>CAWGZY010000003.1:0-1586551 GCA_963827085.1 uncultured Bacteroidota bacterium
AAAAATCCCCGAAACATCATCTGCTTCGGGGATCGGTTCAAGAACAAACGTAGGACGGAGCTATTTAATTAACGACATCTTTTTCACAACATTAAAGCTACCGGACCGTAGCGAGTAAAAATATATCCCACTTGCAAGACGAGACGCATCGAATTGCACCGTATATCGTCCTGATGGCTTATACTCATCTACAAGGGTTGTCACTACTCTTCCAATCGCATCGAATATCTTTATCGTTACTTTGCCATCTTTCGGCAGTTGATAAGCAATTGTCGTTGTTGGATTGAATGGATTCGGATAGTTCTCGATGCCATATTCCGTCACTGGCCCATTTGCGTTCTCAACCTTTGCTTCTCCCTTGGCTTTTTGTGCAGCTGATTTATTGGGAGACAAGCTTACGGCTGCAACATCATTCGCTGTGGTCAATGCAGCCATTAAGCCTTGGTCTAGTGAAGACCCGTACTTCGCTTTTACAGTTGCCAGTGCGGAAGAGGATATTGATTCAGCACTCTTATCAAATGTTCGTAACGACGCCAGGAGTAAAAGCGATTGCTTCTCGATCTCAGTTCCCGGATTTTTGCTTATTAGGTCATTAGCAAGAGAAACCGCGTTCGAAGTTTTCCCAGTTGCTGCATACGCATAAGCGAGAAGTCCTTCAGCAGTTTGTGAAAGACAATCTGTCCCCACGATGTATGAGTTCAAATCCGAAATAATCGTGACATCACTCGTTTTGAAAAAGACATTCAATAAACCAACCATTGCGCCTTGTTTTACGGAGACGGAGGCGCTACTTCTGATGATGAATTGGAAAAGTGAAGATGACGTTGTATAACTCTGGTTGGATAGGGCATCTGACGCACGCTGGTAGACATCCGAAATTGAGCCCGAGGAGTCGACGTTAGTTGTCAAAGAACTATTTCCCTGAGCAATCAGGGCTCCTCTTGGACAGCCACCTTGAGAAGTCAGCCAGTTGCTATAGATGACGGTTGCAGTTGTTATCTTGCTCGTATCTGGCGGAGATTGTCCCCACCAATCATACTGCGCTTGTATTACTGCCCCTCCGTCTGCGTATGCGTTGTAAACTGTGTCTCCGTATATGCTGTTGCACGCTCCTGGATAATCTCCATTAGGTTTGTCATAAGAACCAAAACTCATAAAACTTCCAGCACCTCGGCACATCAATCCGTAATTGTTGCCTGTTATTGTATTTGCCCCGGTTTGTCCGATTCCAGCATAAATTTTGGAGCCGGCATAAGCTCCCACACCGATTAGACTGCCTGTCAAAGTGTTTCCTTGGACAGTTCCGTTTGACGCGGTGAAATAAATGTTGAAGTATTGCCTGGTGCTACCATGAGTGCCGTTGCCAGAGAAATAGCCGTAATCAATCAATGGACTCCCTGTACCGTTTGAAGTCGCAATAATGCCATAATAGTAGTTAGAGTTAATCTCGCAATCGGTAATAGTTGGGCTACAATTGCCCTGAATAACAATCCCATTGCCAGCACCACAATTTTGGATCGTTGCTCCCATAAGCGTACCACCTCTGCCGTTTGTATAACGAATGCCGTTGGAAGAACCGCTTGTCAGCCCGTTGATTTCTAGATTGCTGATACTCGGAGAGGAGTTCGATACATAGACTGCTTGAGTTCCTGCAAACAAAGAATTATTGATTATGACGTTAGTGATCGTAGCCGTATTGACATTGTTAATCGAAATAGGAGAACTCGCATAAGAGATGGTGCAATTTCCAATCGTCGAACTGTCGTAGTTCAAAGTAATTCCGGTCCAACCGTTGGATGAAGACTGAGTAAATAGCGCCGGCGACCCCAATGTACCGCTGACATTAAGTTTTCCATTAATTGTTAGGCCAGTGTTTTGTGCAAACTGTGCGATCGCACCGGCGGATACAGTCAACGTTGCTCCACGCGCGATAGTACGGGTGGCGGTATAGATTGCGGGAGAAGCTTTATACAACTTTCCGCATCCTGGTTGAAATATATCGGTAAAGCTCCCGTTGGGCGCAATGATCCACGTATTGCCGGAAGCAACATCGAGAATTTCCCATGACGCATTGTTGTTGAGGCTAATCGTAATATTTCTACTGTCAGTAGACAAAGTCCGACGATTAACAACATAAACGTAATTTGTAGTCCCTGCATTAAAAAGTCCAGTCTCGACATAAGGAGTCTCACCAGTGATATTGGTGGATACATTGGTCACCATATTTGACCATGTTCCTATATAGTTACCGGTGTTCCAACTTTTTGTACCCTGCCAGTTAAGGGAAAAAAGAGTTGAACCAATCTGCTGCAGTTGTACATTTAGCCCCGATAGCGCATTCCATTTTTCTTGGTATCCCATTTTCACTTGTTTGTTCGTGCCGTTAGAGGGGAATGTTCCATAGTTAGACCAATGATTTTTGTAGAGACCGTTTACGGCAACATTGCTAACCAATCCAGCAAAATGCTGATTATAACCGTTGCTATTCACAGCGTCGGTTCCAAATGGATATGGGACAAGGCCTTTAGCTCCGTAGGCAAGTGCTAGATTGGCTAATAGATCCACCTCATTTCCCGTTGGTGGGCGAAGTTGGGCAGAATTGTTGACTGGGGAACGAAACTTCCCGAGTGTGTCAAAATACACTCCGTGTAATTGTGGAACACACCAGAATTGTTTATGGTTAGACACTCCAACGGCAGCAGTCCCTAGGGCGCCAATGTAATAGGCTTGAATGTAGTTTTGTAGCGTTTGAGTGTAATCCACTGACGACATGCGGACTATTCCGACATCATCAGCTTCGGCGTCTGTCATATCCGGCGTCGGGATATCGGCAGTGATGACGTAGGGATCAATAAGCAACTCGTGAGGTTGTGCATCGATGAGAAAGCGATTGAAGTCGTGATCCTCTGCAACGATACCGCTCCCTGTACCATTTGCGGTGTCATCTGGCGCATACTTTTGAAGGATCTTGCCTTGAACATAATTATATGCAAGAAATGTACTGATGTACGGCTCGTCGTTTAGATAGAAGCGTTTTACTAAGGGATAAGCGGTCTTAAAGCTTAGGGCTGAATTTTGTATTGCACCATCGTCCGTTCCGGAAAACAATCCGTGTCCTAGAGTGTCCTCGATGATGACTTCATTAAGCCATGTCGTCACATTCCCGTACCAGTAAACGCGGATATCAACATTATATTGATTGTTCAACAAACACCCTCCAGACTGGCTAGAGCTGATAGGCGATCCAAGTAAAACTCCCTGCGGTTTCATCAGTGGGACCGGCGGTGAGGAAAGATTAAAATTCAAAACCTTTGTCTCCAAATTGTTGTCTGCGAAGTCATTGTTGTAAAGGTCCTGTGAGCTTAATAGCGTATTTGTATTCAAACACCACGCCTCTAATCGAACAACAAGAGGGTTGCCGGAGTTTGCGGGCGTCCTCTTTAGTACAAAACTGGCCATGTAGCTAGTTTGATCGTAGCGGTATTCGTTATTAGGTACCGGGCTTTCCACCATATAACCAGGGTATTCGCGCCCGACAAGGTCTTCTAAAGTGCTATCCTGAACTGAACCGATTCTGGAGGCGAAATAATCTATCAACGAATTACTATTATCTTGTGTCGCTTTAAAGACCATATGTTGACCATAAGATTTCGGGAGAATTGTCTGGGCCATTTCCCCCATAACATTCAAATTTCCGCTGTTTTGCAGAACGTTCACAATTTTGTTTCCTGATCCATCCTCGCCTAATGCCTGTACCCAGTTGAGATAGAGACTATCATGCATTTGTGTATAATCCACATTGGTGTTACCAAACAAGAACACTCCCCGCACGAAATTATCCTGTGCAGAAAGGACTGAACAATTGAGAAGGAGAAACACAATCATCATTTTCATAAACTACCCCTTGTTATTTTAGAAGCGTCATTTGTTTTGTTACGGTTTGTACGTTGCCGAGAATATCCACAGCCTTAAGCGCGTAAAAATATGTCCCGCTTGTCAAACTAGTTCCGTTGAACCGCACCATGTAATTTCCGACCGGTTGTTCTTTATTGACTAGCTTCACAACTTCTTTTCCTAGCACATCGTATACTCTCAATGTTATGAAGCTTTTTACTGATAACTGATAGGTGATCACTGTTGCAGGATTGAAGGGGTTAGGATAATTTTGGAAAAGCTCAAACATTCTGGGTGAAGTGTTTTTATTCTCTTTTACCGCGGTAACTGGAATGTTCTTGCTGCCAAGAAAAATTCCAAAATATCCTTGATAAGAATTCCACAGGTAGTCTCTAGCGCCGACGAGTATGTCGTCATATCCATCACCGTTAATATCACCGATACCTACAATCCTTCCAAAATCACCAAAACCGCTGAGGCCAGTGAGACCGGCTGCAGCATCAAAGTTTCCTCCCATCTTAGGGCCCCCGCTATACTCAAATACGTAGTCATCACCAGATTCGTCTGAATTGAGACCGCCTATGACAATATCATTATATCCATCACCATTCATATCGCCTGCATTTACAACGTTATAAGCCCAACTATTTGGCAGCACAATTGAGGGTAGAGTGTCAATGTTTCCCCCCTGTGAAAAGTGGATATACACTGCCTGCATAGAATCTTTAGGTGAATAGTTACACCACAATAAATCTTTTACACCATCGCCGTTTACATCAAAACAAATGATACTGGTACCTTGATTATCCCCGCCCTTGATATATTTCCAGGCAACTGTATCTACGTTGTTCCCCCCAAGGAATATTTTTACGTATGCGGACCTTATGTTTCCATTTGGTCCATGTCCGCTTTGATCATATCCTTTTACAATGATATCATCGAACCCATCGTTATTTAAATCTCCAGCAGCAACGCCCCAGCCAAATCCAGATAAAGTCCTGTCACCCTTCAATGTATAATTGGGAATAGTATCCATCGTAACTCCCCCAAAAAATATATACACTTTGCCTTGGTCATAGTCATTGGGATAATATGGATCTGTGACTACGAGATCGTCATATTTATCCCCATTTATTTTCCCCACTGCCATGTTAATTCCAAATATATATCCTGCCGTTTCATTAGCATTTGGTTCTGGGTATTTTGTAAAGAAGGCGGTTGTATCGAAAACACCGGGTGCCCTCCCTAAATAGATTTTCAACGGGTTTCCGCTCACGACCAAATCCATTATCCCATCACCATTAAAATCTCCCAAAAGACAATTGTATCCGGCTAGCGTGTACCTAGGCACCGTATCAGCAGGGCTTTTAATCTGATATACATAAATCGTCCCGTTGCCGTCACCAACTCCAATGATTGTGCTGTCATTTCTCTTGCCCAAGTAACTCACGCTAGAGCCAAGGGTCTGGCCGTTGTGACCCACCACCTGCATCCATGGCTCTAATGTCCACTGATTTTGAGATTGCAGCGAGCCACAAATAATCAACATTGAAGAGAAAACGATTGCACATTTCATTGCACAAACCTCAGCGAGTATTTTATGTCTTACGTTGGCTGCATTTAACCGCTGAATCGCCATAAATATTATGATTTGTTTGTCGGGTTTAGGGAGCGAATTCGTTCTGTGTTGGCTGGTTTTTAAAAATCAAAGTGTCGTATTACGGGAAAAAGCAAAGCGACCAAGGGTGTTATAAGTTACATTCTGAATACGACCCACGAGAAATCTCTGAGCAAGGCCTATATTGCAATCGGTCTGAATGATGCTATTTGCGTTCGCCTATTTAGCATGGGGATAAACGAATATTATAGGTAATTATGAAATGTATCCCCGCCAACCCCATGCAAAGGTCTTGAAAAAAGAATTAAGTGTCAATAACTTATTCAAAAATATTTGCGTTCACAAAATAGAATAAGCCCGCATTGTCCATGGCTCATACTTATATATCCCGTGAGATAGTCAGAATGGAGATTTTGATCTGAAGAAATTTATTCACAATTGCCGGATGGCTGGGAATCGGTACAGTTCAAAGAGATGGAGGCGATTGACAGTACGAATTGCATCCAACCTTGCCAGTTCGCCAATTCCTTATAGATGCTGGCGAAGTGGCAATCTTCAAAATCGTACGGAATGAGCAATTATACCATTTTCGGATCATAAAAACGATGATTGCCTCTTCTCTGACCATGGTGTCGGATCCACATAGTCACTAAAACTACTCGATATTCCCTTTAAATTGGTGCGATTGACCATACTGACTGCATTGGCTGTACATTTTCCGAGTTTATTATATACATATATAACATATCCTATTACTACTCTTATAAATTCTATATTAAATAAAAAAAGTATAGTCACTACAGTCATTACAGTCAATTGATAGAAAACGCCTTATAAATGATTACTTTTCACTGACTGTCCTCAAGACGCAAACAGACACTACAGTCAATTTCTAAGAGTGAACCGTTATCGGAAATCCGGAGGATGCTTTGATGCACGGTTGTGCTTTGTTTTGTAGCATGCACTTGAGACTCCACGGAAAAAACCCTACATTTTCACACTAGATGCCTGCTCAAAAGAAACTAAAAACAGAAACTCCATATGTCAACTAAGCTCAAAAAACTTCATTGTATTATTGATGAGCCGCCAAAACACATGAAGTTGGTGCTCCATTGGGCTGAAGAACAACCCACCGCTTTTCTATGTAATGAAATTCTGCAGGCGATTAAGCCAGCAGATTCAATGCAGGATGAACTGATAGAAGCACCGCTTTTTGACAAGAACAATCTTGCAAAAATGATCGAGGAGGTTGGATATCACGAACGGCTCATTATCTTTCTGCGACCGCGATACAAGCTAGAACGGATCATGGTCGAACCAGATGAAGTAATAATGGATGTGCACCCATCACAAGGCGAAAGGCTGGCCTATAGTTTCTACAATCCGACAAAACGATCAAGCATCAGCATTGCTGCAAAGATCTCGGAAGATATTGATGGTGTGTATAGGAAGATAGCAGCGAGTCCGAATGATCTTCAATTACGACAATATTTTATTAAACGAGCAACAGAACAAGTATCATTTGAATCAGAACCCAAAAAAGTTTTTCCTGAGTTGATGACAGTGAGCCAAGTATCAGAATATCTGCAACTTGAAGAAAAGACGATCAGGAACTGGGTCCCAGGTAAACAGATTCCATTTAAGAAGGTTGGGAGTGCAGTAAGGTTCAAGAAGACCGAGATTGATGAAGCACTGGAAAGTGGAACACTTGGAAGAGCGATGGCGAAGAAGGTTGAAAGAAAATCGGTTACAACGAAACGAAAAAGTTGATAAACAATTTTATTATTTCCATATTCAAGCACCAATAATTGTCAGTGGACGGATACAAAATGGTGTCCAAATAGTGTCCACTGCGAGTCAAAATTTGAGGATATGTAGGGATATCAGCGGTTCAGATTGTCTTTCAAGAATTGCATCAAGCTTAGTGTTTGCAATGGTTTGCAGAGAAAACTGAACATAGACTGAAAATATTTTTTTCCTCTCGTACGTATCCTACGCTCTCCGCACAGTGGGACACTTCTTTGTTTATATCCTTTATTCCGAAAGACACTCACGCTCATACGTCGGTCAAACGAACGATTTAGAAGCTCGGTTGAAGCGGCATAACATGGGCTGGGTCAAGTCAACGCGACCCTATCGCCCTTGGGCGATGATTCATCATGAGAGGTTTGACACTCGGAGTGAAGCGATGGTATGCGAACGGGGTTACAAAACTGGAAAGGGAACGACAGAGTCAAGGAATTGATTTCGGCTTACACTGCAGGGAAAACGGCTATTGCATCCTCCGAAGGAGGACGAGCGTAAGCACCTGCTTCAATACCGCAATTGAAAAAAAGCAAATTGGAAAAAATCTAATATTTTTTTTTACCGATTGACCTCTTGCCTGAACGCATCGATTTCCTTCCTGAAAGGTGCAGAAGGCTGCGCCCCCAACCTTGTCACTGAAATCGCCGCAGCAGCCGTCGCGAAGATTGCAGAGTCGGTAAGTGTCCTTCCCTCAGAGAGAGCCACCGCCAAGCAGCCGCAGTAAACATCGCCGGCAGCCGTAGTGTCCACCGCATCGACCTTGAATGCTGGTATCCATTCGGATATTCCGGAAGCCGCCAGATATGAACCTTGTGCGCCGAGCGTTATAATGACTGTTTCACATCCAAGCTTCAGAAGTTCCTTTGCAGCGAGTTCAACGGATTCTTCCGAACCGACACTGATACCGGACAACATCCCTGCCTCGATTTCATTCACCACCAGAATTGTTACTTTTCTGAGATACGATTTGTCGAACTCTTTCGCCGGCGCATAATTCCACATAACTTTTGTCTTATGCCGTGCGCAGACGTCGAGAACGTACTTCAACGTATCCGGCAGTATCTCGTACTGGAATACCACCATTGCCGCCTCTTTGATCAATGCGTCAACTTTGTCGATGTGTTGAGCCGTAAGCCTGTAGTTCGCACCGGGCGCAACGGAAAGATAGTTGGCCCCTGTTCGCCAATCATCACAAGAGCTGTGCCGCTTGAAATGCCTTTCTCCTGAAAAACGAAGTCAGTGTGAATCCCCTCATTCCTGAATTGTTCCACCATCCGCCGCGAAGTATCATCGTCGCCGATACAATTGACAAAATACACATTGCCGTCGGCGCGCGCCGCTCCGACAGCTTGATTGGCTCCTTTTCCTCCGAATATCTGCATGAAGACCGCATCGGTTATGGTTTCGCCGACCCCGGGGAGCCTGGGCATTTTCATGATATAGTCAACGTTCGAACTTCCGATAACGACAATGTTTTTTTTCACAATTCGGACCATTTGAAAAATATTGTCGCGCGAAGCCGCAAAGCCACACAAGTTTTATTTTTAAAAACATTTCGCGCCTTTGCGTGAGACAGCTTTCTTTATTTTTTATGAGGCTCAATTTATCAATCTCAAATCGGCGGTCAGAGCTTCGCAGCAACAATGATGCCCAGACCAACGATGAACGTGATGAACATTATTACCAGGTACTTGGTGATCGAAGAAGGCGCACCCTTAAACTCTTTGAACACAAAGACACCCCATGCTGCGCCGATCATGGTGGACCCCTGCCCCAACCCATAAGAGATTGCAGTGCCGGCTTTGTCCGAGGCTATCAGGTTGAACAAGAAACCGATATTGAATATCAGGCCTCCCGCCAAACCGATCAGATGCCGTTTCAAAGTCCCGTTCGCGAAATATTCCGCATAGGTTGATGTATTCCCGTCCACAGGTCTGTACATGAAGTATGTATTCCAAACAAAATTGGAGAAGAAAACGCCGATGGAAAAGATGAGCACAGCCGAATAGGGAGTGAGTTTTCCAGTCTCGGGTGTTATGAAATTCAGTGTCATACTGTCGGCAACGAATCTGTAGAAGAATCCCATGATGATACCGGCAAAGACCGACAGGACAATGCCTTTAGTAGGAGAAGAACTTCTCGACCCCGCCACTTTCGAAGCTGCAACTGCATTTACGACCATTGCCACTACGACAAGCAAGACTCCTGTAAACAGCAGGAGCGGATTCCCCTCCGGCTGTTTGACGTAGTTCACCACCACGCCAATCACCAGCGCCAATCCCACTCCGATCGGAAAAGCGATCGATAATCCGGCCACCGATATCGCCGCAACGATGAGGAGGTTGGAGAGGTTAAAGACAATGCCTCCGATGACGGCCGAGAGGAGTGAGCCTGGATCGGCCTGAAGGAGGTCGGCCACGAAACTCCTGCCATTAGCGCCTGTGCTCCCCAATGTCAGCCCGAAGAGAATCGCCGCAACAATGAGCCCCAAGGAATAATCCCAATAAAAAAGGGGAAAGGGCCAATCCTTCGTCGAAATCTTTGACGTGTTTGCCCACGATCCCCAGCAGAGCATTGTCACCACGCAAAATGCAACGGCGACAGAATATTCATTTACGATATACATAGTTCATCACCTTTCAGTGAGCACCGTTGAGTAATGACAAATATGTTACAGCGCCGATGGCATGATAGAACGGAACACCCCACACTTCCTGGGTATTCCACTCTACTGCATTCGACGTTTCCATATAAGGCGTGTCGTCCAAACGTCCGACAAAGCCATCCACCGTAGCGTCGGGAATTCTATAATTCACGAACGACCCGATAACGGGATGTCTAAAACCTATGCCGGTGAAGAGACAAAGACCGGTGGTGTTATGACCAGTCGCCCATTGAATCAATTTCTCGCTCTCGTCGCGGTAAAGATTTTTTTTCCACAGAAGCGCGGCCCGTGCCAGAAGATATGCATGGTGCATAAGCACAGCATCTGTCCCGTGCACCATCTCTTGTGCATTGAGCGGGCTGATAAATGTACGAACGAAATTGCCTCCACCGGCATCGCGAAATGTCACTTCATCGGAATGCAGCGGCTTCACAAAAACGCCGTACGGCGTCACAGAAAATGGATTGCTGTCAGCGTCTTTCAAAATGTAGTTCTCGATGTACCGTCTCACCGCCGAACCTGTTCGTTTCGTGAGGTCAGCCATCGCGGGGATGTCGAGCTCGCACACCCGCAGCAACGCCATCGCCGGTTCTGCATTCCACACAATGCTGCGGTACCCATCAGTCTTCCCTTTCTCGTAGAAATATCCGTTCAACCGAGACTCGCTGATTTCCTGGCGGCTCATAAGCTCGTTGGCCAGTCCTTCAATCTCTGCACCGCTGACCCGTGCGAGTCCGGATGCGTACAATTCACAGGCGGCGAGCAGCTCCTCGGCGACAAATAATGTTCTGCCGTCATGCTTGACTTTCTGACTGTATTTCCATCCCAACTCGGCGAGATGCTCGCACTTGAAAGCATCCGCGGCGTCAAGGACCCTCGAAGCAAACACCTGGTTGCGGATGAAAAGGAATTGACAGACCGGGTTGTATGTCGTCCGAATTTTTCTCTCGTCCCCGTTTTCCTTAATATTGTCGCTCTTCCCTTCTCCGGCACCGAGACACCCGGCATGGTTTTCACACCACCAGTCGTCCTGATAGTTTTTTCCTCCACGCAGCGGCCCGCTCCCGATATCCTCATAGACCCGTCCTTCAGGAGTAATCATCGCTTGAAAGTACTTGTTTCCCCATTTGATTTCGTCCAGGGCGGCATCCCTGTAGGCGCGGTCGGCGTGCTGTGCAATCATCGAAAGGGCTTCGATATGCGAGCTCGTTTGCGAAATCCATTTGCGGAAATCTCCGGCGTCGTTCCAGCCGCCGGCGGCGGGAACGTATGTCCCATCGGTGTCAAGAACTCCGTCATCCGCATTCTCTATCGGCCGTATTCCGGGTGTCTCGATTCCCGATCGCTGGCAATGCAGATAATTGAGATAGCTGCGGATGAGACGATCGTACGGATTGCTTTCAATCACGAATGGAGTCGTGAAACCATACTCAGTTTCAATCTGGTAGATTCCCGGCTGAACAAAAGCAGTAAAATCACCTTGCCAAAATGTCCCCCATCGTGTGCTGATTTTTTTCAATGTTCCTCGGTACGCAGAGACACCAGCGCCGGACCGATCATCTCCGACAAATTTCCCCTTATCAATATCGAACGGCCAGTCAAAGAAAGCGCCGGTCCAGGCTTTCGGCAAATGTTGTTCTCTTTTCACGCGTGAAAGGAGGCGATCGACATAGAAGGGAATTTCGCCGGGAAGCGCCGAGTCACGTGATGATGGCAAGAGCGTCACAGTCTTCGGGCCGAGAACTCGAAATCCGAGCTGCGATGTTACAATCGTAGGCTGGTCAACATATGTCTTGCGGACCTCCTGTGATTGAAGCGATCCGGCCGAAGTCAGGAGGATGGCTAAAGGGGTCAGTATTCTCATCGGATGTGTACGGAAAAGTGTCGTCATGCATATCCTGTGGTGATATGAAGATGGTCGAGCGTTACGCAAATCACTCAGGCCAGTTCGTTCATTGAAGAAGAGAGCCTATCGAACACAAGAGGCTCCACGGATGGGACGTTTTCAAAATATACACAGCGTGGGTGAGGATTGCAATTCGCAGTTAGTAATGTCTTAATTAGAACAAAGTCCAAGGGGAAGGCTTCGCCAGACGCTAAGCCGCAAGGGAAACATATCCATTCTCTTTGCGGCTTAGCGGCTTTGCGTGAGCAAACTTCACACCTTTCCTAAATTAAGATACTACTCCGCAGTTTGATTTTTTGTGGATCGCAAGATCATCATTGTATTTCCGAATGCGCTTCATTTTAAGCTTTTGCTTTTAGCAAAATTGAAGGTTGTGCAATCCAGTTTTGTTGCACAGCTTGATTTTACAGTTCAATAGTGGTAAAGTACTCTCACTCCATTTTGCATCACATAGAAAACAAACGTATGGATGAGGACAAATGATATTTAGAATAGCTTTTATTCTACTCCTGTCGGGATCACTTTGGACAGGTTGCACCAAAAAAGATAATTCAATGGTCGGCCCCCCATCATCATCATCGTCTATACCTACTTTACTAGGCACTTGGACTGGAAATTATCCGTTGCCGCCTCATGTAATCAATGAATCAATAGTATTTTCAATAACATATCAATCAAATGATACTGTTGAAGGATACGGTATCATTGGAAATAGTGCAGATCATGTAAATCAACATTTACCGTACAATACATTTACGCACGTAGGAATAATTCGAAATGATTCTTTATTTGATTATTTATATCCCGCTGGGTCTTCAAATCCATTATTCTATACAGCTCTAATTGCAGATTCATCTTTACAGGGCTATCTCTGGCTGAAAGACGTTAGAGGCGATATGGCGGGCATTCAATCTGTAACGATGACTCGTTAAATATTTTTGAAATAAATAATCCGCGCCGCAAACAGCGAGGTATTTGTCATGCCAGCTTATGCATGGAGATCTTATTTTCTGTGCATCTAGTAAGGTAGAAATTTTGGGAAGGATTCATCATTGCAGTAACCTTTCAGATGGTTGGGAGAGCGTGAAAGGTTATACTATTCTCTGAAGTGTATGCCGGTTCGGTTAACCGTTCGTTATACACTGTATAAAAAATGAGGATTATTATACAGTATCACGGTTAACACAAACCAGACATATTGCGTTTTGAGCTTGCGGAGAGGGGAAGATTTTTCCGAAGGAATCCCTTCGGGAGAACTCCCGGTACAGGTTGACCCCGTACGGCGGTTTAGCATCCCGTTGCCGCAATGCGTCAACGGGATAAGCCGCTCACCGTAAATACAAATGGCTCGTTCGTACGAGCCATTTATTCTGCGGAGAGGGGGAGATTTTTCCGAAGGAATCCCTTCGGGAGAACTCCCGGTACAGGTTGACCCCGTACGGCGGTTTAGCATCCCGTTGCCGCAATGCATCAACGTGATAAGCCACTCACCATTAATACAAATGGCTCGTTCGTACGAGCCATCTATTCTGCGGAGAGGGGGAGATTTTTCCGAAGGAATCCCTTCGGGAGAACTCCCGGTACAGGTATACCCCGTTCGGCGGTTTAGCATCACGTTGCCGCAATGCATCAACGTGATAAGCCACTCACCATTAATACAAATGGCTCGTTCGTACGAGCCATCTATTCTGCGGAGAGGGGGAGATTTTTCCGAAGGAATCCCTTCGGGAGAACTCCCGGTACAGGTTTACCCCGTTCGGCGGTTTAGCATCACGTTGCCGCAATGCATCAACGTGATAAGCCACTCACCATTAATACAAATGGCTCGTTCGTACGAGCCATCTATTCTGCGGAGAGGGGGAGATTTTTCCGAAGGAATCCCTTCGGGAGAACTCCCGGTACAGGTTTACCCCGTTCGGCGGTTTAGCACCACGTTGCCGCAATGCATCAACGGGATAAGCCGCTCACCATTAATGCAAATGGCTCGTTCGTACGAGCCATCTATTCTGCGGAGAGGGGGAGATTTTTCCGAAGGAATCCCTTCGGGAGAACTCCCGGTACAGGTTTACCCCGTTCGGCGGTTTAGCATCACGTTGCCGCAATGCATCAACGGGATAAGCCACTCACCATTAATACAAATGGCTCGTTCGTACGAGCCATCTATTCTGCGGAGAGGGGGAGATTTTTCCGAAGGAATCCCTTCGGGAGAACTCCCGGTACAGGTTTACCCCGTTCGGCGGTTTAGCACCACGTTGCCGCAATGCATCAACGGGATAAGCCACTCACCATTAATACAAATGGCTCGTTCGTACGAGCCATCTATTCTGCGGAGAGGGGGAGATTTGAACTCCCGGTACAGGTTGACCCCGTACGGCGGTTTAGCAAACCGCTGGTTTAAGCCGCTCACCCACCTCTCCGGGAGTTGCTTAAAGTTAGTGTACAAATGTAGTCAAATGAAAAAAGATTTGCAACTGCTTTTTGACTACAGCGGAATGTTGCCGTGTTTCTTTTTGGGATTGCGGTCGACTTTCGTCTCGAGCATCTGCAATGCGCGAATGACCCGCGCGCGAGTCTCCTTCGGCTCTATCACATCATCCAGATAGCCCCGCTCAGCTGCGATGTACGGGTTGGCGAATTTTTCGCGGAACTCGTTTTCCTTTTGCTTTACCGCCTCTTCCTTGTTTTCTGCTTTCTCTATCTCTTTTTTAAATATGATTTCGACCGCCCCTTTCGGGCCCATGACGGCAATTTCTGCAGTCGGCCATCCAAAATTCATGTCGCCCCGGATATGCTTGGAGTTCATTACGTCGTACGCGCCGCCGTACGCTTTACGCGTAATGACGGTAATTTTCGGAACAGTCGCCTCGCAAAAAGCATACAGGAGTTTTGCGCCGTTCTTAATAATGCCCCCCCATTCCTGTGCGGTACCAGGTAAAAATCCGGGCACATCCTCAAACACAAGAAGCGGAATATTGAACGCATCGCAGAAGCGGACGAACCTCGCTCCTTTGACTGATGCATCGTTGTCCAGCACGCCCGCAAGCACTGACGGCTGATTGGCAACCACGCCAACCGGTTTTCCATCCATTCTTACGAAGCCGACGATAATATTTTCAGCGTAGTGTTCATGCACTTCGAAAAATTCTCCGTCGTCCACTACCGAATGAATGATCTGCTTCATATCGTACGGCTTATTCGGATTTTCAGGGATGATCGAATTGAGTCTCTCATCCATCCGATCAATTGAATCCTCGGATTCATACACCGGAGGGTCGTCCATGTTGTTTGAAGGAAGGAATGTAAGCAAGGTCTTGATCCTGTCGATGCACTGGCTTTCACTCTCACAAGCAAAATGTGCAACCCCGCTTTTTCTGGCGTGCGTGAGAGCACCGCCCAAGTCTTCGGACGAGACATCCTCATGCGTTACGGTCTTCACCACGCCAGGCCCCGTAACGAACATATAACTCGTGTTCTTTACCATGAAAACAAAATCTGTGATCGCCGGCGAGTAGACGGCACCGCCTGCGCATGGTCCCATAACGGCCGATACTTGCGGGATGACGCCCGACGCCATTGTATTGCGGAGAAAAATATCTGCATATCCTCCCAGGCTGACGACTCCCTCCTGGATTCGAGCACCTCCCGAATCATTCAGCCCGATCAACGGCACGCCGACCTTGAGCGCCATATCCATGATCTTGCAGATTTTTTCAGCATGAGCCTCCGAGAGCGAGCCGCCGAACACGGTAAAATCCTGGCTGTACACAAACACTTCCCGTCCATTGATCTTGCCATGCCCCGTTATGACACCATCGCCCAAGTACTTCTGACTTTCCATTCCAAAATCGTACGATCGATGCTGAACAAGCCTGCCGATTTCTTCGAATGTCCCCTCGTCGATCAAGAGGTCGATACGCTCGCGGGCGGTGAGTTTCCCTTTTTTGTGCTGATCTTCAATTCTCTGTTTGCCGCCGCCCATCAACGCGGTCGATTTTCTTTCACGGAGATCTTTGAGTTTGTCCGATGGCATGAGTGCCTCATTTTTAGACTAGTGATATGAGAACAAATACAGTGGCTACGGCGGCGACTACTAGAACAAGACCGTACGCACAGGTTAGGATCAAGAACTTGATAAACGTCCTGCCTCCGGATTGCCGGTACACACGTTTCATCCCTTGATACAGATTCAAAGGAATTGCGAGGAGTAAAACGTCTGCATAGTCGGAGACGAACGGCCAGCCTGTGGAATTTAAAAGGACGACAAAAAGAAGAATGAAATAAACGTACGAATGAAAATAAAATGAAAAAACGATATGCTCAATATAGTAGTTCTTTGAACGAAGATATATCAGCTTCAATAAAAAAGCAAAAACCGGAAGCAAGAGGAATACTACTTGCGGTGCATGGTCGTGTAATCCATCGAAGAATAACTGCGGGTTTGATTTTAATTTGTTCAACCCGGCTGCGAAACGATGGCCGTATTTTCTCTCAACCGCACTCGAGTCATCCTTCCAAATGGTAAGTTTTATTCCACCTTTCCTGGCGAGGGTGATGATCGAATCTGCACGAACCGGCGTCAGCAACGAATCGACGCCGAGCATGTTTTGCGTTTGTAACTTTTCATCCGGTTTTTCAACAAGAGCCGTCGTAAAAAAATAGAGGAAACTCATGAAAAAAAACATCTTAAAAGGAGAAATGTAATGCGCCCTTTTTCCCGAAATGTATTCCTCAGTTAAAATACCCGGCTTTACAAGGAATGGGATAATGCTATGAAACAGCCGCGAATCGAACGAGAGCAACTCTTCAATCAATTCTCTGAGTATATCTTTGAACGGCAGTTTCATCTCTACATTGCGCTGTCCGCATTTCGAACGGTCCTCGCCGTTGAGTTCGCTGCCGCAATTCTCGCAGAACTGTTTTTCATCGTTCATGGCAAAAGATACGATTTCCTTTTTGTTATTTCAACGTGCGGTGGTTGCAAAGAGAAACATCCGGAGGTCTACGCCCGATCGGCGTACTGACCCATTGCCTGGCATCAGGTAGGAGAGCATTTTGGATCAAGAGTCAATGCTTCACTCCGCCGCAATGACCTTCACTTCGTAGCAATATTTTGCAACGGAATTCATTGATTGATGCTACGCAGACTTTAATAGCTTTGCCACTCCCAACGTTCGCGAAGCGATCCCGTTGGGAGATGCCGTTGGCACAAGGCGCTAAGACTTTTAAGGAAAGCTTAATTCTGTTAAGTCCATTGATAAGAAAGGGTGTTTTTCTTTGTGACTTCGTGGCGATAACATTGGGCTTTTGCGTAACATAAGTTATTGAATCTCCTTTGCAGTGAAAACGGAAATTGTGAAGAATGGAAAGGAGTTTTTGGCGAGTCTCAATGAGCGGAAAGAGTGAACGCCGATAACGATCGGCCACGGCTTTGCCGTTCCTCACAGACGGTTGGGCCGTGCAAGCAATCATGTTGTCGTTGTGTTTGCACGACTGAAACAAGAACTTCAGTACGACCTCAATCAGGACGAGAAAGTGAAACCGGTCTTCATGGTATCGACCGGGACCGACGAGAAGCAGTATTTGAACGTCCTGCGGATGATCGCTTCGAACATCAGCGACAAAAAAATATACGAACGGCTTCTCCACGCCGAAGACAAATCGGAAGTTCATCACGTCTTTTCAGAAATCCGAACGAATCAGCCGTTGGAGAGCTAGCGCTGCGGCCTCTGCACTTTTATGCCCGATTGTTTCTCCAAGACTTTAACGACAGCGGAATAGTCTTCATGAGCAAACCCGGCCGCAACCGCATCCGAAAACAATTTTCGTGCTACCTCTATTTCGGGAAGAGGAACTTCCAATTGCTTTCCCGCATCAAGGATAAGATTGATATCCTTCAACAGGTGCTCGACATAAAATCGGGGAGAGAAATTCCGGTCGAGCATCGAGTTTCCCTTTGTTTGGTACATCGGCGCACTCAACGAAGAGTGGCCGATGATGTCTAGCAAAGTTTCCGGGTTAACGTCTGCTTTTTGTGCAAGCACGAGCGCTTGCGCGAGAGTTGTCCCCATCGCGCCGATAAATAAATTGCAAAGTAATTTTGTGTACGAAGCTTGTTCCGGCCGTTCAAATCGCCAAATTCTTCCACCGAGAAGCTTCAAGACATCTCCGACTTTGAGATACGCTTCATCGCTTCCGCCGACGAACAACAACAACAACGATCCGTCTGTCGCTTGCGGCACGCTCCCCAGCACGGGAGAATGCATGAAGAAACATCCCCGCTTCAGATATTCAACACCAAGCTGTTTCGTCGTCATCGGCGACACCGTGCTCATGTCGACATGCGCAGACCCCTTCCGAAGGCCTTGAATTACTCCCTCACGCCCGGCGGCCATTTCCAACAGGGCTTGAGAATTTGACAGCATCGAAAAAACAATATCGGAGCGTTCCGCTACTTCTTTCGGGGACTGGCACCACCGCGCCCCCTGGCTGATAATGCCCGCAGCTTTTTCTTTTGTCCGATTAAAGACCGCCAATGGATAGCCTGCATTGAGTAAACGCGCAGCCATCGGAGAGCCCATTAACCCAAGACCTATAAAACCGAGTGAAGTTTTCAATAGAGCCTCCGTGTGATACATAAAAAAAGGCGAATTAAGTTTCGCCCGTCAACAAGATCGAGGATTATTTCATCACGCTACAGTTCTATCGAATCAATAATCGCACCGCCAACGACATCATCCCCTTCATAAAAAACTACTGATTGACCAGATGTGATCGCTCGTTTTGGCGAGTCGAGTTGTACACGCACCACCCCTTCACCATCTCCCTCCCCATCAATCTGCGTGACAAGCGCTGCTTCATCGGTATCTTTGTAGCGGATTTTTACCGTAAGCCGTTTCCCGTTGCGAAGATGATCGTACTTGATCAGGTTCAGCTTCTTTGCAGTCAGCGTCGATTTGAGTAAATCGTTGTCATGCCCGACGGTGATAACATTTTCTTTGTAATTAATGCCGGTAACATACACCGGCTCAGGAAACGCAACGCCAATGCCTTTTCTCTGGCCGACGGTGTAAAAAGGGAAGCCGCGATGCTTGCCGACAACCTTGCCGTCCATGACGATGTCGCCCCCCGCCACCGATTCCTCTAACTGCGGAAGCTTATGCTTCAGAAAGCGCTCGTAGTTGTTATCAGTAACAAAACATATTTCATAACTCTCCCCTTTCGCCGCGGTCTGCAGACCAAAACGCTCGGCAATCGCGCGCGACTCGGGCTTTGTTAATTCTGCAAGAGGGAAAATTGTACGGCGCAATGAATCTTGCGTCAATCCCCACAAAGCGTACGATTGATCCTTCTGAGCGTCTTTGCCGCGAGAGACAACATACCTGCGGGTCTGGTCATCCTTTCGCACGCGTGCATAATGCCCCGTGGCAATAAAATCGGCCCCAAGCTTAAGGCTCTTCCGGATCATCTCTTCCCATTTGATCTTTCGGTTGCAAATGACGCACGGATTGGGTGTACAGGCCATGCATGTATTCGTCAACAAAATTATCGATGACTTGCGCGCCGAACGCCTCGGAAAAATCCAGGACATAGTGCGGGAAACCAAGCTTTGCCGCAACCATCCGGGCATCGTTGATCCCATCGAGCGAACAACAACTCTTGTCATTGTCGTCGTTCCCGCCTACGTCGTCATAGTTGAACGTTTTGATAGTAATGCCGATAACGTTGTAACCCTGCTCGACGAGCAACGCTGCGGCCGCCGATGAATCGACACCGCCACTCATCCCAACAACGACCGTTGTATTTTTATTCTCAGACATGATGCTTTAAATGTAGTAAAATTCCTCGGGACTCTCAAACGGGGTAACGTTACAGTAACACTACCTCAAACAGCCGTAATAACACAGTTTGCGTAGATGTCGGACACCTTGTTGATCTACCTTACCAAATATTTTGACATCTTGCAATTTCCCGATAAGGTGTCCGACATCTACTTCGCAGGAAGCACAATGTAACAGAAAACAAACCCGTGGCCGATAATTGCATCGCTGAAATCACGTAAAAGGTCATGGAATGAATCCACTAAAAAGGCCTGCCTATATTTTCTATAACAATCATAGTCCGATATCCATTTGAATGGTTACCCTGTTATCGAGCGGCCCTATGATCTCCGAATTCCCTGAGCCGATCGATACCGCCCCGGTTTGAAAAGTTTCACTGTATTTAAAAGACAGCTCCATCCGCTGAAGGATATTCCATCCTGCAACGACGTACCAGCGGCTTCCGCGTCCATACAGCGGAGGAAAAGAATATCCTCCACGGACATCGCTTTCGTATTCGTACACCCGGGAATCGTACGACTGCGTATCGAAAAGCACCATCCTGGCCGTGCCGTAGAAGCATGAATGCGTCGGAGATAAATTCAGTTCGGTGAACATTAACATTCCCTCTCCCCGGTTGTGCGAAACAGAGTATGAAACAGTAGTCAATTCTATTCTCTGAATGAATTCCGCCCACTTGTTCAGCGCGAAAGAACATGATGCCCGCCAGTTTTCTTGCTCCCTCACTTCAAATATCTTTTGTGAATTCTGATCCTCGTCAATCAAAGTACTCTCTACCGTTTTAGTATTATCTTTGAATTGAACGGACGCGGCGACAGATTTCGTCAACGCACCTTCACACCGTACGACAACCTCACTCCCCGTATTTGTGAAAGAGCCGGAGGATGGTTTTGTAAATTCATCGTAGGATGTTGAGATTTTGATCTCTCTCGATGCTTGATACTCCATACCCAAATATTGTCCGTTTTCGCCGTTCACAACTCCGTTCTGTTCGCCGAATCCATACGCGTACGGATTGGCATACGTTCTCGAGTACGACCTCAGTTGGCTTGACAACGATAACCGTTTAGACACCTTGCAAATGAAACCGGCAACACTGCTTTGAGAATTGAGCGAATTCTCCGCGAGTTCTCCGAACAGAGTAAACGAATCAAAGACAAAATCCGCGTTTGCGCCGATAGCCGAAATACCTTTACCATCGAGAGTAAAAGGGGAATAAATGGCGAGCGGTCTATCATATTCTGCTTTCAATGCGCTCAACCCGACCCTATTCGTACTTCCGATGTGAAAATCTGCAATCCCGCCAACGGTTGTTTCATTCGCGGCGTTCCTCTTTTCTATTTCTGTTTGAGAACGAAAAAGGCCCGACGTATAGAAGCTTGTTACCGAACCTGAGGAATCGACCGTCGCTGCAACCGCCTTGCGGGATAAAAAGATCGTTACTGCGGCAGGATAAAATTCGATCGTCGTCGCAGCGCCTTGAAAGTAATGATATTCGTCTGTGGCAAGATGAGGCACAATCGTTCTTCCCGTCGCTTTGATTTGGTACAGCACGCTCCCTCCTTTCGACGATGACCTTGGGCTCGAAAGCATTAACCCTTCACCGTCATTAATCGTATAATCTCCTGCAACAAACTTTTTAACAATGCCGTCATTTTCGAACCCGACATATCCACTCACAAAACCTGCATCCCAAGGTTCACCCGCATCTTTATCGAACAAAATTCCTCCGCTCCACCGCGGCGTATTGACGATCAACCGATCATACTGTGCAACGGGGCTGCCCAGATATTCACCGTCGAGAAATGGCTTTTGCGGGTGGATGTCCATGCTTCCGCGAGAGCGGAAAGACATCGACGTTACGCTATCGCTGTGCGTTGACGCATGTGTTTCCGATTTTCGGGATGAGAATGTGATGAACGGCGAAACCAGCGCAAGCGTGGGTTCATCGATTCCGGTCAGGTGTAAATCGGCGGGAACAAGGTTTTTCAAAGAGTCGCGCAGAAATATAATCTTCATCGCAATCGGCGGCGGAAGAAAAGGAACTCCGCACAAGTCCTGAAACGAAGCCGTATTGATATCGACCGGATTCAGTCGATAGAACTCCAGCTCGTCGAGTGTCGCCGATTTCCCCGTGCCGTCGTCCGATGTATTTTCCATCAACGATTCAAAGTCCGGAGAAGTTTGCCGAATATTGTCCCCCCCTTGGGCATGTAACGTACCACTGCACAATAACAGAGCGCAGCAAAGAACACTCCTTCTCATTATTCTCCCCCCTTTTTACAAACTAAACGAGATTCCTATTGTATGAGTTAAGCCGAGCTCGGCGTGCGTCGCTACGCTATAATCGACCGAGATAGACGAATAGTGAATTCCGATGCCGGCAAAATACCGCGACGGATCGCTCGACACTCCAAAGCGCAGGTCGACGGATTCGAGTGGCAGGAACCGTACACCCGTACGGACGGAAGCGGGGTATCTCACGTCCTTGATAAGCGTGCATGAAACGCTTGCAGTCGGAAGAACCTCGCAGGTAACTCCCGTAAGGTAGAGTTGAGGAAGTTCATCCTTCTCTTCGCCGATCGTCGGACGATTGACATTCAGCAGGGAAAAGCCCCATCGAATATCGTCCGTCGCCTGAACAGAGACGCCGACATCTATTCCGACTGTAAATGCCGCACCATAGCCTGCAATGGCAAGATGATCGTAGTTGATATTGCATCCGGCGGAGACAAATCCCCCGAACGATTTTGCAGCAGTAACCGTAGCAGTTATTTCACGGTATAAGGAAAAACCCGTGCGCGTCGCTGCAACTCCACCGGCAAACGATTCAAATGGGAACGCAAAAAACATTCCGCCGTTCGACAACTGCGGCAAGTCAAACGGAGATGGGGAATAGAAAAACACGGAGTAGAATGACTTTAGAGAAGCGGCCGCAGATGGATTCAACATCAACGAATTTACGTCTCCGCTGAACAAGGCTGAAACCCCGTCTCCATAAACAGCCGGCGGCTGCGGGGTCCGTTCGAAGCCCGCATGAGACGTTCCGAGGCAAACAAAGAGAAGGACAAACACTCCCGCATGCCGAAAAGGGATGAGAAGCGTTTGTATGCACTTGAATGAAAAAGCGAAAGTAGTTATATTGCGGTTGAGTAAGTTCCCCAACAATGCTAAAAGGATTACCATGCGCCCCCCCCTGATAATTGTGACGTTGATATGTGCAGTCCTTTGTGTTGCGGCGACTGCTCTTGGTCAGATCGATGCTCAGGTTATTGTCGACATGAACCAAATTCCGGGCTCTTCCCGCGACCTCCTGGCAAATTTCGCGGCTGATCTTCAACGATATATCAATTCAAACAGATGGACATCCGAAGATATTGGAAATGAAAAAATTCAAGTCTCGATCACGGTCTCGATTGCTATGACGGCGACCCCTACTGTATACGACGCAACGTTCGTTCTCGGAAGCACGCGCCCGGTATACAAATCCGAAAAGAATTCGGCGATGCTTAGGATTTTCGACGATTCGTGGGAATTTACTTACATTAAGAATCAGCCCCTATTGCGCGATGAAACACGTTTCGACCCCTTGACAAGCTTTGTCAATTTTTATATGTATCTCGTTCTCGGCTATGATTTCGATTCCTACAGCCCGCCGCTCAGCGGCACGCCGTATTTTCAAAAAGCAATCACTATTTGCGGACAGGCGCCGGGTTCTACAAAAGGCTGGGACCGAGTTAATTCCGGCTACAGCAAGTACTCTTTTGTCGAAGAACTTATGAACTCAAAATATGAACCGATGAGAGAAGGAATGTTCATGTACAATTACAGGGGAATCGACTATCTCGTGGTCAAGCCCGACGCGGCGTACAAAAACATTATCACCTTCATTCAAAACGTTGCTGATTTCAAACGGTCGGTGAACCCCAGTTCCCTCATCGTCAAAGCGTTCTTCGACGCAAAGTACCAGGAACTTGCAGAAATTTTTAGAGATTATCAAGACAAAAGTATCCTCCAGCTCCTTTCTTCCGTCGACCCCAGCCACCAAAGTACGTATATGGGATTAAAATAAAGGAAGACACGAACAAAACTTCTCCCAAGCAGTTCTGTCCGTAAACCGTTTTGCGTGAAGAAAGTGCTTACTTTTACTGCATCAACGTTACTGAAATAATTGTGTCGCCAATTTGGATTTTGTCGACAACGTCCATATCCTTCGTATAGCCGAAAACAGTATAGCGCCCATCAAGATGCGGCGTTGGACAATGAGTAATGAAGAACTGAGAGCCCTCTGTGTCTTTTCCCGCGCTCGCCATTCCCACAGATCCTTCTGAATACAGCGCATCGGGATGTACTTCCGTGCGGATCGCATACCCTGGTCCGCCGAATCCGTTCCCCAAAGGATCGCCCCCCTGTATCACAAAATTCGGAACAACCCGGTGAAACATCAGCCTGTCGTAAAAATGTTTCCTGACCAGTAATATAAAATTCAACACGGTAAATGGTGCCGCATCCGGACGAAACTCTATCCTGATATTCCCCTTAGTGGTAAGGAGAGAAGCAGAATGATATCGATTCAGCAACGCAGCATCATCCGGCTTGTAGAATGTGCCGGTATCCGGAAGCGATGAGACTTCGTCATCGTGATTTTTACCCGTTATCACCTGTAATGCGCCTGCAGCGGCTTTGGAAACAATTCTACTCGGATCGCTCAAGGATTGTTGCAGCAAAGGAAGCGCAGCATTTGCTTTCAGACCGGCAAACAGATTGATGAATTCAACCATCACTTCGACATCATTCGGCGTTGAAAGGCTTTGATATGCCGTGATGAATTGAGGGAGGCACTGGAATCGTAGCGGCATTCGAATGGATGTATCTTCAATCGCCTCCGCCACAGAAAAAGAAATCGAGATATCGCGCCTCTGCAGCAGCGGAAGAATCTTCTGACAGAATTCCGACTGGGCGGCTGAGTCTTTGTCAGCGACAATATTTTGATATGACTCGACAGCAGCGCTGACTGTTCGTGGATTCTTGTTCAACAATTCATCCTGAAGGGGAACAATTGCGTTCTCCGATTTAGTTTCTCCAAGTGCCGAAATGATTTTGGATCGGAGCATGGGGTTTCCATCTAACAACCGGAGAAGGTGAGGAATGGATTCCTCTTTCAAAAGCTTTGCGAAAAGAACCGCTGCCTCTCCCCTTTGCCGCCAGGAATAATGAATCGAATCCGGCAATATTTTTTGCAGAACCTTAACCAAATTATCGGATGAATACTTTTGGGCGTCGGAATTCAACATCGAAAACGCGGTGAGAGCAACGTGCTCATTTTTGTCGGCAATAAGCGAAATTAAAACAGGCGAAATGTCTTCAACCCTCTGGTTTCGCAGCGACCTCACGCAATTGACCCGAACTCTCCAATCCGGGTCGCCAATGGCATGGTTCACAACTGCCGTCCTTGCGGAAGAATCGGCCACAAAGCCAAGGAGCGTTGCCGTCCACATTCTGATTTCCGGTGAATGACCATTCATGGCGGCAAGTAATGCGGGAAGATGTCGTCTCACCGATAGAGAATCTCCGATGCGCATCATCGCATAGACGGCCATTTGTATGGACTTCGAACGTCCGATAAGACCGGCAACATACTCCGTTGCAAGCGAATCCTTAATTCTTCTCATTGCAAATCTGGCAACAGAAAGCGCAACCGACGGTTGTGCGCCGCGGGAAAAAGAGGGCGCCTTTTCGATTAGTACCTTGAGGTGCTCTTTTGATCCACATTTTCCTACTGCGTCAATAATTTCCTGCAGACATTGTGAATCGGACTCCGATTGGATCCGTTCAATCAAACGCGAGCTCGCCTGCGAACTTCCTATTTGGCCGAGGGCGAACGCAGTGCTGCGGCGAACGGCAGGGTTTGAATCGTTCAAAAGGGGGAGAAGATATTGAATTGAAGACGAATCCTGAATATTTGCCAGGGCGACGGCTGATCGAGAACGGTCCGAAGGGTCGGAAGAATGAAGATAGCCGTAAAGCTTTCCATCGGCCAGCGACCGGGAATTCTGCAATTCCGCAATACTATCGATCGTTTGCGCCGCAACTGACTCAGAGCAATTGACTAGAAAAAAAGTGAAGGCAAGAATTGCTATGCATTTGTTCATGGATGCGATAGGAAAATAGATTTACGCTTTCGCTATAGACCTCGTTCCCAAACTCTGTTTGGGAACGTTCATGGCTGTTCCCAACGGGACGTTGGGAACAAGATGATTGAACATCACTGAACATTTAGACCTCGTTCCCAAACTCTGTTTGGGAACGTTCATGTCTGTTCCCAACGGGACGTTGGGAACAAGGTGGTCGAACATCACTGAACATTTAGACCTCGTTCCCAAACTCTGTTTGGGAACGTTCATGGCTGTTCCCAACGGGACGTTGGGAACAAGATGATTGAACATCACTGAACATTTAGACCTCGTTCCCAAACTCTGTTTGGGAACGTTCGTGGCTGTTCCCAACGGGACGTTGGGAACAAGGTGGTCGAACATCACTGAACATTTAGACCTCGTTCCCAAACTCTGTTTGGGAACGTTCGTGGCTGTTCCCAACGGGACGTTGGGAACAAGATGGTCGAATTACGCTTTAGACCTCGTTCCCAAACTCTGTTTGGGAACGTTCGTGGCTGTTCCCAACGGGACGTTGGGAACAAGATGATTGAACATCACTGAACATTGGCAGTCTAAAAGTACGGTCTTACACGATATTTTACACCGAGCACGTCTTCAACATACCTTTTCGCTTTTTCGACATTGACCACATCCATCCCCACAACACTCATGACAACTTCTGGAACATATTTTTTTGCTTCACCCGCAAACTCGACCATCGCCGCATGATTCCTTTCCCCGTTAATCCTCATCAATTCGCCGTATTGTTTCGGGTCGACCGAGTTCAAACTAATCGATACCGTATCGACAACATCGCGGAGTTCCGGAGCGATATTCCTTTTATTGATGAGGCTTCCATGGCCGTCGGTGTTGAGCCGAACCCTACCGCCGTTTGCTTTCACCCATGCACCGATTTCTTTCACGGCATCGAACCGTATCGTCGGTTCACCATAGCCGCAAAAAACAATTTCATCGTACGTCTTAGGATCTTTAATTTCGTTGATGACTTCCTGGACCGTTGGCTCACGAGTTATTTTCAAATTATGCCCTTTGACAACCGCCTCCCCTTTTCTATCGCAGAATACACAATCGGCATCACACCGAATTGTTAGGTTGATATAAAGAGAACGGCCCAACGAATACGTAAAGACAGGCTCGCCGAGCGAGCCGATATTAAAAAGACGCTTGGCGTTGTACGACGTCGTTCGCGCGACGTCCTTTTCAGTTGCATTGCAAATCTCGGCAATTTTTTTTCCGATCTGAGGAATGTACATCGGCTCATTCCGTTTCCCGCGGTGCGGAGCAGGTGTAAGATACGGTGAATCCGTTTCCAGCATAATGTGGTCATAGCCGATCGCCTTTAACGTTTCCACCGCAGGGGAATTTTTAAACGTCACAATTCCAGGATAGGAAACCAAAAAACCAAGCATGAATAGGCGTCTTGCCGTTTGGGCATCGCCTGAAAAACAATGAAATACGCCTTTCGGCGCAGGGAACCGGCTGTTGGATGTCGCCTGCTGGCTTCTCCAATATTCATTTTTCTGGATCATATCCTCGACGGTGGAAACAGCATCGTCCATCGAATCTCTCGTATGGACAACGATAGGAAGATTGCGGCGGAAAGCGATTTCTATCTGAGAGTGAAACATCCGCTGTTGTTTGTCTTTCGGCGTCGTATCGTAGTAATAATCGAGACCGATTTCACCGATGGCGACAACTTTTTTATGCTCGCTGAGTCTTTCAATTTCCCGGAGCGCACTATCATCCGCTTCTGCCATATCCAGCGGGTGAATGCCGACGCAAGCGAAGACATTCTCATAGCGCTCCGACAGAGCAATCGCCTGTTTGCTTGTCTCGACACTTGTGCCGGGAACTACAAAGAAATTTACATCAGCCTCTTCAGCACGCCGAATCACTTCGTCAACATCGTCCTTAAAATCGGGATAGAATAAATGTGTGTGAGAGTCTATGAACATGTGATCTTCTTCACTAAAGAATCCGAAATGTGAATTGCCTCTTTTCTACATCATCAAATTAGCAAAGCAATGCCCGAATATCAAGGAGAACCGCACTTTTCAAAAAGATGTCGGAAATCTCGTGAAAACCTAGTGTTCTCCTGTGCCTTGCTTATCCCTCAACCTTTGCGTAAATTTATATAGAGTCATGAAAATATTACAGGAAATCCAATGAAGACAGCTGTCGATGCGTTTACTATCGCTCTCCCCGTTCTTTATTTCAGCACGGTGTGGGCGTATGCCAAGGCTTTCTTCAAGGACTCTGTCTTCGCAAAACGCGTAAAAACACCTCTTCTCCTTACCACGCTCGTGATTCACCTGGCATACCTTCTCATGCGTACGGTTTTGTTCGATCATCCGCCGATCACCACGATATTCGAAATAATGTCTATCATTTCGTTTTCTATTGCCGCTGCTTACGCTGTCATTGAATTCCAAACGAAAGTTAAAAATACAGGATATTTTATTCTCATCCTCGCGTTTCTTTTCCAGACCCTCTCATCGTGTTTTATCAAGGACTTGTCTGAAGTAAAACCAATATTGCGCAGCAACCTCCTGGGTATCCACGTTTCCAGCGCGCTGTTCGGATATGCCGCCATTGCAATTTCTGCCGTCTACGGATTTTTGTATCTGATGCTCTACCACCATATCAAATCGAGCCGCTTCGGCGTCATATACACCAAGCTTCCCAATTTGGAGACGCTTGAAAAGATGGCGATGCTGTCGATTGTCTTTGGATTTTCGTTTTTGACGATTGCGATTTCGGTCGGGCTGTTCTGGCTTCCCCGCGCGTTTGAACATTTTTCGTATTTTGACCCGAAGCTGATCGGAACGGTCTTCATTTGGGCGATGTACGGGGTCGGATTGGGTGCAAAAAAAACGATCGGCTGGCAGGGAAGAAAAATTATGATCCTTTCGATCATTGCGTTCGCAGTTTCATTTTTCTCGCTGACGATTATCAATGTGTATTTCAGCGCGTTCCATAAATTCTATTGATCCCCATCGTGTTCGCTGTATTGCCACATTATGAATCTTGTTGCTGTTGGAATTAATCACCGCACCGCTCCTCTTGAGGTTCGAGAGAAGTTATGGATGTCGAGCGATGAAATTCGGGCTGCCGTTGCCGCTCTGAAAGGCAAGCCGTTTTCCGAATGTTTCATCGTTTCAACATGCAACCGTACGGAATTGTACGGCGTTTACAATTCTAACGGAAGCGGCATCGACACTCCTCCGGATGTCAACGGACTCAAAGACCAACTGATCGGGTTTAAATCTGCAAGCGGCGACGTCAAAAGAGAGCACATGTACCATATGGTTTCGGCGAACGCGATACGGCACTTGTTCAAAGTAGCGTCGGGTATCGATTCCATGGTCATCGGGGATATTCAAATACTCAGCCAAATAAAAGATGATTTCAACATTGCGTATGAAGAAAAGGCGGCGGGACCGTTCCTTCACCGCCTTCTTCAATCAACATATCACGTAGGAAAACGGACGAGGACGGAGACGACAATTACCGAAGGAGCCGTTTCCGTCAGCTACGCCGCGGTGGAACTGGCAAATAAGATTTTCTCGGACCTTTCAAAAAAAACTGCCCTCCTCATCGGCGCAGGAGAGACAGGCGAACTGACCGCAAAACATCTGATCGGGCGTGGTATTGGAGGAATTTTCGTTGCAAACAGAACCAGAGCAAAAGCGGAAGAACTGGTTGCAGCGCTCGGTGGAAAGGTGGTCGACTTTGAATCGCTTCAACAAATGCTGGCCCAGGTCGACATCGTCGTCTCGTCGATAACGAGTGGACAGTACGTCATCACGAAGAGCGATGTGCAGCGTGCGATGAAAGAGCGTTCGCATAAGCCGCTCTTCATCATCGACATCGGCGTCCCGCGCAACATCGACCCCGGCGCGAACAACATTGACAACGTATTTTTGCACGATATGGACGGCATTTCGGTGATCATCGACCGGAATGTCCAAAAGAGAAAAGCTGAAATCCCCAGAGTCAACGAAATAGTTTTCGAGGAATTAACGGAGTTCCACAATTGGTACAATTCGCTTCAGGTCAATCCAACAATACACGATCTGCGGACTCATTTCGAACAGGTCAGACAGGAAGAGGTGGAGAAAAATATTAACCGCTTTTCCGCCGAAGATAGAGAATTGGTCGACCTAGTGACGAAACGAATTGTGAATAAACTGCTCCATCTCCCGACAACGAATTTGAAAAACGGGAGCGAAGAGAGCGAAGAAGAAAAGCACAAGAAGCTTCACATCGTCCGGTCCCTCTTCGGATTACACAAAGCACAATTACCGAAGGAATGAGCTCAACAAAGAAAATAATTATCGGGACACGCGGCAGCGAACTTGCTCTCTGGCAATCGACATGGGTGGCGAAAGAACTGCAGCGACTTCATCCTTCGTTAGCGATTGAGACTGTCGTGATTAAGACAACGGGAGACAAGATTCTTGATTCACCTCTTTCAAAAATTGGCGATAAGGGCCTGTTCACAAAAGAAATCGAGAATGCACTTCTTGACAGAACAATTGACCTCGCCGTGCATAGCTTGAAAGATGTTCCGACAAATCTTGCCAACGGTTTGACCATCGGGGCAATAACCGAGCGCGAGGACGTGCGGGACGTTTTCATTTCTCATCCTAAAAAGAAGTATCGTTCGTTGAGCGCCGTTCCGAAAAACGGTTCAATCGCTACGGGGAGCTTGCGCCGCCGGTGCCAGCTGCTAAACCATCGACCTGATTTGCACATAGTCGACATTCGCGGAAATTTGAAGACCCGCCGGGCGAAGCTCGAAGATTCAGAGTGGGACGGCATGGTGCTCGCCAAAGCGGGCGTTACCCGCCTTGGGTGGTCGGAAATAATATCGGAAGTCTTGTCTCCAACGATGATTCTCCCGGCAGTCGGCCAGGGAGCGCTTGCCATTGAAATCAGGTCCGACGATGCATTCCTCATTTCCGCCGTAGAGCTGCTGAATCACCCGCCTACTGGGCAAACGACTTCCGGCGAGCGCGCATTGCTCCGCTTCCTTGAGGGGGGCTGTCAAATTCCCATCGGCACGTACGGAAGAATTGATTCGGGGATTTTTTTTCTGGATGCGGTAGTAGGAAGCATCGATGGGAAAAAAATAGTTCGGGGAACGATCAGCGGCGCCCCAAAAGATTCAGAGAAACTGGGTGTTTCGCTTGCGCAGGAATTACTCGGCAACGGGGCGGATGAGATACTGCGCGAAATTAGAATGTCGGAAAACTGATACCCGTATGACAGAAACTCCTTTATCGCAATTAGCAGATCAATCGCATGCCCCTCTTCTCGGTAAGACTATACTTGTAACGCGAACGAAGGAGCAGGCCGCCGAATTCATAAAATTGCTTGAGCAACTTGGCGCATCGGTCATACTCTACCCGACGATTCAGATTGTACCGCCGAAGTCATGGGAGGAGTGCGATAAAGCGATCGCTGCTATCGGAAACTATGACGCAATTATTCTTACAAGCATGAACGCAGCAGAGAATTTTTTCGCACGGGTCAGCCTTATGGATAACGGCACCACGAAGCTCATTGCCGAAAAAACGGTCTATGCTGTAGGAGAAAAAACCAGGTCGGCCGTTGAAAAGTACAACATTCCGGTTGCGGCGATGCCTTCGGTCTACGATGCAAAACATCTTGCCATCACTCTTGCCCGCACGGATGTCAAAGGGAAACGGTTTCTTTTCCCAAAAGGCAACCTGGCAGGAAATGTTGTAACCATTTCTCTCCAGGAACACGGGGCCGCCGTCGACGAAGTGATTGTCTATGAGACGGTCGAGCCTTCGCACTCGGATGCTGAATCGGTGAAGCAGAAACTTCAAAAAAACGAGATCGACATTGTGGCATTCTTCAGTCCTTCGAGCATCTCAAACTTTCTGGCAACGATACCGGGGGAATTGCTGGACAATACGACGATCGCCGTTATCGGACATACAACGTCCGCAGCCGCAAAGAACGTGTCGCTGCCGGTACACATTGTCGCCGAACATGCGACGTCGGCAAATCTTGTGGCCTCAATCGTACGATACTATGAATAGCGCCGCGGCAAAAAAAGAAATGATCTCAGAAGACAGCCCTCCCTTTCGTAATGTTGGAGAGTTTTGGACCGCTAAGCAGCGGCAGGCATCATCGCTTCATGAGATTTCTTACCGTGCGTGTTTTAAGCCGCAACTGCCGCGGTATTTCATAGAGCGTTACAGCAAAGAAGGGGATATCATCTACGACCCGTTCATGGGAAGAGGGACAACGATCATCGAAGCGGCCTTGATGAAAAGGAATGTGATCGGCAACGACGTCAACCCGTTGAGCAAAATTCTGGCGGCGCCACGGCTCGACATTCCAGGAATTGATGAGGTCGAAAAGCGTCTCGCTGAGATCAAGTTCTCGAAAGAAGCGAAAGCCAATATTGACCTCTCGATGTTCTATCATCCGGACACAGAGGCAGAAATCGTCTCCCTACAGAAATATTTGGCGGAAAGGAAAAGAGACAAAACGGAAGACAGGATCGATCGGTGGATCCGTATGGTAGCAACCAATAGGTTGACGGGACATTCTTCAGGATTTTTCTCCGTGTATACGCTGCCGCCGAATCAGGCAGCGCAGCCCAAAAGTCAGATGCGAATTAATAGGCTGAGGAATCAAACACCGGAATATCGAAACATTAAGAACATCATTCTCAAAAAAACAGGGACGCTGCTAAAGAGAGTTTCGGAACACGAGCGCGAGCACTTAAATACCGTTCGAGATCAAGCGCTGTTCCTTTCCGCCGATGCTCAACATACATCAACAATCGACTCCGAGACGATTCAACTTACAGTCACGTCGCCTCCTTTTTTGAATATCGTCCAATACTCTAACGATAATTGGCTGCGATGTTGGTTTAACAGCATAGAGGACAAAGTTATTGCGATGAACATCACAATGTCCAGGACAATTGACGAATGGTGCAGTGTAATGGGAGGAGTATTCATCGAACTGTTCCGGATCACCCAACCGACTGGATATGTTGCATTCGAAGTTGGAGAATTACGAAAAGGAACCGTGAGGCTTGAAGAGCACGTTATCCCGTTGGGCGAGAATGCCGGGTTTCACTGCAAAGCGGTATTTATCAACACGCAGAAATTTACAAAGACGGCAAATATTTGGGGAGTACAGAATAATGAATCGGGGACGAACACAAACCGAATCGTACTTTTCCGGAAATAACTATACTAAGTAATTTTGAAAACTCAATTCCCATCGAACGACCTGTTTCTCCGTGCATGCAAACGTGAAAACGTTGAACGGACACCGGTCTGGTTTATGCGGCAAGCCGGGAGATATTTGCCCGAGTACCGGGCAGTTCGGGAGAAAGTCGATTTTCTGACATTGTGCAAAACTCCGGATCTTGCGGCTGAGGTGACAATCCAGCCAGTCGACATCATCGGGGTCGATGCAGCAATAATCTTCTCGGACATTCTTGTCATTCCAGAAGCGATGGGAATGGAGCTGCTCGTCGAGGAAGGAAAAGGAGGACCGCGATTCCCTTCCCCACTCCGGTCTCGTGCTGATATCGACAAACTTCCGGTCCCAGACCCGAATTCAAAATTAAAATTCGTAATGGACGCGATACGGACAACGCGCAAGAGCCTGAACGGCAAAGTTCCACTGATCGGGTTTTCCGGGTCGCCGTGGACGCTCGCAGCATATATGGTCGAAGGGCGCGGATCCAAGAACTTCCGTTATGCGAAAGAATTAATTTTTTCGTCGCCGCGAGATGCGCATTTTCTTCTCGACAAGCTTGCGCGGGCGATTGCGGCGTATCTTTCAGCCCAAATTGAAGCAGGGGCGCAAGCCATTCAAATCTTCGACACATGGGGGGGAATTCTGGGGCAGGAAGAATTTGAGGAATTCTCCCTCCGGTACATTAAGCAGGTTCTTTCGCTGGTCAAAACCAGCGGCGCTCCAGTTATTGTCTTCTGCAAAGACTGCGGCCATTCGCTTGAAAAAATTGCGGACACTGGGGCAGCCGTTGTAGGACTCGACTGGACGGTCGACATCGGTAAAGCGCGCGATATGGTGGGAAGTTATGCGGCATTGCAGGGAAACCTCGACCCTTCCATGCTGTATTCAACTCCGGAGCGGATTGAAAAAGGAGTGCAAGCAATTCTTAAAAAATTCGGAAAAGGAAACGGACACGTTTTCAATCTCGGGCACGGCATCCTCCCAGACACACCGGTCGAAAATGTGCGGACATTCGTGAACGCTGTTAAGCAATTTAGCGTTCAATATCATTAGAGCAAGGAACCGTTACGGTATGAAGCAATTTGAATCGATCGACGTTGAACTACTGAGAAAATACGACAGGCCGGGTCCGCGGTATACGAGCTATCCGACAGCACCGGTATTCACCTCTGCATTCGGGCCGAAAGAATATGGCGATGAGATCCTCCGTACAAACTCGGCCGAGGATTCGTCGGATATTTCGCTCTACTTCCATTTTCCGTTTTGCGATACGCTTTGCTATTTCTGCGGATGCACAATGCTTGTCACGCACAGCCGGGACCGCATTCGAGAGTATAACACATATCTTAAAAAAGAGATTGATATGGTGGCGCCGCTGGTCTCGAAAAAACGCAGGGTCTCGCAGCTCCATTGGGGAGGCGGAACTCCGTCCTATCTCGACCCGGATGAAATATTGGACATCGGAACATACATCAAGAACCGATTTTCGTTCGCGGACGATATCGAAGCGGGGGTTGAAATCGACCCGCGAGGCTTGACGTTCGAGCACGTGAAAGCGCTGCGCGAAAGCGGCTTCAACCGCATCAGCATGGGAGTCCAAGACTTCAATCCGAAAGTGCAAGAGGCCGTGAACCGCATCCAGCCCGAATCGATCACACGGGACGCGGTGAATTGGAGCCGCAAGCTTGGATTCAAGAGCATCAACCTTGATTTAATCTACGGACTCCCCCACCAGACTCTTGCATCCTTTAAAAAGACTGTCGATACAATCATCGATATTTCGCCGGACAGGATTGCGGTATTCAATTACGCTCACGTGCCATGGCTGAAGCCGCATCAAAAACTCATCCATCAGGAACAGCTGCCGTCGCCCGAATTGAAGCTCCAGATTTTCAAGATGACGATCGAGAAACTCATCGACGCAGGATATTGGAATATCGGCATGGACCATTTTTCCAAGCGGACCGACGAGATGGCTATCGCTCAAAAGAACAAAACTCTTTACCGCAATTTTCAAGGGTACTCGACCAAAGCCGGGTGCGATTTGTACGGCTTCGGCATGTCTGCCATCGGTCATTTTAAAGAGAGCTATCAGCAGAACAAAAAAACACTCCCCGAATACTATAGGACGCTGGCTGCACATTCGCTGCCGACGAATCTCGGTTACAAAATGTCGGCAGACGACCAGATCCGCAAAACCGTCATCACTCGGCTGATGTGCGACATGGAATTGGAGAAAGCGGCAATTGAAAAACAATTCGGCATTACGTTCGACGACTACTTCAGCAATGCACTTCGTAAACTGGAGGCGTTCGTTCCGGACGGATTGGTGACGCTTACAAAAGGCACGATCGTCGTCAACGGACTCGGCAGATTGATCATCAGAAATATTGCGATGTGTTTCGATGCGTACCTTGAGAAGATGATGAAAGAACGGCCCATCTTTTCGCGAACAGTATAATCATAGTGAGAATGAACACAAAGAAAACGGCGGTTGTCCTTTTTCAACTCGGTGGGCCTGATTCACTTGACGCGGTAGAGCCGTTTCTGTACAACTTATTTTGCGATCCGGACATCATTGATCTTCCAGGAGCGTTTCTTTTCCGGAAAACTCTGGCAAAAATAATTTCGTCGCGTCGCGCCCCAAAGGTTCGAGAATTATACAAGAATATCGGCGGAAGGTCTCCAATTCTCCCCCAAACAATGGAGCAGGCAAAAAGCCTGCAGGCATCGCTCAAAAGCAAGGGAGTGGTTGCCGACGTCCATATCGCCATGCGCTACTGGCACCCGATGACTGAAGAAGTGATTGAACAAATCCAGAAAGACAAGATTGAGGAAGTCGTTCTGCTTCCTTTATATCCGCAATACTCGAAAGTGACAACAGGGTCGAGCGCTAACGCATGGAGTAACGCCGTCAAGAAAATGAACGCGAATCATTTTTCGACAAAACTTGTCGAGAGCTATTACACCCACCCGATGTATATTGCCGCGCTTGTTGAGAATATTACGCGGTCGCTCGATCGAGTGCCGCAGGGCGAGATGAAGAACGTGCATCTCGTCTTCAGCGCCCACGGAACTCCAATAAAATTAGTCAAGGAGGGGGATCCATACTCAACACATATTCAAAAAACGTACGAAAGCGTTATCGAGGCGAGTAATTTTGGGTTACCGCACCATCTTTGCTTCCAGAGCAAAGTGGGACCTCAGCGGTGGCTTGAGCCGTCGCTCACGCAAACGATCAAATCGCTGGCCGAGAAAAAAGTCTCTCACATTATTGTTGTGCCGATTGCTTTTGTCACGGACCATATTGAAACCCTTTCGGAGATCGGCATCGAAGCACGGGATGAGGCACATCATCTTGGCGTCAAATATTTTGACGTTATGCCGGCTCTCATTGCGAACGAGAAATTTATTTCGTGCCTTACCGACCTCGTCATCGAGCAATTGAAGAATTAAGCAAAAAAATGTCTGAACATCATTCTGTCATCATCGTCGGAGCGGGTATCACCGGGCTTGCAACCGCCTGGTGGCTGCACAAGTCGGGAGTAGACGTTGCTGTCCTTGAAAACGCGCCCGCTGTGGGAGGGACGATGAAAACGGTCCATACCGACGGCTGGCTTATCGAAACGGGCCCGAACAGCGCACTCGAAACGACTCCATTGCTCAGAAAGCTCTCCGCCGACGTCGGCATCGAAGATCAACTGATCTATGCTAATGAAACAGCAGACAATAGATATATTCTGCGTGATGGCGTTCTCCATTCGCTGCCCATGAAACCCGGCCTGTTTTTGAGATCGAAATTGTGGTCGCTCCCCGGGAAATTGCGTCTTCTCAAAGAGCCATTTATTGGACGATCTCAGAAAGAAGAAACCATCGCCGAATTTGTCACCCGGCGCTTGGGAAAAGAATTCCTGGATTACGCCATCAATCCTTTTGTTGCGGGAGTCTATGCGGGCAACCCGGAACAGCTCAGTGTGCAGGCGGCGTTTCCGAAATTATACGCACTTGAGAAAAACTATGGCGGCCTGATCAAAGGGCAAATTCTGGGAGTGCGGGAGAGAAAAAAGCGGGCTGAAAAGGCGAAAGACCGGTCTCGCCTTTTTTCATACAAAAGCGGAATGCAGACGCTCCCGGATGCAATCGGAAAAATGCTGGGCAACCGGGTACGCCTGAACGCACGCGTTGAGACCATTGCATCCGTCTCGGAAAATGGAGCGGGGTCAAAACAATCCATTCACGTGATGGGGATAGAAAATGGCAAGCGTTTCACGCTTACCGGAGAAGCAGTGATTCTCGCTGTTCCGTCGCACAATGCCGCCGCATTAATACGAGATATTGACACACCTCTTGCAACTTCCCTCAAAAACATTTATTATCCTCCGGTGGCGGAAGTCTATCTGGGATTCGCGAACGGCGCTATCCGGCGGCCGCTCGACGGGTTTGGTTTTCTCATCCCGGAAAAGGAACATCGTAACATTCTCGGGACAATCTGGAGTTCAGTTATTTTTCCGGGGAGGGCGCCTGCAGGCCACTCCGCGATGACTTCGTTCGTCGGCGGCTCCCGGCAGCCCGAACTTGCCGGGCTTAACGATACGGAACTTATTACGCTTGTTTTACAAGAAATAACCTCCATCATGAACATTACCGGTTCACCCGTATTCAGTAGCGTTACGCGGTGGGAAAAAGCAATCCCGCAATATGGCATCGGTCATCTCTCCGTCGTGGAACGGATGCGCCAATTCGAGCTGCGCAATGCCGGAATTTTTCTCAGCGGCAATTACCGCGGTGGTATTGCGGTAGGAGACTGCGCGATCAATTCCGAATACACGGCAGAGAAAGTAAATACCTTCCTCGCCGGCACAAAAAAAACAATATCTGCCTGAACTCAAAGGAGCATTCAATGAAAGTTTCCCTCATTATCTTCGCCATCATTGCCGCAGCATGCAACCTCACAGCACAGACTCCTTTGGATGCACCTGAAATGGAGCAAACATTAGCCGCCGGAGATTTTTCCGATGTTGTGAAATCCGTATGGGATGCTATAAAGAAAGGAGCCGATGATTATCAGGACGAGACAGTTTCTCGTAATGAATTTGAAACTACGGCTGACTTCGAAGCACGGCTTCAGCAAAGGCATAACGACATTGCCGCGACAATCCAAACATTTGCTGAATCAAAAAAACTCGGCCAGCGCCTCTTTGCCGTTTGGATACAGGCAACACTCGTGAAGTACAATGCCGATACCCAGATTTATACAATTACTTCGCCGACCCAAATTCTCGTTCCGCCGAGCGCTCAAAACATTATCACGACATGCCCGCAGAATCCGTACATAGTCCTTTCCGAGACCAACCAGAAAGGATACAAATTTGCTTACCTTCTTCTAAAAACGAAACCGGAATACTCCTGGCACGTGAACAAAGAAACTGCAAAAAAGGCGAAGTACAACGAGGGAAATGTGTCTTTCAAAGTCTGGTTCCGTTTCGACCTTTCGAAGGCGTTCGTTGGAAATCAAGGGGAGTTGACAATCGTTCCGGTGAAAATTGCCCTTGTGAATAAAGCCGACAGTACAACATTCTGGAGCGACGATATCATCAAATAGCGGCAACAACGCGACCGATCCTCGAAGGAAGCTATAATGGACAATTTCAAAAAAAGCATTTTAACTCTCATAACGGACGCCTCGACGAATCTGCCGCCGGACGTTCGACTCGCAATAAAAAAGGCTGTGAGCGTAGAAACCCCTGGTTCTCGGTCGTCGCTTGCGCTTGAAACAATCGCAACAAACATCGACATGGCATGCGACTACACCGCCCCGATTTGCCAGGATACCGGGATGCTCACTTTTTACATTCATACACCGGTCGCTGCGAACCAACTGCGCATGAAAGAGGAAATACTGGAAGCCATCGCCGAGGCGACAAAAGCGGGAACGCTGCGTGAGAACTCCGTCGACTCGCTAACAGGAAAAAACAGCGGAAATAATTTGGGACCGGGGACTCCGGTGATCCACTGGGAACAGTGGGAAAATGAAAAAGAAATTGAAGTGAAATTAATTCTCAAGGGAGGGGGCTGCGAGAACAAAAATATTCAGTATTCCCTCCCGGCAAGCCTCGACCATCTCGGAAAAGCAGGAAGAAATCTCGACGGCGTTCGGAAGTGTATTCTGCACGCAGTCTGGCAGGCGCAAGGACACGGTTGTTCGATCGGAGCGATAGGCGTTTCCATTGGCGGCGACAGGGCAACAGGATACGAACAGGCAAAGCAGCAGCTTTTCCGAAAGCTCGACGATGTCAACCCGAATCCCGACCTTGCGAAGCTCGAAGCAAATATCATGGAAAGCGCAAACACGCTGAACATCGGAACGATGGGCTTTGGCGGGAATGCGACACTCATCGGCTGTAAGATCGCTGCACAAAACCGCCTGCCGGCGAGTTTCTTCGTTTCTGTGGCGTATGACTGCTGGGCATTCCGTCGGCAGGGCGTGATCCTTGACGAAGCAACAGGAACAATCAAACGGTGGCTCTATAAGGACGACTCCCCTGTTATCCGAATGGCGATCAAAGAAGGGATTTCCCTCACGGGCAGGGAGAGAACACTGAACACACCCATCAGCGAAAAGGTAATCCGCTCACTCAAAGTCGGCGACGTTGTCCTGGTCAGCGGTAAAATGTTCACAGGAAGGGACGCGATCCACGCGTACCTTGTGGACCATGACGCCCTGGTGGACCTGCATGACCAGGTCCTTTACCATTGCGGCCCCGTCGGTACTGAAGGAAAATGGAAAATGGCGGATTAACGGAGCCGGGCCGACAACAAGCAGCCGCGAAGAGCCATATCAAGCAGATATCATAAAAAAATTCGGCATACGAGCGGTTGTCGGAAAGGGGGGAATGGGCGCCAAGACCCTCGCAGCCCTGAAGGAATACGGCGCCGTATATTTGAACGCAATAGGCGGTGCAGCGCAGTACTATTCGCATTGTATTGAGGAAGTTGAAGGGGTAGATTTTCTGGAATTTGGCATCCCCGAAGCGATGTGGCATTTACGCGTTAAAAACTTTCCCGCTATCGTTACGATGGACGCTAATGGAAACAGCCTCCATGCAGAAATCGAGCAGGCGTCCGCCAAGGAGCTTGCAAAATTTGCCGAAGCCAGCCTCTGACAATCTTATCCTAAGAGCCTCAGGGTACCTCCTGAGGCTTTTCGTCCCTTCAGCTCATCCTCAAAGAAATACTTTTACAACCTCTTGAAGTTCCGCATTTTCGTTCGTACTATGGAATAGCCAAACAAATATAAGTGAAAGATCTTGCAGGAGAAGCAGAATGCCGAAAGACACCATCACTATTACGGACAACCGAACTGGAAAAACATACGAACTGCCTATAGTTCATGATACCATCCACGCAACAGACCTGCGGCAAATCAAGGTAAAAGATGACGACTTCGGGATGATGACCTACGACCCGGCCTTTATGAACACCGCACTATGTAAAAGCACGATCACGTTCATCGACGGCGACAAAGGTATTCTTCGTTACCGCGGCTATCCAATCGAACAGCTTGCCGAAAAAAGCACATATCTCGAAGTAGCCTATTTGATGTTGTACGGGGAACTGCCCACGAAAGAACAGTTGGAGAAGTGGACGAACGAAATCAATCTCCATACATTCATCCATGAAAACGTAAAATTGCTGATGGAAGGGTTTCGGTACGACGCACATCCCATGGGCATGTTTGTCAGTACGGTCGCCGCTCTTTCGACATTTTATCCTGAAGCCGGAAATATTTTTGACGCAGAGATCCGGCGGAAACAAACACTGAGGCTCATCGGAAAAGTTCCGACCGTTGCGGCATTTGCCTACCGCCACAGCAAAGGAATGCCGTATGTCTACCCGGATAACGAGCTGAGCTTTGCGGGCAATTTTTTAAACATGATGTTCCGGATCGGGACGGTGAAGTATAAACCTCATCCCGTCCTTGAACGTGCGCTGGAGATATTGTTCATCCTGCATGCTGACCACGAATTGAATTGCAGCACAGCGGCAATGAGAAACGTAGGAAGTTCTCATGTAGACCCATATTCCGCCATAGCAGCAGCCGCTGCCGCTTTGTACGGCCCGCTCCACGGAGGCGCGAACGAGGCCGTGCTTCGGATGCTCGACCATATAGGAGACATTTCAAAAGTTCCTCAGTTCATCAAAGCGGTAAAAGCCGGCGATGGAAAACTGATGGGGTTTGGCCATCGCGTCTATAAGAACTTCGATCCCCGGGCAACGGTCATCAAAAAACTTGCCGATGAAGTGTTCGAGGTCACAGGACGAAATCCAAAATTGGATATCGCGCTCGAGCTTGAACGTGTCGCGCTGCAGGATGATTATTTCATCAAACGGAAATTGTACCCGAACGTCGATTTTTACTCGGGAATGATATACCAGGCAATGGGCTTCCCGGTGGAAATGTTCCCGGTTCTTTTTGCCATTCCCCGGACTTCAGGATGGATCACGCACTGGCAGGAAATGCTGCTGGACCCGGAGCAAAAAATCGCACGCCCGCGTCAGATTTATCTCGGATACGATAAGCGCGATTTTGTGCCAATTGAAAAGCGTAAATGATCGAATGAAAGCGTCTGTCAATAATTCCCTCCTGCACTATATCGACATCGGGATTTCTACGGCAACACCGGTTGTTTTTATTCATGGCTTCCCTTTCAGCCACAAGATGTGGACGTTCCCCGGCGGACAAACGGAGGCGCTTGCCTCCGCGCATCGCGTCATCGCGTACGATGTCCGGGGCCACGGCGACAGTGAGGTCGGCGCCGGCCAATACACGATTGAGTTATTTGTCGACGACCTTATCGGACTTCTGGACCACCTCAGTATCAGTAAGACCGTCGTCGTCGGGCTCTCCATGGGGGGATATATTGCGCTGCGAGCCGTTGAGAGACATCCTGACCGCTTTCGCGCGCTGGCTTTGTGCGATACAAAAAGCGAAGCCGACTCTAACGATGCAAAAATCAAACGTGCCGCTTCGATCAAAGCCGTCAAAGTAAATGGTCCGCGGCAATTTGCGCAAAATTTTGTCGCAAATGTTTTTACGCCGGAGAGCTTCAATGTGCGACCCGACATTGTGAAAGCGATTGAGAGTATTATCGAACGGACGGCTCCCCTCTCACTGTGCGGAACAATGCTTGCCCTCGCCGGGCGCACCGACACGACTTCGTCGCTCTCTGCCATCACCATTCCAACATTAATCATGGTCGGCGAACACGATGCACTGACGCCGCCGGCTGCTTCACAGGCGATGAACGAAAAAATCCCGCAATCGGAATTCCACGTTATCCCCGGCGCCGCACATATGAGCAATATGGAGAACCCCGTGGAATTCAACAAGCACCTTGTCGGGTTCCTTCAGAAAATTGTCTGAGGAATTGCGACGACAAAAGAACTTTTTCCATCCCCATTTTTATAAAGAATGCCGCGCCGATCGTATACTGAACTCGCCTCATTAAATACCGAAATAATCTCCTGCGATAAATGCCCTCGTTTGGTGAAATGGCGCGAAGGCATCGCGCGAAAGAAAACGAAACGCTTTGCGGACCAGGAATATTGGGGAAAACCCGTTCCGAGTTTTGGCGATGAAAAAGCACAGCTCATGGTTGTTGGCCTCGCTCCCGCCGCCCATGGAGGGAACCGTACTGGTAGAGTCTTCACCGGCGATGAAAGTGCAAACTGGCTGTACCGCGCACTGCACAAGAATAAGTTTGCAAACCAACCGCATTCAACGCACCGCAGCGACGGGCTGAAACTGTTCAACTGTTATATCACTGCCGTCTGCCATTGCGCCCCTCCGCAGAACAAATTACTGTTGAAAGAAATCAAAAATTGCCGCCCTTTTATGCTCCAAGAACTCCAGCTTTTGAAAAACCTTCGCGCCATCGTTGGGCTCGGGAAAGTTGGATTCGACGCGTCATTTGACTCTCTTCGTGTATTGGGCTGGACTGATTTGAAGGCGCGGCCGAAATTCGGGCACGGAGTTGTGTACCAAATCAACGACACGATCACACTCATTGGCTGCTATCATCCCAGCCAACAGAATACATTTACCGGGAAACTGACGGAGAGGATGTTGGACAAAGTCTTTCGGGATGCCCGGAAAATTCTGGAAACGTAGCAGCCGCCGCGAACTGCTTCACTTCGATGTTTTCCCCTCTTTTCCCTCGTTCCCAGCGAGAAATTGGGGGCGACGTGAATCCGTCCGAAGGTTTGTGCCCGAACGCATCACCGGTCACTGGGTAGTGTCGTAATTAGAACAAAGTCCAAGGGACTTTTTGCGGAGAGCTGAAAATATCGCGCAAATCCGCAAGGGAAACATGTCCATTCTCTTTGCGGCTTAGCGTCTGGCGAAGCCATCCCCTTGGAATTTGCGTGAGCAAGCTTCACACCTTTCCTAAATTAGGGCACTACCCGCCGCTGCGATGGTTTGAAGTTCTCGCCATCTTCTGCTATATTTCATTAAAGAATCGAACCGGCTAACAATCTGGAGAGGAAGAAAATGACAATGATCGATGAAAAGAGAGTACCCAGCTCATATACTCGCACGGAAGCCGAACCGTTCAAACGGCTGCGCCGGCTTCGCATGACGGAGGCTTTCAGGTCCATGGTCCGCGAAACAGAACTTTCGCGCAACGACTTTATTTATCCCCTCTTTGTCGTGCCGGGGAAGAAAATCCGGAATGAAATAAAATCTATGCCGGGAATTTTTCAATTATCGATCGATGAAACGGTAAAAGAATGTGCCGCAGTAAAATCTTTGGGCATCCCCGCCGTCATTCTCTTCGGCATTCCCGAGCACAAGGATGAGGTCGGCAGCGACGCATACGACGAACAGGGAATTATCCAGATGGCCATCCGGGCGATCAAAAAAGAAGTGCCGGAACTCGTTGTCATCACGGATGTCTGCTTATGTGAATATACTTCGACCGGACATTGCGGAATTATTCGCGATGGTGAAATTATCAACGACGAATCGATCGAACTTCTGGCGAAAGAGGCGCTGACGCACGTGCAAGCGGGTGCGGATCTCGTTGCCCCTTCCGATATGTTTGATGGCCGCGTAAAAGCAATCCGGCAAATCCTGGACAAAAACGGCTATCATAATATTCCCATCATGTCTTACGCAGCAAAATACGCCTCCGGTTTCTACGGGCCGTTCCGCGACGCAGCAGAAAGCACACCCAAATTCGGAGACCGCCGCTCACACCAGATGGACCCGGCAAACTCCAACGAAGCTCTCCGTGAGGTAGAGCAGGATATTATCGAAGGTGCGGATATCGTCATGGTGAAGCCGGCGCTTCCGTATCTTGACATCGTCCGTCGCGTGAAAGACAGGTTTGAGATGCCAACGGCGGCGTACAATGTGAGCGGTGAATATTCGATGATCAAAGCTGCAGGGAGAAACGGCTGGATCGACGAAGAACGAGTGATGATGGAAGCGCTCACAAGCATTAAACGAGCCGGTGCAGATCTGATACTTACCTACTTTGCGAAGGATGCCGCAAAGCTCCTCCGTTGATTCTATCCCATGAAGAACATCCTTATCACCGGCGGCACAGGATTCATCGGTTCGAATCTTGCTGCTGAATTGACGCAGCGAGGATATAATGTCAGAATCCTTCGCCGGCCGACATCAGATCTATTCAATGTCGCGACGCTTCAGGTCGAACATCGGATTGGCGACGTGCGTGATACTGAATCTTTGCGGAACGCGATGCGCGGCTGCGATACTGTCTTTCACACTGCGGCAATGGTCTCGTTCTGGAAGCCGACACGCCCGCTTCAATACGAAATCAATGTCCGCGGAACACAAAATATCGTCGAGGCCTGTCTAAAGGAAAACGTCGAGCGCCTTGTTCATACGAGTTCTATCGCCGCAATTGGCCATCCGGCAGACGGGAAAATTGCCGACGAATCGACGCCGTTTAACTGGCAGCAGGCTGACAACGGCTACAAGAACTCAAAGCACATGGCAGAAGGCGAAGTCATGAAGGGCGTTGCAAGGAAACTCGACGCGGTGATGGTGAACCCAGGAGTGGTCATCGGCCCCGGTGATGTTCATTTTAATGGAGGAAAACTCATCCGCTCGGTGAAGAAACATCAGGCGTTTTTCTACATTAAGGGGGGAATGAATATTGTATTTGTCGCGGACGTGGTCGCCGGACATATCAGCGCTGCGCTAAAAGGAAAAAAAGGCGCGAGGTATATTTTGGGGGGCGAAAACTTGACTCATCGGCAAGCCTTCCAAATAACTGCCGAAGTTATTGGCGGCATCGTACCTCGAATCCGGATGCCGATTCCCCTGTTGCGGCTTGCAGGACGAGTGTTTGACCTTGCAGGAAGAGTTATGAAAAAAGAACCATACGTCACATCCGAACTCTTTTCCGGCGCCGGGATCACCAACTGGTACAGCTCAGAAAAAGCTCAACGAGAACTTGGTTACACCATAACGCCGTTTCGCGATGCCGTCGAGAAAACGTACAACTGGTATTGTATCAACCATTTGCTCTGATGAATAAACGCACTGTCGCACCTGAGTTACGGAGAAAAAGAATGAAAACATCGAAATCAGCACAGCTGTTCAAGGAAGCGCTGCGGCTTATTCCGGGGGGAGTCAATTCTCCCGTCCGGGCATTTACGTCGGTCGGCAGAACACCGGTGTTTATCGCTAAGGCGCGCGGTTCCAAGTTATGGGATGTCGACGGAAACAAATACATCGACTACGTCGGTTCCTGGGGGCCGATGATTCTCGGCCATGCCCATCCCCAAATTTTGCGCGCTGTGAAAAAAGCGGCCGACAACGGGACAAGTTTTGGAGCGGCAACTGAACGTGAAGTCGAAATGGCGGAACTCATCTCTACAATAATGCCGTCGGTTGAAATGGTGCGCATGGTCAACTCCGGCACCGAGGCGACGATGAGTGCAATTCGTCTGGCGCGCGCGTTCACAGGAAAAGATAAAATCATAAAATTTGAGGGGTGCTATCACGGGCATGCCGATTCATTCCTGATTAAAGCCGGATCGGGAGCGATGACTCTTGGCGTACCCGACAGCCCCGGTGTGCCGGCAGCAATCGGAAACGCAACGCTGACGGCCCGTTACAACGACCTTGCCTCGCTTGAAAAGCTTCTCGCAGCTTATCCGGGCGAGATTGCCGGACTTATCGTTGAACCCGTTGTCGGCAATATGGGATGCGTCCCCCCTGCAAAGGGATTCCTCGAAGGACTCCGTTCACTCTGTACCAAGCACGGCATCGTCTTCATCATGGACGAGGTCATGACGGGATTTCGCGTAGCACTTGGCGGCGCTCAGCAGCTCTACGGTATAAAGCCCGACCTCACGACGCTGGGGAAAATCATCGGCGGCGGATTGCCGGTAGGAGCATACGGCGGCAAAAAAGAAATCATGAAATTGGTCGCCCCATCAGGACCAATGTATCAGGCGGGAACGCTTTCCGGGAACCCTCTTGCCATGGCCGCGGGAATCCAAATGCTAAAGATGCTCTCCGGCAAAAAAACAGTCTATGCCCAGCTCGAAAAGAAGTCAGCGAAACTTGAACGCGGACTCCAAGCAATCATCGACAAGCATGCGCTTCCTCTTACACAAAACCGGGTCGGCTCAATGTTCACATTGTTTTTCACAAAGGAGAAAGTAGTCGATTATGAAACTGCAAAAAAATCCGACACGAAAAAATTTGCATCGTATTTCTCCTCGATGCTTGATGATGGAATTTACTTCGCACCATCGCAGTTTGAGGCAGCGTTTATGTCGGCAGCACATTCGGATAGCGATATCGAGCGGACAATCAGTGCAGCTGAAAAGGCGCTGCTGGCAGCGTTTGCGTGAATCGTCCACCCCCTCCTTGCCCTCGATTTTAAGAGGACTTTATCTCTGAGTTTCTCTGTGCCACCTCCGTGTTTCTCTGTGAAACAGAGTTTCTTTTACAGAGAGCGTCACTGAGATTCACAGAGTTCTACAGAGACACATCGCAAATATGAGTTTTAAAACCTATATGTAAAAGCGGCAAAGCTTGAGGTTATTAAGGGAAGTTGGGGGGAAGCGGAAGCGAGGTAGGTGTTGTCGTATTCTGTTTCTTCTGTTCAACAATAAAATATACGCCCGCCGCAACACCGACCGCAGCAGCTGTACCAATATACCACCAGAGATTCGACTTCGACTCCTGAAGAGATTCGGGTACCGAAGTGCCGTGCGTCAGCGTTTGTCCCACCTTCACTGCTACTTTCCTGATAAAATTGTCAACGTCGCTTGCCGAGGAACAGTCTGCGTTATCGGTGAGCTCCGAAAGCCTCTGAGCTTTCTTGACATCAAATTCATCCGATTGGAACTGATACGCGGAGTTCCTTTTCGTAATCCTGCACAGAAGCACTCTCTGGAATCCCGACTTGCCGGCAAGGGACTGGATGCAACTGATGGTTGAACATTTTTCAAGAGCAGCTTTGTCTTCCTTATTCAATCCTTTTGCAAAGTCGGCTTTGAGGAAAACGGAGAGACCTGTAAACTGAGATAGTTTTCCCTGAAGATTTGAAAAGAAAGAATCTGACTCTCCAACCGAAAGACCATGTGTTCCGCCGCTTATCAGAACAACCTTGATCGTCGATTTGGAAGGAGGGGGCTGCGCAACAGACCGGGTCGGAAGCATAAATGATAGAGCGGCGACAAAGACCAGAAGAATTGTCCAAGTCGATATAAATGTCATTCCGGGAGAAGCGATGAATCCATTCCCAAAGGGCCAGCCCAGATTCTTCGCTTCCCCGGCTCGTCGAGGATCAGACTGACATACCCTTGCCGTTTTTGAGATAGATTCCAACAACATTTTCCGTTGACGCATTCTGCATATGAGCATAGAACTTGTCCCTATCGGATCAACAGCATTTTTTTTGTCTCGTGATAGGCGACTCCACCGCCGGTTATTGAGATGCGATAAAAATACGTACCCGATGAAAGGTTTCTCCCGTCGAAACTCACCTCATAGAACCCGGGAGAAACAGATTCATTAACAAGCGTGCGAACCTCTTGTCCTAACACATTGTATACTTTCAGAAGAACTTGTGCTGTCTTCATAGTGGCGGGGACAGCATACCGAATGATTGTCGAAGGATTGAATGGATTCGGATAATTATTGTAAAGGTTCGGCTCGTTCGGAATGAGTGCAACTCCTCCAAGGTTCTTCTCAATAAATGAAGTTGTCCCAACGATCAGGCGATATGCCCCCGTGCCATCCTTCCCGGTCGTGACCAGAATTGTCTTTTGTTTGGTCACGTCGTATGCCAGCCCTTTTGCGAGGTCAACAAGGGTCGCTTGAAAACCTTGGTTTGAAATTCCATCCGTCGCACCGAAGGTCAATTCCGCGTTCGCAAATCCATCGCCGGTCATGACCGTCAAATCCCAGGTATCGCCATCCGAACTAAGCGGTCTGATATCCTTCATCAGCGGCCCCGCTTCATTGTCGACACCTACCAGAATATTGCGCACGCCGACAAACGGCGCCTGGAGCCGATCTAATGTATTGAATCCCTTCAGCGCTCCGGATTTCATGCCGACTTCAGTTCCAGCGCAGGTCATGCCGATGTCATCTCTGACCGCATCGAGTTCAAGTGCCCATTCCTTTGATTGTCGCTTATTCACGGTTTTGACAGCCGTTTTGTTCTTCTCTTTATTCAACTTTGCAGCAGGCGGTGTTAGAACCAGAGCACCGGTCAGATCGAACTTCAAGGTGCAGGCGCTGTCCACTTGAACGGCCCATCCCTGCCAGCTTCGCAGAGTATCGACATCGGCACCCGATCCTTCCCAACCCCCTTGGGCACCGGTGCCGGAGAAATAGTAATGAGCGAGGATGTTCCCCCCCTGGAAGATCAAATCGTCGAAAGGAACGTCGACCAGGAAAGGATTGCCCACAAGATTCCATCCTTGGTTAAGCGCAATCCCCGTATAGAGCATCTTGTCCGGGCGGATTAATTTTGGTTTGCTCAATGCCGTGGATTTTCCCTGGTTTTCCGCGACAATCATGAAACCGGCACCTGGGATGACAATGGAAGAATCTTTGAAGGAGTCGTAGTCATTCCATGCTCCGTTGACCCACCGAATCATTCGCCAATTCACGTACGGTACTCCGTTCACAGCATGCGCCCCAAAACTCTGGTCGATAAAACTACTCGGCCTCTCATCTTCAGGATCGTACGGGTCCTGAAAGAAGCCGATACGCTTTCACCTCCTGCCCCACCGTCAGATTCAACGAATGGACGCTCGGAATATTTGAAAAATCAGTTACGGTCAAATCCGACGTATAGCGAATTTCAAACGCCAGGAGATTGGAAAGCGTGGAGTTTCCGGCGCTATCGACAGCCTGAATGCGGTACTCGGCACCAATAGGAGTTCCATTCCTGACGATTGAACTTACCGGCAGCGTCAAAGAATCGGCGGTAAATCCGGGGAAGTTTACACTTCTCCACGCCGTGTCGTCGAGCCGCCGGTACAGCAGCGTCAGCGCCGCAACGCCCGATTCGTTGGGAGGATCTGTTGCGGACATAACAATCGGAGGAATATTCGCGAGCGTTCCGTCTGCTTGAACAAAAATCGTGTCCAGACTGGCATTGTTTTGGATAATTGCCGGGCTGTTATTATCAAACTTTACGACGACCGAGCCTACCGAATCTTGATTTCTATTTCCCAAAGAATCTTCGAGGTAAAAATAAACTGTGTCTTTACCAACCTGGGTAACAGGGATATTTGCACTTGTGTTGGCAGCGGCCTGGCTCTTTACGACTGCGGCGTTCTTTGGCAATGCATTGACCGAGTACCATATCGTATCAACCGGCAGCATACCGTTTTGAAGATTTGTCCACGTGATAGCGAACGCCTGTGCATTCGACCAGCCGGATGGACTGACGGCACTTGACGTCGGTTTGCCGGGTAGTGCGTACACTCTCGCAGAGATTAGAACTTTTAATAAGGGGGTCAGAGCATTGCTTTTTATGAATACCGTGTCGGCGAAAACTCCAATGGTATCGGCCCGAAAGGTTATTGAAACTTTCAGCGAATCGGTGAAATTGCCGGATGAAACGGAAAAAGTTAGTTCTTTTCTCCTTGCATAAATACTGTCGACGATCAAACGGTTTGTGGAAACATCTTTAATCTCTATGTTGCCGGCAGAGGAATCACCGTACGAGACGGCTCCAAAATTGACAAGCGATTTGTTTACGGCGATGGATGGTATTCCGACATCTGAAAGGAAAACGGATGCTGTATTGGTACCGCTGCTTGTTGCAACCAAATCAGGTCTGCCGTCCCCATTGATGTCGCCGATGGCAAGTCCGTACGGTAGACTGGCGGTCGTAAAATCCGCTTCAGCTCCAAGGGAACTGCTGGAAATGGCGCTCCCGGCGCTGTTCATATTTTGGAAGACGGAAACCGTATTGCTGTTTGGGTTTGCAGCGGCAATATCAGGAAATCCGTCCCCGTTGAAGTCGCCAAGCGCGATGCTGTTAGGTGCGCTGTTTAATTTAAAGTCTATTCCTGGCACGAAAGATCCGCTCGTGAGAGTTCCGCTGGTGCTGATGTTTTGAAAAAGCGAGAGCGTGCTGTCGCTTGTATTTGCCGAGATTATTTCGGGTTTGCCGTCCCCATTGAGATCGGCAATCGCGACTGCAATCGGAGTGCCGCTCGTCGCAAGAGAAAATCTGGGTGCGAGAGAATTTATTGTTATTCCGATCGTGCTCGTGTTCCGGAAGACTGAAAGTGAATCGGTCCCTTGATTCGCAACGACCAGGTCAACTTTTCCGTCTCCGTCCAAATCGCCGGCTGCTATTCCGTAAGGAAGAGCGCCCGCAGGAAAATCGACTTTTGCAGCAAAGGATATCAAGCCGGCACTGCTCATATTCCGAAACACTGATATCGTACCGTTATTTCCGTTCAACCTGTTTGTCACGACAATATCCGGTTTGCCATCGCCGTCCAGATCTGCGATTGCGATGCCGTATCCCCCGCCGCCGCCCCCGCCGGTTGCAAAATCAACCCTCGGAGCGAATGAGCTCGCCGTGATGCTGCCGCTGACGCTCGTATTTCGGAAAACGGAAATTGAGCCCTCATTCCCGTTCGATACGACAATATCAAGTTTTCCATCTCCGTCCAGATCTGCAATTGCAATTCCCCAGGGGCCTTTCCCGGTAGTAAAGTTCACCGCAGGTGCAAACGAATTGGACGAAAGGCTGTCTCCCGTACCTGTATTTCGAAAAACCGATATAGAACTATCGCTGTTGTTCGTCGTTACGAAATCTGGTTTTCCGTCTCCATCCAAATCGCCGATGGCCACGCCGTAAGGAAGGAAGCCGGTTGCAAAATCTAATTTCGGAAAAAAGCTGGAGGACGAGAGTGCGACGCCTCCAGGGAATGTTGGAATAAATGGAATACTGGAATAAGCGCTGAGGCCCCCTACAGTCGCACTAATGGAGGCATAGGAAGCGCTGACAGGAACAATGACTGAGAGTTGAGTTACAGATGCCGAAGTCACAAGAGCTTTCACTCCGCCGAAGTACACAATATTGTTGGAAAGCGTAGCGCTAAAATTAGTACCGTTGATTGTAACGGTCGAACCGACGGCAGCTGTTAACGGAGTAAACGAGGTGATTGTTGGAACCTGAGCATCCAGCAGAGAAAAAACAGGGAGCAAAAAAAATATCGATGTTGCGAGAGGCCATTTCATTAACCATACCCGCTTGTCGTTCCGAGTATGTGTTCTGTTGCGACGGTCTCCTTCTCCCCCGCGTTCCAGATTCTCCCCAAAAGGGATGCCTTTGGCACTCGCTCCGCCCGGAATGACAAGACTGAACATTCTTGCGATGACACCTATCCGTTTCACGACCATCCTCTTCTGACGAACATTGAGACGAATGTAAATTTACATATTAAACACAAAAAGTAATAATTCATCCCGGTCAAAGAATCAGCACAACACACCCCCTACCCCTCTCGCTTTCGCTACATGCTCACGCGCAGAGGGGAGTGCAGGGGAAAGTCCCCCTTGTGCGAAACTCGTGCGATGGCGAGAAGGGATTTGGGGGTGTGTCCTGTATTTGATGATCCACTTCGTTCACGAGTCTTTCAAAATGCGCCACATCAATTAAAAAAAACTCCAACTTCAGCTAAGAAGTTGGAGTTTATCGTGGCTCTTATCTATGCGGCCAATTATTCATTCTACACAAACGCTTTTCCTTCTCAATAACTTACTGTGATACTGCAGTAAAGCTAAAGGTAGACGTCCAAACGTACGGAGCATTAGCTGTGACTGTAATTCTTATCACGACCGCGACTCCGGATGCTACGGAAGCTGGAACAGACTCATTAACGACTCTAAAGGTGAAATCAGTGACCCCGGGCCCAGGGAACCTAGCATAGCCGGCGTCCGGCAGCGTCACAGGTAAATCACTCGAAATATCGCCTGAAACGCCTATCTGGAAACCCGACAGTGTGTTTGCAGGGGGCACAATATTCGCTACAATCGTCGTGCCGTCAGGCAACGGATTTCCATTTCCATCTTTCACCGTGATTGAGATTGGGGCAGAGACTTTTGTTGCAGAATCAATCGTTACAATACCTGCGGGAATACCGGTGAAGGTAATCTGACCTCCCGCCGCAAGCACCAACACACTATCAATGACATTCATTGCATTGTGGCCTTGTGTCTGGGCATACACCCAATAATATCCGTCTCTTCCTCCTATAAGGGCTGCGTATGGACCGCCAGCCGGTTTATATTCATACTGTGCAGAAAGAGGTAGAGGTTTCGCCGTCAGCAAATTCACCGATGCCCTACCAGTCTGATCGGTATATGCATTGAAGTCTGAACTGCCAGTCTCGATAACTCCAGCCTGCGAATGGAAGTAAACAGCGGTTCCTTTTGCGACAGGATTACTGAAGGTATCGCCAACTGTAACCGAGAAGGGAATAGTATTTTCATAATCAAGACCGGCAAATACAAAATGGCTTGGTGAGAGGGTAAAATGAGCCTGGTCAGGGAATCCCGCATGGACGGATATCTTAACGGGCTGAGAAACCAGCGTAGCACGCCCCGGGACGTTAATGCGTGCAACCACCTGGACCACGCCGGCTTCTGTGCCGCTCACAACTGACGTGTGAAGCTGACCGTTGTCATCGGTGCTGTCGGTGCTCGGAATAACCGACGGGGGTGTGCCCCCCGCAACCGTAGAATTCGCGAAGAACTGGATGTTATACGAAACGCCTACGCGCCTCTGCCTGTCGATTGGAATCCCCAATGAATCCGTCACTTGGTACGAAATGGTCGAGTTCTCGAGCGCGCCGACCCCGTCAACATAAATATCAGTGGCTGTCGCACCTAAATATTGAACCTGAGAGGCAAGCCGTGAAGACGGCGGAATAATAATATAGATTACTTTCGGGTTCGATGATAAAGTAATTGAATCCTTTGTCGTTGAAGCCGTGACAGCTACTTCTCCATATTTTGTCCCGCTTGTAAGTGTTGTTTTTACATTTCCGCCGGTATCCGTTAATGCGGTTCCAGGCGAGAGATATTCTCCTCCGCCTAGGGATAGGGGCAAGTTAAATGTAACAGGCACATTCTTCGCCGGCAACCCGAACGTGTTGTACACTTTGAAACTGATGACATCTGTATTGACGCCGCCGACACCTGCCACGTAAATGGAATCAGGCGAGGGATTCACAACCACGATGCGGCTCACAATGCTGCTATCGACTGTGATGCCCCCTGTACCGGAGAGGTTGCCCGTCAGGATCAGCTTGTTGTTTCCGTTTTGACTTGTGACTGCAATCGTCAAAGTAAGCGGCAGGCTTGTATTCAACCCTGTTGTGCGTGTGTCTTTCAATGAAACCTGGAACTGAGTGAACTTCTTGTCCTGAGTGTCGGGGATGTTCACCGTGACATCTCCAGACATGTTTACGGCTGAAGATGCCGGACCCGAGGCTGTTACCTGGATCGTGGTTCCGTTCATCAGCGGATTTCCGTTAAGGTCCGAGACCGTGTAATTAACCGCGGCCGATGAACCGACCGGTATGATGAAGTTATTGCTGGAAGAACCCATCACCGTTCTGCCGGAGAAAAGTATCGGCATGGAATCGGAGAGGATCGGCCCTGTTGTTGTGCCCTTTGTGGATTTTGTTTTCGCGATGTGATTGGCGAGGGGTTTCGGCATCGAAGTTTTGAGGAACATAACACCGTTGCTCCCCTTTTTGCCATTCGCGATAACAGGCGTGCTGCTTTCGCTAGCGGTAGCCCCCGCGGTTTGACTCGTTGCCACCTGTGCTGTCACGATAGCAAAACCGTTTGAAGGAATTGCATTTCCGGTATACAGCGTTACGCTTGCGATCCCATCGTTATCGGTCGCACCTTGCCCCTCAATGATTCCCCCGGTTGTGCTGAAGTACACCGGCGTTCCCGGATGAACCGGGTTTCCATACTTGTCGCCGACCAGCACGCTGATCTTATCCTGGAAATTGATGATGACTCCACCGGGAACATTGAACAAGGCGCTCCCTATCGAAAAATGAGCGCTGTCCGGGTAGCCGCCATAGATCGGGATCGAAACAATCGGTGAGGTGATGGTGTCATACACCGCGGGGTTGGTCCGATCCTTCACCGCTGCACTCGCCTGCACTGAAGCCAATCCGGATTTCAAACCAGAAGTGAGCTGAACAGAAACTTGTCCCGAGGAATTCGTGCGGATGCTGTCAACGCCTAACACTGTAAGCAAATCGGGTTGGTTGATAAATCTGAAATTCACGTTGACCTGGTTGGCGGTATCGACGGGAACTCCAAGAGAGTCTCTCACTTCAAACGTCAGCGTGCAGGCATTTGCTCCTCCCGCTCCGAGAATCGAGAGATTGTCGGCGCTCGAGCCGATAAAGACAATCTGCCCGGCCCGCTGGGAAGCGCGTCCTGTGGTCAAACTATCCTGTGCAGAAGTAAGTCCTTTTAATACTACCGCGGAGAGATTAATTATATTCGTCGATGAGCTGTAAGAAAAAGGTACCGTCAAGCTATAAAAACCGGGGCGCGAAAAAGTTATGGAATCGCTAACGGTAGTTTTGTCTGTTGCTTCGAAACTAACAGAGAACGTCCCGTTGGACTTTGCCGTATCTCTGGAAAAAGGGATCCAGACAACGATAGTAACACTGTCTAATGGCGTGGTTGCTTTGTTTATAACTGTCCCACTGAGAGTGACCGCGTACTGCGAACCGGTCGATGACGCGGGGTTTGCACACGAAAGCAGCCCGGTAAACACCACAGCGATAAGATATGTCAAATATTGTCTATATTTCATAAACTGCCTCACGAATAATCGTTTCGAATCATCATCTCAAGTCCGGCACAGAACTTTCAAAGCCTCGCTGCATTACAATCACTGACTCGCTGATGTTCTCCCCTTCACCTGCAATCTCGGCGTTATCATGAACGAAAGAATTGACAGGAATCACAACGCCCGCTTAGTCGTCCTTGCGCTTGGGTTTTATTTTCGCACTCTCTTCCTGCATTTGCTTCTCTGTCCTCTCAATCAGGTTTTCATTATTCTTCAACTTATCGGCAAGACGCTCCTCAATTGTAGGAACAATCTCCGCCTTCAAAAGGATGATAAGCTCTGCCTTGGCAGAGGCCTTTACCTCAGAACCAAAGATATATCGTAATCCAAATACATACCAGGGCAAGTCTCTGAGGAAGGGAACTCCTGCACGTGTGCTTGTTTCTGTCGTTGAATAAAGGCCTCCGATAACAGTCTCCTCTCCGTCATTAAGCATTAAATAAGTATCGATGGAAGACTTGTCGATGTTGCCGGCGTCTTGTTTGCTGTTTTCGACGTGAGCGGCAAGGCTGATGAATCGCACTCCCTTTACTTCGTACAGCGTTGGTGTTACCTGAACGATAAGGCCCGTCGCAATTTGCTGTTGGATCGTGTTGCCGGCAAAATCTTTCGTCGTGACAAAAATATCCGTTCCGATTTGTATCTGCCCTTTTTTCCCCGAGGAAACAATGATCTGCGGGCTCGATATAACCTCTCCCAGCCCGTTCCCTTCAAGGAACGAAACGAAACCGGTAAGATTACCGAAATTCAATTTTGGAATTATTCTCGCAATAAAAGCGTCCGGCAGCGTTGTTTGCGTTCCGCTGCCCGCAGATCCTGATGCAGCGGTAGCAGCTTGTTGATCAGGATTCTCCAGGTTACTCTTCAACTGGCCGCCGTACACCGATCCGTTATTCGTGCTGTCCTTAAATGTCCAATTGATACCCGTGTTGAGTGTTTTTGAAACATCGATAGAAAAGAATACCGTCGAGATTTTTATATCTCGCGCAAGAAACATGGCTTTTGACGACGAATCCTTCGCCCCCGCCGCGTTCGTTCCCCCGCTTGACGCCATAGCCCTGGTCGAATCCTGCAACGAGGGCGTAATTTGGAAATACTCTTCTTTCTCTTCATACCACAAAGAGTTTGCCCGAAGCACCGTTTCGAAGGCCTGCAGCCAATACATGTTCTCGATATCGACGCCGATCTCTTTTTTATTGTTCATCGGGTCGACGATAATCTTGTTCAGATATTTCTTGCTGAAATCGGTGAACAACGAGACCGCTTTGTCGAACGGCAGGGATTTGGACATTGAAATCAGCTCTTCCGGCGATACATAGTCATTCAAAATAAGGCGCCGCTCGCGGTTGTTCTGCGCGTTCACACACTGCAGTCCGACCATCAGCGCTGCGCAGAGCAAAAGAAAATATCTCCCGAATACCGACAATTCATTCCGAGCCCTCATGCCGGCTCGTCGGGGATGGGTGGCCAGAGTTTTCATGGAGTAATCCCTTGTGATTTTTTTTCAAACGCAATCTGTTTGCTCACCGTCTCGATAATGCCTCCATTATTGAGCGTGAACTCGACAGCACCCTCTTGCGGGTGCGTTGCCGTCATTTTTCCAAGATACACTTCGTCGCCGATCTGAAGAGTGATCAGCCTCCCCGCCGGGTCCATCACAAGCGCTTTTCCCGAGGCCACCGCTTTCACGTTGATCGTTGCGACATCGAGGAGGTTGTGCACGTTCTGCGGCGAGAGTTTTAAGATGTCGGGAAGAAACGGATTCGACGTGATCGGCTGGGGGACAGAATCCGGCTTCATGACCGGTTTCCCGAGCGAAGCTTCCGATGTGAAGTATGCACTCAATTCCATTTCATAGTGCACGGCTATTGTCGGAAATTCATCCGTCGCTTTCGTCTGTTCATCACCGTGCAGCGTCACACTGCTGATTTTATACAAACGCCGGCCGTTCTCAAGCAGCCAGATAAAACGAAAGATGTTCGGAAACTCGGCGAGGCCGGTCAGCTTGTACGTATTGTATCCATATTTTACGTCCGACTTCGTCCCCGAAAATGTCATATTCAAACGGAGCTGCCCGCTCTCGTCGATGATGTCGCTCAAGTACCCATACGTCTGCGAAGAAATATCGGATGCACCGATTTCCTTTGTCCTGTTGTTCCATCGGTGGACGGTCTCGCGAAGTTTTTCCTGCATGCCTGTGATCGCGCTCGTCTGCAGCGTATTATCCTTGAGCTGGGCCTCGATCGCTTTAGCTTCCTTCCTGTACTTGTTTATTTTTCCGGGCTGGTAAATAAATGAAATATATCCGCCGATCCCGATGACAAGGAAAAGAAGAAAACCAAGCGCAATTGAATTTCGAATTTTATATGACACGAAAAACCTTTATCAATCGGAATCCAGTTTCTGAATCGTCAAAATAAATTTGTACACCGTCTTGCCCCGTATCTCCTGCAGTTCCACAGACTGCAACGTTGCCTTTTCAAACATGTTCGCGATGCGCGGGATCCGGGGGCGGTAGAGCGTGTAGCCAGTGAGCTCAATAGTGCTGTCCGGCTTCGTGATAATATCCCCAATCCAAACAGAGTTGACGTCCTCGACGCTCTGCGTAAGGTGATAAAACACTTTGCTCCACCGATTATAGTTCGGAACGATGTTGTCGTACACCTCGAGCGCGCTGATAAACTGCTGGTTCTGCACGGTCAAACTGTCGAGGATCTTTTGCAGGCGCTCGTTCTCGGACTGCTGAAGCTGCTTCTCCTGGAGTTCCCTGTTTGCAGCCCGCACTTCTTCCGCGAGGTCGGCGACTCGTGTAGTGAAGAAGAGCGTGCCAAGGAAAATGAGAAGCATGAGAAGATACCCATGCCATGCAAGTTTAAAGACTTTCTGCCCTTCCCGGAAACTTTGCGGGAGAAGGTCGATGGAGTAATAGTCCGTGTTCTTCGGGTCCAGCACCCTCATCGCCACAGAAATCGGGACCGCATACTCCGACGTTATTTCTTCGACACTCTGCTGCAGGTCGCCGGTGTCGAGATTTTTGGGAACAAGATACTCGATCGGAGCATCTGCAAATTGCGGCGCGAGGAATTGCTTCAGTTCGAGCTTGTGCGCTTCGCCCGCGAGAAAGATTCTGTCGAGGCGCATGATGCCTGCGCTGTCCTGCTCGAGAAGAATACGGGAGTACAGCGTGTTTTCGATATTCGGGGACGTTCTTCCTTCGCTGATCACCGGGGCAAAATGCAAAAAGTCTTTCCCCTTCAAGAAAATCAGCCTGCTGAATTCACTCCCCACATACATGACCACCGAGATTTCATCCATCCCGATATCATAGTTCGCCCTCACCATATTCATGAGGGAGATATCCGAAGTTTCGATAAACGGAATTCGGGGAATTCTCTTCCCGATGAAATCCTTGATGTTCTCCAGAATGTCGATGAGGCTCAGCCCGTCTTCGCGAATGACGGAAAGCAACTGCCCCTCGGTCGCCTTGATAAAGGCGACGGCATCCGGGTTCGGCCTGGATGCGCGAATCTTGGAGAGTTCTTCGACTAATTTTTTCTTTAGTTTCCCTCCGCTCAGCCCAAAGGAATCCTCAAACGTCTGGTAATAAACGCTCGGCTCGGAGATCGAATAGGAAAATTGGTATTTGTACGACGGGTATTCGGTGAGTAATCCGAGGATGACGCTGTTGTTGGTTTCCGCGCCTTCGGTTTCTTCGGCAACGCCCTCCTGAATCATTGGAGCATTCGCCGATGCATCCAACAAGTCCACCCCTTCCAGACCACCGCCAACTTCAGATACGACCTGACGTTCCTCAAGTTTCTTTACGAGGTTGACGGTTTTAAAATCTTCGAGATGGAATTGCTTGCCCCTCAACGTGATATGGACAAATTTAACGTCCAGCCCGTCGACGAAAATAGCTAGGGCAGTTTTTCCTTCTCCTTTCGAATAAGGCATGATACAATGCTGTCGATGTAGTGTATGGTACTATTGACTGCTGTTACAAGCTTGGAAAACATCCTCTAAGCACACGAAACGTAAGAAATATTTTTCTCAGTGTCTCTTCGTGAGTATAGTGGGTCATTGAACCGATTCCGCATCCGCTGCTCACCGCAACGAACCCTTGCGACCGCTACGACTGTGTGTTGGTTCCCAGCAATTGCTGCATCCGCTTCTTATTGTTTGAAAAATTAATTGCAGACTCGAGCGAAATTTTCTTCTGGACAAACAATCGTTTGAGATCCTGCTCCATCGTCGTCATCCCTTGATCGGCGGATTCCTGGATCATTTGATAGATCTCACCGGTGTTATTGTTCTTGATCGCAGAACGCACCGACGGCGTCATCACCATCACCTCGCGGGCAAGCACCCTTTTCCCGTCGAGGCTCGGTATCAGTTTCTGCGACATCACACACCGCAGCACGTCGGCCATTCTATTCCGTACTCTTTCCTGTTCCACCGGCGGAACTTCACCAATGATACGGTCGATGCTTTCCACCGCCGAAGCAGTGTGGAGTGTTGAGAACACCTTATGGCCGCTGTCGGTAATTTCAAGGGATACCATAATGGTCTCCGGGTCGCGCATTTCGCCGATGACAATAATATCCGGGTCTTGTCGAAGGGCTTGAATTGCGCCGTCCTTAAATGAAAGGACATCGCGCCCTACTTCCCGGTGGCGAACAATGCATCTGTCCGACCTGTGGACAAACTCAATCGGCGAAGCAATAATCACAATGTGGCCGTCAACGGTATGGTTGTTCAGGTCGATCATTGCATCGAGCGTTGAACTTTTGCCCGAGCCTGTGATGCCGGTGACAAGCGTCAACCCCTCCTTGGTATGGGCGAGGCTGACAATTTTTGTGATATTGGGATGGAGCTCGAGGGCTTTATAGGGACGAATAGTTTGGTTGATTGCGCGCATATTGAGCGCGATCTGGTCAAGGTCCAGATAGGCATCCGCGCGAAAACGAACTGTTTTTTCCCCGTCTTCAATCATGTACGAAAAATCGAGGTTCTTGTTTTCGTACAACACCTGCCGCTGCCTCGCCATCAGCAACGATTGAATGAGAATATTGATCTCATCGAATTCCAGTTTTTCAATAGTCAGATCGGGTTTTTTCGATCCGAAAACCCTGTACCAAACAAGCCCTTGTCCTCCGTACCCTCCTACATCGATATCGGAGGCGTTGATCGCAAACATTCGGAGAAAAAAAGAATTGGTGAACGTGTGAAGGGCGGTTCTGCTTTCAACGGGCAATTTTTCAACGAGGTCGCCGATGAAAATCTGCCGTTCCAACCCGTACACGCTCTCAGGAATTTGTGCAACCATCTGCTGCAAAATTTGACGCGCTTTCAGTTGGTCTTCATCAACCAGCGCGAGACTAGGTGCAGCAATCACAGGTCCCATGAAATTGTTTCAACGAATAAATAAGTGTGTCTTGTTTTCTATCCCTTGCCCGAAATAAGAGTACCGAGAGAACTCTCAAGTTTTACATTAGATGCCATCGTGAATATATTGAAAGAGTTACTGAAAGTCAACAAGAAGTTGGTAGTGTCTCAAGTTCTAAGTCAGACATTTGGCGAAGCCATTCCTTCGGAACTCGTCTGACCTATCTGACAAGCATGAATGCCTGTCCCGCCCAGAAAATTCGTCAAACTTAGTCATTACCAAGAAGTTAGGGGGTAAACGGAAGCAATTGCTCTTTCGCGATACAAGAGTCGGCCATTTTCAAATTGCAACCCTCTGCGGAATGAGAGCATTACTCTTTCATATACTTTTTGACGATTTCCGATCCGCTGTAATACGTTTCTGAATTCTATTCCCACCAAGACAGAATCTCATAGGTTCCGGTGGTTGGAAACGAAGGAGGAGAACTGACCAAGAATCGATTATCGTACTGAAGGGAAAGGTTGTATCCTCTTCTCGCAGACCCCGTACCGCCGTTGGAAGTCGCATAAAGGTTCTGGACAATCATGCCTCCTATGACGTTAAGCACGCCGGCATTTCTCGAATTGTAGTCTGTAACTGCCAATCCCCCTGTTTGGCTGTACACAGAACCCATGAGGTTGAAGGTAGTCGCTGCATTGTCCATTATCGTGACATCTCCCATTGAAACGATACCCAGCATATCCGTGGAAGAAGGATTGACTCGAGGGTCGTTGTTATATACCATATTGTTTTGAACGTACACTTGTCCCCCTGTAGAACCAGAACTCCTATTTGCCACAATCGTAACTTGGCCGTTCAACGTCCCCTGAATATAGATGTTACCTTTATCCACCTCCAGAACGCCGTTGGGGGCAAGCGTCGTGAGTGGAACGGTCGTGGCTGTTCCTGTTGATGTGATCTTATAGGTCACCGTTCCGTTCGCATTAAATTGGAGATACATATCCGAGCCGGTCTCTTTGTACCCATTCGATTTTGCCGTGGAGTCCAATGTCGGAAAGGCGGTTGTCGGAAGTGGAAGGCTGACACCTGTTTCATAGCCGCCGTTAAAATACGGCATCTGGGGAGGGAGCAAATTATTCCATCCAGTCTTCGTTGTGACCTTTCCAGTGAACACAGGCCTGCCGTACGTTTCTAGCGTTGCATCGACGTGCATTGGCCCCGTAACCGTATCGCCGGTTTCCCACGCAGCAGCAGAGGCACCAGTACCTCCCCAAAAACCAAATTTAGCGAATCCGCTTGGCTGCAGAAGAATGATCTCCTGGTACGTCGACCCTTGATAGGTCGCTGTTGAGACCATTTGCACATAATTAGTGCCTGAAACATTTGTCGCTGTTACAGAAAAAGTCCCTCCACCGAAGGAAACGTTGCTGTATCCTGCACGCCAACTTGGATTCAGAAAAATCTGGTTGCATGCAATATTCGCTCCAACCTCCGCTATATTATGTCCCTGCGTATTCTCATAGTAGTTGATCGCCGTCAAAAACGCGGTCGTGCCCATGCTTGAGAGGTTTCTTCCAGTCATCACAAAGATCAACGTAAACCCCATCACGAGAAAAATTGCATTGCGTCCCATACGTACATGCTCCTGTCTAGCGGTTCTTTAAGTTCCGCGACACTAAACGCATTTGTCTCCAATACGATTGTGTAATTGGATTATCGAATTTCGCAGTGTTGTATTGAAGCGACGCCATCGAATAATTCTGCACTTGAACAGTGATCTGCATAGACCAAATTGCGCCGGGATTTGCAACGGGCGTCGGTAATGTGTCATTCAATGCGCCAAAGTACATCAGACTAAATTTTGTGACTCCCAGGTTCGATCCTTTGGGGGGCGCATTGTTCACAACCCTGTAGAGAATCCGGTCGTTCGGATTTGGAGTCATTGAAAGCTCGCTTGTCGGGCCGAGATAATAGTACACAATATCCAGGACCCCATCGCCGTAAGGGTTTGCAGCAGTGCTCAGATCGGTATAGAATTTTATTGAGCTTGTGTCGGCGTAAATAATTGCTTTTGTTGGATCCGGCAATTGGGTAGGGTCCAAACAGTACCCAATCTTTCGGAAATCGTACTGTATCATGTTTACGACATCGCACATATTATCTTGCACGATAACTTCGCCGTTATACGTTTCAAGGTTCTCGGTCACGCTCCCGTTCAAACGAAGCGCCATGACCAACAGCGTGCCAAAAACAAACGACGATGAAATAAGATCGAGAATTACTTGCGAACCCATATTTCCTTGCCTCCTCGCACCATTTACCGAAAATACCAATAGCTCATAACGTCCTGGAATATCAACGTATCGCTCATGGAAGGGCTGGATACTTTGACAGTAATTTGCTTGCTGTACGTCGGGGTAGAAGAAACGACGATATTGCTGCCGGAAACCGTGACGTATTGAACCACTACGGTCGTCTTAAACACGGCAGAGTTCGCTACGGTGTCAATCTTCACAAGGCCGTTGAAATCATCAAAGTCGTTGTAGTTTGGGTATACCTCTCCACTTTCAGGGCCGAGAGTGGTGGAAAGCTGCGACGTAGAGGTAATGTTGGAAGCAACTGACGCCTGGTCAAATGCCAATCCAGATGCTTCTTCAATTATGGAAAAACCCAAAGACGATCCAGTGATGCGATATGCGGCCATTTCAATCGAAGCTCCGTTTTGCGCTGTGTTGGTATTGACCGACAAGATCAGCCTGCTCAACATGAGCATCGCCATGATCGTTAGAAGCGTCTGACCTGTTCCCATAACTTATCCTCCGAAAAAATCCATTTCTTTATACACGAACAACCGCACCGACCCTTTTCCAGCGACAAGGTCAATATATGCTTGCGATGGGAAAAATGTTGTGGTGGAAAGCACTGCAACGTCCTTTGAATATTCGGCGCAATGAGTATATTTGCAATCTCCGTGCCAGAACAAATAAAAATTCTTTGCCACAAAATAGCTGGATTTCGACCTTTTAATTTATTCTTCTGGCGATGCTCTGCAAATCGGTATTTTTGTTAGCGTAAAAATTACATTTAATGTGAAAAGGAAGACGTTGCCCTAGTCATCTTCAGTTGTGGTGGAAATGACTTCTTCGAGCGTGGTCATACCTTCCTTCATTCGTTCCATGCCCGATCGACGCAGAGTCCACATGCCATCTTTTGCAGCCTGGTCGCGAATGGCATTTTCGTCTACCTTATCACCGGCATTCAGAATGATATTCTTAATTGCCTTCGAGAAAAATAACGCTTCATGGATAGCAGCACGGCCTTTATAGCCTCCATTGCATTTGTCGCAGCCCGCGCTTTTGTAAAACTGATGAGTGCGAAGTTCCTCTTCCGTGAAACCAAATTTCAGCATGTCACCCCAATCTTCCTGGCCAATCGGCTGCTTACAGACCTTGCACAATGTTCGAATAAGGCGCTGCGCGACGATAATATTGATTGCGTAGGCAATCAGGAATGGCTCGATGCCCATCTTGTACAAACGAGCTATCGCACTCGGAGCATCGTTCGTGTGCAATGTCGAAAAAACCAAGTGCCCGGTGTTCGCAAGTTTAATTGCAGTTTCGGCCGTTATCTTATCGCGCATTTCACCGACAAGAACAATGTCCGGGTCGTGACGCAATATTCCTCTGATCGAATCCTCGAAGGACATTTTTGGACCGATCTTCAATTGACGTGCACCTTTAATAATATACTCGACGGGCTCTTCAATAGTGAGAACATTGACCGTCGGGTCGATTACCTGATAGAGTGCGGCGATCAGCGTCGTAGATTTACCGGACCCCGTCGGGCCCGTTAGAATAATTATGCCTTGCGGCTTCGTGATTGCTTTATCGAAGAATGCGCGCGCCGGACCCTGCAACCCCAGCTTGTTGAGGTCGGTGATTACTTTGCGATCATCAAGCACGCGGATGACAACACTTTCGAACTTATGTTTGAACTCCGTCGTAACGATCGGCATGATTGAAACGCGGAATCGCATTTGGTGGCCGTCGATGACACGCTGTATAAATCCGTCTTGCGACATTTCACGTTCAAAACGATCGACATTTTTTGTTCTGTCTTTGACCACCGCCAGTACCGCTTCGGGGAGCGTGTTCTCCTGTCGGTGCCACACCTGCAGGTTACCGTCTACACGAAACAAGAAGTTTGTCACGTTGCCTTCGGAGGGAACAATGTGAATATCGCTGACGTCCCTGCGCACGGCTTCGACGATGCAGCCTTCGATCAAATTGGCAAGCGCGCTTTTGCTGATTTCCGCTTCGAGCGCTTCCTCATCGACCGAAGCATCGTCCTGACTTGTATCGACGCTTATCTGATTATCTTCCAGCAGTTTGAGAAATTCATTTTGCGGAGGGATAACCTGCTCAAGAAGGTTTTGCAATTCCTTTAACCGGACATACGTCACTTCGTATTTCTTGGCGTTAAAATTTCTCGCGATAACGGGGATGTTTCTGTCGGTCGGGTCGGTGCAGATGATGATCAGTTTGTCGGGCTGCTTCTCGTCGAATTTCAGCGGCAGCATCTTCGACTGGATAAGCAGATCACGGTACGATTCCTGCAACCCGTCGACAAGCTTTCGAATGAACTCGATGCGCGTTTTATCGATGGCTTCGTCGGCGAGATAAATCTCACGAAATGCGTAGAGGTTCGCTACTTCACGAAAGACTGCATCGTGGTCTGCGTTAAATTCGGTCACGAGAATCTGGCCGAGGTTACGACGCTCTTTTTTGTTGGTTTCCGATTCTTTGACCCTCAACGATTTTTCAAGGGTCTCGTAATCGATAATCCCTTTTTTCAGGAGTGTGTAACCGATCTTATCAGTGATGTCTACATCGGGCATAGGATGATTTTCCTTCCCTCAAAAACGATTAGATGAAGGACCGAAACATGTGGACGACGTGGATGAGCATTCCTCCTCCACCCGGCGGCTTGGGCTTTATTGTTGCCGTCTCGGAAGAAACAAGGGTCAATGCCGTGAGGACGACCATGATAATCATCGAGATGACGAGCTGAATCAAATCGATCGCATTCCTCATTCGGTAGCCGGTTTCTTTTTCATAATAATCCGCGAGCTGGAGAGCGGTATTCTTCACGGTACCTGTTTCTGCTCCGGAATGGAAACGCGAAATAGCAGTTTTTGTAAATACGCCCGTTGCCTCAAACGCTTCGGTGATGTTCATTCCTTTTTCAACCATCAGCGGAAGAGCAATGGTCTTAATCTGGTATTCCATATACTTGTTGCCGCAGGCTTCAGCCGCCATCTTAATAACCTCAATATTTTCACCAGACCCGGAGTAGAGAGCATAAAACACCCGGCAGAAAATTTCGATGCTTGTCTTATGCAAGAGGTCGCCCATCGCGGGAACCTTCCACAAATATTGGTCGAGGAAAAATCTTCCCCTCTCCGTCGTCGCAAACCTCAAAAACGCAAGCAGCGGAATTGCGAAAGCGAGCATAATATAAACGATGTTATCGACGATGAAGTCGCTCATCTTCAGCGTCGCTTTTGTCATCGGCGGCAATTCGATTTTGAATTTGACGAACAAGCTTGCCGTAGCGGGAAAAATGTACGCGACATAGTATCCGACCGCGAAGAATAGGATGACGAGCGTTACGATCGGCATGATCAAGGCGCTCTTCAAGTTCTTTTTGAATTCCGCATTGCGCTCAAGAAACTTGGCCGTGCTTTCGTAGATCTCTCCCATGTTGCCGCTCTTTGAGGCAAGGCCGAGCATGTGGGCGGCAAATTTACCCAATTCCTTCTCGTGTTTGACGAACGCCTTTTCGCTGTCCTTCCCCTGTTTCAATTCCTGGTTGATGTCGCGGATGCATTCCCGGAGGTTCTTGTTTGGGATGTCGTTGATGAGCAGCTGCATCATCTCGTTGAAAGGAAGTTTTTGTCTGATTAAGTCCGCGCTCACACGGACGAACGAAACAACTTCCGTCAACGGTACAGCGCCCGCCTTGTCAAAAAGTTTCTTCCGAACATAAAGAACTTGGTACCCCATCTTCGAGAGGGCATCCTGCACTTCTTGTTTTGTGAAAGCTTTTTGTTCGCCGTCAATTTTTTCTTCCCCCTTCTTTACCCGGTAGAGGAATGTGGAACGGACACGCACCCCCGTCAATTTAAACTTCCGCTCCCGAGCCATTTGCCCCGCTCGCTCTTTAGCAAGCTTTAAAGTTTCTGCATTGATCATTCCCTGGATCGGTTTGCCCGCCATGGAAAGACCTTCAATCCGAAACTCTGGCATAGTGTGTACCCTCTTGCGATGATGATTCTAGCACGTCTGCAGTTTGCCGTTTTGCCGCTGCAGTGGATCCTACACTGAAAAGATACAACCGGCGCTGACAAAAATCAACTGCCGCCGATATGGAGTAGCACCGGAGCAAGTCCGAGTGCCGCCTTTTTCCCAAGTATCAAGTACCGAGATGCAGATAAGACAATTTCATCCGACCTCTCACAGTACGATAAAATTCAAAGAATATTGAGAAGGGGATACTGATAACCCATGCGTATCTTCCAAAGATGGTTTCCCAATACACATGGTTGCGAGGGCTTGCAGCAGAAGTTAGTTGATTTTCGTCAGCGTCTGAGTCAGATTACCAACAGCCATTTCGTAAGTCGGGAATGATCCGTCGGGCAGATTAACTTTCCCCACACCTTGAAGATCAACTTCAGTATTAGTCCCGTCAGACATAATGGAGTATGTCCCATTCGCATTATCTGTGAACGCGGTACCTGCCAACATACCGATCCCGCGAGCATCGGCGGTCAATCCCACAAACGAATTATTGCCTCCCCCCATCGTCATCGGCCTGCCGTAGTAATGCTGGGCTTTTGAGGCCAGCGTTTTCAAATCCGCGATCACCATAGCTCGATTATGGTCAAGAGCATTATCCTGGAACATCCCAATTCCTACCACTACGGCGACCCCAACGATAATCAACCCCAACACGATCAGAAGAAGCTGTTGCGATCCCATAAGAAGTTAAATTAGGTTTAATTAGTTTAAGGAATTAAGCAAATCTCAACAGGCGCTGAACCAGAAAATACACTTGATACAATCAAAAATCAAGAAACTTTAGACCCTGCGTATGCCCTTCGGTTCTGCATACATTTAACCGGAATTATTGATTGTTTCTTATGTCTCCGGCTGACATTCTCTTGGATCTATCGTTTCTTTAAAATACAATTATTGAACAAACTTACTATACGGGAGAACACGTATTCTCAAATATACGGTCGTTCACATGCCTCTAACGCAATTCCAGGATTGACTTTAGAGCTTCTAGACATCTAAAAGGGCTGCTCCAATATCAGATCGTCATCGTCCTTATTATGCGAAATATCCCGACCGACCCAAAAACAGGAAAGCAGGCATGCGCCGTAAATCGTGTATGCCTGCCTTCCAATGATCCCTTTCATCATTAGTTAAGTTTCGTCGGCGTTTGGGTCTGATTAGTCACCGTCATATCGTACGAAGGATACGACCCATCGGTCAAGGCTGTTGTTCCTACGCCGTGAAGAACAACTGTTGTTGCGGTTCCTGCCGTCTTAATGGTGTACGCACCGTTTGCGTTGTTCGTAAAAGCGGTGGATGCCAGCAACGCTAAACCAGTGGCATCGGCCGTAAGCCCAACAAATGAATTTCCACCTCCACCAAGGGTGGTCGGCTTTGCGTAATATTGTTGCGCCTTTGCCGAAAGTGTAGTCAAATCAGCAATGACTGCGCTTCGGTTTTGATCTACTGCATTATCCTGGAACATTGTGATACCGACCGCTACTGCGATACCGACAATGATGACGCCCAAGATGATCAGAAGAAGTTGCTGCTGTCCCATCTAAACCTCCTGCAATTATTAATGAGTATAGTGTTAATTGGACTCTTTAGACAAAGAGAATGTTAATTAAGTTTAGTTGGTGTTTGAGTCTGATTCGTTACCGTCATGTCATACGAACAGAATGATCCGTCGCTGAGTGAGGTTTTGCCAACGCCATGCAGAACGACCGTAGTAGCGGTTCCCGCCGTCTTTACAGTGTATGTTCCATTGGCATTGTTCGTAAATGCAGTAGACGCTAAAATACCAAGGCCAGTTGCATCTGCTGTAAGGCCGACAAATGAGTTTCCGCCTCCTCCAAGGGTTACCGGTTTAGCATAATATTGCTGCGCTTTAGCTGCCAATGTCGTCAAGTCTGCGATCACGGCGCTTCGATTTTGGTCCACTGCGTTATCCTGGAACATTGTGATACCGACGGCCACTGCGATTCCGACGATAATAACACCCAAGATGATCAAAAGAAGCTGTTGCTGTCCCATAAAAAACCTCCGATTATATTAAGTTTATTAATTAAATGATATGCTTGTCAGGTTAATTTAAGTAAATATTAATTGAGCTTTGTCGGCGTTTGTGTCTGATTCGTCACCGTCATATCATACGAACAGAACGAACCGTCGTTGAGGGCGGTCTTGCCAACGCCATGCAGAACGACCGTAGTCGCGGTTCCCGCTGTCTTTACAGTGTATGTCCCATTGGCATTGTTCGTGAATGCGGTAGACGCTAAAATTCCAATACCTGTTGCGTCTGCTGTAAGACCGACAAATGAGTTTCCACCTCCGCCAAGGCTTACCGGCTTTGCATAATATTGCTGTGCTTTGGCTGATAATGTCGTTAAATCTGCGATCACGGCGCTTCGATTTTGGTCCACTGCGTTGTCCTGAAACATTGTGATACCGACGGCTACTGCAATACCGACGATGATAACGCCCAAAATTATCAGAAGAAGTTGTTGCTGTCCCATATTTGTCTCCTTTCGAGAAGAGAAATTATTTTAGTAGATGGTTGAATTTGGAAGTGTTGGTGTTTTATTTATGTTTTCTATTCTCTCATTTACCATGCCAAACCAGAACTATCAAAAAATATGACTGTTTTATCTGTTTTCGATTGGAAAAAGGATTTTTTACCGACTACAGGTCATTTTTACCTGACTATTTAGGTTTACTTATTCTAACGATAATCGATCCGTCATACCGTATTGACTCGAAATAGAGGTATCAAATCTTGAAGACGAGGAGACAGGGTTGTGAGTTCCTTAATTTGAGCACAAGGAATTTGAAATTTCGGTAGTGACTAAAGTTCAAAGTATCTGTAGGTCAGACATTTGGCGAAGCCATTCCTTCGGAACTTGTCTGACCTATCTGACAGGCAAGAATGCCTGTCCCACCCGGAAAATCTATCAAACTGAGTCATTACTGAATTCTTCCTACAGTTGTATTTAAAGCAAATTCTCTTAGATTTGCGCTATGCTCGAATCGCGATTGTCAAAATTTTTAGCCGGTAAACAACCGACATTAGTCGTCTGTTCAATAATTGCTGCGTCAGCTGTCATTCATACTCCTGCAGAATTTGTCAAAAGTTGGATACTTCATTCCCCCGCACCACTTAACCTGCCGGTATTCGGAAGCACTCAGTTTTCTTATGCTCTGAATTCAGTTCGGGGGCTCATATTTCTTCTTTCAACGGCCATCCTGATCTATGTTCTTATTCGTCCGGTTGCAGATTTTTTTTCCGCGCGGAAAACGGAGATCCAGTTAGGAAAACTCTTCAAACATTCTCTCTCTGTTTTTTTAATCAGCGGGCTATTAGTCGTCCCAGTTAAACTTGGCATTATGGGAGTCGGATACGGGGAGATGAGCAAGGATCCATTTAATTTCTACGATGCCAGCAATCAAATATATCAGCGCCTGCTGATGCCCGCATTGGCGTATATTGTACAGTTCAAAGGCCCTCTCCTGTTTCATGCATTTAGCCTTTTGGCGACGCTCTGTTTAATTTTTTTTACGCTCTTGTTTTTTGAAGTAAATAACATCCATACGACACTATTAGAAAATATTTCTATTGCAGGCGCCTCCTTTATAATCACTCAATTTCAATCCCCCGGATACACCGAGCAAATCTCATTGCTCATCGCTCTTATCGTAGTGATTGTACCGATGGGCACGATGCCAAAGATTGCAGCGGTCTCGCTGGCTCTTTTTGCTCATGAAGTGAGCATTGTGCTGTTTATCGTCGTAGCGTTGCTGTACTTTTCAAAGGAAGAAAAGACATGGGTCGGTGTTGTAGCCGCCGTATATGCCTTATTCTGGCTGATGAGTTTTGGTTTTGATATTGGAAGGCTCGTCGATGTCAGAACCGTCGGCGGGCTTTCAGGCTTTGCATGGCTTGCCGGGCATCCGTTGCGGGAACTTAGCGGAATCGTGATTTCCTATAAGCTTCTGTGGGTGGTTTTCTTCGCAGCACTCTTCGCACATTCCGTTGAACTGAAACGTCTGCTGTTGTTCCTGCTGCCCGGAATACTTGCAACGATCTTTGGCGTCGACACAACCCGTCTGATGGCGTTCGCATTTTTAGCATTCCTTTTCGCATTGGTGTATGTAAAGAGATATACACTGATCTCGGAAAAAAATCTTCAACTCCTCTTCGGTCTCAATCTTTGTCTGCCATCGGTTTATATTGGATTGAATTCAGGGTTGGTGTATTTTGACGGCATCTACCAATTGCTTTACCGGGGATACCTATTCCGATGAAAAAAACAATGCCTGCATCGACTCGAATAGGATTGTTCCTCATCATTGCTGCGGCATGCATCGTGTTCCTTCCGTCGATCGAATACCAGTTCACAAATTGGGACGATGATATCCATGTAACAAACAATCCCGCGATACACCAACTCTCGCTCGAATCGCTCGCCCGCCTTTTCCATCCGACCGCCAAATACATGTATCATCCGTTGACGATGGCAACGTATAGTCTCGACTGGAAATCGGGGGAAGGTTCGCCCTGGACATTTCATGCGACGAACATTCTCTTGCATTTGCTCAATATTGTATTGGTCTTCGTGTTTCTCCGAAAAGTCCTGCCGTCCGATAGCGCGGCATTGTTCGTAACTGCCGTATTTGCCCTCCATCCTTTGCAGGTAGAATCGGTGGCCTGGATTTCAGCAAGGAAGGAATTACTGTACACTTTCTTTTATCTCGCGTCGTTGGTGATCTATTTTCAATGGAACGATAAGAAAAAGACGAGCCTCTACATCCTGTCCCTGTTCTTTTTTGCATGCTCACTCTTTTCGAAACCGACCGCAGTCACGCTGCCGGCCGTCATCTTTTTGGTGGAATTCTGGAGCTCCAAGAAGCTCGACCTGAAAGCAGTGTACAGGGTCATTCCATTCCTCATCGGCGCAATAGCGTTTGCTCTTTTTTTCATAAAGAGTCAAAACAATAACGCAGTTCCGCCGCTGAAATATTATTCAACGGTGCAGCAAATCTTGCTTGTAGCGTATCAACTTGTATTTTACGTTTGGAAATCGGCACTCCCTTTCAGCCTTTCGTCCTGCTATGCCTATCCTCCGCTTCTGAATAACATGCTTCCGTGGGCATATTATGCTGCCCCGCTTTTCCTCATGCTTATCATCGCAGCGCTGTGGCTGCTGAAAAGGAAATCGACGAACCTCTTTCCAGGGTTGATATTCTATGTTGTCGCGTTATCCCCCGTTCTCCAGCTAGTACCGTTTAACAATGCATCTCTCGTTGCCGACCGCTACCTCTATATTCCGATTATCGGCATCGCTTTTTTCTTCTTCCAGTTTGCGGAGTTCATCGAAACGCGTCTGTCAGTATATGCCCCCGCGACAAAGAGCACCAAAGCAATTCCATGCGGTCTCTTCATTCTCAGCCTCTTCGTTATTTCTGTAGGAAGAATAGGAGTGTGGAGCAACAGCATCACTCTTTTTAACGACGTGATTGAGAAGAACGATCATATCGGCATAGCGTATGGAAACAGGGCGAACGCAAAAATACAGAATGATGATTTTTCGGGTGCGCTGGAAGATTGTAATCGACTCATCGGGATCAGTCCGGACAATGCCAAAGCATTTTACAACAGGGGAAACGCCCACAGCGGCTTGAAGCTGTACCGTGAAGCGGTAGACGATTTCACCCGGGCAATGACGCTGGGGTACGATGTCGCGAGCCTGTACTACAACAGAGGATCGGCGTATTACCATCTTGGTACAATCGACAGTGCGTTATCAGATTACCGCTCTTCGGAAATTCGGGACCCGCTATTCGCCGACGCGCCGTACAGTATCGGGTATGTAGTTTTGCATTCGCGCAAGGATCCAGTTACTGCCGTCCGGTACTTCGAAACGGCATTAGCAATCAACCCGAATCATGTCGAGGCATTATACCAGAAAGCATGTGCCGAGGTTGATCTCCGAAATTATGGGAGTGCCATGATGGACCTCGCAGCCGCAATCAGCAATCAACCGAGGTTAAAGAGTGATTCATTAGTTGCACGTATTAATTTTTCGATCGATAGCGTGAATGCCGCGATCACGAAAATCAGCGGACAATTAGTCAAAGCCCCCGCGTCGATCCCGTATTATGCACAGCGGAGTACATTGTTCATGATGATTGGAGATTCAACGAGAGCTATTCTCGATGCGAAAGCAGCCGCACAATATTCAGATAAGAGGTTTCGCCGGTGAACAAAAGAACATTAAGCATTGCGATCGCATATTTTTTAGTAACAATTTCCATCGTTACCTACTATCCGACGTTGTTCAACCACATCATCAACTGGAATGACGGCGAATTATTTAACGCGGTTTCCGCGGTGATGAAGGGGAAGGCCGGGATCTTTTCACAGCCCGATTATGTGCCATTGGCGTTGGCATTCACAGTCTTCCAGCGCAGTTTCAGCGAGTATGGCTATTTCCTGTTCCATGCGTTGAGCATGATACTGCATGCCGCGAACGCTGTTTTACTCTTCTTCATTATTCGCCGGTTGTTTAATTCAGATCGATTTGCCTTGATCGTCAGTATTTTGTTTGCTATCCATTCAATCCAAGTAGAAACAGTTGCATGGCTGAGCACACAAATCGTGATTACGTCGACGTTCTTCCTTTTGCTTACGTGCCTGAGCTATCTTCGGTTCAAACAAGAAGGGAAATCCTATTTCTGGGGTCTGACCATTTTGTTTTCTGCACTGTTCTATCTGATTGGAGCACCGGCGCTAACGCCAGTGCTTATACTCATCGGCGTGGATATGGTGATTGACTCGAAAATCAGCTTTGCACATGTGAAACAAAAAAGAGTCATTCTTTTGTTTTGGGGTGCTGCATTCCTTTTCGGAGCCGTTCGTAGGGGTGGATCGAATTACCTTTTGCAATTGGTGTATGACTCTATCACGATGATTAGGCTCGGCGTTGTCGAAGGAATGGTAAGGGTAGTATATCCGTTCCACAATAACCTTGTGGCTTCTGCAGATGAGATCGCGCAAAAATCACTCATCTATGGGGAATCGATCTATCCGTTGATATTGCTTGTTCTTGCAGTTTATATCATCTGGAACAAGAAACGCTCCCCGATTATTTTTTACGGGTTTACGTTTTTTTCAATCATGAGCATCGCAGTATTCACAGGGCGCGCGGATGGCGATTGGGCATTATCCGATCATGCTTTGTACCTCTCATCAGTCGGTCTGTTTTTGATTATCGGTAATCTGATCGATCTTGGATTATCTAAACTCGACAAGCATCAGCGGTTATTGTGGGGAGCGTATGCGGTATGCGGCTGCGCGGTTGCGGCTCTTGCGTATAGCGGACGCTCAACGTGTGGATATTGGAAAGATAACCCCACTTTTTGGACCGAAGCACATAATGAAAATCCCGCGAACACCTTCATTCTTACAAAACGGGGAATGTATTATTACTCCAAATTCGACATACAAAAGTCGTTGGCGGATTTGAACAAGGTGGTCGAGCTGGCGCCGAACGATGAGCAATCGTACGTCAATCGCGGACTCGTCCATCTCGATGCACTTGATATCGACAGCGCAATCAGTGATTTTGCGCGCGCGACTCAACTGCGCCCCTCGGACCCCAACGCGTTGTACGATCTCGGAATAGCCTGGAATAAGTACGGCAAATTTGACAGCGGCAAAACTGCTTTTTCAAAAGCGCTGGAATTGAATCCCTCATTCTCGCAGGCGTTAAACAGCCGCGCAAACGCATTTGCCAAAACCGGCAACTATGTCTTAGCGTTTGCCGATTATCATCGTGCATTGAGATTGAACCCCGACTATGCGGAAGCCTATGGCAACCGCGCATTTACATTCCTGCAGTCGGGGAATTTCCAGAAAGCTTTGGAGGATTTTAGAAAACAAATCGACCTCGCTCCGGAACGATTCGACGCAAAAATACATTGCGGCTTTACCGATCTCTTGGTCGGAGATACCCTCTCGGCATTGTCGCTTTTTTCCTCGGCATTGAGTGCCGATTCTGCGAACGGCACAATGTATCTTCTTGGCGTTTCGAAGGTTTTCCTGAGGTCTGAAAAGGAAATACAGGCTGGTCAACACATCTTTCGGAGGCTCGGTATCGAGTAGGACGAGGGGGAAGCTGATCGTTTGAATCTAGACAGAAGTAGTATTCATTGTGCGATGCAAGTATCCACTAAGAACACGAAGAAACACGAAGGTTTAAATCCGCTATATACGAGTTGAAACATCTGAAAAATTGTTTCGAGCTAAGCCCTTCCGAGATTATTCAGAAGGCTCAAGTTATTACTTGATGTCATAAAGAATTTATTTGGTAACGACCCGGAGAAATAGATTCTCTTAGTGTCCTTCGTGAACTTAGTGGATAATTCTTTGTTTTACGCAACATCACTTCATTAGCACCATCTTCTTCACATCGAAAAAACTCCCAGCCCGCAGGATACAAAAGTATACCCCGCTGGCGGAAGACGCCGCATTCCACGTAGCAGAGAACGTTCCCGCAGTTTGTTGTTCGTTCACAAGCGTAGTAACTTTTTTGCCGAGAACATCAAAAACAGTTAAGGAAACATTTCCTTTGAAGTTTTCCGGAAGCGTATACTGTATTTGTGTCGAGGGATTAAACGGATTAGGATAATTCTGCTCGAAAGAAAAATTCCTCGGCAGCGTATTTGGTACGCTCCTGACCGAAAGAACGGTTCCCATCGAACCGGTGGCATCTATTTTTCCGTAGCCCCACAGAGGGGTGGGCGAGGATCCTGTAAATGCATCCTTTCTTCCAGATGATATCATCGCGTTCTTCAACTGATCGGACGTCGAAGATGGCTTGGCTTGAAGCATCAACGCTGCGACACCGGCAACATGAGGAGTAGCCATGCTCGTCCCTTCCATAACAATGTGCTTGCCGTCGGGGACAATCAATGAGGGATCCGGTACCGGCGATGTATCCTTGGAAAGCGCAGAGACAATCACTTCTCCGGGAGCGCACAAATCCGGCTTTTGCCTTCCATCTCTTGTGGGCCCCATGCTGGAGAAGGTGGAATAGTTACCCGTCCTGTCTGAGGGGGCAAAAGCCCAAGTAGTATCGTCAATAGAGTCCCATGTAAATCTTGTTATGTACGAACCGACAGTAATTGCCTTCTTCGAAGTTCCGGGCGAGCCAACAAGCTTCCGAAATGAATAACCGGATGTGAATACAGGAGTTGAACCATCAGATCCCGACATGCTGGCGTCGCTGAGCCAGATATCAAACGCGCCCCCTCCCTGTGCCACGGACACGCCTGAAATTTTAATTTGCCACAATCCCGCGCGAGGGGGGGTACTTGCAACGGCGTCAAAGATGTCAATTGCGCATTCGTTCAAGCTGTTCGCCGAATATACCCCATTAGAAGCGTTATCAATTTCTACATCACCATCTGGGGTCTCTGTGGAAACTATGTCAGAACCGGACAATGCCGAAACCACCGATCCCCTCGGGCTGGTCACAGAAACAGTTAACTGATCTTCCTCTTCATACCACAAGTCAAACGTAACGTAATCGTTCTGTGCGAGGCCCGACGCCGTGTATGCGGGGATCGAGAACTGATACGTAATGGAACCGCCGGTCGAGACTGTACTATCTGCGTGGATCGCTTCCGATCCCTCATTCCCGGCAGCAACAACAATTGCGCTTCCCGAAGTGGCCGCAAGAACTGTATCGATGTCTATATCCATAGGATCGGTTCCATCATGCGCACCATCTTGCGAACCGAGGCTTAAGTTGATAACGAATGGCTCTTCCGCAACCGCTGCTTTTTGTCTGATGTATGTGATGCCGTCGATAATATCGGCATCTTGAAATGTTGTCTTTACAAAAATGATGTCAGCATCGGGCGCAACTCCTATATACCCGCTCGCTGACGATGAGCCATTGCCGGCAGCTATTCCTGCAACGTGAGTGCCGTGACCGTCGCTGTCAGTTTCTTTCACAAGATGGAGCGGCGAACTTCCTAACTCGTTATTAATATTTGCCTGGCTGTACTCCGTCCCGCTTGCGAAGCCTGCGGGAGACTTTCCGGCAGTTGTCGCCGTTTGGTCCCATATCCACAAAATTCTCGACGTGGTTGTATCAGCGGTTGAGCGAAAATCGAGGTGTTTCCAATCGATTCCTGTGTCGACAAACCCCATGATGACACCCTTGCCGGTGTACGAAGTGCCGTTATATTTTCCGAGACGGAGCGAATCCGCGTGGATTTCATGAACACTTCTGTCAAGCAAAGGTTTGTATTTTTTTGCCAGGGCAACCCGCTTCACACTTCCCAACTTCGAAAGCCGGGCAATTTGGTCGAGTGTCGCTTCCGTGGTAAAGAACTCATTCGTGACCGTCCTCGGCTGTACACCGACTTGTAACGCCTCTTGTATATTGTTTGAGTACACAATGATCCGGTACTTCCCATCTTTATTACCCGTCATGGCGGCCCCTGCACGAAATCTTCCCGCAACAACACTGCCGCCGTTAGAATGGCGAACTGCGTGCAATCGATTGTCCGGTATGACCTGTGTCGCGGCATGAGGATTGCTTTGCGATGAACAAATTGAGAAACAGCAAAGGAACATCGTTGCAGCAGGCGTCAAACGTCTCATGGGGCTTCCTACAATTTAATTTTGTTCTAGTTTGTGATATTGTTTGGGAAGGTCGATAAACTGAATTTGCTGAAGCACACACAGTTTTCGGATTTCAGCCGCCGTCAGGGAACCCGTAGCAATTGAATTGCTTGCGACGGCTATCGACGGAGCAACGCTCCTTACCCCCGTCGAATCACTGAGCCTGATAACGACCCGGTACTTCTTTTCTTTGACACTGGTATCTGAAAGTTCGTTTAGCAGTCGCGGCGAAATTTTTTGCCGGCAAACGTCCGGAACTCCAATGTCTCGGCACGCCGCTGTTCCCAGGAGGACTAGAATACAGAGTCGCTTTGCCCGTGCCGTATCAAACATGCGAATAAATTGTAATTCACCTTGGAGGTACTAGGAACGCCGAAAGGGTATTATTCATTCCTTCTCGGTCGACTGAGTGTCGCAAAATCACAACATTTCCTTTCAAGAACTGTGACTCGCCTCACTCAGAAAAGTTCTGCAGGATGGCGTAGAGTGGCGCCTCAACCGCGAATTGAGGATGTTAAGAATGCCTCAAATGGCCTCTTCGCCGGACTCTTCAGTCCGGATACGGATGGCTTCATCGATCGATGAAATGAAAATCTTCCCGTCCCCTACTTGCCCCGTCTTTGCGACTTTCAATATCGTCTCGACAACTTTATTGGCAAACTCGTTGGAAACAATAACCTCAATTTTTATTTTTGGAAGGAAATCTATCTGGTATTCCGAACCGCGATAGATTTCCGCATGTCCCTTCTGTCGTCCGTACCCTTTTACTTCCGTCAGGGTCATTCCTCTAACACCAATTTCGGACAGCGCCTCGCGCACGTCGTCTAATTTAAAAGGGCGGATGATAGCTTCGATTTTTTTCATATTCCTTCGGGCAAGTAATTCGTTAGTAGGGGTTGATAGTCTATGTTGAAACTTCTGAATAACTGATGTTCTGCATCACGTACCGAAAATTCAATCGCATCATGACACACCCCTTGCCGAAGGCATCCCTTTGGGACAACCCCCTCTCTCTTACACGCTTGCCCACACACAGAGGGGAGGTCATGAGACTCCTGCGCCGGACTCCCCTCTTGGGCGAGGGCTTGTGCGTTGGAGAGAGGGGCCGGGGGTGTGTTGAAAAATGTTTTGCGTAACATGAGTGAATAATCCAAATAGTGCGGCTCGCGCCAATTCCAAAGGGATAGCTTCGCCAGGCGAGAAATATCTTTTTATGTCTCTCATGGTATCATTTCCCGTGGCAGTTTTTATATTTCTTCCCGCTCCCGCACGGACAGGGATCATTCCTTCCGATCTTTTCCCCCGCATGAAGCTGTTGGACTTTGGGGGCGGAAGGCTGTGCGCCTCGGGTATTGTCGCTTCCCTCCACCGGCTCACGGTTCGCGTGGAATCCAAGTCCGGTTGCAGCATCGTGCGTCATCGTCAATTGTTCGCGATGGAGCGGACGGCGCGCACGCGGCATCGGCATTTGCTCGGTTGTTTCCGGGAAAAGCTTGAAGACAAGGTTCAGCGCCTCGCGGTTAATCATGCCGATCATTTCGATGAACATGTTGAACGCTTCGCCTTTGTATTCGAGAATCGGATCTTTTTGGCCGTAAGCACGGAGATGGATTCCTTCTTTGAGGTCGTCCATCTCGCGCAAATGTTCCTTCCACCGGACGTCGATCACCTGGAGCATCGCCAGGCGTTCGACATTCCCCATAATCTCTGCGCCTATTTTTTCTTCCTTGCGCCTGTAAAACTCCGACGCACATTTTACCGCTTCAGACTTTACGCCCTCCTTCCCCAGCGTCTGGAACTGTTCCGGTGTGATCGGGAAATCGACAAGAAGATTAACTCTCAACTCGTCTCTGAGCAGAGCAAGGTCGCCGTGTTCATAGTGCTCGTCGACAAGTTCATCAACAAAGTCGCTGAGCATCGAAAAGATATCGTCCTTCAATCGTTCGCCGAGGAGCGCATGACGCCGTTTGGCGTAGATCACCTCGCGCTGCTGGTTCATGACGTTATCGTATTCAAGCAGCCGCTTTCGTATCCCGAAGTTGTTTTCTTCGACCTTCTTCTGCGCCCGCTCGATCGACTTCGTGATCATGCTGTGCTGGATCACTTCCCCCTCCTGCAGTCCCATCCGCTCCATTATTCCCGCAATACGGTCGCTGCCGAACAGCCGGAGCAAGTCGTCCTCAAGCGATAGAAAAAACTTCGACGAGCCGGGGTCGCCTTGACGTCCTGCACGTCCACGCAGCTGGCGGTCGATTCGCCGCGCTTCGTGGCGTTCGGTTCCGACGATGTGCAGTCCGCCGACGTCGCGGACTCCGGGACCGAGTTTGATGTCCGTTCCGCGGCCGGCCATATTTGTCGCGATCGTCACCGCACCGGGGAGACCCGCGTTCTGGATGATCTCCGCTTCGCGTTGATGCTGCTTCGCGTTCAATACATTGTGGGCAACGCCCTTACGCTTCAGCATCCTGCTGATCGTCTCCGAAACCTCGACGCTTGTCGTACCGACCAGCACCGGGCGCCGTTTCTCCTTCATCTCCTCGATCTCTGCGATAACGGCGTTATACTTTTCCCGCTTCGTTTTGAAAACGACATCCTCGAAATCCTCCCGGATCGCTTTCACGTTTGTCGGGATGGATACGACATCGAGCTTGTAGATTTCAAAAAACTCCCCCGCTTCTGTTTCAGCGGTACCGGTCATCCCGGCAAGTTTCTTGTAGAGACGGAAATAGTTTTGGAGCGTGACCGTTGCGAGCGTTTGCGTATCCCGTTCAACCTTCACCCCTTCTTTCGCTTCGATGGCTTGATGGAGGCCGTCCGAATACCTTCGCCCGTGGAGCAATCGCCCGGTGAATTCATCGACGATCATCACTTTGCCGTCTTCTGTCACCACGTACTCATCGTCTTTTTCATACAACGAGTACGCTTTCAACAACTGAAGCACGGTGTGAATCCTGTCGCTCCGCTCCGCGTACAGCTTATTAATCTCATCTTTCTTCGCCTGCTTCTGCTCCACACCCATCTCGTGATTGTTCTCCACGAGGCTCATCTCGGTTCCGATGTCGGGAATCACGAAAAAATCCTTATCGGTGCTGCCGGCAAGCAGTTCACGTCCTTTCTCCGTCAGGTCGATGGAGTGATTCTTTTCGTCGATCGCAAAATATAATTCATCGTCGATTTCATGCATGCGCTTCGACTGTTCGGCAAGATAGATTGACTCGGTCTCCTGCATCAATTTCTTCGACGCACCGTCGGAAAAAATTTTGATAAGCTTCTTGTTTTTCGGAGCTCCTCTGTTTGCACGAAGCAGGAGAATGCCCGCCTCGTCCCTTTTCTTCTCACCCTGGAGCATGGTTTCCGCGTCGCTGACAATCTTTGCGACAAGGTTTCGTTGTGCTGCCACAATTCGTTCGACGCGCGGCTTCATCTCGCCGAATTTCTGGTCGTCGACTTCGACCGGCCCGCTGATAATCAACGGCGTTCGCGCTTCGTCGACAAGCACGGAGTCAACTTCGTCGACAATCGCATAGTAGTGTCCGCGCTGCACCATATCATCCGGTGTACCGACCATGTTGTCGCGAAGATAGTCGAAACCAAATTCGTTGTTTGTCCCGTACGTAATATCCGCAGCATACTGCACGCGGCGCTGGGGGGGATCCTGGTTTTGGAGGATGCAGCCGACCTTCAGGCCGTGAAACTCAAAAATTTTTCCCATCCACTGGCTGTCGCGTAGTGCAAGATAGTCGTTCACCGTCACGAGATGCACTCCCTTGCCTGCAAGAGCGTTCAAATACATCGGCAATGTAGCCACCAATGTTTTGCCTTCGCCCGTAGCCATCTCGGCAATTTTTCCCTGGTGCAGCACGATTCCGCCGATGAGCTGTACATCGAACGGCACCATGTCCCATGAGACTTTGTTGCCGGCTACGTCCCACACTTCTCCAACAAGACGGCGGCAGGTGTCTTTCACAACTGCAAATGCTTCGGGTAATATCTCGTCCAGTATTTCCTTTATCGTCTCATGTAATTCTTTTTCCCCATCGTCAATCTCGTCGTACACCTTCTCCCGCTCTTCGAACGGAATTTCCGTCTTCAATCGCTCGTGCAACTCTTCGAGATGAGCATTAATTTCAGTTGTCTCGTCAACGATGCGTTTCTTGAATTCCCCCGTCTTTGCGCGAAGTTCATCATCCGAGAGAGATTTGTAAGATTCGAAATGGCGGTTAATTTCTTCTACAATCGGAAGGAGCTGCTGAACATCTTTCTCGTGTTTGCTGCCGAATATTTTCCTTAAAACATCTAACATTACAATTCCTTTTGTGAATAATCGGCGCTTAGGCGCTCAATCGGCTGAAATATAAGGATAAATTGAGAGAAGAGCAAAACAGTAATGGTGCGTTTTGGAATATTTTGTAACGGGTGGAACGGTCGAAAGACCGTTCCAAACGAAAACGTACTATGGCAAGTCAGGATGATGCAAGAAGTGTGGACAACGTTGAGCGTGGAACTCCTTCTTCTTGAGTGCCATTGTACGACAAGCTTCCGATCCCCGCAAAAAGGGCGTTCCCGGGACCTGCATTTTATCGCTTCGGCAGCGGGCTTTCCCACTTCGGTTCTTTCTTCTTTCCGGAATGATTTGCATAGCGGGCGAGCACGAATAAGAGGTCCGAGAGGCGATTGAGATATACGAGGACATTCTCGTTGATTTCTTCCGAACGAAAGAGGCGAACAGCCGAACGTTCGGCGCGCCGGCATACAGTCCGTACATAATGGAGATGGGAAGCGGCAATGGTCCCGCCCGGGAGGATAAACGTTTTCAAAGGCCGGAGTAATAATTGAAGCGAGTCGATAGCTTTCTCAAGCGATGTGATGTGCGATGGGCTAATCCTTGGAATGAGCGATCGCTTGTTGGCTTTTCTCGTCGCTAAATCTGCGCCAAGAACGAAAAGATCGCTTTGAATCTTTTGCAAGACATTATCGATCTTTTTGTTCGGCCGCAGAGCACGGACGATCCCCAGTAGCGAATTCAGTTCATCGACAGCGCCGTACGCCTCGATGCGCGGCGAGTCTTTTGCCACCCGGTCTCCGCCGAACAGCCCTGTTTCTCCCCTGTCCCCCGTCTTGGTATAAATTTTCATGTGAAAAAGCCGACGTTCATCGGTTGATGTAGCCAGGCGTTCATTGTTTCAACAGTTTTGAGAGCCTCTTCTAAAAATGCGGTCGAAAAATTCGACTCTGGTTTTTTTTCCGCGGCTTGCAGTGCCCCTCTGCGTTTCTGCGCGGTAGAGTATTTTTATTACACAAAGAATCACCCAGATTCACAGAGTCCCACACAGATTCAAGGTTTTCGACCGAATTTCTAGAACGCAAAAGAGAGCATGCCGAATACCGGGACTCTGGAATTCACGCCCACCGTTGGAGCCTATTCATCCTCCTCGAAAAGGTTATTTCTTCTTTTGCCTGTTTTTCCAGAAGCCGGGAAGTTCGTCGTAGAAATAGGCCGATGTTCGAATTCCTCCGAAAAAGTTACTCAAGTTGATGAATTCATCCGGAGAATGAGCGTTCTCGTCGGGCAATCCGAAACCGAGGAGGACGGTGTCGATTCCGAGAACTTTTTTAAATTGAGCGACAATTGGGATCGACCCGCCTTCCCCCTGATACAGGACTTTTTTCCCAAACCCTTTTTCAAGGGCAATGACGGCGGCTTTCACACCGGGGCTGTCGATCGGCGTGATCGCAGCTTCGCCTCCGTGCAACGCCCGCACTTTCACGCTAACCGTCTTCGGTGCGATCTTCTTGAAATGCTTCTCAAAAAGTTTTGCCGCCTTTGCCGAAGTCTGGTCGGGCACCAACCGCATTGAAATTTTTGCGAAGGCTTTTGCGGGAAGAACCGTTTTCGCGCCTTCTCCGGTGTACCCTCCCCAGATTCCGTTGCATTCCAGCGTCGGGCGTGACCATACCCGTTCGAGCGTCGTGAACCCTTTTTCACCGTACAATTGCGCCACGCCAAGATCCTTTGCATACTGCCTGTCTTTGAAAGGAAGTTTCTTAAACGAATTGCGCTCGACATTTGTCAACGGACGGACATCGTCGTAAAACCCTTTCACCGTAATTTTTCCGTTCTTGTCGTGGAGCGAAGCGATCAGTTCGCACAACGCCTGAACCGGGTTATGGACCGACCCTCCAAAAGACCCAGAGTGCAAATCGCGGTTCGGTCCCGTCACTTCGACTTCCATGTACGAGAGTCCGCGCAGACTGTAGCAAATGGACGGAACTCCTTTTGCGAACATTCCGGAATCCGAAATAACAACGAGATCGGCCTTGAGAAGCTCGGTATGCTCTTCAACAAACCTGTCAAGATTCTCGCTCCCAACTTCTTCTTCTCCTTCAATCAGCATCTTAATATTCACCGGTAAAGCCCCATGTTGTTTCATGTACGCTTCGACCGCCTTGAAATGGATGAGCACCTGCCCCTTATCATCTGCCGCACCGCGGGCATAGAGGTTTTCGCCGCGAACCGTCGCTTCAAACGGCGGCGATGTCCACAAATTCAGGGGGTCTACGGGTTGAACATCGTAATGGCCGTACAAAAGCTACGGTCGGCTTTCCGGCGGCGTGCAGCCATTCACTGAAGACAACAGGATGACCTCCGGTCGGGAGAATCTGAACATTCTCCATCCCAATTTTTTTCATCTGTTCCGACACCCATTGAGCGCATCTTCGCGTATCGCCATCGTGTTCTTTTTGCGAGCTGACGCTTGGGATAGCAAGAAACTCCTTTAATTCGGCAAGATACCGCTCTTTGTTGGACTCGATATACGGTAAGACTTTTTCCATTGTTGATCCTTGAGATATTTAGTTAAGAGTCGAAATATTCTTTTGACAACTATTTAATCCAGCTCCCCGATTCAACATCGTTCGAGACGGTCAGCAATGCGAATGCATCGCCTTCGCCCTGAGCCGCCAAGAGCATCCCCTGCGACTCAACTCCCATTAATTTCGCCGGTGCAAGGTTAGCAACAACGATGATCGTTTTCCCTATCAAATCTTCAGGCTTCCGTTGTTGGGCAATGCCTGCGACAATTTGCCGCCGCTCCGTACCGATTTCAACCTGCAGTTTTAACAACTTCTTAGATTTCGGGACGGATTCGCATGCGATAATTTTCGCAACCCGCAGATCCACTTTCTGAAAATCTTCGATGGAGATCGTCGGTTTGAGGGGGAGCATGTTCTTTTCGACCGGTTGCCCCGGTTCGTCGTTTGGCGGCTTCAATTTCTGCAATTCTTCTTCGATGACAGTATCCTCGATTTTTTTGAATACGATTTGTGCTTTCTGAAATTTATGGCCTGCTGCGAGTTTAAGGTCTCCGGCTTCCGACCAATGTTCATCCGAAAGCGACGTTGACATGCCCATCATTTTCCATATTGTCTCGGAAGAGAACGGAACAACCGGCGCGAACAACACAGCAAGGCTTCGGACAATCTGCAAACAAATATTGATGGTAGTCGCACATTCTTCGGGGTTGGTTTTCACCGTCCTCCATGGTTCGCTGTCGTTGAAATACTTGTTTGCGGCACGCGCAAGGTTCATCACCTCGACAGTCCCTTCGCGAAACTTGAACTTTTCAAATAATGCCCCTGCGGCAGCCGGTGTCTTTGCAAGCACATCGAGAATTTCCTTGTCCCGATTATTGAGCGAGCCCCGGAAGGGAACGGCGCCCCCGAAATTCTTCTCCGCGAACGCTATCGTTCGGTTCACAAAATTACCGTAGATATCGGCCAGTTCGTTGTTGCTCTTCGCTTGAAAATCTTTCCAATAGAAATCCGAGTCTCGGGTTTCGGGCAGAATCGTCGTTATCGTATAGCGCAGCAAATCGGGCTCGAACGTAGCCAGAAAATCTTTTACATAGATCGCATTGTTGCGGCTTTTTGAAAACTTCCCCCCCTCAAGGTTTAAAAATTCGTTGGCGGGAACATTGTCCGGCAGTATATACCCCCCCTTCGCCATCAACATTGCGGGAAATACGATGCAATGGAACACAACGTTGTCTTTTCCGATGAAAGCAATACATTGCGTCCCCTCATCCTGCCAGTACTCTTTCCATTTCTCCGGTTTGCCGATCCGCTGCGCCCATTCTTTTGTCGAAGAAATATATCCGAGAACCGCGTCGAACCAAACATACAGGACTTTGTTCGGGAAACTTTCTAACGGTACCTGAACGCCCCAATTCAGGTCTCTCGTCACTGCGCGGTCCTGCAATTTCTCTTTGAACCAGCTCTCACAATAATGAACGACGTTCTCTTTCCATTCCTTATGGGATCGGACGTAGTCTTCGAGACGGGATTGAAAATCTCCCAGCGGCAAATAAAAGTGCGTCGTGCTGCGGATAATCGGCGTGGTCCCGCACAACTTGCACTTCGGGTTGATAAGCTCAATCACATTCAGCCACGTCCCGCAGTTCTCGCACTGGTCGCCCCGCGCGGACTCATATCCGCACACCGGGCATGTCCCCTCAACGTACCGGTCGGCGAGAAACATTTTGTTCACTTCACAGTACAATTGCTGCTCTTGTTTTTCTTTGAGAATTTTCTTTGAGTAGAAGTCAAGAAAAAATTCTTTCGACGTTTCGTGGTGAATCGGCAGCGATGTCCGCGAATAGTTATCGAAGCTGATGCCAAGGCTGGCAAACGAGGCCGCATTCATGGCGTGGAAACGGTCGACGATCACCTGAGGCGGCACGCCTTCTTTGTCCGCCGTGATCGTGATCGGAACTCCGTGCTCATCGGAGCCGCAGATAAAAAGAACGTCGCGATGCTGCAGCCGCTGGTACCGGACAAAAATATCGGCAGGGATATACGCACCAGCGAGATGCCCCAAATGAATCGGCCCGTTCGCATACGGAAGAGCCGCTGTCACCAGTATTCTCTTGAATTTATTCTGCATTCAACAATATTCTCTTCAATTGGATTGAGACGGAAAGCAGCACTAATGGAAGATACACATTTCCCCGAAGAAGTTCGAGTCCCCGCTCGACCGCGCCAATCGCCCCCGGAAAATTTGAATCCTTGAATCGAGCCAGAAATCGACCCAAATCCTCGCGTTGGTCCTGATTGATGATCCCGTCTCCGGATTGCTCTTTCATCATCAATGCGTCGCGGAACCACACAAGAAGCATTGTCAGCAGCTGTTCAACGGCCTTCCTGTCGTTTTCAGCGACACGCTCTTCTATTTCTTCCAGCAGTTTTACACTGCGTCCGCTGAGGATTGAACGGAGAAATTCGACAGCCCCCGCGCGTTGTGAAGCAACGTTTTCCGAAAACATTTCAAGCGCATACGAATAATCGCCGCCGGCGAGACGCGAGATGAGCTGCGCCTGATCCAAGGGGATGTTCTCGCGTTCGAGGAGAGCATGTTCGATCTCTTCATCCTTCAGGACATCGCACCGCACGCTTTGACATCGGGATATAATAGTCGGAAGGAGCTTCTCTTTTCGGGATGTTGTGAGAAGAAAAATTGTGTCGCTCAACGGTTCTTCCAGCACCTTCAATAATGAATTGGCGGAAGTATCGCTCATCATCTCGGCATCGCAAACAATGAAGACCTTTTTCCCCTTTTCGAAAGCGGACAACGATGACTCTTTCTTGATTTCGCGGATAGCCCCGATATTGATTTGCGTGGCTTTCGGGATCTCGAAATGGAAATAAGGATTTTTCGCTTTCTGTTCCAGCTGGCTCCGTATTTCTTCCCTGGTATCAGGCTGAAATTTTTCTTCGCCGGGTTCCCCTCCTTTATCCGCTTTTGCCGTCGGAAGGGCGAACACCAGTTTCACGTTCGGGTGCTGAAGGTTATGCATCTTCCTGCAGCTTGGACACACGTCGCATGCAGCAGTTCCCTGCCGTTCGCACAACAAAGTCTTCGCAAATTCAATGGCGAGCGCGTCTTTTCCGATCCCGCGCGGTCCCCAAAGCAAATACGCATGGGCAATTCTTCCCTGTTCTATTGAACGCCGGAGAATTTCCTGCGCTCGCGCCTGACCGATTACTGAATTCCAGCTCATGGCAACTTAGAACGCCTGTCCTATTCCGATTTGAACAATACTGAATGACCCGGTAAAAAATTTCTGTTGGAATATCCATTGTTGAGACGGAGTCTGCTTTGGGTCATACACACGAAATCCGAGGTCCAACCTCAGCGGGCCAACAAACGTCGCATACCGCAAGCCGGCACCCGCAGCGATCGCGATGCTGTTGCCTTTAATTTCCGCAAGGCTGTTCCATAGGTTTCCGTAATCAACAAACATCGCTCCGAGAATGTTGTCGAGATTTAAGAACAATAACTTTCCCCCCTCTGGAAATAAGCTGGCACGGGCCTCGATATTCCCTTCGAGGAGAACATTCCCTCCTTGAGCGGGATTGTCAAATGCAGCCAGGTCCATCGACTTCCAGCCGCGAATGCTGCCGCTCCCTCCTGCATAGAATTTTCTGGTCGGCGGAACGGGTGTGTCGTTATCAGGGTCGTATAATTCAGCAACGCCCGCGTGCAGCCGAAATGCCCATACTACGGGGTTTAAGCCGCCGTCGGAATAATAGCGCCGCGTAAGAAATGAGAATTTGTAATACTCCGAGTACGGCAACCCAGAACCAAAGCTGCCAAAAACCTTTGGGATAAGCCCGGCCTCTTCCACGGAAACCGATTGAAAGGAGCCATGCGAAGGAGAGAAGACGTCGTTGGTCAAATCCTGCTGCAATGTTAGGGTGAGAATGGAGTTAAATTGCTTCTCCCGTGTTCCCGTAAAATCGGCCGGGTTCACCTGGGTAGTATCTTTAATGACGACGCCAACGCGCTCGAGATTCCAATCGACGAACCCTACCGTGTTCGACGAGAACTTGTTGCTGAAACCGATCCTATTCGTCAGCGTACTCAGGGTGTAGTACGCCTGTTTCTCATATTCAGTGGAGACCGTCCAGCTTGCGCCTACTTTATTGCTGAAGAAATACGGCTGCGCCATCTGCATCTCGAAGTCAGACTTGGTTAAAAGCGTAGGCTCATTCAAACCTTCTTTGAACGCTCCCGAAATATTTAAATTTTGAATCGATTCCAGCCGAAACCTCATTCGTGCGGAGAAGTTTCGCGCTTCGCCGTAGAAATTGCGATGATTGTACCCGAGACCTAAACCGGTATTCAGCGTGCTGTTCTCGTCATCAACCAAAAATTCCGGCGTCACTTCCTGAAGCTCTCTGGAGCGGAGAAGAATTCTGATCGGGATGACCGGAGGTGTAACGGTATCGAGCGGGGATTGTGACTCGATCTTCACGCTTTCAAAAAGACCGAGGCGATTGAGATTCTGCTCGCTTTCCATTTTTTTCTCTTCGCTGTATACCTGCCCGGGTGCAAAATCTAATTCCCGAATCACCACCGTCGAATCGACCTCCCATTGACTCAAGTTAATTCCAACCGGACCAAAATTGTATCGTTGCCCCGGGCGGTACCAAAATTTTACCGAGTAATTGTCGGTCGAATAGTATCGGACGGCCGTAACGCTGTCAATGGCAGCATATGTGTAGCCGTTGTTCAAACATATCCGCAGAACGCGCAATCGTTCCTGTTCAACATTAACCTTAATAAACGGGGATCCTTGTTTTACGAGCAGTCCGTCGAAAATTTCTTTTTTGATTGCCGGCGGCAAGCTGTCGATCCCCATCACGCTTAACGTGTCAATGACCGACCTCCTATTCTCGTGGATTGAAATTTCAAGATCGACCCTTTTACCCTCCATATCGAAGCGGAGCGATGTATCAACAAGGGCATGAGAATACCCGTTGTCTCTGAGATACTGGCGTAATCGAATAATGTCGCCTTCGAACAGCACCGGGTCGAAATACTCCGGTTTTGATCCGATGTTTTTATAGACACTGTTATATAAAAATGTCCAAAAACGCGCCGGGGTCTCGACGGTTTGCATCAGTCCCCTGTAAACATCCTTTGATGTTGTTCCGTCAATTTTGAAAATAATCTCATTCACCTCATACTGTTCCGGAACGGCTTTGTTCTGAAATGCAGACGCTGTCAACGAACAACAGAAAAGAGAAAGAAATAGAAGGCCGGTGCAAAAAAATCCCGGAGCATGAGGCACCGGTTGTGGACAGCATGTACGTATCCTTGGAAGTCTCGGCATGAACGAAAAACCCAGCGCAAAGCGGCTGGGTTCTCTCCTTCGGCTTAAAATAGAATATTGATTATACAAGAGACAGACAATGAGCAGGTCGTGTTAAATATGGATTTGCCAATGGTGGAGCGGATTAGTATTCGCCTTCGTCTTCATAGAAGAAGTCTTCGTCCGTCGGGTAGTCGGGCCAGATTTCTTCCATGCTTTCGTATGGTTCATCACTGTCTTCTAGTTCCTGCAGATTCTCCAGCACTTCAATGGGTGTCCCTGTACGAACGGCGTAATCAATCAGTTCTTCTTTCGTTGCGGGCCACGGCGCATCTTCGAGATACGATGCCAGTTCCATCGTCCAAATCATAGCTACTCACTCTCCAAATAGAATTTTCTTTTGCAAAAAATGTCAAAAATAGATTCATTGCTCTTTTGTGAGCGCAAGCTGTTCGCGTATTTGCTTATAGTCAACGTCATCGATAAAATATCCTACAGGGTCCTTTTTTTGGCCGTTTAAGCGGACCTCGTAGTGCAAGTGCGGCGCTGTCGAGAGACCACTGTTGCCTGAATACGCAATCAGATCACCCCGCCGTACTTTTTGTCCTACCCGCGCAGCAGGGCGGAGCAAATGGGCATACCATGTTTTGTATCCGAAGCCGTGGTTGACTTCGACTGCTATTCCATACCCGCCGCCCGTACTCCCGGCAGATTCGATAACGCCATCTCCCGTGGCATATACCGGGGTTCCTACATCGTTCGAGATATCGACGCCTTCATGCATTCGAACAATTCCCAGAATCGGGTGAAGACGCATGCCGAAATCATGGTAGTTAAAATACCCGGCCATCGGTTTAATCGCAGGAATGTGCGCGAATAATTCCTTGTTATATTTGGACTTATTGTAAATATCCTGGTAACTTTGTTGTTCGAATACGACTTCCTTGTCCAGCTTGTCAAGCAATTGATCGGCAGAACTCATGAGGTCGCTCGCATCCTTCGACACAAGCCCGATATTAGTCTCCCGTTTTGTGCCTCCTGTCCCGATCACCCTGGTATCTTCATCGATATGGGGAAGGTTGACTGCAAGCCGGAGTTGGTTCTCTCGTTCCGACAACTTATCCATCGTCTGCGATAAGTCCGACAATTTAGCAGAAAGTGTTTTGACTTCTTCCTTCAACAATGTATTTTCAGTGGACAAAAAATTCATCCGGTCCAAATCGATTCCCAGCACATCTCCGAGAAAATGATTCGCTCCGAAGATCACGCCCAATGCAACGAACACGGAGACAATAACCAACACCGAGAATTTGGCTTTAAATCCTCTTGCCTCGACGAACGAAACATTTTCTTCCGAGTAAAAAAACAGTTTGCGGCTTTTTTTCATCCATCCTCGCGGTTAGTGAACTTCTTTGCACTCTACAACAATCTAGCCTGAAAATATAAAAATTAACATGTTTTGTCAAGGTGAAACGTCACAGAGGCGTATTTTTCTGAAAACCCCCGTAAATGGATGCCTACGGTCGATTATTTACTCGAAATCATGCTCAAAATAGTCTATCGCACGCTTTGCATTTCTTTTGGTCTTTTGCGCAATAACCGTTTCCAAACGTTTTGAAAATTCCTTTGCGGCATCGTAACCGTAGTGCTTGAGGAGATAATCGAGCGCGATGACTTCTGCAATAACCGTAACGTTTTTTCCGGGAAAAATAGGCAGTTTGATATGGGGAACTTCGACATCCAAAATGGAGATGGTGGACAGGTCCAATCCGGTTCGTGTAAAGTCTTCAGCCGCTTTCCATTCCATCAATTCAACGACCACTTCAACTCTTTTCTGAAATCGGATTGCCCTGATCCCGAAAATACTTTGCACATCGATAAGGCCGAGGCCCCTGATTTCCATGAAATGCTTTACAAGGTCGGTTCCGGCGCCGATGAGGATACCCTCCCCTTTTCGGGTTACGTTCACGACATCGTCCGACACAAGGCGGTGGCCTCGCTCGATCAGGTCAAGCGCAATTTCACTTTTTCCGATGCCGGACCTTCCGATGAACAACAGGCCAAGACCGTAGACGTCCACGAACGAGCCGTGAATTGTGGTCTGCGGAGAAAACTGGTCGTCGAGAAAATCGCTGAGAAAATAAACTGCCTTGGTCGTTTCGAGGGACGTGCGAAACATAGGAACATTGTGGTCGGCGGCTAACTGCACGAGTTCCTGGTCGATCGGATTGTCGTTGGTGACGAAAATACAAGGGATGGCGAATTTGAACAGCGTATTGAACGCCTTGATCCTCTCCTCAAGAGGCATGCTGTTCAGATAGCGAATTTCCGTGTTGCCGAACACCTGAACGCGATCGTAGGTGAAGAGGGCGACGTACCCTGCGAGCGCCAAGCCCGGCCTGTGGATGCTTTTATCCCGAATCGTATTATCGAAACCGACGTTCGTTAAGGGCACGAGCTTGAGACGGGTCTTGTTCGTCTCATAGAGAAAACCGACTGTAATGCTGTGTTTGCGAATCTCTTTAGCGGATTCAAGTTTCATCGTCAGTACACCGATGCTGATTAATCTTTTTCGTGGATTTTTCGCACTTCACTTTTTGCCTTCTCGTGGAGCTTGCCTTTGTACTTCACGAGCTGGCGTTCCAGTTTTGAAACGGCGGTATCAACAGATTTTTGATAGTCATTCGATTTGTGGACAGCCTTCAGCAAAGAGCCATATACCGTGAGATGGATTTCCGCGATCTTTAGACTGTTTCTTGCGCCCTCAAAGCTGAGGATGATTTCCGATTTAACAATGCCGTCATAGTACCGCTCCAATTTTGTAACGGCATCGTGGGCATAGTCGCGCAAAATTTCATCCGGCTTAAAATGCCGGGCCGTAACCTTAATGTCCATGGTACCTCCTTTAAATTTTCATCGCAGGATTGGCGGTACATGAGGTCAGGCCGTTCCTACGTCGCCTTCGGATGGGCCTGCCGGTACACCTTCTTCAATCGCTCCGACGTCATATGTGTGTATATCTGGGTGGTCGAAAGGCTCTCGTGACCGAGTAATTCTTTGACTGCGAAAATATCGGCACCGCGGTCCAACAGATGCGTTGCAAAAGAATGACGGAGCACATGCGGGCTTTGCTGCTGAAGTTCCGACACTTCCTTAAAATATTTTTTGACAATAACATTGACAGCGCCGGGATAGAGCCGTTTTCCCTTTGCCGTGAGGAATACAGCCTTCACATCACCGCTGCCTGAAGAACCGGTCAATTCCTTTCGTACCGTCATGTACCGTTCAATCGCCTGGTGCGCTTTCTTTCCAAACGGGAGAATCCGTTCCTTGTTCCCCTTCCCGACAACCTTCACCGTTCTCTCGTACCTGTCGATGTCGTCTGTGTCGAGCTGCACCAGTTCGCCCCGCCGCATTCCCGTGCTGTACAACAATTCGAGGATAGCGGCATCGCGGGAACCAAGGGGATCGTCAGCATCGGGCAGAGCCATCATTTTTTCAACAGCGACTTCGTCGAGAAACTGCGGAAGTTTTTTTTCGACTTTCGGCGTTACCACATTGCTCATCGGGTTGGCGGGGAGAAGTTTCCGGCGAACGGCAAATTTGAAAAAAGAACGGAGCGTGGAAACTTTTCTAACAACGCTTTTTTTCGCCATGCCGCTGTCGAGCAGAACGCCGAGGAACGACCGGACAATCTCCTGGTCAATGTGTTCCGGATGGTGCAGTGTCTCCGGGAATTTTTCCTGAAGGAACACTTGAAACTGACGGAGGTCTTTAGAATACGAGATGTGCGTGTGAGGAGAGAAATTTCTTTCTCGGTCAATGTATTCCAGAAACAATTCCATCGCGTGATTAAGCATCGGGCTGCCGTTAGACCGCTATTGCTGTTTCTTCACGGACGAATTCTTCCTTGCAATTCGGGCATAACAAGTAATCCCCTTTTTTCTTCGAACTTTTTTGAACGAGGTACGGGTTCTTGCAATTCTCGCACTCTTGAATAACCGGCTTGTCCCAGGAGACGAAATCACACTCCGGATAGCGGGAACATCCGTAAAAATTTCTCTTCCGTTTCGTCTTTCGCTCGATCACATCCCCATCTTTGCATTTCGGACATTTTATCCCCATCGAGATCGGCTGCGTATAATTGCATTTCGGATAATTCGAGCAGCCCAGAAATGTGCCGAAGGGTCCCCCCTTCACGACGAGATCTCCGCCGCATTGCCTGCACTTCAACCCGACGGTGTGGGCCAGTTTCTCGACATCTTCGTCCAGCGGTTTCCTGTTCTTGCATGCCGGGTACCCGGTGCAGGCTTTAAACTGTCCGTAACGCCCCCATTTGATGATCATCGGCTTGCCGCACAGCTCGCATAATTCGCCGGTCTCTTCCTGGAGCGATTTCTTAAGCCTGCCCGTTTCTTTTTCGACGTGATGCAGCGATTCGATGAAAGGATGGTAAAAATCTTCCATCACTTGCACGTAATTGTTTTTCCCCGAAGCGATGGTGTCAAGCTCCTCTTCCATTAACGCGGTAAATTTCACGTTGAGAACTTTGGGAAAGCTGTGGACAAGCAGTTTCGTGACCACCATGCCCAATGAAGTGGCAAAAAGTTTCCGTTCCTGCTGGTCGACGTATTTCCTATCGACAATTGTGCTGACAATGGCAGCGTAGGTACTCGGACGCCCGATGCCGAGCGACTCCAGTTCTTTCACCAGACTGCTCTCGGTATATCGCGCCGGCGGCTTCGTGAAATGCTGTTTCGGCAGGACATTCCGGAGAGTCGAGTGCTGGCCTGCCTTGAGATTCGCAGGAATTTTGGACGTTGGATCTTCGTCATCAGCAATTCCTTTTTCTTCAACCATGTCATCGTACACCTGGAGAAAGCCCCGGAAGAGAGGCACTGAACCGGTGGCCCGGAAGGCGTAATCTCCCCCTTTGATATCCACAGAAACTTGCTCAAATGTGGCTGCCGTCATCTGACATGCGACAAAGCGGTTCCAAATCAATTCATACAGTGCGTAAATATCTTTGTCTAAATGCTTTTTGACATGCTTTGGAGCCAGCTTTATCGATGTCGGCCGGATTGCTTCGTGGGCATCCTGCGATTCTTTTCTTTTCTTGAATTGATGCGGTTCTCGCGGAAGATATTCGGGGCCGTACGAATCGTAAATATACCCGCGAACGGCTGCAACGGCTTCGTCGCTTAAGCGTGTTGAATCGGTCCGCATGTAGGTGATCAAACCCACAATACCTTCATCCCCGAGGTCGATGCCTTCGTACAATTTCTGCGCGAGCATCATCGTGCGCTTTGCCGAGAACCGGAGGCGGCTTGCCGCTTCCTGCTGCAACGTACTCGTGATGAACGGCGCGGGAGCGATCCGTTTAACCGTTTTCTTTTGAATGTCGGCAATGGAATATGTTTGCTTCTGGATATCGGCAGCATATCCCTGTGCAGTCGTTGTGTCCGCGATTTTCGGGTCTGCCCCGTCGATCTTTACCAGCTTGGCATAGAAGGGGTCGGAAGTCTCGGTTTGGAATTCACCGATAATAGACCAGTATTCTTCGGGAATGAATTTTTTTATATGCTCTTCTCTCTCGCAAATAAGCCTCAGGGCGACAGATTGAACCCGCCCCGCCGAGAGGCCATAAAACACCGTCTTCCAAATAAATGGACTGAGTTTGTATCCCACGACGCGGTCCATCGCCCGGCGCGCCCGTTGCGAATTAACTAGGTGCTGGTCGATTTTCTTCGGAGACGCCATTGCCTCGGCAATTCCGGACGGTGTTATTTCATGAAAAAGGACGCGGAAAATGTTTTTGTTCTTCGCGTCAATTTCCTGGGCAATGTCGTAGGCGATCGCTTCCCCCTCGCGGTCCGGATCGGTCGCTATGAAGACCTTATCCGCGGTTTCGGCAAGCCGTTGAAGTTTCTCAATGATTTCTTCTTTGCCTGCTATCGTTTCGTAGGAAACGGCAAAGTTGTTATCGACATCGACTCCCAGTTTGCTTTTGGGCAAATTCTTAATATGTCCGACCGATGCCTCAACGATGAAATCTTTGCCGAGATACTTATTTATCGTTTTTGCTTTCGACGGCGATTCTACTATGATTAACGATTTACTCATACTTCAAACCTTTTCGTTCCGCTCAATGAATTGTATCCTTACCGTTGAACATGACCCTGCTTCCAAAACCGCGGGAATCCTCGCCCTCGAGCAATATCGAAGCAACGATTGATTTTGTTTCCTGCATACCCGCCGTAACATAATCGGCAAGCATGACCTGGTCTATGACCGTTTCAATATCTTCTTCAGAGATCAAACCGAGTTCGCGCAACTGGATCAAATAGCCGTGCGCCTCCGGAGTGAACACCATTCGCTCCGCGTCATGAAGTACCCGGTGCGAATGGGGTGAGCTTTTGGAAATTTCTTTTACCAGGTTCTCGCCGAGGTCGATTTTCTCGTAGAGCCAGCTGAACGCCGTGCTGATTTCGGTCGGCGTATAGCCGCTGTTGGCCAGCACGCTCAAATCGATTTCTCCGAGCGGAATATTGTTCCGTAATTCACCCATCAAATAAACGATAATTTCAACTATCTTTTCGCGCATTGGTATAGTCCGCCTGCTTCTCGTTACCTTCTTCGTTGAGGCAATGTAATAAAAAAACTGGGAGTGTCAAATAGCCTTCACGTCGTGCGTGCACAATCCAACGTACCGCTCCTGAAGTTCAAACATCTTTTTTCGTTCTTTTGTTCTTTTGTCGTCATAGCCAAGCGCGTGGAGAACTCCGTGAATGACCAGGCGTGCAACCTCATTTTTCACGGCCACATTATAGAGACGCGCTTGACGTCGCGCTTGTTTCATGTTGATGTAAATTTCGGCTTCGAGGAAGGGTTGTGCTTCAATCAGAAATGTAATAACGTCTGTGTTGAATCTATGCCCCAAAAATGCCGTATTGATTTTTTTTATCGCGTTGTCATCGACAAATACGCAGGAGATCTTCCCAGCGCGAATACGCTCTTCTTTGAAAACGAAAGAAACAATTCGTCCAATCGCTTTCTTCGATATGCGGTAGCCTTTACAACCGTACGAAACTGCAACCTCGACCATTACCTCTTTCTTCTCGTTGCAGACTTCTTTGCTTGCACTGGAAGCACCGATTCTGTTAGAGACAGGGCGATGCCCGAGAGCATCACCTCAGGACCAAGCTGGGTGAAATCACCGGAAAGCAACGAGCGGTCAACATTAGCATACAGTGAACATCCCCCTTCTTTTTCGATAATGAGCCCCGATACTTTCCCGTCGCGCTGGCCGATAAACGTCACCTCGCCGAGCATGTCGCTGACGACATACCCCGAACAAAAATGCAGCTGCAAATGAGCGTTGGAGGTATACACGGTTATGAGATTTCCCCGTTCTTTGCCGATCATGATATTCGAATAGATCTCGACCGCAAGTTTCCGTTTTGTAATGCCATCCCCCACTTCAAATCGGACATTGTTGCCTCTTGCCTTCCCCTTCACACCAAGAGCTTTGGCAAGTTTTTTGAAATCAGAAGGGGTAAACACAAAGCTGGATGTTGTCATGGAAAATAGAAATGGAAAAAGAAAAACCCCGTTCTGCAATCCTCGGGGTTTACAATGGTATGCTCTTCGTCTCTTGAACGAAAAGCATGGTACGAGCACATCGAATATATTGCACTCTACAACTCACACCATAATATAAAGACGGGCGGTCGAATAGTCAAGTTCATTTTTTCATCACCATGTAAGCTCCAATCCTTCGCGCGCTGCCGTGCATTCGAACGTGAAATTTTTCGTTTTAATTTCTTTTTTGCATTTCAGCAGGATGTCGTCCACTTTGTCGTCGCTGCGGTTCGGTTCATGGTGAAATAAAACAAGATGGCGTGCATTTGCCTCGGCGGCAACCTTGAGAGTGAAGAGGTAATGCGAATGCCCCCAGCCGATTTTATCGACATACTCCTCCGGCGTGTACGTAGAATCATGGATAAGGATATCGGCGTTTCTGGCAAAATCGAACACGCGCTGGTTAGGGTCGCCGGATGCGGCGGCATATTTGTCCTGCACAATTTTCTCAAAGTTCGTGATATGGGCGGCAACCTCTTTATCGAAGGGTTCGTTGTCGCTGATATACACGAGCGTCTTGCCTTTGTATTCAAGGCGGTACCCAACCGTAAACCCGGGATGATTGACGTACATCGTTCGTACGTGAGCGCCAAAGATCGTGAATTTTTCTTCGCCAATCGGACGAAAATTTATTTTCGCTTTCAATTCATTCAACTGGACTGGAAAATAGATCCTGTTCATCTGGTCGGCAATAATGCGCTGGAGATTAATCTCTTCCCGTTCAGTACCGATAATGGTAATTTCATTCCCCGAAATAAGGGCGGGCTTGAAAAACGGGAAACCTTGTATATGATCCCAGTGAGGATGAGTGATAAGGAGGTACGTATTAAGCGATTCTCCGTTTGCAATAAGATGGTCGCCCAGACCGCGTATGCCGGTCCCTGCATCAAAGATGATCAACTCGTCGTTGTCGAGGCGAAGTTCAAGGGAAGGAGTATTTCCCCCATAACGAACGGTCGCTTTACCCGGTGTCGGAATTGAACCGCGCACACCCCAGAATTTTAATTTCATAGGACTATCTCTGTTCTTTTGTAGAATTAGAAATAGAAATTAGATTCTGTACGATGCAACATACTCAACATAATTTCGGGCAGATTGAATAAGAAACTGCCGTTCTTCCCCGGTCAAAGGCCGTACGACTTTTGCCGGCACACCCGCCGCCAGCACGCCTTCGGGGATGATGGAATTGCTAACAACAACCGCCCCGGCCGCGACCAGAGAGTACGGACCCACACATGCATTATCCAGTATAACCGCCCCCATGCCAATCAGACTAAAATCATTCACCGTTGCTGCATGAACAACCGCGCTATGTCCCACGGTAACGTTCGATCCGATAATCAAGGGATACCGTTTGTGCGTGACGTGAAGTACCGAAGCATCTTGGATATTTGTTCGTTCACCTATCCGTATAAAATTCACATCCCCGCGGATAACGGCATTAAACCAAATGCTGCTGTCTTTTTCAATTTCTACATCTCCAATAACATGCGCTCCCTCTGCTACAAACACACTCGGGTGAAGCTTCGGTGATACACCGGCGTACGGTAAAATACTCATTGTGCCTCAATCATCATGAGCGCGCGGCGGGACCCATCCGGGGCGGTTCCATTTCACCAACTCAAGGCGAATGCTCCCCAAAATCACCTTCATCTTTGCTACAATTGGTACAGCCGCCCCGTCGTTACTGAACCATCCGGAGAAGCCCCCTGTGAGCCCGAATATTCCGACAAAGTCGGCCCTCCCGTCAAATTCAATCGTCTCTACCGGATATTTACCGGCATCGATCTCGGTCGAGGCCTTTTTGTTTATGAAATTAATGTATGTGTTGACTTTTTTTTCGCTCACGAACGTCGGGATGTTTTGAGGCTCATTTGAATGGAGATTCCCGCGTGCATAGTAGAACAACGATAATCCATCCTGGTAAGTGGAACTTATCGTATCCGTCGTTCTTATCGTGGAGTCATGTTCTTGACGGATTCCCCTTTCAACGAAAACCCGATTGTGAGGGTAATCAAAAGAATAATTCGAATACGATACGTTGTTCGAGTCTTTGTTATCAACCCCGGAAAAAGAATGCGAATAGAATTGCGGATCGATCTCGCTGTAAAAAATCCAATGCAAATTGACGAAGGGAACTCCGCTGTAGGAATCCATGAATGCTTTTGCGCGGAACACCGTGGCGCCGTTCCGTTGCGCCGAGTCAACAATTTCGATTTTTACAGTCCCCAATGCGAATATTGAATAGCTCACTTCATACTCTAATCGCTCCCCGACAAAAAACACTCTCGAAGAAGCGACCGTGTCAAGTTTCGCATCCTGCGTATCTTCAGTTCTCCCGGATGCAGAGGAAACAATCATGGATACAAACAAAGTACCGATGCAGAAAAACAATGCAATGGAAGCCTTATACTTTCCCCTCTTGAGAGACCAATCCACCAAAATCGAACAACGGCGACGTTCATCCTGTGAACCGAGTTCATCCATTATTGAAGCTTCGCTATCTTTGCTGCCTCCGGAAAGATGGAGAGCGCTTTTTTTAGTTGATTGTCCAATTTCAAAATCACTGGATACCAGCCGTCATTACCCCAGAAATTTCTCGCGATATGGGCTTTCAGACGCGCCTTCGTATATTCTTTATCCTTCGCAAACTGTTCTTCATTAAATTCAACTTTCTTCTCTTTGAGGAAGCCGACGAATTTATTCATAAGAGCGTCATCGATCTCAAAATCGCGGTTGAATGCTTGAAAATCTCCCTTGTATTTTTCCTTGATCTCATTTGTGTGCACTGCTAAGTACTCAGTCGTGAATTCATAAAACAGATTCCGGTTCCTGATTGTCACCGTAAGAGGAGTTGCGTCTTCCGGCTTCACAATATAATCGGGCGTGATGCCGCCGCCGCCGTAAATCTTTCTTCCCCCCGCAGTTTTGAAAACCGGGCGGGTCGAATCACTTTCTTCGACATGCGAAATATTATCTCCCTCTGTTTCGTTCCGCTCAAATGCTTCACGCTGGTACTGCTCTTTTCCCTCAGCGTACGAACGCTGAATTAAACGTCCGCTCGGGGTGTAATACCGGGCAATGGTCAATCGAAACGCCGATTTATCGGACAACGGAAACTGGCGCTGCACAAGTCCTTTGCCGAAACTTGTTTCGCCGACGATCAGACCGCGATCCCAATCCTGGATCGCACCGGCCACAATTTCACTCGCGGAGGCCGTTCCGTTCGAGATCAAAATAATCAACGGAACTTTTTCAAACTCGCTGTTGGTCGTGGCAAAATATTCTTCGTTGAAATCGGGACGGCGCCCCTTTGTGTAGACAATTTTTCGTTGACCGGTTACCGGATCTCCATCGAGAAATAAATCAGCCATTTTGACAGCCTGGTCAAGGTAGCCGCCGGGATTGAACCGAAGGTCCAGAACCAACCGCTTCATCCCCTGCGCTTTAAGTTTTTGAAGAGCGCTGAGCATCTCGGTATTGGTCGTTTCCGCGAATCGTGTAACGTTGATATACCCGACTTCGTCGTCGAGCATAAAAGAAACATCGACGCTGTAAAATGGAATAACGTCGCGGATAATTTCATAATCCAGCAGTGCCTTTTCGCCCGGTCTTACGATTGTAACCGAAACTTTCGTCCCTTTCGGCCCCTTTAATCCCTTCATCACCTGGTCGTTGTCAAAGCCAATGGCACTTTTACCGTCAATCTTCACGATCCTGTCATTCGAAAGAATACCCAACTGCGCGCTCGGCCCTCCTCCGATCGGCTGCACAACCGTAATCGTATCGTTGACAATCGCAAATTCAATTCCGATTCCTTCGAATTTTCCCTGAAATTCTTCGGTCACTTTTGTCAATTGTTTCGGGTCGATGTACACTGAGTGAGGATCAAGATCATTCAACAGCCCTTTAATGGCTGATTCAGTCAATTTCTGCGTGTCAACTTCGTCGACGTAATATTTTTCCGTCAGGCTTAAAACATCTTTAAACTTCCCGAGCTGTTCGTAAATATTGTCGCCGGAGATTAGCATATTGAGCTGCATGCCGCCCAATATTGAAACCAGGATCAACAGCACAACAATCGGCGTAGAAAACCTTTTCTTCATAAAACCTCTTTTTAGTTCTTCCTTTGATATCATTACAAAAAATAATTGATTTCGGCTGAATGTGTAAAAATACGTCCGTCGACGCACGCTTATTCCGCTTTACGGCACACAATATGCGCCCACGGCTACTTCAGGAAGAATATGTTACACTCTTTCAACCTTGAAATACGTGATGCACTTCACCTTGCGGGGTCAATTCGGGGTGTTACAAGTAAAATCATAAGAAATCGGCTCAAAGTCAAGTTGGCAGGAATCGCGGTAATGTCTTAATTCATGATAGGTGTGAAGCTTGCTCACGCAAAGTCGCTAAGGCGCAAATAGAATGGATATGTTTCCCCTGCGGCTTAGCGTCTGGCGAAGCCATCCTCTTGGGATTTGCGCGATATTTTCAGCTCTCCGTAAAAAGTCCCTTGGACTTTGTTCAAATTAAGACACTACCGAAATCGCCATTTCCCGAATCAAAAGCTGCGTTCGTGTTGCTGATCTTTTCCCCCTATTTCTCAGGCTTCATTTGCGGAAAAAAAATGACATCGCGGATAGATTCTTGGCCGGTGAGCACCATGGTCAAACGGTCGATGCCGATTCCCAACCCGGCCGTCGGCGGCATACCGTATTCAAGCGCGCGGAGAAAATCTTCATCGAGCGTTTGGGCTTCGTCGTCGCCCCGTTCTTTCAAGCGCACCTGGTCTTCGAATCGCGCACGCTGGTCGAGCGGGTCGTTCAATTCGCTGAATGCGTTGCAAATTTCCTGCCCATTCACCATTCCCTCAAAGCGCTCGACCAGCCCTTTTTCTGACCGATGTTTCTTTGCAAGAGGCGACATTTCAACCGGATAATCCATGATGAATGTCGGCTGAACAAGATGCGGCTGCACTTTTACGCTGAAGATTTCGTCGACGATTTTCCCGGGTCCGGCGGCAGGTTCGATGTCGACATGGATTTCCTTTGCAACGGAGCGAAGCTGGACTTCGTCCTTCCCCTGAAGCTTTAGTCCGGTATATTCTTCAATCGCCCCGAACATGGTCATTCGTTTCCACGGAGGAGTGAAGTCGATCTCATGCTCTCCTAATTTCACTTTTGCATTGCCGTTGAGTGCAAGTGCAACGGAATAAATCATCTGTTCAACCAGTCCCATCATCCACAGGTAATCCCTGTAAGCAACGTACACTTCCATCATTGTGAATTCGGGGTTGTGTGTGCGATCCATTCCCTCATTGCGAAAATCTTTTGCGATTTCGTATACGCCGTCGTAGCCCCCCACAATAAGCCGCTTCAGGTACAATTCATCGGCAATGCGAAGATATAACGGTATGTCGAGCGTATTATGGTGCGTGACAAACGGGCGCGCGGAAGCGCCGCCGTAGAGTGGCTGCAGAACCGGCGTTTCGACCTCGACGTAATTTTTTTCGTCCAAAAATTTTCGTATGGCTCTGAGAATCAATGTCCTTTTCGTCAGGACGTCCCGGACTGATGGATTCACCACAAGGTCTACGTACCGCTGACGGTAACGCAGCTCTTTGTCGGCGAATGGGTCGAATACTACTTTATTTCCGGCTTCGTCTGTTTTTTCTTTTACGACCGGAAGAGGACGCAACGATTTTGCGAGCAGCTTCAATTCCTGTGCATGAACAGATACTTCTCCCATTTTTGTCCTGAAGATAAATCCTTTAACGCCGATAATATCTCCAATGTCGAGAAGACGAAATGCATCATAAATATCGCCAAGGTCATCCTTTTTCAAATAGACCTGAATCTTCCCTTTTGAATCCTGAATGTGGCAGAATGAGGCCTTCCCCATTTTGCGCAGCGACATGATTCTCCCCGCCACGGAAACGATCCGCTGTGGTTCACCGTCGTTGAATGCGGAAAGAATGTCCGACGAAAAAGCGTCTCGTTCGTAAGCGTGTGGATACGGTTCGATACCGAGTTTCCTGAGTTGATCCAATTCCTCACGGCGGCGGGCCATGAGAGCATTCAACTCCTGCAAATATTCGTGTTGATCCATGAGGCTGAGAGTATTCTTGATAGGTACGTGAGGGATAGAAAATCCTCTTATGGCAATTTTTTACCGTGTGGATAGGCCGGTAGTTCGAGCCTGTCCGGCGAACAGCGTTTGTATAATGCCGTGATTTCATAGAGGCGGGCTGCATGCACAGCATTCACTTGGTCCCATGAGAACCGCCACTCCCAGAACCCGGAAGATTTACCGGGCAAATTCATCCTTGCTTCCGTCCCGAGACCCAGCACATCCTGCATCGGGTAGATTGCCATGTCGGCAACCGACCGCGACGCGAGCCGAATTAAATCCCAATTGATCTCTTTCCCGTCCGTGCCGATGTATTTTTTGGCGAAGGTTCGCTCGCGTTCCGTCGCGCTTGTAAACCACCCGATTGTCGTATCATTGTCATGCGTGCCGGAATAAACGACCACATTGGTGGAGTAGTTATGGGGGAGAAAAGGATTCTTAGGGTCCCCGGCAAAGGCAAATTGGAGTACCTTCATCCCGGGAAAATTAAACCTGTCGCGGAGAGCAATAACATCGTCGGTCATAAGACCGAGGTCTTCAGCGATGATGGGAAGCTTTCCCAATTTCAGCAGTACCGTGTCGAACAGCTGCTCCTTCGGACCGTCAACCCATCGTCCATGAACCGCCGTCTTTTCGTCTGCCGGAATTTCCCAGTATGCCGCGAAGCCGCGGAAATGATCGATCCGGACGATGTCGACAAGTGCAAGCGTGCTCTTGATGCGCTCAATCCACCAGGCAAATCCGTCCCGTTCCATTACATCCCATCGATACAAAGGATTTCCCCAGCGCTGGCCCGTTGCGCTAAAATAATCGGGCGGGACTCCCGCGACAACGATCGGGCGAAGATTTTCATCGAGGGAGAAGAGGTCCGGATGGGCCCAAACATCGGAACTCTGGAACGCCGTGAAGATCGGAATATCGCCGACGATTTGAATTCCTTTTTCGTTGGCGTATTTCTTGAGCGCCGTCCACTGACGGGCGAAACACCATTGAGTAAATTTCCAGAACTTTATTTCGTCGTTCAATTCAACGCGTGCCTTTTCAAGCGCATCCGGTTTGCGCTGAGCGATCTCGCGATCCCAATCGCACCATTCTTGGCTGTCGTGCTCGCTCTTCAACGCCATGAAGAGGGCATAATCGGATAACCAGCTTTTGTTTTGATGGTCGAACGATTCAAATTCCGCCTTATCGTTCGACGACGCATGCGCAAAAAAATCCTTGGCGGCGTGATGCAGCATCTTGATCCGGAAGGGTATGACTTTCCCAAAATCTACGCGCGTCGCAGAAAATGCTTTCGCATACGAAAGTTCATCGCCGCGAAGCCAACCCTTGTGTTCAAGTTCGGAAAGGTCGATCAGCAAAGGATTGCCGGCAAACGCGGAGAGGCTCATGTAAGGGGAATTCCCCAGCCCCACCGGACCGAGCGGGAGAATTTGCCACAATTTTTGGCCGGCGACAACAAGCCAATCGATGAAATGGTACGCGGCGGGACCGAAATCTCCCGATCCGTGTGGACCCGGAAGAGATGTCGGGTGGAGAAGAATTCCGCTGCTGCGTGGAAATCGCATGAGATGAGCCTATTGTGAGAAAGTTCTTTTTTGTATCAACCGCGAAATTCGAGACAGCATCTACAATACATAAACCAAGTGGCCGCCTGAGTTACCGTTATTGTTCGTTCATTCCGGCAAATTTTTTGAGCATTCGCTCTTCAGGCTTCGAAAGGTAACGCCACCCTCCCCGTCGAAGGCCGTCAGTCGTCAGACCGGCATACTGCACACGGTCCAGCCGCTTCACTTCATACCCAAGCGCTTCAAACATCCTCCGCACCTGCCTGTTGCGTCCTTCATGGATCGTAATAATAAGATTCCGGTTTTTTGTCCCGGGGATTGAATCGACGCGGGCGGGAGCCGTTTTCCCATCTTCAATATGAACGCCCTTCTTTACTTTCTCGATATCCTTTTGATCCACGCTCGCCGTCAATTCAACATGGTACGATTTATCAACCCGATGCGACGGATGCATGAGCCGGTGCGCCAGTTCCCCGTCGTTTGTGAAAAGAAGGACGCCCGTTGTGTTGCGGTCGAGACGCCCGACCGGGAAAATTCGCTCGCGTGTGTGAACCAGGTCATACACCGTCTTCCGGTTTTTTTCATCGCGCGCGGTCGTGATATAATCTTTCGGCTTGTTTAAGACAATATAGACAAGCTTTTCTTCGATGGAAATTATTCTGCCGTTGATGGCGACGCGGTCGGTGAAAGGAGAAACTTTTGTGGATAAATCGGTGACGACGTTCTTATTAACTGTGACTTCTCCGTTGAGAATCAATTCCTCCGCTTTTCGCCTCGACGATATGCCCGCCATCGCGATGAAGCGATTTAACCGAACAACTTGCGGAAGAACGTTTGTATTTTTGTCTTCCACGCGCTCCATCCTTTCTTCGAATCGTGCTTTTCAGATTGGTCCCATGCAGCGGTGGAGGGTTCAACTGCTTCGGTCGATGCACCATGCTGCGGCGCAACGAGATCATGAGAGTCCCGTTCATCCGAATGTTCGAAATATTCAGGCTCCAAAGGACGTAGCTGTTTGTCTTCCGTCGCTTCCCGTCCGGCGAAAATTTGCTCCGGCATTTCAATCCGTTGAAGATCTGCTGATTCAACCGGCTGTTCAGCCGATTCGACTCCTGTCTTCGGTGTGTCTTCGGCGGAAGAAGTCGCATCCCGGTCCACGAACCCATCCTTAGTGCCGGTCGCTTCATCGGACGGCGGATGAGAAACAACTCCTTCATTCTCGACAGCCGGGCTCTCAAACTTTTCCTGAGTATGCGCAAGAGGCAGTACAGGAATGCTTTTTTCGATGACTGTTTTTTCCGCATTGTCTTGCTGAGGTTCTTGCAGTTTCGATTTCCTTCTAGGAATGTGGGGAGCGCGCGAATTTGGGTCAAGCTTCTCGTGCAGCTTTTCTTTGAATTCCAGCTCCTCCTGATTGGCCAGCATCCTCTTCTCGACCTCGAGTTCGGTTTCCCCGAGCAGCTCTTCAATCTCCCTCGGCTTGGGCAGGTCGGTTATTTCGTTCAGCCCAAAATGTTTGAGAAAATCAGGAGTCGTGCCGTACAACAGCGGCCGTCCGGGACTGTGGGCACGACCGATAATCGCGGCGAGATTTTTCTCCAACAACGTTTTCATGATGTAATCGGCGTTCACCCCTCGAATAAACTCGATTTCCGATTTTGTGATCGGTTGTTTGTAAGCGATGATCGCGAGCGTTTCCACCGCCGTTTGGGACAACTTGCGCCGGGCTTTTTCTTTAAAAAGTTTTCCAACCCACGAGGCAAATTTCTTATCGGTCGCAAAGACATATCCCCCCGCCAGCCGTTGAATTTTGTAGGCGCGTCGCGACTCCACATAATCGGCGTTCAATGAATCGATCGCCGACTTGATTTCCTCTCCCGTCGGATTAATTTTCTCGGTATCGGGTTTGTCACGATTCATATCGTCAAACACCGCCCGCAGGGTCTCAAGCGTTACCTGTTCATCGGACGCAAACAGAAGGGCTTCGATAATTTCTTTCAACTCCACCGCAACTTCTGCGACAGCCGTTTGAGCAGTCGAGACTTCCGTTTTCGGCTCTTCATTCATGCAGACACCTCCGTTGGCAGTTTGACAATGATCATTTCACCGTACGGGTCGACCTGACGCACGCCGATCTGTTTTTGCTTTATCAGTTCTAACAAAGCGATGAACGTTACGACGATGCGGATTTTCTCGGCCATCGATTCAACCATCTGCAAAAAAGTTGATTCCGTCTTGCTCTTGAAGTAATTCAGAATGTACTCGACCTGGTCCTCGAGCGTTACATTCAGCTTGTTGATTTCGTGAACATGCTTCCGCGGCATTCTGTCAACGACATATTTGAACGCCGCGATCAAATCGAACAGCGTCACGTCGCGTAAAAGACTCTCCTCATTAGGATCCTCGGCAGTTTTCGGGTCATACGAGAAATTTTTCCGGTATGAAACTTTGCTCTGTTCCTCGCTCATCGCTTGAAGTTCCCCGGCCATCTCCTTGTACCGTTTGTAATCGAGTAAACGCCGAACGAGTTCTGCCCGCGGGTCGAGTTCCTCCGCACCTTCTCCGTCCAATCGGGGCAGCAGCAGCTGAACTTTTATCTGCATCAACTCCGCCGCCGTAACGATAAATTCTCCGGCGATGTCGAGGTCAAGCTCTTGAAGATACTGGAGATATTCGAGAAAATCTTTCGTGATCTTCGCAATCGGGATGTCGTAGATATCCAACTCATCCCGCTTAATAAAAAACAAAAGCAGGTCGAGCGGTCCTTCAAAATCCGTGAGTTTAATACGATACATTCGTTATCCCAACGACATGACTGAATGCACCTCTCCCATTGTTTCTTGCGCGATTTTTTTTCCGCGCGCCTCACCGTCCGCCAATATATTCTTCACTTCATCGAGATGCGATTCGTAGTACACTCTTTTCTCGCGAATGGGCGTGAGGGCATCCGCAATTTTTCCGGCGCAATTATTCTTGCAATCGACACAGCCGAGCGCCCCCGATTCGCAGCTTCGGCGAATTTCCGGCACTTCGGCTGCATTAAATTTCTGATGGTACGTGAAGACGAGACAAATGTCGGGATGACCGGGGTCGCCTTTGCGAACTTTTGCCGGGTCGGTGACCGCAGTCTTCAATTTTTTCCGAATTTCATCGGGTGAATCCGACAACAAAATGGTGTTCCCTGTAGACTTGCTCATCTTTTGATTGCCATCGAGACCGGGAAGCCGTGCAAATTTCGTCAGACGCGGTTCCGGTTCCGGAAAAACCGTTCCGTATTGATTGTTAAACCGCCGCGCAATCTCACGAGTGATCTCGATATGAGGAACCTGGTCTTCTCCAACAGGGACAACGTCTCCTTTGTACAACAAAATGTCGGCTGACTGCAGCACCGGATATCCCAAATGACCGTACGACATTGTTTCAATGTTCAAGTCACGAACCTGATCTTTTAATGTCGGATTGCGCTCCAATCGGGCAGTCGTTATCAACATCGAAAAAATCAAATGGAGCTCGGAGTGCTCCTTGATCTGCGACTGCCGGAAAATCGGACTTTTTGCCGGATCGATACCAGCGGCAAGCCAATCGATGACCATGTCGATCGAATGCTGGTACAACCCACGGGTATCGACATTCGTGGTCAGAGCATGGTAATCGGCAATGAGATGAAAATTATCAAATTCGTTCTGGAGCGCGACCCAATTCTCCAGCGCTCCAACGAGATGGCCCAGATGGAGTTTCCCCGTGGGACGCATCCCGCTTAATATTCTTTTCTTAGCTGTCAATGACTTTGAAAAAACTCCTTCTGCATCGATTAGTTCATGAAGAGGTACGGCTTCCATCGATCGTCAATATTCCCCACGAAATGTCTTATAAAGGTTACATGGTTTGGCCGACTGGGCCTTCGCATCAGAGACATTCGCGCTTCTTCGGGGGTCCGATCTCCTTTGGCGTTGTTGCATTGCACGCACGCACATACCAAATTCTCCCAGGTATCCTCGCCCCCCCGTGAACGGGGAAGCACGTGGTCGACGGTCAACGGTAAATCTCCCCTGCCGCAAAACTGGCATCGGTGGCCGTCGCGACGAAGGATGTTCTTGCGAGAGAGAATAATCTTTTTATACGGAACACGAATATAAACAGAGAGGCGTACAACGCTTGGAAAAGGCATTGACAATGAGACAGAACGGAGAAGCTTTCCGGCATGAGCTTCAATCAGCTCGGCCTTCCCGAGGAAAAGCAAGATGATAGCTTTTTTGACATTGCAGACACTCATTGGTTCGTAGTTTTGGTTAAGCACTAAAACTTTGCTGTTCAGCCGACCATGAATGCTTTTCGAAGTAAGTTTTGAACTGAAGACGGCCTCCTAATTCACCATAAACAGTTAAAATATTCTGGAGATCGTATAAATACCCAATGAACGATGTGAATCCTTAAATTCAACACTTATAGTGTTACTTCAACGTTGACTTCCAGATGGTTAAAATATAGCATTCTCAGGGGGGATTGTCAAGAAATGGGCCGCAATTAATAGCCAATGAGGATTGAGAAAATCTATCATCTTTTGCTTTTTTTATAGCGTTTCCGTATTTCCGAGACTGAATCCCCACCGAATTTTTCCAAAAAGGCATTCGCCAGCACTGGAGCAACAACAGCTTCTGCAATGACAGAACAGGCCGGCACCGCACATACATCTGAACGTTCATATCGTGATGGAACAGCTTTCATTGTTTTCAGGTCGACTGAATGCAATGGCTTAGCGAGAGTTGAGATCGGTTTCATCGCCCCATGAAGAATAATCGTTCCGCCCGTTGTTACGCCCCCTTCAAGGCCGCCGGACCTGTTCGTGGGACGAATGAGGTTTTTGTTTTTGCCCACGAGGATTTCATCATGAACTTCAGAACCAAACAACATCGAATTTGAAAACGCATTACCTATCTCAACACCCTTAACGGCGTGAATGGAGACAATGGCCTGAGCCAATTGACCATCGAGTTTTCTGTCGTATTCGACATAACTTCCCAATCCTGTCGGTACACCCGTAACGATTACTTCAAAAACTCCGCCGAGCGTATCTCCTTTTTTCTTCGCGGCTTTGATTGCCCTCACCGCTCTTTCCGCGATCTTCTTATCCAATATTCTCACTTCCGACTTGTCCGCCTCTTCGGCAACATTGTATCCTCCGTTCGTATCAACGACGAGTTTTTTGATGAGCGCATCGATAATCGCGCGGTCACGTAATTCTGCCGGGCCGATACTGAGCACGTGGCTGCCGATGAACACGCCGAATGTTTCCAGAAATTTTCGGACGACGGTACACAACGCAACTCTCATCGCTGTCTCCCGTGCGCTGGCGCGGTCGATGACATTCCGAAGATCGTCGAAACCGTATTTGAATGCACCGGCCAAATCTGCATGTCCTGGGCGGGGTATGGAGATTTTTTCGATTCCTCTTCCATTTCCTTCGACCGACATCTTCTCGGTCCAGTTCATCCAATCTTTGTTCCGAACGACGAGAGCAATCGGAGAGCCGAGCGTTTTTCCGAATCTCACTCCCGAAAGAATTTCAACCGTATCAGATTCAATTCTCATTCTTCCCCCGCGGCCGTATCCTTGCTGGCGGCGCCGCAATTGCCGGTTAATGTACTCCGACGAAATTTCAACGCCGGCAGGGAGTCCTTCGACAACGCCGACTAAGCCTTGACCATGAGATTCCCCCGAGGTCAGATATCGTATCACTCCCGTTTCCTTTCAATCATTCATAATTATAATAAATCAACTTTCGTCAATGATAGCGCTTCATTGCCTGACAGGGCAATATACAAAAAAAGTCTCTGCAAAACATCACAGAGACTTTTTCATTTAATCAGATGTCGGACACTTTATCGGAAAAACGTACTATGCTAGAATATTTGGCAAGGTAAATTAGCAAGGTGTCCGACATCTACTATACGAGATGCGAATCGTCAATCGTTCGGGATCTGAACGGCTATGAATCGGGAAGCACCGTTCGAGCTCTTGACGCGAAGCATGAGGGCATCTCCCGGTTTCTTTGACTTCACCAATTTTTCAAATTCAGAGACCGAGGAAATTTCCTTCCTATCCGCTTCAACAATGATGTCCCCTTCTTGAATCTGCCGGTTGTCCGCCTCGCTGTACCGTTTAACACTTGAGACGATAATATCGCTGTCCACTTTTCGTTCTTTTTTGATCTTGGGATCCACCTTCGAGACGGAGAATCCGAGAGCGTCAAACTGAACGGGTTTTGAAATTTTCTCGGGTGCAGCATCCCCCTCGTTTTCCTTATCCCCGTTGTTTGCAGCAACGGTTGATTTGTCAGGCCGTGGTTTCAAAACGACGTCTTTTTCGATTTGAGTTTTGTCCCGCCATATTTGAAGTGCGACTTTTTCACCGGGATGCCGTCCCGCAATAATCGATTGAAGTTCGTTCGGAGCTTTCACGAGTTTTCCGTCGACGGAAAGAATAATATCTCCCTCTTTGATTCCCGCATCCTTCGCAGCTCCGCCTTCAACAAGATCCTGCACCAGCACTCCTTCGATTTTTTCAAGTCCTGCAGCTTTTGCGACGGTCGCATCAACAGCGGAGATCGATACACCGATGTATCCCCTTTCGACCTTCCCGTGAAGGATCAAGTCTTCCGCAACGGTTTTGGCCAGGTTGATCGGAATAGCGAAACCGTATCCTTGGTAGCGAGCGTTCGTCGTCGCGATGGCAGTATTGATGCCGATGACTTCCCCGGAGATATTCACAAGAGCGCCGCCGCTGTTTCCCGGATTGATCGCCGCATCCGTCTGGATAAAATTCTCCACCCCATAATTGTCGCCGATAATTTGAATGTTGCGGCCAAGATAGCTGATGATGCCAGCCGTGACAGTCGATGTCAGTGCGAGCGGATTTCCGATCGCGAGTGCCCACTGCCCCACCTGCAATTCGTCGGAGTTTCCGAGCACGGCAACTGGAAGGTCGCTGGCATCAATCTTCACTACGCCGATGTCGGTCAACGGGTCGGTCCCAACTAGCTTGGCTTTAAATCGCCGTGTATCGCTTAAGACGACTTCAATTCCGCTTTCATCAGCATCCTCTACGACGTGGTTGTTCGTGAGAATATAGCCGTCGGCGGTGACAATCACGCCCGACCCGGCTCCTTGTGTTTGTTCTTCCTCAGGCATTCTAAATTTAAAGTCCGGGAAAAAATGATAGAGTTCGTTGTCTTGCGGCTTCTTTGCTTTCGTTGTGACAACGATCGACACAACGGAAGGCGTTGCTTCTTTTGCGACACCGACGAATGCTTCGTTCAACGCTTTCAGCTCGGAGTTAGCTTTCACCGGATTTCGTTCGGCTCCAAGCTTCACCGGCTTATTTTGCGCCAGCCCGAGATCGACGCCGTCAAAGTTCGAGACGAGAACGGCGCCAAAGATGACGCCGATGAGAATGAGAAACAACGCTGCAAAAACAGATCTTTTCATATTTCTATAGTCTCCCGAAAACAATGATGAGTGAATAAACGGTTACACTTTTGTAAACAACGAAAGCGATTTCAACGTTCGCACGCCGGCAATATGGTATTGCAAATACGTCTGCAGCAGCGCGAGGATTTCATCTTTTTTCGGCGAGGCGAGCCTCAGATCGCCGATCGAACCCAGCGGCAGCGACTGCATTTGAAACAGCGACCGAACGATTCCTTCTGACGCTTTGATTCCTCCTGCGTTTAATGAGGAATGACAATCGGAACAAATCACGGAGCCGCTGGCCAGAAGAAGGAAAACTCCGTTGACTTCCTCGTTTTCAACGACGCTGCGTCCGCATCGTATGCAATCATGAAGGCTCAGCCCGTAGCCAAAAATTTCGAGCAGCCTCAGCTCAAATGCAAAAAATATACTCAACAGGTTTTGTGAAGCCCGGTTGACGGCCTCCAATGCCTCAACAAGGAGCGCAAACATCGGAAGATTTTCCTCTTCATCATGCATTACCAGATTGACGAGTTCGACCAATGCAAGACCGACAGCCAATCGGTCGCCGTTGCCGTCGAACTTGAGAAAAGGTGTGCTCAGCTCGCATTTGGACAGCACATGCAGATCACGCTGTTCCTTCTTGTAAAAAATAACAGAAGAATGCATCATCGGCTCAAGCGAAGCGCCGAATTTGCTCTTCGCACTCCTGGCTCCCTTTGCAATAACTTTGATTTTTCCAAACTTCTTCGAATACAGCGTCACGATCTTGCTCGTTTCGCCGTATTTCATCGAGCGAAGAACGATGGCATCGGTTGAAACTATCATACGGTCCGCCCGCTTGATTCTTGAAGCACAGCGCGAATCGATTCAGAAAAAGGGGGACGCAAAATTCCTCGTTCGGTGACAATCGCAGTGATATACGAGTGCGGAGTCACATCGAATGCGGGCGAGTATATACGTACACCTTCCGGCACGGTCTGTCTTCCAAAGCCTTTTGAAACTTCATTCGGGTCGCGTTCTTCAATCTGGATCAGTGTGCCATCGGCAATAGAATTATCGAAGGTTGAAGTCGGAGCCGCGACATAAAATGGAATGCCGTGCTCTCTGGCGATAATCGCCGCGTTGTACGTTCCCACCTTGTTCGCGGTATCGCCGTTCGCAGCGATCCTGTCAGCGCCGACAACAACGAGGTCAATCTTTTTCATCGCCATCACGATCGCCGCGGCATTGTCGGTGATGACCGTAACGTCAATTCCGCGCTTCTGCAATTCCCACGCGGTCAACCGCGCACCCTGGAGGAGCGGACGCGTCTCATCCGCATAGACCGATACGCTTTTGCCTTGTTCAAATGCTGTCGTGATGATTGACTGCGCAGTTCCATCTCCGCCGGTGGCGAGAGCACCGGTATTGCAGTGCGTAAGAATCGTAGAGGGATTCGGAACTAATGACGCCCCGTACTTTCCGATTGCTGTGCACATTTGCGCATCTTCCGCGTGTATGCGCAATGCTTCATCCAGCAAAATCCGTTTGATCCGTTCAACGCTCTCATGGAGATTTAGACGGCAAACAGACCGCATTCGTTCCAACGCCCAGAAAAGATTCTTTGCTGTGGGACGGGTTTGTGCAATTGTTGAAGCCGCATGCTGGACAATGTCGTACAGCTCTTGCGACGTCCCGGATTGAAAACGTTGAGCGGCGAGCACAACACCATACGCGGCTGCAATCCCCAGAGCGGGAGCGCCACGGACTTTCAACGTCCGGATGGCATCAGCAAGGCCTGCAAGGTCGTCTGTCTCAACGAAGATTTCGTCGGTAGGAAGTTTTGTTTGATCGATAAACCGAACTTTGCCGCCAATCCATTCAATGCTTTTCATCAAGCCGTTGTGTTGATCAGAATTTCGACAAGTCGCGGAATGACCGGAATCGATCCTGAATCTTTAGATGCGTCAATTCGTTCAAACCGTCGACGCCAAATTTTTCGACGCAGAAGGATGCCATTGCGCTCCCGTAAATGACCGCCTTCTTCAGGTTTTCATCGGAGATATCGTCGCTTTTTTCCAGCCAGCCTATAAAGCCGCCGGCGAATGTGTCTCCGGCACCGGTCGGGTCGTAAATGTTTTCCATCGGATATGCCGGGGCGGAGAAGATTGTATTTTCGGTGAGAAGAATCGCGCCGTGCTCCCCTTTTTTGATGATAAGAATTTTCGGCCCCATCCCAATTACCTTCTTCCCTGCGCGGATGAGATTCGGCTCCTGCGTCAGCAGGCGCGCTTCAGAATCGTTAATAATGAGGACGTCAAAATGTTTCATCGTCTTCATCAATTCATCACGTTTTCCTTCAATCCAAAAATTCATCGTATCGCCGACCACGAGCTTCGGTTTTTCGATTTGTTCAAGGACTTTTCTCTGAAGAACCGGGTCGATGTTTCCGAGGCACACGTATTTGCTCTTCCGGTACGACTCGGGAATTTTCGGATTGAATTTTTCGAACACGTTAAGCTTCGTGAATATCGTGTCGCGCATATTAAGATCGTAGTGGTACTTCCCGGACCATCGGAAGGTCTTGCCGCTTTCGATTCGCTGCAAACCTTCAAGGTCGATGTTCCGCTCGCCAAGAAACGTCATTGCAGGTTCCGGGAAATCCCCGCCGACGACTCCAACCAATCGAACCTGGGGAGCGAAATAACTCGCGGCAACCGAGATGTACACAGCGGAACCTCCCAGCATTTCCTGTGCTTTGCCGAACGGCGTCTCGATGGTATCGAGCGCAAGCGAACCAACGACTAATAAACTCACGGGTTTCTCCTGTAGTGATACAATAAATTTACGAAAATGGATTCATCAGCATACACGCCGCTTGTTGAGCGGATACATCCGTACATTTAAGCAGCCCCGATTCATCTATTCTCCTTCGAGATCTCGGTCAGCAACGAAGCAAGCTTCCCTTGTACAATATACTCATGAATTATGTTTAATGCTTGTACCTGTCCGGGCCAGACCAAAAGCTGCTTCGCCCGTTCCATCGAACACCATTCAAATTCATAGTGTTCACGGGAGAGAGTCGGCAATGAACCGGCGGGAACTTGTGCAGCAAATACGGCGGAAATGTGAACGACGTCCCTCGCAGGGTTCAAAAAAGTATTCATGTGGGGGACAAGCCAATACCGTTCGGGAACAAGCCCGGTTTCTTCGTTCAACTCCCTGAGGGATGCCTTCACCGCGGTCTCAGTTCCTTCGATTGAGCCGCTCACTATTTGCCATGTATCGGGATAAATTTTGTCTTCCTTGGACCGGCGAAGAAGAAGAAACATCGGGCCATTCTCTGAAAAGCAGAATATACACACTTCGACAATATTGCATTCGATCGCCGCCATTACGAACCGCTCTCTCGAAGTTGGATAATCTCTCGTATCGTTAAGCGCCGGGTAGATCCGGCAGGGAGCGCTCCCAAACGAAGCGGACCGATTGAAATGCGTTGAAGCGCAATGACCCGGTGGCCGACTGCTTCAAACATCTTTCTGACCTGACGGTTTTTACCCTCGACAATCGTAACGTCGCAGGCGGTCGACGTTTCCTTGTGAATGATATTCGTTATCGCGGCCGGAAGTGTGGTATACTTCTCTTCGATTCTTATCCCTTTGCGAATTGTATCGAGCGCTTCTTCGCGCACACTTCCCTCCGCAACCACTCGGTATGTCTTTGGAAATTTTGATTCCGGATTTGTCAACCGTTCGCCGAGCTGTGAATCGTTCGTGAACAACAACGCGCCCGATGTTTCCTTGTCTAGCCTTCCGACAGGAACAGCGAACGGCGTTCCCTCCGGCAAGAGGTCGAATACAGTTTTCCTTCCGCGCTCGTCAGCCCGCGTTGTCACAACTCCGGCAGGCTTATTCATCAAGATATAGATAAACTCTTTTTTTCTTGGAATAGCTTGTGCATTGACATGAATCGCATCGTGCGACGGGTCGACGCGAAACGCCGGCTGCGAAATAATGCTGCCGTTGACGGTGACTTTCTTCTCAATAATAAATTTTTCAGCTTGAGATCGGGAGCAATATCCGAGTTTTGAAAGAGCGCGGGATAGACTGACAACGCGTTTCGGCTTCGCCACGATCCTAAAATCCTTTATGGATATTCTCCACTACCCGTAATGGAGCGATCGCGAAATCGTCGAAAAAATCCTTCCAGCGGTCCGAGATGTTTTCTTCTTCGAGCATTGTAATCTGGTCCCGGGAAACGGGGAAAAACGTGAACCCGCCGAATATCGATGCCATCATCTTCATCAGCCACATCGGTTGATGAATCTTGATTTTATGCTTTCCGACGGCATACGCGACCATATCAAGAAGCTCATCGTATGTGTAGCGGTCCGGTCCGGCAACATCGTACGTTTTTCCTACAGAACCGTCATTCGTAAGCGCTTTGACAAATCCTTCCGAAACGTTTTGAATCGCGATAGGTTGAAAACGATATTTCCCATCGCCAAGCACGGGAACAACAAATGGCGCCATCGCTAAAAGGTCTTGAAGGACGCTCATGAAATTCACAAATCCTTCTCTTTCATTCCCGAACATGAGCGATGGACGAAATATCGTCCAGCGCACTCCACTTGCCCTAAGATATTCTTCCGCCCGAAATTTCGTTTCCTGGTATTTTGGCCTTGCTCCCTGCCGTACGCCAAGTGCACTCATTTGAAGAAACCGCAGCCTTCCCAATTTTTGAGCCTCATCAACGAGAAGCTTTGTCCCGAGAAAATGAACTCCCTCGAACGTTATCCCTTTGTTCGGAAATTCACGGAGCAATCCGGGAAGATGAATAATTGCATCGCACGAGTGCAGTGCATCGCGGTATGATTCCGGCTTCTGAATATCTCCATTCACGACCATAATACTTCCGGCAATTCCTTCCGGAAGTTTCGGCTCGGACCCTTTGCGAATCAGCGCAACGACGGCATAACCGGATTTCACCAGGTCGCGAACAACCTGCCGCCCCACATATCCAGTCGCACCGGTTAGAAATACTTTCATCGTGATCTATTTGCCGATGTGAATATAAAAAGAATTTCGTTAGACTTCAAACAGCGCAGGGGGAAGAAGATGTCGGATATCTTTCTTTAGAAATTTGCTAAGCTTGACGTGCGAGATGTCCGACATCTAACGATAGCGAACCACTATCAAAGAGTACGTCATCCAAAAATTGGCGTGGAGTTCTTCACCGCAGCACGGATTGATTCCGCGGTCGCCTCTGCTCCCATTTCGGCCACAAGATCGATAGGTGCGGAAATCTTCCCTGCGCTGAGGGCAAAGGTCGTATCGCCGTCAAACGTTGTGTGGGAAGGAACAATTGCACGCGCCATCCCGTCGTGAGCCCGCTGAGCGACACGGTAGCAGTCGACCTTGCTTAAACGCGCATTTGTTGCAACGACAACCAGCGTCGTGTTGATGTTGCGTAAGAGCATGCCATCGTTCTGTAAACTGTTCAGCCTATTCTCGCTGCCAAAGAATTTTCCTTTTTGCTGTGCACCGGCAAGAATATTCCCCTCTCTTCCGACAACATCGCCAACTGCGTTCACAACAGCAACTGCGCCGACAATAACTTCACCGATTTTTACAGAGAACGTACCGACGCCCCCCTTCATTGCAGAGTCTAAACCATGCCATTTGCCGACAGTTGCACCCGTTCCCGCTCCAACATTTCCCTGTTCGACTTTCACCGAAGCATTTGCAGAAGCTTGATACGCATCATCTTGTGTCGGAAAAATTGTAGAATCGCCCACATTTAAATCGAAAATCACCGCTGACGGAACAATTGGGACAAGCGCCCATGGAGTCTGGTAGCCTGCTTTCTTTTCGGCCAAAAACTTCATCACACCGTTGGCAGCTCCGAGGCCAAAGGCGCTGCCTCCCGTAAGAAGAACAGCATGGATTTCTTGCATTTGCTTCTCCGGCGCAAGCAATGCAAGCTCACGAGAACCGGGGGCGCTTCCACGTACTTCGCAGCTCGCGATTGTTTTTGGAGGACACAAAACAACCGTACAGCCTGTCAATGCTTTGCGGTCCGTGTAATGGCCGACCAATATTCCGGGAACGTCTGTGATCATATACTTAGGTATACAAATGTAAAAGCCTTCGGAAGGCTCCTTAATAAAAAGGGAGAAAGCCCAATCCCTTTTCAGTTTAAAAACAAACCTTCCGAAGGCTAGTCCAAAATTTAACCCTCATACTTTTGTTGGAAAGCATGATGTGATAGAAAAACAGCAGCCGCAACGCCGGCATTTAACGATTCCGATTTGCCAAATTTCGGGATGGCAATGTGCTTGTCGAGCATTTCTGCAATCTCCGAAGAAATTCCCCGTGCCTCATTTCCAATGACGAGCAGAGATTTTTTTGGCCAAACATTGGTGCGCACATCAGTGTTACCCGATACTTCCGCGCCGAATATTTTAAACCCACTCTTTTGCATAGCTCTTAACACATCTGCGAAGGACTCCGCGCCATCCGAGCAATCAAGAATCGGCAGATGAAAGATAGACCCGACCGTCGAACGAACGACTTTCGGGTTGTAAAGTTCGACGCAATTTCTGCTGAGGAGAACAGCGTCAACGCCAAACCAATCGCTCGTACGGATTATGGCGCCAAGGTTTCCAGGGTCCGAAATCTGATCGAGCGCAAGAACAAATGCCTTATCTTTCAACATTAATGTTTCAAGTTCAGGTTCAACGCTGATCGAAAGCTTCTTTACAACTGCAGCAACACCTTGAGCCGCAACAGTGTCGGCAACGAGGGCAAACTCTTTGGGAGACACTTCATGCAGTTCCTTTGATTTTTTCCCGGCGGATGATAGAACGGACGCAAACCGTTGATTTTCTTTTGCTTCCTTTGTGTAAACGAGAATCTCAATCTCACCTAGCGCCGCGCACACTTCTTCAACACTTCGCCATCCTTCGACTAGAAAAACTCCTCCCTTTTCCCGGTGTTTCTTTTGCGAAAGATTCTTTAGATACTGAAGCTTTGATTTGCTGAGCATGTTCTTTGTTCTTAGTCCTTAGTTCTTAGTCCTTAGTTCTCAGTCCTTGAGTTTTGGATTTTAGATTTTAGATTTTAACTCTTCACTTTTAACTTTTCACTTTTAACTGTTATATTCCCCCCACACTTCTCTCAATACGTCAGAAATTTCCCCAATAGTTGCATATGATTCTACCGCTTGCAAAATATGAGGAATAACATTGTCCGTTCCTTTCGCTGCCGCATGCAGGTCACGAAGGCTATACTGTACCGCCTTTGCGTCACGCGACTTTCTTATGGCATTCAGCCGCTGAGTCTGTTCAGTTCGGATTGACTCGTCCACTTGCAATAGTTCCTGAGACACTTGTTCCTCGGATTGAAACGCGTTCATGCCGACAATAGTCTTTTCTTTTTCGTCAATCGCCTTTTGATACTTGTAGGCGCTGTCTGCAATTTCGGTTTGGTAGAACTGCGCTTCGATCGCTCTTATGGCTCCCCCTAATTCCTCTATCTTCCTAAGATACTCTTTTGCGCGGGATTCGGTTTCATCGGTCAGCGATTCGACGAAATACGATCCGGCAAGCGGATCGACTGTCTCTGTAACGCCGGATTCAAAGGCAATAATCTGCTGCGTCCGGAGGGCAAGCCGCGCGGTCTCTTCGGTGGGAAGAGCCAGCGCTTCGTCTTTGCTGTTCACATGCAGGGATTGACATCCTCCGAGGACGGCAGCCAGCGCCTGCATTGTTGTTCGTGGAATATTATTATCGATCTGTTGCGCGGTAAGTGTCGAACCTCCTGTCTGCGCATGAAACCGAAGCTTCATTGCATCCGGATCCGTCGCGCCAAATTCGTTTTTCATGATCGATGCCCACAGACGTCGTGCAGCGCGGAATTTCGCCACCTCTTCAAGAAAATTATTGTGGGCATTAAAGAAAAAGGAAAGTCGTGGGCCGAACCGATCAATGGACAATCCAGCCTTGACGGCCGCAGAGACATATTCGCGGGCATTTGCCAGGGTGAACGCGATCTCTTGAACCGCCGTCGAACCGGCTTCCCGAATGTGATAGCCGCTGATCGAAATCGTATTCCAGTTCGGAACATTCTCGCTGCACCAAGAAAAAATATCGGTAACAAGCCTCATCGATTGCCGCGGCGGATAAATATACGTCCCGCGTGCAATGTATTCCTTTAAAATATCGTTCTGGATGGTGCCGGAAAGTGTCTCCAAGTTTGCCTTCTGCTTTCTTGCAAGCGTCACATACATGCAAAGTAATATCCCTGCCGTGGCATTAATCGTCATCGATGTCGTAATATCCTGAAGCTTGATCCCGTCGAAAAGAGTTTCAATATCAGCAAACGTATCGATTGCCACGCCGACTTTCCCGACTTCTCCTTCAGCCAAGGCATGGTCGGAGTCGTAGCCCATTTGTGTCGGAAGGTCGAAGGCCACGGACAAACCTGTTGTTCCGTTCGCGAGCAAGTATTTGTAACGCTCGTTCGATTGCTTCGCTGTTCCAAACCCGGCATATTGGCGCATCGTCCAGAGTTTCGACCGGTACATCGCCGGATGAATCCCGCGCGTAAACGGAAACTCACCTGCATTTCCGAGTTTCTCGCGATAATCAAAATCCCATGGAATGTACTGTTGACGGATTTCGATACCGGAATCTGTTTTGAACTGCCGTACTTTTTCCTTAGACATCAGGAGAACCATCAAATGGAGTGTTGTCGTTGCTTCTTTTTTTCAGCAAATGATAAATGACCGGCGGCACAAAGATAATAAAAAGAAAGAAGATTTTGAAGAAAACATAAAGAGCAATTGTAATCGCCAAACTGATGACGATAATCAGAGCTGAAATGAGATTTGCTCTTTGGCGAATGTTCATTACCATCCTACAACAAAAGGCTAAAAGATGTTTGAAAGTTTATGCATAATACGATGAAAAAAGGAGAAAATGAATTGAGTCCGGCCTGAATTCTTCTTCCCACTACACTGCCTTCTCGCTCCCAACGAGACGTTGGGAGCGAGATGAATACCATTCGCTTATTATAAAATGTCGCTAAAAAAAAGGTATATTTGACTATCTTTTCGTTCCCAACGTCCCGTTGGGAACGCAATGCAACAGAAGCTCCGCTTCACCATAATCCGAAAGTAAAAAAGTGCGGTGTGCGGCGTTTCCCAACAACTTGTCCCGCAACAGCGGGAGAGTTTAGGAACGAGATGAATTCGCTTCCAACGTCACGTTGGGACCGAGGTAAATAAAGCATTTAACCTTTCTCCTCGTTCCCAACGTCCCGTTGGGAACGCAATGCAACAGAAGCTCCGCTTCACCATAATGCGAAAGTAAAAAAGTGCGGTGTGCGGCGTTTCCCAACAACTTGTCCTGCAGCAGCGGGAGAGTTTAGGAACGAGATGAATTCGCACCCGACCAGACGTTGGGAGTGAGGTAAATAAAGCATTTAACCTTTCACAAAATCAAACGTATCATTGTCATCGGAAAAGGATGTCGCAGATGACATTCAAACGTACGGAGTAATCGACGGACCTGGTACTTCAAAAATTAGCCGAAACGCTTGATCGCTGCATAAGCGGCGATCTCTCGGCTTTTCGGCCTCTCGTGGAAGAATATCAGGGATATGCCTTTTCGGTTGCCTTCAGAATTCTGTGTGATGAAGAAGAAGCGAGAGATGTTGTCCAGGAATCGTTCATCCGCATTTGGAGCAGCCTCTCCCGCTATAATCGCGAGATGAAATTTACGACGTGGATATATTCAATCGTCGCCCATTTGTGCTATGACAAACTGCGAACTCGGAAGAAAAGAGGAACAACCGCGTTTGACGCAGTCGATCCATCGCTCCTCGCAAGCGTCGCCGTTGAACATAATCCAGAACGGCTCTACAGCAACAAAGAACTTGCAAGCGCGATCGAAATGCTGACCGATAAACTGCCGCCGAAACAGAGAATTATTTTCGTGCTCCGAGACCTTCAAGGACTCAGCGTGCGCGAGGTGAGTGACATCCTTCGGCTCTCTGAAAACTCGGTGAAAGCGAACCTGGTGTATGCCCGGAGATTCCTCCGTGAACGACTTATCCCCTTCATTTCAGATTGAGACGCCGATGAATTGCGCAAGATTCAGAAAAGCGATGTATCTCCGCGAGGATGAACTTGGACCGGGCGAATGGAGAGAATTCCAACATCATCGAACGACGTGCCCAGCTTGCGCCACAAGATATCTTGAGGTCGAGCGGACGCAAGAAGTTTTGACGCGTCTCAAGAATAGAACTCCAAATTCCACGAACCCCGTTGCCATGGCAGATGCCGTCATCGGCGAAATTGAACGGGAAAGATCACGAAAGATGTCGGCGAGCGTCTACGATGTGATCGTTCTACGGCTCGGGCTTCCCAGTGTCCGGATTGCCATCGCATCTGCTCTAACACTCGTGTGTGCCTCATTTTTGTTTGAGTATATCTCCGGCTATGTTCATATCAAAGGCCTTGAGACCTCGGTGACGACATCTTCTCTTGTGCAGTCAGACTTCCCTACCCCATTTCTGACGCAGAACGATGCACTGGGAGTGGTATCCGACCTTTCGCGATTCGCGACGGGCAAGAAATCATTTTTCGAAGTCTCGGGCAATTGGGTGATGATCAACAAGAAATCGATAGAAGATTTTATCTTGTTGTACAACGAACTCCAATCGATCGCTCCCAAGCTTCCTCCAGAGTTTCGCACCGCACATCCACAGCTCTGGAAACTCTTGACGAAGAAGAAGGATGCAAAAGAACTCGACGCCCTTCTTAAGGAGCGGATGTCATTGATTCGTGAGTTGAACGATCTTATTCCCCAGGAAAGGAAAATACCATGAGTCGGACAACAAAATCCATTATTTTCTTGGTCATGTTGTTCTCAGGCGGCTGCAATGACTATACCATAAAAACAACAATTCATCAGGACGGGTCATTTGAACGGACAATCGTGTGCGAAGGAGATTCTCTCGGCCTCCACTATCTTCATCTCCCGTACGTGTTCGACAGCTCCTGGAGCATCGGAATAAAACACGGAGCGGAGAAAGGCTTCACTACTACCGCAAAGAAAACGTACACTAACAGCGGTCAACTCATGGCCGAACTCTCTCAGGGAAGGGACTCTGCCAAGCTCCAGATTTCATGCCGTGTCGAAAAACACTTTCGATGGTTTTTCACGTATTACACCTATACTGAAACGCTCCCATCGTTCAGCATCTATCAGCATGAGCCGATCGACAGCTTCTTTACTCCAACGGAGATCGGTCTCATCAAGGAAGACAAGGACAGCCTTCTCAGCAATCGGGTCGACGCATTTTTGTTACGCAATATTATCGACGAGTTTATCGAGAGGACACAAGCGAGGGCAAGAGAGCTGAACGACCCCGCCCTTCCGCCATCGGCTTTTGCCAACCAGAAAGAGGCGCTGGTCGAAGCGTTCATTAAGGACATTAATGCCAAACCAGATGATATGGCCCGGATCGTCGAAGAAAACCTTCGTCCACGCCCGGTAAAAAAACTGCGGGGAGCGATGGATACGATCTTCATGAATATAACGAAAGAGCTCGAACGAGAGGCTGAATTGGATGTTTCGTACAAGAACGAAGTCTCTATGCCGGGTATTCTTCTCACTTCGAATTCGAAAAAGATCGAAGGGAACCAGGTTTTCTGGGAGGGTCGACCAAACCGGTACTTTGACGTTGTTATGAGTGCAGAATCGAGGATGGTCAATCTGTGGACAATGATTGTTACTTCGATTGTTTGTCTGGTCCTTATTATCGGACTACTACTTCCTCTCATTCATCGTGTTCGTTGAATACATTCATCTCGCTCCCAACGAGACGTTGGGAGCAAAGTAAATAGAGAGTGACATTAGACTTTATTCATCTCGTTCCCAACGTCCCGTTGGGAACGCAATCCAATAGAAGCTCCGCTTCACCATAATACAAGAGTAAAAAAGTGAGGTGTGCGGCGTTCCCAAACGGAGTTTGGGAACGAGATGACAATAGCTACCTCAGCCGTACGTTCCCAAACAACCTGTCCCGCGGCAGCGGGAGAGCTTGGGAACGAGATGATAAATGCGCCGAGAGTTTAGGGAAGACTTCTTCTCGTTCCCAACGTCCCGTTGGGAACGCAATCCAATAGAAGCTCCGCTTCACCATAATACAAGAGTAAAAAAGTGAGGGGTGCGGCGTTCCCAAACTCCGTTTGGGAACGAGATGATTATTAATGACTGCAATAAACGTAATACCCAACATCATTCCTTCCGCCAATTAACGCGAGAAATTGACCTGCCGTCTGACTCAAAAATAATTGCCCCTTCTTCGTCCGTCCGATGAATTTTTATCCCTAAATCCTTAAACCGTTGTATCACTTTTCGTGATGGATGGCGGAATTTATTGAACTTGCCGACCGAAACAATGACCTCCTTTGGTGCAATATTTGCAAGAAATTCGGCCGAGCTGCTGGTCGATGAGCCGTGATGACCGGCTTTGAGCACGTCGCTTTTGAGGAATGATTGATACACCGAGTCCAAATGCTCTTCAACAGGAAGTTCGGCATCCCCGGCAAAAAGGAACGACGTTGTGCCGTAGACCAGTTTGAAAACAACGGATGTGTTGTTTAAATGGTCGTAACCGTCTGTAGAATCTACATCAAGAAAAGAATTAATAGGATGCAATGTATAGAGACGCACGTTTGGAATTGCCGCAAGCTGAATTCCGGCAGTAACGATACGGCGAATATTGGGAATAAGCGACTCATAATCATAATACACCGCCGACTGAGCTCGCTGGCTTGCGTCGATTACCTGTTTCACCTCGAAATTGCGAATCAGATACGGCACTCCGCCGACATGGTCGCTATGTGGATGAGTCACAACAATTGCATCAATTTTTGAAATGCTGTGCCGTCTGAGAAACGGTGCAACCACTTTTTCTCCTGCATCGTAGGAAAATGTTTTCGGTCCTGCATCGACGAGAAATTTTTCTCCGGATGGAAATTCAATTAGCGCCGCGTCTCCTTGGCCGACATCGAGAAAATCAATGCGTAGATTTTTCGGTGCGACGTCGTCGGAAGGAAAGAGAGAAAGAAGCAAGAAGGTGTTTATACCAGCGAACAAGATCAAACAAACGCGTTTCAGGAAGACTCTATTCGTAAGATTGAACAGCGCAGCAACAAAGAGAGAATAGAAAAAAAACTCTTGGAACCCGAATGTTGCGGTTGGAATTGAGGCGTATGGAACGGCGTTGGCGAGCATGACAAACTTCAGTGTAAACCAGGACAGAAGGTTATTCACTTCGTTAAAGCACGTCGAAGCCCACATTGAAAAGGTTCCTGCCAAAACCGCTGCAAATCCGACAATGACGATAACCTCAACAATCGGCACGACGACAAGATTTGCGGCCAGGGAAATAAGCGATACCTTTCCGAAAAAATATGCAGTGAAAGGAATCGCCCCAAGTTGTGCGGCGAAGGACACCGCCAGCAATTTCAACACATAATCGATTGCTTTGACCTCTTCGAGACTTTCCGGAATCTTTTTGATCAGCGCAGTCAGCTTTGGATAAAAATATGCGATCGCAAACACGGCGGAGTACGAAAGCTGAAACCCCGCATCGAACAATTGCATCGGGTCGTATGTCAGAATAATCACGGCCGAGACGCCGAGCGAGTTATAGACATTTGTCCGCTCTTGAAATAATTTCGCGAGCAGCACGGTAATCGCCATCAACGACGCCCGCACAACCGGCGGCGCCGCTCCCGTGAGTTCCATATAATAAAGTATCCCAACAATTGCCGCAATACTCTTTTCCCGTTCGGGCAAACGCAGCAGCCCGAAAAGCGTGTACATTATCGCAGCGACAAGTGCAACCCGCATCCCGGCAACGATAAGAACGTGAATAGTTCCAGTATTAACAAAGGCGCTTTTGATATCCGCAGACAAGTCGGTCCGGTCTCCAAGCAGCAGCCCGATCATGAAGTTCGCCTCATCGCCGGTCATTGCCTCGTTGATAACGCGAAGAATAAAATGCTTCGAGGGAAAGATCACATATTCAAAAAACAGGTTCGGCGTTCCTTCAGAAATTACATGGACTTCCGAATATCCAAGTACGTAAACAGTGGCAAAGATATTGTTTAACTCAAGATAATCACGATAACTGAATTCGCCCGGATTTCGCGAACTAATTGGAGTGCTCAAAATGCCTTCAAGTGCAATGAGCGAGCCGTACCGAAATTCTTTTACTTTCTCATTTGTCCGCTTATCCTGAATAATAGTAAGCAAAGCATCCCCTTCTGCCGGCAGCGAATCTTTTCCGGCGGCAAGCGAACGGACGTGAACCAGCGAAGTGGTTTTTCCTTCTTTAACACGCGGTTCGTCGGCAATTTCACAAATTAGGCGAAGAGGCTTTGGCGCATCGAGAAAATGCTTTATGTGCGTTGGGGGCGTGAGCTGAGCGATGGCGGCGCAATACGTAGCGGCGGAAAAAAGGAGGAGGAGAGAAGAAGAAACCGATTGGAGTATTTCTCGTCCACCGGCGCGGCGGGACCGATACAGCGCTGCTGCTGAAAAACAGAGTGAGACTCCGTCGAGGATTCCCCAAAGATACCATTGTATTTCAACACAACGTGCGGCGTATGTTCCGCAGCACATCAACAAAGCTGCGGCAACTGCCGGCTTGTCCTTCCCCATGCTTCCCCCAAAAAGGATCAAACAACTACTTAACTAGTCCGTTTCCAATATTAAATCTGGTATCATAACCGCAAAGGGCGCTAAGATCGCAAAGAAGTTTTTGTAGAAAAAAACAAGAAATCCTCGCGTCCTTAGCGACCTTTGTGGTGAATTAGTTATCGGAAAACACAATATTTGTTTTGAGAAACAGCACCAGCAGGTTGCTGAAAAACACTTTTATGAGCCACTATGTCGCGAAGGCACGCAATAATTTTAAGCAAATCGCTTTCTCAACCGTTGATGATATTGACGACAATAGTTTTTTACTTTAATTTCTTAGTGTCGTTGTGTCTTTGTGGCAAGCTGTATGGACTTTTTCATCATCCTGCTAGATTATACCGGTGCAATGCCATTATCAAAAACTAAAAATTGTCATTTCTGGATGCCAGCGTTCGCTGGCATGACCGATTATTCTTTCATTTTCTGCATTATCAGCTATCTAAAAAAGAAACTAACGTCGGCGTAACGTCCGTCAACTTTTTAATTTTGTCTGAAAAGAATTTTCGCCTGCCCCCCACGACGATCAACGGAACCGGATTTCGCGTATGCGATTTCGTCGACAGGTCTTCGATATTCCCATGATCGCTTATAAAAAAAAGAATATCGTTTTTATCGTCAAAGGAATCGAGAATGCCTGCAAGAAATCCATCCATGCGTTCCAAAACATCGACTGCGTCCTTCATTTTTTGAGAATGGCCGGCTTTGTCGGAAAAGAAATATTCAAACAGCGTAAAATCGAAGGATCGTCCGATCTCATAAAATCTTTTTCCAGCCTCAAACGGGCTCATCACCGGAAGCTGATAACCGAAAGTATTCAGGCCTTCATTTGTAAAATCGGCTGAGAGCGCCCTGCCTGAGGCAATATCTTCGATTGTATTGAGCACACGGCCGGCAGAGAGATACGATAGAGCGACCACAGGCGTCCTGCCGCGTGGAGAGTTGATGTAGTCGAAATATTTTGCAGGGAACGCGTTGATAAAATAGAATGTTTTGCCCCGCTCCTGAAGCCGGGCAAAGACGTTTTTTCCTTTGATGATAGGGATGAGCGTCGAATAGGGATACGGTCCAAAATGCTTTCCAATTTTTTTCGGTGCATTGATGCCGGCAAAAATTGCGGTTTGACCTGTACCGCTTTGCGGAAGCCCGGGAACGCCGAGCGTTGTATTGACCGGCGTTACCGATGCGTGCGGCGAAAAGATTTTCCGGCGCCGAAGCGATGGGATTTGACCGTTGAACAATTTTTTGAAAGTCGGAAAGTTCCCCGCAAAGAATGGATTGATTGATGAATTCTCTTTGCCGTAGCCGACACCATCCCAAAAAATCATCAGCACTGCCATCGTTCATCCCTTGCTTTCCAGCATGACAGTCACCGGACCATTATTGACAAGCTCAATAGCCATCATTGCGCGAAATAGGCCTGTTGATACTCTGTCGTTCCCGAGCTTTTGGCGCAACTGATCCACAAAAATATTATAAAGAGGTTCTGCTTCCGCTGGCGGCGCTGCATCCATGAAGCTTGGCCGGTTTCCTTTCCGCGTATCTCCATACAACGTGAACTGCGAAACGGCGAGCACCGACCCGCCAATATCGCAAACGGACAAATTCATCTTCTGTTGATCGTCCTCAAAAATTCTCAACGCGCAGCTTTTCTCGGCAATGGACCGCGCATCCTCCGCGGTGTCATGAATTTTTATTCCTAACAGTATCAGCAGACCTTTTTCGATCGAGCTGTACATTTTTCCATCAATTGCGACGGACGCTTTTGATACGCGCTGAATCAACGCTCTCATGGAGTTCCCGATAATTTTGCCGCGACAAGACCGCGGTTTTTCCCGCTGTAATCGTTGAACGGTCGAACATCGCGCCATCCTGCCTCGATGAAAATTTTTTGCGTGGATTCCGATTGATTGTACGCGTGTTCAACAATAATAGCTCCCTCTGCATCGAGGAATGCCCGTCCGATTTTGGCAATCCGACGATAAAAGCTTAGACCATCCCCGTCGTCTGTAACGGCGAATGACGGCTCAAAGTCCTTAATTTCCGGCTGAAGCTCTTCGAATTCTTTCTTTGAGATGTAGGGGGGATTTGAAACTACTAAATGGAATTTTGATAATACATCGTTTTCAGAAGCTCCAAAAACATCACCGACTGAAAACGACACTCTCTTTTCGACACCATTTTTTTCTGCGTTGATCCGGGCGACATCGACAGCGTCGGAACTCTTGTCGATGGCAGCAACGGAAGCCTTTTCGATCAGCACAGCAAGGGAAACGGCGATACATCCGCTTCCTGTACCGACGTCGAGAATCCGCAATGGCAGGCCTTGGAAATGTTCCTTTGCATAACGAAGAGCCTGCTCGACTACGGCTTCCGTTTCAGGCCGCGGAATCAATACGCGCCGGTCGACGAAAAATTCACGCCCCATGAACTCCGTTGTACCGATAATGTCCTGCACCGGCTCATGCTGCAAACGCCGCTGGAATAGACCTTTAAATGAAGCAAGTTCTGTATCCGTCAGCGGCTTGTCGAAACTCGTATACAGTTGAATTCGTTTTAGTCGGAGGACATGACAGAGAAGCAACTCGACAGTCAGGCGTGATTCATCGAACCCCTTTTCGGAAAGATACGACGTACCCCATTGAAGCATTTCAAGAATTGTCCAAACTCTTTTTTGAACGGGACCAACGGTCAAAAAACTACTTCTTTCTTTTTTTAGCGGGTGATTTCCGTTTCGGAAGCGTCGATGGAGGTTTCCCCGATTTCTTTTTGAGCCCTCCTAAAATTTCCTTCACCAACTTCTTTTCATCGTACGAAGTCTGATGTGTCCTCGACGTCCCCCGAGTTGCCGATGCCGATCCGCTGTCGAACAGCGCCGAATCTTCAAGCTCTTCCCCCAATTCTTCCATCGAAACGGCGGCATCCAGCGCGTCGACGCTTTCTTCATCGTCATCGGCGGACTTCAAAGAAATCCTTCGCAGTTTAACATTTTGGTTATCGGAAAAACCGAGCTTTTCCATTTCATCGTGCTCAAGAAAATCGTCCGAGTACGGGTCGAGGGTTTCAGAAGATTTTTTTTCCTTCACAAATTCAAAACGTCTGTCCCCTTCAAGGAGGCATTCAAAGTCCGCCATTAGTGAAGGCACGGCAAAATTGTTCACCTTGCCCTCTTTCACCATCGCATCCCATACTTGTTTCACCGGAACGACGATTTCTTTTCGATTCCCGAGGTATCGTTCGGTTTGTTTGAGGAGGCGTTCGTACATCCGAGTTTCCTTACCAATCAGTCCGCGGAAAATAAAACGTTTCTTTGCGCAAATTTAGAAGAAGTTTTTTGAAAATCAAGCTATGAAAACTAGAAAGGACAGAAATAATCGTCATGCCCGCCTCGGCGGGCATCCAGAACAAATAAAATGGATTCCGGTTCCGAAGGAATTCCTTTGGAACTTTCGCCGGAATGACATTAGGAACGACACTAAAACACTACAATATTTTGTTTTTATCGGCTGCCCGCCGAATATCCGACCTTGCCGCCGACAAAAGCTGCAACTACACTCGTCGAAAGTATTTCCATCGGCGGAATTGTCATGATATCTTTTGATAAAATGACAAGATCTGCGAACTTTCCCCTCTCAATAGAGCCTTTTTCCTTCTCGGCAAATTCAGCGTACGCTCCCCAGATCGTGAAAGCGCGCAACGCTTCCTCGCGCGTCATCTTCTGGCCGGCATACCAACCACCGGCGAAAGCAGATGAGTCTTTGATCCCTTCTGCAGAAAGTTGGAATGAACGCGCAACATCTCCCGCGTTGCGAGGAAGGCCGTCTTGGTCTTGCCGCGTGATGGCGGCATAGAATCCTAACAAAGGGTTAGGGCTCTCGACAGGAAAATCCGATCCCCCCGGAATGATGTTACCGTCATCGAGCAGCGAGCGCCATGCATATGCTCCGCGAATACGCACCGGTCCAAGGCGAGCTTCCGCCCACCGCATATCGGAAGTGCAATGCGTCGGCTGCATACTGGGGATAATGCCGAGCTTTTTGAAACGCGGGATGTCCAAGGGGTCAAGCACCTGTGCATGTTCGATGCGCAGTCTGGCATCGCGCGCGCGCGAAGGGTTTTGCTGCAACGCCTGCTCGTATGCGTTCAACACAATATTGTTTCCACGGTCCCCGATGGCGTGAGTGCATATCTGAAATCCGTGCGCGAGTGCCTCGGACGCGACCGCGCGAATTGCCTCGAACGAATTTACCGTTAGTCCACGATTCCCCGGGTCATCACTATACGGTTCAATAAGTGCTGCGCCGCGGGAACCGAGCGCACCGTCGACATACATTTTAATCGCGCGCACAGTCAGCAAATGCCGATGGGAATCGATAAACGGCCCTGTCGACAAGAATTGCTTCCATAAATCCCCGTCGCCTCCGATTGCCGCATAGACTCGAATGGGCAATCTGTTACTCGCCAGTAATTCCCTGTACGCCGAATAATCTTCCTCATCCACCCACATATCGTGAACACTGGTCAACCCGAACTTCAAGCATTCCTGCAACGCGAGAGAAATAGAATGCTGAATTTCTTCCTTTGAATATGACGGAACGTTTTTCATTACCACACTGACGGCATTATCGATAAAAATACCGGTCGGCTTCCCCCCTGCATCACGAACAATGCGGCCGCCTTCGACATCCGTAAACCCGGGATCCGCTTCATTGGCTGCCTCGACGATTGCGAGTGCTTGCGAATTCAGCCAAACGGCATGGCCATCGACGCGGAAAAGTACTACCGGATTGTTCGGCGAGCTTTTGTCCAGCATTGAGGCCGTGGGAAATGGTTTGTCTTTCGATTTGCTTGCCCAAATGTTTTGATCCCACCCACGCCCGCGAATCCATTGCCCGGGTGTTGATGACGACGCTTTCTTCGCCACCATTTCCCCGATCTGTTGAACGGAAGCCGTTCCGACCAGATTCAACTCGACAAGGCTTGAACCGAGTCCGCTTACGTGGCCGTGTGAATCGATGAAGCCGGGAACGACTGTTTTTCCTTCGGCGTCAAAAATATTTTCCGATGTATACCGCCTTTTAAGATCGTCCGCAGTCCCAACGGCGGCGATTTTATCGCCGCGAATTGCGATCGCGTCCGCTACCGAGTTTTGAGCGTCAACGGTGTAAACTTTTGCATTGATGATCAGCATATCTGCCTGCCGCGTTGTTGAAGTAATGAACCAGGCGAATACCGCAATTCCGCCGCCGATGAGAATTAATGCAGGAATAACTTTTTTCATGCGAATGTATTCAAGGTATATGAACGGAACGCCGTTGGTGTGGAGGAATATAAACACAAAGCCATAAAAAAGCCAACGTTTGAAAAAGAATGTCGGACACCTTTCCAAAAAAAATTGTACTCTCTTGAAAACATCGTAAACCCTGATGAACAAGGTGTCCGACTTCTGGTAAAATCATCCCTTCTACTATTCATTTGCATCGCTACAGCTTTTTTTCTATGTTGAACCAACCTTAAAAGGAGTGCATAATGAGTACCGACGAGGAATTTAGAAGGCTTCTCCAAATAGTGAAGCGGCTGCGAACAGACTGCCCCTGGGATCGCGTTCAAACGCACGAATCCCTCCGCCAAGGTTTTATCGAAGAAACGTATGAAGCCGTCGAGGCCATCGACGCTGCCGATTGGAGCGAACTGAAAATCGAGCTTGGCGACGTTCTTCTCCACGTCGCTCTTCAAAGTACGATTGCAGAAGAGCGGAACGAGTTCACAATCGAAGAAGTCCTCCGCCACATCAATGAAAAGCTAATCAGGCGGCATCCGCATATTTTCGGAGCACAGTCCAGCATCGACCTTACGACGCAGAAGCGCAACTGGGAAAAAATAAAATTATCGGAAGGACGGCATTCCGTCGTTGAAGGGGTGCCGAAGGAAATGCCCGCGCTGCTTCGTGCCTTACGGCTGCAGGAAAAAGCATCCAAGGTAGGGTTCGACTGGAACAACAGCGAAGAGGTGTGGAAGAAGATTGACGAAGAACTTCACGAGCTGCATGAAGAAGTCAAACGCGGTGGGAAAGAGAATATTTCCGACGAGTTTGGCGATGTTCTTTTCTCTCTTGTGAATTATGCCCGGTTTCTTCACCTCGACCCCGAACATGCCCTGCGGGAAACATCGAATAAGTTTGTCCGGCGCTTCAACTACATCGAAGAACGCCTGCAGGAGGAACAAAAAGATATTTACGCCGCCACGCTGGCTGAAATGGATACGCTCTGGAACGAAGCGAAAGAAAAAATGTGATTACTTCGTTCCGTTTTCCATCCTGCCGTTAAACTTCCCGTATGCGTCGATAATGTCTTTCACCAAACGATGACGCACGACATCGTTCCGGTCGAAATACGCAAAGTCGATCCCGTCGATATTTTGCAGCACTTCCTGAATCTGTACCAAACCCGACGTAGTTTTCACGGGGAGGTCGATCTGCGTCACATCGCCGGTGATAATCGCTTTCGAATTGTCTCCGAGCCGTGTCAGAAACATTTTCATCTGCATCGCGGTAGCATTCTGCGCTTCATCGAGGATGAGGAATGAATTATTCAACGTCCGTCCGCGCATGTACGCAAGCGGCACAATTTCGATAATGCGCCGCTCCATGTAGGTTTTCAGTTTTTCCGACGGCAGCATATCGTCGAGAGCGTCGTACAGAGGACGAAGGTACGGGTCGACCTTCTCTTTCAAGTCGCCGGGTAAAAATCCCAGACTCTCTCCGGCTTCAACCGCCGGCCGCGCCAAAACAATTTTGCTCACTTCGCGGTTTTTAAGATTTGCCACGGCCATCGCCACCGCAAGATATGTTTTGCCTGTGCCGGCAGGACCGATCGCAAAGACAATATCATTCACCTGCACCCGCCTGATGTATTCTCTCTGCCCGGGTGTTTTTGCTTTGATAATCGCGTTCTTAGTGAAGAGAACGATGGAGTCCATTTCATCTTTCGGAATCTGGGCTCGCAGCTGGGTTTGAGACGGCGAATCGACCGCAACGAGGTCAAGCACAGTATCGACATCGTTGGCAGTGAGAGCACCGTTCTTAGAAAGAAGAAATGTCAGTTCCTTGAATACGCGTTCAATCTGTTGAACTTCGGAAGGTTCGCCGCGAAGGGTAATGTTTTCTCCACGCACGATAATGTCTGCATCGAATCGGTCTTCGATGAGTTGGAGATGCCGGTCGTTAATGCCGAGGAGTGAGAATGCGTCCACCCCTTCGATCTTCATTTTTTTTTCTACCGTAGCCTGTCCTCCTTGCGAGAGATCCAAAAAATGAAAAGTCCTTCGCCCCGGCACACGCCGGGGGAAGGACTTCCTTGGTTAGTGAAAACTCAACAAGAGTTTTGCTGTACTCCTTATTTGCTAGAGACTTTCTTCTTTGCCCAGTATTTACGCTCGGCTTTTTTCTCCGAATCCGTCAATGGACCGGCGGTCGGAATTTTCAGTCTCTGTCCTTTGCGAATAATATCGGGGTCTTTGATTTGATCGCGGTTGCCCTGCCAAATTTTTGGCCACATGAACGGATTGTTGTAGATGCTTTTCTTTTTCGAGATGTTCCATAAACAATCGCGGTTCTTTTTCCACGATCCGACAACATAGGTTTTTTCAAGGCTTGCGAGAAACTCCGGCTTGGCAAGTGCTTCGCGCAGTCCGTCAATTTTCTGTTGAAGCGCTTGAAGCCTGTCATGGTACGCCTGCAGTGCAGCGAGCTTCGACTTCTTCAGCTCGTCTAATTTTGCCTGCACCGAATCTATCTCCGCTTTTCGCGCATACAGATCCTGGTTTGACAATCGTGCAAGCTCGTTGATCCAGCTTTCGAGAGCAGACAATTGCGCTTCGTACGCCTTGCGCATTTCATCGCTCGCACCGGTCATCGTCTTCGTGTCGTTAAGTACCGACTCCACTTTCTGATTCAAAGAAGCAAGAAGAGCTTTAAGGCTGTCGACATCTTTGTTCAGCTGCGCGAGAGTCTTTTTCAAGTTGTCGCGCTGAGCAGTATAATCAGTGATTTCCTTCTGCCATTCTTCCTTCGTCATCTTTGTCTGGGCGGAAAGAGAAGAACCCGTCGACGCGACGAGAACAAGAATACATCCTGAAATAAATAATTTTCTAAAATTCATGAGTAGCTCCTTCAATATAATCATTGCTGGCTTTTTAGGCGTTCGCGAGTTGCGTCTTGGTCTTTTATTGCCGCTGCAAGCTCAGCCTGCTTATCTGCAATTTGTTTCTGCAGACTTGCCTTTTCGGCTTGCTTGGCATCGACCTCTTTCTGAAGTGACGCGACCTCGGCCTTTAACGCTTCCAACTGAGCGAGTTCATCTTCGCTGGGCCCGCTGCTGCACCCTGCAACGATCAATGTCGCCGTAAGGAAAGCCGCTCCTGCAAATAGCTTCAATGCTCTCTTCATATTTTACCTATATCCTGTGTAATGAGATGTTCTGGAAAAATTTGATCTTTTCCTGTAGAATAATAATGAAATGGTTGAACGATGTCAAGGGAAAAAAATACCTTCGAACGCTCCAGCTCCAACTTGAGTCGCTTTTTTTCATCCCTGCATTGCTTTAAAGGGATTAATCGCTCTTCGGGCTTCTAAAAATGACATATTATTCATTTTCCCACGGAAATGCAGTATTCATGTTGTTGGTGCTCACAGAATCTCTTTCGAACCCTCAAAAAACCCCGGGATAGCCGACTGGGAGACCCAAACCCCTGACATCGTGCTAAAGATATGCCCGACTCCAACGCCGTAAATCTTAGATCAATCCCCTTTCAGCAAGGCTGGTGAAATTGCCCCCCGCGATAATGATATGGTCGTGCACCGGAATCCCGACAACTTTGCCCGCTTCTACGATCTGTTTTGTGGTAGAAATATCTTCCTGGCTCGGTTCCGGGTTTCCGCTTGGATGATTATGCATTAGAATTACACTCGCCGCATGTTCAACGATGGCATGTCGAAAGACTTCACGCGGATGCGTGAGCGACGAATTAAGCAGACCTTTGGTAATGGTAATTTCTTTTATGATTTTGTTTGCGCTGTTCAACAGGACAACTATGAAAACTTCCTGTTGAAGGTCGCGTAAAGCCGGGATGAACTCTTCCGCAATATCTGAAGGGGATCGTATGATCCGGCGTTCAACGTCGGGAGAGGATTGAAGGCGGCGTGCCAGTTCAAAAGCTGCTGCAATGGAAACGGCACGCGCGTCGCCTATGCCTCTGAATTGTTTCAAATCCCCAACGCTTAAGCCGGCAAGCGACCTTAAGGTTCTGTGTTCCACGAAGAGAGTTTTTGCAATGTCCACGGCAGTGACTTTCCCGCTTCCGGAACCGATCAGAATTGCGAGCAGCTCTGCTTCGGTGAGAACTTCGGGACCGTGGTTAATGAGTTTTTCACGCGGGCGCTCATTAACAGGCCAATCTTTAATTTTGGAATGATAGAACGAAGGTTCGTTTACATTGCGGTTCGATGCTTCAGCCATAATCTCCCCCCTGTTTGATTGTTCTATTTTGGCGCGGCGTCTTTTTTGTAATAGACTTCGTCGATCTTTAAAATTTTCCCCTTCTTATACTGAAGGATGTGGAGATAGGAATTCACTCTGTTTTCAGTGAGTGAAATTCTTGAATGATAGCCCGGGAAATCCGATACTTTCCCCAACAATTCCGTAAGCCGTTCCCGTGTGCTCCCGCCGTTCAAAATTTGTGTTAGGACAAGCGACATCGCATCATAACCGAACAGCACATTATCGGTCGGCTGGCGTTGAGTTGCCTGAAAGAAATGCGAAGTGAATTGACTATAGTCGTATGAGTTTTCGACCCAGCGGTCCGAACTGAAAATGACTCCATCGGCATAACGCTTGTTGAGGTCGAGTTCTGTAGGATCGTTCCATTCTCCCGAACCAAGGATGGTGGCTTTAATATTAAAGTACGTTAATTGCGATGTAATGATGCCGATCTCGCTGCTGTTTGAAATCGGACTGAACACTGCCTGGATCGACGTAACGGGGTACTGCAAACTGTCCAGGTAGAACGGTTCAACCTGCAGCGGGATTCCCAGCGAATCGGCGATCGCTTTGCCGTTTTGCCCGAACAATCTCTGCACAATAACTTTTCCTTGTTTCTCCGCCAGCGAGTCGATCGTCGATTTTCGAACGCCGAATGCCGTCAATCGATTGATGATCTCGGGATAACTTACCGCTCCTTTAAAATCGATGGATTCTTCTTCGCCAAAAACCGCCGCTTCGCTCCGCATTTCGCTGAAGAGATACCGCAGATCCGTTGCCCCTTTCAAATAACGTTTGTCCGAGATGATTCGCGCGCCGAGACGAATCGATTCCTGTACGAAAGAATCTGCAATCACGCTGCTCGGCTGAAAGCTCGGCGCAACGACAGCAAGGTTCTTCAAACCGAGTTTCAGCACGGCATACTGCGCCATTGCTTTGCCGCGCGTAGTATAGTCGGGGTTTGCCTGAAAAACATAATCGCCCACTGCGGCGATGCCGTTGTCGGTCGCCGTCGGCGTGATAAGAGGAATCTTCCGCGCATTCGCGATTCCTGCAACGGGTGAAACTTCGTAGCTGAAGATCGGGCCGACGATACCGATAAATTCTTTGTCATCGAGCCACGGCTGGATCTCACGCGCGGCGACGAGAGGATCTTTCTCAGAATCGCGTACATCAATGACCACCGTTACGCCTTGTTTCGAGTTCTTGAGATTGTATTCGTCCACTGCATATTTCAATCCATCCAGGATTTCATACGCCAGTTTCTTTTCGCGGGAAGCGCCGTCGGTTTTCTGCATCAGCGGCAAAATAACGCCGAGTTTCACCGACGTACCGCTCTGGAGCCGGACGAGAAGCGAACGGGCCCGCTGGGCACTCAAAGGGTCTTCTTTGCCGGAAAGAACCTCCCGTGCGTGAGCCATCGATTCGGTATACAGCCCTTGGTCAAATTCCAATTCAGCGAGATGAAGCGTCAGCAACTTCTTTGACCTTTCCGTTTTTGAAAAATAAAGAAGGTCTTTTATTTCCTGTGCGGTGAGAAATTCGGAGGCAACGTTTTCAAAAATCCTTTGCGACCGGAGAAACGTCTTCCGCTCTTTTCCGCTCTCCAAGACAATCAGCAATTCACTGGCTGCGTCGGGGTAGCGGTTCAGCCGGTAATAGTTCAATGCAAGAGTATAATGTGCGTCTTCGGCATAATTGCTCTGCGGATACGTGTCGAGGAAGTCTTTCAGAAGGCGGATCGATTCCCTGAAGCTGTGCAGTTGAAAGAGCGTCTTCGCCGACATGATCAACGAAGCCGTTGTCCGCTGGTTGCGCACCGGGTCTTCAATCACTTTCTGAAAAGAGAGATACGCTTCTTTGAAATCACTTTGCGCATACTGCTTCGTCCCTAACAAAAAACTCTCTTCGTCGCCCTGGTTGAAAACAACCTCATCCTGCGCTAGCAGCGTCCCCGCGCTTAACAGCAGTCCAAGCATCCCTGTAAGTGATATTTTAATAAAAGTCATAGTTTTCGAAAAAATATTAACGGCGATAAGTTTTCCACGTTCATTCTTTCACACATCTCTTGCCAGCGCTTTTATACCGATTGAATGCGATACAACACCGACAACGGCGGAAAAAAATCCGATGACCACAAGGGCATAATACAGCCACGAGCTTTTCCTTGGAAGTTCGAAATAAATGGAATTAAAAACAGCGAGTATGGGGAAAAAGAATATACTTACAAGAACGACGAGAAACACGATACTTAATAGAAATGTAAGCGTCGCTCCTTGCGAGGATGCGATTCGAATGGGGTTCTTCTCGTCGTAGTTAACAAAATATGACCCCAGGCCAAAATTAAGGCTGACCAAGGCAACCGCAATGAATCCCATCCCTGCGGTCGTAACCTGGGGAAGCGGAGAAAGGCGGATGTACGGAATATTGGATAATACCGCTAAGGCCAATCCGGCAACCATGAGCGGCACGAGAACGACAAAAAATTTTGTCCAATATACTTTCGACGCTCGAAGAGGCGAACTGCGAATCGTCCAATACGCGTCCCCCTCAAGACTCATCATGGGGAAAACGAATCGTAACGCTATTGATGTTATCAAAAAAGCATCGAATATGTATACTACCAAAAAGACTGCCGTTCTCAATTGTGGGTCTTGCAAGCCAAAATCCATCGATGTCACACTTGAAAGGAAAGTGAAGACCAAAAACAGCATGACCACGAGATGAATCCATTGGGTCGGTTCGCGCAAAAATTGCCAGTACTCTTTTTTTAGGATGGATTCGGTCTGGGAGGAAAAACGGGATCGTTTCTCGAAACTGAACAGCGTCCCGGTAAATTCGAATTTCTTGATCGAAAACGATCTGAACGTGAGCGAAGTGATCCATGTTGAATAGAATAATCTGTCGCCGGCCAGGACCAGGGCAATAAATGCAGCGGCGCTCGACAACATCAGGAGCGCACAGTATCCCACCACCGCGCTTTGTTTTCCAGTCGCATAAAAGAACAATATCTGGGAAATCCAGAAATTGGGAAGATAATTGGAAACCGGCGGGTCAAGCTGCCCAAAATACAGGTTGACGTTCGGATAATATCTCATCACTTCCCGGACAAGATCAACCGGGCTTGCGGCATGAAAATACAAATAAATCTGAGCGACATAAAAAAGAATGAGCAGGACAATAAGCATTTTAAAATTCATTTTCGATGCCAGCTTCATCAGCACGAGTAAAATGATCACTGCAGTACATCCTGCAAGAAACATAAAAGGGACTAAAACGCCGAGCATCACCAGGAGATAAAAATGCCATGGGAACCCAAAATACGACCCGTAACCGAGCAGCACTGAGAAACCGGCAAGAAAGAGCGTGCCGGAGCTGTAAAAGAAATTATCGAGAAATTTTATGATGAAGATCGTCAGATGCGGAATGGGCCTCGTCAACATAAAGTGAACTTCGGGCGAGCGATAGAGAGTGGAAAACGAGACGACCATGTTTCCGAGGCTGATAGTGATAAAAAAAACGAACAACAGCATCGACATGAGCCTGTGAAACAGGAAGAGGCCGATCTTGACATCATGAAGAAGATAGGCTGTGAGAAAGCGGGAGAACAAAAACGCTCCGACGGCAAACGAGCTGAAGACGATGAACGATCCGATATTTTTTATCAGGGATTGAGCGTTCAGCGAGAACGTCACTTTCCAGAACATTTTGTTCTTGAAGACGAGAATATGCAGGAACTTTCTCACTTCGTCAGCTCCAGAAAGACCGATTCAAGCTTTCCGTCATATTTCGATTTATGGTGATGAAGGCTTTCCCGTGAATCGAGGAAAATCAGCTTGCCGTCCTTAATAATTCCAATCCGGTCGCACAATTCTTCCACCATCTCCAAGCTGTGCGTCGACATGAAAATCGAGACGCCTTCCCGTGATTTCTGTTTGAGCGAATCTTTCACGATGCGGGCGCTGCGGGGGTCGAGTCCAACCATCGGCTCGTCGATGATGATTGTTTTCGGGTCGTGAAGAAAAGCGGCGGTGATGGTCACTCGCTGGCGCATCCCCTGGGAATATTCCTCGGTCCTTTTGTCGACCCAGTCTCCAATTTCAAAATGTTCAACGAGTTCTTTTGTTCGTTCCTGAATTTTCTGTTTCGGCATGCTGAACAGTCCGCCAATGTAGTACAGAAATTCCCTTCCAGTAAGTTTGTCGTACAGAAACGGCTGGTCCGGAATGTACCCAATCGATGCTTTCGCCTCCAGCGCATGTTTTTGGACATCAAAGCCGTTAATAACGATGGACCCCGAGGTCGGCGTGAACAAACCGGTCATCATCTTAATGGTGGTGGTTTTCCCCGCACCGTTCGGACCCAGGAAGCCGAAAAACTCTCCTTGCGGGACTGTGAGGGACAAATGGTCCACCGCTGTGAACGAGCCGAATTTTTTTGTGAGATTCTCGAGGATAATCATAGCTGATTTGAAATTGTCAGTCTGCAATTTTTGAATGACGATTGCCGATTTCCAAATGGCTCATTGCAAATCGGCAATCGTCATTCGCAAACTATTTACTCCCATTCAATTGTCGACGGGGGCTTTGAACTGATATCATAGACGACACGATTGACGCCGCGGACTTCATTGATGATGCGGTTGGAGACAGCGGAGAGCACCTCGTACGGCAGATGCACCCAATCCGCGGTCATTCCGTCGACGCTGGCGACGGCACGAAGCGCAATAGTATTCTCATACGTTCGTTCATCCCCCATCACGCCGACCGATTGCACGGGAAGAAGCACCGCAAACGCCTGCCAAATTTCATTATATAAGTTATTTTTGTGAAGTTCTTCTATGAAGACGGCGTCCGCGCTGCGGAGGATTTCCAGCCGTTCGAAAGTTACCTCACCCAGAACGCGAATTGCAAGCCCCGGACCGGGAAATGGATGCCGTCCTATCATAGTTTCCGGAAGGCCAAGTGTTCGGCCCACCTCCCGCACTTCGTCCTTGAACAACTCGCGAAACGGTTCAACGAGTTTCAAATGCATTTTTTCGGGAAGCCCGCCGACGTTGTGGTGGGTTTTGATTGTCGCCGATGGTCCTTTAAACGACTGCGATTCGATGACGTCCGGATACAACGTCCCTTGTGCCAGGAAGGAAACGCCTTCAACCTTCTTCGCTTCTTTCTCGAAAATATCGATAAATGTTTTCCCGATAATTTTACGTTTCTGTTCAGGGTCGATCACACCGCGCAGCCGCTCAAGAAAAAGTTTCGAGCCGTCGACAAAATCGAGTGCGATATGAAATTCGTCCCGGAATGTTTTTACCACCTGTGCGCTTTCACCGCGCCGCATGACACCGTTGTCGATATGAACACAGAATAATCGATCGCCGACAGCTTTATGAAGAAGAATCGCTGCGACCGAAGAATCGACGCCCCCACTGAGCGCACAAAGAACTTTGCCGCTGCCGACCCTCGATCGAATCTCTGCGACCGAGCGTTCGACGAACGACTCTGCGTTCCAATCCCCGGAACATCGGCAGATTTCAAAAACGAAGTTCGAAAGAATTTTCTTCCCCTCTTTTGTATGAACGACCTCCGGATGAAATTGTACGCCGTAGATTTTTTTTTCTTGATTGCGGATTGCGCAGATCGGCGCATTGTCTGAATGGGCAATCGGCTCGAACCCTGCCGGAAGTTTCGTCAACGCATCGCCGTGGCTCATCCATACTTCCGTCGATTTGGCTACGCCGGAAAAAATCCCGTTCTCCGAATCGACGATCAATCGAGCTCTGCCGAATTCTCTTTTCCCCGCCCTGTCCACTTCGCCGCCGAGCTGGAATGCCATCAATTGAAGCCCGTAACAAATTCCCAGCACTGGAACGCCGAGGCTGAAAATCCGTTTGTCCGAAATGGGGGCGTCGGCCGCATAGACGCTCGCCGGGCCGCCGGAAAGAATAATTCCTTTTGGATTGAAAGCCTGAATTTTTTCCAGCGGAATATTGAAAGGATGAATCTCGCAATATACGTGAAGTTCACGCACTCGACGGGCAATCAATTGCGAATACTGCGCGCCGAAATCAAGAATAAGAATGGATTCAGGTTGAGACATTGGCATTATTCGATTCACCGAAGTCAGTTTTTAAAATTATGCTCACAGCAGGGAGTAACAAAGGGTGAAAACGACGCCAGCGGATGAAAGATTTTTATTATGTTTTTGTGCCAACTTCACCGGCGGAGTCGGTGTTGCATTAAAGATACGCTATCTCATGGGTTTCTGCAAGTGATTCCGTCTATCGGCAGTTGGCTATTTTAATTTATCTCGTTTCCAACGTCTCGTTGGGAACGAAAGAGTGTAGCGCCTTGGTTCGTTCCCAAACAGAGTTTGGGAACGAGAGGATAATTACCGTGCACTACCTCAGAGCAAAGCAGCCCACTCCACCATATCTCGTTTTATCTCGTTTTTTATCTCGTTCCCAACGTCCCATTGGGAACGCAAGAGTGTAGCGCCTTGGTTCGTTCCCAAACAGAGTTTGGGAACGAGAGGATAATTACCGTGCACTACCTCAGAGCAAAGCAGCCCACTCCACCATATCTCGTTTTATCTCGTTTTTTATCTCGTTCCCAACGTCCCATTGGGAACGCAAGAGTGTAGCATCTTGGTTCGTTCCCAAACAGAGTTTGGGAACGAGAGGATAAGTATCGTGCGTTACCTCAGAGCAAGGAAGCCCGCTCCCCCATTTAATTGATTGATTGTCGCCGTCTATTTTATTAATTTATACCGTGAATGTCGAAGAAAAAGCACTCGAGGAACGAATTGCCATCAACAACCGGAAAGCCCGGCACGAATATGAAGTGCTGGACTCTTTTGAGGCAGGCATCGTCCTTAGAGGATCTGAAGTCAAGTCTCTCCGTTTAGGAAATGCCAATCTGTTGGATAGTTACGCGTACGTGAAAGCGGGCGAAGTATGGTTGTCGGGCATGCATATCAATCCGTACGAACAGGCGAATATCCTCAACCATGAACCTTTGCGGGAACGGAAATTACTCCTTCACAAAAAAGAAATCAGAAAATTAGTTGGCAAAACATCCGAAAAAGGATTAACTTTAATCCCGCTGAAGGTGTATTTCAAGAACGGCCGGGCAAAAGTAGAGGTTGGCCTCTGCCGGGGAAAACGAAGCTACGATAAACGTGCCGCCATTGCAAAGCGGGAAACCGAGCGCGAGATGCGGCGGCAGTTTTCAAGAAAAGAATTTTGAACGTACGGCATATTCCCCAACTGCACAGCACACTATTCATCATCAATAGAGGATCAGTACCAGGCATTGTTTCCCACCGTTAAGGAACAGATGGATGTTATCAAACGAGGCGTTTCGGAAATTATTCCGGAAGACGAACTCGTCCGCAAGATTGAGAATTCCATCCAGCAAAACAAACCATTGAACATCAAGCTCGGCTGCGATCCGAGCAGACCCGACCTTCATTTAGGACACTCCGTCGTGCTCCGCAAGTTGCGGCAGTTTCAGGACTTGGGGCATCAGGCGATTCTGATCGTGGGCGATTTTACCGGGATGATTGGCGATCCCTCGGGCAGAAGCAAGACCCGCCCTTCCCTTTCGATCGAGGAAACGCGTCAAAACGGACAATCATATTTCGACCAAGCGACCAAAATACTTTCCGCCAGCAAAGTAAAAATGGTCTATAATTCCGAATGGCTTGCACCGATGACCTTTGCGGATGTCATTCGATTGGGGAGCAAATATACCGTTGCCCGAATGCTCGAGCGTGATGATTTTACGGTCAGATACAAAGCCGGCGAACCGATCTCCGTCCACGAGTTTCTCTACCCGCTTGCTCAGGCGATGGATTCGGTAGCGATCGATGCTGACGTCGAACTCGGCGGCACGGACCAAAAATTCAACTTGTTGGTCGGACGAGACATCCAACGGGAGTTTGGAAAGGAACCACAAGTGATTTTAACGATGCCGATCTTGGTCGGTACTGACGGGGCGGACAAGATGAGCAAATCATTGGACAACTACATCGGCATCGGCGAGGCGCCGAAAGAAATGTACGGCAAGACGCTTTCGATTCCCGACACCCTTATTTATGATTACTTCCTTCTTGCAACCGATGTCAGCGCGGCAGAACTTGGATCGTTAAAAAAAGATCTGGACGGCAAAGCTGTTAATCCGCGGGATATTAAGCGGCGATTGGCGAGAACGCTCGTAACAATGTATCATGATGAGGCGAGCGGTGCTGCCGCGGAACAGGAGTTCGATAGGATTTTTATTAAGAAAGATGTTCCCGATGAGGTACAGGAATTCCAATACCGGGTCGCGAATGACGAGGTTGGCATTCTTCAATTAATGTCCGACACAAAAATGGCGGCATCGAAGGGAGAGGCACGCCGACTAGTCGAACAAGGAGGAGTTTCAATCGATGGAGTTAAAGTTGCCGACATTAACGCGCGCATCGAGCTTCTCAAGCCAATCATTCTTAAAGTTGGACCGAGACGCTTTCTGAAGGTTGTTCCACTCAACGTGTAAAATGAAATCAACGATCGACAATAATAATACTTAACATAAAAGCGGAGATGAGATAGTGTTCGTTCCAACAAAAATGTTCTTCACCAAAGGAGTCGGCCGTCACAAAGACTATCTTCAATCGTTTGAGCTTGCACTTCGAAGCGCCGGCATTGAAAAATGCAATTTGGTAACCGTGTCGAGCATTTACCCGCCGAAATGCAAGCGCATCCCGCCGGCTGAAGGGATCAAGCTGCTCGAACCTGGAGCGGTCACTTTTGTCGTCATGGCCCGTAATGCTACGAACGAACCTAACCGTCTCATCGCGTCATCGATCGGAGTTGCTCAAGCGGCGGACGAATCGCAATACGGATATTTATCCGAGCATCATCCGTACGGAGAGACGGAAGAAAAAGCCGGCGAATATGCCGAAGATCTTGCCGCGACGATGCTGGCAACAACACTCGGTTTGGAATTTGATCCGACCTTAGCATGGGATGAACGTGAGAAACATTTCAAAATGAGCGGGAAAATTCTGAAGACATTCAACATCACACAATCCGCAGAGGGGGACAAAGACGGAAAGTGGACGACCGTCGTTTCTATCGCAGTATTGATTCCCTAAGCATGTTCCCTGGAGCGTAGGCCCGGTAAAAATGCCGGCCTACGCGTGTTAGAACCTCACGGTAATATTCATCAAAGCCCCTCCATTGTTCGGAACAACAATCGCCGACACATTCTCCGATTCCTTCCTGCCGATGATCTTATACATAATCGGAAGGATCTTCCCTTGACATTTATAGATGAAATATGAACTCCCGGCACCAATCAATGCGCCCGCTAAAACATCGGACGGATAATGAAGCCCAAAATAGATTCTCCCGTACCCCACTAATCCCGCCCATGCAAATGCGGGAATGTACACTTCGGGCTTCGGATATCGAAGGGTCAGGAGTGTCGCCAAGGCAAATGCACCGGTTGTATGGCCCGATGGAAAAGAATATGGGTCCGTGCTGTCGAGGTGATTAGTGTATACGTCGGTCAAAGTTTCGTACGGTCGTTCTCTCCTCACACTCTCCTTTAAAACGTACCCGATCGAATACGCTAATATCTCGGAAGATCCAAGCAAAACTCCGGATTCGAATTCTTCGTTGTGGTTAGCGGCCAAACCGTATGCAGCCAAAGAGATGGGCGCCACAATGAGAATTGGATAAACAGAATTATCGCTCACCCCAATGAGCGATGTCTTAAACTGGGATTGGGCATTGTTAATATCCCGAAAGAGCCGGACATCGATAGTCGACGGGTCGCTTTGGGCAAAGGTCTCCCATGGACCTGTCAAAAACAGCAAAGCCGCTAAGCAGTAGAATGTTGTGCGTGAGCGGCCTGTGCGTAAAGCTGGAAAGATCAAAAAATTGTCAAACATCTTTGGGAATAGTTTTACAGTACTCCGAATAATATGCCATAATTCTTTCAACATATCCAGTCGTTTGCTGCCACTGGGAGTAATATCCGCTCGTGGGACGTCCTGTTTCCCAAACATGCTCATGCAATGATGAATATTTCCTAGACAACAATGAGAGAGAACTTTTCACAGACTCCCATTCATTCGGGTCGTCGCTCATGTATTTTGCCATAGCACGGGCATCGGTTATTCGACCTATACCGGCGTTATAAGCAGCCAAGGTTAACTTTAATCTATTATCTTCTGTAATACCTTTTCCTTCAAACGATCGATAAATTTTTCCCAGGTAATAGATTCCCCCTCTTATGTTTGTATGAGGTACGTGAAAGTCGACCTCGTCAAATCCAAGTTCTTCTGCAATTTGGCTTTGAGTTACGGGCATAATCTGCATAAGTCCTTCAGCACCCCGATGGCTCGATGCTTTCGGGCGGAATCTTGACTCCGTCTTCATAACCGCTAAAACAAGCCTCCAATCGAAGCCATATTTCTGGGAGTATTTCCGTAGAGTCGGACCATACAACTGAAGAAAATGAGCTGAATTATAGTCCAACTCCTGGCGATAATCGATTCCGGGTGTTACTCCAGCTTTTGTGCTATTTGCTGAGATAGAGCTGCCAAAACCAAAGTAAATAAGAGTCGGCAAAATTAAAAAACAATTGATCCACAATTTACCCATTTATTCCTCAAATAGTTCAACATTGCTTGCCTTCTCCACATAAAAAATTCGGACGATGAGAAGAACGACTTACCGAAAAAACATCAAAAGAAATCCAAGAATAAGCCTACAAGCTGGAATAAAGTAGGGAACAGGAGCAATAAAGTCAATTGATTCTTTCAAAATCGGAAATAACATTAACTGACATCGGTAACATAACTGACAATTTGCTCAGATTCGTTTGTTATTAAAGGAATGACTGACAGAATGGCACTTAATTGAGGTCAAGACTCAAGTTTTGAAACATCTCACCCCCGCGTTTAAAATCGTCGAAACATCTTCTTTTGATCCTCCTTCACAATGGAAACGGATGACGGGTTCAAATGGCAAGAATTCAATCAATAGCCAACGGCAGTCACCCCATCGGAACTTTAGACCACAAATCCTTCCCTTAGACTCGTACTTTTCCAAATGATATTTGCCTATGGAGGTCAAATCCTTTGGCGGAGAGTTGAGTATCTTTTGAATCGCCTGGTGAGCGGAGAACGCATCGTACTTCATACCTAAGCTATCCCAGTAAACACACCCTACAGTATTCGATATTTCCCGAGTGATTTCATGCAGAGGCTTCACACTCATAGCGATCATCTCGGCGACAAAAAGGCTGGATAGAATTCCATCGCATTCGGGAATATGTCGGCCATAGCAAAATCCCCCAATTCCCTTAATGCCAAGCAGCCACTCACTCTTTAGCATTTCTTCAACGCCGCTTTCAAAGCCAATATCGACGCGTGGTATTTTCCAAGTGTTGCACAATCGCTTTACCTTGTCTGTCATAGCTGCTGACTTTAGAATACTTCCTCGCCACCCTCTCTGGTCATGCACATGCCACAAGAGTGCCAGCATGGTGTCTGGTATGTTCATCCATTCTCCATCATTGTAGACGACGCTGCATCGGCTTCCGTCGCCGTCTGTAGCAATGCCGAATTGTGGATCGACCACCGCAACATTGTATTTCAAAGCACCGAGGTTCATCGGCACAGATTCCGGCCTTCGGTCAAAGAACCGGTTCTCAGGTGTCCCGAACAACGTCTGTGCGCGCCATCCGCAACCGACAAGAATGTCTTCAACGATAGTTTGCCCTGCTCCTCCCATCGAGTCGATAAGCACGTTTGCATTGTTTCTTGGATTCTCAGCAAATGAGCGGAGCGCAGAAAAATCGATGATGGTTTCGAGGTGAGAAAGATAATCGGGAAGAAAATCAGCCGGGATAATTTCTTTTGGGGAATGGCCTGAGAGTCCGGTTTGTTCTTGAATTATGTTGGAATGAAGCGCTTCAACCTTGGCTGTTGCTTCCGATGTAAACGGACCGCCGTACGCCCCCTTGAATTCTATGCCATTGTATTCCGATGGAAGGTCGCCTCCAGTCACCATAATTCCCGATGTGCAGCCATTGTGTAACGTTGCGAACGAAAGCGCGGGCGTCGGCACAACTCCGGAACTTAACAGGACATCAACACCATTTTCCGCTAAAACTTTCGCAATGAGAGAGGCAAACTCCCCTGAGCTTGTTCGGCCGTCGAATCCAATTGCTACCTTGACTATTTCGGCGGAAAGGCGTTGTTGAAAAAGATAACGAACGAAGGCACGTGCAATACGAGCAATATTTTCTTCCGTACAATCATCACCAACTATCCCACGCCATCCACTCGGACCGAAAGCAATATCGTTCTTCATGAGCTTTCCGGTGGGAACTCTTCGTTGACGATTTCAATCGCGGCAAGATATTGATCGAGAGGAACAAAAACTTTTACCGGGTATTTGAGGATGGAACGGCCAATAGGACCCTCGATGAAACCATCGGCAATAAATCCAATACTGGCATTGTTGCGCGGGTTCACGGTGATTCCTGCACTTTCAAGTTTGCCGCGGACAATATTTGCCTCATAATAATCGACTGATTGAAACGCCACTGCCCAGTCCTCGGAGATTTCGACTTTCTTGTGCTCTTCGCAGAGCATTTTTACTCCTTTCTTCTTTGAGCAACCTTCGCACATCAGGCGCCGGCAAATAACACAGACGGCAATTGCCTTAACCTCTGGATGCCTCTCGCAGAAAAAATCATCATCCGACAATATTACTCCACAATGAACGCAAAATTCACTCTCGCCAGCGACGGATTCAAAGCAATTCGCGCATTTTTCATACTCAATAGATTGTTCTTCGGGCAAATGGTCGACCAAGGCGATATTGCAGTCGCTGCATTGTGCTATGCCTGCTATGTACTCTGTTTTACAGTTTGGACAAAAAGGCATTCGAGCCTCCTTTTAGTTCATCGCATTGTTCAAAACATATTACAGCGATGTCGCGCAAAACGCATATGGATCGTTTGAAGTTGCATAGCAAAAATATCCCAATCATTTCTTGTGGTGATCATTGAGACACATCGGTCTGCGAATTCTTCAGCACTTCTACAAATCGCTGTGTGATAACACGCGGACGGGTGATCGCAGATCCTACAACTACCGCGTACGCCCCGCATTTTAGTGCATGGGCGGCTTCACTCGGACTCCAAATTCTTCCCTCGGCGATAACTGGAATATGTACCTCCGCTGTAAGACGTTCAATTAAGTTGAAGTCCGGAAAATCATCCGCTCTATCTTCTGTGTACTGTGTATATCCTGACAGTGTTGTCGCAATCATGTCCGCACCCAGTTCTGCTGCGCGGACACCTTCAATATACGTAGAAACATCGGCAATGAGCGGAATTCTGTAACGTTTACGGAGCAGCTCAAGGAATTCAAATCCGTCCAGTCCGTTTGGGCGAAAACGCTGGGTTACATCCAATGCGACGATGTCGGCGCCGGCGTTGATGAGGCCGTCAACATCGGAAAAATCGGGCGTGATCAACGCCCATCCGTCGTCATAACTCCCCCTCGAAATGCCAATGATTGGGAGCTTAACAGTTGATCGCACCGATTTAATGTTATCAAATCCCTGCACCCGGATGCCCACAGCACCTCCCATTTCCGCCGCCTTAGCAAATGCAGCGATGTAATCGGGGAAATTGAACGGCTCATCCCCTTCTGCATGGCAGAGAACGATAACTCCATTTTTTAGTTGTTCGATTAAGTTTGCCATCGACCCTCTATCGATTAATCATGAGTTTTTCATTTAATTTGGATGCGGTACCTTTGAATAACGGTACGATGTTCCTGTATCATGTTTGAGATTGAGAGCGGGTAAAACGACCGGCAATCGTAACCAGAGATAAATTATGCTCGCACTTAAATATAGAAAGAACTGGCGAAAATAAAAAGACGGCGGGGAGTGTTACACTTTTCTTTTATCCAAAGATGTCGGATCTGTATCCAAAAGATCGGGATATGTCGAAATATTGGGCAAGATAACTCTACAACAACGATCCCACATTCTTGAAAAGGCTCCCGACTTATATTGTATAGTTGACACTGAGATAAAACCCTCGGCCTCTGGACGCGTATCCCAGAATTTCTGAATACTGGACATTGAAAATGTTTTCGATCTTTCCACTAATAAAGAAATCACTATTAATAATTAATTTTTGAGAAAAGTCCACCAGGGTATAATTCGACAAAGGCATGCTCGCTAAAGCACCATACGGTCCAAGATTTGAATCGTAATACGTATCATTTCTGGATCCGACAAATTTCAAATCCATTCTTAGTATCAGCATGTCAATCGGCAGGTATGTTAGGCTTATGTTTGCAGTACTTGGCCTTCTTACCAGTTTCATCGATTCTGATTGGTTAGTCAGAAATGCACCATTACTGAATAATTGCACTTCGTTCCCCCTTGTTTGTAAAGAATTAATATCCGAAGGATTATAGGTCAAGCTTCCATTGATAAGACTGATATTGCCTTCAACAAATAACCAGGAGTTTAATCTGTCCTTCACATTTAATTCAATACCGCTGCTTGTTTGTGTCCCAATGTTGAGGTAGGTATCTCCTTCCAATGAATCAATATTCTTATTCCATAAATACACATAATCGATATAACGTTTTACTACAGTATTAAAGTAAGCAAGAGAAAAATACATTCCGTTTCTCACAGATTGTTTTAGGCCAATTTCGAACGAAATCGAGTTTTCCGGCTTTAAGTTTTTGTTCCCTAGTGTGATGTTGAGATCATAACCGTCCTGGTTGGGGGAAAATAATTCATAGAGTGAAGGAGCATTAAATCCTGTCGAATAAGAAAAATAGAGCAAACTCTTCTCTGCAATTTTGTATGATGGATTAATCTCATACGTGACATTATTTCCAAAACTACTCTGGTTTGCTAACCGCATTCCGCCAGCCAGTGCGAAGTTAGATAGAATTCGGTTTGTTATAGGACCGGCTGCATCAAAATGAAAAAAGATACTTTTTGTCAACGAATGAATGCTCAAAGAATCAATATTCGAGTTCGATTCATAGTTGTAGACACCGTTATAATAATACGTACTCGCAGTCATCGTTTCTTCGTATAACCCGGCGCCTATCGCAGCATCCACAGTATTATCTTTAAAGTTGGTTTGAATTTCATTTGTGCTCATTGTTCCTTTATATGTATCATCGCTAAACGTGGATGGAAATACAATCGATGAATCATCGACAATATTTCGTTTTAGATTTGAATACCCTCCAATATATTTCAATTGAATATCGTCGGCTACCTTATAGCTCGCTCCGTACGTATAAAAGTTTCGATGGACATCCGAAGTGAAGGCAGGATCGTCCTCAAATGCAGCATGAGGAAGATCCGCTTTTTGTGCTGTGTTTCTGTATGAAAAATATACATTCACGTCGTCAGCTTGATATCCAAGCTTGCCGAACGCATCTGTTTTAGCAAAATTATTTCTATGCCTATTCTGAAGAGTATCGCGATTAGCAACGGTATCGATCGTGGCATCCAGTCCTTTTGTAGCAAGATTGTCAAAACCGGCAGTATAATAAAAACCTTTACTATCCGTATAGTCTAACAAAAGATTTTCAGAGAGGTCGGAAGTTTTTGCACCAAACGTTCCCGTAGCAATATTGGCATCGGCATGAATGCCGGGAGTATTGCTGCCTTCGCGTGTGATAAAATTAATGACACCTCCCATCGCAGACGAGCCATACAGTGTGCTGTGAGAACCTCTTACAATTTCAATCTGATCGACGCCTAACGAAGAGAGTTCCGATAGATCAGGAGCGCTGTTCGGTGTCGCGGGATCGGTGAACCGCACGTTGTCAATCATAATCGCTGTCTGGTTGCTTGCCGTTCCCCGCATAAATATGCTTTGGTTGGTACCAGGATTTTGCCCGGTTCCGACCATATAAATCCCTTCCTGCTGCCCGAGTAATTCTCCAACGCTTTGGTAGATAGAATTTTTCATCTGATCGTCCGTTATCACCGTAACACTTCTTCCTATGTCATCCGGATTTTTTTGAGACCTGGTCGCTGTTACCATTATTTCTCTTAACGGATACATCCTCGTACTATCGCTCTTAAGAATCAGGGAATCTTGCTGGGCATAAGCTACAGATATGCTCAATAAAAGAAGAAATAAATGTTTACTCATCATATTTCCTTTAATAAATAGAAACATCTGAAAAATTGTTTCGCGCTAAGCCGCAAAGGCGCGAAGATTTTGTTTTAGAATCATTTTGCGACTTTGCGCCTGGCGAAGCCATCCCCTCGGGATTTGCGCGAGACATACTTTCAGGATTATTCAAAAGCCTCAAATAATAAATAAAAAATCCCAACCTTCTCAAAGAAAGATTGGGACAATACATAACTGCACAATCTATCCTCACTCCACGAAGGATATTGAAAATGATGCTGGCAGGTCTCCTGGCTTTCCCTATTTCCGTCCCGCCTTCCCGCCCGATTCTTTCGGTCAGTGGCCTTGGGACAAATTATTTCTCGGGATCACAGTTGCGGGTCAGCTTCCGACTTCTCCGTTCCGGCGGCTGCAGAACGGAGTTCACGGAATTCCCTTTTCATCCCGTCTCGCTGACTACGAGACGGGACACCAACATCTCTATTGAAAAGAACGTTTACGCTGAACCGTCATCCAATCACAGATTGCCCGGTCCGTTCCTTCTTGAATACTATAAGCAATCCTTCATACGCAGTGAACATGACGCCGACAAAAAAGATGTCGCCGCCGAGGGTGTTGCGGAAAAATGGAATGGCCATAACGTAACATTCCACAAGTCCGGCCCATGTGGGCGCATACATCGATCCGGGAGTCATCCACACTCCAAAATTTGTGATCACAAAAAACAGGATCGAGCTTACAAAAGTCCCGCCGAGAATGTACAGCGGCTTCTTGTGATTTTTCAACCACACACCGATCAGTCCGATGAGCACAAAACTGCCGTAGACCCAATACATCCCGCTGTAGAAGCCAATGACGTAATCACTCATCAGCATCGCCAAGATGGGGACAACAAAAGCAAATCTCTTATCAAGGTAAACACCGCCAAAAAGCGCGATGGCCGCGATCGCAGTGAAGTTTGCGGGGTGCGGCAGCAGGCGGGAGAATGCCGCAACGAAAACCAACAGAAACGCCGCGCCATATCGCGCAAATGATTGTCTGTTGCTCATACGTGTAATTCCTTTCATTGATAATTCTATAGATGGAAAAATTTGCTTCTTTACACATTCAATAAAAAACCCCGACATTCCTGAGGAAAATCGGGGTTGATACATCTAAACTCTTGCGTGTTCGACCAAAATGCTGCAACCTTTTTCCTCGAAGGCTTTGCGTAGTGAGGTTGGCAGGTCTCCTGGCTCTCCCGAATCTTGTCTCACCTTCCCGTCCGATTGCGTCGGTCAGTGGCTTCGAGACACATTGTATCCCGGGATTACAGTTGCGGGTCAGCTTCCGACTTCTCCGTTCCGCCGGTGGCAGAACGGAGTTCACGGAATTCCCTTTTCATCCCGTCTCGCTGCAAGCAGGACGGGACACCAACTTCAGAATATTGAAAAGAACAAATCCTTATTAAGAAGATACAACACGGCGAAGCATTTGTCAAGGTACTTCTGTTTTCTTAAAAACGAGCGATTCAAATAACCGCCTTGCTCGGCCGATTTCATCGGGTTCAAAAAATTTCATCGCTGCAAGAACCGGCAGCCAGACAAGGCATAGCGTGGATTTCACCCACACCGCGGAATATCCATATGTCTCTGCATAAACGAAGAGAGCATAGACAATGCCGACCGAGAGCGCGAGTTTCATAATGCGTCGAAATTCGTACTCGATACGGTAGAATTTTTGCACGATGAAATACATTACGAACGCCGAAAGAGCATACGCAATCAACGTAGCATATGCGGCGCCCATGATGCCGTACTTTGGAATAAGAAAATAATTTGCGACAATATTTGAGACAGCGGCAAGGATCGATGTCGGAAGAAGATATGCTGTTTTCTTTTCAATAAAAATCCCGGCATTAAAGTGAATCGAAATTCCTCCAAAAATGTATGCCAGCAGCACAACGGGAACCACGCCCAACCCGCTCCAATAATCGGGATGGATAATATGCCTGCCAAAGATTGTGACCTGGACAAGATCCGAGATAAAAAACGATAGGATTAAAAAAATCCCGCTCATGATGAAGAGAAAATATGTCAGCACCCGGGCGAAGAGCGCTCTTGCGTTGTCGTCGTTTGCGTGAGAAAGGAAAAACGGTTTCCAGGCGTAGTCGAACATCGACGTCACGAGGTTCATGAAAATTCCCAGCCGGTAGTTTGCCTGGTAAATGCCGACATTGCTGTCATTGGTAAACGCTTTAAGCATCGGACGGTCGATGACTTGAAGCACCATGCCCGCCAAGCCGACCGGAACGTACGGCAATCCGAATTTAAGGAGCGCAGAATACAAAGTGCCGGAAAATTTCCATGAAGAACTCCGCACGATGTGGGGAATCATCAGCACGAACGTCAACACCGATGAAGCGAGTCCGCTGAGAAATATCCCCTCCACTCCCCACTTCAGCCACAACAATGAGACAATGTTAAAGGCGACGTTCGAAGCGATGTTGACGATCTTCAACGCTGCAAAAAGCTTCGGACGACGCGCCAGCCGCAATGAGGCAAACGGCACAATCACGAGCGCGTCAAAAAAAAGAATGCCGGCACTGTAATAAAGAATTTTGTAAAAACTTTCGTTGATCAGGAAAACGTGAGTCAAGGGGACAGCGAAGGCAAGAATCAGCCCTGAAAACAGTGTTGATGTTATTGCGATCGAAATAAACGGCGTGCTAAATTTCTCTTTAGGGTCTCCGGTCTCGAGGGCAGAGGCATAACGAAAGTACGCCGACTCCATCCCGTAATTGTAGATGACATTCAGAAATGCCAGATAGGAATAAACGTTTGCGACGATTCCATACTGTGATGTCGTTAAAACGTTCGTGTAGAACGGAACGAGAAGAAATGTAAGGAAGCGGCCGACGATTGTGCTGATGCCGTAGATGGCCGTATCCGCACCTAGCCGCTTTATCTGGGAGAACATACCTAGGAGACCAGCTCGAGGGAAATGTCGAGCCCTTTCGGAGAATGTGTCAGCGCACCGACGGAAATGAAGTCTACTCCGGTATCCGCGATAGCTTTGACCGTTTGAAGAGTTACGCCGCCGGATGCCTCAACTTCGACGACATGGTCGATCAACCGCACTGCTTTCGCCATCGGTTCAAGCTCAAAATTGTCCAACATGATTCTGTCGAGACCGCCGCACGCCAAGGCTTCTTCGACCTGGCTGAGGGAGGTCGTTTCAAGCTCAATCTTCAATTGCAGGTTTTGTTCGCTAAGGTAGTAGTTACACTTCGTGAGGGCGTTGGTAACGCTCCCCGCCGCAGCAATATGATTGTCTTTGATCAGGACCATCTGGTCCAGGCCGAACCTGTGATTTACGCCTCCGCCGTCGCGAACGGCTTTTTTATCCAGCATGCGGAGTCCGGGGGCTGTTTTGCGTGTATCGGTTATTTTTGCCTGAGTGCCTGCAACGGCATGGACATATTTGTGAGTCAGTGTAGCGATGCCGGACATACGCTGCAAAAAGTTTAGAGCGACTCGTTCGCCCAAAAGAATTCCGCGGACGGAGCCGTGGATTTCTGCCAGCTCATTTCCCGCAGACACAAAATCTCCATCCTTCACGTTGACAGTTACGGTGGTTCCGCCATCCGCGTACTGCATCACTATTCCGACAACTTCCATTCCCGAAACCACACCGTTCTCTTTCGCCTGAAGAATTGCGCGTCCGAACTGGTCTTCGGGAATTAACGACTCGCTGGTGACGTCTCCGAAACCGATGTCTTCGTTGAGGGCCTGCTCGATCAATCGGCCGATCTTGCTGTCATGAAGAAGGTCAATGCTCATCTTCATTGACCAGCATGATGGGAATGTCGTCTTTCACTTCATACACTTTGCCGCATTTTTTGCACGTCAACGTATTGTGTGCCGGCTTATAGTCGAGTCCGCCTTTACATTTAGGGCAACAAAGAATTTCAAGCAATTCCTGTTTTACCATTCGTCGCTCCCTTCGGTTTGCTTTTCTTAAACGCTTCTTCAAGAACCTCTACAAATTTCATCGGTGCGCGTGTCGGTTTACCCGTCTGAGCGTTGATGAAGCTGTGCACGGTGAATCCTTCCGCAATTGGTTCATTATCACCGTCCCGCAATACGCGGTATTCGATCCGGACCCTCGCTATTGGAATTTCATTCAGGGACGTTTCAATATGCAGGAGGTCGTCGTACCTCGCAGACCGCTTGTATTTCGAACCCGCTTCGATGACGGGAAGATAAATGCCCATCGATTCAATTTCCGGATATGGCATTCCGATGTGCCGCAGCAAATCCGACCTCCCCTGTTCGAAATATTCGAAGAACTTGCCGTAGTAGACAAATTTCATTTGATCAGTGTCGGCATAGCGAACGCGAACGTCGGAGATAAACGTTATCGGCGTATTACTCATTCCAGGCACCCATGACACTGAATTTCTCTATTCTTTTCTCAATAAGCTTTTCAGGCTTCATCTTTTTGAGAGGACGTAGTTCCTCAATCAACGTGTCTTTGAGAATGGCAGCTGCCTGCTGAGGATTACGATGCGCACCGCCCGGCGGCTCGGGAACAATTCTATCGATAATTTTTTGCTCATAGAGATCAGGGGCAGTCAGGCGCAAAGCCTCGGCGGCCTGCTCCTTATATTCCCAACTTCGCCACAGGATACTGGAACACGATTCCGGGGCGATAACGGAATACCATGTATTTTCCAGCATCAAGATCCTGTCCCCAAGCCCGATTCCCAGCGCACCTCCCGACGCTCCTTCACCAATGACGACAACAACGATCGGAACGGGAAGATGGGACATTTCAAAAAGGTTGCGCGCAATCGCCTCCGCTTGCCCCCGTTCTTCCGCTTCGATACCCGGATATGCACCGGGAGTGTCCAGCAGCGTAATGATCGGCTTACCGAATTTTACTGCGAGCTTCATCAAACGGAGGGCCTTGCGGTACCCTTCGGGCTGCGGCATTCCAAAATTTCTGAATAAATTCGATTTGGTGTCTCTCCCCTTCTGGTGGCCGATCACCATCACGGTCTGGTCGTCTAATTTGGCAAAGCCTCCGACGATCGATTTATCGTCGCCAAAAAGTCTGTCTCCGTGCAATTCAATAAATCCCGTGGTCATCATACCGATATAATCGAGCGTATAGGGACGTTCGGGATGGCGGGCGAGCTGGACCCTCTGCCACCGTGTAAGGTTTGAAAAAATATTTTCGCGGAGCTGGCTCACTTTTTTCTCCAGGGTTGTAATTTCATCGGCGATATCGAGGTTGTCGGACAGCTTCCTCATCTCCTCGATCTTCTGCTCAAGCTCCACAACCGGTTTTTCAAAATCCAAAACAACTTTTCCCATACGTGCTCCAGAAAGGTTAGACGCTGCGCCGAATCGAGTTCACGACCGCTTTCACGATTATTTCAAAGTCCAGCATCAGCGATTGGTTCTTTGCGTAATACAATTCGTACTGTTCCCGTTCTTCATCGGTTATCGCCCGGTCCGAATGGATCTGGACGATGCCCGTAATGCCGGGCTTCCCGAGATAAATTCCGTTATGCGTGAACGAAGCACGAGAAGCGGCGCTGCCTGTCGGACGGCCTATAAGAGACATCGAACCCCGCAGCACTTTCGGCATCGCCATTACTGCTGAAGAAAAGACGGACGGCTGGGAGCGAAACAGTAGACGGCTAAAAGATACAAAAGGAGCGCATGAAATCAAAAGGAAAAGGGAGCCGAGGATGTCAACGGCACGTTTCGTTATCCTGTGCATCGGCCTGTCGATATTGTATTGGATTTCAATGAACGGAATTTCGTCCAGCTGATCGATGCGTGATTTTCCGATAATCACCTCGAGAGAGTTCGGCACCAGTTTGAACTCCACCATCCGGTTTCTGCTCTTGCTGATCACGGAAAGAATCGTCGAGTACGGAATTGCGTCTGTTGAAAAAATGACGTCGTCAATTTTAAAATCGTTGATGACTTTCCCGATGGTATCAACGCTGCCGAGAATTTCGACGTCGAGTATTTTTTGATTCAGCCGCTGGCGGTTCACATCGATAAAGCCGACCACATCGTAGCCATCGCCCGGTTTGCTGCGAAGTTTTTTCAATACTTCCTGTCCGGTCTGGCCGGTACCGACGATCAATGTTTTTCTGCCAAAAAGCGTTTTTCGGGATGGCGAATTCCCCGCACCCACCAAACGAATGATCAACCTCCATCCCGGAATCAGAAATACGCTCAACGCTCCGGAGATAATCATGATAACCCGGCTGAACGCAAAACTCTTGAGAAATGCCGTAAGCGCAGAAATGAACACAAACGCGAAAAACACCGCACTGAACGAACGAGAGATTGAAAGTTTCCGGTTCGAGTATGACCCGGCAGCAAACAACGAAACAACGACGATACCCGATGGTACTATCAGCGCCCACGGGTATGCGTACGCCGGGAACGAGAAAAACCTCCCTGAACGTACGTATTCTGCAAAAAGGATTGTTGCAAGGACGATGCAAAAATCAAAAATAGATACAATGAACGGTTTGCCGTACCTCACCACCGCAGCAAGAATTCTCCGCGCATCGATTGCCATCTCAATAATCGATTCAAACAGGAGCGACCCCTGGTGATGCTTGCGAACAAAGAGCCTCATTGCTTTATAGAAAATGCTCAATTCGTCAATGTCGCTCCTGCGCGTGCTCTCCCCTTTGTAGTGAATAATTTTCGTGTCCGCGACGTAAAACACCTTCCATCCCCCCTTTTGAATACGGTAGCACCAGTCGAGGTCCTCGCCGTACATAAAAAAGCTCTCGTCCAAACCGCCGACCGTTTCGAATACTTCCCGGCGAATCATCATGCACGAACCGCTGATGGCATCGACTTCGTAGCTCTCGTCGGGATTGAGGTACGTCAGATTATATTTTCCGAAAAGCTTTGTCGAACCAAAGATCGAACTTAACCCCGAGACTTTTGTGAACGCTACCCACGGAGTGGGGAAACTTCGCCGGCAGGCGAGCTGCAGCGTTCCGTCCGGATTCAAGATCTTGCATCCGGCCATCCCCACATCTCCGTTTGCTTCAAAAAAATTAATGAGGGTGCGAATAGTGTCTTCCTGGACAATCGTATCGGGGTTCAACAGCATCAAGTACTTTCCCGATGAGTGCGCAAGAGCCTGATTGTTCGCCTTTGCAAATCCGACGTTAGCTTTATTTGCGATCAGACGGACATTTGGGAAAGACTGGCGGACCAAATCGCTGCTGCCGTCGTCTGAAGCGTTATCCACAACAAAGACTTCACCCTCCATTCCTTCCAACGCTCTGAACACGGAAACGAGCGCGTTGTTCAGGAAGTCGCGGACATTGTAGTTGACAATAATGATTGATACATCCATGGCGAGAGGCTACAACAAATTGAAAAAACTGCGAAGCTTCAATTTCCACACCATAAAAACAGCTTCGTACACGATATTCTTCGACATCTTGGAGACGCCTCGATCGCGGTCGACAAAAATTATAGGGATTTCACACAGGCGAAAGCCTTTTTTCCAGGCTTTATAGTTCATTTCAATTTGAAACGCATATCCGTTGGACCGGAGTTCATCGAGGTTGATGCTCTCCAGAACTGCACGCCGGTAGCACTTAAATCCGGCGGTTGCATCTTTCACGGGCAAACCCGTAATGACCCGCGTATATAAATTTGCAAAATAGCTCAAAAGAAGGCGGCGGAACGGCCAATAGACGACACTCACCCCGCGGATGTACCGCGACCCGATGACCAAATCATATTCCTGAATCTTCAGAAGAAAGTTGAGGAGTTCTTTTGGGTTGTGCGAAAAATCCGCATCCATCTCAAACACGTAATCGTACTTCCGTTCGATGGCAAATTTGAATCCTGCCACGTATGCAGTACCCAGTCCCATCTTTCGAGGACGTTCAATAAGATGAACACGCGGATTCTTCTGCTGAAAATCCTTTACGATTGCTGCCGTTCCATCAGTTGAATTGTCGTCGATGATAAGAATCTCGATATCCGTGGACTGATGGAGCACCTGAGGGATTAACGACGGCAGATTAACCGCTTCGTTATACGTAGGCGTTATGACGAGTGCTTTGGGCATATTCGATGAATACGGATCAATGGCCTTTCCCCATCAACATGACATAGAATGTATATAAAATTATCTTAATGTCCATTCGAAAAGACATGTTCTCGATGTAAAACAAATCGTATCGCACCTTCGATCTCACATCGTCTATCGTCCGGTCGTATCCCTGTTTGATCTGCGCCCAACCGGTGATCCCGGGACGAACTTTGAGTCTTCTGTGATAAAGCGGTATCTCCCTTGAAAGTTTTTCAACAAAAAAAGGGCGTTCGGGGCGCGGCCCGACCAGGCTCATATCGCCGTCCAAGACATTAATGAACTGAGGAATTTCGTCAAGACGCGCATTTCGCAAAAACCTTCCTACTTTTGTAACGCGGTTGTCGTGTTGCGGCGCCCATACGGGTCCGGATTCTTTTTCAGCGTCGGACCGCATCGAGCGGAACTTGTGCATCTTAAATATTTTCCCGTCCTTCCCAACCCGTTCCTGGCTATAGACGACGGGGCCGGGAGTATCCATTTTGATGGCAATCGAAATCAGCACCCATAGCGGCGAAGAGAAGAAAAGAATAAAGAGCGAAGCAAAAATATCCGTCAGCCGTTTCATACTTTGTTCCCACGGCTGCATAATCTCCGGCATGATTTCGATAAGCGGGAATCCGTAAAGCTGGTTTGTGCGTGCTTGTCCGCTGATGATGTCGTACATATCCGGCAAAATTTTCATGCTGACATTGTGGCCGTTGCAGTGAGAAATGACATCCAGTAACTTATCATGATCAGCGGATTCAAGGGCGATGAGAATATCTTTCACGGAACGTCGCTCGATTAGTGATGGCAGATCATCGATGCTCCCGAGTAAGCGGCTTCCCTTATATTCGACGCCGCTTTTGCGTCTATCAAGTTTGACAAAGCCAATCACGCGATACCCCAATGCCGGGTGGAGCAAGACAAGGTCGTAAAGATTTTTTGCTTTCTCATTCCATCCGACAATAAGAGCATTACGCAAACCGACGCCGGCGTCTAACAATCGCCGACGGGCAGTACGGTATAGCACTCTCCCCGTACTGGTCGTCGTCACCATGATTCCCCAATAGACAAGAACCAGCATGCGAGAACTGATTTTTGTTCTGACAACACCCGCATCATCAACAAAGATGGCAAAGAACAGGATGACACATCCAAAACCAATGGCCTTCATTAACGTGGTCACCTCATCGGTGCGCGATGCAGCGTGCCAAGGGCGGTACAGTCCAAAGAATAAAAAAATGACGGACCAATAGATCCAGATAAGAATCATCGGCATCCAAAAATCCGGCTCGAGGCCAAGGACCACTACGCCGCTGCGCACTCTGAAGAAATAATAGAGGACCCATGAAACATTGATCGTGAAAAAGTCCAACAAAAACGCTTTTATGTCGACTTGATGTCTCATAGCTTTCTTAATCCATCATGTCCGTGTCGGGCTCCATGCAGGTTTTTGCGAACCCTTAACAAAACGGAAAAAACCTAAAAGAAGCCCAAGGTTGGCAACAATAAAGTAATACGGCAAAGTAAATAGCATTACAGGCCTTGATATCTTATCCAGAATATAACCAACGCTAGCTACACACACAAAAATGAATTGGGCTGCGAAAATCCACTGATATACCCCCCCCTGTTGATTTAAAATAATAGTAGTTACAAAGATCGTTATAAGCAAAAAAGGGATTGTCCAACGAATCAGCTTATGGGAAAAAAGCCCGAAGGCTATAAATCCATACTTCGGGTGGAGGAGTGGCAGAACTTCTGCCAGACTATTAAAATTAGCGGCACCAATCCTGATCTTTCTCTCGAACTCTTTTAGAGTCGACGACGTCGTGTCTTCCCATCCTTCAGCAAGCACATCATAAACAACCCGAAACCCCTGCTGGACGGCAAAAAGAGGAAGCAAAAGATCGTCCGTAACAGCTTTGTCGATCGGTAATTGTCGATATAAATTTCGCCGGAGGGCATAAATTCCCCCGGTTGCGCCAAAGGTCGTTTTTATTTTCCCTTCAGATTCCTTAATAGAATTTTCATACCGCCAATATGCTACCTCGCCTTTGCCACCGGAATTCCTTGTAGTCGTGCTTAAGTGCAAATTGCCACAAACGCCTCCAATTTCAGGAACGGCAAAATGGCGCGCCATTTTTTTTAACGCATCGGGGGCATAGAATGTATTCGCATCCGAAAAAATAAGAATTTCGTTCTTTGCCATCAACGCCAAATCATTTAGCACTGCAGCCTTCCCCCGCCGTTGGTCGAAATGAAATGATCGGATATGCATTGAATCAACCGACTCTATCAATGGTATTGTGTTATCGGATGAACAATCAGAGCCGATCAGAATTTCAACCCTGTCTCCGGGGTAATCCAATTTGCTGAAATTATCAAGTTTTGCAATGATGATCGATTCCTCATTGTATACCGACATTAGAAGCGAAATCGTCGGGACGTACGTCTGATCGCCGAAATCGGGCTTCCTTTTGAAAGACGACCATACCTTTACAAAGAGAGGATAAATGACGTACGAATGAATGACCAAGAAGAACGCAACCCAAAAAAATACAGACGCTATAATCATCGGATTAATATCCACAAGTTACTTTGTAATTGCGTATCGAACAACTATCGAGACAGCGGCATGGCTCAAATTCGTTCATCACCGAGTCCTCTGAAATAAAATCTATTGCGACACCCTGCGATCGATGTTTGGTTTTCGTTTGCCGAAAGCCCCTGTAAAAAAACCCTTCCACAGCACAAACAATTTCCGTCCCTTTTGATCGGAATTTCCTCCAAGAACTATCAGAGACTTCTGCATGCAATTTAAAAAGGAGAAAATCAAAACATAGAATGCGTTTCCAAAAAACATATCACGAAAGAACCAAAATCGGTTTCGAGTGTAAAAGTAGAGATATGTTTCAGTATACATTTTGCCCTTGATCCCGCCACCGCTTTTATGGTAAACCATGCTCGCGGAGGTATATATCATTTTATAGAACTTCTTTATCCTTAAAGAATAATCTAAATCTTCAAAATAAAGAAAATAATCTTCATCCAACAAACCGACCCGTTCTACGACCTCTCGCTTCAGAAGAATTAACATGCCGGGAATAAAATCGATTTCTTTTTTTTCTTCACGATGGTCGTCATACTCGCCAATTCGCAAGTTTATTCCCGTGCACAGCACTTTGCTGAATTTTCCCCCTGCGGCATTAATAATATGAGGCGAATTTTTGTACAGTACTTTCCCTGTCGCCGCCCCCACATCTGCATGGTTTCTCAATTCCCCGATGAGTGGCTGAAGGAAGCCAGGGTCAACGACCACATCGTTATTAATAATTAAGATAAATGGGAACCCGTCAAAGACTGCTTTTCGTATTCCGTAATTATTACCAGCCCCGTACCCCGAATTATACCCCACCTGGTCGTAATGTACCTCCGGAAATACTTGTTTCAACTTTTCGCCGCTTCGGTCGGACGAGCAATTATCGACAAGGTAAATGGAGGTCGAAGAAAAGCCGGCGGCCAAGAGCGACTCAATACATTCCTTCGTTTCATCAAAACCGTTATAGTTCAGAACAATTGCCGCAACAGTATCATTCATACGCATTGCAGGATTGACTCAATCCAAAAATTTCGCAATTCCGCGTCCCATATAAAGGTTGTTTGAGAAATAATCATGAAGCCCATCAAACGCAGCGTGGAAAAATTTTTCGTTGAAGAAAAACCAAAAGAAAAGCTTCGTGCTAATGACCATCAGAAAATATAGGTACGCGACAATCTTCGTATACCCGGTAACAGAAGTTTTGATGAGCATTAACCTATTTCTCACGGAATAATAAAGTTTGAAAGCGCTCTCTTTTTCACCTTCAACTTTGTGGAATATAATCGCTTTGGGAACGTACAAGAGATCGTAACCCCTCGACCGAATTCGCGCAGATAATTCAATATCATCCAGATACATGAAGAAACGCTCGTCTTCCCCCCCGATGTCCTTTAAATATGAGACGCGGAGTAGCATAAGACAGCCCGTGATGAACGAAACGTGTCTGATGCCATTTAATTTTTCCGGGGCGATGACAGCATTCCTTTCATCATGCACCGCCAGCCCGCGCCAGGGGATGAATCGTCCGCCGGCATACCATACTCTCGTCTTATCATGATGACAATAAATCGTTCCGCATGCCGCGGCCGCTTTTTTTTCCTCTTCCATGGCAGCAACAAGGATGTCCAAAAAATCAGGTTCTACCACAGCGTCGTTGTTCAGCAACAAAACATACTCCGGACCGTCGTCCAATACATGTTTGATCCCAAAATTGATACCACCGGTATACCCGAGATTTGCTCTTGTCCTAACGAGCTCTACATTCGAGAGCAACTTCTGGAGGAGATCAAAAGAATCATCTGTCGAATAATTATCAACCACCAAGATGCGATAAGTTCTATACAGCATCTTCTGTAATGATTCCACACACTCAACAGTATCACGGGCTCGATTAAAATTCAGCACGACGATGCTGACAAATCCTCGGGAGGCCATTTCTTGTTATCGTCCTCCATAGGTTTGTCGAAGTTTTTCTAATGCCAGCATTAACTCTTCCTCAGTGGCAATGGGCACCTTCTCAACAATGAGACCATGTTTTGCCAGAAAATATGCAGCGTAACCCCAGTAGCGCAACCGAAATAAAAGCTGGTTCTTTCTAATGATACTCTGTGTTAAATCGGCATCGAGGTCCTTTATATACCTATAGCTATCAGCAATGTCCGCAAACCAGCCGAAGGGGGGATGATACCCAGCCTTTATGATTTGAAACGTATGATCCAGATGATCGTAGGCATTCTTGAATCGTTCATCAATCAATCCTATCTCTTTCAAAAGATGAGCATTGTAGTACGAGAAGGCGCCAGCCAGATGGCCGTGGAGGGCGATGCGTACTCCCTTCGGATATTCCACTATCTTTTTGGGATTCGGACTTCCGGCTGCAGTTTTATTCGACGGGCCATGATAAGCAAAATTAAGATGACCAATTCCTGTAACTTGAGCAGATCGGATATATTCATCAATCACAGACCCATCAAGAATCTGGACATCATCTTCACTAATAAAAATATGCTCACAGCCCTTTTTAAGAAGAAAACGGAATGCATCGTTTTTTGAAATTCCTACTCCCCGATTATGTTTGTGTTGGATGACTTCTGCTTGTTTTGTTCCATAGGCGTTTTCCGAATAAGGCATGCCGTCATTCACGACAACGATTTCATCGACGCCGGGAACGCCGGAAAATGATTTGTAAAATAAATTCTCTCTGTTACATGTAATGATACCGATGCCAATTTTACGGCTCATAGGTTACTCTGTGTTGATAGATAGTCGCTGTACCAATACACTGACATCGGACAAAGTATTCTGATCCTGCCGCCATGGTGCGAGGGCATTTTCTTGTCTTCAAAAGAATATCCGATCCTCTTCTGTGCGAAATATTTTTCCATAGGATTAAATCGCCCCCAAGAAGCGATATATAATTTTCCTTCCTCTTGCATCCATATTTTCTATTCCCGGAATATTTAAATCTTGATCTGCGACGACATATTCCTCCATCATCAAAGAGAACACAAATCTTAATCCCGCAACAAGCTTATTTGCGCCAACTTGCCTCATCGCCATTCGAGATCGAAGCATTCTAGCTTTTTACACAAGCGAGAGAGCTTGTGTTGGAAACATCACGGAGAGTCTCTTTATCACTCTGACTGGAACTTCGCAGTTTATGGATCATGCCGTAGAGATCGCCGCCAGACGAGCATACTGGCGCTGGACGAGGTTCTCGGAGCCTGTTCTATATACTGAAACGCAGCATTTTTTCGCCGATTCAATATCTCCCTCGCTTTCTTTTATTAATGAGGCGAGCCAACACCAAAACATTCTCGAGGAGATATGAACCGTCGGGAACAGTTTCGCCACGACTTCCCGCCCAATGAAGAAAAAAACACGCGGTATCCGCATCAACCACGAGCAGGCAACAAAGAGTGAATCACGTTCAGCCGCAGTCAAACTCGCTACGTAACAGCGACCATACTTTTCCTGTATCGTGAAAACCTCGGATACGGTTTGGAAAACGTTTGAAAACTCTTTGTTGCTTAAATCCTTTGCTTTGTAATACACGCCAAGCACATCCTCGACCTTTAACAACGTGTATTTCTGAGCAACAGCGCAGGTGAATTCATAGTCTCCTGCGACTTCCAATTGCTCATTAAACCACAGTTTGTCGGCGGAGTGCAACGATGCTCTCCACATCGGCTGTGATCCGGCAAGAGAACCCTGCAAAAGGGCAATACGAGAAAAAGGGGGACGACACAAACGATGACGGTCATGAACATCGGCAAAAAGTTGATTCGGGATATGAGATATATACTGATCGGCATACACCATTGCCACGGCGGGATTGGCATCGAGAGCCGACGCCAGAACTTCCAGTGCGTCGTTTCGAAGGACGTCGTCTGTATTTGCGTTCGTGATATATTTCCCCCTGGCAATGGCAATTCCTCTATTCCATGCGCGATATATTGTCTCACGTTGTATCGTTGAAGTATACAAAATGTTTGGATACGCCGCCACGTACTCATGCACTATTCTCTCCTCATTCTCCCTGGAACCGCTATTGACGACTACAATTTCCGTTTTGTAAAAGATGGTCTGGCCGATAAGGTTCTCTAATCTTTGTCTAATGAACCTCTCGGAGTTATAGGTTGATACGATCACGGAAACAATAGGTTCACTCATATGAATGCACTCTTCCACTCGATGAAAATCGGGCCCGACGACAATCTACTTTTTTCTTGTTCAATATTAAAAAAATTACGACAGTATTAAACATTGTAAACCACCACCATCAACGATGGTGGCTTTTGAAAAGAACAAGCAAGTCATTCCGCGCTTGACGCGGAATTCAGAGTCATTCAACGGAACTGGATTCCGGTTCTTCGTCTCGCCTAGGCGGGCATAGCCAACCGAACATAACCACCGCCACAGACGGTGGGTTTCTGCTTCGCACTAAAAGCGAGTGAGAATTCTTTGAGCATGATAGTATTGCACCCGGTAGAGATTAAGTTTACTGCCGGATGAGGATTTTACTAAGGATTCTCCTGGCTGCAACTCTTGGGCCAACATATCTTTCAAGGTCGTCTTCATCAAATACTTTTAGGAGGTTAAACATAGCTATTGAAAAAACGAAATTCGCAACGGCAATACATAATACTTTGAGTGGCAGATTTTCAATGGACGCGCTCATCACGAAGTCAATACAACATAACACAAAAGCAATTTCTACAAGTTTCAGAATTTGCTCAAACGAATCGAAGATAAGGCTATCTAAATATTTGTATTGAAAAAAAAGACATATTCCGAACGAAATAATAACAGCAAAGGTGTATGCACCGACAGCACCCAGATATCCAAAATGCGGAACCAATAGAAAAAAGAAAGTACACGTAATCAGCACGTTTGAAGCTTGGATGAATGTCGTCTTCCCAGGATAGTTCTTCACCGTAAGAAATTGGTAAATAGGAAGAACCGGGAGTACACTCAAGTATCCAACCACCACCAATATAGTGCTGAGAGCGATAATTTCAACATTACTGCCGATCCAGAGGGAGATGATTGGCTTTATAAGAAATACCATGGATACACCCACCGGGACAACAAACAAGAACAACTTTTGGCTTACATCATGAACCACCATTCTTGTTTCTTCTTTTTGCTTAATCTGCGCGAGAAGGGGAAGAATCGGATATAACAATCTCTCTGGCACGCTCCAAAAGAGCGCTTTAACCTTTAGTGAAATATCAAAAAAACCGACTTCGGTCAGACCGATATACCGGCTTATCAATATCTTCGTGAGTGGCTCATAGCAGAATCCCATAATCCCGGTCATGTATATCTTCGAACCATACACAAAGTGTTTCTTTGCAATGCGGGGAAAATTCGCGAAATAATCCTTAACGGCGAATGAACGCCATGTGTGCAGCGCAGAAACCACAAGAATTACAAACCATAAAAGCGTAGAGAGAAAAAAAGCCACCCCAACCCATTTCAGCGTCGTAGAAAAAGAAACGATAAGAATCGTTGATGCTTTCGATAGAAGATTATAAATAACCTGAGCAACATTAGAGACATACACTTTCTGCTGCGAGTCTAACATAGCGCCCGGCACTTGACCGAGCACCACGAACAAGATAGAAACAGTAAAAAAGTTGAATAAGCCCCGAGTATCATCGTTTATGTGAACCGACGTAATGCGTAAAATATTCGTCAGAACATAATCATTAAAATAGATGATGCATGTAACAGATGGAATTAGTATACCCAAAAGAATCACGAACACGGTAATGATGTCATAGTTCGATTCGATTGTCTTCCCCTGTTCCGCAAGATATTTAATTAAGGAATAATTGAAACCAAGGTTCGTCAGCACGCCGAGACTGCTCATTACGGTGATTAAGGAATAAACCCCGTACAATTCCGCCCCCATTTTATGAATAAAAATTGGAACGGTGGCGAGAAGCAATACCGCGCCAATAATAATCTGAAGCCCTCCCGATAAGGAGTTTATGACAAAGAGTTTTCGCATTCCTTTATGATATGTTCCTGGCTTAATGAGTGTCAAACATTTGCGGTATCGAAACCGCGCCGAACGTTGCCAGTTCTCACCAGCTTTATTTTTTTAACTCTAACTGGATTTAATCCGACATCTTTCTTATAGGTCAACACCTTGAAAATCAATAACGGAGGGATCTAGATATCGATCATCTTTCGATCACTGAATTTCTTGCGCATTAGTACGGTGTTCTTCACCCTCCTCTTTCAGAGTCCCATCTTGCAAATCAAACGTCAGCATAATCCCGATAAGAATGGACAAGAGCACAATGCCCCGCCCGTACAGCCATGCATCGGTTGTCCACATCGATACAAGACAGTAACAAACCGACCACACAACGGCCAATCGCAGTTTATCCCTTGCACTACCCTCGTAGCGCGACAAAAGCCTGGAGATTACTCTAACCAGTGCAACGAGAAGTACACCAAACCCAAATAAACCAACGATCCCAGTTTCCGTGAGCACTGCAACATATGTGTGGTGGGGGGTCAAATCTTTCACATATTCATCGTAAAGAAGTTTGGGTATAGTATAGTATTGATCGGAAACCAGGGGAAAACCGTACGAGCCGACGCCAATAATTGGATGAGCCTGGAAGGCTTGATACGCCGTGTGCCAAACGAGCAACCGTGTTACGAGAGAATTCGATGCTTTGCCGCCCTCATCGATTGCCTCCGAAGACGAATCCGTGAATTCAGTCGCACGCTGTCCTATACTAGGATTCACAACAATGATGAAAGCGTACGAACCCATCACGATAATGAGCGATGTGATTGCCGCAAGAATTAATCGTGTTCGCTTAAAATGGAACATCGGCGCTTTGATAATGAGGTAGCTCATGAAAAAGATTGACGTCACTGCCGTCGATATCCATGACGTTCTCGTTTGCGTCATAATGAGCGCGCCGCCAAAGAGAATCACCAGCCCAATAAATGCATACCGTTTCAATCCCGAATGGAATACCGCCAAAACGGTAGCGACAACAACGGATATCCCCACATAATCTACGAACATGATTCCACCGAACCCGAATTGTCGTTTGTGCAAGAGGATACCCTGAACAATGACTTGAACACTATTGAAACCGGAAAGGACGAGAAAAACAACCAGAAGGCGGCGGACAAGTAGTTCGCTTTTCACCGACACGACCACAATTGCAATTAACATTATCTCCGCGGCAAAATTGTAAAGCAAATATAGATTCGCCAAAGGAGTAGGCGCATTAACAAGAGAGAGAATTTGGGTGGCTCCGTATACTAACAATGGATACCATAGAGGATGTGAAAAATCCTTCCTGCGGAGATTCCGGTACGTAACAAAAAAGCCGATGTAAACAAAAAATGTAAACCAGATGCTCGCATCAAAGCCATAAATATGGACATTCAAAAACAAGCTTGCCACAATCGCACAAAGCATCAATGGAAAATCTAACACCAACATCCCCATCACAGAAAGGGCGGTCAATAGAATAACAACGGCAATTTTTCCCGAGAAGAAATCAAAGAAGAAGACAAAGAGGAGTGAAAGCGGCAAACTCCAGAGCAAATATTTCCACTCACCCGGGTTGAGAAAGATAAGACTCTGTCCCCGAGAGAGTCCTCGATTACCTGATGCGAAATCGGCCAAGTTCTTCCTTCAATTGAGTGATTTTGGGATTTGCGGTTGTTGCAAGAATTTCGCCTACGACGAGTGCAGCAATTGCCGCAAAATTTACCCCAATGGTAATCAAGAGTGAAAAGAGTGTGCGGGGCGGATAACTCTTTTTGGCTGGGGGAACGGCATAGTCAATGATTTGCAGAATTGGAGAATCCTTTTTTTCATCAAATCTCGATTGTTCATAGAGCGGTGTAACAAATTCCAAAAGCTCGTTTCCGATTTTGACATCTCGAAATCGCCGTAAATATTCCATCGAAGTACCGGGCAGGTGTTTCATTGCTAAAGTCACTCCGCCCGGTTGTCCGGATGACTGCAATTCATTAGTCTTTTTTTCGTACTCTTGAAGTTCAACTTGTGCTGTTTGGAATTGCCCCGACTCCTTTCCGTAAAGCCTCTCAAGAATATTTTTTTCGAGTTGTTTTGCGATTACTTCCGATTCCAAAGAAGAATACTCCTTCAATATTTCTTTGAGCTGTGATTCAATCTCGTACATCTGAGAATGCTCCTGGAAAACGCGCAATGAGTCTTCTGCCTCTTTAAGGTCAGATTTTATTTCCTGTATTCGGTTTTCGAGGAACAACCTATTATCGCGAGACTTGCCAATCCTTAAATCAATAATCCTTTGATTGAGTAATTGAACTACATAATTTGTCATTTCGGCGGACCGATTCGGGTCATTCGCCCGGACTGTTATTGTGAATGCCTTTTGGTCTGTTTCTTTTGTGATAATATTCTTGGCAAGAGTCTTCAACGCCCTTTCACGATAATCTACGCTCGTTGTATCTATTTTATAGATTCTATACAAATTGAATTGGTGAACAACATCTTCGAGGGATGTACGACTGTACACAATCGTCTCGAACATGTCCATCTGATCACTGCTTGAGCGAGAAAGTCCCAGCGGTAAACCCCGCAGACTCTTCATCATTCCCGTTATCCCGGATGAGCCTTCTTCCTCAACAGGAACGACCGTCGCCGTCGCTTCAAATTGGTCTTCAATAAACAAATAAATCGAAAGATATGCTACGATCATCGTTCCCAGCGTTAGCCAGATAAAAAAAACCTTCCGCTTGGCAAGAAGGAGAAGAAAATCAAAAATATCTTTACCTTTGTATTCCGCCATGAGATTTTTAACCTTGTATCGTTAGAATAGTTTGTCCGGCTGCGTGGCCAGACTAATCTTATCGTTGAATCAGCACTTTCAATCGCTCCGATCGACTCCTTTTATATGAAAACATCTTATGACATAGTTCAATGGTAATAGATTCAGCAGCATCCATTGTTTTAGTTGCGCCGCAAAGATGGCGATCGCTATAGGTGTTGCCTGGAATCTTGCCATTAACAAGTTCAACAGATCACTTCTTCAGTTGCACCACCAGCACCGCCACAGTTGCCAGAGTTCCGATTATTCCAAACAATTGTCCATAAATTTGCAAATAATAACTGAAAGGTCTGTACGGCTCTTTGGGAACCCAAATATAATCCCCTTGCTCAATTGTCGTTTCACCCGGGGAAAGCCACTGCTTTGAACTTGCCTTGATGATGCGGATATCTCCTTTCACGCCATCCTCTGCCACCCCCCCCGCCTTTTCGATGTAATACTTGTAGCTTTGATTCTTGACAAAAGAGACGTGGCCCGGCTGAACGACTTGTCCGAAGACATAGACCGTTTGAACTTTCGGCGCAATTATGATACGATCGCCGTCCTGGAGAAACACGTCTTTCGTCTTATCATTATTGGCAAAGAGGGAGACAAAATCCGTAACGACGAGTTCACCGGACATTTGGATCTCATTTTCGATACGGAAATAGGTGCTATCCTCCTGCGATGTCGATCCTCGGGCATGTTCAAGTTGATCAACCTTTGCATTCTCAGATGGCTTGGAATTGCGAACAATGCGCGACGCCTCCAATAAGGCAGTTTCTTTTAATCCGCCCGCGCGCTGAATAATGTCCGATAGTCTTGACGAGTCTCTTGTAATCGGGTAATATCCCGGATAGACGACTTCGCCCTCCACAGTAACTTTGTAATCGCGCAATAATTCCTTTTTTTCCCCCACCACGATACGGTCCCCCCGCTGCAAAGAAATATTCGGCGCCCTGCCTGCCGCGATCGCTCCGATATCCGCCGAAATTGTCTGCAAGGTATTTCCTTCAGAGTCTGACCGCGATATGATCACATAACTGCTGTCGGCGAGTGGAGAGCAACCACGTGCGATCACTATCATTAACATCAAACTATCCCCGTCAACGAATTCGTAGTCGCCTTCTCCGTTCACAGCTCCGTATACGCCGACAAAGTCTCTCAAAATATTTCTGGCGGGCACAATCACAACATCGCCCTCGCGAAGAAGGGGATTACACGTACTTTCTTTTGTTGCCATGAATCTTTCAATATCCGCCATTGACTCCGATCCGTCTTTATGACGAATCTTCACCTTTCGTTGCGAGCCCTCAACAGACAACTTTTGGGTCTCTTCAATCGATAACTTGAGTGTCTTTGATACTCCATTTGCTTCGCCCATCGACTTCAATACTTCGTCGGTGTGGCTTTTGGCAAGGGATATTGCACCTTGTGCTCTTTCAGTCGCTTGTACGTACACTGTCGCTTCAATGAGGCCAAAACCGGTCACCCTCACGGCAAAAATCCTCGGAGTCAAAAGTGTAAAAGATACGTTTCCGCTGATATATTTTTTCCTGACCTCTGCTGCTACTTTCTTTTTAGCTTCGTCAAGATGTAATCCCGAAACAGAAACTTCACCAACAGTTGGAATGATGACGGAACCTTCGGGAGTGACGGGAAGTTGAAGATTGAGCGGCGGGCTGATCCAGATGTTTATGCTGTAAATGTCTCCGGGACCAACAATATATTCTTTAGGGTCTACCGGACCGTCCATGACAGCCATTTTGATGTTTTGCAGGCTTTGCTGATATTGAGTTTGGCTTTGGATCTGCTCTCTTTGAGAAAATGGATCGTCCTTTTTCTCTCCCGATTGACCGTGCAAAACGGTGATGGCGGTACAGCTGAGCCAAAGAATTATCGCAAGCTTTTTTGACAGCGCTGAAGTCATTTTTTTATTTCTCAATTTAGTAGAAATTTATTTGCAATGTCTTTTGTAATTCTCTCCGCCGTCTGCCCGTCCCACAACTCAGGGATTTTCCCTTTTTTATATTTTCCTTGAAATACCGTCTCAGCTTCAACGGCGGTCTTCTCATAATCGAAACCCATTAATTTATTTGTTCCTTCGGCCAGAGTAACGGGACGTTCAGTGTTTTCGCGCATTGTAAAACATGGAACACCCAAGTATGTGGTCTCTTCTTGAATGCCGCCTGAATCGGTAATAGCAAGCGCAGCCGATTCCAGCAGGCAAAGAAAATCCAAGTAGCCCAGCGGGTCGCAGAGAATCAAATTTGTATTCAATAGCAGTTTTTCACTTAACTTGAATTCACTAATCATTTTGCGAGTCCTGGGATGGATGGGAAAGATAACGGTATGCCGTTGTGATATTTTGTCCAGCATCAAGAGAATACTCGTAAGGTTTTCCTGAACGTCGACGTTGCTGGGCCGGTGCAGGGTGACGAGTGCATAGGTTTTCGGCTCGACGCCGAGTGTTGTTCTTATCGCCGACCGATGTGCTTTTTCCTGAAACTGAATAAGGGAATCAATCATCACGTTGCCGACAAAAAATACTTTCGAATCCGGAATCCCCTCGGTGCGCAAATTCGTCAATCCACTTCTCTCCGAGACAAAAAGAAGGTCTGCTATCGAATCTGTGATAATGCGGTTAATCTCTTCCGGCATCGTGCGGTCAAAACTCCGTAGCCCTGCTTCCACATGGGCGACCGGGATGGAGAGCTTTGAGCAGACAAGCGAACATGCTACCGTCGAATTCACGTCCCCCACGACGATCACCATGTCCGGTTTTTCTGAGAGAACGATCTTCTCAAACTCGACCATAATTTTTGCAGTCTGTACTGCGTGCGATCCCGAGCCGACACCGAGGTATACATCGGGATGGGGCAGTTCCAGATCGTCAAAAAATACCTTTGACATGTTGGCGTCGTAATGCTGCCCGGTATGCACAATACGATGCGAAATCGACGGATATTTTTGAAACGCCTTGTGCAGCGGTGCGACTTTCATAAAATTGGGCCGCGCGCCGACAACGCTGATGACTTTTCCCGAAGGGATGGCTTTGCTCACTTCAAATCAATTCCTTTTTGAAACGTTCGGAATACTGTTTCGAATAGTACTGTTGGTATTCCCCAGACAGAATCCTTTGCCACCATTCTTTGTGGTTGAGGTACCATTGAATTGTTTCGTGAATTCCTTTTTCAAACGTATGCGTCGGTTCCCATCCTAGTTCATTCTTAATTTTTGAAGCGTCGATTGCATAACGGCGGTCATGGCCAAGCCTGTCTTCTACAAAAGATATCAACGATTCCGGCTTGTCTAGCTCCTTCAGAATCAACTTTACGATCTCGATATTCTTCTTTTCGTTGTTGCCGCCGATATTGTAGACTTCTCCTTCTTTTCCCTCGTGCAAAACGATCTCAAGCGCGGAACAATGATCCTCGACGTACAACCAATCTCGCACGTTTAAGCCGTCGCCGTAGACAGGAAGAGGCTTATCGTTCAACGCGTTGGCGATCATAAGGGGAATCAATTTCTCAGGAAATTGGTACGGGCCGTAATTGTTCGAACATCGGGTAACAATGATCGGGGTGTGGAAAGTATGAAAGTATGCGAGAGCCAGTAAGTCGGACGAAGCTTTACTCGCCGAATAAGGGCTGTTCGGATGCAGCGGGGTTGTTTCGGCAAATTTTCCTGCCGCACCCAGCGAACCGTAGACTTCGTCGGTCGAGACATGGACGAATCGTTCGACTCCAAACTCCCTTGCCGCTTCGAGGAGGACACTCGTCCCTAGAACATTGGTCCGTACAAAAACGGAAGGTCCAAGAATGCTCCGGTCAACATGCGACTCGGCGGCAAAATGAACAACCGCATCGATAGCATGTTCACGAAATACCTTGCCGACACTCTCCTTGTCACAAATATCGGCTTTCACAAAAACGTAGCGGGGGCTTAAATCTACACCCTCTAAATTTTCGAGATTCCCTGCGTACGTCAGTATATCAAAATTGACGACGCGATATGCGGGATGGTGTTGCAAAAGATAGCGGATGAAATTACTCCCGATAAAACCTGCGCCGCCAGTGACAAGTATGTTCTTCATCCGATCAATTAATCTAATTGGAAAACTGTGTCAGCGCGATTTTCGTGCCGGATCTCGTCAACCGGTTCTTTTTTTCCTTTGCCTGCAAAAAGCTTGTTCGGCAAATTCACAACCGTCCCTTCCGAATTACCCACGTTCTTATACGCGTGAACAACACCCGGCGGGATAATGACTGATTTCGGAGCATCTTCACCGGCAATAAAAACAAATTTATTCTGAAAGGTGGGCGAGTTTTTTCTGGTATCCCACAAATACACCTTGAAGTTTGAAGGGCCTATAAACGCGAACATGTCTGCTTGGTTTACGTGTTCGTGCGGTCCGCGCGCGATTCCGGGATGTGTAACGGAAATGTACGACATAACCGGCATGAACTGCCGTTCAACCTCGTCCTCGCGAAACAGCTCTGCGAGCCATCCGCGGTCGTCAACAAATTTCTTTAAATCCCGGATGACAACGTCATGAATTTTTCCTTCTTTGAACATCGCTTTATCACCTTCTGGTGTGGAGAAAAGAACGACCGGTTCTTTAGAAGATAAGTTTTAATTTGAAACATCTGAAAAATTATTTCGCGCTAAGCCGCAGAGGCGCGAAGATTCTGTTTTAGAACCATTTTGCGACTTTGCGCGAGCCGCTCTTTTGGGATTATTAGAAGCTTTAATTTACAAAAACCATCGTGAAAAATCAACGAACAATGGCGCTAAGTCGTTAAAAGATAAAGCGATCGTGAAATTGAAGCGCATCCGTCTTTCGCGCTTTATTCAGAAAAGAATGGATGAGAAAAAAGAGTAGCAAATGAGATGGGACGAATATCCTTTTGAGTTCGTTATTCCTCTAAAATATAGGCAACGGCGAAGAAAGAATCAACTCACATTTTCTCCGGCGCGGAGACCCCCAAAACGGAACAGCCATTGGCAATGACGATTCTTGCCATTTGGCAGACGGCAAGCCTGGCCTGCATCAAATCTTTATTGTCGCCGATCACACGATGCTGATGGTAGAACCGGTGAAACGCCTCGGCCACTTCGCGAAGATATGTCGTCAAACGATGGGGCTCGTACGCCGCGGCACAGCTGAGAATCACTTCAGGGAAATCCAGCAGGATTTTGAGAAGGTCGATCTCTTCTCTTTCTTTAATCAATTCAAAACGGGACGTTGTGAAAAGAAACGCCAGGTCGTCAACCCGTATGCCCTGTTCAGCCGCAAACCGCAGTATGCTGGCGATGCGGGCATGTGCATACTGCAGGTAATAGACCGGATTCTGTTCGGATTGCTCTTTTGCCAATGCGACGTCAAATTCAAGATGGGTGTTCGCGCTCCGCATAACAAAGAAATAATGAACTGCATCCGTACCGACTTCATCGATTAATTCGTCGAGCGTATAGACCTTAGCGCTTCGTTTGGACATTTTCACCACTTCGTCCTTATCAACAAACGAAACCATCTGGTGGATGATCACTTTCACTTTGTTTGTGTCGTACCCCAGCGCTTTCACTCCCGCGAGAACGTCGGGAATCGTCGCGATGTGGTCCGCACCGAAAATGTCGACAACAAGTTCAAATCCCCTGCGAAATTTTTCCCGGTGATACGCGATGTCCGGAAGCCGGTAGGTCGGCTCCCCCGTTCTCTTGACGATGACGCGGTCCTGCTCCAGCCCAACGGCGGTCGCTTTGAACCAGACTGCTCCTTCATTGTCGTAGGCCAGTCCTCGCGACCGAAGTTCTTCGACGACTTCCTTTATTTTGCCGGATGAATACAGCGAGTCTTCATTATAGAACACGTCATGGCGGACTCCAAGACGTGCCAGCGTTTTCGTGATCTTATCAAAACACCACACCTCTGCTTTTTTCTTGAAGTACGTTTTTTCGTGGTCAGTTTCTCGCAGGCTATCCCCTTTCTCCGCCTTAATTTCCAGGGCAATGTCTCTGAATATATTCACCCTGGTAGCCTTCAGAAGGAAACGGATAATCGTCGCCGAGAGATTGCCGGTACCGCGCATATACGCTTTCAGCAAGAGTGCGCATCTGGTTGCCGGCGTTATTGAAATAATATTCACGCGTTACAGCGTGTCCCGTCCACTCCAAAAGATTTGCGATCGTGGCACCCAAAATGACCTGACGTCCATGGCCGCTGTGCAGAGGCCCGGTCGGATTTGCGCTCACCCACTCAACATTCGTTTTCAGTCCGCCGGCGACTGCAGATCTCCCGAAGTTGACGCCGTGTTGAAGGATAGACTTTGCGCTGTCGAGAACATAGTTGTCGGTAAAATGAAAATTGATGAACCCCGGACCGGCAATTTCTGTCGATAAAATTTTCGTAGAGTCGACGGCCAACACACCGACAATGGCTTGAGCGATCTGGCGCGGATTTTGTCCGACCGATTTTGCGATGACCATCGCGACATTGGTCGTCAGGTCGCCATGGGCGGCAATTTTCGGTTTTTCAAAAATAATGTCGGCGGCGGGATAGTGGAGGGAAGTGAGGGCGCCGGCAACAGCGTGATGCAAATACTCTTTCATTGATGGGCTGTCTTCTTCACCAGACGGGCTTTTCTTCTTGCCGGGACGGCAGCGGGCTTATCCTCGATATGTTCAAACTTGGCATCGCCCCAAAGCTTTTCTAAATTGTAAAATGAACGCGTTTCTTTGTGGAACACGTGCACCACAACGTCCACAAAATCCAAAAGCACCCATGTCGACTCGCCCTGTCCTTCATCATGCCATACTTTTTCACCGGCACTTTGCGCCCCGTCGCGAATCGCATCCGCGATTGCGCGGACCTGCGTGTCGGAATCTGCCGAACAAATGACGAAGAAATCGGACATTGTCGTCAATTTCCGTAAATCGAGGAGGACGATGTTTTGCGCCTTTTTTAAGAGCGCGAATCCGGCGATTTTTTTAGCAAGTGCTTTTGAGGTCAAGATATTCCCTTTCATACTATGAATGATGGCGTGCGGTCAGTTCCACGCACGCAAGTTTTTAAAATCTTTTCCAAGAACCACGGAAGCAGTGACAAAATATTCCGGGCTTATTTGCTGGATGACATGTGCCGGGTCAATCCCCAAATCCGAAGCGATCTTCTTTGCGATTTCCGCATTGCCGCTCCTGTCGATAACGAGCGATTGTTTTACGTCGAACGTCTTGTAGTTTCCCATATCGACGACATCATATCCGGCAGCCCGCAGAAAACTTGTCATCTTCTGTCCCGTCCCCGAAACACCGCACCCGTTCAGGACGTCTATTTGGATTACGCTCTTTGGTGAAACGGAGGCATCCGCGAGAGTCGGTTTGGTACGATCGCCGGATCCGTTTGAAGAAAAACCTATTGCATACGCCTGGTAGAGAATAAATGCGGCAACTGCGGTGAGAAGGAGATTGAGAATCAATTTTTTGGAAGAGCGGGATGTTTCTTTTTCGGTCATAGTGCTCCACTGATGAAGGGGCAAAAAAATAACCGAGTGTGCACTCTGGCGCAACCTCGGTCATTCAATCGAAACAACAACATCTTGCCATGTGTTCGTTTCAATATCCCTCGTCGTTCCCCATTCCGTGATACATGCCGGCAAACGGCGAAAACATGCTGTTCAACCCGAAAGGAACTCTCTGATAGGAAACCCGCAACAGCATATTATCCGACGGCCGATAGTTTATCTCTGCGCGGTTCAGAAAAACACCCGTCAAGCTGCTTTGCAAGCGCTGGCCGAGTGAGCTGTACGGTGAACTTTGAATGCTGACATCAGCCCGGGCATCGACTTGGTTGGAGAGTTTATACATCATGCTGTTCGTATACGTCCCCAACGACAACCCTTGCCCGCCCATCGTCATATAACTCCATCGAAAAACTCTGACGCATCTTAAAATTGTCCGGGTTGAAGAAACTCAGTAAGTCGGAATCGGTCTCCGGACTAATGAACGAATCGGAGACCTTCGGTTCATCATCAGCCGTTCTCTTGAATTGCGAGTAACTTTTCGATGTCGCCAGCAAACTCAGTGCAATCACGCACATGCAACAAAAACACGATATCCGCTGTTCATAACAACTCCTTTACTACTCCAACAGTGATAATAAAAAAATTTGGAGTAATTGTCAATACAGTCATATACTTAAACATGAGAAACACGAACGGGGTTCCTTTTTTGAAGGATTTCATTCGCCTCCTCTAACTGTCCGACGGTGTTAATTCCCCGGACTTCATCAAAGTCGGCCGCCTTCTTTGCGGCGACCTTCATACCGTGTTTCCAATAATATCCGAAAACATCGGTCAAATAATATTCATGCTGAACGTTGTGTGTGGTGATATGACCGAGCGCCTCAAACAAATGTGCATTATCGAAAATATATATCCCTGAGTTGATTTCCCGCACTTTCCGTTGATCGTCTGTTGCGTCCTTATGTTCAACGATGCCGACAACATTGTCCTCTTCGCCCCGAAGGACTCTCCCGTAGCCGGACGGATCTTCAAGGTCTGCAGTCAGGATCGTTGCAACGGCATTTTTTTCACGATGAACTGATATTAGCTCGCGAATTGTCTGCTCGCGAAGGAGCGGAACGTCGCCCGAAAGCACCAGGACATCGCCGCGAAAATCCCCGAGCAAGTTCTTTGCCTGCATCACGGCGTGGCCGGTGCCGAGCTGCGGCTCCTGAACGGCAAATTCTACGGTCGGCGTTGTGCGGTGTACATAGGTTGTCACAGATTCGCGGTAAAAGCCGACGACCGCAATAATTCGTGAAGAGTTCAAGGCAACAGCCAGGTCTACAACGTGTTGAATCATCGGCTTGCCGGCAACTTCGAACATGACCTTCGCTTTTTCCGAATTCTTCATGCGGGTTCCTTTTCCCGCAGCCATAATCACCGTTGCAAAGTTCTTCTCCATATCCGTTCAGCGTATTTTAATCACCGTGTTATCAATAAGCCTTGTTGAGCCGAAACGAACTGCAAGCGCAACGAGCGCAGGGATCCCCCGTTCAAGCGAGTCGATATCGGCAAGCGATTCGGCATCGACTACCGCTACATAATCAATTTTTGCGGAAGGTCTGGTTTCAATCATACGCCTCATCTCTTCGGTAATCACTGCGGCGTTCCTCTCTCCATTATCGGCCATCTCCTGAGCGCGGCGGAGCGAGGCATGCAATATTAATGCTTCGGAGCGCTCCTCCGCAGACAAGTAGACGTTGCGCGAACTCATTGCAAGGCCGTCCTTCTCTCGCACAATCGGCGCGGTAACGACTTCGACCCCTAAATTCAAATCCTTCACCATCTTTTTTATTACAACACATTGCTGCGCATCCTTCTGCCCGAAAAAGGCTTTGTGGGGCTTCGTCAACGAAAGCAATTTTGCGACCACTGTCGCCACTCCCCGGAAATGCGTTGGACGAAATTTTCCTTCCAGGATTGAAGAGAGCCGTTCAACAGCGACGTAGGTAGAATATCCTTCAGGATACATTTCATTTTCATCGAGGCACAAACAGCACCGTTGAACCGGCAGACTTGCAGAACTGCGTGTCCCGCTCAATGTCGCGCGGGTATCGTGCAAAATCTTCATTCGGAGCAAACTGGGCAGGGTTCACGAAAATAGAAGTGATGACAACATCACACGACCGTTTCGCTTTTCCGATAAGGCTGAGATGCCCCTTGTGCAAATATCCCATGGTCGGAACCAGACCGACAATTTTTTCCCGAAGCCGGGCCTGTTCGGAAAATTTTTGCATCTCAAGGGTGGAAACAATGGTCTTCATGCCGCAGAGCTTGAAGTGGCGATACTACTCCTGTATTTCACCGCCAAGATCGCAAAGAATATTATTATTGATGTTACTAAACCTTCTTGGCGGTAAATACTATGCAGAGTCATTTAATTGAGACAGCACCAGGTAACAGCATTATGCAGAGATCATTTCCAAAAGTTTCGAGAGCGTTTCCCGCAGATCTTTTCTATTCACAACGAGGTCGATGAATCCTTTCTCCTGGACAAATTCCGCCTTTTGAAAACCGGGAGGCAAATCTTTTCCGATCGTCTGCTTGATCACGCGCGGGCCGGCAAACCCTATCAACGCACCCGGCTCGGCAATGTGGATGTCGCCGAGCATTGCATAACTTGCCGTTACTCCACCGGTCGTCGGGTCCGTCATAATGGAAATATACGGAACGCGCGCATCCGAAAGCCGGGCGAGTTTCGCGCTTGTCTTTGCCATCTGCATGAGCGAGTAGGCAGCTTCCATCATCCGGGCGCCGCCGCTCGATGAGATGATGACAAGGGGCGCTTTCGTCTTGAAGGCTTTGTCCACTGCACGGCTGATTTTTTCACCGACAACCGAACCCATGCTTCCGCCAATGAACGCAAAATCCATGCATGCAATGACGATTTCCTTCTTTTTGATTTTCGCGGTTCCGCAGCGAACGGCGTCATTCAGTCCGGATTTCTTGATCGAATCCTTCACTCGGTCTTTATAGCGTTTCGTATCCGTAAAGTTCAGAGGGTCTTTCGACGTCATCTTCCGGTCCATTTCCCTGAAGGTCCCCGGATCGAGCAGAAGTGAAAAATATTCCTTGCTCCCTATACGAAAATGAAAATTACATTTTGCGCAGACCCAAAGATTCTGTTCGAGTACTTTTTTGTGGACAATTTCACCGCACGATTCGCATTTCGTCCACAATCCTTCCGGTGTATCTTTCTTTTGCGACTCCGAAGAAATACTTTCTTTTGATCGTCGAAACCATGCCATGGACTATCCTTTGAATGAATGAGCAGACGTTTGATGCGCGGCAGGAAGCGGCTGAGATCCTTTATCGTGTTTCCTGCCCGGATGTGTAGCGACAAAATCCCTGATGTAGAGCGGCTCCAGAGTTGAAATCACTTCTGAAGATAGTTTATTCCCTTCCCTCTCCGCGATGATGCCGACCGAAGCCGGATTGCAAATGATTTCCGGATTACTGCGATGGTTCGCTTTCAGTCCCGGCATTTTTTCCATTTTCCGGGCGCCGTCGCCGACAAACACCACAGAACCATACCTCTCGGCCCTTTCGCCGACCTGTGCTATGGACTCAATACTATACTCTGAACGGCGATTGATGCCGGCCGCACGTACCTCGTAGAAACAATAAAATACTTCATCTCGCTTTGCGTCGATCAGCGGGCATACGATACCGGCTGAATTCTTCGAGTTTGAACGGTAGTACTCGTATGCAAGAGCATCCAATGTCGGAACCGCAATGATTCCCTTGTGCTGTGCCATTGCCAATCCTTTTGCCGTGCTCAACCCGATCCGCAATCCGGTGAACGAGCCGGGTCCAATCGATACGGCAATTGCGTCGACATTTTTCAACAGCAGCGATGCGTCGGATAAAACATCATTGACCATCGGAAGAAGCTTTTCTGAATGGATGTTCTTCTCCAGCGTGCTTCGCTGTGCAACGACTTCGCCTTCGTGCACAACAGCAGCACCGCATACATCCGTCGCTGTCTCGATGGCTAAAATCATTCCCTGTTTGCCTTAGCAATGTGAATGACCCTTTGGCTTCGACCTTCACCCAATTCCAATGCGACGTCGTAACGGTTTAGCGGAAGAGCCGATGCAACAATGTTCGCCCATTCTAAGAGGCAAATCCCATCGCCGAAAAGATATTCTTCAAACCCAAATTCCGCCAACTCGGAGAGAGAACGGAGCCGGTAGAAATCGAAGTGATAGACCGGATATTTCCCTTCTGTGTATTCGTTCAGGATCGTGAACGACGGGCTGACAACGTGATTGCGTACTCCGAGGCCGAAACACACGCCTTTGGCGAATTGTGTTTTCCCGCTTCCAAGGTCGCCGTAGAGGGCAACAATATCGCTGCGCTGCAACCCCGAAGCGAATTCTTTTCCGAGTTCGAAGGTTTCATGTGCGCTGTGTGTCGCAACAACCTTTTTCATTCATCGCCGATCAGCTGCTCACTTTTTTCGGTTCGAGCGTTATCACGGGAAGAATGATCTCTTCCATCGAGATGCCGCCATGCTGAAAACTATCTCGGTATTGATTCAAATATTTGTGGTAGTCCGTCGGATAGACGAAGTAATAATCTTCTTTTGCAATGATGTAGTTTATCGTCACTCCCCGTTTCGGCAGTTTGTAGTCCTGCGCATTCTTAATGAACACCGACTGTTTATCGTCCGACTTGAGGTTCCGTCCGAATTTGTACCGAAGATTGGTCGATGCTTCTCTATCGCCAATAACTTTCGAGCCGCGCAGGCACCGCACGCTGCCATGGTCCGTCGTAATGATAATCTTCACATCTTTTTTCGTCGCAAGCGTTTGCAGCATTCCGAACAGCGACGAGTGCTTAAACCACGAGTCCGTGAGCGAGCGATACGCCGATTCGTCCGGCGCGATTTCCTTCAGCAGGGCTGAGTCGGATCTTCCGTGCGCCAGCATATCTACGAAATTCACGACGATCGACGTGAGCCTATTCGAAGCATAGGACAGGATATTATTTTCAGTTTGCCTGCCAAAATCTCCGTCGAGAATTTTAATATATTTCGGTTCCGGTTTCAAGTCAATGTGCCGGCGTTCCAGCAATTTATCCAGGAGCTGCCGCTCATACCTGTTATGGCTGTTTTCGTCGTCTTCTCCCTGCTGCCAGATTTCGGGAAAACGCTGCTCGATTTCAGCCGGGAAAAGCCCGCTGAAAATGGCATTCCGCGAATACGGCGTCGCCGTAGGAAGGATGGAGTAATAGTATTCCTTTTCCATCGAGTAGTATTCTCGAAGATACTTCTCCATCACAAGCCATTGGTCAAGCCTCATGCAATCGATCACGAAGAAAAAGACAGACTTCCCCTCCTTCAACTGCGGGATAAGGTATTTGTCGACGACATCAACAGAGAGGGTAGGCTTTTTTCCTTTTTGCTGAAGCCAATCGGGATAATTCCGTTCGATGAACTTTGAGAACTCCGCGTTGCATTCGCGCCGCTGGTCATCAAGCATCTGGTGAAGCCCGAGTGTTGGATGAAGGTCAAGTTCCATCTCCCACGAAACCAACTTTACGTAAAGGTCGACCCACTCGTCGTAATTGAGCGGGTTCATCAGCGATCGGGAAATGGAATTGAATTCCTGGACATAATCTTTCGAGACCTGCTCGCTCTGAATTTTTTTCCCCTCAAGAAATTTTTTACAGGCGAGAAGAATCTGGCTTGGATTGACGGGCTTCGTGAGGTAATCAGATATCTTTCCGCCGATCGCATCTTCCATCAAAGATTCTGCTTCGTTTTTCGTGATCATCACGACAGGAAGCGATGGGGACAGATCCTTGATCTCAGCGAGCGTCTGTAAACCCCCTTTGCCCGCCATCATTTCATCAAGAAAGACAAGGTCAAACATTCGTCTGTGGACTAATTCGATTGCGTCTTCTCCGTTTGTCGCCGTTTCAACATCATATCCCTTTTCTTTGAGGAAAAGAACGTGGGAGCGGAGCAGTTCAATTTCATCGTCCACCCAAAGAATATTTCCTTTTTTTCCCGAATCCATAGATATTTCTCTCTTTAGTTAAAACTGATGTTACGCAGAGTTTAAAGGCTGTGCCACGAAGGCACCAAGACACAAAGACTTTTCAAGGAAAGCTTTATTCTGTTAAATCCATTAATAAAAAAGGTTGTTTTTCTTAGTGACTTTGTGGCTTCGTGGCGATAACATTGGGCTTTTGCGTAACATAAGTTAATAAAATACAAATTGGACTCGCGAGAGTCAATTTGCCGTAAATCGCCGCAGCATTCCCCTACTGAATGGCAATATGTACGTCCAACCCTCCCTCATTTGTCGTCGACCCTGGAATCGTGGAGCCGCCCGCATCCGGCGTGACCTTCGTGTACCGATAGAACAGCGATGCCGTGACTCGCGAACTGAGAACGTATCGAATGCGTGGCTCCGTGACGCTGCGGGAGGACCCTTCACCCGGCACTCCGCCATCGAGTCCTGTTCCTGATCCGGTCTCAGTCAGCAGCGATGTAAATGTCTGTCTCGAATTATTTGAGTATGTATAATTAAGGCTTATGTCGATATCATTCGACAGAGAAAGACCGAAAGAACGGAATTTCGAACCCCGTCCGCCCAAAACTTCCGGTAATTGAAATGTCTTTGGTATCATTTTCAACAATGTTTTCTGCCGACGGCACCAGGTCGTAGGTTGCAGAGGTCCCGTACCGGACAGTAGCGCTAATGTTTCCTTTGAGGAATTCTTTAAAGGTCATGCTCAGCCCCAGCAAGGGCGAGAACGCGTAACCGATATGCTGTGCATCGATGACCTCGCCTCCTCCAGAAATGTCTCCGTGGTAGGTGGTTTGGTATGTCGAGGTATAGGCATGATCCAAACTGACACGGGTCGCGATATTTTTGAAGAGGGAGAATTGTTCCAATCCGTCCCAATGGATCGAATAGTTCAAGCGGGGCATGTATTCCCCCAAAATTTTTTGAAAGAGCGGAAGCGTTTCAAAACCACTTTCAAACGCCTGCGACAATTTCTGATCATCGGTGCGAGTGTCCCCGGTATTGTTTTGCAATGCCGCGAATTCTTTGCTCACTTCCCCGATGCCGCTTTTAAAGGCGGAGAAAATAAACGTCGGAGGCAATGTAAAGAATGAGCGGTCGATGCTTCCCGATGTTGAGACGCTCGTCACTGTCGACTGGCCATCGAATCCGTCTGGATTGTCTCGTTGCGGGAATACTTCCAGTCGATATTCCAGTTCAAATCGATGCGAGCTCCCGACCACAAATCGCGGGACGTACGCAGCGTAATTTTATTGTCTTGCATATACGAATCGTTGATTTGACCGCCGTTCACCGCCGCCCGAAGTCCTGTGCTCGTGGAAAAGTTGAAATACGGAAAAGCACTCTGCGATGAATACCCGTTATATTCGCCGTCGGGTCCGAGACGAACCCAAGTTGATATGCGGCGGTTGGCCCATATTCCGGCTTTGCCATCCGTGAGAAATAATGGCCGACCAAAGAGATTCGCAAAACCCGGTCTGCCTGGGACTCCTCCGTTCGTCGAGCTGTTCGACTCGTCAAATGAGACATTAATTTTATCATAATCGAGGAACGGCGTTTTGATGAGCAGCCGCGCCATTTCAATGAAGGTTTCTTTCGGCGAGAATGGCTTTTTAGTTAGCGTCCCTTTCGGGACAGCTCCCGTTGTGTCGCGTGCTTTAGTAGAATCCTTCCCTACGGATAGATTCTGCACATTTGCTGTATCAACCTGCTGCGGGCTGGGCGTCGGCGCTGTCAGATCCTGAAGTTCTTCATCGTCCTGATGGCCTCTTCCGCGGCCCGCCAGATGCGAGCGGTTTTGCGTTTGTCCTTGCGGCCCTTCCCCCCCTTTCTTTGTCGGAAACCATGTTTCAACAAACTGCTTCAGACTGACTTCGGTTGAAAAAGAGATGCCGTTCGACCAACTCGTCCCTTTCCCCAAATCTCCCAACTGCAAACTGTTCTGCCAATGGTATGACACGGAGTAATGTGTCGCGAGCGTGAAATACTTGTTGAGATTAAGAATTTCAAGAATTCTCGGATGAGTCTGAACGTCGATGTTCTGTCCGTACGAAACATCGTGCCCAAAGCCAATCACCTGGTCCTGGAAAAACAAATCGCGAATCATTGACGAGAAATCCCTTTGATTGCCAAGGCTGTCTGTCTCCAGATGAACGAGGCTGCTGCCAACAGTCAGAGAATAAGTTCCGGAAAGATTGAGAAGCCCATATTCCGTCAGTTTCCAGGCGAACGAGAATGTACGGTTCGCCGTAAAATTGCGATTTACCGGACTTTCTTCCGCATCGCCCCGCATAAGCTGATGTGTTTGAGAACGCATCATATCGAGCGTTAAATTAATATTCTGGAGAGGATAATACAATCGAAAGTCCTTTAAGCCTCCGAGTAAAAATACACTCCCAAAACCTGCGAAGGGAACAATAAAATTATCAGGAGCAGTAACATATGCGTATGCAAGGTGCCCGCTCCATGACCACTGAGTCTGATATTCTATCGTCGGGCTTCGCACTGTTGAATTGTTGGTCGAAAAACCGTACGTCAGTTTATCGAAGAAATCCCGAATGACCCAACTTTCCGACGGGATGACAATTCTGAACGTCGGCATGGCATACGTGCTGCTCGTTGTCAAGGTTTGCGATTCGAAAATAAGCTCCTGCTGCGCAGCATTGGCTTCTTTGACAGACCCGCCCGCGTTGCGCACAAGCAGCCACTGCTGCGCTGCAGCTGCTCCTATGTTGATATCAGAGCTCGGAAGGTATTCCGGAGTGGTGCTTCCCTCCTGGTGAGAATAACTGAACGGGAGCGAAGTCCCTGTCCATGTCGGCGGCAAAAATCGATCAAGCGCAAAGTTGGTCGCAAGAGTCCAATTACGATTGGTTGTACGGCTACCAAATTGCGATTCCAATTGATGGAAATTGGGGTCGACGTCCGTATACGAAAATGCAACACTGCCTATGTCGGCAAGCTTAATGGTTGAGGTCACATTATACGCTCTGCCCGGGGTATTGTCCACGTGGCACAATCGGAGTTCGTTCACCCATACGGTCGCAGAATCGATAGGCCGTCTTGGAGAGAGGATGGTATCCGGATTTTCTATGCCGATGGAAATATACTGGATGTTGGTCAATGTTGGATTACCAAGGACGCTGTACGTTGAACTTGGCGGGCCGCCTGGAACCGCTTTCCGAACCACGGAATTTATTTGTGCGGAGTCTCTTCCTTGCTTAATCGCAGTCAGGTCTGAAAATACGATGTCAATGTTATTTTGAGGACTCCAGATAAGGGGTTCATCACCGGCCTTGGGCAATGGAATATTTGCAGACGGCATGATCGGCTCACGATACTCATAGTAGTTCAGGCTGTCTGCCCCCAATCGAAGGAAGAGTTTTGCGCTCGGATTCGTCGCACTCGCTCTAAAACTCGGATCGCCCCTCACGAACATTTTCAATTCCTTATAATTGAACATATCGAGCGGCTTGGCGCTAAATTGCTTAATCGCCTGCCTGCTCTGACCGGGCTTCAGGTTCCGAATCTGCATTGAGAGCGCTTGCTCGTTTTGGTAGACCGTCTGGTCGGGTTGAGTGAGGTCGCGCGCGCGGGAGACTCCCGGAGGACTAATGTAATCGGGATTGTCTTCAATATTCTCGACTGCGAGAGAAAAAGTGCTGTCATGCTGGACTAACTCCTGCCACTGATTTCCAACCAAGTCGAACTGTGCGATAGCGATGTGCACCTCGCTCGTCCACCCAGTGAACCACATTCGTGCGTATTCAATCAAAGAAAAATCCGGTGTGCCGACTTTGTTTTTCCAATTGATAAGCGGAATTCGGTACTGATACCATCCGTGTGCGCCCCCTCCGACCCGCTGAGGATTACTCGCCGTGGTGTCAAGATTTAATTCATACTCGAAGTAGCTGTTTGTTTTGTCCAAAGTGTTGTTCCGGTTTAAATCGTCCGTATCCGGGGTGAGGCCGGTTTCGCTCTTCAGCACATAGTTGTTCTCTGTTCCATTGATATGAGAATAGTCAGTGGTCGTCGGAGCGATATAGTCATCGCCCGCCGGGTCGTTTGAGAAATTATCTGGAAAATACTGTTGATTCTGTCGGTTGTCAGCGATCCATTGCGCGTATTGAACATGTTCCTGAGCATCATTCAGTCGATCGATGCCGGTGTCTTCAGCATCGTCGATAATCCCGGTCGGAACTGTTTCGTTGTCTTCAGTGTGTATCAGACCCAGCCTTGCTCCTCGCGTCGGTGCAAATAGCATCTTCGTTAATCGCACCGAGGTCGATGAAAATCTTGTTCCGCGCCGTGTCGATCGGGTTAGTACTTACAACCTTCACCCAGATTTCGATAAAATTAATGTTCTCCTGAACAAGATCGACAACGCCCGACGAAAGGAGCCGCTGCATCCCCCCCCAGTTTTTTTGAGGGGCAATTAGCAGCGAGTCGTGCAAATTAGGTGCATAGTTGTATTCCCCACGATTGAGCGGATTATAGTCAACATGGAAGATTGACGTATACTGGTCAGCAGTTGGCACAGATTTGTTTGGCCAGATGTCCGTTACCAATGCGCCGTTCGGTATCGTATACCAGTACGTTTTTGCTTTATGGGACATCTTGATTGAGTCGGGCATAATACTTGACAAATCCGTACTTGCATCAACGCCTTCCTGATACGCAGGCGGGCTTGGATAATGCCACGTACCATAGCTCACACCGAACGGAATAGTCTTTTTTGCCCCCTCAAAATCATCGACGTATGCAACTGACTGTCCGCCGTCAATCGGGATTGTGCTTTTCGACGTGTTCGGATCGGGGGACATATACGCCATCTCCCCGCTAAGAGAAAAGTCCGATTTTGCTTTCGTCGACACAAACGGAAGAGCGTCGATAGCTTTCGTCAGAAAATCGAGGTTTGCGCCGGTGTGTCCGTCCAATCCGTAAATAGTATTGCTTATCGGCTCTTCATTGAGACGAGCCTTCTGGTCAAGGGTTTGTTCATTCAGATTCATCAGCGTAAATCCGAGCGCCGTCCTGTCCGAAAGCTTCAATTCGCCCCGCGTCCCCATCAGCGTCTTTGAAGCAATTTGGAACAGATCGTTCTGCTCATACTTCACCTGAAGATTTGCGCCCGGAACCAATGCCGCCTGATTCTTGATGGTGATCTGACCGACAATGTAATCAACCGTGTAATCTACGTTCACTGTCAGCGGCTGCCCGTTGAGCAAAACCTGGACGCTGTTCTCGACAATATTAAATCCGACATTAATGACGTTTGTACTTCCGGCCGTTGTTTGTCCCACGATCGTGAACCGATCGCGCAATGTGTTGTTTTGCGCTCCATAGACTGTCGTATCATAAACATCGGGATAACTGAAGGAATCGGCCGGAACCGTCATTTTATACTTGTCGAACGCTTCCTTCAGTCCTCCGTAGAGAGGCCTCCCTCCCGAAGTATCGGGTCGCGTACCCAAAAATGGTTCGGTCGTCCCAAAAATAATTTCACCGCGCGTCTCGTCGACGGTCCACGGGGGGATATAATCAAAAACGCCGTCAGGCCCGGGAGAGTTATCGGAGTGGAAATTATCGAACCCGAATAGTTGCAGCAGTTTTGTCCCGTTGATATTATCGACTTGGTTTTGTCCCGGAGGGTTGTAATAAATATTGAGTTGGAACCCTGCCTGTTTTATGTCGCGTCCCCCGAGAGAATAAATATTTTTCATCAACATTCGCCACGCCCTTCTGTATAGAGGGCTCGGTGATTTCGGTTTGATCAGCTTCAGGACGAGCACGTTTGACGACTGTGTCGTGCCGGTAAAAGTTCCGATAGACCTGATCATTATCATGGCCGGCAGGACTCTGGACTCGATACGCTATAGCAACCGCTTGCCCCGTTTGCAGCGGTGTGTTCAATGTGATATATCCGGCATACGGTTGTATCGTATAATCTTTCAACGGCGTCAGCTTTGTCCAGCGCCCTGATTCGCTATAACCCGGGATGGCGGGGGTCGTATCGTTGCGAAACTGATTGTACGTTGTTACATCGTTAGGCAAGACCCAGGAGGAAGATCAATACATGCGACACCTTGGAATGCAGTCGGGTCGGCAGGGTTTTGGCTTGTGACCCACACTTCCTGCTGAATGATCGTTTTGTAGACGTTATCGGGCAACTGGTGCGTCGTAAAATACCCCTCGAACAACGATATATATGACGTGTCGACAAAATAGTGGTCCGTATTATATTGGTATGCATGAAGTGTAAAGTTAGTTACCGAACTGCCGCCGGTGATATTTTTTTGTTGAATAGTTCCCTTCTTTTGCGACGCTATCGCGGTCAGCTTCAGCGGCCCAAATTGGAATACAGATTTAATTCCGAATAATGCCGAACTGCTCGAAATAAAGGAAGAATTTGTCGCAAGGGAAACGTTGCCGGCTTCTACGCTTTGCACAATTTCGTCGTCGTAGCCCGTGTATTTGATTTTCAACTGGTTTTCATAATCGAACGTCCGCTGCGTATTCCAATCAGCGAGAATATTAAGCTTATCGCCAATCGTGCCGCTCACGTTTATCTGCACCTCTTGTGAAAAGTCCGGCTGGTTAATGGTGCTCCCGAGACTCGACAGCGTCACTTGATCAGTTTGGGTATTGGTAAACGCCGCGTGGATATCGACTGCGCCCGAGATATGGAGATTGATTTTCGGCGGACCGAATATGCTGAAAACGGGATTGGCTGGAATGGGAATATCGATATTCGTAAATGAGCCGAGAACATCTCCAAGGTCGTTTTTCTTTTTCACCGCTTCAAACTTATGTACTTGGTCCTCAATACTCCTGTTCATCTCATACCGGGACCGAAGTGCGACGTATTCACTCAACGGTATTTTTTCCGGGATTTTTATATCTGCACCGCTGACTCTCTCCCTAATGATGACGTACTGACCGGTCGAATCCAAATCAACAGTCCGGATGATAAGCGAAGGAGATTTCCCAAACATCGCATAGGTTCGTTCATCAAAGAATGAGACAATGGGAGAATCGGTGCGATGGTAGAGGAATTGGGCAATCCGGGCTGTGGAATCGCGCGGTACCTCTTCGGATCGAATCAGCGCGAGCGAGCGAATCTCTCGTGCGTTTCGGAAGACGAAGCAACGAGTCCCTTCTCGATGATTCATCGGTAGCGCCAAGTTTGGGCAACGGAACAGTTTTACTGATCAATAATTCGATTCCGGACATTTCCTGAAAATGAAAGCCGAGTGATTTAGGAAAGAAGACGAGCGAGTCTCTATTCGCCGAGGTATCGCGAACACCACGGTTGAGCCCGGTCGAATCTGGCGACGCAGCAATCTTGGCCAACCCACCAGTCCTGATTCCTAATGAATCGTTCCCGGACACGTTTTGCGGACGGGAGTCAAACAATTTGGAGAGAATGATCGTAGTGTCTTTTTTGGCGGAAGTATCTCGAACGCCAATTTTGGTTCCGCTGGAGTCGTTAGGCATTGCAGTCCTGGGCAAAGGACCAGTTTTAATTCCCATTGAATCGCTCGCATACAGAGCGTGCGGGTCAGAGTTAAACGGAAGAGAAAGCGAAGAGCCAGAAAAGAATAAAAATGCAGTCAGGGCAACAACAACGACGCCGAGCAAAACGCGTCTCTTTTTGGAAAAAGAGACTATCCTGGCAAATATGGACGTACGTATTGGGTTCACTACTGGTAATAGAGAATACAGTCAATCGCCCGAAAGCATGTTAAGTCAACACGGACGGAAGATCGTTCGTGTTGCGCGTTTATTGATCAAGTAGCAAAGATCCGCTGACTGTTCTCCATTATTTGATTGGACACCAATGAATGGTACTACAAAGTAGAAAAAAGCTGAAAGAATTGCAAGCAATAGCGACAGTTCGTATATTGCATCATGATTCTCTTCCGTCATATCCTGCGGGCCCACTTCGCACCGTTTATCGGCTCGTTCGTCGTTCTCATGTTTCTGTTTGTTCTTCAATTCATGATGAAGTTCATGGACCAGCTCGCAGGAAAGGGATTGAGCGGTGCCGTGATCGTTGAACTGATGGTGCTTAACCTTGCATGGATCGTTGTGCTCGCTGTACCAATGGCAGTACTCGTTGCAACACTGATGGCCTTCGGCGGGCTTTCCGCAAACAGCGAAATTACCGCGATGAAAGCAAGCGGTGTCAGTTTGTATCGAATGATGTTCCCGGTTCTTATCGTTTCCGGACTCCTGACGTACCTTATGGTGCAGTTCGACAACAAAGTTCTTCCTGAAGCCAACCATCGTTTGAAAACGCTCACAATGGACATCCGGCGCAAGAAACCGACATTCACTCTTGTCCCCGGATTATTCTCTCAGGACCTGCCCGGCTACAGCATGCTCGTTCGAAAAACATTTGCCGAATCGAACAACCTCGAAGGCGTTATCATCTACGACTATACAAATCCGAATAAAAACGTATTGATTACCGCAAAGCGCGGCGTGCTTTCCTTCTCGTCCGATTATCGCCGGCTTATCATGGACCTGTACGACGGCGAGATTCATGAACTCACCACGACCGACAATATGTCGTACCGCAACATCCAATTCCAACGCCAGGTGCTCACGACACAGGCCGAAGGGTTCGACTTCGAGCGCTCCGGCGAAAACACGTTCACTCGCGGCAACCGGGAGCTGAGCGCCGGAGAAATGCTGTACATCGTCGACAGCCTCCAGAGACAAGCCAACGCCTCGCGCAGCCGAATTAACGCTCTCATCGACGGCCTTCAGCAAAAACTTTTTACCGGCTCGATTGCGAAGCAATCAGATTCCTATGCTTCCTGGCGCGCGATCGAACCGTTCACAAATATTTCGAGCCAACTGATGATGCTCCGCAACGCCCTCGACGGCGAACTTGCGAACTATTCCTATATCGACCGAACAATGAAACAATACTGGGTGGAAATCCATAAGAAATATTCGATTCCTGTCGCTTGTTTTGTGTTCGTCCTTGTCGGTGCGCCGCTCGGAGTCATGGCGCGCCGGGGGGGATTCGGCGTCGCCGCTTCATTGAGCCTCGGTTTCTTTCTCTTGTACTGGGCGTCGCTCATCGGCGGGGAAAAACTCGCAGACAGGGAGTTCATCGAGCCGTGGCTCGGGATGTGGATCGCCAACATCGTCATCGGTGCGCTGGGGATCATACTCACATACCGGATCGCAAAAGAAAATGTCGAGCTCCGCTTCGACTGGATAAAGCGGCTGGTGCCGCGCCGGCTGCGCAATGCACTGTAAAAGCTACTCACCATCACTCCGTTCATGAAACTTCTGGACCGGTATATCATCAGGCAATTCCTTCTCACCGCACTCTTCGGCATCATTGCGTTCACGATTATTTTTATCGTGATCGATTTGATGGAGAAGCTGGACGACTTTCTCGACCGAAAAGCGGATGCGATGATCATTGTCCAATATTATATCGCATTCACTCCGGAGATGGTCAAACTCATGACGCCCGTTGCGATTCTTCTCTCGAGCCTCTTCACAACCGGCAAACTTTCAAACAACAACGAACTGACGGCGATGAAATCGAGCGGCGTGAGCATGTACCGCTTCATGGCGCCGATGCTGATTTTTGCACTCATCATCAGTGTCGCCTCGGTCTACTTCAACGGCTGGATCGTTCCGTATGCTAACCAGCGAAAATTCAACATCGAACGCGTCTATCTTCAACGCAACTACGAATCGACTGCCCGTTCGAATATCTATATCCAAGATGGATTGCGCCGGATCGTCTCGATTAATTATTTCGACCGCGCCACGAATTTAGGGGGTAGAACGTCGATCCAGGATTTCAGCGATTCTAATCTTATCAGTCTTTCTCAACGAATCGACGCGCGGCAAGTTCGCTGGGACACGGCTTCGGGACAATGGACTCTCTTCGGAGTCACAAAACGTTCCTTCAACCAAAAAGAAGAGAAAATGAGTACAGCGGGCCGGCTCGTCATTGACACCCTTCATTTTGTTCCCGCTGACATTGTCAAGAAAGAAGAAAATCCCGACGAGATGAACTATTTCGAGCTCCAGCGGTTTATCGAACGGCAGCAGCGGACAGGAACCGATGTCGCCCGATTGCAGGTCGATTACTATAGCAAGGTGTCATTCCCGTTTGCGAGTTTTATCGTAGTGCTGTTTGGCGTCCCCTTCTCGTTCGGGAAACGCCGGGGTGGTTTAGCGGTACAGTTCGGAATTTCGGTGGCGGTCTGTTTCATCTATTTAATTTTCATGAAAACGAGCCAGGTGTTCGGATACAACGGAGACCTTCAACCGCTGCTCACAGCATGGCTCGCAAATTTGATCTTCCTTGCAGGCGGAATCGTGAACATTATACGGATTCAAAAATAGCTTTATAGGGTACGCATTTGTAAATTGTCCACGAAGTTCACGAAGAGGCACGAAGAAAATATATCTATGCTTAACCTTCGTGTTTCTTCGTGTCCTTCGTGGATCATTCTACAAGCTTACCTTCACCGTTAACTCCGTCACCAGCGTCAATTCCCCTCCGCCGATATCCTGGAAATGCATGCCCATCTTTGATCTTCCTTGCAGGCGGAATCGTGAACATTATACGGATTCAAAATAGCTTTATAGGGTACGCATTTGTAAATTGTCCACGAAGTTCACGAAGAGGCACGAAGAAAATATATCTATGCTTAACCTTCGTGTTTCTTCGTGTCCTTCGTGGATCATTCTACAAGCTTACCTTCACCGTTAACTCCGTCACCAGCGTCAATTCCCCTCCGCCGATATCCTGGAAATGCATGCCCATCGAAGAAGTAACTTCCTTGTTATAGTTTGAGGTCGACCAGGCGGCATCCAAAGCGCTGATCACGTGGTTCGCAACAACAAGAATAGTCGCTAACTCTGCCGTATAAAAAGAGTCGTTTGCTTTTCCGCGGCTGTCGGCGTAGGTCAACATCTGCTGAGGAATGTAGGCGACATTGTACCCATCGTCCCCCGTGTGCGATCCGTTGTATTCATAGGTATCCCACCCGTACTTGAACTGCGAATATTTTCCGATCAATTCATAATACTGCTGCGTATTATACGTCGGCAATTCATGAGAAAAGCCCTCGGTATGGGGGAGCGATTCCCAGTTATTGATTTGAGTGAAATCCACTCTTTGCCATGAAGGGAGAGACGTATTCGGGTTGATGGGTATCGTCGGATACGTCGTCCCGGACACTTCGTAGTTTGCGCCGTTTTGGTTAATCCATGTCGCATAATCGACGGCACTCCAATGCTGTTTGGCGTAATTTTGAAATGCCGTAGTCTGATTGTTTCCCTTGTTGTTATAGGCGATCGCACTTGTAATGGCCGCAACTTCAACCGCGAAAAAGATCGCGCTTTTGAGGAACCGGTCTGAATAGAACTCGCCGGCTCCCGGAACCAATAACGACATCGCCCCGCCGAGCAACGGCTTTTTCAGCTTTGAACGGTCGATTTCACTTTGGACCATGACACTTTTCGACTGAGGGAGCGAATCGGACAAGGACGCAGTCAACAAGTCCATTCGAGCGTTGCCTGTGAGTTGATTATTGCCGGCCGCGGCCGTCAACGGAAATAAGAGACAGACGAGAAATGTTTTCATAAACATAGCACTCCTTCAATATATGATTCCGGTAAAGCTCAATAACAACAAAGAATCGGTAGTGATCAATTTTGCATTCTTGCGAGAGCACCACCAACAAATCGATTCCTGAAAAAAATCGGTGTACGTTTATGCATCAATCAAGGTCGAAGTCGAAAAGAACGCCAAAATAGAATCGCCATTCTTTGCCATACTGAATCGGATTGCCATCGGTGCTGATGATCGAAAACGAATTAAATCCGTATGTTCCGTTGAAAAAAATCCGTGTAGGATAGGCATAGAAAGAATACGATTCCAATCGCAACTCGAACCCTGCGTCGTTCTTGAATGAAGCGATGACCGGGTCTCCGTTCCATGCATTGCCATAGTCATAATGCACTGAAGCATATAACTTGTCGAAGTACAAAGGGAGAAAACGAAGATCGATGTTGTCCCATACGGGAAAACGATATGTTGCGTTTGCCATAGCCATACTGTTTCCCTCGATGGAGTAGAAAGGATACCCCTTCATTCCGACCAACCCGCCGGCGTAAAAATCAAAAAAGTCCGGGACCGGAGGGCCGAAGATCGTTCCGCCATGAAGCGACAGCGTCAAGGTGTGTTTCCACCAGGGGAGTTGAATATACTCGCTGTATTTCACTTCAGCTTTAGGAAAATTGAAGGGTGATAGAACCGGCGAGTAACCCGTCTCCGTATTCGCATAGTCGTTGTTATAGTTGAAGTGATCGAGTTCGTAATCAAACCGGAGGAAAAGTTTTCTTCCGACGGGATTGATCTCTTCGTCGCGCGACCGTTCGACGCCTTTGAACTCCCAGGCTAATGAAAAATCGTTCCCCGTGAAATACAAATCGGTTGACCCGGGGATTACCTGTCCCTGAAACAGAGTCGTGGCAATGTTCTGACTGTACGCCGAGTTGGCGTACCCAAGCGTTAAAACGTCGGCGGGGGAAAAAAGATTTTGTCTGAAATTAATGTCAAACTCCAACAGGCCGTAGCTTGGGTCGAAAAGCACTGTATCTATTCCAAACACCCCCGGGACGGACTTTGCGTTCCTCGTTACATTATAGATTTCGAGAGAGACGGCTGGGGAAAATCCCAGTTGATACAGTCCAGGAATTCTATCCTGGTAGTCGAAGATGAAAAACAAATCCCGCTCGAGTTGATCGTTCATTGCAGCACCGCCAAAAACATCAAATTTGTCGACCACGTCGGATGACGTAAAGTAGAACCCGGGTTTTATGTAATCGATTGCTTTGTCCACCGAGCTGTATTCGTCGATCCGGAGGAACGGAACAATGGAGAGACTTGTGAAAATGTTTTTGTACGGCCTCGGAGTGGTTTGCGGAAGTTGTGTATCGTCGTATGACCGGAGTTTAGCCCAGTAACCCGTGCTGTCGGCGGGCGCTGCTGTCGACACTGCAGGGGGATTGGCCGGCCCGGGCACATAACTATTTTCAACAAAACTTTGGGGCGATGGGGAGCGGAGCACGTTCAACTTGAAGCCTCCGGAGGTGTACGATGCAAACGCGACATCGCCGGCCTGATTGACAGAAGGCATGAACGCCCCGCCGAGCACGTTGGAAACCTGATTCACGGCTTTTGTTTGAACGTCGACCGTGTAAATGTTGAAGATGCCCGTCTTATCCGATACAAAATAAATTTTTTCCCCATCCGGCGAGTATACGGGGTTCCGCTGGTCCTCGCTGCCGGTAAGAAGCATTTCAACTTTTCCGTCGGCCACGGCGACGCTGGCGACATCCTGCGCCTCGCGCAAGGCATAACCGAAGACAACCGAAGCGCCGTCCGGCGACCACTTCGGCGTGAACACCTGCTCGCCGTCCTTGAAATTTGTCAATAAGCGAAAATTCTTTCCGTCGCTGTCAACCAGTCCGACGTTCATCGTGGCATCGCCCTCCGTGGCGAAGGCGATCGTTTTCCCATCCGGTGAGACGGACGGATTCAATGCGCGGAGAGCGTGCGTCAGCCTGGTTTCTTCTTTTTTGTCAAGGTCGTAGACATAGACATCCCCCACTCTGGACCAATGAGGATTATCATACGTAATTTTTGAGTAATAGATTTTTTTTCCGTCGGGCGACCAGGAAACAGACGAAAGAACCTTTTCGTCAACTTCCGTTTCTTTTTTCGAATCAAGGTCGTAAATGTAGACGGAAGATAGTCCGAAGTAGTCGGAGGTTTTGTTCGATGTGTAAGCTATTTTTTTTCCGTCTGGAGAAAATGCAGGATAGAAATTTCCAAAACCAACAGAGCCAATCGTCTCTCCTTCCACCCTGTTGCGGAGTATCGGTTCCGAACGCTCCCGGTACTGAGCAACGATGTGCCGGCGCCATTCGTTATACAACTCTTCGCCGCTTATCCCTAATGCCCGCTCAATCGCACCGTCGATCGTCATTGCAGTCAAGTTCGAAAGGTTTTTTGCTATTCTCGGTATTGCGTCGGCGCCGTACGTCTCAGAGATATATTTCACCAGTGAGAAACCGGCATTGTACGAAGACTCGTTTCCAAGGCTTGTTTTCCCGAATACGCTCATCTCGCTCCACGTCAGCATATTTCCGTCCAGCGCATACATGCGAAGAACCATGTCGCGGTGCGAGTCCCAATAGTCGTAACTCAACTCCGGACGATTGTACTGCGCGACGCCTTCAGCAAACCAGCTCGGAACGAGAAAACCCGAAACCGGATACGAGACAATGACGTTCGGGTATCCATAGAGGACGTCCTGACGCCTCTCGGCTTCGTAGCCAAGCCATTGGAGATAAACTCCCGGAACATGCCTGCCGAATTTCATCGACGTCTGGATCTGAACGATGTGCGTAAACTCGTGCGTGACAACATTCCGAAACCAATTGTGTGTGCCGCGAAGGTCAAAATCGAGAGGGGGCGCCCAGAGTTCGATTTTGTTGTCATAGAAATACGAGGCGCCGTTTGAATAATCGTCGTAATCTTTCAGGATGATGCTTACTTTCTGATCCGGCTCGTGATGGTAGAGCGACGTCACCGGCCCGTAAATATCTTCAGCAACCTTCGCAACGACTCGCGCACTCCGTTCTTCACTGTTGTGGTAGTGGACAAAAAAATGGGGAGTCTCAATCGTGAACCAATTTAATTCGGTGTGATTAAAATATTCGTCCTGGGCTCGAAGCGGCAGCGGCAGAAGACTGATCGCGAGAATAGAAAGAAAGGTCAGATGGAAAACAAACAGCCACCATCGATGTGAGTTCCGCAGGCAGCGCGGAAAGCTCAATCCATTTAGTTCGCTGGCTCCGTGCATGCCGGTGGCTTTTTTCATCACTTCACAACTGCGATTTTTATTATCACATTTTTTTGTTCCCCGGATGCATTTGCACGGATCTGCGCGAAGTACACTCCGCTTTGTACTTTTGAAACATTCCATTGCACTTCGTTGTCAACATTCCCAACACCCGGACCTGCGAATTGGTCCACCAGCTCCCCTGCCATATTATAGATTTTTATCGCGATGGTCGCGGGCTTGCTGAGATAGTAGCGGATGTTTGTCGTCGTGCTGTAGACAGGATTGGGCCAATTATATGCCAACGAGGTCGGCAGAAGATCCGTCGATCGTTGCGTGAGCGGAGCAGAACCTGCAACATAGTTCGAGTGGATTTCGTCGGCAAGGAATCCTTTCCAGAATACTTTCGAGGAATCGAAAATGTTGTCGATCCGCCAAACGTAGATCGACGAATCGGTCGAAGCAGCAGCCAGGAGGCTGCCGGAAAACGCGAGGGAGGACACCACTCCGCCGGTTTGAAGGGGAAATCCAGTAAGCATTTTTCCGTTTCCGTCGTAGCCGTATATTTGCCCGTTGGAACTTCCAAAGATAATTCCGACGGTGCTGCTTCCGACAAGCCCGGCAACGATGGGGCTGCCTGCAACCTTTCCGCCGTCGAGAGTTTTAAGCGGAAAATTGTCTATTTGTACGCCGTTCCAATTGTAGGCATACAAACCGTTGTCCGTCCCGATAAGAATATCCTCCTGCCCGTCGCCATTGACGTCGGCAATCGCGAACGAACCCGTCGCGTTTCCATTCACATGGAATACACCCGCGCTCGTCAGAGCAGCTGCATCGAAAACCGAGAACGTATTGTCATCGAAGAGAGCGACAGAGGATATTCCGGAGGAATTCGCGCTGAGCTTGACCGATCCGAACGCTATGATATTTTTCCCATGCACGGGCGCCAGAGTATTTTGATTAATCAAAGAATCGCGTGAGGATGCTGTCCATGTTTGAGACGGTGCCACCGACAAGGCAGTGATCGGAGAGGATGCAATTCGACGCTGAACGAGACCGTTCGACGCTGAAAAATCGTAGAAATTTCCATTGTTATCGCCCAGATAATAGTGAACGTCATTCGAGGCAACCACACTAACGGGCGTTGAGATCGGAGCTCCGGCGTTGAAACTCACAATTGCCGACGCGAGGCTGTCTGTATTCGCATGGATGCTCCCCAAAACTGTAAACAGGCTGTCCCGGCTGCATGCAAGACCTTTTGCGGGCAAGGGAACGCCAGCCGGCTGAAACTTTCCGCCGTAAGGCGAAAAAAGTCCGGTTGCGTTATTAAGATACGGGGTCAGGTCATTCTTCAGCGCATAAATCGAATCGCCGGACGTGTAGATGAATTCATCCGAGCCGTTGCCGTCGATGTCTGCAAAAAACGGAGCATCGTTGTGATTGAGCTTGATATTATTCCGTTTGATGATTTTCAGCAATGAAACGCTTGCGTCTCCTACCATCGACTGAAATGTCATAACCGGACCCGGATCGCTGAAATTGTTCAACGTAATATGAGTACGCGCGAGCGAATTGCTGAGCGAATTCGGATGAGTCGTCTCACCAAATTCGTTTGTGTACACCGGGGAGCTGTTGCTCTTAAACCAGAAGTCGAGCGGCCAGCCGTTTTCGGTGCCGAGGCCCGGATCAGTCAGACCGTACGTTTGACCGATGTCTTGCGACCCGTCCGCCTCTTCGAGGTTGACGCCGCGATGAGCCGGGTCGGCGTTGATCGTGTTCGTGGCGAGCTTGTTGTCGATAACTGTTTCATCGATATGCCAAATGAGAATCCCGCCTGCATACCCCACAGCGCCGGGAAGGCTCCAATCCAATTCCGTGACATTGATAACATCCCCGTAGATCGAATCCACGTCGGAAGCATTGAAGTCAGAGTCGTCCTGCAAATACGTCTTTGTGAACTGCTCACCGTTCCATCGTATGGTAAGAGTCTCCCCGTTGTTGTGCGCATTGCGGTTCCGGTTTTCCACGAGAAAATATTCTTTGGCGCTGATCGGAACTTTGAACACCGTGTCTTCCCCGGTTTGATACAATCCCCCCGCAGGAGACCGAAGCGTCGAGCTTCCCGATGGAACCGTGATGGGCGACGTCCAGCCAAGATACATTTTTTCCCACGCGCAGGGTTCGGGGGGAAATAATCCGGAGAAGCTGAATATGCTTTGAGGGTCCATCAATCCAAATCGTCCGATTCCCGTAGCCCCCGTTTGAGTGTCGAATAAGTCCGGCAGGCCGAGATAGCTCCCAATATTTGCGGCAACGAGTCCGTTAATGCCAAGCTGGTATAAGAAGTTTCCGCCCGTCGAAGCCGGGAGCAGTCTATTATCTGTCTCGGGCAGCACAACGGAGTTGGTAATAAGAAACGCCGGATGATTCTTCAGTTGAACACCGGTGTATGAATATCCAAATATATTTTGCAAAGCATTGAAACTAAAGTAGAGGGACGGGAGATCGTACGGCGTAGGGTCATAACCGAGCGTCGCTTGAAGGTCGATGTCATGCCCCGATCCGGCGTGAAAAATCACAAAGAGGTTATAATCCTGGAATGGAAACGAAGGGTACACCGAATCGGCCAGGCTCCATGCCTCCTGGATCAGTTGTCCAAGAGGGAGATTAGAATTGAGTGGAGCATACTCTTTCATTTGTTTCGACACCGTCAGGACGGTACCGAGAAGAGTTGTCGAAATATTCTGTTTTCCGTTCGAGGCCTTGGAAAAGTAATTTTCCGCGAACAACAGGTGGTCGGCAAAATACGACGAGTCCCGGGGCGGGGCGTCGATAATGCGCTGCGGCGCAGTCGTGAGGTCGAACTGGCCGTTGCCGCTCGTCAGCGTGTCGTTGTCGGGCTGAAACTGCACCATGATTGCAAGAATTTTCAGCGTTTGGGGAAAGCCGTTCAACGACGAAGCGCTTTTCAAGGGAAGCAACTCACCCTTTGCGCGAAGAGGATGATTTATTTTCTGAGCGGCGTGCCGAGAGGCGCCGAGCCCTTGAAATACAGTAATGAATACGAGAGCAACCGTAAGGCAGATCTTCGCCATCATGAATTAGTCCATAGAATGAATGTGCAGAGCAAACAACGATCTTATACCAAGACTAATTCGAGCCGCCCCAAATGATGAGCAAAGTAAACCGCAATGTATCGGAGAGTGGGCTGTTTGCGTCTGACGCTGAATCGTAGCTGAAATCGAAGCCGTAAATATCGTAACGAATGCCGGCGCCGAACGTCATAAAATTCCTGTCGCCATAACCGGGATCTTCATAAAAATATCCCATCCGCAATGCAATCAGTTTGTTGTACCAGTATTCGCATCCCACGGAGGTTTGTACGGAGCGAAGCACATTGTTAAACCCGGGTTCCGTCCACGACGTAATAAGAGATTTGGGCAGCGGGTCAGACTGTATGCCATGGGTCTCCACCAGAAGCCTGCTGAAATCGAGTGCGATCTCGAAGCTGTTGAATTCGTCTTTGAGAGGTGTTATCCCAAAACCAAGCCGCAGCGTTGTCGGCAGCGGGTCAGCCTGGGCAACATCGATGTAGGCGACTTTAGGCCCAAGGTTCGAAAGATTTGCCCCGACGCTGAAGACATCACCAAGGTCGACATCGGTGAACGGGATGTAAAATGATTTCGGCTTGTAGAGCGTGGCGATATCAAAACTCATATCATACGCAATACCGTTTCCCTGTTCCGACCCCGTGCCGAATGGAGAAAGGGCGCTGTTAATGAACCGCAAATTTACTCCCACCCCCCAGTCGTCTGTGATCGTCGTACCATAACCGACCGTTGCCGCAACTTCAAAGGCCTTAAACTGCCCTATTGGGTTAGGACCTAATTCGTTCGTGACCGTGAACTCTCCTAAATTCAAGTAGGTGATGCTGGCCGCCACAGACCCTCCCCATTCAGGAACTTCCTGCCTGAAATTGAGGTAATCGTAAAAAAGGTCGGCAAGATGAAATTGCGGAAGCCAGTTCGAGTGTGTAATAGTAGCTGAGCCCCCACTTAGGAATGCCAATCCTGCCGGATTCCAGTACACTGCCCCGGCATCGTCGGCCAGACCTGCACCGGCTTCCCCCATCCCGCTTGCGCGCGAATCAGGAGAGATGAGAAGGAACGGAACCGCAGAGGTTCCGGGTTGGGCGAATGCAATATCTGAACCGAGAGCTGTTATCGCCAATCCCGTCAACACACACATCAAGGTTTTCATGCTCAAAAAGCCTCCGCAAAAAATTTAATAGTGTAATGTACGCTAATTATTTCTGAGGTTCAATATTTTCCAACGGCCAACGACGCTATGCTTTCTGTCACCGGACAATCGACATCTTTCCCAACGCTTCGCTTGCATATTTGCCGTCGACTGTCTTAGCAACCACTTTATAGAGATATGTTCCATTAGCAATCTTTGAACCGTCGCGGTCACGGCAATCCCACGGAATTTGAACGAACCTTTCAGGATAGCTGTTGCTCGAAAGAATTTGGATTAATCGCCCGGCAACGGTGTAGATCTTAATTTCAACGTTAATAGGAATTAATTGGTTATGCTGAAAGGTAAAGGTTGTAGTGGACCGTACAGGGTCCGGAATATTGTACACATTTTCCAACGCCAGCGATGTGCTCGAGGCAACAGAGAAGGCCACCTGGCTTGTTGATGAATTATTATAGGCATCCCAGGCACGAACCGCGAGAGTATGCTGGCCGGGGGCTAACCCAGTAAATTGATATTCGATGGTTCCCGCTTGATAATTGTCTCTTGCCCCGGTGTAAAAATCCGTCAAATCAATCCCCGTCGAGCTTCCGTCAAGCCAAGCTTCCAGTCCGTGGCCGACACCGCTTCCCGCGTCGTTGATCCCGACGCTGTCGGTGAGGTCGACGATCATCATCGGGTTTTCGGCTACCAGGTCGCCGGACCGGAACGATCGAGTATCAAGATATATTTTGACTGTCGGTCCCTGTGTTTCGTTCGCAACCACTGCGGATGTCCCTCCGATAATCACCCGGTCAGTGTATCCGTTGCCGTCCGTTCCGTTACCAGAAAAATAGACCGAGACCTTGCCTTGTTTGTTCGAATAAGAAATATCTTTAGGGACGATAAAAGTCGCTGAGACCCTTCCATTATGGATAGTGTTGTCTCCTCTATAAATCGTTGCTCCCGGCACAAGGAAGGTGAAACTAAAGTGAACTTGGCTGTCATATGTCGAATCTGTGGTCTCATCATCGAAGATCGTGACAAGAGCGGAGTCGCTGTTGATATTCTGAATAACACCGTTGTTATCCCGGATAGACGCGGTAACGGTAACTTTGCTGAGAGCCTGAAGTGTGTCAAACGCGGTACTCGTAACGGGCTTTCCGTTGATCGAATCGATTTGCATCACAAGATGAGGTATCGCCAACCGCATGGTCGGGTCAGCGAGCAGATGATACTTTTGATTGTTTTCAAGGCTGCCCGATTGAGGACTGTTCTTTGTAAGCATCGACGCATCTCCTAACCGAGGAGTAAGACTGAACGGGTCTGTCGGGAACAAATTTTGGTACAAAACCAGATTCAAGTTAAAGTTATCGCTGGAATAGACTTCTCTATCCGGAGTGATAACGCCTATTGCCCCTCCGTTCGGGTTTACAATGGCTTCCTCAGCCGAGCTTTGCGCAGCGACATTATCAAATCTTCCCCAATCGCACGTTGCGGCTACAAAAAACGTCAAAGTCGATGTGTTGAAAAATTGCGTCATCACGTCATTGATCGTCAAAATAGTTTCGTGAGACCAGACATTAGGATTTCCGTGGCCGGTATAATTCATGACGAGCGTCCCCCGATTAATCTGGTCGATGATCGCCTGACGCACTGCAGGCTTCGTTCTTCCAGTCGAAGCGATGACTGTCGGGTATGCATCTTCGTAAATCTTCTTCAAATCGAATGCCTTCGGAACCTCCGAACTTGCAAGAGAATCTGCCTGCTCGGGATTAAACGCCCCGTCAAGCGCGCCGTTTACGTTTCGGTCGTCGGATACAATAGTAATTAAGTTTTTCCATGTGCCGAATGTCGGTGCTGTCTCGTATTGAATAATTCTATCGACGACAAGCCGCGCCTCGTCGAGGCTTCTCACTGCCAGCCTTCCGTTCGCTAACGTCACTGTGGATATGTTTCCGGGCTGGAGGTACGTAAAGAAATCATCGTAACCGTACGTATCTATCTGTGAATTAGATTCAGGGGTTTCGTACGTTGGCACCCAATTCTTGTCAAGATTTAAAATATTTTTATAATCGAAACAAGCGTCTCCGAAAAAAAGAACATACCGTGGCGCAAATTGCCAGTTGTTCGTGGCGTACTCCAAAAAATCACGAATCGCAACAGGGTCGGGCAATCCATTCCCGAATTCATTATAGATTGTATCAACTTCTACGACGGTCGTGTTCAAAGCAGCGGTCCCCGGCAAACTCTCTTTGTACGCCGCAAGCCTGAGTGCCTCAGAGACAAAGTCGTGATGAGTGAGAATGACGAAGTCCGCCCCCGGGATTCCGCCCCGCAAATTTGTATTGGGAATCCGCACAAAAGAAAGAGGAGTTTTGTACGCAGCCGTCGTCCCGGCCCAGTATCGCTTCACTTTTCCCCCCGTGAGATAGTCTCGAAAGACGTATGTGCCGGCTACCGTATCAATTTGGGGCTGCATCACTTTAACAGAATCCGTGACATCGAACACGGAAAACCGGGCGTTGGAAAACCCCGAGAGGTCGTATTCAACAGCTGCTGTCATGTCGGGTGAAGTGAATAGCAGCGCATCACTAACCGCGGCAAGCTGCTCTTGATAGGTCAACTCTATCCAATTGATATAGCCGGTCGCTATTGTGCTGGGGTCAGTATAGGCAATCTTCAACGTGCTGGTATTCCCAACGAGCGCCGGAATTGTCGATGTTTGGCCGTCGCCCACACTTGCATAATCGGTGGTCCCTGCGATCTCTGGATCCAACTCACTCGCAAGGACATCCTCGGTGGCCCCAATCGTTAACGACCCGATCAGATTGCCAGACTCCTGAATAGTAAATACCGACTGTTGGTCGGAACGGGACAACAATTCGTAATTGTATCCGACCGGAGAACCTGGGACATACCCATTCAGGGTGTTCACGATTACGCGGGAATCGTTCGGATTCATCGGCGCGCTGTACCATTGTTGGCCCGACTGAACAAGATTTGTTTTCTCTTCCTGAAAAAATACCTTCCCTACCGTCGTGGTTACTCGAATGCCGCTGACGGGACTGGGTTCAACAGCCATCTGTTTGCCGTTCCCCGAACCGGGTACAAATTGGAGAAAGTACTCATTGCTATTCGTGAAATGATTAATGTAATGAGAAAACTGTTTCGCGACCGGATCGTACGTCCAGCCAGTCACCCCCTGACCGTAAAAGAGAAGGTAATCCCCCGCAGCGAATTTCGAATTTCCGTTTATCGAATTGCCGTTTCCGTCCACATACAGCACAGCTTGCTGGGTAAGGTCCGCCGCCCGAGGCTGTGTTAAGTCCGGCGAAAGTGTAACGCCGTTGCTGCCGTAAATCTTCAGGTCTCCGATGAACTGGACAGACGAGCTGACGATGCCGAGCGTTGCAAGATACGGTGCGTCTATTTTGTACATTCCATCGCTCTGGACTTCGAGTTTATACCATGTCCCTGAAGACAACACGCTGTTGGTGAGCGCCGACTTCTGAAGGGCGGCTTTCGGTTGCAGCGATCGCTTCACGATCGGATAATTAAGAAGGGAAGTGCGCATCCAATCATCATCCGTGTTCGGAGCGGTGGAGCGTTCGCGAGGACCGAAATCGACCCGGACAACAATGTGCGAATATTTTTTTAGCGTTTTTGCCGGGCCATTATACTGTACCGGAAAAATTCTGAGATATCCGACAAACGTTCCCTTGACCCTTGCCACGTTGTCGAGCACGGCAAGAGCGGGAGAAGAAAAAGTTGCAAACGCGGCTGACGATAGCTTGTAGAGTTTGCCGCTCGGATTATTTTTAGAAGGAGCCAGCGTCGGTACCGGTGCCAAAGAAATGCCGGCCACCGTCTCGAAATCCGAACTGATAATCGTCGCACGGTTATTTGTTTTACCCCGAACACCGATTGCAATCGTCCTGAACCGGATATCCGGCTTGCCGGCATCGGCATGATCCCAGCCGGAACTTTTTTCGAATTCGATCGTTTGATACGCCTTCCCATCACTGAAAATTTTTTGCCCCGGAGTGTACCGAGGCGTAAATTCCAGCGTTATACTATTTTCAGTCGATTCGATGACCCGTACGTCCGGATAGACTCCGGAAGAGGCGAGCCCTCGGATGGGGATCAGCGAAAGGCTCGCTGCAAGTGAAATAAAAATATGTCGTGCTGTTTTTTTCACACCCTCGCCGGCAATAAAAAAACCGAACGTTCTGGTTTTTCATTCACACCCAAAACGTTCGGTACAATAAAAAAGCAACTCCGCATACGACGTCAAAGGTCTAGAACGAAAACTTCGTTAAAAATCACTAACCTTTAACAATAACGATACGTGCTGCTCCTGTTATTCTTTTGCTAAAATATACCCAACATACAACGTATTGTCAAGAAAAAATTTTAGGGGCTTTTGGATAGATGTCGCATGAAGGAAATAGCGCAACGAAGCATCCTTAGATGCACAGAATGCCGTGACGTTCTCAATAAAATCCGCGAGAATTTGATATTAGGCATTAGTAAAATAGCGACAATCATGCTGTCACTTTTTTAATAAAAAATCGTTCGGGAGGAGCAAGCGGTTTTAGCCTTGGTCAATTTCCCCTTTTTCAAGAAGCTGAGTAGTATCGTTCCACCGACAATCGACCTCACCCAAAATATTTGTCAAGTCTGGCTAAGACGATGTCCGACAATTCGCGACAGCGTGCCATCACCCGGTTTTTGAATTGCTTATCGCCCGGAATTTTTGTAAATTGGTAAGCATTGATCACAGTTTTATCCCCAGGCGAAAATAATATGTCAAGACCCCTCAATATTCTCTTTGTCTCAAGTGAAGTCGAACCGTTCGCAAAGACGGGGGGATTGGCAGATGTTTCGGGGACGCTCCCCCAGGTAATAAAAGATTCAGGACACGAGATCCGCATTATTATGCCGCGATACGGCTCCATCAGCGAGCGGAAATTTAAGCTCCATGATGTTATCCGCCTGAAAGATATTGACGTCCCCATCGGAAATGAAAAGAAGATTGCAAACGTCAACTCGTCGTTCATCGCTAACGTAAAATCGAAAGTTCAGGTCTATTTCCTCGCAAATAAGGAGATGTACGAGCGGCCCGGAATCTATACGAGCCCCGACAGTAAAAAAGACTACGCGGATAACGATATCCGCTTCATCTTTTTCTGCCGCGGCGTTCTTGAGACGTTGAAGCGGCTCGGGTGGCAGCCGGACATCATTCATTGCAACGATTGGCAGACCGGCCTCATCCCCGCGTACATCAAAACGATTTACAACAACGATCCGTTCTTTAAGCACATCAAAACCGTCTTCACCATCCATAACCTTGCGTACCAGGGGACATTCCCCGCGACATCGTTCGAGAAGACAGGGCTGCCGGAATCCGAATTCACAAAGGAAGGCGTCGAGTTTTACGGGAAGTTGAACTTCATGAAATCCGGTTTGATGTATTCCGACGTTATCACGACCGTCAGCGAAAAGTACGCCGAGGAGATTTGTTCGTCGGAAGAGTTCGGGTGCGGTTTGGAGGGAGTGCTGCAGAAGAAAAAATCGCACCTGTACGGCATCATCAACGGCATCGACTACAATATCTGGAATCCTGAAACCGACGAGCATATTGCCAAGCGCTTTGACGTGAGAACGCTCGAAGGAAAGGTCGAAAACAAGAGAGAGCTGCTTTTAAAATTCGGCCTTACATTCAAAGAGAATGTCCCGCTTCTCGGAATCATCTCCCGCCTTGTCGACCAAAAAGGTCTCGATCTTATCAAGGAAATTGCCGACGACATGATGAAGCTCGATATCCAATTCGTTATGCTGGCAGCCGGTGAGAAGAGATACCAAGAGTATTTCGAATCGATGCACAAAAAGTACGGGTCGAAAATGGGCGTCTTCATCGGCTACAACGACGAGCTTGCACACCTTATCGAAGCGGGGTGCGATATGTACCTCATGCCGTCTCGGTACGAGCCGTGCGGACTTAATCAGCTCTACAGTTTGAAGTACGGGACAGTTCCCATCGTCCGGGCCACGGGCGGACTGGAGGACACGATCCAGGATTTCGACGGAAGCAACGGAACGGGGTTTAAATTCAAGAAGTACGATTCAAAAGAACTCCTCAAAACGATCCAGCGCGCTCTGAAGACGTATCAAGACGGCGCAGTGTGGAAAAAAATTATGAGGAATGGTATGCAGCAGGATTTTTCATGGGAATCGTCCGCAAAAAAATACACGAATCTCTATAGAAATCTTGTCAAGCAATAGAAGCCGATGACCCGATCTGATATTGCGGTGTTCCTTGATCGTGACGGAACGGTGAACGTGGAAGAAAATTTTATCTCGTCGCCGGACCAACTCCGCCTCTTACCCCGCACCGGTACCGCCATCCGAGAATTAAACAACTTAGGGACGAAAGTATTTATTATTACAAACCAATCGGGCGTCGCCCGCGGTTATTTTTCTGAAGCCGCCGTACACGACATCCACGAAGCGCTCAGGGCCCTGCTGAAGAAAGAAAACGCATTCGTCGACGATTTTTTTTATTGCCCGCACCTGCCGGGCGCCGAGGACGAACGCTACAATATTGTGTGCGATTGCAGAAAACCGAAACCGGGAATGCTTCTTCAGGCAGCGCTGAAATACCCGGTCGACCTTCGGCGTTCCTTCGTGGCCGGAGACCGGTGTATTGATATTGCAGCGGGTAAAGCGGTCGGTGCGAACACCGTGATGGTATCGACCGGTTACGGCGCTGCGGAGATTCTCAACTGCCGAGACCAGCCTGACTTTTTCGCCCGCGACCTTCTGGACGGCGTGCGGTACATCAAACAAACAATCGAATCCCAGGAACACTCATTTACTCAATCTCGCACCGCATGAAAGTGTACCCGAAGTTATTCATCGTAATTTTTTTTCTTGTCGTCTCCTTGAGCGGATGCAGCCAAAGCCCGACATCGGTTGGAAGTAAACTTATCCCCGGCAGCAGCAAGTACAGTGTCCACGACACAACCATTGTTTCCACCCGCGATACGACGTTTAAGATCTCGCAGGTAAACGGATCCGCCTCCAGCCTGCTTGTGGGAAACTATTCATCGGTGGACGCAAAAACACTTCTGTTGTTTCTCGCAACGTTTCCCGATACAATGACGACGGTGCAGATCGACACAGCCGAATTAACGTTAAGCGCCAACTACGGATGGAATGTGTCATCGCCGCCGACGCCGGCGCAGTTTGAAATCAAGGAAGTGCTGACATCGTGGTCGGCGGCGTCGGTGATCGCTGATTCGTTGAACACCCTGAATCTAGCCCCGACGAACTCTGCGCTGATAACGATAACAAATCGAGACACCCTGGGCATCGGAAGAACAATTACCACTCAATTCGACACTTCAATCGTGCGGAAGTGGATCAATATCTATGCGGATACCTTATTGCCGAGATTTTTCAGTGTCGCGCTGGTCGGGAAACCCGGGATGACGAACGTCGGAATCTGGGGCTTTTCTCAATTCGGCAGCTCATCGCCGCCAACTCTAGAAATAATCTACGAAAAGAATGGAGTCAAGGACTCGATCAGCCTTAACGCCGGCCAAGGCACTTTTTTTGCTACGAGCAGCCCGATTCAATTATCCCCGGGTATTCAAACGCAGGGGGGGATATCGGTATACAGCCTCGTCAAATTTAACCTCAAACCTGTTTCAGATTCCATCAACCAAATAATCGTGAACAATGCCACGCTGCAGATGACGCTGAAGAATTCTCAGAGCACAATCGGATTTGAAGCTGTGGACAGCGTCATTGCGTACCTCGCAGGAAGTGCTGCGGTGGGTGACACCGTCGGACCCTCCTATTACGGCTACGGCTACCGCAAGGATACAACGCAGACTACAAACAGCGTGTACATTTTTAATCTCACGTCAATGGTGCAATATTGGATCAACACACCGAGCAACAATTTCGGCGCCCAATTGCGTGCGATCAGCAGCACTTCCAATGTCGACAAACACGTTTTCTATTCTTCCAAAGATACGGCGTACGCTCCAAAACTTATTATCACCTATACAAAAAAACCGCTGCTATGAAAACGGCACATCTCCTTCTTCTGCTCGCATCCGTGCTCGGCACGAGTTGTCATCTCTTCGCGGGGGACGGATCATTCTATTCCAGTTTCGGCGTGGGCGATATCATAACCTACGGCGGCAATCGTTCGGCAGCGATGGGAGGAACAGGCCTTGCATCCCTGTCCGGCGGATCCATTAATGAGCTGAACCCTGCCGGGCTCGGACAACTGACACGGACTCAATACTCGGGAGATTTCCAATACCAGGGGTATTCCCTTAATGATGGAACGGGGTCGACGTTGCTCAGTTCGGGAAATTTCCAGTCAGCCGGGATCGCGTTTCCGGTTTACAGCGATTACGGCATTGCGTTTGCATTCAGCATTACGCCATTCAGCCGAAGGGCATACAGTATTAAAGACAATGAGCCTGCCGAAGCTATTGTTCAAACATTCACCGGCAGCGGTGGATTGTCTTCGGCGCAGTTTGGCTTTTCTTTCTCGCCTGCGGAGGATTTGTATTTCGGCGTAACGACCCACTATCTATTCGGTAACTTCGACGATGTGCAGCAGCTCGAATACGACAGCGTTGGATATTTCACCACCAACGGAGACAAAAACATTTCAATGAACGGGTTTGCATTTACCGTCGGAGGGATATTTTCGGGGGTCGACAAAGCGCTCGGTATTTCGAAAGAAAAACACTTGAATGTGGGCGCAACGATCTTTTCCGGTACTGCGCTGAATTCGACCGAACAAACATTTCAGGATTTCTCGACGAGCAAAGAAACGACCGACGTCATCAGCGGCTCGACAAAAATCCCGCTCGGGTACGCCCTCGGGCTTGAATACGACGTCAAAGATAAAATCATATTTACGGGCGACGCGCAATTCCAGCAATGGAGTCAATTCACCTACATGGGCGTTCACCCGCAGGAGATTCAGAACAGCTTTCGATTCGGCGTGGGTGCAGAATTTCTGCCGGCGAAGACTCTTGCCGAGCCGTACTACCGCCAGGTGATATACCGTGCAGGAGGATATGTCAATGAATCGTATCTCACCATCAACGGCGAAACGATCAACGAATATTTCATCACCGGAGGCATTGGTGTGCCCATTTTCTTTACACCAACGAGCGAAGCCCGGATCAACATAGGACTCGAATACGGCATTCGAGGAACGACATCGAACGGACTCGAACGCGACTCCATCACGCGCTTGACCATTTCGTTAAGCGGCAGCGATACCTGGTTTAATCCTCCAGAGGTCCAATAACCTATGATAGCACTTGCGAGCGACCACGCCGGTTATTCCTACAAGGAAAAAATAAAAACAGTCCTCAATGAATTGCAGCTGCCGTATACCGATTTCGGCACCAATTCCAACGAATCAACCGACTATCCCGACTATGGACATGCGGCGGCCTTGGCCGTCTCAAAGGGAGAATGCGATAGAGGAATTCTGGTCTGCGGCACGGGCATCGGCATGTCCATTGTGGCGAATAAACATACGGGAGTGCGGGCCGCTGCATGCGAAACGATCGAGGCGGCCGAACTATCGCGAAAGCACAACGACGCCAACGTCCTCTGCATTGGCGAACGATTGACAACATGGGACGAAGCCCAGGCAATCGTGAAAATTTTTCTCACAACAGATTTTGAAGGAGGACGCCACGAACGCCGGGTTGCAAAGATCCATACCCTCACTTCGTGCTGATGATGATTCCAGCCGAAAGGCTTCCTCCTTCACAATTCGGACAAATCTCTTCAAACCGATAATTCATAGGACAACCATGAATCAACTCCACGATGCCGACGCCGAAGTCTACACGGCGATTAAGAATGAGCTCCACCGGCAAAACACGAAACTCGAACTGATCGCGTCGGAGAATTTCGTCAGCCCTGCAGTTCTCGAGGCCGCCGGATGCATTATGACAAACAAATATGCGGAAGGCTACCCCGGCAAACGGTATTACGGCGGCTGCGAGTATGTGGATGTTGTCGAGAACCTTGCCCGGTCGCGGGTAAAGGAATTGTTCGGCGCCGAGTACGCAAATGTTCAGCCTCATTCGGGATCGCAGGCAAATATGGCCGTGTACTTCACGTTCATCAAACCGGGCGATAAAGTCCTGGGAATGAATCTTTCGCACGGAGGCCATTTGACGCACGGCTCGCCGGTGAATTTTTCGGGGCAGTTCTACAAGTTTTCAGCCTACGGAGTTTCAAAGGAAACCGGGCACATAGATTACAACGACGTGGAAGAGACCGCAAAGCGGGAGCGGCCCAAACTCATCACCGTCGGTGCGAGCGCATACTCGCGTAACATCGACTACAAAAAATTCCGGGAGATCGCCGACAGCGTCGGCGCTTTCCTTTTCGCCGACATCGCTCATCCCGCCGGGCTTATTGCCTCGAAGCTTTTGACCGACCCTCTCCCTTACTGTCATGTCGTCACGTCGACGACGCACAAGACATTACGGGGCCCCCGCGGCGGACTTATTCTCGTGGGTAAAGATTTCGAAAACCCATTCGGCATCGTCGCTCCGAAATCGGGAAGGAAGAAAATGATCTCCGAGTTGTTGGATTCAATGGTCATTCCCGGAATTCAGGGAGGGCCGCTCATGCACATCATCGCAGCGAAGGCGGTAGCGTTTAAGGAAGCCCTGGAGCCGGGGTTTAAGGAATATTCAAAACAAGTGATTAAAAATGCGCAAGCCCTCGCCGACGCGATGGTGACCAAAGGTTACAATATCATTTCAGGGGGAACGGACAATCACCTGATGCTCATCGACCTTCGCAGCAAAAATGCCACGGGAAAAGATGCCCAGGAAGCGCTCGACGCCGCAGGGATTACGGTGAATAAGAACGCAGTTCCCTTCGACGACAAGTCTCCCCTCATCACCAGTGGAATTCGCATCGGCACCCCCGCGCTGACTACGCGCGGGATGAAGGAATCTGAGATGAGAATAGTTGCCGATTTTATCGACGAGGTAGTCTGCAATATCGGCAAACCGGCGGTATATGAGACGATGAAGAAAAAAGTTGCCGATCTTTGCGGAGGCTTTCCGCTCTATAAAGAGATGGCATAATAGATTTGAACAAAAAATTTCCGTGCGGAATACTTTGGCAATGAGGTTCCGCAGGACAAGCGACTGAATCGCCAGTACCCAATGGCAGAACAACTACCCGGCAACGACAGCAATACACGAGAAATGTCGTTTTTCGACCATCTCGAAGAGCTCCGTTGGAGAATCATCAAAGGCTTGAGCGCTCTTGTTCTCGCATCGATGGTCTGCGCTTTCTTCTCGGACTTCCTTGTTCAGGATGTCCTGCTCGGGCCGCTCCATGCGGCGCATCTGAAAGTACAAGTTACTCTCCCCCTACGGTATCGTTGTCCTGTACATGGAGGTGATTATTTATGCGGGACTTATTGTCAGCATGCCGGTGCTCCTCTATCAACTCTGGAAGTTCGTTGCGCCGGGTCTCATGCCAAACGAACGCCAGTACATTTGGCGGATTGTTTTTTTTACATCGTTTTGTTTCCTTGCGGGAGTTGTCTTCGGGTATTTCGTTCTTCTTCCAACGGCGTTGACATTTTTTGCCGCGTTTGGTACTCAAAATATCGACCTGAACATTGCTGCCGACCGTTACATCACGTTCATCATGAACGTGATCCTCGCTTCGGGTATTGTCTTCGAGCTTCCCATGATTTCATATTTTCTCACCAAGCTTGGCTTTTTAACGCCCGCGTTCATGAGACATTACCGGCGGCATGCGATCGTGGTCATCCTTATCCTCGCGGCAATCGTGAACCCGACGCCCGAACTCTTCACACAAATCCTGCTCGCTGCCCCGATGTTGGTGTTGTATGAAATCAGTATTTTCGTATCGAAGTTTGCGCAGAAAAAGGAACCCAACCCCGCAGCATGAAACGACTTCAATCTATAAGTCTTGATGAAATCAAAGCACCGGTGAGCGATGAGCTGCAGGAGTTCGGGAAGCACTTCAAGCATTCAATGCGTTCGACCGTCCTCCTTGTCGACACGGTCGCGCGGTACATCGTTAAGCAAAAAGGGAAAAGGATCCGGCCCATTCTTGTCTTCCTTGCTGCAAAAGCATGCGGGCAAATCACCGAGAGCACCTACCGCGGCGCAACGCTTGTCGAAATCCTCCACACGGCAACCCTCGTCCATGACGATGTCGTCGACGACGCCGACACACGGCGCGGGCTTGCATCGATTAATGCCGTATGGAAGAACAAAGTCGCGGTGTTGATGGGAGACTACCTTCTCTCGACCGGGTTAATGCTCTCGCTGAAGTATGAAGACCATTATTTTTTGAACTCAGTGTCCGACGCCGTCCGCCGGATGAGCGAGGGGGAAATTCTGCAGATTCAAAAAAGCCGTGAGCTTGACATCGACGAAGAAACCTACCTGAAAATTATTTCGGATAAGACAGCCTCACTCCTCTCCACGTGTTCCGTCATCGGCGCTGCGAGCGCGACGACCGACACGGACCGAAGGCAATTGATGAGGGATTTCGGCGAGAATGTCGGGATGGCGTTTCAAATCCGAGACGATCTGTTCGATTATACAAGCAGGAAGAACATTATCGGGAAACCGATCGGCGGAGATATGAAAGAGAAAAAGATCACTCTTCCCCTGATCCGATCGTTCCAACAGGCTCCGAAAAAAGAATCGCGCAGAATTTTGAGAATGATCAGGAACGGCGCAAAGAGCAAGGACGTCGAAACCGTCATTGCGTTCGCTCACCAGTACGGCGGAATTGAATACGCCGTTGCAAAAGCCGAGTATTACAGCAAACAAGCGCGCGAATGTTTGCATCCGCTTCCGGATTCCCCCGCAAAAGAAGCTTTGATGATGTTCGTCGATTTCGTCATGGAGCGAACGAAATAGAATAGCGCCGCAAAGCCCTCCGACCCGCCACTTCACCGTTCGTATCTGTCGCCGTGGCTTTTGGGAACCGAGAAGACAAGAAACGACAAATCCTCCGAAGTCTCGTTGCACATCCGATGTGAAATTCCTGGGTGGACTTCTATGCCCTGATGTTTTTCGAGAACGATCTGCTCCCCATCAAAATCCACCGTTGCCGTCCCGTCAAGAACAAAAAAGAACTGCCGCGCAAACTTGTGAAAATGCATTTTCTCCGACGTCCCCGGAGGCATTCGTTCCTGAATCACGCTGAAGTCGTCCCGGTTGAGAAGGTGCCAACCATCGCAACCATCTCCCCAGAGATAGCGTTCTGCGTTCTTGACGCTCGCTGGTTTCCATTCAAGCTCCATGAGTTTGCCCGTTATACACCGTCTCGAACATCGGAACCAATCCTAAAAAAACGTCTCAGCATTTTGACTTTCGCGGAGGTCATTTCGGCCAACTGTCCGGTACGTACCTCTCTTTAATTATTTTCATGTGGTGCATTTCGTGGCCGGCGATCTGATATGCCAATGCACGCACGCTCGCAGGATTTCCATTTGCGATTCCCTTCCGCAGGATTTCTTCTTCGTTAAAGCTCTCGAACAGCGTTACCGTCGCTTCTCTGACCGCACCATATTCCCGAAAAATATCTGCGAGGCTTCGTTCATTCGCTCTGGAGAACGGAACATAATCATCCTGCTCATAACCGGGTAAGGCTGTCGCGTCGTTTCGGGCAAAACGCAATGCCCGGTACGCAAAGATTCGTTCAGTATCCATGATATGGACGAGCGTTTCCTTGATGGTCCATTTCCCCACAGCATAACGATAGATGAGTTTACTTTCCGGCAACGAGAGAACAAACTTCTTCATTGACACGTAATTGTCTTTCACATGCGTGAGCACAGAGCCGTCATCCGGCAACAAGTTGATGTACATGATGGTATACGGTGCATATTCCCCTTCTTTTGGCTTTGGTATTTTGAGCATATAAAAATTTCCCGCTGAGATTTGTTTTTTGATCCGGCCCGGGATTCGACGCCGTCGCTGCATCGAATGTATGAATCTGAAGCCGATTTTACAACAGCAATAACGCTAACGCTGCAATTGCCGGGAGTGCTTGTTTATAAAAAATTGATTTATGTGCGGTCATTGCACCGTAGATGCCGGCGACAATAACACAGCCGATAAAGAAGAGAGCAATGTTTTTTGACCACACAATATCCCGGATGAGTAATGACCACGTCAAACCCGCAGCGAGAAATCCGTTATAGAGTCCTTGATTGGCAGCGAGAACCTTTGTCTTATCGAACAAGTCGCCGGAGAGGGATGAGAACACTTTTCTCCCACGCGTTGTCCATGCAAACATTTCCAACCAAAGGATGTACAAGTGTTCGATGGCCACAAGCGCAACGCATATTTTTGCGTACGTAGACATATTCTATCATCTCACTTATTCTTAGCTGACCTCGTTGAGCCTCTAATCATTGCGTACAATAATCGCTCCCAAGGCTTCACCAGCGCTTAGGAGCGATTTGTGCATAGCCATCTTATCGAAGCTACTTCAGCAGCATCAGTTTCTTTATTTGCATAGTACTGCCGAATTGAAGCCGGGCAAAATAAACACCGCTCGCCAGCCGCGATGCATCGAACGTCGCTTGATAATATTCTCCCCCTTTTGCGTTGTCATTAAAGAGCGTGGCCACTTCCTGACCGATCGTGTTGTAGACTCTCAGTGTTGCACGCCCGTCGCCCGGCACAGCGAATTCAATCGTCGTGGTCGGATTGAACGGATTAGGATAGTTCTGCAAAAGCGTAAACACCTTCGGTGCGAGACCGACTTCGACTTGAATCTCCTGAGAATATGTAAAGGCACCGTTATTGTCTATCTGTTTTATACGGTACGAATAGGAGCCCGCTGCACTGACCCGATCAGTAAAAGAATAACTCTTTGGTGAATTGGAAGTTCCCGCGCCGGGGACTGAACCGACCGTTGTCCACACGGTCCCAGGCCATCCCTCTTCCAAAGAGAGGATTCTTTCGATATCAAACTCTGCGCTATTAATTTCCGTTGCGGTCGCCCATTGCAACTGAGCGGTTAAGTAATTTGTTGTGGCGGAAAATGTGGCAAGCTCTATCGGAAGACTAAGGGGATATCCAATCGTCATCCCTTGCGTATACGGCGCAGAAGTTAACGTATCAATCGTTCCGCCGACGATGTGGTAGCGCAAAATATGGTTGGTAAGAATATCGGACCAATAGAGATTCGTGTGGGTCCCATCGAACGCCATGCCTCGCGTATTAGCCGATGCGACGGCAATATTTACTTGCGGTGCGGGAAGCGTACCGCTGTAATCCGCTTCCTTCAAAGAATCAGCCCCCGTGTTGATCCAATAAATCAGGTGCGATGACTGGTCTATGGCAAACGACCACGCCTGCGAGATATTCGCGACAACGGTTTTTACGTTAAGTCCGGTGGTGTCGCACGACATGATTGTTTTCCACGGAGACGACTCGTTGAGCCAGTAAAGCCTATGCGTGTTAAAATCCATCGAAAGAAAACCGGGAGAATAGACCGATGTAATCAGAACATCATGAATATTGGTCCCGCCGGTATTAGCGCCGCGGATTTTGTTTGTTCCGGCTTCCGTCCAATAAAGAGAAGATCCATCCACCACGATCCCGCGGGGTATCCCGCTGCCATAATTTACAATGTTGATGAGTTTCGTGATAGTAGGTGAATGGTTGTATGCCACTTTGATCGCCTTATTATTCGGCTCAGTCCAGTAGATTGCGGACGAAGTGGTTGCAATGCCGTACGCTCCGCTTAATCCGGCAGAAAGACTTTCCGGCGTAAAGGTTGCGAGGTCTGCACTCCGGAGCGTTGACGTCCCCCCTTCAAGCCAGAAGAGAGATTGTGAATGAAGGGAGACAGTCAAAAAAAGAACGAGTAAGAATGCACAATGTAATTTTATATTCTTCATAGTTTGGTTCCCCTTCTTAACCTTGTGATGGATAAACACCGAACAACGAAATGATGTAATTGATCGCCAGGTACGGCGGCATGTTCGGATGCGGCTGAGAACCGCCGGTGTTGTATGTTCCCGACGCACTCATAGCCTCTGTAACTCCCGAACCAAATTGCGGAACTCCTTCGAGATTTGCGGCAATATAATTACCAGCCGGGCTCTTTGTCGTCCCAACTTGCGAACTGACTTGCACAATATGATTATGTCCGGGAATCTCGTTCGTCGTTAGTGTTACGTTTTCTTCACCCCCCATTTCTCCGAGAATTCTGTTCGTCAGTCCTGGTCCCTGCCCCGCGCCGATAGGAACGCGTCCCCGAAGATCGGGAAGGGCAAACGTGGTTATTCCGTTTCCGCCAAAGGTCGTTCCGAGAAGATTATAGAGAACCTCGTATGAGGATATGCTAAGCAACGCACCGTTGCATACGGCCCAGCCTGTTAGAAGACTTGGATTGCCGCAGAACATTTTTATTTCGCCGACATAAGGGTTCTGTGCACCGTCAAAAATTCCTGTCGTCGCAATACAGACGTTGAACACCTGATACGGAGACATATTGTTGTGCGGCTGGTTTCCACCTGCCGCCGATAGTGTGTTTGCACCAAGCGATAACTCTCCCGCCGGACTGAATACGTGATCGTGTTCCGCATTCGACGCATAGACCAGACCTGCCGGACTATTGCTTGTACCGTCGGAAGCGTTTGCTTGAAGCGTATGATTATGAGAGGGCATTTCGGTTTGAAGGAGTGTGACGGCGGTGCTTCCACCATAGCTTCCCGTATCGAAGAGCGGAAGGCCGGGCCCCTGACCAGTGCCAATCGGAACGGACGCCTGCAAATTGGGCAATGCGAAATTGGTTCTACCATCGCCGCCAAAATAAGTCCCAATGAGAGAAAAAAGGGCCGTGTTCTGAGCGATAGCAAGAAGCTGTCCATTACACAATGCCCATCCAACCGGCGCAAAGTTATACGGGGTAATCATCAACTCAGCCAGCATCGCTGGGGAATCCATTATTTCTGTAACTGATTTCGGCTTGACGGTAGTGTCCCCTGCAAAAACATTTGTCATGCCGGAAAGCAACGTCCCTCCCGCAATGCCGGCAAGAGCTTTTTTCAAGAAACTTCGCCGGGGAGATTCTTTTACCACTGCATCATGTGTATCAGTTTTCATTTTTTTACCTTTCACACAATTTTTCGATCCGTTTACTGCCGCATAAGGATACGACCTTTAACTGCGGCTGGGGAAAATACCAGAGACTGCAATGATAAAATTCAACACAAGATACGGAGGCATATTATCGTGGGGTTGACTTCCACCAACAATTGAAACTCCATTTGCTTCCATTGTTTGATTGACGGAGGTACCATACTGGTACACACCTTCCGAGCTCACCGCCGGGATGTTGCTGAGCGCTGCATTCGAAGACCCGATGCTGCCCGATGCCTTCACCTCGTGCGCGTGGGAAGGCAATTCAGGGAGAATAAGTGTGTGGTTCTCTTCCCCGGCTGTCTGACCGAGTACAAAGCCGGTCCCAACGTGTACCGGCATACGCCCGCGAAGGTCCGGGAGAACGAATGTAGTAACTCCATTACCGCCATACGTCGTGCCGATGAGTGCGAATAGTGCTGTATACTGATTGATTGCCAATGTTTGTCCGTTACATAATAACCATCCAGTCGGTGCATAGTTTATGGGCCACGGTATGATTTGCCCGAGGAATGGAGTAATCGATGCTACGTCTTTCGTGCCGAGAGGTTTGATGTCCTTGGCTTGTGAAACTCCTTTGCCCAACGCAAACACTTTCTGAAAGCTGACGGCGGCCGCTGCGATCAGGGCTGCTTTGCCAAGCCGTGAAAGAATATTCCGCCGCGCAATGGTTTCGGTCGCTGCAGAAGTATCTTGGTGTTGATCCATGGTTCCCTCCTTTAATGGATGATTAATTGATGTTGAATCATTCTCATGTTTTGGGTTGAGCGGTCTTTTAGATATTCCATGATGCCTGTTAACGCGGGATTGTCCCGAAAAGCATCCCGACCGGGCAGCAACCTGTTATTATGCTATGCCGATTCGTCTATTCATCATACAGAAGCATAACGAAGCGGACGCTAATAATAAAATAAATTTAGTTCAATGGTATTGGCGCACTTTATCGGCTAGGTAGGTCGTGGCCGAAAGGCTGTATGCAAGATACGACGTGGAAGAATAAAAGGCAAATCAATAATCCTCGCCGCAAGCAGCGAGGTATTTGTCATGCCAGCGGACGCTGGCATCTAGATTCTGGATTCCGGCTTTAGCCGGAACATGTTTTTTTTACATGCTCAATACAAATAAGGTTGTTCACCCTGAGTAAGTGATCCTCGCCGAGTCGAGTCTTCGACCGCTCGAAGAGCGGGAGAACGCATCGAAGGGCTAACACAAAACCACTTATGAGATAGGTTCTAGTTCTTCCTCAGTATATTCTATTGTTTTGAGGATTCTTGAAAACCGTTCGGGCATCACGGCAAACGCATGGTCCCAGCAGAGGGTATGCGCAATGAACCAATTTGCGAGCGTATCGCCGTCATCGTTCGACCATCGATCCCAATGACCGTCGCTCGGCCGCTGAATTCTCCACGAGAATTTCTTTCCGCACTGGCTGCACTTCGAGTTTTTGATCATGGACATGAATAGTTCTCCTTGTATTTTGCATTACCGGTGAAAAGCAACCTCCGGTATCTCCGGCGGCGCAGGAATTATCCTTCGCGCACAAATGAACGACCTTACTTTACCGGCGTCGAAAACGGGAGATGCCGGGTCAAGGCTGTTTATTTTCACCATGCCGGATGAGTGGATGAACGATCGATCCTTTAAATAGAGCGCCACATGAAGTATCTCTGCCGGAACATTCTCTCTGGCTTTGCGGCCGAAAAACAACAAATCCCCTTTGTGCAAATTCTGAAACTTTTCCCCCGGGGCAATCTCGATGCCCTGTTCTGCCTGCTGGTATGCGTCGCGGTTGAGCTGAATGCCGTTCATCAAGTAAACCGTCTTCGTGAAGCCGGAACAGTCCATTGCTTTCGTTGACGTCCCTCCCCACAGATACGGCACACCGAGAAGCGACCGCGCTGTTTTTTCAACACCATCAGGCGTCGGCTTTGTATTTTTCTTCCACGATTCAAAATCTGAAACGCTGGCGGTCGGTACAAAACCTTTTCGTCCATCGGGCAGTTCGACTATCGTCCATGCGCCCGAGCTGCCGGCGTTCTTCAAGAGCGAGCCCGCAACAAGGTCGCACACAGGATAGGAACGCGCACGAGCCTCCTGGCGCACCGTTTCATAGGTTGACACGACGATCACTTTCCGCGCAGCGATCCACGAGTCTGCTTCACTTTTGGCGCAGGCGACAAATGACTCGTTGTTCATCCACCCTAGATATTTATCCGATGTTTGGAGATAGTACCATCCTGAGTTTTCTTTCAACACTTTTACGACGCTTCCCATTGTCGCTTGCGAAACAAGCTCGGACGATTCCTTGGGTTCTCCCCTCATATTCGCGACACTTACTCGTACAACGCCCCAGCTCTGTCCCGCAAGCTTTGCGTCGGGAAGAACGATGATGCCGTCCGTAATTTTTTTGACAAAAGGGGATACGGCCTCAATGGCCGCTCGTTTCGCTTCGGCATTATCAACTTCGCCGATGAGAGCGATCCCTTTATTTGTTCTTTGTATGGTTACTTCAAAAATTGCGAGCTTCCGATCGGGCGCATATCTTGATTTAACATGCTCGATGATGTCAGCAAAACGGCTGTTCTCTTGAGAGAGGTCCGAACAACCCAGAAAAAAGAGAAGAAAGGAAAAAAGAAAAATGGATGAGATGATTCGTTTCATGCTTGTCGTATTGAACTTGGAATGGCTATGGCATGTAATATACAAAATCAATAAAAAAAACGCGAGAAGAAAAAGCTTGCGGTAGCGTTACAATTTCAAAATAAATGTCATTCCGGCGAACGCCGGAATCCAGTTTAAACGCTCTGGATGCCAGCTTTCGCTGGCATGACACACTTTTTTTGGTTTGATATACTCAAACTGTAACACTACTACTTTTCGCATTTCCTTGTCGTAAGCAGTTGCAAAGTTCTTGAATTGCGGACTGAGTGGTTGCTCAAAAGTACTATGAGTCAATTCCAAAGGTCTAAGCACAATTTCTTGCAGCAGACTGTCATAGTTCGAAGTAAAATTGTCATCTAATATTTTTCTAACTAACGTTATGCCCCGCCAGAGTATTTGAATTGAGTATTTGATGGATAAATTGATCTTACAGCCTCACTATTTGCAGGCTTACGGCCATCGAGGATTTCATCAATCGACAGTATCGTGTCCTTAATTGAATATCCCATAAACCCACTTGTGCTGAGTCCTGCAGTGTGGCTTAATAGGTTCTTCAATGTTATTGTCCTGCCGTTAGAAAAGTCATTTTCTGGAAATTTCCAACTCTTGAGATATTGGCGAAAATCTTTGTCTAATGATAATTTTCCGTCTTGATATAGTTTCATTACGCAAAAGGCATTAACCGATTTGGATATAGACGCAGCTTGGTAAATGGTGTTTACATTTGCAGGTCTTTTCTCATTGACGTCAGCGAGCCCGTATGCTTCTGCCCATTCAATTCGTCCGTTATTTATAACCGCAATTGAAAGGGACGGAACTTTATATAACTTCATCCTGTCATAGATGTTGAACTTCGGTATAATGCTATCTGCAAAGACAATTTCCGCGTTTGCCAATAAGCTATTTTCGACTTGAGTAATCTTGGCATTGCTTCTGGTGATCTGTGCAGGGCTGAGGGCGACTATGCAGTTCAATAGCAGCGCCATAGTAAATGCGGTTCTGCTCATTCTTTACTCCGATAAATACTTGTTACTAAACTACGTAGGGCATGCCAGATTGTTGCTTCTAACCCAAATTGGGGGTTGACAATAAATTTGTGTGTTCTAATGAACCCTCGCACACTGCGGCGACGTGCAGCCAAATCAATGGTAGACTATACGCGCGGCAGGCATCGCCTTTCCCTTAAATTTTTTTTGTGCGCGGTGAAAAGCTGACGGCTGGTTCCGTCAGGTTGAGCGAGTGGTTAGCTGGCATTTTAAGGGACAACGATTGTTACAACTTTTGAGAGCTTAACTTCCGGGCTATCAAACAAGTAATTATTTATTTCAGAATCCCATGTTGATACCCACCCTGATGGAACGGGAAATGCAGCGATATTTACCGTCGCGCCTTTTCGTAATCGTAAATTCGAACGTTGAGCATCGTCAAAGTATAGAGAACTAGAAAAGACCAATGCGTTACCAGAACGGTAGATAGACGAATATATATAACTTTGATAACTAAAAACCGTTGAGCTAGCAGGTGTGTCGTATGAAAACACAATGATTGCTGCTCCAGAATAAAATTCTTCCAATGAGGAAAGCATTCCATCAATCTTGATTGTCGCTGATGAATCAATTACTTCAACATTCAATTGAGACACGAATAGGGAGGGAAATGGTATCTGAAATAGAGTGTTATCAGAATAAAGCGTTCCCCCGCCAATAAATTGAATGTTAAATTCTCTCATCTTATAAAATCGTGGTTTTGAAAATTCGATATCATAAAATCCAGCGGGAACATTCTGAATTATCCAATAGCCATTTGAATCGGAAACCGCCGACAATGAAGTGGCTATTAAGGCTACTGTGACTCCACTATTGTTCTGGATGGGGACATTGACAGTATCTATAAGAGTTACATAACCAGCAAGATTTCCGGAGAGAGATGGTCCGGCAGGTCATGGTTCACCTTTACAGCCGCAAAGAAGTAGGATGCAAATGAGACTGAGAATATTTGTTTTCATAGCGTTTAGGTAGAAAGTTTATGAAAGGCCAGCTAACGGACCGGAGCTAAGCTACGGCAGCGAACAGCCGCCGCCAAGTAGTTCGTTGCGCGGACGTTCCCGTCAGGTGCTCCTAAGTCCGTCCAACAACGCGCGGCGAAATCATCGGCGGCTGGTTCCGTCAGCTTGTCGAGCGTTCTTTGCGAGACCCGCCGGTTTTTGGCGGGAGCGACTGGTTAGGGTGCAGGCAGGAGGGCTAAAGAGATTTGAGAATGCGGCTGATTTGTTTCTTGAGGACAGGAATATCGTTCTGAACAGTAAGCCAAACCTTTTCGATATCGACACCGAAATATTCATGAATCAACTTGTCGCGCATCCCGGCGATATCATCCCAAGGTACTTCTTTACTGTCCTTACGAATTTCATCCGAAAGCCGCTTTGTTGCCTCCCCGATAATTTCAATCTGACGAATAACTCCATCTTGAATTAAGGTGTCCTTTTTGAATGAAGCTACAGACACCCGTTTTGTATAACCTTCAATCTTTAGGATCGCATCGCGAATATGTTTAATGTAAACAGAATCGTCACGCTGCATAGATTGGACGAGACTCCTTTATGATACGATTCCTTAAGTAAGGGCTGACTGATTTAGCTGTTAGAAGATCGACTTTACGCCCAATAGTAGCGGATAATTCTCGCTCAAGACCTACCATTTGCAGAAGCGACGTAGGCTTTGAAAATGTGACAAGAAGGTCAACGTCACTTTTGGCCTTCATTTCACCACGTGCAACTGAGCCAAAAACACGGAGTGTTTTGACGTGATACCTGTTGCAAATTGTTAAGATTGCTTGAGTATTAAAATTGATCGTGTTCATAGTGTGCTTGTTCCAAGATACAATATTTCTGAGAAAAAAGCCTGCAGCCTAACGGACCGGAGCTAAGCTGGGGCGGCGAAGCGCCGCAGCGACGATAGCCAGTCCGCGCGTGGCGAGTCATGTCCGACAGTAGCTGTTTGTTTCGCGTGTATTAAATCATCGACGGCTATTTCCGTCAGCTTGGGCGACTGGTTAGGCGGCGATAGCAGCGTTAATTTAGAAGATAACATAGCCAAGTGAGAAATTGACGGTTGGTAAAGCCCCGTTCCCAGACGAACTGCCGGAGATATCAGGTGGTGGCCCACCACTCGAGGAGTACGAGGAGTGAAATGTTGGACTGGCTGTTGAATAGTCTATTGTAATGATATACCCACCGCTCAACGTGAGACTTAGGCCAAATCTGTAGGCGAAGGCATAAGCAGCCGCTAGTCGATTCGTGTTTGTAATAGCTGGAACTACGACCAATCCCGGAATGTACGTAACCGCTGGAAAATTGATTGTCATCGTGCTAGGTAAAACACATTCGGCACCGATTTCTCCGAATGCATTAAGTTGTTGATTCGTCGAGGCGGAAATTACATAGCCTATGCCTGTCACGAGGTAGAGAGATTTCATTGGAGGCACATCGATTTGGGCAGCCACGTCGGTTGGCAACTGGGACTGTAGTTCTTGCGTTTTAAAATTGTTCCACGCGGCGCTAAAATCTAAGATGAAGCTTGTACGTGGACTAATCGACTTTGAGAAGGCAAGCTTAAGTGCAAAGCCAACTTGGTAGCTCGATGAAAAATCTCCGGTCGGTGCGCTCACAGTTGCAAAGGCTGCAACGGTAGCTGATCGAGCAGTGTCGTTTTGAGCCAATGCCACGTTGTGGGCAACTATGCAACTGCTGAGAACGAAGAGTACGAGTATTTTCATTTGAATGAATTCTGAATCGCCGCCTAACGGACCGGAGCTAAGCTGCGGCGGCGAAGCGCCGCAGCGACGGTAGCCAGTCCTCGCGTGGCGAGTCATGTCCGATAGTAGCTGGTTGTTTCGCGCGTGTTAAATCACCAACGGCTGGTTCCGTCAGCTTGTCGAGCGTTCTTTGCGAGACCCGCCGGTTTTTGGCGGGAGCGACTGGTTAGGCGGGCAAAAAAGAAAGGAATAGAACTATTGCATAGCTTGGATGATTTCTTTGTTTCCCCGCAACATTTTATTAACAACAGTTTGTGAATCTAGCTTCTTTTGTTTTGCAACCTTCTGAACAAAATCAGCAATATCCTTGTCGAGATATATAGGAAGATTCAAACGGACACCTTCGCGATAAAATTTCCCCCGCACCCCGCTCGAAAAATCATATTCTTTTTTCATTACTCACCTTAGATTGTATTGTTTATCTTCCTGTTTGGTAGCTCGACGGGCCGAAATTATTCTAATTGCAGAGTTGTCTGAATCTATTTCCCGAAACGTGTGTACGACGACAATAGCAATATTATTACGATCTTTTCCGAGAGTTATCCATCTGTCTTCATTGGTACTATGAGTTTCATCAAACACAGACAACATGAATGGGTCAAGGAATATCTCAGATGCACGGTCAAAACCGACTTTGTGCTTGCGGAAGTTAGATTTGGCCTTTGTAATATCCCACTCAAAACTGTACTGCACTGCTTCATCCTGTGGACTTTTCTTAAAGGTGTTGATTTTTCTAATCAAATGCCACTTCTTGCCCGCCTAACGGACCGGAGCTAAGCTGCGGCGGCGGAGCGCGCAGCGACGGTAGCCATTCCGCGCGTGGCGAGTCATGTCTGATAGTAACTGGTTGTTTCGCGCGTGCAAAATTATCGACGGCTGGTTCCATCAGCTTGAGCGACTGGTTAGCTGGCAAGGTTCCTTTTAGAGTGAGGCGATTTGGGCAGGCTCCATCCAAGCTGGTTTTAAACCCCGATACAAAACGTCTGGATCGATATCCGCCCCATTTTCCCATGCGATTGTTTTCATTCGTTGATCAACATGTAGCGAACGAAAAAGTTTTGGATCCTTTCTAATTGGATCAAAAACCGGGCCGTGCAAATACGGTTCCAAATCGATTTCCTTTTTAGTTCCGTCTGTAAACTCAATTTGAACTTGATAGTCTACCGTTGGATTGACTGAGCGAATTCTTACGAACTTGTTCATAATGTTTTCTCCAAATTAAACTAAAGGTTCAATTTCTTTGAGAGGAACACCCTCTTTAGCACGTTCCCAATTTTCTAATAATTCATTTCGATGAAGTGATGCCCATTCAAGAACGAGCGCCCGAGCCCGATTTGGTAACTCTCCTGAATAAATCTCTAAAGTATCCACTCGAAAAAGTGCTTCGTGCTCGGCATATTCGGCGTGGAAATGTGGTGGCGCGTGGTCATTGTAGTAAATATAGATAATAATACCGAAAAACTCGCTAATACTTGGCATTGCAGCTTACCTTTTTGTTAGATGAAAGGTAACAATCTTTGCGAAAACTTGCCAGCTAACGGACCGGAGCTAAGCTGCGGCGGCGGAGCGCGCAGCGACGGTAGCCATTCCGCGCGTGGCGAGTCATGTCTGATAGTAACTGGTTGTTTCGCGCATGCAAAATTATCGACGGCTGGTTCCGTCAGCTTGGGCGACTGGTTAGGCGGGCACAGAAAAGTTATTGACGATCCCGCCAGTAAAACGGACGACGCTTCTGATTTGCTATGGCCAGAATTCGAATCGAGTCATCAACAATGGAATACATAACGCTGTATGGGAAGCCCCTTAGTAGTTTGCGGCGAACAACTTTAAATATCCGGGGAGCAGATTCAGGATTATTACGAATCAGGTCTACAGCTCGCTCCACCTCATCAAGAAACGCAAAGCCAAGACCACTCACTTTTGATTCATAGTACTTTGCGGCTTCCTTTAACTCTATATCTGCAATTTCATGAATTGAAACTGAAGACATCATCTCAATTGGGCCCGAGCACTTTTCAAAGCCACATCAACAGAACGAGATTTTGCTTTCCCTCGTAACAATTCTTCATGACGTTGAAAAGCCTCTTGAGCCCACAATTTTTCGTTTTCTTCCTCAGAAAGCTCGTCGAGACTCGACAATAGCTTGCTAGCCAACTTTGCACGTGAACCCGGATCCAGCTTCATTAGTTGCTTTTCAATGTGTTGAACGGTCATATTTTGTTACCTCCTTTGTCAATATTACAAAAAGAATTTGAATGATGCCACTTTGCGGTAGTGACTCAAGTTCAAAGTATCTGTAAGTCAGACATTTGGTGAAGCCATTCCTTCGGAACTTGTCTGACTATCTGACAGGCATGAATGCCTGTCCCCCCCAGAAAATTTATCAAACTGAGTCATTACCCACTTTGCCCGCCTAACGGACCGGAGCTAAGCTGCGGCGGCGGAGCGCCGCAGCGACGGAATCCAGTCCGCGCGAGCTAAGTCATGTCCAATAAGTTGTACGCGTCAAGACATCATCTGACATTTTTTATTTAGGCGGCTGCGGTGATGTCTTGACGTGTACAGAACACACGCGGTAGAATGTTTTCTTACATACGCATGGCGTCAAGTTGAACAATTATCGTTCAATGATTCGTGATCGTCTTTTGTTGTTTGGTCGCTCTTATGACAGTCTCTTTGCCTTGCTTAACTTCAAACGTATCAATGAAATCATCGTTTCTTGAACTGGAGAATACACACTCTTGAGACGGCGACGACATTAGGAAGAATGTATTATCGCTTGTCGCAAACATTCTTTCTGACTGCCGTGCCGTAAGCTCTAAGATACCATCTTTGTTTACGATGCTTATTTTTAGCTTAGGAGTTTCGCTGATGTATTCACCTACATATTTATCGATGATAGCGACCGGAATATTGACTAATTTTTTGACTTTGGGCTGATAGAAAGCTTTCCAGTTATACACTACCGCGACGCTGTTGATTACTTCATCAATCAAAGATTGTCCATTGTCTGAATTTGTTAGAACGACCACCCCAACACCGGTTGAAACGCTCGCGTAATAATCATCTCTAAACCCAAGGTTTACCCCACTATGTGTAAAATATTTTTCGCCTCCTTTTTCCTTAACGAAAACTCCCAAAGCGGCATCCGATGAATCCAGAAGCGGAGTAAGCATTTCATGGGCCGCGGATGCATTCAATAAAGCAGGAGACTGCATTTTGAGGGAATGTTGAATTGAAACTATGAATTTCGCAAGGTCTGTTGCGGTTGTCCAAAGTCCGTCTGGGGCCTGTTCTGGATAAACATTGTAATTCCCTTCGACTTTTCGGGTAGTGTTACAATTTCAAAATAAATGTCATTCCGGCGAACGCCGGAATCCAGTTTAAACGCTCTGGATGCCAGCTTTCGCTGGCATGACACACTTTTTTTGGTTTGATATACTCAAACTGTAACACTACTAGGTTTGGAAGAGCCGTCGGCCGTAGGATCATTCGGAAGGACGATAGAAATTCGCCGGTTATGCAATAAACGACGACCGGAAATATTTGTTTGAGGCAGCGACAACCGCAAGGACGAAAACCATTAATAGTGTGCTATACACGGCCGCGCCGCCGATGTTAAACAACCGAAGCTGAGAAAGTATTTCTACCGAAAGGGGTTTCGTACTGTAGGAATATAAAAGAATGGATGATACAAATTCTCCGACAGAATTTATGAATACGAGAAGAGCCCCCGACACAATCGAAGGCATGATGAGAGGCAGAATAATTTTTCGGAACGTCTCTCCCCCCGACGACCCCAGGGTCTCGGCGGCTTCCTGCAGCGAAGGATTGAGGGCATCGAGTCCTGCCGCAGTGGAACGATAGATCAAAGGCAGATTTCTCACGGCATACGCAAGTGGTATAATCCAAAATGTCCCGACTAAAATTGAGTGGAACGAAAAGAGCGATGGCCGGTTGAAGCTCAAAATCAAGCCGACGGCAATCACGGTTCCGGGAATTCCGAACGGAAGAGAGAGGACAATTTCCAACAGCCGGCTCCCCCAAATTTTTTCTCTGTTGATGAGATATGCCGCCGCAACACCGATTATCACCACCGCTAGTACAGCGATCAAGGACATGCGAATGCTGTTGACGAACGGATCAAAAAGATGGGGCTCGCCGAACAAGCGGCAATAATTTTCGGCAGTAAATGACGTAGGAAATATCTGGTACGTCCAGGACCCTTCTTTGATGAACGATAGAACAACAATGGTCGCGACCGGAAGAGCGAAGAGAAGGGCAATTGCAAACGTTATCGCAAGAACAATAACTCTCGTGAACACTCCGTGAGAGATCTTCGCACTCCGGACCGTTCCCTTCGAACCCATGCCGTGCCGATGAGAATCCTGCCACCACCTCAGCAGAAAAAGGAAACAGACTGAAATAATAGTCAACAATATCGCCAGGGCCGCAGAAGAAGAATTGTCGCCGTTAAGTTTCGCGGTATAGATTTCCAGAGTGAGAAACCGCGTCGTTCCGCCGAACAGCAGCGGTGCAGAAAACGAGGCCATGCTCGACATAAAGGTCATGAGCGAGGCGCCCACAAATGCGGGAGTAAGCATGGGCAGAAGAATCCTCCAAATGGTGCGCGCCCTGCTCGCACCCAGGCTCGCCGATGCATCGAGCGCGTTGCCGTCCAGTTGAGACAGGGCGGAAGAAACAAAAAGATAAAAATAGACATAAAACGAATAGACATGCACACAGACGATCCCCGTCCACCCGCTCACGGTAAAAACAGAAGGAGATAAGCCGGAGATCAACGAGAGAACTCGAGAAAGCATACCGCTCTCTCCTATCAAAAACAAAAAAGAAATTACACCGACCAACGGGGGCAATGCAAGCGGGATGAGAACAATTTTCGAGAAGAATGATTTTGCCGGAAATTCGATATACTGGAACACGTATGCGATGAACGTTCCCACAATCCCGCTGCCAATAACGCTCAGGATCGAAATGGCAACGGAATTTATTGTCGCTTCAAGCAAGGAAGAACGGAGCAGGTGATTGTATGCCCCGGTCGAATATCCCTGTATCCCCGTTGAGAAGCTTTCTTTGGCAAGTTCATACAACGGAAATAGAATGTAGCCGCACGCAAAAAAAACGACAATGAGCAACATCGAGCTTGATGCAGCGGTGAACCGCTTCGACGGAATATTATTCACTGTTGACCTTTCGCTGAACCGTGCCGGCAAACGATACGGATGCGAGTCCGCCGACTTCACCGTTGAATTCCCTATCTGAAGACGAACGGACCGCTTTGACAAGCTGCCCGACGAAATCGATGGTGTATTCGACGTTTGAGCCGGAGAATTGTTTATCGATGATCCGGCCCTTTGCATTTCCGGAATCGGCAGACAGGACAATTTCTTCGGGGAGCACCGCAAGCAGTTCCTTCGCAGCAATGTTTGTGATGCCGAAATATTCCTTGCACAGAGCGGATGAAAATAGATTTGCATGCCCGATGAACGCCGCAGTGAATGCGTTGTCTGGATGGAAATAAAGTTCATCCGGTGTACCAACTTGCTGCACGATGCCTTTATTCAGCACCGCAATGCGGTCGGACAATGCAAGGGCTTCACCCTGGTCATGCGTCACATAGATCGTCGTAATGCCAACCTCCCGCTGAAGGCGTTTGATCTCTGCTCTGGTTTCGAGCCGGAGAGCATAGTCGAGGTTTGAAAGAGGTTCATCGAACAGCAAGACCGCCGGCTCCACGACGACCGCCCGTGCAACGGCAACGCGCTGCTGTTCGCCGCCGCTCAACAGCGGCACCGGAATATCCTCCTTATCCGACAAATGGACCTTTTCAAGAATATGCTGGACTTTTGCCCGGATTTCATTCCTCGGTATTTTTTTAACTTCGAGGCCGTACGCGACGTTCTCAAACACCGACATGTGCGGAAACAACGCGTAATTCTGGAATACGATTCCGACATTTCGCTTCTGAGGGGGAAACGAAGTGATGTCGACGCCATCGACGACTATGGTTCCGGTTGAGGGGGGCTCAAGTCCGGCGATCATCCGAAGCAGCGTCGTTTTGCCGCAACCGCTGGGGCCGAGAAGGGAAAAAAATTCGCCTTCTCGGATTTCTATCTCTATCGGTGCGAGCGCCCGAAGATCACCAAAGGATTTTGAAAGATTGTGGAAATGAAGAGAAGACAATGGAACAATTAAGAATTATGAATTAAAAATTAAGAATTGAAAAAACAGGAAAGGCAAATTAAGAACTTGTTGATTGTTCATTGTTCATTGTTGATTGCTTCGTCCTTTGATCTCCTCGTCCCACTTTCTCATCCATTCCGATTCATGCTGTGAGATCATTTCCCAATCGAGATGCATCGGGGTGAATGAAGTCGAAGTGATCCATGACGGCAGCTTCTCTTTTGGAATGCCGTTCCGCGCGGGGATGCGGTAAAATTTATTCGCTTCTATAATAAGGCTCTCCTCGCTCGTCACAAATTCATAAAATTTCTGAGCCAATTCCAAATGTTTTGCGCCGGAGACAATGGCAATACCGTCCGTCAGCACTACCGTTCCGCTTGCCGGGACATTATAGTCGAAGGGATAGTTGTTCAATTTCGCCTGCAGGACGACATCCGGCATATCCCAGATCGAAACAGCCGCCTCTTCCCTTGCGAGTTTCAGATACATTTGAGTCGGGTCGGATGTATACGATTTTGTGTTCGCGTCGAGCCGGCGAAGCCAGTCGAATCCGTTTACTTCCGACCCGTACTTTGCCACGGAGGTTGCAACCATTGCGGAAAAAATTACGCGCAGCGTTCCCGACGCGAGCGGATAGCGGAGAATAATTTTATCTTTCCACTGAGGTTCGAGAAGATCGTTCCAGTCCTTCGGCGCATCGTTCTTCGCCAGCATGTGGGAGTTGAAAACGATCACCTCCGGAGTGATAAACGTTCCGTACCACTTATCAGCAGCGCTTTTGAATTCAGGCGCGATGCTGTCGGCCCATGAGGGGCGGTACGGCGCAAGAAGGCCTTCCTTTTCTGCACGCATGAAAATTGTCGACGGCGCCCCCCACCACACATCGGCCTGCGGATTTGCCATCTCCGTCCGTATTCTGTCGTATGCTTCCTGAGAGCCCATATCGAGCCATTGAACATCGACGCCCGGGTTCGCCGCTTCAAATTTTTGCGCGAATTCCTCGAGCATATCTTTCCCGTGAGGAGAATAAACTACCAACGGCATTTTGGATGAACGCGAACATCCGTCAGCCGCCGTAATGACAAGCAGGCACGATAGTATAAACCATTTTGTCCTTATTATTGTTCTCACTTTTCCCAACTTACTTCTTGTTTCCCAAAGAAATCATGTTGGCGAACATGCGGAATGCTCCTTTATTGACTTCCTTCAATTCACGGTACCAGACGTAGGCAGTGTAGAGGTAATTACCGTCTCCGTACTTCGCAAAAAGCAAACCTGTATCAAGAGGGGGTTCGCCGGGGTCCGAGGAAGCTAGAAGCTTATCGTATTGTGCCGGAACGCTCGCTGGCATGTACAAAGATCTCTCCTGCACCCAGTCATCCCACGCAGTGGAATCGATCGTGTTCGGGTAATTGAAAAGAATGTTCTCCGGTTTAAGCACCACCACCGGCGCTGTTTCGACCGTTATGCGATTCCGTGAAATTGCAAAGGGATATGGAGCATACTCGGGCTTCCATTCATCGATACGTTGGTACATCACGATCAGCGTGCCGCCGTTTTTCACATACTCCAAAAGGCGGGCGTTGTTTTTCACCAAGTCAGGACGGAAAAGATACGCGCGGATGTCAATGATGACAGCGGTGTACGGCTGAAGGTCGCCGGTCGACAAATCGTTTTCCGTGAGCAAGCGGTGTGCCACGTTCAGGTCGCTCAGTGTCTTGCTGAACACATCGTCGTAACTTTGAATTACACCGACGTTCAATCGCGGGGCTATGGTAACGGAGAACTTCTTTAGCGCCGCCGTTGCAGTATCGCCGTCAATGCACACGCGGACCGGATACGTTCCTTCTGCAAGGAGGGCTGGTGGGATGATCGTCACGCTGTCGGTGTACACGCTGTCTTCCCTCCCGATAACAAACTCAGTGTTCAGCGCATCCCATCCAACCGGTACGACTGCCTCGACTCTCCCGGCTGCCTTGTTGGGAAAATAATTCTTCACCGCAAATGGAATTTTCAGCGGCTCATCGGTTACGCGAAAGACTTGTGAAGAAAGTGAAATTGTCTGGAACGGAGCAACATCCGCAAAAACGGGTATTTCTTCCGTCTCTCGTTTCCCTTCCCGTTCGAAAGATGCGTCAACAGTAATGAGCGGCAGCGTCCGGAATGTTTCGTACAAATGCCTGACTTTTGGGTACGTATAACGAGCGTTGTTTGCGACGGAAATTTCGTATCCAATCTTTTTCTGATCGTCCAGTTTGCGGCTTGTCCATCCAACAGGAAGTGAGAGCGTTGCGACGAGGTTTGCAACCGGTGCGAGCGGCTTGATTTCCAGCGTAAACTTCTGATTCCGCACAACAATTGAATCCGACAACGATACGCCAAGAGCCGGCTGGAAAGGAATAAGGGGAAGCCTTGTTTCATCCGGCGTGTGCAGGCCGCCGAGAAAATCATTCCGCACATTCGCAAATTTGCCGCTTGAACGGACAAGAACGTACCGCGTTGAGTCAAAAAATCTCCCGAATCTTCCGCTCGCAATGACCTTGTCCATTCCCTGGGTTCGGTGTTGCGCAAGGGCTTCCATCGCCAGCTGAACAGCCGTCTTCCCGAGCAAAAGAGTGTCGGTCGACACCGCATTGACGACATCTGCTTTCAAAAGCGAATCCCGCTGGGAAAAAATCCTCATGAACAGTTTCTTCGGCTGGAAAAGCCCGACGCCAGGCTCCTTCAGTTGCTCCGGATGGTAGGTGGGATCCGCTGCAAGCCAAAATGCCTGCAACGCTGCAATACCGACGGCTTGATGATTGCCATGGCCGGAGACGCTATCGTGATTTGTGAAAAGAACTTCCGGTTTCAATTTGCGGATGATATACACCAGACGAGCTATTGTGCTGTCCTTTCCCCAAAAGTCAAAGGTTTCTTTCGCGGTCTTCGAAAATCCAAAATCGACGAAATTCAAAAAAAAGACTTCGCTGCCAATGATGTGCGCCGCACGCTCTGTCTCCCCTGTGCGAAGCACACCGAGATCGCTGTACAGCTCCGGACCAATCTCGTTTTGTCCCCCCTCACCGCGCGTGAAACAAACGGAGTAGACCTTTACACCGTATTTGTACCGGTAGTACGCAAGGGTAGCGCCGTCCTCATCGTCAGGGTGGGCAGAAAGATTCATGATCGACGGAACGTGCTGGGAAATACCGGGCGTTGAAAACACAAACGCGCAACAGAGAATCAGAAGAAATCTTTTCATAGAGTTAGGGCAAAAAAACGGTTAGGGGAGAATTTTTCTTTAATATATTCAATTATAGAACAATCAACAATGAGCAAGAAACAAATAGAATTTTATAATTCTACCCTAAAGCTTTTCCCATTTTTCTACATTCCCGCTCACTACGGAAAAGAGCGAATGTGCTCTTGGGAATGTTATATTCTGTAGTGCCACGAATTTCTTAGGATCTCTCTTTTTAAGTTTTTTTCTGAGGTGTACCAATTCGTATTGGAGCTGTCCTCTTGTGACTTTCATCCTCTTCCGTGAAAATCTTTTGCCGATTTTCTTTCTATCAAACACATAGCCTCGTTTGGTCGATTCGATGAACACTCCCATCAAATAGCGATCAATGGCCCACAGACCGTTCGGCTGCGATTTAAATCGCATGAGTTGCGGATGATGCTTATAGCCTTTTGTCGAACCTCGCAAAACTTTCCTGGCAAGAAGGCCTTCGCGCCAAAGTGCTACCAGCCCTTTCGAGTCAAGGTATTGCGGATGAAGCGACCACAATCTCATAACCGATCTCTCATTGCAAGAAGCGCATCAATGCACATCCCAGCGTTGATTGGTAACCGGAGGCGCAGTTGGAGGCATAATCGAGATAAAGCCGTAACCGGCAGAGCGGTGACAGCTGTTGCATGCATCGAGTGTCTCCCCGTATGCCGACGTAAATGTTGGGCTTGCTCTCGAGATAATCGCCTGGCGCATCAATGGAATTTGTGTTTCCTGGACACTTTGAAGGACGCCGGAAATGTCTAAACCATTCTTAAACGCGTGCAGCGCTCTTGCTCCATCCATCGTCTCGCTCATTTCATCCAGCTCATACAACGCCAGATCCCAATTCGATGCCCCGACTGCAAACCAGAGCTTGGCGGCATGAAGTTGGATTGTCGTCATATATTCCCCCAACCCAGGCGCTTGTTGTTTGAGCTGGTCAAGCTGCTGCTGGATGTCCTTCAGAGAATCCTGAAGCAATGCGACAACGGTCTTTAAATCCTGCGGTTGTGAACCATCCCCTGCCGAGGCCAATTTTGAGGAAAAAACCATCACACTAAGAAGCAGAAGTGCAATCATTGCTCCGGCCACCTTTCCCTTTTTCATACGATCATCTCCATTACATTATTCCTGCCGTCGATAAAAGCCATCCAAGAATTGCTGCACTAACAACAATCCACGCGGCATGAAAATTCCATACCACGATCGCGACTGCCGCAGCGATAAAAATAATCCACGCACCGGGATTTACCAGTGTTGAAATGCCAAGTATCGCGCATACCGACAGCATCAAGCCAAGCGAGGCCGCGTTGACGCTGTCAAGAAAGCCTGCGGTCGACGGCGATTTCCGCAGTTTCGGCACGAACGGACTTATCGCGAGGACATAGATGAACGATGGAAGAAATATGCCGACCGTTGAAACCAGCGCTCCGGGAAATCCAAGAATCAAATATCCGATGAACGTTGCAGTCGAGAGAACCGGCCCCGGCGTGAATTGCCCGACCGCAATCGCATCGAGCAGCTGCGTTTGTGTGAGCCAATGCCTTGCATCAACAAGCCCGCCTTGAAGGAACGCCGCCAGTACATATCCGCTGCCGTAAAGTATAGAACCGATCTTTAGAAAGAATAATCCAAGAGTAGAAATAGTAGGGGGAATTGCCGCGGGTTCGGGCGATTTGGATGAGACCGAAAAAATTACTGCTGGCAAAGCCATCGTTAGCAGTACAGGAAGAGGATGTTCCTTCAATCGATTTCGATTTCCCCACAAGAGTCCGAAAATCCCGGCAGCAGCCAGCAATAGTATCGCATCCACTTTCAAAAAACTCAATATGCACACAATAACGCTGACAACCAGCATGAAACGGTTCTTCAACTGCGGTTTACCGAGCCGGATTACTGCGGCAAGGATGATTGCGATAACTGCTGAACGAATTCCCCAGATAAAATTGCTGATTTGCGGAACTGAACCGTACAGACCATAAAGATGCGCGAACACGAGGGAAATGGCTACAGCAGGAAAAATAAAGCAAACCCCGGCGATCAGCAGACCTTTCCAGCCTGCTCGTATGTACCCGATATGGATTCCCATTTCGGTCGAATTCGGGCCGGGAATAATATTTGTGGCGCCAAGCAGGTCGAGGAAATATTCATGCGTGATCCATTTCCGCCGCTTCACGACCTCCTCTTCCATCATTGCTATATGGGCTGCGGGCCCTCCGAAGGAAATTGTACCAAGCCGCAGAAACAGAATTGCGACTTCCCGCAACACCCCACTCGAGGTTTGCCGGGCGCTGACGGTATCGCCCTTCACATCCGGCATGTGTTCACCGCTGCACTATCAAATGAGTTTTTGGTCCTGGGTTTTAAGTTCTGAGTTCTGAGTGCTAAGCTCTTGGCTCCGTTTACTGTGTACTGTTCACAGTTTTCTGTTCATTGTTCATTGTTGTTTGTTCATTGTTCATTACTACCGCATTTTCACCAGCTTCTGCGTGGCGGCCGCCTGCTGCCCCCCTCCGCTAATGACAACCCGGTAGAAATAAACGCCGTTGGCGATTTCATCTCCGTCTTTATCCCTTCCGTTCCAATAAAGATTATCACTCGAACTTGTGTACCCGTTGATGCCAATATGTACTTTCGATGAAAAATCGAGATCCTGAATCAGACGCCCTGCCACGGTATAAATTTTTATGTGCACGCTTTGCGGGTTATCGGTTCCGGCGAGGATGAACGTAAACGTCGTCCCGTTGGGAAACGGGTTTGGGATATTGTAGACTTCCGAGAGCTGCAGCGTGTTCGTTACGTTGACTGACAGCATTGTCGTGTCTGAAAAATTTCCCGCAGCATCTCTGGCAAAATAACTGACAGTGTGCTGGCCTTCGGTGAGCTGCGGTGTCCACCGGACTTCGGCGATCACCGGAGCGGATCCGGCCGTAAACTGAATACTGCTGTTTCCCGCATAGTACACCTGATTCCCGTCCAGTTGAATGGAGACGTTTGAAGTATCGTTTTGCGCAAGAGGCGCTCCGTTCGGATCGCTGATAAGAAAAATCACTACCGGTGCGGCGCGGACATAATCGCCGTTCATCACTTGCATATTATCAAATGTGACGCCAACGGAAGGACTTGTCGTATCGGCTAATATGGTATATGGAATAACGACGGTGTTATTCGATTTGTAATATTCCGTGATGACATTGTTAGGGTCGGCCTGAAACGTGAACGAATGGCTGCCGCGTATCCCCTGGCTGTTGTATTGAGTTTGAACATGGGCGGAGTCCTGAGGGTTGATAACAGGCACAATCGTACTCTTAAGAGTCCGAAGCGGGCCGCTGTCATCGGTGAGGATAGAGACCAGGACGCTGTCTGCTGGTGATGCACCCACATTATAGACACTCGCTCCCACGTTGATGATCTCCCCTTCCTCCATCGTCGACTTCTGCAGCGACACTGTATTTTGAGACAGGACGAGCTCCGGGGGCAATTGTGCTTTGACGCTCCAGTCGGTGATGACCGGCGAATTTAAGGGCGAACTTGCTGTGAGGTTGAAAACCAACTGGGCGTTGGGATACCGAACCGCGGAAATCTTCTGAAGGTTCACTGATGACGAATCATACGAATTAAAAAGAGTATCGATATGCCCGCTGTTCATAATGCCCAGCATCGTCACAGTTGCGTGTGCGCCCGCCGGGACAACTCTGTCTACTAAAAGCTGGTTCCATCCGCTGACCGGACCAATGGTAGAGGTCGTTATACTGCCTGTTGAAGTAATCTGTACTATTGTTGTATCGAGAACGACCTTTCCCTTTGTGCTTTTCTTCCATTCTTCTTGAACGCTCCCCGGTACGGCCCCTTTTCTTCCGATAATGGCCCACGAATCCCGGTATCCGACTGAATCGATAAATTTGCTTCCGATGGTGTGATACCCATTTTTTACTGCACTGGTTAAGTTGTACGAACCTTCGCCGATAATGACTGCTACAACAATTTCACCATTTGCAATCGAATTAAGAAATTGAACTATAGTATCAGCAAATGCAGCGTTGCCGTAAAGATCATACTGGCCCACTCTAATGACCGTGTCTGCAGTCGGGTCAATGACAACGATCGAATAACCTCTCGCAAAAGTGTTCGGCAGTTTGTTTGCCCCATTAATCTCAACCGCACCAAAATACCCATCTAACGTTCCGCCTGAAATCGCTTGAAGCACGATGACAGAGTTGACTATTTTTGAACCAATCCCCGGAGAAAAGAGAGTGCGAATAAAAGAATTTCCCTGCCATCCAACCGAATCTATTTGCCCGATACTTTTCGTAGGGTCCGTCCCCTGATAAAACGTCCCCGTTGACCAATTGCCCGAGCTTGTTTGGAATTTTGCACGCCAATAATATCTCTTAGGGCTTCGCAATGAGGCGAGGGGAAACGACGTCGATACAATACCCATTGGAACATTGAAGGTTACCGGCGTAGAATAAGTGCTGAGAGTATCGATTTGCAGAGCAACAAGCGTAGCCGGATTATAGATCTGCGTGGTCGGGTTGAGCAGAACGAGATTTGAAACCAACGCTGCGGACATTGGTTGAGGTTGAACGATTTTAAAATCGGTAGACGAAACAAAAAAAGCCTTCGTTGCAGAGTTGTCGCTCTTCGTCAACTCTGTTATTCTATTTGAAGGATCGAGCGTTACAGCAATATCATGTTCATCAGCCTCTTGCTTGATGGTAATATAAACCGTCAAGGTATCGTATACCAGGGGCATAGGCCTCCGCATAAGCCATGATTGAACTACCTGTGAATGGTACACGTGTTGAATTTCAACATCGACGCTGTCCCTGGTGACGGAGCCGTAATTAGCATAGACAATATTGACAGCAACACTGTCCTGAACGTCGGTCAACACGGGAGAGGAAGAGCTGATGAGATTCTCCTGAATAAAGAGATTCGGGAGAAACGGAATCGGTAAGTCGACGGTCGGATCGCCGATCAATGTATTATTAAACAACATGATCTGGTTTACGCTGCTCAGTCCCTGTTGGGATATTTGTCTGAGTTTCGCCGTTAAATGCGTCGCGCCGACACGAACAATGGAATCTTGGAGCATCGCAGAATAGAAGATCGGGGGAAGGGACGTTGCGATGCTCTCAAACCCTAACGATGAGTTGCCGATATAATCAATCGCGCTTGCTTCCGGCCCGACAATGAACAGCTCGCTGAACGACGTAATCTGCGGCTCCGCAAACTTTCCCGTCGAGCATCCCATGTCCGTAATCAAAGGATACCGCCCACGTGAATTCTTCAATTGAAGAGGGTCGCCAATGCTGTTGTCCCATGTTTGCGTGCCGCTGTGGCCGATGTACGAAATAAAAACTCCGCCCGTGGAAATCGCATCCGTTACCTGCTGCGGTGTATACGGACCAAAATCGGATTGCGGATTTACCGTCTTATAAAAATCTGCTACAATGCCGCCGATAGGTGCGGGGGCCGCAAATGTATAGGCTACTTCGTCGTTCACCGATTTCAAAAGATCAACTTGGCCTGCGACAGTAGGATCGCCGCCGCTAAAAAATAAATAATGTTTATTCCAATCATCATACGGAGTTGTGATAGTGGAATTATAGAATGAAAGATACTGCGTCAGATCTCCGACATTATCCACGGGAATTCGCCCGACATACATCTGCGGCAAATCCGTAACGGTGTCAAGAAGCGCATAGGCCACATCGCTGACGGGATATCCTACGGAAGGAACATAATTTATTGCAGTGTAGCTGGCTAAATAAAACTTATAGTCATACGACGCATCTCCAAGAAGAGTAAGATATGCAGGATATGGAGCATTCCACTGGAACGACGATTGAACAAACGCCTGCAGCGCTTCTGCAGTCGGGTACCCAAAGCCGAATTCATCGAAGATGTCGTTGACGCTGAAGAGGCGCGCATTCAGGTGTTTCGCTGCCGCTACATTCTGCACATACCGGACTGCTTCAGGGTAAAATTTGGGATGCGTGATGGCGATGTAATCGGTCTGGCTTTTGTTAAACCGGAGTCCAGCAAAACTTTTTATCGTCGAAAAAACGGGAGTGTAGACCTTCGACTGCGGCATGATAACGTATTGTTCCTGCGATCCAACGGTATCGCAGAACGTTACGGTATACGGGGCCGACCCGGAGAGAACATAGTTCGATATTCTTTCAGCTGACGGTTTAATTCTATAGAGGAGGAAATTAGGCGACTGCAGACCGGAAATCTGAACGTTCCGGAAATGCCGGTCGGTAAGTGTCCGGAAATCGAAAAGGAGCGTATCGCCCACGACCATGAGCTGCCGGGGATATTCGATTTCAAACCAATCGTAGATAATACTGTTCGTAGTCGCATTCGTCGGATAGGAATACAGCGAAACGGAATTCGACCCTGCTTTAAGTGCCGTTGCCGGAGCCCGCCCGGACAGGACGGCTTGATCCCCAAGATTAAGGATCACACTGTTCAGATCTTTTCCACTGTTCAACCGAATCGCAACATTATGTGCGGCCGTGGTGATGTTGGCCCCCCAGCTTGCAAATTTTGCGTAAAGCGTAACACTGTCGGTATTGGGGACAATATTGCTCGCACTAAAATTTTTTGTGGCTGTCCCGGACCCGTTAAGAAAATCCCAAGGCCAGATATCAAACGGATTCCAGCGGTAGTCCTGTGAAGAATAAGTGTCGGTAGCCGACATCTGCAGGCCGGGATATGGACCTTGAACTTCCATGTGGATGAACGCAGTATACGCTTTAAGGGTGTCCGTCGTTGCAGAATCGATCGAATTTTGGCTTAGACGCAAAGCGTTTTTGGTTCCCCCCCACGTCAACCAGAGAATTGTTGAATCGGTATAGCGGTTAAGGTATTCGTTATACTGCTGGGAAAGCGATGTGGTGATGATGCGATGCAATCCCGTATAGTTGCGCAAAGCAGGAAATTCGAGATAGCCGCCGGAAATGAAGACTCCGTTGCTGTCCCCAGAGACATAAATCGGAATTTCTTTCCCCCGGTCAAAAACCTGAAATGTCCCAGGGTCAACACTCGCAATAGCGGGGTATATCGAATCCAGCTCCGCTTTAGTAATCCGGTATATACCGTCGTTTGGGATTTGCATCTTGATATACATCGCCGATGTATTAAACCAGCCCCCTGTGGTATCGCTCACCGCAGGCATCTGGTACGGCTGGGCATCATCAAAATTAACAATGAGTTCCTGAAGGATGCGGTCAAAATGAGGATCATTCAATTTCACTTGCTGCCGTGCAGCGGTGGTTTTTGTTGTCGCCTTGGTAAGCTGCAGATCGATGGATTGTGCGAAGGAAGCTGCATGAGTCGACGGATTATAATAGAATGGAGTAACCTCTATCCGCGCCAAATAATAGCCCCGATACCAGCCGTACCCTATAACCTTGGCGGCGGGAGCCGACGGCAGTTCTCCCACAGGAATCTGTTCAAGCGTTTGCTTAATGGTAGTTGTGTCGTGTGTTGAGGGAAGGCACTTTATACGATAAACACTTTTTAAAGAGACCGGAGCAGCGGCAAAGCCTGTCACGCTGGGTCTGATTTCCTCGGACGGAGAAAGCGCATAATACAAAACTCGTTGAGAAAGCAGGGCAGGCCCGGCGTTCACATCATGCACGTCCAACGATAACTTCATCTTCACTACACCGGGGCTTTGTGCGACTACCTGCATCGCCCCCCAGGAATACTTCTTTACATTTTGACCGGCTGAAAAGAGGAATTCCGATTGAAAGAAGATCGTCAGCAGTATGAGCGCTAATGTTCGCGCTGGGATTCTCATTTCTGTCGAACCTTTTGAAGGAAAATATAGAAAATAAATTTCGGGATTCCGAGAAAATATCTCCGCCACAAACGCCGCGGCTCCTGGGTAAATCTAAACAACCATTCGAGATGTACCTGGCGCAGTCCCTTCGGGGCTCTTATTTTTTCCCCCGACATAAATCCGATGCCGGCACCGACCGTCATCATCACAGGAACACGAAGCTCATGATAGTGCTCCCAGAGCCACTCATCCTGCTTTGGGGTACCCATCCCGATCAGAAGAATATCGGCATTGCTTGCATTGATCGCGGAGATGACCGTTTCGTCGCCGAGGCCGACGAAACCGTGATGAGTTCCGGCAATAACCAGACGGGGGAACACAGCCTCAATCCTTCGCTTTAGAGCTTGTAATGTGTACTCAGTTTCGCCGAAAAAAAATATCCGCCAATGGCGAATGTTAGTTTCCTTCAGGAGGAGCTCATAAAGATCGGTACCGTTAAAAATTTGCCTGAACGCTTTCGCCTTTCCGTACAGGAATTTGCCCGCAAGATACATTCCATATCCGTCCGGCAGCGCGATGTCATATTTTTGATACAAGTCAAAAATGTTAGGATCGCTCCGGCCAAGCACCGCATGATAAAAATGCGGCTGAATAATCGTCAACTTGGTCTTTGTGCGAACAGACTCGTCAATCCGGCTGAGAACATCTTTGTCATCGGATGTACTATACGAAATTCCGAGAATATTTACATGATCAGGAGTCATGAGACCGGGGGGCAAAATAGGGTTCGTACACTTTGATTAGTTGATCAATAAACCGGTCGTATGTGAATTGTTTAAAGAATTTTTCTTGCGCTTTTTTCCCAAGACTTTTCACCGCCTTTGGATTATCAAGCAGGTCCTTTATTGCGGCGGCTAACCTTTCGGGGTCGCTTGGTGCAACAAGTATCCCGGTTTCTCCATGAATGACGAATTCAGAGACGCCGCCGACATCCGTCGCAATATGAGGCTTGCCAATACTTGCGGCTTCTAAAATAACATGTGGCAATCCCTCCCGCTTTGATGACAAAACCATAAATTCGGCCACATTGAACAATGCTTCCACATTAAACGTACTATGAAGAAATATCGCATGGTCTTGCACATCTTCATTCTTGACTATTTCTTCCAGCATCGATTTTTGTTCGCCTTCCCCAAGGACGGCAAAAATCACGTTATCGATAGCGCCTTTTCGCTTAAGAATGCCAATAGCGTGGATGAGAGTCGCTCTGTCTTTCGATTCAATCAATTGGCCTACGCTCGCAATGATCCTTATCTTGGCTGAAATACTCAAATCTTTAAGAACTTGACTTTTTTCATCCGTCTGGAATTCTCTAAACGGTGAGATACCGTAGTAGATTTGTGTGACGGTTTTCGCTTCTTTCCTAAAATCTCCTATTAGCATTTCTTGCACCGCTTTGCTGCATGCAATCGTCGTATCGCCAAAAAATGAAACATGCCTTAACGAACTAAATATGTTATGGCATGTCGAAATATGAGGAAGCGACATTCTTCGGGCAAGAACTCGTCCCAAAAGATCGGTGTAGCGTTTGTGGGAGTGGATCACAATAATGTTTTCTCGGCGAATAATGGGTACAAGAATTTTATATGAAGCAAGAAGCCCAAAAAAATGCTTGCGTCCACTCTTTGGTATGAACAACGGAAGGTTCACAAACGCTATTTCCTTGTTCAGCCGGAGCCGGAATGGCCCGTCATTCGCCGCAACAATTGGCGTCATCCCCTTATCTCGAAGTCCATTGGCAAGATCGACCACATGGCGAGCTACACCGCCGGGGTTCATCTCATCGGTGAGTAGTAAAATTGAAGCATTCAAAGACATATTCTTGCTCTTGAACGAGATTCAGCCATGAACGATTAAAAGCCGCTTTAGGATAAATTTACCACTATTGTAATTCAATGTCTGGCCGAAGGTTGGCCAAGAAGGCTTTCGCAAAAGAATGCCAATTTCTCCGCTCTCATTTCCCATGTATTAGCTGACATAAACTTCTCAATCGTCTCTTCTGGTATCCAATTTTTCTTGCCAGATAAGAGGTCCGAAGTCGTCGCAATAAATTCATGATGGTCGTCTGCGATATGAACAACATCTTTGAAATACGCGCTATCACAAAAATTAGTAGAGACAATCTGGAGCAATTCGGAGAGCAAGTCATACACTCTCAAAGGGCTCCCTTCTATACTCGTAAGGTACGGTAGTATGCCGACATCAAAATGCCTGATATTAGAATGCAGTTCGTCATGCAGCATTGGGGGCATGAGAACAATATTCTTTTTCGTCCTCAATGCTCGTGCATCCTTCGACACCGTGCCGATATTGACGATTGAATAGTCGGGAAAGCGGTCGGCGAGTCCTAACAGAAGGGCGACGTCAACATTATTTGATATTCTTCCCACCGTTCCAATAATGGGATGAACCGACTCTTTTTTGGCGTTGGAACTGCTTGCCCGCTTGACAGATAAGTCATATCCTGCATTGCGGATTAAACACACCTCAGAGGACTTACGCCGCGTCAACATATTTCTGTAGTTGGCTTCGGTATGGGTGATGATACCAGTAACTTGAGAAATCAACTCCGTAAAAACTTCGGACATGCGTTGATGGATTCTGGCGCTGCGTGCATAGGTTCCAATCGGGTCCTTATGGTCGTACACCGTCGCCGAGAAACTTTGAATATAGTCGTTAAGATATCCATCCCACCAATACGGCATCACAATGACGGCGATAATTGGCTTTTTGATTTTGCTTAATCTCTTTTCGAACCATGCCTTAAAGAGCCGTCGGTCGAAACCGGGAGTTAAGCTTCCCCGGTAAAATGTCGGTAGAGTCGGCGGCGACCAAACTTCCAGGGTTTCAGCATTATACCGAAAGGGTACATTCTCTCGACGAAGAGGATAAATGATAGAGGCAACAGATTCCCGGATTATTCCGGCAACAGAACTTGGGAGGTTAACGTAAACTACATGGTGGCCTTGTTTCGCTAATTCGATGGTAAGAGCTCTTGTTCTGCTGTGTTGACTGTTCCATGGCTGCGACGCAAACATCATGTATACTGACTCGGACACTGACATTCTCGGCCTCAATAATTATGTTTGCGTTCGCGCATCTTGCTGGAAACGAAGACATCAATGCTGTCGCAACAGGCATTAGAATTCATGTCGCATTCAATAAGGATCATCCCTGTGATCATTCAAGCTTTATGGCATAAAATAATCGTGATTCGCAGAGAATTTTCTAAATATGTTGCCGATGCGGTCTGCGAGTCCCGTCGACCGTAGTAATGTAAATATCCGGTTGCCCAATAAGCTTGCTATATAATACCGCCATGCAATAAAAATAGTAGGTTGGTTCCATAAAGCTTTAGCAAGGTGCCTCCGCGCATTTTCCATGGTCCCGTTGTAATATTCCCGCCTTCCAAGCTGCAAGGATATTTTCGCTTTTAATTCATCCCCTTGTGCTGCGCGATATTTCTCTTCAAGATAGCGCATTCCCATTCCATAGGAATTCCGAGCCTGAACATTTTTGAATCTGCTTGATAATGAAGTACTTGTGATTCTGTGTTTTACCAAGCTCTTCGAGATGTTGTGAAATCTTGCGTGATCAAGAATTTTTATCCACAGGTTGTAATCCTCGGCAGGGACCCATTTTTCTTCAAACAAACCAGCTCGTTGTAAAATGCTTTTCCGGATGAATGCTGCGGGAAAACACATTGAGCATTGCACCGGCATTAAATCAACGATCTCTTCGTGCGTTACCGGAAGATGCTTTTCTCTTATGAGATTTCCTTGCTCGTCAATCATCATGTAGGAACTGCTCACAACGTCTATTCTCTCGTCGTTCATCATTGCATCAAACTGCGTTTGTAATCGATGAGGAAGAGCTACATCATCCGCATCCATTATTGCAATAAACGGTGAAGCCGTTTGCGAAACCGCATAATTAAGCGCAGCAGCGCGGCCGACATGCGTCAACGGAAAAAAACGTGTTCTCCGGTCGGTGTATTTTTTGATCAGTTCCGCTGACCGGTCAGTCGAGCCATCATCGACAATGATAAATTCAAATTCAGCGAACGTTTGTTCCAAAATGCTCCGTATTGCTTCATCTAAAAATTTTTCCCCATTGTACACAGTCATGACGACGGATATTTTAGCCATGGTAAATTCCACGCGTATTACTTTTGCACTCTATACAAATAGAGAGAATTGCTTTTCTAGAAGCAATCTCAAGAACATACTATTTTATCCTTCTTCCAAAGAGATGGCGTCGCCAGATCCGCTCGTCGAGGACTCGCTTTGCCAGGACGAACAATGGCTATTCACCCTTCGATGCGTCCCGACGCTTTCCATCGGGTCGCATCGAAGGGTGAAGAATCAAGCATTTTTGAGATGGCCTCTACTCACACAACGAAAGAATTTTATGGCGTGCATTAAGTTCATCCTCACCCACATGGTGAAAGCGTTCTCCGTTTTTAAAAACATTCTGGTATAAAATTGGAGAAAATTGATCCAATGCTATTTCCTCATCCTTGTATTGAACAATCCGTAAAGGCACATCGCCGATGAAGGACGCCCACATTGAAAACGTACTTGGCGGCCCCAAAATATAATCGCACTTACTGAGCGCGTATACGTCTTCGACCATAACCGGGTTCTCAAGATAGGCAATTTTAAAGCCGTTGAAATGGGAATACTCTATCATTTCATCGGAAGATAGGAAAAAACGAACTCTCTTACCGTTAAACGCATCCTGAACCGCTTTTATGTATTTTTTGTATACGTTATCATCGAACAAATAAATTCCGCCATAAAACCTGTCGTAATCACCACGCCGAATATGTATACCAACAATAGAGTTCCGCAGTTCCTTGAACAAGGTATCGACTCTTTCTTTATAGATGGTTCGTGGCTCAAATAATTTTACTATCACATCTTTATATTCGAGCAGTGCAGAAAGATCTTTAGGATGAGACCACGAGCCAAGAAAAACTATATTTCCTTTCTTATTCAGGACCGATGGGCGCCATGACTCATGCGTCCAATTGTGAGGATCAAGATAGATTTTTGGAAAATGCAAATTGAACCATGAACTGATTATTCGCAAACCCTTCGTTATCAGACGATAGCTATGATAGGTTATAGCATCAACACTCTGCAGCTTTTTAACAATAGCAAAATGGACATGAGGGATAGAGTACAGGTTTTCAAAATACTCTCTATATTCTTTCAAATGGGGGATGAAAATAGTTATGTTTTGTTTTAACGCATACGCAATGAAGAAAGAATACGCCCATAATCTATTACACAACTGTCCCGGTTTATCATTAACTATAATCATTCAGAATCATTTATTTTTCAGAAGTGTCGGATTATTGCCGAGCCGGCCTCGCAGCCACTCCGGTCTGGAGATGCTATGCACCCCGTCAGAAAAGAAGAAGCCACCTGCAAATGATCCATATTTGTATAATTCTTGCGTTCTTTCGTTTAACACTGCTCTTCTCTTACTAATTTTTTTAAAGTTCCAAACAAAGGATGCGACACCTTTAAGAATAGGAGAAAGACAATGATATTTTAGCCCAAAAATAATTCTGCCGATGATGATTCGAGGAATTCTAAAAATTAACCGAATAAAAGGGAAATGCAAAATCAGTATTACCAGAATATTCCTTATTAAATAGTACTGGCGACGAGCATCAATATCAGATTCACGCAGAATGAGTCGATGCGCCGGTGAATTAATGTGTTGGACGATCGCTTTTGGTTCATACAACACACTAAAACCCCGATTAATGACCTTCATCGCAAATTCCGTTTCATGTGCATAGAGGAAAAGAAGGGGTTCAAACATTCCAACAGTTTTCATAATGTCAGCTCGGAGGATCGCGCCGCAACCTATAAATGTAGTATTATTTCCCTGGGTAAGCGAAGAGGTTTGAATAATCTGCCGGTGCTGGTTGTAGACCTGCATCGCAATGATGCCGCACTGCGGTTCTTGCATCATTCGTGTTATCCCGATTGACAATGCATTTGTTTCCGGATAGCTGTCATCGTCCAGCACGAGGATGTACTCCCCCTTCGCGATTTCGAAACCTTTGTTCCATCCGGCAATGCCGATATTTTCCGCCAGCGGTACGACGATCGCTGCAGGAAACTTTTCCTTCACCATGTCAACCGTTCCGTCGGTGGAATGATTATCCACGACGATGACTTCGACTGAAGGATAGTCTGCAGCAAACAGATGATCGAGCGAGACCCGAACGTCATCTTTACGGTTCCAGCTCAGCATCACGACGGAAACTAATGGTAGCCTCATGGGAGCGGCATTCAACTAATCAGCGCCAGTTTCTCGAATAACGTCAGGGCCTGCGCAACAACTTGATCCATGTTATAGTATTGATACGTTGCAAGCCTTCCGACAAAGAAGACTGTTGAAAGTTTTTGCGCTTCGGAGAGATAGCGTTGATATAATTCCAGGTATTCCTTCTGCGGAACGGGGTAATACGGCTCCCCTTCGTCCAAAGAATATTCTTTCGCAACGGTCGTTTTTGGGTTCCGCTGCCCCGTAATGTGTTTGAACTCTGTGGTCCGGGTGTAATCAAAGTCGTTCGGATAATTTATTTGTGCCACGGGCTGGACGAATTCCTTCTCGTGCGTTTCAAACTCGAACCGGAGTGAACGGTATGCCAATTTCCCGAAGCTGTGATTGAAGAACTCATCGATCGGGCCGGTAAAGATTAAACGGTTAAAAATGTGTTGAGGGACGTCGGCAAATTGCGTCTTCAACTCGGTATGGATGTTTTTGTGCGCAAGCATCGCAGAAAACATTGCGGCGTAACCATGCAAGGGCATCGCCTGAAACCGGTCATCGAAGTAATAGTCGTCCATGTTTGTCCGCACGGGGAGCCGTCCACACACCGACGGGGAAAGAAGGGACGGCTCCCTTCCCCAATGCTTCCGAGTATATCCCCGATAGAGCAGCTCGTACAGCCGTTTGCCGACTTTTGAGACGACAAAATCTTCTGAGTTCCTGATCTCTTTTATTGATTCCCTTTCCCGTTCAAAGAATTGTTCGACGTCTCTCTCTGTTTGAAATGACAGGCCAAGTAATTGATTTATGGTGCTCCGGTTGATCGGCATCGGAACGAGGAGTCCATTCACAAATGACCTGACGCGATGCTGGTACGGATGCCACTCGGTAAATTGCGACAGGTACGAAACAACTTTCTCGCTGTTCGTATGGAACAGGTGCGGCCCATAGTGATGAATGCGAATACCGTGCTCGTTCAACGAATCGTACGCATTGCCGCCAAGATGAGAGCGGCGGTCGATCAGCAGAATTTTTTTGTCGCGCTCCGATGCAAGCCGTTCAGCCAGCACACAGCCGGCATAGCCGGCTCCGACAATAAGATAGTCGTATTTCATCGTAAATGAATCATTTTGGCGATTGAGAAATGAAATGTTTTCCTGAGATAGTACCAGGCAGCAACGCACACTGCAGTTTCCGCACACACCGTCGCGATTGCCGCCCCGTTGATGCCGTACAGCGGTATTAACACGAAATTCAGCACAATGTTCACCGCAGCTCCGGACGAAACAACGAACAAGTAACTCCGGTTTTCGCCCCACGCGATCAACAAATGGGCCAGTGCAACGTTCACGTAAATCAAAAGAGCGTTGAGCAACAAAATCTGGAAGACGGTTCTCGACGGCGCAAATTGTGCCCCAAGAATAAGAGCAATAATATCTTTCGAAAAATAAAAACATATTCCGACAAGGACAATGCCCGAACCGATGACCACCGCGATATATTCCCGTGTGGCTTTGGCTGCCGAATGGCCGGCAGTAATTTTTGCCAGGTCAGGAACATACGTCAGATACAGCAATGCCGGCACAGCACCTACAAGATTGATGATTCTGTACGCCCCTGTATAGTATCCAAGTTGAATCCCCGGATTCGTAAAACCGAGGAAAACAATGTCCGCGCTGTGATAGATTTGGATCATCAATGCGGAAACGCCGAGCGGGAAAGAACGCCAGACGAGAGTTTTCATGTCGGCAAATTTGGGAAGAGAAAACACCGTTTCAATTTTTCTGAACACATGGCGCACGCTCCACAAATAAAACACAAGCGACACACACCCGCTAATCAATGCAACAAACTGAAGATCGGAGGGGCCCATGATAAAGCAATATGTCGCGATAAGGATGAGGACAGCGGAACCGGTTTTGATGAACGCCAGCGTTTTAACATCTCGTACCGCGACAAAATAATACTGCAAATTAAAGGAATACGCGAAAATAACGATCGATTGAAAAACAAAGAATAGTTTTTCCGACGCGCTCTGAGAATAATAAAATCCAAAGAAAATGAAAGGAATGATAAAAACTACGGACAGGAGTGAACGTGTTCCGATGATTGTCCCTATCGTCTGCTTTGAGACTTTCGCCCCATCAGCCGCAAGCTGTTGCGTTGAATAGTTTTCAATGCCAAAATTTGCGAAAAGCATTACGTAAGCGGAAATTGAACTCACAAACCCTACGAATCCGAACTTCTCCACGCCAAGCGTTCGCGCAAGATACGCCATGGTAAGAAAACCAAAAGCCTTTGAAGAAAATTCTCCAAAGGCTAAGTGGCTGAAATTCCAGGCAGTCCTTTTAAGATGTGATAGAATGTTACTCCTCCGCCTGTTTCGATTTTTCGTATTCGAGAATAATTTTTTCCGCCACCTCGTGGGGCACTTCTTCGTAATGCGAGAATTTCTGCTTATGGATCCCCCTTCCTTGCGTCATCGAACGAAGCGTCGTGGAATACCGGTACAGCTCTTTCAACGGAACCAATGCGCGGATGATTTGATGTGTGCTGTCGGAATCCATGCCAAGAATTTTTCCGCGCCGGCTCGATAAATCTCCCATCACATCCCCCATGTGTTCTTCGGGGACCATTACTTCGACTTCGTACAGGGGCTCCAGCAAAACCGGCCTGGCCTCCTTGAACCCTTTTCTAAACGCCATTTTCCCGGCAATCTTGAACGACATATCGTCGGAATCGACATCATGGTACGAACCATAGTGCAGCGTTGCCTTCACGTCGACAACCTGGTAGCCTGCGATAACACCGCTGGTCAACGCCTCAACGATTCCTTTTTCAACCGCCGGAACGAATCTCCCCGGAACGACCCCGCCGACAATTGCATCTTCAAATTCAAATCCTGTGCCCCGCTGAGTCGGTTCGATTTTCAAATGAACGTGTCCGTACTGTCCGCGTCCCCCCGATTGCTTTTTATGCTTATACTCCGCATCCGGAACAACGCCCTTGATCGTTTCTTTATACGGAATGCGCGGTTCGACAACATCGACATCTACGCCGAATTTTTCCTTGAGCCGTTTGATGATGATCGCAAGATGCAGTTCACCCTGTCCCTGGACAACCGTCTGCTTTGTTTCGGGGTCGTAGTGAACGATGAACGTCGGGTCTTCTTCATGAAGCGAATGGAGTCCGGAACCGATTTTATCTTCTTCGCCTTTCGACTTCGGGAGGATGGCGTTGGCGATCACCGGATCGGGAAAAACAACAGGAGGATACACAACGGGAAACGTTTTCGCACTCAAGGTGTTATTGGTGTGGGTATCCTTCAGCTTCACAACCGCGCCCAAATCCCCGGCGTTGAGTTTCGTCACTTCCTTTCTCTCCCGGCCGTTCATCACAAAAATTTGGCCGAGGCGTTCGGATTTGCTGTTCGTTTCGTTCAGCAGGTCTATTCCCGCGGTGATGGATCCGGTCATGACTTTGAAAAACGAAAGCTCGCCAACGTGAGGCTCCGAGACCGTTTTGAAAACAAGCAGCGAGGGTCCCGCCGATGCGTCAATTTTTACTTCAATCTCCTTCTTGCCCGAGGGATCAATTCCTTTGACCGTGCCGCGCTCGACGGGTGCGGGACAATATTTAACGATAAAATTCAGGACGTTCAGCACGCCGATGTTGACCACCGGTGCAGCGGAAAAGATCGGAAACACTTTTCGCTCGACAATTCCCCTTTTCAATCCGACACGAATATCTTCTTCCGACAAGGTTCCGTTCTCGAAGAATTTATTAAGCAACGCTTCATCGGATTCCGCGATTTTTTCTATCAACTCTTCATGGAGATGTGTCGCGCGTTCCTGCAGTTCGGCCGGGATGGCCTCTTCGCTGTATTTTCCGTTCGTCGACGGCACAAATTTCAGCAGCTTCATATTCAAGACGTCGACCACGCCGGTGATGCCGGGACCCGTGCTCACGGGAAACGTGACAAGCACCGCGTCGTGGGAGCACCTCTCTTTGATTGCGGCAACGGTGCGGTCGAAATCGATATTATCATGGTCGACTTTCGTTATCACGAATGCCGACGGCAGCGAATACTCTTCGACGTATTTCCATACGATTTCCGTTCCGACCTCGACTCCCTCGAACGCTTTGATAAACACAATCGCCGTGTCGGATACCCGGAGTGCGGATTTCACTTCACCGGTGAAGTCCGTGTACCCGGGAGTGTCGAGTATATTCACTTTGGTTGCGTCAATATCGGTAACAAGGAGGGAGGTATTAATAGAAATGCGGCGTTCGATTTCGTCCTGATGGTAATCGGAAACCGATGTTCCGTCTTCGACTTTTCCCTGGCGGTTCGTGGCGCCCGTTGCAAAGAGGGCGGCTTCGGCAAATGATGTTTTCCCCGAACCGCCGTGGCCGATCAGCGCGACGGTTCTCACGGCATTGGATGCGTATTCTTTTTGTATGGGATGCTGGCTCACTATGTACTCCTTAATTTTTTTGCAAGTAAGCGTGTATGAGATGTTTCATTCAACGAGGTATTGCAGCGAACGGAAATACTTCTCCGCGGATGAAAAAACAAGAAGGCAGTGTGAGGAAAAGACTCTCACAGCGTGAAGAATGGTGAACTATCCTCGCAGGCGATTGATGAACGCGGCGATGCCTCGAACGACCGACCCAAGGATGCCCGCGACTTCCAACACGGGCGCTTCGACCCGTTCCTGCACCTGGCGTTCGAATTCCAGAACATTGTCAGCAATTTCTTTCAGCGATTGAACCGAGCTTCGTACGATCGACATCTGGTCGTCAACATTCGCCGTAATGGACCGAAGCTTCGCAGTAATCACTTCCATATTTTCCAGCACCGGTATCACCCTCACGCTGACTTCTTTGACATCGTTCTCAATTTGACCAAGCATGGATTTCACCTTTGTCAGAACAACGACAAGGTATACCGCCAAAGCGGTCAGGGACAAAACCAGGATAATCTGAGCCATCATCAAGAGAGTGTTCACGAGGATCTCCGCTTATTGAAGTACAGGATAGTCGTTACGACTTGTTCTTTTCGCCCCGGTAGGCTTCAGCCCCGGCACGCACGGCACTTTTGATCCTTGTCTCTTCCGTATTCACTCTTTCTTTGGCGTCCGTAAGGATTTTTTCAGCGTCGCCAAGGAGAGTTTCCGCCCGCTTTTTCGCCTCGGTAATCAAATTCTCCGAACGCTTCTTCCCTTCGTTGATGATATCGACCGCTTTGGATTTGGCAACGGTAATGTAACCCTCGGCATCGTCGATAATCTCTCCGGCCTTGTTTTTGATATCGGCGCGCAATTCCTTGCCCGGTTTCGGAGCATACAGCAACGCGACGAGCGCTCCAATCACTCCTCCGGCGATAAAGCCGAAGAGCAATCCCTTCCTCATACCATTTTCTTCTTCTGCAGACATTAAAACCTCCAGTGTAATCTATCGTTCAGATCAACGTATGGAATAGAGTAACATTTTTTTTCAGAAAAATCAAGCGGCGGAAATTTGCGCCCATAACCTTCCGAAGGTTTTCCTTAAAAAGCGAACCACTGTTGAGATATTCAAAAATTCTAATTAAAGAACCTTCGGAAGGTTTCTCAAAGTGCCAATTTGCCTCGTTTTTTAATAACAGAAGGAACCGCTCACATGACAACTCAGTGAGCGGTTCCTCGGTCTATCGAATCTTCTTCTTGTGGCGCATCTTCCGCAGACGTTTTTTTCTTTTGTGTGTCGCCATCTTATGGCGTTTGCGTTTTTTTCCGCTAGGCATCGGATTGCCCTCCTGAAGAGTTATTGTTGAATGGTGGAATGTTGAGTAAGTATTTGCTGTGCGCGCTGCCCAACCTGCGTTTTCGGGTTGACTGCAACCGCCTTTTTAAACCACTCGTTCGATTCCGCAAGGTTGCCCTGATTGAGCGTTACTATGCCGAGGTTGAACAGCCCCATTTGATGCTTCGGGTCGTAGGTCAACGCTGTCTGCATTTCTTTGATCGCCGTCGGGGAATCGCCGCTTTCATAATAACAAATTCCCATATCCACTCTGGCGTCCGCGTCCGCGGGCTTAAGGCTCAGATATTTTTTATACGTATCGATGGCGCGCGGCATAAATTTCGCATCGTGAAGTGCGTTCGCCAAACGAAGCAATGTGCCGGGATCCTTGGGGTCCGCGTCCACAGCTTTCTGGAGCGTTTCAATGTCGCTCAGGAGTGTCGGGCTTACAACAGGCGCTGAGTTGTTGTCGACAGCCTGGCTTTCCGTCGATGCTTCCTTGGGGGGATTGCGAAAAAGTCCGATGCCGACAAGAACGAGGACAACAATTCCCCCCGCGATCGACAGCACCTTCCACGACTCAATTTTCTTCCCCGCCTCTCCTCTTCTCTCCGGCTGTTTGCCGACAGTCCCCGCTTTTTTCTTTATTGAAGTCTTCGACTGCGAAGACGCTGCGGTTAACGGCGAACCGCATCCGCTGCACAATGCATTTTCTGTTGAATTGGGAATTCCGCAGGATGGGCAAACAATTGTTGACGATGAAGGCTGTTCTTGCACGATCGGAGTCTCGTTGTCCCACAACACTGCCGTTCCGCACTTGGCGCAAAATTTGTCGCCTGGAGCCAACACCGAGCCGCAATTACCGCACACAATGGATGGTCTTACCGCCACGATTTCTTCTTTCCAAAAAACTTATCCGAGAGTTTTCTTTAGATTTTCGTTCACGATCGCTTTCAAATCCTTTGAGACTTTAAAAATCGGCACATAGTGTTCGTCAACCTGAACCTGCTCGCCGGTGCGCGGATTGCGAGCGACTCGCCCCTTCCGTTTCTTCACTTTGAAACTGCCGAAGCCGCGTATCTCGATATTTTTGCCGTCGCGCAACGAAGCGATGACGGTTTGGATAAATCCATCGACGACCGCTTCAGTTTCAACCTTCGTCAAGCCTGTGCCCGATGCAATGACGTCCACAATATCTGCTTTGGTCAAGTGCGTTCTCCTGTGTTGTTACGGTTGTGTGAGTTTATATTGCAGCATCGGCTGGCTCAACAGATCCTGCTTCAAGCCGACAATTTCCTCTTTGAGGCTGCCGAATAATATGTCCGACAAACGTTCTTTTTTTCTTTCCTTCACGATCTTTGGTGTCCCGGAAATTTTGGCAAGATGAGCGGCAATGGAAATTGCATCTTCGTACGTTCCCAGGGTATCAACGAGGCCGACCTCGTACGCCTTTTTTCCTGTAAAGATTCTGCCGTCGGCGAGTTTTTTCGCGGCGTCGTGCGGGAGCTTTCGTTCTGTCTCGACCACACTCAGGAATTGCTGATAGACGTCGTCAATCGTTTCCTGAAAATATTTCTTCTCTTCTTCCGTCATCTCCCGGTACGGATTCCCCGTGTCTTTAAACTTACCGCTCTTTACTGTCGTCGTTCCCACGCCGACCTTCCCCATCAATTGATTAAAATTCATGAACTGAGATATAACGCCGATGCTCCCTGTTACTGTCCCGGGGTTTGCGACAATTTTTGTGGCACCGCACGCAGCATAATATCCGCCGCTTGCAGCGACCGAGCCCATCGAAACAACAACCGGTTTGCCGCTATCGCGCGTCTTTTTTACTTCCTCATAAATTTCCTGACTTGCAGAGACACCTCCGCCCGGAGACTCAATGCGCAGCACTATCCCTTTCACCGAGGGGCTCTCGCGGTACTTTTTGAGCTGCCGGACAATATTTTCCGAGGAGAGGATTTCGTCTTTTAATTCAACGATAGCCAGCGTGCCCCCCGTGCCGGATGAATATTCTTCGTCGTTGTCTCCCTGGAAGACAAAAAAGAGGATAGCTCCCCAAAACAAGACAAAGAGAACGAACACTGTTCCGATACCTGCAAGCACCCACTTCGTTGTTTTGGTCATAGTGTGGAACGGGAAAAAGTGTCTAAGTCATTGAATCGTATATAATTATATAAAATTAGCCGCGGAAAGTCAAATGAATTCACGGACCCCACCCAACCCTCCCCTTCAAGGGGAGGGGAAGCGGCAGTTTATTGTGCGTTTGCCGCTGCGTGCGCTCGTCGATATGCCCGGACATTCTTTAAATGTTCATCGAAAGTCCGCGCAAACCGATGTCCTCCTAATCCGTCGGCGACAAAGTACAGGTAATTATGCTTGGCAGGATATAATGCGGCAAGAATGGATTTCCTTCCGGGATTGTTGATAGGCCCGGGGGGAAGCCCATAGTTTTTGTACGTATTGTACGGAGACTCCATCTTCAGGTCATTGTAGAGAAGTCGGCGGGGACCATCGGGAATGATGTACTGGATTGTCGGGTCGGCTTCGAGTTTCATTCCACGATGGAGGCGGTTGTAATATAATCCGGCAATCATGGGACGTTCGCGGTCAAGAACGGTTTCCCCTTCGACAATGGAGGCCATCGTCAGTACCTGGCTAATGGTCATTTTCATCTTGCGCGCCTGCTGCTGCAGACTATCGGAAAAAAATTTCCGGAACTCTGCCAGCATGTCGCGCACAATCTCCTTCTCATCGACTTGCCAATAGAATTCATACGTATCGGGGAGCAGGAACCCTTCCAATGAAGAAGCTCCATGATTCTTCAGCTGAATAAGCGAGGTGTCGCTGAACTGCTGGGCCAGTTTCACGGAATCGATACCGACTTCCCGTTTCAAGATTTTTGCAATCAATGTTCCGCGCAGACCTTCGTAAATGGTTACTGATGGGTTGGCAGTCGAAGTCCCGGTGCTGATGGCATAAAGAATTTCCCGGTTCGAAACGCCGCTTTGAAAACTGTATTTCCCGACCTTGATTTTGGCCGCGTAGCCGAACATCTTGCCGCTGAATTTGAAAAAAACGGGATGGGAGAGAAGTCCTGCAGACGAGAATGCATCGACCGCTTGAGAAAAACTTTCACCCCTGTTGACGGTCACGATTTTAGGGGAGGGCTCGAAAGAATTGGATTCCCACAACAGGAAATAAAGTCCGAGCAGGATCAGAAGCACCGCAGCCGTTCCTGCAGCAGAGAAAAAAACGGATGAAGCGCCGTTACTTCTGCGAAGAAGGTTTCTTCCGTTCAATCATTGCCTCACGTTCAAGTTTCCGGGATTCGTCGATAATGCGTTCAAACAACCGGCGGAGCGCGGCGTCGGATAGAGGACCCTTGTTGGAGCTGAGCACATTCTCCAAAACTTCGTGTTCTCGCGTCGGTGAATATGCTTCTAATCCGAGCTGTTCTTTTATTTTTCCAATTTCATCCGCATATCGTGCACGTTCGTTGAGCAAGTCGACCAATTTTTTATCGACGTCATCAATCTTGATTCGCCACTCATCTATTGAACTCATCAGTCGTCCCGATATGATTGTGGTCAATTATTTTACTGATGTTACGCAGGATCTAAAAAGCTTGCCACTCCCAACGTTTGCGAAGCGATCCCGTTGGGAGATGCCGTTGGCACAAGGTACTACGATACAAAGACTTTTTAAAGAAAACTTTGTTTTGCAGTATTCATAACTGATGTTACGCAACGGTATAGTTAGAATGGTTTTTATGTCGCTCCTACGGAGCTTGAATACAGGTTGATCATTCGTTCCTCCGGGATTATAAACAGCCAATTCCAAAGCTCCGATAGGAGCGACATGTTTGTAGTAAAGCACAGGGATCCATGTTCAAGCCCCAGAGGGGCGACATAACATAGGTTCTTGTCCTTTTGCGTAACATGAGTTCATAAATAAAAAGGTTTGTTTTCTTCGTGACTTTGTGACGTAGTGGCCATAACATTAGCGTCTTGCGTACTATGAGTTAATTCAGCAAACAGCAACGGCCTGGCTATTCCTATTGCAGCGACGAGAGAAAAGCATCGGCTGATGCCACGACCCCATCGATGCTCTTTTCATTCTCGATGCTGCGAAGCAATGCAGATCCCACTACCACGCCGTCGGCATAACGGCACATCTCCGCTACCTGTTCCCGCTTCGATATGCCAAAGCCGACAACGAACGGCTTTACCGTGTTCTCTTTTACGCGGCTCAGGAAACTTTCAAGCGCATGCGAATCCCCAAAATTTGAGCGCGCTCCGGTCACGCCGGTGACAGAAACAGCGTATGAAAAATCGATCGAAATAGAATCGAGATATTGGATTCTTTTTTCCGGCGTCGTTGGAGCGATCAAAAAAATATCGCTCATCCCGTATGTCAACGAAAGAGTCCGCCATTCTTCGCTTTCTTCGGGGAGCAGATCCGGAACGATGACTCCGTCGACTCCGCATTGGTTCGCATCGCGAAGAAATCTCTCCATTCCGTACCGAAGAATCGGATTCACATAACCCATCAAGACTAGAGGGATATCCGATGTACGCCGTGCATCCTTCACCGACTCCAACACTCTTCCGACCGTTGCACCGTTCTGAATTGCAATATGGGATGAATGCTGGATCGTTACTCCGTCTGCAATAGGGTCCGAAAACGGAATACCCACTTCGATCAGGCTCGCACCAGCCTTCTCCAACCCCAGAATCAGGGGAACGGTTGTTCCTTTTACGGGAAACTCCGGTGTTATATACGGAATAATGGCTTTTCTTTTTTGAGACTGCAGCTGTTGAAAAACGGTACGTATTCGGTTCACGTTAGGATGGGCGTCAATTGGTGGATGGTGCGCCGAGTTCCAGGCCGGCGACAGCGCTCTCTGAAATCGGAGAAAATGATTTCCTGAGAAATTTCCGATAACCGACTGCGGCGATCATTGCACCGTTATCAGTGCAGTACTCGAGCTTTGGCACGAATAGTCGAACATGAGCATGGGAAGCGGCTGCGCTCATCTCTTTGCGAAGAGCAGAGTTGGCGGAGACGCCCCCTGCCATGGCAATATCATTTACTCCATATTCCTTCGCTGCAGCAATCGTTTTACTCACCAGCACATCGACCACCGACGCCTGAAAGCTTGCACAAACATCCGCTAACTGCCGCTGTGAAATGCCGGCACGGTGGTTGTCGCGCAGATAATACAATACAGAAGTCTTGATCCCGCTGAAACTGAATCCAAATGGATCATCGTCCAAAAACGATCGGGGGAAATTAATCGCATCGGCGTTCCCTTCTTTTGCGAGACCATCGACTTTGGGCCCTCCTGGATAGCCAAGCTCCAGCATCTTTGCGACTTTGTCGAACGCCTCCCCCGCTGCATCGTCGCGCGTTTGACCGATTAGTGCATACTGAAAATCTTCGCGCAATACGATCAGTTGGGTATGGCCGCCGGAAACGGTGAGGCACACAAAGGGAAACGACGGAAATGGTTCTTCAATAAAATTCGAATAGATGTGCGCCTCCATGTGATTGACGCCGATAAAGGGAATCCCGAGACCGTAAGCAAACGATTTGCCAAAATTCAGACCGACAAGCAGCGAACCCATCAAGCCTGGCCCGACTACCCCGGCAACGGCAGACAATTCAGATTGGGCGACATTGGCCTTCGCTAACGCCTCCTGAACAATGGGAATCATCAGCTTCTGATGTGCACGCGAGGCAAGTTCGGGCACGACCCCTCCGTATTGCTCGTGAACAAATTGTGAAGAGACGACATTTGAGAGCAATACACCGTCGCGCATAACGGCGGCAGACGTTTCGTCGCATGAAGTTTCTATTCCCAGGATTGTCGCTGCTGTGATCATGTTTAAATATAACAATTGAGATGAGAATATCAAAAATTGGGTAGTCTCTTAATTAAAACAAAGTTCAAGGGACATTTTACGGATAGTTGAAAACATTGCGCAAATTCCAAGGGAGATGGCTTCGCCGGACGCTACGCCGCAAGGGAAACATATCCATTCTCTTTGCGGCTTAGCGACTTTGCGTGAGCAAACTTCACAACTATCCTAAATTAAGACAATACCAAAAATGGCGGCGGGCAAGTTTCATAAACCTTCCGAAGGTTCGTTTGGATTTTTTGAATACCTCACCATCGCTCACTGTCCAAAGAAAACCTTCGGAAGGTTTGTGCAAAAGTGTCCGACAGCTCCCACAGAACGTAGTTTGCAGCCTCCTTATCTTGCGTGCCCGGAAAATTCTTTCTACATTGCATTATATACTATTATCATTCCGAAAAGACACGTACTATACAACGCATTGATGAAACGACTCCTCCTCTTTTCCCTTTTTGCAGTGTTCGCAATAACCTTCGACGGCTGTTCCACCATTGAGCATTTGACACAGCGAGAAACACCTCTTGAGCAATTTCGTGCCAGCATCGATGCACTTCTTTCGGACTCTATTTTTACCGCGACGAAATGCGGTATAAAAATCGTCTCGCTCGACAATGACGAAATCCTCTACGAACGCGATGCCACCATGCTCCTCCGACCGGCATCCAATATGAAACTGATCACAGCGGCTGCGGCCTTATCAATACTTGGGAAAAATTTTGCATTGAAGACGGAAATGTATGCGGACACGATCATCAATAACGGCGTCCTCCACGGAAATATTTATCTAAAAGGATTTGGCGATCCGGATTTCAATTCGGCACAGCTGGCAGACTTGCTTTCAACGTTGAAAGCAAGAGGCGTTACACAAATTGAAGGGAATGTAGTCGGCGACGCAACCTATTTCGACGACGAGCGGTGGGGGGTCGGCTGGATGTGGGATGACGAGCCGGCGGGGTTCGCGGCATATAATTCCGCCCTTTCGATCAACCGAAATTGCGTGGAAGCGACCGTCGCTCCCTCGAACATTGCTGGAGACACCGCCCTCGTCTCTATCGATCCGCCGACACAATATGTCTCTCTCATCAACACAGCGACGACAGGCGCTGACACCGCAGCACTAACGCTTGAAATTTCCCGAAAATTTAAAGAACGGCTCAATGTCGTTACAGTGAAGGGACAAATCCCGCGGGGAGCGAAACCGCAAAAGGAGGCTATTTCAGTGTGGGGTCCGGAGATGTATTTTCTCACGCTTGTCAAAGAAGAATTGCATCGCCAAAATATCGTATTCGATGGAAAGTTGCAGTTGGATACGATCCCTTCGGCTGCCGTTCTCCTTGCCCGCCATCTTCAGCCGATCGATTCGATGGTCGTGTTTCTGAATAAGATGAGCGACAACCTTTCAGCAGAGAACATGGTAAAAATCCTCGGGGCGGAATCGTACGGCGCTCCAGGCACAACCGAACACGGCATCTCGTCCGTGAAACGCACCCTCTATACTTTCGGCATCGACACAACAAAATTTCTTATGGTTGACGGCTCGGGTGTATCCCATTATGATTTGTTGACGCCGGACATTTTGGTCGCACTCCTTCGCGGAATGCATTCCAAAAAAGATATATTTGATTTATATTATTCTTCTCTTCCCAACGCGGGGGTTGACGGTTTGCTTGCTAACAGGATGAGAGGAACGCCGGCACAAAACAATCTTCACGCAAAGACGGGGACACTTGGAGGAGTCAGTGCATTGTCAGGATATGTCGCAACGGCTGACGGCGAAATGCTTGGATTCTCGATCATGATGCAGAATTACATCGGACCGGGGGAACCGTACAGAAAAATACAGGATGCCATAGGCGCACTCATGGCGGGATTCTCCCGCAAAAGCGGTTCCGCCAGCCACAACTAAAACGGCCGCCGTAATTTCACCGGCAGCCGTTTTAGTTGCAATAACTACGGAGAATTTTACTTCAACGTTTTCACTCTTACATCTCCGCCGGATGTTTCGGCCCGGATGATGTTTCCGCCTCCGTTGATCTTTCCGCGCAATTCATCATCGGCCATATCCCCTTTAACCGTAATCGGAAGCTCGCATCGGACTTTTCCGCCGCTTGTCGACGCTTCCAGATTTGCCGTAATGGAGTCGTTCACAAAAATGTTAATGTCTCCTCCCGAACTGTGTACATCGATGCCTTTATTATCGCCGATCAATTTTAACGTGATACCGCCGCCGGATGTTTCAGCATGGACGCTCCCCTCGATGGATGAAAGTTCTACCTCACCGCCGGACGTTTCTACATCAACACCGCCGGAAACGCCGTCTGCGTGGACGTTCCCCCCCGAGGTTACGCCTTTCAAACTCCCTTTAACTTTCGTCACGTCAATATTTCCCCCAGAAGTGTTGATATCGACCGTCCCGTCGACAGCGTCAATTGTCAGGTTACCGCCGCTTGTTTCAAATCGTACGTCCCCCTCCAGGTCGCGCAGCGTCATATTTCCGCCGGACGTGCTTGCTTTTACAGAAAATTTTTTGGGAACCGTCACATGATACCTCACGTCCAGATCGCCGACATCCCACTTGAAAAAATTATTATCGTTTGCTTTTCCGATGATCGAAATGCGGTCGGGGCTTTCTGAAAACTTCACGTCGAATTTTTCGGACCGGCGGTCGCTTCCTTCAATATCGACTTTGACAAGAACTTCCTCTTTGTCCCATGTTATGATATCGATGTCGCCAGCATCGGTATCGAGCAAAAGGTTGCCGCCGCTTTTCACGGAGAATGCTTTTTCAATATGCCGGTTTGTCGAAGACTCATCCTGACCAAACATCGACTTGAGTTCATCGCGGGGAGAATCGGCTTCGGGTTTCTCAAATTGCGAATTTGAGTACAAGACCATAACGCTGCCGAACAGTACACCAATAACGATGAAAATAATAATTTTAACCCATGAACCAGGTGAAATTCTCATAACCACTCCTTGGTATGTGCTCGTAATCGTGTCGCTCTTGTATAGGTAACGAAATTTTTACCGAAAAGTTACAAGGTGTTACAGCTTGGAGAACGGTTGGGCGCTGCCCGTTTCATACGTAATCCGATTGTTTAAAGCGATTGGATAACTGAAGTTGACCCGCAACCAGCCGCTGCCGTTAATTGCATCTCGGCATCGATTTTTGTATAATTTCTTACTACCCTTTGAATACATCATGATCAAATATGTTTCGATTCTTTGTGCGATTGCCTTTTTTTTATCGTGCAGCCAGCACCAGGAAAAAACAATTCCACAGCAAGCCCCGGCCGCGCAAACTCTTCCGGGAAAAATGAATATACCTGAATTCGACGACCAGAAGGCGTTTGCGTATCTCAAGGCTCAGACCGATTTTGGTCCTCGCAACCCCAATTCAACCGGCCATCAACAATGCCTCGACTATCTCGCCGGTGAGTTGTCGCACTCTGCCGATAACGCGACCCGGCAGAATTTTATCCACCAAGGATACGGCGACGAAGTCCTAAAGCTGACAAATATCTTCGGCTCGTTCAATACCACGGCATCCGACCGGATATTATTGTTGGCGCATTGGGATACTCGTCCGCGTGCAGACGAAGACAAAGACCCTGCAAAACAAAACCGGCCTATTCTCGGCGCAAACGATGGAGCGAGCGGCGTCGCAGTTTTGCTTGAAATAGCCCGGCTTCTCAAGCAGGCTCCGCCTCCAATTGGAGTCGACATTCTTTTCGTCGACGGGGAAGATTACGGAAAAAGTCACGACCTCGACAGCTATTTTTTAGGCTCCCGGTATTTTATGAAAGTAAAAAGCGAGAACTACAGGCCGCGGTTTGCAATTTTGCTCGATATGGTCGGCTATAAGGATCTTCAAATTCCGATGGAACAAAACTCGATAACCTTTGCACCGGAAACAGTCGAGCTCATTTGGTCCACGGCAGAGAATCTCGGCGTAACACAATTTGTGAATGTCCCGGGCGAGGAGATTTCCGACGACCATATTCCCCTCAACTCGGGGGGAGTCCCAACCGTCGACATTATTGACTTCCAATATCCGTTCTGGCACACGACGCAGGACACGCCGGACAAGTGCAGCGCCGAAAGTTTGGGAGCAATCGGTAAGGTATTGATGCATGTGATCTATTCACAACCATCGGTCGCAGCGAAGTAGAGAGGAGCGCAGCATGAGAGACAATTCTCCCGGTACTCATTTCGGATCGTACGAAATCCTGCGCATCCTTGTTCCGGGATTCTATTTTATTTTCGTTTTGTACGTCTACGCGGCCGCCTTCGCATTTTCAATCTCCCCTTTCGATACATGGGAAATCGGCATCCCGACGTTTTTCATCGGAGGGCTTCTTGCGGGGTTAACGCTCTACGCCAAAGAAAGTCCGAAGAAACGGAGAGCCTTCCAGTCGAATCAACCGAGCCAGTTTCTTCTCGAACGGTCGCGCAGAGTAAAAGACGCCCCGGCGATGGACGACGATGAAGCGCGGCAGCTTTACTTCTACATTCTGAATCATTATATACCGGAGACCGTCCACGAAAAGATTTTTTTCTTCGGGACGATGTACCAGGTCATGATCAGCATTCGGAGAACCTCGTTCGGGTTCGGCATTGTTGGATTGGTTCTGCTGGCGGTCGATTTCACGATGAAATCGCATTTTGCTCTTGCTTCCGTCCTCCCCGTTGCCCTTGTTTGGCTCATCTATGCGACGAACGTCCGTTACAATAAAGCGGACAGAAAAATGCAGGAGAATTATCATGACCAAATCTTCTGGCTCTCCATGAACACGAAATTAGTCGACGACCTCATTGCTCAACGTATGCATCTTGACCGCACGCCATGAGTGAAGTGTACGTTGAGCTCGCGCTGAAGGCCCCTGCCGACGATGCGCTGCGGGAATTGATTTCTTTTCAGTTGTACGGATTGGGCTTCAGCGGATTTTTGGAAACCGACAACGCCTTCGTTTGCTACATCCCGAAAGCTCTTTGGGACGACGCCCTGCAAAACAAAATCCTCTCGATCGTGGCGGAAGAAGGCCATTCCCCGATTTCAATCTCCAGCATCACCGAAATTCAAAATCAAAATTGGAACCAGCAATGGGAAGAATCCATTCAACCCGTTGAAGTATCGGAAAGAATCGTCGTCGCGCCGTCGTGGCATCCCGTCCCGGAACGCGCGGGAAAAATCGTGCTCGTCATCGATCCAAAAATGTCGTTTGGAACAGGCTATCACGAGTCCACCCGGCTTATGTTGAGAATGATGGAACGGTTCGTTACGCCGAAATCGTTTGTCCTTGACGTGGGAACCGGCACGGGAATCCTTGCAATCGCGGCGGTCAAACTAGGCTCCCGTTTTGCCGTGGGAATTGATGTCGATGAATGGTCTCACATCAACGCAAAAGAAAATGCCGTCCGAAATGACTGTGAGCAATGCGTGGATATTCGCCTCGGCTCGCTGGAGGTTGTCAAGGAAATTCGATTTGATTTCATCCTCGCAAACATTACACGGGGCACAATCATCGAACTATTTCCTTCCATGGTTGAGAAGCTCGGCAAGCGCGGGACCATTCTGCTATCGGGGCTTTTAACCGATGACCGGAAAATTATTGAGGGCCTTCTGAATAAACACCATTGCACAGTCCTCTCAATCTTTGAAGAGAACGAATGGATCGGTATCGCAGCCCGAAAGACATAGCGTATGAGAATCAGCAGCATTGATATCGGCACAAATACCATTCTTCTTCTCATTGCGGATGTGGACGCCAACAGCCTTGTTCGTGTCGTTCATGACCAACAGGTCATCGCCCGGATCGGGAAGGGAGTCGACCAACATCACGTCATTAATCAAGAAACATTCCGCCGCGCCGCCGACTTCTTACGGTCGTATCACGAGACTTCCGGAAAATTTCAATCGGAGCGAATCATTGCCGTAGGCACGAGTGCACTCCGCGACGCATCGAACAAAAAAGAATTCTGCGAGTTCATCCTTCGAACTGTGGGTATTTCAATAGAAATACTTTCCGGAAATGACGAGGCTGAATGGACATACCGTGGAGCCGTTGTCGGGATCAACACCTCAACCGAGAGTTTTACAGTGCTGGATATCGGCGGCGGAAGCACGGAGATCATTTCCGGGGCCGGTACACAAATCCTTCATAAAGTGAGCCTCGATATCGGTTGCGTTCGGGCGACGGAGCGCTTGTTACGCACATCGCCGCCGACAGAACGTGAAATCATTGAAACGCGTGAGCTGATCATGAACAGTCTTAAACAGGTCAGCTTTGTACGAACTGGGGTATCGCGTGCTATTGGAGTAGCGGGCACCGTTACGACGCTTGCGGCAATGCATCTTCAGTTGGCGCAGTACGACCCGAAGCGGGTCCATGGGTACGAATTGCATTACAACGACATTCTGCAATCGTTCAATTTGCTGAAGGGAAAAACCTACGAAGAAATCAAGTCCATTCCTCAGATCTCGGCAGGAAGAGCTGACGTGATTTTGGCGGGGGTAATTATCTTGCTCGAATTCATGGAGGCCGCGGGACTGGAGAAAATAACGGTGAGCGACCGAGGGCTTCGGTACGGCATCATATTGCGGGAAATTGAACGGAAAAGATCTTCTTACTGACTTGTGTTAAACATTCATAGAGCACTCACGAAGAACACGAAAAACCACGAAGGGTTATCCGGGATACAGTGTTTATTTTCACGGAAAAAATTGCCGTCTTAAAATCTGCAACGTTAAGCCTCTTCGTGCACTTCGCGGATACGCGAGTGTTTTTGCGTACCAGCAGTTACTGAAACTCTGCCGACACTACTTTCGCCTTGCTCGATACACAGGGAGATTCAAGGCTTCCAGGAGTAATGTCCTTGAACGTTTCCTGAGTTTTTCCAATCATTCGCGCGGCGATCTTGCATCGCTTCACGGCGACAACATTCCCGGTAGCATCAAGATACGTGAACTCCAGCACCACGGATGCAAGCTTGTGCACGGATTCGTTATTGAGTTCCACCGAATGGACGGGTTCTGTCCCCGCCGAGTTGATGGTCATGGTCTGGTCAAACACCGTAACTTTCTGGGATTCTTCAACAACAGATATTTTCGGCAGCGCTCCTTTCTCAATATCGTCGATCTTCTCCATCTTTAACTGCGCTTCCTTGTACAAAGGGCTTTCTTCCGGAATTTTATCGTAGTAGTATTCCGCCACTTCGTACTGTTTTGCCGCGAAATATTCATCCCCTTTCTGAAGATTGTTCGGCGCTTGCTCGAGCGTATTATCACATCCGAACAAAAGCATTGAGACAATGACGGTAAGGAGGAGCTTCATGCTGTTTCCTTTCAAGAAAATTAAACCGGGGCGACCGTGCTTTGGCGCACGACGTTTTCCAAAATTTTTACGGCTTTTATTATTTCATCTTTGGTAGTATTCTTTCCGATCGAAAACCGGATGCTCGCCCGAGCTGTTTTTATATCCCGCCCGATCGCGTGGAGCACGTGAGACGGTTCCATGCTGCCCGAAGAACAGGCCGAACCGCTGGTCACGGCCACGCCGTGCAGATCCATATTCAGCAACAACGCCTCCCCGTCGATATCGGTTTTAGCGCTGTCGAACGAGATATTGACAATAGAAGGGAGTGCATCGGTCGGGTGGCCGTTAAAAAGTATGGAGTCGAATCGCTCCGACAGAAGACGCTTCAGTTCTTTTTTCAATCCATTCATATGAACTGCATTCTTTTCCAATTCACGCTGGCTCGTTTCGATTGCTTTGGCAAAACCGACAACGAGGGGAATGTTCTCTGTCCCGGCTCGTCTGTTCCGTTCCTGAGCCCCTCCGTGGAGATATGAATCGACGATAACTCCTTTTCGGATGTAAATTGCCCCGATACCTTTCGGGCCGTAAAATTTATGGGCAGATATCGCGAGGATGTCGATTGAAAGCGCATCAACGTTGATCGGAATTTTGCCGACAGATTGAACAGTGTCGGAATGAAAAACAATTCCATGGTCATGTGCGGCCTTCGCGATATCTTCGACTGGCTGGATGGTGCCGATCTCGTTGTTCGCATGCATCACGGAGACAAGGGAGGTGCGAGGCACAATTGCCGCACGAACCTCATCGGGGTCGACTTTTCCGAACTCATCGACCGGAAGCAGGGTCGCCTCAAAACCATTGCCGGCTAAATACTCGGCGCTCCGAAGAACGGCATGATGCTCGACGGAAGAAACGATGATATGATTCTTTCCGTGCGTACGCTTTGCAGCAAGTGCAACGCCAAAAAGCGCGTGATTGTCCGCCTCGGTCCCTCCGCTGGTAAAAAAGATCTCTCCCGGGTTTGCACCGATTGCATGAGCAATCTTTTCCCTGCTCTCCTCGAGAGGAATTTTTGTCTCCCTGCCGAATGTATGGATTGACGATGCGTTCCCGAATGAGCGGGTAAAATACGGCAGCATCGCTTCGGCCACATCCGGATCGACCGGCGTTGTCGCACTGTAATCGAGGTAGATTCTTTGAATATCATGGTTCATGGTATAAAAATATATCAATCGCTTCAGGAATAATCAACCGAAAGAACTTCACCCCCGGTGAACTTCTGCTCCTCCCTTGTAAAAAACAAAAAGAGTGAGGCCTGAAACGAGACCTCACCCTTTTACCTGTACTTCGAAATTCTGCCGTTATTGGGCTTTCAACCGTTCACGCTGCACGTCGCGAACAGCCTGCCGCAGTTCTTGTACAAAATTGCGCTCAAACACAATATATTCGGCAATCTGTTTGTTGGAAAGGACTTCCTTCAACTCCGTTAAAAAACGGAGACGTTCTCCGGAAATTTTTTTATCGACGTCAAGCAGGAGATTGAAGGTGCGGCTGTAATCGTCATCCCCCGCGTCCGTTTTTGATTGGGCATCCAGCTTGTCGACCAATTCGTTACGCTCCTTCTCAAACTCGTGCATCGTATCCTGATGTTTGTTGTACCTCGCAATAAATTTCGCTGAATGTTCTTCATCCAATTTTAATGATTCAAGCATTCGAACCTTTTTGAAACTTTCGATGCGGTCATACGCAGGCCGCTGCGAGCGATCACCGCGCTCCGGTTGTGCCAGCAATGAGCACGCTAAAAACATAATACCAAAAACGACTGTAACAAAATATTTCATGGTCGCCTTCTCCATTCTATAATGACGTATCATTAAGTTTTCTGATAACAGATTCCACGTCCTCGTCGCTGACATCGTCGACAGGGTTTTCAGCCGCAAGAAATACCGACGGAGAATGCCCGTTGGCGAGTTGGTCGTCGACAAGTTCGCGTTCAAGCTGCCGGGATACCAGGGCAGGATTCGAGATTGTTTCCATCAGCCGCTGAGACGGATCAATTGTTCTCGCCAGCACATTTGAGTACGAGACCGATTCTGCCACCTCGTCAATTTCTTCTTTCGGAATCTCGGAGACCATCTCTCTCAAATGGGATTGCATAGTATCGGCCATCGGATTGAAAAGAATGTACATTCCAATCATCGATGCAAGCACCGCACCGGCCGATATGGGAGCCAGAAATCGCTGCACCCACAACGGCATCGCAAATCCTGAAGCGTGTCCCGCCCGCTGTTCAAGCCTCTGATGAATACGCGGTAAAAGGTTCGTGAAATAATGAGTCGGAACCTCTTCATCCTCAACGCTGCGCAGCGATTCAAACGCCTCGTCGATAAGATTGAGATCATTCGTGCATCGAACGCACGTCGCAACATGCCGCTCGACGAGCTCTCGTTCTTCCTGAGAAATCGTTCCTTCCCTCAGGCCGACCAACAAATATTCAATTCTATCGCAATCCATGTTTGACATACTCCGCAATTTTTTTTACAGCGTGAAAATAGTTCGCCTTTAAACCGCCGACACTAGTTTTGAGAATCTTAGATATCTCTTCATACGGCAATTCTTCATAATACCTCAGCACAAAAACTTTTTTCTGCTTTTCCGGCAATCGGTCGATCGCCTCCTTTATCAATCTCGTACGTTCGTCGCGCTCCATCCGTTCGAGAGGCAGGATCTCGTCCGACTCATACAGAGCAGCAGAATCATCAAGCGCAAATGTCTTTCGAGTTTTCTTCCGGCGGATCTCATTGAGCGATAAGTTTACCGCGATTCTGTACAGCCATGTGTAGAAACTTGAATCGCCCTTAAATGAATTGAGCGACCGGTAGACTTTGACGAATATGTCTTGTACGACATCGTCGGCCTCGTCGTGATCGGGAAGAAGTCGCCGGACAACCCAGTATATTTTTTCCTGGTACCGAAGGACAAGTCCGTTGAATGCACTCTCATTCCCATCCTTAAACTCACGAATCAGATCAAGATCGCTGCGTTGATCCATCGAATATATCGCCGTACTTTTTTTGACACGGAAAATGTGTCAAAGTTTAAGGTAAATTCCGTCAATATATGGCGTATTGCACGGAAACAAGTCCATTAATCCGGTTGTCATCATCACCCATAATACTCAGATACTGGAAATCATCTGGATCCATTTGCAACGCGCACCGGGCAAACAAGAGCTGGAAATTGTGAAACGCAAAATTAAACTTAAAAAGTGGAATACGACTCAATACACATTGTAACGAATTCCGATCAAAATATCATATTTGCCGGCGTAACTCGGGTCAAGCAAGTAGTCAAAGGGATTGTTCAAAAATTCATTATACCCGGGAGTGACAGTATTATCCGTATACGTCGATGTCATCTGCGTGGTGAAACGAGTTCGCAGTGCATGAAAATCTATAAAGAGGTCGCGAAACGGCTGATAGCTTCCGACAATTCCGAATGACTGTTGTTTCGTGATTGGACCGTACAATAAAGTCGGTTCATTGGCAGAATATTGGTAGTACGTAGATTCTTTTCCCCCTTTTCTTAACGATTGAAATTTCAATCCGATTTCAAGATTGTACATCGGATGGTGGTACGCGCTCACCGTAAAAAGATCGGCGTTCTGCCCGATCCAATCACCCAGATTAACATCATGACTTTGATAGGTATCCTCTACATACTGATGGTTATACACCCATGGATTAATGCGCGTATATTCAACGTTGATCCGTGTATCATGATACAATAGATCGTACGCATTGCCGCCTACAGTAAATCCTAATTGATTATGATTTTCAGTAGGGCTAAGAAATTTTGTTGTGGAAAACTCGTCGAAAAAAATCGGGAGATAGAAATCGAAATTCTTCACAACATCGAATTTAAAATTAAAAAATATTTGAGAATTATCCTGATTGTTCAAATAGTGCTCGGCTGTTTTGAAAAACATTATCGGAATCAGATACAATAATTCCGGCTGGCGTCCCGGCCCTCCATAGATTTCCGATTCCCCTACGGCAATATTGACCCCATTCCACGGCGTGACTTCCAGCATATTCGCCGCGATGTATTTATTCATATAGATCGGTCGTATACCCCAGTACTGCGTATTGTAGGTCTCCGCAGAATCTATGATTCCTGAAAAAAGCCATCCATGGATATAGGTGAAATCAATATCCTTGCTAATCCGTGCATGCAGCTTCAATTGCGGGTATGCGGGGGCTTTGGTCGAAAGGATAATATTGCCGTTCTCACCGGCGCCCCACACATTCTGCATTTGCTCGCCTGTCAGCGTTACAAATCCACAATCGACATTCACCTGGGCATTGAACACATCATAGTCATACGTATTGGTTATTGTAGACGAAGGGATTACGGCAGTCAACGGAGAAAGCGGACGCAGCGTCGATTGGTCTCCTAATGTGCTGATGTATGAACCGCGATCATGAGAATCGTGATAGTAGAAATACGCGCCCACGCTGCTCCCCACGTATCCGTATGCAAAGAGTCCATTCGTAAGCTCGGAAAGAGTTTTCCCGTCTGCCATACGATCGTTCGACGCCGAACCGATGAGGTCGACCATTAATCGCGACGGCTCGCTTTCGTAATTATAGAGATGCCAGCGCTCATCCGACAGGTTATTGTAATTGAGACTTTTCATCTCTTCATAAAATTCTTCTTTGTAAAACTTCAACCGCTCTTGTTCTACGGTTGTCAATTGGGTACTCAGACTGTCAACGCGAATCAAGAATTTCGCGATGGATTGCCGCGAAAGCGGTTTCACCGCATCGCGATAATCGGTGATGATTTGTTTTGCAGCCATCTCGTCGAGGAACGTATAGACTTCATGCGTCGCAGGGAGATACACAGTTTGAGCAGAAAGCCCGACGGTCAAAAACAAAAATGCCGTTAGACAAAGAAAAGGTTTTTTCATTAACAGCCCATCATTAATTTATAATGGTGAATCGAATAGGAAATCAATACTGCGCACCGCAAAGGCGTTGAAACATGTCGTTGAAAAACGCGATTGTACCTTGCCCGTTACGCCTATAAGGAAACAGACCGCCTCGGCTTGACGGCGTATGATAATAATACGGATAGGCCCAAAATACTTGCAATAATCAAAAGGGAGACGATAAGATTAATGGCGACAATGTCCATTAGAAGCATCTTTACTCCCACATAGGCTAGCACGATGCCGACACCGTATTTCATATACTCAAATTTCTGCTGACCCTTCTCGAGCACAAAGTACATCGACCTCAAACCCAGCACGGCCATGATGTTCGAACTGAAGACGATGAGCGGATCGGTCGTGATCGCGAAAATCGCCGGGATGGAATCCACTGCGAAGACAACGTCCGTCGTTTCAATGATGAGCAAAACTACAAACAGCGATGTTGCGTGGAGAACCCCTTTCTCGCGAAAAAAAAAACGGCCGTCAGTGTCATCATTAGACACCGGGATGAATTTTCGAAACACTTTGAGAATAAGATTTTTGTCCGGCTCAATCTTTTTTTCTTCTCCAAACGTTATCTGATAACCGGAATAGAGAATCACAACACCAAAAAGATACATCACCCAATGGAACTCTCTCACAAGCGCTGTTCCAAGCAGAATCAAAATGCCCCTGAGTATCACCACTCCGATGATTCCGAAATTCAGCACACGGCGTTGTTGTAGCGGTTGGATTTTAAAAAAGGTAAAGATAAGGAGAAAGACGAAAAGATTATCGATGCTGAGGGATTTTTCGATGACATAGCCGGTGAAAAATGCCAGTGCTTTCTGCTCCCCAAAAGCGAAATAAACGCCGACATTCATCAAAAACGAAAGCACAATCCAAAAAATGCTCCAGATAATTGCCTTCCGAACGGACATAGTTGTTATTGTGCTCTAAAAACAATCAATGGACTGAAGTTCCTAATGTCTTTTCCTGTCGTACAGTGCTCTAAAGCCGGAATTGGATGTTTTGCCCCCAATATGTACAACAATTCTTCTTTCTCGGCAGCCACGATGACAAAGATACAAAATCTCTGTTTGAGAACAAAAATAAATAATTGTTCTTAATTTTCCGTGAGCTGCGTCGCATACTCTTTCGGCAGCAGAACGGGGAGTGAGTCTCCTTAAATTCTTCCAGATATTGATTTGCGCTGAGCAATTTTGTATCTTTATTTTAGATTCTTGCCCGAGTGGTGAAATGGCAGACACACTGTCTTCAGGAGGCAGCGCTCGCAAGGGCATGGGAGTTCAAGTCTCCCCTCGGGCACAACAATCAGACTCACCTGTTTTAGTTTCCGCACTTTTTTCCGAACTCTCGCCGATTGGCAACCAAATTGGTAACCATTCACGGGAGTTTTTATGTTTCTCCACCGACGGGAAAACGGTTATTGGTATCTCTGGTAGCATGATACAAATTGGGAGAAGTGTAATGATCTTGTGAATTCGTGGCGATGAGTGTCATTGAACTGCTTTGCAGCCTGAGCCTGATACTCCCGGCATTGAAGAAGCACCTGGCCATCCTGGCACCTATCGCGGCGGCCTGCATAGCCGCGGAAATGCTTCTCTTTTGCGGGGTGCATATTTATTTCGGGGAGGCGAATTACGGCCCTATGATTTATTGGCTTGTCGTCGCTGCCATTTGCGCGTTTATTGCCTACGGCAGGTTTGTGCTAAAGCCTCTTTAAATATTTTTAAAAATGAAAAGCCTTTGAATGAAAAGAAATCATTTCAGTTAATCAATAGAGGAATAGAATGAACCCCAAGGTTGATTTTTATTTTAGTAAAGCTAAAAAGTGGCAGAAAGAATTGGGGAAATTGAGAACGATCGTTCTCAGCTGTCCGCTAACCGAAGAATTGAAGTGGGGTTGTCCGTGTTACACGTTTCAGGAAAGCAACATCGTCCTAATACACGTTTTCAAAGAATACTGTGCGCTGTTGTTTTTCAAAGGTGCCTTGTTAAAGGATGCCAAGGGTATTCTCATCCAACAAACGAAGAATGTGCAGGCGGCACGCCAGATTCGGTTCACCAATGTTCGGGAAATATCTAAGATGAAAACCATCTTAAAGGCCTATATTCATGAAGCCATTGAAGTGGAAAAGGCCGGCTTGAAAGTGAATTTTAAAAAGACTACAGAGTTCATTATTCCTGAAGAATTTCAACATAAATTAAATGAAATCCCTGACTTGAAAACTGCTTTTTATGCATTGACGCCGGGACGGCAAAGAGCATACATTTTTTATTTTTCTCAACCCAAGCAATCCAAAACCCGGGAGTCAAGGGTTGAAAAATGTGTGCGGCAAATTCTCAATGGAAAGGGATTAAATGATTAATACATCTAATGAGAAAACAAATTAATCAAACTTTAAAATATTACCTCGTTTAGTGTTCATTCGAATTCCTTCTTGATCGCAGGTAATACTCAATGAAATAATCTGAGACTTCAAGTCCTTTTATAGATGAGTGCCGCTCAGGTTCATGTAATTTCGACGGGCGGATAAAAAAAATCCCCACAGCTTTCACCGCGGGGGTTCGTACTTTATAGCACACTTACTCTGCGGCCACTGGCCATTCAACAATCTCTAGCTTTTACGCAAACACTTTTAATCCTTCCGTGCAATTTTTGCAGATATCTATTTCTTTTCGGGATTTTAGAATTGACCTTCGGAATTGTTGATACGGTTCGCCTTGCCACACCTCCTTGAACGACGAGGTGGAAAGGTCTCCCAGGGTATGCTGAGCATCTTTATCGAAGCAACATGGTACAACAGCACCGTCCCATGTGATAACACAGCCTTTCCACAGTTTCCAGCAATGGTTGAGCAGTTTATTTTTAATAGAGTATGAGCCGTCATTATTTTTTTTGTATCGTGAATAATCGTCTATCGTTGGAATAAGATCGCTGCCATGCTCATAATCATAAATCTGCGCTGTTTTGAACAGGACCATATCGACGCCAAGTTTTTTGGCCAACCGCTTTGCATCCTCTACCTGGTGCTCATTCGGTTTCACGACGAGAAATTGAAACACGACGCACGGGGTAGTGGATTGTAATTTCTTTTTCCATGCTATCACATTCTGTGTTCCCGCAATCACCTTTTCCAGCGACCCGCCAACACGGTATTGTTCATACGTTTCCTGTGTTGTTCCGTCTATGGAAACGGTCAGACGGTCCAACCCGCTTTCAACGGTACGCCGTGCGTTTTCTTCATTCAAGTAATGTGCGTTTGTACTTGTTTCAGTATAGATTTTCTTTTTGCCGGCGTACTCAACCATCTCTAAGAATTTTGGATGTAAATACGGCTCGCCTTGAAAATAGAAAATCAAATACGAAAGAGACGGCGCAAGATCGTCAATAATTTTTTCATAGAGATTTGTCTTCAGCATCCCGGTAGGGCGAGTAAATGAACGCAATCCACTGGGACATTCCGGACACCGCAGATTGCACGATGTTGTCGGTTCTATAAATACGGAGATCGGCAAACCCCATTGAACGGGCTTTTTGGAATACTTGGAAATAAAGTACAACATAAGGACTTTAGCGATATTGAAAGTCCTGCGCGGCGTAAGTTTGGAGAGATATTGAAGCGAATCGTTCAGAAGTAAAGGCATACGGTTTAAATAATGCTGTCGATGAATTCGTCGACTTTTCATGAAAATCTTTGGAACGACAACGAGCGAAACGGCAACTGAATCTTCAATTCTTCCTACAAAGATGGGATGGCGTTGGATAATATACTCAAGAGAAGTCGATTTGGCAACACCGCAGGGTTTCTCAGATGATTCTAGTGCTGTTTCTCAAAACAATTATTGTCTTTTCCGATAACTAATTCACCGCAAAGGACGCTATGGACGCGAGGATTTCTTAGTTTTTTCTATAAAAACTTCTTTGCGATCTTAGCGTCCTTTGCGGTTATGATACAAGATTTAATATCGGAAACGGCACTAGAAACCAGCGAAAAGTTTAGCTCCGGGCTCTTTCTCCGTGGCTCGCTGTGCCGTCCTTTTGTTCCCTGTGAAACAGTAATTTTGTTACACAGAGTGGCACCGAGATTCACAAAGTTCCACAGAGAAACAAGGTTTACGGCACAAGAATATCGTGCAGATGTGCTCGCACTTTTTGCATCACCGGTTCTTGAACCCTGAGTGAATCCAGAGCAATTGGCAGTGCGCGCAGATCCGATTTCAGTCCAAGCAATTCTGTTTTCAGGTTTTCCGGATGAAGCGAAATACGGTTGCCGGTCTGCTCTGCGTGGACCAGGACATCCGGAGACCAATCCCCCGGCCAGGCTGTTGTATTAATGAGTCCGGCAACCCGCCGAAGGCGGGCAATTGTATTCCTGAAACCGTCCGCGATTTGCAAAATTTCACCCGTAAGCTTTCGCTTTGTGATATGCACTACAACGGTTTTGTCCACTTCGAACGGCCGTGTCCGCACGATGAGCGTCATCGATTCTCCATCGTACCTCCAGCCGCTGTTCGATTCCTGATCGGTTCGAATAATCGATTCGCCATTGCAGAGTATAGATTCAGGATTAGTGCAGTTGACGAACCGTAATTCGTACGCACGAACTTTTCTCATCCCCGGATAGGTTCCGGCCGCGGCAGAAATCTGCACGGCGACGTCGCCGAGCGCGGTCTGCGTCATCTCAACGTGCGTTGTGGCCGACCGGCCTTGCTGATAGCCAAGCGTATTTCCTTCATCTTCATAAACATCACATGAGCCGGAATCGCCGGGGAAGACTGTCAAAATCAACGGGTCGACCGGTAATTCGTGCGTCGAGCGCATCTTCGGCTGCATCGGGATAATCGCTCCGTCCCGCACGAAGACCGGTATTTGATCCTCCGCATAATGACGGACAAAGACGCCCGGACCGGTAAGATGGTGCCCGGTGAACCATTCAGTCCATCGGCCGGCAGGGAGCCAAACTTTTTTTTCAGCGAGAAGATTTGAGGAATCCACGGGGACTGCGACGGGGGCGACAATCATGTCGTTCCCGAAGCGGTACTCTCCGCTGAACTCGTATGCTTCAGGCCCTTCGGGATCATCATAGTACATCGGGTGGACAATGGAAATACCTGTTTCATAAGCGTTGTGCGCCGCGGTATAAATGTACGGAACGAGCGAGTATCGCAGGAGGATCGCGTCACGCATCATCCGGAACTGATCGGCTGGATATGCCCAAATTCTTCGTTCCGCCTTACCGTTTTTTGTGACATGCGTCCGCAGGATCGGGCTGAACGCACCCCACTGAATCCAGCGCGTGTAGAGTTCGGGAGAAATCTCCCCGGGCATATGACCGCCGATGTCATGGCTCCAATAACCGTATCCGACGTTTGCGGCAGTTGCAGTGAATTTCGGTTGGAAGGCCAGCGATTCCCAAACAGACACAACATCGCCGGAGAATCCGATTTGATAGCGATGATTCCCGAGTCCCCCCCACCGGTGAAAGAGCAAAGGCCGGTCCGCGTTTTTTCGTTCCATATCGGTGAAGAAAACATAGTTGAGCCACCAGGTGGGCGTCACGCCGGGAATTTTCGTCGTTCCCCATGCCTGCCAGTCGAGCCACCAAAAATCAACGCCCTGATGTTCGAGAGGATGTATGATCAGGTTCATATAGTTCGTGGCAAACTTTTTGTCAACGATATCGAACGGAACATATTTCTTCGTCGCAGTATCGATTCCCGTCGCCAATGCCATTTCCGGATAATGATCTTCGTGCGGCTGGATGCCGGAGGCCGGATGAAGGTTCAATGGCGTCTTCAATCCTTCACTGTCGCACCAGGCGAGGAAACCTTGAGGATCCGGAAAGTAATTTCGGTCCCACGTGTATCCTGTCCATCCGAGCATCTGCCCTGCCTGATCTTTTGGCGAACGTCCCCACCGCAAATCAAACGTTTGGTGCCAGTCCATGTCAATGACAAGCACATCGAGCGGGACGTCGTGTATCCTGAACTCGGAGACAAGATTTTTAAATTCCTCATCGGTGTACGCCCAGTACCGCGACCACCAGAGCCCGAACGCGAAACGGGGAGGCATCGGAATCTTTCCCGCCACTTTCGTAAAATCGAGCATGGCTTTCCGGTAGTCGTGCCCGTAACCAAAGAAATACCAGTCCTGATATTTTGTCGAAGATCGCACTGCGACCCAAGGCCAATCCGAATTATCGAAGAGCGGCCGATCGCTGTCATCGACAAGAACCCATCCGTCCTTCGAAAGAATTCCCGGTTCAAGTTTCGTCTCTCCTCTCACACCGTCGAGAGTCCTGATCGTGCCGCCGAGATTTCCCCGATCTTCCAGCCCGGGATACCACTGAACAGACTTCCCGTTCATTTCAAAGCTGATATGGAGATTCGAGGATGAAAACGGATTTCCATCCGGAAAATAATCGAGTCTCAGCCGGTCTGTCTGAATGACGAGCCATCCACTGTCCTTGCGTGTGGTAAAATGAGGAGGCTCAAGCCTGCGGTTGATAAAAACGAGAGATGCCCGGTCTTCAAACTGCCGCTGACCGCTCCACTCCATGCGGATCAGCTCCGGTGTAAGAACGGTAAATCGTGCGTTCCCTTCGGCGATTACAGACCGTGGGTCCGCAACGGGGTTCAAAGGTTGAGCGAGCGCTGATGCTGCAGCGAGCAGGCATGCGAGAATTATTTTCTGAAGCGGAATGTACCATCGTTTCATCATTGATTTTTCCTCAGTGATTTTTATTGCTTCCCCAGCAGCAAAGTGTTTTTAGCTTTTGGCTAATGGCTTTTCGCTTTTGGCTCTTGGCTTTGGGCTTCAGGCTGCCTGCAATTTCATGTCTCGTATGGATAGTTTGCCCACATAATCCAGGATGCCGGCAACGTTCCTAAAACCTAACAACTTATAATCACTCAATAAAATGGGATTTCATTCCTGCACAAACCGCCGAATGTCAGTAGCAAGCATACCAGCATTCTTTGCTGCCTGCAGACCAAGGTCTCCATCTTCGAAGACCTGACACAATGAAGGTTGAACGCCGATTTTTCGGCCAGCTTCCAAAAATAGATCGGGGAAAGGTTTCGGTTTGAATTGGTCGTCGGCAGTGAGAATCACGTCAAAGAAATGTGCGATACCGATCACCTGCAATTCTCTTTCGACAATTTCCCGTGCGCCGCCGGATGCTACAGCCATCGGCAGTACTTTGTGATACCGGCGAACAACATCCACAACGATGCGCAGCGGCATCACTCCGGCAACGTGCTGGAGAAAAAAATTGTCTTTTGCCCGAACGACATCGGCACTGCTTAAAGACTTTCCAAACTGCAGATTAAATTGGGCAACGATGTCCGTGTCTCTCATCCCTTTTTTGGAGAAAAAGAATTCCGGGTCAAAGGTTGCACCGAATGAACGAACCGCCGCCGCCCACGCTTTCATATGCAGCGGCATCGAATCGACTAACGTGCCATCACAATCAAAGATCAATCCCCTGATGTATTCCGGCACGGGAATCAATAAGCTTCTCCTACCTCGGCTGTTGAAAATACACGTCGTTCCATCGCAATTCCTTTTTAAAATCGGCGATAGTTGTCTTCTCGTTGATAACAAGGTATTCTACGCCGGCAATCTCCGCATAATCTTCAAGGCATTCGGTCGTCACTGATTGACTAAACACCGTATGATGAGCTCCCCCGGCAAGAATCCATGCCGTGACTGCAGTTTCAAAATCGGGTTTCGGCTTCCACAAAGCACGAGCGACCGGCAATCGCAGCAGCGGTTTGGCGGGCGCGATTGTGTCAACCTCGTTGACAATAATCCGAAAACGATTTCCCATATCGACCACTGTCGCGTTAATGGCGGGGCACGAAGAAACGTCAAACACCAATCGCGGCGGATCTGCCTTGCCGCCGATAGAGAGGGGATGAATTTCCAATTTTGGTTTTCCGGCGGCAATCGATTCGGAGATCTCGAGCATGTGCGCACCCAAAACTTGTTTTCCGGACGGGTCGAGATGGTATGTGTAATCTTCCATGAACGATGTCCCTCCCTTCAACCCGCTCCCCATCACGTTCATCACGCGAAGCAGTGCGGCCGTTTTCCAGTCTCCTTCCGCGCCGAAACCATATCCCTCCGCCATCAACCGCTGGACGGAAAGCCCCGGCAGTTGTTCAAGTCCATGCAAGTCTTCAAACGTCGTCGTGAACGCTTTAAAATTCCCATCTTTCAGAAAAGCCCGCAGCGCCAATTCAATGCGAGCCGCTTCCTGCAACGATCGACGTTTCTCCCCATCCTTGCGGAGCGATGAGACAAGTTCATATCTCCCTTCGTATTCGGTAAGGAGCGCAGCAATTTCTGCATCGGTTACTTTTTTCATCACGCCGACCAAATCACCGAGGCCGTAGCCGTTCACAGCGTAACCGAACTTCATCTCCGCTTCTACTTTGTCCCCTTCCGTGACAGCGACGTACCTCATATTGTCGCCGAACCGGGCGACCTTCATGCCTTGACTATCCGCCCATCCCGCCGCAGCACGAGACCATGTGCCAATTTTTTTCTGTACGTTTTCATCCTGCCAAAAACCGACAACAACTTTCCGCGGCTTTTTCATCCGTGCCGTTATGAAGCCGAATTCTCTTCCGCCGTGGGCAGTTTGGTTGAGGTTCATGAAATCCATATCGATCTCTCCCCACGGAATATCGCGGCCGAATTGAGTATGAAGGTCGAGCAGCGGCTTATTCAAAACTTTTAGTCCGCCGATCCACATCTTTGCCGGAGAAAAAGTATGCATCCATGCAACTACGCCGATGCACGACGGCGCATTGTTCGCTTCGAGACAAATCTTTGCGATCGCTTCCGGTGTTGTGAGCACCGGTGTAAAAATAATTTTTACCGGGATGTGCAAAGAGTTGGAGAGTCCGTCGACAATAATTTGAGAATCCCTATCGACTTTTTTGAGCGTCTCCGGACCATACAAGTGTTGACTTCCGGTAAGAAACCAAATTTCATAGTGTTTGAGATCGATCATAGGTCTGTTCCTTTACTTGCAGAGTGATGAAAAAGTCCGTGCAGCTTGCCACTCACGAAGTTCGCGAAGCGATCCCGTTGGGAGATGCCTTCGGCAGAAGGCACGACGTCACTAAAAAATTATCGGGGCAAGCTCATTTCGTGCCTTCGTGACTTAATGGCTCATAAAAATGTTCTTCAGCAAACTACTAGTGGTAGCCGGCTGTACCGGTGTATAATGGAAATCTTGAGATTCTATTTCTTTGTCTGTCCATAATATGCATCGGGCCCGTGTTTCCTTGAAAAATGTTTTTCAAGCAAATACTCCGGAAGCGGAGAGAGATTCGGATTTAAGGCGAGTGCCCGGAGGGCCATCGACGCAACCCGTTCAAGGATCAAATTGTTTCTGACGGCATCACGAGCATCCATACCCCACGTGAACGGCGCGTGTCCAGAAACAAGAACACCCGGAACCGCGAGAGGATCAAGGTTCGAAAACCGTTCAACGATGAGTCTCCCTGTGTTGATCTCGTATTCGTTGTCGACTTCGCCCTTCGTCAAAAACCGGGTCACCGGGACCGGCCCGTGGAATGCATCGGCATGGGTCGTTCCGAAACAGGGTATTTCTCGGCACGCCTGCGCAAAAATCGTTGCGTACTCGCTGTGGCTGTGCGCAATTCCGCCGATAGAAGAAAAAGCTTTATAGAGTTCGATGTGGGTCGGCGTGTCCGACGACGGGCGGTGCTTCCCTTCTACGATATTCCCGTTGAGGTCGAGCACAACCATATCCTTCACCGAGAGTTTTTCGTAGTCCACACCGCTCGGTTTTATGACGATCAGTCCGTCGCTGCGGGAAATACCGCTCACATTTCCCCACGTTAACGAGACAAGGTTGTATTTCACCAACGCCAGGTTCGCTTCAAAAACTTTCTTCTTCAATTGTTCAACCATCAGTTTCCCTTTCGAGCTGAATCTCTCAACGCAAGCAATTCTTTCATCACGCCATACATCGAACCGTTCCATGCCTTCGTTCCAAACGCGTCGTGCAATTGGCAATATAATTTGTAGAGATCGATATATGTGTGATGGTTTTTTTCAGAGGGCAAATACGTCTTTTCCACTCCCGACATCGCCCGCTGCGCCTCTTGAATTGCAGCATATCCTCCCGATTCTTTTCCGGCTGCCACGGCGGCGAACATTGCAGCTCCGAGTGCGGGTGTTTGTTCGCTCCGGGATATTTTCATCGGGCGTCCGGAAACGTCGGCATAAATCTGCATGAGCAGCGGATTTTTTGCGGCAAGCCCTCCGCAATTAACGACCTCTTTTACCGGGACGCCGTATTCTTCGATCCGGTCGATGATGCGCAGCGCGCCGAATGCCGTTGCCTCCACGAGTGCGCGGTAAATTTCATGCGGCTGCGTGTGGAGCGTTTGTCCGATCAGCAGGCCTGACAAGCGAACGTCGACAAGAATTGTGCGGTTGCCGTTGTTCCAATCGAGAGCGATCAATCCACTCTCTCCCGGTTTCAGCCGTTCCGCCGCACGTTCGAGATTCTTGAATTTCTCGTCCGCCGTTGTCCCGTATTTCTCCGGCACAAGATTATTGATGAACCAGAGAAAAATGTCGCCGACGGCAGATTGACCCGCTTCGATTCCGTAATAGCCGTCCATGACCGAGCCGTTGACAATTCCGCACACGCCGGGAATATCGGAAAGAGGGGCGCTGTTCGGCTGGATCATAATATCGCAGGTGCTCGTGCCGAGAATTTTTACCAACGTACCGGGCCGGATTCCTGCGCCGACCGCGCCCATGTGCGCGTCGAACGCCCCGACGGCAATCGCAGCGGTTGCCGGCAATCCTAATTTTTTCGCCCACTCCGGAGCGAGAGTTCCGATTTTTTCATCGGCTGAATATGCGCGGGAATACAGTCGACCGCGCAATGCGCCCAATCCTGGTGAAAGCGATTCAAGAAACGCCTCGTCCGGAAGTCCCCCCCATTGTTCGTTAAACATCGCTTTGTGTCCGGCAGCGCAGATACTCCGCTTCATTGTTTTTGGATGGGTTGTACCCGCAAGCACTGCGGGAATCCAATCACAAATTTCAACGAAACTGCCAGCCGCTTGAAATGCTTCCGGAGCCGTGTTCTTGCAGTGGAAAATTTTACTCCAAAACCATTCTGAAGAATATGTCCCGCCGACCTTCGCCATGTATTCGGGACGCATCCTTGTCGCAGTCTCGGTGATCTGAGCTGCCTCTGCATAACTCGTATGGTCTTTCCAGAGCCATACCATAGCCGCGGGATCATGTTCGAACTTTTTAGTGAAGCATAACGCTTGTCCTTCCGCATCGACGGGCATGGGGCTGCTTCCCGTCGTGTCTACACCGATGCCGATGACATCGCGCGGAGAGAAGTTTGATTCTGCCTTTTTCGCTTTGAGCATTGCTTCATTGACGGAAACTTCAATACCTGTCAGGTAGTCTGCAGGATTTTGCCGCGCCATGTGCGGGTCCGCAGAATCCACAATGACTCCGTCGGTACCGGAAGGATACGGAAAAACGTCTGTTGCTAATTCTCTTCCATTCGCGACATCAATAATGAGCGAACGGCATGAGTTTGTTCCAAAATCTAATCCGATGGCATACTTGCTCATTGAAACGAGCTCCCATTACAAGTGTCTAGTCTCCGGGCTTCTTCTCCGTGGTTCCCTGTGCAACCTCTGTGCTTCTCTGTGAAATAATTATGTTGTCACACAGCGACGCAGGGTTTTCGCGCATGCTTTTAGCCTTTTGTCGAAAAACGGTACTTGGTAGTCTGCCGATATGTTTCACCGGGTCTCAGGACGACAGACGGAAATTGCGGCTTGTTGGGTGAATCGGGAAAGTGCTGCGCTTCAAAGCAGAGTCCCGACCTGAATTGATACACGATCCCTTCTTTTCCTTTGCGAGACCCGTTAAGAAAATTTCCAGTATAAAACTGCACGCCCGGTTGATCGGTCAGGACTTCCATATAGCGTCCGCTCTTTGGATCATACACGGTTGCTGCAAGGCGCACGGTTTTGTTGTACCCGTGCAGCACCCAATTGTGGTCGTACCCTCCCGCCAATTTAAGCTGCTCATAAGGATCGTTGATTCTGTCCCCGATCCGTTTCGGCGAACGAAAATCGAACGGAGTTCCCTCAACGTTCTGAAGTCTCCCCGTCGGAATCAGCACGGAATCAACCGGAGTAAACTGATCTGCGGCAATCATCACTTCATGGGCAAGAATTGTGTTCCCGGGATTCCCGGTCAGGTTGAAATACGCGTGGTTAGTAGGATTAAAGATTGTCGGCGCGTCGGTGGTTCCGCTGTAGTCAATAGTGAGTTCGTTCTCGTCGCTCCACGTATAGGTAACAGCGAGCGTTACATTTCCCGGGTAGCCCCCTTCTCCATCCGGGCTTGTACAGCGCATCGTGACAGAGGCAAAGGGGGCTTTCTCATTTATTGTTGCCTCCCATAATTTCCGGTTGAAGCCATTCTTGCCGCCGTGCAGATGATTCACCCCGTCGTTGGTTTCGAGCTGATATGATTTCCCATCCAGCGAAAATCTTCCCTTCGCGATGCGGTTGCCGTACCTCCCAACGATCGCCCCAAAATAAGAAATGTCATCAACATACCCTTGAGCATTATCATAGCCAAGGATGACGTCGCCGACAACTCCTTTTTTATCAGGAACGTTTATCGACACCAATGAGGCGCCAAGAGTGCTCACTGTGACAGTCGCATTATTCTTGTTTTGAAGAGTATATAAGACAACTTCTCTTCCATCTGATAATTTTCCAAATTGTTTTGAGGCCACGGGGACAAACTCCTTTTTCTTGTCATTTCCCGATTGATATCGGACAAAGGTCAGCATAACGACACACATTGCTACAAAGAACTTTCCATTCATAATATTCTCCGAAAAGTTGAGGGGAATACCACTTCACGTTCGCCCTTCTGCGTTGCGACCCCCTTTATGTATGAATTTTTTGTCATTATTTCCATTACTTTTTTATGGCGTATGGATTCCGCCCATTTGAGTTAAGTCTTGAGGATAAGACATTCATGCGGCTGAAACTCCTCTTTTCATCGATTTTTCGCGGACGGCCGATGAACGGTGTATTCATAAAAGAGGGCGGGGAGCCGCTCGCCATCGATAATAGCTCCGTAACCGGCTAAAGTTCTCCATAAATTGGTCGATAATATTCATTAGCGGGCTAAGGAATATTATTCTCAGCCAATCAGCAAAATATCTTGAGGAGGAATTATGTCAGTGCAGGGAATTTCTGCGAACGCAAACCCGTACTTGAGCAGTACGCAAAGCAGTTCATCCACAATGGGAAGCGACTTCCAGAGTTTGGCGGCGGCGCTTCAATCGGGAAATTTGCAAAGTGCGCAGAGCGCCTTTTCGCAAATTCAGAGTTTGATGCAAGCATCTCAGGGGACAACAGGACAACAGGCCAGCGTACAGCAAAGCCAGTTCGGCAAAGATTTTGCGGCGTTGGGGAAAGCTCTTCAATCCGGCGACCTTAACGGCGCGCAAACGGCACTTAAGAAACTTGCGCAAGATATGCAGTCGACGGGCAAAACTCATCGTCATCATCACCATCATGGCGGCGGAGCTCCGAGCCAATCTACTGCCACATCCACAACAGGCGTAACCGCCCCGATCGGGAGCACCAGTTCGAGCGGAAGCACCGTCAACGTGCTTGTTTAATTGGCGGATAAAAACAGATTAGGGAGAGAGTTGTATGGTCCAGGATCGGCTCGAAAAGCTGATCCTGGATTTTGCCCGACATGACGGTCTTACCGCATTCACGGTAAGACACGACGTCAGTACTGTGCCATCGGAATTCTGCAAACTCAATTCCTCTTTTTCGAAAGCTGAATCGTAAAGAGACCCTTCGATTTTGTATACACCCATGTAACAATACCGAGTGTCATCAGTCCGCCGAAGAGGGCAGACGGAACAGTCCCCATGAGTTTTGCGGCAAGGCCGGACTCGAATCCCCCCAGCTCGTTCGAAGCGGCGAGAAATATCCCATTCACCGCCATCACCCTTCCCCGCAAATCGTCGGGCGTCAGCGTCTGAAGCAGAGTATGGCGAATAACGACGCTTACGCTGTCGAACGCTCCGCTGAAGAATAGCATCACGACGGACAAAATCATCCACGGCGAAACGGCAAAGGCCACGATACAAATGCCGAATCCGGTAATGGCTGCCAACAAGTTGCGCCACGGATGTTCCATCGCAGAAACTCTGGCAAGCACCATGAGCGTCAGCACCGCGCCAAGCGACGGAGCCCCGCGCAAAATGCCGAGACCTTCCGGACCGACGTGAAGAATATCCTGCGCATAAATTGGAAGAATCGCCATCACTCCGCCAAACATCACCGAAAACAAATCGAGCGAAATGGAATACAAAATCACCTTGGTCTTGTAGACGAAGCCGATCCCTTCTCTGATGCTATCAACCAGATTGATTTTTTGTTTCACCTCCGGCAGAGGCCTGTCGCCGATTTTTGAATACAAATAGAAGGCGACGACAACGAGAACGACAACGACAACAAGCGTATTGGAAAACCCGAACCATGCATACGAAAATCCGGAGATCACCGGTCCGATGACAGCCCCTATTTGCCATGCCGAACTGCTCCACGTTGCGGCGTTTTCATAATGTTCAAACGGAACGAGAAATCCGCGGAGCGAGGTCGCCGTGGGAGACTGGAACGCCCTGCAGAGACCGATGACAAAGATCGTTGCGTAAATGGTGAGCAGCAGCACTGCCGGAGCGAGAGAGTTTTGTTTTCGCGAAATGAACTGGAGAATTGTCGAACAGAGCGCGATGCAGGCGACGCTCCATAAAAGAATTTTTCGTTTGCTGTGACGGTCCGCAATGTGTCCTCCAAACAGCGAAAACGAAATGAATGGAACTGCCTCCACAAGTCCGATCAATCCTAACGCGAGCGGGTCGTGCGTAATTCTATAGAGCTCGTAGCCGATCGCGACTTCCTGCATCATCAATGCAATCGTGAGCAGGAACGACGAAAGGACAAGGTTGCGAAATTCGCTAAAGCGTAATGCTGCGTATGGATCGTGGTGTCGGTCTTTCATGTCCTCAATGCGTCAAATCACTATTGATAAAACGGGTAAAGCCTCGATGAAAGCGGCGGAAAGAATTTCATCCGAGTAGAAGTATCTATGCCTTCAGTTCTTCGCTTTTTCGAGAAGGGAGACAAATTCAGCGACGTCAAGTTTCACCCCATGAGCCGATTGTTCAACCGCTCCATCTTGTGATTTTGCGACTCCCTGCGACTTGCCGGCAATCGAGCCGATTGTTCTGTTCGAATCCTTGTCGATGAGCGTCACTGTGAAAACGGATGAGACGCTGTACAGTGTCCCGTCGCCCCCCTCGACCGTTGCCGGCGATGTACTTTGAAATCCCACCCTCAACATGAACCGGGACATGTCCACAATATGATACCCTGCGTGTGTCGCTGCATCGACAACAACGGAACGAAGGGCGTCATTCACTTTGGAAGATCGCACGTCAATCTTCACGCTGAATGCCACATCCGCATCGAGCAAAACACAGTCAAATTCTACCGAGGAAGAATTCAGGCTTGAAGAAAATTCCTTGCCTAATAACGGCAGCGATAAGCGGGCACGAAGCCGCTTCCCGATGTTTCCTTTCGCCTTCAGTGAACATGAGGCCGTCCCCTTCGCGTCTGTGATTGCTTCCCCAAACTGCTCTCCGGATGAATTCAAGAACACGATAGCGGCGCCGGCAACAGGAACAGAATTTTCACCGTCATTCGCAGTGGCCTGCACGATGAACGGTTCCGGAAAGTTTTCTCCTATCTTCCCTTTCTGCTTGTCTCCTCCGCGCTTTTCAATGCGGACACTGGAAAGGGCATTGCGTATACTGGATGCTAATGCCGACGGACCCAGGGACGCCTCCGTGCGAAATGGCACACTTGCGAGCACGTCGTGGAGAGCGAGCTTCGGGAGGAGTTCCATCGCATCCGACCGAGCTTCGACGAGACTCTGAACTCCTTCAGTGATCTTTCCCCGGCGAAGAAAATCTTTCGAGGTACGCTGAAGATCCTTCGCATGATTCCATCCCTCCGTCAACTCTGCGGTCATTGCTGCGGAAAATTTTTCCTTGTTTAACGCAGCCAACGCATACGTCGTGTTCGTCGACGTATCAAAGGCCGTCTCCACTATGACCGCACCCGTGAGTTCCTCTTCGACTACTGAGGCCGATTTGATTTTAAAATCCGCATACGATTCCTGGTTCGGGTTGATTCCGTACACTTGCTGAATGTTCTTAATTTCCATCTGCACTTTCATCCGCACTTGCGTTGCAATATCCGATTGTGCGAGGCGTTTCGCGGTTTCGTTCCCTTTCTCACCCGTTCCCTGTCCGACCCCCAGAATGAATTCACGGAAAGGATAGGTCGGATGTTGATGGGAAAGAGCCCACGGCGGCGCTTGCGAGAATGCCGGAACGGCTGCCGCAAGAGCAATAAAACCGATGCTAAGTGAAAGACAAAATTTCACTCTGATTAGTTTCCTGTTGTGTATGAAAAAGTGCAGGGATGCGCAACGACTGTACCGTTGTTCGCGTGCAAAGGAATTGGAACTGCAGGGTACACGGCGTATTCAGCAATAGCAGGGTGATGAAAAAGTCCATGAAGCTTGCCACTCCCAAAGTTCGCGAAGCGATCCCGTTGGGAGATGCCGTTGGCAGAAGACACAACGTCACTAAGAAATTTCAAAAACTATTGTCGCCAATATCATCAACGGTTGAGATAGCGATTTGCTTAAAATTATTTCGTGTCTTCGCGACTTAGTGGCTCATAAAAGTGTTTTTCAGCAACTTGCTAGGGGCGACTTTGAAGTAACGGTAAACGATAATCAATTGTTCGGCAGCGTTCCAATGGGAGACGGAGTAAAAGAAAATGCCGAAGTCCTCAACGCCGGATCGATCAAAAAATTACATGCGAGGTATACATCAGAAACCGTACTAACGCCGCATCGCTTACGGTGCAGTGGTAAAAGAAAACGAATACGGCGACGGTTGTGCATTTCCATTGACATCTTTTATCGAAGTGCCGATCGTAACCGTATACTTTGTTTCAGACGCCAGCATGGAACCCGAGGGGAGCGACCAGGACAATCCCCACGTGCCATAATAGATGCTTGCATTCCCTCCGACCGGAGGAGTGAGAGTAAATGAAGATTTGGCGGTTGTCGTGTCTATCACGGAATTGAAACGAACGGTGATGTACGGATTTGACCGTGAGACAGCCGTATCATTGTTAAACGGGTATGTGTCGGTTACACGAAAAGACGGCTCGGGCGTAAATAAAAAATAGGCCGCCGCGCCAAAAAGATCTCCATAAATATCCATCGCGGTAGAATCGATGGTTATTGTGTAAGCCTGTCCTACTTTGAAGTACGAGTTATATACCTGATAGCCCGCCGGAAAACGGGAGTTAATAACCGGGTCTAACACGTAGGTCAACCAAAAGGGGGTTGGGGTGAGGGGAAACGCGAATGTTGTCCCCTCTATTGGATATGCGGCAGACGTATCGATGAAAACGCCCTGGTTGACCGGCGATATAGTTACACCATGGATAACAGAGCGTGTATCCATGAGCGTACTAAACCGGATTCTCACGACATTACCCGGTTCCATAATGTTAGGACCGACTGCGCCGGGATACGGGTCAGTCCACACGACAGATGGAGCAATGCCGGTGCCAGTGGTAGTGCTGCTTGTGGGAGCGATGCCCTGGCTGGAATCGCATCCGGCAAGAAAGACAACGATGAGTAGAGAGAAACCAAACCACCGCATACATACCTCCTATAAAATTCGACGCACTCAGTGAAGAACAACGCAGAATCATCCCTCCACACTATCTGTTCTTCACTATATTATCAGCAGCCATCCCACAAGATCACCAAACCCATCTGTATCGTCAAGTCCGACACCCGATATGCTCCAAGGTTTAAGCCGAGCAGCTCACATCAACGCAAAGCAAATAATGCCGGGTCATTGAGTAAGCGGACAAGCAGTGCGCGACAGTAGAGCTTTTGGGGTGGCGAAAATTCTTGGAGGATGGGAACATAGCACATTGTGGACGCTGTCCCGCTGGAAGCGGGACGACCTACCCCGTCATTCTTGTGGAATGACGGGGACGCTCTGAACCAACTTCTCGATATAACGACGGCTTTTCCTTTTCTTAATCTCTATTTCTCGATCGATCGCTTCAGCTTTTCGTTCGAACTCTTCTTCATAAACTACTTTCCATGGTCTGCCTCGCCGCGTGTACGTCGAACGGCCTGCATTATGGTCATCAATACGCTTTTCGATATTTTCCGTCCGGCCAACGTAATATCTATCAAGTCGTTCACTGTAAAGAATGTACACGTAATGCATTGTGGACGCTGTAGGGCTCGAACCTACGACCTTCCCGTCTTGCCTATAGGCAAGACGGGACGCTCTGAACCAACTTCTCGATATAACGACGGCTTTTCCTTTTCTTAATCCCTATTTCTCGATCGATCGCTTCAGCTTTTCGATATTTTCCGTCCGGCCAACGTAATATCTATCAAGTCGTTCACTGTAAAGAATGTACACGTAATGCATTGTGGACGCTGTAGGGCTCGAACCTACGACCTATGCCTTGTAAGGGCATCGCTCTGAACCAACTGAGCTAAGCGTCCAGTTTTTATCTTGATGGATTCTCCAGCGAAGTCCCCTTGGGACTGAGCTAAGCGTCCAAATTTTAGAGCGGGAGACGGGACTCGAACCCGCGACGTCCAGCTTGGGAAGCTGACATTCTACCACTGAATTACTCCCGCAATTTTGCTATTGTAAATAAAGGGTATTTTATCTATTTCTATATCGTGCAATAAATGTGCAATAAAAATGCTCATACCATCAGACAATTGAACCATTCTACTGACAAATGTACGTGAAAAAAGATCAAATACAATACTTATCGACGCGCTCTCGCACTGCTATCTCTTTCTACCTTGAGCGACGATTTCAGTAACGGATGGAGTTCTGTTCCTTGTCTTGTACGCCTCCAGTTCTGTTTTCGAAAAGAAAATGATTTTTCCACCTGGCTTGTATTTCGCGAGAGCTCCTTTGCTTGAGAGTTTGTACAAATATGTTATTGTTATACCAAGAAACTCCGCCGCTTGCACTGCAGTCAACAAGTCGTCGGCTGTTGGTTGTGGCGGACCAGATTGTCGTTTCCCTGCCGTTTTTCTGGCTCCAGTAGAATGCCGTAACCGTTCAAAACCGAAATCAGCTCGCAATCTTTCAATCTCTTGCTCAAGATTCTTTTTTGCTTTGAATGCTTCTTCCCAATGTGATCTCCAAGTTGAATCTATATTCGATCTCTCCTCAGTCTTTGCAATCTTTATGTATACCATTTCGAGCCACTGCTCGCAAATGTCGAACCACAGGCCCGCCAAGGCGTGGTCGTTTGAATCAGCGACAGCTCGCCTTAACGATTCAAAATTGTCGGGATGATACTTGATCCCCGAGGTCTTTATTCGTTTCAGTTTGAGTCCGATTGAATCCATATATTCCGTTCGTTATTGATACCCCACTCCCCCGGTCTCGGTATTGAGGCGTATTCATTTTCCCATGAAGCCCTCCGTCTTGCACCAGCACTGCTTGCCGAAGATGTGGGTCCTCCTTTCCCCCTGCAAAAACGGTTCCTAATTTTTGGTGGGGAAATTTTTTCTGAAGGCCTTTGGCGTCTTATCATTGCTGTTATAGTTCAGACAGGGCGCTTATGATGTTCGCAATCCTTTACCCCACCGCTCAAGTATTAGACGGTGTCGGTGCGTAAACTGTGTTAAATGTATGCGAATCGATCCGCAATTGCAATCATTGCATCGGCTGCCTTGGTTCGTTCTTGTAAATAAAAAATCCCCGAAACATCATCTGATTCGGGGATCGTTTTGAGCGACTAACGAAAGAGTGATTACTTAATCAACATCATCTTCTTTACGTCTACAAAGTCGCTTGCATGGATCGAATAAAAATAGACGCCGCTTGCAAGATGCGACGCGTCGAACTGTACCGAATACTTGCCGGTGGATTTGTATTCGTCTAACAATGTTTTCACCTCACGACCTAGCGCATCGTAGATTTTCAGTGTCACAAGACCGTCCTTCGGAATCTGATAATTGATCGTGGTAGACGGGTTGAATGGATTCGGATAGTTCTGGTCAAGGGCGTAGCTCGTTGGAACGTCCAATTCTCCCAACGTCAATTCGTTCAGCGAAGCTTTTGCAAGACCTGCCGTCGGATTCACCGTGGCATAGCCCTTCATCAGACCAGTCTTCACGCTGTCCAGATTCGTGGTGTACGTAATCCTCACCACCACTGTCCTCGACCCGACGCCCCTCGTGTTTAATATGCAGGGAACGACGCTTGAGGCAGCGGCATTCGATGATTTCATCGTGGTATTCCTTATCGTTCCGATTACCGCATTAGTTGCATTGTCTACCAGTTCCACTTTGTAAGCGGCGTATCCGCTTGTCCCAAGCACCTGGGCCGCAACGGTGGAATCAGCAAATCCTGAATATTCGGTAAAAGAGAAGTTTGAATTGCTATTGATGGCAAAAGGCTTGGTCACAAATACCTTGTTGACGTTTCCGAGAATTCCATAGTCAGTGCTGTCGGGTGCATCGACAAAATCGATTGAGTTCCCGTCAACAACGAGGTCTTCAAAGAAGTACGAAAGCCCTAACGCCCCCCTTTTAAGTGATATTCCTCTTATATAGAACTCCTGATTGGAATTTTCCTTACTGAGACCTCCAGCATTCAAGCTTTGCGAAGTATTAAAGTAGTAGGGAAGGCTAAATGGAGAGTATGACGATACATACATACTTGAGCTGGAAGGCCCATTACTCAACTGAATATCTTGCCCCGTAGTGTTCAGAGTAACAAAGTTGTAGAAGGCACTCCCGAGTGCAGCTCTGTTATACCAATTTGAACTAGGATAATTCATACTGTAAGCAACATAGTAATTGGATGTATTACCTGCCGAATTCGCAGAAACCGATCTTACGGCAGCGCCGCCAAATGAAAATGCTGAATGAGTTGACGGATTGGTCCCCACAGCATTCACATTATAATACGTTCCGTGGCCGTCGATGTCGCCTGTCCACCAGACCATTGCATTTGTATCGGTAAGTGCGATAACTGATGGACGAACGTTTAATACATAGGAACTCTGTTTAGTAATGTTATCAAATAGAGATAAATCTGGCGTATACTGCCATATAGATATTGGATTCAAAAATTCTATTAATGCACACCAATTGATATGACTCGTCGTGCTGTTTACATACTCTTCCCACGCAAGATGATAAGCAAGGTCATACCCCCAGGAATTAGGAGTAGCGCCGTAATTGCAAGAGATCGAAGCGTAGATTGAGTTAGCGTCCGTTCCAATAACATGATTGGGAGAACCACCGTATATTGTGTAGACATTATTGCTCAACTGACCGTACTCATAATTAATTCCGGCAGTGTCCGTTTGATAAGTATTCTTTCTTTCCCATGTTGCAAGGAAATCACCGCTAGCATCACCCCACACTATGTTTGGGTTAGCATTTGTGGTGGAATACGCGTCTTTCGGTTCGGAAAAAAGCGTTTGTGTCATATTGATGGTATTATAATTGCTCAAATGTTGAAAAAAATTCATCAACTGAAGAGTGAAGGTGCTGCCGCTTACGCCACCCTGTGCGCCTTGCTGTTGAAAAACGATGACCACACCGTAGCCGTCCTGATTTATTAGAGTGTTATCAACCGCGATGGATGGACACTTGCCACCATTAGTGCCATCTAAGGGTTGCCCGTTGTTCATAAGGCTCCATGTAGTGCCTTGATTGGTGCTGGTTTCGTACCACACGTGCGACACTCCGGCCATAGAGCTGGTATAAACTTGATGTAATACTCCATCGGTTGTTTCTACGACTTTCTTCACGCTGTTGTCCGTGAAAGCGGAGGCATCGTTGGAGAGATGGATGCCTTTGTAATTGGCGGTAACACTTCCACCGCTGCTTGTAAACACAACCGGCGTAGTTGCGCTCGTCGGCTGCGACACTGATGCGCTTGACGTTGTCCAGTTCTGGAAAATAGAGGAAAAGTTCTGACCATTGATAGTGAGCGATTGCGGTGATGGCGCATTGATTGAATAATAAGGTGGAGTCCAGTATGGTGGACCACTCTGATACAAGAATACTCCTTTGTAGGTATAGCCTTGATCAAATTGAGTAGTAAGATCTGGTGTAAACGGAGCAGACCGGGTGATAGGTGGTGCGCTAATCCCCTGATTGCGTAGATTATTATACTTTGAGTCGGGATAATTAATATACCACGGATCGGCGAACTGAACGGTAGGACTAGTGAGGTTGCCTCCCTCTAGAAGATTAACATGAACGGATGGCCCACTTACGATTGGCTCTAACTGCGATGTCACACTATTGGGAAAACCCGCTCCCACAGTGAACTCGTGTTGGTTCAATACATCGGGCTCGACTGCGCTACCTTCGTACCATTCATTGTATTTTTCATTGTTATACGTGTGGGGGTTGAAGACAATGCTCTGAGTACCAAGAAAAGCGGCTATGCCCGCACCTAGCGGTACCGGGGTACCAACGTTGATCGAGGCAAAGCTAGGCCCTCCTTCCCAATATCCTACGGTTCCTCCGGTTGAAACGCTCGTGCTGAAATTTTGATAAACTTTCACGTTTATCGCTAGCTGGTAGACAATATGCAAGGTTAAGTGTAGTTCGCAATCACTGCGCAATTCACCGTAACCTCCTCCATAAGGGCTATCTCCCCCGAAACAAACATACCCTTGTTGCAATGAGTTCTGAACATCGCTAACAACGTTGACGTTCCGGACTGTGTCCCCATAATCCCCACTTGTTACACCAGCAGTTCCAAACGCATCGTTAAAGAGATCTTCTCCGTTCAGTGTAACCGGATTTATAGAAAGACCAGACCAGTTTACATAGAATACGTAAGCATGGCCATTACCGTCATTTGGATAATAATCGTTTGACACCCATGCAGTCAATTTTGCAGAATCGATGACTGAACCCGGCGGTATTGTTGACAAATCAAATTTATATATTACGTCATAAGAAGAATATTCATCATTAGTAACACCGGTTGCCCCTATATAGTTAATATTAGTTTTGATATAGCTTGTATCCACTCCATTGCGAGTCATGTCGGTGAATAATGTTGCGCCGTAAGTTGTAAATGTGGGATTAATCGGTGTCTGTTGAGAAAAACTTATAGTCGATATCATGAACAATAAAATGCTCATGTATAATATTCTTTGAACCCTTCGGAATTTCATAACTTCTCTCCTTTCAATAAAAAGTGTTTTTTAAAGTTCCACTTTTTGTTATATTAGCCATTGCAAACAAAAAGGCGCTCTGCACCCGCGAGGGTGTAAGGTAAACGGCTCCTTCGTTTGCGTTGTAGCGGCGGCGGCGTGTTGATCCACGTTGTCGCCGTTTTATTTCTCCGTCATGGCGGTATCCTCCCTTCTTCTATCATTTCGAACTCATTTCTGATGACAAAGTGATTACCAAAGTTAATTTGGCCTATTTTTTCATTCCCCCCGTTTTCACTATCGCTTTCCGATGATGGCCACTGCATTTTGCCCGCTCAACCCGACTGTAACCATGAGATTTCCCTTTACGGCTATTCGTCCCAATGCCCCAGCGGTGTAAGGGATAGCATCCTTGTAGTTGTGCCAAGTGCTCCCATTGTAATGAACTAACTCAAAAAAACTTCCCGCTACGAACACGTCATTGGTGCCGTTTCCTCGAACACCTCCCGATGCGTAGCTTGTTACGACACCCGACGGATAGACACTCCAGCTTGGGTCACTGAGCGATGACTTTTGACCGACGCCGGAGCCGACAACATAATATTTCGTTTCAGGAACGAACCAGATGCCTTTAGCAAAAGGTAAGAGTCCATTAGTGCTGAGTTGGGAAACGGAATTGTCAGGATGGATTTGCAGGATCATATTGGCGGTGGAATCAGGATTTGAGGCTATTGCAAGAATTTCCCATTGGCCAGCAGAGTTTTGAACGCCCCAGATGTCATTGATTGGCAGATTTGTTCCGCTTTCGATCTTAGTCCAACTGCTGCCGTCGTAGTGGGCAATTGAACCTCCATTGCCAACCACATATAAGTTAGTGCTGTTGGCTCCCCATATCTTGTTGATTAGATTTTGCCCCCAAAGCGAGAGTGGGAGATCGACTTCGTTGAATTGCACTCCATCCCAGTGCTGCACACCATTACCAGCTAGCCAAATGTCTTTTGGAGCAAAGCCATATATACATTGGATAGGATGATAGAAAGGTTGGCCTTGGTAGTTATATGGCACCTTTTGAGTAGTCCAAGAATTTCCACTCCAAATCGCCAGATTATATGGCTCCGGGTCATACTGACCTGCTGAATCAGCCAGATAAATTCCTCCCACTGCATAAACAACTGTGTCATTAATAATCGCCACATCGTTTAATATGCTTCCTCCAGCGTTGCCAAATGTAAATGTCTGAAATGTAAATGCATGGCTTGTCGTGTCAGATCCGGTGGGCGAAGATGGGGCAACTGGATTTTTCTTGCATGTGAGCGCACAAAAAGAAAATAGAATAAACAAAACGAATGACGTTGTTTTCATTTTAGAATATGAATTGGGGACCGTAGATAATCAAAGAATGCATCTCCTCCAACTCGATGCAAAAAAGCTGGGAGGGGGATGAATAGTTTCTCTGTAGACAACATAGGGCACAAAAAATATTCTGGACTTCGTTTCTGCGAAATGCAGAGAGGATGGAAGTAATTTGCTACCCTGACTGCAATGTCACCCCGCCTTTCCGACAATTGCATAAAACTTCATTACTCGTGGAAAATGTATAAATTCGCAAAATAAATGTCAAGACAAATTTTCCTTCACAAACATAAAAAAAGCAATTTGTTTTGAATTGAAAAGCGAGACGCAATGTGCTCATGAGTTAATATCCACCCATCAGCACATTCTTCGCACGTCGATTCTGTTTATCCTTTCGGGGTGCATCGACAGGCTTTATTCGCCGAGGTGACTGATATTTATATATCCGGCGGGATGGTTATAATGGAGTTTTTGATCTGATGAAATTTATTTGCAATTGCCGGATTATGGGATTCGGTCAAATCTTCGCCATAAGGATGAAGAAAAAAAAATACCGTCTCACATTCGCACCTCGAATTCGACCCGCCGGCCCGCCGTTACTCCGAAGTAGAAGCATCGTCATGTGGATCTCCCGCCAGACTGCTTGCGGTGAAACAGAATGGAGAACGAACGGATCCGGCTGAAGCAAAATCGCTTTTATTTCGCTTATCGACCGCGATCTCTCGCCGAGGCGATGGTGTATACTGGCCCGGGAAGCTAAAATTTCTTAATCAACGGCCATTTTTCTTCCATTTTGGCCATTTTGGGATCAAAAAAAGATGAGATTCCGCTTGTACGTTTCCGGAAAAAGACCTATACTTATAGTTAGAAATAAGAACATATACATCACACCCGCAAGCGACCCTGCCTCGCAGTTCCGTTCGGCTGATCCAAATTTCCCCTGAAAGCTTTTATGAAATCCATCGCACCCACATCGGTATGTTGCACTCCCCCGATGGATAATCGTTTTGAAGTTCACGACACCGGCTTCGCCTTTTGTGCTGAACGTCGCGTGAAACTTCCTCCGAGACTCGCGTTCGCTTTTGTCGAGCGTGCATTCACAAGGAAACACATCCATGGAACAAACTTCCGAAAACAAAAAGATTACACTGAGTTTAGCTCCGGCCAATCCTGATCCGAAGTTGAACACGGCGTTTGAAGCACAAAGTGTTTCACTCACAGAGTTGGGATCCATTCTGACGACTCACAATTATTCAAACATCATCTGGCGCTCTGATCATCGCTTGGAAGATAATTTTGATCGGGCTGAATCTATCATCATCGACATTGACTCCGGGATGACTATTGAAGCTGCCCGTTCCCTCCTTCGCAAAGCTCGCATCAACTATGCGCTTCTCACTACAAAGAGTCATACGGAAACACAGCATAGATTTCGTCTCGTGGTATTTATCAATCGCCCGATTCTTTCTATTGAGGATTACAAACGGATTATCCCCGAAATTCGTGTAAACCGGTTTCCTGCTTGGGATCCGAATACGCTTGACGGTGCTCGCTTCTACTTTGCGTCACCGCAAGAAGCATTTTTTGAGTTATGGCTTGATGGGAAAGATTATGAGGTCGACCGTGATCCCATCACATTGAACATGCGCGAATTCGTGGAAAAGGCATTTCCTAATAATCTTTTAGTTAAGACAACTGAAGGATCTGCTGTGAGCGTGTCTGAACTTAAGGAGCACACGATAATTTTCTGCCCATTTCATGAAGATTCAAACCCTTCAGCATTTCTCGACATCTCATCGAGTGCAAAGAATACGTTCATCCATTGTTCTTCGTGTAATAAAACGTACTGGATGCGACGGGAATCTATACCGGTAGAAGAAGCACTCGACTCCTTCTGGTCTGTGGGCAAATCCATTTTCCAATTCGTCATTCAGGAAAATGAATTTATATCGTCTGAATTAGGAAAGGATAAATTATTCATTATGACGGATGCATTTGACAAGGCAGACAAGGACCGCATTTTCGCATCGCTCGTTGAAACAAAACACATGCCGGCACTGCGACGCGTAAACTATCTTGGCGATCCTTCGGTAGTTCATACAACGCTTACCGTCTCTCCCGAATCAGGCTGCGTGGATGTCAGTGTTAGTCCCGCTGCTGTACTTATCAGCGACAATGCCTTCGTAGACCGATTTCTGGTTGGCCGATTTGGCACAGAAGCTGCAGCAATCAAAGACTGGTTGGCCGTCTATGCTCACAGCAATTACTCCAAGTTACCGATCCTGATCGTAACCGGGAAACGCGGCTGTGGCAAGAACACTTTCGCAGAGATGGTCATGGCGATGTATCCGTCACTATCTCAGTTCTGGCGGGGCTTCCTTGCAAACTTCACTGATGAGGTGGAAAAGAAGCTGCTCGTTGCCGATGAAGCCTTCTCCGATAACCCCATCCATTATTCTCACTTGAAATCGTTGATTGGAGCGAGTGAACACGTCGTCAATAAAAAATACCAACAACCATATCAGGTGAAGAACAATTTGAACATCATCATTCTCTCAAATTCAAAAATCCCGATTTACGTCAATCCATCCGAGTTGCCGACCAGTGAGCGGAACAATCAATTCCTTGTCGTAGAATTCCAGCCATTACAGGGGCCGATTGATCCGAGTCTAGGGCAGAAGCTTGCTGATCGGATTGGTAACTATATCAGGACTGAACTGAAAGAACGATATGATCGAATGGTGTTTCAGGGTTATCGATACAGCATCCCGGTCCCGATCACCGAGGCCGAAAAATCGCTGTTCAGAAATAATGGAAACGAAATCGACGATGCTGCCTCCATTATCGTCGACAATCTGAGAATGATGATGGCCGATCCTTCATACAATCCTAATGGACCTGCTGACCATACAGCTCGGATATTTGTGAAGCAACACGGACTCTTGCCCGTCGATTGGGTACAATGGCAGCTTAGGGACCACCGATTCGAAAGTACCAAAATTCTAAAACGCCTGGTAGATATGGAGGTATTTCCATCGCTAACGAAGAGACGACCACAGATCAATAATAACCGTCAGATGTGTTATGAACTCACAGCGAAGTTCCGGGAGGAGCTGAAAGCAATGGTAGAAGCAAAACAGGCGCCCTTATGGCAAGGATGCCAAGCGGTGCCCGACCTCTCTGGCACCGTAACGCCCTAGATTATAATGACTTAAGATGAAGTGGCACAGATGCCACGACTTTTTAAAAAAGAATGTAAAAAAAAGAGGAGGAGGCTATATGCAGTGTATAGAAAAGTTTTCAAAAACATGTGCCATTCGTTCCACTCTGCCATTGTGCAGGATTATCAAGGGTTTTCGGTAGAAAATGGTGCCAGCGTTCTCAGTTCATCCTGGCAGCGTTGGCACCGGGTTATCCCAGAGGTGAGCGGGTCAACCCTATGGATAGAAAAACACTATTAGTATGAGGACGACAATGAAAAAGACACTGACAGAGAAGCAAAGAACCGTGCTGAATTATTTGGCACTATATAATAGAACGTACGGGCGCAGTGCTTCTCAGGAAGAAATTGCGCGCAACACTTTCGTAAAGCATCAGGCGAACACACGTTACTACCTGAATGCGCTTGCGAGGAAAGGATACATCGAGTTTATTCCGTATGAACCGAGAGGGGTAAAGGTATTATTGATGGCGGAGCCTGAATCTCTTGTCACAGAAGACGTGACGAAAACACAGGCTATAGCTGTGAATGAGATCAGTTGATGAGTATAGGTTTTTTTGCGATGAATAACAGGAATCAAGAAATATCCGCCCTAAAAACGGACGAGCCCGTATTCGGTTCTCTGGGTTCCGCGCTCTTCACGTTTAATATATTTAGTACTCTACTAGTAGGGCGAATGGGTGGCGTGTCACACTGAAAATGAACAATAGCAAGAAGGAATCGTATGGCAAGACTAACAAAAACACTTCAACAGAATTTGACGGAATTCTCTGTCTCGAAAACGTTTGATGACGCTCTCGTAGAATGGGAATGGACGGAAAAATGCGTGAGCGTCATCCTTGAGGAGCGCTATGTATGTGATCTTTGTAATAGACATATTAAGTATGGATTTGAGATTTTTAATGACTTCAACGGCGAAGGGTTGTGGATATGCAGGTGTTGCCTCAAGGCTTATATTCGACACGTCCATTTTTGGAAACCTATTTCAAAGGAAGAGATTCTCTCCAAGATAAAATACCAGCAACAGAGCGCGAGAGTCGTTCGGAAATATCACGAGCGAGTGGAAGCGGGAGCTAACGAATTTGGCTTTTTCGAAGATCCTCCAAGCCGCCACTAAAAAAGACAATCGCTTAGTGTGAAGCTACACCGCGTATGCATAGTCGTCGCCGGTTGGAACCATCGGGTTGAGTCGCTGGGCTATTCCTCGACGACAAACAATTGATGCACTTAATGGCGAATCGACTGACCGATGCGGTGGCGACGAAGCATTTAATATTAGTGATCACGTCCGCCGGCTTTGAAGAGACTCAATAAGTGCTAGTATGTTCCGAAGATCTTCCTCAAGTCGGTCGGGATTAGGGAGCTCAACCGGAGCCTCTTCAGATTGAGAGTGTTCGTATCTGGAATAAGCCGTCATGATATCATCGATAAAGCTGCAATCTTCGGGCGTGATTTTTGCTAAGAACTCGATCTTATTCTTAGTCTGCACTTCGGCGCTGTATCTTCGCACTATTCCGTTGAGGAGATCAGATTCAACAACTTGCTCAATCAGGATGCGAATCGAACGGCATATGTACGTCGCTTGAGCTTCATACGCTACTTCATCCGTCTGGTACGCTCGCTTGGCGGCAGCGAGGTTTTCACTGATGAGTCGATTTACTGTGGGTTTTGTCTTGGTGAGATTAATTGGGAGTTCGGCAATCTCGCCGATTTTTAGGCGACTCAAGCAAACGAGATTAGTGGGAATATTCAGCTTGTCGCTATATTTTTGCAATAAGCCAACCAATGACAACCTATGCGTGAATACGAGCACCTGACGGGAACGAGATAGGGCGACGAGACGCTTAGCGGTGGCTTCTTCGTAAATGTGATCGAGGGACGAAATGGGATCATCAAATATGAATGTCGTCTGAGATCCGCGGCCTTCTGTGTCTGCAAGAAAAGCGGCAAGGGAGACGATGCGCAACTCGCCTTCGCTCAGGATTTCAGAAGTCGGTACTTGGGCAGTGGAACTCCGGAGCGTGATGCGATGGTACACGCGCCCAACTTCAGCTCGGGTCTTCTTGAGATCGACGAGCAAGCGTTCAGCCCCCAACGTTTTCAACTCATCTTTGAATCGTTGGACGTAAGCGGCAGTAATGAGTTCTTCGGCAATGGCCGATTTGCGACGAGAAAGAGCGGCTGTATTTGTAAGATCTTCAGCGACTCGAAGTCTGCTTATTTCTCTCAAATGCAAAATCTCTGCATCTATTGCGGACCGCTGTTGGCTTAACCATTTTCGAGAAGAAAGATTGCGGCGATTAATTTCAAGCTGGTCACGATTTTGTCCCCTCGCGTCTTCATCAGATGCTAGTGCGAGCGTTTCCAATTCCGCGGATAGGGCATCGAGGAGTTGGATAATTTCATTTCGGGGAAGGGAAAGTATTTCTTCAAAACTGGTTGCAGTGAGAACTGATTGCCTACGAGCTGTAAGTATGTTGGAGAACTCGATCAGTGCTTGACCCAATTGTTCGTTTATGTATCCAATTGAGTCAATTCTAGCAAGGAGCGATTCACTGGTGGGTGGGATTAGCAGAGATGTTTCCAGGTCCTGAAGTTGACGAACTGCAGTCTCCGCTTGCACCTGTAAATCGCTTCTGACGAACTCTTCGAATGAACGAAGGCGAACTTGAGCTTGTTGATCAAGATCGTTTTGACAAAGCACGCAGCGAGAACCTTCGGTAGTGTTTGGAAACGGAATGTGGGGGTACGCGACTTCATTGGAGTGACCTTCGCGCAGCTTCCCATAGAAGTCGCCATGATTCACTACCAACGCCGGATAGCGGTGCTTTCGCAAATACTCTTTCGGAGTCTTCTTCGGCTGCTCGATGCCTAACTTCACTTTCATGTTTGACGCGCAAGTATGTACGGCAATGTTCGTCATCGAGTGAGGCGTAATTATTCCTAAGGTCAGTAGAAAGTTGTGTCAATGACGTGCGTTGACGCCGAAGCATGCTGGCCCTAGCATTGGGATTGGGTTCGGCGAGCCTTGCAGTAGTCTGTTGAAGTTCATTTTCATTCAAATCGGTCCATGATGTGATCTGGCTAATCTCTTGAGCGGTGCATTCTGCATTGATGTTGTTATACCATATGCCTGTTTCAGTCGTAGCAAATTCTGGCGGAAGTGCTGGCTTACGACTTGTGAGGGCAGCGACACTTGCATTGATGCGAGCTCTCAGTTCTTCGCACGCAAAAGTAAGTTGTGTAAATAAGCGGAGTAGCCATGGTTCAAATGTGACTTCATTTTCTTCATCTACATAAACAAGTCCAGATGCTGTATCGTATATGTCAATTGTCTGGAGCTCAGGAATCGGTTGTCCAGACCATAAGGCAGTGGCCGCTTGGCCGTCAAGTTCAAAATCGATTTGCGCCGATTGTGCTTGTGGATCTGCAGCAAAAACATTAACCAACAATTCACCGCGATGTCGACTGCCGGAGGCGTGTTGAAGCAATCTGACATAGCCTGACTTACCGGACCCATTTCTCCCATAGACAATTGAAAGTGCAGTTGAGCCCAGGAGCAAAGGTTTCGTCGGTTGAAGCGCGTTGATACCTTGAACATGGCTAATGGATCGGAGTCGAATAGGTATGGATACTTCAGGGGGTTGGAGACTGCCGGCAGCTATGCCAGCGTAAACAGTCAGCTGATTCGCGGCTTCATTGAGACAAATGGTCAATAGCTCTGTGTAGTCCTGATTCAATAATGAACGAGATTGAACAACGCGCCGTGCTGCATCCTGAATCCAGTGAGGTCGATTTTGAAACCAATCCTCTAGTTCTCGATAATCTATTGCCATATACTCTTCTCCGATATTTTATCGGCACCGAGCCGCAAAGATTCGGCTTGATCGAATAATTTAGCTGACGGTAAAATCTATAAGATTGAGACCGCCGCAGCATATCGAAATACGATTAAGCTTTTGCGTCGAACCGCCACACGATCAGAATCGATACTTGGGCGAAAAGGCTAAACGGTATTTTTTTCCCTTCCGCACAATTCAGCGTCGGGATCAGCTCAGCGACTAGCTAGGGCGTAGCTTCATTTAGTGTCAATGGATAAATGTTTAGGTGCTATTTGAGCAGGTGTAATGCATTTGAGAATACCTGTTTCGCAATTTCAAATAATAAACGCCCACGCTCTGTGTCGAGAGAAAGCGAAGTTGCTATTCCAATAATTGTTGAAAGTAAGAGGCTTTTCCAGTCAATCTTGTTTAAACGATCGACTGAGTCAGTTAGATATTTAAGGCGTTGGTCGACCTGAATGAGTTGTTCTTCAATAGGTTGGAACGATTCTATAATGCGTAGACGGAAAGCCGCGATTGCGATACGAAGTGCTTCCTGTTCGTGAGGCGCAAAGTTGGTAGCGTCCCCCAAGTTGAATTCTGAAGGGCCAAATATGTCATGTTCTTCTTGGCTCATAGCCCACAAATCTGGAGTTGTTTGCTCTTCGAGATAAGTTTTGACATGTTCATTTAGCCAATAAATAAAGCGAGAGTGTATACTTTCAAGGCTTGTATACTCCATTTCGGGATAGATGTCTCCGTCTCCCGAGTTCGGACTAAACCCTTTGAATACACATTCGTAGGCTTTGTACGAGTCTGGGCTATTTCTAATGATGAAGGAAAGCGGCGTGCCGATGAGCTCAATCACAAATTCAGACTTCAAGCCATCATAGCCCCTAAAGAGTTTAGGATCGAAGTGTTGTTCAGAAATGATCTTAAGAAATGAATTTCTGTCTTTCTTTAACATTCTATTTTACCGTTGCAGATGTTCTACTTGTCTGACTTGTTTGGCGGCGAAATGTGCTCCGCCCTGATGATCTGAGCTAAGCTACGGCGACGTGACTGCCACAGTTCTTTTTTCGTTCAAACTCCGTATGCACCGTCTCATCTGATTAACAGATTCACTTGATAAGTAATAACTTTTGGATTCGTCTTTCTCCACCATATTTAGCGACGCAAAGATAAAAACCTGAAGCCAGTGATTTGAAATCGAATTGAATCGTGTTGTAGCCTGCAGCGAAATCCCTTTTCATCGCTCGCAGAACCTCTCTTCCTAAAATATCATAAAATTGGAAGACAACTTCTCCCTGTATTGGCAAAAAAATGGCCAGCGAAGTTGACCCATTGAAAGGATTGGGATAGTTTTCAGTAATACTAAAGGTAGTGGGTAGTTGAGGAACAGCGACAATTGATTGAAGAATAACCCGGCTTGAGTCAGCAAATATGGCGGTGAGTGTGTAGCTATACTTATTCGTGGATTGAGTTAATGAATCTATGGGAACGAAATAGTACCCATCCTGATTCTTTGGTGCATTGATTGATAATGAGGCGGTAACAAAAGACTCACCGGTTGATACCTCGGTTCTGAGGACTTCAAATCTGGAAATGAATGATTCATTTTGAATCTTCCATTCTAAATACAGCCGGTTCTCAGATGAGTAGATATTGCAATTCGAAAGCTGAACTGCCGTGCTGCCTCCCGAAAAGGAAATTGCTCCAGAAAACGAGACTTTTCCATCAGTTCCAATTCTTTTAATCCGGTATAAATAGTTGCCGATGATGGGCAAGGAATCTTCTATCACCAAAGGAGAGTTTCCAGAGACTAATCCAGAGTTTGCAACAGTCCAGAATTTAAAAGTTCCTCTTCCGCGTTGGAGCTCGTACATTGCCGATCCGCCTGCAGTCGTCGAAGGAGTGAAATGAGCTATCGCTTGATTTCCGGATTCAACGATATAAAAGGTATCGACCGGAGAGCTATACGTATATGGTCCGAGCTGCGCCCCGGCTGGGTTGTAAATGAAAAGACCTGAATTGGTTCCAACCCAGAGGTTGTTCGCGAAGTCCACTGAAACTGCATTGATAATGTTTGTATTCAGGAGACTGTTGCTCGCGTCGTAAATTGTAAAAGCTGTTCCGTCATACTTCAAAAGGCCGTCTTGAGTAGCGATCCAAACGTTTCCAAATTGATCTTCAGCAAACTGATAGACAAATACTATAAATGGTCTTTGGTCGGAGTAAAAGGTCCTCCACTGAAGTCCATCGTACATCGAAAACCCATAATTTGGCATTCCCCAACTCCCGAACCACACGCGACCCTTCGAATCTGTGAAGATCCTATCGTATTCATCGTTCGGGAGGGTCGTGTCGCTCTCGTAGTAAAGATGCCAGGTAGTCCGATCGTACATAACTGTGCCGTTGTACCAACCGGTAGCCCAAACATTGTCATTCCGATCGATCGCAATATCCATGAATTGTGGACTGTAGTATTGAGACGGTCGCTCCATGCCGATGTCTTTTGGCAACCATTGCTTAAAACCATTTGCACCCATTGTCATAATCGATCCGTAGGCCGCCCAATATGCGCTGTACGTATCAATGTCCAAACCAGTGGCATAGTTGCCATTAATTCCATCATCCCAAAGTGAACCATCGGTGTGGAATCTGATCGGAGGATTAAGCCATTGTACTCCGCCTGTTTGAGTCCACGTGATGCCGTCAGTCTTTTGCGCCGTCATTTCAGCGGAGAGGTACGTCTCCCCGCTGGGTGATGTGCCCAATGAATAGATGAGATTTGATAACAGGGTCTTAGGGGTTGTGAAGGATTGCCACGACGAGCCGTTGAATTTCAGCAATCCCCAACGTGTGGCAAAATACTGATCAAATGAACTCAATGCATACTGTGAGTTGAATTGTTCAGTGAGTCCCGGGATAACACATATTCCGTTGGCCATTCCTGGTGTGCATGACACTCTGTTTCTCTGCATTTCAATGTCTAATCTGTAGAGAACTTGGTTCGGTACGTACCAGCCCTCTTTCGCCGCCAACCATAGACCGCCACGCGGGTCATTGTACATCTCTGACCAATCCACGCCCGCCTTCAGATTATCGATCACCAGAACCCATTCCCCACCGACATATTTAAGTGTTTTGGGACCGCTTGTAGAATCGTTTGACGGCCAGGGGTACCTTATCCCATCTGATTTTGCCCATAGGCTATCTTGATAGTCAATTGTCAGAGAACTCACTCCGTAGCCTATCCAGCCAGGCGCAGGTATAACGGTTGCACCAGTGAGTATATAGAGGTCATCCCACTCAGCGATCCAAAGCGTATCATGATAGACACATATTGATGAAGGTCCCCAATTGGCGAACGTATTGGGTATGTTGATGTAACTCCAATTCATTCCATCGTAAATGGATATTCCCCCGTCATACATTGTGTTGCCCGAAATGTACGATTCGTATCCCACGTAGACTCGATTCAATGAATCAAAAACAATATGTGTAAATTGTGCATCCGGCAGATTAGAATTTTGAGAATCAAAATACGTAAATATACCATTGGAATACTTTACTATTCCTTGGGTAGTTGTTATCCATAGATGCTTTGCTTGATCAATCGCCAGGGAATTAATTCCGGTAAAAGTCAGACCATTTGTTTCATCATAGGTTGTGTATGTAGAATTAACAGTATTCCAACGTATCAAACCGACCGTTGTCCCCACCCACACGACGCTATCACTTTCTGCAACGACCGAAGTTTCTTCATTCCAGTTTTTTATTCTGATCCACTGTGCCGATTGGACAATCTTGCCGTTAAACTCAATCTTAACGGCATTCATCGGTTCTTTACTAACCGGTATGTACTTTCGTGTGAACGCTTTTTTGTCAGGGAGTGAATTGGGCAATCGTTGCTGAGCACTCAATGGTAAAACAATGCAGAGCAGTAACACGCAGCGTGTAAAACAGAACCACTTCATTGTATGCATCATTTTACGATAGACCTCAAGAAATGCTGCTCAATTTATTTCCGTAATCAGCCAAGAAATTGAGTGCTGATGTTGATATGCGTTGAACCTGCCATAAAAACGCAAAAACCTCTTTCATCACATAGCGCGAATCCGGAGGTTATAGGTTTGTTATGTTCTTTCCGCCCGTTCCCCCGGGTGACTAACGCAAGAATTTACCAGTAATCGACAAGAGAGTCAAGGCAAGTTAAATCAGTTGCGGGCATTTCTAATCGTATCAGACTCTTGAGCCCTCAATAAAATTCATTTCTCATTCCTCGGGAATATCTTCGTAAGAACCGATACAACTCCTGTTAAGATCACGATCAATATTTCAACTGTTCGTTTCTTCATGAACCCTCCTTTGGTTAGTAGAAATTCGTTGACCGTGTCTTATACCAAAAATCCTGGAATAAGAGTAGGTGAATCATTTCACCAACTACTAGGAGGTAATATGAGTGAGCAAGAGTACGATGAATTGTGGCACTACAGCGAACAATTCACGCGGGACAAGTTGCAGAGATCCGAGCTTGTTACGATGGCTTGGAAGGAAGGCGAACGTCTCGGTGATCGCTGCACACCAGGATTAATGAAGAGCATGATGCATTTCCGCAGCAAAGAACTCAACAAACGCAGCGCATTCCCTGCAAAAGAAATGGGTAAAAGAACATTGGACGCCTGGAACCGTCCGGAGCGTGTGTATATAGACAAACCAGTTCCAATGTCCAGTGGCATAGTAGCTGACTTCTTGCTCTCAGAAAAAGCTACACCGTATGATCATACGGTCGTGAATGATTTCCTTGCAGCGCTGTCAGCTGATGAGCAGAACGTGCTCGATGATTTGAATGCAGGTTTCAAACGAAAAGAAATCTGCCAACGACAAGGCATCACGGACATCCGCTTGAACTCCCTCCGAACATCCATCCAGACCAAAGCCGTAGCATTCCTGTAGACGGCGATAGAAGAGCGCGAGAGCGCTTTTCTTTTTGGTTTCAATAGAAGCGACTGAATGATTGCAATTGCAGATTGATTCTCCTACATTAGCCACGGTTTATTTCAAGGTTAATTTCCACAAGAATGAGCCTTTCCACCACCTATACCATCCTCTCCCGAACTGACACCGACGAGTACCTGTCCAATTTTCTGTTCTTCGATCCGGAGTCAATGTCATGGACGAAGGATCAGAATGAGGCGTTCTGCTTCCGGTCGCACTCAGACGCGGAAGCCAACGCCAGGCTAATACTCGACCGACTGCATGATCCTACAAATCGGCGTGTCGGGCTAAAGAGTGGTAAGGCCGTCGTGAAAGATGGAGAGCTTGAGGTAGCTGAGTGGTATTCGGTGAATGTGTGTTTAGTGGCATGAGCCTGTAACCTTTCTTGCTTTTCTTTTAGAGTGTTATACTGCCACATACATTTAAAAGAACTCGATTATGACAATCGTTCATCAAGTTATTAAAAGTGATCGGCATTATGTATCTGACATAAGAAAAGAGTGCTAAAATGTTCATCCCCAAGCGCGTCTTCATTACTCCAAAATCAAAGCATAGTTCGCGAACCAAGGAAATTCTCGCAAGAATTCATACCTACTCACCAAACGCTATAATCAGAAATATCCCTAAAGGCAGGTCCGCTTATTCTGCCGGAATGACCGGTGTCCAAAAATTTCACCTTATGAAGGAATCGGTCATTATCTCAGAAAGAGATGCACCTTTTATTGGGACATTCCCCTCTCCTGGTGAAATCGTTGAAAGATTCACCACGGTGTGCAATTTAACAAATATGTGCTGCTCCAATTGTGAGTATTGTTATCTTCAAAACGCCCAATGCCCTGAACATTATATCTACACAAATCGAAATAAATTAGAGAGAGAGCTAGCATCATCCAGTTATGCGCATTGGGCAATCTTAACTGTTTGGACGATGTATTCATTTGGGATAAAAGCGCCACTAATGAAGATTCCTGATAATCTTATGGAAGCTTCGAATGCTCTTCGTAAATACTTTGTTAAACATCGAATCGAAAGTGATAGGGCGGCCATTGATTATCTCTACGGGAATCAGAAAAAAATATATCGCAAATTGAAAAACAAATTGACTGCAGAAGAATTTTCGGTTCCCAGAGAAGCATTTGAACTGCCGCGGGAAGACATAAAAGTGTTTTATGATAAAAATAAAGAACACCCCCTAGTGCTGACCATATCAGAATTTGCAGATATATTCGCAATTGACCATCTAACGGGCAATATGAGCTTTGTGATGGAGATACTCAAGAAATATCCTGAATTGCACATGACGGCCAGAACAAAATCCGCAAATGTAGATGAGATGGTAAAAAACTATGACGGCTTTGGTAGAATGCGCATCAACATGGGGTTAAATACCGAATATGTAATAGATAAATATGAGCATGGTACAGCGAGTTTGGACAAACGCATCGATGCCGCAATAAAAATTCAGCAGGCAAAAGGGATCGATCTGAGCCTGGTCATCGCACCGATGATAATTTACGACAAATATGAGGAAGACTATGCGAAGTTGATCGACTATTCGATGACGAAATTGGATCCAACGAAAATAAAGAGCGTTGCAATCGGTTCTGTGCGCTATCGGCCACAGTTGAGAAGTGCGATTCAAAGACATTTTCCATCAACGGTACTCTTTAATGCATCTCAAAGACTTCAAGATCCAATTAGAAAAGATGAAAGATTTAGGTATCCAGTTGACCTTCGCGTCGAAATATATTCTAAGATGCGCGATATCCTGAAACAATACACCGATGCTGAGGTTTCATTAGACTCGGAAAATCCCGAAGTGTGGGATAGGCTTGGAATAGATCGTAATGAAAAAATAGGAGCAACAGTATATCAATATACAGGTAATCCGGTCACACATAACCCACCAAAGATTGAACCATCTGTTGAAAAAGAAAGTGATAAAAAGATGACCTCTGAAACTACATTCTCTTTAGCGTTTAAAGTTGCTCGTCAATCGTTCTATGACAATGATGAACAATTTGACGAGCAGAAGTTTACAAAAGCTGAAAATGAAATAGAGGGGATGATAAAGGATGCAATAGAAATGATCCATGGCGAACCGTATACTGTTCCTGCAGCATATAATTATTGGAGAGATGAACGTGGAACGCGTGTTCGAGAAATAGAAAAAAATCGACGAGTATGGGCTCCAGTAAAACTTGTAGGAACGCTTCAGCAGATAGGTTCAGATTATCCTGTTCAACTAGATGCTCATGGCAAGGATAATCCGGAAGAATTGCCCGTGGTGAAGCTGGAGCTTACGGATCTCGATGGTACTAAAATCCCCTGCATCCCATTTCCTATTGAAGAGTCATCTGTTGATATACGATCGGTTATTCAAGCACAACAGTTTCTGACATTATATGGCGCAATAGTGTCGGTATCAAACGAATATAGAATGTATATTCGAAATATTTCAACAAATGTTGAAATAGAAGATATGATTTCAGTAAGACCCATAGGAGATGACATAAAACATCAGTTTTATGATTGTTGCGGAACAAAAAAGATAATCGAATATGTAAAACAAAATTTGGTGGATGGGCTTGGGCTAGTGTACTTGGATAAGTTGCCAGACCTCGACCTCGCATTGGAGTTTATGATTCTCCAATCACTATCACAAGGCAAAGATACATATTCATATAAACTGCATTCAATTGTAATTGGCCCCCCAGGTGTGGGAAAGTCGTATTTAACAAAAGCAGCAAAAATATTAAACCCTTTCTGTGAAGAAATATCGGGGTCTTCTAGAAAACTTACTCCTGCAGGATTGATTGGGTGGAAGGACAAAAATGACCATTATATAAAAGGGTTGCTCCCAAGGAATTCAGGAGGATGTGTTTGCATCCAGGACTTCCAAACGCTCAAAAGCAAGAGCAGAGATGAGGTACTCGGAATTCTTTCAAAAATGATGGAAGATGGTGAAGTAATTGACAGCACGTCAGCCGTAATGAATCTTATTGCAGAAACATCTATTCATCTTGACATGAATAGAAAAAGCCGAATATATAAGAACGGTAAATTTTCAGCATACTCAGACATCGACATTCCAATAAATACTATTTCCCGCTTTGATTTTATTTTAGATATGATTATTGATGAGCAACATCAAAAAGGATTGGCAGATGCAATTGCAAGGGGCAAAAAAAAAGTAATAATAAAAAACAAATATTGGAAAAACGAATTGAAGAGTCTCATTGCATTACTTCGATCCAATTATAAGGAAGTGAGATGTGCGTCAGATATCGAACAATACCGCGTTGATAGATATAATGAACTAATGGAAGACGTTTGTAAAAAATCTGGATCAACAAGTGTTACTCTCGATATGGAAACAAGACTATCACGTTCTATTGAAAAGTATATTAAAGCGATAGCAACAGCATATGCGACAGATGAAGTGACAAAAGAAATGGTAGATTATGCATTCAGATTTATTGAAAAGAAGGTTGAATTCTTATTCACGCTCAGTGAACAATCACAATCCCAAAAAGATCCCGATGATTTATTGTTAGAATGTATTCCAGACATTTTTCACGAATTGGTTCCTGATATTTCTTCTGAAGAAGGAAAGTTTTACGATACTGAAGAAGTATTTTCTAGATATGCGGCAAAAAACAATATTGCAATTGCAGAAAAAAACCCGAAGACTCAGAAATCAAAACTTTCTAACCTTCTTAATGAACATTTCGGAATCGAAGCAAAGACAAAATATTTCCCGAAAGTAAAGAAAAAAGGAAAGGAAAGTGGGCGGTGTTATTTGTTGAACAACGACAATTTAAAGCAGCTCGAATTGATAAAGAATTCCCAGCATTCAGATGAGGGGAAGCAACCCGTGGAACCGAAAAAAATGAAGGTCAAATCAAGGGGTTTTAGAGATAAGGGGAGAAAAAAGGAGTAAAGAGACAGTTATTTTTATCAACAGCGTCTATATTGGATCGACGTGTAAGGTGTAAGGCCGACAAAATCATCAATGTTCACAGGGTATTTCTGAGCCTTACAGCTTACAGTTCACGAAGGACTAATTTCGCGACGAAACCGCATCCAGGATTCCCGCCTCCCATCACACGTTGATAGGTATGCAGATTTCTTTAGAGCGAATGCCTGCCTTCGTAGGATTCAACGCTGGACTTAAGCATAAATCAATAAAGGAAAAAGAACCATGTCACGGCAAACAAATGTAGATTTACAACCTAATTCATCATACGCTCTTCGTCCCCAAGCGAAGCTCGGCCAGTACGATTTTCCATTCACCATGAATCCGACGATTGGTTGTTTCTTTGGATGCACCTACTGCTACAGTCCATGGGTTGCTTATGGCTATAGTCCGGATCGCAAGGAGCGGTTCTTCGAAACTGTTCACGTCAAGCTTGATAAACCCCAACATCTTGCCAAAGAGCTGCCGCGATACGCCGAGCTACCGCAACATATGAAGCGTGTGCAAATCAACGAGACCAGCGAGTATTACCTTCCGCAAATCCGACGGGAGTTAGCCAGGCAGAATCAGCCTGATATTATGCTGGCTATTCTTGATGAGTTCGACAAAGCATGGCAGGCAGACAACAAGTGGATGTTGCATATCCTCACCAAGAGCCATTTAATACTGGACCACATCGAGAAGCTGGAAGCGATGAAGCACATGGTTCAAATTGAAGTCAGTTTTGCGACCCATGATGATGCTGTGAAACGGCGGATTGAATTTTTCACAACCAGCATTCAAAAAAGATTGGAGCTTGTGGAGGAGCTTGCGTGGCACGGTTTGTTTGTTCGGATTATGGCAATGCCGTTTTATGGCGATAGGGATGACATGCTCGCGCTGAAGGATGAGACGTTTAGGAGAGGTGCGAAGGCATTCAAGAACAAAGGTCTGAACTACTACGCGTGGCCTGATCTCGATACTCCACGTACGTTCGAGCAGTTCATCACCGAAAGTATTCCGAGATCAAGTGGTCGACTTGACCTAAAAGATGAATCGCTGGTAATAAAAAGTGGAGAATATGTTCGTGTAAGCAGAAGACCGCAGCGAAAAAGTGTTCTTTTCCCAATCGTTGATACTGACTTCAAAGCGGAATTGGATTGGTCAGCAATGAGTTGTTTTGCTGATCGGTTTAAGAAAAGGTCGATGAGAGTAATCGATTGCGGATACAGTCAATGTAACGGTGAAAATTGGGGTTATATAAAATGAATCATGAATTTCTTCCCCACTTGCAGGTGCAGATGGATTACTCAAATGCCACGCCCTGTTTATAATTCTTTTCGCATTCTCTCGCCGAAGCGAATCTCTGGGGGGCGTTCCGCAACCCACCATATCTTCTGAAGTGGCAACTTTGTGATGTTTAAGATTGGATACGTGGAAGGCGTGAAACTGCTTCATTTTTTCGCGGATCAACGACCTTTGCATATTTTTGAGTCATGACTACACTTCGATGTCCCATAAGCGCGGAAATTGTGTAGATGTCCGCGCCCATGGCATGAGCTAAAGTTCCGAAAGTGTGACGTGCCTTGTGTATTGATAGCGGGATCGTGATGCCAGCATTCTTGCCCCACCGCTTCAGAATCTTATCAACTGTCTGTCGGGAGGGCATTTTGAAAACAGATCCCGATTCATGATTGGTAAGTGTCTTTCCGGTTTTCTGCCGGTCAAGTTGTCTCTTCAAGATAGTGACTGCTTCTGGGTTTAAAAGAAAACTAACGGGTTGTTTCGTTTTTTGTCTCGCATATTGTAGACGGTCTGCATTAATCTGACGCCACTTCAAGTCAACTAAATCAATATAACTCAATCCCGTTAGGCACGAAAAGAAAAATGCGTCGCGCACAATAAGATTGCCACATGTTGTCTTCGCGAGCTTTTTCAAATCCTCAACAGTCAAATACTTTGGTTCCAACTCGACAAGTTTAATCGTCACATCTTTGGCAGGACTGGCGAGAATTATTTCGTCTTTTTCTGCCTGCTTCAGCACGCTCTTGAACTTGAAGAAATAGGCGGCAGCGGTGTTACGTCTCAAGCCGATTGCCTGAAGATGGTTTGCGTAGCGAACACACAAATCCCTGGATAGATTTTCGAACGTGAACTCGTCTTTTGAATCGAGCCGTAGAAATGCCTCAAACTGTTCAATCGCGTTCTTGTAGAGGTTTTGGGTCGTTCCGTGTTTTTGTTGAATTATCTTGTTAGCATATTGAAAAAATGATAATCCTCGTCTCTCCACAGGAATGCCGCTAATGGCCCCAATCAAGAACTGCTTTTCATGTTCAGCCCGCATGTGTTCCGCTGCCTGACGTTTTAACCGATCTTGGGACCTATCCCCTTTCAGCAAAATGCCGGTGGATTTCTGCCGCTGGCTTTTTCCGTCATAAATGTTGAGAAAGAGTCGGATCTTTCCACTTGGTAGCCTTCGTTCATTCACATGAACGCTGGCTATTCGGGCTGATTTTCTGTTTTCCATGTCAAGCGCCTTTTCCGTGCAATAAATGTGCAATAAAATTGGGTCAAACACAAACAAAAAAGGGCAACTACCAATTCGGTAATTGCCCTGTATTGTGTTATATATTAACGAATTACACGGCTTTTGTTTTCCTATGTTTTTCTTTGTTTTACCCCAGAGCTTTCTACCACTGAATTACTCCCGCAGACCAATTAGGCGATAAATCTAATGTTTTAGAGAAATTTGGGCTAACTCCCTAGCGTGTGGCACAAATATGGAACAGAAACTTTTAACTATATTAACAAATGTAATTCAACAGACTGCAAATTGCAATAATTCTCTTTCTGTTCAGCTTAAACGATCTATTAGCTAGTATGCAATTTATCTTATTCTTCGATAACCGCGTTATCGATACTAACGCTTTTTGAATTCGTAGATACGTGTCCTATAACCTTAACTGAAAAATTAAAAACCTCTTTCCCTATAATAGCACCTCGCATTTTCACTGAGTATGAATCATTCACAATAATCTTATCGGCTTCCTTTTTAGTTTGCCTATCTGCGAGTTGTATTTTTTCGATTTTTGATAGCGGATGATGACTGTCAGCTAATCCTGTAGCTCGGTCAGCCATTAAATGATAAAGATTATCGGATAAGGAAGTAATTTCGTGCTGCAACGAAGATCTTTTTGATTGCCAAGAATCGAGAGATGTTCTTGCAGTATTACTCCACTCACCTTCTTTGTATTTGCTTACGAATGATTGCAGCGCATTAATCGCATCGTCACAAGCCTTTATTTTGACATCATAATCGGACGTACGTTCGATTGTAAGTTCAGAAGCTTCTTGTATCCTCTGGACGTTATCGTAATCAGCTTTTGGATCAGAGCATGATGGCAGGAACAATAATAAAGAAATCGCCAAAAATGATAATCTTAATGTTTTCATATGAATACCCCTTTCTTATGTTGTAGAAAATTTACAATAGTTTTCTCCGAGCGATCCAAAGGATTGATTAGGCTGCTGGAGGTTGGATACTTTTTAATACAACTTTAGAGCATTCTATCATTCTACTCTGCGCTTCCAGTAACGATCTTGTTTCGAGTGACTTATTATCAATATGAAGATGTTTTACAGGAACATATTCCTGAAGACGTAATGCAAGCTCGTTCAATGAACTATTCAAAGATGACTCTTGCTTATTCGTAAGGTCTAACATCACTTGAATACGAAGCACAAGGTTAACAGTTCGTCCATAATCAACACCGGCTGTGCTCTGCGGGTCTGAAACCACCATAAGTTCAGAAATTGAATCAAGAATACGATCATGTCTTTTTTCCTTAAACCGAGATAATTCTTCACCTCGAATTTGTTCCGAGATTTTTTGGCGTTCAGCTTTAATGACGGCTCTTGTCACAAGGAACTGGGACCACGTAGTTACAATTACTACGAAAACTGTACTAACAGCTCCAATTATAGCAGCGAATATTACTTCTGACATTTGATATTCCGACAACCTAATTTTTGTTGCTTTTGTATTTGATAGTAATACGATAATAAAAAGTATGAGAACATGATCTATATATACGTCTACCTTTTGGAGAACCTTCTTGCCCTATGCAAATTGAAAAATCCTCAACGTACATTTGTTTTTCGTGAACCATTTTTCTAATAATGTCGTCCAATAAAATCCCTCCTTTAAAACAAAATTCATTATGACAATCTACAGCAGGCTGCATATTACTAATTCCAAACACATTATGATGGGATGCATAGGAATCAAGATTTGAAAAATCAACAGGTTCAAAACTATCAGATTCTGCTGTTTCAACTTTAATATCTTCAATCTCTGGGAAAGCTTCAATAAAAGGCACTCGCCTACCGAGAAAAGGAGTGTTTTGACTGTAAATATCAGAAGCTTTAAGTCTATTTCTACTTGCCATAATTAAATCTCCAATCAAGAATCTGTTGTGAAAGGAAACTACCTAATTATAATCAGATTTAGTAAGTATCTGGTCATTGTTAAAAAGATAGGTTCACCCCTTGGGATTTTTTTAATCTAAGCAAAATATTGTATATAGTCAACTTGTGTCATAGTATTCATTCATGTACCTCACACCCTCATTTTTCATATTTTGCCCTATCTAAATCATCGCAAAAAACTGACAACCTACTTCCCTCTTCAGGTTTCAAGATTAAACGTAATCCTGAATGCTTCTTTCTTCCTAGAAGTTTTTTATACCAATTACGAAACAACCTCACAGCTTTTGGGTTTGTCGAAACGTATAACTTCTCGTTCTTCACACTACGAGAAGCTCCCCAAAACCTTCCAACCCAAATGCTGTATATCTCTCCGGTCACCTCATCAATATTACCCTCATATACTTTTTGCCCTTTCTTAATCAGGTATTTAGTAGCATACCAAAAAGTAAAGCCATTAGAATAAATCAACTTGAGATCGGTTGAAGCCTTCATTGCCTTAATATCATTCAACTGCTTCGTGACACTAAGCCAAAGATACGTCAGATATTTGAAGCGATTTAAGTCTTCAACACTTTCCCTAAATCGTATTTGAATATTTTTTCTCACTTCTATTTTCTGCCATTCAAAGAATTCTTCGACCTTAACATCCTCTAGCCACATATGAAAATGGACGGCACCCCGTGTTTGAAATTCCAATACCCATACGTAGCCAACACTTGAACCCATTGCGCTCCGAAACCGAGTCAAAAAATGATTAATATGCTGTTTCGACAACATACAGTTTCGATTATTCTTTGCATACGTAACCGTGAAAAAGTATTTAAACTTTTCTGCGTTGTTCAGAACTAACCGAGCAAGCCTACGCCGAGAGCTATCCGACATGCCTCTTATATCTCCGCGTTTTCTATGCGTCAACTTCATATTTTGCAGCCGTCTATTTTCAACTCGAATCATCACCGACCTCGGATTAACTTCGACTTCCGAAGGCATCTAAAGCATCCTTAACAGGCAATAAAACAGCCCGACCACCAACACATACCCCATTTTGGCTTTGAGATATGATAAATATAAACAAGCGTGAAGCCTTAGACGCCCTACCCATTTTTTTTCTCCTCGGCTTTTATACGGTTTCTAAACACCCAATCCATTAATTCCCTCCTTTTAAAGAAAATCATTTTTCCACATGGCTTAAAATATTGAATCTCCTTTCTGTGTATTAGTTTATAAATGTGACTTTTTGAACAGCGCAGAAACTGACTGGCATCATTTACGTCCAAAGGACGAAGACATTCATCGATCAGCTTCTTTTTTGCTTCCTCAAATTCTTCTTTAAACACTCTTCTAAGAATAAACTCCAGCTCATTTCGTTTCATATTATTTAACCTAATAGTAAATTGTTAGAGACTATCAGGCGTTTAATCCCAAAGTACTTATTTAGACTTATACAGCTTCCTATTTTAGTTTACAACAGCGTAGCAAGATTAAACGCCCATTAATACCGACACACACCAAAAGGTGTCAACAACTGCGTTTAACCTCGCTCATCCGAAGAGGATTCGGTAGGAGACTAGAAGAGGCCGGCGAAGATACCGGCTTTAGCGGGGCTTGAAGCGCAAACATGTAAAACAGCAAACAGCTTACATACTCACTAATAATTTTGCGGGTCGTTCCTCTCTCCGATCGAGGCTACGATTCACGCGCAAAATTTTTTCCTCTCATGTCATATTTTGTCCTCCTATGTTTTCGCAAATATACTTAACTCTGTAACTCCTGTCAAGCTACTAGAATCTACCGTATAGAATCTCCTACTATAGACGACTAAAAGCTACGAAATGTTACACTTCAATCGACGGCAACATTCCGACAGCCTGTTTCTTCCTCTCATCGACCACCCTGGCATAAATTTGCGTCGTTCCTAGGTTCTTATGCCCTAGAAGTTTTGACACCGTATAAATGTCAATTCCGCTCGTCAGCGATAGCGTAGCAAAGGTATGTCGAGACTTATGAAACGAAACTACTTTCGTAATCCCCGCCCTTTTCGCCCATCTTCTCAAAACCTTGTCAACCGTTGATCGACGAGGTAAACGGAAGACAACATTATCCGAGAGGTCGTTTAGAATCTTTTCCGTCTTCCCTACCATGCTTTGCACTTCCAGTATTTTGATCGCTTGCGAGCTTAACGGCAACCGTTCAGCACTACCTGTTTTTTGTTGCGTGAACTCAATATATCCATCACGTACGCGATCCCAGGTTAGCGCCCTAACATCGGAATAACGCAGACCACAGAAACAACAAAATAGAAATGCCGACTTTACGTTATCATTTCCGCATTCAGTAGCCCAGAGTTTCTTAATCTCATCCAACGTCAAGAACACCGGCAGTTTTTCCACTTTTCTAATATGCACTTGAGAAGCTGGATTCGTAGGCAAGATATTTTCTCTAACCGCTTCATTTAGTCCATGTTTTATCCTTGCTAAATATTTTTGAGCAGTATTTGCCGATACTTTTTTCAACAAGTACAATTTGAAGCCCTCAAAGAATTCTTTGCTCAATTCGCCAAAGAGTATTCTTTCGCCCTTAAATCCAACCAAATGACTAATTGCATCCAAGTACCCTTTCTTTGTTAGTTCATGTTCCTTTCGATCAACCACCTTGCAGAAATATTCAATAAAGCTCGACTTCCTGCTATACATCGCAGTAAAGCCGAATAGATCAGATTGAAATTCTAATTCTCTTTTTGCCCTTATTAACTCCGCAAGATGAAGAATTTTCCTATTTTCATCACGACTGCCATTCAAATACATCCCAAGACTCTCAAACCGTCGGACACCATGAGTGTAAATGTCCAACCGCAACCCAACGTTCCCGCTAGGTAATCTTCTCTTCCTTAACCGTACACCCATAGAGAACCCAACGACAAACAACATTAATCATAAACGCTCCATAATTTGTGGCAAAAAATTTCACCCACCTAAAACAGAAATGGGCTAACACCGATAAGGTATTAACCCATTTACTCTAAAACTAATTAATTTATTCGTCTTTTATTAACTCATTCTTTCTTTTGGCCTGCCATATTCTGATACCACTGAATTACTCCCGCAGTCATAAACAACCAATAAATCCAACTAATTCTAAGGTTTTTTCTCTCGATTTCGGCCTTGCGGCACATTAGCGGAACAAAATATTCTCAATTACACCTACAAATGTAACTCAACAGACTCCAAATTGCAACGTTTCTCTTTGTCGATACTCGGCTACTTTGAAACTTAAGAGAAATTACCGATATGAAAAATAACAAATCAGCTTTTATGACGAGCCTTAATAGAATCTATTGCCCTAACCAGCTCTAGCCTATCCTCGGGCAGTAGTGCTTCAAAACTTAAATTAGAATCCTCTTTTTCTGCAAGTTTCGCTATCAGAGAATCGACCCGACTCTGAAGAACATTATTTTTAATCTTTAGAGAAGTAATCTCTGCATGAAACTCAATTTCCCTATTATGAAGTTTAGAATTTATCAATAGAAGTCGCGATAGAAACTTTTGCACCTTCGGGTTTGCCGCTTTCATAATCAGTTGAAGGCTTTTAGGAACCAATGATATTTCTTTCATAGTTCTTCTCGTTTTAGCAGAATTTTTATGCGCAAACATTACCTCTGATCCGAATAATCTGTCTCGTCCGAATCTTTTTCCTTCTCAGCCTCAGCTGTCTCCACTTTTTCAATTTCCCGCTGAAGCGATATCCACAGGTACCGTTCCCGTCCCGTTTTCAACAGTGAAGTAGGTTCTATTGAAAGGCGGTTCACCTCTCTGACCCTAATTGCCTCTCCTCCCTTTAAATACCAAACTCCTCCCTCGCCATCCGATGCGTAAGCTCCACCGTCAGCTACTGCCCTTAATTCCAGAAATGTCACATCAGCGAATGTTTTCGATTTCGCAATTTCGTTCTTGGCTTTTCTCTCCGACTCATCGGAATTACATGACACAAGAGAAGCAGCACACAACATGATCAGTATTGGTACAAATTTAGCCATTGGGTTCTCCCTTCTTTACAAATGATTCCTTGATAAAGAATATCGATACCAACAATAGTATACCACAAGCAACATCCAAGTAAGTCCACGTATGACGAGACAAGCGAACCGGAACGACCGGATTAAACAATACAGCCACACAACCGAATACCCAACTCCAAAATATTATATTTTTCGAATGTGACATATAAGAACAAAAAACCGATACTCCGCAAACAACCCACCTAAGAACTACGAAATAATCATATCCGTGTTTCCCAGAAGCCCATAACAGAACTCCACTTGCAACAACTCGAGATACGACAGAAAAGACTAAATATTCTCTCATGTTTTCTCCCTTTAACTACCTTTCCGATATCTTATTTCTTTTCATGCAAAACAAATATTATTGCATTTTCAATTTCTCTGCCAGCTTTGAATATTCTTCTTGCACACCGCTCAATTCCCTCTGAGTCTGCTCATATGCCTTCCAATATTCATGTTCTTTCCTATCTTTAGAAAGCACTGATTTGTAGTAAGACGACAGATTCAAAAGAACAAGCCGCTCAAGACGAGTGATCTCCCCCAATTTATCTACCATCCCCTGTACATCAGATGGAGAATACACCAATGACCATCCGCTACCCCTGTTTTCGTCGTAAATGTCTTTCATTTTTGAACATAATCGAGTAAAAACGCTGATAAGTATCGAATCCTTATGATAATATACCGGAATGGATGAGTTTACTATATTCAAGTTCGTTCTATATTCTCTTTCGCTCTTTGGCTCAGATACGAACTCCATCCACATTTTCTGTTTTTCGTCAGAGAAATCCTTCGCGCACTTCTCCAATACATCTCCCTCAGATAAGATTAATCGGTCAACCCGCTGCTCTTGTGTCGGAACGAATACGCTGACCACTGCCGTAAATACGCTGGCTAAAATAAAAGATATAACGCCCGATATGATCGAACGATTCGTTAAATCCTTGACCCTCTTAAGATAATTCCTTCTAATCGCATAGTACATAGCCAAAGAACTTACAACGGCCAATAATTGCAGTAACTCTCCGTAATAGCCATATTTCGCGTATGCTCCCCTCGATACTGTAAAAATAATTCCCCCTAAAATATACCAACCCCATCCCCATTTCCACTCATCTTTCTTTCCGATTTCCGCCGATGTTTGATTGGTTTCCATATAGAAGCTAAGTTTTGGTTTTCAAAACCACACGTTCACTCTCGCGCGATAATGCAATGATTGATTTCTTCACAGGAGAAGCCCCTTCGATGATTGCCCAATTTACTCATATTATTTTGCATCGTCAACTTGTGTCAAAGTATTCGCGCATAACGCTTTCTCTCATTTTTCATATTTCGCTCGATCCAAATCATCGCATAAAGTCGAAACTCTATCCGTTTCAGGTTTCTTTTAACATCAGGTGCAACCCTACTTTGCGATAAATCACTCGATTGAGAAAAAGCCGATAAGAAGTCTTGAATTGTTAAAAGAGCAAAATAGCAGTACAGTTCTGAAAAGAGACTTTGTACCGCAGGATTCCCAACCAACATCGATCCGAATCGATATCGCGGAATTCATTCCTTCGAAATGGAAATTTTATAGTACGAGGCAGAAGAAAATAGAAAAGGCAGGTCAATAATTGAAGAGTGTCTCCACAGCGCTCCGGGTGGTTTTCACGAAAGAAGTATTACATTTGTACATCCACAAGGACTTCTTTCTCGAAGCGAATAAATTGGGATATTCTGCTGATGACCTTATGAAATGGAATGGAGAGAAGTTCTGCTACATCGGCCAGCAGCACGGATTCATTTTCCGTCATAATGCCGTCTGCAAGAACGATGTGCAGCGCGGCTTCGAAGAGGAGCATGGAGCTCTTTGTTTTTGAGCCGAAACCTGAGTCGATGAGATATGCCTTGACGTTCGGATACCTGTTTTGGGAAATCCTTTGCAATTCTTGCTCCAGCAATTGATTGAAACCATCCCATTGAATATTCAATTCCTTGCAAATTTCCATAGCAACAATTGTCTCTTCCTCCTGGCGCACACCGTCAGAGAGGATCGAAGCACTGGCGATCTTAGAAAAGTCTGCAATAAATTCCTGGGAGAATCCAGTTGTCGAAACGAAGTGTACGATTTTATCGTCCTGGAACCATCTAGTTTCAAGCCTTGCTTTCACAGTGTCATAGTCCGGAGTGTAAATGAAAAGCTTCCCTTCGCTGCTTCTCTGGATTTTGGCATTTGTGTTTGTCATGCGGCACCTTGATTCAATTTGTAAGGATAAAAGGAAAAAAGATATGAGATAAATGCTTCATTCAGATGAACAAATTGTTAAGGTTATGTTAAATGTAGCAGTTCAGAATAATCCACATAACTGCAGCAATTACCCGCAATACAAGGCATTTTATTACAAATCTCCTCCATCAGGAGTGCATTACTCTTCCGCAAACTTCTTTATCGCATCGTAATATTTCACGATCGCTTTGGCTTTATTTTTCCCGAACGAGAGCCAGTGCCATGTCGTATCCGGATTCGGATTCTCGACGGTTGGAATGCGGATGATCGGCTTCCCCTGGTATTCGCCGATCACAGGCTGCACTGATTTGTTTTCGTCTTCCATTGTGTCCCTTTCGTTTTTTTTTAGAATTTGAGACATCTGAAAAATTGCCTCTCGCCAAGCCGCTGGCGAAGCCATCCCTTCGGGAAAAGGCGCGAAGATTTTGTTATATGACCAATTTGCGACTTTGCGTCTGGCGAAGCTATCCACTCGGGATTTGCGCGAGACGTATTTTTGGAATTATTTAGAAGTCTCAATTTTTAATTTGAATAAAAATCGACTTACGTTTCCGGGGTTGTATCGAAGTACGCACGATCATTTTTCCATCTTCCACTCATCCAACATTCCTCAAAATAATAAACCCGGAGATGACAATCAGTAATGCGCCCAGAAGTTTTTCGCGCAGCCTGTCATCGGAGAACATCCTTCCACCGAAGAAGGTTGCATAGAGAATCGACGTTCGCTTGACGGCCAGCACTAATGCCACAGGAGCGAGCTTGGTGGCCTGCAATTGCGTGAAACGATATGCGACGGTTAACAACGCCACGGTAACGACGAGAGGAATTTGCCCTTTTCCTTTTTTAAGCAGCGTAGGAAATGAATCCTTGCGCAGCAATAATGGAAGGCCGAATACTGCACAATAGACGATATGCTGGTAAAAAAGAACAACAAGAGGGTTAATCCTGTCGCTGCTGACGAGCATTCTGTCCGCAACCGATGATACGGCAAATAATCCCACCGCGCCAAAAATAAAATAGAAATTTTTATTGGTGAATATGGACTTGAAGGGTTGAAAGATGTTTTGACCCGGGCGCATTTCCAGCGTATACGTTCCGGCCATCATCAACCCGATTCCCGCCCATTCCAACGGCCGGAGCGATTCATTGAGCAGCATCAGTGCAAGAAGCGCGGCAACTCCCGGAGTTATCCCCAAAAGCGGCAGAGCACTGCTGATCTGATTGCGCTGCAACGACATCATCACCAATAGAAATGCCATCCCGCCAAGGACACTCTTCCCGATAATAATCATCAGCGACGATGATGGAATCGAGGCGATATCAACGGTAAACGGAACAAACAGCGATACGACGAGAATGATAACAGAAACGAGAAAGGAGAACTCAAGTGCAGTCAAGCGAAAAAGTATTTTCTTCTGAATGACGGCCGATGCCGCTGAAAGCAAGGCAGAACATGTTGCGAAGGCGAACCAGATCACCTCATCTACTCCGTTAATGCCGTTTCCGAAAAAATAGAGACTTGAGCCTTCTGAATAACCCCGAAAGTGTGGCTCGCGCAAAGACGCAAAGCCGCAAAATGATTCTAAAACAGATCCTTCGCGCCTTAGCGGCTTAGCGCGAAACAATTCTCGCTGAAAAAGGAAATGCTTTTATATTGCAATCGTCGTAGAGAGAAAGAAGTCTCTTCCGGGCTCAAACACGATATACCCCCGCAGTGTTGAAAGATGGTTCTCGTACAGTTTATTGAAGACGTTTTGAACGCCAGTCCGGAAGGTGAATGAAAAGCCCTCGAGCGTGAACGGAATGCTGACGAGGTCTGCGTCGACAATTGCGTAACCGGGCGTCCTGATTTCGCCGGCGGCAAGATTTTTTTGCTCAGCGGAGAAAGTGGCCGCGACGTCAAGCGTACCGACGGAACGGAGAATTGACCTCGATTCTATGCGCCCGTTCAACGGCGCTACCTGCGGAAGATTCGTGTGATCGTATGTATCCTCACCCCGGACATACGCGGCATAATACTTCAGTACATTCCACGCTGCGAGCCTCTGGTCGATCGAAATTTCATAGCCGTATAACCGGGCTTCTCCGATATTTTGTTCTATGTATGCGTTTGCCCCTTCAAACACGCCTGGAGCATACGCAACAAGGTCCGTTAAACGGTTGAAGAATACGTCGGACTGTACTTGAATGTCGTCCGTGTGCACACGGAACCCTGCATTCACAGAAACGCTTTTTTCCGAATGGAGATACGGATTACCTACATACACTGCGCTTCCGAGATTGAGATATTCAAAGCGCTCCTCAAGTGAAGGCGACCGAAACGCTGTCGAAATGAGCGTCGTCAGGTCGAGGTCGGAATTGAGAGCATACGACAATCCCCCGTTCGCGCTCCACGATCCGTCCCGCGCAGAAGTCTTGTTCCAGAGAATTTGCTGGCCGGGAGGTGAAGTCTGCAATATGCCCGATGTGATAATGTATTCGGGGTTCAGTGTCGCGTCGCTGGCTACACGAATCCAATCGTACCGCGCGCCAAGTGTTAGCGTCAATCGATCGGGCACCAGATGCCAATCATCCTGCCCGTACACTCCGGCGCTGAAGAAATTCGAGAGAGGCGCGGGACGGTCGCCGATAATCTGATCGGTGCTCGTATTGGTTCGTTCACGCCTGCTGTCCAAATCCCTCTGCCACACGTCTGTTCCAACGGTAAGCATCTGGCTCGAGGAGAGAGTGATCTTCGATTCGATTTGTCCGCTCGTTGTTCCGTTTGTTGCATGCGGTGTGAGAGTCAGCGACGGGGTTTGTATGATTTCAACATCGCGGTCGATGTCTTGATGCGAAAGGCGAATAGTGATAAGGGGAAAATCGGGCCGGAGGTTTGGAATCACGTACTCCAGTCCGAAGAGTTCGCGTTTCGCAAGAGTATAGCGAGCAACCGCCGACGCTGAGAGAGGCGCACCGCCTGGAATTCCTGTATTCTCCGCCTGGGATCGTTGGTACGAGAAGAAGAGAGCTTGATTATCGAATGTTTGAACGCCGAGAGAGCCGTTAATATTAAAATCGTGATATTGCGAATTCGGAATCGCTCCAACCGGCGTCATCGTATTCTCGGCATTGCGATCACTGCCGCTTAACCGCATGGCGTATATATCGGACGAACTTTCGAAGGCGGCGTACTGCGACACTTTTCCGTCGACACTCGAAAGGTCATTCGTCGTTTCTGCGTTCATCTGGGGCTGGTCGGTAAAAGAATTTCGTTTTGTTATCAGATTGAGAACACCGCCGAATGCGTCGGTTCCATAAAGAACGGAACCCGGAGATTTTACGATTTCCACTCTGTCAATATCGTGGAGGTCGATGAGTGAAAGAGCGCCGAGAATATCCGTCGCAGTCTCGATTCTCGTGTTGTCGATCATCGTCACGATCTTTGACCTCCCCATTCCGCGGATGGAAACGTCGGTCTCCCATGATCCATCGCGGGCAAGCGCAATTCCCGGAGAATCCTTCAGCGCATCGGACACCGTTATGCTCGATTGCTGGACGAGCTGCTCATTTGTTTCGACATTGAAGGGATACGGTATGCCTTGTGCTGCCGACGATGTCCGCGTACTTCGAACGACCACTTCGCCGGATTGAAGAAGCGCCGGCTGGAGGTCGATAATGGTACTATCGCTTTGTCCTTGATTGCATAGGACGCTCCGTTCGACGCCGGCATACGCAATATGGTGGACCGAAATTGTGTACCGACCGGACGCAAGATGCTCAAAGCAGAAGCGACCGTCGTCGGCCGTGTTTTTTCTTTGGCCAAGTTCAAGCACAACAACGACCGCATCGCGTATCGGCTGATGTGTCGATGCGTCAATAACCTTACCGGAGAGAGTTACTGTTTGCGACTGAACTGAAAGAATGCAGAATGGGAGACAAATAACTGCAATAAAACACCGTTGAAAATATCCACAATAAGTTTTCATGCCTTTTATATAAAAATGCAACACCCCTGGATACAATTACTCATTATGATTGGATACGCTGTTATTTTAGAGAAAATCAGATATTTGTAATGTTCTGAATTGGATGCAGAAAGAAAAATTCGGTCAGTTCTGTTGCCGAATGGGAGACTTGGAGAGCTTCATCGGCGGGTTACGCGCTTGTCAGAAGATACCTTGGTACGGGGTCATCACTCTTCGATCTCCAGCGGGCATGGTTTGAACGACAGCATGAAGTTATTCAAGTATTAGTTCAAAGGCAAGTGAGATGACGCGTATCACGTTGGATTGATAATCCAGAAAATAATGTACACGGTTGATGTTTTTGGACATTTTTTTTTATATATTTCAGCAGTGCCTCATAGCACTTTCTGATCTGAAAGCGACATCATTGAAAAATCAGCTACTCGTTCCCGGATTATTTTTTGCAGCACTGCACGCAGGAAATGGTTTTCATCTTGAAAATTTATCTGATGTAAACGAAATCGTTACGAGTACTCTCACCGGTTAGAGGTTTCTAACCGACATATCTGCTCTTTTACAAATAGACCGCAATCTCATAGTACCAGATCGTTGCGGTACGAATGATCAGCCGCTTTACTTCCCTAAGTGCCTGGCATAGGATTGTTTTTATGCCATCGGTCGGTTGTACATATCACACACTAGCGCAAACGTATCTCAAAGTATCCGACGGAATAACGAACCCGTTACGGTTATTGGAGCCGTGCGTCCTTTCGTTATTCTCATTCGATTGAAACTTCACCATTCTGATTTCTTTCAATACTCGAAAAGGAGCAGTTATGGATCAAAACCAAAACCCGCCGCGCGAACTACAAAAGATCGACTCTGTTGTTGCGGGACACAAAGGCAAACATGGGGAACTGTTGGGCATTCTGGAAGAAACTCAACTCCTCAACGAACATAAATACCTTTCTGAAGACGCCTTGAACCGTGTCGCGCTCAAAACAGGCGTTCCCCTTTCCAGAATTTACAATGTCGTAACCTTCTATTCATTCTTCAACCTCAAACCCCAGGGCAAACACACCATCACCGTGTGCCGCGGTACCGCCTGCCATACCAAGGGGTCAAAAACCCTGCACGACGATCTCGGATTAATGCTGGGATGCAGCAAAGCGCTTGAAGAAGGAGAATCTTTCGTAACGACACCGGACAATCAATTCACGATCTCTACCGTCGCATGTTTCGGACAATGTGCGCTTGCGCCGGTCATCGCTCTTGATGAAGTTATTTACAGCAACATGACCACTGCGAAGCTGCAAAAACTAATCAACAAAGCTTCAAAAGGGAGGAAATGATTATGAAGACGATCGATCCGGCAACACTGGCAGATCTCCGAAAAAAAGGTTTGAAGAAACTGTTTCCCGATGTCCCAAAAATTTTCGTCGGAATGGGAACATGCGGCATAGGGAACGGCGCGAAGGAAGTGTATGAAAGCCTGCAGAAAACGATCAAGGCGAAAAATGCAGCCGTACAACTTGCCATGACTGGATGCTTCGGATTTTGCGCCGAAGAAACACTCGTCAATTGCTACATCCCCGGAATGCCTCTCGTCATCCTGCACAAAGTTTCACCGAAAGACGCGGACAATATTGTCAACAGCATGTCCAAAGGAATTATGCCGCTCAAAAAAGCACTCTGCAAAATCGAGCGGTGGGATTTTTTCACGTCAAAGATGGAATTCGGCGTCGGGCTTGTCAGCGTTCCTCTGTGGAATGAAATTCCGTTCTTTAAAGGGCAGAAGAAAATTGTCCTTCGTGAATCCGGGTTGATCGATCCGGAAAATATCGAAGACTACTTTGCCGTAGGCGGGTACAGCGCATTGATGAAGGTGCTCACCGAGATGACGGCCGATTCCGTGCTCGAAGAGATCAAACAATCAAAGCTGCGCGGTCGCGGCGGAGCCGGGTTTCCGACGGCAATTAAATGGGAGATGATGAAGAAGGTCGCAACCGACAAAAAATATATCATCTGCAACGCGGACGAAGGCGATCCGGGCGCATACATGAACCGGAACGAAATCGAGAGCGACCCGCACTCGCTCATCGAAGGAATGTTGATCGGCGCATACGTCATGGGAGCGTCGGAAGGAATTATGTATGTGCGGGCCGAGTATCCGCTGGCCGTCGAACGGTTTAAGAAAGCGGTCGCCGCTGCGAAAGAATACGGAATTCTTGGCGAACATATTTTCGGCTCTTCATTCAATTTCACTCTTTCCCACGTGGAAGGAGCGGGTGCATTTGTCTGCGGCGAAGAGACTGCACTCATCGTTTCGATTGAAGGAAAAGCAGGACGCCCGGTTCCGCGTCCCCCCTACCCTGCACAAAAAGGTCTTTGGGGAAAACCGACAAACATCAACAATGTGGAGACATGGTTTAACATTCCCGTGATTGTGACGATCGGCGGAAACGAGTTTGCAAAGTTCGGAACGCAAAACAGCACGGGAACAAAAGTATTTTCATTGGTCGGTAAAATAAAAAATACGGGGCTCGTCGAATTGCCTCTCGGCACTCCGCTGCAAAATATCATTTTCCAGATGGGTGAAGGGACCGGAAACAAGAAAAGGATCCGCGCGGTTCAGACCGGCGGTCCGTCCGGCGGATGCATTCCGGTGGAATATTTCAATACGCCGGTTGACTACGAATCGCTGACGAAGCTCGGCACGATCATGGGCTCCGGCGGAATGGTGGTGATGGATCAGGATAACTGCATGGTGGACGTTGCCCGGTACTTTGTTGAAGTGACGTCGAAGGAATCGTGCGGCAAATGCACGCCGTGCCGTGAGGGACTGGCACAAGCGCTCTCGCTGTTGAACAAGATCACGCACGGGGAAGGAACGATGGCCGACCTCGACACGCTCGAGCGGCTGGCGTACGTGATCAGAGATTCTTCCCTGTGCGGACTGGGACAAACAAGTTCCAATCCGGTCTTAACTACGCTGCGGTATTTCCGCGACGAGTACGAAAGACATATTATTGACAAGAGATGCAAAGCCGGCGTGTGTGAGAATCTTTTCGTGGCCCTGTGCGAAAACAGCTGCCCGCTTCACATGAATATTCCCGGATACCTGCAGCTTTTGAAAGAAGGAAGGATCGAAGAAGCATTCGAGCTGACGCTGCGCGATAATCCCCTCCCGGGAACCGTCGGCAGAATTTGTTATTTCCATTGCCAGATGCGCTGCCGAAGAGAAATGGTTGACGAACCGGTGAACCAGGGTGAAATCCACCGCTACCTTGCGGACATCATGTATAAGATGGGAAAAGAAAGAGTCATCTATGAGCGCTTGATCAAAGAAAAGCTCTCTCCGACCGGAAAACATATTGCCATTATCGGCGCCGGACCTTCGGGGTTGACCGCTGCATATTATCTCGTTCGACTCGGACATACCGTTACGGTGTACGACAGCCACGCAAAGGCCGGTGGAATTCTTCAATACGGAATACCTGCCTACCGGCTTCCGAAAGACGGCTTGAACAAAGAATTAGAACTCTTCAAGAAGCTTGGAGTGAAATTCGTGTTCAATACGCGAATCGGAGGAGAGCTGTCGCTCAAAGTGCTGACAAAAAAGGCCGATGCGGTCTTTATCGCCGTCGGTGCTCAAAAAGATATTGAGCTCGATATTCCGGGAAAGGGACTCACCGGAGTTCTTCGGGGATACGAATTCCTTGAAGAGTTTGCCCTCGGAAAGAAACTTAATATCGGAAAGAAAGTCGTCGTGGTCGGCGCAGGAAATGTGGCCATCGATGCGGCGCGTTCATGCCTCAGGCTTGGCGCAGACGTAACGATCGTCTACCGCCGCGATAAGGATGAAATGCCGGCGAACGCCCATGAAATAAAAGACGCGACGGACGAAACGATTAACTTCATGTTCCTCTCCGCACCGAACAGAATTCTCGGGGACTTGAACGGAAAAGTCACGGGCCTCGAAATTCACAAGATGAAGTTCGACGGAGTCGATAACGCGGGAAGAAAAAAACCCGTCGAAACCGGCGAAACGGCAGTCATCGAATGCAGCACCGTTATTCTGGCGGTCGGCGAGAAAGTGGATGTTCCGCATGCGAAGGAAATCGGCCTTGAACTGCGATCGAACGGCGCGATAAAAGTTCATCATCCGAGCTACCGGACAAACCTGCCGAACGTGTACGCCGGCGGAGACGCAGTGACAGGTCCCGCAACCGTGGCGGAAGCGATGGGCATCGCCCGGCGCGCCGCTGAGGCGATCGATCAGGATCTCATGAAAGAAAAACGATTCCACCGCCTCTTCCGCGATTTCAATTACAAGGATGAAATCGCACCGGAACCGGAGGGAATCCCCAAGATCGATCCTAAAAAGATTCCGGTGAAAGAAAGGATTTCCAGTTTCCAGGAAGTCCTCTCGGGATTCACCGGAGAAGAAGCGTTATTGGAAGCGACGCGGTGTCTGCGGTGCGACGTTAAATGCCATGAAGAACTAGGCCAAGGAGAATTCAATGGATAATGCAACGGTCAACATAAAAATCAACGGGAACGACTATAAAGTTCCGCAGAATGTGACAATTCTGGAAGCGTGCAAACGCGCAGGCATTACGATACCGACTCTCTGCTACCTCGAAGATGTTGCCACCAATGCTTCGTGCGCCGTCTGTGTCGTCGAAGTAAAAGGTGCACGGTCGCTGACGCGTTCCTGCTCAACGTGCGTCCGCGAAGGGATCGAGATCGCAACCAGTTCTGCGCGCATCCGCGATGCACGAAAGACAAGCGTCGAGCTGCTGCTCGCCAACCATCCGAAGGATTGTCTCTCGTGCCTGCGGAACCAGAATTGCGAGCTGCAGTCGCTCGCAGCCGACCTCGGCATCAAGGAAAACGGGTTCGTCCGCACCAAGAAAAAGGAAATGCTGGACACGACCTCCGTTTCGATTACGAGGGATCCTAATAAATGCATTCTGTGCGGCAGATGTATCGCCGTTTGTCAAAATGTTCAAACAGTTTCCGCGATTGGACTATCGCAGCGCGGCATCCGCACAAGAGTATCGACATACATGGAAAAAGGCCTCGGCAATGTCGCCTGTACGAATTGCGGACAGTGCGCGCTTGTCTGTCCCACCGGCGCTATTGTCGAGCGGGATGATACCGCAATGGTGTTTGAAGAGATTGCAAATCCGGACAAAGTTGTGGTCGTGCAAACGGCTCCGGCGATCCGGGTCGGCATCGGCGAAGCCATGGGAATGGAAGCCGGCAGCCTTGTGACGGGGCAAATGGTCGCAGGATTGCGGAGACTCGGATTCTCAAAAGTCTTCGACACACAATTCACCGCCGACTTGACCATTATGGAAGAAGGACATGAACTGATCAAACGGATCACCACGAAAGGTGTTCTGCCGATGATCACGTCCTGCTCTCCCGGATGGATAAAATTCGCGGAGCACTTTTTCCCGCATGCCCTCGCACATCTTTCCACATGCAAATCGCCGCAGCAAATGTTCGGGGCGGTTGCAAAAACATACTACGCCGCAAAAATGGGAATCGATCCGAGAAAGATCGTCGTCGTTTCAGTGATGCCGTGTACGGCAAAGAAGTACGAAGCGAAACGGCCGGAAATGATGAGCGCGTTTGAATACTGGAAAGAGAAAAAAGCCTGGTCGGATGACGACGCGTTCTACGATGTCGACTACGTTTTGACGACGCGCGAACTCGCGCGGATGTTCAAAGAGACCGGGATCCGGTTCGCGAAGCTTCCCCCGGAAGAATTCGACAGTCCTCTCGGTGAATCGACGGGAGCCGCCGTGATATTCGGCGCTACCGGCGGCGTGATGGAAGCCGCCCTTAGAACGGCGTACGAGGTCGTCACGGGCAAAACCCTCGCAGACATCAACTTTACTGCCGTCAGAGGAATGGAAGGAATCAAGGAAGCCGAGGTTGACATGAATGGCGTGAAAGTGAAAGTAGCCGTTGCGCACACGCTCAAGAACGCTCGCGTACTGCTCGAGCAAATTGAACGGAAAGAATCGCCGTACACCTTCATCGAAGTGATGACCTGCCCCGGCGGGTGCCTCGGCGGCGGCGGCCAGCCGATTCCGACAACGTGGGAAATCAGGAAAAAAAGAGCGGAGTCGATCTACAAAGAAGACGCCGGCAAACCGATCCGCAAATCGCACGAAAATCCGCAGGTCGCTGCACTGTACAAAGAATTCCTGAAAGAACCGCTGGGAGAAATGTCCCATCACCTTCTTCATACGACGTACACGAAACGAGGACTTTTTGTGTGGCCCACAAACGGGAAGGAACAAGAAAAAGAACCTGCGCTTCAGGAAAAAAACTAATCCGTTGGCGAGTGATGCCGTAGAATGTTGCGGCATCACTCACGCCACATTCTTTTCTCGCCGCAAACAGATGAGCTCGATGGATGAGCCGTCTCGTTAAAATTGTTTCTCGCCAAGCCGCTGGCGAAACCATCCCCCTTGGATTTGTGCGAGCCCTGCTTTTAGGATTATTCAGAAGCTTCCAAGATGCTGCTTAACCTTGTACGTTGAAGAACTAATCTCCGTCCAAGAATTGATTGACGATTCAGCATGATTGTGCCGGGTCGAACGTATTAACAGAAAGGGATATATCATGCACCGCGTGAAAACATTTATATGGATCGTTGCCTTCGTTTCTTTGACAGTGGTGAGTTATGCTCAACCCAACTGGACTGTTCAATCAAACCCGCTCGGCGACAGTGCGCTGGGAAGAATTCAATTCGTCAGCCCGACCGAAGGGTGGATTTCCCAGTCGTATGGGCATCTTCTGCACACAACAAATGCCGGGTCGAGCTGGACGGTGGTTACACCTTTCCCCAATGATACCGTAGCGTGCATGACTGATCCGGCAAATTCGATGTGGTGGGTTAGTCAGACTCATGGATGGAAAATAAACTGGTTTGGAACAAGTTTTAGCGATGCGCATGGTGCTGTGGTGCAAAAAACCACCGACGGAGGAGCCACGTGGCAAAAGAAAGTCCTTTCATCTGCGGCTGGCGATATGGGATTTCAAATTCAGTTTGTGGATGAAAACAACGGGTGGGCCTCCGTGTGGAACCCGTTGACAACAACTTTTACAACGCTTCGCAGTACTGACGGTGGAAACACATGGGATACGACCGGAACGGGGGGCATTTTTTATTTCGTCGATGCCAATAACGGCTGGGCTATTGGACCTCCGAAAATTTATCACACCACGAATGGAGGGGGACACTGGACCCCGCAATATGTAGATTCCACCCCGGGCCAGTTCCTGGCCATACAATTTACCGATCTCAACAATGGCTGGGTCGTTGGCGACACTAATAAAATTCTCAAGACAACCGACGGCGGCGTCAACTGGACGGCAATTACCAATACGGGGATTCCACATGCCTTCAATTCCAAAGGCCTTTTCTTTTTGAACGCCAATATTGGTTGGATCGGCAGTAAAATTCAATATATGCCGTTCTCCGGCGACGTCGGCATCAATCTTTCTACAACGAATGGCGGTTCAACTTGGACAACAAGTTCATTTACCGGGACGGAGAATTCGGATAACGCGTGGAGCATTTTCTTTGTCGATGCGAACACCGGGTGGTTTACGAGCGACGGCGGCGAAATCGGACATACCACAAATGGCAGTTCGACAGGAGTACGCGATGCTGCGAAGAACCAAACACCGATCGGTTTCTCGCTGCAACAGAACTATCCAAATCCCTTCAATCCAACGACAGTGATCAGATATCAGGTTGCAAAGGCCGGCATAGTTCGTTTGAATGTGTATGATGTGCTGGGAAGAGAAGTTGCGACGCTTGTTAACGATGTTAAACCGGCAGGATCGTACACGACAAGCTTTAATGCGGCAAACGTGCCAAGCGGAGTGTATTTCTATCGTCTGCAATCGGCGTCGTTCACCGATACAAAACGGCTTGTGGTGCTCAAATAATGTCAAATGCATTGGGCTTAGCAAATCGCTCACCGCAACCCGGACTGTTAAAACGAACAAATACCGCAGGACATTTGTAGGCGGGCTATAAACACTTTTATCACCTCCCCTCTGCGCGTGAGCGTGTGGCGAAAGCGAGAGGGGTTGGGGGTGTGCCAAAAAGAATTTTGGGTAACTTCACTTAATAAACACAAAAATGAAAAAAGTAGTTTTGATAACCGGGGCATCGTCCGGCATCGGCAAGCAAACCGCTCTCCTATTGATTCAGCAAGGCCTTATTGTCTATGGATCTGCCCGAAGATTAGAGAAGATGCAGGATCTGAAAGAAGCAGGCGTCCGTTTGCTGCACATGGATGTTACCGATGACGCTTCAATGAGAAAAGGCGTTCAGGAAATAATTGAAACTGAAAAGCGGATCGATGTTCTTGTCAATAACGCAGGTTACGGTTCGTACGGCGCGCTGGAAGATGTTCCCGTCTCGGAAGCGAAATATCAATTCGATGTAAATGTTTTCGGATTAGCAAGATTGATTCAGCTGGCGCTTCCGCACATGAGGAGTCAAAAATCCGGCAGGATAATCAATGTATCTTCGATCGGCGGGAAAATCGGCGAACCGCATGGTGCCTGGTACCACGCGGCGAAATTTGCTGTGGAAGGATTGAGCGACAGTTTACGGATGGAACTAAAGCAGTTTGGCATTGACGTCGTTGTTATCGAACCCGGAGGGATTAAAACGGAATGGAACGCAATTGCGAGAGAGCACTTAGTCAAAATGTCGGGCAATTCCGTTTATAGCGACTCGGCAAAGAAACATGCTAAGATGTACGAACGGGGAGACAAGTTCGGTTCTGAACCAATTGTTATAGCTAAAGTAATTGCAAAAGCGATCCGCTCGAAGACTCCGAGAACAAGGTATGCAGCAGGCGGAGGAGCAAAACCTATTTTGTTCGCGAGAAGAATCTTGACGGATAAGGCTTTTGACAGACTGGTGCTGATGGTCATGAAATAAACGAAGAACAGCGGCCAGCTGGACCGGCTCACCCGCGACGGTTCATCCTTCGATGCATCCCGCTAAAGCGGGACTTACTCAGGATGAACATGTTTGTGTAAATACAAAATTATTTTTAGAAACGGCACCGGCTTCGTACAAAATCTGCGATCATAATACAGGAAAAGGTTATTGGCAATTGGTAACGATAGCGGGCCACAGAGAATAATGACAGCAATATAGTGGAGGACGCTATTACATACGAAGTCTATCTCTATGGCATGATCACTTCGAGTACAGTGTATATCCTCGATGAAGGTTTTTCATTCCCTCAACCGAATCACTACGCAGAAATAAAACAATATCTCCCTTCCGTTGGAGGAGAAGCGGTCAATTCAGCCATCATGTTGTCAAAGCTAGGCGTCAAAACGAAGCTCGACGGCAACTGGCTGAATCAAAACAACGCCAATAAAGTCTTCGACATCTTAAAGCCCTTCGATATTGATGTATCACGCCTGGCGGTAAAACCAACTTACGGCACCGAGGAAATTGTCATCACCGACAAAGATTCGCGTACGGTGTTCGGCAACTTTGCAAAATTCCATTCGGGAGAAAAACAATGGAATGCGCCTGAAGAAATAGATATTCAGAATGCGGATCTCGTTTCTTTGGATCCATACTTCAAAGAGGAATCTCTGCTCGTCGCTCAAATGTGCGTCCGGCATAAGAAACCGTACGCCACGATCGACTGCACGTACGACAATTTCATGGCTCAGAATGCCGATGCCGTGATCATCTCTCATGAACTGCGCGAACAGGCATACCGCGACCGCAATATGCTCGAAGTTTTTGAACAGTATCAGGCACACTGCAAAGGTCTCATCATTTTCACATTCGGGAGCGACGAGCTCTGGTACGCACGCCGCGGGCAAACGATAAAAAAGTTTCAGCCGTACACGATTACACCGATCGACACGACCGGGGCCGGCGATACATTCCGCGCGGGAATTATCTATGGATTATTGCAATCATGGAATGATGAAGCGACGATCGATTTCGCATCCGCTGTCGCCGCTTGCGTCTGCCTCACAATTCCACACGCATTGAACGCGCCCGGATTGGATGGCGTGCTGCGGTTCATGGAAGAAAATAAACGAAAGTAAGTAGAATAAATCGGGTTCACTTTTGCAGGTAGAGCGTCAGCAAAAATGTAGCAGCAGTAATTAACGGTCACGTACGAGAGCAAAGGCATTAGTCTTAAAAGGTCACACTACTAAAGGAAGGAGAAAGATCATGCATAGATCTCACCTGTTTTTATGTATCGCCTTCATCTGCAGCGTCGCTAACGCTCAATGGGGAAGCGCGCTTAATTTCAATAACTCGTCTCAGTACGCTCATCTCGGTGCGCCGGTTGATACAATTACCGATAACCTGACAATGGAAGCATGGGTGAAGTGGACGGGCAACACGAGTCAACTCCAACCTATAGTCTTTAACGGCGGCGCGGACACTTGCGGGTATGGATTAATACTCTATTCCGACGATCATATTTCAATATTACTTGGTAATGTGGACTGGGGTATTTCAGATTCAGTACTTCACCCCGGCGTGTGGACTCATCTCGCCATGGTAAGGAACAACGGCAATTGGTCGCTCTATCTTGACGGATCGAGTATAGCAATGTCAAGGCTTACTAATCAAACCCCAAAAACGCCAAACACAGATTTTTACGTTGGCGCAGCTAACCATTCAAACTCTTTCTTTAACGGCGCGATTGATGAAGTGCGCATTTCAAAAGTCGCACGATATACCTCGAACTTCACGCCGCAGTCAGCACCATTCACAGCCGATGCTAATACCTTCGCCTTGTATCATTTTGATGAAGGCTCCGGTTTAACAACTGCAGACTCCTCAGAAAATGGAAATACTCTTACACTCATCAGCAGTCCAACATGGGTCGCGGGCAACAACACCAGAATGGCCGGATCTGCATTGAAATTCGGCGGAAGCAACGACTATGTCTCTATTCCATCGGCGTTTCTCTCCGCTGTAACAAGCCAAATCACTCTTGAGGCATGGGTCAACCTTTCCGGTTCCGGAGAAACCGCAAGAATCATTGATCGCATTACAGTGGCAACCGGTGATGGATTCTTGCTCGATTTATATAGCGGTCAGCCGAGAATCATTGTCGGTTCCGCTACTGCCCAATCACCAAGCGTTCTTCCGGCAAACGCCTGGTACCATATTGCGGGAACATACAATGGCGACTCAGTGCGGATCTATGTCAACGGAGTATGTACAGATTCATCAGAGGTCAGCGGCAGCGTTCCTACTAATTCGCATGACGTGTATATTGGTATTGATCAGAACCACGCAAGCCACTTTACCGGAACGATCGACGAAGTGCGGATATGGAATACTGCGCGAAATGCATCGGAGATCGTCGCAGATATGAATAATTTCTACACTGGAACTCCTACAGGCCTTATTGGATACTGGCAATTCAATGAAGAGGTGGGACCAGTAACGTACGACGCGATAAACAGGTACTGCTGCAACGCTGGAGAGTTTTAGCTTCAATAGCTCTGATGGATGGGTGATCTCTGGTGTACCGGTAACTACATCAGAACTGCCAGTGGAACTTACGTCCTTCGCTGCATCCGCTTCCAATCTCACCACAGTCCTTGCCTGGAGAACCGCGACCGAAGTGAACAACGCGGGATTTGATATCGAGAGAAAACCTCTCCCTAACCCTCCCCTATCAGGGGAGGGAATTAAAGGGTGGGGTCGTGTCGGCTCAGTAGCCGGTGCGGGCACGTCCAACATTCCCCACAATTATTCTTATACGGACAATGTCGGAACTGCCGGAACATATTCATACCGCTTGAAGCAGATCGACCATAACGGCGCATTCACATATTCACAGGAAGTACAAGTGCAAGTCGGTACCGCGCCGAAGGTCTTCGGGCTTGCTCAGAATTATCCGAATCCTTTCAACCCGACGACGACATTGCAGTTCACAGTGCCGAACGATGGACGGGCGACGCTGAAAGTCTATAACACGATTGGGCAGGAAGTCGCGACGCTCTTTGACGGAGTTACTACAGCGGGAGAATATCATCAGGCAACATTCGACGGTTCACGGTTTGCCAGCGGCATCTATTTTGCGCGCCTTCAATTCGGCGGACAAACGATCGTCAAGAAATTACTTATGACAAAATGATCGAGTGTTCTTCGGTGAAGCGATCGCAGCCAAATGATTTAAAAGTTCCATGTCAAACAAAAATCCATGCATCAACTCACGCTGGCCACTATTTGAGGAGAACCTTATGAAAACAAAGTTATACATTGTGTTGGCAATGCTTGTGCTAGCAACATTCTGCGCTGTAAATAACGCAAACGCTACGTCAATTAGATATTATTCACAAGGCAACCTTCCAGCCAATGTTCTCAGCAGCTGGAATTCAAACCCTTCAGGGAGCGGTACAGCTCCTTTAAACTTTTCAAGCTATATCTTTATCATTCAAAGCGGCCACAGCATGACGACTAATAGCTCATGGTCATGCTCGGCTGCGCTTTATATATACAGTGGGGGAAGCTTGACACTCTCAAACGACCTGACATTAGGTTCGCAATCGATGACTGTCATAGGCGCCCTTGATTGCGGCTCAAATGTCGTCAGCGGCACATCAGCCTCGTTTTATTTGAACTCATATCCCACGGTTACTCCGGCAGGCAACACAACACTCGGGAACACCACGATCACGAGTGTAAGTTCCGTGGCAGGTGTTACCGCTGGAATGGCAATATCGGGAGCCGGAATTCCTGCAAATACTTATGTCACTGGTGTATCCGTGGGGTATATTTCTCTGTCTCAAAGTGCAACTGCAAATGCGACAGGCATAACACTGACCATCAGCGGTTCAGGATCGCTGGCAACAGCAAACGCCCTGGGAATTAATGGGTGCATCACCGTTACCGGATCAAAAACATTTGCCGCCGGGGCATCGTATATCTTTGATGGTTCGAGTGCACAAGCGACAGGCTCATTGTTGCCGGCAACAATTGGCAATCTCACTATAAATAATCCGGCTGGCGTTACTCTTAGCGCTCCCACGACTGTGGCCGGCACATTTACTTTGACAAACGGTATCCTTACCACCGCAAACACCAACCTGTTAACTATCGGTTCGGCAGGAACGATCAGCGGCGGCAGTGCTGCGAGTTTCGTTAATGGTCCCCTATCACAAATAGTGGCAACGACATCGGCGGTCGCGCCTGCGTTTCCGATTGGCGGAGGAACAGCCTATCGCCCGTTAACCATCAACCTGACACAAGATGCCGTTACGCCAACAACGTATACGGCAGAAATGTTCAACGGAGCGCCGGCTGCAAATTCTCTCCCTGGTACTTTAGACAAGGTTTCCACCGTCCGTTATTATTCCATGGTCAAAGGAACCGGTGCAAATATTATTTCGATTTCACTGATGCTAAGCTATGGTTCAGACGATAACATCACAGATTTTAGCGACTTGAGAATTGCGCAAGGACCTGCCGGCGGCGGCACATGGCTGGATATGGGAGGTACCGGAACTGCCAATACTACGGGATCCATCACCTCCACGGGAACCCTCAGTAGCGATTCAATATTTACGCTTGCAAATAATAGCGGCGGCACGAATCCCCTCCCTGTCGAGCTTACGAGCTTTATAGCGTCCGTTTCCAACCTCACAACAGTCCTTGCGTGGAAAACTGCAACCGAAGTGAACAACGCGGGGTTTGACGTTGAGAGAAAACCCCTCCCTAACCCTCCCCTTACAGGGGAGGGAACTAAAGGGTGGGGTCGTGTCGGCTCAGTAGCCGGTGCGGGCACAAGCAACACACCACATAATTATTCTTATACCGACAACGTCGGAACTGCAGGAACGTATTCATACCGCTTGAAGCAGATCGACCATAACGGCACGTTCACATATTCACAGGAAGTACAGGTGCAAGTCGGCGTAGCGCCGAAAGTCTTCGGGCTTGCTCAAAATTATCCTAATCCCTTCAACCCGACGACGACAATGCAGTTCACAGTACCGAATGACGGAAGAACAACGCTGAAAGTCTATAACACGCTAGGGCAGGAAGTCGCGACGCTCTTTGACGGAGTTACAACGGCGGGAGAATATCATCAGGCAACATTCGACGGATCACGATTTGCCAGCGGCATCTATTTTGCGCGCCTGCAATTCGGAGGGGAGACACTTGTTAAGAAGCTATTAATGGTAAAGTAATCAGTTTTGGGATAGGCAATTAAGTAGACACTAAGAAGTAAAAAGTGAAAAAAAAGAGCCCGGTCATTTTCCTGATCGGGCTCTTTGTATTTCGCGATGAATGAATCGTTAGTCGGTGAGCGGTGCGCCTATTGCGCGCTCAAGTTCGTACTTGCTGATAACGAATCGGTAGAGTGCCTGAAGGTTCATCAATTTGGCTGCAGATTCAGCAGTGACTGCATCGAGAAGATCAAGATTGGTGATCGAGCCGGTTTCGTATTGTGTCCGCGCAATTGCAACCGCGTCATGCGCCTGCCGCAGCTGCAATTCTGAAATCTGCACCTTCGACGATGCCGCCTGAACATCTGCGGCAACCTGTTCGACATCGGACCGTATTTGCGCCTCGACATCGCGGCCGTGAGCCTGCTCCGATTGCACGGCAGCCTCTGCTTCCTCTTCCTGATGACCCACCCGTCCCCCGTCAAAAATCGGAACCTCTGCCTGCGCTCCCCAAACCCAGTTGCCCCGGACCGGATAAATATTCGGTTCGTACCCGTTGTTCAGCCCGTAGACTGCATTTACCTTCAGCGTCGGCATGTTGCCGAGTGAACTCACCGATTTCTGACGTTCGGCTGACTGTTCGGCATCGTGGGCAATTTTCAGCTCGGTCCGCTGCTGCAATGCAAGCTGACTGAGAGAATCGACGTTGAGCGACAGCGCTGTCTGTTGAAACGATCCACGGATCGACGGCAGACTCTGTACCGGAAGATTGAGGAGTTGGCTCAATACCGCTTCCTGCTTCTCGAGCGAATTCTGAATGTCAACTTTCTGGTTCTGCGCCCCTGCAACGCGTACTTGCGTTGTCAGGACGTCGAAACTGGTAGCCGTTCCCGCCTCAACTCGTTTCTGTGTTACCGAAAGATGCTGGTTCAGCGCTTCGATCTGTTCATCCTGAACCGTCATGCTTTTCTGCAGCAGAATGATGGTGTAGAATACGCGAATGGTTTGCAGCGAGAGATTCGTCTTGGTCAATTCCATCGCATCGCGCAGCGTCTGCTCTCGTGATTTGCTCAAATCAACAGTGGTACTCGTTCTCCCAAAATCATAGAACGTGTACTGGCCGGCAACATGCACGTTGTAGTTATCAGCCGGAGCCAGCACGAAACTTCCTAAAACAGGAAAGCTGAATGCCGGCACGGGGCCGATATGGGCATACGTAGCTTCCGACGTTACATCCGGGAGCTTGGCGCTCGAAGCTTGCGATGTGCGGGCTTCTGCGGCGCGAATGTTAGCGCGCGCCTGGTCGAGTGCCGGATGGGTTTGAAGAACCCGCTGAACTGCCTGATCGACAGTCATCGAGTCTTGTCCGGCTGCTGTGCCGCCGAGAAGAATGCCTATCGATAAAACTATGCTCAATCTATTCATAGTAATTAACCTGTTTCTGCAATTAATATATTGAGACATCTGAAGAATTGGGAGAAGAATCTATTCATTCACTTTGATAAGAATTGCTAGTTTCTTCGTCTCCCGACGATCACGAAGTTCGCGAAGCGATCCCGTTGGGAGATTCCCTTGGCAATAGCGTCGGGATCCTCAGAATGACAATACGGAGGATTATTCAGAAGTCTCAAATTCTCAGTCCATTGCCACTACGTGTTCAGTTTTATTTCGTTTTCGGACACGGAGGAAGGCAATCGGAACAAAAGCAGCAATCGTAATCATCGACGCCACCAAAAAATCGTCGCAGACGGCACGGATAAACGCCTGAGTTGAAATATGCGAGGCAATGAGAGCATTAGCACGCATCGAAGCAAGAGCTTGATTGCCCCCCACCGCGTCCATGCTGAAACGCGTCAAATTCCCTGCCACCTGCCGAAATGCGTCCGATTGCGGATTCACTGCTTGTCCGTACGTCGACATGTGATAAATGGTCCGCCGCAGCAGCATCGTGCTCATGAACGCAATGCCGAAACTGCCGCCCAATTGCCGAATGACATTAAATAACCCGGATGCCTGGCCTATTTTGTGCCGAGGAATATTCGAAAGCGCCGTCATATTAAGCGGCGTAAACATCAACCCCATAGCAAAGCCGCGGATGTAAAGCGCGAGCATAATCTGATGGTGCTCCGAAAACAATGACAATGAACTGTTGATAAAGAGGCTTGTCGCCAATAATGTTATGCCGATAAGAGCCGGAACCTTCGGATTGATCTTATCCGCCAGGAAACCGGAAATCGGAGCTGTGACTGCCTGAAGCATTCCGACGGGCAAAAACAACGAGCCTGCCTGAAACGCCGTATATCCGAGCGAGGTCTGTAGATACAGAGGAAGCAGGAACGTGCTGCCGAACATCCCAAATCCAAAAATAAAGAGAACGCCGTTCGCTACGCTGAAATTAAAATCCTCGAACAATCGCAGGTCAATGAGCGGATGCTGAATAGTAAATTCCGTTACCAGAAACACGACAAGCGAGAATGCGGATATGATAAAACAGGAGATGATGAACGGGGACGACCAACCGCCGGTATTCCAGGCGGCATTGCCGTCCGTTAACGCCAGCAGCAACGCACAAACAAACGTTGCCATAGAGACAAATCCAATCACATCAAACGACCGCGCACGCTCGGCTTTGTATTCTCGCTGGATCACCGCTGTGGCGAACAAACCGATGATCCCGACCGGTACATTCACGTTAAAAATTGCATTCCAATTAATGTTGTCGATGAGGTACCCGCCGATCATCGGGCCGAGAGAAACGGAAGCCGCCGCCGCAATCGACCAAAACCCAAGCGCCACTCCGCGCTGCTCAATTGGAAATTCACGCGTGACAATCGACATGCCTGTCGGCATCAGCAATCCCGCCCCGGTTGCCTGAATGATACGGAATGTAATAAGCGCGTTCTCATTCCACGCCTGCCCGCAGAGAAATGAACCTAACGTAAACAATGACAACGCCAGAAAATATGTCCTCTTGTATCCGAAGTGGTCTGCGATCCATCCGGAAGTCGGAAGCATGACTGCAAAGACGAGCATGTATGCAGTAATCACCCATTCGGCTTTGTCGACCGTAATGCCGAACGACGACATTATTTTCGGCAGCGAAACATCGACGATTGTGGCGTCGAGGACAGCCATAAACGTTCCGATCATTACATTCGCGAGCACCCACCAGCGGTATGTTTTGTGCTCGTGATGAAGTGAAGGAACGCGATGAACGAATCCTTGTCTTAATTGACGTCGCAAAGAAGCTGCCACGATTAGTGGACCCTCACTTTTATTTCAACCGACATTCCCGGCAGGAGATCGATTTGCCGGCGAGGGTCAACACCCGGATTTCGTGCGATCGAGATTTTCACAGGCACGCGCTGGGTGACTTTCGTGAAATTGCCCGAAGCATTGTTCGGGGGGATCAATGAGAATTCCGACGCAGTGTTCGCTCCGATCTGAAACACCGAGCCGGAAAACTTTATGTCCGGATATGAATCGACGGTAATCTCTACCTTGTCGCTGGAACGCAGCGCCTCAAGGCTCGTTTCCTCGAGGTTTGCGGTCACCCAGATGTTTTTCAAATCGTAAACAGAAAAAATCGATTGGCCGGGCTGGACAACGTCGCCGACGAGCGCCCAGCGTTTGGAAACGACGCCGTTCATGGGAGAGTTGATGACCGTATTCTTCAGTTGAGTTTCGATAATGCCGAGCTGAGCCTTCGCCGCAAACGTCTGCGCGTTTGCAATGCTGCTGCGTGCCTTCGCGGATTCATACTCGCTTTTTGCATGATCATATTGTTCTTTAGGAATGATATTCTCCTTGAATTGAGCCGACGCCCGTTCGAAATCTGTCTGCGCCTTGTCGAGGTTGACTGCGGCAAGAGTAATGTTTTCCTGCGCCAGGGCAAGCGATGCTTTTGCCTGGTCTTCCTGCGACCGCAAATCGCTGTCGTCGAGCTTCACAAGAATTTCACCTTCTTGGACCGTGTCGCCTTCATCAACCTGCAGCTGATCGATGCGTCCGAGAATCTTTGCACTGATGGAAACCCTGTTGCCGTCGATGTAGGCATCATCCGTTGTAACAAAATCGCGCGTGTTGATGTAGTACTGCCACGTCACGAACGCAAGACCGAAAAGAACAATAAACAAAGGGATAACAACTTTGAAATTCCGATACAAAGGAAGGGATTCAATAGATTCTTCTTCGCCGTTTCCGTTTTTTGGCTGTATGTCTCGTTGCCCGGGCGAAGGCGCCTTCTGTGCGAGGGTTTGGTCGTCTTGCTGTGGCATTACAAACATCCTTTCGTCATATAAAATTACTTGCTCTTACAAATACCATGGAGAACAGTATTCACAAAGTGAAGCGCTTCTTGTTCAAACATTTCACGGTCGGACTCGATTGTCACATGCTGATCGTAACCGCGGAAGAAACGCAAATGAAGTCCCTGCAGCGCATGAAGTATCATCGACGCAGTCCTTTGCGGATGTTCAACGTGGAATTCACCGGTTTTCTTCCCTTCTTGAAGAATGCGCGTCACACACCCAATTTCCTGCTGGACAAATGTTGCAAACAAATCGTTAAAGATCGGTTTAACGTCGTGCCATCCTTGCTGGTGAAATTGACTGAGATTCGTGAGGCGTTCGGTCAATTTCAACCGGAATTGAACGTATTCCACCAGTTTCACGCACGCCGATTTTTTTTGCTGAAGCGTGGTGTTTGCCTGCGCAAGGAATTCCTCTTGTTCATGCTGCACAACCGACCTGAAAATCGCTTCCTTTGTCGGGAAGTAGTAATAGAGAGAAGCTTTTGCCATACCGATATCCTCGGCAATCTCGTCCATCGTCACCTTGGAATAGCCGAATGAAGCAAACCTGCGCTGGGCAGAGCGCAAAATGACTTCCTCTTTGTCGTGTGTAAGCTTTTCGTTCAAAATCGTCCTTTCGACTGTATTGGTAAAATAGTCGAAAAATTCCAAAGAATCAAGTGGCAAGTAGTGACCTAACTAGAACACAGTCCTGGGGACTTTTTACAGGGTGCTGCAAATATCGCGCAAATCCCAAGGCGATGGCTTCGCCAGACGCTAAGCCGCAAGGGAAACATGCCCATTCTCTTTGCGGCTTAGCGACTTTGCGTGAGCAAGCTTCACGCCTTCCTAAATTAGGACACTACTAAGTGCCACACCTTTTTTTGAGCATGAAGAATTGCAACAGGCGGGCACATTGATGAACTGCGCCGCGGTCATCAGCAAGGGTGGAAGTTCTTTCTATTGAAGCACTTCTGACAAGTTAAAAACATACGATCCGACCGCAGCAGGTATTCCCCATGGAATAGGCGGCGCCACGGAACCGATCGTCAGCGGTCGGGCTGAGAGGAAGACTTTGAGTAGATTGTCCTCAAACACGATCCGGAACTGAATCGAGATTCTTACTCAATCCGCAGATCACTTCATCGAAGCATAGTAGGCACAAACAGTATTCATAGGGCACTCTCCGCAATTCGGATTGGTCGGCCGGCAAATTTCCCGGCCAAGAAAAGAAAGTGCCATGCCGATATCATTCCAATGCTCTCGTGCAACTTCCTCCATAAGCTGAGTCTCGATCTTCTTCGGATCGGTTCCGGCCGCAACGCCGAGCCTCGGCGCAACACGAAGAACGTGCAAGTCGACGATGATTCCTTCTGCGTCTCCCCCCGACTCACGGATGATGACGTTGGCGGATTTTCTTCCTATGCCGGGAAGCGCGGTCAATCCTTCCATCGTAGTAGGAATCTTATCGTCGCTGCCGACGGTTTTTGCGAGAGTCATGAGCCACTTCGTTTTGTTCGCAAAATTCCGAACCTTGCCGATGAATTTATACAATTCATCGGGTTTCGCTTTCGCCAGCTCCTTCATCGACGGAAATGCTTTCAGCAGCGCCGGGGCGAGTTCATTGATATGTTTATCGGAATCCTGCGCGGAAAGTATCACCATCACAAGCAATTGATAGCGGCTTTTGTAATCGAGCGGATGCTTCTTCCCTTTATATTTCTTAATCAGCGGTTGGAATGCTTTATTCCAATCGATCTTGCGCGGCTGCAATTTTGCCATGATAGATGCTCCTTTTGAAAATTTATGGGTTGTGTTAATGTTTTTGACCCCTCCCTGTTTCCTTCCCCTTTAAGGAAAGGGCAGTGTGGGGTTTAATAGCTTCCGCCGACTTCAGTCATTATCCGACCCATTGCGTTCCGCAAATGTACTTGAAGGCGCAGGTTCGGCATTCTCGTTCAATATTCTTCGTCGGTTCAAACGGACGGTCGATAGTTGTTATCTCGTCCAACAGTCCGACAATAATTTTTTCCAGCATCTTGAATTTTTCAGCTGGAAAATCCGATTCCATAAACAATGGCTCCTCAATGTTTTCGTCAATTTTCTGCCTGCCGAGAAATACGTATGCCGGGATAATCTCATCGGCCTGAATCCCGGCCGCTTTGGCGTAAAGCATCGCGTACAACGGAAGCTGGAGCGAACCGATTGAATCGCTCCACGAATCCCGGTTTTCTAGGCTCAGCTTCTTAAAATTTATCCTTGCGTACTTTTCACTGCTGCCGGTCTTGTAATCGAGAATATAAACTTTCCCGCCGCGCCGTTCCACTCTGTCCAGCTTCCCGTTGAGCTGATACCGGCCAATCGATGATTCCAGCTTTAACTCGAGATCCAGCAGCGTGATGTCTTTTCCCAATAAAGGAAATTGATAGTAAACGAGAAAGTCTTTCAAATGTGTTGTGATCTGTTTCTTCAAGAGATATACCGGACCCATGATGCTGCCGCCGGACTCTTTTGTAAAGAGCACATCGATAGTGTGTTCAAGCGAGGCGAGCGTCAGTGCGTCTTTCTCCAACACCTTCTCTTTGAATTTGCGAAAGTACTCTGCAAGCACGAGATGGACAAAGATTCCGACGTCGGCATGCTCCAACTCGCCCGAAACTTCTTCCCGTTCCTGCAGCTCCAGCACGTACGCATAGTAAAATTTCAATTGACATTTCAGGTATGTATCCAGTGCCGTTGCGTTGAATGAAAAATCCTTCAAAGAAGCAACTACCCTTTCAGTTTTCGGTATTGCCGTCGGCGTTGCGTTTGCCAGCTGAATCCGGTATCGGAGGGTCTGAACATATTCGCTTTCTTGAATCCTCTTTTCCTGCTGCTCCCTTTCCCACAACAATTTTTCAACGTACCTGCTTTTCTCCTTCTTCCCATCCTGGATGAAAAAGAGGTGCACTTCTTTTGCTCCCTGCAGCAGGCAGTTGAAATAGTATTCCGCCATGCGATCCCTCTCCCGGAACGTCGAAAGTCCGAGTGATTCGCGCAGTTTCACCGGCAGCAGAACATCGTGCCCTTTATTGCCGGGAAGAACATCATCATTGGCATCCAGGATAAAAACCTTATCGAATTGCAAATTCCTTGTCTCCAGAAATCCAAGCACCTGCAGCCCATGAAGCGGCGTTCCGGTAAAAGGAACTTCCGCTGCGGCAATGTAGTTCCGGAAAAACGATACGTATTCAACAAATTCATTGAATTGGCGGTCGGATAGAAGCGACGTTGAAACAGCCTCAAGGGATTCGACTATCGTCTCTATGAACGGACGAAAGAATGGATGAAGCTGTGCCGTGCTGTGGGCATTGATATAATTGAGAACGCCAGTTGCTTGTGCTGCGAACGCACCGATGTTTTCTACGGCGTCAAACATTCGCACCGTATTTGTATGGATGGATACTAAATGTTCTTTCAACAACTCTGCCGATACGCTTTCGCTGAGTCCCGCAATCCGTTTCACTGCCCGTTCGAACAATGATGTATTGTTTTCTAACTCTTCGAGAGAAAAGAACTCTGCCGAATGTTCCCTCAGGAAATACTCTTCGATCGTGTTGAAGAGAATGCGTGTGGCATCCGACCGCTTTTCGTACCGAATGTTTTTGGTGTAGGGATGGAGAATGAATTTAATGTAATGCGTAACCGAATACCGGTACTCGTATTTTGACACAATCAATTCCAGCAACGTGTCGAGGAAACCGTAGACGGGTGTCCGCGTTGCCGGATACCCGAGGGAAATATTGTATTCGTTGTCCGGAACGAGTGCGAGGGTCTGGTGAAATACGGGAAAGAGCGTCTCCGCCGCCGGCAGCACGATGGCCGTTCGGTCAAATGACAAATCGCGGCGCTGCTGCAGCTCATCGATCTGCTTCGTGAGTGCAAACACCTGCCCATGGGTATCAGCGCTTTGATAAAAATGGAATGAAGGTCGTGTCGCCTCTTGCGGAGGTGTTTCGGGCGACAGACCTATCTCTTTCAGCTGCTTGCCAATGCCCGGACCATTCTGGAAAATCAGTACAGTATTCTCAAGGCCGTTCAAATGCCGCAGGATAGCTCGTTCAGAATTCGTTAGGGCAAAAAATCCGGCAAAAATGATCTTTGAATATTCAGTGAGATCGATGACTGCAACCTTCTCAGCGACTGTCCGGTATTTCATCGAGCGGGTTACAAAGCCCCTTTCGCCGGCGAGGGAGTAGAATCGTTCGTAAAAGACGAGCAGCGATGTAACACCGCTGAATGTAATTCCGGAAAGAGCTTCCCGGACACGGGAAAACGGAATATTGGCAATCCACAACTCTTCGAGCTCGCCGAAGATTTTCATCCCGAGCGGCAGGAATGAATCGAGCGATGTAAAATTATTGCCGCCTATCCGCCGTGTGTCCGCCAGATGAATCTCGTACAGTATTGCGGCGGCGTCGAGCGATTCCAAAGTCCTATCCGGGATGTTTAACTTTTCCCGGAACAGGTAGTCGATAAAATTGTCGATCGAGAATACCCTCGGAGGCAAGAATCCTCCACCGGTGTTCTTCGACAAAGCCCTGCGCAGCGCATGAGCCGGACGCTTCCCGGGAAACACGACGATGTTTTTTGAATAATCCCGTCCCTTCTGACCGAGGAGAGATGCAATTTCGTCGATCATAACAACGTGAGCCGGGATCAGGGAAACCACGCTCATGAAACGCTCCTCACTTTTTTCAAATCGACGTACGCAAGACAGCCGTGAACTACTTTCTCCGGATAAATTTCTTTCAACATCTCCATGTAATTCTTGACCTGCACAATATAGTCGTTTTCATGTTCGTCCCCACCGGTCTTATAATCGATCACTGCGACGGACTTTGCATCAACGACGATTCGATCCGCCCGATACAATGCACCGTCGCGGTTTGTCAGTTCTTGCTCCCGCAGTACAATCCTTTCTTCTTTTCGGATAAACCAGTCGCGCATAGCGCGATCGTTCAAACATTCATGAACCATGGATTTCACTTCGTCAAGAGAGAGCGGAGCAGGGAGTTCGCGGCTGACACGCGCGATCGCCGCATCGACCTGCGCGCCCGGGTCGTCGTCGATAAACTCGATGCGCGAGAAAACGCTGTGAACAAAATCCCCTCTTTTTGTTTTCTGAGCCCCGACATTTTCGTACGTTTGCACACCAAGCGGTTTTCTTATTGCATGATGAAACGGCTTGAAGATATTCTCCTTCTGAACAGCGTTCGCGGTAACGGAGGGCTTCGGAGCAGGTTCATACCCTTGTTGAGGAAGAAATTTTGTAGGCTCTTTCCGTTCTTTCTTGTACACGCCGATGACATACATTTCTTTTTCCGCTCTCGTAAAAGCAACATAGAGTTTATTGAATGAATCCACCGTATCCCGGAATTGCTCTCCTTCCAGTAGTTCGCGGATCTCGTCAACGTTGTCCGCGATCTTTTTATTGACCTTCAGGATCGATACGGATTGCTCATCATCCCGCAGCAGAAAACTTTTCCCCCGGGGGGATTGGTCGTACAACAAGACGATCACGACGGGAAATTCAATCCCTTTCGCTTTGTGGATTGTCATCACCTGCAAAGCATCGATATCTTTGGGAATATCAATCCTCCAGACATCCTCGGCGGCATCATCATCGGAATATTCGAGAAAATTTTTCATGGTGTTCGCCGCCTGCTGCTCGAAAGATTTTATCACTTCGAGCAGTTTCACCATCGATGCTTCTTCATCCGGCGATGACTGAAACACATCGAATATTTTGTACGCTTCAGAGACCAGGTCATACAAGGGGAGATAACCGACGACATTGAAGAGATGCTCGAAATATTCGTCCCACAAATTTTTAAAACGATCGCGGAATGCCGTATACAGCGGGGCGCGGCCGCGGATCCGTTCTTCGACGATAAACCGGGTGAGCTCGCTGCGCGAAATTCCGCTATTTCGGCTCGTAAGAGTGTTGCTGAAAACATCACCAAGAATAAACGTCGCAAAAGAGAGGTCGTCAACGGGTGAATCAAGGAAACGGAGAAGAGCAATGAATTCTCCCGCGCTTTTTCGGCGCCTCACGTCGAGCGTGGAGTGCGAAATAATGGGAATCCCCTTTTCGTTGAGCCAGCCGCTCACTTCGATAACACGATTGTTGGTCGGTGTCAGGATTGCGATTTCGCTGTAGCGGTACCCGCGGGATCGGCACTCTTGAATAATCATGCGAAGAGCCTGCTTTTCGGGAGGATCACTATCCTGTTCTTGAACAATATCGACCTCGACATATCCTTTACCGGTATGTTCCGGCGTCGCATGCTGTTCATACGTCGACAGTCCGCTCGCCGCAGCTTCATCCTCAAACCCCTGGCCCGGAATAATTGTGTGGAATACTTCTTTCGTAAATGAGACAATCTTTTCGTAGCTGCGATAATTTATGTCGAGCGATTGCACATCATGATACGCAGCGGGAAACGGGTTTGCCTCCGTCAACCGCTTCATGATCCTCCAATCGGCGTCGCGAAAGCCGTAAATCGATTGCTTTGTATCCCCGACGACAAAAAGGCTGCCCCCTTTGGAGAGTGATTCTTCAATCAGAGGGAATAAGTTTTTCCATTGGATTTCCGACGTGTCCTGGAACTCATCGATCAGATAATGATAAATCGTCTCGCCAATTTTAAAATAAATTTCCGGCACACTTTCATTGGTAAGATGTTCTGCGAGCGACCGAGCGACGTCATCGATAAAAATTTGGCCGTACTGCTTTTTCAATTTTTCGACCGTCGGCTGCATCATCGTATAGGCATCAGTGTACGGCTTATAGTACAGTTCAACATAACGCAGAATGAATTGACGGATGAGTACATTCAATTGCCGCTGTTCCCGGGCGATCTCCTCATTCCACCTTTCATACGCCCCCGTTTCAGTCTTTCCTTTCGGCTTGTTGATAGGGCTGGTCCGTAATTTCCTCTCAATCAAGGCGTGAATATCCCCTTCCTTGATCAATGCAAGATCGTCGGCAAAGAGACTGCTGACGGTCAGCCCAAATTTTTTTATCAGCGTTTCAACCTTCAACGCCTGCAATTTGATTTGTTCCCGCAGCGCAACGGAATCGACCGACGAATTTCTGGAACTGAGAGGCTTCGTCTGCCCTGCAATGGCCGTATATATTTTTTTGACCTGACCGGCAATGTCTCTGTAGGGGTTCCACACAAAATTACTCTCAGCTTTTCTGTTCTCCGTAATCAGCTCGATAATGTTCTCCACAACCCCGGCTTCCGTAGTGTTCTCTTTCACATTTTTTGAAAATATGTCAAACGCTAAGTCAAAGATGCGATCGGCGCCAAGGAGGATTTCGTAGTCGGGATGGTAGCCGTACTCCAGTGATGAAGATTTGAAAACTGTCGACATGAAACTGTCGACGGTTTTTACCTGGAAATCGGAAAAGTTGTCGAGGATTTCATCGATCAGCCGTGTCGACTTCGATTGGATATCCGCGTGTTCCAGCGAGAGACGATCGCCCAGTTCGTGCAGCGTATTCCCGTCGCCGAATGCAGCGAGCTTCAACAGTGTTAGTATCCGCTGTTTCATTTCGGAAGCAGCGTTGTTGGTAAACGTTATCGCAAGGACATTTTGAAGAGCATTATGAGGAATTTTATTGGACAATAATATTTGTACATACCGGTGCGTAAGCGCATAGGTTTTCCCCGCGCCGGCAGAGGCAGTCAAGATTGTCGCTGACGGCAGGCGAATGTCAGTTTCCTGGTTACGACCCGAAAGCATCGGACACGGTTTTCAAAGTAATTGAACGTTGAAAGCTTCTAAAACAAAATATCCAAACCTCGGAAAGTTTGGACATAAAGGAAAAACCATTGGAGCAACGCACCTGCGTTCCCTTTTGGCGGCGTTGCGGCTGTGAATGAATCGCCGGCAGCCATTACCTCAGACCGAGTATTTTTCGACGATCCATTCGGGAATGACTTCCCCCCTCCCCGTTTTCTGATTCACCATCGTATAATGAACATAGCCCTCGCATGAAAGCTTCTTGTTTTCTTTCTTGAGGATTTCGAATCGCACCTTCACGCCGTCCTTCAGCACTTCTTCGATCCATGTCCGTACAATAATTTTTTCTCCCAAACCGAGCGGACGCTTGTGTTCGACATGTGTCGTATTCACAACCCAGCCGTAGCCGAGGGCGATGAATTCTTCCATCTTCATTTTATAGCAGCGCTCCATCTGGTCGTAGCGAGCGGCAAGGACGTAATCCAGATACCTCGTATTGTGAACGTGATTGTTCATATCGATGTCGTCAGGGCGGACCTGGAGTTCGGTCTCAAATTTGGAATGCTGCGGAGCCATAGAGTTCCTCTTGCCCACACGATACGAACAATTCTAAGGAAAATCAATTCGTCGGAAATGTCCACCAAGGACACGAGATACACGAAGGGAAAAATGTTTGTTATGGCTTTTGCATTTTTTTTCGTGAAGAGTGTTAACCAGAAAACATCCTGTGCAACCATATTTTCTTCGTGTTTCTTCGTGTCCTTCGTGGATGCTAAAAAAATTGTGTCGCTAATGTTTGTCCGGATACGGCGGAGGCGGCGGAAGTTTCGCCGGATGGGTTTTCATCTGGTCGAGTATCACTTCGATCGCCTTGTTGAGCTGCTCGTCGATTCCGGCGTATTCCTTCGCCGGATCGTTGTCAACGACGATGTCGGGGTCAACACCGTGTCCTTCCATAATCCACTCTTTTCCTTCGATATCGTAGCGGGAGAATTCCGGCTTGTTCAGAAATCCGCCGTCAAGAAAAGGAAGCGATCCGCGAATACCAACCACGCCCCCCCATGAACGCTTACCGACCACTGTCCCGATTTTATACTGTTTGAATCGATATGCAACAATATCTCCGTCGGACGCGGAGAACTCGTCGAGGAGAAGCACTTTCGGGCCAACCATCGTTCCGCTCGGGTCCGGGCTGAACGACGTATTCCGTGCGATGTCGATCATTGCCATCTCCCGATGGAGCCGTTCGATGATCATCGGAGAAACAAATCCGCCGCCGTTGCCTCGCACATCCACAACGAGCGCTTCTTTCGTCAACTGCGGATAGTAATACTTGACGAATTCGTTCAGGCCGTGAAAACCCATATCCGGGATGTGAATATAGCCGACTCTTCCGTTTGTCGCCTTTGAAACTTTCTCGATGTTCGATTGGACCCAATTGAAATAATACAGTTCATGCTCATCGCCCGTCGGCACAACAACGGTTTCATGACTCCCCTCTTCTTTCGGTTCGGCGTTCAGCGTTAAAGTGACTTGTTTGCCGACAGTGCCGACAAGCGACTCATAAATATTGTTCATTTCATTCGCCGGCTTGCCGTTCACTGCAAGAATATAATCCCCTTCCTTCGCATTTACCCCAATTTCAGTGAGCGGAGATCGGAGCGTATTGTCCCAATTTTGTCCTCGAAGGATCTTCACGATGCGATAGTATTTCGATACCGGGTCGCGCTCGATTTTTGCGCCGAGCAAACCGGTCTTGATCCGTTCCGCATGCGGCATTTCCCCTCCGCCGACATACGTATGCCCGGTGCTCAGTTCACCAATCATCTCGCCGATGATGTATGTTAAATCCGCACGATGGTTGACGTACGCCACCAGCGGTTCATAGTTCTTGCGGACTTTTTCCCAGTCCACACCGCTCATATTGGGGGCGAAATAGAAATCCCGCATTTGACGCCATGCTTCGTTGAAAATCTGGTTCCACTCCGCGTGGTGGTCGACTTTCGCTTTCATGTCCGAAAGGTTTAATTTGTCTTTGATTTCGATTTTAGACGTAGGCAAATCGATGATCGCGTACCCCCCGTCCTCCCCGACGATCGCTTTTTTACCGTCGGCGGAAATCTCGAAGCCGTTAAAATCGCCGAGTTCGTTTTCTTTCAACTTTTCGAAATCGTAGAAAAAGAATTTCGCTTTCTCATCCTTGCTCCCGCTTCGGATGTAATACAGCTTGTCCCCTACCGAGTTTAAATTCCGGTAGTTAGCAGCCGAAATCGGCAGGCCCGCGATTCGCTCCTGCAAACCGTCAATATCTACTTTTACCGGAGGCTTTGATTCTTCTTTCTCGTCCTTCTTCTTATCCGGCTTGTCGGATTCTTTGCCCGCATCCTTAATCTTGACCTCATCGCTCTTCGGCTCGAAGGGTGATTTTGTCTCCTTCGCAAGAGTGACGAAATAAATTTTTGCCAGATCGTTATAGACATGGTCCAGCTCTGTTTGACTCAACGTCGGATTGAAAGTTCTCTCCGAAACAAAGAAGAGAAACTTCCCATCGGAACTGAACGAGGGCGAATACGACGAATACCATCCATCGGTAACGGCGTATGATTCCTTCTTTTCAAGCGAATAAAGATAGATATTCGTCATCGATGAGTCTTCCTGTTTGGCGTAGGCAATCCATCGGCTGTCGGGGGACCATGCATAATCCGTGAACTCCCACGCCGAAGCCTGTGCTACCGGAGTGATTTTCTTTGAGTCAACATCGACATACTGCAAACGGAGCTTTTTGTCGGCCCACATAATTTTCTTGCTGTCCGGGGACCAGTAGCCCTGGTATTTGTAGGTATCGCCGTTCTTTGTCACTTGCGTCCCTGCCGCGCTCCCGTCCTGAGGCATTATATAGATTTCATCTTCGCCGGATGCGTCAGAAATATAGGTGATCCATTTACCGTCGGGAGACCATTTTGAATTGCGTTCATGAACGCCTGAGGTATTCGTCAGGTTGCGCGTATTTCCGTATTTTGCCGGCACAGTGAATATTTCTCCCCTCGCACCGAAGAGAGCCCTGTTTCCGTCGGGAGAGATTTCGTAATTTGTAATGCTTTTGCTCACGTCGACAATGTTCGTGCGCCCTATGGCAAAATCTTCGTCTATAAAAATTGTTACCTTTTCTACTTTTTCAGTCGCGAGGTCGAGACGATAAATGTAACCTCCGTTTTCAAACACGACGGCGTTGTCTCCGATTGAAGGAAATTTCACATCGAAGTCAACAAAGCTCGTCAATTGTTTTGTTTCTTTGGATGTCAGGTCGTACGAATACAGATTCATACGTTTATTTTCATCGCGATCGGACGCAAAATAGATTTTATTTCCGCCCCACATCGGTATAATGTCTTGCGCCGGATTGTTCGTGAGATTGGTGGTCGCCTTCGTGTCGAAGTCATACAACCAGACATCGTCCGCCTGGCCGCCGCGATAGCGTTTCCATGTCCGGAATTCCCTAAACACTCTATTGTAGACCATTTTTCTCCCGTCCGGAGAAAAAGAACAGAAGCCGCCGCGAGGCAAGGGCAATTGCTCGGGAATTCCGCCATCGACCGAAGCGATGAAAAGCTGGCCTTTAAAATCGTTCGGTTCGTTCATTCGTGAACGAAATACAATGTGCGAATTATCCTTCCATGTCATCACGATGTTGTTCGGGCCCATGCGGTCAGAAACGTCGTCGCGGTCAAGGGTTGCGGTGAACGTGAGCCGTTTCGGAACGCCCCCTTCTGCCGGCATCACATAGACTTCCGTATTGCCATCGTATTGACCGGTGAATGCGATCCATTTACCGTCGGGCGAAAAGCGTGCAAACATCTCGTACCCGATATCGTTCGTTAACTTCCGCGCCACGCCCCCCGCGGATGAAACAGTATACAGATCGCCGGCGTAGCTAAAAACAATTTTATCGCCATGAATTGCCGGGAACCGCAATAACCGCGCTTCTTGCTGAGCGAACAGAAGAGAAGCCGCGGCAATCACGAGGACAATCAAGAAGAAAGCTTTTTTCATAGATAGCACCTTATTAGGTTGAACGATGAGTGTGGGGCTCAATGTTTACGGCGGAAACGAAGGAAAGTTGCATCAAATACTTTCGGGTCGACTTTGCAGCAATAAATACTGATTGATAGAAATTTTTCAAATATACGGGGCAAAATACTGTAGTGCAACTCTCGCTTTGCTCTATTATATTATATTAGAACGTCTGAAAAATACTCTCATGCGCGAGATGCAAAGATCCACCCGGTTTCATTGTTAATCTATTTCGCGCTTTGGCGGCTTTGGGTGAGACGAACTTCTCGATTTTCCAGAAAACTTATATTGTAACTTTTTATATATTTTATTCTCGTTATCACAAACTGAATAGATATTATGACTCGCTGCTTTAGTCATTCTTTTTTCATTCTCTTGCTCCAGCTTCTTATTTTTGATGTTGGATACTCCGGTTTCATACAGCAGGCAGACTCGTTATTTCTCCGCGTTGTCGTTCCCGAAACTGACACCATAACAACGACGGCGTCACGGCAACGGATTTCTGCTTCCACTCTTCCCAATGCAACGGCATTCATTAACGGTAAAGAAACGAAAGTCTACGCCAGCGGTGCATTCTGCGGCGTCGTCAATGTTGCAGTCGGATCGTCGGTTCTTCGGCTTGTCGTCCGGTCGGCGAACGGGGATTCCATTGCTGAAAATATTTTCATGCAGAAACCGGAGCCCCCGAAGACCTCGGCGCGAGAACCTGCTTCTATAGATACGATCATGATGGAACCGTCGCAGGATATGTGGCTGGGCAAGGACGACGTTCTGGAAGTAAAATTCAAAGGGAGCCCGGGGTACAAAGGATTTTTCGATATTGAAGGTGTTGAGTCCGGCATTCCGATGACCGAGCTTCCTCCTTCAAAAACAAGCGGCCTCGGCGGAATTTACATCGGGAGCTACAAAGTGAGAGAAGATGATGAGGCGAAGGGGGTGCAGATTAAGTTTCGTATACCCAAAAACTTTTTCTCGAGTGAAAAAGCGTATTCAAAAGGAAAAATTTCGATTTTGCCGAAAGAACTCCCCCGCGTTGCAGAAGTAACGGGCAAGCGGCCGTACTTAAATGCCGGCGTGGGAAGCGACCGCCTGGGCGGAGCGAAATTAGGAAGTCTTAAGGCCGGCGTTCGGGTCGTGATTACGGGAAAAATCGGTGACCAGTACCGAGTGAGACTTAGTGATGATATGGAAGCATGGCTCCCCGAAGACTTTGCACAGCTCCTGCCGCTCGAGACACCTCGTCCCCGCTCCCTTATCGGCTCGCTGACGATCTCGGGAAACGATAAGGAAGATATCATCACTGTGGCACTGGACCAGCGCCTGCCGTACCTCAGTCAACAGCTCGTCGATCCTGCGGCCATCGTCGTCGATATATTCGGCGCTACCTCCAATACAAATTGGATCACCCACCAGTTGTCGGGGAGCGGAATAAAAAACGTGACGTGGAGCCAGGTTGCGGCCGGGCAGTACCGCCTTACTATCATGCTGAACTATCAACAACATTGGGGGTACGACATCATTTACGATAGCGGTTCGATCATGCGTATCTCTGTACGGCGGCCTCCGATCATTGCGTCGCTCGATTCGGCGCTCGCCGGATTGATCATTGCTGTCGACGCCGGACATGGAGGAGATAATGACGGGGCGCTTGGATCAACGGGGAAAAAAGAAAAAGAAATAACACTTTCGATCGCCCAGCATCTTGATTCGCTTCTACGGTTAAAGGGTGCAAAAGTCATTATGACACGAACAACGGATGAGACCGTCTCAATGTTGGATCGAACGGATAGGATTCTCAACTCCGGGGCACAACTGCTCGTCAGCATTCATGCAAACTCAACCAGCACCTCGTCGGACCCGGAACTTTCGAAAGGAACAAGTGCATACTATCGCCATACTGGCTTTCAACCGCTGGCAAACATACTCTACGGCAAAATGCTCGAACTAGGACTCGACCAGTTCGGAGTGGTAGGAAGCTTTAACTTCACTCTCAACGGGCTGACCCAGCTTCCCAACGCCCTTGTGGAAACAGCCTTCATGTCTAATCCCGAAGATGAGATGCTGCTGCTTGATGACAACTTTAGAATCCGAATCGCCGCCCAAATAACAAAAGGATTAGAAGAATTTGTCGTGGCGTATGCCGAGAAGAAAAAATAGAAACAAAAATTTTCAGCCGCTGTGTCGGTCGGAATCTCCGGACAGGGAGCGTTAAGAGAGCTTCTGGATCAACGATATTGACGCAGGGGTTTCGCCCTTTTATTCCGCAATTCGCATTTGATCTCATATCGCTTCATTATCATGTCCCTTCTTGACTTTTATAGGAAAACTCTTCATCTTTCCGGTAGATATAGGGCTGTAATGTTCACCTAACAAACGCTTTTGCTGGTCGATTACACGATTCCACCTCAAAAAGGAGGTGTTATGGGATCAGCAAGGTTAAAGATAGAAAACCTCAGGACTCCGTTAAGACGGTGGAACGAGGTTTTTTTGTTTTTTGGGAGGTGTCATATGAAATCAACTCATTTTCTCTTCCTCGCGTGTGCCTTCGCATGGGGCTGCGCATCTACACAATCAATAGACATGCCGGAAAAAATGCCGCGGCTCATTGAACAGGAACCCTTTCCGCCAATGTCCGAGGCACTCCTTGCCAGCCATTCTGAACTCGATCTCAGAATCCTCATTGCAGAGGACGGCTCGGTCTTGAAGGCTCAATTATTGAATCTAAGCGGCGACGCGGAGTGGGATGCGCTCGCGATTGCCCGTATGGAACAATGGAAGTTCTCACCCGCAATACACAACGGAAAACCGATAGCAATGTGGATCAATTTTCACGCTCGCGTAAAATGCGAAACCCCAGTGTACATCGGGCTTGCAGAAATCGAGTGTGAATCAGCTTCTGTCGCAGATTCGGTGTATGCTCTTCTCCGCTCGGGAGAGGATTTCGGCTTGCTCGTATCCAATTTTTCGGTTTCAAAATCAAAAGGAAATCATGGCGATCTGGGTCAGGTAGATATTTCGCGATACGGCGAGGACGTGAAGCATGTTCTTGCTGAATTGAAGGAGAACGGATTACTGAACCTCTTCCCATGGGCGAGCACTACGTCATTTTTAAACGGCTGTCAACGGACGTACGCTTTGAATGATCGGAGGTGCCTCAATTTCAATTTGGATATCATTCAATCGAAAGCCGGTCGACGACTCATCGAGGTTCCAGTTCGGTTGCTCTGGATACCCGCTTAGGCGGGCATGACAATTATTTTTAAGTTTGACATGCTCAAACTGAGAAAAGCCAAACGATCTGTTGACTCTTAATCTATTATTTTGTTAGTTACTTTTGAAGAACGGCTCAGAACTCATCACGGATCAACGAAATAGCATGACAAAAGACGAAATTGCTGGTCAAAATCCTCCCAGGAGAGAAATATTCTGTACCGAATGTAATTCGTCACTCGAAAATTATTGCTTCTCAGACGGAGTCGACGACGCTGAGGCGATCAAGAAAACGCTTGCGCAGTGTAAAAAGAGTGGAAAATTCGTAGGTGAGTTCTGCGCAAAACTATTCATCAGCAATCCCGAGACGCTTGATTCGATATGGGAAAAAGACTCTCAGAAATAGGTCATGTACGTTGAATTATTCAGCATATAGTGTTTCAATTTTCTACATTTACATTTACTATTTGTTGCAAAGACTTACACGGTTTGTTGTTGTAGAATTGAGTTTGTGTTGAATTTGTTTACAATTACTATCTCCACATTGCTGCACACTTCTCTTGTTAATTCGCTGTAACTCCAAAAGGTGCCCTCCTTTGCAGCAAAACTAGGGTATACTCCTTTTCCTGGCATGATTATTTCAACTCTTTTGGCAGAACAACACCGAAAGAGGCAACGAAATGGTCATCGCACTTTTCATACTGATGGTGGTAATATTCCTTACCGCCGAATATTTTTCCCTTTCTAGAAAGATATCTGCAACCGCAGAAATCCATTCCGATGTCCGTTTGCCGGTATCGACTGAAATTATCGAGCGCTACTTTCATCGGGGGCATAGCTGGGTGCTTGTCCAATCTGCAAAAGAGGTCATCGCGGGCGTCGATGATTTTTCACAACGATTCATCGGGAAGCTCAGCGACATCGAGTTGCCGCAAAGGGGGTGCGCCGTCCGGCAGGGGGAGATTATTGCAACGATGAAACATGGAGACAAGATACTACCAACTGTCGCGCCGGTATCAGGTACTATTCTTGAAGTCAATACACGCCTCAAAGAGACCCCTTCAATGATTAACGATTCTCCGCTGGAAAAAGGATGGATCGTAAAGATGGCTCCTCAAGATTTATCGCTTGAGCTGCGGAGTCTTTTCAAGGGTGTCACCGCGGACCGATGGCAAGAAGCAGTCCGCGCGCACCTCATCCACTGGTTCTCACCTCGATTAGGGACAGTAATGCAGGATGGAGGCGAAATCGTTGAAAACGTAAGCGACCTGACGAACACCGAAGAATGGCGAATACTGGTCGATGAGTTTTTTCCTAATAGTTTGAGCAATACACATACATCACCACTTGAATAGAGGTTATTACTATGACAGTCCTATTATTTCTCGCAATGATTATCATCTTCCTCGGAGTTGATTTTGTTGTCCAACGCAAGAAGAAATTTGTTCCGGCAGCGGCTCAAGTGCAGCACTCTCCGATTCCCTTGCGTGTACCGTCCGGGATTTTTTTCGCACCGTCGCATACGTGGCTGAGGCTCTTTCCCTCCGGCAATGTCCGGGTAGGAGCCGACGATTTTGTCCTCCGCATGATGAAAAACCCCAATGTTTCATTTCTAAAGGTTCCAGGATCATTCACTAAAAAAGGCGAGGCTCTCTTCCAACTTAAGGAAGGGTCAAAAACGCTCACGGTTCATTCGCCGATTGACGGAGAAGTCGTCGCCATGAATGAAGCCCTCCAGCAACATCCCGGAAAAATGAAAGAAGAGCTTTTCAGCGACGGTTGGGCTTATACGATGAAACCTCATCGGGCATCCGATCTTACAGAACTGCTGCTTGGCGAACGAAGCTGGGCGTGGATCCAGCAGGAACTCGGGCGACTGCGGGATTTCATTGCAAATACAACGCAGGTCGGACCGCCCGTCCCCGTACTGCTTCAGGATGGCGGCGCGCCGGTCGAAGGCTTGCTCAAAGACTTCAGCCCCGAACAGTGTGAACGGTTCGAACAACAATTTCTTAATGTCCAATAACGCGAGTGGAGACGACAATGATGAGCAGGAAAGCGCTATTGATCGATGTCTCAAAGTGTGTCGGATGCCGCGAGTGCGCACGCGCATGTGCAGAAGCGAACCACCTGCCTCAGGAAGAAGCCACCGAACTGTCCGCAACGCACTATACCGTCGTCCAAAGCCTTAACGATGATCAGAATTTTATCCGTCGATTGTGCATGCATTGCAATGAACCGACATGTGTATCGGTTTGTCTCGTGGGCGCGTTCAAAAAAACCGACACGGGCGCTGTCATTTATGACGAAACAAAGTGTATCGGCTGCCGCTATTGCATGCAAGCATGTCCATTCGAAGTTCCGCGCTATGAGTGGAACAGCGTGTCTCCAAGGATACAAAAATGCAAAATGTGTTACGAGCGCATCGCGGCAGGCGGAAAAACTGCCTGTGCGGAAGCATGTATGTTCGACGCTACCGTATTTGGCGACCGCGATGATCTAATCAAGGAAGCGCGCAAACGCATCGACGCAAGCCCGGCGACCTACGTAAACTATATTTATGGTCTGACGGAAGTGGGCGGAACATCGGTTTTATACATTTCGAGCATTCCTTTCGAGAAACTCGGGCTCCCGATGAACCTCCCGAACAATCCGATCCCGCAGCTTTCGTGGAGAGTCCTCTCGCAAGTTCCAAAGTATTCTGTTGCGGCAGGCGTGGTTTTATTCGGTATCCACTGGATCACCGCCCGCCGTTCGGAGGTGGCGAAGTTCGAAGCGGAAGAAAAACAAAAAAAACTGGAATCTACGCGAAACTGAAAGAGAAAATGGTATGAGCAATTTTCATCCCTATAAACCGACTTTTTGGAAAATTACCGCAATCATTCTCATGGCCGTCGGCGCAGTTGCCGCCTTTCAACGATTTACCATGGGCCTTGGTGCAACGACACATTTAAGCGATCAATTCCCATGGGGGTTCTGGATCGGGTTTGATTTTATCGGAGTTGGTTTAGCAGCGGCGGGGTTCACTATTGCCGCCACTGTCCATATTTTGAACGCCGAACGATTTGAACCTATCGTACGGCCGGCCATACTGACCGCGTACATCGGCTACATGCTGGTTGTTATGGTGCTTGTTGTCGATCTCGGGCGTCCCCAAAACTTCTGGCATCCCCTCGTCATGTGGAATCCTCATTCAGTGATGTTTGAAATTACATGGTGTATCATACTCTACACAACAGTGCTGACATTGGAATTTGCCCCGGTCGTACTGGAAAAATTTCATCTGCACGCACCGATCAGAGTTTTACGCACAATCTCTTTACCCATTGTGGTCGCCGGTGTGATTCTCTCTACATTGCACCAGTCGTCTTTCGGCTCATTATACTTGGTCGTACCAGAACGGATGCACCCGCTCTGGTTCTCCGACATTGTTCCATTCCTCTTTTTCATCTCTTGTGTCGGAGCAGGCATCTCAATGGTCATATTTTCATCGTTCATGTCAGCACGCGCGTTCGGCCGAAAAATCGAAATGCCGCTCTTTTCCGAACTGGCAAGAGTATTGGCGGTCGTTCTCGCTTTGTTTTTTACCGTACGAATTCAAGATTTGATGAACCGGGATGCACTTCACTATGCATTCCAACCTACGTACCAGAGCGCGTTGTTTCTCGTTGAAATCATGCTTGGAGTGGTTATTCCTTTCTGTCTCCTCCTCTTCCGAAAAATCAGGACGAGCCAAAAGGGACTTTTCTATACATCCGTCCTTGTCATCCTGGGCTTTGTAGCAAACAGGATGAACACGGCGGTTACCAGCATGGAACATTGGCCCCAACGAACATATTTTCCGTCGTGGCAGGAATTATCCATCACGGTCGCACTTGGCACCGCCGGGTTTGTTGCGTTCTATTACATTGCGAAATATTTTCCGGTTTTCGGACATCAAAATAACCACGTGCCGGTCCAGCCAATCGATCGCGAATTGTTAAAAGAATTGGAATTCGCAGCAAAAGAACGCTGACACTTGAAGCATGTGAGGCTGCGGGATAAGAAGAACCGTAATTGAATGCACGCTCGACGAATCGACTGAAAAAATGTCGACCGGACAGCATCCCAAGTAATTATTTCATAACTCTTTCACGGACGTATCAATGGAACATTTTAGTATTCCACAAAAATATTTCGAACAAAGCATGGAAGATTTCTTCCAGCCTCTTCTTGCAACGCCGCTGCCAGACGACCGAATGTACAGCAGGGGCCACATGTGGATAAAAAATGAATCGACAACCACTGCGACTATTGGCGTCGACCATGTAGGGGCATATTTCCTTCGGCCCGTTGTCAGTGTCGTATTGCCGCAAACACCCTCCCGGGTCGAGTACAATTCGCCGTGCGCTTGGCTTGTTCTTCGGGAAGGAACGATTGCGCTTCGATCTGCCGTTTCCGGAATCGGGACCGAATCCAATGCAGAACTCCTCGACCACCCATATCTCCTACTCGACGATCCCTACAAATCCGGATGGGTGCTTCGCATTGCAGAGGCAGCAAAACCCGGAACTGAGCTTCTCAACTCGAATGATTTCACTCCCATCTTTCATAAAGAAATGGCAGCAATGAAAGAGAAATTTTCTGCGGTGTTTAACAAATTGCAGCCTGCAGTCGGATCCACACTCTATGACGGCGGCCAACAAGTAAAAAGCATATACGAAATTATAGGCCAGAAAAAATACTTCGAGATCATGAGCAGGCTGTTTTCAAAAATGTGAAATAACTCGACCCCATATCCACCTCTCAAAAAACAAGAATTAGTGGTTCTGTTTCGCATTTTTGCGTAATTGACCCTTCCTTACCCCCCTTTTTTCAACCCTTTATGCCTGCTTTCCCACAATCTGGAAATGGCACGGTACTTGTCTTTCTTTGTGGTGGAGAATACCATGAAATTTTTGAACCTGCTCGCTTTCCGCGTGTTTTTGATCATCCTCTTCGTCATGCTGGTCGGAACGGCAGTCCTCACAAAGCTTAGCGTCGATCATCAGGCGGAACAATATTTGCGCGATGCTATCCTGGGAGCAAATCGTATTGGCGACGTCATCAAACGGTCGACGAATTACAGCATGATGCTGAATCGCCAGGAAGATATCCATCAGATCATCAACACCATCGGCAATGAACCGGGTATTGAAGCTATCCGTATCTATGACAAAAAGGGAACAATCAAGCTTTCAACTGTTGCGGGAGAAGTCGGAACGTACGTGAACATGAACGGCGAAGCGTGCAACGCATGCCATTCCGCCGGCAAAGCGCCTCTCTCACCCAATCCGCGTGAATTGAGCCGCATCTTTTCTTCCCCGAAAGGTTACAGAGTGTTAGGGATGATCGTCCCGATCAAGAACGACTCTACATGTTCGACAGCTGATTGTCATGCTCACGCATCGTCGCAAACCATCCTCGGAGTACTCGATGTCATGATGCCGCTGCGGGACATCGATGCAAACCTGGCAAGTTTGAACCGGTCTCAATACTTGAATGCTCTATTCATGTTTTTTGTGATGACAACATTCGTCGGCATTTTTATATGGATCGTTGTGAACATTCCTGTCCACAAATTGACTCTTGGAACTCAGGAAATTACAAAGGGGAATTTGGATTATCGGATATCTGCAAGGTCGAGCGACGAAATCGGCAGGCTCGCGACGTCGTTCAACCAGATGGCCGATGAATTGAAGCGGGCGAGGAACGAGTTAACGCAGTGGGCACAAACCCTGGAGGGGCGTGTCGCACAAAAGACAGAAGAATTGCGGCGGGCGCATGCCAATATGGTCCAGATGGAAAAAATGGTCTCGCTCGGAAAGCTTGCTTCGACCGTCGCCCATGAACTCAACAACCCTCTCGAGGGAGTGCTGACATACGCCAAACTCCTCAAGAAAATGGTGAAAGAAGGAGTGCAAACACCAGAGACGGTAGAAGAAATTCAAAGCGAACTTTCGATCATTGCGGACGAGACTGCCCGATGCGGAAACATCGTGAAGAACCTGCTTCTCTTTTCCAAACAGAAAGTCGGCGAATTTATCGAAGCGGATATTCGGACGACGATTGAGCGGTCGCTGAATCTTATCGACCATCATTTGAAGATACATAACATTACCCTGGAAACGGATTTTCAACGAGAACCCCTGATGCTCTTCTGTGCCCCCCAACAGCTAGAGCAGGCTCTTCTTGCAATTGAGATCAATGCTATCGAAGCGATGCCCGAAGGGGGATCTCTAAAAGTGGAGGCGCATCATTCCGCAGCCGCCGACGCAATCCACATTACTGTCGCCGACACCGGGATAGGGATTCCGGATGATGCCTTGCCGCACATTTTTGAACCTTTTTTCACGACGAAAGAAAACGGAAAAGGAACGGGACTCGGTCTCGCTGTCGTCTACGGAATCATCGAACGCCACGGCGGAACCATCGATGTCCAATCGAAACTTCATGGGGGAACAACTTTTACACTACTCTTACCCCGCACAGCTACTCAAGTACCGAACAACGCTTCGCCACCTTCACTTACTCTTGACAACAAACCATGAACGACAAATCAATTAAACAGAACAGCCTCCTTATTGTCGACGACGAGCTTGTCGTGCGCGATTCACTTTCCAAGTGGTTCAAGCAGGACGGTTATCGTGTTGATACGGCAGAGGACGCAAGTCATGCAATTAAAAAAATGAATGATGGCCCGTGGAACGTCATCCTTCTCGACATCAAGATGCCCGGGATGAGCGGACTTGAATTGCAGAAACGATTGAGGGAAATCGACCCTTCGATCAGCACCATCATGATCACTGCATTCGCTTCGGTAGAAAGCGCGGTGCAGGCCTTAAAGGAAGGAGCGTTCGATTACGTTACAAAGCCGGTCGACCCCGATCATCTCTCCCATCTCGTCACCAATGCACTTCGTCAAAAGAAACTCGCCGAAGAGAACGCCCAATTGCATGAACACATTTCTGAAATGGCACAGGGAGACGAGATCGTCGGCAACAGCCCGCAGATGAAAAAAGTCATCGAACTTGCAAAAACGGTAGCACAAACCGATACAACAGTGATGATCCGGGGAGAAAGCGGGTCGGGAAAAGAGTTGATCGCTCGCGCTATTCACGTCAACAGCCCGCGGCGGTACTTCCCAATTATCGCGGTGAACTGCGGCGCCGTGCCGGAGACCCTCCTCGAAAGCGAACTTTTTGGACATGAAAAGGGGGCATTCACCGGCGCGCAGTACCGGCGCAAAGGGAAATTTGAAATGGCCGACGGCGGGACGATTTTCCTCGATGAAATCGGAACCATATCCCAAAAAATGCAAGTGCAGCTCCTCCGCGTTATCGAGTCAAAACAATTTACGCGTGTCGGAGGGAACGAAGTCATTCACAGTGATTTCAGAATTATTTGCGCAACCAACCGCGACCTCGAGGAAGCGGTAAAAGAAGGAACATTTCGCGAAGACCTCTATTACAGGCTCAACGTATTCGCGGTGTTCATTCCACCGATCAGGGAACGAAGGGCCGACATTCCTCTTCTCGTCCAGCATTTTCTCAAAAAATATTCCTCCATCATGAACAAGCCGATAAACGAAGTAACGCCCGATACCATGGATCTGCTTGTCCGGTACGATTGGCCGGGCAACGTACGAGAATTGGAGAACGTGATCGAGCGCGCAATGGTGCTTGCGAAACCTCCCGCGATTCGACCGGACGACTTGCCGTTCCAACTTGGTGTGAATCATCACGTGCCGACGGATGACTCGATAGCGTCGGTCGAAAAGGCGCATATCGAAGCAATTCTCGCGAAGTCAGGCTGGAACATTACCCGGTCCGCGGAAATTCTCTCCATCGACCGGGTAACCCTGTACAATAAAATCGCCAAATACGGCCTTATTAAACCGTAGCCCATGCCTTCTATCCTCGTTGTTCCGGTACAGCCATGCGATAACGATTCCGTGAGCGCTCTTGTTTCTCCGCTCGAAACCATTTTCCGGTTCCCCGCCTCGATCGATGCCACCGAGGCAATTGACCCTTCGTTTGCGTTCGACGTCTATCGCAATCAATTTAATTCCACTGCGCTTATTGCCGCGTTCATTCAGCGATTCAAAGGTTTACGAGGAAAAATTATCGGGGTTACTTCCGTAGATTTATTCGTGCCCGTGTTGACATATGTTTTTGGGGAAGCACAACTCGACGGACCGTTTGCAGTCGTATCTGCCCATCGCCTCGATGATACGCTCTATGGGCTGCCTGCGAATCCGACGCTTCTCCATGAACGGCTCGTCAAGGAAGCTGTCCATGAGCTCGGCCATACCTTCGGCCTTCTTCACTGCCTCGATTATCGGTGTGTCATGCATAGCTCAACGGCTGTAGAGGAAATTGACCTCAAATCTGAAAATTTTTGCCGATCCTGTGAAGCATTGTTGCAAACGCATGCGTTGTAATAGGTCGCAACCTTGCGAAGGTTTTGTTTGAAAAGTGGTAAATGTTTAGATATTCAAGAATATTGTAAAAAACCTTCGGAAGGTTCTCTACGTTTCCCATTCCGGTTTCGTTGACTTTCGGACGATTTTTCGATATTATTTGCAGCACACCAAATTCTATTTGCCAAATTCTGATTTAAAAAAGAGGCCGCGGCCATGTTCTTCACTGTCATAGCGGAATTCCATAATTTTACCGGAGAGAGCCGGGCTGACGATGTCGTGCATATTCTGTAAAATTATCGCAAAAGAAATTCCAGCCGAATTCCTGTTCGAAAATGATTGTGCGATTGCAATCCTCGACGTCAATCCCATTCATTACGGCCATGCGCTCGTTATCCCGAAGAATCATCATAAAGACTTCCTGGAAGTGCCCGAGAGTGAACTCCCGGGCATCATGCATGCCGTTCACGTTGTTTCCCGCGCCCTGGTAAAGAGCTTTGATCTTAAAGGGTTCAACTTTTTTTCGAACAATGGTACCGTTGCGGGCCAATCGATTTTCCATTTTCACATCCATATCACACCGCGCTACGAAGGCGACAATATCCGGTTTGTGCTGCAGCTGAAGCGGTACGAAGGCGCCGACATGAGCGATGTTGCTTCGAAGATACGCGCAGCCATTCACCAATAACTTTTCATCGAAGGAATTAGTATGCCTCACTATGTAAAACTCGTTTCCCCATCATCCGGGCACAAGATCAGCGTTACGAATGGAAATCTCACCGTTCCCGATGACCCGATTATTTGTTTTATCGAAGGAGATGGAACGGGACCTGACATTTGGCGGGCATCTCAAAAGGTATTTGACGCTGCAATTGCGAAAGCGTACGGCGGCAAAAAGAAGATCAGTTGGTTTGAAGTATACGCAGGTGAGAAGGCGAACAAAGTGTATGGAGAAAATACCTGGCTTCATGATGACACACTCGAAGCGATCAAGGACTATACGATCGCAATCAAAGGACCTCTCACGACTCCCGTCGGGAAGGGAATTCGCTCCATTAACGTTACGCTGCGGCAAATGCTCGATCTCTATGTGTGCCTTCGGCCTGTCCAATATTTCACCGGGGTCCCTTCGCCCGTTAAACATCCGGAGCTCGTCGATATGGTCATCTTTCGGGAAAACACGGAAGATATTTATGCCGGAATTGAATGGAAAGCCGGGACACCGGAGGCGCAAAAAGTCATCGAATGGCTTCAGACAGAAATGGGAGTCAAAAAAATACGATTCCCGAAAACTTCAGGCATCGGCATAAAGCCGGTGTCGCAGGAGGGGACGGAGCGGCTCGTGCGTGCCGCGATAACGTACGCGATCGTTAACAAACGAAAGTCGGTTACGCTTGTCCATAAAGGCAACATCATGAAATTCACTGAAGGAGGATTTCGCGATTGGGGCTATGAACTTGCGAAACGCGAATTTTCTAAAGAAGTAGTATCGTGGGAAGAATGCGGCGGCAATCCCCCTGCCGGAAAAATTGTTATTAAAGATGTCATCGCCGATGCATTTCTGCAGCAGATTCTAACGCGTCCGGCCGAGTATGAAGTGATCGCCACGCTCAACTTGAACGGCGATTATATTTCCGACGCGCTTGCGGCTCAGGTCGGGGGAATCGGAATCGCTCCCGGCGCAAACATCAACTACCAAAGCGGGTTTGCAGTTTTCGAGGCAACTCACGGCACGGCTCCGAAGTATGCTGGCATGGATAAAGTTAATCCCGGGTCTCTTATTCTCAGCGGAGAGATGATGCTGCGCTATGTAGGATGGACCGAAGCCGCGGATTTGATTTTAAAGGGGCTGAACAAGGCGATACAAATGAAGACTGTGACGTACGACTTTGCGCGGCTCATGGAAGGCGCGAAAGAAGTGAAGTGTTCCGAGTTTGGCGAAGCGATAGTGAAGAACATGTGATGGGGGGGCGCACAGAGGTTTCATCGTTTTGCAAAGATAGTATCGCTTCTGAAAATAACCATCGTATTTTGAAATTCATATTAATTTTTGGTAGTGTTACAGTTTGAAAATCTAGACAAAAAAAGGGCTGTCATACCAGCGAAAGCTGGCATCCAGGACAAATAAACTGGATTCCGGCTTTCGCCGGAATGACTTTTACTTTGAAAGTGTAACATTATCTATTTTTTCGCTTCCGACGGACGTACCAATTGTGCGCCGTCGATCTCTTTTAGCGACTTGAAAATTTCCTGATGCCGGCGCAGAAACTGAACAGTTTCCTCTCCCTTCAACGATGCGTCCTTCATTCGTCGCTGGTTTTCGGCAAGTTCTTGTTCCAATACTTTTTTCTTCATCCTCTTGATCGCCCCTTCCGCCCGTTCCGATGTCCTTGTTTCGCTCAAACGGGCCCCGACTTTTTCCCAGCGTGATCCGAGTTGATACGGAGTGAAGGACAATTCCGAAATAAGTTTCCTGACGGCATCCGTCGACGCCCGCGGCAGAAGCTGATGAACGTCGACCGTGCCGTTGCTGTCGAATTCATCGATAAGGATTTCCGCGACTTCTTTTGCCTGAGGATGGGAAAATTCTTCTGCGCGAATATACGAAAAAATGAACGGGATCATCTCCGTCGGTTCCTCGAGTGCGACAAGAAGCAATTCTTTTTCCTCGACAGGTATTTCCTTCTGCTCTCGTACCGCTGCGGCGTTCTTTGTATCCCTTGCGGCAGACGCCTCAACTCCACCAACCCGCGGGACCGCAAGAAATCGCTCCGGCACTTTGCGCGTGAATTTTTCCAATTCTGTAATCAACGCCGACTCGTAGAGCTTATACTTTTCAGCAACGTCTTTAATGAAGAAAGACTGCTTCAGAGGATCCTTGATCTTTGAGATCGTTTGGACGAGAGCCCGGACTGCTTCTGCCTTCCCCTCCGGCGAATCAAGTTTTCCCTCGCGGCGCAACGTATTCGCTTTGAAATCAACAAAGGTTATAGCTTTTGAGAGTCTCTCCTGAAATCCGTCTGCGCCGTTCTTTGTAACGAACGAATCGGGATCATCGCCTTCGGGAAGTTCAGCAACACGAACGTCCAAATTATTCTCGAGGATAAGATCGACGCCTCGAATCATTGCATTCACTCCCGCAGAATCGGCGTCGTAAACGAAAATAACATTTTTGGTGTACCGGGCGATCAATTGAATCTGTTCAACGGTAAGGGCGGTACCGCTCGATGCGACAACGTTGCAAATGCCGGATTGAAAAACGGAAAGGAGGTCTGCATACCCTTCGACAAGAACGACAGCGTCCTTCTCTCGAATTGCCTCTTTTGCCTGGCATAACCCGTACAGCACCTTGCTCTTGTGATAGATGGGTGTTTCGGATGAATTGATATATTTTCCTAACGTGTCGTCATCGTATAATTTTCTCGCTCCGAACGCAATAACTCTCCCGGTTGTCGAGAAAATTGGAAACATTGCGCGTCCCCGGAATGCGTCGTAATTACCGCCGTCATCGCGCTTACGCGCCAATCCTACTTTTTCCAGATACTCAGGCTTTATTCCTTCTTCTCCCGCTTGCTTCACCAACGCGTCCCATGCACGGAGAGAATACCCGAGGCCGAACGAAGTGATCGTCTTATCAGAAAATCCTCTTGATTGAAAATACTTCAGCGCGAACGACCCTTCCTCGGTTTTCATCATATTCCGGTGAAACATTTTCGCGGCGAAGGAACAGGCAGAGTAGAGCTTTTCCGTTTCGCTCGCGGATTGGATCGATTCCTCCGTCCGAACGATAACGATCCCAGCACGGTCGGCAAGGATCTCGATCGCTTCAACGTACGTCGCTTTCTCCCATTCCATCACAAATTTTATTACGTCTCCTCCACGGCTGCAGCCGAAACAATAGTACATCCCTTTATCAGGGCTGACATTAAAGGACGGTGTTTTTTCGGAATGGAATGGGCACAGGCCGAGGTAGCTTTTTCCACGTTTTTTCAGCTTCACAAATGTACCGATGTATTCGACAATGTCGGTCGCTGCGCGGATTTCCTGAATCTTGTCGTCGGGGATTCTCACGTAAAAAATTTAGCCAAAAGAGAGATGAGAAACAAGGAAGCAGGTGAAAAGATGGGACCGCCAAGGCGCCAAGGGGATGCAAACGACCACCATCAAAGATGGCGGATTTTGAAAAGAAAAAGCACGTCATTACGCGCTTGAGGCGGAATCCAGAATCAATCATCGGAACTGGATTCCGGTTCTTCGTCCCGCCTATGCGGGCATAGCCAACTGGACATTATCACCGTCAGAGGCGGTTGGTTTCTGCTTTGCACCACATCTTCTATGTACCTTGCATCTTATTTCATAGCGGCGAATCTTTCTGCCGGTCGGTTTTGAAAACACTATCCGGTTCAGGAGATTTCGATTCTTCCAAACGCTCTTGTTGATAGAGTTTCGATGAAAGGCTCACTCCCCAGATAATAGCGCCGAGTGCCGCAAATAATCCGGCGAAGAAGAATAAATTCCCCAGCGGAACACCCCAATCGAGCATATCATGATCGCCGAGAAATGTTGCCCAATCGTGTTTTGTGTGGTGGCCGCCGAGAAGCGGCAAGATCCTCGTCTCGGCATCACGGACATAGATGCTGACGTCGACCAGGCTCACGCCGGTGAAAAACGCTGCAACCGGCGCATTGGCAGATTCTTCCCGCCATGCAACAATGAACCATACAAACGGAACGAGCACCTGCATGATCGATCCCCCAAGAATGTACAACGTCTCGCCGAAGATCCTGAAAAAGAAGTGTCCTGCCTCGTGGATGTAGAGAATAATGAGGTGGGTGAACCATAAAATGGTCGGGAGATGAAACGTTGCCGTCGGTTCATACAGATTGAACGGAAGCAGGCACCAAATGTAAAGAAGAATTGCGTAGCCAAAAAGCCGTAAAACAAGTCTTTGTCTCGACATCGGTAGTCTAATGATTTTGTGCAAAAGCGAGTGCACGTGCTCGACCCATCCACGGCATGCGCATTGACTCTTCAGTTGCAGGCAGGAGAAGCGCCAAAATCAAAAGTCCCGCTCGGGAGGCGGGACTGTGCACCTTATTTCGCCGACACTTCGGCACGAGTCGGCTGGGTTTCGTACACTTTTTTCCGCATCGGCTTTGTTCGCTTGCGCATGTAGCGTTTTTCGAGCTGCGCCTCAGGCTTTTTCTCGTCATCTTCGACATCGGGATATTGGTAGATGTCGTACTTGTAGTTTCGCAGAATAATGTTGTTGCCGCTTCGGCCAAGCACATACTGCGGGAGCAGCGGAATTTTTCCGCCGCCGCCCGGCGCATCGATCACAAAGTGCGGAATGGCAAGCCCGGACGTGTGGCCGCGCAGTTTGTCCATGATGTTCAGGCCAACGCTGACGGGCGTACGGAAATGGTTCGCGCCTTTCGTGATATCAGCCTGATAGAGATAGTACGGACGCACTCTCATCATCAACAGTTTGCGCATGAGTTCCAGCATGACATCCGGATCGTCGTTGACGCCTTTCATCAGCACCGCCTGGTTGCCGACCGGGATGCCCGCATCGGCGAGCATTTCGCACGCTCGTTTCGCTTCGGTTGTGCATTCCCACGGATGGTTGAAATGCGTGTTCACATAAATCGGATGATATTTCTTGAGCATCTTACAGAGTTTCGGTGTGATGCGCTGCGGAAGCACGCACGGCATTTTCGTACCGAGACGGATAATCTCCACGTGCGGAATTGCCCGGAGTCCGGAAATAATTTTTTCGAGCATAACATCGGTCAGCATCAGCGGGTCGCCGCCGGAAAGAATGATGTCCCGTACTTCAGGATGCGCAGCGATGTAATCGAGACCGGATTGAATAAACTTCATGCTGATCTTGCCCGAATCGCCGACTTTTCTTTTTCGTGTGCAGAACCTGCAATACATCGAACACTGGCTTGTCGTCAAGAATAACACCCGGTCGGGATAACGATGGGTAATGCTCGGAACCGGGCTGTCGGCCTCCTCGTTCAGGGGGTCAAGGGGAAAATCATCGGGCACGAGTTCCTGGGCATCGGGAATACATTGCAGCCAGATAGGATCGCCCGGATACCTGATGAGGCTGAGATAGTACGGGTTGATGCGGATATGAAAAAGCGAATTGAGCTTGTCCGCAAGATCCTTGTCAAAATTAAACCGTTCCACCAAATCCTTGCCGCTGTCGACACTCGCCCGCAACATTTCCTGCCAGAGTTCCATAAAGAGATTTACCTGATGTGGTTATAGATATTTGCCGTAGATGACGAGATCATCTCCGGGCCTGTAATAGTCTTGAATACTTGCTCGTCGTTCAAAACCCTTTCGTTCGTAAAAAGCGCGCGTCTTTTCATACTTTGGCGTCGAGGAAGTCTCAGCAATCAACAGACGTCCCCCCTTTGCCTTGATATGCTCCTCGGCGAAACGGAGAAGTTCCGAACCGACTCCAGTTCCATGGAGAGCCGGCGACACTGCAATCCAGTACAAATCATACGTTCCCTGCGTTGACGGTGTCGGACCGATGCAGACATAGCCGGCCACCCGCTGTTCATCGTCGACGTAAGAAAAGATTTCATAATCTTTCTGATGTTCATCCTCAAGACAAATCTGGATCAGTTCAATCGCAACATCGATTTCTTCTTCGCTGAAAACATCCGTTGCACGTAAAAGATTTTCTATCGGCTCTTTGTCCTCGCGCTCGAGGAGACGGATGCTCATGTGGGTAACGTAATATATGTAACGGTGCGTCTACGGATTTCTCTTCAACGCGCATTCGACGATCTTCCCGATCGTCTCATTAAAGGAATACCCGTACGTGGTCGTTGAACGGATAAACCCGGCATCATCCGAGATATCGGGATTGGGGTTTACTTCCAGAACGTACGGCTTGTTGTTCTTCGTCAAACGGAAATCAATGCGGGCATAATCCCTGCATCCCATAATGTTAAACGACTGCAGAGCAAGGTCCTTAATACGAGCTTCGACTGTCGGCGGCAGATCGGCGGGACAGACACCTTTCGTTCCTTCGTATTCTACTGAACCATTGAGCCACTTCGCATCATAGGTAACAATTTTGGGATAGCCGGACGGAAGCCCGGAAAAGTCTATTTCCGAAATTGGGAGCACTGTCGGCTTCCCGTTCCCCAACACGGCGACATTTAACTCACGTCCTTCTATGTATTCTTCCACAATGGCCGGCTGGTCATACTGTTGAAAGATATACCGGATACGTTTCTTTAAGGCTGTCAGCGAATCGACGACCGAATCATTGTCGATGCCAGTACTGGCATCTTCCTTTGCGGGCTTCACGATAAGCGGAAATGCAAGGTCGAAATCATCCGCGATAATTTCATTCAATTGCTTGCAAACGATAAACTTTGCGGTCGGGATGCCGTGAAATGAGAGGATCTCTTTCGTCCGCGCCTTATTCAAACATGTGCCCAGCGTGACGGTCGGCGAGCCTGTATAAGGAATCTCCAGAATCTCGTAGATACCCGCGACATGCATTTCATGAATCGCCTGATCACCCAATGACTCGACCAAATTGAAAATAAGGTCGGGCTTCTCCGTTTTCAAAAATTCCAATAATCTTTCGATGTTATTGGACATGTTGAATATTGATGTTTGATATCCAAGCTCGTTCAATGCAGTTTGAATTTGCTCCCTCTCTTCAACCACGCCCACTTCGGACATGTCGACCAAACCGTTGGCACGTGCAGTAGCGAGTGCAGCACCTTCCTGGATCATCCCGGATTCCGATATGAACTTTCTCCCCTTCGACGTCTGAATCGTCGGCTGGTTGAAAATAACCGAAACATGTAGCTTTTTTCTCATACTGTTACTCCGTATTTGTGAGATAAGCATGCCTGCATCTTGTTCGATTTCAACGAGTTAGGGGGCATCATAACAGCTTATACCGTTTACAGGCCTCATCCAATACGCAATTCAACATTTCGTCGTACGATATGCCTGCAGCACGGGCTGCCTTCGGATAACATGAATTGTCCTCAGGCTTAGGCAAAATACCGGGAAGTGGATTAATTTCAATAATGTTTGGAATTCCGTTCTTATCGAGACGAACATCAATGCGCGACCAATCACGGCAACGCAATACTTTGTATGCGTCTCTGCAAAGTTTTACGATGGCAACATTCAGAGATGGAGACATCCGGGCAGGGCATTCGAAAATATTAAGCGGATTCGATGATTGGTCCCAAATCCATTTTGCCTCGAATGAATAGATCGGGTTTACGCCTTTCGGCAGTGAATCAAATTTTATCTCGACGATCGGGAGTACCCGCACATCTTCCCCGTTGCCGAGCATGGCAACCGTAAATTCACGTCCGGGCAAAAACTCTTCGACAATCACCGGCTCGTTGTACCTCACCAGAACGTTTTCGACTTGAGACTGCAATTCATGAGGAGTTCGGACGAGGGAAGCATCAAAGATACCCTTGCTCGACCCTTCGTTCAACGGTTTCACCATGCAGGGAAAATCTGTCCGCACTGTCGAAAGGTCGGCGAGGGAGTATAAAACGGAAAATTTTGCGGTTGGAATCTTATAGTAGGAGAGAATTTCTTTTGCTCTTGACTTGTCTAAACAAACAGCGAGGGTAAGTGCGTCGGAACCCGAGTAAGGAATGTTGAGCATTTCTAACATCGCCGGAATTTGTGCTTCTCGCGAGACACCGTATTGTCCCTCGGCGATATTGAAGACGATCTCTGGGCGTCGGCTGCGAAGTTTCGCAAAAGCGTCTTCATCAGCTTCGATCATCGTGATGGAGTGGCGGAGTGCAAGCGCGTCGCGGACAGCTGTTACCGTTTCAATCGTGTCCCACTCCGCGTACGTATCAGCGCTTGTTGCCTTCTCTACTATTTGCGTGCTGACATCAGTGATGTTCTGACTCGAAGGTTCAATGTCGCCGTCGGCGACATCTGATTCTTCCTTCTTCATGTTGTAGACGAGAGCTACTTCCATTCAGGGGAGTACCAAAAAAAACTTTCGATACCTTTCATGCTAGTGGCTGATACGCGGAGCTCGTTCTTCATCTCTAACTCCTGATACAAATATAATGTTTTTAGACACGTTGTCAAGAAGAAAGTGGCTTTTCCCTTAGGAATTGCAATCGCCGTTGTCAGAGTGGCAGACTCTTTGCTGGCAGGTCATTTGATTCAAAAAGGAAAATTTCTTTGCGTGTGGTTTTTTACAGCGGCAGGAGAAATATCTGAAGGAATAATTTTTGTAAGATGTGTTTTCGGAGAATCGCTAACCAATGCGAACGTATGAAAGTAAATTTTTGTAGACTAATTCGAATCGTGTCCGTATCCGGGCATGCTGCAGCAATCGTAAATGAGGATCGTGAGCGACAAGATCGAAAGCTTCTTGTCGCGCAAGGATGAGAATATCTTTGTCATGAACAATATCAGCAACAAGAAAAGACGGCAGTCCGCTTTGACGCGTTCCAAAATAATCTCCCGCGCCTCGCAATTCCAGATCGACCTCCGCAATTTTAAACCCGTCATTCGTTCGCACCATTGTTTGAAGACGTTTCGAGATGTCGGAAATTTGCTTATGAACTTCAGCGCGATTCGCGGCAAGCTGGGCATTTCGCTTCATCATCAGATCGTCGGTCAGCAAAATACAATAGGATTGCTCGGTTCCCCGTCCGACTCTTCCCCGCAGCTGATGAAGCTGTGAAAGCCCGAACCGTTCTGCATTTTCGATGATCATGATGGTTGCATTCGGAATATCGATACCGACTTCAATGACCGTTGTTGCGACAAGAATATCGATCTCTTTGGATTTGAACTTGCTCATCACAATGTCCTTCTCTTCCGACGGCAATCTTCCGTGCAGCAATCCGAGTCTGAATTCAGAAAAATCATGCTCTCCCAGTTTTTCAAATTCGACCATCGCCGCCTTGAGGTCGATTTTTTCCGACTCTTCAATGAGGGGATAGACGATATACACCTGCCGCCCTTTCCGTATTTCATCCTTCACAAAGCTGTACACCTTTTTCTTTTCTCTTTCCGTCCGGACGGCTGTCTTTATCGGCCTGCGATTTTTTGGAAGCTCATCGATCACTGAAATGTCAAGGTCTCCGTACAGCGTGAGCGATAATGTTCGTGGAATCGGGGTTGCCGTCATTACAAGCACGTCAGGGTTTACTTTTCCTTTCTCGCGGAGAAGTGCTCGCTGTGCGACGCCAAAGCGATGCTGTTCGTCGACGACGACAAAGCCAAGGTTCGCAAACTGAACCTGTTCCTGAATGAGCGCGTGTGTACCAACTACAATATTCGCCGAGCCGCGGCGGATGTCCTCTAGAATATCTTCGCGCAGTTTTTTCTTCTGTCCGCCGATAAGAAGGCGAACCTGAACCGGCAGATTTCCTAAGAAATTCTTTAGCGTAAAAAAGTGCTGTTCGGCTAAAATCTCCGTGGGCGCCATTAACGCGCATTGAAATCCGTTCTCGACAGCAACAAGCATTGCAAACAGAGCCACGATTGTTTTGCCGCTCCCGACATCCCCCTGTAACAGCCGGTTCATGGGCGCTGGTTGACTCATATCGCCCGTTATCTCGTTCATCACGCGCCGCTGCGCCCCGGTCAATTCAAACGATAATCCGGAAAGAAGCCGTCGCGCTAATTCACTCTTGATTGTGAATGAAATGCCTTTCAGTTCCCCCTTGATTTCCCGTCGGCGGTACGCCATTAGGAGTTGGAAAAAGAACAATTCATCGAACTTCAGCCGGTTAAGCGCCATATCTCTTTCACTGTACGTCCTCGGAAAATGAATCATTCGCAACGTCGAATGAATATCCAGAAGATTGCGACGCACGCGAATCTCATCGGGCAAATGTTCAGCGAAAGAATCAAGATTGTTCTGGAGGGCGCTCCGAATGATCCTGCGGAACCCGCGATTGTCCAACCCAACCTGCCGCAGTTCTTCGCTTGACCTGTACATCGGAATGATCGAGCCGGTATGGAGGAGCGAATTCCAGTCTGTCGTATCATCATCGTCATTCGTCTTTAACCTGTCAAATTCGGGATGGATAAACTGCGGGCGATTCAATTTATCGAGTTCCGGCACAGAGGAAACAGCGAGTACTTCGCCGATCCCAAAGGCCTTTTGATACCATTGCACTCCTGCAAAAAAAACGCATGTGAGGTATCCTGTCTCATCCTTCAGCGTGAGGAAAAACATTTGCTTCCCGCGCCGTGTTCTCTTGATTGCCTGGCGGAAAACGGAGCCGACCACAGTGACTTCATTCCCCGCTTCAACAAATTTCGGAAGGTCTTTGATAGTGGTAATGCGCGAGCGGTCGAGGTAGCCGCGGGGAATATAGTAGAGAAGTTTCGAAACCGAATCGATGCCGATCTCCCGTAACGCAGCGGCTCGTTTCGGACCGATTCCTTTGACGTATTGAAGTGTGTCGCTCGTTTGAAGGATCAAGCGAATTTAATTCCGTTGTTTGAGCTACTGATTGAGAAATTGAGACTTCTTAATAATCCAAAAAATACGGCTCGCGCAAATTTCAAGGGGATGGCTTCGCGTGAGATAATTTTTCAGATGTCTCAAATCATACCTACCGGCGCTCAATATTGGTGTTTGTTGACTGCTGAGCACTCCATCCCCCGGGGATGCGGTATGCGATGCGTTCGTTTGCGAGGACTATAATCAATGAATCCTCGGTCGTCGGTTCAATAGTCGCTTGCTGAATTTGAAAACTTTGAAACAGCGTATCACGATATAATGTAAGATTCAACCCTCGCGGAGTTTTCTCGACGAGTGTCTGAATTGTGCGATCATCCACACTTTGTTTCATCTGTGCGTCGGGCAAAAATTTTGATAATTGCTGTCGCAACGTTATCGTTTGCGAAGCCCCGTCCTTCCGAATCGTGAACACTCGAGGTTGTCCCGAGAATTTTTCCGCCATTCTCTTTTCTCGTATTTCCTTATTTTCAGCCTTTGCCGAAAGATGAACCTTATCATTCGTTTCAGAAGTCATGATCACCGTCCCAAGGAGCCAGAATGCTTTTGGGTTCCTGTCTTCCCCAATTTCCTTCTGAAAATCATCGGCATTGTTCAACTCGGTTTCCTGGTGCGCAGGTGTGCCGGCCAAATTTCCGCTTGCTGAGTTTTCTGCTTGAGACATCGATCGTTCTTTCTTTTCCCCTGTCGCGGCGCTTGAATCCCCCGCGCTCTGTTTGACAACATAGTTCCTCGATGAAAACTTCACAGGCCACTCAAGCGACCCAACGTAAAACCGGAACACACCAAGGCCGATCAGTATTATGAACACCGCCGCTGCGAGGCTGATGAACTGATAACGCTGGAAGACATTCGTCTCCCCGTTCTTTAGCGACTCACGAAGAACCCCCTTCATCCTCTCTCTTCCTGACAGCGTGATACCCGCCACCAATTCTCGCTCCTGCTGTACGACACGTTGACATTGCTCGCACTCGAGAAGATGTTGTTCGAGAAGCTCGCATTCGGACTGGCCGACACGCTCCAACACGTAGCGATCCAGCAATTCAGGATCATCTGTCCAATGTGAAAATCGGGAGTTATCCATCTTCACCTACACCTGTTTCAATATTCTTTCGAGGGCTTTCTTGCACTGATATTTTTTCGATTTTACTGTTTCGGCATTTGCAAAACCCATTTGCTCCGCGATTTTTTCCAGTGAAGATTCTTCCCAGTAGAAGAGGAGCAGCAGCTTTTTGCACGGGTCCCCGAGTTTCGCCAGTGAATCGCGAACGAGCCTTGCCCGATCGCTGTCGATCAGCTCTTCAAGCGGAGAGGGGTCGGGACTTCGGGCATCTTCAACTGTTCGCCCTTCAGGAACTTCTTTTCGCCGCCGCGCAAGCCGCCTCAGCCATATATTCCTTGCCGTTCCCATAATGAATGTACTTAACTGCGACTCGTATTGGAATTTACCCGAGCGGACCTTTTCCCATAACACGACAACCGCCTCCTGCAAGACATCGTCTCCATCATCCGATGTACCGCTGTTTTTGATCACATACGATACAACCGGCCTTCTATTGGCCTTGTATAACACCGCCAATGATTGCTCGTCGTCTCCCTTCCTGATGAGATCCAGTATTTTGGCATCGGTATGAAGAAATAAGAGAGATGAATTCATTTACCTTTCATCAGTTAATGATATTAACAGTTAAGAGGTGAATGGAAGAAATTACAAATAACCGGGACATTATTCAATCAATAAAGGACGTTCGCCAATATTCGAAAGGGACGGCAATGACAAACCAAATTACATCACGATACGGTGCAATCGAACTGCGGTCGGTATACCCGATATTTGCCTTGCGCGGACTGCTTCTGGCCGCAATTCTTCATCTCCTCGTCATCGGCATTTATTATTTTGGATTGTCGTTAACGGTAGAGGAGCCGCCGCTCAAAATCATCCATTTATCCATCAACGAAATTGGGCAGCCCCCTTCCCTCAAAAAAAACCTCGCGCCCCCCGCAGTAACGATTGCAGCACCCGATGCACATTCGGCAAACGCAGTTCCAGTGCCGGTTCCTGATGCAACAATTTCCCCTGATAACACAATTCTAAAACAAGACGAAATGAATCAATCGACGGGCGCTACTGATTCAAAAATTGGGGAAGGCGAAAATTTGGTCGTCGATGGCCCTGCAAATGTTGAGATCGAGGCAGAGCCCGATGCATTCACACCCGTCGAAAAACCACCTGTCCCGGTCGTTGACCCTGTTCCCCAATACCCAGAAATCCCTCTTCGCGCCGGGATCGAAGGAACTGTGTGGCTGAGAATATGGGTCACAAAAGAAGGGAAGACGAAAAAGGCCGAGGTAGTAAAGACCGATTCAGAGCTGTTCAATCAAGCGGCCATCGATGCTGCGATGAAGTGGGTCTTTACGCCTGCAGTGATGAATAACGGTCCGGTGGCCGTGTGGGTGACGATCCCCTTCAAATTTAGATTACAGAACGGCCGATGAAAGAAACATCGGCAGCATACGCTCAAAAAATAAATAGAGATTTCTCAAAAAAAATCCAAGAACTTAGCGAGAGACAACTTTTCAGATATGTAAACGACCACCATCAAAGATGGTGGCTTCTGAAAAGAAAAAGCATGTCATTCCGCGCTTGACGCGGAATCCAGAGTCAATCAACGGAACTGGATTCCGGTTCTTCGTCCCGCCTGAAAGCGGGACTCGACCGGAATGACAGGCATAGCCAACTGGACATAACCGCCGCCATAGACGGTGGGTTTCTGCTTCACACTCAATAATATCCCCGGTTGGGTTTTTCATTTGATAGGTTATGACGATTCCCCTTTTACTTCGCGCGTCATAAGGTCTTCGGTGGCAAGATGAGGGTTCTTCCCCTCGTAAAGAATTTTATGGACTTCCGAAAAAATTGCCATCTCGATGGAATGTTTTTTTGCAAGGTCAACCGACGACTGGCACGTTGCAACGCCTTCAGCAACCATGACCATTTCTTTTAACACATCATCCAGCTTTCTCCCCTTGCCTACTTGTTCTCCGACATAACGATTGCGGCTGTGCTTGCTCATACAGGTAACAATCAAATCTCCAACGCCGGTCAGTCCGGCAAACGTGCGCGGCAATGCCCCCATCTTCACGCCCAACCGGGTCATCTCGGCGATTCCGCGGGTCATGATGGCGGCCTTCGTGTTGTCGCCGAAACCGGCGCCGTCGACTACACCCGCTCCCACGGCAATGACATTTTTTAGAGCGCCGCCAAGCTCGACGCCGCGAATATCGTCGTTGATATACACGCGAAAATAGGGAGTGCTGAAGGCAGCCGCGACAATCCTCGCCGTCCTCATATTGAACGACGCCGAGACGACCGCCGTCGGCATTCGCTGGATCACTTCTTCGGCGTGGCTTGGTCCGGAAAGAATCGCGAGGTTTCCTTTCTTCTCATGCTCAAAAACATCCAGCATAACTTCCGACATTGTCATGAGAGAATGGTTTTCGATCCCCTTTGCAACATTGACGATGATGGTTTGGGAGAGTTCGTGATGGGCAATTTGCTGAATGACGGAACGAAGAAACTGGGACGGAACGGCGGACACAATGATGTCCTTCTTGTACGCCGCCTCCTGGATATCAGTGAGGATCGAGATTTGTTTCGAGATATTTATTCCCGGCAGGAACGCGGGGTTCTCGCGCGTTTCACTAATCAACGCCGCCTGTTCAGGACGGTATGTCCACAATGAGACATCATGATTGTTTTCGGAAAGTAGAACTGCGAGAGTCGTTCCCCAGCTTCCGGCTCCTAGGACGGCAATACGCATGGCGGACCTGCTTGATTGAGGAATGATGCAATGATAAACTTGTTACCTGCGGGAGGATGAACCTCGAAAGTTCGTCAGCTTATTCTCAGTCCCTCGGATAAGCCGCTTGATATTCTCTCGATGAGTATAAATGAGGAGAAGAGATGTCCCGATTGCAAAAAAGATTAATGTGTGATAGCCTTGAATGTCAACTTTAAAAATATTTTCACGAAAGAACATTGTCAATGGAAATGCCACCGCTCCCGCAATCGAGCCGAGAGAAACATAACGAGAACTTGAAAAAACGGCGGCAAAAATTACAACCGCAACAGCGAACTCTACCGGCGCCAAAGCCAGCAGCATGCCTGCTCCGGTCGCTACTCCCTTGCCACCCCTGAAACCGGCAAAGAGCGTCCAGATGTGCCCGAGAATTGCCGCCACGCCGCAGATGATCTGAACAACGGTAAAATCTTCGAACGGAGTTCTGTTTTGAAACGGCAGCGACGGATCCCAGAAAAGGCGCGCAACAAACATTGTCGCTATGACACCTTTAAAAAGGTCGAACAAGATTACCGCCAGGCCGATTTTCCATCCGAGCACGCGCAACACGTTGGTACCGCCGGCGTTTCCGCTGCCATGCTGGCGTATATCAAATCCGCGGGAAATTTTCGATGCAATAATGCTCGTCGGAATTGAACCCACGATATAACTCAATAAAATAACGATGGTAAGATTGACCATTGTTCATCCAGGGAATGAGTGGGGGTAATGGCTTCTTCTCTATTTAAAATAGAAAATCACGCAATGAAAATCAAGGCAGGGGGTCGCAATTCGCTGCGGAGAATAATACTCTTTGTGCTCATCGCACGGTCTATAGCTAATATGCCGTTAATATGGTCAATTTCGTGCTGCAGGAGTTCGGAGAGTGCATTCGTGGCTTTTATCATCTTTCTGGCACCCGCTTCATCCAGGTAAGAAACTTCCACCCACTCGCTGCGTTTCAGCTGCACCAGAATGTCTGGAAAGGAGAAACAATCATCCCAGATCATGAACTTTTTTTTGCTGCGTTTGGTGATCTTTGGATTGATAAGAGTGCCAAGGTCATTCAGGCGGATAAAAATGATTCTGAGCCTTGAACCGATTTGCGGCGCCGCAATTCCCCTGCCAAACGTATGCTGCGAACGGAAGTCGTCGAGCGTATCGCGCAGGTTTTGGATCGTCGCACGCGTTGATTTCGAGGAACAATTTTTTACGGGCTTGCATTTTGAGCGAAGAACAGGATTCCCCAGCAATAATATCTTTTTGACCGCCATCGAATTTCGGCTTCTTGCCTTCTCGTTTAATCTCTGAATCGGCGGGCCAACATTTCCGCAAACTCCAGATCGTCAGGTGTTGTGATTTTGATATTCTCGAAGCTCCCTTCAACAATGGCCGGGCGGATGTCCAGCAGCTCGACAAGCGATGCATCGTCGGTCGCGTCGATCATTTCGCGGCCGGCTTTTTCATATGCATCGATGAGCACTTTTTTTCTAAACGTTTGGGGAGTTTGCGCCGACCATAAAACAGAACGGTCAAGCGTGCGTTCGAAGCGCCCCTTATCAGTCCCAACCTTTATCGTGTCTTTGACACGGACTGCAACGACCGCGGCCGAATATGCTATCGCTTTATCGATCGAATCGAGAATCACTTTTTGCTGGATGAACGGCCTCACGGCATCATGAACGATGACGATCTCTGCCTGGGGATGAACGCGGCTCAATGCTTTGCTGACGGAATCCTGCCTCCGTTTCCCGCCTTCTACAATTTTCGTTGCCTTGGAGAGATGAAATTCGCCGATAAGGGATTCGACGTGCTGATAGCTCGACGCATGAACGGCAATTATTATTTCGCTAACAGCGCTGCACTTCTGAAACCGTTCGAGCGTATGGATAACGATCGGTTTCCCTTGCAGCCGCAAGAACTGTTTGCTGACTGCCGCTCCCATTCGTTCTCCAGCTCCAGCAGCCGGAATAATGACGCTAATAAACATGCAAATTCACTTTCTTGCAGCGGGAATAACCGATAGACCGAACTATCCATTCACAAAATTAATCCGGGGGCATTTTTTTAGAAGAGGCGTACTGCTGCGCATCATCGCACAGAATGCCGTCTGCTCATCGCTCGAAGCCCGGCGGCGACTGCCGATTGAACGACCGGTCAGCGAGCATGCGTCGGTGAACGGCGTTGGTCGAATGTTTCAAAGAATCAACATTGCATCGCCGTAGCTGTAAAATCTATACCCTTTCTTGATCGCAAGCTTATAGGCTCGCATCACGAAGTCGTGGTCGGCAAATGCCGCTGTCAGCATCAGCAGCGTAGATTCCGGCATATGAAAATTGGTAATGAGCTTGTCGGCAATTTTAAAATCGTATGGAGGAAAAATAAATTTATCCGTCCAGCCTCTGCTCGCTTTCAAGTGGCCGTCCGTCGTTACACTCGATTCAAGCGCCCTGCACGTGCTTGTTCCGCAGACGAACACGTTGCCCCGGTTATCGATCACCCGGTTGACAACGTTTGCCGCCTGGTCGTTCACTTCGAAATATTCAGAGTCCATCTTATGTTTCGTCAGGTCTTCCACTTCGACAGTCCGAAACGTTCCCAAGCCAATATGCAGCAGAACGGAGACGACTTTCACGCCTTTCCGCTCTAACTTTTTGAGAAGCGGCTTCGTAAAATGCAGCCCTGCGGTTGGTGCTGCCACGGCACCGATAGTTTTGGCGTACACAGTCTGGTATGCATCTTTGTCTTTTTCTGTCGGATCTCGCTTTATGTAGGCAGGCAAAGGAGTTTTCCCGATTTTTTCTATTAATTTGAAAAAATCGCCTTCATAGTTAAATCGAACCGTGCGTCCGCGCGAGGTCGTGTTGTCGATCACCTCGCACGACAGATTGCCGTTGTCAAAATAGATTTTATTGCCGATGCGGACTTTTCGAGCAGGGTCGACGATGACGTCCCAGATATTGTCCGTCGCATTCAATTGCCGGAGAAGAAAGACTTCAATCTTGGCATTCGTTTTTTCTTTGCGGCCGTACAGGCGCGCCTGGAACACCTTCGTCTCGTTCACAACAAGGCAGTCCCCCTTTTTAAAATAATTGACGATATCGCGAAAATGCTCTTCGCTGATGTTTTCGTCGTTGCGGTTCAATACCATGAGCTTCGAACGGTCGCGTGGCGAAACGGGATGTTTCGCTATAAGGTTTCGCGGCAAAGGATATTTGAAATCCGAAAGTTTCATCGCGCTGATGTTTCTTTCTGGGGAAACAATCCCTTTAGTGGAACATACGCTCTTACGGGAGCGAGTGGATTATGTTCAGTGATCAGTATTCAGTAAGCAGTAATCAGTATGGAAGCATATCTTTTTCCCCGCCATACTGACTACCGCCTACTGTTCACTGTTTACTTTTCACTGTTTACTGCTTACTGTTCACTTTTTCTTCGACTTCTTCGTTGCTTTCTTCGCGGTTGATGCCGGTGCATCCTTCAATGCGGCACGCGCGGCAGCGAGCCGAGCGATCGGAACGCGGAACGGCGAGCAGCTGACGTAATTCTGATTGATCTCATGACAGAATTCAACGCTCGACGGTTCGCCTCCATGCTCACCGCAGATTCCTACTTTAAGATCGGAACGCACCGAGCGACCCTTTTCGATAGCCATTTTCATTAACGCCCCAACCCCGACCCGGTCTAATACTTCAAACGGGTCTTTGGGAAGGATTTCCATCTCGACATAAGGAATAAGGAACTTCGCTGCGTCGTCGCGGCTGACTCCCAGCGTCGTCTGCGTTAAGTCGTTCGTTCCAAAGCTAAAGAACTCCGCAACCGTTGCAATTTCGTCCGCTGTGATAGCGCCCCGCGGGATTTCAATCATTGTCCCGACGAGATACTTGAACTTCACGCCTTTTTCTTTCATGACGTCGCCTGCAACCCGGCGAACAATTTTCTCCTGGTTCTCAAGCTCCTTCACGTTGCCGACGAGCGGAATCATCACTTCCGGCTCAACCTTGATCCCTTTCGCCTGAACGTTCGCCGCAGCTTCGAAAATTGCCCGCGACTGCATTTCAGTGATCTCCGGGTAGATAATGCCCAAACGGCATCCGCGTAAACCGAGCATCGGGTTGAATTCGTGCAGGCCTTCAACGCGGTGATGCACTTTTTCATAACTGATGCCCATCTCGGCGGCCAGCTGACGCTGCGCTGCTTCGTCGTGTGGAACAAATTCGTGGAGCGGCGGATCGATGGTCCTGATGGTGACCGGCAGACCGTTCATCGCCTCGAAAATTCCCTCGAAGTCTGTCCGCTGCAGCGGAAGAAGTTTTGCGAGCGCTGCTTTGCGCTCTTCCACCGTGTCCGCCAAAATCATTTCGCGCATCGGACCGATCTTGCCTTCGCCGAAGAACATGTGTTCGGTCCTGCACAAGCCGATTCCTTCGGCACCGAATGCCACGGCGTTGAGCGCCTGGTCCGGCTGATCCGCGTTCGTCCGGATCTTTAGGCGGCGGTATTTATCCGCCCACGACATGATTTTTGCATACTGCTGATAGACCGGAGCTTCTTTCGGTGCCAGTGTTTTGTTGACCAGCACCTGCAATACCTCGGACGGCTTTGTCGCCACTTTTCCTTCGATGACTTCGCCCGTCGTTCCATCCAGCGAAATCCAATCGCCTTCTTTAATTACCTTGCCTTTGACCTTCATCGTATGGGTAGAGTAATCGATATCGAGCGATGCACAGCCTGCAACGCAGACTTTTCCCATCTGACGCGCAACGAGTGCTGCATGCGATGTCATGCCTCCGCGAGCTGTGAGAATTCCCTGCGCCGCATCCATACCTTTGATGTCTTCGGGAGAAGTCTCGATGCGCGTGAGAATCACAAGCTCGCCCCTCTTCTTCCATGCCTCGGCATCGGGCGCATTGAATACGACACGGCCCGTTGCAGCGCCCGGTCCTGCATTCAATCCCTTGGCAAGCAGCCGGCCGCTTTTCACTGCAGCCTCTTTTTCCTTCAAGTCGAAAACGGGGCGAAGCAGTTGGTTCAACTGATCGGGCTCAATTCTCTTCAGTGCTTCCTTGTCCGAGATCAGTTTCTCGTCGACCATATCGACGGCGATCTTTATTGCGGCAAACGCCGTCCGCTTTCCAATGCGGCACTGAAGCATGAACAATTTGCCCTGCTGAATCGTAAACTCGATGTCGTTCATGTCGCGATAATGCTTCTCAAGCGTTTTGCGAATCTTATCGAGCTGATTGTAGATTTTCGGGTTGTCTTTTGCGAGCTGAGAAATCGGAAGCGGCGTGCGCGTCCCGGCTACAACGTCCTCTCCTTGAGCGTTCATCAGGTATTCACCATAAAAGACATTCTCGCCCGTTGCCGCGTCGCGTGTAAACGCAACACCAGTCCCGGAATCGTCTCCCATATTGCCGAACACCATCGACTGAACGTTGACGGCCGTTCCCCATGATTCGGGGATGTCGTACATTTTCCGGTAGGCGTTCGCGCGGTCGTTATTCCACGACCCGAACACTGCCCCAATCGCACCCCACAACTGCGCCATCGGCTCCTGCGGAAAATCATTTCCCGTTTTTTCCTTGATTGCTTTCTTGAACTGCGCGACAAGGTCTTTGAGATCGTCTGCCGTGAGCTCCGTATCAAGATGAACTCCCTTCAGCTTCTTTTTCTCTTCGATAATTGCTTCAAACGGATCGATCTCGTCTTTGTGGACCGGCTTCAAGCCGAGCACAACATCGCCGTACATCTGAACAAAACGGCGGTAGGAATCGTACACAAAGCGCGGGTTATTCGTCTTCTTTACCAGACCTTCGGCAACTTTGTCGTTGAGGCCCAGGTTCAGAATCGTGTCCATCATCCCCGGCATGGAAGCGCGGGCGCCCGATCGGACCGACACAAGAAGCGGATTCTTCAAATCGCCGAATTTCGCCCCCATCGTTTTCTCTACCTTGCCGATTGATTTTTTCACATCGGCTTGCAGGGATTTCGGATACGTCTTTTTGTTAGCGTAATAGTATGTACAGACTTCTGTTGAAATTGAAAAACCTGCCGGTACCGGCAAACCAATGTTCGTCATCTCCGCCAGGTTTGCACCTTTGCCGCCGAGAAGGTTTTTCATTTCTGCCTTGCCTTCGGCTTTTCCATTGCCGAAGAAATATACAAATTTAGCCATCGTTGTAATTTTTCCTTCTTATTTTATTGTGTGTAATACGTCTGAGTAATTGGTTGATATACCATGTGAATTAAGAGTGTCCCTTGTGCTTGTTGATTTCTTCTAAAAAAGCTCGTCCGATTTTTTCCGTCAACGGATTGAACGTGTCTTTCATCCGTTCCGGATGCCACTGCACCAGCAAAAGAAATGAAGCTTCATTTTTATCAGCCCATTCCAATCCTTCAATCACGCCGTCATCTGACCGGGCGCACACCGCCAACCCCTTGCCGGCACGCTCGACTCCCTGATGGTGGAACGAATTAACCTCGCCAAATTTTTCCCCGGTAATTGCAGCGAGCATCGTATGCTTTTCAATCGTAATGTTATGGCGGTTCTCTTTTCCATTTCTTTCATAGTGCCGCGAATGACCGCCGGATTCCAGATCAAGATACAGCGTCCCTCCGCAATAAACGTTGAAGGATTGCATTCCACGGCAGACGCCCATCACCGGCATTCTCTGCGTCAGAGCTTTCTCGATCACCTTAAATTCAAAGTTGTCGCGCCGCTCGTCAACATCTTTTGTTTGTGCCACGCCGTCGCTTCTACCGAAAGCCTTCGGGTGAATATCACCTCCTCCTGTAAGCAGTAAACCATCGCATTGTTCAATTTCGTTCGGTTGATTCTTCTCGTAGGCTAAATCATGAAATTCAATCACCGGATTGAATCGCAATAGCCAGCCTTTATAGGCATTGAATGTATCGTGTTTCAAAGAATTCTTTGTGATACCGATCTTCATCAATTATTTCGTTTGCCAAGCGTTCTGTTAATAAACTCATTCCATTCTTGTCCTTGATGAATTGAAACATCGATCTCAAGATAGAAGAGCGGATATTTTTCCGATAGATCTAAAGAGGATAACCGTGCCAGATCTTTCTCCGTCGTAATGATATATTCGGCCTTGTATTTCTCTTGCTCCGCAATGATCCGTTGAATATCGGACTCGGAATACGGATGATGGTCTTCGAAAGAAATCATCGAGCTTACTCTAATGCCAAGATCATTCAAACTGTTTTTGAAACTTTCCGGTTGTCCGATACCGCAAAAAGCGATCGCCTGTTTTCCCTTTATGCTGTTCAAATCCACGCTGAACCCGGTCTTCGCCCTTCGAAACGCTGAAACGGTGAAGGAGCTGGAGAAAATTCTCGCTTTCGAATACCGCGCGATCTCTTCTTTAAGCTTCTCAACATCCACATCCGGCTTCACTTTTGTGATAAGAACCGCGTTGGCCCGTTTCAACGAACTCAATGTATCCCGCCTGGATCCCGCCGGCAGCATTGCCATAGCGAACGGAGAACGAGCCGCATCGATCAAAACAATATCCAAGTCGCGATGAAGCGAACGATGCTGAAACCCGTCATCAAGAACGATAACCTGCGCATTCAACTTCTCAACGGCGTATCGAGCGCCCCGCACCCTCTGCTCATCGACAACGACGACCGCCTTCGGAAGCCGCGTCGCTAACTGGAACGCTTCATCTCCCGCATTACCCACCGTCGTCTTCAATGAGGATCCGTCCGAAACTTCCACCAATCCATGCGTCTCACGCTTATATCCTCTGCTGACGATTGCACATCGGATATTGTGTCCCTGCAGCGTCTTCGCAATCATTCCGACTACCGGTGTCTTACCGGTTCCCCCCGTCGTAAGATTGCCGACCGAAATGACCGGAACGCTGACATGTTCGGTCCGAAATATTTTCCAATCAAACAATAAATTTCGCAAAACGACCGCGCATCCATAGAGCCATGAAAACGGTAACAATGCCGGAACTGGTTTCATCATTCGGTCATTCTATAACGACTGCTCTGCCTTTGTGTTCAGTTCGACCAACCGGGCTTGCGCTTCTGCCAAAAAAAGATCCAACGACTCGTCTTTCAAATCTCCCGGAACCATGAGCGGGTCGCTGTACCACACGCTTACTTTCGAAAACGGCAGCGGAATCTCGAATCGGTCCCAACTCTTTACTATTTTCTTTCGGTCAGCAGAGATGCCGACAAGAAAAAGGGGAACGCGAGCCCGTTGCGCGGCACGGACCGCACCCATTTTCATTTGATGCCGCGGCCCCGTCGGTCCATCGGGAGTGATGCACAACGAATTCCCTTGAGTAATCGCGTCAACCATCAATTGCATGGCTTCTTTTCCGCCGATATGGCTGGAACCCCGGATCATGGTGTAACCCCATCGCGCCAACGTTGCGGAGAGTATTTCTCCGTCTTCACTCTGGCTGACGAGCGCAGCAACCGGTCCGCCGTTTCGCGGACGATGCAGAAACCATCCGGCAAGCATTGAGCCGTGCCAGAAAGCGATGACGGATTGCTTCTTGTTTTTTCGATAGTTTTCAAAGAGCGTTGAATTATAATTTTCCACTCGAAACGTGATACCTAACAGCCATACCGCCAGCCATAAAACCCTTTTCGCGACTGCATTGAGAATATTCTTTACCATCGGCCAGAACAATTATCCATCACGCCGGATTCATTGCAAGGATAGCATCTGCAACATGTACCGACGCTCCTTTTGAGCCGAGCAAACCTTTGACTGTGGAAAGGTCCTTTTTCATTGCTGTCCGCCGCGCATCATTCCTGAGAAGTCCGGAGGCAAGCTCAACGATCTTTTGCACCGTAACATCGTATTGAATAAGTTCCGGCACAATTGTTTTCCCACCAACGATATTGACGAGAGCTATGTTTTTGACCCGCACCAGGGCTCGGGCGATCAGATATGTGAGCCATGACGTTCTATAAACAACGATCATCGGAGTCTCAAAACATGCCGTCTCAAGCGTCGCAGTACCGGAGGTAACGATCGCGAGATCAGCATATTTCATTGCCTCATGCGTCGCATTTTCCACAAAGTGAAGCGAGACATTTGGCGGCAAAAACCTTATGAATAATTTTTCATGAAGGTTCGGTGCAACAGCGACGACAACTTCGCAGTGTTCTTCATCACGAAGAACGCCGGCAGCGCGGGCCATCACTGAAAACAGATTCTGGACTTCCTGCCGCCTGCTTCCGGGAATCAAAGCCAATATCTTTTTCGCCGGGTCGATGCCGAAGCGTTTGCAAAATTGATCGCGGGTAAACTCGACATTCAACTCTTCGAGCAGCGGATGTCCAACGAAGCGTACATCGATTCCTTCTTCCCGGTATATTTCTACTTCAAACGGAAATACGACGAGCATGGTATCCACGACGCCCCGCATTTTCTTCACCCTCCCCTTCTTCCAAGCCCATACCTGCGGGCTGATATAATACACAACTTTCACTCCATGCTTCTTTGCTTTCCGGGCAAATCGCAGATTGAAGCCGGGATAATCTATCAACACAACAACATCCGGTCTTTTCAGCACAAGCAATTGTTCCAACGTCCGTTCGACTGACCGGATAAGCGGAAGATGGTTCAAAACCTCGATAAATCCCATAAACGATAACTCGCTCACATGGTACGTCAACGCCATTCCTTCGCGCTTCATTTTCTCTCCCCCAATCCCGTAGATCTCAATCGACGGCTGCCGCCGCTTCAATTCCCTGACAACTCCCGCACCATGAGCATCGCCCGAAACTTCCCCTGCAATCATCATCACCCGATGGACCATCGTCAGCCCTGCTTTACGAAATATAGAATAATGACTGCGATCGTGATAACGGTGAACGCCTGAAGCGTCCGGCGCTCTGACTCCAGTCCACGGGATAACTCCGCCCTGCGCCGGAAGGAATGCTCCCCGGAGTAGCGGGTAAGGCGCGGCATAAAGCGGTGGACTGCCTGCATGTAGCGTTCATATTCATCGCCAAATGTCGCGTGCAAGTATTCTTCTTCTTTCGTTACGATCAATGTGTACTGGAGCAGGAAGAAAGCGAAGGCGATGATTGCCAAGTACGGCATCAGTGCATTCGCCATAATCCCGACACCTACGTACATCGTCATATTGCCGACATAAAGCGGGTTACGGACATACCCGAAGGGTCCGTCGATAAACAAATGCGTTCCCCCCACACGTCCCGTCGTCCTTGTTTCAGTCCCGGCAACAGAAACTCCCCAGAGCCGAACCAGCTCGCCGCAGAGTGCAATGCAGAATCCTGCAACAAGAGAGAGCGCCGTCGGCTGAGCGTAGATCATCATCAAAAGAATGAACGGGATCGGCGTATAACTGCGCAGTTCGAATATTTTTTGCCGAAAGTCCAACCGCTATCCTCTCATGAAAATATCTTTTCGCGCCAGCTCCGCGGTACGGCGCTTGCGCGGCCGCCCTGTCTCAACAATCGCTTTGAATTTTGAAAGCACGTCGTCAAACGACTCAAACCGATGGTACGTGATGTTCTCTCGCTCGCAGTATGTCAACAGGGACTCTTTTGCAAAAACGACATCGGCATACTTCGCCGGGCATTGGTCTGAAGAACCATTGCCGATATACACAATAACGCTGTCATCGCCGGATTTCGTCAACAGATGATTGCGCTTGCAGTTTGCACACATCGTGCATTCCGCGTCCGTGAATGGAAAATGCGGAGTGAGCGTACCGCCGGCATCAATAATCAGTTCATTAGAGTAAAACGGAAGATGGTTCAATTGCTCACGATCCAGCACGCGGCGTATATAGAGGTCGAATCCATCGCTGAGAATATGAATAGGAATTGATTTGCTTGCACAATACCGCTCAAAGCTGTGGAATCCTGTATCGATGGCCTGCAACTCCACGAAAGAATCGAACGCTGCAACGGAGAGCGCCTCGACCGTCGCACACGAACGCCGCCAGCCTTCCGGCATTCCGATTTTTCCGTCGCGGGTTTCACGAAACGCTTCCGAACACTTTTCCGGATTCCCGAAAACCTCAAACATCGTATCGCCGATGTCGTTGTGGGTGATAGTTCCGTCAAAATCCGTGAACACGATATAGGATAATTCGTCCCTCATTAATTCTGGGCTATGGCATTTTCGTTGAACCGGACCGAAACGAGTTTTGAAACGCCTTCTTCTTCCATCGTCACGCCGTACATTGCATTTGCCGCTTCCATCGTCCGTTTGTTATGTGTGACGACGATAAATTGCGTGTTGTCGCTGAATTTTCGCAGGATGCGCGAGAAACGGTCGATATTGGAATCATCCAGCGGCGCATCGACCTCGTCGAGAATGCAAAACGGACTCGGCTTCACAAGATAAATTGCAAAGAGGAGTGCGATGGCGGTCAGCGTCTTTTCTCCTCCTGAGAGCAGATCAATCGACGTAGGCCGTTTCCCCCGCGGCTTTGCAATAATCTCGATGCGGGCTTCGAGGGGGTCGACTCCCTCTTCGAGGCGTAAGTCGCACTCGTCCCCCTCGTCAAATAAGCTCTTAAATGTTGCGATGAAATTATCCCTGATTTTGTTGAACGTTTCGCCGAACGTTCGCTGAGCCGTGGTGTTGATTTCCTCGATCGTCGAGAGAAGCGTCTGTTCAGCCTCGACCAGGTCGCTGCGCTGCGTCGTTATGAATTCAAGCCGTTCGCTCTCGCTTTTGAATTCGTCGAAGGCTGCAAAATTCACGGGGCCAAGCGAGGCAATTTTTTCTTTCAACGCTCGCCCCTCTTCGCGCACGGCGTCGATATCGAATTCTTGAGCATCGGTGTACTCTTTCAATTCAAGAAGGAACCCATACTCTTCCCGCGCTCGAACGACAAGATTTTCCGACTTCATCATCAACTCCGACAACTTGATCTCCAGCTCATGGGTCGCTCCGAGCGAATCGTCGTGCAGCCTCCGCTCGTCTTTAATCTTCAGTTCAATATCGTGCATCTGGTTTCGTTTCGCGTTATATTCCGTGTCGACACTTTTCCCCCGGTCGACCATCACCTGGAGTCCTGAACTCAACCGCTGGAGTTCGGCTTCGGTTTCCAGGAGCTCTTTTGCCAGCCGTTCGATTTCAGCTTTTGCTTCAGCGATATCGCGGTCCCGTTGTGAAAGAGTAACAACGATGTTATCAACCGTTTCGCGGGTGTACTCAAGTTCCCTGGCAATATTCTTTTCTTCATTCTGAAGATTGAGAAGCGTAACATGAGCTTTGTTCGTCGCGTCGGAATATTCGCTCCACAACACCTCCATCGTCTCCAACTCACTCGCAGCCGCGCCGGAATTTTGCTCGTTGGTTGACCGTTCCTTTTCTAAACGGTCGATCTCCGGCACGAGAACGTCAAGCTCCTTTTGCAGCTCTTCCGCTTCAGCCGCAAGCTTCACGTTCTCCGAGGAGTTTCGCTCCATATTCTCATTGATGCGTTTTTTCTCGAACTCGATTTGAGCGATGCGCATCTCGACGCCGGTCATTTGCAGCTCGATGCGCTTTGCATTGGCCGACAACGTCTTGAGCTCTATCGATGCCAGCGCATTTTCTTTGTCCGAGACATCCTTGCGAAGCGTTGCCAGCGATGTATCGAGCGCGGCGGTCTCGGTTTCGAGTTCGGCAATTTGGCTCTTCTTGCCGATCATTCCGCCGTCATCAGCACGAAGGCTTCCCCCCTTTAAGACACCCTGGCCTGTGACTATTTCGCCGTCAAGGCTCACGCATTTGAGGAGCGATCCGCTGCCGATGACAGCCGATGCGGCATTCACATCGTTCACCAGCAGTGTGTTATCAAAAATATAATCGCAAAGAATGTTGAACGCCGGGTCGCATGTGATGACATCCCGGGCCCAGCCCACCACTCCGTCGCCGGCGACCTGCTGGCGCGGGCTTTTCAGTTCTGGAATACGGTCGAGGCAGATGAAGGTTGCCTTCCCTTTTTGATTCTTTTTGAGGACATCGATGCCCCGGTATGCTTCTTCGATATTTTTTACGACAATGAAGCTCGCAGCCTCGCCAAGTGCCGATTCAATAGCGATGCGGTACTTCGTATCGGTCGAGACGGCGTCAGCGACCGTTGTTTGAACATTCGCCTTCCACTCGTCATTTGTGATGAGAAATTTTGCCCCCTCGGAAAACCCATCGTAACTTTCAACCAGGCCTCTGAGAAATTCCAGCCGAGCATGCCGCCGGTCAAGCACACTGCGGACTTCAAATTCCTTATTTCGAAGAGATTCGATTTCTTTTTCCAACGTCGTTTTATATGCTTCGGTCTGATGCACACGTACCTCGGCCTCCGCATATTGTTTCCGAAACTCCCGGTCTTCGGCGCTTAATTGATTCACCAACTCCGTGTTTGTTTCGACTTCGTTCTTATAGATCCCGTTTTCCTCGTTCGAAAAGTCTATGCGTCCATGAATGTTTTCAATCCTCGCCTTTGTCCGTTCATGCTGCTGGCGCTTCAGAGAAATCTCATTTAATAATCCCATGAGGAGATCTTGGAGCTTTTTGACGTCGACTTTTTTCGCGTCGAGCTGAATTGTGAACGCATCGAGTTCCTTTTTCTTTTCGGCATAATGCCGTTCGGCGCTGTCCACTTTCGCGTGTGTCTGCTCAATCGAGGCGCGGAGTTCCTTCGAGCGCTCCCGCAACTCTTCCTGCTGCCGGTGCAGTTCGATTTTGTCCTTTTCGTAGCGTTCGATCGAGGCAACAAGGGATTTCTTGCGCTCGGTCGACGAGATACGCATTTGCTGAACGCCGTTGATCCGCTGCTGTTGCTCCGCCACATCGCTTTGCGCAGCGGTAAGTTTCGATTCGAGATCCTCCAATTCTTTTCGAAGAAGGTCAAGGAGAGTTTCTTTGTTTGAGAGTTCCGAATCGATCCGTTCTTTTTCAGTACGGGCTCCTTCAAGCTCTCGCTTCAACGGCTCAATCTTGCCTGAAAATGCGGCATATTCATGCTCCAGGAGGTCAACATCAAGCGCACGAAGATCCTTCGACAACGCATTATATTTCTCAGCCTTTTGCGCCTGACGTTCGAGCGAATTGACCGCTTTCTGTACTTCTTTAACGACATCGTTCACGCGAACGAGGTCTTGTTGAACCGTCTCGAGCTTTCGGTACGCCTCTTTCCTGCGATGCTTGTACTTCGTCACGCCCGCTGCCTCTTCGAACAAACGGCGGCGTTCATCCGTCCGGTCGCTGAGAATGGTCTCAACCATTTTCAGTTCGATCACCGAATAGGCGTCCGAGCCCATTCCGGTGTCCATGAAAAGGTCCTTAATATCTTTTAGCCTGCAGAGAGTTTTATTGAGATAATATTCGCTCTCCCCGGAACGATAGACGCGGCGGGTAACGGTCACTTCAGAATACTCGGTCGGGAGAATCCCCTTGGTGTTTTCGATCGTCAGCGAGACATCAGCCATACCGATCGGCTTTCGATTCTTTGTCCCGTTAAAAATAACGTCTTCCATTTTATCGCTGCGCAGCGTGCTGGGCCGCTGTTCTCCCAGTGCCCAGCGGATGGCATCGACGACGTTCGTCTTGCCGCAGCCGTTCGGCCCGACAATCGCGGTAATCCCAGAGTCGAACTTCAAATGTACTTTGTTCGCAAAGGACTTAAATCCAACAACTTCTAACTTCGATAGATACATAATTCTCTTACGCCGTTCAGTTCTCCGCCGGGACCACTGTGCTCATCATGAAATGTATGTACGCCATCATCGAATGGGCATAATCGAAGTATCCGTACCACAAAATCCCTATGCCAGCAAGAACAACAATTCCTATTGCATAAATCTTAACGGAAGAGCTGTCGTAAATTATCGAGATCCCTTTCAGCGTTCTGAAAAGAATCCAAATCATTACCGCCGCGAAAATCACAAGGACGGGAATAACATACATGTCGCTTTCCATCACGCGATACAAGATCATCCCCAGCGGAATAAAAATTACCATCGGAAGCGTCGACCACACCGCGACCGAGTACGAATGAAAGAGGTATACTTTCGTCCGGACAAAAAAGGAAAAAAGCTGCACCAGTACCGTCACAATAAACATCCAGGCAAAACAGGCTAGCCCGCCGTATGCAATGCACTCAATCGGATGCCAGACGAGCTCAATAACGACGGCTTTCAGGGAATCCGACGTAATGAACATTGTCAAAATATAATCGAGGACGGAGCTTGACCGAAAATGGTACAGCACGCTCGACACGACAATCGCGAACGTTACAGCTACTATTGCCGAAAGTATGGCTGTATGAAGGTTCGATAAGATACGCTGATCGCGTATATCAGCATAAAAATTATAGGGGCGCCGAAGGGCCCGGAACACGCTTTCGCGGAAACGGCGGTCGCTGTTCAGCAGCCAGAAAAAAAGAATCAACAACAGCAAACCGAGGAGAACGTAGGAAACCGGCGACGGCACCGAATGCGTACCCACGGGCAGCGCTGCGATCTTTTCTCCCAGGAACATCGAGCGGACGACATCGTATGCAACTTTTTTCTCGCGGTTGAACTCAACGATCCCTTGAGTATAGAGGTCCGGAGTATGTGATTGAACAGTCAGCATGGGGCGGTCGCCGCGCCAATCATCAAAACTCCACACGAAACTGCCGGCTACATCAGCCCCTTTGATTGCATCATAGCGCTGAAAAAGGTATCGTGCCTCCGCTTCTTGCGACATCGGATCGCTGTAGCCATTGCGATTTCCCGTTTCAACGGCTTTGCCATAGCGTCCGACCATTACAGGTTGATCGGGGTGGGATAACTTCCATTTCTGAAGGGAAGCTGTAAATGCCTTGATGTCTGAATTCCCCAAACGCACTCCCGCAATATCAACAATGCCTGAATTTTGGATATCGTCAAGCGAGAGAGAAATATAATATGTCAGCCGCGAGTCCATTAATTTTTCAGAACCCTGAAGCTCGTCGAGCAAAAGCTTTGCCCGCGGGTCGATCGACTCAAAGCCGTCTCCGAAACCCCAGGCGATGAGCGAAGGATGATTCCTGTCCCTTCGGATCATGTCCTTTGCATAATTCTCGACAAGAGCCCGGTAGTTCTCAGTTGAGAAGATGTCAGATGGAGTTTCATAAAGGGGAATTTCCTCGAGCGCCAAAAGACCGTATTGGTCGCAAAGATCAAGGAGGTACGGATGAGGCGGATGGAAAGCAAATCGAACGGTGTTCGCGCCAAGGTTCTTTATTAAAGCAATATCTTTTTCCATCTGCTCATAACTCAATGCACTTCCATGATCCGGCGAATCTTCCCCCCACGTAATTCCACGCATTGTAACGGCAGCACCATTGAGAAAAATATTCTGCTTCTGTTTTCCAATTGTCCGAATTCCAGTCTGGATGCTGCACTCATCTACAACAACAATATTTTTTCCCTCTCCTGCCGTAATAACGGCATGGAGCGTGTAAAGATTTGGCTGATCCGGGTTCCACATTTTTGCTCCCGGAATCGTAACGGTTGTTTGTACCGTAACATCCTTATTTGTTTCCGGCGAAAAAGGAACCGGCAGGCTCTTTCCCACTATAAGACCGGTTGTTTTATCCAAAGCTTCAACTGCAAAATTCAAGAGAGCTAGCCCCGGATGATCGCTCGGCGAGAGCTTTGAGAAATTACGTCCGGAAATGACAGCATGGACGGATAGCTTCACCAGTTTTGGGTCAAGACTTTCAGTTTGGGCAACAAGGTCATCGATCCAGACAAGAGGCGTAGCAACCAAAAAAACGTCCCGGAAAATGCCGCCGTAATTCTTCCATCCGCCAATTTGCTGCCGAAGAGGAAGGGTGCTTTTGGAATTCAAAGTGTTGTCAACAACTATTCGGATTACATTTTCATTCCCAAGTTGAAGAGTATTCTCCGGGACGAGAAAATAAAAGGAAGTATACCCTCCCTCATGTTTTCCGACAAATACTTCATTAAGAAACACTTCGGCCTGATAATTGATCCCGTAGGCGACAAATTTAAAACTATGCGAGGTGAGAAGGCTGCTCGGCAGGTCGAATTTTCGAGTGAAAATTACTTTGCCTTCAAAATCAGAGGCTGATGGAATGAGAACTTCTTTCCACGTTGCCCCCTCATCGGTCGAGCAGCTCCATTTTCCAGAGAGATCGATGATAGACCGGGTTGCAGAAGAATAATTGAGAACTTCAGGCCGGGATTTTTCCCCATTTTCGAAAAATTGGTTCTTTGAAAGCGCGCCAGATGAAACCGTGAGAAGAAAAGCTAGTGCAAGGAGATAGCGATGGGATGAGGTATGCAATAATGGACTCAAAATTTTTGAAGAAAAACGTGTGTTTTCGAGGATTTAGGGAAACACAAGCCCTTTATAGATTTTAATATAATACATGGGAGCCCGAAAAGCAATGAAAATAAAAATGCTCTAAGTCAATATAATTCATTAACTTAGAGCATCTTAAGAATGTAGAACTCAAGAATTCAGCCCAAAATATGCCGGTTATTTGAGCAAAAGCTATACTGCGCCAACAATTGCAGAAAAAGACTCGGCTTTAAGGCAGGCTCCACCCACGAGAGCTCCATCAATATCAGCTTGGTTTAAGAGCTCCTTAGCATTTTCGGGCTTTACACTTCCACCGTATTGGATGATTAATTTTTCAGCAATCGCCCAAGAATATAGCTGTGCCGCAAGCTTTCTTATTAATTGATGAACATCTTCGGCTTGCTGCGTAGTAGCAGTTTTACCAGTTCCGATTGCCCATACCGGCTCGTATGCAATAATCACCCGATCCAAATCGGTTTGGGTTAGACCGGCGAGAACGCCTTTCACTTGTGCCGTTATGATTTTATCTGTAACATTTTTTTCCCGTTCATCAAGCGTTTCCCCCACACAAATTATCGATTTCATTCCGGACGCAAGGACTTTTTTTGCTTTCTGGTTGATAAGCTCATTCGATTCATGAAAATACTGCCTCCGTTCTGAATGGCCGACAATAACATATTCGCAGCTGACCGACTTGAGCATTTTAACCGAGATTTCGCCGGTATACGCTCCGTCGTCGTGAACCGATACGTCTTGCGCTCCGAGTTTGATGGCACTCCCTTTTAACAGCTGCTGCGCGACAACCAGCGACGTAAAGGGGGGACAAATGATCACTTCCGCCTTTGCCTTCTCGAGTGATTTTTTTAGTCCGTTGATGAGGTCGGCAGTCTCGAAGACATCTTTATTCATTTTCCAATTACCAGCGATCACTTTATTTCTCATATATTTTTTTCTTTCGTTTTTTTTTAAAGTTAAAGAGTGAGTGTAAGAGTACAGGTTTACTTTTCGGTGGTGCTCAATTTTGCGTTTGCTGCGAGAGGTGACGGACACCTCACTCGAAAAATCATAGTATGCCAAGAGATTTGGTGGGGCACTTTGGTAAGGCGCCCGTCACCTTACCAAACTTGATCACTACTTACTTTTCGGTAGTATCCTAATTAGAACAAAGCCCAAGGGACCTTTTACAGAGTGCTGAAAATATCGCGCAAAAACGCTACGCCGCAAGGGAAACATATCCATTCTCTTTGCGCCTTAGCGTCTGGCGAAGCCATCCCCTTGGGATTTGCGTGAGCAAGCTTCACACCTTTCCTAAATTTGGAGACTGCCTACTTTTCGTTCAGTTTCTTTTTCAGAATTTCGTTTACTATTTTTGGATTTGCTTTTCCCTTCGTCGCTTTCATCGTTTCCCCTACAAAAAAGCCGAGCAATTGCTCTTTCCCGTTTCGGAATTGTTCTCGCTGCGCGGGATTTTTAGCAAGGATATCATCGATGATTTTTCCGATCGCAGCGGTATCGGAGATTTGCACGAGCCCTTTTCGATCGACGATCGTTTTCGGGTGCTCTTTTGTTTTCAACATCTCATCGAACACTTCTTTCGCGATTTTTCCGCTGATCACTCCATCGGCGATAAGATTTACCATCGCGGCTAAATTTTCCGGTGGGATCGGAAAATCGGACAATGCGAGATGTTCATCATTCACAACCCTGAGAACTTCTGTCATAACCCAGTTGCTCACCGTCTTATATCCTTCAGGATTGGGATGCAAAATTTTCACGGCGGCTTTTTCATAATAATCCGCTAAATCCCGCTCAAGCGTCAAAATATCTGAATCGTACTTCGGCAAGCTGTAGTGTTCCACAAACCTGTTGCGGCGTTCCTTCGGCAGTTCAGGGAGGGATGATTTCACTCTCGCGATCCATGGTTCGTCGACCAACACCGGCACCAGGTCGGGGTCCGGAAAGTACCGGTAGTCATGCGCCTCTTCCTTGCTTCTCATGGAAACCGCAACATTTTTGTCCGCGTCCCATAACAGCGTTTCCTGCACAACCGCCCCTCCGTCTTCGATAAGTACGATCTGACGGTTGATTTCATAGTCAAGTGCCCGCTCAACGTTGCGGAAGGAATTCATGTTTTTCACTTCCGTTTTCGTCCCGAATTTCTTTTCGCCCTTCAACCGCACAGAGACGTTGGCGTCGCAGCGGAGGCTCCCTTCTTCCATGTTGCCGTCGCAAATTCCGAGATACGTCACTATTTGTTTTATCATCGACAGGTACTGATACGCCTCATGCGACGTACGAATGTCCGGTTCGCTGACAATTTCAATCAACGGAACGCCGCACCGGTTCACATCAACCAGCGTATCGACATCCATGTCGTGAATCAGTTTACCAGCGTCTTCTTCCATATGAATTCGCGTGATGCCTATGCGCTTCGTCGAGCCGTCCTTCAGTTCTGCATCAATGTAGCCCCGACTGCAGATCGGTTCTTCATATTGCGATATCTGATATCCCTTCGGCAAATCCGGATAGAAATAATTCTTTCGGGCGAAAATAGATTTTCGTGCTATCGTGCAATTGGTGGATATCCCCATTTTCAGGATGAACTCAACAACTTCCTTATTAAGCACGGGGAGTACGCCCGGCATGCCGAGACAAACGGGGCAGGAGTTTGAATTCGGCATGTTTCCGAATTTGGTCGTGCAGCCGCAAAACGCTTTTGAATTCGTCAACAGTTGAGCGTGCACTTCGAGCCCGATTACTGCTTCATATCTATCGTTCATGGTCATGTTGTTTTTCTTCGTACGCCGCTATGCAGCTAAAGCATTTGTTACTTTTTCCGCCGCGTCTTTCAGATTCTCTGCGACAAGAAAGCTCAATCCCGATTTTTTCAGAATATCTGCCGCGAGGTCGGCGTTGGTCCCCGCAAGACGGATGACGATGGGGATTTTCACTTCAACTTTTTTGGCCGCTTCGACAACGCCTGTCGCAACCCGGTCGCATCGCACAATACCGCCGAAGATGTTGATAAGAATTGCCTTTACGTTCTTATCGGCGAGGATAATTTTGAACCCGCTTTCGACTGTCTGCGCATTGGCACCGCCGCCGACATCGAGGAAATTCGCCGGCTCGCCCCCTGCCAGTTTGATGATATCCATCGTCGCCATAGCGAGACCGGCGCCGTTGACCATGCAGCCAACGTTGCCCTCAAGTTTGATGTAGTTCAGGTTAGATTTTGACGCTTCAATTTCCAAAGGTTCCTCTTCATCAAGATCGCGAAGCTCCGCAAACTCGGGATGGCGGTAGAGAGCATTATCGTCGAAATTTATTTTTGCATCGAGAGCGAGGACGTCTCCTCCCTTCGTGATCACCAACGGATTAATTTCAGCAAGTGACGCATCCGTCGCATCGTACGCTTTGTACAACGCCAGTAAAAATTTTACGCCATTCTTAAATGCATCGCCGGTCAATCCCAGGGCAAAAGCGAGTTTTCGCGCCTGAAATTGCTGCAAGCCGACCGAGGGGTTGACATGCTCTTTGACGATTTTTTCCGGCGATTCAGCTGCGACTTTTTCGATTTCAACTCCCCCTTCGGTCGAGATCATGAGAACATTCATTCCCGTTGTTCGATCGAGCGTAATGCCGACATACATTTCTTTCGCGATGTCGACCCCTTCTTCGACGAGAAGCCGTTTCACAATTTTTCCTTCCGGCCCGGTCTGGTGCGTGACAAGCCTCATTCCGAGAATCTGCGATGCAAGCATCTTCACCTCGTTGACACTCTTCGCTATTTTGACACCTCCTCCTTTGCCTCTTCCCCCGGCATGAATTTGGGCTTTGACAACCCAAACGCTTCCCCCGAGTCGTTGTGCAACAGCTGCAGCCTCGTCAACGGAAAAAGCAACGGCGCCTTGCGGCATAGCGACATTATACTTCCGAAGAATTTCCTTACCCTGATACTCGTGTATTTTCATACGAAAAACCTTTTGAGTTTGTACTAAAACTTTTCGGAAGGAATCATCCGTTTCCGATTTTCGATTTCCAATTTACGATTGCAGAGGCTTTAATCAATGCGGCTAAAATTGTTTAAAGAACACGGGAGGAGCGATCTTCCCGGGTCTTAATTCTGACTAAACTACTTAATCTTTTCTGAGATCGCTTTGGCCTGCATGAACAGAAGCAGGTAGTCGCGGCCCCCCGCTTTTGAATCCGTTCCGGACATATTGAAACCGCCAAAGGGATGAACGCCGACAAGAGCACCCGTAATTTTTCTGTTCACATAAAAATTGCCGACATGAAAGCTGTTCTTTGCCTTCTCGATCTTCTTTTTATTCTTGGACCAAATACCGCCGGTCAGCCCAAACTCCGTGTTATTTGCAATTTCGAGAGCCTGGTCAAAATCCTTCGCCCGAATCACGGCGAGCACCGGTCCGAAAATCTCCTCCTGAGCAATTGTTGCATGAGGATCGACATCTGCAATCACTGTCGGTTGAATAAAATAGCCTTCGCCCTCCGCTTTCTTTCCGCCGGCAATAAGCCTTCCCCCTTCACGCAATCCCTTTCCAATGTATTCCATAATTTTCTCTTGCGCTCCCCGATTGATGACCGGGCCCATATAGTGTGCCGGGTTATCGACTGTGCCAACGGTAAGTTTCTCCGCTTTTTCTTTCAAGAGATCGACGATCCTGTCGTAAACTTTTTCGACAACAATGACGCGCGAAGCGGCAGAGCATTTTTGTCCCTGAAATCCGAACGCGGAAACAACAGCCGCCTGTGCGGCAGCATTCAAATCAGCCGAGTCATCGATAACGATGGAATCTTTTCCCCCCATTTCGGCAACAACGCGCTTCAGCCATTTTTGCCCCGGCTGAACTCTTGCCGCAAGCTCATTAATGTGAATGCCGACTTCTTTTGAGCCGGTGAATGAAACGAACCGCGTTTGAGGATGAGCCACAAGCGTATCCCCGACAGTTCCTCCCGAACCCGTGACAAAGTTGATAACGCCGGCAGGTACGCCGACTTCACGCATCAAGGAAAAATATTGCCAACCGGTAAGGGGTGAATCGCTCGACGGCTTTAACACGACGGTGTTCCCTGCGACGACAGCAGCCGAAGTCATGCCGGTAAGAATTGCAAGAGCAAAATTCCACGGCGGCACAACGACGCCGACGCCGAGAGGGATATAGCGCAACTCGTTTTTTTCTGTCGGAATTTTTGTGACGGGCTGAGGACCGGCAAAGCGCAGCATTTCCCTCGCGTAGAATTCCAGAAAGTCGACTGCTTCAGCTGTGTCGGCATCTGCTTCGGGCCATGTCTTGCCTACTTCATACACCATTGTGGCGCTGAACTCGTGCTTCCTTTTACGCATAAGCGCGGCAGCCTTAAAAAGATACTCTGCCCGTTTTTTAGCATCGACCAATTTCCATTCTTCAAATTTCGCCGCAGCCGTCTCCACCGCCTTGTTTGCCAGGTCGGTATTTGCTTTTTGAAAAACACCAACGATTTCACTCGGCGAAGATGGATTATAGGTGTTGAGCTTTTCTTCAGACCAAATCTCCTCGCTTCCGATGACAATCGGGTATTCGCGGGAAAATGCAGACCGGACTTTTGCCAATGCCTTCTCCATCGCTTTCCGATTGGCAGGCTTTGAAAAATCTGTTAACGGTTCATTCTTGAAGTTTTTAATCGGCATAATCTAACCTCGATTTCATATTATTAATTGAGTAACGGTCATTCACGTTCAGTCATTGTGCAAGAGCCATCAATACTGCTCCGACCGCAGGCCGGGCAAAAGGCCGGACAATGTCGACATTGGTGAATGATTTTAAAATTTGCCTCCGAAGAGACCGAGTCAGCGGTGTTTCGTTTTCGATCAATCCACCGATAAAAGAAAGGGGGATTCTTCTCCTCGCATGTGCAGACACACCATTCTGAAATTTTACAATTAATGCCTGAACATGCTCTGTCAGTTCGTTGGTGGCACGCTCGACAATATCAAATGAAGCAGCGTCCCCTTTTTCTTCCGCCTCAAAAACAATAGGCGCCAGAGAGGCAATGTCCAAGTTGTTTCTATAGACTGCAGCAATTATATCGACCGATGTTTTTATGCCGAACTTCTTCGCCACCATAGCCGTAAGGAGGGTTGGAGCGGACCGCCCGTCGAGATGGCGGCAAACGGCATTCAGTCCTTCCCTCCCGATAAAATACCCGCTCCCCTCATCACCCAATATTCTCCCCCATCCTCCAACGCGATGGATGTTTCCCTCTTCATCTTTCCCGAGTGCAATCGACCCGGTTCCTGCAATCACAATAATTCCGGCGCCGCCGTTGAATGCCCCTTCGAGCGCGATACGTGCGTCGCTTTCAATCCGAACTTTTCTCAGCGCATTTTTTTTCGATGAGATGAGTTTTCGGATTGCTTCGGCAATTTTTTTTTGATCCTCCGCCCTTCCGGCGCCAGCCAGCCCGATCGTTGTCCCCCGGATATTTTTCGGGAGGCAGCCAACTGAATCACAGCAATCTCGGACCAACGAAAATACCACCCGTGCCGACTTCTCAACTCCTATTTTTTGAACGTTCGACGGGCCGGCGGTATGCTGCGCCAGAATATCTCCTCTAAGATCAGCAATCACGGCTGCCGTTTTCGTACCGCCGCCATCGATACCGATGACGAATTGTGATGATTTCATAGTAAAAGAGCGGACATGGAACGCTGTAACCGAACAAATTACGAAGATGTGGATCGAGAATCAACCTCTGGTGAGCTGGAGCCTTGTCAAGGTTTAAAACATTGACAAGGCTGTCCTTACGCTTTATCTCCCAGGGGCAAAAAGTAAATCGTCGCCAAACCCGGAATCGCTGCCAAAAAACTCATCAAAAAATAATTCTCATATCCCATCCACACCTGCAAGTAACCGCTCACAATTCCAGGGAGCAAAATGCCTGCCGCCATAAACGCTGTTGTGATCGCGTAATGTGATGCTTTGAATTCCGGACGGACAGTCCGCATCAGAAAAACGGTGTATGCAGAAACTCCCAGCCCGTAGGAAAATTGTTCGAACGAATTGACGACGTACACCCATTCGATGCCAGGTTTGTACTTTGCAAGAAACCAGTACAACGCGATTGCCGAGTTCTGAAGAATCGCAGTCGGCCACATCCATTTTTTTAATCCCTGCTTCGCGATAACAAATCCGCCAAGAATTCCGCCGGCAAGGAGAAAAATGATGCCAACGGTGCCGTACAGAATTCCCATGTCTGCCGTCGAAAGTGTCAATCCTCCCTTCGCTCCGTTATCCATAAGAAATGGAGGCGCCATTTTTAACATGAACGCATCGCCGAGCCGGAATATAAGGATATACGCTACGATCCAACCGATTCTGTATTGAGTAAAGTATGTCCGAAACGCTTCTAAAAATTTTCCGCCCGTGTCATTTCCTTCCCGCTCCCTGACGAAAGCCTTTGGATGCGGAAGGTACCAGAGCTGGAAAAGATAAACCAGGAGAGAAACGAAAGCCGCGACGGCAAATGCAGCCGCCCAGCCGAACTCCAGAGGGCGAATCGAAAATGCGTTACCCAATACAGAAAAACGCATATCCTCGAAAATCTTTGTCCCGTCGGGATTTGTGTGGATGAGGCGCTCATTAGCGAGATACCCTGCAAGGAATACAAGCCCGCCGTTCCCGGCAAGCCACGCAAGTTTATATGCGGCTGACCGAACGCCGACAAAGAATGCTTGTTGATTTTTATCCAGCGCATCGAGATAAAAACCGTCGATGGCGATATCATGGGTCGCAGAAACGAATGCAATGAGAGCGAAAACAACGATCGAAGCTGCGATGGCCTGAGTGCTAAGCGCCCCCAGTGCAAGAAAGACAAAAAGAATTGTGCAAAAAACTTCTGCGGTCAGTATCCATGTCCGCTTCGACGAATAAATGTCGACCATCGGACCCCATAACCCTTTCAACGCCCAGGGAAGATAAAGGAAACTCGTCAACCCAATCAATTCGTTGCTTGCGCCGAGATCTTTTAGAAATATTACCGACATTAAATTGACAATCGTGTACGGGAAACCTTCGGCGAAATAGACGACCGATACCCATAATGGAGCGCTCCGCTTTTTGTCGGGAGAAGGTGATGGGATAAGCATATCAGACATTTCTGGAATCAATATAGTTTCCGAAGTCGAGCATTCCGAAAGTAATGCTTGAGTATTTCTTCTGCGGAAAATTTCTTTGCTGCCATCACGGCCGCGCCGATTTGGCACAATCCGACGCCGTGCCCCCATCCTGCACCATAAAGAAGAAAATGTTTTGGTGTTCCATCGGTCTCCCGCTCAGTCATAACGACGAACGCAGAACTGTAAAGATGAGTTTTGGACAGCCAGCGGCGGATTTCGAGTTCTTTTCCGACGACGAGTTTTTTTTTTGCCCCTTCAATCTTTAGCCTGGAAATTCGACCGGAAGGCCCTCGTTGGAGGGGAACAAGGTTGAGCAATGTTCCAAAATCAATTCCGGATTTTGCGTTGAGAATTTCCTCAAGTTCACATCGTTCGTAATCAACGGCCCAACGGAAGAAGTTTTTTGTCTTCTGGTCAGATGTAGGAAGTATTTGCCGTAAGATAATTTCGTCCGTCGTATTGCAATACGCATCGGGGTTTGAAAGGATCCAATCCTCGGCTGCCATCTCGCTCAGAATTTTAGGATGTTGAATTGATGAATCGGGAATACTCTCGAGGTATGGAAGGTGCTTTTGTTCCCAGGTGTTTTCAAACTCCTCCGTGAGGCCGCCGCAAGCTTTGGAAAAGCGGGCATCGCAAATTTCTTCTCCGTGGACAAGGAAAAAGCCCCGCGTGGCTTCAACGGCTTTCGCGGCGCGATCTGACGCCATTTTGGTAATACCTTGATAACGCTGGCAATGGTCATCAGCGCAAACGTCAAAAATGTCGTGGTCTTCGCGGTCATACCAGCGTATCAACTCGTCATCGGTCCGAATCGATCTTTCGGGATCGATATCGACATTTCGTTCTTCACGCGCCAGCATCGCAGCGAGCCAGCTACGCGAAGTAATTGCATGAGCTTTCAGAAATTCAATCGGAGCTTCTCCGCTCATTTCAGACGAGATTACACTCGCGAGATACTCTTCGAGAGAAATCTCATTGATGACCGCAATGGTACCGTTTTCGCGGGCCATGAGAACCAAATTCCCCCGGAATGTCTGTTCTTCTCTTCTTTCCCAATGAAATTGCATTCCTATCGCAACGTCGCGGAGCGTGAATGTCCCAGCGGCAACATTAGCGCAATGAATCTCTTTCCCAGCGATGGCGATATTTCCATCGTTGTCCAATAGCATTATCTCTCTATTTTCAGACCGAACACGAAACGTACCCTGCAATTGACGAGAACCATCTATGGCAAACACGCCGTTGAAACTACCGTATACGTCGCGACGGTGGTCAAGAATCCCAACCTTAATAGATGGTTCCTGAGAGATCATTGCCTGATTATTTGATTTGGGGTGAAACAAGGCATCGATGATTTTCTTCTTCTCTCCATGACGCTAAAGTTCGCTGACAATCTCTTCGAATACATCCTGAGCAACAGATACTTCCGCAAAGATATTCTCGATCATTTTGGCATCGACTCTTTCATAATCTCTTTCAACCGGTGTAACGACCAGACCGCCAATATCAACTGCCGCCGGACTAATGAGGACTCGTGCCTCGCCTTCGCGAAAGTAAACATCAGGACGATGCTTGTGCCGGGGAAAAATTATGACGCGCCAGGCGTTTTTCTGAAACGAGCAGAGGAGATTGAGCATCGGTTCTTCCGTTGTGCGTGCAATCCTCTGCATAGTGCCAAGAAGTCGTATGAGAGAAGCTTCAAGATTTCTTTGATTTTCAGATTCTAACAGAACCACGTGTCTTCCAAATTTTCGAAGCGTGAGAAATGAAACAGAACTCTCTCTTTTTCTCAAATTCCTTCTTTGCACATCTTCGGCATCCCGTTCAACCGGGATCAACCCGTACGGGCTGGCCTGAAAATGCATATGGTCGGGAGCTGAGGCACCGCATCGAGGTCCATTGTAGAAAACGGTGAACTCCGGACTCAACTCCCTTGCAAGCGAAAGAAGCGTCCCAATGAATTTGCCAATCTCTTGCCGCTCATGCCGCACGGTCGATATGGTAAAATGGCGCGGAAAAATAGGCGCGGGATTGCATAGAATGATAAATTCGTCCCGATACAGTACGCCCTTCTGTTCTTCAGGGAGGTTTTTAAAACAAAGAAAACATTTTCGTTCACGAACGGATTTATCATCGACATTCGCACTTGTGCTGATGATTCTCTTCGGATTACACTGCAACAATGCCAAAAAGCCATTGCAATGTATTTCGCGTACTTTCACTGAATCTAGCGATTCATAGGCATCGGCAAGCAGCCGCCACGTCAACTTCTGTTCTTTAAGGAGAGAAATTGCAAGGTCTGCGAGAGAATCGCCCTGCGAACGGGGGGGGAACGATGCAAATACCTTTTGTGAAAGCAATGAAATTCTTGCGTAAAAGTTGATTGAATATTTTTTGGTCATCGTGATGCGAACTGCTCGGTAGTGTCTCAGTTTCATTCTTAATGTCATTCCGGCGAATGCCGGGGTCCATGCAATTTGATCTGGATGCCCGCCTAGGCTGGCATGACATTCTTTTTAGGATTTTCAAATTGAGGCACTACCAACTGCTCAGAAGAAATGCGAAATACAATTCCACGCACAGATTATCCCTTTTTATTTATCCGTTGCCGCGCGAAAATTTCGATCGTGCGCAGCATGTCCTTGTACGCATCGTTGCAGTTTGATTTCTCGACGGACAACGCTGCATCGGTATTTTCTTCCCACCGGCGGCATAAATATATAGGCTCGTAGATTCTTCCGATTTGATATTCACGCGAAAGCCGAAGGGTGATTCCGTAATCTTCGCCGTAACTGACGTTCGAAAAAGGGATTTGCCGAAGAAGGGATGTTTGGAATGCGCGTGGTGCGCCGAACCCGTTAATGCGGAGCGCATTATTTCTTCCGTTCTTTGGAGTCCATTCTTTATGATCGACAACGCCGGGAGGGAATTCCTCAAGCTTCATAGTGACAAGCCTGTATGCGCCAATCACCATGGCATACTTGCCGGTTCGAAAAACGTTCACAATTTTCTGAAGCGTTTCACTGTCCGTGTAGAGATCATCTGAATCTAGCTGCACTGCATATTTTCCGCAATGCTCGGACATTACAGCCTCATTCCAGCATCCCCCGATTCCCAGATCGATGCGCTCCGGAATAATGTGCTTCACCAGCAAACTTCTTTGAGCCAGCGCTTTCAACGCCTCCGTCGTTCCATCCGTAGAATGATTGTCAACGACAATGATGTTAAACAAAAAATCCGTTTGTTGATTCAATGCGCTGTTGACTGCCTCGGCGATTGTCTTCACTCTGTTCCGCACAGGGATAACAATGCTCGCCTCGACGGGAAATTTCGTTCCGGTATGAGGAACTGGCTTGAATTTCGGTTTCAAAAATGCGCCGATATTTTTCAAGTGCTTTGTCTCGACCGCTTCCATTTCTTTTTGGATTGCATAGAAACGTGCATCGACGTAATCAAATTGTGTCTCTCCCGTTATCCGTGCACTGGATTCCGTTTTCGTGTAGAGATATTCCCGAATGTGGAAAATTCGGCGGTCAACCGAAACTTTTGACCGCAGGTCGTATAATCCAGCACTTTTTACGTTTGAGATTGGACCATATTTCTTAAGTACCGTTCGAATCGCAGCGACAGAAAAGAGCATCACAGGACCGAAATCAAAACTATCGCGGATGCTTCCGATTTGGTAATCATTGACAGGATGTTCATGCCGCTCCCCATTCTTGATGTCGTAATAGTCTGAATATATAATTCCCGCATTCGTCTCTTCCGCCACAGCGAGAAATCGTTCGAGAGCGAATTGACCAAAATCAATCTCTCCCGATTCGGTCATCATCAAAAGGTATTTGCTCTTGACTTTTTTGAGAAGCGAATTGAGCGCAGCACCGGAATTCGGCGAATCGGCCTTAATTCCCTCGCATTTGGGCGATGACGGGAAATAGGCGCCGCCGTGGAAAACGAATATTTTGTCAACTGACGATGATTGGCTTAATTGCTGGATTGTGTTCTCAAAATAAGGGAAGGTGCTGAACGGAATTGCGACTGCGGAAACATTCATTTGTATTCTCTCTCCGACTAGCAAAATAGGAAGACAAGGATGCAGCACTGCAGAGAGCCGGCGGACGGGTTTATCTCGCCTGCAGTTGAATAAATGTAGAAAGTTTCCGGTGGGAAATCAAATAGAATGAGGATTGCGGGGGAAAGATTTTATCCTGCCCCCCAATTTACGCTGATTGTTTTAGCTTCCGAAACCCGATAACGCCTTCTCTATCGAGGACGATTTCAACATTGTCTCTGTCGGAAAAATCCCCGGCAAGAATTCTTTCAGAGAGCACATTAACGATATGCTTCTGGATGACTCGTTTGAGCGGACGCGCACCGTAGCTCGGGTCGTAACCGAGCTTGGCAAGCCATTCCTTGGCCTCGTCCGAAACCGACAGCTTCATCTCTTTTTTTGCGAGCAACGCTGCGACTCGATGGAGCTGCAAATCGACGACCTTCTTGATATCGTTTCGTGTGAGCGGTTTGAAGAGAATGATTTCATCGACGCGGTTTAAAAATTCCGGGCGTATCGACTGGCGCAGCATTTCAAATAATTCGGCGCGAAGTTCCCCGTGGATGTTCGCCCAGTCTTCATCACTCTCAGCTCCGGACATTTTTTCCTGGATAAGCTGTGAACCGAGGTTCGACGTCATAATCACAATGGTGTTTTTGAAATTCACCGTTCGTCCTTTTGAGTCCGTCAAACGTCCGTCGTCGAGCAATTGCAGCAGCACGTTGAATACCTCCGGATGTGCTTTCTCAATTTCGTCGAGCAGAAGCACAGAGTACGGCCTGCGCCGGACAGCTTCCGTCAGCTGCCCCCCTTCTTCATATCCGACATACCCCGGAGGCGCGCCGATCAAGCGCGACACGGAAAATTTTTCCATGTATTCGCTCATGTCGATCCGAACGATCGCCTCCTCGTCGTTGAACAGCACTTCCGCCAGCGAGCGTGCAAGCTCGGTTTTCCCAACGCCGGTGGTGCCGAGAAAAATGAACGAACCGATCGGCCTCTTTTCATCCTGCAGCCCGGCGCGGCTCCTCCGAATAGCATCGGCTACAGCTTTCACCGCTTCTTCCTGGTTTACCATCCGCTCATGAATCTTGTCTTCGAGATGGAGCAGTTTCGTACGTTCACTTTCCAGCATTCGCGTTACAGGAATGCCGGTCCACTTGGAGACAATCTCCGCAATATCTTCCGCGTCCACCTCCTCTTTCAACATCTTGTGATCTTTTTGGGCTTCGGCGAGCTTTGCCGTCGCAGCCTTTATTTTTTTATCGAGGCCGGTAAGCACGCCGTACCGCAGCTCCGCAACTTTTCCCAAATCCCCCTCACGCTCTTTTTTATCGGCTTCTATACGAACACGCTCAATTTCTGCCTTCATCGAGCGGATCGACTGGATTAGCTCTTTTTCGACCTGCCAGTGTGCCCTCAGTTCGTTTCGCTTCTGGTTCAATTCCGCAAGGTCATGTTTGATTTGATCTAAGTGGTTTGTAATTGCAGCCTTGTCCGACTCGTCTGCGTATTCTGCGGTAAGTTCCCGCTTCACCGCTTCTGTTTCGATTTCAAGTTGTTTCACTTTCCGCTCGACAACATCCAACTCTTCCGGCATGGAATCGATTTCAATGCGAAGTTTCGCGGCCGCTTCATCGATAAGGTCGATCGCTTTGTCGGGCAAAAATCTATCCGAGATATACCGATAGCTCAACTGTGCGGCAGCAACAATTGCTGCGTCGGTAATGCGGACGCCATGATGCACTTCGTAGCGGTCGTTGAGCCCGCGCAGGATTGAAATCGTGTCCTCAACATTTGGTTCATCTATTAAGATCGGCTGGAAACGGCGCTCAAGAGCCGGGTCTTTTTCAATATACTTGCGGTATTCATCCAGCGTCGTCGCACCGATCGCCCGCAGGTCGCCGCGCGCGAGGGCGGGCTTCAGCATGTTTGAAGCGTCGACGGCCCCCTGTGCAGCTCCGGCTCCGACAAGTGTATGAAGTTCGTCGATGAAAAGGATAATGCTTCCGTGCGAGTCTTCGACTTCCTTTAACACGGCTTTCATCCTCTCCTCAAATTGCCCGCGGAAACTTGCTCCTGCAATCATCGCAGCCATATCCAACGCGACAATGCGTTTCGTCTTCAGATTTTCCGGCACATCTCCCTGTATGATGCGATGGGCCAGCCCTTCGGCAATAGCCGTTTTTCCGACACCCGGTTCTCCGATGAGAACTGGATTATTTTTCGTTCTTCTGGATAACACCTGAAGCACTCGCCGGATTTCTTCTTCGCGGCCGATGACTGGGTCGAGTTTTCCTTTTCGCGCAAGCTCGTTCAAATCGCGCCCGAATTTTTCGAGGGGTTGAAATTTATCTTCCGGGTTCTGGTCCGTCACACGCTGCGAGCCGCGGACATCTTTTAATGCCTTGAGCACACTCTCCTTCGTGACGCCCTGATCGATCAGCAGCTTTGTTGCGGCGTTTTGTTTCTGGTCGAGCAATGCGAGGAGCAGGTGCTCCGTGCTGACAAACTCGTCTTTAAGGTTCTCCGCTTCCTTCTGCGCTAGATCAAAAATTCTTTGAAGCTCTCCGGAGATATGCTGTTGACTTGTCCCCTGAATCTTCGGAAGCTTCTCTACAATCTCATTGACCTTGATTTTAACGTAGTTGACGTTCGTGCCAAGCTTCTGAAGAATCGGGATAACGATTCCTTGCGAGTCCTGAATGAGCGCGGCGAGCAGATGCTCTGGCTCAATCGATTGATTGCCGTAGCTCGACGCGATTTCCTGCGCGTTCTGAACCGCTTCCTGAGATTTTATCGTAAATTTATTGAAGTTCATTTGATAGTCCTTATTTCGTAGTCCTTAGTCCCTAGTTTGAGTTCTGAGTTCTGACTTCTGCTTACTGACATACTCACTTACCCTCGCCGCTTTCCTGTTCTTTCATTTTCTTTCCGGCCTTTTTTTCTATTACTACCTCTATTGCCTCTCGTTTGTCTTTCGGCTGGAAATCATGATATACCGTCAACGAGGCAAAGTTGCCCCAACCTTTCGGTTTTATTACAATCGCAATGAGCCCCACCATCAATAACAACCCAACACCAGTCAAAATTAGTATCGAAATCAGATCTTGAGTCACACCGGACAAAATCCTTTTTCAAATGCAATGATTAAAAATAATGACCACAAAAAACAAAAGGCGAGGACATCCTCGCCTTCCGTTAATCTGCGCAATCTACCATCAGCGCTAAATCTGCGTAATCCGAGTAATCACATCACTTGTCGTCCACTACTTCGAAGTCGGCATTCTCCACTTTTTTATCATCCTTCTTCTCGGATGAAGCCTGCTGACCCGGATCGGGACCCTGTTGCTGACCCGCCTGGGCGCCCGGTTGAGGCCCGGTTTGTTTCGCCGCCTCGTACATCTTTGTGGAAGCTTCATTCCAGATAGCATTGAGCGCTTCCATCTTGGCTTTGATATCGGCCGCATTATTCGCTTTGATCGCTTCTTCAAGGGCTGTTGCCGCCGACTCGAGTTTCAATTTTGTCTCGGCATCCATCTTCTCGCCAAGGTCTTTAACCTGTTTTCGCGTAGAGAAGACAAGATTGTCGGCTTGATTTTTCAGCTCGATCTCCTCTTTGCGCTTGGCGTCTTCCGCCGAATGAGCCTGCGCATCTTTTTTCATTTTTTCGACTTCTTCCTTGCTCAATCCGGAAGATGATGTGATGCGGATGCTTTGCTCCTTGTTCGTCGCCTTGTCTTTCGCAAGAACGTGCAGCATTCCGTTCGCGTCGATATCGAACGTGACCTCTACCTGGGGCACGCCCCGCGGTGCCGGCGGAATTCCATCGAGATGGAATCTTCCCAGCGTGCGGTTGTCGCTCGCTAACGGGCGCTCGCCCTGGAGGATGTGGATCTCGACCGAGGTTTGATTATCAGACGCCGTGCTGAAGACTTCGCTTTTGCGGGTCGGAATCGTTGTGTTTGCATCGATCAACTTCGTCATTACGCTGCCAAGTGTTTCAATGCCGAGCGAGAGGGGTGTAATGTCGAGCAACAGCACGTCGGTAACGTCTCCGGAAAGCACGCCTCCCTGAATTGCCGCACCGACAGCAACAACTTCGTCCGGGTTCACTCCCTTATGTCCCTCTTTCCCAAAAATATCTTTCACCAGCTGCTGCACACGCGGGACACGCGTCATGCCGCCGACAAGAATGATCTCGTCGATCTGACTCGGCTGCAGGTTCGCATCCTTCAAAGCTCTTTCTACCGGCGGAATACATTTCTTGATCAAATCATCGACAAGCTGCTCGAACTTTGCACGGGTGAGACTCAGATTCAAATGCTTCGGACCTTCCGCAGTTGCTGTAACAAACGGCAGGTTGATTTCCGTCTGGTTCAGTTGTGAGAGTTCCATTTTTGCTTTTTCGGCAGCTTCGCGCAGACGCTGGAGCGCCATCGGATCTTTGCGGAGGTCGATGCTGTCGGTCTTCTTGAACTCGTCGGCAATATAATCGACCAAGCGTTGGTCGAAGTTATCTCCTCCGAGATGTGTATCACCGTTCGTCGACTTCACTTCAAAAACCCCGTCGCCGAGTTCCAGTACCGATATATCAAATGTTCCGCCGCCGAGGTCGAAGACCGCTACTTTGGAATCTTTATGCTTCTTGTCTAACCCGTACGCCAACGCCGCAGCAGTCGGCTCATTGATGATACGCCGGACATTCAACCCGGCGATCTCGCCTGCTTCCTTTGTCGCCTGACGCTGCGCATCGTTGAAGTAGGCCGGAACCGTAATGACCGCTTCAGTTACTTTCTGACCCAAGTAGTCTTCCGCCGTTTGCTTCATTTTCTGGAGGATCATCGCAGAAATTTCCGGCGGTGAATACACTCGATCTCCAATCTGAACGCGGGCGGTGTTGCTTTCCCCCGTGACAACTTTGTACGGAATCAACTTCATCTCTTCGTTCACTTCGCTCATGAACCTTCCCATGAAGCGCTTAATCGAGAAAACCGTGTTTTGAGAGTTGGTCACCGCTTGCCGTTTTGCAGGCTGGCCGACCAAACGCTCGCCATTCTTTGCAAAAGCAACAACGGATGGAGTTGTTCGCATTCCTTCAGAGTTCGCGATGACAACGGGATCGTTGCCTTCCATGACTGCGACAACCGAATTTGTTGTTCCCAGATCGATGCCTATTATTTTTCCTGCCATAATAAATTCTCCTTTGAAAAAAAAATTGAAATTTTCGTAATGAAAATTTGTTGATAGATAATATGTTTGCTGGAAAATGTCGCAACCATTGTGCCAAGCCAATGCCCCATTTTCGAGCTGATTTCGACAGTTTCTAAAACCACTAGGAGATTCAGATTGTCATAATGGCAGAGATTTGATTGATTATTCTGCCAAAAGCATGGTGAGTTGTCATCTTGGCGGATAATGGAAATCAAATCATTTCTTGACTTTCCGCTCAACAATTCGTTACCTTGAGGCAAATTTTTTTCAACGCCAAATCACTTTGCGAACCGCCGAATGAAAAAGCCGTATCTCCTGGCTCTGCTTCTTCTTTGTGAGGTTGTTTTATTGGAAGGGAAATTACAGGCCTCGGACCCGAAGGCTGCTGGCTTGGATGCGATGAAGTCAATCACGCCGGAACGGCTTCACGCCCAGTTGTCTCTCATCGCATCGGATGAATTCGAAGGACGCGAGACTTCATTTCGGGGACAGAAATTGACTGCGCTGTACCTTGCCTCCCAATTTGAGCTCATGGGTTTGCAGCCCGCCGGGGAGAGCGGATCGTACTTTCAGCATTTTCCCGTTGTTCATATAACCGTGGACTCTAGAAGTTTTGTAACAACGTCTACCTCTGCCGGAAGAAAAGAATGGAGAGAGTTCGGCGAAGACTATATTCCTTATTCTTCCGGAAGTGATACAACGATTTCAGGAGATGTCGAGTTCGTCGGCTATGGAATGAATTCGAGGATACTGCAATACTCTGATTACGATTCGACAAAGGACTACTCCGGAAAAATCGTTCTTGTACTCCATGGGACTCCTCGAGAAGAAGATTCAACAAGTGTTTTTGCAAATAACAGGGCGGCTGGTTCTGCGATCACTAAAAGACTTTATGCCCAGCGGTGCGGAGCGGCTGCTGTTCTCGTCGTCGAAGATTTGAAGGGGAGGACGATGAAGGAAGCGTTCGAAGAACGCCAGGACGATTTAGTACGCGGCTTGATTACAATCCCTCAACGAGTCCACACTACTGTACCGATGTTCTCCGTCAGCAAACATATTGCGGACGAGTTGCTGCGCTCATCGGGAAAAAATATTGAAGGCCTGCAGCATGAGATAGATTCAGCCCAAAAACCGGACCCGTTTACTGTAGAAGGAGCGAAAGTAACACTGACCCTTACAATTCGCCGAGAGAAGGTTCTCTCGGAAAATGTGATAGGGGTTCTTCCCGGCTCCGATTCGCTTTTAAAGAACGAGTATGTCGTGTTCTCGGCTCATCACGACCACCTCGGTAAAAACATAGCGACCGGTGAGATTTATAATGGCGCCGATGACGATGGCTCCGGAACATGTTCTCTCCTTGAAATAGCCCACGCGTTCACGTCGATGAAATCACCACCGCAACGAAGCCTTCTCTTTCTTTCCGTTGCCGGAGAAGAAGAAGGGCTACTGGGTTCGCTGTACTATACAGAACATCCGACTGTTCCGCTGGAGAAAACGATCACAGATTTGAACGCCGATATGATCGGCAGATTCGACCCGGAACATGAAAGAAGAAACGACACCAATTACGTCTACATCATCGGCTCGGACAAGTTGAGTACTGAATTAGATTCAATCGGAAGAAGGGCAAACGATGAGAGCGTTCGGCTTAATCTCGATTACACGTATGATGATGAAGCAGACCCGCATCAATATTACCGACGGAGCGATCATTATAATTTTGCGCGGAAGAACATTCCGGTAATCTTCTACTTCGACGGAGAACATGCGGATTATCATCAGCCGACGGATAAAGTCGAGAAGATAAACTTCGGTATTCTTGCGAGGCGTGCCCGCTTGATTTTCTACACCGGGTGGAAACTTGCCACCGACCCGAAGCGCCCGGCTGTCAACAATGGAGAATCCACGTCACCCCGTTCCCAGAGAAGATGATAGACGAGCGCGAAATACGGAATTCTTTGCACACAAAATTTCTTGGACGAAGAATCTATTCCTTCGACTCGGTTGATTCGACAAATACGTTTGCCCGAACCCTGAAAGATGATGAATGTCCCAACGGTACGCTGATCATCGCCGATGAGCAGACCGCAGGCAAGGGACGACAGGGACGCCAATGGCAGTCTCAAAAAGGAAAGAACCTGCTTTTCACGGTGGCTACACGCCCTCTTTTCCTTCACGATAAAGTCCGGGTACTTCCTTTTGCTGCAGCGTTAGCGACCGCAGACGGCATCGAACAGGAATCAAAGTCGGCGGTCGAGTGCAAATGGCCGAATGATTTATTGATCGACGGCAAGAAAGTTGCCGGAATGTTGATTGAAACAACGACACACAACAACGCCGTCATGGATGTGATCATCGGCATTGGAATCAACGTGAATCAAACCGAGTTTGGGGACGATATCAAAGAGAAGGCGACGTCGCTGAAACTTCATGCACAGCAGGATGTCGACCGGATCCGCTTGCTTTCGGCAGTATTGGAAGAATTGGAATACAGGTTCGATCAGCTGCGCAATTTTTCGCCGCAAATGATCCTCGACGAGTGGAAACAACGCACAACGATGTTAGGCTCGGAGATCACGCTCGTTGAACATCGTACGTCAATAAAAGCTAAGGCAATGGACGTGGCTCCCAACGGAGCTCTTATCATTGAGGAAACCAATGGAACACGGCGGGAAGTTTTTGCCGGAGACGTGACGATTGGACAATGAAGAATTGAGAATTGAAACATCTGAAAAATTGTTTCGCGCTAAGCCGCCAAGGCGCGAAGGTTCTGTTTTAGAGTCATTTTGCGACTTTGCGTCTTTGCGCGAGCCGCAATTTCGGGGTTATTCAGATGTCTCGAATTAGAAATTTAAAAAAAAACTATATTAACAGAAACAATTAGAACGGAATATTATGATACTTGCAGTCGATATCGGAAATACGCACACAGTGTTCGGAATTTACGACAAGAAAAAACTACTCGGCGACTGGCGCGTGACAAGCTTCGTGACGCGGACCGAGGACGAATTCGGGGCGTTAGTGCGGACTTTTTGCATTGATGCGGGAATTGCAGTAAAAAAAATTTCTGCGTTTGGAATTTCGTCTGTCGTTCCTAACTTGACCGACGTGATGCAGCGCATGTCGAAGAAATATTTCAAGATCGAACCAATTGTGGTTTCTTCCGCCATTTCTCTCGGAATTAAGGTGCTTGTCGACGACCCTTCATCGGTCGGCGCAGACAGGCTCTGCAATGCTGTCGCCGGATTTGCCAAGTATAAAGGTCCGCTCGTGATTGTCGACTTTGGAACGGCGACGACGTTCGATGTGGTTTCAAAGAACGGCGAGTATTTGGGGGGCGTTATCGCACCAGGCATTGAAACTTCAGCCGCGGAATTGCACCGGCGGGCGGCTAAACTGCCGAAGATCGACATCCACTTCCCGAAAACGATCATCGGGAAAAATACCGTGAGCAGCATGCAGTCCGGAATTCTCTACGGCGCGCTGGATTCAATGGAGACGATGGTTCGCCGGATATCGAAAGAGATCGATGACTATCCTACCGTCATTGCAACAGGGGGATTTTCGGGGCTGATGATGAATCATACGAAGATCATTAACAAACATGAGCCGACGCTCGTGTTGGAGGGAATAAGGATTATTGTGGAAAAGATGAGCGGAAAAAAGAAATAGTAATGCAGGATAATGCTGCTGGAGTATAAACACGAACGGCTCGTTCAATAACGAGCCGTTTGCTTTTTAATTAATTCTGCAGGACCGTGCCCCCCCCGTTTTTTATCTTATCCCAAACATCGCAACGGACGATTGTGCAAACTCGACAAGCGGACCGAAGTACAGTCCAAGCGCAAGCGTCGGAACGAGGAGGACGATCAACAAAACGAAGTCCGATGCTTCGAAAGTTAACTGCTCTGTCGATCCCTCCGCGTCGCGGAGAAACATGTTGCGGAAAATTCTGACATAGTAGTAGAGAGAAACAACGCTGTTCAGCGCCCCGACAATCGCCAGCCAGATTAGTTTTGCCCTGATAAGCGCGGCAAATAAATATAACTTCCCGATAAAACCGGCGGTCGGCGGTAATCCTGTAAGGGAGACGAGAAAGATTGCCATTGCGACTGCAAGGAAGGGCGCTCTCGAGCCGAGTCCTTTATAATCTCGAATCTGTTCACTCCCTGTTTTGTTGGAAACAAGCATCACAACGTAGAATGCACCGAGGTTCATGAACAAATAGACCACGAAATAGATCATCGTCGCGGCAAACCCGTCGTTTCCCAACACCACAAGCCCCAGCAACATGTATCCAGCCTGTGCGATGCTTGAATACGCGAGAAGCCGTTTGACGTTATCCTGCCAGATAGCAACAAGGTTGCCCAGCGTCATCGTCAGCACCGACATGATGATGATGACATTGGTCAACTCAAAGCCTTTTATGGTCGCCCACAATCCAAGAGGCGCATTCAGGATCGCCGTATTAGTGAATGTTACCTTCAAAAAACGCATCAGCATCGCGAAGCCTGCAGCCTTCGAGCCAACGGAGAGAAAGGCCGTAATCGTTATGGGAGCGCCTTCATACACATCCGGTGTCCAAAAATGGAACGGTACCGCTGAAATTTTGTATCCGAATCCAGCAAGCGCAAGGATACCGGCGATGAGCAGCGCAAGCTTTCCCGTGCCGCCTTGCGAAAGGACCTGATTGATCGAATAAATATCAAGTGATCCGGTCAGACCGTAAATTATTGAAATGCCGTACAACATGAAACCCGATGAAAGTGCACCGTAGATGACATACTTCAACGATGCCTCGGCGGAATTGGGAACCTCTTTTGTGAAACCGGCAAGGATGTATGAGCTGATACTTGTCAATTCGAGCGAAAGATACATCATTAACAGATTTGAGGAGCCCACCATCAGGAACATTCCCGTCGTCATCGCGACGAGCAACGCGTAGTATTCGCCGATCCGACGGAATGATGAATTCACTTCATTCGACGCAAGTGAGAACATGACGATGATGAGTGCGGCAGCAATGATGACGAATTTAAAGAACACGGAGAAAGGATCGACCGCCAGCATATTGTTGAAGGTCGAAACGTTGACGCCCATTTCCTCGGCGACGTAATATGCTGTTGCCGCAAATCCACCAAGTACGATTCCCGCGACGATCGCTTTTCGTTTGAACATGAGGTCGGCGACGATCGCACTGAGGAATGTGAAGACAAGGGCAAACTCAGGACGGACATATCCTAGGCTTTGTAAAATTATGTCGAGCATGTGATTGTACATTCTTTACCGTTAAAATTACCTGCCGAGCAAAGCCGCGTTCGCGCCTTCTCGGACAAAGTCCACAAGATGATTCGCCGACGCATTCATCAGGTCCAGCATCGGTGCAGGATAGATCCCTAAGAAAATAACGATGATAGCAAGAGGAATCAGGGTCACCAGTTCTCTTCCGTTGATGTCCGGAAGATCCTTCCACTTGTCGGGAAGAGTTCCGAGAAAGACTCGCTGCAGCGTCCACAACATGTAGGCCGCCGTGAGGACGATGCCGAGCGTCGATGCAATCGTCAGCCAGCGGAAGGTCTGGAATGCGCCGAGGAACGAGAACGCTTCTGAAATAAAGCCGCTGAGGCCCGGCAATCCGAGCGCGGCGAAGAACGCGATCACCATGACGGCTGAGTATTTCGGCATCTGGTTCATCAATCCGCCGAAGTCGTCCAACCCCCGCGTGTGCGTACGGTCGTAAATTACGCCCACGATCAAGAAGAGCATTGCTGTGATCGTGCCGTGGTTGAACATCTGAAAGACCGCCCCCATCATTCCCTGAGTATTCATCGCTGTCATCCCGAGGATAACGACACCCATGTGGCTGATGGAAGAATAGGCAATCAGTTTCTTAAAATCTTTCTGTGCCATCGCGCATAAAGCGCCGTACACAATATTGATGAACCCGATAAAAGCCAATGGATAGAGATAGTGCATTGCCGCATCGGGGAAGATCGGAAATGCAATGCGCAACAGGCCATAGGTCCCCATCTTCAACAACACGCCGGCAAGAATAACGCTGATCGCCGTTGGCGCTTCGACGTGCGCATCGGGAAGCCATGTATGAAACGGAAAGAGAGGCACTTTGATGGCGAACCCAATGAAGAGCGCAACGTACGCGACATACCGCCAGTACGTGTTGAGGCCGGAGAGAATCGAGCCGGGTTCGAAGTTTGCAGGGTTCATCATCGCAAGCATGTTGAAGGTGTGGACCTTCTCTCCCGTTGCCGGGTCAACAACGCTCACGCTGAAATAAAGCGCGAGGAGAGCGAGGAGCATCAACACTGAGCCAAACAACGTATAGATAAAGAACTTGATCGCGGCATATTCACGTCTCGGTCCACCCCATATCCCGATAAGGAAATACATCGGCAGCAGCATGATTTCCCAAAAAACGTAGAAAAGGAAAAAATCGAGGGCGACAAAAACGCCCATCATGCCGGTATCGAGCAAAAGAAGGAGGGCGAAATATCCTTTGACCGATTTCTCGATTTTCCATGAGGAAAGGACGGCAACGAACGAAATGAGTGCCGTCAGAAGAACCATCGGCGCGCTGATGCCGTCGATGCCGACAAAATAATCGATATGAATACGCCCGAACCACGCGACACTTTTGATGTCTATCCACGTGAAGAGCTCTTTGAACTGCATCGTATCGGCATTGTTGATGCCGGCCAAGCCGCGATTGAAATTGACATAGATAATTCCTGCGAGCACAACTTGGAGGATGGCGACCGCAAGCGACGTCCAGCGCGTTGCACTGTTGTTGTTCTTAGGAAGCACGAGGACGACAATCATTCCAACAATCGGAAGGAATGTTATCCACGAGAGTATGCCGATGCCCAGGATCGTAAATGCCATAGCGAAAAATTCCTAGTAGTTTGTTTTCCCTAAATTTTTCATTACACGGAGCGATAGATAAAAAAGAAGACCATCACCCCGAACAACACAAATGCAATATATGTTTGCACGCGTCCGGTTTGAATTTTCCTGAGCACCAGTCCGAATAACCCGGTGAGGTATGCGAGAGAATTCACCACGCCATCGACAACGATGCTGTCGAACCTGCCGCTTGCAAAAGATGTCAGCCGCGTTACCGAAGCGACGCCGTTCACAATACCGTCGATCACCTTGCTATCGAACCACGCCAAAACTCGGGAAAGCCCGACAGTGCCCGCAACAACAGTCGCCTGGTACAATTCGTCGAAGTACCACTTGTTGATAAGAAATGAATGGACGGGAGATAGCGCTTTCGCAATTGATTCCGCGTTGATCTTCTTCCAGTAATACGTCGCAAAGGCGAGAAGAATCCCGAGCCCGGCTATCGACAAAGACAAATACATCGCGGTGAAATGCGCGTTGTGGACCGCTTCTTCAAACATCTGTGAAGACGCAGCCGCAACAGCATTTGGCACAACGCTCATCGGCCGTTCGACCGCGTGGAAAAACCAACCGCTCGAGGCACCGAACGGGTTGAAGCTGTAGAAGGCGAAGAACGACAAACATGCAAGAACGATAAGCGGGATGGTCATGGGCTTCGGTGATTCATGAAGATGCTCGAATCGTGAGGCGTCTTTATGGTCTCCTAAAAATGTGAGGATAACAAGACGGAACATGTAGAACGCAGTCAATCCGGCGACCAAAAACCCGATCATCGGTATGAGCGTATGGCCGGTGAGATTCCCAAACGCGAGCGTACCCACCAAGATTTCATCCTTACTCAAGAAGCCCGATGTGAACGGGACCCCGGAAATTGCCAGCGTGTAAACGACAAAAGCCCAAAAAGTAATCGGCATCTTCTTTTTCAGCCCGCCCATGTTACGGATGTCCTGCGCGTCGGTGTGATGGTCGTTCTGATGATGAAGCGCATTGTGCATTGCATGAATAACCGAGCCCGACGCCAAAAATAATCCAGCCTTGAACGCGGCGTGAGTAACTAAATGGAAAAACCCTGCCGTATAGGCGCCGACTCCCAATCCCATCACCATGTACCCAAGCTGGCTTACGGTCGAATAGGCAAGGACTTTCTTGATGTCGTTCTGGGCGATGGCGATTGTCGCCGCGATGAACGCCGTGATAGCTCCGATGTAAGCGATGAACACCAGCGCGTCGGCAGTCATCAGGGGGAATGCCCGTGCGATGAGATAGACGCCGGCCGCAACCATCGTAGCGGCGTGAATCAAAGCGCTGACCGGGGTGGGGCCTTCCATCGCGTCCGGGAGCCAGACATGCAGCGGGAATTGCGCCGATTTTCCTATCGCTCCGCAGAAAATCAAGATGCCCGCAGCGGTCAGCCACGGGTTGCTGTCGAACGGAATATGTCCGCTTGCAATAGCGGAAAAAATCCCTTCGAATGTCAATGTGTGAAAATTCGCCCACAGAATGTTGATGCCGATAAACATGCCGACATCGCCGATGCGGTTGACGATGAACGCTTTCATCGACGCGTCAGATGCGGACTTCTTTTCATACCAATGGCCGATGAGCAAATAGGAACTGATGCCGACAAGTTCCCAGAACACGTACATCATGAAAAAATTATTCGTGATGACGATCCCGAGCATCGAGAAGGAGAAAAAACCGAGATAGGCAAAATAGCGCGAATAGCGGATGTCGCCGCTCATGTAGGCGGTTGAAAACACATGGACGAGAAAGCTGATGAGCGTAACAACAACCAACATGATCGCCGTAATATTATCGATCATGATGCCGAGGTCGAGTTTTAACCGCCCGATGCCGGCGACGGTTTTGAAATCGACCCATGTAAACGTGTAGTTCAGCAGTTCGTCATGATAAAAAATAAGCTTTGCGAAAAGAATACCGAGAGATGTCAGCAGCGCGAGGCCCAGAATCGATGTCGCGACCACGTCTCCCTGCCGGGGAAGTTTTTTCCCGAAGAAAATCAGAAGCAAAAAACTGAGCAGCGGCAATAGGAGAATAACAGTCGCAAGCTGAAGCAGTAATTCTTGAGTCATAAAGAAGGAGTCAAAGATGAATTTATGAATGCAGCATCAAGACGTGCAAATGTCGCTCACTCTCTCATTGAATCTATTTCGTCTACATTCACGGTGTTAAACTGTTGATAGATGTTCAGAACAATCGCCAGCGCGACAGCTGCCTCGCACGCTGCAAGAATAATCACAAAGATCGACGCCATTTGTCCGTCGAGGTTCATTGTGCCGTAGCGGCCGAAAGCGATAAAATTAATATTGGCTGAATTGAGTATTAATTCTATTCCCATCAGCACCATAATCGCGTTACGCCGCGTGACAACGGCATAGACGCCGAAGGAAAAAAGAATGGCGCTGATGAACAGGAAGTGCAGTAGCGATACGTGAATGAGCATTGCTTTCAGTATTCAGTGATCAGTAATCAGTAATCAGTATCTTGAGATACCAAACTTAAAACTTAAAGCTAATAACTTACAACTTTTAACTTCCCCGTTTCCGCTCACGCCGTGCAATCATCGCGGCACCAAGCATGGCGACGAGGAGCACAACGGAAGCAACCTCGAAGGGAAGAAGGTATGTTGTCATCAATGCTCTGCCAATACTGACAGCAGTGGTCGGCGGCACTTCAACGTTTGTCCCTGCCTGGGCCGGCCAATCGGTGATCCAGAAAATGCCGCATAATGTCCCCACGAGAATTGCAACCAGGATTGAAGCCGGCAGCACACGCAGCGTCCCGGTTTTCATTTCCACACCGATCACTTTGGTCGTCAACATAACACCGAACAAGATCAGGACGAGGATGCCGCCGACGTAGACGAGCACCTGCGTTACTGCGATGAAATCAGCGTTCAGCATCACATAGAGCCCGGCAACTCCGAAAAAAGTAAACATCAACGAGAACGCCGAATGAATAATATTCCTGGAGAACACAACAATTGCCGCAGAGACGATCGTAATGAAGGCAAAGAAGTAAAATATAATGTCAAAAAGCGTAAGCGATGAGAGTTGATCCATACTTATTCTGGTTTTTGCTGTGAACCTTCCGGCTGGGGAGCGGCGGTCGGCGCCTGCGCAGCAGCTTTGGCATCGGCGGCGGCTTTTGCCGCGGCTGCAGCAGCCGCCTTTTTCGCGGCGGCTTCTTCTTCCATTTTTTTTGCCTTTGCTTTTGCGGTCTCAATCTCAGCGGGCGTCATCGTGCTGAAACTGTAAATCAAATTATGACGGTCAAATTCCGAAAACTCGTAGACGTCGGTCATCTTGATGCATTCAGTCGGACATGGATAGACGCATAATCCGCAATAGCAGCATTTCGCGATGTCGATGTCAAACACAGGAACATGGAGACGCTTCTTTTGTCCGGTGGACGTCGTACCTAAATTATCTTCGGGAGTCGATTTTATTGTTTCGATGGAAATGCAATCCACGGGGCATGCCATTGAACACTGGTCGCAGCCGATGCAGTCGTCCATATTCACATACAGCCGGTTGCGGGCGCGTTCAGGCAATTTCATCTTCACGGTCGGATATTGGATCGTCACCGCTTTCGTGAACAGATGCTTGAACGTAATACGCATCCCGATCCCTACGGTTCTGATGCCCTTATAAATATTGCCAAAATATTCTACAACGGGATTCATTCGTTCCTCTTAATTCAAAAGGTGTCGGACACCTTTCTTTTACCAAACCAAAACTAACCCAAGCCCAAGCACACAGGCAAACGCAAACGGCGTCAATACTTTCCACGAAATGTACATCAACTGGTCAACACGAAGCCGGGGAAGCGTCCAGCGAAGCCAGATATTCAAACAGACAAAGAGCATGCCTTTCGAAATAAACCAGAATGAGCTCCACCAGGGACCGGTCATGAGAGATTTGAAAGGACTCGCCCAGCCTCCGAAAAAAAGGACCGTCGCAACTGCGGAGACGGCGAAAAGATTCGCGTATTCTGCCAGATAAAAAATCGCAAACTTCATTCCGCTGTATTCGGTCATATATCCCTGCACGAGTTCGGATTCCGCCTCGGGAATATCGAACGGCGTCCGGTTAACTTCTGCCATCGAGGAGATATAGTAGACGACAAATAAGATCAGCATCAACGGGATGACGATAAGCTTCTTCATGAGGGGAAGCGTACCTCCGAGAATCATCCAGTGCATAATGCCGCCGGTTTGGATGGCGCTCAATTCCTGAAGGCTCATCGTTCCTGCGAGCATCACAACGCCGAGAATCGCGAAGGCAGAAGGAATTTCGTAGCTGACAATTTGCGCGGCAGAGCGAAGAGCGCCGAAGAGGGACCATTTGTTATTCGAAGACCATCCTGCCATCAACAATCCAACCACAACGAGCGAGGAGATTGCAACAATGAAAAAGATACCGATGTTGATATTGCTGCCGATGAATGCGGAGCTGAACGGCAACGCGGCAAACGCGGCATACGATCCCATAAAAACAATGTACGGGGCCATGATAAACAACGGCTTGTCGGCGGCCGCAGGAATTGTGTCTTCTTTTTGAAGGAGCTTGAGCATATCGGCAATCGGCTGCAACGTGCCGTGCCAGCCGGTCCGCATATATGCAAGGCGGTCCTGCATGTGTGCAGCAATTTTCATTTCAAGATAAATGGCAACGAGCGCATACGTCAAAATGAAGAGCAACGGAATCACCGCGATGATAACGCCTACGACGAGCGCATTGCCGACAAGAGATGTAAGAAATTGTTCCATGAAATCAGGTATCAGTGATCAGTATTCAGAACTCGGTATTCAAAATAAACAAAAAATGACGACAAAAACTGTTCATTGCTAATTGTTCACTGTCGACTGATTAACGGTCTACTTCGCCGAGAACGATGTCGATACTGCCGATAATGGCAACGAGGTCAGCCACCATCCCTCCGCGGGCAATTTCATTGATGACACTTAAATTGACGAAGCCCGGCGAACGTGCCTTGATGCGGTACGGTGTTCCGGTTCCGTCGCTGACGATGTAAAATCCCAATTCGCCGCGCGGTGATTCGGTACGCGCATACACTTCACCGGGATTTGGACGGATGCGTTTCGGAATTGCCGATTGAACGTCGCCGTCCGGAATCTGTGCAAGGGCTTGCTCGATGATCCGGACGCTTTGTTCCATTTCTTTCATCCGCACGATATGCCGATCCCAGCAGCTGCCGACCGGCCCCGTCTCGCCTGTGCCGACAGCAACGTCCCACTCGAATTTATGATAGACCGAATATGGATCGTCGCGGCGCAGATCCCAATTCACACCCGACCCTCGAAGCATCGGTCCGCTGCACGCGTAATTGACCGCAACCTCTGCAGGCAGGACGCCCGTGTTTGCGGTTCGTTTAACAAAAATTTCGTTGTAGGTCAGCAGGTTGTTGAAGTCGCGAATTTGCGGCTTAAAGTAAGCGCAGAATTCTTTTGCCCGCGCGATAAAATCGGATGGAATGTCGTGTGAAAGTCCGCCGATCCACATGTAATTATAGAGCAGGCGCGCGCCGCACGTCATTTCAAACAAGTCGAGGATTTTTTCCCTGTCGCGGAAACAATACAGGAAGGGTGTAAACGCACCGATGTCAATCCCATACGTACCGACCGCAATCAGATGGCTCGCAATCCGCTGCAGCTCCGCCATGATCACGCGGATGTACTCAACCCGCTCCGGAACCTGAATCTTCAACAGCCGTTCCGCGGCAACAACGTAAGCGAATTCATTGTTCATCGAACAAACATAATCCATCCTGTCAACGTAAGGAATCACCTGCTGGTAGTTCGTCATATGCTCGCAATGCTTCTCGAAGCATCGGTGCAGGTAGCCGATATGAGGAACAACGTCGACAACAATTTCGCCGTCAACAACGATCTCGAGCCTCAGCACACCGTGTGTCGATGGATGCTGCGGTCCCATATTGACGATCATCTCTTCGGTTCGAAGAGGTTTTCCGCTTGAAGTCTTCGGCGGAGCTGTGATAGTGTCGGCCATGGATGTCAACGTGTTAATACGGAACTTTCATTCCATTATAGTATTCGGGTACCTGATAATCTTTTCGGAGAGGATGCCCTTCCCAGTCGTACGGAAGAAGGATACGCCGTAAATCGGGATGACCGGTAAAGGTAATGCCGTACAAATCGAACGCCTCCCTCTCGTGCCAGTTGGCAGTTTTCCAAATTGACTCAACTGATTGAACGTTTGGAATGTCGGTTGGAACTTCAACTTTCAACGTAATCTTATGCCCCTTAACCATTGAAAACAGATGGTACACGACCGCAAGCCTCCCTTTCAAATCAACCCCGGACAAACAGGAGAGGAAATCAAACAGCATCTCCTCATCATCGCGGAGAAACTTTGTTGCATCGAGAATATGATCGGGAGGAATTTTTATGTACGGGTCAACGGGGTTGTCGAGCTTCGCTTCGATGCCGGGTATACCAGCAAATCTGGCTGAGAGCTTGTCTGCAATTTCTTGGGGAGTCATACGGCTGATCGACGTTCGTTCAATTTACGAAATTTTTTTCTTCGCGAGGCTTTCGTTTCGCACTTTTTCCTGCAACTTCATCAATCCTTCAATCAATGCTTCGGGGCGGGGCGGGCATCCTGGTACGTAGACATCGACCGGGATAACGCGGTCAACGCCTTTGAGCACATGGTAACCGTGCTCCCAATACGGTCCGCCGCAATTCGAGCAGCTGCCCATCGAAATCACATACCGTGGCTCCGCCATTTGGTCAAACAGTTTTTTGATCCGCGAAGCCATCTTTAACGTCACCGTGCCGGAGACTATCATCACATCGACTTGGCGCGGGGTGGCGCGGGGTATGACGCCAAAGCGCATCATGTCGAAATTTGAGGCGGACGCCGCCATCATTTCGATCGCACAGCACGCAAGTCCGAACTGCAATTGATACAGCGATGAAAGGCGAGCCCAATTCAGCAAACTGTCGAGCGACGTAATAACAATATTGCTGTTGTCAAATTGTTTGTCGAGAAGTCCCATCGTTTTTTCCCTACGCTGCTGCGTGTTCGTTCACATCCGCTGTCTCGTCCGAGACAACGCCAACTCCCTTTACATACCGCGATACTCTCGGTACTGGCTTATCCCAGTCCAGATCTCCCTTTACCCAAACGTATGCATATCCGACAATCAGGATTGCAAGAAAAACAACCATCTCGATGAATGCGAACATGCCGAATTCTTTAAAGACGAGAGCCCACGGGAAAAGAAATACCACTTCGACGTCGAAGACAAGAAAGATGAGCGCTACAACATAAAAGCGGATATTGAATTTTACCCATGAATTGCCGATCGGTTCTTCACCGCACTCATACGTCGAGAGCTTACCGGGGTACGGTCGGCGTGGACGCAGCACCCATGAAGCAACGAGGCCTCCTCCGGTAAACACAGCTCCAATGAGGAGAAAAATTAATATTCTGCCAAAGTCAGTTAACATGGAAGTATTGGCCGTCGGGAAAAAACGTGTCAAAAGAATGAGCAACGGGCAGATCGAATATAGAAACCTGCTCCTCTTGTATCAAGTACTCTGTTAATCGTCAAGCGCTCACTTCGGCGATGTATCGGTCAACATCGCGCGCGACCGAGGATGTTGGATAATCTTTTTTGACTTTCTTCAGCAACTCGATTGCGCGATCTTTGTCTCCGGATTTTCCAAAATTGCGGGCGGCATTCACCAAATTGTCGGCAGCATTCGGATCATCGCTGTTCTTCAGCGCAGCTTTTTCATAACTCTCTGCTGCCTTTTTGAAATCCCCTTTCGCTTCATAGCATGCCGCTATCCCTGCAATCGCAGAGTTTTCGACCAGCGTGTTGCTGCTGCCGCTGAAATCATTAAAATACTCGAGCGCCTTATCGAAATTCTGCGAATTGTAATAAGCGTTTGCAAGATAAAACTTTGCAATATTTCCCGCTTTGGTGCTGCCGTAATTGTCGACAATCGACTGAAGCCCGCTGACATTTTTTTCGGGGATTCCATTGATGGCAATTTGATACTGGCCGTTGTCGTAGAATGTAAAAACCCTGGCAAGTTCGACAGTCGCGCGATCGTCGTTGGCACGCACGTTGTTTGAATAAAACCACAACGCGACGGCAAGAACAGCTACAATGCCGGCGGCAGTTGAAACTCTCTTCTTATTTTTGTCGTACCACACCTGAGCCTTGAAGTACGTCGTGACGAGTGCATCTTCTTTGATGACTCTTTGTGAAATTTTTTTCTTAGCACGGAGCATAGTATTCGATTTTTATTTTGTGAATGAATCGCTGGTACGCTCGTCGGGAGTCGAACCCGAAACCTTCAGCTTCGGAGGCTGACGCTCTATCCAGTTGAGCTACGAGCGCGTTTCAGTTTCTGCATACTACCTTCAGCGAAATTCCGCGTCCTTATCGCAGGATTGAGCTACCAGCGCCGTTATCATACTTGTGTTTCGATCACGCTAAATCCAGCGGCTTTTTCCGAAGGCATCACTTTGCGGCCCGCGGATTTGAGCTGCGAGCCAACGTCATCCCGAGTTTGCGGATATTTGAATCAATAAATAAAATGTAGGAAAGAATCCGCGGAATTGCAAGGATATTTCTGAAACTTCCGCGTATGAAAATCCGGAAATCGGCCCCTTGGACCATCGGTGTACCAGCTATAGCTTCATTACACCAATGCCCGGCCTGTCATTAAGCGTTACTTTACCGTCGATGACTTTCATCCCGTCGAAAACGTCGTTCCGAATGAGGAGCGCTCCATCCAAATCGGCCCAGTCGACCATTGGTGAAAGATGCGAGGCAGCAGAAATTGCGCACGATGTCTCAGTCATGCAGCCGATCATGAGTTTCATCCCCAGCGAACGCGCGAGGATGATCATCTTATGCGCTTCTCTCATCCCGGTAGACTTCATCAGCTTGACGTTGATACCCGAGTATGCGCCGTGCGCTCTTTGCACATCCTCCAGACGCTGAACGGCTTCATCGCCCATAATCGGGAGAGGGCTGCGTTCGGTCAGCCACGCGTGTTCTTCGAACCACGTCTTCGGCATCGGCTGCTCGACAAACACCACTCCCTTATCCTTCAACCAGTGGACCATGTCGAGAGCAAACTGCTTATCCTTCCATCCCTCGTTGATATCGACGCAAAGGGGCTTGTCTGTAACGGAGCGGATCGTTTCGATCATTTCTTTGTCGGTGTCGCGGCCCAGTTTCACTTTTAGAATTTTGAACTCCGCTGCTTCCCGAACTTTCTGCCGAACGACGTCCGGCGTGTCTATGCCGATGGTAAACGACGTGTTCGGCGTTTTTTCTTTTGGAAAGCCCCAGATATTGTACCACGGCTGGTTCATGATTTTGCCGACAAGGTCGTGCAGCGCGATATCGACTGAGGCTTTCGCAGCCGGATTTCCCGGGGCGACAGCATCGACGTCGCTCAAGATCGTTTCCAACTCGAAAGGATTTTCATATTTGCCAAGATTGATTTTCGACAGGAAGGCAACTGCGCTCTCATGCGATTCTCCGAGATACGGCGGCATCGACGCTTCGCCGTAACCGACAACGTCCCCGTATTCGATTTGCGTCAGTACAACAGGGGTAGTAGATCGTGAGCTAGAGGCGAGAGTAAAAACGTGTTTCAATTCCAGTGTGTAGGGTGTGAAGGTCAACGCAAGCCGCGCGGACCTTGTTCCGCTCAGATACGTCGCTGCTAGCGCATCCGGTGAGCGGCCGCCAAACAGGGACGAGCCTGCAACGAGCGCCGACGCTTTCATAAAATCTCTGCGCGTTTGAAACACAAAGAATTCCTTGAAAATGATTCTGCAATACAATGCAGAACGTAATTGTTGAAATCCCTACAAAGAAAGGAGCACGGGCGGCATTCGTCAAATGGGCTATACGTTCACACACGCTCGTCGACAAAATCGCGTTCGTCCGAACGAACGACGAGTACGGGGCACGGCGCTTTGCGGACAATCTTTTCCGCCGTGCTGCCGAAGAGAACATGCTCGACACCGGAGTGCCCGTGCGTCGCAACGATGATGAGCTCGATCTTTTCATCCTTGGCAAATGAAACAACTTCGACGAACGGCAAACCGACCTTCACAAACGCTTCCGACGGGACAACACCTTTGATCTCATTCTTGATCAATTCTTGAAGTTCCTGTTCTCCTTTCGTCCGCAATTCATTCTCGACGTTCGGCATGCCGATCTGTCCGAAGCTGAAATCAGCCGGGTAGATCGTCGGCTCGACGACATAGAGTAAATAGATCCTCGCGTTGAACTGCCGCGCAAACGGGACGGCGTAGTGAAGCGCTTTTTTCGAATAATCGGAGAAATCGATTGGAACGAGAATTTTGCTGAGGACAATCGGTGAAGACGGATGTACAGGTTTCTTTTCGCTGGCGGGCTTTCTTTTTGGCTGAACATTTTTTTTCTTCTGTGCTATTTTCCTTTTCATGCCGGCCTCCGGATCTTTATGAGGATTTCAATGCATCGAGTTCTGCGCGTACTGTGGAGAGTTCCTGGTTTGCGTGCCGCAGCCGCTCTCCGATCATCCCGGCGACTTTCAGCACGATTTTTAAGCCGGTGCCGGGCGTTTTTTCCATAATTTCAAATAAATCCAGGCGGAAAAATCCAATTAAATTCGTATCCGTCAGGGCGATAACCGACGCTGAGCGGGGCGACTCATCGAGCAACGACAACTCGCCGAAAAAATCCCCGTCCTTCAACACCGCCAACTCCTTTTTCGTCCCGTCCGTACCGAGAAGAATGACGGACACTTCCCCCTGTTCGACAACGTACATCCCCAACCCTGGATCGTTTTGAAAACAGACATATTCGCCGGCAACATACTGGCGGCGATGAACGATTCCTGCAACCTGGCGAAGCTCGCGCGCTTTCAAACCCTCAAACACCGGTATCTTTAACAACATCTCTTCGACGGTTGTCGGTTTCCGTTTTATGCGGAAAACATTCTTCCACTCCAAACTTTCAGATTTCTGGACAATCTTTCGGAATCGTTCTATGGCCACGGTAAGCCTTCCTTTGCCCAAGCGGGCCGATGAGGGGGCACGGTTGATGGTAAACAATTGTACGACTTGAGGAATCTATAATCAACATGGTTATGAATGCTGAATAAAAAGCCGCATCTACTTGACGAAGTTGAGCCAGCCATGGGGATCTCTTCCCCCTTCCACCACGTTCATGAATCGCTTTTGGAGTTCTCGGGTTATGGGTCCCGGTTTTCCCTGCCCTACCGTCATGCGGTCGATGGATCTGATCGGCGTTATCTCCGCTGCCGTCCCGGAGAAAAATACTTCGTCGGCGATATAGAGCATCTCCCGAGGAATATGCGATTCCGCGATTGGAATTCCCGCATCCTTAGCGAGTGTGATTACCGATGAACGTGTGATACCCGGGAGCAGCGCATCGATAAGAGGCGGGGTAACAATAGAACTATCCCGCACAACAAAAATGTTTTCTCCGCTTCCCTCGCTGATTTGCCCATGGGTGTCGAGTGCAATCCCTTCGGCGTAGCCGTCGGCCAGAGCCTCGAGTTTGATGAGCTGCGAGTTCATGTAATTCGCTCCGGTCTTCGCCATCGTCGGAAGCGTATTTGCCGCCGGGCGCGCCCACGACGCCACGCGCACGTCAATGCCTTTGTCAAGAGCATCCGCACCGAGATACTTTCCCCACTCCCACACAACAATGCTGACGTCGATCGGACAGCCGACAGGGCTCACACCGACGTCACCGTATCCTCTGTACACAACGGGACGGATATAGCACGCCTTCAATTTATTTGCCTTGATCGTCTCTTTGATCGCAGCCTCGATCTCCTTTTTTGTGTAAGGAATTTCTGCGCGATATATTCTTGCGGAATCGAACAGCCGATCGATGTGCTTATCCAGGCGGAAAATTGCCGAGCCTTTTTTAGTCTCGTAACAGCGAATACCCTCGAACCAACTGCTGCCGTAATGAACGACATGCGACATCACGTGGATCGTTGCGTCGTCCCAATTGACAAGTTTTCCGTTCATCCATATTTTATCAACTTTTTTCACTGCCATGGCGTTTGTCCTGTGTTTAGAATTCTCGATACGCGTGAGAGGTTAGAAGTAAGGCTGCTTTATGAGAACATGGTTCAGCTCCATGTTCCTCATCTCACCTTTGACTATTCACTTCTCACTTTTAACTTTCTTTTATTAAACTCCCATTTCGTAAATCCTGTACGTCTTGTAACGTTTTCCGCTCATCATTTCTGCGGCACGGTTCATCATGATATTGTCTTCGAGCACCCAACTTGCTTCACCGTATTTATAGCCGAGCTTCTTTGCCCTCACGGCAGTCTCATAAAACAACACGCCCGCGGCGCCCGTCCTTTGCTGTTCAGGAATAACTCCGAGAACGATAATACGGACCAGATCGATAAGCTTCTTCTTTGTGTACAGATGGTATAGGCCGGTCAACAATCCTCCGCTCTTATTATACTTCAACGGAACGTTGATGTCGGGAAGTGAGAGAGCAAAACCGATCGGCTTCCCTTTTGCCTCAGCCATAATGATCAAATCGGGGACAACCACCGGCTTTAAATCCGCGGCGAGAGCATCGAATTCCGCATCGGTCATCGGCACGGCGCCCCAATTTTTCGACCACGCTTTGTTATACATCACCTTGATCCGGTCGACTTCTTCTTTGAAATGTTTCATATCGACAGACCGGAATGTCAATCCCTCTCGCTGCTTCACGAGTTCGTTGAACCGGACGAAGCGTTCGGAATACACGGTATCCTGATCAAGAAGATACGCATACAGGTCTTTCAGTTTCTTGAAGCCGTATTTCTCGAACAGCGTCGCATAATAAGGGGGATTGTACGTCATCAAAACAACCGGACTTCGGTCAAAGCCTTCGACGAGCAAACCATACTCATCATTGACCGACGGATTTGCCGGCCCGCGCATGGCTGTGACACCTTTCGACTGCAAATACTTTTTTGCGGCATCGAACAAAGCATTCGCAACCGCCTGGTCATTGATGGACTCATAGAATCCGAAGAAACCGATGTTCTCGTTGTGCTCTTTGTTGTGGTTATGGTTGATAATGGCACCGATGCGCCCCACCACTTTGCCATTCCGCTCGGCAAGAAAGAGTTCCATATCGGAGTGTGCATAGAACGGATTTTTTTTTCTGTCGATTAATTTTTCCCTGTCCATCATTAACGGCGGAACCCACAGCGGGTCGTTCGCATAAATATCCCATAAGAACCGAATAAACTTTTTCTCGTCGCTTTTTGAACGAACGGGCAGGACGGAAATGTTCTCCATGAAGGTACTCCCTTATTATTAAAAAGCCACGCGAAGGTCTTAACCCGGCATGGCTTTTTCTAAATTTTGAAAAAGGATTGTTTAGCTAATCACGCCGAGCTTTTTCCCGATAATGCCAAAAATTTCTAGAATTTTATCGAGATGCTTATCTTCATGCGTCGCCATGTAACTTGTCCTCAACATTTCCAATCCCGGCGGCACGCCCGGCCGTACGAATGCATTGACGAAAACGCCCGCATCGTACAACTCGCGCCAGAAGACGAGCGTCTTATCCGTCTCACCGATGATCACTGGAACAATCGCCGAATCATGTCCGTCGATAATTTTAAAGCCCATCGACCGAAATCCGTTCCGCATTTTTGTGGCATTGTGATTAAGCTTCGCGATACGTTCCGGTTCGGCTTCCAGAATAACCAACGCGGCCAGTGCGGCAGCAACGGATGCCGGCGTCGGACTTGCGCTGAAAATTAACGCCGGGGCAAAATGTTTCATGTAATTAATGACGGATCGCTTCCCGCAGACAAAACCGCCAAGCGACGCAAATGTTTTGCTGAACGTTCCCATGGTCAAATCGACATCGGCTTCAAGATTGAAATAGCTCGCCGTGCCGCGGCCCCCTTTCCCGATCACTCCCGTTGAATGAGCGTCGTCGATCAAGATACGTGCGTTATATTTCTTTGCGACTGCAACAAGCGCTGGAAGGTCAACAATTTCGCCCGACGTGCTGAACACACCGTCCGACACGATCAGCTTTCCCGCGTCGAGCGGAAGATTAGAAAGTACTACTCCAAGATGTTTCATATCGTTATGCTTGTACCGGGCAACATCTGCTGTCATCCCCAGCGCAATCATGTTGCCGGCGACAATACACGCATGATTGTCCTTATCCGACACAACATATTCCCCGCGCTGCACGAGCGTCGGGATAATTCCCTGGGCGGTCTGAAAACCCGTGCTGAAGAGGAGGCAGTCTTCGCTCCCGAGAAACTTTGCCAGGCGGCCTTCCAGTTCGATATGGAGGTCTAGCGTACCGGTAAGATAGCGGGAACCGGAACAGCCGGTACCATACTTGCGAATGGCTGCTATGGCTGCTTCCTTTACCTTGGGATGAGCGGTAAGACCAAGGTAGTTATTTGAACCGGCCATAATGACCTGCCGTCCTTCCATCTGGACGACGGGTCCTTCATTCGCTTGAATAGGCCGAAAATATGGGTAGTAACCTTTTTGTTTAACGTCATCAGCAAGAGTAAAATTTGAACACTTATCAAATAGATCCAAGATGTCTCCTTGTCAAAGAAAATGTCCGCCAACACAAAAGTATCCGTCCGCAACGCCACAATCCACCTTTAATAAGCTTCGTTGATTATTAAAAGTGTTTTTAATATACTCTATCGTCAAAAAAAAGTCAACCGAAAGAAAATATGGGTAATGTTACGCTTTAAAAGTAAAAGTCATTCCGGCGAAAGCCGGAATCCAGTTTATTTGCCCTAGATGCCAGCTTTCGCTGGCATGACAGCCCTTTTTTTGTCTAGATTTTCAAACTGTAACACTATCAAAATATGATTTCACGCACGGCATTTGTCACAGGGGGAACGGGTTTCATCGGCAGCCATCTTGTCGAGCGTCTCCTGTCACGGGGATACACGGTTCGCTGCTTGATCCGCAACGATAAAAAGAAAGGGTATTTGGAAAATCTCCCGGTAGAGTTTTTTGTCGGAGATCTCTTTTCTACGAACATACTCGAAAAGGGAATTTCCGGTGTCGACTGCGTCTACCATGTTGCGGGCGTTGTGGGGTCGAGGAACAAGGAAGGCTTCTACAGGCAAAACAGAGACGGCACAAAAAACGTGGTGGAGATTACTTCGCGTGTAAATCCACATCTCAAGAAATTCATTTTCGTCAGCAGCGGCGCAGCTGTCGGCCCTGGGAACGCTTCATCAATGGTCAATGAAACCACTCCATACCATCCTATTACCACCTACGGAAAAAGCAAGATGGAAGCCGAATTGGAAGTTCTGAAATTTAAAGACTCGCTTCCGATCACGATCGTCCGTCCGACTGCCGTCTACGGACCGCGAGATCCTGCAACATTCGACTACTTCAATACGATAAACAAGGGCCTGGAACCGCTCGTTGGGTTCAAAGACAAATTAGTGAGTTTGGTGCATTCCACAGATCTTGTTTCGGGGATTATGCTCGCCGGTGAAAGCGATATATCGGCGGGACAAACGTATTTTTTGGGGAGTGATCGCGCCTATACTTGGCGTGAAATCGGTGATGCAACAAAGCAAGTCATGGGTAAAAACGCTTTCCGTGTTCGACTTCCGGAGCCATTGGTGTATGCAGTGGCAGTCATTGCAGGATTCTTCTCGTCATTCAGTGAAAAGCCGTCGGTCCTGAATTTCGAAAAAGGCCGCGACATGGTTCAGGACTATTGGACGTTTGATTCAAGGAAGGCCAAACATGATCTTGGATATAACCCGGTCGTTACTCTTTCCGAAGGGATACGAGAAACCGTAGAGTGGTACAAAAAGAACGGGTGGATGTAATCTCATAGACAGCAGTTGTCGGACACTTTTTCCGAAAAATCATGGAATGGTGAAAAGAAGGTGTCCGCCAGCTGACCAATGAATAGCTCTACGATGGCCGCCGCTTCTTGATCCCCTCCCCGATTTTCGATATATTTATCCAGTCTGAAACCAGCCACAGCCACCAATGTCGAACCAGCGCCGCAACGATTTTCTCATTCCGCTTCTCGCCGTCATCTCAGACGCTGCCGCCATTGAAGCTGCGTTTCTTTTATCGGTACTGGCTTCGTTTTTTTTCTCCTCTCACATCGACGTTCGAGGTGACACTCGGCATCCCGCCTCTTTCCACGTATGCGAACAGTTCGCTCATCTTTATCCCGGTATGGCTGATGGTCTTTCAGTCGCGCAGGCTGTACGGAGCCCGCCGTAATTCACACCTGAGCGACGAGTTCTTTGCGATTGTCCGGCTGGTTACCATCGGGCTGCTCATCGTTATGAGTGCGACGTTCTTCTACCGGGGCTTTTCATTTTCGCGCGGTGTATTCATCCTTTTATGGGGAACCTCTATCGCAACGATAACGACCGGCAGGTTCTTCATTATGGAGTTTGAGAAGCTCCTCTATCGGCGCGGAAAAGAGTTGAAAACCGTAGCCATCGTCGGTTCCAACGACGCTGCCGATGAAATTTTTTCCGTTCTCACTTCCCATTCCTCCCTCGGGTACGAAGTTGTAGGATATTATGCGGATTCACCGGCTGTCTCGACGTCAAGACTTTCCGCGGCAAAATATCTCGGCTCTATTAAAGAATTACCGAACGGTATTACGACATACCGCCTCCAGGCAGCACTGATCGCGCTGTCGTACAAAGAACACCCCCAGCTTTTGGAAATGATCCGCGACGCCGAAGGGTTGAACGTTGAATTGATGATGGTACCCGACATGCTGGACATGATGACAAGCCGCGTCCGCATTCAAGATATAGAAGGCATACCGTTCATCAAGATTAAAGAAATACCGCTCTCCACCTGGAACCGCATCAGCAAGCGCGCATTCGACGTTATTTTCTCATCGCTTATTCTTCTGCTCACTCTGCCGTTCACTCTGGTTCTTGCCGCCATCATTAAGTTGACATCCAGCGGTCCGATTTTTTTCGTCCAAGAAAGAATAAGCCTGGACGGCAAGCCATTTTTTGTCATCAAGTTCAGGACGATGCATACCGACGCGGAAGTTTCCACCGGGCCTATCCGCGCAAAAAAAGGAGACGCGCGCGCGACAGCAATCGGAAGGATTCTCCGCCGGACAAGTTTGGACGAGCTTCCTCAACTGTGGAATGTTCTGACCGGACAAATGAGCATCGTCGGACCTAGGCCCGAGCGGCCGTTCTTCGTCGAACAATTCAAAGGGAAAATCCCACGCTATCTCGAACGCCATCGCGTGAAAACCGGCATGACAGGGTGGGCGCAAGTCAACGGCCTTCGCGGCGATGCACCGATCGATGAACGGACAAAATACGACATCTATTACGTCGAGAATTGGTCCCTTGTTTTCGATATGAAAATTATCTTAAAAACAATACGAGCAGTCATTTTTGGGAAGGATGCTTACTGAACCCATTATGGCAACGCGCATATTCGAGTGCCATTTCTCAAAACAAATATTGTATTTTTCAATAACTAGTTCACCGCAAAGGGCGCTAAGGACGCAAAAATTTCTAACTTTTTTAAAAAACTCTTTGCGACCTTAGCGTCCTCTGCGGTTAGAAAACAAGATTTAATATTAGAAACTGCACTAGAACATTATGATCACACTTTTCGTTTTCTATATTCACACTGTCGCCGCGGTGTATGCCTTTACGAACCAGTACCAGGAAGAAGGACAAGGAGCGGGAGCGCTTGCAGTTGCCTTTATGGGAATTGTGTTTTCCGTCGGATGGAGCATCAGCACTTTTATACTGAAATTCCTTATGAATGAAAAAGGATTCGGGATATACTTCGACAGGGATGCACTCTCGCTTACCATCCTGACAGCCGGCGAAGCAATATTCTACTATTTATATTTGAAGGGGATGAAAAAGAAAGGATCTACTTGACTTTGAAGTTGAAGATTATCGTGCACACTTGGTCGAGTGCCGGTTGAGCGCTTTGTAATGACTGAAATCTCCACAACCGCACTTCTTTGATTGCGGCATTTTCCAACCGGGTATCCCCTTTCCGCAGCGGCTGAATCGATTTAACCGTCCCTCTCGGCTGAACTACTACACGCAGCTTGATCTGTGCGTCGACATTGACGCCGGGCGGATATTTCGGCAAATCGCCGGAAATCAGATTTCGGCTTCTTCCACCGGCCCACTGGACATTGTACGAAATATTATCTCCAATGGAACTCCCGGCTCCGCCGGCATTGAACGGCGACGCAACCTCTGAACCGGTTGGAATGCCTGGCGTTCCGACAGCATTTTTATCTCCGCCTGGAAATCCGAGCGATGAGGACGCCGGTGCTTCACGTTGGACATCGGCCATCCCTTTTCTTTCTCCGGGCATTGCTATTGGATTATCGTTCGCCTCCAATTTTTTTGTAGGTCTCGAATTAACAATTTCATCGGAAGGAAGCGTATTCTGTTGTGTCGGGAGGTCAACGCCAACCCCGGTTGCAACAACACCGGCCTGACCGATTGGAGGAGGCGGAGTGCCTTCAGGTAACACATCCCCCTTTGGCATTGGTCCGAAGGACGATGCTATACCTCCTCCAAACGAAAATTCGACAAATTCCTGTTGTTGTGAATCCGGCTGCGATGGGCGAACGAGAAAAAAAATAAAAGCAGCAGCGATGTGAAGAACGATGGAGCCGGTCCAGCCGAAGGTCGTTTCGCGCGTCATAGCTCTTACCTTACTGTCCAGTCGGCGTCGTGGCTTCCGTTGCGATCATGAATCGTTGAGCGCCAACGCCCTTGGCGATGTCGATCAAATCGACGGCGCTCTGCAACGATACCGATTGATCAGCACGAACCACGATGACATGATCGCGGTCGCGGTCGATGATGGGGATGAGCTTCTGTGCGAGAGTCGTTTTGGTAACTTCTTCGTTGCCCAGAAAAATCCTCCCCGTCCCTGTCAGCGTCACAACGGACTGCCGGTCAGACTGCACCTCGCCCGTTTGCATTTTCGGGAGCTGGACTTTGATTCCGGGTGTTACAACGAACGACCATGAGAGAAGAAAAAAGATGAGCCACTGCATCACCATATCGGCGAACGATGCGTAGTTAAATGCAGGATTGAACTTGTTCCGCGGTGTAAATTTCATTTGCTTACAGACTCTTAGTCTTTCGGTTCAAAGAATTCGTCCTCTTCTGAGAACACCTTTCTCACACGCTGTTCTTTATTGACCGTATGAGCAGGCTCGGCCGCAGGGTGCGCTACAGGTTTCAAGAAACCGAGAAATTCATCCGTCGAGGCCTCCAGTGAAAACGTAACCTGGCTTACTCTTCCCACGAAATAGTTATAGAAACCTAACGCTGGGATACCGACAACGAGCCCGAAAGCACTGGAGAGCATCGCTTCCCAGATTCCCCCCGCAAGATTCCCTGAATTCACATTTCCCCCGAGCATCTCAATCGTGCGGAAGGCATTAATCATTCCAACAACCGTCCCGAGAAATCCGAGCATCGGCCCGATGCCTGCGATGTTCGCAAGGATCCCAAGATGATTTTCGAGATGGTTAACCTCTTCCTTCCCGGCAGATTCAATTGTCGCCCGTACGGCTTCGGTGCCGCTCTCTATACTGGCGATTCCTTTGCGAAGGACAATCGGTACGGAAGCGTTGCTTTGCGAGCAGGCATTGAGAGCACCGACAACATCGTTCCGCGACAACGCACTGCGCAATTTGAGCATGAGCGGCTTCGGATCGAATTTTGCCCTTCGCAGAACGATGAAACGCTCGAAGATAATCGCCACCGCGAGAAGAGAACAAAAAAGGATCGGCCACATCACGATCCCACCCTTCAAAAAAAGCTCAAGTAGATTCATCAATTCTCCTGTGCGCAATGAAGATTTATTTACTCAAGCGGACAACCCAATAGCCGCTTTCAAGCATGTGTGCGATTTTCTCGGCAGAACTGCGTGCCGCTCTATCGCTGTCATACCGTCCAACGTAGACACGGAAGCGTTTTTCCCTCCCCCAAACATTAGCTTTTTCAACAAATGCCGGATAGCCTGCCCGCGTCATAACATCTGCTTCGATCTTTGCTTTTTGCTCACTCGACCATGACGATACCTGAACACTGTAACGTCCGTTCTCCGACATCGGAATCTTCGGAGCGGCATTTACCGAGGCCATCCCGGCCGTCGACGATTTCGCACTTGCCGTCGAAGCCGTTTTTTTATCGGCACCCATAGCCGGCTTTTCCTTGAATTCTACCAAACCCTCATTCTCAGGGACAGCCGCAGCTACAGCCGCAGTATCTTCGACAGCGGGCGGCGGTGCAACAACGACCGGTGCGGCTTTTTTCTTGCCGATAATTCCGGCTTTGTTCAACGCATAGTATCCTCCGCCGAGAAGTATGACCACCACAAGCACGATGACAACCGGCATTGGCAAACCCGCAATTTTCTTGCCTCCCGATCCATCGCCGCCGGGCTTCCCGGTCGGCCTCACTCCTGCCATCGGTGCAGGAGCACCCGCTTTAAGATTGAGATTAGGCATGTTGTACTACCTCCTTCCTATGTGAAAAAAAGAGACTATTTTTCCAATCACCAAGTGTACGTTACGCCGAAAGAAATGAACAACGGCCGCTCAACATATCCATCCCACACATAGTATTGCCGGTCTAATATATTATCCACTTGCATAACTGCACGGAGGTTCTTCAGGAGTTGATACTCTCCCTTACCCCCGACGTCAACATATCCTGCATTCGCACCTGAGTGTGCAAAATCTTTCCACCGCTTGGAGAAATATTCCGCGAAAATCTCTGCAGCAATACCGCTGCTGAACAAACGGCGATACACACCGCTCACTGTGAACATCGGAATATTCGGGACAGCATTTGACGAATCCTTCGCTTGCGTAGAATTTACAGAGCCTGCAAACGTAGCCGAATTCTCCCGGGAAAAAGTGTATGAACCTTCCACTTCAAGCCGCGTTACCGCTACCTTGGGAAGATACATAACATCCCAGACTTTTGCACTATTTAATTCAATAAAAACGGGAAAATTTTGGACTGAGCTGTACGACAGGAAGCCGTTTCCATAAAATTTATCGCTGAACGTGTATTCCGAACCGAACGTCAATGCGAACGGGACTTCACTTGGCCTCAGTTCTTCCCTATTCTGAATATATTTATCGGAATTAACAAGCGAGGCAAGGGTATTCCTTTCTACTGTCGGCGCTATCGAAAGGTACACCGTTGCCGCATCGTTCATAAAATAGCGGAGCTGGGCGCCGGGATACAATCTTCCGCTCGCGACCGAAAGATTTCCCCTATAGATAAACTGCTGGACCGTCAGCGTTGCCTGCAGTTCGGGGAAAAGAAATTTTTCCCCCGAAAAACGCAGGTCAAACCACTCGGGTACATGTGTTTCGATAGTCGAAGGGATCTGCATGGAAACGTCCGACAAAACATACTCCATTGAGCCGCGCAGTTGAATGTCGCTTTTTCGGGTTGACGCGGAAACCAACACTCCAAAATCATTTTGTGAAGAATTAACCGAGTCGTCCAACGACGTTCCTTTCCATGAAAGAGCCGCCGAATAATCGATCGCATTATCAAGGTTGTCGCTGGCAGCCGTCCGTGAAGCGAGTCCAAGATTAAGGTTCACATCGTTCAGCGTCCTCAGCTGCGACGGCACTGCAGAACCGTACGCCCGGTATGTTTGTCCGGAGAAATTTAACCCGCCGTTCAATCTGCTGCCGGCGATAATGCCAAACGATTGAGGGGAAAGATAATCACCCTGCATTCCGAATCCGGTTTTTTGCCAGTTTGCATCCGTTACCTGTCCGCTACTCGACGCATAATTTGCGTGAAATAAAACTCCTCCACTGTCGTAATTCTTCCCAAACCATCCTTCCATGTACGGCGATGTGTAATTGCCCATCCCTCCCAACACTTTTCCGTTCATTTGGCCGGCCGGCCCGGTGAAGTCTTTCTGCAGCTTCACTTCCTCATTGATCCCCGCATCTTTTCGCCCCGGCATCGGTGAACCGGGAACATAAACATTGTCCTCCTCAAAAATGGATTTGGTTGAGACAGGAAGGTCGATCGTTTCCTGCCCCGTGATAAGAAATTCAGGAAGGTCAATTTTGGGAAGCGGTACCTCAGTCTGGTCCGGCACTGCAGCATCGCGTTGCGCCGGCTCTTTTTTTTCCTGCGCAGAGAGAGAAGCAATCAAAAAAAATGGCATCATAATCAAGAGACTATGAAGACGGAACATGTTCATCAGAGCTGCTCCAGCTTCCGAAGTCTTTGCTCGGCTTCCGCAGCAAGTTCACCCCCCTGTTTGATGACAATATTGTACGCTTCTTTTGCTTTTTGTTTTTGATTTGTTTTTTCGTAGCAATCGCCAAGATTGAAGTATGCTTTTGTGATCCAATCCTCCGCCGACGGGAACACATACTTCACCCTTAGAAATGAAAGAATTGCCTCGGAATAATTGTTGGACGATTGTTGTGTAACACCTAAGGCATACTGTGCTTCGGCGCCAAGTTCGTCCGTCCGGTTTGTAGCAACAGCTTTGAAGTACTCCAACGCGCGAGTATAATTTTCCACAGATTGATTCATCCATCCGAGTGCCACCCTGCTCCTGTCGCTTGCAGCGGATTTCGGATACTGCGTAATCGTCGCTTCGAACTTTCTGACGGCGTCATCGGTCTGATTCGTGGATTTCAGCACGACCCCTTGCTGGTACGAGGCATCAGCAGCCTCGTCCGATTTCGGATATTGCTCCTGAATTTTCGCGAACGAAGCAAGCGCTTCGGTAGGTTTTCCTTCTTGAGCGTAAACGCCCCCTTCTTCGAACAATGCGGTGCTTGCGAGCTTGCTGGACGGGTACTTTGCCGCGATCGTTTGAAACGCGTCATGCGCCGCCGGATTGTTGTTCAACGCAGCGTAACATTTTCCCGTCCAGTAATATGCATCGGGCGCCAGTTTGCTCTTCGGAAATTTTTGAAGAAATTCCTGATATGCCTTAACGGCGTCATCATATTGTTTCTGGCTAAAATAGATGTCCGCTTTCTTGTAGAACAATTCGTCCGCAGTCCTTGCAGAGGGATTATTTTTTATGTAGTCATCGATTGAGCGAACTGCGTCCGCGGGCTTGTCAAGCAAAACGTAACAGGTACTGGATGCCGTTGACCGCGTCGCTCGCATACGCGGACCCGGGAAATTTCGTTGCAACACTCTGGTATGCCTGGATCGCCTCGGTATATTTTTCCAGATTGTAGTACGAATCTCCAATGCTGTAGTATGCCTTGGGAAGAAGCTCGCTTTTCGGATACCGCGAAATAAGAGTTTGGAATATACCGATCGCTTTGTCGTATTTTTTCGACTGAAAATATATCCATCCGATGCCGTATTCAGCCTCGGCTGCGAGGCCGGAATTGGGGAATCGTGATATAAGGTCTTCAAAATCCTTTATGCCGGTATCGAATTTGTCGGATTTGTATTCGGATTGAGCAAGCTGATAATATGCGTAATCGATTCCATCTTTCGCAGGAAAGGACTGAATCGCCCCCCGGTAAGCGCCGGCTGCGTTTGCATATTCTTTCATGTAATAATATGAATCGCCGAGTCTCAGCTGTGCATCGAACGCAAACTGCGATGAGCCTCCGCTGCTTAACACTTTCACGAAAGTTTCCGCTGCGTCCTTATATTTCCCTTGCTTAAAGTAGCTCCACGCGAGACCGTATCGCGCGTCCGGAATTTTCGGCTGCCCCGCCCCTTGCTTGATAAATTGACCGTAATACTTCTCTGCATCCGCAAACTGACCGGCCTGGAAATTTGATTCCCCCGCCCAGAAGAATGCTTCAATAGCTTTTGCATGCTGCGGATGTTCTTTCAAGAAAGAAGCAAACAACGCTGCGGCATCCGAGTACTTCTGTAATTTGTACAGCGCCCAGGCTTCCTGGAAAGCCGCATCTCCTTTCACCGAATCGTTCGCAGGACCAACGCCTTTGACTGCGTGAAAAGCCTTTGCTGCCTCTTCGTAGTTCTTCTTCGCGATGTACGATTCTCCAAGCATTCGGTAAGCGTCAGGAGCCGCATCCCCGGACGGGTATTTCTTCGGCACCTGTTCAAAAAAAGAGATAGCCGCATCATAATCCTTTTGTTCGTAATGAATCATCCCCGATTCGAACAGAGCATTATCCGCATATTCGCCGCTGGGGCGTGAAGTAATCACTTGATTGAATATCTCCAGCGCTTTTTTTGTGTCGCCCGACAGCCGAACGGATTGAGCTTCGCGGAAAAGCGAATTGTAGGCGACATCGTCTGCTCCTGCAGCAAGATCGCCAAATACGGCAGTGGCCTTAGTGAAATCATTTGTCTTCAGATACGTCCAGCCTATTGAGTAGCTCACGGTGCGCACAAGCGGATTCAACGGATAGTCCTTACAAAACTCTTGATAAAGAGCCCGCGCTTTCGCAAAATCCTGCAGATTATAGTAGTCCTCCGCGGTACAATAATCGGCTTCGGCTTTTTCTGTTGAATCTGTGATTGAAGGTTTTGCCGATGCAAGATAATCGATGCTCTTCTGAAATTGTCCGCTTTTGCTGTAGCACTCGCCGATACGAACGGCTGTCGTAGAACGTAGGTCGCTCTGCTTCTTTTCGCCCAACAGCCTTTGATAAAATCCAATCGCCTTTTGATAATCCTTTTGCCGTTCTGCCGCCCAGCCCAGTGAGTACAATGCGTAGTCGGCAAGTTTATTTGCGGGGTACTTTTCAGCGCTGATTGTATAGTACTTTGAAGCCGAAGCAAAATCGTCAGTTTTGAAGTATGCCTCGCCGATCCAATATGACGCTTCACCCGCGAGGTCGGTCTCCCCATAACTTTCAACAATTTCCTTGTAAAATGGAATGGCATCAATAAAATGATGAAGCTTGAAATTGGCTTCTCCAAGCCTGAACAATGCATCGGGGCGGAGTTTGTGTCTCGGAAACTCGCGAGTGAACGATTTTAGCACGGAAATCGCCTCGTCGTAATTTCCCATCGCATACCGGCATTCAGCATACAAAAAAATCGCATCGGGACGCTTGGAACTGGCGGGATACTGATCTATGAACTTCTGAAATTGGTCGGAGGCGAGCTGGTATAGTTTGTCCTGGTATAGCCCGAACGCAAACGCGTAGTCCTGCTCCTCCTGAATTCCTGCGGTGCTGCTTTGAGCGGCTAGCGGGCGAAGAGGAATGCTGATGAACAGCATAACAATGAGCGAAAGATGAACAATTTTTGCCACTAAAGGCCTTTTGCTCTGGAAAGTGTCATTTAAAGTAAAGGTTTTAATAGATGTATTAACCTAATCAATTTAATACATAGGAGGGTATGTGTCAAGGGGAGGGGGAGAGTTGTGATTTCCGACATTTGAGGCTATTTTGGGCGGACAGCCCGAACGTCAGCCGAGTCGATCTTTTATTTAAAAAGTTGTGACGAAAAAATCAAACATTCTCGAAAGAATCTTCTTACGCAGTTATTGTTGCATCCCCTTGATGCTTCGAATACTATCTGAGAGGTAAATGCTAATGATTGAAGCCGTGTTGATTTGACCCGTTAACGACCACGACACCGTTGCGGTGCCACACTTGCCATCACGAACTTATACTCGATGGAATTCTTGCAGGCTTTTCACCGACATCTTCCCATGCCTGATTTCTTCAATAGCTCTCACCGCAGTCGCTGCCGCCGAAAGCGTCGTAATAAATGCAACTTTGTGCTCGATGGCAGCCCAGCCGATGGAATATTCGTCAAAACGCGACTCTTCTCCGAGCGGAGTATTGATCACCAGGTCGACCTCGCCGTTCTTGATATGGTCGACAATATTCGGCCGCCCCTCCTGCACTTTGAAAACCTGCTTGTTGGCGATCCCGTGCGACGTGAGAAATTTCGAGGTACCCTCGGTAGAAACAATGGTGAAACCGAGTTTGATGTATTCTTTTACGATCTCGATCGTCTTTTCATTCTTGTCATTTTCATTGACGCTGACAAAAATAGTCCCCCGCTCCGGGAGTGCATTGCCGGCACTGATCTGAGACTTTGCGACCGATGCTCCGAACGAACCGGATATTCCCATGACCTCACCCGTCGAGCGCATTTCAGGACCGAGAAACATCGTTACCTTGGGAAACTTCGAGAAAGGAAAAACAGCTTCTTTAACGGAGATGTGCTTCACTTTCTTGAAATCAAAATCCAAAACGCCCAGCTCTTTGAGTTTTTTCCCGACCATCACTTTCGCGGCTACTTTCGCCAACGGGAGGCCGGTTGCCTTGCTGACGAACGGAACCGTGCGGGACGCACGCGGGTTTACTTCCAACACATACACAACAGTATCTTTCATCGCGAATTGCACGTTCAGCAACCCGACAACCTTCAAAGCATGGGCGAGTTTTTTTGTGATCCGAATAATCTCATCGGTTTTTTCAGCACTGAGCATGAAGGGGGGAAGAACGCACGCGCTGTCGCCCGAGTGAATGCCCGCTTCTTCAATATGCTCCATAACGCCGCCGATCAGCACGTCGTCGCCGTCACACACGGCATCCACATCGAACTCGAATGCATCCTCCAAAAAGTTGTCTATGAGAATTGGATGCTCGGGAGAGACGTCAACCGCTCTTTTCATGTATTCTTTGAGCGACGCCGTGTTGTAGCAAATTTCCATCGCTCTTCCGCCAAGAACATACGACGGGCGAACAAGCACGGGAAATCCGATTTCTTCCGCCACGAGGACCGCATCTTTGATTGAAAACGCTGTCCCATACCTTGGGTGTGAAATCTTGTGCTGCCTCAGCAACGCGCCGAAACGCTTCCGGTCTTCGGCAACATCAATCCCATCCGTCGAAGTACCGAGAATGCGAACACCGTGCGATTCAAGCTCTTTCGCAATCTTCAGCGGTGTTTGTCCTCCGAAACTCACGATAATTCCTTCCGGCTGTTCGTGCTCGCAAATATTCAACACATCCTCGACCGTGAGCGGTTCAAAATACAATTTATCGGTCGTATCGTAATCGGTGGAGACCGTCTCGGGATTGCAATTGATCATGATCGTCTCGTACCCTTCTTCGCGCAGGGCATAGACGCCGTGAACACAGCAATAATCGAACTCAATGCCTTGTCCGATCCTGTTCGGTCCGCCGCCGAGGATAATCACTTTCTTTTTTGCTGAACGAACGGATTCATCCTCCTTCTCGTATGTCGAGTAATGATACGGCGTATGGGCTTCAAACTCCGCTGCGCACGTATCGACTGTTTTGAAAACGGGAATAACGCCGAGTTTCTTCCGCAAATCTCTGACGGCATCTTCATCCGTCTTCCAGAGATGTGCAAGCTGTTTGTCGGAAAATCCGTATTGCTTAGCCTTGAGAAGAGCTTCCGATGTTATTGCAGAAAGTCTGTTTTTCATTGCATCGTGTTCTGCCACAAGCCCCGAAAGTTCATTTTCGGCATCGACGATCTGCTTGATGTTGAACAAAAACCAGGGGTCGATTTTCGTAAGCGCGTGAATCTCTTCGATTGTGAATCCAAGCTGAAAAGCGTACCGAAGGAAAAAAATATTGGCCGGCTTCGGCCTCCGGAGCTGGTCTTTCACTTTCCGTATCCACTCGGTTTTTGATTTTTCTGAAAGTTTGCGGTGGTCGAACGCATCCTTGCCGTCCGCACCGAGTCCCGCGCGTCCGGTCTCAAGAGACCGTAACGCTTTTTGCAGCGCTTCCTTGAACGTCCGCCCGAATGCCATTGCCTCGCCGACCGATTTCATCTGCACGCCGAGTGTCTCGTCGACCCCTTTGAACTTCTCAAAATCCCAACGCGGGATTTTCACGACGGTATAATCGATCGTCGGCTCGAACGATGCCGGCGTAAGTTTCGTAATGTCGTTGGGAATTTCATCCAACGAATACCCGACCGCAAGCTTGGCGGCGATCTTAGCAATTGGGAATCCCGTCGCTTTGGACGCGAGCGCCGAGCTTCGCGACACGCGCGGGTTCATTTCAATGATGTACATTTTTCCGTCGGCGGGGTTTATTGCGAACTGCACGTTCGAGCCGCCGGTATCGACACCGATCGCCCTCATCACGGTGATCGCTGCATCCCGCATATATTGGTATTCTTTGTCGGTGAGCGTTTGGGCCGGGGCAACGGTAATCGAATCACCGGTATGCACACCCATCGGGTCGAAATTTTCAATCGAACAAATGATCACGACATTGTCTTTCGTATCCCGCATCACCTCCAGCTCGTATTCCTTCCAACCGATCACCGATTCTTCGACCAAGACTTCGTGAATTGGGCTGTTCGTGATGCCGTGCTCGACGATAGAGCGGAACTCTTCAATGTTGTACGCAATCCCTCCACCGGTTCCTCCGAGTGTGAAAGACGGACGGATGATGATAGGAAAACCGATGCCGTCGACAATTTTCAGCGCTTCTTCATAGCTGTAGACGAAGCCGCCGCGCGGCATGTGAAGCCCGGCAGCGCGCATCGTTTTCTGGAACAGCTGGCGGTCTTCCGCCTTTTTTATCGCATCGAGTTTCGCGCCGATCAGTTCGACGCCGTATTTTTCCAGTACTCCTCGTTCAGCCAGCGCGACCGCGGTATTGAGTGCAGTTTGTCCCCCCATCGTCGGAAGAATTGCATCCGGCCTTTCTTTTTCGATGATCATCTCGACAAATTCGGGAGTGATCGGTTCCACATAGGTCGCGTCGGCGAGGTCGGGATCGGTCATGATAGTAGCGGGATTGCTGTTGACGAGGATGACACGGTAGCCCTCTTCACGCAGCACTTTGCATGCCTGCGTTCCGGAATAGTCAAACTCACACGCCTGGCCGATGACAATCGGACCGCTGCCGATGATAAGTATCGATGTAATGTCTGTTCGTTTTGGCATTGACAAAAGCAGGGTAGTTTTAGGTACACAAAAACCTGACGGCTCTAAGCACGTCAGGTTCATTTCACATCGTCATAATGATACGAAAATTTTTGGTAGATTTCAATTTACGAATGGAAAATATTTGAAAACAAAATTGTGCAAATCAGAGATCGCAGCTTCGATTGCTCAAGAGGATGAACTCACAGCTTCCATAGAACTCCTCCGTTGATTTTTTAGCAACACCCGAATTCAGGCGGGTCATTCTTCCCGTTCGGAGCATAGACCAGATGGCCCCCGGTAAAATACTCTTTCTTCACCAGGATTAGGTACCAGCGTCTGGCAGAATCAACCAAAATGATCGCAGCGCAGAGCATAATGATTACCGTGAGAAGAGAATTCAAATACCCCTGAAACCTCGTCGCCGGATTGTCCGTCATCGGAAGAAAATTATCGGTGATATTGAGAAAACCCGCAGAGAAGGTGGTGATGGAGACGAACACAAGCGGCACCATTGCCACCCAGACATATCTCTGTTTTCCCGAGTTGATGATTGCCGTCGCTGCAACACACAATGCCACGCTTGCAAGCAGCTGGTTCGCCACGCCGAACATAGGCCAGATACTGCTGATGTTTCCCGTATGGATGAAATATGCCCAGGAACAAACGATGAATCCGGTAGAAAGAAGTGTCCCCGGCATCCAATCCGTTCTTTCAAACGGTTTGTAAAACTTGCCGATAAACTCCTGCACGAGAAACCTGCCGACGCGTGTTCCGGCATCGATTGTCGTGAGGATGAACAGCGCCTCGAACATAATAGCGAAATGGTACCAGTATGACATCAGGCCTTTCATCCCTGGCAATGCAGTAAAGATTTGCGCGAACCCAACGGCAAGAGACACTGCCCCGCCGGGGCGCCCTGCGATGCTCTCGCCGACTTCCCGCGCAAGCTCCGCCAGATTTACCGTCGGAATGCCCATGGCGGAAAATTTCTGAGCGGGAACATTGATCGCAAAATAATCTCCCGGGAACAACGAACTTGCCGCGACCAAGGCTATGATCCCGACCAATCCTTCCATGAGCATCGCACCGTACCCAATCATCCGGGCGTCGCTTTCTTTATCGAGCATTTTCGGCGTTGTGCCGGATGAAACGAGCGCATGGAATCCGGAAATTGCCCCGCACGCTATCGTCACAAAAACGAACGGGAAAATTTTCCCAGGAATAATCGGTCCACCTCCATGGATAAAGTCCGTCACCATCGGCATTTTTAACTCCGGCATGACAACAAATACACCCACCACAAGAGCGGCGATCGTTCCGATTTTCATGTACGAACTTAAATAGTCCCGCGGGGCAAGAAGCAGCCACACGGGAAGAATCGAGGCAACAAATCCGTACGCCGCCATCAGGTTGATGATCCCTGTTCTTGAAAAAGTAAAATACGGCTCGAGCCATGAGCCCGGGATGTAACTCCCCACGAAAACAGAAATGAGAACGCCGATAACGCCGATAACGCTCGCTTCGGCAATTTTTCCCTTCCGAATTTTATACATGTAGAGTCCGACAAACAACGCAAGAGGAATTGTCATCGCAATGGTAAATGTTCCCCATGCGCTGTCGTGAAGAGCATTCGCAACCGCAAGTCCCAGTCCGGCCAGAGCGATGATCACGATAAAGAGAATGGCGATGGATGCAATAACCCCTGAAAGCGGGCTTACTTCGTGCCTGGCAATTTCAGCAAGCGATTTTCCGTTGCGGCGGATTGAGAGGCCGAGAATAAGAAAATCGTGCACGGCGCCGCCGAGCACAACCCCAATCAACAGCCACAAAAATCCGGGAAGAAATCCGAATTGTGCCGCGAGAACAGGACCAATAAGCGGCCCGGCCCCTGAGATGGCGGCGAAATGATGGCCAAACAATACCCACTTATTTGTCGGGATGTAATTGCTTCCATCGGTAAAAACATGCGCAGGCGTCGTCCGGCTGTCATTCAGCGCAATGACCTTTGCCGCGATGAACGCGCTGTAGTAGCGGTACATAATTGCCATCACGCACATGGCACCGAGCAAAAATGGAAAAGCGTTCATACCGTCATGAAGTTTTTGTGAGTTGGTTCATTGGTTTCATTTTCAATTTTCGATTTGCAATTTACGATTTAAGATATAACCAGTAGAAAAACAATTGAAAATTGCAAATTGTAAATTGAAAATGTCAAAAGGCATTCTTGTAGTGCGCAAACCTCTTCACTCCATCCTCGTCGACAATTGCAACAACATCGAAACGGCAAGAAACATTGTTCAACTTCTTTTCCTGAACATAGCCCTCCGCGGTCCGCCGGATCAGGTCTTGCTTCGCCGGCGTGACCGCTTCTTCCGGCGAACCGAACCTGCCATTGCGGCGCAGTTTCACTTCGACAAACACCAGGACGTCTCCATCCCTTGCGACAACATCCACTTCGCCATGATCAAAGGTATAATTCCGGTCAAGGATGGCAAATCCCTGCCGCTGTAGGAACGAAACGGCATTGCGTTCGCCGCTATTCCCGATCGCCCTCGTGGACTTCATCCCCCGTTCTCTCAAAATTGTCCCCCCAAAAAAAACGCAGAAATTGATTCTGCATGTTCACGTTGTCATTCTCGTGCTGTTTCTCAAAACAAATATTGTGTTTTCCGATAACTAATTCACCGCAAAGGTCGCTAAGGACGCAAGGATTTCTTATTTTTTTCCACAAAAACTTCTTTGCGATCTTAGCGTCCTTTGCGGTTATGATACAAGATTTAATATCGGAAACGGCACTAGCAGCACGACCAATCGACGCTCGGAAGATGAAGAAGCCGCGACAGGAATATTCATGCTCTGACTATAATGTCAGTGGAGTCTTCGCTTGGAACATGAAACGTTTTGCGATGAATCTCGGAAAGTCCGTACCGTCGAATCGCCGCAACATGCTCCCGGGTACCGTAACCTTTATGTTTTGCGAACCCGTAATTTGGAAATACCATATCGTATTCTCTCATGAGTGCGTCACGCGTCGCCTTCGCAATGATCGATGCCGCTGCAATGGAATGAGACAACGTGTCGCCTTTTACGATGTTTTCGACCGGTATATTTTCATGGCGAAAAAAATTTCCATCCACAAGAAGCTGTTCCGGCTGAATGCTCAACTGCGCGATGGCTTTGTGCATCGCGAGCATCGATGCCTGCAGGATATTGATTCGGTCGATCACGTCATGGCTTACTGTCCCAACACCCACTGCAACTGCCTCCCGGCGGATTACATGATAGAGACCTTCCCGCCTATTTTCTGAAAGTTTCTTCGAATCATCGACAAAAGGAATACGGACTCCCGGTTTAAAAATAACGGCGGCGGCGACGACGGGTCCGGCAAGCGGACCCCTTCCGGCCTCATCGACTCCAGCAACGAGTAGGATATTCCGCTCCCAATACCGTCGCTCGAAACAAAGAAGGTCTTTTATTGTTCTCTTCATTCGAGTGTGAGGTTGCTCGTTATCTCCCATCTGAGATATTCCCTTATTCTTGACCGTTAACTCAGTCTAGCCCAGATAAATCGCAATTAATCCGACCAGCATGTCGTACTTTAGAATGGTGCTAAGCCGGTTCAGATTCTTCGGTGTGGCGTCTTTCCACATCGAGAAAAGGCCGTACGCGATAACACAATCGACGCCGACAATAACAATGATAAAGTAGACTATCCCATATTGGTGGTTAACAAATGGAATGATCGTTGACCCGACAACGCCGACAAGAAACACCGTTGCGACAATTAAGGCTGATTTCATACCGTACTTGACCGGAAATGTCTCGGCATGATGGAGCGCGTCGCCTTCGACGTCTTCCATATCCTTTATAAGCTCACGCCCAACATTAATCAAAAACGCAAAGAGCGCGGGAACTATTGCCCGTTCAATATTTCCAACTGCGGCACCTCCGTAAATAAATGCCATTCCCGTAAGCAGGCCAACTGTTACATTTCCAAAGAGGGGCGTGCTCTTTAATCTGTAACTATAAAAGAAAATGAGGACGGCAGCGCCGCCTGCAATCGCTTGCGCAATCGAATGTAAAAAAAGATTCAATAACAAACCAACAGCAGTCAGGAGAACATAGAAAATTGCAGCAGACCGCGGAGATACGGCGCCGCTTGGCAAAGGCCGCGAAGGCTTATTGACGCGGTCGATCTCCATGTCAAAAATGTCATTAACGACCATGCCGCCGCCGCCGATAAGTCCGGCGGCGAGCGCCGCGAGAGTCATCGCGGGAATGTCATCGGCATTTCCGCCTGCAAGCAAGCACGAAACAAACACCGACGCAACGGTGATGATAAAATTCGACGGGCGAAGGAGGAGAATGTAGCGACTATTGAACAATGAAATGCGCGTATAAGATTAGTAAATTCAACGCCCCAGCGTTAACGCTGCAAGCTTCGGTGCTATGATGTATCGTACGGCAGCGATTAAAAATTATTCGCTATCCCAAAATGTATTTTCGCAGTACTAAATGTATCTCCCTCACCCAACGCAAGGCTAACCTGCAAAATGCCCAGCGACGTATCGAGACGAGTTCCTACTCCATAACCGTACAAAAATTTTTCCTGAGAAGGAAGAGCGTGAAGGATGTCGGGAGGTTTCGAGAAATAACCGGCATCCACGAAACCGAAAACATTGGAAAGCCGGCCGGTCAAAAAACGATATTCGAAATTTGACCAAAGGACCTGCGAACCGTAAAACTGGTTTTCGAGATAACCGCGTACGGTATTCGTCCCTCCGATCTGAAATAAATCGCTCTGCTCCAACTGGTCTGAAGTAATCTTCTTTCCGTGAAACCCGGCAAACAATACCTGCCTTGTGAAAAGGGTGGCATAGCATTCCATGTCCATCGAAAGCTGCTCGACAAGGAAGCTCTGATTCGGTGCAAGCGAAAGATATTGCTCAGGCCCTGTAATTTTTTTTGTACCGCGGCTGTACGCCGTTGCGTAACTGATCCCCGATGTTGGATTGCGAATGTCGTCGCGCGTATCATAGTGGATTTCGCCTCCCACCGAGAGAACGTTGCTTTCAAACACACTAAAATACGTTAAATTCGCCGAGGGGACAACAGACTCCTGGCTGAGGGTGCCGGCGATCGATAGGTCGGTTGTGAGATTGACATCAGCCCGAAAATCAAACCTTGTCTTGATATACGTCGAATCCTGTTTGCGCTGAAAAATGCCCACCTCGGCGTTCACCGGATAACCGGCGACCCATGGTTCGTCGTAGGTCGCTTCGAGCTGCTGGGTAAATTGAGTCTCCTGCTGCCAACGTACAACGACTTTCCGACCCGTCCCGAAGAGGTTCCTCATCGACACAAACACATTGCCGGTGAAATATCCGCTTCCCCTTCCGGCTGCTGGAGGAACATAGCCGACGATGCCGTCGAAATTATTCGTATTCCCTTCCTGCACGGCGATCGATATTCCTCCAGAGACAGTGTCAGCCGAGCCGGGGTCGTGAGAAAGATACAATTGCGGTTCCCCCACGGAAGAAAAAATTGCGAGCCGTTCGAGCCTTCGCCGGATGCCATCCACTTTCTCCTGGTCGTAGATTTCGGTCGGGCGAAGGTACGCTTCCCGCGCGATGACATATCCCCGCGTCGACGTATTCCCTTCAACTTTGATTTCAGTAAGAGACACTCGCGGCCCTTCCGTCACGGCAAGATCAAACGATAATTTTGAAGTGTCGAGAGAATCTATTTGGAGAGAATCGACATGCACTTTTGCCAAAGGATAGCCGCTGTTTTCATACCGGATAAGAACATTATCAATATCCTTCTCAAGAGTCGCTTGGTGAAGGAGCGCCCCCGGGACCGTTTCAAATTGACTCCGCATCTCGTCGGGTGAAAAAACCGTCATTCCGGAAATTCCGATACGCGCAACGAGAGATTGTTTCCCTTCATTCAAGAAAAAATCCAACCCAACGGCTGCACTGTCCGTGGAAAAAGTGCGTTGAACGGAATCGACTCTTGCAAAAAAGAATCCCTCCTGCCGATAGTGATCCATCAGCGTTTGAATGGACGTGTCTACCCGCCCTTGTGAAAGCCCGGCTTCGCGGGAAAAAGGAAGGAATTGAAGCAGCTCTCGTTGCGAGAAATAGTGATTCCCGTAAAACCCTACCGAAACGATTTTTGTCTGGGAAAAAAGAACGCAAGGCAGGAATCCCATCACGAGACATACTCCGAGCAATTGTCGGCGGCACATGATCGGCGATACGGTGGTGTCCACAGAGGCTGCGGCAACACTATTTATTAGCGCGTTGCACCATATCCCAAATCGGTGTGACGAGCCGGAAATCACCGAAACCAGATTCATCGACGAAAACAATTTGCTTGTCAAAATCGTAATAGGTCCAAATTTCGTACGGCTTAGAATCAACCTCGAACGGATGACGGTCAACGCTGCTGGGTGCCCCCAGGATGATGTAGACCATGCCCATATCAGTACGCCACCCTTCAGTGAAATGGGAAAAATGCTCGTTTGCATACAGAACGCGGCCGTAGTATTCTTCCATCCTCTCGTTGTGCTGCGAGCCCGGGCTGGGGTTTCGTTTACGCCAAAATTCCTGGAAAAGCTTTTGCTTTTCTTCAAGGGTGGTCGCATCCACCATTGCATCATATTCTTTGCTTGTGGCAATATACTTTGTTTGTTTGATCGCAAGGTCAATGTCAGCAAGCGTCGACGGCACAATTCCCCATCGCATCACGAATTCACGTTCTTTTTCAGCGATGTATGCCACGGCCGTCTCCGAATTTTGTACCGTCTGGGCATCAACGTCCAAAAAATATACACCGGCCGGAAACCGCGCGCTGTCTATTTCTGAAATCACCTCCGTCTTTTTCCCGTCCAGGCGGCGGCGCTCAGCGTGCGAGTACATCGGTTTTTTCTTTTTGTCAAACACCTGATATGTCAGGATGACTGAATCAGCTCCGGTTCTATTGTATACCTCGAAGAAAAAAGAAAATCCATGAGGAAGATCGTAGAGGTTTCCCGAAACATTCGGAACGATGGTCGATTGCCCTCCCTCAGTCGTTACATGGTTCACGAGCATGATGTCGCTGACCGAAAACGGAGTCGCTGCATAATTGGGAACGTTCATTTTCCTGACTTGTGTAAACGCCTTTCCCGATTCGCTTTCACGCAATTCAGTGTGCATCTCATAGCTGCCGGGAGCCAGCGTAAACGAACCCATGGCGGGACTGAACTCCCTTCTCGATTGCGTCTCATCGAAAGCGCGCAGGCGAATTTCCTTGTTCCAAGTTTTCTCCATGACTCCGTTCCCATCGTCATTAAGGATGTCAATGGTAATTTCGTACCGCGCAACGAACCCGGAGTCGCGGGCTGCGAACCGCAGCACTTCGAACGGAACTTCGGTATAGATGTCAATTCGCGCTGCCGACGAATCGTTCGACTGAAAGCTCATTGCATCAAGATAGAATTCGGGAGTGCCGACGGGGACGCGATCTGAACGATTGTCGACCTGAGCTCGGAGAGAACCGATCTGAGCAAAAAAGAAGAATGCACCGATGATGAGTGTTCGCATTTGGGCGGCGCGCCGGAAAATAAAATTTTTCTTCAGCTGTACACTGCGGTCAAACTGTCTCGCCGTAAAGGTCGAACTCTGCGGCGTCGGTCACCAGGTACATCAACAAATTCGCCGACGGAAAGGTGTCGTCCATCTGCCGGCGTGATAAAAATTTCATTGTCTATCTCGGGAGCATCCCACATTGTCCTGCCGATATGCGTACCATCCTCGCACCGCTCCACAACAGCACGGGCAGTTTTCCCGATGCGCCCTTCGTTTCGTTCGCGTGAAATTTCTTTTTGAACATCCATGATCCTTGCGCGGCGAGCTTCCTTCTCGTCATGGGGAATCGGATCGCCGAGGCCATACGCCCCGGTCCCGTCCTCTTGCGAGTACGTAAAAACACCCAGCCTGTCAAAGCGAACGGCTTTAATGAACTCGACTAACTCCTCGACGTCGTGCTCAGTCTCGGTTGGATAGCCCGTGATGAGCGTCGTCCGCAGCGCGATATCGGGTACTGCCTTCCGCACCGATTCGATGAGCGATTCCGTTGCACGCCTCGTTATCCCGCGCCGCATCGATTTAAGGACAGTATCCGAAGCATGCTGTATCGGCATGTCGAGGTACCGGCAAATTTTCGGGTTTTCCTGAAAAACCTGCAGGATGTCGAGAGGAAATTTTGCAGGGTACACGTACATCAACCGAACCCATTCGAGCTCTTTCACACTGGCCAGAGAGTTGAGCAGCGACCCAAGCTTCCTTTGACCATAGATATCCATTCCATAGTACGTCGTATCCTGGCCGATCACAATAAGTTCCTTGACTCCTTTGTCGACCAGTTTCATCACTTCGTCCATGACCTGGCCGGCAGGTTTTGAGCGATGAACACCGCGCATGATCGGAATTGCACAGAATGAACAAGGATTATCGCAGCCTTCCGAAATTTTCAAGTACGCGGAATAGTGAGGCGTGGAGAGCTGGCGCTCTCCGAGTAATTCATACCTATAATTGCCCCCCAATTCGTTAACGATCATCGGAACATCATTCGACCCGAAGAAACGGTCGACTTCAGGGATTTCTTTCGCGAGGTCATCGTGGTAGCGTTCGGAAAGGCATCCCATCACGATCACCTTCTCAAGCTTCCCCTCGTTCTTCAACTTGATCATTTCGAGAATCGTCTCGACAGACTGTTTTTTTGCTTCGTCAATGAACCCGCATGTATTGACGAGCGCGATTGATGCTTCCGATACGTCGGAGGTCGCCTCGAGATCATTCCCTTGCAACTGGCTCCAGAGCGCCTCGGAATCGACTTGATTCTTTGCGCAGCCAAGCGTGATGATCGCGATCTTCTTGGACGGCTTGTCCACTCCGACTCCTCTTCTCAACTCGTTCATGACAGCACGAAGACGTTTAAATAAAGATACAAAATCGGTGAGACAAATATCAAGCTATCGAACCTGTCGAACACGCCGCCATGACCGGGGATGAGGGTTGAGGAGTCTTTTACGCCGGCATCCCGCTTAAACAAGGACTCCACCAAATCGCCGATCTGTCCGCACAGCCCGATGATGATCCCGATTGTCAACGCCTGATGGAATTGTAGATAGGGGAGGTAAAATTTTTGAGCCGCAATCATCGTTGCGATTGCCCCGAAGAATCCCCACACAGCACCCTCCCATGTTTTATTCGGACTGACACGGACAAAAAGCTTGTGCCGCCCTGTCGCCACTCCGCCAAAATACGCTGCCGTGTCGCATATCCAGATGGATGCAAAGATAGCAATAATCGTCAAACCTCCCCATGCGTAGGCGACTGCATGCGGTGAAGCACCGGAATCACTGTGTACGCCATTCAGATAATCCCGGACGAGAAACGACGGAAATCCGTTCCCGAATAATTCACGTATGCCGATGAAGGTTCCGAGAAAGACTCCGATATACACAACTCCGAGGGCTGTATATCCGGCATTGACGAACACGGATCCCTTGTTTCGAAAGAGCTCGATGATGAGCAGCAGAACTACGAAGAGCAGAAGGACAATCAAGACAATCGACGGCGTCGTGAAAAATGGAGCCGTGAATTCTCCATCGAAAAACACGCGCCCGATCAACGATTGAATACGTTCATGAAAGAAAGCGCCGTTGAGAAATACCGCAGCTGTAATCCCCAGGGTTCGCTGGGGGGATGCTCCTTTCAACACCGCCAGGGCATAGAATTCATTCAACGCGAGCCAAGAAACCGCGCAGATAAAAAGAAAAAAAAGAATTCCGCCGTTGTATGAAATAAAAAGAACTGCCGGAATGGCGACGAGCGCGACGAGCACACGGGAAACAAGGTTCGAAAATTTCGGCGTCACGGTTGCCTCCCATCGTGGTTCAAAAACTCTTCAAGCTCCATGTCCTCGATGAGCCGCCGTGCTTCTTCGATCGATTCGGTCTTAACAAAAATGGATACGGAACGGTCATCCGTGAGAGAACAAAGCTGCGAGAATCTTTTCGTGGAATACTGAAGTGCCGATACTCCATTCAGAGAAAGATTTTTTATTATCATGTCTGCTTCAAATTCGGTTGCAACAGCCCCAAGTTTGACGTGGGCAGTTGTCAATTGAGAATGCGTCATATCGTCGCAATACATTTTAGTTCCATCGGCGGTCGAACAATCACCGCACACCGGCTGGCCGCAAACAACGCAAATGCCGATCGCAATCGTGCCGGGATGGTTTTCACACTCAACTACGCCGTGCGCACGGAGTCCGTGGCCGCAAGCGGCGCAAAACAATGCCTCCTCGCTACTTGATGCATGGCAACGGGGGCACATCATACGGCTGCCTCACGGCCGGCCGGACTGCGGTACCCCGAGGTCGTTTGCCAATAAAAATACATCGTGATAAGAAAGATGATGCCAAAACCGGCCGTCGTCGAAAGAACAAATGTCGCAGAATAGTCGGACAACGAATTGAACATTGACAATGCCGGCGAGTCTTTTATATCGGATTCATAATACACGCCGATAACGGAAACGAGGTTGTTGATAAAATGCGCCGCCATGGGGATCAAAATAGTTTCCGACCTGGCCATGAAAAACCCGAACAGTATCCCAAGCCCGACAAGAGGGACAACAAGAAAAGGGTTTACGTGGTACAATCCAAAAATTATCCCTGTGAAGACAAACCCCCATTTTTTGTTTGTCGCAAGTGTCAAATTCTTCTGGATTAATCCGCGAAAAAGCAGTTCTTCGCAGATCGCGGGGGTCAATGCGACAACAATAATGACAAAAAACAATTCAGACGGCGAATGCGCCTGCACCAGCATCGTGTACGTCTCTTCGATCAATTTGCGGATCGTCTCTAAGAACGGGCGGATAGATTCCGGCAGCGGAATTTTGTCCTGAAAAAAAAGATATCCCTCCATTACCTGCTGAAGGGAAAACACTCCGACTGCCGCGAGAACAAACTCCGTCGCTTTCGGAATTCGACCCGGAAGCGAGGAGCGTATTGAGCCATGCTGTACTCTCATCAGAATGAGTGTGGGAATCAACAAAAATACAATCTGCGCGAGCATTGTCGCAACCCGCATCCACTGCACATTGTCGCTCGTCACGGATTGGCCGAAAAGCAGAAGCGTTATCCCTCCCCCAACCACCTGGTAGAGAAAGAAGATTGCCGCCAAAGCAAGAACGACGAACCCCAAAGGATTCATCCTCAAAACCCTGCTCTCAGGGATTGCAGCGGCAGGTCGCTCAACGGCGGGGAGGCCAATATTATTTTCGCCTTGTTCGTTCACTATGCCTGAGATGTTGTTTTACAAGTGCAGCGAGCAGCGGAATCATGATTTCATGATGACCCGAAAAGTCGTATCCCTTCCCTGTTTTTTGCGTCGGACGGAGAACGACATTCATCATGGGACGGTAATGCCGCAGCATATCAAAATTCGCAGTCGTGAAACCCTGCGCCTTGCTCCCGAGATTTCGGGCAACAGTGAGCGCTTTCAAAAAAACCTCAGGCAAGATAACCGCCGAGCCTACGTTCAACACGACGCCGCCGTTGACCAGATATTTCAGAACATTGGAAAATATTTTGAAATCACGAAAGCTCAGTTCACCGGTTGCGGCACCGTCCATTGTCGGCTGCTGGTGAACAATATCCGTTCCGATTGCCGCATGGACCGTAACGGGAACATCAAGCTCATAGCATGTCGCAAGAATGCTCAGCCGTTTATTCTTTGCCTTTGCTTCGACCAATGCACGGCCGAGCGTTTCGCCGTATCCCATCGTGGTCATAGCATAACCGATGGAGAGTGAATTGTTGATAAACTCTCCCGTTTCTCTTGACATCCCGAATCTGCCGTCGAGGATATTTTCCGCGACGTCCTCCGACGTCCGTCCCCACAATGCCGTTTCAACGTCGTGGATCGAGGCGGCGCTGTTCATCGCTACTGCGGTCACGATTTTCCGCCGCACTAAATCGATGATAATCGGCGATAACCCAACTTTGACAACGTGTGCCCCCATCATCACGATGACAGGCTTTTTCTCTTTTCGCGCCCGAACAATATCGGCAACCAGATTTTTGAGATGATTTGCCGCCAGAATGTTCGGCAAGGAACGGGCAAACTCAGCAAACGACTGCGTTGAAGGGTCGAACGGTGCGCCAAAATCTTTCGGCCCCACTTTGCTCTTGCGCGACATAATCGAAATTGTTTTGACCTTCGAGAGGTCTGCCTGGATATATTTTGACACCTATTTTATCCTCGCTTTCAATTCGCCGTTGATGCCGGAATACTCGCGCAATTCCGATCCGATCGAGCCGATGAGAACTTTCGTCGTGATCTTCACCGGAATTTTTCGATCGTCATCTGAAAGCCAAATAAGCACTCTCCCGTCGCTCTTGAACAGTCCCCCCTCTTTCGCCAGCGGCTCAACGATGATGCATTTGAACGTACCTGCCTCCACTTTGATCGTTTCCCTCCCCATGAATTGCACGTCGAGATCATACGTGGAGTCTTTGTAGAAGTTATGAAGATGAATTCTCTCCCCGACCTTCCTATTCGAAAAGTCGAGCGTCCGCACAAAAAAGAAAGCCGACATGATATCGTTCACTTTCGGAGGAATGGGATACTGTTTGTCGGACGTTTTTGCAATATGGTTTATCTGGTCAAAATCCGCGATGAAATCCCGGCGGTAGTGCCCTTCTTTGACGTGCTGTTCAAACCGCCACGGAAAAATTCCGTCGACATCAAGATATGTTTCATACCGGTCGCGAACTTCGAAGAACCAGGAAAACGTCGGGGTTGAATTTACCTGGAACATCACTTTGAAACATTGGTGAGCAGCAACGGTGTCATATTCGGGGATAGAAATAACCGCCTCACCGGCTGTGATAAATCCATAGCCAACGTCGAATACTAACCTCTCGCCGACGGTAAACGCATGTTGACCTGAGTCTGGATGCGGCTCTTCAGTTTGGAAAGCAATGGACGGATCGAAACCCAATGCCAAAAGGACTGAGAGCACACCGATGATGCGGGGAACTGAAATATTTGATTTAATCTTTCCCATCCAGGAAATCTCTAATAGCGAAAAAAACCTCTTCAACGGTAATTTGATCCATGCAAACATTCGAACGGCATGGCGATCCTTTACATAATAGACATGTTTGGTTGTCGGCAAGAAAGATTTTTTGTGTGTTGGTATACGGACCCCACCGGACAGGGCTGCACTGTACGATAGGCGGAAAAAATGCGACGACCGGAGTCCCGACAATTGCAGCGATATGCATGGGTCCGGTCGAGTTTGAGATGAAGACTTTTGCCCGACGAATCAACGCCCCGAGCTCCATAAGTGAAAGTTTTCCGACAACGGCAAGAGGCGACCCGGTCATACCGGCAATTACCTTTTGAACCAATATCTCTTCCCCTTTCCCACCGGTCACAACAATTTTCGCTCCGAGCCGGCGTTGGACTTCATTCCCGAGCTTGGAAAAATTTTCCGCGCGCCAATCTCGCGACGAACCGCCGCTCCCCGGATGAAGGATAATGAATGTATCGTGCAGGCGAACCGAATGGCCGGCAAGCATGGAATCGACGGTGTCGCACACGGAAGGAGGAATCGAAAATTCAAATTCCGGTTCTCCCCGGGCTTCAATTCCCAATGGCCGGAGCAAGTTGAGGTTGTATTCCACCTCGTGTCGTTTTGCATCCTTCCGATGTTCAAACACTCTTCGGTTAAACAAAAACGAATACCACCGATATCCCGAGCCTACCCTGATGGGAATTCCCGCAAAAAACAAAATCAATGCAGGGCGAAAGCGGGGATACGGAATTATTGCGATATCAAAATGCTGCTTGCGAATTTCTCTGAGATTCGCCCATAGCGATCTGAGACTGTCTTCGTGCTCATAGACTAAGACTGCATCGACACACGAATGCCCCTCAACGAGTTCGCGCGTATATTGACGCATTAAAACGGAGATTCTGGCGTTGGGGTAACGGCGTTTGAGAAGCGGCAACATCGGCAACGAGAGTATGACATCTCCGATTCTATCGATGCGGACAAGGAGGATATTTTTAACGTCGTCGTTCAAAACAATGCCGCCGATGAAAACGGGCAAACCTCTCTCTTGCTAATATTTTCAAATTTAATATACGGCAAACACGAGTAAGGTGCAAGGCAGCCCGACGACGTTCAGCGCCTCAAGAATTATTCCAACGGTTGGTCCAGGATTTGAAATTTCCCCCAGCCGTGAAAATCAAAGTGCCACCATTCCGTTGACATTCTCAGGAAGCCGTGGCGCTCCATGACCCGCTCCAACAACGCCCGGTTTCTTAAAACCTTCCTTGGCAGCTTCATATAGTCGCAATGAGCTGTGTCTGAAAAATTATCGAACGGCGTCGGCATTGCAAGCTCACGGCCGCGAGAATCAATAATTGTCAGGTCGACCGCAGCACCCCTGTTGTGACGGGAACCCTTGGCAGGATTTGCAACATACCGATCATCGGGCACCGCTTCCCACAATTTTTTTTGGATTGAAAGCGGCCGGTATCCGTCAAATACTTTGAGTCCAAGGCCGCGAGTTTTCAGTTCCTTCTGCACGGCGCTAAGGCTTTCGGCCGGTTCGCGCCGGAGCAGGCATCGAGCGACAGGATAGAGCTTGTGATGAGTAAAATTATTCTCGGTCGCGTACCGGATGTCGAGGGCAATCGTTGGGTTGACGGAAAGGACGTCGACGAGTTCCTGGCTGGGTTGCTGCTGGGAGAGGTTTGCGACTGGAGACAGTAAACAGTAAACAGTAAACAGGGTGAATATCCCGAGTACACGCTTACGAATTCTTGGTATCGTATCAAACGCTACTTTTTTCACTCCATCTGATTTCATCTGCAATCTGAGCTAAATCTGTGCCATCTGCGTAATCATGAGACAAAGACCTTTGCAACTTCAAGCATCATTGAAGGCTTATTCCACAATGCGGTACGGAAAATGCCGGCAAGCGTTCGTTTATCTTCTGGAAGTTGTAGTGCGCTGTCGCAAATGCTGTTGAGCGTATCGTCGGAGAAGCCGGCGACAGCTTCTTTGATGTTATAGAACACCTCGTGCCGCCATCCCAGCCGCTTGTGCCAACGCTTTTCATACTCGGACAAATGGGACAAATCGCGCTTCATTATGGCTTCGGCTGCAACTTGACCGCCGATCATCCCGCCGATCATCCCGCTGATGATGCCGCCGCCGGACACGGGATTGACTTGATGAGCCGCATCGCCGACAAGGACGACGTTATTGGCAACAATCCGGCTGCAGGTTTTCGCGCACGGCACACCTCCGGCGATGTGCGTAAGGACTGCCGCGTTGGGAAATTTTCGCTCCATAAATTCATGCAAGAATTTTATCGCAGGTTTTTTCTTCGCCTCCTCAACGCTCAACCCAAGTCCAACGTTTGCCGTGTTCCTTCCCTTTGGAAATACCCATAAATATCCCCCCGGCGACACGTCATCGCCGAAATAGAAATCGAGCACATCTGGGTTGATGTCAATGCCGGAGACCGTCATCTGAGCGCAACTCTCCATATCGCGGATGTGGCACGTCGTATCGATCCCTGCCCATTTTCCCACCCGTGATTCGACTCCGTCGGCTGCGACGACGACCGAGCAAAGGATATCAACTTTTACATCTTTGATCAATGCCCGTACACCGACCGCCGCGCCGTTGTCATCTTTCAAAAGATCATACACGTACGCTTTGGTGACAACTTCGGTCCCTTCGTTTGCAGCAAGTTTGGCAAGCTCGTAATCGAAAATGCGGCGCTCGAGTACGTAGCCCGTTCCGTCGAGGCGCGGAACAACGCTCTTGCCGTTCGGCGCCACCAAGCGGAATTTAGTCACCGTAGAGGCAATCCATTTTTGATCGGGCTCAATGAATTGAATCACCCCCTCATGGCTTACGGCCTCTCCGCATCGTACCGGATAACCGACATCGCGGTCCTTTTCCAGCATTAGGACAGATACGCCGCCGGCGGCGGCGTACCGCGCAGCAGTCGACCCGGCCGGGCCCGCTCCGACAACGATGACGTCATAATTCTTTTTCATTTCAGTGAATGTGCAAATTGAAAATTGTCCAACGCGGAAATTTCTTTAGGAAGGTTTTGGATCCCGTCGCGATGAAATTCAATCACTTCCCACGGGCATGCCCAGACACACTTGCGGCAATTTGTGCAGCGTTCTTCAATCACAGCGATCTTCGATTCCTGAAGTTCGATTGCATCTTCAGGACATACGCCGACACAGCAGCCGCAATAATCGCACTTGCCCGGACGGATGTAGATCATTAAAAACGGCTTAGCCATGGAAAACAATATCGTGAAGGAAAGACATTATTTGATCGACAGAAGCTCGACTTCAAAAATGAGCTTCGCGTTGGGAGGAATTACTCCGCCGGCACCTCGACTTCCATATCCGAGCTCCGGGGGAATAAAAAATTTAGTTTTTCCGCCGACCTTCATCGTCGCAACTCCATCGTCCCATCCCTGAATCACCTGCCCGACACCGAGCTTAAAGGTAAATGGCTGATTCCGGTCGACAGAACTGTCGAATTTTGTGCCGTCTTCCAACCACCCAGTGTAATGAACGGTGACCGAGTCTCCCCGTTTGGGCGACGGGCCGGTTCCTTCTTTGATGATTTCATATTTCATACCAGTGTCTGTCACTCCTATGTTCTTCTTTGCACAACCTGCGGAAATCAGCGCTGCAGCCAAAAAGAGTACGATGTTTTTCACGGATTTCTCTTTGGATGATTATTTCTTTAAAAATAGAGAAAAGATTGCATACCTTCAACCCCTATTATGGTCGCCCAATCAAGAAGGAAGAACTGAGACCTCTCCTCTGAACATCCTACGCCATTTGAAATACTTTGTTAAAGACAAATTCAAGCTGGAACGTTTTCGATTTGTTCCGGCTTTCGATGTACTCCGCCACTTTCTTCAAGCGTTCAGGTATCGCAAGAATTTTTTCCTGCGCCTTCTTCCCTTTTTCTTTCAGATTGCAAAGTGTATCAAGTCCCCACGCCTTGATCAGGGCTTCGACGACGGAAATATAGTCCCGGGGGCCGTAGATCCCGGAGCGCCGAACAACATCCGCATACTCATTAAAATTGCGCAGCGAATGGCCCGGCATGTCGATGCTTGGCAGGATCGTAACTGCCGATGCGAGCGCTTCGTCCGGGTCGCGTTTCAATACCTCGCTGAAAACGGACCGGTAAAATGTGTAGTGGCGCGCCTCATCCATCGCAATACTATGGAGAATTTTTTGGAGCGTCGGTTCGTACTCGCCACATACTCTTCCCGTCCCGTCATGTGATATCTGTGTTGCGCGCTCCTGCGCCGAGGTATAGACAAAAACCCTGTACGGATCTTTGTCCCAATCAGGATCGAATCCGGAACGTACATACTGGAATTGCGCCTTCTCTACGGCCGTGAAATTCATAATACGCGAATCGCGGCAATAATCTCGAATGACATTCCCGTGACGATCTTCCTCCGCAGTCCACAAGTAATTCCAATTCTTCCAAAATGAATCGTTCCCAAGATGCACTGCAATCAAACGATGAAAATGAGGAAGCCCTTCCTCGGTGATCAGGTTCAACGCAAGGGCAACACGGCCGCTCAATGGAATGCCTTTCGCTCGCTCACGCACTTGTTTAAGATACAAATCTTCGTTCGTTGTTTCGTCCGCAGGCAAAAAATCGGAGGGAAACCACAATTCCCGTTTTTCTTCATGCTTTTGCATGAGGTCTGCAACGATACCCTCCATATCTGAAAGCACCTCAAATTTGGAGGAGAGCAAATGCTTTTTTTCCTTTTCTTCAGAACCTGAAGAATTTATCATATAAGACCTCTATTGTGTGGCATGTTAGGATGGAGGGGAAAAAAAATCCATGCGTCCCCGTTATTCACTGCGACGAAGTTAAAGCCTGCGGGGTCGCATGGATTAGAACAAATAAACAGACCGATTAATTCTGGGTAAGGATCGCGTCTTTTGCAGCCTTCGCGACACGGAACTTAACAACTTTTTTTGCCGGAATCTGAATAATCTCTCCGGTCGCTGGATTTCGTCCTTGTCGCGCTTTACGGTCGACCAGAACAAGCTTACCAATGCCGGGAATTGTGAACTGATTCTTGGCTTCGGCATACGCTAGTGTCGCCAGCTCCTCAAAGAAAGCTGTAGCCTGTTTCTTCTTCAGACCAAACTTCTTTGCAAAGTGGTCAGCAATCTGGGATTTTGTCATGGCCTTTGCCATTGGGCGCTCCTTAAATTAGTTAATTAATAATTGATTATGTGAAATAGTAAATAGAACCGCTAAACGTATAAGACTCATACTGTAAAAACTTAGCAGAAATATAGGAAAATGGAAAATTAAAAACCAAGTATTATTTAGGAAAAATGAATGTTTTTTTCCATCTTCTAGAATGTGGCATTTACCGCGGTTTTTCTGCGATTCTTGTGAAAATCGCCGGCAATGCCCTAAATATGCAAAATTGAGGAACTTTTCAATCTACCCCGAATGTTCCAATTGCAGTCAATGAGCCAGAGGTTACTAATTCACACCCATAATAATCATAAGGAATGATCTTCATGAGAAAATTTCCAATTCACCTCCTTGTTCCGATTTTCTTCTTGACCAGCATGATTATGCTTGCTCAGGATAAAATGGATAAACCTACCTCCCATACAATGAAGGGCTACCTCGTTGACAATATGTGCGCGACCGGAATGGCCAAGAAAACGCCGGACGAAGCGATGGCAAAAGCTGCAAAGCATACTAAAAGCTGTGCACTCGATGAGAGCTGTCAAGAAAGCGGCTTCGGATTAATGTCAGCGGGCAAATGGTACAAATTTGACGACAACGGAGATAAACTGGCTCTTGCATTATTGAAAAAAACCGAGAAGAATAGTGAAATAATGGTGGCAGTAACCGGCACGCACGATGGAGATATTTTCAAAGTGGCATCGATAAAAGAAGTGAAATCAGAGGGAACAAAAAAAGAGATGAAAAAAATGCCGCCCAAACAAGATGAGATGAAGATGGATTCGACGAAAAAAGTTTGAGGTTTCAATCCCTCCCGAAATTCATTAGCAGAACATTCTTTAAACGAAAAGGCCTCTTTATCAAAGAGGCCTTTTCATTTAACATGGGCTTCTTACTTCCAAAGAAAAGCAATCCCGGTAATGACCAGTGAAAGCATGACAATCGCAGGAAGAACGAACCGCGGAGGAGTTTTCCCCTCTTTGAGTCCCTTTCGATAAATCGTTGCGATGATAATCAAAACGATTACAAGCAGTATCTTCACCCCATATTTTGCAGGATTGATGTATGCAATGTCCAGCAGAAATAAAACCAGCCCGGTCAGAAACTGTGTATGGGCTGCGCCGACTAAAAAAACCGCAGCTTTGTTCCGGGAAACCTCTCCGGGTTTCGCAAACAGGAGAAACAGACTGCTCCCAACGACCAAAGCCATTCCTATTATGTGAAGATAGAGCAAGACGTCATGATACATAGCATACCCTGCAAGTTTTACTTTTTGATTGAAGCATTATGGTTTAAATGTAACAACTTTTGCCTGCTTTTACAACTTAATCCTTCTTCCGGTAGTGTCCTAATTTAGAAAAGGCGTGAAGCTTGCTCACGCAAAGTCGCTAAGCCGCAAAGAGAATGGACATGTTTCCCTTGCGGCTTAGCGTCTTTGTGCGATATTTTCAGCACTCTGTAAAAAGCCCGTTGGACTTTGTTCTCATTAAGACACCACCCCTTCTTCCCTTTCCCCGACGGCATTACAAATTGATTACAACCGAAATTAGCGTTATCTTATTCCTGTCATTGTTGTTTTTCTTCCATAGCCCAGCTAAATACCGATGCTTGTACGACGTCTGAGCATGATTCTGCTCTTGTTTGGGGTCGCGTATTGTGCGGCTCAAAACACTAAAGAAAACGCAGATTTCAAGCTCGCCCTGAACTTGTTCAACGATAAGCTGTACGACCTTTCGCTTGAACAATTTAAGCAGTTTATTTCAACGTACCCGTCCAGCCCCCAAAGTATGGAATCGAAATTCTATATCGCGCTAGCGGATCGTGCTTTGAAAAAGACGGACGACGCACGCGCGGCATTTCAGAATTTCGCTTTGACCTATCCGGAACATCCAAAAGCGCCCGATGCGTGGTGGAATATCGGCGAAATGTACAGCGAAGGGAAAAAATTCGCCGACGCTGCTTCGGCGTTCGAGCGCATCAAAGTTTTCCAGCCAAAAAGCAAATTGGCGCCCAAGGCATTGTTGACCGCCAGCGAGTACTTCGAGCGTGCCGGCGACACTGATAACGCCAAGAGATGTTTGCGTTCACTGATTAGCGATTATCCCGCGGACGAATTTATGACGGCTGCACATCTCCATCTGGGAACGCTGTTCGTCAAGGAAAACAACCTCATCGCTGCACGGCAGGAATTGCTTCAAGTCGCCGAGAGCGGGGCCGACAAAGAATTAACAGCAGAAGCCTCGCTGCAGTTGGCATCCGTGGCCGAGTCTACAGGGAAGCAAGAGGAAGCGGAACACTTGTATCACTCCATTATCGACGAAAAGAAGCCAGAGATATCCGTCAAAACTCTCGCTCGAGCAAGACTTCAGCTTGCACGATTTTACTTTTCGTCAGGAAGACAATCGGAGGCGATTGAATATTTTCAAAAACTGAGCGCCGACTCTCTCAAACTCTCCCAGGAGATACTCCAACAATCGCTGCTGGGACTTGGCAATAGTTATTATTCGATCCGGGAGTTCAAAAAGGGGGCCGATGCGTACGAGCGTTCTCTTTTTCATCCAGCAGATTCTTCTCTTATTGGTACGGCATTTTTTGGCGCGGGACAGTCATACGACGAGCTGAAAGAATATCGGAAATCGTTCTCCGCATTTTCAGCCGCGGCGAATAAATCTGTTACTCCATCCGAAAAGCGGTATGCCCTTCTTCGCGCTGCAACGTTGGCAGTTTCGCTGAACAATTTCGAAACGGCTGTCCAGTACTACAAAGAATGGCTCGACCGTTTCCCGAACGACGACGAAGCGCCCGACATCCTTTTTCGGATCGGAGACATGCTCCGTCTACACCTCAACGAGCCGCAAAAAGCAATCGACATCTATACTTCATTCCTTGCACGCTATCCTCAGCATGAAAAATGCGACGACGCGGCCATGGCAATCGGGTTATCGCACGAAGCTCTTCAGGAAACCGGAGAGGCAATAAAAACGTACAACAATCTGATCGCTGTCTATCCAGCAAGTCCGTTCGCAGCTGAGGCACAGAAAAGAAAGAATTTTCTCCAGAATCATGAGTCTCCCGACAAAGAGCAAACAGTGAAACAACTAGCGCTGCTCATCGGCGATCTCATATTAGACAAAGAAAAATCCGAACTCGCGATGAGACTGGGAGATATTTATCTCAATGTCATTCAAGATTTCCCGCAGGCGGCGTTGCAATACGAGAAAGCGGAATCCGTCGGCAAGGATTCATTGGTACGCGAAGAAGCCGCATTCAAACACACTGTAGCGTTGTACCGGCAAACCGAAGTCGACTCCTCATCTGTCCAGCCATCTATCAACGCGCTTACGGTGTTCCTGAAGAATTATCCGTCGGGACGGTTCAGCGATGAAGCGGCATTCAACCGATTCCTTCTGCAAACCGAAAAAGGAAATGCCGATACGAAAGCTGGATTGGCAGAGCAATTCCTGAAAGATCGGCCCGCCTCGCGGTTCACACCGAAAGTTTTGCTGGCATTGGGCAACGCTCAAAAGGAAAAAGGACGGCTGAATGAATCGATTGAAACCTACGCGCGGATCGCGAACGGATTCCCCGTTCAGCCGGAAGCCGATGAAGCCTCGGCACAACTCGGTATTCAACTCGCTCACTTAGGAAGAAGCGATACGGCGTCTATTGTGTTCAGCAATTATCTTCGAGGGTATCCGAAAGGGTTTTTCAGCGCGGATGTGCTGTACGAAAACGGCATGCTTTCAGCACGCGACAATAAACCATTGATTGCCGCAACATCTTTTGAACAGCTTCGAACGAAATATTTCTACTCGCCGCTTGCCGTCGATTGCATTGGCATACTCGCGGAAAGCTATCAAAAAACAAATCAATTTGACAAAGCGATCGCATTGTATCGGCTGCAGCTCAACAGACTATCATCCCCGCTGCAAACAAATTCAAAAGGCAAACTTCAAATCGTCTTCCAGCTCGGAAAAACTTATGATGCTGCACACGACACAGGGGACGCTCGAACAGAGTATCTCGACCTTGTCAACGAAGATGCCCATTCTGCGGATGCATCGGAAGCGTATGGCCGGCTTGCGGTGTTTGAGAGACAAAACGGCAGAAACGACGCTTCCATTCAGTTCTTTGAAAAGTCTATTGCCGCCAAGCGTACGGCTGCGAACACCGCAGAACTTGCAACGCTCTATTTTGCCAATAACGATTACCAAAAAGCGATCGACGAATATGAGTCGCTTGTCGTGTTGAACGATGCGGATTCATCGATGCTCAGGTCGGGGAGGATGAACGTTATTGTTTCCCTCTGCCGTACGGATAAAGACAAGGAGGCTGACCATAAGATTGCGGAATTTTTGAAATTATACGGCTCCGACAAGAACGCCCTCGCAGAGTTTGAATTTGAAAAAGCGATGGCGCTGTACCGCAACGAAGAGCCGGATCGCGCGCTCGCAATCTTAAAGGCATTCCCATCGAAGTACGATTCTACTGAAGTCCTTCCCCAGGCATGTTTTTGGGTAGGAAAAATTCTCGAGACAAAAGAATTGCCCGACAGCGCCTTGAAGCAGTATGATTTCGTCATGCGGACGTTCCCGCATTCCTCAATCCTCCCGAAAGTGTACCTGGCTCTTGGCAACATTTATTTCTTCAAAGAAAATTACGACGAAGCAGTGAAATATTACCGGCTCATTGTCGACAAACCTGATCTGTCGCCGGACATTCTCCCCTTCGCGATGAGCAACCTTATCGAGACTTATAAAGAACTCGCGTTGTATGACGGCGCTCTCGAGCTGACACGGAGCTTTATCGAAAAGTTTCCGAACGACGAATCGATCCTGGATAAGAAGGTCGATCTCGGTGTGCTGTATCAGAAGCTCGGGTATTACGATCAGGCAATCGTACAACTCCAGGCGCTGCTTGAGACGACGAACAAAGACTTTGAATCCGAAATCCGGTACTATCTCGGCGAATCGTACTTCGACAAAGGAGAATACCAGCAGGCCATTCTCGAATTCCTGAAGGTTCCGTACCTCATCACGAAGAAGACAAAAATTGATTGGACCCCGAATTCGTATTACATGTCGGCCCAGTCATACGAAAAGATGGGAAAATTCGACCAAGCGCTGAACATGTACCAGCAGATCATCGACAAGCCGGGAATCGACCCAGCATTCAAAACAGCCGCTCAAAAAGAAATTAATCGCGTGAAAAGCGCAGTCAAGAAAGAGTCGGATTAGCTGAAGAATGCAGATCACATCAGCCCGATTCTTATATCGCTCCTACGGAGCTTCACAGCGAAGTGAATTATTGAAACTATCAATAGTACGCCCCTGCGGGACTTAGCATCTATGAACTTTTTAGGAATTGTGCAGTTAGGAAACTCCGTTAGGGGCGTCATATGAAAAATTTTGACCTCATGCATAACATCGGGAATTAACACAAACAGCAGAACTATGTTTGAAAAAGAAACTGAACAACTTATCGCGACAGTCCGCCAGGCAACGATCGGCGAAGCCAAAGCCCTTGGCTTGAGGGAAATTTTCGAATCAAACATCCCGACGAACGTGAAGGTCTTTTTCCGCGCTGAAGTCGAATTGATGCTCGATGCGGACATGAAACCGGAGCCGCGATCGTCAAAGTTTAACTACAATCTTCCGGAGATTTCGATGCTTCGGGAACAAACCAATGCGCTGCTCATCCATAATTTTGTTTTTTCAAAAGCCGATTTCGAGACAACGCTCGATAAATGCGTCCACTTTATGTTGAATTACCTCTGCCGGCCGCAATGGACGTTGACCAGTTTTCTGTTCGAAGAATCTGCGCGGGCTTCAACGCAGCAGATACTGCTGAAGCTCCGGTATTGCAGAGACTATGCATACTTCCCGGACATCCTCCGGCGCTATATTCAACAACGCGGCGTCGGAGAGATGACGCTCGAAGAGGGAAAAAACCTTGTCGCACGAATCGACGCCGAGGTTGTGAAAAATCATTCGAGCATTGAGCTTGCCAAGATGACGCTGCCCCTGTACGATTTTGTGGCGTATGCGCGGTCGCACAATATGAGCGCTACCGCCCGGACAGTTCCGACCCGTGCATTGATGTATTTTTTTGAAGACAAAAAAATCGGAGCGATGCACGAACGGCTGTCGCGCGAGCGTGAAGTGAACAATGTAAAGGAACTGAGCTACGGCCAGCTTGTCAATCTTCTGGAAAAAGTCAGGACCGGCGACGAGCACGCACATGTCTTCGATGAGAATGCCGAACCCTTGCCGGCACTTGACGAAGCCACTTTGGAACTGCCGTCAATGCCACTTTCATTGAAGGAAGCAGAAATGACAGTCCTAAAACCAGCAGAACCGCCGAAGCCCACCCCTCCTCTTTTTTCGCTTGAGGAGGAACGGATCATCATCAAGCATGTATTCCACCAACATGAAGAGCAATTCCAGTCTGCGGTAAAAGAAGTGCTGACCGCGGCGACATGGGAAGAAGCCGCGCTTTCGATCGACCATTTCTTCCTGATGAACGACGTTGAAGCGTTTTCCAAAGAAGCGATTCTTTTTACCAATAGAGTGCAGAACAGGTTTAGTGAAGGAGTAAAAAACAAATCCTAAATCCGAATTTCTAAATCGTAAAACATATCAAATGGATGAACTTCAGGGGAAAAAGAAATACGATTTGGAAGATCGAATATTGGTATTTGCGAAAGAAACCATTCGTTTTGTTAACAAATTATCGAAAACATTACCTAACATTGAAATCGCAAAACAGTTGATACGATCTTCAGGTTCAGTCGGAGCAAATTACAAATTACATAGAGGCGAACGAATCGCTCGGTAAGAAGGATTTTGCAATGAGAATAAAGATATGCCGAAAGGAAGCAAAGGAAAGCCGGTATTGGATGCAACTTCTTGATTGCTCTGACGACCTTTCGGACCACCGAAATCATCTCATTCAAGAATCTACCGAATTAATAAGAATCTTCGGCGCAATTTTAGAAAAAACAAAACAAGTTTTACCAACTTAGCAATTCAAATATGTTTAGAATTTAGACATTCGAACTTTGAATTTGGGCTTTTATGTTTATTGATTCGGCAAAAATTTTTATACGATCCGGCAGCGGAGGCAACGGCATTATTCATTGGCGTCGCGAGAAGTACGTCCCGAAGGGGGGCCCGGACGGGGGAAACGGCGGCAAGGGAGGCGATGTAATTATCAGGGCAGAGAAGCAGCTCACGACGCTTCTCGATTTCCGTTACAAGAGGCGATACATTGCGCAAAATGGAAACCCGGGCGAAGGCTCGAACATGGAGGGCCGGTCGGCCCAGGATATTTTGATAAAAGTCCCCTGCGGGACGATCGTAAAAAACGCTATGAACGGTGAAATTATCGGGGATTTAGTTGACCACGGTTCCGAAATTGTCGTTGCCAAAGGAGGACGCGGAGGAAAAGGAAATTCTGAATTCGCTACGTCGACCAACCAGGCACCGCGCATCTGCACTCCGGGCGAAGAGGGAAAAGAATTCAATCTTGACCTGGAGCTGAAACTGCTCGCAGACGTTGGACTGGTCGGATTTCCAAATGCCGGAAAGTCGACTCTGATCTCTAAAATTTCTGCGGCGAAGCCGAAAATCGCCGATTATCCTTTCACGACACTCGTGCCGAACCTGGGGATGGTCTATTTCCAGGAAGGAAAAAGTTTCGTTGTTGCGGATATTCCCGGCCTCATCAAAGGCGCGCACGAAGGCAAAGGGCTCGGAACCCAATTCCTCCGGCACATCGAACGAACAAAAGTGCTCGTGTATCTGGTTGAGTGCACGAGTCCTGACCCGAAGAAAGATTTCATGACACTGGAGAGCGAACTGAAATCGTTTAACCAAGATTTACCGAAGAAGCCGACGCTCGTGGCGTTTACCAAGCTCGACATTGCCGATGCACCACTTCGAAAAAGTCTCAAAAAAATAAAGTTCCGCAAGGGAATTTCCGTACATTTTATTTCTGCCGTGACCGGCGAAGAACTCAGCGGCTTAGTCGCAGCGATGTGGAAAGTGCTGGAGAAAAAGAAGTGATTATTTTAGAAGATGTCGGATATCTTGTCAATTAGCCTTGGCAAGTCTTTCCAATGGCTCCTATTTTTCGGTAAGATGTCCGACATCTTGCGACACTACCGTAAAATGCATCACATTGAAATTCACTCCGTTTCTTTGTAGATTCATCCTCAATGAAACCATCCAAACGCGATTCCGATTTTACGACGCCGGAACGGCTCGACAATGAGACCGAGTTCGACCATGCGCTCCGTCCGTCGGCCTTCGACGAATTTGTCGGACAGAAAAATATTGTCGACAACCTGAAGATTTTCATCGCAGCGGCGAAGCATCGGCATGAATCGCTGGACCATGTGCTCCTCACCGGTCCCCCGGGGCTGGGTAAAACCACTCTTGCGTACATTATCGCCAATGAAATGGCGGCGGATATAAAAATTACGTCCGGGCCGGTCCTCAATAAGCCCGCCGACCTGGCCGGCGTGCTGACGAATCTCCAGGAAGGCGACGTTCTTTTTATCGACGAAATCCACCGGCTCAATTCTGTTGTAGAGGAATATTTGTACTCGGCGATGGAAGAATTCCGCCTGGACATCATTATTGACGCAGGACCGAGCGCCCGGAGCATTCAACTCTCTCTACCGAAATTTACGCTCGTCGGCGCAACAACGCGTGCGGGTCTCCTCACGGCGCCGCTTCGTGCACGGTTCGGTGTAACGAACAGACTCGATTATTATTTGCCCGACCAGCTTTCGACTATTATCAAGCGCTCTGCCGACATCCTCAAAATTGAAACCGAAGAAGGCGGCGTCGCGGAAATTGCCAAGCGGTCACGCGGAACGCCCCGCATCGCCAATCGCCTGCTGAAACGGTGCCGCGATTTCGCGGTGGCCGACAAAAAGCTCGCTCATTATCATAACGTCGTTACCAAGGAAGTCTCCGAACACTCGCTCCGCGCCCTTGAAGTCGACAACCTTGGCCTCGACGAGATGGATAAGCGCATCCTTCGGACAATTATCGAAAAATATGACGGCGGTCCTGTAGGGGTCAGCTCGCTTGCTGTCGCCGTCGGCGAGGAACCGGGAACTATTGAAGAAGTGTACGAGCCGTTCCTGATCCAGGAAGGGTTTATCAAGAGGACACCGCGCGGGAGAGAAGCAACGACGATAGCGTATAAACATTTTGGGATAACGAAGAAAGCTGTCGGTCAGGAAAACCTGTTCTAGAGAAATATTGCAAATCCTTCTTCCTCTGTGAAACTCCGTGAACCTCAGTGTCTCTCTGTGTAAAAAAATATTTCACAGAGAGACACAGAGTAATCACAAAGTGACACGGGGAAAAAGTAACGATTAAACTTTCGGGCACGTTCTTCGAATTATTTCTAAAAAGGTGGAATCATGCCACTTGATAAAAACCTACAGTCCGTTCAGGAAGTCCGGGAGCTTCTGACCAAGGCGAAGGAAGCGCAGCTCGCCTTTCGCACGTATTCCCAGGAACAAGTAGACAGAATTGTTCAAGCAATGGCAGATGCGGCTTCGCAAATGCCGACCGTCTCGGACAAATAGCCTGCGAGGAAACCGGCTTTGGCAAACCTGAAGACAAAAAGCGGAAGAACGAATTTGCTACGCAACGCGTCTATGAATCCATAAAAGATTTAAAAACCGTCGGCATCATTCGCGAAGACAGGGAAAAACAAATCGTCGAGATCGGCGAACCGATGGGAGTTGTGGCGGCACTGATCCCTTCCACCAATCCGACGTCGACGGTGATGTTTAACGCGATTATTTCGGTGAAAGGACGCAACGGATTCGTCGCAAGCCCTCATCCGCGAGCGGAACAGTGCACGTTAGAGGCCGCGCGCATCGTTGCCGAAGCCGCAGAACGAGCGGGAGCGCCGCACGGATTGATTGCATGCATGTTGGCACCTTCGATCGAAGGAGCCAACGAATTAATGAAGCACAAACTCACCGCAGTGATCCTCGCTACAGGGAGCAATCCGATGGTGCGTGCCGCATACAGCTCCGGCAAACCGACGCTCGGTGTGGGCTCAGGAAATGTTCCTGCCTTCATTGAACGCACTGCAAACATAAAAAAGGCCGTCGCAGATATTGTTTCCGGAAAAATGTTCGAGTGGGGAGTCCTCTGTTCGACCCGACGGGTGCGATCAACCCTGATATTGTCGGCAAATCTCCCCTGTTCATCGCGCACGAAGCCGGGTTTGAAGTCCCTGCGGACACCTCGTGCTTAATTGCTGAGTTGCCCGACGTCAGACGGGAACATTTGGGAAATCGATCATTTCTGAAAATGTTTCCGCAAAGCATCTCATCAACATCAAACGGCTTGCTTTTGAGACAAGGCCGATCAATCAGGATTCAGGAGACAGGAGGCAGGGGACAGGAGGGCGGAACATGGGAACAGAAAGCAGAGACCCCGGCAATAATTCAAAGTTGGATGGAAGAGATTGAAGAGAGAATTCGGTTGAAAGCCGGAAATCAGCCGGTCCACTTCAAGCTGTATGCGGAGCAGAAAGAGTTGAACAAAGAGGCGAGGTACGGAACCGGAATGACGATTGACGAGGTAGAACGCGTAATGAATGAATTCCAGAAGTTGTTAAAAGTGAAAAATTAAAAGTTAAAAAATAATCTCCTGCACGCCTTTTACCTTTTCACTTTTAACTCTTTACTCCTAACTTTTCACTTTTAACTTTTCACTTCTTTGAAAAAGCTCCCTCGCTCCTTTTACACCCGCTCTCCCCTTCTTGTTGCAAAAGACTTACTGGGAAAAACCATCGTGAGAAAAATCGGAAGAGACACTCTTTCGGGAAAGATTGTTGAAGTCGAGGCATATCGCGGCGCAAAGGATCCAGCAAGCCATGCGTACCACGGAAAGACTAAACGGAATGAGGTGATGTTTCATCAAGGCGGATGCTTGTATGTATATTTTACATACGGAATGCACTTCTGCGCAAACATCGTGACGGGAAAGAAAGATGTCGGGGAAGCTGTGCTGATCCGAGCCCTTCAACCGGTTACTGGCATTGAGGTGATGAAGAAAAACAGGCGCTTTACTAAGGGAGCCAGGTCCACGCATAATCTGACCAACGGTCCGGCGAAGTTATGTCAGGCTTTTGGCGTTGAAGGGAAAGAAAACGGAACCGATTTGCTCGGCGACAAAATTTTTCTCATTGGCGGAGAATCGATTCCAAAATCTTATATTGGAACTTCAACACGTGTAGGGATTTCGAGAGGGAAAGAAAAACGATGGAGGTTCTTCATTAAAGAGAACGAGTGGCTTTCACAATAGCAGCGCGACTCAATTCGGAAGCAAGTCGCTTTCCCCTTCCTTTTCTCAAACTCCGGTCGGTTTCGTTCAATGAAGGATTTCTCAATTCCTTTTAGACCGATTCTTTACCAACTCCTCGATCGTTTTTCTTTACAAGTCGAATCCCCGCGTTGAACACCGGCATCAGCATAAAACAAAGTGCAAGCATGAAGAGCGGCCAGTTGAACTCAGCCGGGAGATCCTCCACTCCGTTGGCACCTTTTCCAATAACCTCAATGGAATGCCCCATAAAAACGTACAACGCTACGGAAATTCCGCAGAGATAGAAAGACCAGCTTAATTTTCCGAGCTGAAATGCCGCATCGCTTATTTCGTTTTGAGCCAGAAGGCTCCCTAAAATAATTAAAACGACGGATATCAGGATTGGCGACAATACCGGACCCCACCATGGAAGCGGAATAAGAAAGAGAACATCCCAGTCAAAGAGCGAGTGCGGCCAGCCGACAATAATCTTCAAAAAGAGGTAGTAGAAAATATCCCAAATCCCAAACGCTGCCATAAAAAATCCGAGTCTGCTTTTCCATGACGTACCAGCCAGGCAACCAACGGTTGCCAGCATTATCAGCGTTGCCGCCTCGCGGACAATCTCCGTCACGCCAAAAGAATCGATAATCGGCAAAGGCGTTCGCTGGTACGGTTCAACGCGATTCACCAGTGTTCGCAAGTAGACTACCGTCGAGGATTCCACCCACGCCATTGCGATTGAAAAAATAACGACGACGGCAATATGAATTTTCAAACGTTTGCAGTGCTCTTTCACATCAGTGCATATCGTTCAAGAAAAATCATTTCTACCAGCATCGTCATCGTGCAGACGGTCGGGACTTCTGCAGCAGCGCATGGACACAATACAGTGCCACGAGAGCGACAATGACAACGGGAATAATCAAAAATTTTTTAACCGTCTGTAAAAACGGATTCACAGCGAGCATAACAGATCCCTTCACATTTGGCTTTCGCCGGCGATAAGGCCATCGACAGGGCCGCGTTTTGTCCGATGCACACCTTCAATAAACTTTCCGAGATACGCCCCTCCGAATGCAGGGAGAAACGAGATAAGTGAACCGACGCCATCAGAAAAGAATAATTCATTTTGATGCGTCGCTTCAATCCAAATGAATTGTGAAAGTGGAACAAATAGTCCCAGCACAAGAGCATGCTTCCAAACACCCTTGGGTGTCGCAAACCCGAGAAAGAAACCGAATGCAAGAAGAAGCAGCACGGGAAATTGAGGCTCCGATGTACCGAGGTTAATAAATCCCGTTAACCATCCGAGAAAGAGGGACGCCATCATTCCGAACTGATTCGGCCGGAAATAAACGACGATAACTCCTATGAGAAAAATAACGACGAGCGAATTGAACCCAATGATTGTGAACAAAAGTTTTGCAGGCATAGCCATCCTCCATGGTGGTTATAGTGAGTTCTAAGTATTTGTATTGTAGCCACGTGTTATAATGAGACGTGAATGCATACCGTCCGATGGTGCTCCTCGGCAAAACAAAAGTAAGTTCATATAATCGTGTTTTGTCATTGTTCCGTTTATCGGTCGTATCCCTGACAATATCATTTGCATTGTTTAATCAATTTTTCCATCGCGTCAATATGCTCAGAAAACGCTTTTCTTCCTGCGTGAGTTGCCGAATACGTTGTAAGGGTTTTCTTCCCAACAAATTCTTTTTCGACTTTGATATACTTTTTCTTTTCAAGCGTTGCAATGTGGGTGGCAAGGTTTCCGTCGGTAAGCGTTAACATATTCTTAAGTGAATTAAAATCCATTGAATCATTCACGGCGAGAATCGACATCACTGTCAACCGAACACGGTTCTCGAAAACTTTATTCAAATTCTCAAAGATTTCTTTCACTTTTCGTACTTGAAGTACATGAACGTTCCGTACGCGATATGCAGGATCCCGAATCCAACCCCCCAAAAGACGATTCCGAACTGAACCCAGATCGAAGCGAGCAAACCCAGGCATATTTCACTCATTCCCAGATAGCGAATTTCTTTCAACGTGTACTTGCTTGTGTTCAGTAATGCGAGACCGTAAAAGATCAACATCGACGGGGCGATCAAGAAATGGATATTGTGATAGACCAGAATCAGGGAGAACATCCCACCCACTGCCAACGGAATAAACAAATTCACCAGCAACGACCTGGTGGCAGAGCTCCAAACGGGAAGCTCTTTCTTTCGCGCCATTCGCACCGAGAAATATACAGCCAAGCTCAATGCAATAATGAGCGTCAGGATAGACCCAATCAAAAAATAAGCGGCCTCATTCGAGCCTGCACTCTCTGTTCCGGCCGTGTCGATGAAATACTGCGCGACGACTGCCGCTGCAATTCCGACTATGCCGGCGCTGATTCCCGAAAGGCCGCTGAGAGAAAGAAATTTCGATGATTGTTCCATCATAGATCGGATTTCGGAAATATCTTTCAGGCGTTCGTCAACGGTGCTCATAGAGACAACTTCAATTAGTGGTAAATAAATTGGTTTGGCTATTTGTTTTTCAAAGCACTTTCTACTACAAAGTTACTAAACGAATAAAGTAATGTCAAGCAAAATCTATCGCCCTCCAAGAAAATGTGGAAATCGGCGGATTCATACAGGCCGAAGGCAAAGACCAAAGAGCGATCAGACAACTCGGCTGACGGAGCATGACGCAGAAAAATCGAGCCTTCCAACGTCATTTTTATGCGCTGTGGTCCAGCGCCTTCCGGAGGTCGTAGATGATATCCTCCGGTTTCTCTAATCCTACCGAGAGACGAATGCCGCCGGGATCGATTCCGCGTTTCAGTTGTTCTTCAGGGGGTATGCTCGAGTGTGTCATTGATCCTGGATGTTCAACAAGCGTTCTTATCGAACCAAGGCTCACTGCGAGCGTAATGGTGTACGATTGTTTTGCAATGAAATTCACAATCCGGTCCGCGCGGTGTTTCCGTTCTTTCGGTGATTTTCCCTTCGGTACAAAATAGAGAAGTGTTCCCGGAGCAAAGGTGCCGTCATACGATGTCATTTGAGAATGCGCCAGCGACTTTTGAGGGAATGAATCTAACCCGGGATAACTGACCATGCCGATATGTTTATCATGCTCGAGTGCTTCGGCGACTTTCTGGGCAGACACCAGCTGACGGCTGAACCGTACGGCGAGCGAGGGCAAACCGTAGACAAGAATCGGCCACGCACTCTTTGTCGCCAGCACTCCGCCGAAATCTTTTCGATACAACATCAGACGGTCATAACTCCACTGAGGTCCGATAACGACCCCTCCCATGTCCGTACCGAAACCGCACAGTCCTTTCGTCAGCGAGTTGACAACAAAATCCACGCCGAGTGATATCGGGCGCTGGCAGAAAGGAGTCGCGAACGTGTTATCAACAACAGTAAAAATACGATGCTGTTGAGAACGATGAACGTTGTGCAGTTTGGCAATTTCAACGACTTTCTGAATATCGATGAGTTCCATTGTCGGGTTGACGGGCGTTTCGAAATAGAGCATCCGTGTCTGCTGTGTCACGGCTCTGCTCAACGCTTTCAGGTCGTTAAAATCAACCCATGTCACTTTAATCTTATACCGCGGATACCAATTTTTAAATAGCGAGTAGGTGCAGCCGTAAAGCATTTTGTGCGCGATTATTTCACTCCCCGTACCTGCGAGAATACCGCATACGGCCGAGATCGCCGCCATGCCGGTGGAAAAGGTGATCGCACACTCCCCTTCCTCAGCCATCGCAAGGTTCTCTTCCAAGATTTCCTTGTTCGGTTCGCCAAGCCTGTCGTAAATATAGATCGGCGCGCGAGACTTCACCTCGAAATCTTCTCCGTGATGGGCAAATTCGATGAACCCCTTCGCCCCTCTTTTGGTTGTATCGAGACGGTACGTCGATGATGAAGACAACGGCGGGATCAGATGATGGCTGTAATCCCATTTCGTCGTGAACGATTTTCCGTAGATGAGCCGGGTTTCGGCTGCATACGTTTTCTTTTTCGATTTCGTTCTCATGGGAGGCTCCTTTCAGGGTTCGGCCACGAACCGCGAGGACAATTCATTCATGTATGAGTGAGTAATGCACGCTTCGTTCCAAAGCTCAAAACATAATTCTCTTTGCCCGAAGGACAATTAATTAAAAAGGCCGCGCGAATTAGATTATCGTACGGCCTTGCCTTTATCATAGATTATCAAATTGAGACTTCTGAATAATTGGCATTCAAATGTCATTCTGATCCCGCCGCCTTTGCCTAAGGCATCTCCCAACGGGATCGCTTCGCCAACTTCGTGATTGGCGGGAGAAAAATCTATTCGCTCATTTTGAGAAGAAAACTAGATTCTTCGTCGCTACGCTCCTCAGAATGACATTACGTAGGGTTTTTTCAGAAGTCTCAAATTTATTATTTGTTTGCCCTCGCGGCAAGCTGCCGATCCATCATAATCAGACTCACCGGCGAGTCGCCGATCATCTTTAATTGCTCAAGAACATCGCCTGCATTCTTTTCTTCTTCCAACTGTTCAGTGATGAACCATTCGAGCATGATCTGCGTCGGATAATCTTTTTCTTTGACAGCGAGTTCGTACAATTTATTGATCATTCCCGTAACCTTCTGCTCATGTTCCAGCACCTGTTTGAACACATCGGCCGGTGATTTGAACTTCGCGTGCGGCTTCTCGATCGTCTCCAATTCCACGTGCCCGTTCCGCTCGATCACGTAGCCGTAGAACTTCATCGCATGAGCGTACTCTTCCGTACTCTGGACCTTCATCCAGCTGGCAAATCCGGAGAGGTTGGACTCGGCATAATAGGTGGACATTGCCAGATACAAATAGGATGAATACAATTCCTTGTTGATCTGGTCGTTGATCGCATCCTGAATTGATTTACTGATCATAATGCTCCCTTTTAAATGATTGAACGATGTGTTGGCAGATTTCGATAAATCAATATAATCAATTTCAGTTTTGAAAGCACTACCGTGAGCGATGCGGTAGCGCTATAATTTGACCGTCTGTCGCATATCATCGTGATCTGCATTACCAAATATTTCGACATTTCACTATTTCTCGGATACAGTATCCGGCACTATGGCACACATCTTACGCCCACAGTACCAATCCTTGCTTCAACGGATTGTCGATGTCCGGGTGATGAGGAAGAATTCGAACGGTGTAACCCTGTCGTCCGCTCGCTTCCGATTTAATTGTACAGAGGAATTCGAAAACCCTTCCTTTCGGTTTTGCCGAAGCGGCCATCGGAAGAACCGTCGGATTCGCAATCTCTCCGCTTAAGTTAAGCATTCCATGGTACAATTCCACCGCGACGTCATCCGGCGTCAGAACCCCCAGGTCGATGTTCGCGTGAACATCGAGCGACTCGCCGACCTTCATCCCTTTCTGCCCGTCAGATTTAATTTCAACAATCTTTATGGCCGCCCAATTTTGCTGTACTTTTGCCCGCCATTCTGCGAGGGCTTTTGTGCTCTTCAATTTTTCACTCGTGAGGGACGAAAAACGGTTATGCGCGGGGAGATAATATTCTTCCGCGTACTCTTTTACCATTCTGTTGGTATTAAATACCGGACAGATTTCCCGCATCGAAGTTTTCATTTTGCTGATCCATGCGCGGGGCAATCCGTCGGCACCGCGATTATAGAAGAGAGGAATCAGTTCCTTCTCGAGAAGGTTGTAGAGCGCGTTCGACTCAACTTCATCCTGATAGTTCTCGTCGCCATACTCTTCTCCCTGCCCGATCGCCCAGCCGGTGTTCACGTTGCAGGCCTCCACCCACCAGCCGTCAAGAACACTGAGATTGAGTGCCCCGTTCACCGCCGCTTTCATCCCGCTTGTTCCGCTTGCTTCGAGGGGACGGCGCGGTGTGTTCAGCCAAACATCGACTCCTTGAACAAGATAGCGGGCGACGACCATGTCGTAATCTTCAATGAACACCATGCGGCGCCGAACTTCGGGCTGCCGCGCAAAGTGAATGATTTCCCTGATCAATTCTTTTCCAGGATTATCCATCGGATGAGCCTTCCCCGCAAAAATAATTTGCACGGGCCGGTCCCTGTCCCCAAGAATACGAATCAATCGTTCTGCATCGCGGAGAAGCAGCGTGGCTCTTTTGTACGTCGCGTAGCGGCGGGCAAAACCGATTGTCAGAGCGTCGGGGTTGAGCAGCTCCGATGCCTGTGCGACTTCATTGCGTAATGCTCCGCGAGACTCAAATTGAGATCGAAGACGCTGACGGGCAAAAGCAACAAGCCGCTCTCGTCTCCGTTCGTGCGTCCGCCACAGTTCTTCGTCCGGAATCCGATGCACAAAGCTCCATAATTCGCTCTCGCTCACGTCGTCCTTCCATCGGGGACCGAGATAGCGCTCAAACAATCCCACCATATCGCGGCTGACCCACGATGGAACATGAACGCCGTTCGTTATGGAGCCGATCGGCGTATCTTGCGCCGGAATGCCGGGCCATACATTCTGCCACATCGCTCGCGAGACTTCACCATGGAGTTTGCTCACGCCATTGCTGTACGCAGACATCCGCAAAGCCAAAATCGTCATGCAAAAATCTTCCGCGTCGTTGTTGATATCTCTCCGGCCTAATCCGAGAAAATCTTTTCGCGAGATTCCGAGCGTTCCATAGAAATGTCCAAAATATTTGTCCATCAACACCGGAGTAAAATAGTCGTTTCCTGCGGGAACCGGAGTGTGCGTGGTAAAAACTGCACCCGCAGTCGCTGCTTCGCGGGCTTCCGCGAAAGAAATATTATTCTCGTTCATCAACTGACGGCATTGCTCGAGTGAGAGAAATGCCGAGTGTCCTTCGTTCATGTGGCAGACTGTCGGTTTCATACCCATTGCGCACAACGCCCTGTAGCCTCCGATGCCGAGCATAATTTCCTGTTTCATTCTCAATTCACGATCGCCGGCGTAGAGTTGATCCGTGATATCCTGGTCTTCCTGAGAGTTTACCGGGATGTTGGTATCCAGCAGAAAAACAGGAACCCGTCCTGCCTGCACTCGCCACACTTGAGCAAAGACGTTTCGCCCCGGATATTCAACCGACACCATCACAGGTTTGTCTTCTTTGTCCCTTTCAATTTGGATGGGCTGTGTATAGAAATCATTTTCAGGATGGCGCTCCTGCTGCCAGCCATCCACGTTCAGATACTGGCTGAAGTAACCCTGTTGATAAAGCAAGCCGACACCGACAAGCGGAATACCCAGATCGCTTGCCGATTTGATATGGTCGCCGGAAAGAATTCCCAAACCGCCCGAATAGTTCGGCAAACATTCTGTCAGTCCAAACTCTGCGGAAAAATATGCGATGGCCGGAGTGCTTTCCTTGCCGTGTTTTTTTTGAAACCAGGTTGAGCTGACGTCGAGATATTGTGCATACCGGTCCCACGCGCGATCAAGTTCGCCGAGAAACGCTTCGTCATGCGCTAATGAGTTAAGCCGCTGCTGCTTGATTGCTCCGAGCATCTGAACGGGATTGTGGTGAGATTCTTCCCACAAATCGGTGTCAAGACGCATGAATACTTCCAGAAGCTCATGGTCCCAAACCCAAACGAGATTGTACGCAAGCGCGTAGAGGCGTTGAAGAGGTTGAGGAAGGGACGGTGCAACAGAATAAGTGAAAATTGGACGAGTCATAAATCCTCCATCGTCAGCATTGAAAGGAACAAAAAACCGCGGTATCGATGTTATTTAAATTCTTCCATCGGCACGCCGTCGACAGTACGGGGATAGTCTATGTTGAGGATATGAGCAAGTGTCGGAGCAATGTCGACTATATGAACTTCACGTTGGATATGAATTGCTTTCATCCCGGGGTACAAGAATATTATCGGCACATGGGCGTCATAACTGTATACCGAGCCATGAGTAGTCCCGGTAGAATGAGACTCCACCAGGCAATATTCACAGTACCGAATTTGAAAGTCTTCTCCGCGCGGCGGGTAGTAACTCCGTCTAAATTGCGCTAGGTATGGACGGCCGGGCGTCTGTGCATTAACCAATTCGCGACGGAAGTATATATCGGCGATGCCGTCGATGCGACGCAGAGCTTCGCCGGCGCGTTGTTCGAGTTGGATGCTGTCTTTTCCGGCACGGGCAGCGGCAGCATAATTGAGAAATCCCCCCGTTTCAAAAATCGGGTCCGCGATCGTCCATTCTCTGCAAATTGCACGGTCGATCGAATCAATCTTTGGTTTGATTTGAGTCGGGTACAAAATGCGGCGTGCATCTTGATGTCTGAATTGAACAAGAAATTCCGGAAGCGGCATCACTCCGTGATCCGCACTCAGCACCACCATGACGTTGGAATGACCGACTATTGAATCCACGTGCGAAAAAAATGAGCCAAGGGCACGGTCGAGCCGGAACAAATAGTCCATCATCTCATGGCTGTTCGGACCGAATGCGTGCCCGACATAGTCGCAGTCGGACAAACTTAAACAAAGAAGGTCGGTAACGCCGCGCTGCCCGAGTTTCTCCGCTTCAACGGCCTTTCGCGCAAAATCCAAAACAAGCATGTCACCGTACGGCGTCGTAAGAATTTGCTCGTTTTTTCTTGAGGACGAAAACTTGTGAGGAAACGATGAAGAAGAATCCCATTTCGCTTCGGCGTTGAATTCGTCGGGGCCCTCTTTTGTATAGACCCTGTCCGGCAAGAGTTTTGTCCACGATGCCGGAACATTTTTTTCTATCCACCTTGAATCATTGAATTCGCGCGCCCATTCCGGCTCATGCCGAGTGTAGTACTCCGACGTTACCATGTGGCCGTTCTTCCGGCTGTACCAGAATGCGTAATCTGGATGTTTGCCCCCCATGAGAATTGCCGCCCGGTCTTTTCCCGATGCTGCAATTACTTTCGACCCCGGCGATGAAGCCTTCAACCAATCGCCTATCCCCGTAACGAGAAGATTGTTCGGTGAAGAACCCCCTCCTTCGTCATCAACAGGACCTGCTGCCGTATCCTCAACACAATAGACCGACTTTCGCGTAAGGGGATTTATCCATTCATTTTCAATCATACCGTTTTTCATGGGGTATGTGCCGGTGCTGAGTGTTGCGTGCCCGAGACATGTTACACTCGAAGCGTAGTTGAGATTCGCGTTCGAGAAAAACACGCCATCGGTATAGAGCTGTTTGAGCCCGCCCGTGAAATATGGAGCAAAACGGTCAAAGTAATCCTCACGCATCTGGTCGACTGAAATAAAAATGATCAACCGCGGCGGCTCGCCGGCAGACACTTGACATTTCGCAATGGCCAGAAACATCCCCATCAACAGAATTCGTGCGCGCAGGCTTTTCATACTGGATATTGTTCTCTCGGTATAATCTAAATCACAAGACATTCAATGGTGGTGCAAGATACGACAAAGTTAGAAAGATAGAAAGGGCTATTCCAAAAAGCCATTTTATTTTGTATCTTCAAACAATAATAGTTAACAATTCCTTAACCAATCATGAATGCCTTATGCGCTCGCACACGATGAAAGCATTTTCTCTTGCCGGCTGTCTCTGGCTACTGTTCGTTTTCCCGTTAGCCTCTCAGCCGAAATTAATTACGATCCTTCATACCAACGATATTCATGCTAATTTTATCCCTCATGAGGCAACGTGGATAAGGGAAACTCCGAGGCCGATGGTAGGAGGAATCAACGAACTCTCGTTTGCGCTCGACAGCATCCGAAAAATAAACAATGCGACATTGTACCTCGACGCCGGAGACGTCATGACGGGTAATCCGATTACCGAGTACGCGTACAAAGGCGCGCTTGGCGGGGCGCTTTTCGAAATGATGAACATGATCGGCTGTGAAGCGTGGTGTATTGGGAACCATGATTTCGACCTTGGCCAGCAGAATCTGCAGCAGCTTACGACAATTGCAAAATTTCCGACTGTCTCGGCAAATATCGTGAACGACAAAGGCGAATACCCGGTGAACAATAAACCGTACGTCATCATCGAGAAAAATGGATTGAAGATCGGAATCATTGGCGTCATGTCGCAGGGCTTGTACGGATTGGTAAATCAAACAATGCTTGTCGGAATCAAGGTCCTTTCACCGATTGCTACCACTCAAAAATTTGTCGACGAGCTGCAGCCCAGGACGGATTTGATTATAGCATTGACCCATGAAGGCATCGACGACGATTCAGTGCTCGCGATGAATGTCCACGGTCTAAACATTATTGTCGGCGGACATTCACACACACGATTACAAAAGCCGAAATACATCAACGGCGTGATCATCGTTCAAGCCGGTTCTTACTGCGAAAACCTTGGCGTGCTCAATGTGACTGTTGAAAATAAAAAAGTAACGCAGTATAACGGCCAGCTTATTCAATTATGGTATAACAGCGCCCGGCCAAAGACGGAATTATCAGCGTTCATCGACTCTGTTCAGCATGGTATTGAAAAAGACTACAGCCAGATGGTCGGCACGCTGAAGGGAGACTGGATGCGCAGCGACAACGAGGAATCCGCTATCGGCGATTTCCTTGCGGACGCGCAGCGAGAAGCCGCTCACGGCGATATCGGCTTTATGAACAATGCCGGCATCAGGAAGAACCTTTCGGCTGGACCGATAACGAAACGCGATATCTTTGAAATTCTCCCGTTTAGAAATATCCTCACGACATTCCAGCTGAGCGGATCTGAAGTCAAAACGATCGTCCTTAATTACATTGAAAAACATCTGAAGATCCAGACGTCGGGCATCCAATGCGAATGGAAACGCTCTGCAGACGGCAAAGTGGAAATCGTAAAGCTTGAGATCAACGGTAAACCGTTCGATGAAAACGCGACATACATTGGAGCGGCGAGCGACTACTTCGTTGGCGAGGCAAGACACTACCTCGGCATCGAAATCCTTCACCCCGTATACCTCCAGCAGACAGTCTTCGAGACGATAGAAAAGAAAGTACGAGATGAAAAAGAAGTCGATTCAAAAGTTGAGAATCGATTCAAAGAAGATAAGTAGCTGGTGGAACGCAAAACAGTGAATGATCCACCAAGTTCACGAAGGGCACGAAGAGTGCTTATCTTTGCTGGATGAAAGTATTGCATCTTAGAAAGCGAAAATAGCCCTTCGCGTTTTTTTGTGTTCTTAGTGGATACTTCATCAATGCGTACTGTAAACAACTAAATCATGCATAAGGCAACTCCATGAACGGCGCAAACTTTCCGATCCTCATTATCACCGGGCGGCCGGCTGCGGGAAAATCGGAGGTGATCGATTTTCTCAAAAAGGCAAACGCAAAAGAACGGCTGGAGCGGTTCCATATCGCTGATTTCGAAGAACTCGATGATTTTTTATACGTCTGGGAATCGTTTGAGATCGATGATATTCTGAGCAGGAACGGCAAGCCGCGTGTCTGGTCGGACGAAAAATATTGGTTCAAGGATCACTTCACCTGGAATCTGTACATCGAACGCATCGGACTCGAATACCGGAAAAAACTGGCGCGAAACCCGAAATATCACGATACGATGACGACGCTGGTAGAATTTGCGCGCGGCGGCGATAACGGCATTTACGAAGCGTTGACATACATGCACGAAGAAATTCTGAAACGTGCTGCATTAATATACATCCGCGTTTCGTACGAAGAGTCCGTGCGCAAAAACCGGCGCAGGGCACGGAAGGGCCAGGAGGATTCGATTCTCTACCATTCTCTTCCCGATGAAAAGATGGAATTCTACTACACGAGAAACGACTGGGAAGAACTCGAAAGGAAGGATCCGAACTACATCGAGGTCAAAGGGTTCAAAATCCCTTACGCGGTTTTTGAAAATGAGCCGGAAAAAACAGTCGATCCAACGCTCATCGGGAAAGAATTGGAGAGGGTAACGACGAAATTGTGGAAAATGAGAAAATGAACCCGTAGAACCGTCACCTTGAAGGCAACGGTCATCTTTCATTGAACAAAACCGTTTTGATTTTCCACTTATCGTGGGGTACATAATCTTCAACAAATCTCCTATAATTTCTCAAACCTCCAAGCTGCCGTAAAACTGACTGCAGTGCGATGATAGGTTCATGCCGTAAACCGTAATATGTCTGACAGCTACTACGCTCCCACTCTTCCGGTAAACCGACCAAGCAGGCTCGAACGGGATTTAGATGGATATAACGGGACAGATGAAGCAAGTACAAATCACTATTGATATGCTTCATCTTATATTTACTTTCAAACAAATGCCCGCTTCGAGAGCGTTCCTTGTTGATTGCCTTCGCATAACCATCACACACACACTTCTCACGAAACTTGAAATCCCGAAAGGTTCAAGTTGACGGATAATCAAGTGAAAATGGTTCGGCATCAGGCAATATGTGATAATTTCTATTGAAGAAGGATTGTTTGCTTTCAACATTCGCTGCCGAAAATAGCGAAAATTACGTTCATTAAAAAAAATGTGACTCCTGTTGACGCCACGATTATACACATGGAAAAATTCATCCGTCGATTGCAGATCCTTTGTTTTCGTTGACATAGATATCTCCCCCGAGTTAATTTAAAGTGATTGTCGTTTTCACGGCGTGATCTCCAGATGACCGTCACCTTGAAGGTGACGGTCATCTAGGTTTTCGTCTATGAAGAAATGGAAATGGTCAAGGGAGGCTAAAAAGCTTCTGTAACAGTGAAGTACACTCCGGAAGAATTGCTGCCAAAACCCACGTCGAGACGGAGCGCAATGTGCTCCTCACGATTCAAAAGAAAACGAATACCGGCTCCGCCTGCAAATTTGAATTCATTGAGACTCCACAGAGACATTTTGCCGGCCACTTGTGCAACACCGGCGAATGGGACGATTCCAAACCGCCACCACACTGGAATTCTGTATTCAACCTGACCGCCAATCTCGGTTTTATCCCGGTACTGCCCGTCAAAATAGCCGCGAAGAAAATCCTGTCCCCCAAAATGAGCTAAGTCTTGAAACGGCGCGGTACCATCAATGATTTGCGCCGTCGCCTCTATTGCAAGAATCTGTGACGGTACCATTTCAAAAAAATTACGCAGGTCGACTTCGACATCCTTATAGGTGAAATCGCTCCCCAACGACCTGCCGTTAGCAATTGTGGTAACCTGAAAAAAACTCCCTGATTGTGCGGCAAACGTATTGTCGCGCGAATCCCAGTTTGCTACGATGCCGACCCCCGCGACATTCCCGCCGCTGCTCCCGGGAATCGCACCGGACTCAAGAAGTCCTCCCGGTTTGGTCTCGATAATCGACGCAGACTCGAATTGTATCATGGGGGCAAGATTAAATCTCGAATACACCTTGCGGTAGAGAACGACTTTTCCGAACAGCGACTTCGATATGTAGCTCTCCTGCGCACTGGACGGCACGTTATTGCCGATCCCGTAAAAGCTGTTCGGAAATTTTTTATACCAGGTGTCAGCTAATAATCGGTATATGCCGTCATCAAAATAGAAATCACCGTTAAATTCGACAATAACTTGTTTTTTCTCTGTGTAAATTGCGTCTCCGGTGATGTCGGATGCTCTCCCCTCCCGGAAAGCGGTATCACGATAAAGATAGAGTGCAGCGGCCCCGCCGGCGAAGCCGGTCTCGGGAGTGTAAAAGAAAATCGGTAAAGGATAGACCCCCGTCTGCTGTATGTTGAGAGAATCGTCTTCATACAGCTGCGCGAACGATGGATACGTAAATAGTACATCGAGGACAATTGATAAAATAATCAATGATCCGCGGGTTCTCGCTTTCATAGTTCAGGATGTGAAGGTTTTGAATTCAAGATGATGTCCGGCATTTCGCGAAAACTGCCGCGCTCGCGTTTTGTTCCAAGTGACACTACACTTTTTTGTTGGATGTATTGCGTGGTGAGATACTTTCCAGGCAGACTCTGTCAGAAGTGTCCGGCTTAATGCCACACGCCTCCCGCCATTAGCAGGATGATGAAAAGGTCCATACAACTTGCCACTCACGAAGTTCGCGAAGCGATCCCGTTGGGAGATGCCGTTGGCAGAAGACGCAACGTCACACCAAGAAAGTATGCTGAAAAACTATCGCGCCTTCGTGACTTAGTGGCTCATAAAAGTGTTTTTCAGCAACCTGTTAGTGCGCAGCTTTACCTTTTGGCAGCTCGTTCCACAATTGCGACATCACGTACGCGCCGATCAGCGCAAACGGAATCGGCGCCCAATGCCAGGCTCCCCATCCCCAGTTTGTGGTGATATACCCAACACCCATTCCGACAAACGCACCGGCAAGATACTGCATTCCGTCAAAGAGTCCGGCAGCCGAAGCCGCGGCACGCTTTCCCCCGAAATCCATCGATGCCGCACCGCCGATCATTCCATGCGCGCCGTTGACAAAAAACGAGAGAAGCACGAGGCAGCACGCGGCGAAGATCGGACCGAAATTAAGAAGATCGGAAACGCCGAACAACGCGAGGACCACCGCCATCCCGATGAACCCGAAGGTAATCACCGGCGCCCGTCGCCCACCGAAGGTTCTGTCGGAGGCGATGCCAAAAACAAAGCCGCCTGCGATCCCGGCCAGCGCAATACCCCACGTCGCAATGATATACGGAAGATACGTTGCAAACGCCGATTTGTTCGCGCCATAAAAATCGACAAAATATTTCGGCCACCATGCGTCGACAACGCTCCTGCGGACGAAGCCGATCATCATCGAACCGAGAGCGATCATCCACATCAAACGGGAAGCAAAGACTTTCTTCATGACAAACGTGAGAGACGAGGGCTGGCTCTCATCTCCTTCAATTTCATCGCCGGTGTCGAAGTCTCCCAATCCGGCATCCTTTGGAGAATTGTACATGAAGAAATAATTGATCACGAATAGCACCAGCACACATGCACCGGGTATCCAGAAGGCATACTGCCACGGCAGCACGAGAAGGATAAGCGGCACTCCCTGGAATGCCAGCAACAGCCCTATGCGAATCAGCACTCCGAAAATTCCGGCGAACGTCCCGCGCTCGCGAACGTGGAACCACTGCGCATTTACTTTCACAATCGACAGTGCGCCAAACGATTGGAAAAATCCGTTCATACCCCACACGATGGCCATCAAGGTAAGAATCATTCCACCGGACAAACCGAACTTGAGGGCTGCCGGTGTCACGACGTGCCGCGCAAGTCCCGCTCCTTCCCACACCGCCGGACTGGAAACGGCGAAGCTCGCCATGCCGAACAGCAAATTCATAAGAGCGACACCTATCGCACCGAACAGAAATGCTTTCTTGCCCCCTGTCCGGTCGGCAAACGGGCCGTTCAGAACAACCGAAAGCCCGTAGACCAACGGCATCAACGTTTCGAAAATACCCAGATCGGTGTTTTTCCATCCCAGTAAATCTGCCAGGGTCGGTGCAACCGCGGTGTAATTGTAGCGAGTCATGTAGAAAAAGGCATAGAGCAAACCAAGCGACATCCAATTGATGATGCGCTGCCTTCGAAACTCAGGAGTGACAAGAGGACGATCTAACGTGAAAGATTCCACAAAGTTCTGTCGTCAGAATGATGAACAAACTACCCGAGCATTTCTTCTGCCTTCTTTACAACGTTCTCTACGGTAAAACCGTACTCTTTGTAGAGAATTTCAAACGGAGCCGATGCTCCAAATTTCGTCATACCTATGACGATTCCCTCATCGCCGACGTACTTGTTCCAGCCCATCGGAACGCCTGCTTCCACCGCGATCCGTTTTTTTATCGACGGGGTCAGAATGCTCTCGCGGTATTCTTTTGTTTGCCGTTCAAACAATTCCCACGACGGCATGCTTACAACGCGCACGGCACAACCTTTTTCCGAAAGTTGCTCGTATGCGCCGATGACACACTGGACTTCCGAACCGGTGCCGATGAGAATAATTTCCGGCTTCGATGAACTTTCAGCGAGCGTGTATGCGCCCTTCCAGAAATTATCAGCCGCAGCATACGCGGTCCGGTCAATTGTCGGGACTTTTTGCCTCGTGAGCGCGAGAGCAACCGGTCCGCTGCGGTGTTCAACAGCATACTTCCATGCTTCCGCAGTTTCGCTGGCATCCGCCGGGCGAAGCAATGTCATGTTTGGAATAGCCCGGAGAGATGCAAGCTGTTCAATCGGCTGATGCGTCGGCCCGTCTTCCCCGAGGCCAATGCTGTCGTGAGTGAAGACATAGATCGGACGGACACCCATGAGCGCGGCGAGGCGAATCGGGGGCCGCATGTAATCCGAAAAAATCAAAAATGTGCCGCCGTATGGAATGATACCGTCGGTCAGAGCCAGGCCGTTGAGAATGGAACCCATCGCATGTTCCCTGACTCCAAAGTGAAAATTCCTTCCGTCGTAACTCCCCGGCTGAAATTCAGGATAATTTTTCAAGAACGTATTATTTGATGGACGCAAGTCAGCAGATCCCCCGATCAGTCCGGGGAGATGAGGTGCAACGGCATTCAGAACTTTGCCGGACGCTTCACGCGTTGCCATGGGTCCGGTTTCGGGGCCAAATTTGGGAAGTGCATTCTTCCACTCCTCCCCCAGTTTCCCTTGCCGTACACCCTCTAGTTCTGCGGCGACATCGGGACGCGCTTTCTTATATTCAGAAAATTTTTTTTGCCATTCTTCTTCCGCGGCTTTTCCCTTCACGGCCGCTTTTCTAAAATGTTCGAGAGCTGCCGGGGGGATGAAAAATTTTTTTTCCGGATCCCACCCGTATGCCTTCTTTGTCAGCTTCACTTCTTCTTCGCCGAGGGGCGTGCCGTGAACTTCGCCGGTGTCGTGTTTATTGGGGCTGCCGTAACCGATATGAGTTCTCACGGCAACGATCGATGGACGGTCCGTTACCTTCTGTGCCTCCCGAATCGCCGCATCGATAGCTTCGATATCGTTACCGTCTGCAACAGACTGCACATGCCAGCCGTACGCTTCGAAGCGTTTCATGCGGTCCTCGGTGAACGCGGAGTCCGTGGATCCGTCGATGCTGATGTGGTTGTCGTCGTACAAATAAATGATGTTCCCGAGCTTCAAATGGCCGGCAAGCGATGCCGCTTCCGACGAGACACCTTCCATTAAATCACCGTCGCTGACGATGCCGTAAATACGATAATCTACGACCTCAAAGTTCGGCCGGTTATACCGCGCAGCCATGTATCGCTCTCCGATTGCCATGCCAACGCCATTGGCAAAACCCTGGCCGAGCGGACCGGTTGTGGTTTCGATTCCGGCTGCCAAATGATATTCCGGGTGGCCTGGAGTTTTGCTTCCGAACTGTCGGAAATTTTTTAAATCGTCGAGCGAAACGTCGTAGCCGGTAAGGTGAAGGAGACTGTACAATAACATCGAGCCATGACCTGCCGACAACACAAACCGGTCGCGGTTTTGCCACTGCGGATGAGCGGGATGATGTTTCAAAAACCGGGACCAGAGAACGTATGCCATTGGAGCCGCACCCATAGGCATTCCGGGGTGGCCGCAATTAGCTTTTTGCACACCGTCGATGGCAAGCGTCCTGATCGTATTGATGCACAATTGGTCTAAATCATTATTATCCACGTAAACTCCCAAAGTAAATTGAACAGTGAGCGACACGAAAGACTCGCCTTCCTGCGAAGGATTCCCGAAGAGAAGACTTCATGAAAGAGTAGATTTTTTTTCAGAAGAAAGATAGGCAAAAAATATAAAAAGTAAAAGGAGGCCGGAAGATAATCAGTTCGTCAATTACGTACATTCTTGAGAATCCAAAACAGCCGCTGCGGTCATCAACAAATCTTTTCGGGCGGATGCGGTGTGCACAGGAGGGTTGACAAAAAATTATTCTTTATCTCTTATCAGCTCGTGCTCGATCGCATATCGCACAAGATGTGCAACATCGTGAACCCCTATTTTGTGCATAATATTCGTGCGATGCGTGTCGATCGTTCTGGAGCTGATGAATAGTTTCTGTGCGATTTGCTGGTTGGTGAATCCTCGTGAAACGAGCTCGAGGATTTCTTTCTCGCGGGCCGTCAGAAGCACAGACGGCGGCTGGGATGTTTTCGGCTGTTCCCCTTTGCCCAGGAATCCCTTCACGATGACTTCATTGATGCGCGGGCTGAAAGCTTTTTCGCCTTTTAAAACAGAGCGTATCGCTGAAATAAGCTCTTCTTTTTCAGCGCTCTTGAGCAGGTATCCTTCCGCTCCGAACTCGAGCGCCTGATGCAGGTATTCTTCCTGTTCGTACGCCGTCAAGATAAGAACATGAGTCCCGGGAAAGTCCTTGCGGACGAGCTTTGCAACTTCGAACCCCGAAATCAGCGGAATGAAAAGGTCAAGAATAATCACATCGGGCCGGAACTCTTTCACTTTGAGCAGAGCTTCCTCGCCGTCCTCTGCCTCTCCGACGACGACAAAGTCATCCACCTCTTTTAACTGGTTCCGTATCCCAAATCGTGCAAGGGGATGGTCGTCAACAACCAGAATCTGTATCTTCTTCATTACCGGTACTATCGGTCAAGGCTGTAATTGTTGAACCGTGTTGTGAAGCGAGTCGGTATTATTGTAAAAAATATTTTCGGGACGCGGCTGGCGTCATTCTTTCGACTGCACGATGCCTTTGTCGATGGCATAGCGTACAAGGTTTGCTACATCGTGGATGTTCAATTTCTGCATGATGTTCGTGCGATGGGTATCAACCGTCCGCGCGCTGATAAAAAGTTTCTCGGCAATTTGCTGATTTGTCAGCCCGTCCGCGACGAGTATAAGAATTTCTTTTTCCCGCTTCGTGAGGATATCGCCGTCGGAAAGAGGGAGGATTCTTTGCCCCTCCGCTTTTCGAATGAAGTTTTCGACGATAAGTTTTGAGATGCCGGGACTGAAGAATTTCTCTCCCTTCATCACGGCACGCACCGCTTCAATCAACTGCTCTTTCTCAACACTCTTCAGAACATACCCTCCCGCTCCGGAACGGATAATCTGGTAGACGTAGTCCTCGTTTTCAAATCCGGTCAGGATCAACACGCGGGTGGACGGGTATTTCTTTTTTAACAGCTTCGTCGCCTCAATGCCGGATATTCCCGGCATAAAAATGTCCATGATAACGAGGTCCGGTCCCAGCACTTTGGTCTTTGCAATAGCGTCTTCACCGTCTTCCGCCTCTCCAACGACGACGAATTCGTCGTAGGATTTCAATTGGTTGATGACGCCAAAGCGTACAAGCGGATGGTCATCGACAACAAGGATTTTGATTTTCTTCATGGAATGTTGGCCGGACTTGGGAAATGGCAGAATTCCTTCCCGCTCTTACTCGGTCTCTCTTCGTAAATGTATGAACTATAAGTGGAATTGTCAATTGCAGCCGAGTGATGCCATCTCTCTGAGGCTTTGGAATAGTGTTCTGTCGATGCGTTGCAGAAAATCAATGAACCCGGTAATAGGTTCACTCCCCAAATCTATGCTGGTTGGACAATAAGCTCATAAAAATAAAGAATTTATTCGAGGAGTTAATCAGATACTTTCGCAGTCATCTTCGGGAATCCAGCCGACTTTCCCGTCGGCAAGGCGGATTTTGCGCCAATGATTGACACTGTCCAGCACCTGGACACGAAGACCTTTGTGAAGGACGAAAAGGTCGTTCCCTTTGCTATCGGGTGCCGCTTTAATGTTTGCCACGTCGCTCATGACAATTGCAAACTCGGTATTCGATTCTTTGTAGGCTTGTACACCGTACCCTATCATCGTTAGGATGAGAGCTGTCGAAAAGACAAGCCCCCCGAACATCGAGAGCCTTTTCTGAGTGTATGTTCTCGCGAAAAGAAAAATTGCAAACGCTGCCAGGGTCAGGATGAAAAATGAATAGACAATCCATCCCATCGTCGACAGCGAAAACAACGCGAGCATCGTATCGGCCCAGCGGTACACAAAAAGCCGCGGTACCGCATCAATTTTGTCGACGACCTGAAGATTTGCCAGCTGGAGGTTGAACTGCACATCCTCGTCACGGGGAAGAAACTGCCTGGCGCGTTCGTAATTCAGGATTGCTTTTTGAATGTTGCCGCTCTTGTAATAGGCATTCCCCAGGTTAAAATAGAGCGCGCCACTCTCAAAACCGCTCTGGACAATCTTCTCGTATTGGGTGATTGCGTCCGGATATTTTGCCTGAAGGTAAAGTTGATTCGCTTGCTCGAACGTCTGTGCTGCCTCATCCGCATAAGAAATGCCTGCGAAGACAAATGAAAGAAGGAACATTGTGAAAAATCGTTTCACTTGCTCAACTCCTTCTCCGTCGAAATAATGACGTTGCTCGCCATTTCATAGATTTTGCTTTTTTCTTCCTGCCTGGAGCTTGCCGGAGCGAATCGGGCAAACTCGCATGCTTCGAGACATTCCTTCAAGCGCGCGACGACGTCAACCGAGATCGGCTTTCCTTCCAGTTGTTTCATGACATTTTCGATAGAAAGCTCCGCTCTGTCAATGGAAAGCTTGTCCGAAACGTATGCCCAGAGCGCACGAGAGATTTCTGCATAAAATGCTTCTGAGTTCTCCGAGCTCAATAATACTTTCGCTTCCTTTAATTTTTTCGATGCGGTCTTCATTGCTTTACGGGACCGGAACGATGCGACATCCGATAATTCCTTTAACGTCCTTTGCCGGTATGCTGCAAGTCCAACGAATGCAAGCAGCGGCAATACCGTGATGATTGCCAGCGTAGAGAGGGGAACGACGTCCCCTCCCTTTCTGCGGAATGAACCGGAGTTTGTCTTGATGAAGCGAATATCCTGGCTTAACAGCTTCACATCCTCCTTCGAAATCCCCGAGGCAATTTGCGGCGCCTCGGCACTTCCTTTTTCAACCGTGAGATCTATGGCTCCCGATTTAAGAGCGACGTATTTGCCTTTCGAAGGATCGAAATATGAAAACTCCAGAGGGGGAATCCTTTTTTGTCCGGGATAACGGGGAACGAGGAGCCACTCAAACGTCTTCGAACCGTTCACAACATTGGTGTTCCGGTCGATCGTTTCATTAACCTTCGGGTCGTATTTTTCGAAATCGTTGGAAATTTCAATATTGGGGGCCTCGAGAATTTTGATATTGCCGGAACCGCCGATCGTCGCTTTCAGCGACAGCGGCTCGTTTGTTTTTACCGTCGTGCTGCTAATGCTCGTGTTCAAATTAAATTTTCCTACGGCACCTTTGAAAGATGTTGGTACGTCATTTTTCGGCAATGGGAGCACGGTAATCTTTACTGCAGGGCTCTTAATATTGACATTCGAGGTCGCAACATTGTTGAAAAATGGATCATTGAAAAACTGGTCGAAGAAATCGTTCGAACGTTTGCGATTCTGCATTTGCACTTGGCATACAATTTCCAGCGGATTAATCTCAAGCGTACCGGACTGAGTCGGAAAGAGCGCAACCTTCTTCAATAATCCGGATTGGTATTGTTTCCCGTTCACCACTTCGGTTGTCAAGGATACTTGTTGCGGCACTGTGAGCTCTTCTCCCCAAAATCCCGTCATCGCAGGAAGCTTCTCGATCGTATAGTTCGTGATCCGAACCCTTGTGTAAACTTTAAACGTTACGGTGACCTGCTCTCCAAGGTACACACGCGAACGGTCGACGGTCGCGCGCAGAAAAAGATTGTCACCGACCTGGACATTTGAATCGGCAGACTGGCCCGATGCCGCAGACTGCTTCGGCTTGGCCGCGCCTTTGACCACAGTGATTTCTATCGGCTGCGAAGAGTATTGTTTCCCTCCCGTTTCAGTAGTCGCAGCACCGAGTGTAAATTTCCCCGCCTCACGAGGCTGCAGAACATAACTGTACGTCACCGAAGACGAAACAGAGCCGTTGACAATTTGCACGCTCGATGACTGGTTAGGGCCGGAAAGCACCATGAACTTGCTGAGGTCGGGCAATTTGGGAATACTTCCCCCTCCCATGCCTCCACCGTTCAGCGTCAGTTCTAAAGTGAACTGTTCATCGACAGCGACAGTGTTCTTATCGACCGATGCCGTAAACGAAACATTCTGTGCTGAAAGTAAGAGTGGAACGATCAAAATCATCGCTCCGATAGTCGCTAAACGACTTTCCACTTTTAACTTTTCACTTTTCACTGTCAACTACCAATCTTTCTCTACATTGCCCTTCACAACCTGTTTCTTATGAAGCTGTTTCTGAACATTTTTCTCATCGTTCTTCAACGCATCGAGAATCCGTTCAGCATCTGCACGAGACATCTGCTTTTCTTGCTGTTGTTGCTTCTGCTGCTGTTGTTGATCTTGCTTTTTCTGATCTTGCTTGTTTTGGTCCTGCTTGTCTTTGTCCTGCTGTTTCTTCTGCTGATCTTTCTGCTGGTTCTTATCGTTTTTGTTTTGCTTGTTCTGCTGTTGTTTCTGCTGCTCCTTTTGCCTCATCATCTCCTCGGCGTAGGCGAGGTTATACTTCGTTTCTTCGTCCCCGGGATTGAGCTTCAAGGAACGTTTGTATTCATCAATGCTTTCTTGATAATTTTTTTGTTCAAGATGTACATTGCCGATGTTATGGTGAAGCTGAGCTTGAACTTTCGGAACGGTTGTTTTTGTAAGAGCATTCTGATAATTCTGGACAGCCTCATCATACCGCTGCTGCTTGTACAACGCGTCGCCCAGGTCGAAGTATCCCTGCATCACCTGGTTGTCTTTTTCCAATGATTTCCTGTACTCAGCTTCGGCATCGGCAAATTTTTGATCTTTGTACAACGCATTGCCGTCGCTGATGTGCGACCGGACGCTCTGAGCTGCTGCAAGCGAACTCAGGCATACAGCCAGAAAAAGTAATTTAATGAAAAAACCGGATTTCATCGAATTTGGTGCGAAGTTCCTGGACCTATGTTAATTGTTAATTGCTCATTGTTCCTTATCGACAGCTATCCCTCGGAATGGATTAATCTTTTCCAGCCACGGAGTCTTTTTGTCGGACAGAAATACTTCAATAAGCAGCAAAACCAGCGCCACTCCTATAAAATACTGAAATTGGTCTTCAAAATCAGTGAATTGTTTTGTCCCGAATTCGCTTTTCTGCAGCGCATTCACTTCTTTATAGATCGCATCCAGTTCATCCTGGCTGTTCGTCGCCCGGAAATACTTCCCGTTCCCGAGCGTTGCAATTTTTTCGAGCGTTGTTTCATCCAGCTTTGTCAGAACGACATTGCCGGCACGATCCCTTTTGAAATCAACCTGACGTCCGTTCGCGTCATAGATCGGGATCGGCGCCCCTTCAGGCGAGCCCATTCCTATTGTGTAGATCAAAACGCCTTTCTTTCCCGCATCTTCAGCCGGCGCCATGGCATCACCCGCATTATCCTCTCCGTCGGTGATAATAACCAAAACTTTTTTTGTCGGCGTGTCCCAATTGAACGATTTCATCGCTTGGTCTATCGCACTTCCGATCGCAGTTCCGGGGGTCGGCACCGACTCGACATCCACGACATCCAAAAACAAATTAGCCGCGCTGTAATCTGTCGTCAGCGGAAATTGCACGTAGCTTTCACCGGAAAAAATGATCAATCCGATCCGGTCGCCGCCCAGCCGGTTGATGAGATTGCCGATTTCATATTTCGCTTTTGCAAGGCGGTTCGGCTTGACATCTTCAGCCTTCATCGAAAGAGAAACATCGAGCGCGATGAAAATATCGACCCCTTCCTGTTTCACTTCTTCCTGACGGATGCCGACCTGAGGGTTCGCAAGCCCCACAATGATGAACGAAATTGCTGCGATCAAGAGCACAGATTTTGTCGCTCGTTTGGCCCCGCTCGAATCCGAGGCAAGCCGCTCAAACATCCCTGAAGAGGAAAATTTCTCCCTCGCCGCCTTCCGTTTCCTGCTCACAAACCAGAAGAGTGCAACTGTCAGCGGAACGAGGAGAAGCCAATACAAATATTCAGGATGTGCGAATCGTATCATTAGTTCTTAGTGCGTGGTGCTTAGTTCGGAGTCCGTGGTCAACGGTGTTTAAACTTCGAAACCGTTACTCGGTTACGGCAGCTTCCTCAACCATGTTTTCGATATTCCAATGTCGACCATCAGCAGAAACAATGCGAGCCCAACGTAAGGATAAAACAGCTCGGCAAACCGCCTATAGGAACGAACTTCAATCCGGGTTTTCTCGAGCCGGTCAATTTCCTTGTAGATTTTTTCCAGTGTGGTGTTGTCAGTTGCGCGGAAATATTTCCCGTCCGTCAACGCTGCGATCTTCATCAATGCATTCTCATCCAGATCCACCGGCATCATTTGGTACCGGATTCCGAACGGCGTTTGGGCGGGATAGGGCGCTTCGCCGATCGTTCCCATACCCACGGTATAGACTCGAATTCCGTACGACGCGGCGATTTGTGCGGCCGTTGTCGGGTCGATCTCGCCCCGATTGTTCACTCCGTCAGTCAGCAGGATAATGATCTTGCTTTTCGATTTACTGTCTTTCAACCGGTTCACGGCGTTTGCAATTCCGAGCCCGATAGCAGTGCCGTCTTCAATCATACCGGGCTTGACGACCTTGAGCAGATTCTTCAGAACGGCATAATCGACAGTGAGAGGGCATTGCGTGAAACTTTCCGACGAAAAAATGACGAGCCCGATGCGGTCGTTCGTCCGTCCGTTAATAAACTCCTGCGCCACCGCTTTCGCAGCTTCAACACGATTCGGATGAAAATCTTCCGCGATCATGCTGCCGGAAATATCAAGTGCCAGAACGATATCGATTCCTTCGCTATAAACATTCTCTCCGTGCGAGGTCGACTGGGGACGGGCAAGAGCGAAGATCAACAGCGCGAGCGCGGCCATTCGAAGGATGAACGGGAGGTGCCGGGCACGCTCCTTCCGCGTAGACGATATTTCTGAAAATGGCGTAAGGCTCGAGAACCGCACATCGCTTTCGCGGTATTTCTGGCGGAAGTAATACCACACCGACAGCGCGGGAATCAACAGCAATAGGAAGAGGAAGCCTTTGTTCGCAAACGTCACATCAAACATTCTGCGGCACCTCCTCTTTCGGCTTCGTGCGCTCAACAATATCCAGCGCTTGCGGAATGACGGCTTCGTTTTCTGAAGGCACAGGCGTATATTTTGCAAACTTCACAAGGTCAGCGTCAATGAAGAACGCTTCAATCAACTTTGTAACGTCCTTATCCAAGGTAAACCGCTTGAGCGCTGCAAAAACTTCATCCGAGGTCAGTTCCAGGGCCATAATTCCGTACCGTCCCTCAAAATACTGCCGAATAATTTCCGTCGCTTCCGAGTAAAAAGCTTTAACATCTCCCTGCTGCCATACTCGTTTCTCTTTCAATTCTTTCAATCGGATCATCGCCTGGATGTGCGGCGGAACCTTCGGCGCATCCTCTTCAACAATTTCTCCGGCTTTCCTTTTTCTCTTTCTATAAAAATAGTATCCGCCGTAGATAAGCGCAGCAATCGCAAGAAGAATTCCCGCATACAGAGCGATTTCCTTCCACGTCAACGGAACGCTGAGCGGCGGTTTGATATCTTTGATGGCTTTCGAGGTGTCAACTTCGACAGAAGAAACTCGTATTGTAATCGGATCGGATTGGACATAGTGCCGTGTTGTGTCAGGTGGATGCACGTACGCGATCAAAATTGGAGGAATAACAAACGAGCCCGAATCGTACGCCGACAACGTCACCTTCCGTCCATCCGCAACCATCCCGCTCGCACCGACCCGAGGCAGTGTGTCAAGGCGGACAATCTCAAAAACGCCGAGCGTATCCTTGAACTCACTCCACAAAATATTTACCGAATCCGCATGCCTCACCTGCACCGTCAGGTTCAACCAGTCGCCCATTGTAATATGGGTTGAATCGGCACTTGCCGTGACCGAAACGTCCTGACTGAGAAGAATCGTAGTGTGAACGGCAAGGAGGATAACGACGGCGCTGGAATACGCTGCAAAGCTCTTCAACTGAATTTTCATTACTTCCTAGCTGATTTCCAATACAATTGTCACAGCCGCTGTTCCCGAAGTTTAAAAAAATCGACCAGCGGCTTGATATACGGATTCTGAATATGGATGTCGATCCTGTCAACTTTGGTCGACAGAAATAATTTCTTTAACCGCTCTTCGTGCTGCTGCCAGTAGTAGCGAAACGCCTGCTGGATATGAATGTTGCTTGTGTCGACCCAGCGTTCGCGCCCCGACTCGGCGTCCTTCATTTTCACAAGACCGATCCTCGGCATTTCGCGCTCGCGCGGGTCCTGCATCGTAATGGCGATAACGTCGTGTTTCTTACTCACGATGCGGAGCGCCGCGTCGTAGCCCTCGTCGATAAAATCCGAGATCAGAAACGTTATTGAACGCTTCTTGATGACGGAATTCAAATACTGAAGCGCGCCTTTGATATCCGTGCCGCCCCCCTTTGGTTCAAACGAAAGGAGATCGCGCACGATGCGGAGGATATGCGCTTTCCCTTTCTTCGGCGGAATAAACTTTTCGATCTTGTCGGTAAAAAGAATGAGCCCGACCTTGTCGTTGTTGCGAATCGCCGAGAATGCCAGCACCGCGCAGATTTCGGTTGCGATTTCATTCTTCATCGCCACAGCCGTCCCGAAATTTTCGGAGCGGCTCAGGTCGACGAGCAGCATCACCGTCAGCTCGCGCTCTTCCTCAAAAATTTTGACAAACGGATGATTGAACCGGGCAGAGACATTCCAATCAATCGAGCGGATATCGTCTCCATACTGGTATTCGCGGACTTCGGAAAATTCCATTCCGCGCCCCTTAAAGACCGAGTGGTATTCGCCGGAGAACACCTGATTCACCAGTCCGCGCGTCTTGATTTCAATCTGCCGTACTTTTTTAAGAAGCTCTTGAGTAGTCATTTGTTGCGGCCTTTGGCTTTTAGTAGTTCGATTATTGCCGAAGACCTTTCAATTTTTAATTCTTAATTCAAAATTCTTAATTGCTCTCACGGTACTTCAATCTTATTCAGAATCTCCTGCACAATATTCTCCGAGGTCACTTCTTCCGCTTCAGCCTCGTACGTTACGGCGACACGGTGCCGCAGCACGTCGAGACTGACAGCGCGCACGTCTTCGGGGATAACATAGCCGCGCCGTTTGATGAACGCATACGCTTTCGCTCCCAGCGCAAGATTAATAGTCGCACGGGGCGATGCGCCGTAACTGATCAATTGGGCGATGCCCGGAATTCCGTACTCTTTCGGGTTGCGGGTAGCAAAAACAATTTCCAGAATGTACCGCTCGATCTTTTCGTCCATATAAATTTCCCCCATCACTCCGCGTGCCTTCATAATATCTTTTGTTGATACAACAGGCTTGACCTGAATTTCCGTTCCGTTGACGTTTTGCCGCATAATCTGAAGCTCTTCTTCCTTAGTAGGATAGTCGATCTTCACCTTCAGCATGAAACGATCGACCTGTGCTTCGGGCAGCGGATATGTCCCTTCCTGCTCGATCGGGTTTTGCGTCGCCAGCACAAGGAACGGTTCTTCGAGTTTAAACGTTTCTTCTCCTATAGTCACTTGACGTTCCTGCATCGCTTCGAGCAATGCACTTTGTACTTTCGCCGGTGAACGGTTGATTTCATCGGCTAGGATGAAATTAGCAAAAATCGGCCCCTTCTTTGTCTGAAATTTTGAATCCTTTTGATTGTAGATAAGCGTTCCGACCAGATCGGCAGGGAGCAAATCGGGAGTAAACTGAATTCGCTGGAACTTCGCCTGGATTGCTGCTGCAAGAGTTTTTACAGCCATGGTCTTCGCGAGACCCGGGACTCCTTCGAGCAGAATGTGTCCATTAGAAAGCAGGCCGATGAGCAATCGCTCCATCATATTTTTCTGTCCGACAATGACTTTCCCGACTTCCATCGTGAGCAGGTCGACAAACGCACTTTCGCGCTGGATCTTCTCGTTAATAGCTTTAATATCGTGCTCCATTCAACCTCCGAACATGAATAAACAAGCGTAATTGTATGGCAATTTTGAAGTTAGACTGCTCCTAATTTAAAAATGTTCCGCTTAAAACCAAATTTAGGTGGATGAATTTGGTTTCAATGAAAATAATTTGTAGTTAGGCGGCGCAAGCACACCATACGAGGACAGTATGCGGAAAGTGTTATTTGCTATGTCGGTATCAGTCGATGGCTTCGTCGAAACAGCTAAGGGCGATATAGGCTGGGGTTCTCCCGACCCTGAATTGGCGCAACACGTCATCGATCGGGAGAGCACAATCGATACTCATCTCTACGGACGGCGACTGTACGAAACCATGTTTCCATATTGGCCAAACGCAGCTGAAGATCCCTCAGCAACAAAATTCGATATCGAATATGCTCGAATCTGGAAGGAAAGAAGGAAAATCGTGTTTTCGAAGACCCTTGCTCAAGTTGGCGGGAATTGTCAATTATTCAGAGGGAATATCCCAGAAGAGATCAACAAGCTAAAAGCACAACCGGGAAAGGACATGTTTGTCGGTGGTCCCAATCTTGCTTCGACCTTCATGAAACTCGGCTTGATCGATGAATATTGGCTATACGTCTACCCAATTATTCTTGGGAGCGGCAAACCGATGTTTCCGCACTTGGGCGACAGGATAAACCTAAAGCTCATTGAAACGCACAGATTTGGTTCCGGAGTCGTTCTTCTCAAATTAGCGAACAAGGGCGCCGCCTAACCAGTCGCTCAAGTCCCGAAGGGATCCCGTCGGGACTGACGGAACTTTCCGTCGATGATTTGGCATGAGCGAAACAAGCAGCTACTATCGGACGCAGATTGCCGCGCGGACTGGCTACCGTCGCAGCGGCACTTGTCGCCGCAGAAGAAACATTCCACTCACCACCACACATAGGAGGTCACATGAAACGAGTCACTGGCATCGGCGGCATCTTCTTCAAGGCCAAAGACGCTCCATCACTGCAGGCTTGGTACAAGCGGCACTTGGGAATCGATGTCCAAGTCTGGGGCGGAGCTGCCTTCGATTGGACCGATGCTGAGGGTAAGCCGGTTGCAGGCACAACTGCCTGGTCAATCGATCCGCAAGAAAGTAATCACTTTGCTCCGAGCTCTGCTCCCTTCATGGTCAACTACCGAGTGGAAGACCTCCACGCCTTGGTCAAGGCCTTGAAGGAAGAAGGCTGCAATGTGCTCGAGAAGATTGACGAATCCGAGTATGGGAAGTTTGCCTGGGTCATTGATCCAGAGGGAAACAAGGTCGAGCTATGGGAGCCGCCTCAAGGCCAATGAGCGGGCTCGTTAGTCACGGATGCGAACTGCGGCCTACTCAGTCGCTCACGCTGATCCGACTGTGAAACGTCGGGACGGGCTGGAAATAGCCGTCGACGATTTCGCCGCGCGGCTATATGCCGAGAATGATATAACAGCAGATGCGTCCGCGCAACGAACTACATGGAACTGGCTGTTCACTGCCGATTTACGAGTCCGGTTTTTATTTGCCATTTAAAAAATCCCCTTAATTATTAGAGGCTTCTTTTATGATAAAAATGATGCTGGCGTATTCTATTCTCTCTCTTCTTTTTGCCGCAGGCTGCAGCGAGAAAAAAGCTGACCCTGCAAAGATCGACGAGGCCACGAAATTTATTGCCGATAAAAATTTTGAAAAAGGTATTGCCCTTGTTGACGACCTTGGCAAATCGAACCCGAACGATGAACTCGTCAAGAAGGCCCAGATCGATGCACACATGAAGTATGCAAATTTCCTCATGTACGAATCAGTGCTACCTCCGAAAGAAAAATACCCGTCGGCATTGCGTCAGTACAGGCTTGTTGCTGCGATCGATCCCGGTAACGCCGAGGCAAAGGAAAATATCAATATGATTGAAGGCATCTACAATCAGATGGGACGCCCAATTCCGCAGTAACGAATTTGATTCTTTCTACACTGATTTGTATCTTTGATATGAGTCATGGGCGCTTAGCTCAGCTGGTTCAGAGCGTACGCCTCACACGCGTAAGGTCGCAGGTTCGATCCCCGCAGCGCCCACTGAAAGGGAAGAGGAAACTCTTCCTTTTTTTTATTTAGGAAGCAGGTCGAGCGCTTCACAGCGAGATCCGCCGTCCTTTGGCGGATTCGATCCCCGCAGCGCCCACTGCAAGGGAAGAGGAAACTCTTCCCTTGCTTTATTTAGGAAGCAGGCCGAGCGCTTCCAACCAACGTAAAGACTGAATAGAAAATCAGGGGTTCGACGCAGAAGATTTGTCTTCTAAAATTCAAAAAGCAATTCACCGTTTTTGCCCTGCCAGATTCGCTGAACAACTTTTTCAATCCATCCAACAGTCCATTATCATTCTTTGCCGCACCCTCCCCCGCCGCTTTTATTTTGTTCATACATTATGAGTCATTTCGTACTCCAACTCCGGGTCGATCTTCTGCTGTTCTATTTTCTTTTCCCGTTCCATCAATTCTTCGTGGTGAGCCTGGAGATAATCAAGCTCCTTCTTGCCGTACGAAAGGCGGGTGATGATAACGAAGAGTACCGGAACAATTAATATCGCAAGAGTCGAGGCTGCCAGCATCCCGCCGAGAACGGTAAATCCAATCGTATTCCGTGCGACTGCGCCCGCCCCTGTTGCCAAGGCAAGCGGAAGAACACCTAGGATAAATGCCATGGAGGTCATAATAATGGGGCGTAAGCGCAGCTTGACGGCTTCCAATGTCGATTGAATAAGCTCCTCTCCTCGGTCAACACGTATCTTCGCAAATTCCACTATCAGAATAGCATTCTTCGCGGAGAGTCCTATCAAGGTGATGAGTCCTATCTGCGCGTACACATTGTTAGTAAGCCGAGGCAAGCACATCAGCATTAGGATTGCACCAAACGCACTGATAGGAACCGGAAGCAATACGGTAAGAGGCACAGACCAACTTTCGTAGAGCGCAGCCAGGAAAAGAAAAACAAACGTGATGGAGAAAATGAAAATATAGATTGTGGCCGATCCCGCTTTTATTTCTTCATAGCTCAATCCTGAAAATTCATACGTATACCCGTGCGGTAAGGCCTTTTCTGCCGTTGCCCTTAGAGCGTCTATTCCTTCCCCCGTGCTGTATCCCGGCGGCGTGGAGCCATCCACTTCTGCAGATCGAAAAATATTGAAATGTGTTATCAGCGGCGGCGCTTCCGTCGCCTTGTAACTGACTAGTGTGCTGAAAGGCACCATCTCCCCCCGCTGGTTGCGCACGTAGTATTTACTGAGGTCCGATATCAGTGCGCGATAGGTCGTATCTGCCTGTACCACAACATGGTACGTACGGTCGTACAGCGTAAAGTTATTCACAAACAAACTTCCCATGTACGCTTGCATCGTTGTAAAAACGTCGGCAATATTCACTCCCAGCTTTTCGCATTTTTCACGATCCAGCGTCAGGTCATAGCTGGGCGTATGTGCACTGTAATAACTAAACGCGGTCGAGATTGCCGGGTTTTTATGTGCCTCTGCGACAAACTTCTTCACGACTCCTTCAAATGCATGCACATCATCGCTCGTGCTTCCCTGTTCGATCTGCATACTGAATCCGGCAGCCTGCCCTATGCCGCGGATCGGAGGAGGCGGAATGACGACAATATTGGCATTGTCAATGCCCGCGGCGGCAATGCGTTTTCTCAGCACATCCATGATGCCGGGTATTTGTTCCTCCGGTTTCGTCCGCTGCTCCCAAGGTTTGAGCATGCAAAAGATACTTCCGGCATTAGATGTGGTACCGGAGTTCAATATGTTCAAACCGGAAATGGCCGAAAAGTGATTCACGCCTGGGGTAGAACCGACGATCTCCATGAGTTTCGTAATAACTGCAACGGATTGAACGGTAGAAGTCCCCTCGGGCATTTGATACGTTACGTACAAACGGCCGTCGTCTTCAGCAGGAATAAAACCCGACGGCTTCTTCTTGAACAAAAAAACTGCACCGACACAAATGCACAAAAGCACGATAACAACATACCTTGACGCGTTGATCCCCCGCCGTACAGTATGAACATAATCAGTCGTCAGCGTTCCAAACCACCGATTGAAACGGCCGAAGAACATTTCACTCCATCGCGACTTGTTGCTTCCGTGCGGCTTCAAAAGAAGGCTGCACAGCGCGGGGGTCAGCGACAAGGCGATGAAGGCGGACAAGATGACCGAGATCGCAATGGTGATGGCGAACTGCTGATATAAACGTCCTACGATGCCCGGGATGAAGCCTACCGGAACAAAGACCGCTGCCAGGATAAGCGCAATGGTCACAACCGGTGCCGATATATCCCTCATGGCCCGGTACGTAGCCTCTTTCGCGGACAAGTGATACTCGTCGATATAATGCTGCACCGCTTCAACTACAATAATCGCATCGTCCACCACAATGCCGATAGCGAGAACGAAGCCGAACATGGTAAGCGTGTTGATCGTAAATCCGAGCGGGATGAAGAAACAGAAGGTGCCTAAAATCGACACAGGAATCGCAAGAATCGGGATAAGTGTGGACCGCAGGTTCTGAAGAAACAAAAAGACCACGATGGCGACAAGCCCCAGCGCCTTCAATAATGTCTCGATGACTTCTTGCATGGAGACTTTAATGATCGTAATGGACTCAAAAGGGACAGCATAATCAACATCGGCGGGGAACGATTTTTTCAGCTGCTCCAGCGTCGCGTAAACATTATTTGCCGTTTCAAGGGCATTGCTTCCCGGCGTTTGGTAGATAAACAGGATCGAAGCCCGTTTTCCGTCAACAAAAGAGTTGCTGGAAAATGTGAACTTTCCCAGTTCAACCCTTGCCACATCTTTGAGATGAACAAGCTCCCCCGTCGATGGAATATTTTTAACGATGATATTTTCAAAGTCCGGAACTTTACTCAAAGGACCGTTAACGAGAATCCCCAATTCAAACGTCTGCGTATTTTGTTGAGGGGGTGCCCCCGCCGAGCCGGCTGCAACCTGTACATTTTGCGTATTTAATGCGGAAATGATATCCTGCGGAGTCAGGCTATACGCCGCCATTTTCTCCGGATTCATCCAGACACGCATGCTAAAGTTATCCGTTCGCGTATAAACATCGCCGACACCCGGTACGCGCAGCATGGCATCTTCTATGTATACATTGGTGTAATTATCTAGGAACTTAATGTTGTGAGTTCCCTGCGGCGAGAAGACCGCTACCTGCATCAGCATGCTGGGATTGCGTGCCCGCACTGTCAGGCCAAGGCGGCTCACTACGGAAGGTAATAAGGGGGTAGCGATACCTACGCGGTTTTGAACATTTAATGCGGCGATATGGACGTTGGTGCCGACATTAAAAGTGACACTAACATTCATAGAGCCTGTGTTGGTGTTGGTACTTTGCATGTACTCCATGCCCGGAGTACCATTGACCTGCTCTTCAATAGGAGTGGCCACCGTTTGTTCCACCGTTTGAGCATCCGCGCCGGTATATTGTCCGCTTATCGAAACCGCAGGCGGCGTGATGTTCGGATATTGATCAACGGCCAGGTTCGCTATACAGATGATGCCCGAGATCATCAATACGATAGAGATGACGATAGCGGTAACCGGTCGTTTGATAAATGTGTTAGCGATCATTCCTGGTCAAGATTGTAGATCTCACGGGATCGGTGCAGATCGTATTCTAATTCCGGGTCAATGTTTTGTTGTTCAACTCTTTTCGCTTTTTCCATTAACTCTTCATGTCGAGCCTGGAGATACTCAAGCTTTTCCTTCCCATACGACAAACGTGTGATGAGAACGAAGAGTACCGGGACAATGAAAATAGCAAGAGTAGTAGCTGCCAGCATGCCGCCGAGAACAGTATACCCGATTGTTCTGCGCGCTATCGCTCCAGCCCCTGTTGCAAAGACAAGAGGCATGACGCCGAGGATAAATGCCATGGAGGTCATCACGATAGGACGCAAACGGAGCCGTACCGCTTCCATGGTAGATTGGATAAGCTCTTCACCCCGGTCGACACGCACCTTTGCAAATTCCACAATGAGGATCGCGTTCTTGGCGGCAAGCCCGATGAGCGTAATGAGCCCTATTTGCGCATAGACATTGTTCGAAATACTTGGCAGAGATGTAAGCATTAGGATTGCCCCAAAAGCGCCGATCGGTACGGCCAGCAATACTGAGAACGGAACCGACCAGCTTTCATACAAGGCTGCGAGAAAAAGAAAAACGAAAGTGATCGAGAAGACGAAGATATAGATCGTCGTCGAGCCTTCCTTGATTTCCTCGTAGCTCAACCCCGAATACTCATAATCGTACCCCTCCGGCAGCACTTTCTGCGCAACATCTTTCAAAGCATTCAGAGTTTCGGTACTGCTGTACCCGGGAGCAGACGCTCCATCAATTTCGGCGGACCGAAAAATATTAAAATGCGATATCAGCGGTGCAGCTTCAGTCGGCTGGTAACTAATCAGTGTGCCGAGAGGCACCATTGCCCCTGCCTGGTTACGCACGTAATACTTGTCGACGTCCGACACCGACGCCCGGGACATGGTGTCCGCCTGTATCACTACGTGAAAGGTACGGTTGTACGTCGTGAAATCGTTGACATAGATGCTCCCCATATACGCCTGGATGGTTGTGAAGACATCAGCAACATTAACGCCCAGCTTTTCACATTTTTCCCGATCGACAGTAAGATTGTAATTGGGAGTGTGGGCAGAATAAAAACTGTATGCCCCAGAGATCGCCGGATTTTTATTTGCCTCAGCGATAAATCTATTGACTACCTTTTCAAACGCGTGAATGTCATCATTGGTATTGCGCTGCTCTATCTGGAAGCTGAAACCGACCACCGATCCGACGCCCGGAATTGGCGAAGGCTGAATGACCTGAACATTTGCGTTGGTAAGGCCGGCATCGCTGATGCGCTGCTGCATGACACGGATGATGCCCGGCACTTGCTGGCGTGATTCGGAACGCTCATCCCATGGCTTGAGCTGGCAATAAATAGTACCGCAATTTGAATTGGTTGCATTGGTCACAACATTCAGACCGGACAACGCCGCGTAGTGCGCGACACCCGGAGTAGACGCGATGACCGACATCAGCTTCGTCATCACCGCAACGGATTGGGCAGTAGAAGATGCGGGGGGTAATTGAAACGTTATGTAGAGATTTCCATCGTCTTCGGAAGGTATGAACCCTGTCGACTTGTTCTGAAACAGAAATATCGCACCAACGCAAACAGAGACAAGCAGGATGATAACATACCTTGACGCCTTGATGCTGCGCTTAACGCCGTCGGAGTATTTATCCGTCAGTTTCTCAAACCAATTATTGAAACCGGCAAAAAACCGGCCCACTCCTCGCGGCACGGCGTCTTTCTGCGACGGTTTGAGAAGAAGACTGCAAAGAGCCGGCGTTAAGGATAAAGCAATAAAAGCAGAAAGCATGACCGAGATCGCAATAGTGATCGCGAACTGCTGATACAAACGTCCAACAATACCGGGTATGAAACCAACAGGAACAAATACGGCCGCAAGGATTAAGGCAATCGCTACAACGGGTGCCGATATATCCTTCATCGCCTGATAGGTTGCCTCTTTCGCCGATAGATTGTGCTCGTCCATATAATGCTGCACCGCTTCTACGACAATAATAGCATCGTCCACAACAATGCCGATGGCCAGCACAAAGCCGAACATGGTGAGCGTGTTGATCGTAAACCCAAGAGGGATGAAAAAACAGAAAGTGCCTAAGATCGAAACGGGAATGGCAAGGACGGGGATGAGCGTGGTGCGCACGTTCTGAAGGAACAAATAGACAACAAGGGCGACAAGTCCCAGTGCTAAAAGCAGGGTGACAACAACTTCACTCATGGAAACCCTGACGACAGTCACCGATTCAAAAGGAACTCTGTAGTCAACGTCCGTAGGAAAAGATTTTTTCAATTGGGCGAGTACTTTATAGACGCCGTTTGCCGTTTCAAGAGCATTGCTCCCCGGTGCCTGGTAAATAAGGAGACAAGAAGCTCGATTCCCATCGACAAATGAGTTGCTCGAAAAAGTGAACTTGCCCAGCTCGACTCTGGCCACGTCTTTGAGATATACCAGTTCACCGGTGGACGGGCTGGTTTTAACGATGACATTTTCAAAATCCGAAACCTTGCTCAAACGTCCGTTGACGAGAATACCTAATTCAAATGTCTGCGTCTTTTGCTGCGGCGGTACGCCTGCCGAACCTGCCGCTACCTGTACATTTTGGGCATTTAACGCGGAGATGACATCCGTAGGAGTCAAACTATAGCTCGCCATTTTCTCAGGATCCATCCAGATTCGCATGCTGAAATCATCGGTATATCTGCTGATGCTGCCCACCCCTGGCACACGAAGCAGTGCATCCTGCACAAAAATGTTCGTATAATTATCAAGGAACGTGATGTCATGCGTCCCTTGCGGCGCATAGACGGCCACCATCATGAGCAGGCTGGGATTTAACGCACGCACAGTGAGGCCAAGACGGCTCACCGCGGCTGGTAATAATGGAGTGGCAATGCTGACGCGGTTTTGAACATCCAGCGTAGCAATATCAATGTCGGTTCCGATGCCAAATGTGACGTTCATCGACATCAAACCGTTGTTCGTATTATTGCTTTGCATGTACTCCATGCCCGGAGTACCGTTGACCTGTTGTTCAATCGGAGTGGCTACGGTTTGTTCAACGGTCAGCGCATCGGCCCCCGTAAATTGACCGTTGACCTGTACAACCGGTGGCGTGATTTGAGGATATTGCTCTACCGGCGAGTTAAAGATACAGATGATACCTGTGATCACTAATATGATCGAGATGACAATAGCAGTGACAGGCCTCTTGATAAAGGTATTAGCGATCATAGTTTATTCTTGCTCACTGATGTTACGCTGGATTAAAAAACCTTGGCATGAAACCACCAAAACATTAATCTTTCATGCCTTTGCGACGATGTGGCGGCATCATGCGTTCTTGCGTAACAAAGAATTTCTTTGCAAAGCACGCAAGATTCTATTGCGAATTCTGTCTGCTTCCGTTTCCTTTTCCCGTTTGGGCCGAAGACGCTATGAGTGAGCCATTATGCAACGATTGTATTCCATCGGCGACAATGTTGTCCCCCTCCTTGATTCCGTCTTTTATGATTACATCGGACCCAAGGACTGACCCAAGCTGTACTTTCTTTTGAAATGCAAATAGACGGGGATCTCCTTTCGACGCGGGGGAATCTCCAGCCTTGTCGCCGGTACTCATCATGCTATCTTTCGCCACATAGACAAAATATTCGCCCATTTCTTCCACCACAGCCTTATTCGGTATAACCAATTGGGGGATTGAATCTTGATTATGTACCCGCACGACACAACTCATGCCTACGCGCAAATAGGATTGCGGATTGGGAAAGAGCAGTCTGACTCTGATGGAGCCCGTTTGAGGGTTCACTGCACGGTCAATAACAGAAAGTGTTCCAGTAAAGGAATAGAGAGAGTTGTTCGGTAATATAAGAGTGAACAGGGAATCAACCGACTGATGCCCGGTATTTTGAAGAGTATTAAAATACGACAATTGTTTTTCGTTGATCAAAAAATCAACTGCCATCGGGTCATCGGTAGAGATAGTGATAAGTACCGTCTGGCCGACCGTTACCAAATCTCCGAGCTTCACCTGACTGAATCCTATCGTTCCATCAAATGGAGCGATGATAACCGAATACGCTAAATTCGTTTTGGCAATTTTCAACGCTTCTAATGCCGATTGGTATGCATTTTGCGAATTCTCCAATGCAATCATCGCGTGGTCATACACCTGTTTCGCAACGGCTTTGTTCTTATTCAGATATTGATAGCGGTCGGCATCCTGCCGTGCCTGTTTTAAATTCCCCTCTGCTACTTTAACATTTGCGGCAGCCGTATTGTAGTTATCTTCGTAGATACGTCTGTCGATATCGTACAACTTCTGCCCTTTCGTTACATGGCTCCCCTCTTTAAAAAAAATCCCGGTAATGTAACCCTGTACTTCGGGGAGCAGGTTTACCTGGTTCAACGCAACCGTTGTAGCAGTGTATCTATCATAATAAGTAACCGCTACAGCTTTCACGGTAAACAGGTTCACCGGTACTGGCGGTGGAAGCGGCGGCGGCGGTTGTTTGCATGAGCAAAGAACGAGGCAACCGATGAATGCTATGCTGAAGAATGCTCTATTCATAATCATAATACTGTCCGTTGAAATGCATTAGTAATGAGAGGGGATTTCACCCATCGCTTTTTCCAAATCTATTTTGCTCGACAGGAGCTGGAAGAGGGCGTCGATATATCCTATTTCCGCGGTTATCAGGTTTGATTCAGCCACAAGGAGATTCAGATAAGCGACCACTCCCTGATTATACTGAAGCGAGACAACGCGGTACACATTTTGTGCCCGCGATTTATTATCGTCCAGCAAGCGCAAGTTATACAGATTGCTTTTGTAGTTGGCCAACGCGGAACTATACTCCGTGTAAATTTCAGATTTCAAATTCATTTCAGCCCAGTTCACATTCTGTTCCTCAAGTTCCGACCTTTGCAGGTTTTCAACACGTGCAAAGCCCGTGAATATGGGGAAATTGATGGACACTCCAAAATAGGAATAAGGGTATGCAGTTCTAAATAAATTTGATGATACGGGACTTTCGTATTCATAATAATAATCGTAAAAAACGGAGACGGTCGGAAGAAATGAAAGTTTGTCATACAGGGTTTGTTGATGCTGCAATTCTTTTACCGTTTGAAGCTGTTGATACTCTATCCGGTTCTCATACTGTAATTGCTTCGTGGTGTCGGAATAAATCTCCTTCATCATTTGCGCCGTATCGAACGTCACGTTAAAGTTCTTTTCCGGCGGGTACCCCATCAGTTGTTTCAAGACGGCATATTCCGGCGCGACATTTTCAATTTGCTGCTTCAGTTCTGCTTTCGAATTATTCAGCGTGATCACTGCTTGTTGATAATCCGTTTCATCGACGATCCCTCCCACATACTGGTTGTGTGTATCCATAATATTTCTGCCGAGGCGTGCGGTATCTTCTTTTAAAATATTGATCTGCTCAAGTGTAAGAAGGAGATTATAGAATGATTTACTGACAGACGATACGATGGATATTTTCACACTGTCCGTGATCTGCTCGGCTTGCTTCGTGAGAAGCGGTGCGCTCGTCGCCGCATAAAAAAGCTGCGGTTCGAATATCGTTTGCGAAGCGGTTAATTGAGGAATGGCTGTGTTGGCTACACCGGTGGGTGTTACAATCGGCGCCCCTCCCGGCACAGGATTAGGGGAAACCGTCCTGGGTAATTGAGTGTAATGGACCATGTTGCCGGTAAGATTCAATTGGGGAAACCAGCCGGACAGATTAATGGCATTGGTCGCTTTGGCAATAGCCGTATTCACAAGGGATTGATTCAGACCGGGCTGGTATTGCAAGGCATAACGAATGCACTGGTCGAGCGTAAAAAATTTCGTTGAATCGGATCTGTAATTATTTTGAGAATAGACACAAATCGGTAATTGTACAGCGATGGCAATGAAGAGAAGCAATCGTATCATTTTATTCTTTGTTTCAACCGCATTTATTGCTGAAAGATGATTTGCTGCTCTGCGATGTCTTTTACTACAACTTGGCGGGAGACAATTGTTTATTCCACTTTGTGATTTCACAAGGTACATTTTCTTTCGTTTGTTATACATTGTAAGACTACTTTAGACAAAAGATGTTAAGCAATGGTTTAAGCGTTTAGGTGTGATCAACCAGACAAATTTCGTTTCCACAGTGCACAACAATCGACCTTTCAAAAACACTTTTCACCTTCAACACTCTTTATCTCGAGAGCCATGAAATTGATGACTGATACCGTCGAGGCGTAATCTCCCTGCTTAGATCTAAGCAGCGCAAGCCACAAACCCACGTTTTCTGAAAGCAAATGCGGGTTTTACTTTTTTTCTACCCTAGAAGAGAGAATGCAATAAAAAAAATGACTCGGCTTCTGATTTCTCTTCTTTGATTAGCTCCAATATAGTATATTTGCAGTGAATTTTCGACACCAATCTCGATGGATAGCTTTGCACTCATCAATAAGGAAACCCGCCTATGAAAACGCCAACACCCAAAAGCAAGATTCCCCTCTGCATATTGTCTCTTCTGATCATGGCCGTTCTTTTTTTGACTCCGCACTTTATATACTCTGCAACCACTCGGCACTCTGAGGATTTCACGAAAAATTGGAAGTTTCACCTCGGCGATGCGACGAACGGAGAGGAAGCCAGCTTTGACGATTCTCAATGGCGAATTCTCGACCTGCCGCATGACTGGAGCATTGAAGGAGAATTTAATAAAGACAATCCCGCCACAATTGGCGGCGGAGCGTTGCCGGGCGGAATCGGTTGGTATCGCAGATCTTTTTCCGTCCCGGAATCCGACAAGAAAAAATTACTCTTTGTAGATTTTGACGGAGTGTATCGGAACAGCGAGGTATGGATCAACGGACATTACTTGGGCAAGCGGCCGTACGGTTATATCTCTTTTGAGTACGAACTGACTCCGTTCCTGAAATACGGCGACGAACAAAATGTTTTAGCGGTGAAAGTAGATAATTCACAGCAGCCCAATTCGCGCTGGTATTCCGGCTCGGGAATTTATCGAAACGTCCGGCTCGTGACGACAGAAACAATTCATGTCGATCACTGGGGAATATATATCACAACACCGGAAGTGTCGGGGGAATCGGCGACAGTCTCTATTCGTACGAAAGTGAAGAACAGCACTGCACAAGTTCAACCTGTGAAAGTCAAAACCGTAATATTGGATGAAGAGGGCAATAAAGTAGCGGAGGTTGAATCTGGAAATGTTATTGCGGAGAATTCTCTCTCCGAAGTGTCCCAGGAAGTAACGGTGAAAAACCCGCACCTCTGGACGTTAGAAAATCCACGGCTGTATAAAGCCGTCACGACAATCGAATGCAGTGGGATGAAATGTGATAATTATGAAACAACATTCGGCATCCGAACATTTGTTTTCGACGTCGACAAAGGATTTTCCTTGAATGGAAAACATGCGAAGATCAACGGCGTGTGCGACCATCACGACCTTGGCTGCCTTGGTTCAGCAGTCAGCAAACGCGCGCTCGAACGCCAGCTCGAGATTCTGAAAACAATGGGATGCAACGCTATCCGCACTTCTCATAATCCTCCGGCTCCTGAACTGCTCGACCTGTGCGACAGGATGGGCTTCATCGTGATGGACGAAGCGTTCGACATGTGGAAGAAGAAGAAAACAGATTTCGATTATTCCTTAGACTGGGATACATGGCACAGACAAGATCTCACGGATATGATCCTGCGCGACCGGAATCATCCGAGCGTCTTCATCTGGAGCATCGGGAACGAAATACCGGAACAATGGGACAAGCAGGACAGCAGCGGCACAGTCATCGCACGAGAACTCGGCGCCATAGTAAAATCTCTCGATGCGACAAGACCCGTCACCTCAGCGCTGAACGATCCGGTTCCCTCGAATCCGCTTGTCCGCTCGGGCGCTCTCGATTTGATCGGCAACAACTACAGTATTGACAAGTATCCCGACTTTCCGAAAAATTTTCCCGGAAAAAAATTCATCGCGACTGAAACGGTATCCGCTCTGGCAACACGAGGCCATTATGACATGCCGTCGGACACCATCAGGCGGTGGCCGACGCGCTGGGACATCCCTTTCAATGCCGGGAACCCTGACAACACATGCTCGGCGTACGATAACTGCAGCGCTCCCTGGGGATCGACCCACGAAGAAACATGGAAAGTGATAAAGAAATATGATTTCCTCTCCGGCATGTTCATCTGGACCGGTTTTGATTATATCGGGGAACCCACGCCTTACAGTTGGCCTTCACGAAGTTCGTACTTCGGCATCATCGATCTGGCCGGTTTTCCGAAAGATGTATATTATATGTATCAAAGCGAATGGACGGACAAACCGGTGCTCCATCTTTTTCCCCATTGGAATTGGAAAAAAGGAGACACTGTCGACGTCTGGGCGTATACCAATTGTGAAGAAGTGGAATTATTCCTGAATGGTCAATCACTAGGGACAAAGAAAAAGATTGGAGATGACCTCCATCTCATGTGGAAAGTTCCCTTCACTCCCGGGACATTGAAGGCAGTCGGACGTTCGGGCGGTAAAGAGATCCTGACACAGGAAATCAAAACGGCCGGAGCACCGGCAAAGATCGTGCTGGAAGCCGATCGTAATGTTATATCGGCAGACGGCAAAGATCTTTCATTTGTTACTGTCAAGGTGTTGGATGAGGCGGGCACTCTCGTGCCGAATGCGGATAATTTAATCCACTTTAGTGTATCCAGTGAGGGAAGAATTGTCGGTGTGGACAACGGCCTCCAAACGAGCCATGAATCATTTAAGGCTCATGACCGGAAGGCATTCAACGGCCTCTGCCTCTCGGTGATCCAATCGACTGAAAAAGCCGGCCGCATTACGCTCGAGGCAACGTCAGATGGTTTAAAAGAATCATCGATTGTCATTGAGTCGAAATAAGAGTGCAGCAACGCAACGATCCACGAAGAACACGAAGAGGCACGAAGGGCTAGAAAAGTGTTCACCTCGCTCCCAAAGGGACGTAGTGAACGAGGTAAATCTGCAGAAATACACTTTCTTCGTGCACTTCGTGTGCTTTAAATCTCGTTCCCAATCTCTGATTGGGAACGTAGGGTACTGCTTGGGATGAAAAACCGATTCGGGAAATTAGCCGTTTGATGAAACGGGTGTCCATAACCTTGCGTTCCCAACGGGACGTTGGGAACGAGGTAAATCTGCAGAAATACACTTTCTTCGTGCACTTCGTGTGCTTTAAATCTCGTTCCCAATCTCTGATTGGGAACGTAGGTACTGCTTGGGATGAAAAACCGATTCGGGAAATTAGCCGTTTGATGAAACGGGTGTCCATAACCTTGCGTTCCCAACGGGACGTTGGGAACGAGGTAAATCTGCAGAAATACACTTTCTTCGTGCACTTCGTGAGCTTCGTGGATTGTTTGCCGGCCTTCATAAAACCAGCCAAATATTCACATCACACTTTTTTGAAGTCGATATATCCCCTGTCAACATCCGTGTGAACAAGCTCTACGCGGAGCCTGTGGCCTACTTCCATCCCTTCAAATCCATTCACAAGTCTTCCTTCCACTGGGGGATGCAGAAGACGAACCCACGTCCCTTTGGCCGAAGCGCCGGTGACGATAGCGTCGAATTGTTCCTTGATCCTTGATTCAAGCAGCATTGCCGCCGCAGATTTCTCAACCTGCCGCTCTACTTTTTTTGCTGCGTCTTCCTCTTCAGTGCAGTGTGCAGCGAGCGTTTCCAATTCGTCATTCGTGTAGGGCTGCCGCTCCCCCGTCATCGCCGATTTCAGCATGCGCTGAGTAAGCAGGTCGGGGTAACGCCGGTTTGGTGCTGTCGAATGAGAGTAATCTTTGACCGCAAGACCAAAGTGCCCAATTGCCGTGTCGTCCGGGAGCTCAACGATGTATTCACCAGGACCCATCAATTTGATGACGCTAAGACAGAGGTCCGGAAAACGAATGGGATCGGCGGCTTGCTCCGAATTTAAAAACTGTTCCAATAACTTTGAGTCGGGCTTTTCCGGCAGCGTGAAACTCCGCTCCAAGGCGAGCTGAACGATCCGATTCCAATTCTTCGGCGTGCGGACAATCCGCCGCAGCGATGGATACCTCTTTGCTGCGAGGTATCGTGCGGTGACACCGTTTGCCGCAATCATGAAGTCTTCTATAATATCTTTCGCCCTGTTTTTCCTTTCAACATCGAGACGCGTTATTTCATCGTTGTCAAAAACAGGGCGGGCTTCGATCGTTTCAAAGTTGAGTGCACCGTGCACATACCGAAGCGCTTTCATCTTCTGGGCCGTCCCGTCCTGAAGCCTGATGTTTACGTCGAGACCGGCCACCATGCCGATTTCCTTCGGCATTGGACCCGTCCCGTCAAGCCATTCGGCGACACTGTTATATGCCAGCTTTGCATGATTGCGGACCAACGCTCTGTAGATGTCCGAATTCTGAAGCGATCCATCGATAGCGACGGTCATTTCAACGACAACGGCAAAACGGTCCGATTCAAAACTGAGCGAAGTTATGTCGGTAGAAAGCTTCTCAGGCAGCATTGGAAATATTTCTGCCGCAGTGTACACCGAAGTAGTATTATGCCGGGCATGCTCATCGAGCGCTGATCGATTCTTGACAATGGCGTCAACATCGGCTATGGCAACAAGAATCTTTACGGCGCCCCCGGCCATGCTCTCCGCAACAGTGAGTTGATCCAGGTCGCGAGAATCATCGTTGTCGATTGAACACCAGAGAAGGTCTCTCAAATCCCGGATCGATGTTTCATCTTTTATCGTCAGTTCATGTATGCCGCCAAGTTCTGCAATGACCTGAGGAGAGAAATCTGGAAGGAGTCCCCGCTCAAGCATCGCCCGGCGAGCAATTCTTTGCAATAGAGAACGGTGTTTCTTGTCGTTTGTATTCGTCATTTATGGTTGTCAAATGGTTTTAGAAATATCTCTGAATTTCCCTGCAGGAGATCCGTAACAGTATCGGATAAACGGATCACGTTGTCAAGGAGTAAGATATCTTGTTCAGCGATGTGCGTCAAAACAAAGCCCCGCAGAGGCAGGGCTTTGACGTTGAACGTAAGGAGAACAATTACTTTCCCATCCTATCAAGTATCTTTTCCATTTCATCCATCACGCGGTTCATCTTTTTCATCGTCAGATCAAACGGTTCAGATGTGGTCATGTCCACTCCTGCCTTCTTCAACAGGTCGATCGGGTAATCCGACCCGCCGGCGGAGAGAAATTCCAGGTACCGTTTTGTTTCCGCCTTGTCCCCGGCCAGAACTTGTTCCGAAAGCGCGCAAGAGGCAGTGAACGCCGTCGCATACTGATAGACGTAGAAATTATAGTAGAAATGGGGGATATAACTCCACTCGGACTGAATCTCGTCGTCGACGATACAGATTCCTTTGTCGTGCCCGTAATATTTTTTTGTAATTTCCATGTAGACTTCATTGAGCTTGTCGCCTGTCAGCGCGGTGCCATGTTCCGCAAGCTCGTGGATGCGAAGCTCGAATTCGGCAAACTGTGTCTGCCGGAATACCGTGCCTTTGATCCCCTCAAGATATTTCCCAAGCAGAGAAAGTTTCACCGTATCGTTCTCGATGGTTTTTAACATATGATCGATCAACAGAGCTTCGTTGAATGTCGAGGCGACTTCTGCGACAAAAATCGGGTAGTCGGCCGTCGGGTACGGCTGCGTTTTATTTGAAAAATAACTTTGCATTGTGTGCCCGAGTTCATGAGCAAGTGTGCTCATATCGTCGTATTTGCCGTTGAAGTTGAGAAGCATGTACGGGTGAACGTCGTACGCGGATCCGTTGGAATAGGCGCCGCTCCGTTTCCCATCGGTCGGAAAGACGTCGATCCATCGGTCGGAAAAAGCTCTCTTTGTAACGGAAAGGTATTCCTCTCCGAGCGGCGCGAGAGATGCCAGAACGTTCTGTTTTGATTCGTCGACTGAATATCTCAGGTCAACACCGCGAAGGAGCGGAGCATACAGGTCGTAGTAATGGAGCGTGTCGACACCGAGAATTCTCTTCCTCAATTTCAAATAACGATGGAATGTCGCGAGGTTAGCGTTCACATTATCGACGAGGCTGTGATAGACCTGCACCGGAATGTTGTTGGCGTCGAGCGCGCTTTGAACCGACGAGTCGTACTTCCGCGCCTTCATGTAGAAAATATCCTTGTTCACGTTTGCCGAAAGCTCCGCGCCGTACGTCCTGCGGTAGCGGTTCATCGCTTCAAAATATGCCGCAAATACTTTTTTCCTGTCGTCGCGGTTCGCGGATGCCCGGTAAAGGCTGAACCCCGCCTGGTCAAGCTTCACGTCGTTCCCATCGCTTAATACAATTTCCGGATACGGAAACTCGGCATTCGAGAAAACATTGAAGATGCTTTCCGGACCGTCAGCCATCAAGCCGGCGTCGGCAATTATTTTTTCTTCTCCCTCACTCCCCGTATGTGCCTGCCGCCGCAGAATATCGTCGAGGTAATGACGGTATACTTCCAGCTTTTTTTCCTGCTTGAGAAACGAATCGACCGTTGCGCGGTTAATCTTGAGAATCTCGGGTTCGATGAATGCGGCAGCCGCTCCGATCGTCGAACCAATCTGGCTCATTTCCTGCTTCATCGCCAGATATTTTGATTCCCGTGTATCCTGGTCGGAACTCAACGTTGCATACACGGAGAGACGGGCGTATTCCTTGGCCAGCCGGCTGCTAAAATCCAGGCACCCGAGCAGCTGTCCGGATGAAGAACTGAGCGTTCCTTGGAATTTTATAACATCCGGGATTTCGGCGACGAGATTCTCCTTCGCTTTCTTCCAGGCGTCGTCGGTGGGGTAAAGCTCGGCAAGATTCCATTTATCTTTCTCCGGGATTTTTGCCCTGTCCCGTTCCTGGGCAACCGCAGCGTGAGATTCTGCAGCCAACATTCCGAAAATAGAAATGGCTGCTATTGTCAAAGGATGCATAGAGAAGCCTTTCGTACGATAATGGAAGAAAACTCTGGAAATATGGAAAAATTATACGATTGTATTGACCGCAGGTTTCACTGTATAGTAACAATGCCGTTCCTTAAAATCAATTTCATCGTTTGTTAGATGTCGGACACTTTATCAGGGAAATCGTTATATGTTTGAAATATTCGGCAAGGTAAATCAAAAAGGTGTCCGGCATCTCTCTAAATCCAAACAAAAAAAATGCGGTGCACTTTTGTTTGCATCGCATTCGTCAAAAAAAAAATCGCTGTATGAAACTCTTAACTCAACCGTGAATATTCGCTGGCATCCGGCTGCTGGTAGATTCGCTGGAGGGTCCACTTCACTCCATTATACTGCAGAATCGCAACCATCGTCACCTGGAATCCATTATAGGTTCCGGTCGAGGTTACCCGCATTTGCGTCCCCGTAAGCCCTGCCGGACGGTCTGCAACGTACGACGCGCACCCTCCATTCACGTTCACGGTACTCGAGGGAAAGCCGGCAGCTGAGTTGCCGCCCACATCTCCTATCGCAAACTTTACGCCTGCATTGGAGATTTGTCGAGCCTCGTCATGGAATGCTTGAGATTGCGCAACATTGTAAATAGCCTGGTCCGTGGTTGTAAACAACAACGCGAAGGCCCCGATCATCACATATGCCCCGAGACCAATAATGACCTTTGAACTTCCCATATACACCTCGCTGATTAGGCTTACCTACAAAAAAACTTCTTCCGCTGCCCGTTTTCTTGAACTTCGACTATGTTAAAAATAACATCTCCACTGGCATTAACAATACGGGCTGACACGTATATTCACAAATACGGTGTGCGGAGGATGCCCGCTTTCCCCTTTCCTACAAATTCTGAGGAAAAACTGTCCGCTCCCAAAACGCCCTCACGTATTTCGTGGGAAAATTTGTTGTCGTATTGTCAACGGGGGGTTGATTCGTATATAATCCCGGTCCCGCTGGAGCCGTAGTTACTTCATCAGCCACTTGCCCGCTTGATTCCATCACAAGACTCACTTTAATAGATTTGATCCCCGAAACATTGCTCCCGCTTAGCGTGTTGCCGTACACATCGTAGTATGTAAAGCACAACGAATCGACGTCTCGCGCCAACTCGAAAGGAGTCCCTCCGTTAATCGAACTTACCACTCTGAACAGACTACAATGAACGGAGCCGGTATATGTCGGTCCGAGATAATAATAAACCGTTTCGGGTATGCTGTCATTGTTGATGTCGGCATGAAATTGAATTGCCTGAGACTGGGCAGTGTCGAAGACCTTCGATGTCGTCGGTCCGTACCCCGCAAGCCGAATATCATCGGTAAGGATTTCTGCCGGAACGACGGTCTTCTGCTTTACTATATAGAGAGTACTCTTATAAGTGTAAGCACTCTGCAAACCCACGCTCAGATAGAGTGTCATGAGCACGATGGCACCGCGAATCACCATCGAACCGATTATGTCCAGCATTACGCTCATTAGTATGTCGCAATCGCGCTAAATGTAAGAGGTTTCGTCAAATAAATTGGATGAGTAACGTTTACATCGATTCGTTTGTAATAAGTCTGGACGCCCGAAGGTGAATCGGGGTCATTCTTCGAAACATAATAGACCTTCACCTTTAATGTGTATCCTGAAATGTCGGCAGAATTTGCGGTTCTTATATATCCATTATAGCAGCCCACATCGTCAAACCAGCTTTGACTATCCCCCCGAATCGATTTATACGGGATTACATCTGGATTTCCCCCGGGCATCACATTTTCTCTTGCGGTAAATGTAGGGCCCATATTAAATCGAAAAAGTGTTGGGACGCTCGGCCATGGTGGCCCCTGCATCCCGAATGGGACATCGCCGTCGTAAGGACCGATCACATTCCCCAGCGTATCCAACCAGACTATGTAAGGACCACTAACATTCCCCGACCCGTCAAGCGTCACGTGTCTGTCAAATTTCTTTGTCAAGATTTCGCTAAGCAATGCATTGCCAAAATTGGAAGCCTGTTCGACTGCCTCTTCCTGGAGATAATACTTTGTATTTTCGAGGATCATCGTATTGGCACTTAATACCGCCAAAGTCAGCAATACAAAAAATGCCGCCGAGATCATCGTCTGCCCAAGGCTCATCGTAAAGTCTCTTCGGAAGCAGGTTCAAAAAAAAACACAACTATAACCTTCAATGAGAAATCTTTTGCTTGTGTCCACCCCTTTTCATTGTCATTCCTACCGAACATTTTGGGGACTCGTCTTAAGAGTACGTTCGGCATGTATGGAAAGCGATTAGGGCTGGGGTCAATAATATGGAATAGAAGGAGCTATCCCGAAAAACTCAACCGATGTTATTTTTAACAAAGCATTCTTGAGATGATTTCTAATCATCGTCGGCAGTGACACTCGCAACTTCTTCGATTGTTGTAATACCTCGCTTGAGGAGCTCCAGGGCATTCATTCTCAAGGTGCGCATCCCGTTTTTCAGCGCAAGTTGCCGAACCGCCTCCTCGTTGACGGATGATCCGGCGTCAAGGATAAGCTGACGGATTTCTTTCGTAAAATACAACGCCTCGTGAACTGCCGTGCGCCCCTTGTAGCCTTTGATGCATTCGCTGCAGCCGATCGGCTGATAAAATTTTGTGGAGCGGATTTCTTCCTCAGGCATGCCCAGCTTTCGAAGCAGCGGGGTATCCGTTTCGCTGACCGGGCTTTTGCACCGCTCGCACAATTTCCGGATCAACCGCTGCGCGACGATGATGTTGATGCTGTACGCGATGAGAAACGGTTCAATCCCCATTTTATACAGCCTGGAGACAGCACTCGGCGCATCGTTCGTATGAAGCGTCGACAATGTAAGATGCCCGGTGTTCGCCAGCTTCACTGCAATCTCGGCGGTCAGTTTATCGCGAATCTCGCCTACCATAACGATATCGGGATCGTGTCGAAGAATGGCGCGAAGCGCTCCCTCGAAATCAAGTTTTGAATTCAACTTTACCTGCCGCGCCCCATCGATGAAATATTCGACCGGATCTTCCACCGTTATAATGTTGAGCGACGTGTCCATCACCGTGCGGAGGGCGGCAACCAGCGTGGTGCTCTTTCCGCTTCCCGTAGGACCGGTCACGATGATGATCCCGTACGGCTTTGCGATCGCTTTGCGCATCACGCTTTCGCTGTAGGGGTCGAACCCGAGGTCCTCGATGCTGCCGCCGATCACGGGCTCCATCAACACGCGGATAACAATCGATTCGAACTTGTTCTTCAGTTCTTTTCCGATCAGGGGGATGACGGAAACGCGGAAACGAACTGTTCTTTTGTCGATGGTCAACTGTGCGAAGCCGTCCTGGGCCATGTTGCGTTCGAACCGGTCCAGATTTTTGGCTCTGTCTTTGACCACGGCGGAGACTGCTTCGGCACGGGTTTCATTGTTCGTGTACCACCGCGACAGCTTCCCGTCCACGCGGAAGTGAAATTCCGTGATCTTATCGCCGCGGGGAATTACATGGATATCGCTTGCTCCGACCCGGACGGCATCGACAAATATGCTTTCAACGAGGTCGACAAGCCCGCTCTTGCTGATCTCTTCTTCGAGCGCTTGCTCGTAATTTTCTGAATCTTCTTCCCCCTCGTCGACAAAGGATTCCCCGCGCAGCATCGATTCCTTATCCTTATATACCGCTTTGTCAAGGCTTACTCTTTTCCATAAGCCGTCCCATTGGCTCAGCGGAACATAGCAAATTTCAAATTTCTGGTAATGGAACGTCCGCGCAATTTTATACACTTCGGGCTTGGTAGGGTCGGGCGTTATCACAAGAAGCCTCCCCGGGCGTTCGGGGTCCATCGAGTACGGAAGGACGTTGTTCTCCTGCACCATGTCACGGATAGAGTCCGGAAGCGAGGTTAATTCCTTCCGTATGAAACCAAGAACACCGTCGTCGATCGTCTCCATCGAAATATCGAGAGTGCGAAAGGCATAGTAATCTGCCACCTCGCGATATACAAGATCCCTGTCCATCTTGAACTGCTCGACAAGAATCTGCGGCAACTTGCGGCGCCCTTTGTTCTCTTCTTTGTTCAGGACCGCAACTGCGCGTTCGAGCACATCCGCCTGGATGATCCCTTTGTCGATCAGGATATCGCCTAATTCTTTTTTTGCGCTGCGTGTCTGCATTGTGCAGTCTGTTTACACCATGGGCTGTGAGAGTATTGTGTTCGTCAACCGGTCCGCCGGCCTACATCGACTTGATATTGAGCGACGCCGTCTCCGAAGAGAGAAGAGTCAAAAAGATCATCGCGACCATGATAATGACGGAAATGAAGACCTCAATAAAATTAACCAGATTTTTCATAGCGTAGTGATTTTCCATCTGATAAAAGTCCGCTAACTGGTTTGCCGTGTCTTTGACCGCGCCGGTCTCCGCAGCGGTCTTGAAACGGGAGATGAACATGTCGGGGAAAAAATCCACCGCTTCGAGCGCTTTTGACAATTCCGTCCCGTACTTCAGCATCGTCGGAATCGCGACGGTCTTGATTTGCTGCGTGAGGAATAAATTCCCGCTCGATTCAGCTGCAAGCTGGATCGCTTCAATGTTTTCTCCGGCCGTTGCATACATGATCCCCAGGACGCGGCAGAAAATTTCCGTGCTCGTGTTTCGCAGGATACTACCGACATACGGCACCTTGACGATATATTTGTGCATCGCGAGGCGCCCCTTGGGCGAAATGATGTATGCGTAAAAACCGCCGACCATGAGAACGAACAGAACGATGATGAGCACGAAATGGTTATGGAGCGCATCGCTGATATTCAACGTGAACTGCGTCAACGGCGGTACCTCGTCGATGAGCGGTCCCATAAACTTCATCATTTTCGGAAGCAGGAATAGTACATAGAATGCGATCGCCCCGATAAGAGTGAGCGAAGTTACCGCCGGCAGGATCAACGCACTCGTCAGCCCTTTCTTGAACTCTGCCTGCCGCTCCACAAGCGCAGCAACGTTTCTGAATATCGTCGTCATGTCTCCGCTTTTCGAGGCAATACCGAGCATGAGCGCTGTGTGCTCTCCGAACACCTTTCCCTGTCTCATGAACGCCTCGCGCGAATCCATGCCGTTCTTCAGGTCAAGGATGATGTCGCGCAGCGCAACTTTCATGTTCTTGTCTTTGACGCTGTTCACCATCACCTGCAGGACTTCGGTGTACGGAAGCTTCTGTTCCAACAGACGCGCGCTGGTTCCTACAAATGACACGATCTCATTCGATGCGGCTTGAAAACGAAAATCATAATGCCGACGCACCCACCGCACATCGAACCCAATACGCTGCAGCGCCGCAACCACCTCCGCGCGGGTGTATGCGCTTTGAAATCCATCGATGTTTTTCGTCCCATGACGCACGCGGTACGCAAAATTCTTTTTCCTGCGAACCGACACAAGAATCGTGTTACGAAAACGAGGATGCAGCTTTGCCCTTCGTTTTGCGTCGGAGGACGAACTTGCCGAGATAAACCCTTGCACGGGTTTTCCCGAAGCTTCCTTCGCTACAATTTGATATGAAGTTATTTCTGCCAATCTTTTCCGGGCAAATTATGACACACGTCCTCTGGCCGGCATTCCGCTACGGCGCCGGTTCGAAAGAAAGCGCATAGTGAAAAATGCCTCCACACAAGGGAATAGGGCTTTACTCAAGTTTGTGTAAAAATACATAAACAGTCAAGTCTGCACTATCGGGACGAATACGGATATTTGTTGTCGGGTAATATACGGATATTAATCCAGCTTGACAATTCCCTTTGTCAGAGCGTACCTAGTCAGGCCTGCAACGGTGTGGATGTCTAACTTTCGGATTATTCGCTCCCGGTGCGTCTCAACAGTGCGAACGCTCACAAACAACCGGCCGGCAATTTCCTTATTGCCCAGTCCCTCGGCTATCAGCGTAAGAACTTCCGATTCACGCCGCGAAAGCTCTACGCTCCCCTTTTTCCCTTTCGTTCTGGAGATCCTGACATAGTCGTTCACGACAGTCTGGGAAATCTTTGGGCTGAAATATGTCTCGCCACGGTGGACGGCCTCGATTGCAGCTATCAATGCCGACGGCGAAGAGTCCTTCAGCACGTAGCCCTGCACTCCCGTAGAAATCATTCTGCTGACATACTCCTTTGAATCGTGCATCGTGAGAATAAGTATTTTACTTTTGGGAACCGTCTTTTTCAGCAATCGCGCCGTTTCGAGGCCGTTCATGCCGGGCATATTGATGTCAAGAAGGATGATGTGAGGGAGGAGGTCCTTCGCCAGACGAAGAGCTTCCTGACCGTCGACCGCTTCGCCGACAATTTCATACGTTTTTTCTTGAACGAGATATGAGCGGAGGCCTTCCCTCACAAGGGGATGGTCGTCCACAAGCAGCAATGTTATTTTCGATTTTTTCATATTTGTGTCTCTTTCATTATCGGATTCAAAGAGGAAGCTGCACGCTGATTTCCATCCCGCCTTTTGGAGAGGAATGAACTGAAACCGTTCCGCCGACATAGGCCGCCCGTTCCTTCATATTCAATAAACCCATGCCGGAATTTTTAGAAGGATGTGCCGTAAGGTCATGCTCGCCGGAGCCTTTTCCGTTATCTTTTATTTTCAGCGTAAGCCGGGAACGGTCTCTTTCGCATCGGATCACAAGCCGGGTTGCTTCGGCATGTTTTGCAACGTTGCTGAGTGCTTCTTGAATAATTCGGTACATCGTTACTTCAATTTCGGGGGAAAGTTTTTTTGGAAAACGCAGGAACTTCAGGTCAACGCCGACTTTCGTCACTTCTTCGAATTCTTCACACATGCTTCTCACTGCGGGAATAACTCCAAGGTCATCCAGCTCGCTCGGCCGCAAATTCTGTGAAATCCTTCTCACTTCGTTCATCGCTTTTTCGAGAGAGACCTTCGCGCTCGCCACAACATCCCGCAGCGCTTTATCTTTGCGCTGTGCCCGCTCTTCAACGCTCTCCATCCTGAATTTTACGGAGGAGAGAATTTGGTTAACGCTGTCGTGGAGGTCCCGCGCGACACGCCGCCGTTCCGATTCCTGAGCGTTGATAATGCGTATCGGCAGATCCCGTAACATTTCATCGGCAACTTTCCGGTCAGTGATGTCGCGGAAATTGACGACGACGGCTCCAACCGCCGGGTCTTCGAGCAGGTTCTTCCCCACACCTTCTATCCACCTCCATGAGCCGTTCTTTTCCTTGCAGCGGATTTCTGCGGCAGCAATCTTTGAAGGCTCGCGCAGAATATCTTCAAAGAGAGCTTTGATCGAATCCAGATCGAGCGAATGGATCAATGTCAGAGCACTCCTCCCGATCAACTCATCCGGTACGTAGCCGAGAACTCTGGCAATGGAAGGGCTGACATAGGAAAATGCCCCCTCGCGGTTAACCAGGGCAACGACGTCCGAACTCTCCTCAATGAGCGAGCGGAACCTTTTTTCACGTGACGCCAATTCGTCGCGCGCATGAATCCGCTCGCTGACATCCCGGACGACATTCCGGTATTCCTTCACATTCCCATCCCGGTCGCGGATGATTCTGGTCGATTGTTCCACCCAGGTCGCGCTGCCGTCTTTTCTTCTCCGGCGAAATTCGCACGTTGTGTCGATTGTTCCGTCTTTGGTCCGGTCACGGTAGAATTTCAATACCCGAGGCCGGTCCTGGGGAACAATCAGGCTCAGAAAAAATTTGCCGAGGATTTCCTCGGGCAAATACCCCGTTTCCGAAAATAAGTTTGGGCTGCTGTAGACAATAAAGCCGCGATGGTCGCAGACAAAATAGACCTCGCTGATATTTTCGACGAGGTCGCGGTACCTTTTTTCGCTCTCGCGCAGCGCCTGGTCGGCCCGCTTGCGTTCAGTGAAGTCGATGATCGAGACGAGGACCTTTGAATAGTCGGTTTCATGTCCCGACACGACGGACCATTTCAAGAAGATATCTTTTCGCTCCCCCGTGAAAGTCCGGTTGAAATCCTCAGTCTCAAACGTCGATGCGCCGGAAGCAATGGCGATAAGTTCTTCGATAAACGCTTCGTGAATCTCATCGCCGAAGACGCCGTTCAGCCCGGCAAGAAAATCTTTTTTTGTTTCAACACCGTACAATTTCATTGTCGCCTTATTGACATCGAGAACTTTTACCATACCGGCGCATGCGATCACTTCGCCCGTATGGTTCAAAAAGTATCTCTTGAAATCCTTAACGCCGGACTTCCGCAAACGTTCGATATACGCTTTGACTTCGGAGAAATCTTCTTCCCACAGCGAGATCGGAGAATTTTCAAAAAAACTGTGGTAGCGTGCTTCGCTCTGGCCCAGTTCAATATCATGACGCCTCTGGCGGAGAAGCGAGCTCCATAACAAAATAGCAAACCCGATAAGCAGCAGGCCAACGGGGAGTAGAAAACTAAAATGCGGTATCATGAACTGCCTGCAATGAAAAGAAGTTCACATGCTGCGGGGAGCGGAAGCCGCCGCAAGAAACAAAAAAACCTCTTTATTCCGCGCAGTGCGGACCTCAAGAGGTTGCTGTAAGAGCAGAGCCAATCCAAAGTCGCTTCTCCCGAATTAGCAACATGACAACAAACGATCAGCACCCATGGCGGGATGCTTCGCTTTCACACCCGCCTGCTCACGAAAGTGTAGGAATATTTCGAGCAAAAATCAAGCGAAGCGTTTTGTGGGTAGTGGATAAAATGGTTAGATGTCGGACACCTTCTTCACTTGTTGCACCGGACATTTCATCACGCCGCGATTCCCGGAAAAGGTGTTCGACATCTACTGCAAACGTAAAGCGTCGTCCTTATTCAACGCAACCGCGTCCGTTCATTTCTCTTCCTTCACCGGTTCCTCAAAGTACTCTCGTATTTTTGCCGCAACTTTTTCTCCGACGATCTCGGCCAGCTGCGTCTCGGTAGCAAACTTCACTCCCTGCACCGACCCAAACACTTCCAGCAATTCTTTCGCCCGCTTCTTCCCTATTCCTTCAATAAGGTCGAGTTCGGTTTGGAGCGTTCGTTTGTCCCGCAGCGAACGATGGAAGGTTATAGCGAACCGGTGAGCTTCATCGCGGATTTGCTGCAAAAGGCGAAGCGCCGAAGAAGTCTTTGGGATGGGGACAGGATCGCTCTCATTCGGCACGAACACTTCCTCAAGCCGTTTTGCCAGGCTGATGATCGGCTGTGATTGAAGCGACAATCCATTCAACACTTCGCACGCACTGGAAAGCTGCCCCTTCCCGCCGTCGACCATAATCAGATCGGGCAATGGCAGCAGTTCTTCGACCACGCGCGAGTATCGGCGGCGGATGACTTCTCTCATGCTTGCAAAATCGTCGACGAGGTTTTCTTCGGCTGTAGTCCGGATTTTGAATTTGCGATAGTCGCTTTTCTTCGGCCTGCCATCTTCAAAGACAACCATCGATGCAACCGTTTCCGTTCCCTGGAGGTGCGAGATGTCAAAGCACTCGATGCGGCGCGGGGGATTTTGTAAGCGCAGATCCCTCTGCAGCGACTGGACCGCATGAGGGACGAAATCTTCCCGTTTCATTTTTTGCAGCTTCAACTCATCCAGAAGATATTGTGCATTTTTGCGGCACATCAACAAAAGTTTTGCCAGCTCCCCCTCAACCGGCGATACCACATCGACGGATTTTCCCCGCTGGCCGCTGAGCCATTCTTTCGCAGTGTCGCCCGATTCGATCGGCGACGAGAGTACAACTTCCGATGGAACATCGTTCGATTCGAGATAATACCGCTGCACGAGCGCTTCGATAACCTCCGATTCGCTTTTGCCTTCAACCTTGCTTATGTAATAATGCTGCCTGCCGAGGATTTTTCCCTCCCGGATTTTAAACACGACGCCGCACGCATCGTCCCCCTCCGCAGCGACTGCGATAATGTCCCGGTCGTGCAGTTCGATGTCCACAATTTTTTGGTTCGAGGAATAGACTTCGAGTTCCCGCATGCGATTTCTAAGTACGGCAGCGTCTTCAAATTTCAATTCCGCAGCTGCCGATTTCATTTGCATATCGAGAGATTCGATAACGCTGCTGCTTTTGCCGAGCAGTACCTGGGCAACATGGTCGATCATTTGATTGTAGCGTTCTTCCGACACCAATCCCTCGCACGGCCCTTCGCATTTCTTGATATGATAATCGAGGCAGACACGCGTTTTTTTCTTATCGATGAATTCTTGGTCGATGTGGAAGTTACAGCTTCTGATCATGAAGATATCGCGCACGGTCTTCAACGCCGACCGCATTGTGTGGACGTCCGTGTAGGGACCAAAGTAGCGCGATCCGTCGCGGGACACCCGGCGTGTAACAAAAACGCGGGGTACGGTTCTTTGGTAATAACGATGTATGGATAACTTTTGTCGTCCTTCAGGTTGACGTTGTAGCGCGGCTTCTTCGATTTGATAAGGTTCGCCTCGAGGATGAGCGCTTCGACTTCCGAATCGGTCGTGATGATTTCAACGTCGGAGACTTTCTCGACCATTAACGCAATGCGCGGATCGAGCACACGCGACTTGTGAAAATACTGCCGCACCCTGTTGCGGAGGATTTTCGCCTTGCCGACGTAGAGAACGATCCCTTCCTTGTCTTTAAATTGGTACACTCCCGGCGAAACAGGGAGATTGCTCAGCTTTTCGTCGAGCGAGATATCTTCTTTCGCGAAGGAGATTATTTTTTCGTGGTCGGACATATTCGTTGGCGCTTATGCCTTTTTTGAATCAATCGGTTGACTAAGTTCAATAAGCACTCCGTTCGCCGACTTGGGGTGCATGAATGCCACGCGACAGCCCCCGCTACCTAAAAATGGCGCCTCGCTTGCAAAACGAAATCCGAGTTTCTTTAACCGCTCAATTTCTTTTTCGATATCGTCAACCTCCAAACAAATATGGTGAATTCCTTCGCCCCGCTTCTCGATGAACGTGGTAATGGCCGAACCGGCGCCGAAAGAATCGGCAGCTTCGATCAATTCAATGGAGCTTTCCCCGAGCTGGTACAACGACACTGTCGCATTTTGCTCTTCTATCTTTTCGGTGCGTGGAAAATCATTTCCCAAGAGCTTTGAAAACAGCTCTTTTGAGAGTCCGAGATTCTTCACCGCAATACCAATATGTGCAACCCGCTTGATCATGGAAATTCACTCTATATTATGATGCTTGTGATCTGATACTCACCTTGCAAAATAAGAAAGCGCAGGTAATGAAACAAACTCAGCCTGCGCTTTGATGAATTATCCGCAGAAGAAACGGATGAAACGCTTAACAACCGACCGTTTAATCCCTTCGCCCACCGTTCATGATGCTACTTAATCATTAGCATCTTTTTAGTTTGGACAAAATTCTCAGCGGTCAATCGGTAAAAATAGACGCCGCTTGCGACAGTCGAATTGAAATGGTTCTTGCCGTTCCATTCAACAGAATGTGTTCCGGCATTCATGATATTGTCTACCAAAGTTGCCACTTCTTCACCCAGTGAATTATAGATCTTCAGCGATACACGCGATGATGCGGGAATTTCAAACTGAATTTTTGTTGAAGGGTTGAATGGGTTCGGATAGTTTTGCTCGAGTACGAACTCTGACGGAACAGAGTTACCATTCGATGCAATTCCGGATACCGTTCCGGAAAACGCGGCAATAGTTCCGCCGGCGCTGACTGTCCAGCCGTAGATATTCGAGCCGTTCGCGCCAAAATCCAAATGATTCAGGCTGCCGATAGAGCCGGTAAATGACGGTGCCCAATTCGCTCCAAAGTTTGTGCTTCGGTATACCGAGCCTCCCACCGCTGCAAAGAAATCACTCCCCAATCCTGAAAAACCGGCCACAAAACCGCTGCCGCCAATCGAAACAGGCGACCACGTAAATCCCCCATCAGTCGTCCGCGCAGTCGCACCGGAATCGGACCCCGCCAGTCCGTATTGTGCACTGCTGAAATTAACGGCGACGCTGTTCGTAAAGGGGACCGGGCTCGACGACCATGTAGTACCGCCGTCGGTTGAGCGATAGACTTTGGCTGAACTGGTGCCAAACCAAATATCGCTTGTTCCGAATGTGGCCAATGAATTATTCCAGCCGGCTTCATTGCCAACCTGAAACGGCCCGCTGCCGGGCGACCACGTCGATCCTCCATCGGTCGTTTTCAAAAAGGTCCAACTTCCTCCAACCGGATCACCAACAGCGATGCCGTTGCTCGCATCGAACATTTTAATCCCGTCGATGAAACCGCCGGAAAGTGTGTAGACATTCGTCCAATTTACGCCGGCATTAGTCGTTTTGTAAATGAACGTTGAGTCGCCCGGCGTCGTCGACACAAAGGCAGTGTTCGCATCGAGAGCATTGATGACATAGATATCCGCATTGCCAATTGCACCGCCGCCTACCGGTTTCCAGGTGCTTCCTCCATTTGTCGTCGTCAACACCTGTGCTTCATTTCCAGCCGTCCACGCGATCAAAGGGCTGACCGCCTTCACCGAAGCTAAGTTCGTGTTAATGCCTGAATTTTGAACAGTCCATCCCGGCGATACATTGGATGAAGGAGCCGTCGAAAATACGCCGCGGCCATGGGTGAATGCAAAAAGAGCATTCGTGCCATTCTGAACTACAAGTTCATCCGTAGGAATGTACGAAGGCATGCCGGAATTGTAAGGCGACCACGCCGTACCATTGTTCGTCGTTTGGTATACGCCGGTTTCAGTCCCCACGTACTGCGTTGAGGAAGAGTTCGGGTCGATGACAAGAGAATGTACCGGGACATTCGGAAGATTTTGAGAAATGTCCGACCACGTGGACCCTTGGTCCGTGGAATACCAAACATGGCGCGAGGTCAGTGTTCCGCTTGTATTATAGCCGCCATAGCAGGCGAAGAGCCTGTTTTTGTTGTTAAGGTCGACGGTAATACGACGCACCCAGCCGCTGTTGTTTCCGACCGGAGTAATATCCTGCCATGCAGTGTCCCTCGCTGACGGATTCAAATTTGTGCAGCGGAAAATTCTCCCGTCCGTTGTTCCGGCAAATGCCAGATAATTCGATTGTGGATTCACAATAGCAACTGCACTTACATTGCCAATAGATAATACACCGCTCGCGGCTGTCCATGAAGCAGCCGAATTGCTTGTAAGCCAGACTTTAGTAGAACCTGCTATCAGCACGCTGGAGTTTTCAGGATTCATCGCAAACGGCGCGATAAACAAACACGTACTTGAATTGTTCGCATCGCTCAAACCGTTCACACAATTGGTCCAGTTTACGCCGCCATTGGTTGTTTTCGCCATCGATAGATAAACATATTCTTCATACGATACCAGACTGTTTGTTTGATCTTGAGCCGTATACCCCCCATCTCCACTAACCGACTCTGTCCACGTCGAACCACTGCCGCTGTACTTCAAATGACCGTTGTCCTGAGTCCCGCCGTAATAGGTGGGCCCATTTGTAAAAACAGCACCGCTATAAAATTGCGTGATCGCCAGACCATTATTAAGGCTTGCCCAATGCAAGCCCGCGTCGGTCGTTTTGTAAACTCCCCCGTCGTCCCCTTCAATAATTGTATTTGCATTGTTCTTGTCAAACACGATGGCATGATGGTCGCAATGAACATACGGCTCTCCGTACGATGGGTCCCAGAACGACACCTGCGACCAACTATTGCCGCCGTCGGTCGATTTCATGAGATCAATGCCTCCGACGTAAATGTTGTTTGAATTAAAAGGGTCGACGGCAATGACATTGTCATACCATCCCTGGTCTTTCAAATACGATAATCCTCCGGTTGATGCAATTTTCTGCGGAGTATTAAGTTTTATCCACGTTGCGCCGGCATCCATCGATTTGAAGATACCTTTCAATCCCGCATCCCCGCTGGTGGATAGATCTGTCGATTCAAATACCGCGAGTATGGTATTGGGATTGTTTGGATCTTGGGTGAACGCAATCCTCCCGTAATTGCTAGTCGGTAAATTCGAAGTAATTTTCGACCACGTTGTACCCCCACTTGTCGTTCGATAAATGCCTCCGAGTGTCGATCCGTTACTTTCAACGGCAAAGACAATGACCGTTGGAGAAATTGCGATAACATCGCAAGGATTGAAATAGTTCGTCGTGTCGACCGTTGAACTGATTTTGGTCCACGACGTTCCGTTGTTTGTTGACATGAACAAACCGCCGGAATAAGTATATTCGCCCCCCCCGTATTTGACTGTGAAATCTTTCGTCGCCGCATAAATATTTCCCGACGGATCGGCCGCCATTTTCAAGACATTCCTGAAATCAGTTACCGAAGCACCTATAGTACTCGGCAGCAAGATCCACGTATCGCCAAAGTCGGTAGTTTTATAAATTCCGCCGCCGTACACCGCATCCTCGTTCAGCCATCCTTCACCCGTCCCGGCGTAGACCACGTTGGTGTTCGTCGGGTCCATCACCATTGAACCAATCGCCATAACATCAGCCGTATCTGATTTTGGAACCCACGATGCTCCCCCATCGGTGCTTTTCCATATTCCGCCGGACACAGATCCGATGAGGATTTGATCACTGTTTGCCGGATTAATAACAATTGAACGGACCCTCCCTCCAATATTGCCGGGACCCAACGCGGACCATGTTGATGCGGAAATTTTGCGCAAAGTCTTAGCACTTTTTAATCGTTGATTCGTGTAGCTGACCGCTTCCCGCCGAAGTTGCTGGAGATCCAGGTTTTGCTTATTGCCGGCGAGGATTGCGTACCTGTATCGATAAGCGGCATCGGGATTATCACGGTCGCCGGGAGCAGATTCCAGTAGATCGTCATCCTCGCGTGGACCCTTTCGTTCGGAAGGCCTCTGAATAAGCAGAAATGCCGCTATGGCAATAATAACGGATAAAACAAAAACGAATTTTTTCGTGACTGGGTCTCCGGTTAATGGTTAATGGCTGAAGAACCTACAGAATTTGTTTGAAAAGAATCCGACGGGAAGAACCTGCGCACTACACATCATCAAGCGTTGACGACGTGAAATCACTTCTGAAATAATACCTATTTCAGAAAGTAATGTCAAGAAATGAGGGTAGCGGCCGTCACTGAGAGGAAATGACATTCCGTTTCAGATACTTTACAAGCTCGGCATAGTTGGAAACGGCAATCCCTCCGAGGACAAACGCAGCACCGACGAATGTTCTTGGAGAAAGTTCTTCCCCCAAAACGATCACTCCCAGGACAACGGCAATGATCGGCGTAATAAATGAGGTAAGCGAAAGAATCACGGCTTCGACTCTTTTAAGAAGCCAAAAATAACTGACGAAGGTTGCAACCGACCCAAAAATTCCCAAATAGAATATCGCAAGAATTGCATGCGCCGTAAAATCAACCTTCGAAAAGTCTTCAAGCGCCGCACTCGCCGCCAACAACAGCACTGCTCCCACAAGCATCGGCACGAAGGTGATCGCGAATGGATGAATCGAATGGCCGTGCTTCTTGATGACGATGACGGAATATGCCTGAAGAATCGCGCTCGCCAGAATTGCCGCCATTCCCCACGACGTGTTCGGTCCGGAGATATGAATATCGTTTGAAAAAATTTCAAGGATGCCAAAGAAACCGAGCACGATGCCCGATATTTTCCAGACGGTTATTTTTTCATTTGGAAGGAAGAGATACGCAAAGAGGGCTACCATGAACGGATAGATCGAGAAAACGATGGACGTTAAACCGGACGGAATAAACTGCTCGCCCCAGTAGACCAGCGCAAAGGGGAGGCTGAACGACGTGAGCGCGACAATCACATAGAACATGCGTTCGCTTCGATTGAACGGAATTTTCACGCCGCGTACCTTGATCAACGTAAACAGCAAAGCGCTGGCTACAAGAAAACGGCAACCCGCCGCCAAGAAGGGCGTCATCGTTTCCAACCCTATCTTGATGACGAGCCACGTCGATCCCCAAATACTGCAGACCAAGAAGTATGACAGATAAACGCGGAGTCGTTCGCTCATTCAGTCTGCCATCTTATTGAGGACTAAGCCGGAAAGAAGCTTGGGGTAAAAGAAGGTCGATTTTTGGGGCATCGTCTGACCGGCCTTCGCGACGGCGCGCACCTGGCCGATCTTCGTCGGGTTCACGACGAATGCCACCTGCGCCACCCCGTTTACCATTTCATTTTCGCACTCAGCGACGCTCTGGATGTAATGGATGTTCAGCTTTTTCTCCTGTGCTTCGACAGAGATGCCGAGCACATTGCCGAGGAAATACGAATGAAGGAGCACGACGTCGAGGTCCTTCACCTCGGCGGGCAGCGACAGTGAAACCAAAGAGTCAACTGCCCCACGATCTTTCAAAGATGCTATCCAGTACTTTGCAGCTGCATTGACGATAATTCCATAGGCATACCGCGAATACGACCCAAGCGCCTTCATCATCGCCTCTTGCGAAGAAAATTCTGTAAGCGTAAAATATTTTTGAACCGTCGATGAAAACTCTTTCCAGTCAAACTTTGGCAGGCTGTGGATAACGCGGTGCGTCGGAAAGATAACCAGGCCCTCGTCGTCGAGGTTCGTGAAGAACATCATAACATAATTATACAGCTCTGTCCCGTTATGGTTAGGGTTTTGAGACTTCATCAGGTTTCTGTAAGCGAGTGCGGTCTCATACCGGTGATGGCCGTCTGCGATCAACACCTGCTTCGGTTTCACCTCTTGCGCGATTTTTTCAATCGTCCGGCTCTCGGTAATCACCCAAAGCTGGTTCCGGACATTCTCAAACGTAACATCCACGGCAGCCGGCGTTGAGTACCGATGGATTAATAATGCCGTCAACGTTCTTTGCCGCATCGGAATAGAGGCTGAAGATCTGGCTAAAATTTGAATTGGTCGCTTTAAAAAGTTTGAACCGGTCTTCCTTCGCTTTCGACAGCGTTTTCTCGTGAGGAAGTACGATTCCCTTTTCAAATTCCTCCAGGTGGCAAAGCGCGATGAAGCCTTTTCGTTGAATTGTAGCTCCTGTCGTCGTTGTAAAAGTTTGAACAAGAGGATAAATCGCCGGGTGCTCTTCTCGCGCAAGGACGTGTTCCTCCTGCCATTCGTTGAACGATTTTGCGGCAGCGGAATATCGGTCTTCCTCACGGCCGAGGATTAACCGTACGATGTTGTGTGCGTCTTTGTCGTACAGTTGATTTTGCTGTTCCGGCGAAATAACATCGTACGGAGGAGCCACAACAGTATTAATATTGACCTTGGTTTGGTTGTATCGGATTCCGCGAAACGGTCTTATGATCGGCATAGAGTTTTGTCGATTGATGTGAAGTCGTTACATTTTCGATTTACGATTGGCAATTTTCAATTTGGACATCTCGCGTGTAGATTGCATGTTTCTCTTTTTTTGTTTTCACTTTTCACTTTTAACTTTTCACTTTTAACTTCCTACTTATTCTCGTACCCCAACCTCCTCAGCCACGCATCCTCACCCCGCCAATTCTCTCTTACTTTTACATGGAGTTCAAGAAACACGGAATGGCCGAGAAAGGCTTCAATGTCCTTTCGTGCCTTCTCGCCGACCGATTTTAATGCCGAGCCTCCTTTGCCGATGAGAATTCCTTTCTGCGACTGCCGCTCGACAAAAATTTCGGCGCTGATGAAATGCTTCTTCTTTTCCCGTTCATTGAACGCAACAATATCGACCGTTGTCGAATACGGAATTTCCTGCGAAAACTGGTCGAAAATTTTTTCCCTGATAATTTCACCGACGAAGAATTTTTCGGGCGCTGCACTTACCACGTCTGCCGGATAGTACGGCGGATGATCGGGTAAATAACGGACTATTGTCGATATCAGGTCTTCAGTCCCGTCGTTGTTGAGCGCGGAGAGCGGAAGAATCTCTTCGAACGGAAACACTTTGCTGAACCTCTCAATCATCGGAAGAAGTTCAGCCTTTTCTACCCTGTCGATTTTGTTGATCGCAAGGAACGTCTTTTTCTTTGCACCTCGAATCTTTTCGAGAGCCGTCTCGTCTTTTTGATATATTCCGTTCTTTATCTTTTCCGCGTCGACAAGCAGCAGGACAACATCGGCTTCATCGAGGGCCGACGAAGAATAGTGCATCATCACCTCCTGCAGCAAATACCTTGGTGTGATAATTCCCGGTGTATCGAGGAACACGATCTGATAATTTTCTCCCGTTAAAATTCCAAGAATTTTATGCCGCGTCGTCTGAGGCTTATCAGTAACAATGGAAATCTTCTGTTTCAGCAGCGTGTTCATCAGCGTCGATTTGCCGACATTCGGCTCGCCGACTAAGGCAACGTATCCTGCTTTGTGGGGTGTTGTTTCCATTTCTTGGGTTAATATACCTATAAATGGAAAGAGTTTCAATGAAGGGCGGGTTAACCCTTCGTGTCCTTAACGACCTTTACGGTTTTTCTTTTAACCGGCAAGGACGCAAAGAATGCTAAGGCAGCCAAAATGTATCGGGGATGTGGCGTTTACGGTTTAGAGAAGAAATTCGATGTGAGTGTCAAATTCAAAATCGGACAACGGCCCGTCGACGGAAAATTTTCATTTGAACAAATACGACAAAAGCCCGTCGCTCCAGAATCTACTTCGCAACCAATTTCTTGTATGCGGCAACATCCATCAGCAGATCGAGTTCGGCCGGCTTTTCAATCTTCACTTTAATCATCCAGCCTTGCTCGTACGGATCTTTGTTCACGAGTTCTGGAGAATCATGTATTTTCTTATTTACTTCCAATACTTCTCCCGTAACGGGAGAATAAAGGTCTGAGACAGCCTTTACCGCTTCAACCGTACCGAATGCCTGGCTGTATTCTACTCTTTTTCCCGCTGCCGGCAATTCGACGAAAACGATATCTCCCAATTCCCCTTGCGCGTAATCGGTGATGCCGATGTACCCGGCGCCCGCCTCAACGCGAATCCATTCATGGTCTTTGGTATATTTCAATTTTTCAGGAAAATTCATATGCACCTTTCTCTTTCGATGTCAACGGAAACAAAGAACCCCTAGTCTCCGATGTTAAATGTATCGATGAATTTCGTATCAAAGATACCGCTGCGAAATTTCTCGTTCTGCATCACCTTCTGCTGAAAAGGTATGGTCGTGTGAATCCCCTCGATAATGCATTCCTCGAGAGCATATTCCATCTTCGTGATGGCTTCGTCCCGCGTGTTGGCGTGAACGATGAGTTTGGCGACGAGAGAATCATAGTACGGCGGAATCTGGTAGCCGGCGTAGATGTGCGAGTCAATACGGATGCCGGGCCCACCCCCAAAATGCAGACTCGTGATCTTTCCCGGAGACGGACGGAAATCGTGTTCGGGGTCCTCTGCGTTGATACGGCATTCAATAGCATGCCCCTGAAATTTCACCTTCTTGCTGCTCAGCCGCTTTCCCGCAGCAATTTCGATCTGCGATTTGATCAGGTCGTAGCCCGTAACAAATTCTGTTACCGGATGTTCAACCTGGATTCTCGTGTTCATTTCCATGAAATAAAAATTCCCGGACTTGTCGAGGAGGAATTCAATCGTTCCCGCACCAAGGTACTTTACGCTCTTCGCTCCTTTGATAGCAGCAGCGCCCATCTTCTCGCGCAGTTCGGCGTTGACGCCCGGCGATGGGGATTCTTCTATCAGTTTTTGGTGACGGCGCTGCACTGAACAATCCCGTTCGCCGAGATGAATGACGTTGCCGTACGAATCCCCCAACACCTGAATTTCGATGTGGCGAGGCTCTTCAAGATATTTTTCCATATACACATCGGGATTACCGAAAGCCGATTCCGCTTCGTGGCGCGCGGTTTGAAACGCGTTCTCAACTTCACTGTCGGAACGAACGATGCGCATGCCTCTTCCGCCCCCCCCCGCCGACGCTTTGATAATCACCGGCATCCCGATTTCATTCGCAAGGCGTTTTGCCTCTTCGACGTCTTTCACAACTCCGTCGCTCCCGGGGACAACAGGCACTCCCGCTTTCTTCATCGTCTCTTTGGCGAGCGACTTGTCTCCCATCGCCGTAATCATATCCGGCTTCGGCCCGATGAATTGCAAACCGGAGGTCAAACAGATTTCTGAGAACTGCGCGTTCTCCGCCAGGAATCCATATCCCGGATGAACGGCATCGGCGTTGGTAACTTCTGCAGCGGCGAGAATGCGCGGAATATTAAGGTAGCTTTCCTTGCTTGCAGGCGGACCGATGCAAATTGCCTCATCGGCGAATCGTACATGGAGTGATTCCCTGTCCGCTTCCGAGAAAACGGCAACAGTCGCGATACCGAGTTCACGGCACGCGCGAATGATGCGAAGGGCTATTTCGCCTCTGTTCGCAATAAGAATCTTGTTAAATAACCGCATTTCCGCAAATCACCAAGGACTTGTTCTACGAAAGAATTTCTACAATATGAAAAGGGCCTAGCGGGAAAAACATCAGGCGGCTTCGACGAGAAAAAGCACCTGGTTATATTCGACTGGTTTGCCGTTTTCGACACAAATTTTCACAACCTTCCCTGTGCTGTCGGACTCGATCTCGTTCATCAATTTCATAGCTTCAACGATACACAGCACCGTCCCCTCTTCTATATTTTGTCCTACTTCAACATAATTGGCTGCGTCAGGAGCCGGGGCGCGGTAAAAAGTGCCGACGATCGGCGACTTTACTTCATGGTATTTTTTTTCCGCGACCGGAGCGGGTTCAGCCGCTTGCTGTGCGACTGGCGCCGCGGCTGGGGGCACCTGCGGCGGCATTACTGCCGGGGCCATTTGATGAAGGACGCCGACGTTGCTTGCATTCTTTGTGATCCGAATCCGAACACCTTTTTCTTCCAGCTCGATTTCATTGACGTTGCTCTCCTCGACCAGCTTCAAAACCTTCTTAACAAATGCCAAATCCATTATCGCTCCATCGGGATAGTGATGAATTGGTGGACAGCAAATTATTGCTTCACGCGGTCAAGATATTGACCGGTGCGGGTGTCGACGCGAATCACTTCGCCTTCGCTGATAAAAAGAGGAACATTGACCATTGCACCGGTTTCCAATTTGGCCGGCTTGGTGCCCGGGTTCGCGGTGTCGCCGCGGACTCCGGGAACGGTTTCAACAATTTTCAATTCCACATTAAACGGAAGCTCGGCGCCAACAGGGTCGTTCCCGTCGAACATCACTTCAACCGTGAGCCCTTCTTTCAAGAATTTCGCCCCCGTGCCGAGAATTTTTTCATCGATGGGAATCTGCTCGTACGTCTCCTGGTCCATAAAGTGGTAGCTCTGCCCGTCATTAAAAAGATATTGATACTGCTTCCGCTCAACGCGGACAATTTCAACCTCTTCACCCGAACGGAACCGGTTTTCCATCGTCCTTCCGCTCCGGATGTTGCGCATCTTCGCCTGATAAAAAGCGCGCAAATTCCCAGGCGTCCGGTGCTGGTACTCTTCGAGAACGTGAAGTTCGCCGTTAAATCGCAGGAATGTGCCTATTTTCAAATCGGATGTTGTTGCCATAAATAACCCTAGCTCTTCAATCGTAAGAAATTGCTCAAAAAATTTGTAAAATGGACGCCGTTTCCGTATTTTAGCGGCAAAAATATAGTCAGATTGGCAGCGAAAGTCAAGAAGGAAACCCTCCCGTGCATAAACGAATCAGCCTTCCCATCCTGTTTCTTCTCTTTTTGTTCATAGTTTTCGGAGGATGCAGCACCCCGGCACCCAAAAAATTCTCGAATGAGACGGTTCACGTATACGCGGAGTTGCTTGCAATGCATGAGAAGGAAAAACTATTCGGCTTCATACCCGATTCTACGTACCGGCACGAAGTGAGGGATTTCTTTTCAGCGAAAAAAATAAACGAGGAAGATTTTCGAAAACAAGTAGCCGCAATTTCGCACGACGATATTGCGTGGCGGGATTTTCTCAGCAAATCTATGACGGTACTCGACAGTATCAAAGCCGCCAGGGGAACGCAGCATTGAAATAAGGAGGGAGTTTCTCCGCTTAATTCCCTTTTTTCAGGGTAAACATGAACGAACTTCCAACACCGGCTTCGCTCTCCACCCAGATTTTCCCGCCGTGCGCCTTGATAATCTCACGGCTAATCCACAAGCCCAGCCCCGAGCCTTTGATGTTGCTTACCTCGGCAGAATCCACGCGGGAAAATTTTTGGAATAGTCGTTCCAATTGATCCTCCGGGATACCCATGCCGTTATCTTTTATGGAAAGCAATATCTCGTCGGAGCCGTGGTTAACGACAGATATCTCGATCATCCCCCCGCGCGGCGAATATTTTACCGCGTTAGAAACAAGGTTCAGCAATACCTGGCGCAGCTTGCTTTGGTCTCCCTTCACGAACGAAGCGTCCAGCTCGATATTATATTGGAGCTGATGCCTGTTGGAAAATTTCACCATCGACACGGCTTCTTTGACAAGCGTTTCAATGTTCACCAGCTTGAAATAATAGTTTAACTGGCCAGATTCCATTTTTGTAATCGTCAACGTGTCCTCAGCCAGCTGGCTGAGCTTCGTTGCCTGGTCGATGATAATTCCAAGGTATTCTTTGAAGTGCTGGTTCGTAGCGACATATTCTTTTTTGATAAGGGATTTTGCGGCCAGCATGATGCTCGAAAGAGGGGTACGAAAATCGTGAGAGACTATGCCGACGAAATCTGATTTGAGCTTATCCAATTCGAGCAGCTTTTTGTTCGATTCCTTAATCTCATTGTAGAGTGTCGCATTGTGGATCGCGCTCCCCAACTGGTCGCATAGCGTGGTCAGGACCATAACGTCCGTTTCATCGAAGGCATGCAATTTTGTGTCTTCGATGTTGAGGATACCTACCACTTCTGTCCCCACTTTTATCGGGATCGCCAACTCGGAATTCGTGTTATGGTATGCGAACGACAGGTACCTGCTGTCCGTGGAAACATCGTTCGCCAATATTTTTTCTCCGTACATGCCCACCCACCCGACTATTCCATGCCCCGGCTTTTGACGGTACCCGTGAGGAAGGAAGTCGACGTAATTCCCCGAATGGGCAACGAGTACCATATCCTTGGTATCGTTTTCAATCATAAATATGGTGACATCGAAGTAAGTAAAATTTTTCTGGATCGCTTCGGCGGCAAATTCCAGCATCCTGTCAAGGTCGAGCGTTGATGTTAACCGGCCTGCGATACGATTAACAAGTTCAATTTGAGACAAACGTTTCTGCGCATTGTCAAACATCGCTGTGTGCCGAAGTGCCGTTGCAACGTGGAAGCTGAGCAACTGTGCAAGCCACATATCCGGCTGGTTGTATGCATTGGGTTTCGCCGACCCAAATCCGATCGATCCGATCATTTCTACACTTGTCCGAAGAGGGACGATCAACAGCGATTTGATCCCCACTTCGACAAACTTCCCTTCCAGCATAGGACTGAAAGCAGGAGCGGACTCGATATCGACAAAAATCCCCGCTTTGTTCTGAATAGTCCACCCGGGCATACCCGCATCCACGGCAAACAATTCATGATTGATATCGAGAGAATCAGCAACGCGGCTGAGTGTCGTAACACCGTAGTGGGATTTGTTCCTGTTGAGCAGGCAAATGAAAGCGCATTCTCCTTCGATGAGCCATGATAGCTCGGCGCGAAGAACGTCTAGAATCTGATCGCGAGAAGTTGTTTCATCGATCTTCAGTGAAATTTCGCTGAGAGTGCTGATCTTTTTGGAAAAACTCTGGGCTTCAAGAAGCCGGTTTCGCAACTCTTCTTTTGGCAACTCTAAATTATTAGGAGACTGCCAATCGGAGGCCATTTCTTTAACCATTTATCCTTTCACAGTCGAAATTCAGTTGAACTTCTCTGCTCCTTCTGAAAATCCATCGTCCCTTTATCCCGGCCTGCGGCCCGGGGAATTCAACTCCTAACAACTTCACCGATAACGCGGGGAATTTCGTTTTGTCGTTTCAATAAACGGGCTGCCTCGTCCACTTTGTGCGGCGAGACGATGAAGATAAGACCGATGCCTACATTAAAAGTTTTCCGCATGTCGTGTTCGGGCACTTGTCCTGTATTTTGTATCAGTGAAAAAATTGCCGGCCGCTTCCATGAATTCCAATCAACCGAGATACGCAGGCCTTTCGGAATAACACGCATCGTGTTGCCGACAATCCCGCCTCCGGTGACATGAGACATTCCCTTCACCACATTCTTGGACAGCAGCAGTCTGATCGGCGAAAGATACGAACGATGGACTGCAAGCAGAGTATCCCCGAGAGTCCCATTCAACTCTGCGTAGAATTTGCGGAGTCCAAGACGCGGAAGAAGAACTTTACGTGCAAGAGAAAAACCGTTTGTGTGCAGCCCTGTCGACGGAAGACCGATGAGAACGTCGCCCGTTTTGATTTGCTTTCCGTCAATAATTTTCTTTTTCTCGACGACTCCTACAATCGTCCCTGCAATGTCAAACTCGCCTTCACGGTAGATCCCCGGCATTTCAGCCGTCTCCCCGCCAATGACCGAACATGAGTTTTGTTTGCACGCTTTAACAAAACCGGAGATGACCTTTTCTGCCACTTTCGGCGAGAGCTTTCCGGCGGCGAAGTAATCCATAAAGTAGAGGGGCATTGCTCCGCAAACAGCGATGTCGTTAACGCAATGATTCACCAGGTCCTGTCCGACAGTGTCATACCGTTTCATCCCGAACGCAATTTTCAGCTTGGTGCCCACTCCGTCAACGCTCGAAACAAGCACCGGATCCTTTATGCCCGGGAAGGATGCCCTATAGAAGGCACCGAACGAACCGATATCCGCTATAACGTTCTTCGTAAATGTAGATCGAAGGCTGCGTTTGATTCTCTCAACAACCGTTTCACCCGCAGCGATGTTAACGCCGGCCTTTTTATACGTTTGCGACAAATTTTTCCTTTAGTATTTTCCGCACACCAATGTAGAAATATTTTTCTAAAATTGAAATAGTTTTTTCGAAATTCCGAAAGTATTCTCACTTATGCCGTACGACGGTTTACTTCAACGCTCCCTTGATAAAGTCTCACCTCTTGACTATATTTTCATGTGCTTACCATTACCCTTAATCGTCCATGAGATCTGTCGTATTGCTTCCCACCCACAAGAAGTACGCTGTGGGAAAAATTCTTTGTCTCGGCCAGAACTACGCAAAGCATGCAAAGGAGATGGGTGCGGTCGCTCCATCATCACCGATTATTTTTCTAAAACCCTCGACTGCCGTTATTGAGAATGGTGAGGCTATCGTCTTACCAGCAATGTCTGATGACGTCCACCACGAAGTGGAATTGACTGTTTTACTCGGCAAGAAGGGGAAGAATATCCCTCAATCGAAGGCATTCAATTACATCGCGGGGTATGGAATCGGACTGGATATGACCATGCGCGACCGCCAGAAAGAAGCAAAGGCCGCCGGAAATCCCTGGTCGATTGCAAAAGGGTTCGATACCTCGGCACCGCTTTCGCCGTTTATATCCAAAGATCAGGTTAACAATCCGGACAACCTGGAGATTACATTACGCGTAAATGGCAAAGAACGGCAGCATTCGAACACATCGAACATGATCTATAAAATCGATTATATCATTGCATTTCTTTCTTCGATTTTCACGCTTGAAGAAGGGGACATCATTTACACTGGAACTCCCGAAGGCGTGGGAAAAGTCGTGGAAGGAGACGTTATCGATGCAGAAATTCCAGGAGTTGGAAAACTGCACCACGCTGTCGTTTCTGCTCAGTCGAATTCTTTAGAGGCTTCACGGTGATGATTGTGCGCAAATATTTTTTCCATTCAGCGATATTTGCGGGGTGTGTTGTTGCAGTATCGTTGCTATTGCTGAGTTTTGCATTTCGCCCGGCTGTGAATAACGAAGCGGCGCGCGCCTCGTCGGTTGAATCGCTCTACGCTCCGTTCGACTCGATCCGGACGGATCTCGAAGATTACATTTGGCCCATTGACGCCCCGCCAAAAATTACGTCGTCGTTCGCAGAGTTCCGGTCATCCCATTTCCATGCGGGGATCGATATTGGGACAAGCAATAAAATCGGGCTTGAGGTCTACGCCTCACGCGACGGCTACATAGCTCGTCTCGAAGTATCCCCGTACGGATATGGGAGATATCTGGTGCTCCGGCATGCGGACGGTTTTTATACGACATACGCACACCTTAGTGCTTTCAAAAATGAAGTCGAACGCGCCGTTCGGGCTGAACAATTGAAGAAAGGAAAATTCTCCGTCGAAATGAAATTTCAACCGGGAGAGTACCCAGTTCGAAAAGGAGACGTGGTGGCGTACAGCGGAGAAAGCGGCACCGGTGATGCTCATTTGCATTTCGAGATCCGGGATGAAAATTTCAACCCGGTCAATCCCCTTCTCTTCCCAAACATCCGTCGATTCCCCGACACGGAGCCGCCGATCATCCGGCGGCTCGCCATCACGCCGATGGACGAAAATTCTTTCGTCGACTATGAATTTTCTCCAAAAGTGTATCGGGCCCACGCCCTGAGTCAATCGTCGTTTACAGTTCCCGGCGTGATTCGTGCTACCGGATCGCTCGGCTTTTCTATCGATGCGGCGGACCGGGTTAACAACACACGGTACCGTTCGAGTGTGTATGAGTTTGAGTTTCAAGTGGATGGAACCACAATTTTCACGTCGCAGCGCAATCGTTTTCCCGAAGATGAAACACGCCAGGTCGGAATTGATTTCGATTGGGCGCTTTGGAAGGAGCGGAAAGGAAGATTCCAAAAGCTCTATGTCGATGAAGGGAACACACTTCCATTTTACAATCGACGGAATCAGTACGACGGTGTCGTCGCGTTAAAAAATTTTTCAGAGGGGCTGCACAAATTCAAGGTTATTGCGTCGGATTATTCCGGGAATTCTTCCGAACTCTCGGGGACGTTCGTTCTCAATCATCCTCCTGAAGTGGAGATTTTGAACGCAACCTCCGAGTCGGTCGCAGCGCTCTTCCCGGACAGCCGGAATGTTGCAGCAGTCGAAATCGGCACGAGGACATTCTCGTCCGGAAGATGGTCCGTTCAGGATTACGATGCGCACGACCTTTCGTTCAGGGAAGATTCGTTGACGATACCCGGAAATCTCCAGGGTGCCGACATTGTTCGAGTTACCGCAAAGAATCTTTGGGGAACGCGCTCATTCCCCGTCTATCATTTTCTCAAACCGCAGCTCGTTCCGGCCAGAGCCGAGTTATCGAACGACGTCGATGGCTCGTTCTTGAAAGTATCGATCGAATCACCCGTCCCGTTCTCTGGAACGCCTTCCCTGCAAATCCAGCAGGAAAACACTATCTCATCCATTCCCCTGCGCGCCGTTGACGTCGATCAATACACGGGGGTTTACAGATTATCACCGACATTGCGCGGCACGGTGTATCTGAAGGCGTTTTATGAAATAGCCGGGAAGCAGTCGGAAGTTTTCGACTCCTTCATCCTGAATACCATCTCCCCGGATCGAGCCGGGACAATTCATTCTGACGATGGAAATTTTACGGTGGCATTCGAACCGGGAGCCGTTTTTGCTCCACTCCATCCGACTATAGAGAAGCTGAGCGAGACACAGTACGACGTCCAACCCGGCGACGTGCTGCTGCGAGGAGCCATCAGGGCAACGTTCAAGTATCCGGATAAGGACGAATCCGACGAAAAGCTTGGGTTGTATGTGAACAACGGCGGCGGGTGGAATTTCCTCGCGACGGAACGCAATCGTCAAACGCATACACTGGAGCTGCACAAAGCGCACACCCTCGGCACGTTTGGCGTGTTACGCGACGATCAACCGCCAAAAATCAGCCGATGGCGAACGCCGTTCATCAACGGTAAAGGCCGGCCAGTGTTCTCTTTTTCGGTGAGGGATAATCTTTCAGGAGTCGATGACGACGAAATCAACGTTTTTCTCAACGGCGAACGAATTATCCCGGAGTACGACCCCGAGAAAAAAACGGTGTTCTATATCCCTCTCGATCCGCTGCCGCGCGGACGGTACATGGTGCAGATCGAAGTCAAGGATCGCGTTGGCAATGCGGCTCATCTGACAAAAACGCTGACCGTCAACCGATGAGAAGGAATTTTTCACTCGCTGCAGCGCAAGCCGTAAAAATTTTAAGAAAGAACCCGCTTGCGCAATTGATCATCGCTATCGTCGTGGTCATTGTTTCGACCTCACTCTTCATGCTGTTGTCGGAGCACACTGCAAACACGCGCCAATTCCAGACATTCGGCGATGCGTTGTGGTGGTCCATCGTAACGATTTCGACAGTCGGGTACGGCGACAAGGTTCCCATTACGACCGCCGGGAGGATCGTCAGTGCGATCACCATCGTCAGCGGGCTGATACTCATTTCACTGTTTACTGCGACGATATCATCGGTTTTTGTCGCAAGAAAAATTAAGGAGAGCCAAGGATTGCAGGACATCGATTTTACAGGCCATACCCTCATCTGCGGATGGAATCCGCATGTCGAAGAAATCCTCCGTATTTTGAACCGATACGGCAACGCGGCCACGGCGATGAAAATTGTCTTGGCAAACGAAGCCCAGCCGGAATTGATGGAAGTCGTCAGCGAGGCGTATCCGAACCTCGACATCAAATTTGTGCGCGGCGATTATTCACGCGAGCCCGTGCTGCACCGGGCAAACATCAAAGCAGCGCAATCGGCAATCATTGTTCCGGACACGACATCGCCGTCCGGGCAGCCTTCCGACGATAAAACGCTCCTTGCACTGCTCACAATGAAATCGATGAACCCGAAGGTGAAAGTCTTCGCTCACGTTTCCAATCGCGAAAATTATCAGCATGTCAAACGGGCAAACGCCGATGATGTTATCGTAAGCGACCAGCACGTCGGATTCTTCCTTGCGAACCAAGTTCTTTCCCCCGGGGCGCCGCAGGTCGCCACGGAGCTTCTCGATTACGAGCACGGCAACGACATCCACCGCGTATCGATCCCCGAAGAATTCATCGGCAAAACGTTCGAAGAAGTATTTCTCCATTTCAAAAGGACAAAGAACTGGACGCTCATCGGCATCGTGACCGAGGAAGAGACCGTGAGCCTCGGGGATATTCTCTCGCACGATATGTCCGCCGTCGATACATTCATCGAACGGAAATTCAAAGAGGCGGGAATCAACGTGGCAGAGCGGATGGGCATGCGGGTCGAAGTTAACCCGCCGCTCGATTACCAAATTCAAAAGAAAAATTTGGCCGTTATCATCGGAACGATTGATATCGACAAAGCATAAAACGCGAAAATGGCATGAAAAGAATTGAAGCAAAGTTCTTGAAAAAGATACCGCTCTTCATCGGACTATCGGATGATAAGCTCGAAAGGATCAAGCGGATCATCAAAGAAAAAACAGTGGATGCCGGCTCTGTGATCATCAAAGAAGGAACCCAGGGAACCGAGATGTTTATCCTCCTCGACGGTGAAGTGGAAGTCTCGAAATCGCTGCTCCTGAAAATTGCCGGGCGCGGGATGGACCAACGGGACAAATCGCTTATCCGGCTGACCGGGAACGATTACGCATTCTTCGGTGAGATGGCTCTCTTCGACCCTGCCGCAGCCCGCTCGGCAAGCGTGATCGCGAAATCGAAGTGTATTATCGCAGAAATTGCTCAGGAAGATTTTTTCAAGCTTGCGGAATCCGACCACGAGATCGGATACCGTGTGCTCAAAAATATTGTAACGATCATCAGCAACAGGCTCGATAAAACAACACAAGATGTGCTTAAGCTTACAACGGCTCTGAGCCTGGCACTGGAGAGGTAATCGCCTCACCGCTGTGCGCGCACCTTCGTCCCCGGCTTATGCCGTTCACTCATCATTCTCAACAGTACAGACAAAATGCAGGAACTCCCGAAATCCTACACCCCGCAAGAAGTCGAAGACAAATGGTACCAATTCTGGGAATCGAACGGCTTTTTCCACGCTTCTCGCAACAGCGGCAAAAAGCCGTACACGATCGTCATCCCCCCTCCGAACATCACCGGCATTCTCACGATGGGACATGTTCTCAATAACACGTTGCAGGATGTCTTTATCCGATGGCGGCGCATGCAGGGATACGAAGCATGCTGGGTACCTGGAACCGACCACGCGGGCATCGCAACGCAGCATGTCGTAGAAAAATCTCTTCTCAAGGAAGGAATCGCCAGACGCGAATTAGGACGCGAGCAATTCGTCCAGCGGGTATGGCAGTGGAAAGAGTTATACGGCGGGACCATCATTAAACAGCTTCGGAAGCTCGGGACATCCTGCGATTGGGAGCGCGAACGTTTCACTATGGACGCAGGGCTGTCAAACGCCGTGCAGGAAGTGTTTGTGCGTTTGTACGAGAAAGGGCTGATCTACAAGGGCAAGTATATTGTTAATTGGTGTCCAAAAGATCACACTGCACTGAGCGACGACGAAGTGAACCATTCGGACAGCAACGGTCATCTCTGGTATATCAAGTATCCGGTCGAGGGGATCAACGAATTCGTCGTTGTCGCAACAACGCGTCCTGAAACGATGCTCGGCGATACCGCCGTTGCGGTCAACCCGAAAGACGACCGCTACAAACATCTTGTCGGAAAAAGCGTTCTCCTTCCGATTGCAAATCGGATTATTCCCATCATCGCGGATGATTTTGTCGATTCTTCATTCGGTACCGGAGCCGTGAAAGTGACGCCGGCGCACGACCCAAACGACTATCAGATCGGCGAACGGCATGGTCTGGAAAAACTGATCGTGATGGATACGTCGGGAAAAATGAACGAACATGTCCCGAACAAGTATCGGGGCCTCGATCGGTATGAATGCAGGAAAGAAATCGTCCGCGACCTGGAAAAGAAGGAATTGCTGGAAAGAATAGAGGACCACGTTCACAGCGTCGGACACTGCTACCGCTGCGATACGGTTATTGAGCCGTACCTTTCCGACCAATGGTTCGTGCGGATGAAACCGCTCGCCGAGAAAGCGCTGCAGGTTGTGCTGAATGGAGAAATAAAATTCTATCCTGATCGTTGGACGAAGGTGTACGAAAACTGGATGACGAACATCCGTGATTGGTGTATCTCCCGTCAGCTCTGGTGGGGACACCGAATCCCGGTGTACTACCTTCCCGATGGAAGTATGATCGTTGCACGAAACATCGAAGAAGCTTCAGTGAAATTAAAAGCTCAGCATTCTAAGTTCGGTGTTGAGAACCTCAGACAAGATGATGACGTGCTCGATACATGGTTCTCGTCGTGGCTCTGGCCTTTTTCAGTGTTCGATTGGCCGAAAGAAGACGGAGACGTACAGTACTTTTATCCCACCGATACGCTCATCACCGCGCCGGATATTATCTTCTTCTGGGTTGCTCGAATGATCATGGCGGGGCTGGAGTTCAGAGGAGAAGTACCTTTCAGGCATGTCTATTTCACCAGCATTATCAGGGATATGCAAGGGCGAAAGATGAGCAAATCGCTCGGCAATTCTCCGGACCCGCTTGATGTGATCGCAACGTACGGAGCAGATGCCCTCCGGTTTACCGTTCTCTATCTTGCTCCGATCGGCCAGGATGTTCTCTATTCGAACGAGAAATGCGAGATGGGAAGAAATTTCGCCAATAAAATTTGGAACGCAGGACGGTTCCTGCTCATGAACCGCGACGCAATAGCCGCAGATTCACCGGCCGACATTGCGATCGTCAGCGCTGCCCCTTCGAATGATTTGTCGGACGCATGGATCCTCTCACGGTTCAATGCAACGGTGAAGGAAACAACCGCCGCCCTTGAAAACCTCCGCGTCAACGAAGCGGTGAAAATGTTGTACGACTTCATGTGGCACGACTTCTGCGATTGGTACGTAGAGTTCGCAAAAAACAGGATTGCCGAAACAAGCGACGTTCATTTAAAGCGCGCGATCGTCAACCGTGCTATCCGGATTTACGAAGAGACACTGAAACTCCTCCATCCTTTCATGCCGTTCGTTACGGAAGAAATCTGGCAGCACCTCAGCGAGCGTAAAGCCGGCGAGAGTATCATGAAATCGCCGTGGCCTGCTTTTGACGAATCGTTGATCAGGGCAAAAACGGACGGCGAGATGGAGTTTCTACAGAGCATCATTAGCGCGGTGCGCACTGTCCGCAGCGAAATGAATCTTCCCCCAACAAAAGAGGTTCCTCTTGTCGTCAATTGCCACGATGAGGCAAAGCTCGGCGTGCTCGAATCGAATCGTCCATCTCTCGAACGGATGGCAAAAATCAATTCTTTGTCCCTCGGCACCGATCTTGCAAAACCAGGCTATTCGGCAAGTTCGGTTGTCCACGGCCAGGAAGTGTTCATTCCTTTAGAAGGATTAATCGATATCGGCGTGGAACGGGGACGGCTCGAGAAGGAAATTCTCCGCCTGGAAGGACAATTGAAGGCCGTCCTCGCAAAACTTGACAACCCCAACTTTGCCGGAAAAGCGCCCGCAGATGTCATCCAAAAAGAAAAAGACAAGCAGGAAAATTTCCAGCACACTATCTTGAAATTGAAAACGAGTTTGGAGCAATTGAAGAATTGACGCGAACGGCACCATGTGTTCTATGAAGAAAACGTCGCTGATAATTTCGCTCCTGATCGTCATCCTTCACCTTGCAGCATCCCAATCAAGACAATCGTTCGGCGGTCTCGTTCAACGTATAACAGCGGAAGACGCGTCGAAGCGCTCTGCCATCGTTGACAGTTTCATGGCCGCCCAAAGGCCCAAGGGCTTTCCTGTCACAACCGATTCGATGGCGTATTTTGTTTTCCGGGGAAAGGTCGATTCCACGATTGAAGTCGCGGGCGATCATACGCAATGGTCGCCGAACGGCGACCGCTTGATTAACGTGTCCGGGACAAACCTGTTTTATCTCGGCAGAAAATTTGAACCCGACGCCCGCATCGATTACAAATTTATCAAAGACGGAAATTGGATTCTCGACCCATTAAATCCGCGCGTCGTCAGCGGAGGGTTCGGGCAAAATTCCGAACTTGCAATGCCTTTCTACATCCAGCCGGCAGCTATTCGGTACAACCCTTCGACACCGCACGGCACGATCTCGACTTTTACTTTCACGAGTTCTTACACTAAAGACAGTCGAAAAATTTCGGTATATCTTCCGCCGCACTATGATTCAATGTCGCTCCGCTATCCATCACTTTATGTTCACGATGGACCCGATTATCTCTACCTCGCTTCAATGGGCAACGTGATAGACAATCTGATCCGGACAAAAAAAATTCGGCCGATTATCGCAGTCTTCATCCCTCCGGGGAGAGACAGGGAGGGGGAATATCGTCTAGGGAAAATATCGCAATTCACAAAATTGATGGTGAATGAATTAGTGCCGTACATCGACTCCGTTTACCGTACCGACGCCCGCGCTTCCGAGCGCGGAACGATGGGCTCATCGGATGGCGGTCATATTGCGTTGTACCTGGCGGTAAATTATTCAAACACATTCGGGCTTGTCGGTGGACAATCGAGCACAATCACCGATCTCCTCCGCGAGCCGGTTCGAACCGGGCCGAAAATTCCCGTAAAATTTTATCTCGATGTCGGCACCTACGACATTTACAGTACTCAGTACAGGTTTCTTGAGTTGAACCGGGAGTTTCGCGATTTACTCCTCAGCAAAGGGTACGCTGTAACGTACGCGGAGTACCACGAAGGACATAGCTGGGGGAATTGGCGCGCCCACACCAGCGATATCTTGAGGACACTCTTCCCGTATATTTCTACAGACATGAAAGTAGGTAAAGGCGAACGGAAAAATATCTTATTGAAATAACCCAGTAATCACCATTCGGTCATTCGATACGTTCACTCCCCTTCCAGCGGCATACTACGCTCTTCTTGAAGGTCAAAAGGATTTCGTTCTCCTTGAGACCTCTCGATTCGACAGCGTGAATAAAAGGAGCTTTTTCTTCCTTCATCCTACGACAATTATTTCCATCCACCGGATTGAAGATGTTCCCCGGCTTTTTGTTGAAATCGAAAAAAACATCGCCGAAGGTTTCTTCGTTGCCGGATATTTCGGTTATGAATGCGGGTACCATTTTGAAAAAATCGATCCACATCCTCCCCTTCATCGTTCTGTGCCGCTGGCATGGTTCGGCGTTTATCACACACCTCTGATTTTCAATCATGAAACAGGGATGTTTGATGGAGAACAACCGGTCATTCCCGCCGCACAAGAAGAGCATTTCTCGTTGAAAAACTGTTTGTTGAAAATCTCCGAGCCTGAGTACGGTAAAGCGATAGAACACATTAAAAACTATATTTCTGCAGGAGACACCTATCAAGTCAACTTTACTGACAAATATACATTTAATTTCGAGGGCTCACCGACTGCCTGTTTTGCATCCCTACGAGAGAAACAAAAAGTAGCCTACGGATCATTCATCAATTCCGATGGGAAGTACATTCTATCATTTTCGCCCGAACTTTTTTTTAGACTCTGCGAAGGTATGGTAGTAACAAAACCGATGAAAGGAACCGTACGGCGGGGAAGGTACCTGACAGAAGACGAATCACTCCGCCATTGGCTTCATCACAACGAAAAAAACCGGAGCGAAAATCTGATGATTGTTGATCTGCTTCGGAACGACGTCGGCCGGGTTGCTGAAATCGGTTCCGTTATGGTAAAGGAGATGTTCACCGTCGAAAAGTACGAGACGCTCTTTCAAATGACCTCGACTATCGAAGGGAAGCTGCGAAGCAACCTCTCCTTCTATGAGCTTTTCAAGAGCTTGTTCCCGAGCGGATCGGTAACGGGCGCCCCCAAGATCCGCACGATGCAAATCATCCGACAGCTCGAAGACGAACCACGCGGAGTCTATACCGGGGCAATAGGATATATCGCTCCAACAAAAGACGCAATCTTCAATGTCGCGATTCGCACGCTCGTCATTGACGGCGCCAAGGGCGAAATGGGGATCGGCAGCGGCATCGTGTTCGATTCCAATGCACGGCAGGAATACGAAGAATGCACATTGAAAGCAGAGTTCCTTACGCAGCCGTCGGAAAAGTTCCATCTCATCGAAAGTATCTTATGGAATGGCAGTTACCGACTCCTTTCATTTCATATGGAGCGTCTTCGCGATTCAGCGGCATACTTCGGGTTCGCGATCGACCTCGAATATGTTCTTCGCCAACTCACAACGAACCAAAATAAATTATTGAAAGCATTTGCCTATAAAGTGCGGCTTCTGTTAAAATCGGCTGGCATCGTCACAATTGAAAATCAGCAGTTGTCGAACGCTCCATCGTCAGGAAAAATTATTCTGTCTTCACTACCAACATCATCACAGGATAGATTTCTTTTTCACAAAACAACGCGGCGGCTGGCATATAATGCCGAGCTTGAAAAAGTTTTTCAAGAGGGCTATGATGATGTCATATTCTGTAATGAAAAAAATGAAGTGACAGAAGGAGCGATGAGCAACATATTTATCGAACACGAAGGGAAATTATGCACTCCTCCGGTTGCATGCGGGCTGCTCCCCGGGGTTTACCGCCGACACATTCTTGAAAGCACTCCGGGCGCTTACGAAAGGATATTATCTGTTCAGAATTTGCGAGATGCCGATGCCGTTTTCATTTGCAATTCGATACGGGGAATGCGAAAAGTCGGATTTGCAGGATAGAAGATGAACGTAAAAGTGGCTATGGGGTACATAGTTATTCGTGATTCAAGTCACGCAAAAATGTTTCTCATTTTGTTTCAGAAATTCTTTTCATATTTTTAGCTCGTTAACCGCGATACACTCCTGCCTTTCTTGCCATGCAGGATGTATCAGAAAACAGGCGGTTTTGTGCTCTTGTGTTAACCGCCTCTTACTCGCGTTTATCTCTGGTTACCAGTCTTGTAAATTTGAGAATTTCTGGTATATTGAGGAGGATGCTCTCGGTTGCAAATGAATTTCTGGCAAAAAGAGAGTACCTCTCAATTGCGAGCTCATCGTTGAAAAGCATTCATTGTCTTGGAGTGCTGACGACTCTTTTGAAATCTTCAGAAACGATGCCTCTCTTCATATGAATCGGCAACAACTCATCTCCCAAATAGTTGAAGACGTGTTAAAGGAAAAGAATCTGGTGACAGGCGGCGCCTCGCGCATAACGGCCGGTTTTGGCGTGGATGCCGCAGGCGGAGTCGAACCCGACCTTGCCAGGATGATCGACCATACATTACTCAAACCGGAAGCGACAGTTGAACAGATCGAAAAACTCACTGCTGAAGCGAAGAAATTTCATTTTGCGAGCGTCTGTATCAATCCTTCTTACGTTTCCTTGTGCGCAAAATTACTAAAGAACACCGATGTGAAAGTCTGTACAGTAATCGGCTTTCCGCTTGGCGCGACTTCGTCGGAATCCAAGGCTTTTGAGGCGGAACGCGCGATCCGGGACGGGGCAAACGAAATCGACATGGTGATCAACGTGGGAAGGCTGAAATCCGGCGATTATGAGTACGTTGAAAACGATATTTTTGCGGTGGTGAGCACAGCAAAGCGTTTTCAGGTTCTGACAAAAGTAATCATCGAAACGGGGTTGTTGACGGACGAGGAAAAAATAAAAGCGTGCATGCTTGCAAAACGTGCCGGCGCTGATTTTGTGAAAACCTCCACCGGCTTTTCAAAAGGGGGGGCGACTACCGGAGACATCGCACTGATGCGCCTGGTTGTCGGGACTGCGATGGGGGTAAAAGCATCAGGCGGAGTGAGAAGCCGCGAAGATGCACTGAAGCTTGTCGCCAGCGGCGCAGACAGAATCGGAGCAAGCGCCAGCGTTGCAATCGCCGGCGGAACTACAAATACCGGAGGCGGCTATTGAATACCAGCGGCCACACCAAGCCCGTATGCAGCAGGACAATGCGCCTGACTGTCCGATTATCCTTGTTCGCCGGTTTGGTCATGAGCGTTGCTGCCGCCGGATGTTCGTCATCGGGTACAACGCAAAACAACGGATCAACCATTCCATCCGATAGTGCATATTCTCAAAGCCGGCAGAACCTCTCTCAAAAAACATCCCGCAGTCAACGACAATCCTCATCGGGAAATCAAGAAGGTTTCGTAACTCAGGAGGACACGATTGAAGCAGAGGTCGTGACGCGCAACCACAGCGCGAATCACATGAAGCTGCCGTCGCAGCATTCATCGAAGAAAAAATACTACAGCGTCCAGCTCGGCGCCTTTCGAGTTTTAAGCAATGCCGACCGGGCAAAAAAGATTGCACAACAGCGATACAAAAAACCGGTTTATCAATTCTTTGATAAACCGATAAAAATGTACCGTGTGGTACTCGGAAATTTTCCGAAACTCAATGAAGCATGGAAGTTTCTAAAAACGATTCAGCAGCAGCACCCGAAAGAATATAAAGATGCCTGGGTTGCGGAGATGAGGCGATGAACCGCAGGCTCACTCTTTATTTATTCGTTGCCCTGTTTGCGTTAACCGGCACCGCCCTTGCGTTTATTCAGACTGCTCCGGATTCAATTTCATCGGCCCGAAAGGAAAAACTCAGCACGTTTGAAAAATCGTTCAAACCTTCCGAGTACGATGATGATATTGAACTCCTGCACAAAAAAGAAAACCAGCCGCGGCCGATCGTCGACGTCCCCGTTGAAACGTTCGCCATCGCCGAACCGGAGACCGTCCAAGGATTCCGCATTCAAGTGTTTGCTTCGAACAATTATGATGAAGCAGTTTCAGTTCGCAACTCGATCAACCTCGAACTCCCCGTTCAGTGGGTGTACATGGTATACGACGCGCCGACGTACAAAATACGCGTTGGAGACTACACAAACCGCGCCGATGCCAACCTTGCCGTCGACGGCTTCATTGAAAAAGGATACAAAGGCGCCTGGGTTGTCCCCGACCGAGTGCTGGCGAACCCGCGGGGTAAGCCTGCTTCCTCCGTCGATAGCACAGGAACTGACCAGAATTAGATCATTATTCATTAGGATGCTGGCAATTAAAGTTGTATCTTTACAGTGTTATCCCGCCTCCGAGCTTGATACTTTTGGAAGCGGAAATTGAGATTCGCTCTCCGATGATTAGAAGCTGAGGTTTGCAGCAGGTTGCCGAAAAGCCCATGCTGCGGTTCGGGAAATAGGTATCGCTCCCTCGATTTGCCTTCCGCAATTTTCCATCTTTACGCAGCGCATCTCCCCATTTATTACTAAAGGATTTTTATGTCTTTTTCAAAACTCGGTCTCAATGACCGATTGGTGCAGGGTATTCTTGCGACCGGATACACCGCGCCGACCACGATTCAATCACGAGCAATTCCGGCTGCGCTCGCCGGCAAAGATGTCATCGGCTGTGCACAAACCGGAACCGGGAAAACCGCTGCGTTCGTTCTTCCGATCTTGAATCGTCTGTCTGCCGACGTCCATGCGAAACACCGTGGCGTGCGCGCACTCATACTCACGCCAACGCGTGAACTTGCGCAGCAAATCGAGGATTCAATAACGGCGTACGGAAGATTTATGAGCCTCCAGAGCTTGGCCGTGTTTGGCGGAGTGAACATTCAAAACCAAATAAAGCGCCTCCGCCGCGGCATCGATATCGTCGTCGCAACTCCCGGGCGGCTGCTTGACCATCTTGAACGTCAGAGTATCGACTTGTCGAATGTTGAAGTTCTTGTCCTTGACGAAGCGGACAGGATGTTTGATATGGGGTTCATTCAGGATGTACGAAAAATCATTTCCAAGGTGCCGGCTCACAGGCAGACGATGCTTTTCTCAGCGACAATGTCGAAGGAAGTCCGCGCACTCACCGCTAATATTCAGAAACATCCGGAATTCATAGAGGTCGGAGAGCAGCGCAAACCGGTCGAGACTGTCACGCAGCATTTTTATTCTATCCACCAGGAATTGAAAGTCGACCTCCTCATCCATATTCTCGAATCGACCCAGATGGAAAGCGTGCTTGTATTTTCCAGGACTAAACATGGTGCGGATAAAATCTCTCACCGCCTTGAGCGGAAAGGAATCAAATCTATTGCGATTCACTCCAACAGGACTCAAGCGCAGCGTCAGCGAGCGCTTGCCGGTTTCAAACACGGCGACTTTAAAGTTCTTGTTGCAACCGACATCGCCGCGCGCGGCATCGACGTGGAAGGTATCACTCATGTCGTCAATTTCGATACACCGACTTTTGCCGAGGATTATATTCACCGGATCGGACGGACCGGACGGGCTACATCGAAAGGAGACGCCCTGACGTTTGTGGCGCGAAACGAGCAGGAATACTTGCGGAAGATTGAATATTTCGTTGGAAGGAAGTTCGAGTTAAAAAAATATCCCGGCTTTGATGATACGAAAAGACCTGCGGCAGGCACACATACTGAAGAACCTGCAAGGGGATTGCAGCACAAAGAGAACAGGCGCCATTTTGAAAAACCTCGAGGAACATGGGAAGAGAGACAGCGAAGGCGTGAACGGGGAGACCATCCTACCGAAAACAAAGTTACCTTTCAGAAGCCATTCCGAAAAAGACGTCCGGACAACCGCGGGGCTCACCGGCCGGCATGACGAACCGGAACTCACCTGCCTATGATTCTCTGCGGGTCTTCAACCCGCAGGTTCGTAGAGCAACGACGTGCAGCCATATCCTTATGGACTTTACGCGCGGCGAAATCATCGACAGCTGATTCCGTCAGTTTGAGCGCCTGGTTTCTTGATCGACACACTGATGTCGTGTATCAGAAGTTCTTCTAAAAGTCCGAGAGCTCCAAGAAGAGCATCACATGTAATCGTTCAAGATACTTCTGATACCCAACATTATCCATGGTGGTCAATTAGTTCTATTGTTGTAATATCCAGCAATAGTGCTTAACGTCGGCGCGGCAAGTGAGCCTATTATTGATATCTTAATTTTTGACGTAGTAACTGCTGAAAACTGAAGAAGACGGCTTCTACCGACGGTTGAACCAGTAATAACTTTATTCCATTGACCGTTTTGGTCTGCATAAATAACAAAGGACGATATGCGTTGACCGTATTCAATTGCCTCTTCCAATTGAATAGTGTTAATAGCTATAGCCTGGCCTGTCGTAATCGTAATATCAGCTGATGTGCTATCCTTCTCTGTTGTCCAAAATGTTTTAGAATTGTGGTCGATACAGTTATTGGCTGAATAGTCGGCAATATCATCTCTTGTGTTTGTTGCTTGGATGGTGCTGTTAATAAACAGGTCATTCCCAAATATGCTTTCCAGTTGTGCATGCCAAGCTTGTAATTGTTGAACATCAACATCGGCGAATAATCCTTGGGTGTTTGGTGGCACATCAAGGAGTAAATTACTATTTCTTCCTACTGATGAAAAGTAAATATAAATTAATTGATCGATGGTTTTAAGTTGAGTATCTTCTGATGGATGGTAAAACCACCCGGGTCGTATAGGGATATCACATTCTGATGGCCACCAAACAATCGTTCCGGCAGTATTAAATTCAGGATATTGTGATGGCTGAAAGCACCATTCGGTTTCATTGCCAAGTCCTTCCTCATTTCCTACCCAGCGGATATCCGGACCCATATTGGAGATGAGAGCGTGAGGTTGATAATGTTTTATAGTAGAATAAAATCGAGCCCAATCATAATCTTGATGCTTGGTAGTATCCCCGTTAGCCCCGTCTAACCACACCTCACCTATTTCACCATAATTTGTCAATAACTCAGTGAGTTGATTACAATAATATGTATTATATGCATCTGTGCCATACGTAGAATCGTGGCGATCCCACGGTGAAAGATAAAATCCAAATTTTACCCCTCCCTTTTTGCATGCTAATGCCACTTCTTTGACAATATCACCTTGGCCATATTTATATGGGCTGCTTTTTACAGAATAGTCGGTAAATTTGCTCGGCCATAGACAAAAACCATCATGATGCTTTGCGGTTAAAATCAGATATTTAAATCCGGCGTTTTTTGCAACAGCCACCCATTGATTCGCATTGAATGCAGTCGGATTAAAGAGTAACGGGCTATCTGTTCCGTCTCCCCATTCTTTATTTGTAAAAGTATTTATACCAAAGTGAACAAAAAGTTCGAGTTTCCTGTCTTGCCATTCTAATTGAGAACTCGAAGGAATTGGGTATGTATTTTCGATAGGCGGAGATTCAACCATGCTTCGTTTCCCTGACGTTGGTCCTGTCGGCGAAGAGGATCTCTCTAAACAACCTATGAAGACGATGGCTATGCACATCATCATAGATAGTCGAATATATTGCCGTTTCATTGATTCCTTTATTTTTACTGTTGCTCCAATCTAATAATCATCTGAATTTGATCCGTACCCCTTCGACAGGCCAGCGTGCCCGCACTTTGATGGAATCCGGGTAGACGGCAAATCGCTCCGCAGGAGTGTACGGGAACGGTTTGCCGGAATAATACACACCGTTATTGTAGTCGTCCTGAAACGCTTTCAACCGATACTCTCCTGCATTCAGCCGCGAAAACAAAAATTTCTTCCCACGCTGTGTTGTTATGCGTACGACCTTTTTTGTTTTTTTAGAGGTGTTCTCGGCAATAACAATATATCTGTCGGCATGAGATGTGTCCTGATCAACGAGCACTCCTTCGATGCTGCTCAATTGTTCGGGGTCGATGGTTCGGAAGGAAAACTTTCGCGTACTGTCCTTCCAATGATTCCCGGCTCCGTCCCGGAGTGAGTCGAAGCGGACAAAAAAAGTATAGAAATAATCCTGGCGCAACGCAGTACGAGGCACAACGCTGAAGCTTGCAGAAGAATTCCAGACAAAGTGCAGCGGAATTTCCACGGAATCCTTCCCCTTCAAGAGCACGGCATGTTCTGCGGATTTCTGTTGAAGCACATCGTTGAAATCAAACTGAAATTGCTGCTCCATCGGGAATTGCGCCGTCGAGTCCATTGCGGTCGCAAAAAGAAGGCCGGGCGGCATCGTATCGCGGACCGACGAGCGGCTGAATTGTTTTGACGAAACCAGCGGGTTGATAACATGGCCGGCGAGATCTTTTACACCGGCGACGAAAACCCTGTAGAGAGTGTCTTCATCATGCTGGGGCTCTGTGATGAGCACGACATGCGCAGGGTTCTCAAAGTGAGGGAAGAAATCGACAATACGAAGGTTTCGGGTTCGGCCCGTGTCGGAAATTGAAAAATCCCCCGTTGCGAGAGTAGTCAAATCAACGCTTTCGCTGAATTCAAGTTCGACATGGCTGTTGTCCATCGAAACTGCCGAGATGAGCCGCGGCGCGGTCGTATCCTCTACAGAAAGCTGAAAATTCAGTTCACTCCGTAATGAATCCACTTCATCCAGCTTGATATCGCTCGGCGCAGTACTCATTGCATCAGTCTCAGGGGCGTACGCCAAATTGCGAAGCTCATCTCGTACCGCGAGCACTCTGTAATTGCCGAACGCCAGGTGCGTTAAAGAGTAATCGCCAGTGTTGCCCGTTTGTGTAATATAGTCGGGTTTTTGCGTTGTGGGGTTCAGCGTATCCGGCTTGAGACCGTCCAGTTGGTATGCAAAAATCATCACGCCGACGGGCTTTTCATCATAAATTCGTCCGTGGATTTCACCGCGGTCAATCTGGGCACCGGTAGTGAAAGCGAACGAATAAGCGTGCGCCATTCGGTTTCGGTTGTTGACGTCGACAACATCCGTGCCTACTGTCACCACGTAGGTGGTGTTCTTCCGCAGCGTGTCCCTGAAATTTAATTCGACCTCTCTACCGCTCCAGTCATATTCAATCTTTTTTATGTACGGCGAGATAAATATGGATTCTTCAACCGAACGCCGTTCAACGTACTTGCTAAATTCCAATGCAATGCGGGAAGAAGAATACCCAGTCGTGTTAGGGGGTGGGTAGACGTCGACGATCTCGGGAGGTGTGGTGTCGACGGGGCCTCCTCCCGGAGGACGCTCTCCTGCGCAGCCCGCCAGGGTCAATAGAAAAGCGGCGACGCCAAATCCGAAAATGTTCGTGCGTGCAGCTGCCATAATTTCATCTGTCATGATCGGTTCTGTAATCGCCATTTGAATGCTTCATCATAATAAAAATATTTTACCTTAGAAGAAAGATGAAAAGAAGCGGGCTGGCTGCTTAAGTTAAGTAAGATTTTTGATAACTGTCGGAAGCCTTCTTGATTTACCTTACTAAAGATTTTAACACATCCCGATTTCCCAGATCAGGTGTCTGACAGAAACGACTGAAGGGAAACTGCACCTCTGCCACTTGCCTTTGGAAAGGGGTTTTCTTACATTTCTCATTACAAATCCTGCCACATACAACAACGTGAGAAGTGATATCGTACGTTTGTTTACTGCTGTGTGATTGCAACTCTTCGCCAATTCGTTCACGATATTTGTGAGATATGTATGAACAATCGGACCCAACTGCGACGAAACAGCGGCAGACTGTTTGTGGCGCTCAATATGCTCCTTCTTGTCTATAGCGCAGCCCATACTCAGAATTCTACGTACGCATTTCTTCTCAGCGATGTCGGTGCTCGATCTGCGGGGATGGCGGGCAGTTTTGTTTCGATGAGGAACGACGTCAACACGATATTTTACAACCCGGCCGGAATTGCCACGGTTACCCAGCCGGAAGCGTCTTTCGGGTACCTTAAAAACCTGCTCGATATCAATTCCGGGTATGTTTCGTACGCACAAAACCTTTCGGACATCGGAAAGATCGGGTTCGGTATCAATTACGTCAATTACGGAACATTCGACGAGACCGACGAACTTGCAAACAAAATAGGAACGTTCACAGCCGGAGACCTCGATATGTCCGTCGGGTTCGCAACCGAGCTCCAAGAGAATCTGTATTATGGCGTTGTCGCCAAGTTTATTTATTCCTCCATTGCCGATGCCGCATCGTCGGCAATCGCAGCTGATTTCGGAATACTCTACGTCATTCCGGGGGCAAACCCGGTGTCGATAGGGGCAAGCATTCGGAATATGGGGACACAGCTTAATCCGTACTTGACAACCCGCGAGAGCCTCCCACTCGATATGAGCGTCGGTGCAACGATAAAGCCCGAGCATCTCCCCCTTTTGCTAAACCTTGATTTTCACCAACTCAACGAAACGCAGAATAATTTCGTTTCTCACTTCGAAATGTATTCTATCGGCGGAGAATTAACGTTGAGCAAGGAACTCCGCTTTCGCTTTGGATACGACAACGAACGGCGAACGGATTTAACGTTGGGGACAAATTCGGGGCTTGCTGGGTTTTCATTCGGCGGCGGAATTGCGCTTCAAACTCTTCGCTTCGACTATGCCTTCACATCGTTGGGAAAAATTGGAAGCCTGAACAGCATTACCGTTGAAATGAACCTGTGAGGAATGGAAAAGCAGAAGTACTCAATCGAGACTTTAGGTGAAGCTTCACGGCCGATCATCTGCAATCTGAGTAAGAATCCGCGCAATCTGAGAAATCATCCTCCAACTACTCGTTCCACAATCACGGAGCTCACGTAAAAGAGAATCATTCCGGCAAACACAACTATCGGCGCGATCCGATTCTTCGAGCGGTTGATTTCTGGAATCAGATCGCTCGCGCCGACGTACATGCCTGCACCGGCTGAAAATGCGAACGCATAGCCGACTACCTGGCTGCCGATATCTTTCAAGAAAAACATAGCCACAATACCGAGCATCGTTCCGGCCCCCGCCCCGGCAGAAGCCCAAAAGGCACTTTTCCGCGGATGGTCGGCAGCGAGCATAACGGAAGCAATCGTCAATCCTTCCGGAAACTTGTGCAGCAATATTGCGAAAAAGATCATTAGTCCCAGAGGAAAATTGTACTGCATGCCGGCGGAAATCGAAACGCCGTCAAAGAAAGCATGAATAAACAATCCCCAGAAGGCAGAGTAACTCGCAACTTTTGACACCATCACCTCGGCATGCACTTCTTCACCAAAATGCAAATGGCCTACGATGGTGTGTTCTGCAAAATGCATGACGCTAAATCCCGTCAAGATGAGAAGCGGAGCCGTGGACCCGATTCCAATGATGCTTTCGGGAATAAGGTCCAGCAAAACGAGCGCCAGTATAAAACCCGCTCCGAGCGCCAACAAGTATTCCTGTATTTTTTGCGGCCACTCCTTTTGCATGAGGACGACACTCCCCCCAAGGATTTCCGCGCTCGCGGCAACAAGGCCAAACAGGATGATGGTAAAGGGGATATTCATTTTGCCGTGTACCGAACCTTAAGATACTGTTCCGCTTGATCGTACGAGTTTTCGAATTTCTTCATCGCCAATACTTTGTTATACTGCTGCACTGCAAGATCCCTTTTCATCTGGATGTCGTAAATGAACCCGATTCGCAGGTTCGCCATCACCATAAACCCGGATTCCCCGCTTTTGTCGAGCGACGTGCAGAGTTCATCACACTGAAAAAAGTTCTGCAGTGATTCTTCGTATTTGCCGCCGTTCATCGCGTAGACACCAAGATAGTACAGCGCTTCGCGTTTTGACAAATCGGTGTACCCCGCCATCCCTCCCCCCGAACCGTCGCAACGGGAAAGAATTTCCCGAAACACCGTATGTGCATTTTCCCACTTGCCGAGGCTTATGTAACACCTGCCGACATAGCGATGAAAGACAACATTTTTCGGATACCGGTCAAGAAGCTTCAACGCTATTTCGAGAGCCTTCTCATACTGCCGCTCGTGGGTGTAATTCAATTGAAGAAGAAAATAATCGGCCTCGACAGCGGCATACTTCGCCTTTGCGGCGGCGACCGTAAGCTGTTCAATTCCTTTTTTCTTGTCGCCGCTTGGGAAAAAAAGCATGAGGGGTTTCACGATCGGATATTGCTCCGGAATCGCTTCGGCGTAGTAATTGTAGATACCCATGCCGAGAAGGATGTCATCATTGTCGGGTGCTATGCTGTAGGCATGGCGCACGATCGGCAGCGCAAGCCTGCCATCGTTTGCCGCCTTTATCCAGCTTCCCCGATTAGCACGCAGCCGTCCACGAAAACCGAGCGATCCCCCTTTGAAAAACAGCGCCGCGACATCATCGGGGTTTTTGTCGAGAATGCTGTCGCATTTGTCGATCACGACATCGAGCTTCTCTAAAAATCCTTCGTCGAGCGACTCATTGTCAAAATCTAAAGAAATTTTCCACCAATCGACCATGGCAAGAAAAAAGTATCCGGCTGGATGTTCCGGATGAGTCATTATGATATAGTGAAATTCTGCTTCTGCTTGATCGAACTCAAGATTGTAGACGTGGTCGATCCCCTGTTTTGTGTGAAGGTCAAAATCCGGGTCTGTAAGCCATTGCGAGGAACTGACCGCCGGCAGAACGAAGGAAAGCGAGAGAGGCAAGGCGATGTATTTCAACAGCAAGGAAACAGTCTGCCTTTTCAGAGGCTGATGTCGGGAATGTTCGGTCAAAGCGAGTTCGTCATGAAGGTTCGGTATTCGTTCCGGTATTTTGTCCATCGGCGGAGAGTGCAGTTTTTGCTGCACTCCATTTTTCAACCGTCCATGCATTCTCAGAAATCGTGATCCAATCCGACCGGTAAATAAAGACGCCCGCCGCAACCAGCATGAGCGTCGCAAGCGCACCCCCTTCAGGTCCAAACGCTCCCCCCGTTAACCATACGGGCCCGGACTGCGCCAACACTCCAAGTTGATATTTTTCGAACTGGATCCCGCTAACGGGAAAGGAGAAAATATGATTCTGGAAAAAATTCCACGAGAAATGCAGGGCTATCGGAAACCAAAGTGTCCGCGTCTTGAAATATGCCAGTGAAAGCCACACGCCGGCAAGGGCGACATTAACAAGCGAAAAAAAAGTGACATTAGGATTGTTGAGATGAGCGAACCCGAAAAAGCAGGCAAACACAACAACAGCGATGATTTTCCCCGTCCCTTCTACCATCGTTTGAAATAGATACCCGCGGAAGAGCAACTCTTCGCCAAATGCACCGATGACAAAAATGCTGACGCTCGCACCGAACACATGGCAAGCTTCAGGAAGAGAGAGGGACTTAAATGTCAGCGTCGCCATGCCAAGGCTGTATTCAGTAACAAAAATGACCGTCATCATACCGCCGCCGATCAGTGCGCCCTGTCCCAGTTCACGCAAAACATTTTCGTGAAATGGAAAACCAACCGACGACAGCGCGGGCCGGCCTTCGAGAAATTTGACAACAATCCACGTCGTCAAGAGCAGCGCTCCATAAAAAACCATTTCGCCCGCAACGAATGAGGGAATAAAATGAATGTGCGGCAGTATCAGTTTAGCGGAAAAATTGAATAGCGCGGTGATGCCTAGAAGGGCCGCAACGAAAATCCCCATTCGCCATCCCGCACGAATGGTCCTTTCCGTTTCGTTGTAGAAAATGGATTTCATAACGCCTCTAGTTTATCGAGTAGGAATGTTTTAGCCGCGCCGAGGGCGATTCGCTCCTGGTTCATCGAGTCGCGTTCCCGTACGGTCACCGTCTGGTCCTGCAGGGTTTGTGAATCGACCGTGAAGCAAAACGGCGTGCCAATCTCATCCTGCCGACGGTAGCGCCTGCCGACAGCGCCGCTGTCGTCGTAGAAAACGCGAAAAGATTTCTGAAGGTCTATGGTCATTGTGTGTGCAATGTCGTCCATCCCATCGCGGTTGACAAGGGGGAGAATTGCCGCTTTCACCGGTGCAAGCCGTGGATGAAAATGCAGCACCGTTCGCATTTCTTCTTTTCCTTCGGCCGTCGGGGCAGATTCTTCATCATACGCAGCGACAAGAAACGCCATAAACGACCGGCTTGCTCCGGCAGAAGTCTCGATCACGAACGGAGTAAATTTTTCTTTCGTCTGGTCATCAAAATATTTCATGCTCTTGCCGGAAAACTCCTCGTGGCGAGAAAGGTCGAAATTTGTTCGGCTGTGGATCCCTTCAATTTCTCCCCAGCCGAACGGGAATTTGTATTCGATGTCGTACGCGGCTTTTGCATAATGCGCAAGTTTCTCATGTTTGTGCCACTGCAATTGTTCACGCCTCATCCCCAAATCGAGAAACCATTTCAACCGTTGTTCGCGCCAGTACTCAAACCATGTATCTTCTTCTCCCGGCTTAACGAAATACTGCATCTCCATCTGCTCAAACTCGCGCGTACGGAAAAGAAAATTCTTCGTGTTGATTTCGTTCCGGAATGCTTTCCCAATCTGTGCGATTCCAAATGGGAGCTTTTGCCTCGATGCGCTTTGAATGTTGAGAAAATTGACGAAAATTCCCTGCGCGGTTTCCGGACGCAGATAGACGACGTTGTTCGTGTCTTCGACCGGCCCGACGAACGTCTTGAACATGAGATTGAACTGCCGGGCATCCGTGAATGTCCCTTTGTTGCCGCAATTGGGACAAGAAACCAAAGTCCGGATGACGTTGGCTATCACTTCATCGGACGAAACACGCAACGCAAATTCCTCGACGACTCTCCGGTCATCAAGCTGGCCTGCAAATGCAGCGGGGTCGAGTCCGCGCAGAATTTCCTTTTTCTTTTTCACAGAGAGTTCTTCGAACAGAACATCTACCCTGTAGCGTGCCTTGCATTGTTTGCAATCCACCATCGGGTCGGTGAAATTTGCAACGTGGCCGGAAGCTTCCCACACGCGTGGATGCATCAAAATCGACGCGTCGATTCCTTCAATATCGTCGCGAAGCGTCATTGACCTCCACCACGCCTGTTTTAAATTGTTCAACAGCTCAACGCCCATCGGCCCGTAATCCCAGCAGCCGTTCAGTCCGCCGTAAATCTCGCTCGACTGAAAAACGAAGCCGCGCCGTTTCGCAAGCGAGACAATTTTTTCCATTACCGCCGGAGTTTGCGCGGCATTCCCTTTTGTTTCTTCCTTACCGATGGCTTTGCTCCCTTCTGTTGCTCTTCTTTCGCAATGACGATGCTCTCAAACACGTGTTTATCATACGAAAGATGAATGGTGGATGTTTTTTCTTTAAAATTTTCCGTCGAGGCTAATACAACGTTGAAACGCCGGAGTGAATCCGTCAACGCTGTGAGTGCACGAAGCACCTCAAATTCCGGAGGCACGTGTATTTTTATCTCTTCACGTTCCCCCTGCACGCCGCCGACCGAGATGTTCGTATGCCCAATTTTCTCCGTTGGGACTGCCATGCGCTTCAGTGTCGAGTCGACAATCGATGAAATCTCTTTAAAAGGGAGAATCTCGCGTACACCCTTGGCGTCAATTGTTTGCGGCGGTGCTGCGGACCGTTCCCGAATAAACGTCAGGACGACGGCCAACGCTGTCAATACAACGAGGAGTAATGTCTTTGTGTCGATTTTATTCGGCATGCTCAAAAATAGTTACGCCACTTCCACCCTGCTTTGGTCTCCGATCATGAACCGATGAACCCGCGGTTTGCCACCCGCCTCCAAAATTTCGACATCGTTGCCGAGAATGCTCCCTTCAATGCGGATCCCGACGTTTTGAATTTTACAGTCGCGAAGGATGATGCTGTACTCCACCTCGCTTTTCTTGATGATGGTATTGTTCCCTACAGCGGTGTAGGGGCCGATATAACTTTCTTCAATAACACAATTTCTTCCTATCATCACCGGACCGCGCACAACGCTGTCGATAACCCGCGCTCCTTCTTCAATAATCACTTTCCCAACGACAGATGATTTTGCGTCTATGTTCCCTTGGTTAGAAGAAACAATATTGTCAAGGATCAATCTATTTGCTTCGAGCAGGTCGAGCGGCTTGCCGGTATCCTTCCACCATCCGGTAATCTCGCTGAATCCAATAGCGAATTTTTTGTCGATGAGGTACTGGTGGGCATCTGAAATCTCCAGCTCTCCCCTCTTGCTTGGTTTGATCGCTTTGCACGCTTCAAAAATATGTTTATCGTAAAGATAAATTCCGGCAACGGCATACTGGCTTTTGGGCTTCTTCGGTTTTTCTTCGACGCCGATAATGCGGTTGTTTTTAATTTCCGGGACGCCGAATCGTTCAGGGTCTTTCACTTTCGAGAGCGTCAGCCAGCAATTGCATTGAGATTTTTGAAATTCATCGATATAACGCTTGATCCCGCCAACCACCATGTTATCGCCTAAGTAAAACACAAAATTGTCTCCATGGACGAATTTTTCGGCAAGCAACACGACCTGCGCCAAACCTCCGGGTTTCTCCTGCGGTATGTATGAAATTTTCACCCCCCAGCGGCTGCCGTCGCCGACATAGCGAGGAACTTCCATGCTGTCGGCATTGTGAACGATGGCGATTTCTTTAATGCCGGCATCGACTGCCGCCTCGATAGCATAAAAGAGAATCGGTTTGTTCGCGATCGGAATGAGGTGCTTGTTTTGCGTGTGAGTGATTGGGCGAAGCCGTGTGCCGCGTCCGCCTGATGCAATAAGTGCCTTCATGAGAGCAATTATGAATTAAGAATTATGAATTAAGACATCTGAAAAATTGCCTCTCGCCAAGCCGCTGGCGAAGCCATCCCTTCGGGGAAAGGCGCGAAGATTTTGTTATATGACCAATTTGCGACTTTGCGTCTTTGCGCGAGACGTATTTTTGGAATTATTCAGAAGCCTCGAATTATGAATTAAGAATGATCTCAACGATTATATTCGTAATTCGCTTCGTTGTCTCTTTGTAAAAACGGAAATTTTACCGTTGCCGTACTTTTCGATGAGCTGCTTTGCGACGTCAAAATCTCTGCCTACCTCGTCCGGAGAGTGGGCGTCGGAGCCTAATGCGAGCGGAATTTTATACTCCTGAATAATTCTCAGGATCTGCTCGCTGGGATAGACTTCCTTGACCGGTTTCCGCAGCCCCGACGTGTTGATCTCGACAGCCACGTCCGCCGACTTCACAACTTTGAAGACCTCCCGCAATATTTCTTCCATATTTTTCGAAGGGCGATGCCCGAACTTTTTGACGAGATCGCAATGGCCTATAATGTCGAACAATTTCGCCGCCGCCGACCTTTTAATATGGCTATAATACTGGTCGTACACTTCGTCGACATTTCGTTCTTCGTATTTGTGGACGAATGTCGGATTATCGAATCCCCATTCGCCGAGATAGTGCACTGACCCGATAATATAATCAAACTCATGCTGAGAATTAAACTCCTTCACCCAGTGTTCCGTCCCCGGGAAAAAATCCCCCTCCAAGGCAAATTTTACGGCGATTCTATCCCGGTATTTCTCCCGCATTGCAAGGACATCCGGCTTGTAGGTTTGATGAAACTGCTCCATGGTCATTCTGTGCTGGATGTCGAAATCGTTCGGCATCGGCGAATGGTCGGAGCATCCGATCTCTTTGAGGTTCGCCGCCACCGCGCGCACAATGTATTCTTCGAGAACACCGTCGGCGTGCTTACAAAGAGAGTTGTGTGTATGATAATCAACAAGCATTAGGTAACCTTCCTTGATGCAACCTTTGATGTTTCCTTCGCGAGCGCGGAATACAAATGAGCAATATCACTCAGACCCTTCTTTTTTAATTCTGCGCGGTGTCTCTTCAACGTGTGAACGTCCCCGCGCGCAATTGGCCCGGTGAGTGCTGAAGCCGCCGAATACTTTTTAACATTCATGAGACTCTGATGAATAAGGGGCTCAACGATGGAAATCATTTTTCTCCGTGGTATATGAATGCGCTTTCCCAGTTCCTCTACAACGGAAAGGAGAGCGACAAAATAATTCGAGCTAAACACCGCTGCGACATGGTACAGCACTTTTTGTTGAGATGACAAAACAAATGAACGGGCCGCAAAATCATGGACGATACGCCGTGCCGCTGATACCGCTTTTTTATCTCCTTCAATCCCAATCCAGATATCCTTGAAGAGCCCGGAGGTTATGTCCGATTTGGGAAATGTCTGTAATGGATGAAAAGAGCCGACCGTTGCCCCTCTCCGTTGTAGCGGTGAAAGGATTTTGGATGATAACGCACCCGAAGTATGAAAGACGATCGAGCGGGAAAAATCTTCATCCCAACGAGAGAGAATGTGCACGACATTTTTAATTTCGCCATCCGGGACAGCGATGAAAATAATCCCCTTTACAGAGAGATGGTGCGTAGAACTCAGCTTTGCGTGCGGAGCGCGAACTCTCTGTCCGAGGGTCCTTGCAGATTTTCCGTCCTTGCTCAGGACAACCCGCAACGGATATTTTTTCTCCCTGAAGGCGAGCGCAAGTGCAGTTCCGACAGAACCTGCACCTATAATGGCGACTGGAAATTTCTTATAGGCTCTCAATGAGTTTTCCACAGGGCTGCCGATACATATCCAACGACACGTCCTGTGTGGCCCGATACGTTCCCGGAATTGCAAGAATCCAACACTTCACAATAATCAGCGCCAGCTTTCTTTGCAGCATAGAGAACTGCCACGATGGGCCCGCCCCCGCATGCTTCCGTTCGATCGGCTTCTAAATCCGACATCAGCGCCCGGTCATTCAACTCCTGAATCGAAGCTATTGCGACCGCGTCAAGTTTCCGTGCCACATCCGAAGGATAATAATGAGACAAATCAGAGCTGGCGACGAGAAATATTCCTCGGTCTTTTGCCACGCCAGCCAGCGCAACCCCTAATCCGTCGCAATAGTTCCGCTTTTGATCTCCCATCACGATTGGAAGAATCTTCAAATTGTGCACGACAAGCTGTAAAAAAGGAAGCTGTACTTCCAGCGAGTGCTCCGTTTTGTGTCCGACAAGAGAACTCTGCAGCGTTGGAAATGTTTTCAATAATTCGCTGCGCAATTCTACATCAACCTCGACGGACCCAAGCGGCGTTTTGAAGCTCGCGCCGGAAAAAACTGAAATGCCCTCGAAATATTCCGTGTGGCTCGGACCGACAAGAACCACGGTGCCGATGTGCCTGTTCTTCAAGAGCGCAAAGGCACGGGCGGCAGTGCGACCGGAATAGAGATAGCCGGCGTGCGGCACAACAATACCGACAAGAGTACCGGGCTTTGGCGCGGGTGCTGTTTCCGCCATTAGCGATTCAACGGCATCGCGGAGTTCCTGCTCATGTTCCGGGTAGAACATCCCAGCGACGACGGGCGGCCGGACATACAACTCTTCATTCATCATGGATTTTGTTCAATGATATCAGCAGAAAAGATGTAGATATTTGTTTCGGCGTGCTTCCATTGATCCCGCGGCAATCCTGCCTTCAAGCATGTTTCTTCCAGAAACCGAATCGTATTCCAGCGATGTTTCACTGCGACCTGCGGAAGCAATAGTCCGCGATACATGCCGGCAACGATGAATAACCCGTGCTTACCAATCTGAATTTCCTCTATCGATGAGATTTCCCGAAGAGGTGAGAGCACAGAAATCTCTACTTGAATATCGTCCAGCTCATTTTCGGTAACTGCCAGAAAACGCGGGTCTTCCGTAGCGGAACGCCCGGCAAGTTGAGAGACCGTCTCGGCAAGCGAGGTTTCGGATACGATGAGGCCTAGGCAGCCGCGCAATTCTCCGTTATTATAGAGCGAAACAAAAGCACCGGCCGGTTGAGAGAGCACGCTCTCGGAATTAAAGCTCTTTGGCTTCTCCTGCGATTGTTCGTCACTTTCCCCGCGGATAGTACGCCGAATTGATCTCCACGCGATGTCCATCAATTCTTTCTGTTCGGCCGGACTTAGCATGAGAGGTTTTCCTCAAAAATTTCTACAGGAAAATAGCGATTTAATAAATCAGTTTCAACAAACCAACTGCCTCAGAAAAAAAAGCCCCGAACTCTGTATTGAATTCGGGGCATAATGACTTTTAACTTTGCGTACTATTTTATCTTGAGGCTTGCTACGGCTTTTTCAAAAACCGGAACGTAATCATCGGCCATCGGTTGATACCACGTAACAACCAAACGATAGACTTTATCATCTTTCACGACAAAGTATGCTCGTCCTTCGACTTTTGGCTCCGGTGTGTATGTCAAATATTTTGCATCGTGCCCGTCGATCTTCGTATCTTTCGTTGATTTCGGCTTGAACTTGCCCTTATTTTGGTCGAACACTTTGTCCACGGTCAATTTCTTTGCCGGTAAAACATCTATTTGGATCGCACAGTCCTGCCGGATTTTATGGTGGATGTTCATCGAGAAAATTGTCTCCCCTTTCTTAGCGGGGAAGGCATATTCAAAATTGTCGGGATATTGGATCTCGAAGAATTCACCGGGATACTTCGTCCATTCAGCAGACGGCTTGGATTCATCGACCTTCGAAACAGCGACTTTCGGCTTCGGGAGTTTGACCGAACTCAACACCGTATCAAACACGGCGGCATAGAGGTCGTAATCTTCGTTGAAGCCGGCAAGGTTGACATAATAAAACACGCTGTCCCGCACTGTAACAAGTCTCCGCCCGTAAATCGTAACGCCCTTGCTGATCTTCGACGAGTAGGAAATCTCCTGGCTGGGTTCTTTTCCAAGCGTTGTTTGTTGTACCCCGCTAATCACTCCGATGCCGGAAAGTTTATCCTTCGTCTGTGCGACGTACGCATCGATGGTTGTTACACCCGCCGTGGCAAAATTCTCAAAGCCAAATAGAATTTCAACCCCGTTCTTCCCGCCGCTCGAAGGGTCAAAAAACCATGTGGCGGCTTCCTGGGAAGAGTATATCTTGATCTGATTGGTTTCCGCATTCACCAACCACCCTTTCGGGTACTGCAATTCGAACCCGTAGAACGGGTCCTGGTACAGATCCCATTCTTTGACCACCGGCGCCTGCGGCTTACTGCATGAAGAAAACATCAATGCGAGGAGGGCAAGCACAGCGGCAAGTAGATTCATCGGCAGAATCGAATGCTTAGACAAATGCATAGTTCACCTTTACTGTAATGGTTTGATATGATGACTTGAATGAAATAAAGACTATGCGGTTCAACTTACCCCCCTTCAAGCTGCTTCAGTTCCTTATTTGCTGCCGCGTTTTTCGGGTCAATCTTCAGAACAACCTTGTATTCATCGATTGCTTTTTGCTTAATAGCCTGGGCTTCATCCACGGTAATTTGCGTATTCCCGAGCGAAAGGGCGTACGACTGTGCCAGCCATAAATGGGCTTCGACATCTTTCTTATCTTTCGGCTCGTACGTTATTGCCTTTTTCAAATTCTCGATCGCGGGAGGATAATGTTTCGACAAAAGTTCGATCAATCCTATAAATTTGTTAGCCTCAAGAAGCTGCGCCCCGTATTTTTCCTCCTTCGATTTTCCCTCATTCGCATCGACCTTGATAGTATCGATGATCGAAATAACGAGCGCATATTGTTTCTCGGCAATGTTGAGCGAGTCGAGCAAGTAATAACATTTTGCAAGGTAGAGATATGCCTGGAAAAAGTCGGGACGCAGATCGATTACTTTCTGCATCATTGTTTTCGCTGTGTCGTATTTTCCTACCACCATGTAGCAGACACCGCCGTTTACGAGCGCCCCGACGTTCTTAGGATCACTTTTCAACTTTCTGTCGTATTGGTTTGCCGCCTTGTCATACATCTTTTTGGCCATGTAGAGCGGCGCAAGATCTGCAGCACATTCTGTCGACACTGAATCCAAGGCGATCGCCCTTTCAAAATTAACGATCGCATTGTCGACATCTTTTAATTTTACATATGAACGCCCTATACGGACGTAGTCCTCAGCGACGAGAGAGTCTTTGGGAAGGACTCTATACGCATCAACTGCCTTTTGAAAATCCCCGCATTCGTATTCCGAGCGTGCGAGCATCGGTTTCAACTCGTACACTTTCGGGTTGAGCGTCATCGCTTGTTCGAGAACAGGGAGCGCGTCTTTATAGAATTTGCCGCCATACAACGCCTTCGCGTATTCATCGAATGCAACAGGATTGTCTTTCTTTAACGCGACATATTTTGCAAAGAAGAGAGCCGACTCGCGCCATAATTTTGCACGGTAAAAAATGTCGGCAACATCGAAGACATAAAGGTCGTTCGTGGGGTCAAGATTGATCGCTGCCTGAAATTCTCTGACGCATTCATTGTACTGCCTGTTTTTATAGTATGCTTTCCCCAGCTTGTACCGGATAACAGCAGACGTCGAATCGAGTTCGGCTGCCTTTTGATAGTTGGAAATCGCCAGCACGGCAATGTTTTGCCTCCCGTACGCTTCTGCCAAGCCGATATAGACATCCGGTAAATTTTCATTTAATTCTTTCGCTTTTGAGAAGTATACGATTGCTTTATCGAGTGAATCTACATCGAGGTATGCGTTTCCATAGGCGAGAGAAACCGCAGGGCTAGCCTTGTCGACCTTCGTTGCCGCCGCAAAAACTTTTGCCGCTTTGTCCCATTGCCCGGTCTTGACCATAAGCGTCCCCAGCGAGGACCATCCCGGAAGATATGTTTCGTTGATATCGACGGCGCGCTGCAAAAAGATCTCTGCGGAATCCTTCACGCCCTTCAAACGATACGCTTCACCGAGATAGAAATTCGTCTCAAGAATGCGAGGTGCCGCTTTCTGCGCTTTCACAAAATAACCGATCGCCGCGTCGTACGACTTTTGCTGCAGCGCTTCTTTCCCGAGTGCAAGGTTGTCCTGAGCGTGCACACTTTCGGACAGGGCGAAAAGAATTAGGAATGGTGCAATTCGTTTAAATAAATAATGCATTGAGGCTTCCTCGTTTACTGGGATTGAAGTTGAATGAGACGAACCGGCATTGTTGCGGGCACAAGTCCGTTCTTAAGAAATAGCTTTTGTCCTTCGCCGCCGGTCATAAATGCAGTAAAACCAACGCCAACCCCAGTGCCGGCATTCCTGGAGAAAATGTACAGCGTCCGAGACAGCGGGTAGTAACCGCGGTAGACATGCGCCTGGAGCGGTGGAAAATACTCCAATGTCGTCGATCCTGAGTCTCTCGTAAAATTCGGGTCTCCGATATCCAATATCCGTGTTTTCGCCGGCGTCGAGGAAACCCAACTCTGACTCACAAAGCCGATTGCGTTGTTATGAGACGCAACATACGAGATAACTTGCGTTGTCGTTGAGCAAGGTAACACAACATCGCCAAACGGCTGGGAATTTGTGATGCGCTGCTTTACATATTCGTACATTCCGCTGTTCACTCCTCCGAGCGCGACGACGATCCGCCCTGCTATTTTCTTTTCTCCCACATCACGCCACGTTTTCGTCTTTCCAAGCAAGATGTCTTTTAACTCTTCGACTTTGATCCGTGTCAGTGAGTTGTTTTCATTGACTAGCACGAGAGCGGCATCATACGCAATTTTAAACGTATCGACTTCAAGCTTGTACTTCTGGATCACTGCTCTTTCTTCGTCGTTGAATTGTCGGGGACTTGTGATAAGCTTGACGCTGTCGTTGAGAAGCTGGACCACTGCATCCCGCGTTGTCGATTGCAAGTGGGTGATATGCGCCTGCTCGTACATCGACTCAAACTCCTTCACCTCCGAGTCGATAGCGGGAAAAATGTCTTCCGACGAAATTACAACAAGGTTCCCCCGCGTCGGTAAATCGCGCGCATCGTTTTGACAGCCCGTCCAAGTGAAAAGCAGGGAAAGGGATAATGCCAGACTATGAAAGGAAGCGGTCTTCATTTCTTTGCTGCTGTTGAAACCGGATATTGACGAACCGATAAACGCCGTATAACAGCATCACAATGCCGAACATGATCCGGAATTTCTGCGGCATTGTCGGGGGCATATATATTCCCGTCGCAACGACGATGCCGCAGAGAAAAAGAAATCCCGACATCACATAGCCAACGTAGACCATCGGCCTGTAAGGATCCATCGTATTCTTAATGTCCTTGGTTCAACTTGAATTTGAACGGAATGGAAACCCAGACTGCCACGGGACCGTTATTCATGACTGCCGGAGTGAAGACCCATTGCATCGCCGCATCGATTGCGGCTTGATTGAACAACTCGGCATCCGATTTCAAAATTTGGGCTTTTTTCGCTTTTCCCTCTTTGTCTACCCAAATCTTTACCCACACAGTGCCTTCAACGCCGGCACGGCGGGCAATTTCCGGATAGATCGGCGACGGGTTCTTCACCGGTGCCGGTTGTTTTTCTACCGGCACGAAATCGGGCGGCGGACCATCGTCTTCAATCTTCACGTCATTTTGAATAGATACCGGACCGCCGTTGCCGGTTGCATTCGGATCGCCGACTGGGCCGATCTGCTGCAATTCCGTTTGAGAAGCGATTGTTGCTTCAGGGCTGATTTCAGCGTCAGGCACAGGAACCGGTGTTCCGACCGTAGGCTTCGCGGCGGCGGCCGACACAGAAACAGCGGGGGCGGCCTGCGAATTTGTAATTGAGGGGGGCGGACCGAGGTCGCTGTATTTCATGATGCGAACGGTGTACACGGGTTCATCTTCCGTCGTGAGATATACAGCCCCGTAGTACGCGCCGATTGCAAGAAAATGAAAAACTGCGGCAAAGATCAAGGCACGTGTTGCGTACTTCTGATACAACCCGCGCAATTCATACGCACCATATTTTGCACTGACGCTTGGTGCAGTTGCTGACATACGTTCTTAACTCCTTCCTATAACCTCTTCGTACAAACAACGGCCGTTCAAGCCGTCATTAGATTTTTTCAATGAGTTGCTTATCCTTATCGTCAAACGGCGCAAGACTGAAGCGCGTGATATCGGCAACGTTCAACTCATCCATGATGTTAACCATCATGATATACTTTCCTTTGCGGTCAACCTTAATGAGAGTGATCAACTTCGGGTTGGCGCTGTTTTTTTCTTTCAATACCTTTTTTAAGTCGATGGAAGAAACCTTCTCCGGTTTATCCGTCCCGATATTCCAATAGATGCTTCCATCCTCCGATACGCGCAGCGTTAACAGGTTGGACGATGGCACATCGACTTTTGCATCACCGGGGGGTAAATTAATTTCCATCGCTTGCGGCTTGTTCATCGTCGTTGTCAACATGAAGAACGTCAACAACAAAAAAGCAATGTCAACCATCGGCGTCATGTCGATACGAACGCCGATGCGACGTTTCTTCTTCTTTGAATGCTTCTGCTTGCCGCGCGATTGACTTACATCAACTTCAGCCATTGCAGTGTTCCTTTGTATTAATTCTTATCTAATTCCGTAACAAGATTAAAGCGCGTAATGTTCACTTTTTGCAGGATATTCATCACATCTTCGATGACTCCATAGTCGACGTTTTTATCTGCTCTGATGACTGTCTTCAGTCTTGGGTTCTTTGTACGGGCCTGGATGAGAAGGTTTGTCAGCTCGCTGGTTTGTACCAAAACGCTGGCTTTCATTTTCGCGCCCTGACCAAAGAGTGCTTCCCGCAGTATCTGAGAATCCACGCCGAGCAAAATCTGCCCCTCTTTTCCAATGCTCAGGGTGATAACGTCTGCGCCGGGAATTTTGAAAACGGAATGTGATGAGGGAAGCGTGATCTCAAGATCTTCTGAAGGCTTGAATTGCGTTGTCAACATAAAAAATGTCAGCAAGAGAAACCCAACATCAACCATCGGCGTCATATCCAGCTTAAAGCCAATGCGTTTTTTGTGAATTTTTGGCATAGATGCTTCTTTCTACTCGCTGTTAAAGTTTGGATTTCAAGTTTTGCAGTATGTCGTAGCTTGCTTCGTCGATCATGTACGTCATGCCGTCAATCTTCGTTGTAAAAAAGTTATAGCTGACAATCGATGCAATGGCGATCGAAATTCCGCCCGCCGTGTTGATCAGCGCCTCGGAAATACCCTGCGAAAGCTGCACGGCATCGGCAGAACCGGCATGCGCCAAAGCGGCGAATGCACGGATCATACCGATAACTGTTCCCAGCAATCCGACCATCGTTGCAATAGAGGCAATCGTCGAGAGAGCGATAAGGTTCTTTTCCAAAATCGGCATTTCCAGCATTGTAGACTCTTCGATGACACGCTGCACTTCCCCCATCTTATCTTTGGTTTCCATCGACTTGTCGCTTGAAATCTCGCGGAACCGCTCTAATCCCGATTTGATGATATTGGCGAGTGAACCACGCTGACCGTCGCACGCGGAAATTGCTGCATCAAGGTCGCCTGCTGAAACGTGTTTGATTAATACCACCAGGAATTTTTCTAGGGATGCTTTCCCCTGCGCCTTGCGCAGCGACAGGAGTCTTTCGAAAACATACGTCACAACCATGATCGAAAGCGCGAGTAACGCGACCACCAACGGACCTCCCTTTTGGATGAACTCAGGAAGCAAAAATTCAAAAATAGCAAACCCGATCAGAAATGCTGATACTATCAGGATTGTGTTGAACATTCCTTGTTTCATAAAAAATACTCCTTAAAAATAATGATGTTATAGTGTTAAGAATTTACATTCAAAGAAAAAATCACGTAAACGCCAATATTGCATCCGGGCGAGTATCGGCGATCTGGAAAATCATGGAAAGTTTCGTGACAACGAAAATGTTTTTGATACTCTTGTTGACGTTGCACAATACGATTTTCCCCTTTCGATTTGCATACGAAGTATGAGCCGACACCAGCGCGCCTATTGCCGTCGAATTCATATATGTCACTTTACCCAAATCGACAATAAGTTTTTTGTTTCCTTTCTCGATGGATTCGGCGACCGCCTCCCGCAACTCGTCGGTCTCTTCACCTCCAACAAGCGCTCCTTTGGGTTCGATTATGAGAACTTCACCATTTTGTTCTGTGGCGACTTTTAACTTCATTTAATGAATCCTCCATTGAGATTGGAACGACAAGGATAACTTCAACTTCTTAGCCATTTTGTGAGAACGAGGTTTGTCAAATTCGACAAAATACCGAGGGAAACACTTCCCATGAGATGTCCGGATAGTTGCCCGCCCGGATCACTATTCATGCGTCAAATAAGATAATTAGTTAGAATTGAATTTGCAATAAGAAATTTTCAGTATTTTTAGGCGGGCGGGAAGCCCTTTCGACGCATTGCCAAGGAGAAAAAACCGCGATCTCTCAAGATGTGGGATTGATTCAATAAGGCCGATACAGAGAATCCGCGAGTGTGCCCGAATGCAGTGTTCGGCGGAATCTTCGGCGAATAGCATCAGAAAAGGAGCGGCATCAACATGGGGATCTCGGAATCTTTTGCAATGAAACTCAGCGATGCCATAACTTTCTCGACATAATCTTGAATAATTTCGCGATGGGGAATACCGTGATGACAAAAGTTATGGCATAACATTTCAAAAGATCCAATTATTCGTTGATCCATCAGGATGAACGTCCCGTCATGCGGATCCAGCTTTCAACGGGATGAATTCCCGGAGCCGGTGTCTGTTCTTACTCCAACAGAAGAAAGATGAGAACGACAGAATTATTTGCTACTAAGAAGTGCTGCCAGCTGTTCAATCTTGTTTACCGGCAACTCACATACATAATTTTCGCAAACGTATGCGGTAGTTGAACCATCCTTCGGAGCCATCGACGCCATTACAGGGAGGCGCTCAGAAAAAAATTCTTGACCGCCGCCGCCGTCAGCGGAAAGCAATACCACGTTCGGGAGAAAATGGCGTGCAATTTCATCGAGGAACTCCGTTGTGCGTGACGAACTCCCATTTCCTGCGATGACAATTTGTTTCGGGGCGCTGAAAAAGAAATCAAGAGCAGCTATCATCTGCGGCATTGCATGCGGGGATTGCTGAAGCACTGCATTAAAACAAATCATCGAGGCTTCAGTTTGCTTCTTCAAGATGCTGTCGCCGGTCATCTGCGTGAGCCGCAACAGATTCAATGCCGCGACAGAATTTCCTGCCGGTTCTGCACCGTCATATGTTTCCTTTGTTCGAAGGAGAATAGATTTATCTTCCCCTGAGAAATCAAAAAATCCCCCTCCCGACGAGTCCCAGAACAAAGCAACTTGAGTTCCGTGAAGTTCCAATGCAAGCTTGAGCCATTCGATAGCCAACGTTGCTTCATAGAGATCGATGAGTCCTTGGATATAAAAAGCAAAATCATCCAACTGCGCATCGAACTTCGTTTCGCCGTCCCGGTATCGGCGGTGAAGTGTTTTCGTTCGGGAATCATAGAGTGAGCGTGCAATAAATTGAGCCGCGTCTCTTGCAGCATTTGCAAACCTCGGTTCCCGCAATATGTGGGAGGCTCTCGCAAACGCGCTGATCATCAAACCATTCCATGCCGTGATGATTTTATCATCCCGCAACGGTCTAGGCCGCTGCGACCGGGCCGCAAATAATTTTGCCCTTCCGTCCTCAATTACTCGAGTTACTGCGACTTCATCCATCGAAAAGAATTTTGCGGTCTGTTCGACGGTGAAAGGAGTGAACAAAATATTCCTGCCGCGAATTTCCCCCTGAGGATCCGAGAGCGCGTTACCGTGTTCATCAACCCCGAAGTAGCGGCAGAAAACCTCTGCATTGTCGGCCTGCAAAAGGCGTTCAATCTCTTTCTTCGTCCACAAATAAAAAGCCCCTTCCGAAGCGTGGGTAGGATCCTCCGGCTCCCGACTGTCAGCGTCCTCGGCGGAGTAGAAGCCGCCGTCGTGGTCTGTCATATCACGGAGGACATAGTCGAGCGTTTCGCGAGCGATGCGCGAATAAAAATTGTCGTGTGTTAGCTGAAAAGCATCCAGATATGAATAGACAAGTTGAGCCTGATCGTACAGCATTTTTTCAAAATGAGGAACCCTCCACTGGCCGTCGACAGAATAACGATGGAATCCCCCGCCGATATGGTCGTATATTCCCCCCCGCGCCATAGCCTGAAGAGTCGTGAGGGCCATCTTCAACGCTTCGTCATCTTTCGAACGCGCGTAATATCGGAATAGAAAATTCAATACCGCCGGCCGCGGAAATTTTGGACCATTCCCAAACCCTCCGTATTTTGGGTCGTACTGAGCGGCAAGCTGGTGGTACGTTTTTTTCACCAGCGATGCCTCAACGGGAACGTTTTCCTGGCTGGTTCCCCTTTGCTGTTGAAGGAGCGCCAACAACTGGTTTCCCGACTCCACGACTTGCTCCTGTTCACTTTCCCATATTTCGTGAATACGTTTCAGCACAGTCGGAAAGCCTGGGCGGCCGTGGGCCTCTTGGGGGGGAAATACGTTCCCCCGAAAAACGGTTTCAATTCATGCGTAAGGAAAATTGAGAGGGGCCAGCCCCCGCTGCCTGTCATTGCCTGCACGGCACTCATGTAAACTTTATCGACATCGGGACGTTCCTCACGGTCAACTTTGATGCAAATGAAAAACGTATTCATGATCTCGGCAGTCGAATCGTTCTCGAACGACTCATGTTCCATCACATGGCACCAATGGCACGTCGAATAGCCTATCGACAAAAAAATTGGTTTATTATCGCGGCGCGCGGCTTCAAATGCTTCATCCCCCCAAGGATACCAATCGACGGGGTTCAACGCATGCTGGAGGAGATACGGACTTTTCTCCTTCATGAGACGGTTCGGTTTGTTACTCGAAGGAGCCATTACATTTTTATAGGAATAGGTGAAGAGTAAAGAGTGAAAAGTCAAAAGTGATAAGTTAACAAAACTTTGATTGTAAGCTTTTCACTTTTCCCTTATCACTTACCACTTATCACTTTTAACTCTTAATTGTATCCACTGTTAATGCTCTGCTTCGTCAACTTTATGTCCTGCAGCTGCGGTGCTTTTAGCTTCAGCTCGAACCGGTAGCCGGCCTGCGGTCCGCTTGGCATCCAACTGAAATTCATTGTCCAGCAATGAAGATCCCGGTCAATCGTAATGCGCGGCACGGCAACTTGGCGGTTGACAATGTCATAACCTCCCGCGGCAGAAAATTTCCAATTCTCCGTCAAATTAAACCCTAAGTTGGCGTTGAGGTTTGCCGACCGGGTTTTGGCGTCTGGATTTTCCTGGTTTTGCGCGAAGGTAAAACTTAAACCGAGATTCCATGGAATGCTGAAGTCGGGGAGCTCCTCACCGTACAGCCCGTGAAGACCGTTTTGCTGAAACGTTCCCGGCAAAGTTCCGACGTTGGCAGTTGAGTCAATGGGACGAGTTTCGGTTTCTCTCTTTTTCTTTTCACCACGAAGTGTAGTCGAAAGACTGATGCTAAAGTCCGTCAGTTCGGCGATGCCTTTGCCTTCATCAAACAATAATTTGTTCACACGCTGGTTGAGCTGTGTGTTGTAATCATAAAAACGATAATTGTTGTTGCCGCTGATGCCGAGATATTGGCCGATGTCGGTGCGGTAATTAAGTGCAAGGTCCGACAACTTGAACTGAGTCGCGGCAAAGTTATAGGACATCGATGCCCCGAGGTTCATTAACTGGTACTTAGTCCCTTTGTTGACTGAATCTTTATCCTCCGTTTTCATTTCAAACAAATTTCCTACATTAAAGCCGATTGCCTGCTGTTCACCCGCGGGTGCACCTCCGTAGACTTCTCTCTGAAACCGATCGTACGAGACTTCTTTTCCGAGCGTATCCCGGTATGATCCGTAATACCCCCACCACGGTTTGGAAAAATCGGGTTGATAATTGTACGAAATGCTCGGGGTAATTGTATGACGAAAACCGGCAATACCGGGAATAGGCGGTTGAAACATTCCGTACAATTTTGTCGAAGCGGAAACACCCATATTAAAAAACCGCACGGCTTCAAAACCATTGACATCTCGTAATACCGGCCCGTCTGTGGTCCGGTTTACGCTGTCGGCGGCGACGCTTTTGTCATACCATCGCTCATTGTAAGTGAAGGATGGTGAAATGGTGAAATAACCGGCTTTCGGAGAAGCGTTGAGCGTGAAGCTGTGCGAAATTCCTGCCCGGTTATAGCGGACAAACCCGCTCGGATATGTTATGGAATCCGTCGTTGCCGTTTTGTTGGCGTCGTTAATAAATTGGCCCTGGTAACCGAGGCCGATCAATTCATACCACGCATAATCCGATCCGGAAACGTTCGATAGGCCGCGCGATGTTACTTCGCTGCGAAACGGGTAACTCTGTGAATGGGAGAAATTAATTGTCGGGATCGTTGAAGTGACGCTTCCAAGGATCAAATCCTGTGTCCGGGAAATATTGATGCTCATGCTGTTGTTCGTCCCCTCCCACGATTTGCTCAGAGTCGCGTTGGAGTAAATATCCTGCTGCAGGTAGTCATCGTAATTATTGCTCGTTTTATAGGAATTATTGCTTGCAAACGTGAAGTTGACGTCGAGGCGAGTCGTGGGATCGAACGTCTGGTTGTGGGTGAGATTCACCCGGTAGTTTGATTGATCTTGAAAGTTATAGTCGCTTGGTACGCCGACGAGAAGCCGGGAATATTGCCCCGACAACGCGCCGCTGAAATCATACCTCTTCGCGTATCGAAAATCCGAATACGCTGCCCATCCCCCTTCAGGGTACCAATCGCCGGCAACTGCCAAATCCGTGTAATCGCTGATCGCATCGTAGTAACCCAGATGACTGATGTACTTTCCGCGAATGGCATCGTCGCCGTACGCCGGAGAAATAATACCGGAACGCCGTCCCCCAGCACTCGGGAAAACTCCGAATGGAAGAACGAATACCGGAACGTCCGCGACATACAGATAAATCGGTTCGGCAACAATCTTGTCCTGAAGCGTCACTCTCATCCGGGGGCTGAAAAAAAAGTAGTGCGGGTGATCGAGGTCGCACGACGTGAAAATGCCGTTGGAGATAAACATCATATCTTTGTCGATCTTCTTGATCTGCTCCCCGTGATAATAGCTCTGATCCATCTCCGTTTCTCCGAGAGTCACGAGCCCTTTTTGCGACTTAAAGTTGTAGCCGATCTTCCACCCTTGATACGTCTCTCCGCCGTCAATCATGACTGGCGTGCCGCGGTACAATTTTTTTAACGAATCGGTCTTGCCGATTTTCGAGGAGTCCAGCACGCCGTACGAATCCAAATTATTGTCATTCCAGTTTACGTCAATGCGCTCGGACTTTAGTCCAAGCGTACGGTACTTGACGTCGCCATTCCCGTACATCATCATCACTTTCTTAGGATACGAATACACAATCGAGTCGACGGCAGAATAGACGACGCTCGTATCAATGCCTGTTGCTTTTTTCTTCGTCGTATCCTGACGCGCGACGGAATCAGCCTTGGAGGCGACAAGAGTGTCTATGACTTGAGCGTGGGAATATTGCAGTATCAATAATTGCAGAAAAACAGTCCCTGAAAAAAACCGGCAGGAGAAAAAGTGTGAATGATAAAATCGCAGGATCAATATCGAAGGAAAATTTTTATTTTTTTTGGCCATTACTGCACAACCGTGTAATCCCGTATTTACAGAACGAGCCCTGCCGCACCGAGAATTCCTGCGAAGTTTCCGAGTTTTGCCGGAAGAACAGCGATGTCTTCGCGCATCGGTTTCATGACATGCGACTGCACTGATTTTTTGATCGCCGTGAAGACAAAATCGCCAGCCGCAGAAATTCCTCCGCCGATGATGATCACGCGCACATCGACGGTATTCAATACGGAACCGAGTGCGACGCCGAGGAGCGTGCCGGCTTCGGTGAAAATTTCGCGCGCAAGTTTGTCTCCTTTGAGAGCAGCTTGCGAAATATACTTCGGCTCCACTTTCGACACGTCTCCGCCTACAAGTTTCAAAATAACCGACCGGGGGTGATGCTTCAGCCGTTCAACCGTCCTCTGTGAAAGATAACGCTGGCCCACATATGCTTCTACGCATCCTTGTGCACCGCAGTTGCACTGCAATCCATTATAGTCTATGCACACATGCCCGATTTCGCCCGCCCCGCCGAATGGACCACGGTAGATGTGGCTGTTCAGAATAATCCCGCCTCCGACTCCAGTCCCCCAAATGACGAAAAGAAAATTTGGATGCCGCTTCCCCGCTCCAAATTTTGCTTCGGCAATTGCCGCCACGTTCGCATCGTTCTCAACTTTGGCGCTGAGCCTGAAGGTTTTTGCGACCGCATTCCCCAGCGCAACGTTGTGCCAATCGGCGAAATTAGGAGGGTCTTTGACGATCCCTCCTTTCTCATCAACGATTCCGGGGGAACCGATGCCGATCCCTCGTAGCGTCTTTCCTTTTGCGTGGGGCAGCACTTCTTCAATCGATTTACGTATTTGGCCGATGACTGTTTTCGGTCCTTGTTCCCCGAGTGTTGGAAATTTCGATTGAACAATAATTTTCCCGTCGGAACTTACAATTCCTGTTTTGATAGTTGTGCCGCCCAAATCGACACCGATAGCGTATTGTAATTGTGGCATGTTGTAGTTATTAGTTTTTAGTCTTTAGCTTTTAGGGTTTATTATACAACTATTCACTGTATACTGCTTACTATCTGTTTCCTCTTTTCGTTTTCCACCATATCTCCAATCTTTCCTTCATCGATTTTTCCTTCCCATTTTCTGTCGGACGATAATACAGTTTATCTTTAAGGTTATCGGGAAGATACTGCTGCTCGACAAAATGATTTTCAAAATTGTGGCCGTACTTGTATTCGCTGCCGTAGCCGAGATCCTTCATCAGGTTTGTCGGTGCGTTGCGGAGGTGGAGCGGCACGGGAAGATTCGGCAGCGATTTGACGTCCGCCAGCGCTTCTTCAATCGCAACGTATGATGCATTGCTTTTCGGCGCCGATGCCAGATAGGCCGCCGCCTGAGACAAAATAATCCGTGCTTCCGGCATCCCGACATAATCGACCGCCGTAAAGCAATTTGTCGCCACGACCGAAGCGAACGGGTCTGCATTGCCGACGTCTTCAGAAGCCAGGACAATCATCCGTCGTGCAATAAATTTCGGATCTTCTCCGCCGTCGAGCATCCGCGCCATCCAATACATTGCACCGTCGGGGTCGCAGCCTCTCATGCTTTTGATAAAAGCGGAAATCGTATCGTAATGCTGTTCCCCCTTCTTATCGTAGATTGTATACTTTCGCTGAAAAGCATCTTCGAGCACTTCCTTGGAAATTCTTCTAACGCCTTTGGCATCGGGCTTCACAAAATAGAATGCGCTTTCGAGCCCGTTCAGCATCATCCGCGCATCTCCGCCGGAAAGAAGAAAGAGGAAATCTTTATCAGCAATCTCCACTTTTCCTTTCGTGATGATGGAATCCGCCGTCAACGCGTGGTCGAGGATTTTTTCAAGCTCGGACTGTCCCAGCGGCTCAAGCACATAGACACGTGCGCGCGAAAGCAAGGGCGAAATCACTTCAAACGACGGGTTCTCCGTCGTCGCACCGATAAGAATAATGACACCGTCTTCGACCGAGTGCAGAAGCGCATCCTGCTGGGCTTTGTTGAAACGGTGAATCTCGTCGATAAACAAAACCGTTTTCTTCCCAAGCTGCTTCTGGAGCTTCTCAGCTTTTGCAATAACGTCGCGAACTTCTTTCACTCCCGAAGCAACGGCGTTCAGCGAAAAAAATTCCGCGTTCGTATGGTTCGCAACAATGCGTGCCAGGGTCGTCTTCCCTATTCCCGGCGGGCCCCACAGAATAATTGAACGAAGCTCGTCGTTCTCAATCATCAACCGAAGCGGTTTTCCCTCGCCCAGCAGATGTGCCTGGCCGACAAACTCGCCGAGTGTCTTCGGGCGAACGCGCTCTGCAAGAGGCGCGTTGACGCCCGGCTTCGATTCCGGTTTTGTGTATTCGAACAGTTCCATAAAACTTCAGAAGGCTAGCGTACTGACGATGTGGGGCGTTCCCGCACCGTTATTTTTTCGGCGCCACATGGTAGACTTTTTCGCCTTCGCGCACCATGCCGTATTTTTCGCGAGCAACTTTTTCTACGGCTTTCTTGTCGCCGTCCAGCGCCTTTGATTGATCCTGAAGCTGCTTTTGCTCCTGTTCCGCCTGTTGGATTTTTTGGAGCATCTCCTTCTTCTCCCTTTCAAGCCTGATCCGCTGAAGAACACCCTGATTGTTAAAGAGGACGTACAGCAGGATGACGAACGCTGCGGCGAGTAATGCGCTGAGCTTTTTATTCGACCAAAGCCTCGAAAACAGGGATCGTACGTCGGCCTTCTTTTTTATTCTTCGTAAGAAATCGGCGCTCATTGAGAAGAAATGTAGCAAGAATTGGCGTAAGTTGAAAGTATGAAATATGAAGAGAGCGGCGTCGCTCAACGTATGACCGCAATCCACCGCAAGGTTTTCAAACCGACCACTGCCAATAAAACCGGATTGATTCTACCGTCGTTATTCCCTACTTTCATTGTATGGAAACTGGAATTTCCCACAGCACCTATCCCCTTTTCAGAGATCTCCTTTCAAAAGCTCTCTCTCCCCTGCAGCAACGAACGTTGAAACGCGGAGAATGCCAAGATCTTTCGGGGAAGCAATGCACTCTGTGTGCAGCTCACAAAATCGATTATGACATTGATTATAGAATGAAGAATGCCGTGCTGCAGGAGTTTTGGAAAATGCTGGGATTTGACGCACTCCTCGACCCCTTGACTCCGTCCCCGCTTGGGAGAAATTACAGGGTCGTGACAAAGCGGAAAGCCTTTTTTTCCAATGGGAATGTGTACCTGGGATTGATTGGAACAGAGGAAGAATCTGTAGGAATGAATCCGGTCCAGGTGGGCCAGTGCATGATTGAACCGGACAAGCACTCAGAAATTTACCATTGCGTTCAAGCCTACCTTAATAGAAGAGAATTCAAAGAGGCTGCTGAAACGGTCAATTACGTTATCGTCAAAGGAAATTACAGCGAGTTCACTGTCATATTTAATTTGGGGGCGTTTGATTCCGGAATGCGGCAATTCATCAACAGCCTCTCGAAGCATGTGACCGCAGCAGTAAAAGAGGTCATCGGCGTGTTCGTTATCGTCGATGAGAAACGATCGCGGTATTACATGCCGCAACATCAAAAGAATCAGAGACTCCCGCTGCAGAAAATCTTCGGCAAGGCTGAGATATTTCAAAAGGTCGGCGCGAAAAAATTTCTGTTTTCGCCCCTTTCATTTTCGCAGACGAATCTCTCCATCGTCGAAACGTTCGTGCAAACAATCAAAGAGCTTTTAGAATTAAACGCGCAAGACCGCCTCGTCGACCTGTACTGCGGCTACGGCCTTTTTTCCCTCAGCGTGTCGGACTCGGTTAAAAACGCAACCGGCATTGAGCTCTCCGGGAATTCGGTCCGTGATGCGAAGAAGAATGCAGAGCGATTGAGAATCTCAAACTGCAAGTATATCGAAAACGACATCGACGAAGATAACCTCGAACGTTTTTTCTCATCTCAAAAAACATTCAGCAAGATCATCCTCGACCCTCCCCGCAACGGGACCAAACCGGGCGTTATAGAAATCATAGCGGCAAAGAAAGCGGAGCGTGTGCTTCACATCTTCTGCAACATCGACCTTATGGCGGTAGAATTGGAACGATGGCAGAATGCCGGATACAAAATCAGACGCGCTCTTTCGTTCGATATGTTCCCGGGGACGAGCGAGGTAGAGATAATGGTAAGTCTGGAGAAAAACTGAGGAATGCACTCCGGCGTCGTAAACGGAATTCGTTTACTTCTTCGTCGGCCATGGTTTCAAGACATCAACCGCTTCCTTCCACCCATTTTCTTTTTGCCAAATACGGACATAGCTGCTTGTGTCTGAGGCTGCATCGACAACAATGCCATAAGTAAACCCGAGGTCAGCGGCTGATGAAATTTCCCCGGCGTAAAGATTGTAATGAAGCGGCTTTTCATTTTTTACGAGTTCTACTCCGTTATTCTTCCCTTGTGCTGGAAATAATCCTTTTCGATAGACGCGCACATCATCGGAAGCGAATTTCTGCAATGCCGTCTTGCTCCCCCTGGCCTGTAGTAAATTGGAGAGGGCACTGTCTGCAGCCATCATGACTACACGCTCCCTCTCAACCGAAAAGGATTTGTTCATTTTGTGAGGCGGAAGTTCTTTCGCCAAAAACATTTCTTCTTTCTTTTCAGATTTTGGACAACTGCTACCGATATCCAAAACGACTTTCCACTTTCCATCGCTATTTTTCTTCCAGACAGAAACAAAATGTCCGTAATACGCCATCGAATCTTTAACCCCGCCGGCGCGATATTCAGACGGTCCGGTTGTAAATCCAAAATCGCCTGACGCAGAAACTTCAACAAAGATCGGCCGCCAGACGAGCGAGGCCTGCGACTCAGGCTCTCCTGTCAAAGCGTGTTTAGCGTTTTCAGGCTGCGGATAAAAGGCGACACAACTATCGTCGAAATAGTCGAGGAAGGCGCGGATAAATCCTCTTGTTGCAGCCGATTGAGAGAATTCACGTTCTTTTTGTGCAAGCTGAAGTGCCGTGGAGTCAGATTGGGCAAAAACGGAAAAACTGCAGAAGCAAAAGAAGAAAACTGTTTTCACTTTTTTTTGTCGTCGAACTGTAATGAAGTTCATCCCTTGTACCAGTCCGTCTTGGGCGTGTACGTTGTTTTCAATGCTGATTTTGCCCGGTGCCGTTCAATCGCTAATTGGATGACCTTATCGAGAAGGTCGGAGTACGAGAGGCCCGAGGCTTCCCAAAGTTTCGGAAACATGCTGATCGATGTGAAACCGGGTATCGTGTTGATCTCGTTAAGAAAAATCTTCGAGCCGTTCCCCTGCACAAGAAAGTCGACACGCGCCATGCCGGAACAATCCAGAACCTTGAACGCCTTGCACGCGATATATTGGATCTTTCTCACCGCCCATTTCGGAATATCGGCCGGAATGATCGCCGTCGACTTCCCGTCAACGTACTTGGCGTCGTAGTCGTAGAATTCGTTGGATGGAATAATTTCCCCGAGCACTGAAGCCGCCGGTTTTTCATTGCCAATCACGCCGCATTCGATTTCGCGCGCCTTTTCTATCGATTTCTCGACAATGATTTTTCTGTCGTATTGGCCGGCGAGAGCCACCGCATCAATCAACTCATTCCGGTCGTGGGCTTTGCTGATGCCGATGCTTGAACCGGTGTTCGACGGCTTCACGAAGCATGGATACTGAAGCTCCTCTTCAATCCGCGCTACGATTTTTTTCTGACTCTCTTCAAACTCCGAAACGAAAAAAGAGAGTCCTTGAGCAACGCGAATTTTTGCCGCCTCCAGCACCTGCTTTTGAATCATCTTATCCATGCCGACGGCCGAACCGAGTACGCCGGCTCCCACATACGGAACCCCCGCGAGCTCAAGAAGTCCTTGCACCGTGCCGTCCTCCCCGAACGTGCCATGCATGACGGGAAATACGACATCGATATTTTGAATTTCAGCAACACCGGAAGTGTTGATTTCCACAAGGCCTTGTTTGCGCGGGTCCGGCAGGATGAGATGTTCGGGAAGGCTCTCAACTGAGGATTTTTCTTTCAACAACTGTACCGCGTCGTTCGAACTCAGCCACCGCCCTTCAGGCGTGATGCCGATCGGAAAAACGTCATACTTCTTCCTATCGAGCGCTTCGATGATTGAAGCGGCCGAGACAAGAGAAACTTCATGTTCCGCAGACCGTCCGCCAAAAAGAACGCCGACTCGAATTCTATTCTCCATGTTGCCTTTAGCTCTTAATTAACCTGATGACTACAATTGTGTATTTACCCTTTTAACGATCGTATGATATTTTTCTTTTTGTAATTTCAATCTCAAAAAGCTCAGAATTCACCTCAAAGCGATGCCAGGCTTTGATGAAGAGTTCAACGATACAGTGAAGATCGGCGCCGACGATTCTCGTGTGTTGAGAATTCTGATTTGTCTATGAACAAAAGAACTATTTAAACGCGCTTAAATCTGTAATTTGCGTCTTAAGGCTCTCAGAGTTTTTTACACCAAGTGTTTCGTAAATCTTCAGAGTCGCTGTAGATTTATTGAGGGTGTAAAAATGGACTCCGTGCACATTGTGGTCGATAAGGTCCCTTACCTGCTCCGTCGCCCAATGAACTCCAACTTTTTCGACGTACTCATCATCTTCCGCACGAGAGAGCGCTCTCAGAAGTTTGGCCGGAAAATGAACACCTAACGCAAGGCCGGCCATCCGCGCGAGCCCTTTCCGCGACGTCACCGGCATAATCCCGGCGATGATCGGAACGCGAATACCGGCGAGATGCGCCCGCTCGCAGAAATCATAGAAATCGTCGTTATTGAAAAAAAACTGGGTGCAGATGTAGTCGGCTCCCTGATCCACTTTTAACTTCAGGTATTCCATCTCTTTCAACCTGTTCGGCGTATCAGGATGTCCTTCGGGAAAACCGGCAACTCCGACTCCCAGCGCGGGAAAATGTTTCTTAATGAACGCGACCAATTCTCCGGCATTGACAAATCCATCCTTCACAGGAAGAAACGACTGAACTCCTTTCGGAGGGTCGCCCCGGAGTGCCATGACATTTTCAATTCCGCTCGCCTGGTAGTTCGTAAGGATCTGACGTATTTCGTCTTTCGTCGAACCGGTGCATGTAAGATGGGAAACGATAGTGAGGTTGGTCTCCTTCTGCAGTTTGACCACAAGCTCATGCGTAAGTTGTCGTGTTGAACCGCCTGCACCGTACGTAACGCTGACGTACGAAGGCTTCAAAGGAGTAAGGTCTTTGATGGAGGAAAAGAGATCCTTTGAAGCATCTTCATTCTTCGGTGGAAAGAATTCGAAACTCAGAGAGGGATGGTTAGCCTCCAACACCTTCGATATGTGCATTCATTGCTCCGGGTAACATAGGGGAAAAAAAATCCTGCCGTGAAGGACAGGACTATTATACTTAATAAGATAAACTTTTTCAAGGAACTTCATACGATAGCGGCAAGTGAAAGTGAAAACCCCATCGTTATTCTCCAAGAATTCCTTTAACCGTCCGCTCCGTTAAAATAAGCTCGTTTTCAAATTCCACCAACTGGATCAGGTCGTAAATGAGAGGAGCAAATGTTTTTTCGTGCATCATCACCGTGTCCAGATGCTTCCGGCACAACGTGACACCGTTTTGATACCGTTCACCGTTCTCTTCGTTCTTGCCGTTTTCCATGATAAACAAAACTTCAGGTGCGGTCGCAACGCCGCAGCCCGGCCACTGACACCGGAGGTGGTCGCGCTCCAGGATGTACGCCCGAAGCAATTCGTTTTGGTTTGGAGTATGTGTGTTTGGAGGAGGCATAGACATAGTATCCATTGAATTCACGCACAATGTATACTTTTTCTCTTCGGAGTCAAGAGACAAGGAGTACAAAAATTCGCCGCGTCACTCGTATCGCAATGCATCGATCGGGTTAAGCAGCGCTGCTTTTCGTGCAGGATAAAATCCAAAAAAGATACCCACACCGGCAGCGAAAAGAAATGCGAGCCCAACCGACGATGCTGCAACCAGCGTCGGCCAACCCGCAAGCTTAGAAATCAAATTAGAGGACCCGATCCCCATGATGACGCCGATCAATCCCCCTGCCATGCTCAAGACCACTGCTTCAACGAGAAATTGCAGCAGAATATCCCTTCCACGGGCGCCGATCGACATGCGGATGCCGATTTCACGCGTCCGTTCTGTGACAGAGACGAGCATGATGTTCATGATGCCGATCCCGCCGACGAGGAGCGATATGGAAGCGATCGATGCGAGCAGGATTGTAAAGGTGTTTATCGTTGCCGACGCTGCGTTTGCGATTTCAGTCTGGTTGCGAATCGTAAAGTCATTATCTTCCCACGGCTGGATTTTGTGCCGCGTCCGTATCAGATCTGTCATTTGGCTCTGCGCGTCGTTCATTGATTTCTCGCTCACGGCAGATGCCATGATCATACCGAGATAGGTCACGCCCATCATTTTCTTTTGGACCGTCGAATACGGGGCAATAACGATGTCGTCCTGGTCCTGACCTTGAGCCGACTGCCCTTTCGGTGAAAGCACACCGACAACTTTAAACGGCATTTTCTTTATTCGAATAACTGCTCCAATGGCGTTGGAACCTTTGAAAAGATTGTCGACGACGGTCTGGCCGAGAACGCAGACCTTGGTCGCGCTGCGGACATCGGCATCGGTAAACGGAACTCCGCTTGAGAGAGGCCAGTTCCTGATCTCAAAGTAGTCGGGGTTCGACCCGGTAATACGCGTTCCCCAATTCTGCTCTCCATATACCAGCTGACCCGACGTCATGATGACCGGCGAGGCCATTGCGACAGAAGGACATTGCGTTTGAATTGCAGCGAGGTCATCAGCGTTCAACGTCGTGACAGATCCGGTACCAGTCCGCACACCTCCTTGATTCAAAGATCCCGGGAAAATTAGAAGAACGTTTGTTCCGAGAGTTGCGATTGTCTGTTGTATGCTGACCTGCGCTCCTGTTCCGACAGCCATCATCGTAATAACGGCCCCGACGCCGATGATGATACCGAGCATCGTCAGGAACGAGCGCAGTTTGTTCCGTCCGAGTGAGAGGGTGGATACTTTCATAACATTCAAAAAGTTCATGCGGCCACCTCTTCTTCTTCATCAACGCCTGCCGGCATCGCTTTCAGTTGTTCCACGGCGACTCTGCGATTTGCCACCGCAAAGTCTTTTTTTACTCTTCCGTCTTTGAAGACAACATTCCTCTTTGCATATTCTGCGATGTCCAATTCGTGCGTCACGAGCAGGACGGTAATTCCCCTTTCGTTCAGTTGCTGAAAAATTTCCATCACTTCAACGCTCGTCCTGCTGTCAAGGTTGCCCGTCGGTTCATCCGCCAGGATGATTGACGGATCGTTCACAAGCGCGCGCGCGATGGCGACACGCTGCTGCTGTCCGCCGGAAAGCTGGTTCGGCATGTGCTGCCATCGATCTTCGAGTCCCACGATGCGCAATGCTTCCATCGCTTTATCGCGCCTGGCTTTATTCGACAACGAGCGATAGAACATCGGAAGCTCGACATTCTCGAGTGCCGACGTGCGCGACAGAAGGTTAAATCCTTGAAAAACGAAGCCTATTTTTTCATTGCGGATGCGCGCGAGGCTGTCCCTGCTGAGCTGACTGACATTCACATTGTCCAAAAGGTATTCCCCTTTTGTCGGGACATCAAGACAGCCCATGATATTCATGAAGGTCGATTTTCCGGAACCCGAGGCGCCCATGATCGCGACGAATTCTCCACGATTGACATCGAGAGAGACTCCCCGCAACGCATGTACTTCAACATCGCCCATCTCGTACGTCTTGACTATATGGCTGACGTGTATGAGAGAAGTGTTGTCCGGCATACTAGAACCTCCGTCCACCGGGCTGCGTAAACGGGGTTGCCGATGCGGTAGGCCGTTGCGACATTACACCAACAACGATCTCTTGCCCCTCTTCCACTTTGCCTTGAAGAATTTCAGTGAATGTTCCGTCGGCAATCCCGGGGCGTACATAGATCGGCGTCAGTTTCTTACTTTTACCGACAACCCACAGGCGCGTCATAGGACGCTCCGATGTCGCCTGCCATGAGTTTACCCCCATCGCTCCGCCTGCCTGCTTTTGCTGTGCGAGCAGTTTTCTCCGTTCTCCTGCTCTAGCAGAATCATCGGCCGCGCTGGTCGAATCTTTTCGCGCTTCGATTTGCTCAGGCAGAGGTTGAAAACGGAAAGCAATAGTGGGTATCCTGAGGACGTTCTCTTTTTTTGTGACAAGAATCGTCGACGTCGCGGTCATGCCCGGCATGAGTTTCAAATCCGGATTCGGGACTTCAATAACGACGGTATACGTGATAACGTTTTGCACTGTCACCGGCGCGAGCTGAATTTGCGTTACCGTGCCATGAAATGTCAGTTCAGGATAAGCGTCAACAGTAAAGAGCACATCTTCACCATCCCTCACTCTTCCGATATCAGCTTCGTCAACGGCTGCCTGCACCTGCATTCTGGTAAGGTCGTTGGCGATGGTGAAAAGAGTCGGGGTGGCAAAACTTGCCGCGACCGTCTGCCCGATATCAACGGCGCGTGAAATAACTACGCCGGAGATCGGAGCCCTGATTGTCGCATAATTGAGATTAATGATCGCGCGGTCAAGTTGCGACTGGAGTGATTTCTGTGCCGCGACATTTGATTCATATGTTGTCATCGCCGCATCGTAATCTGCCTGGGCAGCAAGTCCTTTTGCCAACAGGTCTTTCTCGCGCAGATAGGTTCGTCTGGAATCATTGGTCTGCGCTATTCCCTTCTCTAAACTTGCCCGGGCATCTTCGACAGCAGATGCAAGGAATGTCGTGTCGATGAGTGCAATGACCTGTCCTTTCTTGACCTGGCTGTTAAAGTCCACATAAAGTTTCGAAATAGTGCCCGACACCTGTGTTCCCACGGTGACCGTTGTATCGGCGCTTACCGTCCCTGTGGCCGTCACGACCACCTGAATATCTCCCCGTGTCACCTTTTCGGTACGATACATCACATCAGGCGCAGAACCGCTTGTAAAATAGAAGAATCCCCCCGCGCCAATAACAGCAACGGAAAGGACAACTATAAGCATGAATCTGTTTTTCATCGTAATCCACTATAAATAATTGATATCGTTTAATCTTTGCATAGTTTTGACACACAACCAGTTACAGGGTTTAACAGGGCATTCCACTCCCTCCAACCCGCATACGAAACTGAAAAATTGGGGGTACAAATTACCAATTGCGGCGTAATTTTCAAAAGGCAGCGCGGCTATTTTTCATGCTGCGAGGCGAACACTGCCATCGCCGTGATATTGACGATATCGTTCACCTCAACGCCCGGCGTAAGAAGATAGACCGGTTTGCGGATGCCCAACAAAATCGGCCCGATTGCCGATGCGCCACCTACCCGCGATAAAAGTTTGTAGGCAATGTTCGCCGACGTGAGGTCGGGACAAATAAGAATATTTGCCGGTTCTTTCAGAGTGCTGAATGGATAGAGTTCGTTGAGCATTTCCGAGCTCATCGCAGTATCTGCCATCATCTCACCGTCAACGATGAGATTCGGATCTCGCTGTTTAATGATTTCGGTTGCCCTTCGCACTTTTTCCGTTAAAGGATGTTGTGTGCTTCCGAAATTGCTGAACGAAAGCATCGCAATGCGCGGAACAACATCAATGCGCTTTACTCTCTCTGCCGTCAAGAGTGCGATTTCGGCAAGGTCTTCAGCCGTCGGTTCGATGTTTACCGTGGCATCGGCGATGAAGAGCGTCTGATTCTTGAAAATCAGCATATACAATCCTGCGATCCTGTGCACGCCTTCTTTCGTTCCGATAATTTGAAGCGCAGGGCGGACCGTATCCGGGTAATGTTGTGTGAGGCCCGAAATAAGTCCATCGGCATCGCCGTTTCTGACCATCATCATCCCAAATTCGTTGTTGGTCTTCATATGGCGTTCAGCGACATACCGCGTGATTCCTTTTCGCTTTCGCAATTCGAAATATCCCGAAACATATTCGTCAAACTTCGGCGATTTTTTCGGATTGACAATTTCGGCATCTTCGAGGTCTAAACCCAACTCGGAAATTTTTTGGTTGATTATTGTCCGGCTCCCGAGAAGAATCGGTGTTGCGATCTTTTCTTCAACAATGATATTCGCTGCACGGAGAATTTTATCCTCCTGCCCCTCAGGGAAAACAATGCGTTTCGGAGCTTTTTGCGCTTTGTGGATGTAGAACCGCATCATCTCATGCGCTCTACCCAGACGTGCTTCGAGGCGGTCCTTATAGGCTTCAATGTCCGCGATCGGAGTACGTGCCACTCCGGTGGCCATCGCGGCTTGTGCGACGGCTACCGTCTCCCACAAAAGCACACGCGGGTCAAACGGCTTTGGAATAATGTACTCACGGCCAAATTCAATCCGCTTCCCGCCATACACACGAATAACGGAATCTGGAACGTCCTCTTTGGCAAGTTTCGCAAGTGCATGCGACGCTGCAATCTTCATCTCATCGTTGATTGCCGTTGCCCGTACATCCAACGCACCGCGAAAAATAAATGGAAAACCGAGCACGTTGTTGACTTGATTCGGGTAATCTGACCGCCCAGTTGCCATGATGAGGTCATCGCGAACGCTGAGAGCATCTTCGTAGGAGATTTCCGGGTCGGGGTTTGCCATCGCGAAAACGATCGGCTTGTCCGCCATCGACTTCACCATTTCTTTCGTCACGATGCCTTTCACCGAGACGCCGCAGAAAACATCGGCGCCCTTCATCGCTTCGGCGAACGTACGCTTGTTGGTGTCAGCGGCAAAATATTCCTTGTATTTGTTCATGCCTTCTGTCCGGCCTTTAAAGAGCACGCCTTTTGTATCGACAAATAAAATGTTCTCGTGCCGCACACCAAGTTTCTCGTACAACCGGGCACATGCCATGCCCGCAGCTCCGGCACCGCTGAAGACAACTTTCACTTTGTCGATTTTTTTCCCTACAACCTCGAGCGCGTTTACTAAAGCGGCCCCGCTGATGATCGCCGTCCCGTGCTGGTCATCATGGAAAACGGGGATGTTCATCACCTTCTTCAACTCTTCTTCGATGTAAAAGCATTCCGGAGCTTTGATGTCCTCAAGATTGATGCCGCCGAATGTGGGCTCCAACATTTGCACAGCTTTTATAATGTCATCGGGGTTGTGGGAATTCAGTTCAATATCGAAGACATCAATGTCCGCAAATCGTTTGAAAAGCACTCCCTTCCCCTCCATCACCGGTTTTCCGGCGAGCGGCCCAATATCCCCGAGTCCGAGAACCGCTGTTCCGTTCGAGACAACTGCGACAAGATTTCCTTTTGCGGTGTAGAGGTAAGCGTCGTCGGGGTTGACCGCGATGTCGCGGCACGGCTCCGCAACGCCGGGGGTGTAGGCAAGCGACAAGTCTCTCTGTGTTGCGCAGGGCTTTGTGGAAACAACTTCGATTTTCCCCCTACGTCCGTGTGAATGATAATCTAGTGCATCTTGTTTTCGTATCATGGTAGTTCTCCTTACAACGATTTAAATCGGTTTCATGCTATGTGGAACAAGAGTCGTTTAGTTCTATAAGTGAATGCGCAGACTCGCGCGCATTTCGGCCGTCGGCTGGAGATTCGGGCTGACTTCAAAATTGTAGAGACTCGCATCGACATACGCATCGAGCAAATTGATGACGTATTCGAAAACAAGGTACCAGGCAAACGTATCGCGCTGGTTCCTGTAGAAATCTCTCTGGATTTGATACCCACTGGCAACACTCGTAAGGTCTAGATTTCCAGGGTTTGCAGCAGCGCTGTCAGTATAGGCAAGAGAAATTTTTTGGTATTGTTGGTACAGCTTGTTCTGTTGATTGTACACCGAAATAAAATAATATCCAACCCCCCAGATAACCGGCACTTTCCAGTATGAGCCGTTGTAAACCTGCCCCGCTCCCGGAAGAACAAGCGACGCTAACAGCGCTACCGTGGTCGACTTCCCCGGCCTCCTTGTCGTGTCGTTACTGAAGCCCATTTTGGCGACAGCCGAATCTTCGTTGAAAACGTGAATAACGGAATCGGGGAGCGCTACAATTCGAAGAGGAGTTGCGATCGGCTGTTCATAGTGAGGTGATACCTGTGCGCGTACGGCAGGCAGAACAAAAAACCAGAACAGAACAAAATAGCCAAGCGGTTTCAAAGAGAACCCCGGTTGTAGGAATTGAGAGGAGAAAAACTTCACATATTCCCAATCTTTTTATGCTGGTCGCTTGCGCCGCGCATCACAGTTATCCACGAAGAACACAAAAGTTTTTATTCACAAGAGGAAATGCTTTTTTCCATATAGAATGCCTTTGGCAGCAATCAGCAAAAATATATTCTCTTCGTGCACTTCGGGATCTAGTGGACAATTCAATGGTACGGTAACATCAGCTGGTTAATATATAACTGCAATCACTTCAATTTCCACTATCACATCTTTCGGCAGGCGGGCGACTTCGATGGTGCTGCGCGCGGGGGAAGCTTCACCAAAATATTTTCCGTAGACTTCATTCATTGCACCGAAGTCGTTCATGTTTTTCAGGAAGACCGTCGTTTTCACAACGTGGGCAAAATCCGAGTGGCTCGCAGTGAGTATTGCCTTAATATTTTCGCAGACCTGCTTTGTCTGTTCGGCAGCCGAGGTGCCGACGATTTGTCCCGTTTTTGGGTCCAGCGCGATTTGCCCGGCCGTAAACAACAGTTGTCCCTGCACGGCAACCGCCTGGTTATACGGACCGATCGGAGCCGGAGCATTTTCAGTTTTGATGATTGTTTTCATTGTTCATACCCATTCCGTGATTAGCCGGTGTATTGTCTATGCCAGCCGTGATGTGAAATTTATTTCTCCAGCAGATCCAACAGTCTGTCCAGGTCTCCGGAATTGTAGTATTCAATCACAATTTCTCCGCCGCCGCCTTGCTGCTTGCGAATTGTTACTTTGGTACCGAATGATTGGCGCAGGCGCGTCTCGATGCTTTGGAAACTGCCGTCGGAGCGTCCTGATGATGGTGAATGGCTTTTCTTCTCCGGTTTTTTGCCGAAATCTCTAACCAGAGTTTCAACGTTTCGAACCGACAAACCATGTTTCACGATCCGTTCGTGCATCCGGAGCTGGATCTTTTCGTCCGGAAGAGCTATGAGCGCCCGCGCATGCCCCATCGATATTTCATCTTTGCGAAGGGAATCCTTAATCCTTTCCGGCAGCTTTAACAGCCGAAGAAAATTTGTGACCGTTGTTCTGTCCTTGCCAATTTTTTGAGCAACCTCTTCCTGTGTAAGCCTGCATTCATCAATCAGCCGTTGATAGGAAACGGCAATTTCGAGTGGGTTCAAATGCTCGCGCTGCAAATTTTCCACCAGCGCAAGTTCCAGCATCTCTTCGTCGGATGAAACTTTGATGATGTACGCCGGAATCGTTTTTAATCCGGCTTCCTGCGAAGCGCGGATTCGGCGCTCGCCGGAAATAAGTTCGTAATTTCCTTCTGCAACGCGACGCACAGTGACGGGCTGAATGACTCCCTTCTCCATAATCGAGCGCTTCAATTCACTCAATGATTCCGGGTCGAAGTTAAGGCGCGGCTGGTACGGATTGGGTCGCACTTTCGAGACCTCGATGGCAACGATGACGTTGTCCAAACCCTCATCGCTCGGAAGGGCGGTGGTAGAGATCGGTTCTTCACGCAGCGGTGCTCGCGGAATTAATGCGCTCAGTCCTTTGCCCAACACAGATTTTGCTTTGTGACTATCGGCCATAGCGCGTCGCAGGAGTTACGATTGTGAGGAAGAGCGATTTGGAATTTCTGAATGAGGGGACAACGGCTGCACAACAGATGGAGCCGGGGCAGCAGTAAATGCAGCGCGAGCGGAAGACGATGCGGCCGCGCGCTGGTTGCGTTTCAATACTTCTTGTGCAAGGTCAATATAATTTCTTGTACCCGATGAAAGGGCGTCGTAGAGGAGAATCGGCTTGCCGAAACTCGGCGCTTCACTAAGCCTGACGTTCCGGGAAATCACCGTTGAAAATACTTTTTCGCCGAAGTACTTTTTGACCTCGTCGACAATTTGGTTGGAAAGGCGAAGGCGGGAATCAAACATCGTCATTAACACCCCTTCAATATCAAGAGGCGGATTGAGGTTTTTCTTCACCATATTGATAGTGTTCAATAGCTGCCCCAGTCCCTCAAGTGCATAATACTCGCACTGCACGGGTATCAACACCGCGTCGGCAGCTGTCAGAGCGTTGAGCGTGATGAGTCCGAGCGACGGAGGGCAATCGATAATGATGTATTCATACAAAGACCGGATAGACTCGAGGGCAACCCTCATTTTCTTCTCGCGGTTTGCCTCGTTTACCATTTCAATTTCCGCTCCGACAAGATTGATGTGGGAAGGAAGAAGCGAAAGGAACGGCATCGACGTTTTGACGACCGCGTCTGCCGCTTCAATTTCCCCGATCAATACTTCATACATCGTCTTGTTTGAAGCTTTGCTTTCAACGCCGACGCCGCTTGTTGCATTCGCTTGCGGATCTGTATCCACGAGCAACGTCGAGTGCTCTGCAACAGAGATGGAGGCCGCAAGGTTCACCGCCGTCGTGGTCTTTCCCACGCCTCCTTTTTGATTCGCTATCGCAATGATTTTTCCCATTACAAAACAACCATCCTGGTGGAAACCAACAACGTGATGATACCGAATGCCAGGTTTGTCCGACGTCTCCTCAACATTTTTTGGTGCTGAATCATGAGATCATCCCGAGCTCCGTCGACTGGAGCCGCAGCGACTATCGATTCCATTTTTTTTACGATCCTCGTTCCTGAAACCGCAACCCCGACCATGAGGACATACAAGCATTCTTTGCCGAGAAGAAGGTAGTCCCACTCACTGCGGTACCGGCCAATAACAAAGCGAGGGCTAAAAAGTACTAACAGTACACCGGTAATTGCAGTCGTCCACACACACATCCAGACAAAACCAGTGAACCGTCTCTCTATCCGGACATACTGAAGGGACGTTGTTAATTCCTCATATCGAAAAACAGGATAAAGAATTCCCCCCATGTACAAAAGCCCGCCCAGCCACACCACCGCAGAAAAAACATGCATACTGCGGGTCGCCCATATCATAAATTCCATAACTGAATGGCCAAATAAATGGGTCGCACTTTCAGCACACCTTTAAGTGCGAAGTGTAACTCAATATAATTCTTTTTGAAAACTGATGCAATGAAATTGCATCCGCCGCTTCCAATTCTTATCTTATGGGGGGTAATTTTCGGAGAAAAATGGAGAAATATTTATTTATCGGCGTTGGCGGCTTCATTGGAAGCATGTGCCGGTTTGGGTTGTCCGGTTTACTATATAGAGCGCTGGGTGATAGATTTCCATACGGGACGTTGGCAGTCAATGTGATTGGCTGTTTTACGATCGGATTGCTGATGACATTGTTTGAAGAACGCTGGCTTGTTCAACCGAACGTCCGGTTGTTCTTGACGGTCGGTATTCTCGGGGGCTTCACAACGTTTTCGACATTCAGCTACGAGACAATCGAAATATTGAGAGCCGGTAATTTCGCGACAGGCTTCATAAATATCGTTGGAAGCATCATTTTTTGCCTCGGCGCAACGTGGGCCGGTACGGTCGCTGCAAAATTAGTATAGGAATTGAACAATGAAACTTTCAGGCGAAGGGAAACTCTTGAGGATTTTTTTGGGTGAAGGAGACCATTACAACGGACAGCAGTTGTTCGAGGCAATTGTTCACCTCGCACGCTCAAAAGGGCTGGCCGGAGCAACTGTGGTGCGCGGCATTGAGGGGTTCGGGGCGCACAGCAGAATGCACAAGTCGGCCATTCTGGACCTTTCGGAAGACCTGCCGATTCTCATTGAAATTGTGGACACTAGCGAAAAAGTAGAAGCACTGCTCCCCGAAATCGACGAGATCATCGAAAAGGCAAATTGCGGTGTCATGATGACAATGGAGCGAGTCGACGTGAGAAAATATTCGGCGGGAAAGTGAGCCTGTTTATTTCAGAATATCGCCGTCCTTGAATCTGTATCCCCTCAAAAACTCTTCGGCACCCATCCTCTTCTTCCCTTCTTGTTGAATTTCCAGGACGGAAATCGTTCCGCTCCCCGTCCCAACATACAATTTACTGTCCGAAATATCGATTCTGCCTGCTTCTGAATTCTGCATTCTTACTTCCGACTTCTCACTCCTGTAGATTTTCAGCATCGTTCCGTCGTGCGTCGTCCATGCCGCAGGCTGCGGTGAAAGTCCTCGAATAAAATTAAGGAGAGTCGCCGAAGGTTTATTCCAATCAATTCGGCAATCGTCTTTGAATATCTTCGGCGCGGGAGACGAAAGCCGATCATCTTGTTGACGGGGCTCTGTTTTTCCCAATTCGATCAAACGAACGGTTTGCAGAACAATCTCAGCTCCGACCTCGGCAAGCGTATCGTGTAATTCCCCGGCAGTCATCGATTCGGGAATTGCCGCCCGCGCCTGAAGGATGATGTTTCCCGTATCGACTTTTTCCCGAAGAAAAAATGTTGTAACGCCCGATTCTTTTTCTCCGTTGATAATGGCCCAGTTAATCGGCGCGGCGCCGCGATACTTCGGAAGGAGGGATGCATGCAGGTTGAATGCACCCTTCGCCGGAATAGAAAATACCTGCGGCGGCAAGATTCGAAATGCCACGATCACGAACAGATCGGGGCGGAGCGATGAAAGCGCGGAGATGAATTCCGCACTGTGCAACGACTCCGGCTGAAACAATGATAACGAATGTTTCACGGCAAACTCTTTCACCGGTGTGAACGAGACTTGCTGACCTCGGCCCCGGGGCTTGTCGGGGGCTGTCACAACTGCGGCAATCGGATAATTATTTTTCAGGAGAATCTCAAGACTCGGAACAGCAAAGTCCGGAGTCCCCATGAAAACAATATTCATTTTTTTGTCTTAGGTTTTTCATCCTTCGGCAGCACGACTTCGTACTTTTGCTCGAAATCTCCTTTGGAGATTTTCTTCAACTTGCTCCTCAGCAACGCCCGTTTGGCGGAACTCAAATGGTCTGTAATGAGAATGCCGTTCAAATGATCAATCTCATGCTGCAACACTCGTCCGAGCATCCCCGAAGCTTCAATCCGCTGCTCACGTAAATTGGCGTCGTGGAATTTCACTGTAACTTTCTCCGGGCGGTTCACAACGTCGCGGATTTCCGGCAGGCTCAAACACCCTTCTTCCATTTCCCATTCGCCTTCCTCTTCGATAACTTGCGGATTGATGACAGCCATCGGTTTCGTCTCTTTGTATTCTTCCATATCGGAAAGGTCGATAACGAGAATCTGTTCCAAAACGCCGACCTGATTTGCCGCAAGTCCGATGCCGTTCGAGGAGTGCATCGTTTCGAACATATCCTGAATCAGCTGAATGGTCTTGTCGGAAATTTCTTTGACCGGCTTAGCTTTTTTCTTCAGGGCTTCAGTGCCGTAAACGTAGATTGGTAACGCTGCCATAAGGTTTTAGGGTAAAGGTACTGGCTGTTAGCTGTTAGAAAAATGGTTTTTCCTTCTTAATGCTGTATTCTGTATTCTGTTTTCTGTATTCTGAATTCTCTACTCAATAATTCTCCTCGATTCCGTATACCGTTTCTTATAGTACGAACTCTCGATCGAAGAAATTGTGACTCCAAACGCCTCGCTCGCATGTGCGAACAGGTCATCCCCGATATAAATGCCGACATGCGACGGATTCACTCCCGTCGTATTAAAAAACATGAGGTCTCCGAACTTAAGATCTTCGAAGGAAACGGGTGTCCCTTCCTTAACCTGATCGGCCGCCGTGCGCGGTAATTGTACGTTCTCCGATTGATCATAGACAGCATTTGTAAAAGCAGAGCAGTCTATCCCGGATTTGGAATCACCGCCGTAGACATACGGGGTCCCGAGATATCCAAGAATCACGTCCATCATTTTCTGGTCGTTAATTTTACCCGCCGGCGCCTTTGCACTGGAGAGCGGCACCGCCGCATGAGGGTTGCTTACCGGCGGCGGAGTTGCCGATAACGCCGGTTTTGAACTCGAGAACCGGGCGGCGACCTGTTTCACATCCACTTTGCGGTCGTCTTCTTTCTTTTCTTCCTCAATATGCCTCGAACTGAACCGCGGACCGTTGTTTTTCTTTTCCGGCTTCCCGCTCTGCTGCGAAGAATCATGGCTGACAAACCGCGGAGACGAAGCGCCGCAGCCGGCGATGAGCAAACAAAGAAGACAGGAGACGAAAATTTTCATTTGCGTACAAATGTACGTGATTCAAACTTATTTGCAACCGGCGCCTCTTTTTCACAACAAAAAAGCTCCTCGGAAAAGGAGCTTTTTCAATATTATCCAACAGCCCGCCGCCTCTTACCCCAGGTACGCACGAAGATTTTTGCTGCGCGATGCATGCCGCAGACGGCGAATTGCTTTCTCCTTGATCTGGCGTACCCGTTCCCGCGTCAGATTGAATTTCTCGCCGATCTCTTCGAGAGTCAGAGAGTGTTCACGCTGCAAGCCGAAGTAGAGACGAATCACTTCTGCTTCACGGTCGCTCAACGTCGCAAGAGCCCGCTGCACTTCTTCTTTCAGCGACTCATCCATCAAGATGCTGTCGGGTGCAGGCTGCCGTTCATCCTGGATGACGTCGAGCAGACGATTGTCTTCGCCTTGTGCAAACGGCGCGTCCATCGAGAGGTGCCGTCCGGAAATTTTCAGCGTATCGGCAACTTCGAACAGCGACATGTCGAGTTCTTCGGCAAGTTCGCTCGCGCTCGGTTCGCGTTCGAATTCCTGTTCAAGGCTGCTGAAGGCTTTGCCGATTTTGTTCAGCGCGCCGACTCGGTTGAGCGGCAATCGCACAATACGCGACTGCTCGGCCAGCGCCTGAAGAATCGACTGGCGGATCCACCACACCGCGTACGAAATAAATTTGAAACCGCGCGTTTCATCAAAACGCTTTGCGGCTTTGATAAGCCCAAGGTTCCCTTCGTTGATCAAATCGCCGAGCGACAATCCTTGATTTTGATATTGCTTCGCCACGCTTACCACAAAACGGAGATTCGCCTTCGTCAGCTTCTCAAGAGATTTTTGGTCGCCTTTTTTAATACGCTGCGCGAGGTCGATCTCCTGTTCGGGGGTCAGCAAATCAACTTTGCCGATCTCCTGCAAATACTTATCAAGAGATTGGCTTTCCCGATTTGTGTATTGTTTGGTAATCTTAACCATCCTTACATCACCTCATTTTCAAAAACTATTTCTGAAGGTCAATCCTGTCGACAATGCCAACAATGCTGGCATCGACAGGCGCCATGTCAACCGGAAGGGGAATCACCGCTTCGGCTGCCGTTATATAGAACACCGTTTCCCCTGCCCCCGATCCCACCGTATCGACGGCGACGATCGGCGGGCCGAAATTTTTCCGTTCTGCCGAGATCGGCTGAATACACTGAAGCGTGAAGCTTTTCACATGTTCATCCTTCCGTGTCGCCCAGACTGTTCCGATGACCTTTGCTAGAAACATACGAGTTCTGCTGTTGAAAAGTTCTCTACTTTTCCGTTACGTCAAGTTTGTCGACAATCGCCATAATGACCGCATCGACGGGCTTGTTCTTGGTCACGACCGTTTGCCGCGCCGAACTCCCCGTGGCGACCAGGACGATATCTCCCACTCCGGCTTGCACGGTATCAACAGCCACAACAAACGCCTCCATCAATGCATAGTCAAGGCCGATATGGCGAACAATCTGCAAAGAGACTCCGACCAAAGCTTCGTCCTTCTTAGTCGCCCAAACCGTGCCGATAACTTTTCCAAGTATCATGACGCACAATCCCGGTAATTATTTGATGCCAAGAATTTCCGGCTTCAAGTACCGAGCCAATTTTTCCGCCGGGATCATCCTCAGTTGTTTGATGCCTGAAAACCGTTGCGGGTTCAAGGTCAGGATCGGCAGTTTGCTTTCTCTGCACACGCCCGCGATCAGGACCGGCAGATCTCCTATCTTTTTCGATTTGGTATTCGAAAAGATTCTTCCGACGGCTTTCGCGCTTTTCGCATTGAGACCAAGCACTTTCATCGCGCTCATTGCATCGTCTACGGCTTGAATTTCTTTTTCCGAACGTGCTGCGGAAAATGCCTCGATTGCGTTGAATACTGTGGTGTAGCAAAAGAACACGTTCATAGCTTTCCGAAGATACGAGGATCCTTCGCGATGGACGAGATGTTCAAGAAGCACATCGGTGTCGACAACAATCTTTTGACCGTTCACGCTGCGAAACCTTTCACACGCCTTCTGAAAGCGCTGTTGTCCGAAAGCGTTCCCTCGGACGACAGGAACTTCACAACATGTTCCCGGTCTTCAAACTGAACTTTGCCGATGCGTTCAATCTCTTCATCCGTTACCTTCCGCGCCGTCAACTCTTTCGAAAGAACGCCCCCTACAATTCGGACCGTTACTTTTGAGCCGCGCGGCAGAGAAAGCTCGGAGGCCACTGGACGGGAGAAATGCACCCTTCCATCGCCGTCAACCTCTGCTTCAAATTCGACACCGTGCTTTGCTTTTTCCATTTCATATTCAACGAATCGCGTCGAGAAAACTTGTTCCCGCCAGCACCCGGGCATCGACGCCGAAATATTCCGCGACGGTCTTTCCCGCATCGGCAAACGTCTTCCTCACACCGAGGTATACGCCCTTCTTCCCATCGACAGAATATGTGAGAAGCGGAACATACTCCCGCGAATGGTCGGTACTGTTGTCGGTCGGGTCGTTGCCGTGGTCGGCAGTAATCATCAAAATATCTTCTCCGTGAACCGTCCTGAGAATCCTCGGCAGCTGCTTGTCGAAAAATTCGATCGCGCCGGCCATCCCCTTCGCATCCTGCCGGTGTCCGTAGAGCATATCGAAGTCCACAAGGTTTGTCATGATGAAGCCGTGTTTCATCTTGGATGATTGTTTGACGATTTCTTCGATCCCTTCAGCGTTCGAATGAGTATGGAATTTTTCTTTCAGTCCCCGGCCCGAAAATAAGTCGTCAATCTTTCCAATAGCAACCGTCGGGATCTCATTGTTAAAGAGAAGGTCAAGCGCTGTCGGACCGGGCGCTTCCAGCGAAAAATCCCTGCGGTTCGCCGTACGAACATACTTGCCTCTCGCTCCGATGAACGGCCGAGCAATCACCCGGCCCACCGCATGTTTCCCGACCATCACTTCGTCGCGGGCAATCCGGCATATTCGGTATAAATCGTCCAAAGGAATGACATCTTCGTGCGCCGCAATTTGAAAGACAGAATCGCCCGATGTGTAGACGATTGGAAAACCGGTGCGTAGATGTTCATCGCCAAGTTCTTCTATGATTTGCGTTCCGGAGGCAGGCCTGTTTCCCAAAACACCGCGCGTCCTCGTCGCTGAGATGAATTTTTCAATCACCTCACCGGGAAACCCTTTCGGATAGTATGGAAAATCCTTTGTGATGACAATTCCTGCAATCTCCCAATGTCCGGTTGTGCTGTCCTTCCCCCGAGATGCCTCCTGCATTTTGCCGAAACAACCCTCCGGCTTTGGTACGGGTGATACGCCCAGAATGGGCCCAATGTTCCCCAGTCCGAGCCTTTGCATGTTGGGAAGATCAAGCCCGCCTACTGCTTCTGCAGTGTGGCCGAGCGTGTTCGATCCCGCGTCTCCGTACACTGCGGCATCAGGCGCTTCACCGATGCCGAGACTATCCAGAACGATGAAAACGATCTTGCCGGGCTCACTCAATTATGCGTAGACTTCCTTTTCATTGCACTTGCAGACTTGAACGAGCGAACGATTGAAACGATGCGATCCGATTTCTGTCTTCACCGAGTGGATGTACGCTGTCGGAACTTTCATCGCTCCGCACTTCGGGCATTTCGTCCCTTTTTCAGCGCCGGCCTTTTTTACCTTCTCGGCGAAATCTTGTTGCTTTGCCATTGTATCCTCAAATTAGAATAGTTTATTGACTTCTTTTTTACAGAATTTCTTCTAAAACACTCTCACGATATTTCCGCCTGCTTCTTTCGCTTTCTCCAGAACTTGTGTTGCATTGGAAATGCACTCGTTGCAATCCATCCCTTCGGCCGCCCCGCAAATTCCGACAGTCACGGTCGTCGAAAACGTTTTTTGCTCGAACGACACGACCGAACTGGCAATCGCCGAACGGAGTTTCTCTGCCCACAGATATGCGTCGTTCGACGTCGTCTTCACCAGCACAACTCCGAAGATCGATTGGTCAAACCGGCCGATAAGATCGTACGAACGAATGCTGGAACGAAGAATCGATGCGACTCTTGCGACAGCAGCATCACTTCCCGCTTTTCCGTATCGAGACGTAATGTCGCTCAGCGATGAAACCGCAAACAACAACAGCGACACATCGGAACCGTCGTCATCTGCGCGCTGCAATTCTTCAGACAGACGCTGCAGGAAATATTTTTTGGACACTGTTCCCGTGCTTTCATCAACGACGACAAATTCTTTGATAATATCGTTCGCTTCATGAAGCTCGAATGCTATTCCAGCCACGGAGGTCAACAGCGATGCCGATGAAATCTCTTTCGCGCCGTATGCATTTTTCTCCCGGTACTCCAGCGTCAGCGCACCGTAACACTTGTTTGCCGAAGCGATGGGAATGGCCGTGAACGAGCCAACCCGCGCCATGCCGAGGGCTGCTTCATTCAACATAAATCTCGGCTCGGATGTTTTCGATAAATCATCGACTTCCTGGACGGCGTTGTTCTTGATTGCCTTTCCGGCTATACTTGAATGAAAATCAAGGAGTTGCTTTGCAACCACATAACGATGGTTGTGCCGCGTCCTGACATTCGCGATAACCCATTGCTTCTGGGAACCGTCAAACAGGATCAAGGTGAGAGCATCCCACGGAACGAGCATGGAGACTTCTTCCGCCAATGCGTTCCCGATATCCGGGATTTCCGATTCGCCGAATGCTCTTGCGCGAAACCGCATCTCGGTTTTCAATACTCTGCTCTCGCTCATCAAATCATATTTCTCGGTCGAACTTCTCAACACCGCTGAAAGCATTTTCGTAAACTTCGCAAGCTGAATAACCGTTTCCGGGCCGTACGCATCGTCTGCTTTACTGTCGATGGCGAGCACCGCAATCGGCAGCAGATCTCCGTCGCGGCGTGGATAAAAAACAGGCACGCCGATAAACGATTTTATTTCCTCCAGGCTCGTGTAATACGGAACAATGTCCCGTTCCGCGTTGGCTGCAATCTGATTCAGAATCTCCGGCGCTCCGGACAAAGCAATCTGACTGACAATATCGTTGCCGATCGGCAATTTCCTTGATGTCGAAAATGAAGGGCTGTCGGTCAATTTGCTTTCGAGGACAAGCTGCCGGGCTTCGCGGTTGACCCAGAAGAACGAAACGGAGTTGGCAAAGACAACTTCTTTAATCACCGACAACATTTTTTGCAGGAGAAAATTAAACTCGGTTTTCGGTTCCTGCTGGCTTCCTTCCACCATGCTCTGTCCGTCATCGACAAAGTCCGATGGAGAGTATATAATCGCCTCGCGAGCCCGTTGAACCGGCTCTTCAAAGAGAATTTTTTTCTCTTCAACTTCGGCCCGTTGTTCAACCATAACAAATGAGGGGATCACGTCGCTCTTCCCTTCATCATCCTCTCCTTCAACTTTCTGATCGTTCAATCCGGCTGTCAACGGCATGAAACTTTTCTCGTCTTCCCCTACGGGCTCATCCGTTACTGCGTCATCGTCATCCGACTTCCCATTTTTCTTCCCGCGCAGTGAATCGATAACATAGTACGCCGCAATTCCCGTTATGACAAAACAGAATATCTTCGTCAGAATTGCGCCCGACCACAATCCCAAAAAAAACAGAAGGACTCCGATGCCAGCAACAACGCCCTCTTGAAGTGAAATCTTAGAAAAGCCGCTTTGAAAGGCGATTCCCCGCTTTTTTTCCGGCATTCTGAGTCCTAAGGTTAACAGAAATCGCGTAAAGTGTATAAATTTATCCAATTCCGGTGCGAAAGTCAAGCCAAATAGGCCTAAGACAGCGGGCGATTTGCCCTTACTCAAAAAACCTGTCGGACACCATAACCGAGAAATCGCGATATATTGAAATATTTGCCATGGTCAATCAAGAAGATGTCCCGCAGATGCACCACTGTAATACTCCGCGGTTGAAGAAGGTGCCTTAGTTTCGATCTTAATGTCATTCCGGAGAAAGCCGGTCGACGACTCCCCACGTGTCGTCGAGAATCCAGTTTGTTTGCTGTGGATGCCCGCCTGGGCGGGCATGACATTGTATTTTTAGTTACGCATACCCAAACTAAGACACTACCGGTTGAAGGACAAGTTTTTTTTGTGTACTATTCTTTGTAGACGTTTGATCCCTCATTTCATTAACCATCTCTTTCCTATGAAAGCAGTAATTATGTCCGGCGGATTTGGGACAAGGCTCCGCCCCCTTACATGCAACATCCCGAAACCGATGGTACCGATGATGAACAAGCCGATGATGCAGCACATCGTCAGCTTATTGAAGAGGCACGGCATCACCGACATTGTTTCAACTCTTTTTTATCAACCTGAAAGCATCACGTCGTTCTTTGGTGATGGTTCACTCTTCGGGATCACAATGCAATATCGTAAGGCGGAAGCCGACTACGGAACGGCTGGAAGCGTCCGCAATGCTGCGGATTTTCTCGACGAACGATTCATCGTGATCAGCGGCGATGTATTGACGGATTTCGATCTCTCAAAAGCAATAGCATTCCACGAAAAGAAGAAAGCGAAAGCGACGCTTGTCCTTACGCGCGCAAAGAATCCTCTGCAATTCGGCGTCGTCATCACCAACAACGAAGGAAAAATCACCCGCTTTCTGGAAAAACCATCTTGGGGAGAAGTCTTCAGCGACACGATCAACACAGGCATTTACATCATTGAGCCCGACGTGCTTCAGCGGATTCCGTTCCAGCAGGATTTTGATTTCAGCAAGAATCTCTTCCCCATGCTGCTTGAGGAGGATGCAGGATTGTACGGGTACATCTCGGACGGCTACTGGCGCGACGTCGGCAATTTGAACGAATACCAGGAGGCCCATCTTGACGCACTGGACGGCCTGGTGCAAATCGACTTCGAGGGGAAAAAAACGGGAAACTGCTATATCGGCGAGAAATCGACCGTTCTTACAGCACCGGAAAATCTGCAGGGCACAGTGTTGATTGGCAACGATTGCATGATCGGTGCGCAAGTAAAAATTATCAGGTCCGTCATCGGCGATAACTGCATTATTGAAGACGGTGCGGTAATTCGCGACTCAATTATCTGGGAGAAAAGCAAAATTGGAAGACGTGCCGAGCTTTCATCGTGTGTGCTCGGAAGGAAAACAGAGATCGGCGAGTCCGCCCGCATCGACGACAACGTCTTCATCGGCGACATGTGTGTCATCGGAAAAGAGAGCAGACTCGCTTCGAACATCAAGCTCTGGCCCGAAAAAGTCGTGGAGGACGGAGCTATTCTCACGCGAAGCCTCGTGTGGGAGGATAAGTGGCTGCGTGAGCTCTTCAGCGATTCGCGGATCACCGGACTTTCGAACATTGAGATGAACCCTGAATTCGGCGCGAAACTCGGTACGGCATTCGGCGCGTTTGTTGGGAAAGGTAAAGCCGTCCTTACAAGCCGAGACTCGGACAACGTCTCCCGGATGATCAACCGTTCGATTATGTGCGGATTGATGTCCGCAGGAGTCGACACCAACGACTTGCGCGCAACCTCAATCCCGATCCTCCGGCATGAGCTTCGGGGTGAAAAAAACGCAGGCGGAATCCACGTTCGAAAATCTCCCTTCGATAAAAATCTGACGGATATTATTTTTTTCGACCATAATGGAAAAGATTTGCCGTCGAATAAAACGAAAGCCGTTGAGCGGCTCTTCTTCGGAGAGGATTTTCCGCGAGCGAGCTATAAAAGCGTCGGAGGGATCAGCTTCCCCGAACGGGCGCAGGAAAGTTATATCGAAAAATTTCTCTCCACGATCAACACGGCGGCCATTTCACAGGCACGGTTCAAACTGGTGATCGATTATTCCAACGGCGTTGCATCGACAATTTTCCCAAACATTCTCGGCTCGCTCCAATGTCAAGCGCTTGCATTGAATGCGTATCTCGACCCTAAAAAATTGACGCGCGATAAAGTGGAATTCGACGCGGCTGTCGCGCAGCTCTCCCACATTGTCACTTCGCTCGGATACGACGTAGGTTTCTTGATCGACGCCGGGGCGGAAAAAATTTTCGTCGTGGATGAAAACGGCAATTTCGTCAAGAACGACAGGCTGTTGACGCTGATAACGTCCCTGTATCTGAGCGTAAACCCGGAAACAAAAAAAATTGCAGTGCCCATTACGGCCTCGGCTGAAATTGATTTGATCGTCGAAGGAAAAGGTGTTGAAGTGGTCAAAACGCGGGACAGCCATCTCTCGTTAATGGAAGCGTCAACTTCAAAAGACGTGCAGTTTGTCGGAGGGACAAAGGGGGGATTCATTTTCCCCGATTTTCTTTTTGCAAGCGACGGTATGTACAGCGTCGCAAAAATTTTGGAAATGATGGCCCTTGCCGGCAAGCGTTTCGGAGTGTTGGAAAAGGAAGTCCCTGCGCTTCATCTTATGAAACGGAGCATCCACTGCCCCTGGGATCGGAAGGGAAAGGTCATGCGCCATATGATGCACGATACGGAGGGAATGCACCGCATTCTTGTCGATGGAATAAAAATTATCTTCGAAAACGATGCAGCGTCGACTTCGGTTTTGATGAGGCCGGACAAAGCTGAACCGCTGTTCCATGTCACCGCCGAATCGACGGTAAAAGACATCGCACTGTCACTCCTGAATAAATATGAAGAAAAAATCTTGAGTTGGAGAGACATGAACGAGTCATGACGGCGGATGAGCGCCGCTCTTCTTCATAGCTGTCGGACACCGTATCCAGAAATCTCGATGTGTTGAAACATTTAGTACGATACACTGAGAAGGTGTCTGACAGCTCCCCAAACCGTACCGCTGCCAATAGGGTCCGCCACTTTACATTTTAACGCCAAAAGCGTATATTGGCAATCAAGTTTTATGGATTAGGAGAATGTTTCGAACATGAAAATTAGCGACATCCTCGATGAAACGTCGATCAGGACTCAATTGGCAGGCGACTCCAAAAATGATATCATTTTGGCAATGATCGACATCGTCGCTGCTTCTAAAAAAGTCCTCGACAAAGAAAAAGTAAAGGAAGCGATTTTTGAGCGGGAAAAGATCATGTCGACCGGTGTGGGCAATGGATTTGCAATTCCGCACGGCAAGACCGATGCCGTTTCCGACATCGTAGCGGCATTTGCGGTCACCGCCAAACCGATAGACTACCAATCGCTCGACGATCAGCCCGTCCGCCTGGTGTTCCTTCTCGTAGGCAAGGATAGTATGGTCGGGCCGCACATTAAATTGTTAAGCCGTATCTCGCGGCTGATGAACAAAGAAGAATTTCGGAAAAAATTATTGTCCGCCGCTTCGCCGAAAGAAGTTCTCGAAATCTTCCGGACTGAAGAAGCGACGTACTTCGATAACTGATCCCGTTGAGCGTACTACTATTAATAGTCCAGCCACACATCCGTCGACCGTTTTTCACTCCTGCATCAGAATCGTGTTTACAAATCGAGAGACAATAATAATTCGGACCGCTCCCTATCGAAGCGGTTTTTCCCTTCTAACAGGATTGCGCAGCAGCTCATTCCAAGGACGAGTAGCACAGTGACATTCAAATCGATCCGAGGCACGAAAGATATCCTTCCCGCCGAAACGGCGCGCTGGCAATATGTTGAGTCGGCAATCCGCAGGGTTTTTCACCGCTTCAACTATATAGAAATTCGTACACCCCTTTTTGAGCAAACCTCTCTTTTTGCGCGGAGTATCGGGGAATTGACGGACATTGTGGGGAAAGAAATGTACACCTTCACCGACAGGAGCAACGAGAGCATTACCCTGAGGCCTGAGGGGACGGCCTCTGTTATTCGAGCGTACATACAAAATAATTTGGGTGAAGCGCAGCCGTTGGTCAAAGTCTATTACATCGGCCCGATGTTCCGCCAGGAGCGGCCGCAAGCCGGACGGCTGCGCCAGTTTCATCAATTCGGCGCCGAAGCGATCGGCTCGCCCCAGCCTGAAGTAGATGCCGAGATCATCGCAATGACGATCCACATCTATGAAGAACTTTCACTAACAGAATATTCCCTGAAGATAAATTCGGTGGGATGCGAAAAATGCCGCCCGCATTATCGCGAAGTTCTGCAGACTCAGCTTCGGACAATCGCCCCGCAGCTCTCCCCCGACAGTCAGCGGCGCATCGAGGATAATCCGATGCGCGTCCTCGATTCAAAAGATGAGAACGACCGAAAGCTCACCGCCGCAATGCCGATGATAACAGACTTCTTGTGTGCGGAATGCGCCGGGCATTTTGAGGATGTGAAAAAGTTTCTCCGCGCGTTCAATATCCCCTTTGCTGGGGATAAACGATTAGTGCGCGGGCTGGATTATTATACGAAGACCGCTTTCGAGTTGACGAGCACGGCACTTGGTTCGCAAGACGCCCTCGCCGGCGGGGGACGGTACGATCTGTTGACGCATGAACTCGGGGGCAAAGCAACGCCCGGTGTCGGATTCGCAGCGGGCATCGAACGGCTCATGATGGTGCTGGAAAAAAAAGGCGCCGCGAAGAACATCGATGTCAAGCCTGTGCTGTATATCGCAGCGGCGGATGACATTTCACGCGAGTGGATTATCTCAACGACAATGGAACTTCGCGCAAAAGGAATCGCTGTCGAATCGGATTTTCTCAGGCGGAGCTTAAAAGCCCAAATGCGCGACGCCGACCGGCAGCAGGCTGCTTTCGTCATCGTGGTGGGTCAGCACGAACGTGAATCCGGCAAAGCAGCTTTGAAGAATATGCAGACGGGGGAGCAGAAAGAAATTATTCTGAAAAACATTGCCACGCAGTTTTCTCAGGCGGCACCGTAATGTTAAAGAAGACGCGCAAAGGGGGCGAGTACAGAATGCTTATTCAGCCGACGTACGACGAGACGCTGAAGAAAGCAGGAACTTTATTTTTGATCGAGACAGTGAAGCAGTTCAGCAGTTTTAGTTATGAGGTCGTGGTGGAAGAAACGCGCGAAGAGAAACGGTTGACATGGGCATTGCACGGACTGCGCGCGCCGGAACTCCTCATGCCGTCGTTCGGCGGGGCGCAATTCAAAAAAGTATATTTCGATATAAAAGGCGCTCAGACCTTCATCCTAAAAAAGATTGACGGAGAAGTAAACGAATTCAAATTAAAAATTTCACCTACTTCTGTTGCAGTTCAGACAATTGCCGGTACACCGTTTGTCTCGGTCTACACAACGGAAGCCTCATTCGAAGAACAACGTCCAAAGGAGATGGAAATTCCGAAGCGCAAGCCTGATATCAAACGGCTGCCGGAACGTTTACCGCAAAGGAAGAAACTCTAATGCACCCGAAACTCTTTGAAATTTTTGGCATTCCGGTGTACAGCTTCGGCCTGATGCTAGGAACTTCGTTCATCGTTGCGAGTCTTTTGTTGACGAGCGAACTGAAGAGAAAAAAACTGGATCCGGAACTCGGCAGCACCATCACACTGATTGCGCTTTTTGGCGGCGTTGCCGGTTCGAAAATACTATACCTCATCGAAAACTGGACTTTCTTTATTGCCGATCCCGTCGGCATGGCGTTCTCACCGGGCGGGCTCACATGGTATGGAGGATTTCTTCTTGTCGCATGGCTGATTTACTTCTTTGCAAAAGGCAAGAAGATAAAATTCCTTACGATCGCCGACGCAACATCGCCCGGTTTACTCTGGGCATACGGCATCGCGCGCATCGGCTGTCATCTTTCGGGAGACGGAGATTACGGATTCCCGACAACGCTCCCGTGGGGGACGGACTATTCCAACGGCACGTATCCCCCATCGCTGGCCTTTAAAAATTTTCCCGAAATAACATCAAAGTTTCCCAACGGGATTGTGCCGGACACCACGCTGTGTCAGCCGACCCCCATTTATGAGTTTATTATTTGTACGATTCTCTTCGCCATCCTGTGGAAGAATCGTGCGAAGATCGTCGGAACCGGACGGATGTTCATGTGGTATCTTGTTGCCGCAGGTTCGGAGCGGTTTACTGTCGAATTCCTCCGTATCAACCCAAGAATACTGCTTGGCCTTTCGGAAGCGCAGCTGATTGCTGTCGTGTTGATCCTCTTCGGCGTGTACGGGCTTACGGCGATTCCGGCCGATGGAAAAAATTCTGCGCCGTGAAAACCGTAACCTTCATTTCAAAAGACGATTGCCATCTGTGCGATGTCGCGAAAAGTGTGATCGTGAAGGTTCAAAAGAAAATCGCTTTCGATTTGAAAGAGAAAAAGATCACACCGGGCGACCCGGAGTTCGAAACCTATCATGAACGCGTACCGGTGGTGTTGATCGATGAGGAATTTGCGTTTCAGTACAAGGTTTCGGAACTGCAACTGCTCAAAATGCTGGACAAACGAACTTCTCACCGCTAAAACGCGAAGATGTCAGGATGAAAATTCTCTCCAAAACACTCGAAGCAGTGGGAATGGCCAGCGTGATGATCGGACTGATCGACGGCATTAATGGAAGCATGTGGCTGGAATTATATTTGTTGATCATAGGGCTGGTCATTTTTTTTGCCGGTTGGGGTATTGAAAAATCACTAAAAAAGAACACGCAGTCTCAGAAAGTGCAATGAACATCATTGCAGGAAGAAAACCGGTCATTGAAGCATTGAATGCCGGAACGCCAATCGAAAGAATCTATATCGTGCGCGGGACACATGGTGAGCCGCTCGATTCAATCAAACGGCTCGCACGGCAGAAAAATATTCTCTGCTCGGAGGCCGACAAACATGTCATCGACAAGTTCTCACGAGATACGAACTCGCAGGGAGTTGTAGCAATCGTTGGAAGCACAGAGTACACCGACCTGGATGAGATCCTTTCCATCGCGGCGACGAAGAATGAAAAAGCATTCATTCTTCTCTTTGATGAAATCGAAGACCCTCACAACCTCGGCGCCCTTATTCGGACTGCCGTCTGCCTCGGCGCTCACGGCGGAATCATACCGAAACATAACGCGGCCCCCGTCAACGAAACCGTCGCCAAAACCTCTGCCGGAGCGAGCGCTCATTTTCCCATCGCAAAAGTAACAAACATCGCCGCTGCGATCGAAGAACTCAAAGAAAAAGGAATTTGGGTCGTCGGCGCCGATGGTAACGCTCAAAAAAGCTTTACCGAGGTCGACTATTCTATGCCAATTGCGCTCGTGATCGGAAATGAGGGCAAAGGGATACGGCGGCTGGTGAAAGAGAAATGTGATTTTCTTGTCAAGATTCCGATGGCGGGGACGTTCGATTCGCTCAACGCATCCGTCGCTGGGGCAATAATCATGTACGAGGTGTTTCGAAGACGGACAGTTCACTAATTCCCTGCTCCCTGCGATCGTCATAAAGGAAAAAGAAATTGTGGCAGCTTAAACATCGTACCGTGCAAGCAGTGCTCGAACGGAGCGCTCAATTCTACCCGCAACGCGCCGCCCTCTCGTACGCGGACGGAAAACCGATCAACTATGCCGAACTTAGGGCCCAGGTAGACCGCCTCTCTGCCTTTCTGCAGGATCAGGGAGTCAGCGAAGGAGACAGGGTCGCGATCGTCGGCGAAAACAGCCCTAATTGGGGAATCGCATTTTTTACCGTTACGACAATGGGTGCCGTTGCAGTTCCGATCCTTCCCGACTTCCATACCTCGGAAATTCATCATATCCTTCGCCACTCGGGGAGTAAAGCAGTTTTCGTGTCCGAACGTTACTTCCATAAGATAGAGGACTTTGACCTCGACGATTTCACCGTTGTCGTCTTGCTGGATGATTTTTCTATTATCGGCGCCGATACATCAAAAGCAACACTGAAGAAGATTCTTGCCGAGGGGGGCAAAGAACTCAAGAAGATCAAGACGATTGTTCTGCGAATCGCTGGAATCCTTCCCCCCCAAATTAAGGAAGACGCTCTCGCCTCCATCGTCTATACGTCGGGAACGACGGGTCATTCTAAAGGCGTCATGCTCTCGCACAAAAATTTGGTCGCGGATGCTGTAGCGACAACGGACATCGTCGCTGTAACAGAGGAAGACCGACTGCTTTCAATCTTGCCTCTTGCGCACGTCTACGAATGCACATTGGGACTCATCTTGCCAATCATGAAAGGGGCATCGGTCTACTATTTGCGAAAGCCGCCGACGGCGGCAATCATGGTTCCCGCACTTGCTGCCGTGAAACCGACCATCATGCTCTCGGTCCCGCTGATCATCGAAAAAATGTACAAGTCGCGGATTGCACCGGAAATAAACAAGAAAAAAATCGTACGGTTGCTGTATAAATTCCCTTTCTTAAGGAAGCGCATCAATAAACTGGCGGGGAAGAAACTGCTGGTAATTTTCGGCGGCGCCATGAGAACATTCTGCATCGGCGGAGCGGCGTTATCGTCCGAAGTGGAAAAATTTCTGCGTGAAGCCGATTTTCCTTACGCCGTCGGTTACGGATTGACGGAAACGTCTTCTCTCGTTGCCGGAACAAATTCCAGGCGCACGAGATTCCGTTCAACCGGCCAGGCAATTCCGGGAGTTGAAATTAAAATCGACCACGCCGATCCGAAAACCGGCGAGGGGGAAATACTGGTCCGCGGCGACACGGTCATGCAAGGGTATTATCATGACCCGGAACGGACCGCAGAGGCGTTCTCTGCCGACGGCTGGTTCAGAACCGGCGATCTTGGCGTCATCGGCGATGATAGTTACCTTTATATTAACGGCCGTTTAAAAAATGTAATTGTCGGACCGAGTGGAGAAAATATTTATCTGGAGGCGGTTGAATCCATTGTAAACCGCTCGGACATTGTGCTTGAATCCCTTGTATTTCAAGACGAAGGCTCACTGGCGGCGAGAATTCATCTCGATTATGAAAAGCTGGATCTTGAATTCACGGAAAAGCATCTCAGCGAAACGCAAATCCAAGACCACATCAAGACGATCCTGGAAGATGTGCGAAAACAAGTAAACGAGCAGGTTTCCTCTTTTTCCCGCCTGGGCAAGGTAATCGAGCAAACAGAGCCGTTCGAAAAAACTCCGACCCAAAAAATAAAACGCTACCTTTACAGTAATTAGACTGCTGTAAATAAACTCAACAGAGCCCGAAACCAATGATAATTGGGGAAAGAATGCATTTTTCTATCTTGTCAATAAATATCCGGATGATGGAATCTTGTGAGCGTTTCAGGTGTCTAATTAACGAAGCCAATTGAGGCCGAGAACATCGTGGGGAATTCTCTGCCATTTTACAACAGGTCGACACTGATTCAAAAAGATCACTTCTTGTCGCCAAAATTCTTTTCCCCTCTCACTTATTAAGGAGTCGCAAGGCCAGTCTGAATTGATACTATAGAATCTTTTGCCGGATTTTATTCAGTTAGGACTTTGCGCCCTTAAGACGTTTTTTCACCCCTTTGTTAACGAGTAGGTTCTCATCGCAGAAAGTTTAGGACTATTCGGCGAGGATGGATTTCTCTTCCCCTCCGATCGACACAATAAGAAATACGGAATGTTTGAAATACAGAGCAACATCTTGGTGGATTTGAATTGAATGAGAAGCACTCTCACGATTCCAACGATGGAACCACAATGCATAAACCGACGTTACATGCTACTATGAAATCATTTACCGTGCTTTTCTTCTTTTCCTTCGTTTGTTTCGTTTCTACTTCAAGCATTGCGACCGGTCAAACTAACCATTCGTTCAGCGGCACAATCAAAAGCGCCGAGACAGGGGAAGCACTTATCGGAGCTTCGATTCTTGTCAAAGAGTTAAAAACAGTCGGCGCTTCTACCAATGCGTACGGGTTTTATTCGCTCACAATTCCGGAAGGAACATACACGCTCATTGTCCAATTTATCGGTTTTCGAACGAAGATAGATACGATTACCCTCAAGAAGGATCAGACTCTAAATTTCTCTCTCTCGCCCGAGCTTATTAAGGAAGGGGAAGTAGTCGTAACCGCCGAGCGGTCGGATAAAAACGTCACGTCTACAGAAATGGGTTCTAACAGCCTTGAAGTGCACGAGGTGAAGTCGATTCCGGTGCTGTTGGGTGAAAAAGATATTCTGAAAACGATTCAATTGCTCCCCGGAATCCAGGCGGCTGGGGAAGGAAGCACAGGCTTTTATGCTCGTGGCGGCGGTATCGATCAAAACCTGATCGTGCTTGATGAAGCGACGGTGTACAATTCTTCCCATTTGCTCGGCTTCTTATCTGTCTTCAATTCCGATGCCGTTAAAGATGTCAAAGTCATTACAGGAGGCATGCCGGCCGAATATGGCGGGCGTCTCTCATCGGTCCTGGATATTCGAACAAACGACGGAAGCACAAAGGAGTTTGAAGGGACGGGGGGAATCGGGCTTCTTGCATCACGCCTTACCATTGACGGGCCGATCGTAAAGGATGAAGGTTCATTCATCATCTCGGCAAGAAGAACTTACGCGGACCTCTTCCTTAGACTGTCAAGCGATACCTCGATCAATCGGGCGAGTCTTTACTTCTACGATATAAATGCAAAAGCAAATTATTCGCTGGGAGAGAAGGATAAAATATATATCTCCGGTTATTTTGGAAGAGATAATTTTGATTATCCAAACGTCTTTGGTTTCAATTGGGGGAATGCAACCGGCACGTTGCGGTGGAACCATATTTTCGCTGACAATCTTTTTTGGAATACATCGCTCATCTACAGCGACTACGAGTACACCAACAACGTCACATCCGGAACCGCTCAATTCAACATCACTTCGGGCATACGAGATGAAGACTTCAAGACCGATTTCCAGTACTACATCACTTCCGATAACACGCTAAAGTTTGGCATCAGTTCCATCTACCACACATTCTTGCCCGGGAGCATCACCGCGAGTTCAACAAGCTCGTTCAATTCATTCACCATTGAAAACAGATATGCGTTGGAAAACGCCGCATATATTTCCGACGAGGCCAACGTTTTCACCGGGCTGAAGCTCAACTACGGACTGAGGTTTTCAACCTTTTCTCTCCTAGGGCCGGCACAAATTTATACATACGATAATAACGGAAATGTCAAAGATACAGCAAATTACGGATCCGGCGATATCATCAAAACATACACAAGCCCAGAGCCGCGTATCGCTGCCAACTATAGTCTTGACGAAACGAGTTCGATCAAAGCATCGTATGCTCGAACCACGCAATACCTCCACTTGCTTTCCAACTCAACGACATCGAATCCAAGCGACTTATGGGTCCCAAGCAGCAACAACGTAAAACCGCAATTTGCGGATCAGACCTCGGTGGGGTACTTCAGAAATTTCGAGGATAATACATACGAGGCTTCGGTAGAAGTCTACTATAAAAATATGCAGAATCTGATTGACTACGCCAACGGAGCAGACCTGCAGTTAAATCCGAACGTGGAAGCATTGCTCCGATACGGCAAAGGATGGAGTTACGGTGTGGAAATGCTCATTCGGAAGAAATACGGTCAGTTCTCCGGTTGGATAGCGTACACCTTCTCCAGAACCCGGCAGCAATTTGCAGACATCAACAACGGGCAGCCATACCCGGCAACACAAGACCGGCCAAATGATATTTCTATCGTGACAATATATGATTACAGCCCCAAGTGGACGTTTTCAGCCGTGTGGGTCTATTATACCGGAAATGCAGTCACTTTTCCCAGCGGCGATTATTTTATTGATAATCGACTCATTCCGCTGTACACCGAACGAAACGGTTACCGCATGCCGGCGTACAGCCGCCTGGATTTATCCGCTACCTGGACTTTGGGGCCGCATTCAAACTTGAATTTCTCGGTGTATAATGCCTACGATAGATGGAATGCGTATTCCATCAATTTTATAGTGAGCCCGAACAATTCCAACCAAACTGAAGCGGTACAAACGACTTTTTTCCCGATCATTCCGTCTGTAACATACAACTTTAACTTTTAGGATGGAGAGGATATCATTGAGATGAAAACGCTATTTGTGTCCTTGCAGAGGAAACTCTTTCTTGTGATTGTAACGGCAGTTTTTCTTACCGGATGCCAGAAAGTGGTTTCAATCGACCTCAATAACGCCAACCCGCGGCTTGTCGTCGAAGGAATTGTTACTGACCAACCGGGTCCGTACTCAGTGAAGTTAAGCATGTCGGGAGACTATTTTGCGCCGTCGCTTTATTTTCCCCCTGTCTCGAACGCGCTCATTATCGTGTCCGACAATTTTGGACAAACGGATACATTGAAAGAAAGCACCAGCGGAACATACCTGTCATCAAAACTGCTCGGAGTTGCCGGCAGCACATATACGATGTACGTAAGTTCAGAAGGTAAGCAATACAATGCAACGTCTTCTATGCCTGCCAAAGTTTATATCGATACATTGTTTGCAGTTGTCAGGAATCAATCCCGCGGGGAGGGGCCTGGATATGACATTTACGTTTCGTTCAAAGACCCTCCACAGCCCGGGAACTTCTACCGAATAAATGTCGCATCAAGTACGGTGATCCCTACCGATTCGATTGACGGCCGGCGGTATCGCCTTTACACCGATCAGCTGACCAACGGTAACGAAATGACGGAAAGAATCAGAGCTGGAAGGTTAGTCGTTACCGGAGACACGATTACCGTGTCGTTGCTTTCAATCGACGAGGCAACGTACAATTACTTCCACCAAATCAATGACATCCTTATATCGGACCGGGCTCCAACCGCGCTCTCTCCGGCGAATCCTGCTACCAATATCAGCAATGGTTCGCTTGGGTATTTCGCGGCATACACGATTGACACAAGAAGCGTCATCCTCCAATAGCACATTTTTTAAAACGGGGAAAGTAACGACACGGGAACTGCGGGGCCGGCTGCGGCGTTATCCATATATCCAATCGATAGACCTGAATAATCATCATCGCTCAAAACTCAACATTACTGCACAGGAGTTTTCATGAAGATAGGTATTTTAGGGACCGGAATGGTAGGAAAAGCAATCGGTACAAAATTAGTTCAGCTTGGGCACAATGTGAAAATGGGATCGCGTACGGCAGCCAACGAAAAAGCCGGAGAGTGGGTGAAAGCAAGCGGTGCCAACGCATCGCAAGGGACATTTGCCGACGCAGCAGCATACGGGGAAATTCTCTTCAACTGCACGAGGGGAATGGCATCGCTCGATGCATTGGGCCTCGCTGGCGCGAGCAATATGAACGGTAAAGTCCTAATTGATATCTCCGACCCACTCGACTTTTCGAAAGGGATGCCTCCGACTCTTTCCGTGTGTAACACGGATTCGTTGGGAGAGCAAATTCAGCGTACATATCCCAGAGTAAACGTTGTGAAGACATTAAACACGATGAACTGCAATATTATGGTAAATCCTTCACTCCTTCCGGGAAGCCACGATGTCTTTATCAGCGGGAATGACGCCGGCGCAAAGGATACAGTGGTGGATATTTTAAAAAATTGGTTTGGCTGGAAAACCGTCATCGACCTCGGCGATATTACGACCGCTCGTGGGACAGAAATGCTTTTGCCGATATGGGTTCGTTTGATGGGAAAATTTCAGAGTCCTCAATTCAATTTCAAGATTGTGCGTTAAGTGTCTCGAGCGCGATTCGTCGTGAACGCGAGTCGCGCTTTTTATTTTCGCCACAACACGTCGGACGGCATAACTTCTTCGCCGTCCAGAAGCCGCATGCCGAATTCCTGTCCGAGATGATTGGCGAATTTATCCCGCTCGTCGTTATCTCCTCCGACGATAAAAAGCGGTTCCCCCCACTCGACAAAATCTCCGAAAAAATTTGCTATGGCTTTCGAGTTGAAAATGTATGTGAGATACGCCGAGCCGAAAAAGTGCTGCAACTTATCCCTGTCTCTTTTTCGCCGCCCCTCCACATCCGGCAGAACGTGTCTCGGCAAATGGGCATAGCGCTCAGCGAACTCTTTTCGCGATTCGACAATTGTCAGCGGCAGATAAATTGCTCCAAGCAGGGGAATTTTTATGCCCAACTGGAAATGGTCGAACGTTGCAAGCGCCGCGACCAACAACGCATGACTCATGGTGCCGTCGGCAATTTCAAACGCACGCGCAAAGATGGCATCGACTGCCAGCGTATCGCTGCACGCTCTGCGTAACTGTTGAAAACGGGGGTCGCGGATGTAGCGCTTAAGCGTACTCTCATCTCTAAAAACCGGAGGAAGAAAATACTGATAGCTTAAGAAGGATGAATCCTCCGTCGAATAATCAGAATCGCAGAGAGAATCGGCCGTGTTTGGAAAGACAGCGTTGTCAGGATTTTGCGAAGGAGTCTGAATCCGATCTTGGGCTTCGGAAGGTGATCCGATAAGAATAGTTTGAAAAACGAAAAGACCCCATAGTGCAGCGCTGTGCATGATCATGCCTGTATGACGCCGGTGTTGAATTGAGGGATGGCCGGATTGTTAGCCGCCATTGCGATACCGCGGGAAATAATCGAGCGTGTTTCCAGCGGGTCAACGACGCCATCGACCCACAATTGTGAAGCGGCAAAGAGCGGGTCGAGTTCCTGTTCATAGCGGGCCTGGATATCTTTCAACAATGTTTGCTGCTCTTCGGGCGAAATGTGCGCACCCCCCTTTTCCATCGCTTGAACTTTTATCGCAAGAAGAGTCTCACTCGCTTGTTTTCCCCCCATTACCGCTATTTGTGCAGAGGGCCACGCGAAGATCAATCGCGGATCATACGCCTTGCCGCACATCGCGTAATTGCCCGCACCGTAGCTATTCCCGGCGATGAACGTAAACTTCGGAACGACGGAATTCGCAACGGCGTTGACCATCTTCGCACCGTCTTTAATGATCCCTCCCTGCTCGGCACGGCTGCCGACCATGAAACCGGTAACATCCTGAAAGAACACCAGCGGAATCTTTTTCTGGTTGCAGTTCATAATGAACCGGGCCGCTTTGTCGGCGCTGTCGCTGTAGATAACACCTCCGACCTGCATTTCTCCCTTTGCCGTTTTTACGATCGACCGCTGGTTCGCCACGATGCCGACTGCCCAGCCGTCCACACGCGCATAACCGGTGATGATCGATTTTCCGTAACCCGCTTTGTACTCGTCCAATTCACTCTCATCGACGATGCGGGCAAGAATTTGGACCATGTCATACGGTTTTGTTCGCTCGGCGGGAAGGATGCCATGAATTTCTTTCGCGTCGAATTTCGGCGCCGAAGGTTTGGCGCGGTCAAACCCTGCCCCAGGAGAGTGCCCGAGTTTCCCGATAATGCTCCGGATTTTCTGCAGGCATTCGTCGTCGTTCTTCATTTTATGGTCGGTGACTCCGCTGATCTCACAATGAACCGAAGCCCCGCCGAGCGATTCGTTATCGATTTCCTCTCCGATGGCGGCTTTTACCAGGTGCGAACCGGCAAGGAAGACACTTCCGGTTTTATCGACGATCAGCGCTTCATCGCTCATGATGGGAAGGTACGCCCCACCGGCAACGCACGGACCCATGATCGCGGCAATTTGCGTGATTCCCATCGCAGACATCACCGCGTTGTTACGGAATATTCTGCCGAAATGCTCTTTATCCGGAAATATTTCTGATTGCAGCGGAAGAAAAACTCCCGCCGAATCGACGAGGTAGATGATCGGAAGGCGGTTTTCAATCGCGATCTCCTGCACCCGGAGATTCTTTTTGCATGTCATCGGAAACCAGGCGCCGGCTTTAACGGTGGCATCGTTGGCAACGATCACGGCTTCACGCCCTTGGACAATGCCGATGCCGCACACTACTCCGGCGGAAGGAGCTCCGCCGTAGCTTTCGTACATTCCATACGCCGCGAATAATCCGATTTCTAAAAAGGTCGTTGCCGGGTCGATCAACTTTTTTACGCGTTCGCGGGCCGTCAGTTTATTCCGCGTATGATGCTTAGCAATGGCGTCAGAGCCGCCGCCGAGCCGAACGCGCGAGGCTTTCGCTGCAATCGCACGTGCCCGAGCCCGTGATGCCTCTTCATTTTTTTTGAACGATTCGTCGTGCTGCACTGTAGAGCCTATCATCGACACAGCAAGATCCCTTCACAAGTTGCCGCTTTTCAATGCGGAATATTTATCATAGCTCTTTTTATCGTTCGACGCGTCTGCGTCAATCTGCAATCCGCGAATAATCTGCGAGAATCTCAGGAATCACCGAGTAATTTCCGTGCGATCACCATCTTCTGCACTTCCGACGTTCCTTCGCCGATAGTCAGAAGCTTGACATCGCGATAGAATTTTTCTACCGGGAAATCTTTAATGAACCCGTACCCCCCGTGTATCTGAACAGCCTCGTTTGCAACACGCGTGGCAACTTCGCTTGCAAAATATTTTGCCTGAGCGGCGGCAAGAGTAAAACTCTCTCCTTGCATTTTTAAGAAGGCGGCTTTGCGTGTCATCAAACGTGCCGCATCAATCTCCATCGCCATGTCGGCAAGCTTGAACTGAATCGCCTGAAAATCGCTCAGTGCCTTTCCGAATTGACGCCGTTCCTTTGCATAGGCTACGGCTGCATCGAGCGCCCCTTGAGCAAGTCCGACCGACAGCGCCGCTATACCGATTCTCCCCCCGTCAAGCACCTGCAGTGCCTGCTTGAACCCTTCACCCTCGATTCCGATAAGGTGCTCCGAATTTACGCGGACGTCATCAAATATGAGCGAAGCAGTATCGCTCGCACGCATTCCGAGCTTGTTCTCTTTCTTTCCTGCGGAGAAACCGGGCATACCCTTCTCAAGGATAAAAGCCGAAATGGAGTGCGGTTTCAATGGATCGGTCGCCGCGAGCACAACAAACGTTTTTCCGACCGAGCCATGCGTGATAAACGTTTTGCCGCCGTTGATGATCCATCCGTTCCCCTCTTTGACGGCAGTTGTCTTCATTCCGCCGGCATCGCTTCCGGAGGACGATTCGGTCAATCCCCATCCACCAAGTTTTTTCCCGGAACATAAATCGGGGAGATACTTTTTCTTCTGAGCTTCGCTGCCAAAAAGAAAAATATGGGAGAGGCACAGTCCATTGTGAGCGCACACGCCAAGCCCGACGGAAGGATCGACTCTGGAAATTTCTTCGACAAGCACGGTGAAATCGAGAGGAGAGAGGCCGGCCCCGCTGAATTCTTCAGGGAACGTTGCGCCGAGGAATCCGAGTTCACCGAGTTTCGAAGCGGTCTCGAATGGATATTCCTGCGATTCGTCATACTTCATCACGAGCGGACGAAGCTCTTTCTCGGCAAAATTGCGCGTGAGCTGCTGCACCATAAGCATGCTCTCCGTCGGCCGGACATCGAACCCGGCTTCTTCCATAGGCTCATCCTCACATGTTTGGTGAGATTTGCAGAAGGCGTTGATAACGCGTTCTACAAAGTGTTGATCAATTCTTTCGCGACGTGATACGGCGTTTTCTGAAGGTTCATGACGGCATCGAGTTCATCCGAAAGTTTCCGCGTTCGGCCGGCATTCCAAAATTCCACTTTTAACTGGTCTTGCACAATTTCTTCAATGCGGTTTTTCATCCGCTGCGTTCGCCGCGCTCGCAACCCGCCGCTCTGCTCAAGATGGGAACGATGCCTTGCTATCATTTCGCCAATTTCTTGAACTCCCTTCCCTTCGCTCCCTATAGCTTTCAACACATCGGGGAGCCAGGTGGTTTCATCATGAGGACGAAACCCGAGAATCATTTTAATCGACATCACCGCCTGCTCTGCGCCGGGCCTGTCGGCTTTGTTGAGAACGAAAAAGTCGGCAATTTCCATTAAGCCGGCTTTCATCGCCTGAATGCCGTCGCCCGATTCAGGAACAAGGACGACAATGGTCGTATCGGCGGCTCCGGCAATATCCAGTTCCGACTGTCCGACACCGACTGTTTCAAGAAGAATAACTTCAACGCCGCTCGCATCGAGAATGTCCGCAGCCTCGCGGGTCTTTTTGCTTAATCCGCCGAGGCTTCCCCGCGAAGCCATGCTGCGGATGAACACACCGTCATCCAGTTCAACATCGGTCATCCGTATGCGGTCGCCGAGCAGCGCGCCGCCGGTGAAGGGGCTCGTCGGGTCGACCGCTAAAATGCCGACACGCACATTCTGTTTTCGGTACCATTGGGCAAGTTTGTTCGTAAGCGTGCTCTTTCCCGCCCCCGGAGGACCGGTGATACCTACACGATACGCGTTCCCCGTATGGCGGTAGATCGAAGAAAGGATATTGTCAGCGCTCCCATCGCCGTTCTCAATGGATGAAATTGCGCGCGCAACCGTTCTTCTGTCACCGCTCAGAAGGCGCTCTATTGAAAATGAATAGCTCATCCACGTTTCTTCAACTTTTCCCTGAAGAATTCCACCGTTCTCCTCAATCCTTCATCGAGCATAATGGTCGGCTCCCAGCCGAGAATTTTCTTCGCTTTTGAATGGTCGATCACGCTCCGCAGCTGCTCGCCCATTTTTGCCTCGCCGTGTTTCTCTTCGCAGGCCACTCCGCTGAATTTTTTTATGATCCGGAAAAGCGTGTTGACGTCATTCTCAATGCCTGTGCCGATATTGAAAATATCGGAAGAAGAATGAGCTAATGCGAGGACGTTCGCCCGCACCACGTCGCTGACATAGACGTAATCGCGGGTTTGCTTCCCGTCCCCGTTAATAACCGGCTGTTCCCCCCGCAACATTTTATCGGCAAAAATGGCGATAACGCCTGCTTCGCCGTGTGGATTTTGCCTGGGCCCATAGATGTTTGCATACCGGAGAATAACATGCTGAAGACCGTACACCGCCTTATAGAAGAAAAGATATTTTTCCGTTGCGAGCTTTGTCACGCCGTACGGCGACAACGGCCGGAGAGGATGCTGCTCGTCGGCCGGGAAATAATCCTGCTCGCCGTAAATGGCTCCGCCGGTCGACGAAAAAATGACCTTCTTCACTCCGTACTTGACTCCAAGCTCAAATACATTCAGCATGCCGAGAATGTTCACAGAGGCATCGAATTTCGGGTCGGCGACGGATTTCCTCACGTCCATTTGGGCTGCGTGATGATTGATGACGTCAATCTTCATTTCTTTGAAAACGGTTTCAACCGCCGGATCCCGAAGGTCGATGTTGTGGAATTTTGCCTTCGGGTTTACATTTTCAATCTTGCCCGTGGAAAGGTCATCGACGATGACAACGGTGTGTCCAGCTTCGAGATATGCGTCGACAATGTTGGAACCGATAAATCCGGCTCCGCCGGTAACGAGAATATTCATGATGGTATCAGTTGATTATTATAGTTGCGTTGCGGGGTTAGTGTTTTAATCCTTTTCGCCCAATGTCGCTTCGATAGTATGCGCCGTCGAATGAAATTGTTTTTACAGCGCTGTACGCGGTGCCGATGGTTCCTTCGAGATCGTCTCCGTACCCTACGGCTGTTACCCCGAGCACACGTCCCCCCGATGAAACAATCTTACCATTTTCTTTTTTCGTCCCTGCATGAAAAATAACGACTCCGCTTTCCGGCCGGATAGAATCAAGACCGATAATCTGCTTGCCAGTTTCGTAGGAGTCGGGATAACCACGAGAAGCCATAACAACGCACACTGCAGAGGCTGAGTGGTGGCGCAGTTCGACAGACCTCAGAGTTCCTGATGAGCAGGCAAAGAGCAGGTCAAACAGATCCGTTTCCAAAAGCGGAAGGACGACTTGAGCCTCAGGGTCCCCCAGCCGGCAGTTGAACTCGACAACTTTTGGTCCTTCCGCCGTCATCATGAGCCCGACGTAGAGACAGCCTTTGTACGGTTTTCCATCAGCACGCATTCCGTCTAATGTCGGCTTTATAATTTCTTTTTCCACCCGTTGCAGCAAAGACTTTGTGACGATCGGGGCCGGAGCGTACGCTCCCATCCCCCCCGTATTCTTTCCCCTATCGCCGTCAAGAATTTGCTTATGATCCTGGGCCGGCTGAAGGACTCTATAGTCTGTCCCGTCCGTCAGTACCGAAGACCGAGGCTTCTTCTCCCGTCATAAACTCTTCCACAACAACATTGTTTCCAGAATCGCCAAAGACGTTCTTCTCAAAAAAATCCTGCAGAGTATTCTGCGCTTCACCGGTTGAATGACACACCACCGCGCCTTTCCCTGCTGCCAGGCCGTCTGCTTTAAGAACCAGGGGCACAGGATGCGCCATGAGATATTGTTGAGCCTCGGCGTATTCCGATCGGGCGAAGGTTCTATATGAAGCAGTCGGAATGCTGTATTTCTTCATGAAATTTTTGGCAAAAACCTTGCTCCCTTCAAGCTGGGAGGCGTATTTGGTCGGACCGAATATTCGCATGCCGTTTTTTTCAAACAGGTCAACGATTCCTTTCACAAGAGGAATTTCGGGGCCAACGACGGTGAGGTCGATCTTTTTCTTTTTAGCGAACTGGAACAATCCGTCGATATCGTCGATCTTCACCTTCACTAACTCAGCAATGCTTTCGATCCCGGCATTGCCGGGGGCGCAATAGACTTCGTGTACTTTCGGGCTTTGCCTCAGTTTCCACACGAGTGCGTGCTCTCGTCCGCCGGAACCTATTACAAGAACATTCATACGTTAGTCAGTTAATGCAGACAATGTTTTTGCCACTTCGCCGGCCAGCGTGATCCGATTATATTTGTCGACAATTTCCGGCCGGGGACCGCGCAATTGGCGGCGTTCATACTGTTCATACAACGATATGATCGCTTCTGCGATCTTCGGAACATCGCGCGGCTCAACGCAGATTCCCCCCGCCTCTTCGATGATCGAACGCATCATGCCCTGCGGGAGGCATGCAAGAATTTTCTTCTTCGCGCCGATATATTCGAAGATCTTTCCCGGAGAGCTTTTATCGTCCCCCATCATCATCCACAAAACGTCGGACGCAAGCAGGTAGCGAATACACTCGGCATGGTCGAGATAGCCGAGAACATTTACCGAATTCTGCAGCCCAAGCCGGCTGACAATTTTCTGATGTTCTTCTCGAAACGCTCCGATAAAGCAAGCTTCGATCCTGCCGCGAAGCTTTGCATTGTTCTTATAGACGAGATGGAGCGCTTCGAGAAAATATTCCGGTGTCCGGTCTTCATAAAAAACGCCCGAATACGTAATGCGCATTTTTTCGATTCGCGGCAGCTTCACCGATGCGCCAATTTTCATATCCTCGGGGTCAAAACCCTGAGAGATGATCTGGACGTCGTTGTACGTGAGAAATTTATACCGGCGAAGGAGAAGCTCTTTGGTGCGGCGGCTGGCGACGATGATCGCATCCGCAATATGCAGAACGCCTTTCTCCATCCTATAATTTGCATATTTATGGAGCGGCGTGGGATAAAACTTAAATGGATAATCGACCCATGAATCGCGGTAATCGATCATCAACGGCAGACGAAATTTTTCTTTCAGCGCCTTACCAATAAGGAAATCGGTCTGCGGCGGAGCCGTTGCAAAGATGGCATCAAACTTTTCCTTCCGAAGAAGCTCCGTCGCTTTTCTTAATGCAGGCCCTCTCCATCCGATTTTGTTATCGGGGACAAAAATCGAATCGCTGATGCGGCTCAGAATTTTCCGGGTCCGTTCTGCGGGCATTTTCACGACCTCCTGTTTCCGGAAAAGCCGGTTCGGATCAAAAGAATTTGTCCGCACGACCTCAATACCGAGCGGAACAATCTCTTTGAGGAGCGACTCGTCTTTGGCAAAATAGCCCGTTGACGTTACCGTCAAAACGGTGGGCATCCAGTGAAATTTCGGAAAATATTTTACGAGCTTCAGTGTACGCTGAACGCCGCTTAATCCCATCGGGGGAAAGTAATACGCAATAACGAGAACTCTTCGCATGGAGAACAGTAATGGTAAACAGATTACAAAAACAATGCTGCTGTAAACTTCTTTCCCGGCACCTACACGATAATCATGGATTTTGGCGCCTTGCTCAAAACATCGCATCTGCCTTCCCGGATAACAATATCGTCTTCGATGCGAACGCCGAATTTTCCCGGAAGGTAAATTCCAGGCTCAATGGTAATGACATTGCCCGCCTGAAGTGTGTGCGTACTTCGAGACGAGACGCGCGGAAACTCATGAATCTGCAGACCAATCCCATGCCCCAGCCCGTGTCCGAAACATCTGCCGTATCCGTTGGCGTGTATATAACTGCGCGCCACCCGGTCCAAGTTTTTTGCTTCAATCCCGCTGAATGCTGAGTCAATCGCTTTCTGCTGTGCTTCCAGGACGATGCTGTACACTTTTCGTCCTTCACCCGAAGTCTTTCCGACTGCAATCGTCCGCGTCAAATCGCTGCAGTATCCGCCATAGAAACAGCCAAAGTCGAGCGTTACCAACTCACCTTCTTTAATTCTTTTTGACGATGGTCTTCCGTGCGGGAGAGAACTCCGCGGCCCGCTCACGACGATCGGTTCGAATGAATCCTTTTCCGCTCCAAATTTTTTGTGGAGGTAGGAAATCTCTGCGGAAACATCAAGCTCGGAGATTCCAGCCTGTACGACCTTAATTATTTCTGCGAAGACGGCATCGGTGATTGCAACGGCCTTCGCAATAAGGGAAATTTCGGCATCGGTTTTCAATGTTGCAAGCGACTCGACAAGTTCAGTCGTCGGAAGAAATCGGAGAGGGTTAAAATGCTTTCGCAGTTCCGAGTACTGTGCAAGCGAAAGATATTCTTTTTCTACTCCGACACGCCGGCATCCCTTCAGCAGTTTTTCCGCTGCCGCCTTTTCGATGAGTTCGCCGCTCGTAATGAACGAGCGGGAACAGGAAGCTTCATTCCGAATCTGCTCTTTATAGCGAAAATCAGTAAGAAAAAATACTTTGGCGTGGGTAACAATGCATAGACCGTTCGACCCGGAGAATCCTGTCAGATAACGGAGGTGCGGCATGTATGCGGTAATAAATGCGTCGCAGTCCTTTTTCTCCAACGCGGTTCTCAGTGAACGGATTCTCTCTTTGTAGTCGAACATCAACAACAAGGATTTAGATATGATAATTCGGAGCTTCTTTCGTAATATGAATGTCGTGCGGATGGCTTTCACGCAGACCCGCGTCGCTCATCCGAACGAACTGTGCCTTCCTTTGCATCTCGGCAATGGACGCCGCGCCGCAATATCCCATTGCAGACCGCAATCCTCCCACCATCTGGTATACCGTGGAACCGAGTTCGCCTTTGAACGGCACACGCCCCTCAATTCCCTCGGGAACGAGCTTCTGAAGGTCGTCCTCGACATCCTGAAAATACCTGTCCCTGCTCCCTTCCTTCATCGCCGCGAGTGAACCCATTCCGCGATATACTTTATAGGTTCGTCCTTCATACAAAATCTTCTCGCCGGGACTTTCCTGCAAACCCGCAAACAATCCCCCGATCATAATCGAATCGGCGCCGGCTGCTATCGCTTTTGCGATGTCGCCTGTCTGCTTGATGCCGCCGTCAGCGATGACGGGCACGTTATATTTTTTGGCCATTGCAACGCATTCCATAATTGCCGTAACCTGAGGAACACCGACGCCCGCGACAACACGCGTCGTACAGATCGACCCGGGCCCTATACCGACCTTTACTGCATCCGCGCCTGCTTTAATAATGTCGCGAGTTGCTTCGGCCGTGCCGACGTTGCCGGCAATTATTTCAACCGCGGGAAATTTCCTCTTTACCCTTTTTACCATTTCCAGTACACCTTCAGAATGCCCGTGTGCAGTATCAATGACGACAACGTCGACGCCGGCCTTCGACAGAGCTTCGACACGATCGAGAGTATCGGCGGTAACACCGACGGCGGCGCCTACACGCAATCGGCCGTGTTTATCTTTGCATGCATTTGGAAACCGTTTCTTTTTCTGTATATCTTTGAAGGTGATCAGTCCGCGCAGCTTTCCCGTTTTATCAACGACTGGAAGTTTTTCAATCTTGTGGCGCTGAAGAATAACTTCGGCTTCTTCGAGCGTGGTTCCGACCGGAGCGGTCACGAGATTTTGCGAGGTCATGACATCTGCAACCTTCAGCTTTCGGTTCGGCTGAAATCGCAGGTCGCGATTTGTGAGAATGCCGACCAGTTTTTCATCCCGGACAATTGGAATGCCCGAGATACTGAACTTCGCCATCAAATCGAGAACATCGCCGACAGTTTTATCTGCCGTCAGTGTGATCGGGTCAAGAATCATTCCGCTTTCAGACCTTTTCACCTTGTCGACTTCTTCCGCCTGCTTCGCTATGGCCATATTCTTATGAATGATGCCGATGCCGCCTTCGCGAGCAAGTGCGATGGCCATCTCCGATTCCGTTACCGTATCCATGGCGGCTGAGAGAAGGGGGATGTTCAGTCTGATCGTGCGGGACAAGCGGGTCGATACGTCGACATCGCGCGGAAGAACGGACGACTTGGCAGGAACAAGCAGCACATCATCGTACGTGATCGCGTCGCCGATAATTTTCTTTGATTTCATACTTTTCCTGTAAGTAATTCAGAACTGATATAAACAACGAAGGATGCGCAGTGCATCCTTCGTACAAAAGCATGGAGCAACCTTAGTTCATGTTTAATTAAATGCAGCAATGCCCGTTATATCCTCGCCGATAATGAGCGTATGCATCTCGTGTGTCCCCTCGTACGTTTTCACCGATTCCAAATTGGCAGCATGGCGCATAACCGGATATTCGTCGAGGATGCCGTTCGCTCCTAAAATTTCCCGGGCCGAACGCGCAATCTCCAAGGCGTGATAAACGTTATTCCGTTTCGCAAGCGAGATCTGCGTGAAGGTTGCTTTATTCCGGTCTTTCAACCTGCCCAGTTGAAGGCAGAGCAGCTGCCCTTTGGTGATTTCAGTGAGCATATACACCAGCTTTTCCTGCGTGATCTGGAACGAAGCAATCGGCTTGTCAAATTGCACACGAGATAATGAATATTGCAGCGCCGCATCATAACACGCCATTGCAGCACCAAGAGCCCCCCACGCAATCCCGTACCTCGCCTGGCTCAGGCACATCAACGGAGATTTTAGCCCGTCGGACTTCGGCAAAAGATTCTTCTGAGGAATAACACAGTCCTGAAAAATGAGCTCTGACGTCACCGATGCGCGAAGCGAATGCTTGCCATGCATCTCTGGAGCTTCGAATCCCTTCGTCCCCTTTTCGACAAGAAAACCCTTGATCTCACCGTCCAACTTTGCCCACACAACTGCGACGTCAGCAATCGTCCCATTGGTGATCCACATTTTTGCTCCATTGAGCAAGAAATCGTCCCCCTTTCTTTCGGCACGAGTAATCATTCCGCCAGGGTTGGACCCGTAATCCGGCTCTGTCAATCCGAAGCAGCCGATTTTCTCTCCCTTCGCCAATTTCGGAAGCCAGCAATCTTTCTGTTCTTCAGAACCGAACGTGTAGATCGGATACATGACCAATGCGCTTTGAACCGAGGCGAAACTGCGTATTCCGCTGTCCCCTCGCTCCAATTCCTGCATCATTAATCCATATGCTACATTGTTCAGTTCGGCGCAACCGTATTTTGCAGGGAGGGTGGCTCCAAAAAGTCCAAGCTCCGCCATCTCTTTCACAAGCAGAATCGGAAACGTCCCTTCACGATTGTATTTCTCAATGATCGGAAGAATGTTATCGTCTACAAATTCCCGGACTGTGCTGCGGACGAGTGTCTCTTCTTCGCTTAGTTGTAAGCCAATATCGTAATAATCAAGACCTTGAAATTTCGACATTAGAGCTTTCTTTCCTAACGGGACGCTCAATGAAGAGAGTCCGCCAAATGAAAATTTTTAAAAATTACCGAAAAAATGGACGAAAGTCAATCGTCGCTAGAGTATTGAGGTTGCCGGGAGAAGAGGACTGGACGAAAAATGAAAGAGCCAGGGCTCTACTCGTACAACATTTGAGTAATACCCTGGCTTAGGGGGAGAGAATGAAAGCAACTCTTTCTACTGCAGAGCGCCTAATTTTTCCGGCGACGCATTCAGGAGAGACTGGCAGAATTTTACCACTTTGTCGCTCCCGTCATACAACGCAGATTCCTCGACGGCAGCACGCCCCCTCATATCGTCGAGAGTAACTAATGCCAGTGCCGCGGACATCCTTGCACTCTCGACCTTATCAGACTTTAGAATTTGAATCAGCTGCACCACGGCTCCTTTAAGCTGGTATTCAGCAACATAACTTGCTGCACTCTGTCTGATGCCGAGGTTGTCCGAACTTAACGCCGCTATGTAGTTTGCTTCTGCTTTTTTCCAGTCAACATCGCCGTACCTGGAAACCGCCGGCTGTGATGCGACAGCGGAAGTAAATGCCATAACAGCTGCCGCGGCAACCGTTAACAGGCGTTGTATTTCCAATCCCTTCTTCATACTAACCTCCTCATTGTTATGTTGGTGATTTCGGCTCTGTGATAGTATTCGGAAAAAGGGAAAAAAAGTTGCAGAAGATCCAGAAAAAAATTTAGAAGGTTTTACTCTTTGGAGGGAGTACTAATGCCGTAGCGTTTGATCTTGAGGTATAAAGTCTTTGGAGTGATGCCGAGCATCTGAGCGGTTTTCGACCGGTTGTAATTATTTTTTTGCAGAACGAGTTCGATCTGCATTTTTTCCATGGTTTCCAACGATAAATATTCACCCTCTTTCTGAAGCAGAGGCACGGGATTCGATTTTTGCATTCGTACCGATGCCGTCAGAGTCAGGTCTTTTGCCGTAATGACTTCGTCGTGCGATAGAATAACGGCCCCCTCGATAACATGCTCCATTTCCCGGACGTTGCCCGGCCAATCATATTGCAACAGGAGCTGCAGTGCCTCCTCGCTGAGGCGTTTCTGCGCTTTTCCTTTTATTCTTTTCGCTAAAAAATTTTCGATGAGCAGAGGAATATCTTCTTTTCGGTCTTTGAGAGGCGGGATGCGAAGTGTGACCACATTCAAGCGATATAAAAGATCTTCTCTAAACCTGCCGGCTTCGACTTCTTTCTGCAGATCCTTGTTCGTAGCAGAAACAATGCGGACGTCGACCTTCATCGCATTTGTCCCGCCAACCCGGCGAAATTCCCCCGTCTCCAGAAACCGGAGGAGCTTCGGCTGAATCATCGGGCTGATGTCGCCGACTTCATCCAAAAACAGTGTGCCTCCGTTCGCAACTTCCACCAGCCCCTGTTTCATCGCGTATGCGTTCGTGAAAGCACCTTTCTCGTGGCCGAACAATTCGCTCTCCAACAGCGCATCGGGTATGGAAGCGCAGTTGACGATTACAAACGGACGGTTCTTCCTCGGGCTCGATGTGTGAATGAGATGCGCTATCAATTCCTTGCCCGTACCGCTGGGTCCTTGAATTTGAACGATTGCTGTGCTGTCGGCAATTTTTTGCGCGGTGCGGATGAGAGATTCGATTGCAGGACTTTTCCCGATGAACTCACGAGCCAACCCTTGACGGTTGAGCTCGTACTCCATGAGCTTGTTATCAATTGTGAGGCGGCGTAATTCGAGAGCACGGTCGATGGTCGCAAGCAGCTCTTCACGTTCATACGGTTTACTGACGAAGTCGTATGCTCCAAGTTTCATTGTCTCGATTGCTGTCTTGACATCGGCAAAGTTTGTCAACATGAGGACGATGGTTGTCGGATGCTGTTCGCGGATGTACTTGAGGACTTCGATCCCGCTGACACGGGGCATCTTGACATCAAGAAGAACGACGTCGAACGGGTGGGATTGAAGGATGTTGATCGCTTCGGCTCCGTCGTACGCAACGGTAACGTCGTACTTCTCTATTTCCGAGAGTTCTTCTTTAAGAAGAAAGACGACGCTCTGCTCATCATCAACTATGAGAATATTGTAAGTGCGAGCCATGGCAATGCCCGTGGGAAAGGTAAAAGCGAGGGACGGCTGGGATTATTCGCTGGTAAGAACCCGTTCGATGGTCGTTAGAAGATCGACGAGATCGTACGGTTTGCTGACGAAATCTTCGGCCCCCAATTTTTTTGACTCAATTGCATTCTTCAAGTCAGCAAACCCGGTCAACATGATCACCTTTGTAGCGGGGTAGCGTTCTTTGATAAACCGCAGGACCTCGAATCCGTCGACGCGCGGCATTTTGATATCGAGCAGGACTAAATCAAACGACTTCCCCTGCAGAACGGATATTGCTTCATCGCCATCTCCGGCGGTTGCCACGACATACCCTTCGCTTTCAAGTTCACTGCTCAATACAGTCCGCAACGCATCTTCATCATCCACAACAAGAATGCTATTTTTTTCTGCCATTGGAACTCCTCATGATTTTCGCCTTTTCGGCTGTAAATTATAGACAATCGGATGATTAAAATCAACAAGAAATTTGAAAAAATTGGGCTTCTGTTGATTAAAACGTAAAGTTGTGCTACTTTATCCCATGGCAAACACCATAAGGAAAAGAATGAACGAACCCCTTATTCATGTATTACTCATTGACAACGACATTTCATACGCAAAAACTGCACAGTCTCAGCTCAAGAAATTTCAAGGAAACGATTTCAAGATAACATGGGAAAAAACCGGCGCCGGCGGCATCGAACGCCTGAGGACCGATGTAACCATCGCAGTCGTCCTCGTCGATTATTATTTGAGCGAAATGACTGCATTAGAGCTTGCAAAAGAGATCCGGAGTTTAAAGATCGACGTCCCGCTTGTTTTCATCGCTTCGGGAAAGGACTTCAAGCTCGCCGTCGAAGCGATGAAGCTTGGAGTCGAAGATTTTCTCGTGAAAGAAGAAATTGTTGAATCAGTCCTTCCCCGAACGCTCCTGAACGTCTTGAACCGAGTTCAATTGAAAAGGCAAATCGCAAAGGTAGAGAAAAACAAGATTCTCGGCCAGAAACGAAACGAAGCGATCAAAGAGCTTGTCGTGACCATCTGTCACGAATTCAACAATCCCCTTGCCGCAATCAAAATCAGCGCCGACATTATTTCCAGACAAAAGCTGGACGCAAACGACCGGGCTGTCATTCAAGAGCTTGATAATAACATCCGGGGAATAGAAAAGGAAATCATCAAGCTCAGAGACATCAATTTGCCGGCCTAAATCATCCCGCCGCAGCACCCGCTTCCAGTACCCGTGTACGAATACGTCAGGTCAACGGATTTCTTGAGCATCGCACTGACCGAACAGTACTTCGTCATCGAAAGTTCGATAGCATGAGCGACGTCTTTCTCTTTAAGATTAACTCCTTCAACAATATAGTTGATGTGTATCGTCGTGTACACTTTCGGGTCGGTCGCTGCACGCTCGCCGGTAACTTTCATCTCAAACTTTGTGAAACGGACTCTTTTTTTCTCCAGAATTATTGCCACGTCGCTGCCCGTACACCCGCCGAGTGCGATCAGGATAAGCTCCATAGGTGAGGCGGCTGCGGCCAAATTCTCACCGTGTGAAGAATCGACCGTTGTCCAATGATTGGAACCGGCTTTGCCGATAAATGTAAGATTCTGAACGTGCCGCACAATTGCTTCGCGTGTTTGCATAGGTCCAAAGGTTTTTGTTGAAAGAATATCAGAAATACAATAACGAGAATATAGCAACATTCGTCCTTACTCTCAATTGTTTCATAGGAACGAACGGCCGCGCACCTTGAAACTTCGACAATCTCCTCGTATCTTTGACCATGGTTCTTAAGGCGTATGCCAAAATAAATCTAGGGCTTCGTGTAATCAGAAAGAGAGAAGATGGATTCCACGATATCGAGACCATATTCCACCGCATTAACCTCTTTGACGAACTGACTATCGAGCCGTTGGAAACTTCCATTTCCATCACGTCCAATAATCACATACTCCCCACAGACGAGAACAATCTGTGCTGGAAAGCGGTCGAGCTCCTCCGAACTGAAGCCGGTACAACGCGAGGCGCAGCAGTTCACCTCAAGAAGCAAATTCCAATCGGTTCAGGCCTTGGCGGCGGAAGCAGCGACGCTGCTGCAGTTCTTACCGCACTCCCAGCATTGTGGAATATTCCAATCGATGCCTCGACCATAGCGGGGGTTGCATTGAACATCGGCTCGGACGTCCCGTACTTTCTCCATAACAAGAGCGCGTATGCTGAAGGCCGGGGAGAACGGTTAAATTTTGTGAACGTTTCACTTCCCTATTCCGTTCTCGTCGTTACCCCGAACATCCATGTTTCGACCGCGTGGGCATACGGCGAATTATCGAAGCGAAGGCGGCTGGTGCCCCTGCGTACAAAATTTTACGACGGCGCGACATGCACCGTCGGGGCAATTCCATCCCTCATGGAAAATGATTTTGAACCAGTCGTGTTTGACGCATACCCGGAAATTGCCGAACTCAAGCAAGAAATCCTTTCGCACGGCGCGGTGTACGCTCTCTTGTCCGGAAGCGGCTCCTCAGTTTTTGGACTGTTCAACGATGAAAACAACGCCCGGAAAGCGGGGGATTTCTTTCGACCCACGCATTTCGTTTCCATTACACCCCCCAATTTTATTCCATCACTCTGATGCCCGGCACTACACACGCGCGCATATTCATCGGTACTTTCCTTGCCACCCTTGTGCTATGCCCTGCATCTCAGAATTCTTTCGCTCAAGATACGGCAAAGACGGTTCCGGCAATAGGAAGAGATTCCCTGGAGGTACATTCGCCCGCCTTCGGACAAATAAAGGATTCGCTCATTCATCTCAAACCGATTCCGCTCATCGGCGCGCTCGAGCCGTATGGCGATTCAAGTGAGGCAATTCTCGGATCGCAAATTCCCTGGATGGAGTACCGTTACATCGGGGACCTGCTTTGGACAAAACCCGGGATGTATATCCGCGACATGGGGAGTCCGGGACAGCACAATGAATTGACGATCGGCGGCGTGGATGAGCGCGGTATTGCCTTTCTTGTTGATGGAAGAAGTCAGGCCGACCCGATTACCGGGACATACGATATGATATTGTTTCCGACAGATTATATCGAAAGAATAGAGTTCATTACGGGGCCGGAGGCAATGCTCTACGGAATGAACTCGACGGGCGGGGCGATCAACATCGTCACGAAAAGTTTCTACACGAATAAACCGTACTCGCGTCTACGCTACAGCCAAGGCAACGACGAATATGCGCAAACGGATGCGATGTTCAGCCAGAACATTTTTTCGAGGTTTAATTTCATGTTCGGGCTGGAGCGGCATGCACTCGGTTACGATCAAATTTACCAGAATTATGACGGACGCTATACGAACTCCGACTATGACGCCTGGTCTTTCAGAACAAAGCTCCGGTACGACGTCTCTAATTCATTCAATATCGTTTTCTCGCATTTGTACGAACAAGCGATTACGGGGATGTTTGGAGGTATCGACTATCTCCAAACACCTCCAGGCGATTACTTTAGCGAACAAACAGCGCTCGTTTCAAACAATGAGGCGTACGAAAAGATATATAATCATCATCTCGATCTCACTGCCGCCGGCCATCTTACCGGCGACACGATGCAAGTGACAACATTGACGGCGTACTACTCCAATCAATTAAGGGAGTATCGCGACGAAGTACGAGATTGGAGTTTTCCATTTAACGGAGTTCTTTCCCACTCTGACAACCGCAGTTCAAACGCCGGCGTACTTCTGCGGAATGAAATAGAAAGCGCCGCCCAGATATTCAGTATGACCGCCCAGGCAGAAGAGATTCAAGTTGAATCGAGCCCTGAGGTCGGCGGACACAAACTAAACAAATTCAGCGCCAGCGCAAAGGAAGAAGTCACCATATTTTCGCCGTTAACGTTTGCTGTTTTCGGGAGGGACGATTACTACCGCGACCACAATCTTCCCGGAGCGGGAGCTGATGCTCAACTCTCGATCAATTCATCGTTATCGTTATTCGGAGGGATGTCCGTTTCGCAGCGCACTCCAACCCTGCAAGAGCTTTACTGGTCGAGTGATTCTACACTTTTGCCAACGCCGCGCTTATGGTTGAAAAATGAACAGCACACACTCATTCAGGTCGGGACACGGTTTTCCATCTCCGATTTTCTGAGCGGCACGGTATCACTCAACCACAGGGAGATCAAGAACCCCATTCTGGTTGACACTATAGGCGGCAGCTCCCCCACGAATTATACGCTGCAGTTTAACCAGCCGGCCCTCAATGTCTACAACGGCGTTGATGTTTCCCTGAAGGCTTCCTACGATCATTTTTTTGTGGAAGGAAAGGCAACGTATCTCAAGCAGCCCGACTATTATCACGAGAGCCTAAAGCTTCAGCTTCTTCCTGAGCTATACCTTGACGGGTCTTTGTACTATAAAAACGAGCTCGTCAACGGAAACCTTGAACTCAAAATCGGTTTTCGCGGAAGATACATCTCACAACAATCAGGAATGGCTCCATTGGACGAGTCTGGATTGTACGTTCCGTATGTTTTGCTGCAATCGTTTGGCCCAAGCGGAACGGCGGATTTCTTCGTCATTGGAAAGCTCGGCGACGCTTATCTCCATCTTATTTGGGAAAATCTTTCCGACAACCAATATATGTTGACACCATTCTATCCGATGTATGCCCGGAATGTCCGTTTCGGCGTATCATGGGAATTCTGGAATTAATGTCCACGAAGGGCACGAAGACGCACGAAGCTATAAATCTCACTTTTAGTTATATAAAGCGCGACCTATCAATAAAAACAATCTGCTCTTCGAAAGCGTTTAAAAACTCTTCGTGTCCCTTCGTGCCCTTCGTGGACAACGACAATTATGAATGACCAAGCAACGACAAAACCAATTATTACCGTCTTCGGCAGCGCTCGGCCTGTTGAGGGGGATACGTTTTATGAAGAAGCGAGAATACTCGGGCGGGAGCTGGGAACGGCAGGATATGTTGTGTGCAACGGCGGCTACGGCGGAACGATGGAAGCGTCTGCCCGCGGGGCGAAAGAGGCCGGGGGAAAAACCATCGGCGTGGTGAGCGAATTTTTCAGCATTGAACCAAACCCGTGGATTGACAAAAGGGTCGTGGTCAAATCCTTGACGGACAGGTTGATGGAATTGATTTCGCTTGCCGACGGGTACATTGTGCTCAAAGGGGGGACGGGAACGCTTCTCGAACTCGCAAGCGTCTGGGAGTTTATGAACAAAAGCGTTATCGAACAAAAGCCGGTGATCGTTCTGGGAAATTTCTGGAACGGGGTAATTGACACGCTCAACCAAGAACTGATGTTCGAAGGAAAAGAATCGTGCACTCACTACATCACGGCGTCTTCGTCGCCCAAAGACGCAGTTGAAAAACTGAACGATCGCCTGAAACGAAAACCTGCCTCTCAAACGTCGTGCCGGAGCTAAAGCAGCGACAAATCCCTCGGAATGATTTTTACGAGGAGCTTTTTCTCCAAACGCATGACTGGAAAACGGTCAAGCTCCCTCTTTCCTAACTGAACCCTCATTCCACCAAAACGACGGTGTTGGGAAGAAACGCCTTCCCAACCGCCACCGTTCGTTGAATTTTTTCCATCGCACCCGCAGCATGCTTCATTCTAAAGCATCAAACTTTCGGTTGTTCTTTTGCCGAGTGCGCATCGTCGTACGACCAGCCGCATCTCCGGCGCCATTCTTCCTTAAATTTATCGCGTTCTTCGGGAGACATCGCCGACAGTTTTTCTTCGAACCGATGCTTCCACCGGTCATGCCGCCATCCGTTTGCATGTCTCCATGGACCCCATCCGCGAAGGAGAATGTGGGATAACAGAAGCAGTCCAAGCGCCTGCCAAAATGTTACAGCCGGTCCATGGAAAATATCGGGCACCAGCACATTCCATAACTCCATGACGACGGCGCCGAGTATCAGCATTCCTACGATCATCACCACTACAAATTTCGCAGCCTTCATAAGCCACCAATGTTTCATGATATACATTCCTCCTATAAGTTTTCTGTTTCTTCGTACAATTCTTGAAGTTGTTCGCGCAGGAACAGCACCGCGTAGCGTTTGCGCGAAAGAAGCGTGTTCAACGGTTCACCCGTTATTTCTGCAATTTCCTTGAAACTCCGTCCCTCCAACTCGTGCATCACAAAAACATCGCGCTGTTCATCGGGAAGTTCATCGAGCGCTTCGGACAGTTCTGTCCACACCAGCGACCGTGCATAGACCCGGTCGGGGTTTTGGCGCGGGTCGAACAGGATCTCTTCAAGATTCAGCGGTGCAGACGGATCGTCGGCGGCAGAAGGAAGAGAATCGGGGCGGCGCTTCCGATACCAATCGATGATCTTGTTCCGGGCGACTGTGAAAAGCCATGCCGTCATTTTCTCGATAGGCTCTGTAACGCTGTAGCTCGTCGCCAGCTGATAGAAAACATCCTGCAGAATATCTTCCGCGTCCGATTGGTTGCGCACCCGCTTGCGGATGAAATCCAACAAGCGTTTACGTTCCGACCGGACCGTGTGGTCAAGCGTCGCAGCTGTCTCTTTTGAAATGGTAAGCGCGTCCGTCACACAATGTCCTTGTTTATATCTTAAGACGAAGAACAAAGAAAATTATTGTAATGTTTCACCGCAGAAACGAGAAGGAGAGGTGGAGCAGACCGGAGACTAGAAACCGGAGGCATTGGTATTTCGTCAGGAAAATCGAAGGAAACCGGCATGTCACCTGCTACTCGACCGGGACATCGCCAATTTCTTTTTTCTTCATCAATGATTCAATTTCGTTAATTTCCCGCGGCGCTTCGCCCGAGAGAATTGTATGTCCTTCGGGAGTGATGAGGATGTCGTCTTCGATGCGCACGCCGATATTGAAGAATTTAGGATCGACACCTTCGGCGTTTTCAGGGATGTAAATTCCCGGTTCGATCGTATAAATTACTCCGGGTATCATCATGCTTGAACTTACATCATGAACGTCGAGTCCGACCGCATGCCCAAGTCCGTGAGGAAAAAATCTTCGCAATTCGCGCTGGTTCTTTTCTTTCACGATACCGAGCGAAAACAATCCCTCCAGCAGCACTGAATCGGCTGTCACGCTCACATCTCTCCATACTGCGCCCGGCCTCATCATCGCAATGCACGCGTTCTGCGCGTTCAGGACAAGTTGGTAGACCTTCCGCTGCGGATCGCTGAATTTTCCGTTGGCCGGATACGTCCGCGTCACATCGCTCGCATAATTATGGTATTCCGCGCCGCAGTCAGCCAGAACGATATCGCCGTCGTTGATCGGCCTGCGGTTGGACTCGTAGTGCAAAATTACCGAATTCTCTGCCGCGCCCACAATGCAAGAGTACGCGTTGTACTCGGAACCTAATCTCCGAAAGACATATTCGTACACCGCTTGCAGCCCGTATTCCGTCATTCCCGGTTTGCACGACATCATGGCCTGTTTGTGGGCTACCGCACTGATATGAGCAGCTTTTGTCATCAACAAAATTTCTTCCGGGGATTTCACAGCGCGGTATTTTCTTACTATCGGCGCGGGATCGCGAATTTCAACTGTCGAATTTGCCGATTTCAATCGGTCCAAATATTCATGGACAGGCTGCAACAATTCCATCAACTCGCCCCCCGTTTCAGGGATAGGTGAGACGTAAACAGAATTTATCCTTCCCCCCCAAACTATGGAAGGAAACATTTTTCTGAATGTTTGATTTGTGTAAGCTCTTTGAAAGCCGAGCAGCGTTACCGCGCCTTCCGGACCGAAACGCCGTCCGGTCCAGCTTTCACTCCGCGCATCCCGCGGCTCGACAAAAAGAATTTCACGGACTGTGTCAACTCTTGCTGAATCCTGTTCGCTGCGGAGTGCTACCCCTTTCGGAATCATAATCAATATGGCGTTCGGCTCGTTAAACCCGGTTAGATAATAAAAATTGTCGTCTTGCCGGTATGGATAGTCATCGTCGCCGTTTCTATTCTTTTCCGACGCGGAGAAGAAAATCGCGGCTGCCTCCGTGCCAATCTCCCCCATTAATCGTTCCCGTCTTTCTTTGTAAACAGAACCCGGAATCTGGTCTTTGTCGTAGACGAGATATTTCAATCCCTGCGTGAAGGCTGTTGCGGAAAAGAGAATCGATACGATGATCAGAGATCGAAAAGAAGAAGTTCGGATCATGGGGTTTGAAAAAAAGTTTATCGGGATTTTTTCTTGACGAGCTTTTTTCGACCCGGCGATTTTGCGCTTTTCGCTATCAAGTCGTACGAGTGGTCGATCATTGCAAATATTTCGCGGGGCGGTATTGTCCCATCGAGTACAACGGTGTTCCAATGCTTTTTGTTCATGTGGTATCCGGGCGTAACAGCAGCATACCGTTCCCGAAGTTCAATTGCCCGTTCCGGGTCGCACTTCAGGTTAATCGTCAGCGGGTGGGCTTCGGTCATGATAAGGATGAAAATCTTACCGTTCGCCTTAAAGACAAGTATGTACTCATCAAAGGGGAATTCCTCTTTGACCTTTCCCCCCTTTTCCATACAGTGCGCACGGATCGTTTCCAGGTTCAATTGCATTGCCGCCCTCCAGCATTTTTTCCTGCAGACACAACACCAAGTAAATAGAACATTGAGACGTTTTGGAATATGGGAACTATCGGGTAGCCGGGGATGGAGGCTCCTCCGGAGGGACATCATCGATCGGCTGTCATGGCATAACGGCGGATCTGAAAAAAAATAGATGATCAAGTAATAACAATCATCGTCTACAAAGATGACCGGGGGAGAAAAGATTCAATTGAAATATTTACAGCCTGGGTGCAAACGACACACCGAACGCCACATCCGTAACGTATTTAAGCGATGATACATATTGATTCAGGATATTTGGAAATCCGTACATGTACCGGGCCTCAGCAAATCCGGAAAACGATGAGCCCATCGCAATTTCAATCCCGGTGCGGAGAGAGGGCGCAAGCGTTCCGGCGACCCCTTCGCTCATCTGCCACGCCACTGCTTTCACTCCGGCAGCAACATACGGGCGCACTTTTCCATTAGAAAAATAATAGAGAATGTCGCTCCCGACATAGCCCAGGGCAAAGTCTAGATTGGATCGAGGTTGTAAAAATTGATTTGTAGAATAGATGTTCGCTTGGTTGATGTAGGGCAAATTCGACAAAGATTGGCCGACAGGTGCAGAAGGGGTATTGTAGAGAACCACCCCAGCATTGAATTCTATTCGTATCGGTGAAACCCTGGAGAGGAGTGCATGAAGATCGATAGTGATACCATCACGTGCAACGTCGTCAATTTTAAAACCCGTAAACCCTGTTGTAATCCCGAAATCTGCGCGGTCGTACGATTGGAATGAATGAAGTTCGCTTGCAGACATCTCGGAGCGAATCTGGTCATCGGCCAAAGGATACGAGCCTTGCGCAAAGGCCGACGTGCTCGCCGCAAAGAGACAAACACATATCACACTCTTCATAGCACAAACCTCCATGAAAGATTCTTCAAAGAAGGTACACAGCGGGAACATTGATGTCAAGCCCCTACAGGACATCGCCGCGTAATTCGCGGATTCTCTTCCGGGCCTGTTCGATCAACAAAGAATTGGGATATGATGCCAGAAGTTCCTCATAAGCATGAATTGCCTTTTCTTTGTCCTTCAATTGGAATTGATAAACTTCGCCGATGCCGAACTGCGCTTTGTCTCGAAAAATACTCTTTGGACAATCAGAAAGCAATTTTTGGTATGAAATGAGGGCTTCATTGTTTTGACCCACAACAATGGAAAGTTCCGCCTTCTTAATAAGAGCATTCTCAACAAGTGGAGCATCTGCAAAAGCCTGGACGACGGACGACAATACCGGAATTGCCTCCGAAAATTTCTTCTGGCGTTCCAGCAGGGCGGCGCGCGCATATTCCCTTAATGCGCCGGTATACCCTGCTTGATTCTCTTTAATAAAGTGAAGAAGCAGCAGGGCATCATTCGATTCATCGTCCGACAAAACCTGCGCGATCTCCTGAAGGATGGATGAGGCGCTGTCAAAATTCCCCTGGAAATATTGAATCTCCGCCAAAGAATACCGCGCTTGTGTTTTTTCTTCGGGCAACGCAAACGGTGATAACAGGATACTCGAATACCGGTGAGATGCCTCATCGAGCTTTCCCTGCGCAACGGCGATCTCTCCGGTAGTTTCCAGAATTGCCGGATACATCCGCTGGGCAAGAGGAAGCATGAGCAGTGAATCGAGAATCTCCGCTGCCGCATCTAAGTCAAAAAAGCGCTTGTATTCCATCAGACCTGCACGATATAACGCCTGCACGCTGACCTCAGAGCGCGGATATTCCTTTGACAACGAAAGATACAATTCCATGGCACCGTGATACCCCGGCTGCGACTCCGAGAGAAAAGCTCCGGACATTGCCTGTACATCGTTGAGCGTATCTGCAGTTGCACCAAGCTCCTCTACAGCGCGCGCATAGCCGAATTTCGCACTCGGTAATTGGGGCATCCTTGGATAATTGTCGATTGCATACCGGTACGCTTTCGCCGCAACGGCGTATGATTTTTCCTTGAACACCAGATCGGCAAACGATACCATTTCAGCACCGTTCGAATGAGTCGATTCCTCAATTTGTTTGGAGACTTCGAACGCTTTGTCAAATCGTTTTCCTTCCATATAGAGCCATAGGAGCAACCGCCGGAACACAACGCCTTTGTATTCCCCTGCGACGGCCTCTTCAACCGTCTTTGTCGCAGCCGTAAGGCCATCCTCCTTTGCAGTGAAACCTGCCAACCGTGATTCCACAAGATCAATTAAATGTTCATTGAGCGAAAGCATCGTCAGATCCTCACGTGTTGCCTCGCCATAGTTCATCATCAACGAATAGAGCATTGCCAGTTCCCCTGCGAACAACGTCGGCTCGCCGATTTCCTTTCTTCCCCGAAGATAGGTAGCGATCGATTTATCGAAAAGCCGATTATCCGATTGGACCATGCTGACGATCGTGTAGCTTGTCGCGTTTTTCGGTGCAACAGCGATTGCGGCGTTCCACATCGAATCCCCGCGCGCCTCGTTCCCCGACTTGTAATACAGGGCCCCCAACGCTGCCATGATGTTAATATCCCGGGGCTGCTGATTCAGGCGGCGCACGCTGATAGCGATCGCTCCATCATAATTTTTCAATTGCGTGTAACAGCGACGAAGACCGTCGAAGTATGCATAGTTCACCGAATCGGCACGGACAAGGTCTTCGTACAATTGACACGCACGGTCATACTCTCCCGCCTGCTCAAAACTTTGTGCCAAACGAAACTTGTTCACCGCATCCTGAGTTTGAGCCGATGTGTGAGAAGACAGCACAAAAAGGAATGTGAGAAAAAGTATGGCTTTCATCAAAATTTATGATTGAAAAATTTAGATACAGTGATCGTGGAAAGGTTTCAACTCACGACAAAGTTCCGGGAGGGATCAGCTGATTTCAGTGTGTTCACCATAAGCATGGCGATCGTCATCGGTCCAACGCCGCCAGGGACAGGGGTAATCGCTCCGGCTACTTCTTTTACCGATTCAAAATCGACATCGCCAACGAGACGAGTGCCGGTTTTTGTCGAACGATCTTCGATGCGGTTAATGCCTACGTCAATCACCACAGCTCCCGGTTTTATCATCGATGCAGTGATGGCCCTGGCTTTCCCTATCGCAACAATAAGAATGTCAGCCTGGCGAGTATAGTAGCCGAGGTCGGCAGCGCCGGTGTGCGCAACGGTCACAATCGCATTGCACCATTCTTTTTTCTGCAGGAGGATATTGGCGATCGGCTTGCCGACAATGTTGCTCCGTCCGGCAACAACGACGTGTTTGCCGGATGGATTAATCGAGCTCCGTTTCAGGAGTTCCAAAATTCCTGCGGGTGTACATGGATAAAAGGTATCAGCGCCGACCATCATTCTGCCCGCGCTGATCGGATGGAAACCATCGACATCTTTTTCCGGTGAAATCGCTTCAATAATTTTTTGTTCGTTGATATGTTTGGGAAGAGGAAGTTGGACAAGAATGCCGTGTATTTTTGGGTCGCTGTTGAAAGAATCGATCATCGACAGGACTTCAGCTTCCGAAATCGACGCAGGCACTTTTTCCGTAACGGAATAAAAGCCCAATTCTTCGCAGGCTTTTCCTTTGCTCTTCACGTACGACTCTGATGCCGGATTTTCACCGACGAGAATGAAAGCGAGACCTGGAACAATTCCGGTGCGGGTTTTTAGTTGCAGCGTCGATTCTTTGACTTCGCGCCGAATCTCTTCTGATATTTTCTTTCCGTCAATGATAATTGCCGACATGGTGAATAATCTGTTTGTCCTAGAAGATTTTGGATTTAGAGGTAAGACGTAAAAAGTAAAACGAACTTCTTTCTCACTTTTCACATTATACTTTTCACCGGTTTTCAGAATTTTGGGAAGATAATTTGCTCTATCCTCAAGGCTTTTCCAGTCTCCACTTCAACTTCGACCACAACCGCGCAGAGATGAACGTCGTTTGTCGCTGTCTCATACTTATACGGCGTCTGTTTCAGGAAGCGCTGAATAGCCTGGTCCTTATTCATTCCGATCACCGAATCATACGGCCCCGACATGCCGACGTCGGTGATGTATGCTGTGCTGCGCGGAAGAATCTTTGCGTCGGCGGTGGGAGTGTGAGTGTGCGTCCCGACGAGAGCGCTGACCCGTCCGTCGACATACCATCCCATCGCGATTTTTTCTGCGGTGGCCTCCGCATGAAAATCAAGAATCGAAATCTTCGTTTGTTCGTTGATCTTTCCGAGCGCCCAATCAACAGTTTTGAAGGGGTCATCCAGCGGCTGCATGTACGTCCTTCCCTGGACATTCAGGACGCCGACTTTCGCTTTTCCCTCCAACTCGTAGACCACAAATCCATTCCCTGCATTCTCACGCGGGTAATTCAAGGGGCGCAAAATATTTCTGTTCCCTCCCAGCACCTTGCGGGAGTCCCAGCGATCCCACACATGATTGCCGGACGTGATAACGTGAACGCCGAGATCGAAAAGCTTCTTTGCATCTTCCTCCGAAAGACCCTTGCCATCCGTGAGATTTTCTCCGTTCGCAATGCATAGATCGATACGGTGTTTCTCAACAAGGCTTTTGAGGATCGTAGAAGCCATCTCAAGCCCGGGCTTGCCGACGATGTCGCCGATAAAAAGGATATTCAAATGGGAGGGCAAAATTTTATTCCTTGTGTGAAATTGTGGAAAACTCCTACACAAGAAATATAGAGGAAATTGAGGTCAAATAAAAGGGATTTCTCACGCGAAGTCGACGTGTGTTCATTGCTGTATCGATTTCGCGTGAGAATTATTCTTCAAAAGAAACCAGCAACTCATTGAGGCTGGTTTAGCTTTTTGGATGCAATAGAATAGAACACAACCAGCCCAATTCCGCCAAGGAGAAGTATCATGCTCGGGAAAACCATTTCATCATGGTACCAGTTGTTCAGGACCGTAGCAACGAGAACTCCAACACCTACACATATCGCGACCAGACCCCATTTCAAACTCGACAAAGGATTTGTCGCGAACGCATGACGTTTGTACATTTCCATGTAATCAGACGGGTTCAGTCCTTTTTCGATGATTGCTTTCCGCTCAATATGCCTTGAGTCAAATACTTTCCAAAGAATTGCTGCTATAGCGATGAACATTGTAATAGGAACCAGTATTCCCAACGTCCCTTCAGTCATATGATCCTCCGTGTAGAGTTGATTGATGTTCGTTTGCCTCTTTACTATCTTTGACTTGAAAAGAGAGGACAAGGTTGCGGGAAAGTCAAATGCTTTTTACGCAACCCTGGCTGTGCTTTTGAAGTCAAAGTAGTATGCACATACCGCGTAGATATTGATGGAACCGCTGTCAGACCATGAGATCATTAACCGGGTTCTTGGCGGCAACACGCGTTCATTTGCCGATCTTGTAGAACGACACAAGGACAAGGCCATGACGCTTGCGATGCGCATGCTGCGAAACCGGGAAGAGGCTGAAGAAGCGATTCAAGACGCATTCGTGAGGGCTTTCAACGCGCTCGGGCAGTTCGAGAAACGGTCAACATTTTCGACGTGGCTGTACCGGATTTTGTTCAACGTTTGCTCGACTATCTTATCGAAGCGAGGGGAGCCGTTGCAATCAATCTCATCCGACAAACCTGAGGAGGAATGGAGAGATGAAATTCCGGATCTTAGTGAGATTCCGGATTCGATTGTTGAGGGAAAAGAATTCAGGCAGCAGGTCATAGATTCGCTGAATGAGCTTCCCCCTTTGTACAGCGGAATCGCCACGATGTTCTACCTCGACGACCTAAGCTATGAAGAGATTGTTACAATCACCGGATCGCCATTAGGAACCGTGAAGGCGCGTTTATTCCGGGCGCGCGCATTGTTGCGCGATGGAATCATTCGACGAATTGGTACCGAGGAGCTTGCACGATGAATCACCCAACAACACCAGAACTTTTTGAGTTTATCGACAATCGGCTTGGCAAAGAACGAGCCGGCCAGGTTGCATCACATCTCGCCGAGTGCCCTTATTGCCGGCGGCGGGCCGAGTTGGAGCGTTCAACGCACAGCATCGTACAATCAGAGCCGCTCTTTAAGGCACCGGAGCGTTTAGCCTCCTTGGTCATGGTTAATGTGGCTTCGCCGGCACGCGATCCTCTTGCCCTGCGGCTTCTCAGTAAGATGGGGAGTTTCGTGGCAATGATCGTAGTGCTCGCCGTCATTGGACTGGCAATTTCCAAAGTCTCCGGCGTGAATGGTCAATCTAACAACAATTCGCCGTCATTGACGAATGTTGTCGCTCCGTTATCCGAAATCTATGAGAAGGGCATACAAACATTCGTGAATGGATCGTCAACGATTTCTCAGTCAATTGAAAGCGCAGGCGGAGTTCAATTCTGGAAAACAGTTTTTATCATAGTATTGAGTATCGGTGTGCTGGCGGGTGCAGACAGGGTTTTCGGAAAGAGGTTTATGAAACTGAGGCCGTGATGAAATAAAAACTTCCTGCAAATTCCAACGGCTGAAATAAATCAGCTCAACAATTCGAAGTCACACATTTGATCTTACAGTAATCAAAAGAACATCACCGGCTAACGCGAGGGTTATTCCTTTTACACCTTCGGTTTGAAATTCGCCACTTCTTCCACAATCGTGTCGACGATCTCGCTCTCTTTCACCCGTTTTATCATCTCTCCTTTACGATAAAGGATCGCCACGCCCTTCCCTGCTGCAATGCCGATGTCCGCTTCACTTGCCTCACCCGGCCCGTTCACCACGCAGCCAAGTACCGCAATCTTAACGGGCTTTTTAACACCCTTCAACCTTTCTTCCAATTGTGCCATGATGCTGAAGAGGTCGACTTCGATCCGGCCGCATGTCGGGCACGCGATGAGTTCTATGTTTCGCGACGCAAGGCCGAGCGAGCAAAGGATCTCTTTCCCGACTTCAACTTCTTTCACCGGTTCATCGGTAAGTGAAACGCGAATCGTGTCGCCGATCCCTTCCGCCAACAGCGTGCCGATGCCGACGGCAGATTTGATCGTTCCGACTCTCGTGAGTCCCGCTTCCGTGACGCCAAGATGCAAGGGAATATCCGTGCGGGCTGCAACCAAACGGTATGCCTCTATCATCAGACGTACATCGGTGGATTTTACGGATATAATGACATCGCGGAAATCAAACTCGTCGCAAATCCCGACGTGCCGCATGGCACTTTCGTACAACGCTTCCGCCGTCGGGTAGCCATGCTTTTCGAGAATATCTTCTTCGAGAGACCCTGAATTCACACCGATGCGGATCGGGATGCCCTTATCTTTTGCCGCAGTCAGCACTTCGCGGATGCGGTCCTTCGAGCCGATATTGCCCGGATTGATCCGGACCTTCGCCACATTCGCCTGGATCGCTTTCAGCGCAAAGACGTGATTAAAATGAATGTCCGCAACAACGGGGATCGGCGATTGTCGGACAATCTCCGCCATGGCTTCGGCCGCTTCTTTATCATTCACCGTCACGCGTACAATATCGCAGCCCTCTTCTGCCGCGGCCTTGATCTGCGCAACCGTCCCGGCAATATCATCCGTTTTCGTCTTCGTCATCGTCTGAACGGAAATCGGCGCCCCTCCCCCCACCTTCACTCCGCCGATGTTGACCTGGCGTGTTTTCCGCCGGACGCCGACCTTGTAATGGATGTGTGCCGCCTCTTCTGCCCGCGGTTGTTCAAGAATTGGTAATAGCGTATCCATAAAAACTCACCACAATTAGTTTAACTTTTTGCTCGCCTCGAACAACATTTTCTTTTCTTCATCGCTCAAGCTTTGGTATCCGCCTTTGCTGATCTTGTCAAGAATATCGTCGATCCGCTGCTGGGTGACTTGGGTTTCTTCTTTCTGCTGGTAGTCTTTGATGTCGTAGACCTGAGCGTCGGCGACATTTTCATAATTTTCATTCGATCGCCGGGGTCCTGTCCATCCTGAAAAAACGTTCCGCGGCCGGCCTGAGCTGATTGGCCGCGAAAAACGGAATCCGTCGGCAAGAAGGTAAATAAAGCCGACGACCGCACCGCCGAGATGAGCGAAGTGGGCAATGCCATCCGTGCTCCCGACAGACACAAATTCTATCACCATGTACAGGACAACAAAGTACTTTGCTTTGAGCGGGATAAAAAAATAGATGAAAATCAGCCGGTCCGGAAACATCAACCCGAAGGCGAGCAGCACCCCGTAGATCGCCCCAGATGCCCCGATTGTCGGTCCGACCGATGTGAATAATGGAGCAATGAGGAGATTCGCTAAACCTGCACCGACGCCGCACACTAAATAATACGTCAGAAATTTTCGAGATCCCCACGTGTTCTCCAATTCCATCCCGAACATCCAGAGCGCGAGCATATTGAAAAAGAGGTGGCTGAAGCCCGCGTGCATGAAGAGGTAGGTGAAGAGCTGCCACACTTGAAAACCCTGCCCAAGCGGAAAGAGAGCGAACCATCCATTCATGACAAGTGAGAGCGAATAATCGCCGAGGCGGAAATTTCCCAAGAAAAGCATGACAAGGAACACGCCAATGTTGGAAAGAAGCAGCGCCTTGATTACCGGCGGGAAAAAACTGAATCCACCGAAAAAGCTCGGACGGTAATAATTATTGTATTGATTTCGATTATACGCCATCTCTTTTCTTGTTCTCCTTTTTCAATATAAACGACCGTCTCTTGAGAGGCAAATTGGGATCACCTACCAGCCATCCGATTGCTCACATCAATCGGATGGCTAATTACCGCGGGGTTGTTATTTCTTGTCTGTCAGCGCGGCAACACCGGGAAGAATCTTGCCTTCAAGGAACTCCAACGATGCGCCTCCTCCTGTTGAAACATGCGTTACGCTCTTCGCCATTCCCGCCTGCGTAATAGCAGCGGCGGAATCACCGCCCCCGACGATTGTGGTCGTCCCTTTCTTCGTTGCTTCTACTAACGCACGCGCAACGGCATTCGTTCCGGCGGCAAAATTCGGAAATTCGAAAACGCCCATCGGGCCGTTCCAGACAACGGTCTTCGATTTCTTTATTTCGTTTGAGAAGAGTTCAACTGTGGCAGGGCCGATGTCGAGAGCCTGCCAGCTTGCAGGAATAGCATTTTTCGGGACAACTTTGCGCTCAGCGTCGTTCTTGAATTCGTTCGCCACAACGCAATCCACCGGGAGCAGGAAATTCACACTCTTCTTTTTCACTTCGGCAAGAATTTGTCCCGCCAGCTCGACCTTATCCGCCTCGAGCAGCGATTTTCCGATTTCCAACCCCTGGGCTTTATAGAACGTATATGCCATGCCGCCGCCGATTATTAACGTATCGACTTTCGATAAAAGGTTTTGTATAACGTCGATCTTGCCGGAAATTTTTGCGCCGCCAAGAATGGCAGTAAAAGGACGAACAGGATTGTCCACTGCGGCGCCGAGATATTCAAGCTCTTTCTGCATCAACAATCCGGCGACTGAAATGGAGATGAATTTCGTAACGCCTTCAGTCGATGCATGGGCGCGATGAGCGCTGCCGAATGCGTCGTTGACGTAGACATCGCCGAGTTTTGCCAAGGATTTCGCAAAGGCTGGGTCGTTCGCTTCTTCCTCGTTATGGTAGCGCAAGTTTTCCAGGAGCAGGCATTCGCCTTCCTTCAAACCCGCAACCGCGGCTTCAGCGGGTTGACCGATACAATCCGAAGCGAAATACACTTTTTTGCCAAGGAGTTTCTCCAGCCTCGCTGCAACCGGCTTCAAGCTAAATTCCGGTTTTGGTTTCCCTTTCGGGCGTCCGAGATGACTCATCAGGATTGCTTTACCGCCGGAAGAGAGAATCTTTTTAATTGTCGGGAGGGATTCGACGATGCGAGTATCATCGGTGATGTTCTGTTTATCGTCGAGCGGCACGTTGAAGTCCACCCGTACAAGAACACGTTTGCCGCGAACATCGATGTCATTGATAGTGAGCTTTTTCATGGTCGTAGTCGGTTATATTGTTGGTGATGGGCAGGAATCGTTTACAACGATTCCTGTTGGATTAAAACAAGAAACAAAAGGGCTGAACTCGCGCTACGAGCTTCAGCCCTTGTTCAGTAGTCGCTGATTTTGTTACTTTACAATTCCCGCCATCTTTCTCACCAGATCGACAACACGGGTTGAATAACCCCATTCGTTGTCGTACCAGGAAACAACTTTGAAGAATCGCTTCTCGCCCTTCAAATTGTTTTCAAGGGTCGCACGGGAATCGTAGATTGAGGATCGATCGTCATGAATAAAATCGGTCGAGACAACTTCCTCATTGCAATAACCCAGAATTCCTTTCAAGTACGTTTCGGACGCCTTCTTCATCAACTGGTCAATTTCCTGAATCGAAGTGTCCTTGACCGAACGGAATGTGAGGTCGATAACGGAAACATCTGCCGTCGGAATACGGAATGACATGCCGGTCAGCTTTCCTTTTGTTGCAGGGAGAACTTCGCCCACTGCCTTTGCAGCACCCGTTGATGACGGGATGATGTTGATCGCCGCAGCACGTCCGCCTCTCCAATCTTTCTTCGAAGGCCCGTCGACGGTTTTTTGCGTTGCAGTATACGAATGGATTGTCGTCATCAAACCGGTTTCGATGCCGATCCCTTCTTTCAAAAGAACATGCACGACTGGAGCAAGGCAGTTTGTTGTGCACGATGCATTGGAAACGATAAGATGCTTCGCGGCGTCATATTCATTGTCGTTCACTCCTATGACGAGAGTTTTCACGTCGCCCTTTGCAGGTGCTGAAATGAGGACTCTCTTTGCGCCAGCGGTGATGTGCCCTTTAGCTTTTTCTGAATCCGTGAACAACCCGGTCGACTCGATAACGATATCGACGCCAAGATCTTTCCACGGCAATTGCGACGGGTCTTTTTGTGCAAGGACACATTTGATTTTGTGGCCGTTGACAACAAGGACATCGTCCGCTTCCGATGTTGCATTGCCTTTTTCACTGCTTACCGTTCCTCTAAAATGTCCATGGACCGAGTCATATTTGAGCTGGTAAGCGAAATATTGTGCGTCTGTGCTCACATCAACGACGGCAACCACATCGATCTCTTTTCCGAGATACCCTTTATCCGCCATAACATTGATGATCTGTCTTCCTATTCTGCCGAATCCGTTGATACCTACTTTAACAGCCATTAGAACCTCCAAAAGATAAGAATAATCGATGTTGAAAAATTACACTGATACTATAAACCAAACTGCATCGAAAATTTACCAAGAAATTGGAGCAAAGTCAAATAGATGTCGGATGTCGGATGCCCGATACCGTATCCAGAAAATTATGATATCTTAAAAAATGTGAATGGTAAATCGTGAATGGATATTAGACTTCTTTGGAAACACCGTAACATCTTGCAAATTTTTTCGAAAGAGATGAACGGGATGGAAAAATCACAGATTGAGAAAGTAAGAGGATCTCAAGAAGAGAGCGACCGCCGCATCGAAAACAGCGGCCGCTTTGAACATTCTACATGTAACTATTCAATGCCTTCATGTAATTTGCGCGCTCTAACGCGGAAGGGTTGGCGACAGATTTATGGCTCATGCTGCCGCGCATCTGGTCGAGGGATTCATATTCTCGTTCGATCATCCACTTTTGGACCCCGGTGAGTATTTCACCGATCCGTTTCGGGCCGTTGCGCAGCAACGAGGAGCATACCATCGTCACATTTGCTCCTGCCATTGTCATCTTGATCACATCTTCGCCGGTATGAATTCCTGTCGTCGCAGCAAGGTCCGCCTTGATCGTTTTATAGAGAATAGCAATCCATCGAAGCGGCAATCGGGAAGAATCAGAACTGCTCAACACGACGCTCGGTTCAACCTCGAGGTCGTCAAGATTGATATCCGGCTGGTAGAAGCGGTTAAACAGGACCAATCCGTTCGCCCCGCGCTCGTCGAGGCGTTTCGCCATGTTCGCCATCGAACTGAAAAACGGCGACAGCTTCACCGCAACGGGGATCGTCACCTTCGCTTTCACAGCCTGCAGAATTTCGAGATACATCTGTTCGACATAGTTCCCTGTTTTTTCAGGGTCGGTCGGGACGTGATAAATATTCAGTTCCAGCGCGTCGGCTCCGGCATCTTGGATCTTTTTAGCATAATCGGTCCAACCGCCGACCGTCGATCCGTTTAGACTTGCGATGACGGGAATATCGACGGAGCGTTTCACATCCTGAATATGCTTTAAGTATTCTTCCGGGCCGAGGAAATAATCCTCCTTTTTCGGAAAATACGAAATCGCTTCGGCGTAGCTTTCCGTTCCGTACGATAGGAAATGATCGAGCTCGTTCGTTTCGTGGCGGATTTGCTCTTCAAAAAGAGAATACAGAACAACCGCAGAAGCGCCGTAATCTTCCATTGCTTTGATGCCTGCAACAGTCCGGGACATCGGCGACGCCGAGGGGACGACCGGGTTTTTTAATTTGAAGCCGAGATATGTCGTGGAAAGATCCATTGATTCCTCGTGATTGCTATTACATAAGAGTGTGCCAGTAAATTAAGTGGCAGGGCCGTTGGACCCTGCCTGTTAGAAGTCGCTTATTTGCCGTGCTCGCCGTTCACCCCGTCATATTTCATCGCCGCAAGCTGTTCGTAATAATGCCACCGAGAAGTAACATCTTCCTGCGCGAGTTTCATCAACCGCTTCGCTTCTTCGGGGGCGCTCTTCGTGAGCATCTTGTAGCGGATTTCCTTGTACGTGTACTCTTCTAATTTCAGTTTCGGCGCTTTCGAGTCGAGCCGGAACGGGTTCTGTCCTTGTTTGGCGAGGTCAGGATTGTACCGGAACAGCGGCCAGTACGCCGATTCAACTGCTGCCTTCTGACTCTCAAGACCAAGTTTCATGTTGATGCCATGGGCTATACAGTGAGAGTACGCAATGATGAGCGACGGACCGTTGTATGCTTCGGCTTCAAGAAATGACTTCACCGTATGAAGGTCGTTAGCACCCATCGCAACGCGTGCGACGTACACATTTCCGTACGTCATGGCGATCAACGCGAGATCTTTTTTCGCAAGCAGCTTGCCGCCGGCGGCAAATTTCGCTACCGCACCTCTCGGCGTAGATTTTGACATTTGTCCGCCGGTGTTGGAATACACCTCGGTGTCGAGCACAAGTATATTCACGTTGCGGCCGGATGCGATAACGTGATCCAGCCCTCCAAACCCGATATCGTACGCCCAGCCGTCACCGCCCATGATCCAGACGCTTTTCTTTAACAAATAATCCGCGAGAGAAAGCAAATGCTGCGCATCGCTCGATTTCACATCTTTCAGCTTATCCTTGAGGAGTTCGATTCTGCGACGCTGTTCGTAAATCTTCGCCTCATCTGATTGGTCGGCATTGAGAATTGCGTTTGTCAACTCTTCACCGATTGTCGGCGAAAGTTTTTTTAACAACTCCGACGCATATTCCTTGTGTTTATCGATCGAAAGGCGGAAGCCGAGACCGAACTCTGCATTGTCTTCAAAAAGTGAATTCGACCATGCCGGACCGCGTCCGTCGGAATTCTTCGTCCATGGCGTCGTCGGAAGGTTGCCTCCGTAAATTGAAGAACAGCCGGTTGCATTCGCTACGACGGTTCTGTCGCCGAAGAGCTGTGTCACTAATTTAATGTACGGTGTTTCGCCGCAGCCCGAGCACGCGCCGGAAAATTCAAACAACGGCTGAAGGAACTGCGATCCCTTAATTGTGTCAACCTTCGCGGTTTTGCGGTCGGCCTCGGGAAGTGTGAGAAAGAAATCCCAATTCGCACGTTCCTGCCCGCGCAACGCCGGTTGAGGAGCCATGTTGAGAGCTTTGAGCCGTGTTTCGGCTTTGTTCTTTACCGGGCAGACCTCGAAGCACAGCTCACATCCGGTACAATCTTCCGGTGCGACTTGAATCGAGTACTGCATTCCTTCGGTACTCCTTGCCTCGGGTACTCCGTACTTTTGAACGCCGCCGGGGCGCCGGCAAGATATTTCTTATCGTATACCTTTATGCGGATCGTGGCATGGGGGCAGACGAGCGCACATTTGCCGCACTGAATACAAATCTTATCGTCCCATACCGGAATTTCGAGAGCGATATTCCGCTTCTCCCACGCTGCGGTACCGGTCGGAAATGTTCCGTCGACCGGCATGGCGCTCACCGGAAGCTCGTCGCCGAACCCGGCAATAATTTTCGCGAGGACATTTTTCACAAAGTCGGGCGCCTTATCCGAAACGACCGGCGGCAACTCGAGCGTACTGTCAACCTTCCCCGGCACTTTCACTTTGAAAAGATTCGCCAGTGTTTGGTCGACGGCATCGAAATTCATCTTCACGATGTCCTCACCCTTCTTCCCGTACGTCTTCTTAATAGACCGTTTGATCGCCGCGATCGCTTCATCTTTTGGAAGTACGCCTGAAATCGCGAAGAAGCATGTCTGCATAATCGTGTTCACTCTTCCGCCCATTCCCGTTTTTGCGGCAACGGCATATCCGTCAATGATGTAGAAGTTCAGTTTTTTCCTGATGATTTCTTCCTGAGTAATTCGCGGCAATTTACTCCAGACTTCGTCAACGGAGAATTGACTGTTCAAAAGGAACGTTCCGCCTTCGACGAGTTCTTTCACAACATTGTACTTCTCCAGGAACAGCCATTGATGACACCCGACGAAATTTGCTTTGTCGATCAGGTACGATGAACGAATCGGCCGGGGACCGAAACGAAGGTGCGAGACGGTCGTAGTGCCGGACTTTTTTGAATCGTAGACAAAATATCCCTGGGCATAATTCGATGTATCTTCGCCAATAATTTTGATAGAGTTTTTGTTCGCTCCGACCGTTCCGTCCGCGCCGAGCCCGTAGAACATCGCCCGCACCACGTCGTCCTTTTCCGTCGTGAACGTTGCATCGTATTCGAGGCTCGTATGCGAGACGTCGTCGTTGATGCCCACCGTGAAATGGTTCTTCGGTTTTGATTTTTTGAGTTCGTCGAACACGGCTTTTCCCATCGCGGGCGTAAACTCTTTCGACGACAACCCGTACCGTCCGCCGACAATACGCGGGACAACGGCAACGGGCGAGAAGCCTTCTGCCATCGCTTCACCAAACGCCGTGACGATATCCTGATACAGCGGCTCGCCTGCAGAACCCGGTTCTTTCGTTCTATCCAGAACTGCGATCGATTTCACGGACTTCGGAAGGGACTCGGCAAAATGCCTGACGGAGAACGGGCGGAACAAGTGTACTTTGAGCACGCCGACCTTTTCCCCTTTGGCCATTAACGCTTCAACCGTTTCGTGGATGACCTCCGCACCGGAGCCCATAATGACGATTATTCTTTCTGCATCGGGCGCTCCGAAATAGTCGAACAGATGGTACTGCCGCCCGACAAGCTTGGCAAATTTGTCCATCGTTTTTTGAACGATGTCCGGGCATGCGGCATAAAACGGGTTGACTGTTTCACGGGATTGGAAGAACGTGTCCGGATTTTGTGCTGTTCCGCGGAGAACCGGTTTTTCCGGTGTCAGCGCGCGCTGGCGGTGTGTAAACACCAATTCGTCATTCACCATTGCACGGATGTCGTCGACGGTCAGCTGCTCGATCTTCATAACCTCGGCCGATGTCCTGAAGCCATCGAAGAAATGAAGAAACGGGAGCCTGGATTCCAGTGTAGCCGCCTGAGCGATCAAAGCGAAATCCATGACCTCTTGCACCGAATTTGAAGCCAGCAACACGAACCCTGTGGAACGCACAGACATCACATCGCTGTGGTCGCCAAAAATGGAAAGCGCTTGTGTCGCGAGCGAACGGGCCGAAACATGGAAAACCGTCGACGTCAATTCTCCCGCAATCTTGTACATGTTCGGGATCATCAACAACAATCCTTGCGACGCAGTAAAAGTGGTCGTCATCGAGCCGGTTTGCAGCGCACCGTGCACGGCGCCGGATGCTCCCCCTTCACTTTGCATCTCCGCGACGAGTGGAATTGTTCCCCAAATATTTTTCTTGCCTTCGGCGGACCATTGATCGCACCATTCACCCATTCCGGATGACGGCGTGATAGGATAGATTGCGATCACTTCGTTTGTCTTGTGAGCAACAAACGCTGCCGCTTCGTTGCCATCAATCGTTACCATTGTCCGTTTATTTTCTGATAGATCGTTGCTAGCCATTTTTTTTATTATCCTTTGTTGCAGTAGTGAGATGTCTGAAATTGACGTTGTTCTGATACAAAAAATACAAATATCGTGCTACTTTTTGCCGTGCAAAAGCGAAAGAAAAAAGTGTGTCGGAAAAGAAAATTACCAATTGTGGAAAGGGATCTGAGTTGATTCTCAAAAGTGGGAAGCGGAATTTACAGCGGGGATTTATCGGCCATCTCACAAGACAAGAAAAAAATCGTCAAGCGATACTTTTTGCAACGAGCAGGTGTGCTAGAGTGAATCGAGTACTTCGCGTATCCGCTTCAGAATTGTGTTGGGAATGTACGGTTTTTGAATAAAATCTATCGCTCCTTTTTCTATCGCTTCATTTCTCATTTCCGAATCAACAAAGCCGCTCGCGAGAATGACTTTGACATTGATATCAATTCCGCGAAGTTTCTCAAATATTTCCCATCCGCCAAGTTTCGGTAAGCCCATGTCGGTCAGCACAACTCCGATTTCGTTTTTTTTCCGACGAAAAATTTCAACCGCCTCTTCACCGTCCGCAGCGGTGACAACTCGATACCCATCTTCCTCAAAAACAGCCTTGAGCAATTCCAGCAGCATCGGTTCGTCTTCGACCAGCAATATCGTTTCTTTTTCCATCATCTCATCCTTTGAGCATTTACGGGCTCACCTGTCTGTGCAGCTGTTCCAACAACTCCGTTGACTCGTACACCTGAACGTCTTTAATAGCGAAGAACACGGTTTCATGCAATGGTACAGTTTTTTAGGAAGAGACACAAGACAAGGAAATCACAATTACGGAATGGGGGAAAAAACTAGAAACGAGAGGGACGGCCGATGTACCCAAAACAACAAATACAGCGCCTAATTTTTGTCAGGCGGACAACGGAGTACAATTGCCGCGCACTGCGGCGGGAAATTATTATCAAAAAGGAAGAAATTGCCTTTTCTCGGCATACATTATCATCGCCTGCAACAACCCGGACGCGATTCCGGGAGGGTTCTCAGCGGGTCATCTGCATTTCATGAACTTCGTTGATCGTCCCGATGATAAGCGGGAAATACCGGTCAAGCGGACAATCGAGCATGTTCCGCACATAACACTGGCCTTCGGAGGTCTGTTCCTGGCAATGGGAACAGACTTCACGGCGCAACGCCGCAGAATAGTCCAAAACATTATCGCTGTGGGTTGTCTGAATAACGTGCACAACGTTCGAAAAATATTTTTTGAGTCCGCAGTCAAACTGCGGGGAAAGACGGCAGTTACCGTAACGGTCGCCGTCGATGCACTTCACGCAGACTTTTTGCTGCACTGCTTTCCAATACTGTCCAAGCATAATGATCCTCCTTCAAGTTATGAAAGCCAATCGTCAAACTCCCTTGCAGAGTTGTTGATCGGGAATGAATTGAAATTTGTGTTCTCATGGTCTTTTCCGCCGGATGCCAGAACACGCGGCGTGGAGCCGCTGACGATACGCATTGCGGTCGTGTATATCATCGTCGTCTCAGCAACTGCAGAAAACACAAACCATATCCCTTTTTTCATCGGTGTCGTCGACGCTAATTATATTTCAACGTTCCTTGCTTTCATTGTCATGCTTGAATCGTACGTGAACTGTTTCCCGTTTCTATCGAGCGAAGTACACACTGCGGAAACGGCAGCGTGTGCAGTATCTTTGTTATCCTTTCATGCGCATTCTCAGAGCCAAACGTCCGTTGCAGAATCTTCTACCGTTTGGGGCGACTTTGGCTCAAGTATTTCGTTCATCACCGTGGTGATACCTTCGATCCGCGTGTGCGCTTCCATGACCTTTGCACGCACCTTGTCATAATCCAGCGGGAAGTGAGGGTGGTCGCGGTACCAGTCGAGAACTTTTTCCATCTCAACGGTCAGCACAAAGACGTGATTGCTTTCTTTTGCAATCCAGTCAAGTTTTTCTTTTGGAACATGCACACAGTTCATTGTCTGAAGTCCTTCGTGGTCATTGGTGGACAGCTACGAATGCGAATAATGCGTTTTGAATTTCGAACGTACAGCGCTGAGAAGTTCATCCTGAAATTGGGGATGGGCAATGGCGATCAACGCGTCTGCCCTTTGCCGCATATTCTTGCCGTGCAGCGATGCGACGCCGAACTCTGTGACGACATAATGGACATCGGCACGGGACGTAACGACGCCGGCCCCCGGCGCCAATTGACCTACGATGCGCGATACCGTCCCGTTCTTTGCCGTCGACGGAAGTGCGATAATCGGTTTGCCCCCTTTTGACGCGGCCGCACCGCGGATAAAGTCTACCTGGCCGCCAAAGCCGCTGTAGATCGTGTGCCCGATCGAGTCGGCGCAGACCTGGCCGGTGACGTCCACCTCGATAGCGGAGTTAATGGCGACCATGTTCTCGTTCCGTGAAATAATGAACGGGTTGTTTGTGTAATCGCACGGATGGATCTCAAAATAGGGGTTGTTGTGCACGTACTCATACAATTGTTTTGAACCAAGGACAAACGTTGCGATCACTTTCCCCGGATGCAGCGTTTTTTTCTGATTTGTGATGATCCCTTTTTCTATCGCCCGAACGACCCCGTCGGATACCATTTCCGTGTGAACGCCAAGGTTATTTTTTCCCTCGAGGTTCGACAACACTGCATCGGGAATTCCGCCGATGCCCAGCTGCAGCGTCGAGCCGTCTTCAATGAGTGCTGCGATATGTGAACCGATTTTCATTTCAACGTCAGAATATCCGCCTCCATGCGGAAGCGTCTCAAGCTCTTCCGAACACTCGACAATCTTATCGACATGAGAAACGTGGACGAAAACGTCGCCGAGCGTACGTGGCATCTTATCGTTTACCTGAGCTACAACAATCTTCGCGCTCTCCACAGCGGCCTTCGTTCCGGCACATTCCACACCGAGACTCATAAAACCATGCTCATCGGGGGGGGAGAAATGAATGAACGCAACGTCCAGCGGAATAATGCCTTGTCTAAACAATGCCGGAATCTCTGAGAGATGGATCGAGACACTATCCGCACTTCCGTCGGCGATTGCTGCACGGTCGGCCGGGCCGACGAAAAGAGAATTGTGCCTGAAGTGTTTGTCCATTCCCGGCTTTGAAAGAGGGTCATCGCCGATGAGGAGCAGATGATTGACTTCCACGTGAAGAAGCTCTTGTTTCCGCTCGGCCAGCGCACGCATCAAGTACAACGGAGTTGCAGCGTTGCCGCTGACAAAGATCCGGTCCTCAGACTTTACCGTGGAGACAGCTTCTGACAGCGATACGACTTTCGATTTATATTGCTCCAGCCAATTCATACTGCGTATTCAGTTTTGTGGCGATTCGTAAGCAGGCTTAATAGATTCACTTGCTGAAGGTCAAAAATCCTCGCTACTGCACTGTTGGTGCAATGGCCTGCAAAAGTACACACACCTTTGGCAAGCCCGGGATTAGCAAGAAACGATTTTTCAATTCCGGTGTTAGCAGTTTCCAGCAGATATGGAACCATTGCGTTCGTCAGTGCCGCCGTGGCAGTGCGGCCAACTGCGGCCGTCATGTTGGGGACGCAGTAATGAACGACGCCATGACGGATGAACACGGGGTCGCTGAGCGATGTTGGGCGGCTCGTCTCGACACACCCCCCCTGATCGATGGAAACATCGACGATCACAGAGCCGGCTTTCATTCCCTTGACCATTTCTTCAGTAACAATATGCGGCGCCTTTTCACCCTTCAACAGCACAGCGCCAATCACGGCATCGGCGTAGCGGACAGACCGTGTAATGTTGTAGTCGGTTGCAGTCGCAGTTGTAATCTTCCATTGTAACAGTTCTTCAACCATCCGGAGGCGCGAAATATCTTTGTCGAGAACGGTAACGGAAGCCCCCATGCCCACTGCAATACGGGCTGCAGTCCTGCCGACCGTGCCTGCACCGAGGATGACGACCGATGCCGGCGGAACTCCGGGAATAGACCCCAGCAAAATTCCCCGGCCGCCTTCTTTTCCCTGGAGGTAGTGAGCGGCGATATGCATAGAAACTTGCCCTCCGATTTCGCTCATCACCTGCAGCACACCAAGTTCGCCCTGGATATTCTCGATCAGTTCGTATGCAATTGCCGTCACCTCACGCTGAAGCAGCTCTTCAATTTGTCTTCGTTGCGACATTGCAAGGTGAAGGAATGAAAAGATCGCCTGACCCTTCGACAGCAGCTGCAATTCTTTTTCCGAGAGAGGAGAAATCTTCAATACAAGTTCGGACCTGTTGATGACTTCTTCCGTGCTATACGCTGTTACTCCGCCGGCTGCGATATATTCATCGTCAGCGAAAAGAGCTGCAGATCCCGCCAGACGTTCAACGTACACAGTGTGCCCCAGTGCCACAAGGGCCTGGACTCCGGCAGGAGAAAGAGCGACACGCCTTTCCAGAAGGCCGGTTTCTTTAAGTATACCGATGATCATAGAAATTGCTTCGTTGATAACCGTGCCGCAACATTCTTCGTCGGGGAACTTGCGGTACTATGGAAATGAAACTTCAGTTGCCTCTATCCTTGATCGCATCCATCGGACATACTGAAATTGCCCGCAGCACATCCTCAATCTCTTCCTGTCCTTCCGGTTGGCGGTACACATAATAGAAACATGCCGAATCATCGAACGTGAAACTGTGAATGGCGTACGACATGCAAAGCCCACAGCCATTGCAACAATCCAGCACATGAAATCTTCCGGGGACATTTTCTACCAACGGTTTTGGCGTCGTTTCTGTCATCATGGTAGCTCCATTCAATAAATGATATTGATTGTGAATTTCTCTTTCGTTGCTATGCTTCGCGTTTCCGATGAAACATAGAGATGATTAATCCGATGAACAACAGTATCGTGCCAGACCAAACAAGACCGATAAACGGTTTCATGCTCGCCTCAACCTCGAGCACCTCGCCCGGGCGCGGCCGCAACTCCGGTCGGATCACCTGAAGCGTTACCATCGACTGTTTTGACCCCATGTCAATATTCATGCTGACAAGCTGCACGTTTGCGCCGAGGAGTTTCGATACTGCAGGTTTAAACGACGGCGCGCTCTGCTGCGTGTAGACCGCAACCGGCGTTATTGTCTCTTTTCCTTGATCGGACGATAGTTCGAGCACTGACCCGACGGACATTCCGCCGCCGCTTGCCATTGCATCCATGCCATGGCTTCCCATGTCGAATCTTACAAACGTTGCCTTGACGTTTCCGAGCGACACCGTCTCCCCTTTTTTGATAGAAACTGTCTCCCCGCCCTGTTCGGCGGTGTTCTCGGGACGATCCAATGAAACAGGAGAGACATAAATGTCCCGTGTTAAGAATGATTTAATATCGGGGCTGCGCATAGTTCCCTGCTCCCCTGTTTCGTACATCACCGGAGAAAGCTGAAACTGCGTTCCTTCCTTTTCCACTTCAACATCAAATGCAAATTTTTTCCCGTCGACCGGCCTGTTGCCTTTGTAGGTAAGCGTGTAGCCAAATGCCGATTGGGGTGTATTTAAAGAAAGTGCGAGATGCTGCTTTTCGCCGTATTTTCCCGACGCAAGGACACCAAAAAAGAAGAGCGCTAGACCGATATGTGCAATTTTCCCTCCCATCAAGCGGGGGTCGCCTTTTGCCGTGAGGTACGCGATTTCGACATTGACGAAAAGCGCAAACGCTGCTGCGAAACCGAAAAGGAGCATCATGATGTCATGGACTCCAAAATACGCCATCGCCCCTGCGACGAGACAGGATGCTACAATCCACTTGAGCGAACGATTGAAGAGTGCCGAACCATCCTCATTCTCCCAGCGAAGAAGCAGGCTCCAGCCGATCAGCAAGGCGATTGCAGCAGCGATCGGGAGGTTCATTGTATCATAGAACGACGGTTCGACATTGGTCTTCGAGAAAATCGGCAAGCTCGTCCCAAACAGAACAACCGCAGATAATGCCAGCAAAGCAAATGAGCCGAGGGCAACAACAAATCCGCGCGAAGGATATTTTAACGCCGCAACGCCAATCTTCAATTCATGGCGGCGGAGATACATCATCCCGAAGCCGAGAAATGCAAAGACGGCGAGGAACCCGATCAGCAGGCCGTACACAGCAGTGCCCGGATCTGTAAATGAATGCACTGACGAATCTCCAAGCACTCCGCTTCGGGTGAGGAATGTACTGTACACGACAAAAAGAAAGGAGAGGATTGCCAGCACAAAATTCATCCGGACAAAATTTCCAGTCCTTTTTTGAATCACCATCGTGTGCACCAACGCCATCAGCACAAGCCAAGGAATAAGAGACGAATTCTCCACCGGATCCCATCCCCAATATCCGCCCCAACCGAGAACGCCGTACGCCCAGTATGCGCCGAGCATTATTCCTAATCCGAGAATCAATCCCGAAAAAAGAACCCACGGAAAAGCATTCGTCAGCCATGATGTGAAATCTTTTCGCCATAATGCGGCTACCGCAAAACTAAACGGAACAGCGGTAACAGCAAACCCGATAAATAATACGGGCGGATGAATGACCATCCATAAATTTTGCAGAAGAGGATTTAACCCTTTGCCGTCAGGGGGAATCTGACCGGGAGATACTTGTCCGGGAAATGCATCCCAAATCTTCGTGAAGGGAGATTTGAAGAGAAGCAGCAGCACAAGAAACGTCTGCGTTGCGAGAAATACCGTCAACACGTGCGCTTCAAGTCTGCGTGTTTTAGTATAGTGTAACAGGAAGAAACTGAGGATGGCCGAACAAAGAGCCCAAAAGAGGAAGCTTCCTTCTTGACCTGCATAGAATGTCGAGATCAAAAAATGAAGCGGGAGTTTCCTGTCGCTGTAGTTCCAGACGTAGGCGAACGAAAAATCATGCTGAAGGATGTTGCTTAACAGCAATGACGCAGCAGCAATAATCCCGGCGCCGCTAACGTAGAGAGCTTTCCTTCCAAGGCTCAAAAAGTTTTGTTTCCCAACGGCGGATTGATAGTACGACCAAACCCCAACCAGACCGCTCACCAGCGCGACAACCAAAACAATCGTACCTGCCATCACTCTGCTCCGTTAAAAAAAGCTCAGAAATTTCTTTCAGTCGACTCGTAATCGATCTTTCCGTTGATATGCTTTGTCGGATCGAGGATATTCCCTTTTCCGTCGACGATACCGGCATGGCATCCTGGATTGCCGCAGGTCGCAACAGGAAAATCAGACGTTCCGTAACCCAAATGCCCCTTCGGCGGCAAGCCATGACACGATCCGCAGGCCGCCTGCGCAACACCTCCAGTCCATGTTGGAGAATAATTCGCCCCGACGATCATGGAATCCGTGTAGATGTACTGTCTGTTGGCGGGTGCACTTGATTTTTGCACTTGCCAGTTTCCGTGACAGAACGTATTGCTGCATTGCAATTGACCAGCATTGTACGCCGGATGTGGAACAAGCGTTCCGCTCCCAGAAACCAAATTAGCAAGCGTGTCATTCATAACGACTTTTGCGGGCAACGGGTAAGAATCTAAATGCCCTGCGACATAGACTTGCGCGGGCACGGTATGACATTCCTGGCACTGAAGCGGTTTCCCAAGAGTTGCTTGCAGATGCGCCTGATGAGCGCCGACACCGCGGCTCGTGGTCAAAGTATCACCGCTCACATCCCGGGGCGGGGCCCACAACGCGATATTACTTACCGGGGCGTTGAATGTGCCGTGGCATGTATTGCACGCTTCCGGCCCATTCGGCTGAGTGTGGCAGGTAAGGCAGGATGTCTGCGCGGTGCCGCCGGCATAATTTCCGCCATGGCACGATTTACAGAACGTCATGTTCCAGTTTAATTGACGGACTGTATTGCCGTGAAAATTGGTCGATGTAGGGTCTGTCCATCCAGATCCGTGGACGCTCAAGGTTGGAGCCGTCGGCGTCTGGTCATTTTTCAATTGGCTGCAACCGGCCAGCAATCCGATCGACGCGAGGAGTACAAATCCGCGATACACACTTTTTTTCATAGTTCGCTCACTTTTTTCCATGACAATATCCGCAGAAACCTTGGCCTGCAATTCCACCCATTGATTTCGGTTTTGCATTGGGGTCGGTGTGACAGGCAAAACAGGTTGCGCCAGCGTTCGTATGCCAATCACCATGGTTGCTGGCCATGAATCCAGTTGGATGCGTTCTTGGATTTGTTCCCTTGATGCCATTGGGATCGACATGACATTTCATACACACCGGGTCGCTTCCTTCAACGTCATGACACGACATACAGCTTTCTATTTCGCGGTGCGCAAGCTGTGCGTGGACTCCGCCGCCGGTCCCGACGCCGAGCGTAACAAATCCTACCGCTTCGTGAGAAGTCGGAATTGTTCCGCCAAGTGCCTGGCTGCCGGTCTGATGACAATCGTTGCAAAACGCCTGTTCCTGGTGACAGACCTGGCAATCCGACGCATGGCCTCGTGCCTCGATGCCATGAGTGAATCGGTAATTAATATCGTGGATGGACTGACCTTTCAGCGCCTGCGACTTATCGTCGCCCATCGTGCGGGGAGAAATCATGCCGGTTTTCTCGCTGCTGGACAACGCGGTTAAGTTCGAGCCGTCGTGGCACTGTGCACAATAACTTTCCGTGTGGCACATCGAGCATTGTGATTCCCTCCCGTTCAACTGCGCCAACGTAGAATGGTTCTTCACAAAATTTCCGACATTGTGCGATGCTGGGCGGAGTGTCGCGAGATTTGTGTGGCACGTCTCGCATTGGTTGTTGACTTTTTTATTGTTGTGGCATGTATTGCAAGTTGTCATCGAAGGCATATTGGCTGCCGATGCAAGATCGACCTTATCCAATCCGGTGTGGCATGTCACGCATTCCATCTTTCCGTCAGTCACATGCTTTTTATGATTGAACCGGAGCTCTCGCGCTTCCCGAGCGAACCCTTTGGGGTTCTTCTCGTCGGCGTGGCAATACCCGCATGTCTTGTTCACCTGTTCTTCGTGGCACGTCTGGCAGACTGCATGGCCGGGAACCAGCGTATCCGAGGACAATTGGCTGGTTGCCGCTTCCACGTGGCATGTTGCGCAATCAACTCCGAACTCATTGATGTGTTTCTGGTGGGAGAATTTGATCACCTTCACGCTGTCGTCTTCGGCTTTCGTTTTTCCGTTATCCGACCAGCCACCGCCGAATGCGGCAACAACTGCCGCCGCGAGACACACTCCAAACAAAAGAATTTTGTTTCTCATAGGGTTTCCTTAGAACCAACTGAGACGATCACTGAACCAGTAGTTTACTTTTACAAACACGCGGACGTCGTTCGAGTAGAGCGGATTACGCATCCACTGCACCTGGGCATCGGTAGATAATGCAGGCATGGGACGGTACGTTGCGCCAATACTGCTGTTAAAAACTGTATTTTTGGGAGCATTGTCTGATAATTGATAATCTGCAAAACCGAAGGCGATGTTTGGCACAAATTTTCGCTCCATCATCGGATAAACCGCTTGCACGGAGACGCCGTTCAGGTCCCCCTCATACCCGAAATTTTGCGTATAGGAGAGGTTGATAATATCGTACGATCCGCCGACCGTTATACGCTCGCTATTGTCGTCCACGTACTGAACCGTCGCGAAGCGCGCGAACGCATGAAACAACGGCATCACTTGATAATCAAGGCCGGCTTCTATTTCCTGTGTGCTGTTGGTGTTGAAAACGGAGAAGATCGAATTGTACGCAACTTCCGGCTGACGGTACAGGTAGTCGGCAGTTGCGCTCAATGAAGGAAGTATCCCGACACGGGCTTCCATTTGCGCGCGTGAGATTCTCTGAAAATTAAAATCATAGTCCGAGCGGCCGTAGAGACTTACCCGGTTCAAGAAACTGTACCGAGCATCGATGCTGGCATACTCTTCTTCCTCCGGCGAATACGCTATCAAAATCACCTCGGGGTTGAACAATGAATCGGCCCGAACGGCGGTAAACGGCTCCGGCTTGCGCGTCATATTCATAAAACTCAATCCGACGATACCATTCTCGACCGGCTCGACCGTTATTTGTCCGCCAAAAAGGGAATTGTCCGGAAGACTTTCTTTCAGGTTGATCGTACGGGATTCAATGACGTTGTATCCCCCGTACAGCGTAACGCCAACCTCTCTGTCAAACAACATCGCTTTCGCAACCGCACCGTCGATCAAGCCATTGCCTACTCCGGCAAACACATACTGCCGGCCAACGGAAACATCGCCGATGTCCGCGATGTCTCTTGCCTTGAAAGTCAACGACGAAAGCTGCAGGTCAGGGTCAGTGGCGATAGTCGTTCCGAAATCATTTGAATATTGAAAATTTGTATTGAATGAGAAGTGCTGCTGGGAGAGATCGAATTGCACATTCTCATAACCGCGCATATAATTCTGGACGTCCAGATCTGCATTGCGGCCCTGCCATCCATAGAATGAGGTTGTGAATCGCCCCGTCGCAAGCTGCGCAGAAGCTGTCGCTGTCACAAAAAAAAGGATGATGAATAGTATTTTACATTTCATAACGGCAATTCCCTTTACTCGTGTGATGGGAATAAAGACAAGGATTGTGCCATTCGTTCTCGAAAAATTTTCTTTCGTTTTCTGCGGTTTTATCTAATCATAACAAACTTCCTTCCAAGTATCAAGAATAGATTCAGTCCCTTCTATAAAATAGGAATCCCGCCTCATCAGAAGATGAAGCGGGATTGTTTTGCGGTCTGGAGGCTTTGCCGAGCCTCGTGGGATGAACGCCGGTATGTAGGTTACCGGCGGGGGAAGTATCGCTCCACGGATGGAGCGAATACACTTTACTTTGCGGCGATAGGAATAGGATGTTTAATCTTTTCCCATGCCTCTTGATACTTAAACTCTTTGTACGACGGACTCTTACTGTTGTGGCATTGCGTGCAAAGTTTCGGGTCGCCTTTAGCAAGAATTAATCCTGCTACTTTGGCTTTCGCCGTGTCCTTCATGACTGGAATTGATTTATAGTCTGATCCGGGACCATGGCACGATTCACACTGGATTCCATCTTCCATCTTCAACGCAGCCGTAAGCGATTTGTCCGCTTTGTATCCGGTCACATGACATTCGAGACATTCGGGAGCTTCCGACGCCTTCACTGTCAAACCCTTTGCTTTTGCAATTTCATCTGCCTTTGGCGACTGGAGCGTTTTAAACGCACTGGCGTGAGCAGTTGACTTCCATATATCGAATTGCTTCCCTTGCTTCTCAGTCTTGTGGCAAACGGAGCACATCGTCACTCCGACGTATTTGTGCTGTGCAACTGAAGGGAGAGCAAAGAGAGCGATCATCGCGGCCACCACAAACATCTCAACTAACTTTTTCATCAGAGGCTTTCTTCCTTTTAGGGTTGAAGGTTTTCGCCGTTGAAATCTTTAGCAGTTTATTACTCAAATAATGTGCCGAGCCAACGACGTTGGATTTCCCCATTTTTTAACGATTTCGGGCATTCACAATCTCAAATCCAAGAAGATGGCCATTGCGGAATTTGCAATGATGAGAATGGTAAGCATATGTCCTGCCCTTCTTTCTATCCTTCAGACTGCTTTTGCGGGGTAGATGCAGCCTTTTCCAGCATCGGTCGAAACGTCATTTGCCATCAGGAACAATACTGCCGAAAATCAAAATGATGGTAAACCAACTCTATATAAAATGCTGAAGCATCGCGTTGGTATCCCCCCATTTCCAAGGTTATGTTGCCGACCGTTCGTTCCGTTGTTTTCGTTCTATTCTTTTGATAAAGAGATACAAAGACGTGGCGAGGATAGTTATAATAATCGTTGCAAACCCTAATCCATAGCGTCGGAAATAGTATTCATCTATCGCCTGCTTCGCTTGGTCCGAAACTGTTGCTGTAACCAATAATCCCTTTTGCACAACATCGTGGAATTTTTCTTCATTGAAAGAATGCACCATCGTTCGCGATTGAAGCCGTGCCTGGTGTGCATCACGCAATTTGAACTTCGCTTCCGATATTTCCATCCCCTTTTGTTCGGCCTCATCGACTAATAGACGGGCATGTTGCTCTGAAAATTCAAGGCTGTCAATCAATGCACGCATTGTTCGCGCAACGAGGAAGCCTTTTCCACTTTCATTCACCGTGTGGCATCGGCTGCATGTCGCATCGGAAGCCACGCCGAGAAGTGTATCCGTCGCCGCAAGGATCTCGTGGTTCCCATGGCACGTTTCACATTCAGGGAGCTTACGGTCATCGAATGCTTTCTTATGCGGACTTGACGAAAACAAATCGGCATTCAGCGCATGGCACGTTCCGCATACTTTCGAGACAGATTCTACCCCCGGAGGAGCTGCGCCGTGATTACCGTGGCAGCTATTGCATGCGGGGGCGGACACATCATTCTTTTGCAGAAGGGCAACACCGTGTACGCTTTTGGAAAATTTTTCGAATTGGTCGGTGGGTATCTTATATGCCTTCATCAGCACAGCATCGCTATGGCAGTGCGCACATGTTGCAGGAATGTTCGTCGGATAAACTTTCGATTTCACATCTTTTGCCGAACGGATATCGTGGCTGCCATGGCAGCTTGCACACTCCGCCGTATGCGAGTCGCCTTTTGCATTGCGAATGCCGTGTACACTTGTCCGATACTTATCGAATTGATCGACAGGCATCGAAGGATTGTAGGATCGCATGAAAGCGGCATTGGCGTGACACTGTGTGCACGTCTTAACAACATGTAACGGAGAGACCGGCGATGCCGGATCCTTTACGGAGACAATCCCGTGTGCCGAGTGGCACGTTGTGCACTGCAGGATATGTTCTTTTCCAGTTGTCGAAAGCTTCCCGTGAACACTCGCTTGAAGATTTTCCCATTGGTTCGTCGGCAGCTGCGAACCATACCGCCTCATGGCCTCCGAATCAGCATGACAACTCGCACACGTTTTCGAAATCTCATCTCCCTTTGGAACGCCGATATAACCTTCCTTCTTGCTCATTGCCTCTTCTGCGTCTTCCGACTTCGAGTTCCCGCCGTGGCAATCAGCGCACGACAAACCCTTCCCGAAATGCACATCATGTTTGAATAATTTCGACGGCGCATCGTCAAGCGCTTCGTGGCACGTCAAACATTGGTCTGCTGCAATTGCGGCGCCATGCCCCGCAGCCACGCTAATCAATCCCGCGACCAACAAAGATACGCGAAGCTTCATGATGCCCATCCGATCATCGTAAGAATTATCATATAGAAGACAACAAACAGGCCGATATACGTGATCAACCGATTCTTCTCTCCGCGAGCGCTCTTTCTATCCCAGATTGGGACAAGCATCCAGAGCAATCCGGCGGCGCCGAAGAGTATAATTCCGAACACTTCGCCGTCAAAAATCCAGAGTTTTCCGGGAATATATTTCAGCGATTGAAACATGAAGAGGAAGTACCATTCCGGTTTTATTCCTGCCGGCGCTGCGGCAAACGCATCTGCTTTCTTTCCCAGTTCCCACGGGAAGAAGACTGCAAGAATTGCCAGCAGATTCAGCACAATGAGCCAGAGCAGCAGATCGCGGAGCAAAAAATTCGGGAAGAAAGGCATTGTCTTGCGCTCGGCTGCCGGTCCATTTTCCGATGACAACGGTTCGCTCATTCCCTGCCGCTGAACCAGAAGAAGATGAACGCCGAGCAGCACGGTAAAGATTCCGGGAAACACCGCAACGTGAAAACCAAAAAAGCGGGAGAGCGTAGCCCCCGTGACTTCCTCACCGCCGCGCAGAAAAATCATGATGGGTTTGCCGACCACCGGAACGACACCCGCGATATCCGTGCCGACCTTCGTTGCAAAGTAGGCAAGCTCGTTCCACGGCAGGAGGTATCCGCTGAACCCGAAGCCGAGCGCAAGAAAGAACATCAGCATGCCGGTGAACCAGGTGATCTCGCGGGGTTTGCGGTACGATTTCTCGAAGAAGACGCTGAACATATGAATCATTGCCGTCAGGATAAACAGGTTCGCAGTCCAACTGTGAATCGACCGGATCAGCCAGCCGAATTGGACCTTCGACATGATAAACTGTATGCTCTCAAACGCAAATTCATCGCTCCCTTTGTAGTACATCAACAGAAGAATTCCCGTCAGGACTTGAATGATAAACAAGAACAGGGAGACGCCCCCGAAATAGTACCATACTGAATGACGGTGAACCGGGACGTATTTCTTTCCCATAAATTGTATCAGGTCATCCAACTCGACCCGTTCATTCAGCCACCCGTAAAATTTTTTCCATAATTGTTTCATGATTTTTTGGAGATGAATACCTCCCCTCCTTGAACGTTGACCTTATATTCGTCCAACGGCCGCGGCGGCGGCCCGGAAACATTCCGGCCGTTCACATCGTATTTTCCGTTGTGGCAAGCACACCAGATAAGCCCGAAATCTTTCCGGTATTGAACGGTACAATCGAGGTGCGTACAGGTTGCCGAGAACGCCCGCAGATCACCGTTCGCGGTCCGGAGAAGGATGACAGGTTTGCTCCCGAACTTCACGATCGTCCCGCTGTCTTTTTCGATGTCAGAAAGCTTGCCGGCCTTTACGCTGCTGACTTCCGCTTCGGCCTGGCTCGGAGGCTTGAGGTATGAAAGAACCGGATAAAGAACGGTTCCGATCCACACAAACAAGCTTCCGCCAAGGACGTATTTGAGAAAATCTCTTTTGGTCTGCTGAGGTTGATCTGGGGGATGCTCAATCATGATTCGCACAATGTAATAAAAAACTGTCCGGAAAATCCATACATATTTACCTTACACTGTAAAGGAGTAACGAGGCTCCCATCAGCTGCCGGAGTGGCAATCGCTGCAATTCATCTCTTTCCATGCATCGCCGACATCGACCGGATGGCGGTATTCCACTCCAGTCAGCGATACGCGAAGGTCGTCATGGTCGAGCTTCTGCGCAAGAATAACATGACACGTATTGCAGTCCCTAGAAAGAACTTTTCCGTCATCGCCGATGTGCTTTCCGTCGTGGCAACGGAAACAGCCTGGCGAATAAAGGTGCCCGATATTGTTGGGATAGTGCTTCCACGAAACGTTCATTTCGGGGAAGAAATTTCTGCTGTATATTCTTTTGACGCACTCGATCGCAGTGTCAATATCAACCTTCATAGTGCGTGCGGCATCCGGATACCGCTGAACGTACTGTTCGCGTATAAATATCCCGATACTGTCCATCGCCCCTTCCTGGGTTCCGTAGGGTTTTTCTAATGCTTCCACTGCCGTTGCCTTTATCGACGGAATCCCGGGATTAATCCAGCCCAGTGTCATCGCTTCGTTCACCGACTCATTCGACGGACGATAAATATGCGTCGGTCGATTGTGGCAATCGATACAGTCCATTCGGCGCTTTTCAGCGGAGGCAAGCTGTTCCCCGGTCAAGGGCGCGTCAGTCGAAGTATACGTCACAACAGTACCGTCAGGCCTTTTTGATTGAACCCATGGAATGACCTGCCTCTGTGTATCGGTCGCAACATACGTAATCCTGTTGCTGATATTCATGTGCCAGTGGATCCCGGAGGTCGGGCCGGATTCACTGTTGCCGCCGCCGATCTTCATCAGCAGAGAGATCCACCATGCAGTATTCTTCTCATCGGAAAGGAAATAATTTTTCACTATCTGCTTCTGAGAATAGAATTGTTTTGGCCAATGGCAGTGTTCACACGTTTCTTGCGCCGGGCGAAGATTTCTTACCGGTGTTTCGATGGGCCGCGAATATTTATGAAACAAAACAGAATACACCTGATAGGCACCGGAAAGCTTCGACTTGACGTACCAGTCAGCCCCCGACCCAACATGACACTCGGCGCACGACACTCTTGCGTGAGGAGAATAAAGGTATGCAGTGTACTCCGGTTTCATCACACTGTGGCAGACCTCTCCGCAGAATTGCACCGATTCGGTGAACTCGTACGCCTGGTAGCTTCCGAAAGCAGAAAAAAGAAGAAGGACGATAACGAGTCCCGAGAAAAAAGCGAACATCGAGCGCTGATGGGGATCGTTGAGGTCTATGCGGGGGAATCGATCTTCCGAAACATGCACGCGTTTCCGTTCGAGGACCATTCCGACAACGGCTATCGCCAGGCCTATGAGGAGAAACGCCGGAAGAATCACAAACGCGATAATTCCCATGTATGGCTTCTGATGTCCCGCGAACGCTTCGAGAAGGAAAAGGAATAGAATCAATCCGAAGCTGACGATGGCAATCGCAGCCCCTGCAAAACTTGTCGGGTTGAAAAACGATTTCGGTACGAGCCTTTTCATGACTTCTGGATAATACCGTTATAGAAAAAAAGAAGCAAATGAAGAATTAGGTTTGTAGTCCTTAGTTCTGAGTTCTGAGTGCGTAGTCTAACGTGCCGTAGCCTGTCTTTTCACTTTTAACTTTTTACTTTTCACTTCTCCCTTTTAACTCTTCCCTTTTCACTTCCTCTTCTTCAATCCTCCTCATCTCCTCAGCTTTAATTCGATGCAGTTCCAGGGGATGTTCGTCATGCATTTCTTCTTCCGTGATCGTTCCTTTGAGGAAGGCAAGATTAATCGGATATACATCCGGATTGAAGATAACAAAATAGAAATGCCAAATCACAATAGAGAGCGTTGCGAGCCACGCTTCGTAGTAATGCACTGTCCCGGCGACATCCCACCATAATTTTCCGATAAGCCCCAGGAATCTATTATCGAACCAAAGGATGAACCCTGTCGCAGCCATGACGATCGTTCCCCATACCAACGCCCAGTATTCGCTCTTCTCCACGTAGCTAAAACGATCAAACTGCGGCCTGACTTTGCTGATGCCGAGGTTATACTTTGCAACAGCTATCGCATCGTGAAGATCCTGCAATTTCGGCACTAGATCCCGCAGCAGCTGTTTGCCTCTCGGCACAAAGATTATATAATAGACATGGTATATGCCTGCCAGTATCAAAACAACCCCTGCGATTCGATGAAGCAAACTGCGAATTTCGAACACTGCAGGACTCACCGACCGTATCGGTGACACCCACCACGCATCGGGGAATTTCAGCATAAATCCTGTAATGACAAGCGTTACGAAGCTGACGATCAACGTGCCATGCTGCAATCGTTCGCTCAACGTCATCCTCACATACAGCGAGTGGCCAAGATCTTCTTCGTAGATCGTTCCCCTTCTCACGCGCAGTTTTCGTTTCGACTTTTTCACAAAATCCAGCGCGTTATGCAGAAACATTCCGCCTATGGTTAGAAGGATGAGAAGAATGTATCCCGAAGTAACATAATAGAGTAAATCCTTGTCCTTTGCAGTCACGATGAGATGCACTGAACCTTTTGTAAAATTCTCGTTTGCCCCCGGATGGCATTTGCCGCACGTAACTGCAAGATTCGCTTTGTTCACCCTCGACCTCGGGTCGTTCGACGGCAATATGTCATGGATCCCATGGCAGCTTGCGCAGTTTGCGACCTCAACGTTCCCTGCCTTTGTTGCAAGGCCGTGATAACTGTCATCGAAGCTCTTCCCCCGCTCGGCAGCAAGGCCGAATTTTTCGTTGAGACGCACCGAGTTATGGCACGGTGAACACACCTGGGCGGAGACGTGCAGTTTTGAAACCGGTGAGTTGGGATCTTTCGGTGCAAGAATTTTATGCTCGCCGTGGCAATCGGTGCACACCGGCGCATCCTTGTTGCCGGCCATGAACGCCGAGCCATGAATACTTCCCTTGTACTCTGCGGCAATGGACGCATGACATTGTGCACATGTTTTCGGGATATTAAGCCTGTTCACTCGTGATGTTGGGTCGCCCCCTTTTTTCATTTCGTGGCTGCCATGGCAGTCGACGCAGTTGGCAGCGTTGCCATTTCCGTTCTTGAGTGCCATGCCATGCACGCTCTGTTCATACGACATGACGAAAGCTGCAGACGGTGCGGATTCCGGCGTTTGCTTGTTTTTTACATGGCACGCAATACAAACCTGTTCTTGCAATATCTTCAACTGCGCTGAATCCGATCCGACTTTTACCGCGGTGATATTTTTTGAATGGCATGCAACGCACGTGGGTGCATTCAAGTTGCCTGAAATTAGCGCTTTGCCGTGAGCCGACGACAAATATTTCTCCTTTACGCCGCCGTGGCATTCGCCGCAACTCTGAACGACGTTCGACGAATTAAACTTTGTTCCGGGAGTTTTTGGCGACTGGACATCGTGCCTGCCGTGGCATTCTTTGCACATCCGACTGACATCTGCACCCGCCTTTGACAGAAGCGCTTGATGAAAAGGATGTTTCGCCTCAACATTTTTGTGGCATGTCTGGCATTGAACGGGAGTGATTTTTTCTTTATGCGGAACATTGTTTGGGTCAAACCCCGTGTGGCACGCGACACACACAAATGTCCTGTGTGTGGAATGAGCTAGAATTTGGTCGTTCACGTACAGCGAAATTGTCTTCCCGTCCCGCTCCGTGGAGAGTGTACTATCGGAGTGGCAGGCAAGGCAATCTTCTTTTGTTTGTGAAGTGAGATGAGGTGAGAATGGCACTGCTATAACAAGCAGAATTAGTATTCGATAAATCAGATTTTTTTCTATCCACATATTATAAAGAGTGCCTTTACTTTACCTGACAAACCCCAGCGTTGAAAAATTCGGCAAGGATTGTGCCAATAAATTCAACAGCTAAAACGAATGATTTTTGCGGTTTAAGCTTCTCCTTCGACCCGCTTTTTTAAGATTGAGGGTCAGAAATAGATTATTTCCCAAATAATAGGAATAAATTGGTTTATTTCCCAACAAATAAATCGAACAATTGGTTAATGTAGTCCAATTCGAACAATGAGACCGGAGAATAGGATGAAAAAACGAAAAGGTCTTCACTGAATTGCGCAAAAAAAAATCTACGTGCTTCCCGAACTAATTTTCTGCTATAGCGTGAATAGGCTACGTTCATTCCAAGTACGTAACTGGAGGGTTACGCACAAAGCCAAACTTTACGTATCACAATGAAGAATTGCCCTATGCCATCCCCCTTTTTCCCCTCGTTGACAATGAGCGGAAATGAAGATGTGGAAGTCTCTTGGATTTGAGTATCGCTGAATGTCGTTTTCAGCTCATACAAAAGAAGAGTAGTAAGGCCATCACAAGCAACTGGCCCAGTCCAGCAAATCATCATCCAACTGAACACCATGGATATTGGGTAAAGAAACTGATTAAACGCCTGTTTCTTCTCATCAATGCGAAAGTTTCCAAACGCCAACTGCGCAAATGAGAATTTTATGGTTGGATAATGTGAAGTTTTAGGTTTGAATGGGGATTATTTGGCGCAATCACGCCTAAAACTGGCAAGGGAATTGCACGCTTATTGCCAGGTAGTTGTGTCAATCAACACACACATTATCGAGGTGACAATGGATCGCAGATCATTTATTCTACGCGCAGCTGGAGCGACGGTTCTTGCAAGTACGAGTTCCGCTTTTGGAAAGCTTAAACTGTTTGGCGGGGAAATGTGGGAAAGCACGCCGACCGATGCCTTTGACCTTGTCGCCATCAAAGGCGGGGAGCCGGATGTGATGTTCGCGAAAGGAATAGAAGCTCTCGGCGGCATGAAAGCGTTCGTCAAAAAGGGGCAAAAAGTTGTCGTGAAGCCGAACATCGGATGGGATGTTTCTCCGGAAAGAGGGGGCGACACAAACCCAAAATTAATCTCGGAGATTACAAGACAATGTTTCGGCGCAGGTGCGAAAGAAGTGGTCGTCTTCGACAATACATGCGACAATTGGCAGCGTGCATATAAGAACAGCGGCATCGCCCCGGCTGTAACTGACGCCGGCGGAAAAATAGCGCCGGGCAATACGGAAGGATATTTTCACGATGTGACAATATCCGGAGCAAAAAATTTGACAAGCGCAAAAGTGCACGAACTCATTCTCGAATCGGATGTTTTTATTAATGTCCCTATACTGAAAAGCCACGATTCGGCGAAGCTGACGATGTCGATGAAAAATTTGATGGGAACCGTGTGGGATCGCCGTGCGTGGCATGCCAACGACCTGCACCAGTGCATAGCAGATTTCGCGGCGTATCGGAAACCCGATCTTAATATCCTCGACGCCTATTATGTCATGAAACGCAACGGACCCCGCGGCGTCTCGGAGGAGGATATCGTGACGATGAAATCACAGTTGATTTCGACCGACATGGTCGCGATTGACGTTGCAGGAGCGAAGTTGTTCGGCATGAACCCGTCCGATGTCCGGTATATTCAAATTGCCGCACAGCAAAAGGTCGGGCGAGCGAACCTCGATCAATTGAACATCAAACGAATCTCTCTTTGACCCGTGCGATATCTGAGGATGATCCGGTGGGGCATTGCAACGCTGTCGTTGATTCTTATATCAATTTTCTTTTTGGATTTCGCTGCGCTTGTCCCGCCGGTTTTCATTTCCTCAATCCTTTCGCTGCAAGCCGGGCCGACAATCATTCATGTCCTTAGTGCATCTGTCCTCGCCGTCGCCGGGTTAACGATTGTTTTAGCAGCGACGGTGCTGGTCGGAAGAGTCTATTGCTCTCATCTCTGTCCGCTGGGAACACTTCAAGATATTTTCATCTGGGCATCGAAAAGAAATTTCAAGCATCGAAAGTTTCCATATACAAAGCCGCACTACGCTCTCCATTACGGGATTTCCTTCATTATCATCACCGCCGCTCTGTGCGGAAGTTTTGTTCTCCTGAATATATTTGAGCCGTTCAGCAGCTTCGGAAGAATCCTGGCGAACATCGTTCGCCCGCTCGTCATCCTTGCCAATAATGCCGCAGCCCTCGTTCTCACGAAACGGCAGGTATTTTTTCTGTATGAAATTCCGCTTAAGGGGCTATCCGTTTCAGTGGTTGCCACAACAGTTATTTTTTTCGCAGGATTGTTCTGGCTCTCATATTACCACGGACGGTATTTCTGCAACACATTCTGTCCCGTCGGCGGAGTGTTGAGCCTGGTCTCCCGTTTTTCACTATTCCGGATAGCAATCGACAACGAGCACTGCATCGATTGCGGATTGTGCGAGCGTGTGTGCCGGGCCCGGTGCATCGACAGCGAAAAGCGGCAGATTGATTTCGCGGCGTGTGTGGGCTGCTTCGACTGTCTCAGTTCCTGCCCAACGGTCGGTATGAAATATGCGTTCGGACAAAAAAAGGGACAGATGCACGTGCCGGTCGACGCCGGAAGACGGGGAGTTCTTGCCGCTGCATCATCAGGGATGTTGTGGCTGGTCGCCGTGAAACAACCCGTACCTTCTGGTGAACCGACATTTGAGGAAACCCGAAGAACGCCCGTCGTCGCTCCCGGCGGCCGCAGCCTCGATCGGTTCACAAGCCATTGCACAGCCTGTCATCTCTGCGTCAGTACATGTCCAACACACGTACTGCAGCCTTCGTTTTTCGAGTTCGGCATTGCCGGCCTGATGCAGCCGCGAATGGATTACTCCGTCAGCTACTGCAATCTCGATTGCACTCTTTGCGGTCAGGTGTGCCCTACCGGGGCCATTCAACCGGTCAGTCAGGAGGAGAAAAAATTACTTCAAATCGGCAAAACGCATTTCGTAAAAGAAGATTGTATTGTTGAAACAAAGAAAACCGATTGCGGCGCCTGTTCCGAGCATTGTCCGACGAAGGCAGTAAGGATGGTGCCGTACGGCAAGCTCGCCATTCCCGAGGTGGATAACCAATATTGTATCGGCTGCGGCGCGTGTGAACACGCATGTCCAGCAACGCCGCGGAAAGCCATTTTCGTGCAGTCGAATGCCGTTCACGGCGTCGCGAAGAAGCGAGAAGAAACGAAAATGACGTCGCCGGTCTCGACCCCGCAAGAATTTCCATTCTGAAATATCCTGCAATAAAAAAATCCCGCGGACAAAGCGGGATTCATACTGATTTTGCCAATCCAGCAATTCAAGCAAACTATTTCAGGAAACCGTACTTCGAAATGTGTCGGTAGGCGAGGTACGATGCCCCGCCGGCCTCGACAGCGCCCAGCATCGTCCGGAGCATATCGAGCGGGTCTTCATTTTTCCAGTTGAAACCCGTTTGCCAGTAAAGATCCGCCCGTTTTTCGGGAACAGGGGACTCCGAGAGGAGCGCATAACCGAAAGAGCTGGTTGGAAATTCACGGCTGATTTCAAGATCGGAGATCCGCAGCTGAGGAATAAATGACGCACGAGCCAGAGAATTTTTCGAATCGGGAAAAACCAAGCTTTTCGGAACGAGCGTATCGGCTGATTGAACGGTGCTGAGTTCCTGTGCTGCGGCCACTGCAGCAAAAAAGAGAAGAAGAAACGTCGCACTGACGTGTCTCATAGCGCATCCTCCGGTATAGAAGTACAACAAAGGTACCAACTTGTTCAGTTGAAATCAATCCTTTTGGTGCTTTGGTGGTGTCCTAATTCAGATCGAAAAATTTAAAAAGTACGGTCATGCCATCGAAAGCTGGCATCCAGAAAAATAAAATGCATTCCGGCTTTCGCCGGAATGACATAAAACCGAAATCACGACATTACTCATGTTTTGATAGTGCTGCAGCTTGCCAAGATGTCGGACACTTTGTTAATTTACCAAAAACACATATTCCACCTTACCGCGATTTTCCGGGTATCGTGTCCGACATCTACGAGACGATGGTAAACTGTAACACCATCCAATTGTAAGTGCCTATAAGTCGAAATCGAATTCGTGTAGGTGTTAGCAGATGCTGCTTAATACGACAAAATTATTGGGGAGGGGTAACAGGTAAATGTAGGATATTTATAAATAGACGATGTGCAACAGCCTTCACATCAAAAGGTGCGGAACCATTCCGCGATTTGTCAAAATAAGCAGGCTGAGAGGCGAAGTAATATCTCGGAAGGAGATGAGTTTCCTTTATTTCTTTTCCGGCTCCTTGTGCAGTGTCCCCTCGGCGGAAATTGCTTCAAGGATCTGCTCAATTTGGACCGGTTTATAGAAAACCTGGCTGGCAAGTTGACGGATTTTTTTCTCCCACTCCGGCTGGCCTTGCCGGAAGGCGTAGAGGACGATGATAGGGGCAGCATGGTTTTCAAGCCGCCGTTGTTCGAATTCCCCGAGTAACGCTGGGATCGAACGTTCGAGGTCGACAACGAGAAGGGATATGCATTTGTTGTTTCGTTGAAGCGCAAGTTCTTCGACTGTTTCTGTCGCGACAATCTCATACTGATCCTGCAGAAGGATCGAAAGACTTTTCATCAAATCCTTGTCCGCAGAATGGAGGAGAATGTTTTTCTTCTTTCCCGATATCGCTTTTTTCCCGGCGCGCTTCATTGATCCTTCTGTCTATAGGAGAGTATTCGGCATTAACAAAAAAACACCGCCACATTTTGCAATGCATGAATGAATACTTCTCAACTATTATGCCACCAACGGCCTCCGGAAATATCCTGTAAAACAATTTGTATTAATGCGTTGCGGAGTGTTGAAAGAGACAACGCTCCCTTCTTTTTTACAAAAATCAGAAATAGGCCGAGTTTTTCTCATTAATGAGAGCGTCGGTATCCCCAGCGGCATCAGTGGGAAGAAGAAATCGGAGAGATAGCCGATGTCCGGAATGATGTCAGAGTCGATTCCACGAGAGGAATCGAATTGAAACTGTATCCCCTTTGACAATGTTTTCTCGCTCTTTAGGAACAACGATAAGGCAGTTTGCTTCGGCAAGACCTCCGAGCATATGAGAGCCCTGACCGACAGCCGGTCTCACTGTTAATCGACCGTCTCCGGAGCCCGACGCAAAAGCCCGGACAAATTCGGTTCGTCCTCCGCTCCTTTTCAGGTCAAACTCGATCACAGCATCATGATTCAACGCTTGGGAAAAATGGATTCCCATCATTTTGCGGAGTGCAGGCATCACCAGAGTTTCGAAGGAGACCAAGGCAGAAACAGGGTTTCCCGGCAATCCGAAGACAAGTTTCTTCCCCCTCGTCCCGAAATAATTCGGCTTCCCCGGCTTCATGGCAACTCTCCAAAAGACCGTCTTCACACGGAGGTCGTTGAGAACCTGTTTGACGTAGTCATAATCTCCGACAGAAACACCCCCTGCGGAAATAACAACGTCGGCTTTCTTTAAGGCGCGCGCAAAACCTTTTGAGAGCATTTCTTTGTTGTCGTGTACTTGCAAAACGGGGGATGGAGTAATTCCGGCTGATTCCATTGCAGCTGCCAGAGCATGTGAGTTAGAGTCGCGAACCTGCCCACGGCGCAATTGCGATGCGAGGGATCGAAGTTCATTCCCGGTAATCACCATCGCGACTCGCGGCTTGCGGTACACTTTCAGCGATACCAGTCCGAGGGCGGCACACATCCCGATAACTGGCGGGGTTACATTTGTTCCCTTAGAGAAAACAACATCTCCTTTGCCGAATTCTTCTCCCCGCCGCCGAAGGTTTGCTCCTTCTTTTATCGCTGAGGTGAAAATTATCGTCTCCCCTTTAGCTTTGACAAATTCTTTCATAACAACGGCGTCGGCTTTTTTGGGAAGCACAGCGGCGGTCATTATTTTTACCGTGTGGAACGGCTTCAATAACTGAGGCGGCGCAAATCCCGCGTATGCAGTAGATTGCATTGCCAGGTGAACCGGATGATCATCCGATGCATTGTGAATATCCTGAAGACGAACTGCGTATCCGTCAACAGAAGAAGAATCAAAAAGCGGGACAGGCTCTTTCGTTTTGACCTCTTCGGCAAGAACGAACCCAAGCGACTCTGCAATGGAAAGCTTCATCGGCAGCAAGCGCCGCACGTGTTTCAACACTTCTTCTAACGCTTCGTTAAATTCCAGCATTGAATTCATTGAGACCAGGCATGATGATGTTTATACAGATGATGGTACATTCCGGGCAAGAAGAGAAGTCACCGAAGGCTGTCTACAGTTGTATTCTATTTCACTTCATTCATCTTCTTCAAGAGTAATCAATGGTCTGGTGGTCTCCCTCTTTTTCGCCTTCAGAGGCGTTCACCTCTTTTTGAAACGAAAGCCAAAGGCATCCGGCCAGAATGAGCGCGTCGCGGATGATGAGCTCAGCCCCTAATTTTTCGGAACCAATTGATCCAAAGCACCCGCAGCCGCCGGTCGTCCCGCGCACAACTGAGACTGCGATGACGATAATAAACAATGACACCAGCCCGGCAAGAAGTGCAGCTACTATTCTCATCCGAAAACCGAACACAAGAGCAAGCCCCAGCCATATCTCACTTTGCACGATGATGATCATTATCGGGAAAACCAGGCTTGAAGGAACGAGATCGAGTCGTTGAATCGTGTTCAAAAATGACTGAGCGTCGAACAATTTGGCACATCCTGCAAATGCCATTATACCGCCCAGAATCATTCGCAAGAAAAACAGAAAAAAATTCTTTCTTCGCATAGCCGATGATTACCCTATTTTGATGCCGATAGCTGTACCGCCCAAGGCGGAAGCAATAAGTGCGATGGAACCTATCCCAATCCCCCAGATTGACAACACTGTGAGCCTTGCACTATTCTTGCTCATTCCGGCGATGTTGTTTAGCCCAGACGATAATGTCGCAAGGTACCAAATAATGATGGGATTAATGCTGTGCAGAAAAATTGCAACAGGAAGACTAGGATGCTGCCCAACAAAGAAGAGGTCAAGCCCGATCGGAAAGCGATTGGGCAGGATGTATGAGGTTGTTTTCATCACCTGAAATCGCACGAGAATAAGATTTAGCACTTCTCCGATGAAAAAAATATAACCGCAATACGAGACAAGAGAAAGCATGCTTCTGTAACTAATCTTATTTTGCGGGTGGAATAACGTTGACGATAAATATAACATCAGCGCCAGTATCGACCATACCACGAGGAGGGAGATAGACATCGTTATAAATGCACTGGCGAGAATGCCGAAATCGCCAACGAATGAAATTCCTCTCCAACAACTCTTCAGCCAGGTCAATATGCTCGCCCCCCCCGCTACAATAAAATATGGTATGCCCCATGTCGGATCTGATTTTATTTTTTCAAGATTTTCTTTCGATGAAAACAATATTGAGAACGGATTCACCATACAATCCCCCTGAGAATTAAGTTCAAATATTCCCGAAACATCTAAAAGATCATTTTTTAACCCTCCGGTAAAGCAAGCTCAGCGCCAATACCTGATCGCCTTGCGAGAACAATATCATGACAACATTCTCACTTTTCATAACCCATTTTGACGCTTCAAAATTCACGGTAAAAAACAGCTTTGTTTTTTCCTTCTTTTCAATTTCGTAATTTTCCCCGTATCGGTTTTTGAGATAAGTCCGCAGCTTTTCAGCATTTTTCTCGTCGAATTGAACTTCCACGAGCTTTAGCCCTTTTTCACTGTCGGCTTTCCCGAATGTCATCGTCGTGTGAACGCTCGAATTCAGGAAGGAATCCGGAAATGAAAGAGCGGTGTCGCCTATTTCCTCCACACGACTGCCTATTCTGTCTTTTACTTCCTGTTTACTCATCCCCCAATGAATGGATGAAAGCGACGGAAGGTCGGATCCCGGTGCGGGTATTTGTGACCGTGAGATGGAAAAAACAAGACAAAACCCAAGGCAAAGAATTTTAGACGGCTTTCTTTTGCAACAACACATATTCCCTCCTCTGCGGTGCATTAAGTAGATTTGCGGTGAGGACCCTAAAGATAGGCCACATTGAATTGTAGCGATTTAATAGCGCTGCCTTCTCTCATTCAGATTTCAAGAGAAGGCAGCGAATGTTCAAACCAACTAAGCGGTTATGCAAAAACATAATTGAATGATCCAGAGGTCCAGGCAACAGTATAGGTGACCCCAATATCCGCCGCAGGTCGTTTTCCCTCCCGTGATCTGCATCATTTCATTCGAATCCAGTTGAGCCGACATTTTCGGCGGCGCGCTGACCGGCCCGAGCAATGTTAACACCACAAGGAACAGCATCAATAACGAGATTGCTTTTTTCATAACTCCCCCTACTATTAGTTGTTTCGTTCGTTAGTTATTTCCTGCTCACCGCGGGCTGTTCTTTCCCCAAGAATTCCACTATACACCTTAACGCCCGAGCTAAAGAGGATAATGTTCATTCATGCGGTCAAAACCGGCGAGCAAGGTTTTATTTTTTAGTAAAAACCAGGGCTTCACCCCCCCATATTTTGGGCAAATTCGTTGCCGCTATTCTGACTTTGCCTATCGCCGGATCGCGCAAGAACACCATATTATTGCTAATGCTGTCAGCGACGACAAAGTGGTCGTTGTGCACAAAAAGCAACAGCGGAAATGAAGTATTCAAAAAATCATTTAATGTCAATCTCCAGCCCTCAGCACGCAAACCTTTGAACTCCGCCATTTGCTTCAGAGAAAGCATGGTGGCGCCATTCCCCGTCACCCGGACACTCCGTTCTATTTCGTCAAGGCTGCTGGAAATTTTGTAATGATCAAAAATCATTTGCAATGATGCCGGACCGCAATTATTGTAGCGTGTTTGCATGTGCACCCCCTCTTCCCCTTGGTATTCCCCTTCTGCATAGAAGTCAGACGGATGTTCTTTAAGGCTCGGCAGACGAATAATCCAAGAGGAATTAACAATGACTGCGGCGAACACAACTATTGCAATTCCAATACACCGTTTCCTGTTTGTCATGACCCCCTTTTATCCGATCTATTGAGCGCTGGAAGAAGAGATGAAATCATCGAGCAGATGTTCATCCGTCGACAGGGAATGTTCACCGGAGTAGAACTTTTTTAACGTTCGATGTTCGTCAAGGCAAAAAAGAGCGGGGAGGATATTCATTCTAAAACTTCCATCAAAATGTTCCCTGTTGGCGACGACTACCGGGAATTTCAGGTTGAGTTCGGCTGCCGTAGCCTTCGTCGATTCGAGATTGTCGAGCGAAACGCCGAGAATGTCAATTTTGTCGATGTACTTTGGCAGCAATTCGCCGAGATTTGCTAATTCTCTCCGACAGTGGCTGCATGCCGGTGTAAAGAAGACCACAAGGCTTTTCTTGCCGTCTACGGTATCTTGAACAAAGGCTTGACCATCGAGCGACGTTCCGAAGAGAAGAGGCATTGCTTGCCCGATCGGTACAGGAGAGAGCGCAAAGACATAGTGAAGGTACAGTGCTGCGGCAACTGGAACAGCACAAAGTACAAAAAAGCGAGATGGCAGCGAATGTCTTACGTCGTGAATACGATTGCATTGGATTCAGCCATGATAATTAAACTTGAAAAGTTTAACTCCCCGTTATCACACTGACTTTAAAAGGCTAGCTATTACTTGTATGAAAGATACGTGTTACGAACAGACTTGTCAAGAACAAACTTAAAAAAAATGTATTTTTATCATCGTCTGAAGTTTACGAAAAATAAAATTCTGCGCGAGAGTTATTTCGTTCCCAAATTCCACTTCGGAACGCATGAAGAAAACTCCGCTTCAACCTTTCACTCGAAGTGAAACTTCGCTCGTTTACGTTCCCAATCCTAAAGGGATCACTTCTGCCGAAGGCATCATTTCGTGAGTGACGAGGAGATTGGGAACGAGATAATCTACGATTCGTAGAATGGTAAATAGACGAATCGTTTCATCTTCGTATACCGAGCCTTCCACACAGGTGAATATAAATCGCACTCAGAAGAAATTGTTTTGCCTGTATCGTAACTGGTTTTTAGTCCGTGCGTTTACATCCAATGAACTTCACCGATAGCTTTCTCTTTGCTCCTTCCACAACGGCAGGAAGACTTTGCTTCCGTACATCGGCTCTGCGAGGATCCGGTCCACCTCCGCAACGTGATCTTCCCCGTGCGAATCGAACCATTGGTGGTAGTACCCTTTCGACTTCAGAATGTATGTCCGTTTCATTGTGGAATCAACCGGAGGGACGTCAAACGATAGCCGAGCTGATTCTCCCAGAATCATCGCATAGTATTGATTATCGTCTTTCGCAAGAAGGCTTTTCACATTTCTTCCATCTTCCGTCATTGCATTCGATGGGGAACATTCCTGGACAGCGACAGCGACATCGGGAGAATAATCGAGATAGACCTGATCGATTTTCCATAAATCTGTTGTCGCCTCGAGCTTTATTTTTACGGTTTCCCCTTCGACCGCACTGAGATCGAGAAGTGCAATTTGCGGTTTTGTTATCAGAGGTCCGATGCCGGCGATAGCAGCCTGGTCAGTCCAGCGTTCCTTCTGCCAGACGCTTACGCGCAGCATTCCTTCTCTCACCATGAATCTCATAAATTTCATTCGCTCTGCCGGATCATTTTCGAGCTTCTGGTACCATTGAAGCCGGCTTTCCCCTTTCATCGTAAATATCCGCTCAAAAGCAAAAATGGCAAGCTTTGTGTTCGTGCTAACGACGACTATTTTTGCGGCGTTTGCCGCCGCCGGTTTGGGGAATTCGAGGACGAGGCCGTCGCGCAGACCTGAGCTTTGTGTGAAATCCTTGGCGTTGAGGTCGCTTTGCCAGTATCGTTTGTCTTCACTCAACACCTCGCTCAGTCGGTCGTTCGAGTTGAAATCGACGCATCGGACCGGCTTGACCTCCTGGGATATCGTGTGGATCCCTCCCTTGAAATCGGGAATCACTGTGGCACCATTCGGCGCATCGACCGAGAGGATTTTCATCTCGTTTGTATATTCTGTCTCCTGACCTTCATCGGTCATCGTCAGCATCAACTTTCCGTGATCGGGCTGCGCATGGTGCAAGACATCAAACGAAGTCCGTTCGGCTCCTTTGAAAACAGCTCCCGCAAATGTTTCCGATTCAAGGTACTCCGACGACCCCTCGTGCGAATACACCAACGGACATGAGCCGAGCCCGCCACCGCCACCTCCACCCCCTGTCAGCACAGTCTGATGCTCAGTAACAGCGAATCCTCTATTAGAAAAGTTTCCTACATACGAAGCGACAGTTCCAACGAAAAAAACGGCTGCTCCGGCAGCAATAAAATCCTTTAGAGGCGCCGATACGTCGGACTGGATGTATGCTATTTCGTGAACGTTCAATGCACCGGAGAATTTCTGTATCCTTCCTTCCTGCGTTTCATTCCCCGAACCGATTAACAGGGAATCCCTCAATGCGAAGGTCTGAAGTTCAAACAGCGTACTGTCATTCATCAACACCTTGAGATTTCCCTCGGTTGGTCTGTCGGGTAATTGAGACGTCCGCGTAATTTTTTCAGACGTTTTGCATCCCCCCGCCAACAGCATGATAACCACAATGAGCGCGACATTTTGTATCTTTTTCATGATTGACTCCTCCGTTTAAATCATTCGATAAACCGTTTGATGACGAGGGAAGAATTTCTTCCACCAAAGCTGTAATTGTTCGACATCGCTATGTCGATCGTACACGACCGGCCATGCTGCGGAACGCAGTCAAGACTGCATGCAGGTTCGGGCTCCGTAAGATTCATAGTCGGAGGAATCCATTGGTGGTAGAGCGCCAACGATGTAATGGCAAGTTCAACCGCGCCGCATGCACCCAGTAAATGTCCCGTGATTGGTTTTGTCGAACTGACTGCGAGGGTGCGTCCGGATTCGCTGAACACCCGTTCGATGGCTTTTGCCTCCGCAGCGTCGTTGAATTGAGTCGCGGTCCCATGCGCGTTGAGATATTGCACTTCGCAGGGATTGACATTTGCCTCTTTCATTGCCGCTTGCATTGCACCTGCAATCATATTCCCGGACGGGTCCGGCGTCGTCTGGTGATACGCATCCGTGCTTTCACCGAAACCGACAAGTTCCGCATAGATGTGCGCACCGCGCTTCAGTGCCTGCTGAAGTTCCTCAAGAATCAGCATCGCTCCCCCTTCGCCCATCACGAACCCGTTGCGATGAACGTCAAACGGTTTACATGCGGCTCCGGGAGAGTCGTTGTCCGTGGAAAGGAGGTGGGCTGTCGAAAACAGGGAGATAATTTCTTTGGATAGAGGAGCCTCGGCGCCTCCGGCGAACGCAACGTCGAGTTCGTTCATTTTTATTTTTCTGAATGCATAGCCGATAGCGTACGATGACGAGACGCTCCCCATAGAAAATGTCACAGCCGGGCCGTGCGCCTGGAAATGGAGCGCCACGTCGCCTGACGAGCTCCCGGTCATTCCTTTGAGCAATGCCGATGGGCTAACGCGCGCCGACGGTGCTTCGATCATCGCCCGCTGCTGGGAGAGATTCGAATTTATGCTGCCGAGCGACGTTCCGTCAAACACTCCGGTTCGTCCGGACGTTGTGGAATCCATTGTGCGGCCTGCATCGTGATAGGCGAGTTCCGCCGATGCGAGAGCAAATTGTGTGCAGCGCTCCGTTCGCAAAACAGATTTCCGGTCAATAAACTCCGCCGGGTCGAAATTCTTCACCTCTGCCCCTATTTGCACCGGAAGATGTTCTTCACTCAATGTGTCGACAACGCCAGCGGCGGAGACTCCATCACGTAGGTTGCTCCAAAGTTGCTCACTCCCGATCCCCCCCGGTACCGCAAGACCGATTCCTGTTATAACAACGCGACGACGTTTCATGATAACCTCCTTAAAAATATATTGTTCCTCGGATGCCAAGGACGATGCTGCTGAGGTGTAGATCGACGAGAGTCCCGTCGCTTAATTGGGCTTCCATTGTGGGGAAGGCGCTCAATGTTACATACGGCGAAATTGAGAGAGTACTCTGGTAATCCCAATCGGCTCCCGCCGTGATACTCAGACCGGCCTCCGATGCAGAAACGGAGACCGATTCCAATTGAGTATATTGGGTCGTATATTGATTGAGCGTATCGACGGGAGAAATCCTGTTATCGTAATTCTGATCGGCACTGAGATAAACGACAGTGATGCCTGCTCCAACAAAAGGAAATAATCGCGTCTCTTTGAATGTCTGAAAACGGTACAGGAGTGATGCGGAAAACCATTCCATAAGAACATTATCGCTGCCTATCGCTTTTCCGGCTTCGCAGAGTGCCCCGAACGAGCTTGAGAATCGTATCTTGAGGTCTATCAATCGAAGAGGCGACACATGTGTATTCAGACTATTACTGAGTATGTCATATCCAAGATTTCTGTAACGATTCTCAACCCTCGTCAACGCTGAAGTGATCCCGCTCAAATCAGCGAAGTATGCCGAATATCCGAATCCAACTCCCCAATCCGGAAAATCATCCAAAAAGTATTTATTCGCATTGTCGGCAAACGGCAACTTTTCATCCCTCCATCCACCTGCCAGCCCCAATGACAACGCACTCGATGTATCGAGCGGGAACGCCAAAGCACCATTCACAAAAAACCTCGCGCTGGTTGTATCGAGTTGGAAAGATACAAAAGAGGGCTGAGTGCCCATATGATATTTCCCCTCCTGCAGGTCTTCATAGTGATCGATTTTTTCCGAAATGTTGATAAGAAAACCGACAGGGTAAAATATGGTCGTATCTTTCGGATGCCCAAGTTTCGGCCGCAACGAGATTTTCGCAAAGCAGCGCTTATCGGCTGACTGATAAAAAACAGCGCTTTCAAAGTCATCGACGCGCATGAGAATCTGGAAGTAATCCCGTTCCTGCCTATTGAGCACTGCTCCAATTCGCGGACTCAGAATAATGGCTTTCGCACTGTCTTGGGCAGAAACCAGTGAGTATGCGAAGCCGACTGAAACAAGGATTAGAAGTGAACGGATAGATTTCATACGATCCTCCGCAAATTGAAGTGCTGCCTTCCTTCTTTCTTAACTCTGGAGTAAATCTAACCGATGGGATGCTCGTTTTTGTCACGGAGCCGTCAATGAATTGTAAAAAAATTGTCATGGGGTATATCGTTAAGACAAAGAAATGAATGATCGGTGACTTCTGAAAGGAATTGTGGCTGAGCCATGGCAACATACTCACGGTAAGAAGCGAAGTGTGTGGCTGCAATCCACAGCGTATTCTTTTGCTAATCTCAATATCGCGCGGACAAATCGTCGACGGGTGGTTCCGTGTTCTGGCGAGTAGCTAGGCGACGAGAGACCTTAAACATACTTTCAAAGTCTCCTTTCCATGCTTGCTCTGTAGAACATGCGTGCGGCAGACTGCTCTATAATGGGCGCCGCCAAACGTTTCCAGAAGTTCCAGCATAGAGATTTGTGCCGGATACAAGGAGAGCGTTGACGAAAAGATTGTTCAGACCATCATTTGCCGCTGCCCAACTTGTGCCGTTGTTCGTAGAAAGGTAAACTCCTCCGCCCTGCAATCCGGCGAAAAGGTTCGTGCCTGAAACTGCAAGAGCTGAGACAATAGCACGGGTCATGCCGGCACTCGCCCCGGTCCAGCTTGCGCCGTTATTTGTGGATAGATAGACGCCGTAATCAGTGCCGGCAAAGATATTCGAACCAGAAACGGCAAGGGAATAGATAGAAGCATACGGTGATATTCCATTGTTGACTGCGGTCCAGGTTTCGCCGTTATTCGTCGAAAGAAAAACGCCGCCCCCTTGTGCAGTACCGGCAAAAAGATTCGCGCCGGAGACAGCAAGAGAATAGACCCAGGCATTTGTCAATCCTGTATTGACCGCAGTCCACTTCGCACCGTTATTTGTGGAAATAAAAACTCCGCCACCGCCGGTCCCCGCAAGAATATTTGTATTAGAAACAGTGAGGGCATAAACATCATACGCCGCAAATGCGCTTGAACTGGTGTTTGGCGGAGGTGTGCTGGCCAAGCCTAGAGTATCCACAATCCAACTCGTGCCATTATTCGGAGAAAGAAAAATGCCGCCGCCAGCTGTGCCGGCATAAAGAACCGTGCCCGAAACGACGAGAGCCGCGACACCGGCGTTGGTCAATCCGGAATTCTCCGCTGTCCAGCTTGCGCCGCCGTTGGTTGAAAGGAACACGCCCCCATTTGTCCCGGAAAATAAGTTTGTGCCGGAAACTGCAAGAGAGTTAACAATATTGTTCGTTATACCGGAGTCAGCGGCAGTCCAGGTCACGTCATTATTCTGCGGTGAAGTTGGGTTGTTCGAGCCTTTCTTACAATCGGCCAGAAGAAGGAGAAGGAGAGAAATTAGTAGAAAAATTAATTGCTTCATATTGCACCTTTCTTTGAAGAGGGTTTCAATAGCATGCATAGCTAAGCGTCGTGTGATTCATGCGGATGACACACCGAAGCCCAACGCAGCGACGTGCAGCACTGAATTCGCGCTCAGGTTGAGCAAATGGTAAGTCACCCAATTTGAAAATCATCATTAGCAGGTTGCGGAAAAACGCTTTTATGAGCCACTAAGTCATGAAGGCACGAAATAATTTAACAAATCGCTATCTCGACCGTTGATAATATTGACGACAATCGTTTTACACTTTAATTTCTTAGTGTCGTTGTGTCTTCTGCCAACGGCAGCCCTTTGGGAGTGGCAACCTCTATGAACTTTTTCATCACCCTGTTAGTATGAAAATAACCAACTCCAATATTCCTTTATTGATAATAAAATTAATCGATCCTCTTGGCACTAAATGTCCCCCCTGTAATCTTTACTGTATCGGATAAGGAAATAAGCGTTCCTGAAAAAGTACCTGCAACTATCGCATTAACTGCACCGTAGTCAGTAACGCTAATTGAACATGTGCCAATCCCATAATAATTGATTGTCCCCGATTGTTGAATAGTCAAATTCATTTTGGCATTAGTCAGATTTGTCCAGCTTCCTGTAGACGTAGAAGGGAAGATGAGATTGAGAGAAGTATCGTTTGAGCTTAACAAATCAAGGTCGCTCACCATTGTTCCGCTGTAGATCAACGAATCATTGATCGATTCTGTATAATGAGAAGAATATGGCACTTTGCCGCTGTGATCGACAAGTATACCATTAAGCATATATCTATACTCTAATGATGAACTGCCGGTGCTTTCTTGAATTTGCGTAGGCTCATCCTTTTTGCATCCATAACAAAAGATGGAGAAAAGCATAACCGGTATTACAAAATATAAACTGCTTTTCATGATCAGTCCTCTTTTATTAATGTTCAATGTCGTTTTTCTAATGGACTGGAGCAAATCTACGGTGGTGCGCAGCATTGCGTTCGTCGACAAATGCTTCTATATGATTAAGAAACCGTTCAGGGCGCAAGTCCGCTCCGAAATTAATCCTGAATTGTTCATTACGTCGTTCTATTATTATCAATAGCCAGCTGGAGAATCCGCCGTTTCATCTTTATATCCTTGTGAGTCCGCAGGTCGTAGGTCTCGTATCTATCAGACCCCGCGATGATGCCGCCGATAATAAAGCCCCCCACACCTCCGATTATTCCTCCAGCCATTGCATCAGCGCCCGGCCCAAGGTCAATGTTGATGGTGAATGACTTGCTCGGCTCTGGTTTTTGGTAGGATGCGGCGCCGATAATCGCACCTATGCTCACCCCAACCAGAAATCCGATTCCGTCTCCATCCGAAAAGCGTCCCTGTTTACAAGCTACCAACATTGCTATGGAGTCTATTGGGAAGGACGTTGCTTTACCATTACAGGCAGCAAAGAGAGTTGAATCGGAGAGAGAATCAAGCCTGCTCACAGTAAGCGTGTCATGGGAGACAAAAGTCAATCTCCACGTTTTCCCTTGGGCAGATGACATTGTTGCCAAGATGCAAAGAATTGTCACGATCAGTAATAGTTTTGTGATAGTCTTAGACATACATTGTCTCCTTTCATCTGTATGCTAATCTAAACGATTTGAAACTAATCGTTGTCATCCTGCCGTCAATGAATTGTAAAAGAATTGTCATGGGGGGGTGAATTGCAAAAGCGCATTTCAACAAATTCCCGGCCATGCATTACTGTTGTGGGAATGGTCGATCAATACAAGAATGAACTACTTCACAAACTTGTAACCGGCCGTGTGAACGGTAAGGAGGTGTTTGGGCTTGGATGGAGCTTTTTCAATCTTCTTTCGCAGGGAGAGAATATAGTTGTCGACCGTGCGCGTTGTTGGCGTCGCATTGTACCCCCAGACATCGTCGAGCAGAATATCTCGTGAAATAACTTTGCCCTCGTGCTCGACAAAATATTTCAGGAGTTGAAATTCCTTGGCGCTCATCTTCAGTTTCTTTTTTCCTCTAGCCGCCTCCTGCCTGGCAAAATCGACATGGACATCGCCGAAGTGTGTCTCGCTTATGGTGGAATGGATTTCGGATTGACGCCGCAGCAGGGCTTTTACGCGGGCGATCAATTCCCTGAGGCTGAACGGTTTCGTCATGTAGTCGTCAGCACCGATTTCCAACCCCAACACTTTATCCATCTCCTGTTTTTTGCTGGTAAGCATCAGGATCGGCGTCTGCACGCCTCCTGCTCTGAGATCGGCGCAGATTTCTCCCCCATTTTTGTTCGGCAGCATAAGGTCGAGGATGATGAGAGCAACCGGCTCACGCTTGGCCATCTGATATCCCTTTTCACCGTCCGTTGACGACAGGATGGAAAAATGTTCTTCCGTGAGCACATCATGCAGCCCCTGCTGAATAGCGGGATCGTCTTCGATAATCAGAATTGTTTTCATGACCATTCTATGAGTACGCTGATGAAAAATAACCGCCAAGACGCCAAGGGGAATTTTGAACTTCTATTGACGCAGAGTCTTAATATTCTTCTTGGCGTTCTTGGCGCCTCCGCGGTTCGTTTTCTGTTTCCTTCGGACAGGGAAAAAAAGAGTGAACGAGCTTCCCTTGCCTGGTACGCTGTGAACCTCTACCCGCCCGCCATGTTCACCCATGATATGCCGGACAAGAGAAAGCCCGAGCCCGACACCCTGGACTGCACCGCCGTGTGAAGGATCCCGGTAAAATTTCTCAAACAAATGAGGGAGCGCTTCTTTAGAAATGCCGTCGCCATGATCACTCACGCGGCACTGCACGAACCCGTTTCTTTTCAGCACAGCGATTGCAATGAATTTTCCCCGCGTCGAATACTTAATTCCGTTTGACACGAGATTGATGATTGCCTGCACGACCGCGTCCGGGTTGGCATGGATGAGCTGCTTTATTTTTGGCAACCGTACTTCTACTCTAAATTGATGTTTCATGAGTTGGTACTTCATCGTGCCAAGGGCTTGTCGAACCAGAAGACACAAATCGACATCTTCGAGAACGTATTCTTTTCCCCCCTGCTCAATCCGGGCCGTGTCGAGAATATTCGTCACCATCCGGTTCAGCCGGTCTGATTCACCATCAATAATGCGGAAATACTCATCGGCTTTCGTATCGCGCGGAGAAACGCGCCGCTTCAGCAGTTCAGAGAACATTTTAATCGATGTCAGCGGCGCGCGCAGTTCATGCGATACGTACGATACAAAATCGGATTTGAGATTGCTCAATTCTTCATAGTGCCTTTTCTCTCCCCGTTCCAGAATAACTCGTTCTTGCAAAATCAGCCTCTCGAGTATTTCCGCCGACTGGGCGCACAGCGTGAGAACGAAGTCTATTTCATTTTCGTCATATTGCCTGTTGACGGAGTGAGGGCGCAACGCAACCAGTCCAAGCACCTCATTCGATTCTGTTTTCATCGGGATACAAACACTGAACCCGCATTCCTTGAGAAAGTCAGAATGCGAAAAATTCATCGCGTCTCCCGGTGAGGCAACTGACTCCTTTAAGGCAACCATCGAAGACGATTCCAGAGCAGCGGCGAAACTCTTTGGTGGAGAAATCTGGCGCCGCGGTTCCGGTCCATGGGAGGCGGCGAGTGTGAGAAGATCGTTGTTCATCCGGTATACTGTTACTATCTCTGACGGGACAATATCCCGGATTGATTCCAAGAGCCGGGTACACAACTCTTCGCTGCTCAACGCCGAGTGAAGGATTTCCGTCATCGAGGTCATTGCAGTGCGAAAATTCGTACGGGCGGCAAACAGCGATTCGTCAACGAGGCGTTGAATTCGCCTTCTCAACGGATTGATGAGTAGTGCAACAATAAGCGTCACAACAACGACGTATAAATATCCCTCAAACACCGCCTGACCGTCAATCATGGACGTGAGGAAGAGGACAACCACAACATACGCTGCGCCGATGAAAAGCGTCAGCACCGAGTACACAATGCTCCGGTTAATGATGACTTCAATGTCGAACAGCCGGTATTTGACGAATGAAACAGCAAAGGCAAACGGGATGACCAGGTAGGCAATCGTCGTGAATTCTTCGTCGATAAGATATTTCGAGAAAAGCAATTGGGGCAAGATATACAGGAACAGAAACGGGATTGCGGCAACAATAAACCCCCACAATATCCATTTCGTTCGCTGGCGCTCTTCGGGCGTCGCCGCAACGATGTATGAATGAATAAGGTTGAAAATACCTCCGCCGATGTAGAAAAAAAGTGCGATATGAAAAACGTCGTATATCGATTGAAACCGTGTAAAGAATGCAACCGAATTGCCGTGCAACGCTTCAAGATAGAAGTAGAGCGATGCGGTCAGCATTGCCATCGCGGGAATGAATGCGACGGCAGCGAACATCAGTTGCGATCCAAACTTTGGCTTCGGATAAAGCATTGTGAAAAAAAAGAACATCGGAACGCCGATTTCGTACGACACGAAAAAAATTGCCGGTCGAACCACTCTCTCAATGACCGTCGGGAAAGCGGCTCCCCACGTAACCATAACGACGGAAGCGAAGCAGATCATCATCCAATGGAGCACGCGGCCGGCAAGATCTCGCCAGCCGTACCATAAGACATACACACCAACACCCCACATCACAAGCCCGACAAAATACGTTATGATAACAAATCTCAGCGATGGATAGAATGGAATGAGCGTGACAGAACTCTCCCCAATTTTATCTCCTCGTTGATAAGCCACCAGCACCGTGTCTCCGATAGAAGAAATATCCGATAAAAACTCAAGCGCTTCCGGAACGGCAACAGTTTCTCCGCGCCACCGAAGAACGACGTCGCTCCGCTCGATGGTACCGCACGCCTTGCGGTCAATAATATTTACGACAAAAGGATGGCCGTTACGGTCTTCAACCTGAAAAGGAGTCGTAGCACGCTGGATAAGGGCAGGGATGTGCAAAAAACACACCACGAGGACGAGACAATCAATCGCGAAATATGACCAAATGCGCAGGGGAAACTGCTTCATGGTTCATCGCAAAGAAAACGGGAGCCTGAAAAGCCGGAGCTATTGTAGAGAGGAAAATGTTAAGAGTCAAGTGATCGTCGGTGGGCCCGCGTATGGGAAGCTGTCGGACCCCTTCTTGATTTACTTACCGACTGATGTAACGCAAAAGTTCTCTTTGGCACACCCCCAACCCCTCTCGCTTTCGCGACACGCTCACACACAGAGGGGAGCGACGACGCAAGTCCCCTCTGTGCGTGGCTCGCGCGTTGATGAGAGGGAATTTTCCCGAAGGGATGCCTTTAGGCAAGGGGTGTGTCTTTTATTTGGTGGAGCACTTCCTTCATGAATTCTTCAGAATGCGTAACATCAGTTACTAAATGTTTCACCTATCGCAATGTCCGGATAAGGTTTCCGACAGCTGCCATAGAAAGGCAAAATCTCACGCACAACCCTCTCTATTTCTCCATCCCGATCGAGAACATTCTTTCGAGATCGTGCTTCGAATAGACGCGGAACGCAATGAGTGTCTCCGATTTTTCTATGCCGGCCACTTTCCGAATGTGATCGGTAACCAGATCGGCGAGGCGGTCATTGTCTTTCACGCGGATGATCACCGCGAGGTCATAGCGCCCGGCCACGGAGTGCACTTCCGTGATACCTTCAATATCCGCCAATTGCTCGGCGACGGGATTGATTTTATCTCGTGCAACAGTCAACAGTACTATTGCGGTCACCATATCACTTCTCCTTCTGTAATTTTTTGTAAATGTCTGCGGCGTGAATTTCCATATAGCGCGACGGATTTTTCGCTGCTGCAAACCCGAATTTCCGGTACAAGCCGTGCGCATCGCGGGTCAGGAGGGTGAACCGTCGAAGTCCCTGCAAATCCGGATGCTTCATTACACACGACATCATCCACGTCCCTAATCCTTTTCCGCGGTACGATTCGAGGACATACACGTCGCACAAGTATGCGTAGGTTGCATAGTCAGATATGACACGCGCGAAACCGATTTGCACGGCACCGTCAAAGAGGCCGAAGCACAATGAATTCTCGATCGCACGCTCCACGGTCTCCCTCGGAATACCTTCAGACCAATAGCAGTGCGATAAAAAATCGTAGATCGCTTCAACGTCCAATTTGGACGGATCGGCTGAAACCGTAAACTGATCGCGTTTGTATTCAGGGTGCATGAGTTGAAGATATATAAGCTGTTAGGATTTAGCTGTTAGCTGTTCATTGTTGATTGCGAGCTTTTGCCAAGGGCATCACTTCGTGACCAGCGTCCCGTGTTCTTTACGGGATTCATTGTTCAAGGCTTGTACAGTCCGGCCTTGTTCACACCGAGCATGCCGGCGTCGTATGTTCGCCGGTCTACGGGCGAGAGTGAACGGGCCATGGCGGCATCTATAATTTTATAGACCCGGATGGTGCTCAATGCATCTCCTATCACATCGAGGGCGGCATCGGATGTCGTCCACTTCAACGTATCGTAGGTTGACAGGTTAAGCGGGCGGGTGTACTGGCGAAGCGTCTTCTCATAATCGACGTTGTAAAACGACTCGAAATACGACATGACCAGTTCGCGCAATGAAGCATAGACAGGTTCGCGGTAACGAAGCCCGACAAAATTAGATTTTGCGATCGCTCCGAATCGACCGTGACGTTTGAACAGTGCAATCACATGGTCGTCGTCACGAACCGCATCCATATCGACAATGAGCGGCGGGAACTCTAATCTTCTCAAAGCCATTGCTGCAAAAACCGCTCCGTCATAACAATGCGCTTTACGGTCCCGGAGAACGCTTCGCGGCGAGCGGTACCGAGATTCGGCGCTGTACTCAAGGCTGTCAAGAAATTCCTGGATTTTTATTGGAGATGTGAGAGATGAAAGTACCCGCATCTCCGATTTTGTCCAGTCAGCCCCGCTGGGATATTGTTTGGTGCGTTGCTTCATTCGTGCGAAAGTTGATTTCAGAAAACAGATTGTGAATCAAACAAACGACCCCACCCTTTGTCCCTCCCCTGTTAGGTGAGGGAATCATCTTCTTATTCAAACATCTGCTCGAGGTGATGTTTCAGATGTCTCACATAATCCTGAATCACAAATTCCAGCGTCGCCGGCTTGTAGTCGCCGATAATACAATGATTGGTAAGCGCGCGCTCGGGAATTGCGGAAATAATATGGAGAAGATGATAATTATAACTCTTCCACAATTGGAAAAGGTTAGCCCACGATTCGTTTTGGTACTGCTGCGTCGCCACCCAGTCCTGCTGCTCGTAACCCGGAATTCGCAACTCGGAACTTAATTGCGCTCGAACAAATCGCTGGTGATTGTTTGCGGCAGAATCGATAAGATGTCCGAGGATTTCCTTCTTCGACCATTTGTCCGGAGCTGATTTTTTCTTGCTGTCCGATTCCGAAATCCCGGCAAGTTTGGCCGACGATTGCTCGAGCAGTGATTTGAATTCATCGATAGTTTTTTGCATGTTCTATTTTCTTTTACAGGGGAGTTTTTCCGGAGAAATCTGACCCCACCCTTCCCTCCCCTTATAGGGGAGGGATTAAGGGAGAGGCCGCTGCTTAATAAAAAAATTGCCCGCTATTAATTCTTGTCAAACGCCTGATTCCGAATCATTTTTACCATGTCGTACGGCGCCGGATCTCCGCCGAGATATTTGTGGAACCAATCCAGGTGTGCATTGTAATAAAGGGGCATGGATTTCACACCACTCGGCCAGTGCCCATCGTTAGGGAAGACAATCAAGCGCGACTGTACATTCATCTTTTGGAGGTCGGTAAAGAACTCAAGACTCTGGGCGTACGGAACGCGATAGTCCTTCTCGCCTGTGATGACGAGGCACGGTGTTTTAAAATTCTTTACAAACTGATTCGGCGACCATTTTGTGTACAAATCAGATTCCCACGGTGCGCCCCCGAGATCCCATTGGGGGAACCATAACTCTTCCGTTGAGCCGTGCATCGCTGTCAGGTCGTAAACACCCATCATGCAGGCGATCGCCTTAAAGCGGGAGGTGTGCCCTTCAAGCCACATCATCATGTATCCTCCGAACGACCAGCCCATCGCTCCCATGCGGTCCTTGTCAACGTATGGAATTTTCTCAAGCGAGTCCGCAACCGCCATCACGTCCTGGTATACCGCTCCCCCCCAGTCTCTTGAAATCTCGGCAGTAAATTCCTGTCCGTATCCTGTCGAGCCATGCGGGTTCGGGAAGGCAACGATGTAGCCGCTTCCCGGATAGACCTGCCAATCGCCCCGAAACGCATCGGCCCACTGCGACTGCGGTCCGCCGTGAACATTAAGAATGAGCGGATACTTTTTCGACGGGTCAAAATTATGCGGTTTTACGATAAACGTATGGATCTTTTTCCCTGTCGGCGATGTAATCCACATTTCTTCAGCCGGACGAATATCGACGGAGTCTTCGAGCGGTTTGTTCAAAAAGGTCAGGCGCCGCAGGTTTTTCCCTTGCGTTGTTGCGTGCCACATCTCCACCGGTTCGCCCACGGCACGCCGGACGATAGCAAACGATTTTCCATCCGGAGATACATCGATCGCATCGATGTACTTCACGTCCACGACCTGCGTGATCTCTTTCGAGTTCACCTCTACTTTATAGAGAGGTGTGTGTCCCTGGACGTCGGCGGTAAAATAAATGCTTTTTGAATCGGGCGCCCATGTAAATTCGTTCACCCAATTATCGAACTTTTCCGTCAGCACAGTTTTCTCGCCGGATTTTCTGTCATACAGTGCGATACGGAAAAGGTCCGATTCGTACGCCGGAATGGTCTGCATCCGGTACGCAATATACTTCCCGTCGGGAGAATAGCTCGGGTCGCCGTCGAACGATTTATTCTCAGCAGTGATGTCTTTTGGTTCTCCCCCCGAGGTCGGAACGACAAACAGGTCGGCGTTCGTCGTTTCGGCTTCGTTCGCATCATGATTTGAGGCGAAGCAGACTTCTTTTCCGTCGGGCGACACCGCGACGCCCCCTCCTCCAAGCGAGAAGACCGGTGCGTCGTAATCCCCCGGAGAAAGATCAGTGTATTTTTTTGCATCGATGTCATACACGAACACATGCGAGCGCTTGCCGTCTTTCCAGGAAGTCCAATGCCGGTAAAGGAGGCGGTCGGCCATGTGCGCCTGAATCGGGCCGCTGCTCATGCTTTCGTCAATTTTTTTATTGCAATCGCCGTCAGCGCCGCATTCCGGAAAAACGTCGCTTGTAAATACAATGTGTTTGCCGTCCGATGTCCACACGGCATCTGACACGCCGGTTGTGAAATGTGTAACCTGTGCGGGCTCACCCCCCTCCAGCGGAAGGAGCCACGCCTGCGGTCCATCGCGGCGGGTTGAAAGAAAGAGGATCGATTTCCCGTCCGGCGACCATCGCGGATGATAATCAGCAGCAGGATTGTCCGTCAGCTTTCGCATGGTGTTCCCCTCAGCGTCCATCAGATACACTTCAGTCTTGGATTTTCCTTCGGCAAGATTGCTTTCCGTAACGGTAAAGGCAATATTTTTTCCGTCCGGCGAGATCTGCGGATCTGCGACCCCTTTGATTTTATACAAATCCTCGATCTCAAACGGTCTCTTTTGCGCAAATGCCGTTGTGATCATCGCAAAAGACAGTAAAAGAAGAAATGTTTTTTTCATCGGATGAAATTCCTTCGATTGGTGAGTGCGGTTCCTGAGAGAGAAAATAGTATTGAACAGAATGAAAGGGGCAGAGCGTTCAGACGACGGGCTGCTACAGCGCGATTATTTTTTCAGCACACCTTCAATCGCGGCAATCAGCTGCTGCGTTGAAAAACCTTTATCGAGGTACGTGATGTTCGCTTCCGATTGCCATGCACCGGCTCCCTGGGCTTGTGCGGTCATCATAATTACGGGGATGCGGGCCGTCATCGGTTCCTGCTGTAAATTCTCGACCATCATGAATCCGTTCATATTATCCATGTGGACGTCGCTGAGAATGACGTCGGGTCTGTATTTTGCCGCAAAGTCAAGTCCCCCTATGCCGTCTTCGGCTTCGAGTGTATTGTATCCCCGCACTTTCAGCGAAGCTGCAAGTGCTTTGCGAAATGCCGGTTCATCATCAACGATAAGGACGGTTTTCATTCAACAATCTCCTGTAATTGGATTGTCGAAAGTAACAAATGCCGGGATGAAAATCAATAAAGCCTCGAAAAAAACGATTCACCATGGATATCCCAAAAAACAAACCCCGGAAAGTTCATGCACTCGCCAGGGTTTAAGAGAACGATCAAAACACCATTATTTTACCATCAACATCTTCTTCCTGTAAAATTCCTTCTTTCCCTGTTCATTGTTGATTGTTAATTGATAAATGTACATTCCGGTCGCCACATTCGATGCATTCCATACCTCTTGGTTGTAACCTGCAGGCCTCTCGCCATTCACCAATGTCGTGACCTCCTGGCCGATAGAATTGTAAATCTTCAAAAGTACACGGGCATCGTTTGGAAGCAGATAGGAAATGGTTGTTGATGGATTGAATGGATTCGGGTAATTCTGGTACAATTCAAAATGATCGGGCGGATTAACGCTAACGTCGAGCTGCTTGGTCCATTTTTCGCCCGTTGAACTTGTAATGGTGAATGTAAGCGTCTGCGGCTTATTGACCGGAGCGAGTTTGTCGACTGTGAAAGAGAAAGAAGCCGCCGTGTCCTTTTTCGCGTTGAGCTGCTTTATGCTCTGGCTAACAGATGTAAAGTGAAGCCATCCGGGAACATTCGACACCTCCACCGTGACTCCGGAAGCGGCAACAGTAGAAGTATTACGAACGGAGAGCTCTATTCTATTGCCCTTCGACTCAAACGGAAGCTGATGCTGGGAGAGTGAAAAGTTAAAAGTGAAAAGTGAAAACACGAACGCAATGAATACTTTCATACTTCCCTCTTCTTAGTTTGTAGCCTTATGTCCGTAGTCCATAGTCCGTTTTTCCTGTTAATTGTTGATTGATCATTGTTGATTGTTCATTGATCACTGCCCAACATTCAGCGTAATTACGACTAACGGATTCGTGGACAAATCCTGCGTCTTATTTTGCGAAACTGATCCTGACTGTGCCCGGAATTGCAGGTTTGCAGGAAGAAGTTCTTTTGTTGCATTTCCGTTCACCGTATTACCAAACGGTCTCCATGCACCCGAATAGTAGGTAACGACGGCGTTGTTGACCGGATTGTTTTGAGAATTTATCACATTCACGGTAGCTAAGACGGTCGAAAAAACCACAGCGTTATTACTGCCAACGTCCTGTGTCTTGCTGCTGGTGACGAACGCATAGGTCATATTGAATTGGTAACTATTCGGGAGTAGTTCCAAAGAAACGGCTCCGTTTGTCGTCGTACCAAACGTTCTCCATGCGCCGGAGTAGTATTGTACTGTCCCGGTGTCCATCAGGCTGCCTTGACTATTTTTTAATTGAACAGTTGTATTCACCGTTTGAAAAACTACTGTTGGGTTGCTGTTTAAGTCTTGTTGCTTGGTGTTGCTGGCAAAAGCATACGTCATACTGAAAGAGTAGTTATTGGGCAGAAGCTCCTTGGTGGCAACGCCGCCCGAAGTTGTCCCAAAAGTTCTCCACGCGCCGGAATAATATTGCACGGTTCCCTGGTCGATAAGGTTTCCCTGACTGTTTTTCAATTGAACGGCCGCATTAACTGTCTGGAATACGACAGTAGAATTCGAGCCTATATCCTGCTGCTTATTATTGCTGGCATAAGCGTAGGTCATACTGAAAGAGTAGCTATTGGGTAGAAGTTCCTTGGTAGTAACGCCGCCCGAAGTTATCCCGAATGTTCTCCAAGCACCGGAATAATATTGCACGGTTCCCTGGTCAATAAGGTTTCCTTGACTGTTCTTCAATTGAACAACCGCATTAACTGTTTGGAATACGACGGTAGAATTTGCGCCGACATCTTGCTGTTTGTTGTTACTAGCAAAGGCATAGGTCATGCTGAAAGAGTAGCTATTCGGCAACAGCTCTTTCGTCGCTGTACCGTTTGTCGTCGTACCAAATGTCCTCCAAGCGCCGGAATAGTATTGTACTGTGCCGGTGTCCATCAAGTTGCCTTGACTATTTTTTAATTGAACAGATGCATTAGTGGTTTGGAATACGACAATCGGGTTCACGCTCAAATCCTGTGACTTATTGTTGCTGGCAAAGGCATAGGTCATGCTAAATGAGTAGTTGACCGGCAGCAGTTCCATCGTTGCGACGCCACTTGTGGTTGTCCCGAAATTTCTCCATGCGCCTGCATAGTATTGGACGGTTCCCGTATCGATCAAACTCCCTTGACTGTTCTGGAGCTTGACCTGTACATTGACGGTTTGAAACACAACCGTATCACTTCCGACGGTGACGTTCGATTTTGTTTGCACGCCGTAGGCGTACGTCATTTGCAAGCTCACGGTCTTGAGTGTGGTGTTGACGGTGAATGTTCCGTCGTTGTTGTTCACGGCAGGTTTCCAACTGCCATCGTAGTATTGAAGAGAGCCACCGGTGAGTTTTACGCCGGTGCTGTTGACAAGCTTGACGTTCACACCGGAGGGTGGAAGAGGCAATTGCGCCAATAAATACTGCGTGTTGTAATAAATGAGCGCATACGCCTCACTAGTAAGATTGCTCGTACTGTCGGAGATTGCATTTGTCAAGACTGTCTGAAGAGTTGAGCGCGCTCCGGCAATACTATTTGATTGCAGTTGTGTTTTTGCTGATGAAAAATAGCCGAGATATTTATTTGCGGTTACTTGATTCTTAATCCAACCAAAGGTTAGAGATTGGGTAGTGAAGCTAGTGAGCGTGTCGAGAAAAGTTAAGGGCAATAGGTTGAGCAAACCTAAGTTGGGAGCTACTGTTTGATTTTTATATGAGTTATCTTCCCAGCTGGGAAAAATTTGTTTATCTGTGTATCCAAGTGCGTATAAACTATCCACCTCATTCATAGTCAGAGCCAAGGCAAAACTTTGTGCATAGTACGTCATTATTGAAGGCAACCCTAGTGAAGGAAATGAAATAAACATCGATTCTCCCGGAAATAGTGCATCCTCAGGTGCCACAGGAAAATTAAAAAAACGATTAGCGGCACTTCCAGAAACGAATCCATTCTTTCTGCCATCAACGTACCATTTTTTATCGGTTGGCCCTGTTATTCTTGTAATATTATTTGTTATTAGTGAATCTGCTACTAGTAACCTAAAATTGTCGCACCCTTGTTCGCTGTTTTCTTTATTAGAAATAGCATAAGCATAAAGAAAACCACTTGTCAAGTATTGACTAATTGAAGCATGAAAATTTACTTGTGCTTTATTTCTGGGGCGAACAATTTGTGAGTTTAAAAAAGAATTGCAAACTAATATTAGCAGAACTAATTGAATTATTTTTTTCATATTTATTGCCCTCTCCATTCAAAATGCGGGTAAGGTACATTTCCTTTGGGATGAGATGGCGTTGGGTTTGGAATGTATTGACCAGGCTCCGGAACAAAAGTCCAACTATATTCTTGCATTAAATCTCTAAAATCACCCAACCAATCAACGGAAGCAATTCGAAATGTCCCTGTAATCGTAGTATCGGTGTTATTTCTTTGTATAACAAACGTCCCAGTAGTATCCTGCCCTTTAATGTTTTGAATATCAACACTTTTCCCAACTCGATGTGCCTTGTGAGGTATGTTCCAGTCAGAATGTATGTCAAACAGTCCACCCAACTGCAAACTCATATCATTGAGCGTCATTATTCCGGTAGTGTTCCACTCTGCATTTTGGAACTCATTAGCCGCTGCAATTAAATGGTCGATAGCTCCTTGAAGAAGATAATGATTATTCGGATGATGAGTATCAGGGTTTTGAGGTAATGAGTAATTTCCTGCTCCGGGAAACTGTGCTAGTCCCGGTACCCTCACTACCACTGAATCGGAATCTGCAATCATCGGAAGATTAAGTTTAGCTATCACGCGTTCTTGCCCACCAAACATGGAAGCTTGATAGGTCGTGCGAATTGTGTCTGGCCCTGTATCGAACTCCTGACTGCTGACTGGCTTGCCACTTGTAATAAAAAGCCCTGAAGGACGATTCCCTATGTGGGAGTGCCCGCCGGAGCCTTCTAAGGCTGCGCTTGTAACCGTTACTTGATAAAGTGGATCGGCATAGAGAATCCCTGAAACTGTTACCGCTACTTTTACACTCGTCTGACTTTCATTTAGCGGTATATAAACTGGATAATACGGTTGTATCGAATCAGCAACGACAATGACTTTAATTTCAGGACGGACATAGAAGGTTCCCGTTGCAAACTTCGTAACATCTGCAGACATTACTATTCTCACCTTCGCTTGTGGATAATTAGCCTGAGATTCCTGTGACGTAACGGAGGATGCTGTCCCTTTCTTACGGGATAGAGATTTTGCCAACGCCAACACCGGTGCGGAAGAGTTTCCCCGTGCGGTCACTTTTATCCGGCCTGAACGAAGTGTTCCATAAGAAACTCTTGGAAGAGTGGTTACTGTATCATTGGACATGGAAATGAAATCAACAAATCCCTGGCCTTGGTCAAATGAGAGATCAATTGAAGTCGCCGTGTCAAACGGGACTTCATTCCCGTTGTTGTCTACGGCTATGACAGTCACAGGGGCAGTCTGTTTATTGGAAAGCGTATCTGGGACGACGTTGACAACAAAATGATCAACCCAGCCCGCGGTCGAAATCCATGCTCCTGCTTGCAGATCGTCAAAATCCAAATCCGTCCAATCTTCGAACGCAAGCGTTGTGACAGGATTGGGATTGCCTGGTCCTATTATTATTGCCGGCTTCGACACACTCTTTTTCGCCCCCTGCGTCTGAACGTTTTTCTGCTGAAGGTGGACGACTTGACTCGCCGAGGATGGATTCCTTATCAAGGGGCCTTTTATCTTTTCTGCAAATAACTTTTTCTGAAGCGATTGATCACCGCCATGAGACTTCAGCAAAAGTTTTCTTTTATCCACCGGAAAGGCACCGCCTGTTTGTCTACCTTTTGCGGCTATTGAAGCCATAACTCCTGTATCCGGCAACGTTATCTCAGGATACATATTCCGTCCGGCAACGATGCTCATGTTTGAACGGAGATAGAATTGTATCGTGTCTCCCGCAGTAACAACTCCGCAATCGAGCGTGTCGCCAATGTTTCCGGATGGATTGATCAACAGAAATTTCTTAACCGGCGATTGAAGAAAAAGTGTATCGATTGCCGCCGTGGAAGCGCCCGTGATCTGCAGCATCAATTCCCCTGTCACCGGGGCAATGAACAACGTTGGACTCGGAACAAACGGATCTTCTAGAAAAAATGGGTCTCCGTAAACCCAATCAGGCGGCAGTGCTTGTTGTGTGCTGTCGATAGTCAACAAAAGGTAAAAGGAGTATAAGGTGTAATAATCGGTTTCATCGAAGTCGGCAAAGCCGTATGTTTGCATCAATTGCAAATTAAACCCGGGAGCGTGCTGATGTCCCATCTTCAATAAGTTGAAATCTAGTGTACTCCATTGCCCGACACTCACCTGGGTTTCGGACACCGATGATGAAAGAAGAGGGACGCTATTCAGCGTCAATTGCATCGCTTGAGTGGAATCATAGAATGACGGATCTACCTCGTTGATACCCACCGTGAATGTGCCGCCGTATTGCGTATAGATATTGTTCCCGGCCGGTGTATTCATCGGATCGATCCAGATTTGCACAGGGTCTGAATCTGTGCTGCCGTATTTATTTGTTGCCGTGGCCTTAATATACGCAACGCCGTTATACCCGGTGATGTCGATATCGGCTGTCTGGTTTGATCGCTGGTCACCATTATCATCGAACACCGTCCATGTAACAGCGGCTGAACTATCCGGCGACGGATCGACTTGCGCTTCGCCATGGATGGTTGTTACACCGTAAATGTCCTGCGCTTGCAGTGGATACAAGACTTGAACATTTGGAAACGGAAATGTCGCTTGATAAACTATACTGCCAACCGAAATTGAGTCGATTATAATGACATAGGAAAGCGGAGAATCCGGGGTCAGTGGGCACTGGGCGCCGCCGATCGAAAGCTGCACCGGGGCGTCTATTGTAACTGGCAAGGAGGGGTACACTATCGATCCGGTGCGGCCTAAATCACCTGGATTCAAAGCGCCTGCTAACTGAACTGTAGAAGTGCCGATCTGGAATACGATTGCGCCGCGAGAAAAAGTTGGATCGTGCGTGGAGTTCAAGGCGTCACACGAAATTGAAATTGTTGCAATGTAATACTGTGGATTTGAAGTCGAGAGAGTGGATGATTTACCGTTGCCCTTGGGCTTTATGACCACGGTATCCTTGATGACAACTTGCGAGAAGGCAAGATTGGAGAAAAGAAGAATGAATAGAATAATGAGAGTTTGTTTCGGTGTACGCATGGTAAGACTCCCTGATTTGCCCCAGAAAACGGTGTTATGTATTGCGAATATCTAGGAAAATGCGAACAATGTCAAGTTATTTTTTGGTTGAGGATACTTTTTGATCGGGGAAAATTTTTGGTGCCGGAGTTACGGAGTGTGTCAGTCTGATGCACAAACGAGTACCAAAGAAGTGCAAATTTACGAGCAGAAAAAAATTGTGGAAAGAGGAAGACCGACATTCACCTTCTTCCCAAACAGCCTGTCCCGAGACGGCGGGAGAGTTTGGGAACGCGATGATACCTCGCCACCGGACTCACAGGTCCGCCTCATCGAGCCACGGCCACCAAAATTTCACTTTCGAATTCCGCAAAAATGGAATTCAGGCGCGCTTTTTCTTTTTCGACGCAGGGGGGAATAGAGGCAAGGTTTTCTCCTTCATACGGCGTCTTCGCCGCAAACTGGAGACATAAATCCATCCCGTTCTCGAGGTTGGCCTTAAACTCACGAAGTTTTTTTACTTCCATATCGGTGTAGCCGCAGCGCTGCACCATTTTTTCAAAATAATCGACATACATCTGTATTTCTTTTGCGAACATGTGGGGGCGCTCGGCAGAAACCAGCGACTCGCCTCTTCCGTAGATGTGATCCACCATCTCCTTCAACGTGTACAGTTTTTTGAACCATGCGATGTTCGGGCCGGGGCAAATCGCCTGGGGAGAGTTCGTCGGCTGAATAATGCCGAGCGCGATAAGAGCACCGTTGCCAAGATGTTCGCAGAGGCATGCTTTGTCGATAATTGCGTTCCGGGCTTTTTCTTTTTCCGGCGGCAGCAGTTCAGAATTGTCGATATCGTGAAGCTTCAGCTTTTGGTACTCCCTCGAAGCAACGCAAATGGGAAACGCCGTATACTCGGAGTTTGAGATAAGAAATCCTTTTGGACATGTCGAGCCGGGCACCCCTTCGTCGGCTTTTTTATGGATTGCAAGTTCGGACCCGCTCCGGCGAACGTTGTTGAACGGAACACCGAGAGGCGAGAAATCGCTCACATACAGATCATCTTCTCCCGCCTGCCTCAACAATTCGCGCGTCGCATCATCGACGCACGTCGCTTCGGGCACGAGAAGAAACGGGCTCGCCCACCCAGTGCGATCCATCCCAAAATCTTCCATCATTCTCCGTGCCTCGCCGTTCGTGCCGATCCCTCCCTGCACGGTGATCAGCGGGCGGGTTTCCGCTGCTGCTTTCGGATATTCCCATCCCATTGTTTCATAATACTTTTGTATGAGCGGCTGAAATTCCGCCACAAGTTCATCCCGTTTCTCTCTGAATTCTTTCAGAAGGCTGGGAAGGAGATGGCCGTTCGAGGCAAAGGCATGCCCGCCGCAATTCAATCCCGATTCAACGCGGAACTCGAATACCTCAAGACCCTTTTTGGCAAGAAGCCTTCCCTGGATGAGCGTCGAACGAAAATCGGTCACCTTCAAGATGATTTTCTTTTTCATTTCGCCGGTTGCGTCCCTGTAAAAATCCCGGAACCGTGTAATGTATCCGAAAAGACTCTGGTTGATGCCGGCGGAAAGAACGATGCTCGATTTGAGAGTGCTGTTTGCGTACCCCCGGAAGGCAGCTTTCGCGTCGGTGAATTCTTCGCTGAGGGGCTTTCCGTGTTTATCGAGGTTGATCCGGTCGAGTTTGACCATGATGTTCACATCGATGGAACCGGGAATCATCGTACGAGTTAATTCCTTCTCCACCGCGTCCCGTTCGCGGCCGGGCTTCATCCCCACAAGTTTCCCGTATATTTTTTTTGGAATGGATTGGTCGGGGAGAAGTTCAAAATATTTTTTCTTGTCGTTATCGGCAAAAAACGGAAGCTGCTTCACTGCTTCCATTTTCCTTTCGACGATTTCGCTGACCGTTTCGAGGTATGCAGTGATTCTTCGCGCCCTGCCGTCCTGAGCGTAGCGGGGAATCTTTTCGTAGGCAATATTGAATTTTTCGTTGTAGTGTTTGCGGATCCGCTCCAGCAGCAAATCATCGACGATCGAGATCACGGACGTGATGCCCAGCGGTGCGACGCGGATCGGAGTGTCGACGGAATGCCCCGTCCCCATGACGGGAATGTGGAATGTATGATAAGAACTGCTCATCGAACTCCTTAAAAGTTATAGATTGAGACTTCTGAATAATTCCAAAAATACGTCTCGCGCAAATCCCAACGGGATGGCTTCGCCAGACGCAAAGTCGCAAATTGGTCTTATAACAAAATCTTCGCGCCTTTTCCCGAAGATACTGTATTAAAAGTCAAGAGTTAAGGAGCAAATAATTAGGTTGAAAAGGTTTATCAGATTTACAGATGGCAAAGCACAAAATGAGAAGTTTTCGAGCAACAGCAACCAACGCAACTTTCTTAGTTTTGCCGTTGGCAACGAGACGATCAAAAAATCTTTTCATTATTGGATTGAACCGAAGAGCGCTGACGGCAGCCATATAAAATGCTTTCCGTATTCTTGGGTTACCAATTTTAGAGATCCGGGAGCGTTTATAGACGCTCTTTCCCGACGTATAGGGAGCGGGTGCAATTCCAGCAAAGGCTGTCAGTTGTCGAGATGAATGAAATGATTCTAATGCTTGTGTTTCGGTCAACAAGATACCCGCGGTAACAAAACCGATGCTGGGAATTGATTGTAAGAGTTCCAGCATGTGTTTCCAGCGTTCATCAGTATTGATCATGTTCTTAAAGTTTGTTTCAAGCTCTTTGATTTGTTGTTCCAGAAATGTAATTGTCTTTTTCGAAACAACGATAGCACGTTGCGGTGGGATACCGGAGCGCTCATAACTGTGCAAACGATTACGTTCCTGAGTAAGCATGCCAAGATACGCATCTCGTTGTCGCATCAATACTTGGAGTTCTTCACTGAAGGCTGATGGCGGCTCCCACGTGCGTGGATGCATCGTCGCTCCAAAACGAGCGATAAGATGTGCATCGAGTTCGTCGGTTTTACCTCGCTGCAACACTGATTGTGCATAGTATTTTACCTGTGCCGGGTTTGCGACACTCATGATGAAGTGATGATGGCGAAAGAACAATGCTAAGGCTTCCCAATACACACCGGTGGCTTCAACAACCACCATTGTTTCGGAAGGAACTACACCAAGTGAGTGTAGCCATTGAGCGCAGGCAGAAAATCCTGATGATGTATTGGCAAATGTCGTTGCTTCGCCCTTATGTTTTGGTGTCGGTTCGTTTGTAACAACGCTCCCGACAAATGTTTCACTGGCGATATCGATACCGAGAATGTGTTTCATAGCGTGAGTCCTTCTTAGTTGCAATGCAACCATTTTCGTTTACATTGACTCTTGTGAATGCAGACTTAACGTCTTATGATACTGTTCGATGTTGACGAAAAATTCTGAAACCGGCCTTATCTTCGGGACGACATTTATTTGTCTAGGGATGACTCAGGCTTCTTGGCTTCAGACGGTTGTTCTATAAACTAAATAACTATTTCGAATATACAAGGGATGGCTTCGCCAGCGGCTTGGCGAGAGGCAATTTTTCAGATGTCTCAGATTGTGATTTCTCTGATTGCGCTGATTTTACTCAGATTGTCCTGAAGGTCCAAAGGACTCGTTCGGAACAGATTACGCAGGTTCAGAGAATGCCAATCGATGGTTTCTTATCGAATGGGGACGCACGGCGATAGCGTGCATTTTCCAGTGGGTGAATGATCAGGAGAGATCCAAGGAGTCCGAGAACTGGAAGCCGGCAAAGCTACGAGACATGAGCCATTACTCTAATGTACATACTTTTCTTTTCCATATCAACACTAAAGTTGATAATTAAACAAATGGGCTCCGATAGGCAGGAACTTATTCTTTTGCAGATGACGATCGAATTTCCCGAAAAAACTCCACCAGCTTGTTTTCGTCCAACTTCCCTTCCGAACGTACGCCGCTGCATACATCGAGACAGAACGGGGCAACATCGTGGATCGCCCTTTTAACATTGTCGTGCCGCAAACCGCCGGCGAGGAAAACGGGGATAGAAAGAGTCTCACGGATGGCTTTGCTGATACTCCAATCGTGCATGCGCCCCGTCCCGCCAAGTTCTTTGATGGGCGCTTTGGGATTGCCCGAATCGAGCAATACCGCGTTGACGAACGGGGCCACGGCGATCGCCTCGTCAATCGATTCGCTTCCGACGACATGAATGACTTGAACAAGTGCAATACCCGGCATCGCAGCACGAAGCTGCCGGTATTCCCTCTGTTCAATTTTGTCGCAAAGCTGGACGGTGTTCGTGCGGCATCTTTTCTGCTGGGCAATAATCGAGCGGGCGTCTTGTTCGCTTGTCAACAAGAACGATGAGACGGCGGGAGGGATTAAAGCAGCAATTTCTGCAATGGTTTCTTCGTCAATAACACCCGGCCCGCTCGGCATAGAAGATACGAGTCCCAACGCCGACGCACCATGATCGACAGCGAGACGCGCTTCTTCAACGGATGAAATGCAGCAGATTTTTACTCTAGGGATCTTTGTCGGTTGCATGGAGATTGCCGGCGAGAGAAGGTAATTAAAGTTCAACGGGAGACCGGAAGCGGGAGACGGACAAATGCACACCGGGAAAAGAATTGCGGTCTTCAGCCTCCGGCAACCGGTCTCCTTTATGATTTTTAGAAACGGGGCTATCTTGCAAAACCATCGATCACCCTTGTGTCCCTGCAAACAGCGATTGAAGGTTGAGCGATGGAGCTTTTGTTTTGCTCGCCAGCGACACATACGTCCGGGCAAGCGTGTCCTTCCCCGCCCCCAGCACCGTGCTGATCAAACCGAGCGCTTCCGCCAGCTCGTTCGGTGAAATATTCTTCAGGATCCGCACCCAGATCGCTTCCTCCAGGACATTAAATGCTGTCTGCACTTCTGAGAGATCGAACGCGGCTTCGAAGCGCTCTCGTGCAATTGTTTCCGCGTGCGCGACCATCGGCCCGAGATTCTTTTCTTTTACGGCGCGCGCGGTCAGCGTGTACAACGCTTTCAAACGCTGGTGAGTATGTTCCGCTCCGGATTTTTCGTAATGCGCTAAACGGGCCCGGGCAATCGCGGCCTCCGCATCCGAAAGAATATCGTTGGACTGATCGTGGAGAAGCTGATTGATATCCATAATGACCTTGAAAATTATTCTTTAGAGTCGGCGTCGCAAAACTCATCCCTCGTCGGTGACGCAGCCTTCCGACGCAGACGAAACGTTCCTGATATATTTATAGAGCATGCCGCTTTTCGCTTTCAACGGAGGAGCTTTCCATTTTTTCAGCCGTTGCGCAACCGTTTTCTTCGGCACGTCAAGCGTAATCGTGTTCTTCTCCCCGTTAATGGTGATGACGTCGCCATTCTTTACAACAGCAAGAACGCCGCCGACCTGCGCTTCGGGAGTGATGTGCCCGACTACAAAACCATGCGTGCCCCCCGAAAACCGACCGTCGGTAATCAAGGCCACACTTTTGCCGAGTCCTGCCCCCATGATCGCCGAAGTTACGGTAAGCATTTCCCTCATTCCCGGTCCACCTTTTGGCCCTTCGTAGCGAATCACGACAACATCGCCCGGCTTGATTCTATTTTTCTCCAGTGCACCAAGCGTCTCCTCTTCTGAGTTGAAGACTTTTGCCGGACCGGAAAAACGCAACCCTTCCTTGCCGGTTATTTTTGCGACCGCTCCTTCTTTCGCGAGATTGCCGTAGAGAATCTGAATATGGCCTGTTTTCTTGATGGGATTGGAAAGAGGAAAAATGATCTTCTGTCCTTCTTTCAGTCCCGGCAGGTTTTCCAAATTTTCGCCAAGGGTTTTGCCTGCAACCGTAAGACAATTCCCGTCAAGCAATTTTTCTTTGAGAAGCATTTTTTGGAGCCCCGGGACTCCGCCGATTGCCTGAACATCCTCCATCACATATTTTCCGCTCGGTTTCAGGTCCGCGATGAACGGCACACGGTTGCTGATGGTCTGAAAATCGTCTATGGTTAATTTCACTCCAACAGATTTTGCCATAGCAACGAGGTGCAGCACCGCGTTTGTTGAGCCGCCAAGTGCGATAACTACGGTGATCGCATTGAAAAACGCTTTGCGCGTCATAATGTCCCGCGGCTTGATATCCTTTTCCAGCAAATTCAAAATTGCTTTCCCGGCATTTTTACACTCCCGGATTTTTTCTTCGCTCGTGGCGGGAGTTGAAGAACTGTACGGCAGAGTCATTCCGAGCGATTCGATTGCCGATGCCATGGTATTGGCGGTGTACATTCCCCCGCAAGCTCCCTGGCCGGGGCAGGCATGGTGAAGCACATCGCTTAATTCTTTCTCGCTCACTTTTCCCGCGATGAATTGTCCGTAACATTCGAACGCAGAAACAATGTCGAGCGATTTGCCGTTGTGATGGCCGGCGCGGATTGTTCCCCCGTAGATCATGATGCTCGGGCGGTTAAGGCGGCCCATCGCCATAACGGAGCCCGGCAAGTTCTTGTCGCAGCCCGGGAGGGAAATATTGGCGTCGTACCATTGCGCTCTCATTACCGCTTCGATGGAGTCGGCAATAATTTCGCGGGAAGGGAGCGATGATTTCATTCCTTCCGTACCCATGGACATGCCGTCGCTGACACCGATCGTGTGGAAAATTAGTCCGACGAGACCTGCTTCCTGAACACCCTGCTTCACGACTTTGGCAAGGTCGTTCAAGTGCATGTTGCAGTTATTCCCTTCCCAACCCATGCTGGCAATGCCGACTTGCGCCTTCTTCATATCCTCGTCCGTCAATCCGATGCCGTACAACATTGCCTGCGAGCCGGCTTGAGAACGTTTCTGCGTTAATTGTGAACTGTATTTATTCAGACCATTGCTCATTCTACTATTACTCCTGTTAGATTGAAACTCCGAATTCTTTGGTGGTACGGCTACAAAGTATTGAAACTCCGGTTCAGCATCAAGTAGATTTATGGCAGCGAGGTAAGTTTGATGTTTGGCGAGAAACCTTCCGAAGGCTTCCTTTAAGAAGCGATCCACTGTTACGCTATTCGAAAATTTCGTCCGAAGAACTTTCGGAAGATCATCATCACAAAAATGGCCGCCGCCGTACCGGCAGCGGCCACTTTTCATTGCAGTTCTCGCCGTTTTCTTTAAAAGTACTTCCGCAGAAATGCCAGCATCCGCGGCCAGGCCTTTTCTGTCGCTCGAAGATTTGCACCGTTGCGTTCGCTTTGCGCCCGGAGAAATCCGTGCCCCGCCCCCTTATACATTTCGTATTCAAATGTCTTTCCGAGTTTTTTTAATTCAATCGAGGCAGGCTTGACAGTTGCGCCGACACGAGCGTCGTCTCCGCCGTATAAACCGAGTACCGGCACATTGAGCTTCAACAGAGTTGCTGAATCGGGAGATGTTCCATAATAGACAACCGCCGCTTTTAAGTCAGGGATCATGCAGGCGTACTCAAAACTCTGGCCGCCCCCCCAGCAGAATCCTACAGTCGCACATTTCCCGTTTGCCGAAGGAAGCCGAACCGCAAACGCACGGACATATCCCAAACGCGTGAATGTTTCTTCCTCAGAGAGATTATGAATCAACATCACCACAGAATCGCGGCTTGAAACCGACGAGCTTCCGCCGCCGTTCGGCCCGAAGCCCGAAATAAGGTCAGGCGCTACAGCGATATATCCTTCCTTCGCAAACTGGTCGGCAACAGCGCGGATCCAGTCCGTGAGTCCATAGATCTCATGGATGATGAGAACTACGGGAGCTCTGTCTTTTCGTTCGGGATAAACGATCCAGGTGCGAATCGATGTTTTGCCGTCGTAGAAAACATTGACCCACTCACCGTGCCTGGGCGATTTATCGAGCACAGCCCGCGCATTCTCTTCACCCGGCGGGAGGAGGGAATCTGCCGTTGAAAGTTTTTCTTGAGCAAGGAGGACTGATGAAAAACCAATGATGAAAAGAAAGAGAAAGAAATTGTACACACTCCGCATATTGCTGCCTTTCGATTGTTGTGTTTACTCGCTGCACTTTGAAAACGCAGTTGTTCTTTTCCCCTTCGTGGATGGTCGTATGCTAATATAAGTGAAAACCTGAGATGTTATCAAGTTTTTTACTCTTTTACAAGGCAATAGAAAAAGCGCATCAGAGCCGGGTGTTGAATAATCGCCGACGTTCTAAAATGGTTACTATGCACCGGCAAAGTTGTTGAGATCAAGCGCGCTTAGGAAATAAATTCCAGCAATTCAATCGGGGCTCCGTTGTCGATGATCATCGCAACCTTAACGCCTTCCGATGGTGAACTGACTTCACCAATAAGTGTTTGGCCCACGAGTGCCGCATCAAGATCGTCAACCTCAAAAGCAATGTGAGGAACTGTTTTGATGATATCCGAGATTGAGGAATCCGAGTCGAACCGCATCCATTCAATACCGTAAGGGCTCGTATCGAACCCGGAGACATGGATCTTTAGATGAGATAAATGACATTCATTCTCGCGTGGAAGTGTCGTCGGAATACCGAGGTGATGGTATCGCCAACCTCGTTTTGCGATGGCTTCCGGTGGATCGTGATCTTTACGTCTTTGTGGCATGGGTTCTCTTCGCATTAATGGATGAAAGATACGAGGCATCTGAAAAATCGCCTCGCGCGAAGCCGCACTTTTTGGATTATTCAGAAGTCTCGATATGTGAAAGGCGATGCTGCCTCTCGAATCGTCGATCGAAGGGGGACTTTTTTTAAAAACGTCAGGCGGTTGCTTTATGGCATACCTTTTTTTCTTCGAGGATGTGCCGCACAATATCAGAATGCTCCGTCGTAAATCCTATCCGGACCTTTTTGCCGACAACCGACATCAGAAATATTTCGTCTCTTTTCGGACGGAGAATATCAAGAGGGTACCATGTTGTTAAATCGTGCGTCCCCCAAAATCTCCACTTCCCCGTGGACGGCGACGCATGCTCTACAGCGACCGAATTGACCTTCTCAAAAGGGACTCGCTTCGAGGTCCCTGGGAAATAGTAGTTCTTGAAGAGAATGGAATCCGAAGTAATGACGATGAGCCTGTCTTTGTAAATAACTTGTTCGTCCATGTTCGTGTCTCCTTATGAACTCAGACTATATGTTGCAGTTGTGTGCTGGTTCTTAATGCGATAGGCTGCTCTATGCAGGATTAGATCGTTAGAGGGGCTTTGTATCGTTAAAAACGCCCCCGCGACGTATCTCCGGTGCAAAACTACTGTTAATTAATTATAAATGCAATAACAGTCCGGGCTGAAATGCATTTGAAAAATAGTGAAATTTAAGCAACATCTATTTCTTCGTCCCGCTATATGTTACTCTTCGTAAGCGCTGAAAATATACACGCTTGCCATGTTCCCCGCGTTCCATTGCCGTGATTACGTTCCCGCATGTAATTCTACATGGACGAGCGTTGCACCATCGAATACACCGGCATTCTTCGATGAAGTCGAGTGCGCATGTTCCATCGAACCACCCTTCATGCTTTCAATCACTGTCAATGTTTCTGGTGTTAGAAGTGAGAATGGAAATTACTCAACAAGAACGGCCCGTTGTTCTTTTGCGGAACGATAGATTGCTGATATAATCGCGACTGCCGCCCGGCCTTCGGCACCGTTGATCCTCGGCTGACGGTTCTCGCGGATGGCGGAAACAAAATCCGCAAACTGGCGCCGGTGCCCTTCGCTGTTGATCGCGCCCGGGGATGAAGCGCCGCCGTCTGCAGTATTGCTCCGTTTACCAAAACGAATTCGAATATGTTCGTCGTCCGGCAAATCATGGCGGAATTGCCACGACTGAAAGATTTCGTCTTCCATAACAACGAATCCGTCAGTACCGGAGATTTCGATACGCAGCATTGTTCCCGGCCAGGACCCTGTGGTGCCTTCAACTACACCCAAGGCGCCCGATTTGAAAAGAAGCGAGGCGACGGCCACATCTTCGACTTCAATGCCGGTATGAGCCCTGGCAGCCGAAAACGCTGTTACTTTCTCTACTCCACCCATGAGCCATTGGAGAAGGTCGATGCCGTGGATTCCTTGATTCATCAGCGCGCCTCCGCCATCGTAACGATACGTACCTCGCCACCCCCCCGGTACATGGTACTCCTGGGTACGATACCACTTGATATAAACGTCCGCAAGAACGATAGTTCCGAAACGACCCGCGCTGATCGCGTTCTTGAGAGCTTGGCTTGATTCCGAGAATCTGCGGGGAAAAATTGCACCGAGTGTGACTCCATTTTCCCGGCACGCGGCAATAATCTGGTCGACTCGGTCTGTGGTGACCTCGAGAGGTTTCTCGATGATGAGATGTTTCTTAGCCCTGGCAGCAGCAACAGCCGTTTCCAAATGAACTCCGGAAGCGGTGCAGATTGAAACTGCATCGATTTCGGGATCCTTCAGGAGGTCGTCGAGATCCGAGTATGCTGTGCCCCCGAACTGAGAAACTCGCTTTTCCGCTGCGGCGAGCGTGCGGTCATAGAAAGCAGTGATCTCCGCACCAGGCACCTTTGTCAGGGCATCGGCCTGAAATTCACTGATCATTCCACAGCCGACGATTCCGAATTTGACTATTCGTTCCTTTGTCACGCACGATCCTTGAACAGACGATGGCCCATGCCTATACGGTCCATCCGTATCGCTGAATAATAAGTTGAGACATCTGAAAAATTGGCCTTCAAATGTCATTCTGATCCCGCCGAAAAGCGGCGGGAGAAGAATCTATTCGTTCAATTTGAGAAGAAAAACTAGATTCTTCGTCGCTACGCTCCTCAGAATGACATTGCTTAGAGATTTTTCAGAAGTCTCAAGTTAAGGGAGCATTAATCTAACAGATTAAATTTTCGAAGAAACTCATCTGCAACCTTAAGGATATCATCATCAAAGTAGCGTGAATATTTTGGGTTTCCCTCTCCAAGATAGTGCCTCATTCCCTTATAGGTATGCTGTTCAAAATAATTGCCTTCCTTATTCATTGCGCTGTCAAAAAACTGCACCGTCCAGATAGGAACCTGATCATCGTACTCGCCGTGGAATTCTATCATCGGAGGCATTCCTCTCTTTATATTATGGGTTGGAGAGATACTCCATATTTTATTCCGGCGGTCAGCCAGCAAACGGTCGCACCAGCCTTCTAATGTATTGACGCATGCTGAAAAAAGCAGGATTGCATCCGGGCGGCAGCGTATGCTGAGGCTATCTGACTTTTCATTGTACTCATCAATCATCGCCGTGCATAGTGCAAGGTGCCCTCCGGCAGACTGACCAGCAGCAACTATTTTATTTTTTCCAATATGGAATTTCCCTGCGTTTTCCCGAACCCATCTCATTGCCGATTTGGCATCCATGACACATTCGATCGGGCTGATCAATTTATTCGGCACTACCCCATGGTCAATCGACAAGCGATACTCTACAGAAAACGTCACAACCCCCATTCGCGCATATCGTTCACAGGTTGAAAAGAATTCACTCGGGGTACCAAAGGCCCAACCGCCGCCATGAAAGAAGACAATAGCTGTATTATTCTCTCTTTTAAACGATCGATGTGTATAAAAAATATCAATCGTAAGTTTGGTCGTGTCAACTGTTTTGTAAACTTCCTGCGTATGGATCACTTGGTCATTGTTCTCAGCCTGATCAGCCAGGGTCTGTGCTCCTTTCATGACAGCATGTGTCAAAAAAGATGAGCAGAGGAAAATGATAACGAATAGATTTTTCATGGAGGTTAAAGTCTTATTTATACTAGTGCCGTTTCCGATATTAAATCTTGTATTATAACCGCAAAGGACGCTAAGATCGCAAAGAAATTAGAGATGGCTTCTATTCAAATCCTGGGTTCCCATCCTTTTTCATACTCGCGCCTCCACAGTTCCATCGCCTGGGCATCATTCAGAATATGGCCCGTCTGCACGTCGAGGGCTAACGCCCGGTTCAGTTTCCAAGCGATGTTCGAGAGCAGCAATGTCATGACACTGATGTTCGCCTCTTCAATGGGCGAATGCAATTGTTCACCGGTTCGAATGCCGTTGATGAAATTCCGAAAATGAGCATCAGTCATGTCGTCCGCGCTTGTGATATCCTGGGTCGTGCTCTTGTTCCCGATCTTGAATTCGTCAATCTTCTTGTCATCGAGACTGAAGACTTCGTACCCATTCCTGTCAATGATCACAGTCCCTTCCGTTCCCTCAATGGCTGCTCCGCGATCCCTGCCGTAGGAACGCTTCCCCTGGCAACTGAGGCCTTCCCACGTAATCATCTTTCCGTCATATTCAAAGTTCGCGACCAGCGTGTCGTAGAATTCCCAGTCATCGTTGAAGTGATACCGTCCTCCCGATGACGTTACAGTCTTCGGGAAGTTAACGCCAAGTGCCCATCGGCAGATGTCGACTTCGTGCGTACCATTGTTGAGAGCTTCACCCGTCCCCCAATTCCAGAACCAGTGCCAGTTGTACGGATGGATATTGTCTTTGTACGACCTTCGGGGCGCCGGGCCCTGCCACAGTTGCCAGTCCAGGTCATCCGGGATGGGAACGATTTTTCCAACACCGATGGAGTTGCGCGTATTTGCGTACCATGCCTTTCCAAAATATGGCCGTCCGATAAGACCGTTCTTGATGCGGTGTATGATCTCAATGGTGTGCGGCGATGAACGCTGTTGATTTCCCATCTGCACAAGCCGCCCATACTTCTTCTGCGCCAGGACCAACAGTTCTCCTTCGTGCGGATTGTGACTGCACGGCTTTTCGACGTACACGTGTTTCCCCGCCTGCAAAGCCATGATCGCCATAGGTGTATGCCAGTGGTCCGGCGTCGCAATTGAGACCGCATCGACATCGTTGGAATCAAAGAGCTTTCTGAAATCGTTCACCCGGATTGGTGCGCGACCGGTTTTATTCTGTACGGCAATGGAGAATTTGTCGAGCTCCCTGCTGTCGACATCGCAGACGTAGCTAATGGTTGCATTGTGGTTCGCTGCGAGAGACTCAAGGTGTGCATACCCCCGGCCATGCAAGCCGATGACGGCAAAATTCACCCGCTCATTTGCGCCTATGATCCGAGAATAACTTTTCGCACTCAGGCCGGACGCCAATCCGACTGCGACAATGGCAGTGTCCCGAAGAAACTCGCGTCGCGTTCTCATCTATTCTCTCCTTCCTTAAGCTTGATTACATTGTTGCAATGACACCATGCACGTATCCGACGGACTCCGCAAGACCCGGGAGAGGATCCTTTTCGTCTTTCTCATACTCAAAGTGAATCGTGTTCGAGTACTTGACTCTGGCAAGGGTATACACAAGTTTTGGGATGTCAATCACTCCCCGGCCAATTTCTACCTCTTTTCCGCCGGCATCTGCGGAACTGACATCTTTCATGTGGAGATCGAGGAGACGATCGGCGAACCTCTCGACTTCACGGGCTGGATCCAGTCCCAGCCGCTGCGTATGCCCGACATCGATGCAGAGACCCATCCTTTTGTCCATTCCCTCGACAAGCCGGTACACGCTCTCCGGACTTGGATACCGATTGTCCGTCGGACCGTGGTTATGGATAGCGAGGGCGATGCCGGTCTGCTTCACCATGCGCTCGACGAGTTTCAAGAGAGATTCATCAGGGGCTCCCACCAGGATCGAAAGCCCTGCGGCCTTCGCATATCGGAAGGCATTATTGACTTCGTCCTCGTTGGTCATGTAGACCACCCCGCACGATGAAAGCTCGATACCTTCCGCTTTCAACTTGTCGACTGTGGCCCGAATATCCTCGTCGCTGCTCTTCAAAGGCATGTGCACATCCTTAAGAGCGAGCTTTTTGATCCCGAGCCTTTTTGTCATTGCGATAGCCTGGTCAAGCGGAAATGCGCGGAAGGAGTACGAAGCAATTCCGAGAGTGAATGCGACCGGAGAAGAATGGCTGTCCGCGACATTGTTCTCGCGGGCTATTGCTGCATCGTGGAGGATTCCGGCCAGTGCACCGGCGCCGGCGAGCGCTAAGAACTCGCGTCGTGATTTTTTTGCCATGTCAGAACCTCAGATTATGAAGTAGAGACTTCTGAATAATTCCAAAAAATACGTCTCCGCAAATCCCCAGGGGATGGCTTCGCCAGCGGCTTGGCGAGAGGCAATTTTTCAGATGTCTCAAGTACTGATTTATTGCAGAATCCGGATCTTCACGTTGCGGAAGAATACCTGATTCCCGTGATCTTGAAGCAGGATGTGTCCCTTCTCGGCGATGCCGAAATCCGGCATATCCTTGAATTTGCTTTCTGCTTTATGAGCCAGGAATTCCTTTCCGCCGCGCTCATACTCGAGAACCTTTACCCCATTGAGCCAATGCTCCACGTGCATACCCCTGACCAGGATCCGTGCTGTGTTCCAGTCACCTATCGGGTTCGGATGTTTGTTGCTGGCCGGAAAGAGGTCGTACACTGACGCGAGCGTCCGATTGCCGTTGATACCGAGTTTTGCGTCCGGATGCCTGGCATCATCGAGCAGCTGGTATTCGAGGCCGATAGCGGAACCAGGATGTTTTTTCTGTTTTTCGGTAACGAAGTATTTTATTCCGCTGTTGGCGCCTTCGGTGAGTTTGAAATCCACCATCAATTCAAAACTACTGTATTCATCCAGAGTCACAATATCGCCGCCGTTCGTCGCCTCGCGGCCTTCTGAAGCATCGACGATGAGCATGCCATCGCGCACCTCCCACCCTTTCTCAGGAAATGTATCGCGATACGCACCACGCCAACCGTTTGTGGTTTTTCCGTCAAACAGAAGCTTCCAGCCTTCTTTCAGTTCCTTTTCGCTGAGCGTGTTCGAAGCATTGACCTCGTGTGCCGCTTGTTGACCCAAAGAGAGAAATGTGAAGATGAGGAACAGGACAGACACGTTAACGAACGATCTGATGACGAGCATATGCATATCTCCTACGACCGGTGGGTGGAATAGTTGGACGAATCGTAAATTGCTTTTCCGATTCTACTCTCCCTGTCAATGTACAATTCAACGATGACTGGAGCAACTGAACTGCAAATCCGACAGCGGTCCAAATCAGAACGACCGGTCGCAGCCTTTCCGTTCATTTCGACGCGAGTTCCCAGTGCCGTTTCTAAAAATAAATATTGTATTTTTTAATAATTAATTCACCGCAAAGGTCGCCATGGACGCAAGGAATTCTCACTATTTTTCAAATAACCTCTTTGCGACCTTGGCGTCCTCTGCGGTTAGAATACAAAAACATTTTTGAGAAACCGCACCAGATTGTTTTCGCTCCAAAACGTTGATCGGCACCCATAATGGCGCCACTATCAATTGCTCTTTTTCCCTTTTCGCCAATAGCTGCTGCCAGCAGGAACAATCCTCCGGCATTCGTAGAAACAGAAAAACCTCCATCATCTTTCGAATCCGGAGGTTCAATTTTCTCACAGCCGCTACCGCACTCTCCCAAATTCGGGTGGTTACTATGCGAGAATGTAACTGTAATCGATTGGAGAGTCAAGAATAGAAAAGCCCGGAGTTGGGGGGTGGCTCCGGGCTTGACCCTTTCGAGGTGCGTCAACCTGGGAGGGGGAGTCGCACAGGTCGGCGATAATATAAAAATTCAGTGCGAATGTGTCAACTCAGCTTATTTAAGCAAAACTAATTTCCTCGTCTGCACGAAATTTCCCGCTTCCAGCCTGTAGAAATACACGCCACTTGCAACATTTGACGCGTGCCATTGCACAGAATAGCTCCCTGCTTCCTTCTGATCGTCGACCAATGTTGCTATTTCATGGCCGACGACATCGAATATTCTAAGTTTTACATGTGCAGAAGTTGGGAGGTCGTACGAGATATTGGTTGATGGATTGAACGGGTTCGGATCATTTTGGTAGAGCGCATAGATTTTTGGCATGTCAACGGTCACGGACATGGTGTTCAGGTCTTCAACCTCTCCGCTCGTCGAGACGCTCTGAACTTTGTACTGATAAGTCGCACCGGTAGTAACTCTGTTGTCTATGAAGCAATAGGGTCTTCCTTTTGTGCTCGTGCCAAGCCCTTTCAAACTGCCGTTGCTGACGAGGCTGGAGATGAGTTTGAAAAATGTTGTACCAGGATCCTGTCTGAGAACGTTGAAGCCAGCATTGTCAAACTCAGTCTTCGTTTCCCATGTCAGCGTAACGGAACCGACGTTCGCCGTTGCTTTGAACGCCGTCGCCTCCAGGGCAAGAATTTGGTTGCTCAACACAGCCATCGGCATGACACCTGATGGTGGGTAGGCGCGGACGCGTGCCTAGGTGACGTACACTGTTTTGTCTGTCCAATATCCGGTGATTCCGAAATAGCAACTGTCGTAACTCATGTTGTCCACCCACCATACCGTCACTGGTGTGTTCCCATAGTTGATCTGGGCTTTGATCGTGTCGCAGTCCGGACCGACCACCAGCGCCCAGACCTCGTATGACGGGACCGAGGGGTAAGCACTGCTGAATTGCCGCTCATACTGATTGCTGCCTGCATATTGCATGATAAACTGCCGGGGGCCGGTCCCGTTCCATACCGTCCAATACGCTCCATAACCGGCGGTGATCGCGGAGGCGAGCGGCTTGCCAAACGTAAGTCCGAGCTGCTGGTTCGGTCCTGAGACACATGCGTAGGCCTCCAGAACCAACGGCCGTGTCATCATCAATGTATCTTTGAACTGCCCTACATCGTAACCGCCGCTGGTGCTTTTGAAGGAAATCCCGTTGTTAACGTTCACCGACCCAACTTGACTGGTATTCCAATCGCCCGGTACAGATGTCCCGGCGAAGTTCCAGTAATGTTTGAACACGTTCGCTCCGTTGTCGTACTCTCCGTAGGTTCCGGTAGCCGTGGGATATTTTCCCCATACAGATGTACCGGTATTCCCCATGTTGTTTGTGCCGGTACTGAGAAAGCCCATATAGATCGTCAACGTGCCGCCTGATCCTGAAATTGTATTAGCGCCAAGGTTTACCCACACGACCGATGATGTGTCGCCGGACGATGTATTAGACTCGCACCACGCCATCAATACCGCGCCACTTGTATCGAAGAATTCCACGTTTGTGACCCCCGAGTTAACCTGAGAGTTATAGATCGTCCAATTAATGGTGAGCATCTGCTGGAAGTTTACGGGCGTCGCGGTAGTCTGATTATTCGTAAGCGTAATCGGGACGTACGTCAGCACTCCTGCTGGCAAACTCATATGCGCTTGAATCCGCAGCGGCAGTAGGAATCCTGCCACGAAAGTGACGAGAAGAAAGCGGTAAAGTGTTTGTCGAATACTCATATTGATTCCTCCTTTTGTTTTAAACTGAGCGGGCAATTGCAACTAACTAATGTAAAAATGAAGCCGTTAATTTGTGCGCTTTTACGATGACTAATCAACGGCACTCTTCCGATACCTCAGTCCATACTGTTTCAGCGTGCGTTTGATGGCACCAATAGTGCCAACCATAAACATCGTCGAATGTTCACGCTGTAACAAGAAGAGTTCATATTGATTTTCCTCCTTCCGGTTTTGTATGTACCTGGAATGTGCCGGTGTTGCTGCACCAGAAATTTTGCATTCAGTTCGAGCGTTGGAATTCTTCACTTCTGGCTTAGCTCAAAAAACAAAAGCCTCTGCCGGCTTTCGCCAACAGAGGCTTCCTCATTCTCTTCACTATTTAGTCCCCGCACATAGGAGTCCCTGCTGTCAATAGCCGGATTCTATGTTTGTGCAGCAAAATATTTGCAAATTCCACGAAATTGTCAAGCCGTCGCCTGATATTTAGTGATCCAAGACATCTTAGCAGGTGCCGGAAAAACACTTTTAGGAGCCACTAAGCCATGAAGGCACGAAATAATTTTAAACAAATCGCTATCTCGACCGTCGATGATATTGACGACAATAGTTTTTTACTCTAATTTCCTAGTGTCGTTGTGTCTTCGTGGCAAGCTGTATGTACTCTTTCTTCACCTACTGCCGCTTCCCCCGCAATTTAATCATCCCCTCTTCGATTTCCTTTCTTGACAAATTTCCTTCGCGCAATTCATCATCCGATTTCTTTCCGAGTCGTTCGTAGAAGAGGAGACCTTCTTCAACAAAGGCCGGTTCCTTTTCTACAATATTGAACACCTCGTTTTCTGCTTTTCCAAACTGATGAAGAAGTTCGTAATAGCGAAACAGTTTTTTGTGGATATGAACCGGAAGGGCTGCGCGGTCGAGTTTTTCAGCGACAGCATCGGCAGCGGAAGCATGCTCAGAAGTTAAGGGAACACCTTTTCCCAGCGCAGCTTCAGTCAATAAACTCAACGATTTCTTCCGTGCGTCGATGCTCTCGGCCGATTTCCCCTGAAGCTCGAAGATTTCGGCATCTTCTTTAAGAAGTATTCCTGCGAGATAACATTTCAAACTGCCGAAATCTTTAACCAAGGTAAGCAGGTCGATCATTTGCACGTCGGAGAGACGCCGGATGACGTCGAGCTCGACACCGATGAGCGACTTCGACGCATTTTGGATTTCGTTCAACGCCTTCGGATAATCCTTTTTCTCTTTGAAAGAGAGAATCCTCAACAACGCCTGCACCAGCATTTGGATCATCCGCATGATGTAATCGCGTTCGATCATGGCATAGAGGAATTATGAAAAATGAATTAGGGGGAAATTAACAAGAATTGAAACTGAAAGCAATGCGCGGTAGTGATCAAGTGTGGTAAGGTGACGGACACCTTATCAAGTTACTCCATCAAATCTTTTGGCATATTATGATTTTTCGAGTGAGGTGTCCGTCACCTCTCGTAGCAAACGCAAAATTGAGCACCACCCAATGCGCGGGCGAAAGGACGTTCCCCTAAGAGTTGAGAGAATAAGAAACTGACCCGTCCGGTGATCTGGTCTCTGACAGTGCCGATGAGCCGGTTCCGTACACTGTGAAATCAAACAAACACGGACGGGCAAGTTCCTTGTCGCTTTTGTAAACTCCGGATGAAATCAACGGCTGCAAAAAAACTGACCGCCGCATGTCACAATTGCCGTCGGATTTGCCGCTGATGTACCCATTTTTGCTGAAAAAAGGGGGATGGCTTTACAAAATAAACGTAGGCTGAAGAGAATTGTTTCAACGATTTGGATTCATCGATTGAATACAAAGATCGGCGGAAAAGCATAATAAAACGGCCGTCGTGTTTAAAGCGACGGCCGCAGGATTCCGAGACTTGAGCGTTAACAATGTGACGCCAATTATTTATTCCCCAATTTTCTGAGCTCAATATTCCCATTGGTCGTTTCAATGGTAATTCTGTCGCCGCCGCCGTTCAATCGGTAGATGGCATGGATCTCCTGTGCATCCTCATCATTTGTCTTCGATTCCTCTTTGAAGTCGGAATGGATATCGTACTTCACCCGCCGACGCCCCCATCCATCGCGAAGCTGGATTGTGGCCTCGATGGTCGCTTTGGCGTTGGAAGGGATTGAAAGTATCACGTTTCCTCCGGACGACCGCAATTCGCTGGGCCCTTTTCCGGTTGGAATTAATTCTGCCACAACGTCTCCCCCCGCCGTTTTCGCATCAATCGAACCGGTGATGTTCTCGAGGCGGATATTTCCGCCGGCAGTTTTCGCTTCGACGATGCCGCTGGCGCTGCGAAGCTCGATATCTCCGCCGGCAGTTTTAAGCGTGGCGCTGCCGGAGACTTTTCCTACTTTTACTTCCCCGCCGGACGTTGAGAGCACCGCATCGCCGCCGACATCGCCTACCTCGACATCTCCTCCAGCTGTCGACGCTTTCAAAGATTTGCCGACTTTTTCGACCTTGATATCTCCGCCGGAGGTTTTTACTTCCGCTTCGCCACTCACGGTACCAAGCTCGATATTTCCCCCGGAGGTTTTCATGTCCATGGTTCCTTCAATGTCTCCGGTACGGATATCCCCGCCGGACGTCGAGCCGGTAAGTTTTCCTTTCATCGTTCCCCGGACTTCGATGTTGCCGCCGGATGTTCGGACATCGGCGTCAAACTGTGCCGGAAGGCTGATCTTGAACAACACATCGCCCGACGAATTCCAGCGGGGGCGGTAATCAACGCGCACGGTATTTCCGGATTGTGTAATTTTCACGTAGTTCATGTCTTCTTCATCAATGCCGTCCACCATCACATTTACTTCATCCTTTTCCCACGTGCTGAGCTCGATATCTCCGCCGCTGACGTTGACCTCGAGCTGGCCTCCTTTTGTAACGGTAAACGATTTTGATTCCTTGCCTTCCTCGTTGTCGCGCAGTGCGGCATACGTGTTCATCGACAGTACAAACAGTGCAGAGAACGCTACGCTGAGTATAGTTTTCATCGGTTTGCAACCTCCTCTATGACGGTCCGCGCTTGACGGCGAACGTAGTTATTTTTGTCTGAATCTATTTTTTGTCTGAGAATCGTAAGAACATCCTGATCGAGGTGATGCCCGTTCACACTCGCCGCAGCCAGCCCGTTGATCGCCGCAATGCGCATTCCTGAATTTTTATCATGCGCCAAAGTGTAGACCAGCGCTTGCTTGATTTCATTGTCGAGCGTTTGCCGCAGAAGCACCCGCAGCGCTTCCTGGCGAACCCCCGGATTTTGGTCTCCTTTCAGAGCAGAGATGAGGGCCGTTTTCACTTCCGGGTCGAGATTTTTTTGTTCGGGAGCGTGCGATGCAATAGCATTCACCGTTTGAAGGCGAACGCCGGCATTTTCTTCGTTGACCAAAGCACGGGCGAGGACTTTCTGCACGTTGCCGTCGTTGATATTCCCGCGGACATGCATCGGCGTTACGGCCATGAATGTGAACTCGACCATCCCGTCCTTCCCTCCCGCATCGATAAGATGGAGGTCCGACGTTCTTGTGTTTCCCTGTGTGAAGGATTCGCTCCCGCTGTTCGACTGCACCGCTTGCTCGACGGCTGGGAGTTCAATGCGAGGTGCTTTTTCTTCTGCTATTTGCGGCCGGAAAAAAATTAAATATCCAACAACAACGCCGAGCGCCGCCATCGCGATTCCTCCGAAAGCGATCTTATACGTGCGAACTATAAAGTCCTGTGCCCAATCAGCCGCCCGTTCCGAGAACGGTTTCCAAAGTCGATATTCGAGGAGGGACAAACGCAATTGCTGCCGTGCCTCCATAAGCGTCCGCTCTGTTACCTCAGCAAGCGGGTTCCTGGCAATGACCGATTGGAATTTCAGCAGCTCTTTCAACTCGTCCCTGCATTCGGCACATCCGCCGAGATGTGCGTCGAGCAAGCGGCGTGCGTCGGCGTTCAACTCGCTGAGTGCCGAGAGGTGAAGCCATTCTTTATATTGAGCATGTTTCATTGTACGACTCCTTCAATCAAAAACACTCTTCAGCCGTTCCCGCATCCGCTGCGTTGCAGTGAAGAGATGTTTCTTCACTGTTCCTTCCGTGCATTGCATTGCCTCGGCGATTTCACGCAGTTTCAACCCTTGATAATGCTTCAGGGTGAAAACCAATTTTTGCTGTGGCGACAGCAATTCCAGCGCCTCCCGGACGTGTGTCGAAATCTCTTCATCCATCGCATGCTGGTCCGGGAGCGGGTCTTCAGACACTGCGACATGGGACGGATGCGGCTCTCCTTCGCTTTCATCGTGCTCGTCGTCGAGGGAAACATGAGCCTGTTTCTTTCTCCTCGAGCGATGAGTGAGGCAGACGTTCGTCGTTATCCGGTAGAGCCACGTCGCAAATTCGCTCTGCATCTTGAACCTGCGAATGCCTTGATAGACGCGAAGGAAGACTTCCTGGTAAATATCCTTGGCGTCATCCGAATTCCGGACGAACCGGGCAGCGATGGTCAGGACTTCCTTGTCGTAGCGAAAAATCAGCTGCTCAAAGGAAGAGAAGTCGCCCTGCTGGGCTTTAAGAATTAATTCGGTATCGTCCGGCGCCATAAGGTTTCGTTCTTATGAGGTTAGACTAAGCAATGAAAAAATAGTTGGGGGGATGGTTGGCGGCCGGGCGCTAAAAAACACTCCGAAGCAAGAGCAAAAAGCCGAATACAGCCAGCGGAATGCCAATCGGAGCGGCAACCAGCGTTACGGAAAGCGTGATGCCGACAATCATGAAAACTACACCGATAACGGCTGCGACGATACGACCGGTGAGCCTCAAAAAGAAGCTGAAGAGCACCCAGATAATGACAAACGGGAGTAATACGATTGGTGTTCTTTTGTAATGAGTTTCCACTTTCGTTTCCTTTCCTTTAAGATAATGTCGGACGTCGCACTCGAAGAATCGCGCTTATCTGGAAAATTTTACCAGGATATCCGACATCTCGCGAAGCGATCAGTTCTCACCCCTAACATGATGATGAAAAATTTAAAACAGCTTGCCACTCACGAAGTTCGCGAAGCGATCCCGTTGGGAGATGCCTTTCCAAAGGAACCTCCAATGGAGTCCTTTGGACCTTCGGGTCGGCAGAGGACACAATGATCTTGCCTTCGTGACGTTGCGGCTCATAAAAGTGCTTTTCAGCAACCGGTTAGTTCACGACGAACTGAGGCGTGTTCTTTTCAAACGCAACAATGTTGTCCACGGTCGTCTGCAAAATGCGTTCGACCGCCTCGACGCTGTCAAACGCCATGTGAGGAGTGAGAATAACGTTTTCCATCTTGAGAAGAATATTTTTTTGCAGAAGCGCCTGGAGCTTTTCCACCGAGACGTTCTTGGTCAACATCTGGTTTTCTTCCTTCACCAACTCTTCTCCCTCAAACACATCGAGCCCGGCTCCCGCGAAGATGCCCGAATTCAACGCGTAATGGAGCGCCTGCGTTTCGATGAGATCTCCGCGCGCCGTATTGATAAACAACGCCCCTTTTTTGACCTCACGGATATTATTCATGTTCAAGATGTGGTGCGTCTGTTCGTTGGATGGAAGATGCAGCGAGACGATGTCCGACTGCGACAGAAGGTCGTTGAGCGATGCGTACGTAAAGTCGAGCGTTTCTGCGAGAAAATGATTCGGCTTCAAATCGTACGCGATGACGTTCAGCCCGAAGCCTTTCGCCATTCTGATCACATGCAAACCGATGCTTCCCGCGCCGATCACGCCGAGTGTTTTTCCTTTCAGGTCGAACCCCCGCAATCCTTGCAGCGAAAAATCATTCCGGAGCGTCCGCACGTACGCTTTATGAATGTTGCGGGAAAGCGACAGGATGAGCGCAAAAGAATGCTCCGCGACGGTGTTCTCGCCGTAGTACGGAACATTGCAGACGGTCACTCCCTGTTTTTTTGCTCCATGGATATCGATATGATTGAAACCCGTACTTCGCGTCGCGATAAGTTTTAGATTCTTCATACTCTTCATGAGGTCTTTTTTCACGAGAGAGTAGATGAACACGGAAAGGATATCCGCCTTCACGAATTTGCCGACCGGGACGTCCTGGATCGGATCGGGAAAAAATTGCACTGAATAATTTTTCCCGATCCGCTTCCTCAAAAAATGCTCTTCCGGTTTTGTCGTCTCAAAAAAGGCGATGCTCTTCATTCTACTCGTCCTTTGCCGAAGATGAATGTTTCACCGGAAGCTTCAGCTCTTCCATCTTTCGGTAGAGCGATGAAAGACTGATGCCGAGTTCGCGTGCCGCGAGTTCCTTGTTGAAATCGTGATGCTGCAGCGTTTCTTCGATGAACCGGCGCTCGAAGCCGCGTGTTGCATCCTTGAGCGTGGAACTCTCTCCCGAAAGCCCCGTGTCGCCGGCGGTCGAAAGCTTCTGCATATTGTCGGGAAGGTGAACGACGTCCACGTATTCATTCTCACAAAAAATCATGGCGCGTTCAATAACGTTCTGCAGTTCGCGTACCTCCCCCTTCCACTGATAATGTATCAGCACATTCATTGCCTGGTTCGTGACGCCTTTGATATTTTTCCCCATCTGGCTCCGGTACGTGTTGATAAAATGGCCTACGAGAAGAGGAATGTCGTCCACACGTTCGACGAGCGACGGCAGGTGAATTTCGACAACGTTCAGCCGGTAAAACAGGTCTTCCCGGAACTTATTGTTCGCCACTTCTTCGCGGAGGTTCCTGTTCGTCGATGCGATCAGCCGGACATTGAATTTGAACGCGTCGTTGGAACCGACGGGAAATATTTCGCGCTGTTCGATGGCGCGCAGCAGCTTCACCTGCAAGTGAAGAGGCATCTCGCTGATTTCGTCCAGCAGGAGCGTCCCGCCGTCCGCCACTTTGAAGACGCCGTCCTTGTCCGCCACGGCGCCCGTGAACGAGCCTTTCTTATGGCCGAAGAGTTCGCTTTCGACGAGGGTTTCAACAATTGCTCCGCAATTGATCGCGGCAAAGCGCTTCCCCGCACGCTTGCTGTTGAAATGGATTGCCCGCGCAACAAGTTCTTTTCCTGTGCCGCTCTTGCCGGTGATCAGCACGGTTCCTTCGCTCGCGGCAACTTTTTCGATCGTCTGAAAGACTTTCTTCATTGCCGGGCTTTGGCCGATAATATTGTGAAAATCGTACTGGCGGTTCAATTCTTTGCGGAGCAATGTATTCTCCAGCGAAAGCCTCCGGTGCTCAAGAAGTTTGCGCACCCGGAAGATCAGGTCATCGAACTCGATCGGCTTCAGGACATAATCGTACGCTCCCTTGCGCAGTGCCTCGATCGCGGTTTCAATCGACCCATACGCCGTGATGATGATGACGAACGTATGCGGGGAACGCAGCGAAATTTTTTCCAGCAGTTCAGTCCCACGCATCTCCGGCATCTCGATATCGGTGATCACGATGTCGTACGAGGTGGCCATAACTTTTTCAAGCGCCTGAACGCCGTTGCGTGCCTCGTCAACTTCATAACCTTCCTTGCGAAGGATGAACGTCAGTGAATCGCGGATAATTTCTTCGTCGTCAACAATTAATATTTTTTCAGACATCGGATGTCCCTTTCAATGGCAAGATAACGGTAAATGTACTTCCTTTTCCTTCTTTGCTTTCAACACGGATATCGCCCCCGAAATTTTTCACGATACCATAGCTGACCCATAGTCCGAGTCCCGTTCCCTTTCCCACCTCTTTCGTGGTGTAAAACGGGTCGAATATTTTAGCAAAATCCGATTCGGGTATTCCTTTGCCGGAATCTTCAATAATAACTTCAATGTTCTCCGGTATGACCTGGCTTGTAATCCTGATTGTTCCCGGCTTTCCTTCGCACGCGTCGACGGCATTCATCGCAATGTTGAGGAACACCTGCACGAGCTGATCGTGCACGACCGAGACCTGCGGCAGGCTCTCATCCAGCTCGATAACGAACGTGATGTCGTGGACTTTCTTGCCGTACTGAACGATGTTGATGGCGTCGCGGATGATCGTGTTCACGTCTGCCTGCTTCACTTCGTACGCCGACGGCCTTGAGAAATCGACAAGCTCCCTGATAATCTTTGCAATGCGGTTCACCTGGTTCTTCACCAGCTCGAGTTTCTCCTGCGCAAACCGGTCCTTCGTCGTCCGCTGAATAACCTGCACGATGGATGAAATCGACGTCAAAGGATTTCCAACTTCGTGCGCGATCCCCGCCGCAAGGGTTCCAAACGTTTCCATTTTCTGCGAACGGACGAGCTGCTGTTCCAACAGTTTTTGTTCTGTAATATCCCGATGAGATCCGAGGAACCCTACGACTTTTCCCCCAGGGTTGATAATCGGCGAGATCACAAGCTCCGTATGGAATAATTCACCGTTCTTTCTCCGATTTTGAATCTGACCGACCCATTCTCTCCCTCTCAGGATGGAATCCCACACCTGTTTCCAGTATTTCTCCCCCTGAGTGCCGCTGTTGAGGATGTTCGGATTTTTTCCCAGCAATTCTTCTTTCGCATAGCCGCTCACTCTCTCGAAAGCCGGATTGACAAAAATTATTTTCCCCTGCGCATCGGTTATTTGAATCGGGCTCATCGTGTGCTGCATGACTTCCGAAAACCTCAGGAGGTCAAGCTCCATTTTCTCCATCTCGGTCATATCATGTGCGATGAGCACTAACACTTCCGGGGAGTTCGAATCGAATGTTTTGAGAGTCAATTCGACGTCCATAATGCGAGTGCCGGAATGGTTAAATTGAGATCGGAAACGGACGTCGGTATCGAGAGTGTGAAGCACGGACGAGAATTTCTCCGTGTGGCTTCCGTGCAATATGTCAAATATTGAATGCAGCGATTTTTTATCCTTCCCCTCCAACAACTCCCTGGAGACGCTTGCATTGTAATCAAGAATTGTCCCCTTCCTGTCGAGAACAAAAATAAGTTCCGGAAGAAGGTCAAACACTCGGCTATATTTTGACTGTAATGCGCCCATCAATTACGGTACGGGTTATTTTATCCTGTTTTGCCTACGAGATGATGGCCTTTTGCAGAAGGCTTGAAAAATCTCTACGCATTGCATAGTAACACTTTTTCTGACAAGAAAAAAATATTTTTCCGATAATTCGGAAAATTAAGGAGAAGATATAAGGGAGATCAAAAATGCCTTGTTTTTTCTGTCTGATTCCAATTTATTGGCTTTGGCTTGAGGGATAATGGCGCCGTTTCTCAAAAATAATCTTGCATTTTTTAACCGCGAGACGCCAAGAAGTTATGAGTATAAAAAACTACAATATTCTTGGCGTTCTCCACGCGTCTTGCCGACCCGAAGGTCCAAAGGACTCCATTGGAGATTCCTTTGGACAGGCATCTCGCAACGGGATCGCTTCGCGAACTTCGTGAGCGGTAAAACAGAAGATTATGTATTGGAAATGGCACTAGCAGGTTGCTGAAAAACACTTTTATGAGCCACTAAGTCACGAAGGCAGAAAACAATTTTAAGCAAATCGCTGTCTCAACCGTTGATGATATTGACGACAATAGCTTTTTACTTTAATTTCCTAGTGTCGTTGTGTCTTCTGCCAACGGCATCCCGGGAGTAGCAAGTTGCATGGACTTTTTCATCATCCTGCTAGAAATGCGGCCGATAAGTTCGACTCTGGGCTTTTTCTCCGCGGTTCCCTGAGCCGACCCTCTGTTTCTCTGTAAAACAGTTCTTTTGCGACACAGAGTGACACCGAGATTCACAGAGCACCACAGAGAATATGGGTTCTCAACCGGATCTCCAGTGTTGTGTCTCAGAAATACTTTGAAGAATTAAACATGACGCTCCTGACGGAGCTTGGGGAATTTTCGCAGTTTCTTGTGCTACAAACGTGTCGTCCCTCCGGGACTTATTAAAGAAATTTTTAAGACGCCACACTAGTAAAGTAAAGTTGTTGATTTCCCGATAACTAATACGGTGATCCCCGGGCAATAATGCTGCGGCCTTCAAAGAATGACGATATTCGGGGGGGATGGACGGAATGCAGTTGCCTTCTTGATGACTTCGTGTTATCATGATTCTGCAAAAAGGCCTCCTTCCATAAATGATAGGAAGATATCGTGCCTTCGCCGGCTCGATCGGATTATCACCCCCTAGTACATGGAGTGGGGGAAAAACGCCTTAGAAGGCTGCGAAACAACTTTAAAGGGGGAAAAAATCCCCAGCGCTTGCGCCGCCACGGTCAGCGTCGGGGAGTCGGGCATCGTTAGAAAGCGAGGTTTCGTATGGATTTGAAGTTATCAGGCAAAGTCGCCGTCATCACGGGGGCGAGTCGAGGAATCGGCCGATCCATTGCTGAAGTGCTTTCGCAGGAGGGCATGCGCCTTGTCCTCGCTGCGAGGTCGGGTGAGCAACTCCAGGAAGTAGCTCGTTCCTGCAATGTTGACGCCGCAACTTTTGCTGCCGATTTGCGCGAGGAGAGTGCCCCGAAGAGGCTTGTCGAGCTTGCAGTCGATAAATTCGGAAAGATTGATCTTCTCGTAAACAATGCCGGGGCTACAAAGCGGGGAGACTTTCTTCTGCTGACAGAAGAAGACTGGCATGACGGGTTTGCGCTTAAATTTTACAGTGCAGTCCGCTGTTCACGTGCTGCGTGGCCGCATCTGGTGAATGCGAAGGGATCTATCGTAAATATCGTCGGCGTGGGGGGACGTACCACAAGCGCCGACTTTTCAATCGGCGGCGCAGTAAACGCTGCACTCCTCAGTCTTACAAAAGCTCTTGCCGATCGAGGCATTAGAGAAGGAGTGAGAGTAAACGCCGTTAACCCGGGCTGGATTGCTACTGAAAGATTAAGCATGCGCATTGCAAAATTTTCGGAAGAGCGCAATGTTTCTTTACACGAGGCAGCTTCACGAATGGCCGAACAAATTGATGTACATCGCTTTGGCGAACCGGCAGAAATTGCGGCAGCGGTTGCATTCCTGGCGTCTGAAATGTCTGACTATTGCCAGGGAACGATTCTCGATGTTGACGGCGGTTCGACCAAAACGCTATAAAAAGTGTGCGGCCCATAGCGAGCGGACGCCAATGGCAACCTAGACGGCAAGAGACAACAACGTACGATCTTCGTACCGCTCATTGTACCATCAGGAGTTGACTATGCCAATCATCAGGTTTCACAATCGGGAAGAAGCTCAGGAGTGGAATAATATTATCGAACATTTTCAATCAATTATGAGTCTCGCAATTCAGGAAAACAAGAAGCTTAAAGAATTTTGCGATGCTCAACTGCAAACGGCTCAGTTCTGGAAACGCTATGCCTTCGAAAGAACAAACGACTCGAAGCTTCGAGAGATTGCATCGAGCAGCCTGAAACAAGTTGAAACTGACACAACATTAGTTGAAAGCGTTGTCCCGGATTTTTTAACTAAGATGTTAAGGTTTTTGAAACAGTTTCAACCGGGAGGTTGAAAACCTTGTTTGGCGGGGCAAGTAACATTGACACTCCATCGGTCATTTATTCCTATTTCTTCAGAGCAAGTGCCTATTTTGGGACATAACGGGCATTTATCCGTTCGGCATGGAAATTGGAAGCTATTATGACAATTGACCACTGTGGAAATTCACTCTATATTATATCAATCATAATAAAAGGAGATTTCAATGGGACAGCAACAGCTTCTTCTGATCATCCTGGGCGTCATCATTGTCGGTATCGCCGTAGCGGTCGGTATCACAATGTTCCAGGATAACGCGACCGATCAAAACCGTAATGCCGTGATCGCAGACTTGACGACATTGGCAGCCAAAGCACAGCAATATTATGCTAAACCAACTACGTTAGGCGGCGGTGGTAATTCATTTGTCGGCCTTACGGCAGATGCAACAGGGTTGGCACTGCTTTCTTCCACTGCGTTTACAAATAATGCAAACGGTGCATACACAATAAAAACCGCAGGCACAGCAACAACAGTTGTTTTGCATGGTGTTGGAACCACGGCCCTAACCGATGGATCGTTCCCTTCGTATGATATGACGGTAACGAATCAGACTCAGACGCCGACAAAGCTCAACTGAAGCGACACCTTTATTTTTGCTCCATCCATACTTATTGCTGAGTCGCAGCATGAATATCAAGCCCCGGAATTCACCGGGGCTTTGTATTTCACCGCGAGCGTGCTGATTCCTTAGTTCCGAGTTCTGAGTCCTGAATCCTGTATCCTGAGTCCTGTATCCTGAATCCTGAGTCCTTACTCCTTAAAGAATTCCACAGCTAATGCATCTGGACTCTTAACCCGGAGAACCTCTGTGTGAAGAAACTCATGCTGTTTCATTTCGAACGGAGTACCATGTGCTTCAAAATGTTGTGCCATAATTTTTACAGACTGCTCATCGGGGAGAGAAATCCCAAAGCTCAGTAATCCAACTGCATCGTTTGGCGGAGGAGGCACGCCTCGTCCCGCCCAGGTATTCACGCCAATATGGTGATGGTAACCGCCGGCGGATAAAAAGAGCGCACCGGGATACGACCGCTGTGTTACGTCAAAACCGAGAAGCCCATTATAGAATTCGTCGGCTGCATGCAAATCAGAAACGTGCAAATGAACGTGCCCGATATCGGTATTCGAATCGATCGGATCCGCATCTGAATCCCCTTCCCGCAGCTCACCGAGCAGCGAATCGAGATTAAGCGGAAGAGTCGCCATTTGAACCTGGTCTTCCTGCATCACCCATTGTGCCCGGGGACGGTCGACATACAACTCAATGCCATTTTCATCCGGGTCGGCAAGATATATCGCTTCGCTTACCAGATGGTCGGAAAAGCCTTGAAACTCCGTATCGTGAGCATAGAGCCGCCGGAAGACTTTCGCCAGCTCGCGCCTGTTTGGAAACCGAATCGCAACATGATACAATCCGGACGCCCTCGCGGGTTTCGGACGCGCGCCCGGTCGCTCTGTCAGGATAACGTGGTACGGAGCTTTGCCTGATGCCGAGAGGACGACCGTGTTTCCGAGATCGATCGCCCGTTTCAATCCCACAAGATTCTCATAAAAATGAAGAGAACGCTTAAGGTTTGAAACCTGCAGGTGGACGTACCCGATATGAGTCTGGCCGGGAAGACGAAAGTCGTTCACTGCAGAGCCTTCAACATGTTTTTGAGAATTATTCTGTGTCGCCATTTAATGTCGCTTCTTTCATGACTGCTATAAAATTTCCACCGAAGATTCAGTTTCGTAGTAACTGATGTTGCGCAAAAGATGAAAACATTTTCACATCTCGCCCCTGACGGGGCTCGATCGTTTATTCTGGCTCTTTGCTACAAATATTTCTAGAAGCCATCTCAAAAACTTGTCACTTTGATCCTTCGATGCGCTCACTCCGTTCGCTTACTCAGGATGAACATGCTGTTTTGTAAGCTTAAATAAAGCCGGTTCATCCTGAGCAAGTCCCGATGTTTTTTATCGGGACGCGTCGAAGGGCTAACACAATACCATTTTTGAGATAGGTTCTAGTTTAAATCATTTGCCTGTCGTTGAAGCTCCGTAGGAGCGAAATAAGAATCGCATTAAGCGCCCTTTGCGTAACATCAATTAGTAAATCAAATGATCTATGCTATATATGCCGCCGCCGAGAATAACGAGAACGAGCGAGATAACGGCCAGCGTCAGCGTAAACTCATATCCTGCTCCTTTTCCGTCGCCCTTCCCGGTTAAAAAGAAACCCATCGGAAGATGGACTTTGATTGTCGCGACAACCATCATGATAAAAATTCCGAGGGCGGCGAATTTCGTAAAGAGGCCGAAAAGCAGCGCAATTCCGCCGACGAATTCAACAAACGGACCGATATACGCCAGCAACGCCGGTATATGCACAACGTTTTTGAAGTAACCCACCGTTCCCGATAGCCCGTATCCTCCGAACCAGCCGAGTAACTTTTTGAGCCCCATGGGCAAAAAAGACAACGCCGAGGATAACGCGCAATAAGAAAAGCGCAATTGAGATTTGATCGGATGTGAAGTTCATGGTATTTCTCCTTATAGTGTTGATTGTTAATTGTTGATTGTTGATTGTCTATTCAACATGCTCGTTTCCTCATTCGCAACTGCCGGTGACGGAGCGTTCCATATATTGCCGAACACAAATTCCGAGAGAGGCTTCCGGACTCTTGGCGCCAATTCCCTTTCGAGTAAAGGCTGAGGTAAGAACTCTGCCCGTCCGACATATCCCAGCGCAATAATTGCCACCGGCTCGTACTCGGCAGGGATATTAAACGTGGCCCTTGCCCGATCGGTTTGAAACCCTCCCATTACGTGAGCGGCTAACCCCAGCGATGTCGCCTGGAGGACGAGGTTCTCGGTTGCCAGGCCTACATCGTGAAGCGCGAACTTGTTCGTTTTTCCGCTGGCCTGATCGGCCACCTGGGCGACGGAGAGAATTAGGACGGGTGCTTTCGCCGCCCATATTCTATTTCCTTCGAACAGAAGATTCGCCATGCGCTCATGGTCATCTACCTGGTCTTGTGCAGCGACGATGAACCGCCACGGCTGCAGGTTGTTGGCAGACGGCGCCCATCGCGCAGCTTCGAGAATGCTCTTCAGCTTCTCCGGCTCGATAGGTTGTTCGGAAAACGCCCTTGGGCTCTTCCGTGCGCTCACGAGCGGATGAACCGGGTATTGGACGCCGGCCGCCATGCTCAAAACGTTATTTTCTTCGAATTCTCTTTTCATCGGCTTTCCTTCTTGATTTGATATGTTCCAATCTATAATATTCAAATTTAAAGTATTTTGGCAAAAAAAATTAAAACTTTTCCTGCAGCGCCATGCCGAGTTTCTTTAACAGAGCAGAGAGTTGGATCTGTTCTTCCTCGTTCAGCACCGATGCTATTTTTGTGACGAATTGCGCATGCTGGGAGAATATGTCCTTGAAAAGTTTTTCTCCTTTGGATGTTAACCGGATCGTCGTCGCGCGGCGGTCTTTCGGGAACGGTACACGCTCCACCAGTCCGTCTTTCTCCAGGTTATCGATCACAACGGTAATATTTCCCCCGCTCGTCAACATTTTCGAACAAAACCCCCCCATCTTCATAGGGCCGAGATGTCCCAGAGACTCGATAACGGAAAACTGCGGCTGGGTCAGCCCATAGCGCTGAATATCGAGGCCTGTGAGCCTGCCGAAGATCGAACTTGCCCGCGCCAGCTTTACCCACAGGCTCAGGGCGAGGTCGGCTTTCTTTCCGTATTTCTTCGTCGTTTTCAAGTGTATTTATTTTAAATTTAAACTATTTAAATTTAACACATATTTTGCTACTTGTCAAGTACTTTTTTTGAAAAATTCCACGAACAGCCGTCGGGAAAAAACCCAAGCGATGTCCATTCTGAATGAAATTTACTAACTTGGGATTGGTGCATAAGCTCAATACAGGTCAACCTTTACGCCGATGGAAATAAGCCTCGTGGAATTCAATGTGCACTGGGTAACCAATCTACAATACGCTACCGCAACGAGCGACGGCCATTACATGCAAATCGGATAAAATAATTATGAATGTAAAAAAGCTGGTTCTATTTATTGTAGTTCCTGTCTTGCTCTATTTATATCTAAATCTGTTTCGTAATGCATTAATCGATGATTCATTTATAGTATTAAGCTACGTTAAAACCATCCATGTCAGCGGAACGTGGGGTGTCCTCCCTGGATATCGCGCTAATACTGCAACCTCCCCTTTAAACGTCATTCTTTTATTCCTTATATCTTGTGTGGCTGGATCCGAAATAAGCGCGGTCATTCTACTCAGCTCGGTTTGTCTTTTCACTGCAATGATCATTCTCATGCGAATCTCCAAAACACTTCTTTCAAATGAAATCTATGGGCTGGTGGCTGCCAATGCTATTATCTTCAATCCATTTATAATATCGACGATGGGACTTGAAAGTATTCTATTCATTACTTTTTTCATCGTTACGTATTATCTCTTTATTTCTAAGAAATGGCTGTTCCTGGCCGTATCGTTGGGATTATTAACAATGATTCGCGCCGATGGTTTCCTGATATTTCTCATCTATCTAATATTTATTCCAATTAAAAGGGAACGCTGGAAGCTTCTGTTAGTCTATTTACTCTCTATCGCTCCCTGGTATTTGTTCTCGTGGATATACCTCGGATCGTTAATTCCTGAAACGTTCTTTTTGAAAACATGGCAAAAAGAATGGTGGGGATTCAATTATTTCAATGGCCTTACACTCTATCTGTCTAAATACCCCATTGAAACATCATTATCGTTTTGTTTTCTGCCTTTTGCGTTTATATTCCTGCTTCTTAAAAATAATTACAAAGTTCAATTATTCGCTTTAGCATTCATCGCTGCTATTCATTTTATATTTTATTCATTGCTTCATGTCCCTCCATACCATTGGTATTACTCAACAGAAATTGTAGTGATCATTATGCTTGCGTGTTTTTCTGCGGGGATGCTGTGTGAAACAGTTCTCTCTCATTCCTCACATAAAAATGCAAGAATGTGGATATTAATAATTCTATCCTTAATTCCACCATTGGGGAGCTTTTATCTTTCTCTCGAAGACAATTTCCTCTTTAAGGAGATGCCGATACACACCAACTGGGCTACACCCGAGCAATATAAGACAGTTGCTCTCTGGCTAAAAAATAATTATGCGGGTTCTACGATATTACTGCAAGGGGAGATCGGCACATTAGCCTATTATTCTGATTGCTTTCTCTTTAATCAATTCAGCGACCGTCGAGTCATCGAAGAACACGTCAGAGAAAGGATTAACGAGGCCGGAATCAAATCCTTCCTTTATAGGATTAATTTTTTATTCTTCTCAAATAACAAAAAATATCCGAAATATGAATATCAATTACTGGTCAAAAAAAATAGAACTATGACCGATTCAATGAATGGCACAAGTTGGATGACTCATTCCAAGTGGTTTCCCAGCACCATGATTATTTTTGAAAAATATTAAAGAACGTTATACGACCGACCTTTGTTAACAAAACTTTCGTGCGCTTGGGTGTGTCCTACACGGTATACACGGAAAATCTCTTTTAGCACGGCGACACGTTGCTCACCCGCCAACGCACTGCGTTTGGATTATCCTAGCTTATCAGCACTTCTTTTTCCATTACCGTGCAGCGGACGGACGAGTCGCAGCCGGTTAGGATCCTTTGAATCCTTTCGGCATCGCCGTAAAAAACCATGCACAAATTCCGGTCGTCGAACAGCTCATCAATCACCCTCCGGGCGCTGATATCGGTTACCGCATCGATGCGGCTGTTGTACGCTTCCCTATCGAGAATCGGAACTCCGTAGCGGTCTCTGCTTACGCGGCTCGCAAGTTTGAATTTCAGGTCCAGTTGGTACGAATACCGGTTCTTGAACGTTGCATTTCTCTGCGCTAACCTTTTGTGAAATTCTTCTTCTTCCATAAAGATGTGCATCAGGCGGAGCAACTCAGGAATTAAGTCTTTCGATGTTTCAAGCGACGGGTCGGCATATACCCCGATGCGTCCCGCACGCGTTGTTGCAGGAACGACAAATGCGTACGCGCCGTAACACCACCCTCTTTTATTGCGTAGTTCGTCGAACAAGAATCCTTCGAAACTGCCGAGCGCATCGATGATAAGACTCAGGTCGAAACGCCGGTCGTCCGCCGCCGCGATTCCACTTTGCGTCCAGATCAGCCGGTCGTTCTTCGCCCCCGGCGATTGGACGATGAAAGCGTTCCGGCCGCTGGACTCTCTGAAGGGAACTTCGGGCTTCAGCTTAAACCCATCATTCTGCCTTCCCGCTGCGAAGCGCCTCGCCTGGCGCTCAATCTCGTCCTTCGTCAAATCTGAAATCGAGGTGAAGTACAGCACGGATGCAGTGCGGACTTTTGAAAAGTACTCAACGACATCTTCCCGGGTAATATTGTCAATTCCTTTCTTCGAACCGATCCTCCCGACATTGCTTCCGTCGTAGAGAACATATTGGTTGGCCGCCGAAAGAACGCGTTCGGGATCCTGCAGCGCAGCCTCGAGCTGATTGAATTCCACTTTTTTCAGCAAGTCCAGTTCGTGCTGCGGGAAACTTGCTTCACGAATGACTACCACAACAAGGTCAATGACTTCTTTAAGGTTCTTTGTGAAGCATGAAATGCCAACGACAAAATCCGTTTCCGAAACGCTGGCGTTGACTTCCGCTCCAAGCAATTCAAGTTTTTGAGAGATCGCTTCCCTGCTTAGAACAGAAGTTCCGCGGAAAAGCATCTTTGCCGTAATCCGTGCCAGACCTGTCTTCTCTTGCGGTTCTTGCTGTATCCCCGCACCGTGGAAGACAAGCGTAAGATGAGTCATCGGGACGCGCAGATCCTGCTCATAATAGAGATGATTATTTGCTATGGGCATTTGGCTAGTGCCGTTTTAAATGAAGTTGAGACTTTAATCTTAATGCTTCAAACGGATTCATCGACCCCACCCTAACCCTCCCCTGTAAGGGGAGGGAAAAATGCGATATCCCCATCTGTTAACCCAAAGGATTCCTTCAGAAAATTACACCGAGAAGGGGGGGAACAAAACACTGCATTTATTCAAAACGGCACTTTCTACGCTTCCTTTTCAGGAATCAATTTCACGGTCGTGGCTTTCCCGTCCAGAATATATTGTTTGACCACCCGCTGAATATCCTTTCCCTCGACATCTTCAATACGCTGCAGCGCGTTTATCTGGTACGACAGATCGCCGGTGCAGATGAAACTATCTCCCAGCAGCCGCGCAAGCTGTGCCGGAGCGGCGACCGCCCGGTACAGGTCCCGCTTCAAATGATTCTTGACAATCTGCATCTGCTCATCGCTGATCTTCCCTTCGGCAAGTTCTCCGACGGCCGTAAAGAAAATACTCTCAATCGATTCGAACGACTCGCCGTCGGCACACTGAACAAAGAGTTCAAACGTTCCCACGTCGCGCGAGAGATACGCATCCGAAAAAACTTCCGTCGCTTTTGCCGTGTTGAGGAGCCGCTCGTTCAATACTGCCGATTTTCCGGACGTGAGCAATTTCCCTGCTGCGGCAAGCGCAGGATAATCGGGGTGAAGCATGTTGGGGATATGCCAGGCTTTTGCAAGCATCCGCCGCGTGGCCTTGGGATGCGTGATCGTCGATTCGCGCGGTTCGCGCTGGAGCGGTTCGCTCGTGATTACGCGTTTGTCGACGATGGACGGTTTCAGCATTCCGTACTTCTCGTCAATTGTATGAATGACAGTTTCGGGATCGACGTCGCCGACGACGATGATTAACGAGTTATTCGGAGAATAATTGTGAGCGTAGAATTGCCGGGCTTCGGCAACGGTAAATTTTTCTATCGAGGCGATTTCGCCGATTGTCGAGTACCGGTAGCTGTGCTCTGCGTATGCCAGTGCGTACACCGTTTCCCACAATAACCGGTTCGGGTCGTCGAGCCCTCTATTCTTTTCCGTGAGCACTGCCCCTTTCTCGGTTTCAAACATTTCATCGTCGACGACGAGATTTGCCATGCGGTCGGACTCGAGGTCGGCGGCGAGCTCCAGCTTGTCGTTCGGGAAAGTAAAAAAATAGACCGTTTGGTCTCTTGAAGTGTACGCGTTGATGCCGGTTCCCCCATTGTTGTTCACGGTGCGTTCGAATTCTCCCATCCCCCGCGTCGTCGTTTTCCGGAACATCATGTGTTCGAATAAATGAGCAAGTCCCTGCCGGCCGGCCGGTTCATCCGCCGAACCGACGTTGAACCATGTCTGATAGGTGAAAATAGGCGTTGTTGTATCGACGACAATCGCCACCAGCAAACCGTTTGCGAGTCGATATTGATTGATGGCAAGATTTCCCAGGAGTGCAATATCGTGAAGGCGGCGGTAGTTATGAAGTGATGCCATGACTTTCGTTATTTTGAAATAGAGACTTATGAATAATCCTAAAAAGCGCCTCGCGCGACCTCGGTCTTCGGCGTCTCTAGTGCCTTTTCTCAAAACAAATATTGTATTTTCCAATAACTCACTCACCGCAAAGGTCGCTAAGGACGCGAGGGCTTCTTAGTATTTTGACAAAAACTTCTTTGCGACCTTAGCGTCCTTTGCGGTTACAATGCAAGATGTAATATCGGAAACGGCATTAGTTATCAATTACTAAACCATTCCGGGATTGCTATGGAACGTTATTGCGCCGATCCCGAATCGATCTTCTCTTTTAATGTCGAGCAACTTGCTTATCCTGCCGGGCTGTGCCCAGTTGCACGTTCCTTCCATTCGCTGAGACGACAGATACAGCTGAACAACGGGATTCCGGAGCTGCTTCCAGATGTCCATCGCTGCGGCGCTGTTGTCGGTCGGAATGTACGCATGGAGAGCCTGATTCCCCTGCCACTTTCCGGAAAATACTTTCGGGAGGTATGTATCTTTTCCGTATGCTTCCCATGCTATCTTATGCGACGTAAACGAGTAATTCCCCACTCCTAACAATGCCCACCAGTACCCTTTTGAAATCCATCCATTTATCATCGTCCCCTTTCGCTTTTGAAGAATTGATCTCTGCGAAAGCAAATAGTCATAAAGCGAAGGCTCTCTTTTAAGTTCCGCTTCGTCGAGCGGTCTGCCGGTCACCACGTCGTACGGAAGGAGGACAAAGCGCTGTGGAACAGGCTCGGCCTGAGTAAAATTATCTTTCGTCACCATCGGAAAGAGGAATTTCAACGGAAGAGTAACATTCTTATTGACTTTATTGCTTGCCGATGCCGTTTCGCTGTCGAGCATGATAACCGAATCGAAAATAAAAACGCCGTTCGCGCCGCACGTATTGACTCCTTGCCGCGGTTTCGATCTGCTCGGGACTTCGATCTTCGAAAAAGTTCGGAAGGCGCGAAAAGACTGAGCATCTCTTTTTTCGACGCTCAGCGGATCATCCGAATTGAAAGCAGGCTGAGCAAAATGTTTTATCCACTCTCCCGATTCAAAAACAAAGTACGGAATCGGAAACGCCTGCTTTTTGTCCCGTTGAAACGCAACCAAGCCGTACCGTGCGGCCACTCCGTCGAAAATCGAATTATTCTTGAAATCGTGAACCCGCTCTACTGCAAAGTCGGTTTCCCCAAGCCGGTAACTGCGGAATGCTTTGTGGGCAGAGCCGTTCAACAAAATCGAAAGGGGCATAAAAAAGTATGCCGTTCCATTTTTTTTGAGATTCTCGGTCAGGCATTTTGCAATGACAAGCGCGGCGAGGTCGATGCGCGAACCTCCCAGCAATAGTTCCCGCGTATCAGGAACAAGATGATACCGGGAATAATACGGTTTCAATATTTGCTTATACTGCGGCGGTAAATCATTGAAGTTCTGCCACGGCGGATTCCCCACGACGATATCGGCTTCGGCCGCATTCTTCGAAAGAATATAATCTTCGCACCTGAAATTTTTCCGGGGAAAAGCGATGCCGTACAGCCGCTTCATTTTCTGAAAAAAATTTTTTGCGAACTTCTCTTCTCTTTCGACTCCGAATAAACGCTTCACCATTTCGTTCGTTACAGGAATACGCCGATCCAATGCGGTTGCAACGAAGGCTTCGAGAAAACTCCCTTCGCCGGCTGTCGGGTCGAGCACCACGGCGCCGTCCACCCACTTTTCGAAGAGTTGATTCTCAGCAATGACCCACTTAGCCCAATGCAGCGGCGTAAAGAATTCGCCGATCGGTTGGCTTTCTACGGCAGACGGCTTCGTCATAGATCGGGAGAGGCTGTTAGTTGTTAGCTGTTGGTTCAAGCTTTAAACTATGCGTTGTGAGTTAGATGTAATATGTTATGCGCAATAATTCTAAGGATTGCCAAATACTTTTTACTTTTCACTTTTCACTTTTAACTTTCCACTTTCCACTTTTCACTTTCTAAATTCCTTCCTCCGCAATTTCGTATGCAAAGATCGCTATCGCGACGGCTCCGAGTTCGAGTTCGCGCGGATTGACCTTGTCGATCGTATCTTTGTCGGAATGATGGTAGTCGAAGTAGCGCTGGTTTTCCGGATTCAGGCCGATCATCGGGACGCCGGCTGCCGCGAGGGGCGATATGTCGGCTCCGCCGCCGCCTTTTGAAATGCGGTCTGCGCCGATCCCTTCGAGAGCGGGAGCGAACTTCTTCATTTTTTCGAACGTCGCAGAATCAGTCGAAACGCCAAACCCGAGTGGAGCAAACCCGCCGGCGTCGGTTTCGATCGCTGCGATGTTTGCTTCTCCTGGCGTATGTTTCGCCGCGTACGCTTTGCCTCCGCGAAGTCCGTTTTCTTCATTCATAAAAAGAACGCATCGTATCGTCCGTTTCGGCCGGAGTCCGAGTTCTTTCAGCAAGCGGAGCGCTTCCATCGATTGAACGGCGCCTGCGCCGTCGTCATGCGCTCCCTGTCCCTTATCCCAGCTGTCGAGATGTCCACCAATAACGACCACTTCGCCCGGCTTTTCGGAACCACGGACTTCGCCGATCACGTTTGCGGATTCGACATCGGGAAGAGTTTTGCAGCTCAGCTCGATCTTCACACGAACCTTCTTCCCCGCTTTCAGCATCCCGCTCAGCCTGTTTGCCCCAGCCGTGCTCACCGCCGCCGAGGGAATTTTCGGGATGCTGTCATTGTAGTGCATTGCGCCGGTGTGCGGCACGTCGTCGATCGCAAGGGACATCGAACGGACGAGCGCGGCAACTCCGCCGACTCTCGACGCTTCAATTGCCCCGCCGCCGCGCTGGTCAACGGCGCCTCCGTAAGCTTCCATTGTCTGCACCTTCGTCGGATCCATCGGGCGGTTATAAAAGACAATCTTCCCTTTCGCTTTATTGCCGAGATTCCTTGCCTCATCCAGCGAATGGACTTCAATGACCTCGGCAGTGATACCTTTCTTTGTCGTCGCAATACTGCCGCCAAGCGCACAGATGGTGAGTGGAATTTTCTTCTTCCCGTCGAGAATCCATGCCCGCTCCACTTTTCCCCTCACCCAATGGGGAACCATCACGGGCTGAAGATAGACGCTGTCGAACCCGCACTTGAGCATCGTCTTCTTTCCCCACTCAACCGCTTTTGCCGCCTGGGGGGAACCGCTTAAACGGCTGCCGATTTTGCCGGTCAGTTCCGAGAGCATGGTGAAGGCGCGCAGATCTGTTAATCCTTTGTCTGCAATTTTGGATGCTGCCTCGCGATATGGACCTGGCGGCGGTTGAGTATAGAGCTTCGGTGATAGGAAGAGGAGAAGAGCGAATAGTGAAAAGTGAATGGTGAATTGTGAGAAGGGAAAACTAAACCGCCGGCTGCGACCTTTCAATCCAACCTCCTGGAATTAGTTGATGGAAATCGTTCTTGTATTTGACACACCCCCGGCCCCTCTCTCCAACGCGCTTGCCCTCGCTACAGAGGGGAGGTTTAGTTCAAAGCAGAAACCCACCGCCTGTGGCGGTGGTTATGTCCAGTTGGCTATGCCTGTCATTCCGGTCGAGTCCCGCTTTCAGGCGGGACGAAGAACCGGAATCCAGTTCCGTTGATTGACTCTGGATTCCGCGTCAAGCGCGGAATGACATGCTTTTTCTTTTCAAAAGCCACCGTCTTTGATGGTGGTCGTTTACTTCAACAGTTTCCCCCTGGCATCCCCCCACACAATCCAGACCCTCCGGGGATGCCTTTCCGAAGGAACCTCCAATGGAGTCCTTTGGACCTTCGGGTCGGCATTCGCTGCGCTACTAATGACGTGCTGTGTCTAAAATCCGCATCATTCCTCACGGACAAGGCAACATCATTGTCAATTGAAAATCGGCAATCGTAAATCGAAAATGTGCAGATCATCTCTTCGAAGAAAGATTCTTCTTCAGTTTCTTGTACGTCGCCTGAATCGACTCGGACACAAGTTTTGTGTCTGCCAGCGTGGGCATGAAGTTTGTGTCGCCGTTCCATCGGGGCACAATGTGAAAATGGATATGCTGGTCGATGCCGGCCCCGGCAACGCGTCCGAGGTTTGCCCCGAAATTGAATCCCTGCGGCTGCATCGTTTTGTCGACGGCCTCCATCACGAGCGCAGAGGCGGCCATGACGTCGGCGTATTCCTTTGTTGAGAGTTTGCCGAAATCGGATGTGTGGGTGTACGGCACAACCAGCACATGGCCGCTGTTGTAGGGATACAGATTCATCATCGCGAAACAGTACCGCCGGCGGAGCAGAATAAGATTGCTGGAATCGTTCTTGTTTTCCGCAGCCGTGCAGAACAGGCAACTCTCGTCCTTATTTTTTCTTCTTTTCGACAACGATCCGATGTACTCCGACCGCCAGGGTGAGAAAAGGCGTTCCATGATTTCCTTTCTGATTTCTTGTTGAGAGAATATATGGAGGATCGGGGAGGGAAGCAACTTTTGATTGACGAATGCCGAATGGCGAATGACAATGATGTGTCTTGTTCATTCAGAATAATGATGATTATAGACACACTATATCACCCTGAGCGGAGCGAATGCCAAAGGCATCCCTTCGGGAGGGTCTATGACACTGAAGCGATGTAGGTTACTGCGTTGACAGAGATTCTTCTCCCGCCAATCACGAAGTGATGCCTTAGGCAAAAACGGCGGGATCAGAATGACAATGATGGGGCTTTGTTCATTCAGAATGATGCGGATTCTAGACACAGCATGTCATCCCAAGCGATGTAGGTTACTGCGTTGACAGAGATTCTTCTCCCGCCAATCACGAAGTGATGCCTTAGGCAAAAACGGCGGGATCAGAATAACAACGATGGGGCTTTGTTCATTCAGAATGATGCGGATTCTAAATACTATATGTCACCCTGAGCGGAGCGAAGGGTCTATTCTTTTCCGAAATAAAAAAAGCCTCCGTGGTGAACGGAGGCTTTTTCGTTTTGCCGGTTTATAACCGGGTTACTTGAGCAGCATCATTTTCTTTATCTGGTTCGTAGTGCCGCTCTTCAACTGATAATAATAAATCCCGCTCGATAATTTCGAGGCGTCAAAAGTAAAGGTCTGCGTATCTCCGCCGTTGAATTCACCGTCGGCGAGAGTTGCGACTTCCTGGCCAAGAAGATTGAACACCTTCAGCGTTGCATGTGCCGATGCGCCGAGGACGAACGATATCTTCGTGGAGGGATTAAACGGATTCGGATAATTGTTTTCCAGGAATACAGTGCCCGGTGTGAGGCCAACCGTCGCTTCGATCGTCTGGCCGTAAACGAATCTTCCGTCGTTGTCGATCTGTTTCAAACGGTACGAGTATTTTCCAATACTCACGGACGCGTCGGTGTACGAATAATTCTGCGGTGCATTCGTCGTTCCATGTCCCACCACAAACCCCACCTTCGTCCAATTGTTCATTGCTGATTGCTCATTGCTCATTGTACTCCGCTGTACTTCAAAACCCGAGTTGTTCACTTCCGTCGCCGTCTTCCAGGCAAGTTCTATTTTGCCGTTGAGTGCGGCTGCGGTGAAGGAGGTGAGTTCAACCGGCAGAGGAATATACGATGAATCTGCCGTGTATCTCAGAACGCGATAATTGTCGACGTCTGCCACCCATAAATGCCCACTGTTATTGTCTATCGCCAAGCCACCGGGGTTCCGTAGATTGTACATTGATGTGTTTGGACTATGCGCGGAAAAGCTATTTTGACCAAGAACTGAATCAGCCGTATTGGATGATATAGAGCTTGGGGACGCATAGAATAAAATACGATTATTACCGTAGTCTGAGACGTAGAGGCGCCGTGCACCATCTACCGCGACTCCGAATGGTTCGTACATTGTATGAGCAGAGCGTGTACTAAGGCCGCCACCAGCAGAAGTTGTAAAAAGCGTCTGACCCAGAACCTTATCCGCCGCTGCTCCGTTGGCTTTACTTGCAGCGTTTAAGAAAACGAGCACCCTATTGTTCCCTTGGTCGGCGACGTAGAGCGTGCCTGCATTGTCAATCGCGACGCCAGTCGGGCTATTCATTGTTGTGCTCGTACATGCAGCGCCGGCATGTGTAAAATCACTCTGTCCCAATACACCATCAGCCGAGGCGCCGTTAGTCTTACTGCTGAAATTGTTGAAGCGAATTACTCTGTTGTTTAACTGATCTGCGACATACAAGTGGCCCGAGGCATCCGCCGCAATGCCATAAGGATTAGAAAGTGTGGACTTGCTTGTGCCGCCACCGGCGGTATTGAAATCCGGTTCCCCCAACACAACATTGGCTGAAGCTGAACCGCTTGTGATATTATAGGCGGAGTTAAACAACAAGACTCTGTTCCCAGTTTCGTCTGCGACTATCAGTGTTGTTGTCCCAGGCGCAATACAAACGCCCGTTGGAAAATCCATTCCTGTTTGACTCACATCTGAAGCAAAACCGGAGAAGTCTGATTGCCCAAAAACGGCCTCTGCCGAGGCATCGTTTGCCAAACCCGTTGCATCCCACCTCAGCACACGGTTGAAAGAAGCATCGGCAACGAATATCTTGTTATTGGCCGGATCGATCGTAACAGAATAGGGAACCATTGCAGTGGTCGATGGCGACCCAGGATTGTTGGCAGTATTAAAGTCAGGCTGCCCCAGAACTAGATCTGCAGCTTGTCCGGTGGCAAACTGCGCATTAGCCGCAATACTCACAAAGAGGAGGGCTGCAAAAAGGAGTAGATAAGTTTTCATAATAGTCATCAAAAAGTAAGTGATTTTGGTGAATTAATTCCCTTGAATGATCCGGCAGAGCCGGCTTCGGTCGAACGGAAGGTTGCTTTATTACGAATAAATTAGAGAATGGCGAGGGGAATGTCAAGGGCGAGAATGGGGAGTGTGACGGGGCGCAGGGGGGGAATTAAGAATTAAGAATTATGAATTAAGAATTATGAATTATGAATTTTGAATTATGATTTAGGCTGGAATCTTTCAATTCCTAATTCATAATTCTTAATTCATAATTCTCCTAAAAGGGAATCGGCGGGAATACCCCATTTATCGCGGAATGCTCTCATCATGTCAATTGTCAGTTTTCTTTTTCTTCCCAAAAGTTCGGATGCACGGTTTTTCCCTATCATTTTGGCAATATCGCTCTGAGTTAAACCAAGTTGATCCATTCTAAATTTGATTGCTTCAATCGGGTCGGGGGCAGGTATTGGATAATGCTCTTCCTCGTATTTTTCAACAAAGATTGCAAGAACATTAAGAATATTAGCCTCTAACGAACCTTTCTTTGCGTCCATGAGCGTCTCTATAATCCGCAATGAGCGCCGATAGTCTTTTTCCGTTTTGATCGGTTTAATGGCATTTTTTATACTAATTTTCATATAGTCTCCGGATCAATATCGTCATACTCTTTGTGTGTTCCTATAAATCTGATATAGACTATTGCCGTATCATAATTGAAGAGCAATCAATAATTAAAAATTAATAATTAAGAATGATTTGCGACAAAAACCCTAAATTCTTAATTATTAATTTTTAATTCTTAATTTACAACTGCTGCAACCGTTTCCGTAGCATGGTATTTCTCTCTCTCACTTCGTCGTTGCGGATGGCGATGGCGAGGGCTTTCATTTCTCCGACAAGAATAAGGAGTTCGCGCGCACGGGTGACTGCGGTGTAGATCAAATTGCGCTGGAGCATGATATAATGCGACGTCGACACGGGGACGATGACGGCTTTGAATTCGTTCCCCTGGCTTTTGTGGATCGTCATCGCGTAGGCGAGCATGAGTTCGTCCAGCTGCTCGAAGGTGTATTCGATCTTCTTCCCGTAAAAATCGACAATGAGAATGCCGTCATTCTTGTCAACGCCGGCGATGCGGCCGAGGTCGCCGTTGAAGACATCTTTGTCGTAATTGTTTTTCGTCTGCATCACCTTATCCCCCATCAGGAATTTCCGCTCGCTCCCCTGCCAGCAGACTTTCGAATTGCCGTTCAGCGCGCGCTGGAGTTCCTTGTTGAGCTCGCGCACGCCGGCTGAACCGTTGTGCATTGGCGAGAGTACCTGGATGTCGTCGAACGGGTCGTACTGATAATTTTGCGGGAGGATCGTGGAACAGAGACGCACGATCGTTTCCTGCATGTGTTCGGGGGAAGTTTCTTCGAGGAGTTTGAAATCGGGAGAGAACATGGGCATTTCCCCGGCGTCGATTCTGTGCGAGTTTGCGATGATGGTGCTCTCTTCGGATTGGCGGAAAATCGTATCGAGCCTGACCGTGCCGATGATCTTCGCATCGATCAGGTCGCGCAAGACCTGTCCGGGGCCGACGGAAGGAAGCTGGTCCACATCGCCGACCAGGACGAGCTGCGCCTCGGGCTTGACGGCGGCCAGGAGCGCCGCGCAAAGCTCGATGTCGACCATCGAAACTTCGTCCACGATGAGCATGTCGCATTCCAACGGAGAGTCGGCATCGCGGCGGAACATTCCCGATTGCGGCTCGTACTCGAGAAGCCGGTGGATCGTTTTCGCTTCGCGGCTGGAGAGTTCTGCGAGGCGTTTCGCCGCGCGTCCCGTCGGCGCGCAGAGAAGGTAGTTCACTCCCAGCTCGTCCGCCAATTCGATGATGCCGTTGACGCACAATGTTTTTCCGGTGCCCGGTCCGCCGGTGAGGATCGTGATCGGTTTTTGGATGGAGTGGAGAATGGCATCGCGCTGCTTGGCGTCGAACTCTATCTTATGGCGTTTCTCGATATGGGACAACGATGCGAGAAGCTTGCTTTCGGTAAAGGGCTTCGATCCTTTCCGGAGAAGCTGTCCGATCTTGTCGGCCGATTCCATCTCCGCCTGGTGGAGGAGAAAAGGAAACAGCATGTCGTTTTCCGCGGCGAGAAATCCGTTGCGGATGCTTTCGTCGATAGCCCGTTCGATTTTCGTTTCGTCGACGACGAGAAGCTCCGCCGAGCGGCGGGCGAGTTCTTCCCGCGGAAGGTAACAATGTCCGGCCGCGCGGCATGCATCGTTGAGGACAAACCGGATGCCGGCTTCGAGACGGTACATGCTTTCCGGCTGGACGCCGACGCGCTGAGCGATCGAATCGGCAATCTGGAAGCCAATGCCCTGGACGTCCTGGATCAATTGGTAGGGATTGTTCTTCACGACGCCTGCGGTGCCTTTGCCGTACGCCTTGAAAATCCGTATTCCCTGGCTTGTGCTGATGTTGTAGGATTTCAGGAACGTCATGACGTCCTGCATTTCCCGGAGCGACGACGCGGACTCGACGATCTTTTCGAGCTTCTTTTTTCCGACGCCTTCAACTTCCATCAGCCGTTCTGGGTTCGAGTTGAGGATGTCGAGCGTTTTGACGCCGAACTTTTTGACGATGCGCGAGGCAAGCGCCGGCCCGACGCCGTGGATAAGTCCGGACGAGAGATATTCCTCAACGCCGTGCAGCGTCGTCGGCTGCTTCACCTCGTAGCTTTCGAACTGAAACTGTTTGCCGTATTTCGGATGCGTCTTCCACGCGCCGGAGATGCTGTACTCATCCCCTTCGCGCGGCTCCATCATATAGCCGATGATGGAGACGGTTCCTTCGGACGTCTTCAGCGTGCCGATGAGGTAGCCGTTTTCGTTATTGGTGAAAATGATTTTGTGCAGCGTTCCCCGAAGCGTAAGCTGCTGGCGTGTTGTTGGAGCTGGCATAGTGTGAGTTCTCCCCCGTTTATTATAAAATTTGAATAATCAAAAATCTGTTCACCCTGAGCAAGTCCCGATGTTTTTTATCGGGACGCGTCGAAGGGCACCCTGAGTTCGCTTACTCAGGTTTAACATGGAGAGTCTTTTCAATATTTATTTCTTTCATCGCTGCCGAGTGTGAAAGCAGATGTAGAAGATCAAAGTCAGCCTGCATCAAAGCCTCCTTTTTGGCCCTACTCCATCTCTTGATTTTCCGTTCAAATGCAAACGCGTCCCGATAATCAGAAAAGCCGTGCGACCATAATAAGGTAACCGGTAAACGTAATGATGTATAGCCGCCGTAACGGCCAGTGTTGTGGTCCACTAATCTTTGTTCGAGATTGGTAGTCGAACCTGTATAATACGACCCATCTGAGCACTCAAGAATATATACCCACGCTCTGTCCATTATCCCCCCATTATATGATCAACACATTTGCCCGTCCTTCGATGCGCTCGTCCGCTCTGCGAGCGGCCTCGCTTACTCAGGATGAACATACTTTTTGTCGGCTTTTAAAAAACCTGTTCATCCTGAGCGAGTCCCGATGTTTTTTATCGGGACGAGTCGAAGGACACCCTGAGCAATCCCGTTCCGCAAAGCGGAACGGGAGCGTCTGGCGAAGCCATGCCTTCGGCAGAAGGGCACCCTGAACAACGTTTGGTAATTCCAATCGCGTCAAATTCTCTCTTTCACCGCATTGAAAACTTCGCTGACAGAAAGAAGCTTCATGCACTCCATGTATTCATTCCCCGCCCGGTTGCAAACATTAAGGTGGCAGGGATGACACGGGACATCTTTGCGAAGAGCGATATTTTTTGACGACCCCCCCGGAAAAGCCGCCGTATATGGAAACCATATATTTTCTTCTCCGGGACCGAACAGGCCGATCGTCGGCGTGCCGGCGGCGGCGGCGATGTGCATCGGGCCCGAATCATTGGCAACATACGCCGTGCACAAAGATAAAATCGCCGCAAGCTGGCGAAGCGGAAGAACGGGGAGCGAGAGCACGCCTCCCACAACGGCGCTTTCGATTTTTCCTGCTGCTTCGGCATCCCGCGGCCCCTTCGTCAGCACAATTTGCGCATGCATTTTTGCGGTAAGGAGATCGGCCAGGTCGGCAAACCGCTCCGCGGGCCACAACTTTGCCGGCCATGTCCCGCCGGGATGCAAAGCGACGATCGGTTTCGAAAAATCGATCCCCTGCCATTCCAGGTACCGGCGCGATTCTTTTCTTTCATCGCCGGTCAGAAAAATTTCCGGGGCAAAGTACTTCGGCTCGATGCCGGCGGCTTTCAGCGATTGGTAATGGAACTCGACCGCCGATTTCGGAACGCCGTCGTCTTTGATTCGGACGGTGTACAGTTTTCCACGGCCGGGCAAATCTCCCCCCACTCTCACCGGGGCTTGCGTGGTGTATGAAAGAAGAGCGCTCCTCGGATTGCAGAAGAGATCGATGACAAGGTCGAAGTGTTTACGGTTAAGCCGGTAGAAGAGCTGCAATTGCTGGAGAGCCGCGTTCCTGCTGAAATCGATGGAGAAGATTTCGTCGAGGTACGGATTCTGTTCAAGGAGCGAGACGCCGTTCTTGTCGCCGAGGTACGCGATATACGCATTCGGAAATCTGTCGCGCAAGGTATGGATGAGCGGCGTGGTCAGCACAATATCGCCGATGTATTTCAGGCGCGTGAGGAGGATGCGCTCAAACTCTCTTGTCATAAAAAGCGTGCGTGGCGCGGGGGTGATGAATGAAAAGGGTGGTGCTCTCTATAAACTGCTAGCACAAAACGAACGCAGGTAATATAGTAAAAAATGGATTTCGTTCAAATATAGGTAGTGTTACAGTTTGAATCTATCCCTCAAAATAACTCAGAATCGAGATGATATTATTTCAGGATTAATAAACGTGGCACGGGAGAAATACGGAGAAGGTTGAAAGAAGAAAAATAATAGCTTTTGAGCAAGAGGAATGGATAGCCCTTCGTATCGTTAAACTATTAGAGGGTCATTCCTATTCCGAAATCTCTCAAATACTACACTTTGTTTCGAGAATAACCCAAGAAAAAAGTATTTTCTCCTATTCAGTTAGCGAGTTGTGGTTAGGACCTATCGGAAGGGTAAATCAGTTGAAGCGGGAGAGGGGATTTTCGCGGATATTCAAAATACTTATTATAGCGTAAATATTTTCATCTGTGTTTTCTTCGTTCTGCCTTTCTTTTATTTCTCGCTTGCCGTCTTTGTTCGTCTGTCTGGAATGAGTTTTTGTGCTGTCGATTGTACTCGTTTGCTTCTTCTACAAAATCTATTTCTTCCGCAGAGGGAGTACGAAAACTCATTTTTGTTTTACCATCTTTATTGGTTGACGCAAAATCTCCCGTTCCTATGATATCCATTCCTATTAGGGCATCTGCGCCGCCTATTTCGCCCTTTGCTGCAACCACCCCCACTACTCCAACCTTGTTTGGCAAAACTATATTGATAGTGTAAGTATCCGTAATATACTGGTTTACCTTGCCGCCATCTCCGACAGCGGTTGCCAAGATTTTCCCGCTTGGTTTAAGACCTAATTCTGCCTAACATGAGAATTGATAACCGACCCGCTCGCACCAGTATCCCAAATTCCCTGGTACGGCTTTCCAAGGGGCGGATTTGGCGTGTTCTTTGGGTCAAATGCCTCTGAGATTAAGATTTCACTCATGAGTACATTAGCAATGCCCGGAAAGGCCTGTGTAAAACAAAATACAGGGGTCTTAGTGAATTTCACAAAAAATACCAGGAAGTATTATTGGAATGCCACCCTTGAATGGAAGGAATGTGTAAAGCTGGCAGTCCCCGGCAAACACTGCTGGATCAAAAACGTCCCAACCTCGAATCTCTTCTTTGCTTCCGTGTAGGCCTCTAACTGAGAATCGAAAGCCCCCTCGAATTTCTCATCTTTAATGACAATAAACTTGCCACTATATTTCACTACCAATTCCTGTTGGTGATCTTGATAATATTTGAACTCTTTATCTAACACAGTGCCTCCGTATTGAACGCCCCCATCCAACTAAGATTATCGGCAGAAAAATACCGGTCTTTAGGGGTCATATAAAACATGAAAACGCGAAGATAGGTTCATCCTCATTACCTCTTAGGTAAGAAAACTAAATGAAAAAAGCAACCAATGAATACCGCATTGTTCAAGTGCCGGGGCACCTTTCGCCTTACAAATTGGACACGCCTCCACGGCAAAAGTTGAAGAGCATTCCCCAAAGCTTGACTTGTTTGCCATAGGAAACAAGCTCAATACGATTACCTTAAAGCTAAGGTGTCCTACATCTACCCAAAACTTATGTCCGACACCTTTTTTATTTGCCTTACCAAATATTTTAGCATGTTACGTGTCATCGGATAAGGTGTCCTACATCTCTGTTTTAAATTTCGACCTGTCAATCGTCAACAGCTTCCTGGAGAATCTGCCGTTTCATCTTTACATCCTTTTGACCCCTCAGGTCGTAGGTCTCGTAACCGTCGGTCCCGCCGATGATGCCGCCGGCGATAAAGCCTAATGGGGCTCCAATAATCAATCCGGTAGCCAGAGAACCCCCTTGATTGGCAAATGATTGTATCGGCTTGTTCGGGTCTGCTTTTGGGGCGGCTGCAGCACCGATTATAAGCCCTGCGGCGGTGCCGGCAACAAATCCAATTCCAGCCCCTATCCAGAAGTGTCCCTCTTTGAAATGAACCAATGCCGCAATGGAATCGATTGGAATGCTTATGGATTTATCATTGCGAAGGGCAGCAAGACGCGTATCGGAGAGCGAGACGAGTCTATTCAGACGCAGCTCGTTTCCTGAAATGTAAATCAGCCTCCAGGGAAAATCAGCATCATTGGCGGATTCCTCTTTGATCTTTTCATCAATACTCTTTTCTTGAACAGTAACTACATCAAATGCTTTGATATCATCCCATCGGATGGTTATTTGATCTCCTGACTGCAGCTGAAGGATGACCGGTTGACTTTCATGCTTTTCTATTATTTTTCCGATCACTTTGCCCCCGGATTTCAAGTATACCACGTCAAATTTCTGTTGCGAAGAAGACATAGAAAAGAAAATGAACGATAATGCTGTCAGAAGAAAGAAATATCGAAAAATATTCATAGTCATTTATTGTTCTCCTTTCATCATCGTGAGGTTGATTTGTGAACGGGAGAATCCGTTGGCCCGTCGAGCATTGTGCAGAAGATCAGCCGTGTCTTTGCCGGTGAAACTGGATTTTACAAAAAAGGAAAATGACCCCAGGATTGTGTAGGCCGTTTGTAAAAAAAATTAGTTGGACAATGGTGCCCTTCGACATTCTCGGCTTCTATTTTATTTCTTTTTCGAAGCAGAGGCTGTTTTCCACTTTGGCATATTGCCCGTAATTTGGAATCACTGTATATCCGTTTTTTTTGTAGAGTGCAATAGCTTCCGGCTGCTTTTTCCCCGTCTCTAATATGCACCGTGCATAGGATAATTCGCCCGCCCAATGTTCCAATTCAGACAGGATTTTCGTAGCAATCCCTTTGTTTCTGCTTTCAGGCGAAACGTACATTCGCTTGATCTCCATTGTCTTCGGATCATACTCTTTCATCGCCCCGCAGCCTAACGGTTTTTCATTTTCATGCGCCAGGACGACATGCTTGATCTTGTCTATCGTATTGAATTGAGCATAGAAAGCGTGATCTGCACCATCTCTTCCTGCAAGGTCCGCATCAAGAGATCTCACAAGTACTATGAAATCGTGATTATTAGAATCAGTTTTTGTGATACGGATCATAGCTGTTCTTTATTTTCTGGAGATGGGCAGCGTTGTTACAGCATTTAAGCAGGCTAGAGGTCCGGTCGAGAACCCATAATCTCTGTGGTGCTCTGTGAATCTCGGTGTCACTCTGTGTCGCAAAAGAACTGTTTCACAGAGAAACACAGGGTCGGCTCAAGGAACCACGGAGAAAAAGCCCAGAGTCGAACTTATCGGCCGCATTTTAGCAGGTTGCTGAAAAACACTTTTATGAGCCACCAAGTCACGAAGGCACGTAGTTCTTTATACTCATAGCTTCTTGGCGTGCTTGGCGTTTTGGCGGTTTAAAAAATGTAAGATTATTTTCGAGAAACCGCCGTAGAAGGTAGTGTCCTAATTAGAACAAAGTCCAAGGGACCTTTTACAGAGTGCTGAAAATATCGCGCAAGTCCCAAGGGGATGGCTTCGCCAGACGCTAAGCCGCAAGGGAAACATATCCATTCTCTTTGCGCCTTAGCGTCTTTGCGTGAGCAAGCTTCACACCTCTCCTAAATTAGGACACTACCCCATAGAGTACTATACAATTTTACACGGAATGACGGCATTCTCATCATGAGAGTACACCGCGCACAACCGGTGATACCCGTCGGCGATGATCACTTTTCCGTTGGTCTGATCCCTCACAAGGAGTATCGGGGATAACTCCTTGCCATCCTGTATTTTCTTCTGATCTCGTTTGAACCGTTCGTTGCTGATTCCGAGCAGCGGCAGTTCAGAGGCTCTGAAAATATCTTTTGCTTTGAACTCCGTTATCGGCGCCCGTTTCAATTTCCTGACGAAAGCGGCTGCTTTCTTTTCGTCGACCAGCAGGGACAAATACGAAAGCGCCGCCGGATAGTCGTGTTCTTCCGGCTTGCTCAACCATTTGATTGTGATTTTGTCCGACATAGCAGTGTTGCCTGTTTTGTTTGTGTCTTTGATGGATACCTTACATTTACATACCGTGAGTCAAGTACGTTGAGTATTCCAGGTACACAGTGTTTTTCAAATGAGATCGGCTGATGTTTCAACAAAGGATGAATTTCGCGCGCCCTTTGCCGGTAATCGCTAATGCAATTTTACTCCTAATCAGGTAAAAATGCAACCAAAGAAAAAGCCCGGCGTCAACATTCGACACCGGGCCGGTGTACTTCACATAAAATTATTTCAGCAGCACCAACTTCCTCGTCTGCACAAGACTTCCCGCCTGCAGGCGATAGAAGTACACTCCGCTCGCAAAGGCCGACGCATTCCATTGCCGCGAGTATGTACCTTCCGGCATTTCTTCCGAGACAATAGTTGCTACTTCTCTTCCGACAAGATCAAACACTTTTAGCGTTACAAAAGAACGAGATGGAAGAGTGAACGAGATGGTCGTCGATGGATTAAACGGGTTGGGATAATTCTGTTGCAGCTCTGCTGTTATGGGCAACAACGTATTTTGCAAAACTCTTGTTAAGAGTGTGCCAAGGCTATTAACCCGCTGAGCATAAATATCAGTCGAATAAATAGTCAACTCATCGCGCCAATCCTCCCAGGTGATAATTGCATCACCGGCTCCATCACCGGCCATTGTTGTATACATTTTGGTACTGGTCCCAGCACAAATAGAAGCCCCTCCGGATGTCCATTGAATCGTACCGGAAATATCGATATGCTGTGCGCGTATAAATTTAGCACTTTGTCCCCACGCAACGATCGCGCCCCCAGATCCATCGCTGACAATATTCCACAAAATATCGTCGACCGTTGAGGTATCCAGAACAACCCCATTCGCCGTCCAGTGTTGATTGCCGTTGCCGCTGATCCGCTGGGCGTAAGGGTTCGTCGGACCGGATCCGCCATTCTTAGTACGCATCCAGGCAATGACTGCACCGCCGGCTCCATCACTGACCATAGCCGGACCCCACTTCGATTCATAATGTACCGTATCAATAGGCGCGCCACTCCCCCATTGAATTGCGCCGTTCGCATCGATATGCTGAGCAAACTCGGAAGCCGGCTCAATCCGGCCATCGTCCCATGCAACGATCGCGCCGCCGGCACCGTCGCTGACCATTGCTGGTAACGCTTGTGCATATATTGTGGCGGGGGCAGGGCATACGGGAATGCCGTTCGTGGTCCACAAAGCAGTACCTGCTGCAGTAACATGCTGCGCGTATATGCGTTCGGAAGCAGGATTAGTTGTTTCGCGAAAACTTACCCACGATATGATTGCCCCCTCCGCTCCATCATTGACGATGACAGGATTCATTTTATCCTGGCCGAGGTCTGTTACGGTCGTATCGATAGGCACGCCATTTCTTTGCCATTGAACTGCACCGCTTGCATTGATGCGCTGCGCATACACTGCCCAGATGCCATTATCTGAACGCCGCCGCCAAACGAGAACTGCGCCGCCGCTTCCATCGCTTGCAATAGCGGGAGAAGATTGGATGCTTGCCGCCGTCGTGTCGACCTGAACACCTTTGCTTGTCCACTGCATAGAACCGGAAGAATTGATGCGCTGTGCGTATAGATAAGCAAACCCGGTGCTGGCGCCCGGATCATCAAGCCAGGCTATGATTGCACCGCCAGTTCCGTCGCTTGTGATGACCGGAGCAGATTCGGCGTCGGCGAAAACTGAATCTATTGGAATTCCATTCGATGTCCATAATATAGTACCAGCCCCGTTGATTCTTTGAGCGTAAATTGTCATTCCGCTGCGATCATCTTCCCATGCTATGATGGCACCGCCTGCGCCATCGTTTGCGATGGCCGGAGTCTGACTCGGCACAGCGCAAATTGCGTTGTTGACACTGGGATTATTTGACCATTGCGCAAATGTGAGCCGGCACGGAATGCTGACCGAAAGAGCGATCGCCGTGAAAATAAACGTGCGGGAGAAGAATTTCATAAAGTGAACTCCGTTTCAATTGATGGTCTATTCTATGTGATGAAAGATGCAGCATTGATACATATTAACGAAGGATATAAGGAGTGTCGATTTTTTTACACATTTGAAAGAAAGTCCAACCGGACCACATCATTGATTTTACAGCATGGAAGAGCGTGATATTTCTCTTTTTTCTTGTTGATGCAGACGCGATTTCCATTCTCAATTGTCGTACGTTGACATCTTTGATGCACCATGTTGCATATACGGAAGCACCATTGCGCCTGACTCAAAGCGCCTGCATTGCGGCGGTAAACGACAAGCAGCATAAAAAACAAAAACCCCCGTCATCTTTCGAATCCGGAGGTTCAATTTCCTCGTAACCGCTCCCGCACTTCCCCAAATTCGGGTGTAGCCTGCAAGAATTTAGCAGGAATCGATGGAACAATCAAGCTAAAAAAGAGGCATCGTTCCGCGTTGTTTGATTCAGCTACAAATGCAACAGCCCGGATCGTGAGTCCGGGCTGAATGCGATGCCGATATTTTATGAAATTATTTCAACAAGAGCATCTTCTTCACTTCCAAAAATCGATTGGTTGGATCACCGACACTTGCAGCATCAATGCGGTAAAAGTAAATGCCCGAAGCGACATTTGCGTGCCATTGAACTTCGTGGAGACCCCCTTCCTGTTCGCCGTTCTCCAGCACCGCTACCTGCTGACCGAGCGTGTTCGTAATGACCATCCTTACGATGCTGCGGTTTGGCAAATTATAACGAATCGTGGTTGACGGATTGAACGGATCAGGATAGTTCTGCATCAACATGAAATTATCAGGGAGAGCCTTGCCGGCAGTTTTTACGTCGTTAGCAGTATTGACGGTAATGCTCCCTTTCATCCCGAGCGATGCATGAGGGACACAAACAAAATAGTGTACCCCGGCTTGCGTAAGAACAACCGTTCCTCCGCCAAAAGGAAGGTCAAATCCTCCATTGGAAGTCGTTCCATCGGCATTCCACGTGGCCTGGTCAACCTCGCGTGCCGTATGCATCGATGCAAGGTTGAAGTTTACCGTGTCGCCGACATTGATTGTTATGCTGCTTGGCGAGAATGTGAAACCGGAATTCGTTATTGTATGCGTCGCAGAGAAACTAAGGCTTGTGAACGCGAGCATGAATTGCAAGAACATAACTGTTTTGTTCATATGATTCCTCCATTGTATGGTGTTCGGTGAGTTCACGCCTGCATGCGATGGTAATAGATTAATGAAATTCACTTCAACAGCAACATTTTTTTCACCTGCATTTGTCCCCCAAATTCCAGGCGCGAGAAGTATATCCCGCTTGCAAGATTCGATGCATCGAACTCCACCTGGTGATTTATTCCGGCCGCCGCTTCGCCCTCGAACAACGTTACCACTTCCTGTCCGAGCACATTAAAGACTTTCAACACCGCATGTCCGTTGGATGGGACGGTGAACTGAATTATTGTCGATGGGTTGAAAGGGTTAGGATAGTTTTGCGAGAGAGAAAAATATGTCGGGACCACATTTGCCGAAATTACACCTGTTGTTAACAATTCGTATATGTCAGTGATATTGCATGCATCATAATAACTGTTATTTCCAGCGCCGTCAGATAAATAGAGGAGTCCGTCCGCCGGGACCCAAAGAGAATCCCGCCATGCTTCGTGCTTGGCACTTGCCTCCAGCCCATTTGGGCCGTACACGTATGTGGTACGATCGACGTTGATCCATTTGCCGTTCGTCCACTGTTCGTCCAACTGCGTCAGTTTATTCCCGTTTGCATCATACGTGAATGTCGTACTATCGGAGTTCACCCATTGGCTGTTCGTCCAATGTTCAACCGATTGCGTCAGTTCGTCTCCGCTTGCATCATACGTGAATACGGTACTATCGGAGTTCACCCATTGGCTGTCCGCCCATTGTTCATATACTTCTGTAAAAATCGCCCCGCTTCCATAATACGTGTATGCAGTGCTCTCGACGTTGACCCATTGGTTGTTCGTCCACTGTTCGGTTACCCCTGACAAAGTTTGTCCGTTTGAATCGGTCGTATTCATGTAGCGACGGTCGTTCACCCATTGGCCGTTCGTCCAAGACTCTTCCAATATCGAAGACGTGTTTCCGTATTCATCATACGTGTACGTGTAGCGCCAGTCGTTCAGCCATTGGCCGCTCGTCCAAAGCTCTTCCAATACCGAGAACACGTTCCCGAACGCATCATACGTGTACGCCACGCTGTCGACATTGACCCATCGGCCGTTCGTCCATTGTTCATCCATTTGCGCCAGCTCGTTCCCGCTTGCGTCAAAAGTGTATGTTGTACTATCAACGTTCACCCATTGGCTGTTCATCCATTGTTCGAACGATTCCATCAGCGTGTATCCAATCGTACCGTAGGTGTAGCGACAAGAGTCAACCCACTGGCCGTTCGTCCATTTTTTCACTACAATAGAAATTATCGATCCGGAGGAATTGTGCACAAATGTATATCTCGTCGTATCATACGTGCTGACTACTGCCACCGTATCAATAATATAGGACTCCGCCCCGGCAGATCGAGAGGAATTCAATATGCTGCTCTTTAATTTTTCTGCGAACCGGGGAAGAGCGGGCGTGCTCCAGACATTGAGACTGTCTTTTCGACGGTCGAAGGAAAAAGCCCGCAGGCGAGCTATTGTTTTTCCTCCAGCAGGTATGAGATGTTGTCCCGGCTGAAACATCTCCCGCAAATCATTTCTTGTTTCATGAGAATAGACCACGCTTGCGGGCGCCATCATCAACAGAACCAAACCAAGAAGGTTGGCAAAAGCAGCGATCGTTCTTTCCACGAGATGCCTCCTCGAATGACTGAATGTCGTCGATAAAAATGCAGGATTATCTATTTCAGCAGCAGCATCTTTTTCATTTGCATCTGCCCGCCAAATTCCAGGCGCGAGAAATACACTCCGCTGGCCAAGTCCGACGCATTGAATGTTGCCTGATTATACTGACCGGCAGTTGCAACTCCGTCGAACAACGTCGCCACTTGCTGTCCGAGTGTGTTATAGACCTTCAGGACCACACGTCCGTCCGTCGGCACTGTGAACTGAATATTCGTTGACGGGTTGAACGGGTTTGGATAATTCTGCGACATGCCAAAAACTTTCGGCGCAGCGCCGACCAGAATCTCAACAGCTGCAGAATATTTGAAAGCACCGTCGTTATCAATCTGTTTGAGTCGGTAAGAATAATTGCCCGGAGGGACATTGTTATCGGTGAATGAATATGTTTTCGGTGAGTTCGACGTTCCGCTCCCTTTGACAAACCCAACACGACCCCACCCTTGATTTCCCTCCCCTGTAAGGAGGGGGCTAGGGAGGGGTTCCCGTTCAACTTCGAACCCGGAGTTATTCACTTCCGTTGTCGTCGACCATGTCAACTCCGCGCTTAAACGCTGGCTCGTGGCCGCAAACGATGCCAGCTCGACAGGCAGCTGGGCAGAACTTGCTGCAAGCGTCCACAAGGAAAAAGAATTGATAGCGCTAACAGTCACCGTTTTAGAGGTTGTGCTAAGCGTCCCACCGTGAACCAGGCTCCAGCTCGTTCCGCTGTTGGTGGAAGCGAAAAGCTCAAGCTGTGATTCTGTCAAACCGTTCAATTCAGTGGTGTCATAATGAAATACCGCCGTTGCATTCAGCGAGGTATTTGTTGTTGGAGTTACAATAAAATTTCGCTCGATACTGCTGTTGCTTCCGCTCGTATAGACATTGTGAGCGCGCGCTATCGTGGTACTCCCCAGCGACGGTGATGATGTGATCTCAAACCCCAGGCCGGCGACATTTCCCGGACTTGCTCCGAGCGTTCGTGTTGTGGTGATCGAGCCGCTTGTTCCATGCACTGTATTACCGGGAGTTTCGGAGAGCGTGGCGCTTGTGCCTAATGTAAGTGTATGCGAGTTCAGGTCAACACCGCCGGATGTGGTTGTCAGTGTGCCGTTGACTGTGATATTATTAGCAAGCTGCACATTTCCGGACGATTTATTGACCGTGAGATTATTAAACGTCTCTCCCGACGCATTCGTAATCGTCTGAGTTGCGCTTCCTCCGGTAAAGACCACCGTGCCGCTGCCGGCAGTGAAGGTGCCGGAGTTGCTCCAATTGCCCTGCAGCGATAATGTCGAGCTCCCGAGCGATACGGTTGTGCCGCTGCCGATCGTTATACCCTGCGCATGAAGGGAGAGAATAGCGACCACCCCGATCACATCGATGAGAGAAAGTCTTTGTATAATTTTCATGATTTTTATCCTTCTATTTATTTAGATAGATCAGCGCTTGTGAGTGAAGCATGAGCCGATAAGCTCTTGAGTTCCATCGCTGCAATTTCTTTTTTCATTTGGATGAAGTCGCTTTTCAACTCTTCAATATCCTTGTCTCGGGATGTGAGTTCATCTTTCTGTTCAGAAACAGTCTTTTGCAACTCGCTCGTGTTTTTCTCCAACTCTGCGATCTTGGCAGTTGCCTTTTGGAGTTCCGTTGTTCTCTTTTCTAAGGCTTGAATAGCAGCCATATTGACACCGTCAATAGAGATGCTGTTAATCCCAAGGCTGTCCGTGCCCCCAAGATGAAATGCTGCATAGAAATCCTGAGCCATCGGGCCAATATACCTGATAGACGGATCCGTTCCTTTGTAACTCCACTCGGTTATCGGAATCGTGCTGATTTTCCTGAGGAGTTCCTCACCATCAACCGGGCGAAAGGCTTGCTTTTTATTCCGGTCGCAAAAATTGGTCCATCCGCTTACCCCAGCGTTCATATGAACACCCGTTGATAAATTGCCGCTCGAGTACAACCTATATCCCCCTGCAAATCTCATCGTCATTTGATCGGGAGTAGATGAGTTTAATACGGTAGTAGCTGAAGCATCACCGATAATACACGACCCAGCGTTGCTCGCCGTTGAAACATAATTCCCTATTGCTGTCGAGGAATCTCCGGTTGCTTTTGCATCAAAACCCATGGCCGTCGAAAAAACCCCGCTTGCCGTGTCATAGTACCCCATGGTTGTGGAAGCTTTTCCGCTTGCTGTTGTCTGATATCCCATGGCTGTCGAATAAGTTCCACTTGCTTTTGTGAATTGACCCATGGCTGTCGAATTATCCCCGCTTGCTGTTGTGATCGTGCCCATAGCTGTCGAAGCAACTCCGCTAGCTGTTGTGGAATTACCCATGCTTGTGGAACTTAATGCGCTTGCTGTTCCCTGATATCCCATCGCTGTTGAGAACTCTCCACTTGCTATTGTGTAAAAGCCCAAAGCTATAGAATACTCTCCGCTAGCTGTTGTGTTATAGCCCGTTGCGATTGAATATCGTCCAATATTTGTTGCACTCCATTGTGTACCCGTCACAGTGCCGGCCCGAAATGCGCCCCACCCAAATATTTTCAACAGCACATTGTTGCTGTTGTCTGTCACCACAAAACTGCTTGTGGTATCGGCCGTGGGGAGTTTAATGATTGTGCTTTGAGAAATAAGCGCATCTGTGAAAACAACGAACATTACAACGGTGGATAATAGAGATTTCATACTGTGAACCCTTATAGTATATGACGTGTGTGGCTGCAACCTTTCTAGCATCAAAATGCGGCTGAAGGCTCTTCGATTTCATTGTTCTTTACTTTCAACGACACTCATCGAGACATTCTTCTTCTCATCAACAAGCGTTTGAACAACGGCGGAAAGTTTATCAAGTGAAGACTCTAATGCAGAGATTTTTTTCCGGGCTTCCTGGAGTTCGCTTGTTTGTTTCTCCAACTCTGCAATCTTGGCTGTTGCTTTTTGGAGTTCCGCAGTTCTCTTTTCCAATGCTTGGATAGCGGCCATGTTGACACCATCGATAGAGATGCTGTTAATCCCGAGGCTGTCCGTGCCCCCAAGATGAAATGCGGCATAAAAATCCTGAGCCATCGGGCCAATATACCTGATCGAGGGATCCGTTCCCTTGTAGCTCCATTCGGTGATGGGGATGGTTCTGATTTTCCTGAGGAGTTCCTCACCATCAACAGGGCTAAAATTGTGTTTTCTATTTCGGTCGGAAATATTAGACCAGCCGTTTACTCCGCTATTCATATAGACGCCTGAAGTTAGTGCGGAATTTGAGTACAGCTTATATCCCCCATTAAACCTCATCATCATTTGATTCGCAGCAGATGAGTTTGTGACAGTGCTTGTTGAACTATCACCGATAATACATGATCCATTTTCATTATTGGTTGAAACACAATTTCCGATCGCCGTTGAACTACTTCCGCTGGCTGATGTGGTAGTGCCCATAGCTGTCGAATAATTCCCGCTTGCCGTTGTGTAAAAGCCTGAGGCCGTCGAAGCATACCCGCTTGCAGTTGTGTGAATTCCCATGGCCGTCGAAACGAGCCCGCTCGCTGTAGCATAAAAGCCCATGGATGTCGTAAAATTATTGTTTGCGATTGTGTGATTGCCCATGGCTATTGAAGTGTTCCCGCTTGCAATGGAGGAATAGCCCATCGCTGTTGAATATTGCCCGCTTGCCGTGTCGTAGTCGCCCATTGCAGTTGAATAATCCCCGCTCGCTATTGTGCTAATGCCCATCGCCGTTGATGCAAACCCGCTTGCTGTTGTAGAATAGCCCATCGCTGTCGCAGTGGTTCCGCTTGCTTTTGTGTTATAGCCCGTTGCTGCTGAATAATATCCAATATTTCCCCCGTCCCATTGTGTGCCGTTTGCATAGCCTGCCCTGAATGCAGCGTGATAGGGATCCCACATGAAACGCGGGCCGCTGCCTAAAGCAGGAAGAGAAGTGCCGCTATTATAAGTACCAAGCATATAGAATTCTCCGTTCCCATAGAGTTGGGACAAAACCTTGTTGTTATTGTCTGTTACAATGTACCTGCTGGTGCTGTCAGCTGTAGGAAGTTTAATGGTGGTGTTCTGGGAAAAAAGCTCACCTGTGAAAACAACAAACAGTACAACGGTGAACAATAGAGATTTCATACCTTGCACTCCTAAGGATGTGATTGGGTTCTGGTGAACGACTCTTTACCTTCATGAAATCGTCGTTGCAAGCTCTTCGACCTCATTGTCCTTTACTTTCAACCACATCCATGGAGACATTCTTCTTCTCGTCAACAAGCGTTTGAACAACGGCGGAAAGTTTATTGAGTGAATTCTCTAACGCAGAAATTTTCTCCTGGGCTTTCTGCAGTTCGCTTGTTCGTTTCTCCAACGCCTGCAAACATATCATCATGATGCCGTCCATGTCAGCAGCAGCAAGTGTGGTGTCGTTGCCGATCGTGCCGAGATGGTCTTTTCCGAAGTAATGGAAGATTTCCTGTGCCATCGGTCCGTAATGGCGATAGTGCTCTGCGTCTTGTTCTTTGTAGTTCCATGAGCCAAGCCGCAGTTGTGAAATGCTTCGTAAGAAGTATTCGCCATCTGCTTTTGCAAAATGTTCTTTCTTTGTTGAATCGGAAATCGAGCTCCAGCTGCTTCCGCCGGCAAGTACTTTAACACCGATGGAAGCTGCGGTATTTGTAAACAAATTATATCCCCCCGCAAATCTCATGGTCATTTGATCGTTCGCTGATGAGTTTGTTGCAGTGCCGGCGGATGATCCATCACCGATAATACATGCCCCGCTCTTGCCATTCGTTGAAACCCAGGTTCCTAATGCCGTCGAAGAATCTCCGCTCGCTGTTGTGTTCATCCCCGTGGCCGTCGAGAAATTCCCGCTTGATGTCGTTTGATAACCCATCGCCGTTGTCCAACCTCCGGATGCGTTTGTACCTGTTCCAAACGCTGTTGAGGCTGTTCCGCTTGCTATTGCGCTGTGGCCCATGGCTGTCGAAATAATTCCGGTCGCCTGAGAACTCTCGCCCGTCGCAGTAGATCCATCTCCGCTTGCTGTTGTGTTATTGCCGGCTGCGAATGACCAAAATCCAATACTTGTCGAATCCCATGTTGAACCACTGACATAACCGGCCCTTAATGCGGCGTGATGGGGATCCCACATGAGACGCGGTCCTGTCCCTAATACGGGAAGAGAGGCGCCGTTATAATTACCAAGCATATAGTATCCACCTGTGCCATAGATTTTGAACAGCACATTATTGCTGTTGTCTGTTATGATAAAACTACTGGTGCTATCGTGTGTGGGGAGTTTAACGGTTGTGCTTTGGGAAAAAAGGGCACTTGTGGAAACAACCAACATTGCAAAAGCGATGAGCGGAGCTTTCATGCTGAGAACTCCTTATTGTATGTAATGGGATTATGATGGTTCAACACGGTAACTTAAAAACCCACAGCACGGTCATCCTAATCCCGCCGCTCTTGGGCAGGAGAAGGATCCGGACCGTTCGCGGGCGATCTGTCAATGCAAGTCTGCGGCAACAGACGATTGATCAAATTCAGTCGCTCTGCTCTTCGATTGTTTGAGCGGTCGATCGGCGGCCAAATGCACTCTCTAACAATAACAACTTTTTTACCCGCACCATTCCGTCAAACCCCAAGCGCGCAAAGCATTTCCCGCTCGCAAAATTCGATGCGTTCGGCACAGACTTGAGGGTTTATTGCTGCTTCACCCCGGCGAGAGTCTCTTATATGTCGGGTTCTTTTCGCTTTGCTCTCATTGACCGTCCTGCTTTTGCAGAACAGTACAACATTTCGACCTGCGATGATCGTTACAAAAAGTATTATGTTGGCAAAATTTAAGGAGAGATAATGCTAACAAGATAGTAGCGCTGTAGAGGATAGTCAAGGAGAAAAGAAAAATCGCTCCTCTATAGAAGAATGATCTTAGCACTCCCCTCAGAGTGTATAGAAAGTCAACGCTTTACATCGGCAAGGCTTCTCAAAGAGTTAAAAGAACCCTACTTTACATCTGGGTCTCTTGTTGTTCACCTTTGCGAAACGCTGCACCGGTCTGCAGAATGAAGGAATCAAGCGGAAGTGTGCGGATGCGAGTGGAGAAGTATGTGAGGCTTTTCGAGTCCATGTTCGAGCATGAGCATTTCGTCCGACAATATCGTACTCGTAACGCCCTCAGCCACAATCTCTCCTTTATCAAGAACGATTGTGTGTGAACAGATTTGGAACACAAGTTCCAGATCGTGCGAAGCGATGATCTTTGTTGCCGGTATCGTTTTCAGCAATCGGATGAGTTCGCGCTTTCCCCTCGGATCGAGGTCGCTCGTCGGCTCATCGAGCACGAGAACCTTCGGTTGACAGGCCAGTACCCCCGCCAGGCAAACGCGTTGTTTCTCCCCCCTGCTCAAGTGGTGAGGCGAACGGCGTTCGAAACCGCGAAGTCCAACCTTCGCGAGACAATCGCCCACAATTTCTTCAACCGCCTGCTTTGAAAGTCCGAATTGCTGCGGACCGAAAGCAACGTCTTCGTAGACTGTGGGGCAGAATAATTGATCGTCCGGATTTTGAAAAAGGACGCCGACAGTGCGGCGGATATTCTCAAGTGTCTCATTGCAAATCGGCTGACCGTGTATATAGATCGAGGGAGTGCCCTGTTTTTTTTCGGGGAGTATGCCGTTGAGATGCAGCAGCATCGTAGATTTTCCCGCACCATTGGGTCCGATCACTCCGAAACTCTCACCTTCGGGAACTGAAAAGGTGATGCCGCCGAGAACCGGTTTCGCATCGGGATAGGAGAAATTGAGTTTTTCTACTCTGACGGCAGGAATCACTTCCACCCCCGGGCACACATGGCTGCGTAAATTCTTTCGGCCCGTTCACTCGAGCGGATAAAAAGCTGGCCGATTATCGTCGAGAGCATTTTCCACGACTGGAGATGATTCCGCCGGAACAATCGGCTCGCACGCGCCCTCTGCATCCGTTCCAATTCATCGACGAGGACGAAAAGGTAGCGATACATGAGTGCAAGGACGGTAACAAAGAGGGGAGAGAAATGATACTTCCTGAGAACCTGCAGCACTTCTGCAAATGGCGTTGTGTTCGTAAGGAGCAGGATTGTCAGGAGAGATAACGTGCTTCGTATTACGATTGAAGCAAAAACGATGACGCCGTTTTCCTGGAAAAGCGCGAGGATGGCAATGCAGACAACAAAAGGCTCCAGGAGAAGCAATCGCTTAAGCAAAAAAAGCATCGGAATCTTACTCATCAGCGCCAGAGCAACCAGCCCGATCACGATAACAATGAAAAGCCAGAAGAAATGCATTGGAATTGCAATCACGGTCAGCACGATGCCGACCGCCGCAAGAATCTTTTTCGCTGCGGAGAGACGCTGAAACGGCCCTTCGGAACGACTGTACCTATCGAGAAAATCGTGGTGCATAGAATTTACTTCATGACCTTCGATTGATTGCTTTGTGCCTTCGGGAAGAGAACATACGCTAAAATCACCGACAACACAAACACGAAAAGCATTCCAAGAACTCCAGCGGCGACTGTAGCGAGTGTAACGGATGGAATCCCCGGAAACTTGTAATCGGTAAACGGCACCGACACAAGCGACTGGCGCACCGCCTTGTTCCCGAATCCTAATCTGACGGAAACTTTCTCCAATCCGTCGGGGAGCGATGACGCAAAGGGGGCGACAAAAAGAATCAAACCGACCGTAACAATCAACCCATACACTATGAATGCTCTAAGATCCCGCACATTGAGATGGTGAGAATGCAGCTCGAGCAGTTCCGGACGTGTTGCACTGACAGCGGCGATAACCATAGCGGTGATGAGGCCTTCTCCCAGACCGATGATCGCGTGGACGCTCGTCATTGCGAAGAATGCCGTCTCCCAACGAACTGTTCCGGAAAGGGCAAGTTCACCTGCGCAGCAAATTGAGGCGAGGACCGCCGAACACCACGATGCAAACGCAACCGCAACAATAACTCCCCTCATGCCGGGTACAACCCGCCGGACCAACGCGTAGATGCCGTAGCCGCAAAGAGGAGCGATGATCGCCATATTGAAAACATTCGCTCCTAACGCGAGAATGCCTCCGTCGGCGAAGAGAAAACATTGAACAAAGAGGACCGAGGTGATGACAACAACTGCGGCACTCGGACCGAGAAGAACGGACGCAAGAACCCCGCCGATAAGATGGCCTGAAGTGCCGCCGGCAATAGGGAAGTTCAGCATCTGTGCCGTGAAGACGAATGCCCCGGCCAATCCCATCAAGGGAATCTGCCGCGGTTGATTTTCTTTCTTTAAATGTTGAAACGCGATGCCGAGACCGACGGCCGACAATATCGATGTGGCCGCAACCGTTTTCGTATCCAAAAATCCATCGGGAATATGCAAAGCTCTCTCTCATTGTCTTTTGCTAGATCATCTGACCTTTCAGGCAGACTGTTGAGTGCTTTAATTCTAAGCATTATGAGTTCCATTGTCAACTTATTGTTGCTTTCGGTAGTGGCTTCAATAGAACAAAGTCCAAGGGGTTTTTTACGGAGTGCTGAAAATATCGCGCAAAGACGCTAAGCCGCAAGGGAAACATGTCCATTCTCTTTTTGCGCCTTAGCGACTGGCGAAGCCATCCCTTTACCGGGATTTACGTGAGCAAGCTTCACACCTTTCCTAAATTACAACACTAGGTAGTGTCCTAATTAGAACAAAGCCCAAGGGACCTTTTACAGAGTGCTGAAAATATCGCGCAAAGACGCTAAGCCGCAAGGGAAACATATCCATTCTTTTTGCGCCTTAGCGCCTGGCGAAGCCATCCCTTTACCGGGATTTGCGTGAGCAAGCTTCACACCATTCCTAAATTACAACACTACCCCACGGTTGACATCCTTTAAACTTTTGTATAAATTGAACCCCATTCCGGTTCACTTTTCCTTCTTTGCCGGAACCCTAACTAAAACCGCCGGACTCGCGGACACCATTCGCTTTCAGTGTCCATCGCACCGGTCGGGCAATACGTCAGCACTCACAATGTTGAGGGAGGTGAGCAAATGCTCCCATTCTACCGGAACTTAATTATATTGGCGCTCGCTGCTGGAATCCTGGTCACATCCAGCGGATGCAAGAAAGACAATTCGATTACTAATCCATCAAACGTTCCTCTCTATAATGTAACCGCCACGGTCTACAATCCACAGGGACAACCGCAAGGAGGAGCTACGCTCACATTGCAGAATCCTCCATCGCAAGCCGGGACATTTTCTGCAACGACAGACAGCGCCGGCAGCGCCACGATCCAGTCGCCGTCCGGACAACATACGCTCCTTGCAAAGATGGGAACTGTCTTCCAGGCGACCTTGAGCGTGAACGTCGCGGCAAACCCCGCTGGCACTGTAATTACTACTCCATTGCACTTGCAGCAGAACACGACGCTCGGCAGGGTTCTCGTCGTAACGGCCGACGCCGAACAGCTCGAAGACGTTTTGCGCGTTATCGGTTACACAATTTTCGATTCAACCTACATCGACACATTGATGAACCAAGCCAACACGGATTCCACAAAGCTTCTCAACACCTTGAAGCAATACTCGCTGATCTTCTCAGACTGCGACGGGGGTACGGAAGGAAATGATGAATATGCAGCGCTCTCAAGAACGTACGGCCGGTATGTCCAGGGGGGCGGGAAAATGTACGGCGGGCATTACAACTATTACCATCTGCAGCGTATCTGGCCGCCGTACTATACACAAGAGGACTTTCAAGATAATCCTCCTCAGGATTCAATCAAGATTGTCAATGCAGCGCTCGCCGGTTATGTGGGATTTACCGCCGCAAGCTGGGATTCATCGGCAGACTCCAGGGAGCTCTCCGGCTATGAACACTTCACAAACCTGCCGCCAACCTCTATAGTATATGCGACGATCTCGTGGACGAATCCCCAAATTGCCGTCATCGTCGAGAACCATATCGGAAGCGGGAAGTACCTCTGGACGGATTACCACAATCAGGATATCAAAGATGTCGTGCACCTTGTAAAGATTGTTCAGTACTTCCTGCTGAACTTGTAGTCTTTGTCATTTCCGGTTTAAAGCCGATTTGCCCAAAGGCGAATCGGCTTTTGTTTTTGGAGAGTGCGGCCATCTTGGCGGCGATAGTCGATTCATGAAAATAATATTCACCGAAACATCCACAAGAGAAGACCGGCGGCGGCCTTTTTTACTTCTTGACTCTCCCATCAATTACTGGTACCTTTATTTAAACAAAACGGCCGTGTTCAGGGAACGACGGTTCTCAATCTCCTGATTCGATGTTTGACGAGGGAGGTTTTGTATTTTTTGGGGGGGTGATGAAGGATGTTGCTACCACGCGCCATACGATTCGAGTGTGCCCGGAAGAATTTTGGAGCCGCTGCAAGAAAGCCCTCGAAGTGAATTGCGATGATTGTATTGACATACTCCCTTCGTTTCAGAAATAGAGACTTCTGAATAATTCCAAAAGCATGGCTCGCCCAAATCTCGAAGGGATGGCTTTGCCAGACGCAAAGTCGCAAAATGATTTAAAAACAGGCCCCTTGCGGCTTGGCGTGAGACAATTTTTCAGATGTCTCAAATAGTTTTTTTCTCATTACAAATTCTACAACAACTTCGGTTTCAATCAAAAAAGGTTCGAGGAAATTTATGCGGTCCATCGCTATTATCATTACTCTATTTTTTGCCTGGCTTGGTTCAGTTCACGTCATTGCCCAGACATGGACAAAGTTGAATGGACCTTTTACCGGAAATCTCAGCGATGTCGCGGTCTGTCCCTCTAACGGAAATTTAGTTTTCACTGTCGGCGCCAGCGGTACGTTCAAAAGCACCGATGCCGGCACCACCTGGCAAAAAGTCGGCGCCGACAATTGTAACTTCATTGCTATCTCAGCCTCAAATGCCAATAATATCATTACCGACAAAACGCGAAGCAGCGACGGCGGGACCACATGGGATACACTCACAGCACCCATCTCCGCGGATGTGATGTTCGCGTATGGCACCGACAGCGTCGTGTATTCGACGTCTGCCGTGGGCGACAGTGTTCTCAGGTCTACAGATTTTGGAACAACGTGGACAGCAATCGATGATTCGGCCGGGTTGTATGGAAATTGCCTGACCTTGCTGTCATCGAATTCAGCTGACGTACTGTATGCGATAACATCGTTCGGATATGTAAATCGGACGTACGACGGCGGCATCACCTGGAATCGAATTCCGTTTGCAAATTATTTTCCCGACACGCTCGTTGCCTGTTTGTCCCCCACAAACGCTCAATCGATCACTATCATAACTCAAGATTCAATATACAGGAGCGCTAACGGAGGGACCACATTTTCAGGCATAAAAAATTCTGTATCCAGTAATCTTACATCGCTGGTTCACGATTGGACCGACTCTTCAACATTGTACTTATTTGATGGTTCTTCCAGCAACGGGCACGTCTTTAAGACGACGAATTCTGGGAATTCATGGACTGTCATTTATGGAAATTATTTAAACGGCAAGATACTTCGAAGTTCGCCGGATGGCGCGGTGTATGCGGCAACCGCAGAATCAGGATTATTGAAGGGCGCAAATCAAGGACAATTCTGGAAATCGATAGGACCCGTTACAGACGTTCCTGTCGGCATGATCGTATTAAGCGATATGGCGATGTACTCCTGGGATTACTATGCCGTTTACAAGACAACCGATGGCGGCAGTACCTGGACCATCATCCACGGTTCCCCTGCAGAAGACAAGTATGAATTCGCAATCAGCGCGCAAAACACAAGCAAATTATACGTTGCGATGAGTGATTCACTTGCTTTAAGCGCTGATGGCGGGGCCAGCTGGAAAGGTCTCGCATCGTCAAACGTGCCGTATGGGGTATTCGTCAGTCCGCTCAACGATTCAATGATCATTGTGGCAGGTTCAATAGGAGTAAGTGAATCCACGAACGGCGGAACCAGTTGGTCGAAAATCACGCTGCCGCCGCGTGCTGACGGACTTCTTTGGTCCACGGTAAATCAAAATACTTTATTCAATTATGCCCCCAATGCACTGAATAAATCTACCGATGCCGGATCGACATGGTCGCCCGTCAATATTCCGATAGATACGACCGACTATATCTGGGATGCCGAGGCATCGCACACAGGAACAATATACATAGGCGCTTATGTCGTTCTTAAATCGACCGATAATGGGACGACGTTTTCAAAAGTATATGATTGGACGGCGTCGGCAAATAATTGGTTCATTACCAACATAACGATCGATCCTACCAACGATCAGAAACTCTACGCGGCCTCGTCAAACATTCTTATCGGGTCAAGCGACGGAGGTGCTACGTGGTTGAGTGCAGCGCCCGCGTTGCCGAGTTCCCCTAATTTCGCGGCGGTCAGCCCAAGCGGAAAAGTTTTTACATCCACCGCCAACGGAATTTATTATGCAAGCGTTCAGCTGACGGGAGTTCGTGGGGCTTCGTCCCGGATACCTTCAAAATTCGAGTTAGATCAAAACTACCCGAATCCTTTTAATCCAACAACCACGATCACCTATGCCATCCCGACTCGTTCACATGTGACTCTCTCAGTTTTTAATACCCTCGGGCAGAAAGTCATTGAACTGGTGAATGGTGAGAAAGACGCCGGCTCTTATAAAGTCTCATTCAACGCCGCAGGACTCGCATCGGGAGTCTATCTCTATCGGATACAAGCGGGGAATTTTGTGCAAACAAAGAAGTTGGTGGTGGTGAAGTAATTTTATGTGAGAATAAAAAATCCCCGAAACATCATCTGGTTCGGGGATTGTGAACAAAAGAAGATTCGAGTTACTTGAGCAACAACATCTTCTTCACAGCATTGTAATTACCCGACCTGATTGAGTAGAAATAAATGCCGATTGCAAGACAAGAGGCATCGAATTGTACCGAATAGTGGCCGGATTAAGTCTAATGCACCAATGGTGAATTTCGACTGGCTTTGTACGCAGGATGTTCCGAGAATTAATATTGAGATTGCAGTGAATAGATTTTTCATTTTCCCTCCCTTATTTGATCAGCATGAGTCTCCTTGTAATACTTAATGTATTATTGATGTAAAGCCTGTAAAAATATGCACCGCTTGCAACTGCGATGCCTCTTCCGTCCTTCGCGTTCCATGAAACATGGTGTGCCCCGGCATTTTGTTCTTCGTTGTCTACCAGTGTAATGATTTCTTTGCCCAATTCATCATAGATCTTCAGCGAAACAGAACTGTTCACCGATAGCTGATAACTGATCACCGTCTCCGGGTTGAACGGATTGGGGTAGTTTTGGTTCAACACGTCGGTTGTCGGAGTCTTTTCGGTTTTCTGCTTCACTGGCGTCACCCAGTATTTGTTGCCGCTGAAAATCACAAAGTATCCGTTGTTGTCAAATTCCCCAAACGGTATCGTCGCACCAAAATCGTTCACACCGTCACCATTCACGTCTCCTACGCCGGTCACGATGTAGTAATTAGGACCGCATCGTATGCCCACCGGTGCAGATGTGGGATTCTTTTGTCCTAAAAATACGTCGATACATTGTCCTCCGGTTGCCTCCATCAGTACAAAATCCCTTTTACCGTCCCCATTAATGTCTCCAATATCGCTGGCTGCCGCATTATAGACATAATCTTCCCATGGGGACATTACAAAGTCGGGTGTTGTCGATAACGGTGCATTCTTTTTCCCAAGGAAAAAGTAGACGCTGCCACCGGGGCAACAACTTATGTCTGCGATACTATCTTGATTAACATCGAGAGTAGAGAAGAGATAGAGGTAATTAATTCCTGATTGCGCTGTAGAAAGTCGTTGATCGTAATTATCTTTATTGAAAACGAATCCTTTCTTCCCATAAAAAATATCGAGCGTTCCCTTCTCCTTTCGCCTTGCACTGACCAACAAGTCTTTTACTCCATCGCCATTGACATCGGCGATATCGACTTTGTAGCCATATTCTGCTGTAATTGAATCGCCAACTTGAATTACATCTGGTGTCGATGATGGTGTCTGTTTACCAAAATAGATCCGAATAATTCCTTGTTCCAAGCCGTAATAGTGCTGTCCAACCACAATATCATCGTAGCCATCGTTATTGATATCTCCCACCGCCAACGCTTCGTAAATGTTATCTCCTGTCAGCGTTTGATACAAGACCAAGTCCGGAATCGTGTCATAAGCGAAGCCCTGTGAATGTTTCCAGAAATAGACATCAATTTGCACTGAATCACTGTTACTAAACGATGGCACCGCAATAATCAGATCTTTCTTACCATCCCCATTGATGTCCCCCATTCTAATTCCGTTTCCCCCTTCGAGTGTTACATCGGGCGTTGCGTGCAGCTTTCCCGGCCCTCCGAAGTAAATAAATGTTTTTCGAATCATTTCCGCGCTGACGGCAAAGTCATCCCAGCCGTCGTTGTTCACGTCTCCAAGCCCACGCATCCCTGTACCAAGTGCAATAGCAGAGTCCCCATACACTTCAAGAATGTTAGTAAGGGGGTCCTGTGAAAATGCGCGTGATGAAATCAAGGCCGACAACATGAGAAGGAAATATACTTTGAAATGAGATTTCATTTTAGCACCGTAGGTAAGTTTTCTCGTCTGTCTCGCAGTGGTCGTCCAGCATACGAATGGTGTTGTTTTCATGTGCAGAATATGATTTGAGGATTGTAGGTAATTAAGAAATGCATCCCCGCCAACCCCGTGTAAACCTCGCAAAAAAAGCAGTGAATGTCAATACGGGTTGATCACCTACTATGACAATAGAAATATCATGCACCGTGCTGTATTCGGCTTTAAGTGAGAGTTTTTGACTCATAGCTATAGAAGGCTCAGCGGCATGAATTATTTCGACGATGATCAACCCGATCCGGAAGGGGAAATATATAGTTTGCATTAGCCACACCTTATGTCGGTTTAATCGATTCATAGGCAAGTTAAGACACTGCCTGACACTCCCCGCGTTTGCTATTTCTCCCAAGATTAAGTAATTTTTGCTGAGCTATATTCCGCTTCGTCTACGTTGGGAGGGCGAAAACTATGAAAAAGAGTAAAGCTGTTTGGCTCGCCGTTCTGAGCCTTTTCCTTATCGCGACACACGGCCTGTCGCAGGGCGACAGGCAACCCGCCGTCGCAGGACAATTCTACCCCGCTCAGCGGAATGAACTTGACGCTCAACTAAAGAGTCTATTTTCAAAAGCTGTCCCGCCGAAAAACATCAAGAACGTCATCGCGATCATTTCACCCCACGCCGGATATGTCTACTCCGGCGGAGTTGCCGCATCCGCATTCAACCAGATCGATCCGACGAAAGAGTACGAAAACATTTTTGTTCTCGGGCCGAGTCATCATGTGGCTCTGGAAGGAGCTTCCGCATATGCTGCGGGCAACTACTTGACTCCGCTCGGATCGGTCAAAGTAAATCGACAGCTCGGAGAACAGCTTGCCAAAGAGCACCGCGTATTTACCAACGACATTGAGCCGCACGAGAGCGAACACAGCGTAGAAGTGCAACTCCCTTTTCTGCAATACTGCATGAAAAAGGAGTTTCAGATTGTTCCTGTTGTCGTCGGCGCTTTTTATCCTGAAACGTGCAAAAAGATCGCTTTGGCGCTGCGGCCGTATCTCAACACCAAGAATCTCTTTATTATCAGCACCGATTTTTCTCATTATCCTTCCTATGACGATGCCGTGCGCGTCGATAAATCGTCGGCAGATGCAGTCCTCTCGAACTCTGCCGCTAGACTGATCGAGGTTACGCGAAGCAGCGAGCGGCAGGGCATTTCAAATCTTGTCACCACGATGTGCGGCTGGTCGTGCGTGCTGACTCTCCTGTACATGACGGAAAATAATCCCGAGATCGCCGTCAACCTGATCGAGTATAAGAATTCCGGTGATTCTGAGGTCGGCGATAAAACAAGGGTTGTCGGATATTGTGCGATCGTTTTTTCGCTGAAGGACAAAGGGGGGAGTTCGGGCAGCGGCCTCAGTGAGAATGACAAAAAGAAATTACTGTGGATTGCACGCAGCACGATTGAACAGTACATCAAAGAGAAGCAAATCCCGGCGATAGATACAACTCCCCTGTCTGTTGGTGCGAAAACTAATTGCGGCGCATTCGTTACTCTTCTCAAGGATGGCGAGCTGCGGGGATGCGTCGGGAGGTTCGATGCAAACGAACCGCTCTATAGAGTCGTCCAACACATGGCGATTGCTGCCGCAACGGAAGATTATCGCTTCACTCAGGTCCAAGCCGATGAGATCGGCAGCCTGCAAATCGAAATCTCCGCTCTTACACCCATGAGAAGAATATCCTCTATCGATGAGATAGAACTCGGACGGGATGGCATTTACATAAGGAAAGGAGATCGCTCCGGTACTTTCCTTCCTCAAGTAGCGACGGAAACCGGCTGGACAAAGGAGGAGTTCCTAAGCCATTGTGCCCGCGATAAAGCCGGGCTGGGATGGGACGGATGGAAAGACGCAGAGATCTATGTGTATGAGGCAAAAGTGTTCAGCGAAAAAGAAATGAGCCGCTGAAAGAAAAGCGCCAGCGTTACAAAGCCCGTCACTGTTATGAAATCCTTTCAAATTCCGATATCGATCGACAGGAGGCTTTCGCTTGCTGTCGTGGCGTTCGGCGCGACCTCGATTGTCGCGCAGGTCATCTTGCTCAGAGATTTTCTTTCAGCCTCTTACGGAAACGAGCTTGTCATCGGGATCATCCTTGCCAATTGGATGATCATCACCGGTGCCGGCTCATTCCTCGGGAAATTTTCCCTTAGACTCAGCGCCAGCGATAATCTTATCGCTCTGTTGTTAGCCTTCGCGGCGGTACTCCCCGGCGTTACATTGTTTTTATTGCGCTCCCTCCGGAACATAGTATTTCTTCCCGGAAGCATGGTCGGGCTCACCCAGATATTGTACTATTCATTCATCCTGCTCTTGCCCTACTGCCTTGTTTCCGGGTTCTCGTTCACGCTGCTGGCACAAAAACTTTCGGCAAAGTACGGTTCAAATATGATCGGCCGCGTCTACTCCCTGGAAGCTGCCGGAAGCGTGATCGGCGGACTGACATTCAACCTTGTGTTGATTTTTTTTCTCGAAACTTTCCAAAGCTTGATCGTTGTGATGGCGATGAATTTCCTGGTCGCCCTGTTGTTGCTGTCCGGATACAGGAAGAGCGTTGTCGTCGCAGCTGCTGCCTTGTCGCTAGCGGTTATTGTTCTGGCATGGCTGTTCAATCCTGACGACGTTACTCAACGTCTTCAGTTTCAGAATCAGGAACTCCTTTTTCATAAAGATACCCCGTACGGAAACCTCGCCGTAACAAAGCAGGCCGATCAAAAGAACTTTTATGAAAACAACATGCTCCTCTTCTCGACAAATGACGTAGTGTCCAGCGAAGAAGCTGTGCATTATGCCATGGTTCAGCACGACACCCCCAGGAGTGTGCTGCTGATATCGGGAGGAATATCCGGAACGATGGATGAGATTTTGAAATATAATGTTGACAGAATAGACTACGTCGAGATAAATCCTTGGATCATCGATATCGGCAGGCAGTACACCTCGGCGTTGGCGGACAGGAGAGTTCATATTATCAATCAAGACGCACGGCTGTTCATCAAGACTGCTTTACAGAAATATGATGTCGTGCTGATAAATATGCCCGACCCAAGCACCGCTCAACTCAACAGATACTATACTCTCGGTTTTTTTGAAGAATTGCAGAGGGTGCTCAACAAAAACGCCGTTATTTCAATGAGCCTGGTCTCATCAGCTGACTATTTGAGCGGCGAGTCGCGTCAAGTGCGTTCTGTCATGGTCAATACTCTCCGTTCCGTTTTCAAGAACATCCTTATCGTCCCCGGTTTGCGAGACTACTTTCTGGCCTCGGATGGACCCATGGATATTCACATCGCACATCTCATTAAGAAAAAAGGAATACCCACCACCTACGTGAACGAAAACTACCTTGATGATGAGTTGCTGAAGCAAAGGAGCGAATCCATTCTGACCACTCTTGACAAACAATCCCCCCTCAACGAAGACTTTACGCCGATTTCCTACCACCGTCAACTTCTTTACTGGCTGAGTCAATTTCAAAACAATTATTGGGCATTGGCGGCAGGCGGCCTGGTTGTCCTCGTCTTCCTCGCAGGAAGGATGAACCCAATTACTTTTGGAGTGCTGACGGGGGGATTCGCTGCCTCGTCGGTTGAAATCCTGCTGCTGATTTCGTTTCAGATAATTTATGGATATGTCTATTTCCTGACTGGTGTGATTATTTCGATATTCATGGCCGGATTGGCCTTCGGCGCAAAATTGGATCCCGAATGGTTGCATGGTTCTGAGATCCATAGTTTCATTTCCGTGCAGCTATGTATCGGTAGCGTTGTAATTATTTCCCCGGTGGGCCTTACCTTTCTGATTAACCATTCGGAGAATTCATTTCTCGTTCACGCGGTTTTCGCTTTTGCAACTTTCGCTTTTGCTCTCTTCATCGGTGCAGAGTTTGCGCTGGCTTCGCGTCTTCAGAAAGGTGATGTTTCGGCAATTGCATCAAACCTGTATAGTGTCGATCTGGTCGGTTCGGCCATCGGAGCTTTGCTGGTAACCGCCTACCTCATCCCGCTGCTCGGGATAACGAAAGTTTGTTTTATCATAGCAGCTCTGACGTTTGCAAGCGCCGCGGTTACTATCATGAGCCGGAAAAAATATTTGAAAATAGCAATGTAACAAATATTACGGCGGGTTTAAAAAAGCTTGCCGCAAAGGCACGAAGACACAAAGACTTTTTAAGGAAAGCTTCATTTTGTAATGCCACTAATAAATAGGGTTGTTTTTCTTAGCGACTTCGTGGCAATACTATTGGCGTTTTGCCTAAGATGAATTTGTAGGCAAGACGGAGAAGAAAGATAAAAACAAGGTGCGACAATGAAGGAGAGAATAGAATCATCAATGATGTCCAAACGGCAGTTTGTGAAATGCTGTCTCCTCGCGACGGGGGGCTGCATTCTCGGCTTTGACCGATTGAACTCGTTTGCAGAGGTCTTAGCCACAAATAGCGAAGCGCCGTTTCCGTCCGACGATCTCTGGAAATGGAGTAAAGAGGCTTTGTTTTATCTCAAGACAGACGGAGGTTTACTCTGCCAGAAATGTCCCCACGGATGCGTGCTGCGGGAAAATGATGTGGGCAAGTGCCGAAACAGAGTGAACTACCAAGGAAAAATGTACACCATTGCGTACGGAAATCCGTGTGCTGTCCATATCGACCCTATCGAGAAGAAGCCATTGTTCCACTTCTTGCCGTCGACACGGGCATTCTCAATTGCTGCGGCGGGATGCAACCTTCGATGTCTCAACTGTCAGAATTGGCAGATATCACAGTTCAGTCCGAAGGAAACCGACAACATCGACCTCATGCCCCCCAAAGTAGTGGAACAATGTCTGAGCAATGGTTGTGAATCCATCGCGTATACCTACTCCGAACCGACAACATTCTATGAATACGCGTATGACACCGCAAAGCTTGCAAGGGAGAAAAAAATCAGGAATGTTTGGAAGTCCGCCGGGTACATCAACGAGGAGCCGCTGCGAAGACTTTGCAAGTATATCGATGCTGCCAATATTGATTTGAAGGGGTTCGACGAGGATGTTTACTGGCGGCTCAACGAGGCCACGCTTGCGCCGGTCTTAAAGACGCTCCAGGTGTTCAAGGAAGAAAAGGTCTGGCTCGAGATCACCAATCTCGTCATCCCCGGATGGACAGACAATCTCGATACGATTCAAAAAATGTGCGATTGGCTCTGCAAGAATGGATTGGACGACTCACCGCTGCACTTCAGCCGTTTTACACCGCTGTACAAACTGAATCAACTCCCGACAACGCCGGTTTCAGTGTTGGAGAAAGCGCGCGATATTGCTTTGAGTGCCGGTGTGAAATATGCTTACATAGGAAATGTTCCGGGCCACAGCGCGGAGAACACGTATTGCCACAAGTGCAAAACAATGATCATCGAACGGAAGGGATTCACAATTCTCTCCAACAACATTGTCAAGGGGAGATGCAAATTTTGTGGTGAAAATATTCCGGGGGTTTGGAGTTAGAAGGTTGCACTTTTTTTGTGCCCTCTCTTGATTTAGAAATGTCCACTGACGAAGGGTATTCGTTGAGGAAAAAACCAACTTGAGCGGATTGACGCCCCCTTTTCAACTCACTGCCTCCTCCATCGACTGACAAAATCGCCCCACATAAAATCATTCACCGAGAAAGGAACAATCTCAAAATAGAGATCGTTTTCGTGTTCAAAGCTTTTCCGGAATGGGATCGCAAAACTGCGGCTGTTCCCCATGTCGTAGTACCAGACTTCGCTCGTGAGCCCGCGGCACTCTACGTAATCCGGCGGGCCGCAGACAATGTACGAAATTCCCATCGGTGTCTTCCATCCCGCGGTGCAGGAAGAAAACAGTTCATTCGCTTCTTCAACACGATTATAAAATTCCTTCCGGCGCAAACTGCCGCCATGGTCTTCCCAGAATCGTAGTACCCGCTTAAGACGATCACCAATGGTTGCACCGGCACGAATGGTGTCGATCTCCTGCGGCAGCGCGATGCACGAAATGGCTGCAATCTCTTCATCAACGCCGTTGAGCCGCGGAAACGATGGCGGATGGACTGAAAACACTGCCGTGCTGACGCTGCTGTCGACACTTCCATTCCTGGAAAGAAATATTTTTCTCGTCGCCGTTGTCCATCCCGCGGTCATTTTTGGAAAATTCTGGAATACCTGGAGAACACCGTCAACCGAAGAGACAAAGACCGAATCGGAACGATAATAGACTGAATCCGGAGCATGCATGCAATTTGCAAGCCTCAGATCATACGGAGGGGCGAGCGAAGTAATCCTCGTATTGGCAGTGTCGTGCGCTGAAGGGATTGAATATAGAAGAGAAAGCCGCACGGTATCGCCCCGCCGGAGATTGTAGAGTTCCTGGAACATTCCGATCGAGTCTTTCACGTACGAAAGGCCGGAAGGAAATAGCGGCTTGAGAGAAATGCCTTGCTGCCCCGGACGGGCATATTCAAACAACAAATAATCGCCCGCACAAAAATCCTCCTTTGAAAAATTCACCACCTCCACCTTTTGATGCCGACGCGATACCGTATGCGACCAGTTGTCCGCGACGATAATATCAAGTGTGTAGTCGCCGGGAGGGACGTAGAACATCTTCAGAAATGCGTCGCGGAGGGATGAAACGGTTTCGGCGTACGATTCTGCGACAACTGTGCGGTCAACGTCGTTAGCGCGGACAATCGAGCCATTGTCGTCGCGCAAAACGAACGATGCGGTGTACGACGCTTTGAAGAGGTCAAAGTCTTTTTCAAAATGAATATGCGAGTAGGGAATCTGGAAATAGATATCGAGCCGGTTGCCATCTTTCGTGTACACATTGAGGTTGAATGTTTCACACGCCGGCAGCGAACGCTGCATCGACTTGGCCGTGTAGTAACACTCGGTAACAGTATTCACGGTTGAAGAGCAGCCGGAGAACGATAACCCCACGGCAGCCGCGAGCACAAAAACCGTACCCCGCCAAGGTTCACTTAATCCATTTCCGATGACATCCAATCGCATCGTTCGATCCATCCTCCGATCTGCTGTATCGCCGTTGGATATTGTGTGAAATTTTGAGCTTCCCAGAACATGCTTTTTGCCCGTTCAAATTCTCCCGCGCGGTACGAAGCCTCAGCCCCGTTCATCAAGCAGCGAAACGAGAGAACATTATCCGTCAGCAGGATTGAAACGGCGTGAAACGCTGCGCCGGCTTCATGGTAGCGTTTTGCGCGGAAGAGTTCCGACGCGTGAAGGTATTCCGCAACGGCGCGAGAATCGTTAAACCGGGACAGGCCTTCCAAGAGTTGGGCACGGGAAGAGTCCGCAGCATTGCCGTAAAAGTAATCGCGCAGCTCTGCATTCAGCCGGGGCTCCTTTACGATCATGCAGCGGAGGGCTGCGGCTTCCGAAAAAGCGTCGCTGTAATTCATTCCTTCAACGCGGCGGTAGACTTGCAGAGCACGCGGAACATCTCCAAGAAACCAGAGCGCATCTCCGAGCAAAAGCAGGACTCCGGGATTGAAACGAAGCATTGAATGCGCATCGAGCGCATCGTAGTCACTAACGACATCATGGAATTTCTTCTGGCCGATGAGGGATTGGAACAAGCCCCGGAGCGCAAACGCCGTCTGCGCATCGTCAAAAGACGCCGAGAACTCACTCTCCGCCTTCGCAAAGTTCTTTACCCGAATCGCCTGCACGGCATTTGAGTTCCTTTCGGCGGTAACGCGCGCGCACGTTTTCCGGAAAATCGACTGCTGCGCAAAAAGAGTTCTCACCGTTTCGCCGGGAAGAGCCGATGCATTCACCGTCCTCAAAAAGCCCTCCCAATCATCGATGAGCACATCGAGAGGGACTCCGTACACTTCGACGAAATGCCCTGCCGGAAATACTTCTTTGAAACGGTTCACTCCAAAACGGTCGATAAGGTACTGGGTAAACGAAGCGGCCACAATGTACGCATAGGAACCTTGCTGCACCGCAAATCCGGTGTAGGTAAAAAGCGCCGCCGGATCGCCAAGCAATTTTTCGTGCTGCATCGCCGCGGCATATTCGTGCGGAGAAAATTCCGGCCAATTCCAGTCCACGGCGGTCGCAAATCCTTCATTCAGCCCCATGCGGTCGCTCGCACCGATGACCGGCAGACCGACATTCGCCGCGAGGACGTGCACCAATTCATGGCGGAAGGTATCTTCAAATGAATCGAGCGTGAGATGGATTTCCTTCCGCCATGGTTTCGCGATATTCGTCGTCGCCGTCCCGATATAGCGGCGCTTCGCTTCGCCGGTTGGATAGAGATAGACTGAAACTTTCTCGCCGCGGCCGAGCGATTCTTTCATTCTGAACACGTCAACGGCATACTGATATTCGGCCTCGGCTTTCAGGAACTGAACATCATGCTCGGACATTTCACCTTTCGGATAATAGAGCACAAAATGCGTCGTTGTTGCCATACCTCCCAATCCCGATTGGATATCCGAAGCCGAGAATTGAAACCCCAGCCTGCTGCGCTCAAGGTGTCCATAGCCGAGGAGACAAAGGCAAATAAACGCCGAGCCGTAAAGGATTCGATCGCCTTTCCTGACTCTGAAGCTCTGAACATTCTCGTACAATTTGTAATCGGACCAGATCATCTTAACGGCAAGAAAGAATATTATTACGCACAAGAGCGATGCAATCAGCGTAAACTCGCGGTACAACACAAGGGATGAAAGGTCGTTCAGCGTTTCGTCGTACGTAATGCCGGGAAAATATCCGAGGACAAAGTTGTACGCGAAGAGCTGCGGCTCGGTATACGTAATGACAACGATCTGCAAAAGGATAGCGATAATGAGGACGATGAATATCGTACGGGCGCGGCGAAAAAGAATTCCAAGAGGAAGCGCCAGTGATACCGCGAAAATCATTGAACAGAGAGGGAGCAGAGCATAGTATGCCAGCCCTTGGGCGAATGAGCAATTCTTCACGGCGAAAGCATTCGCGGACATGACAGCCAGCGGAATCGAAAGAAGCACGCCGTTGACGATAAAATAGTGAACGATGACGGTGATGAATTTTCTCCGTGAGATCGCCTGGTGAACGTGAATTCTGATAAAACCGATAGTCAGCAATCCACTGATGAACGCTGCGGGGATCGTCATCACGGCTGAGAACTCATAACCGACGTAATTAAAGAGAGGAACTTGCGTCAGCGCCCCTGCCAACAAAAAATAGAGCAACGCGGCTGTTCGGACGGAATGCAGGCGGAAATATGCGAGAAGAATTTTCATTGGAGCATTGAATCGAGGGGGGAAGAGTTAAAGGTTCTAAGTTATAGGTTGTAGGTTGTCTGTTATTATAGGTAAAAAGGATTCAATACGTTTTTATTCACTTTTAAATCACCTTAATCATATCTAAAAACATCGCCAGAAAGAAGAGACCAAAAAGAAGAATGAACACAGCGGCGATGCCGGATTTTATCATCATCTCTTTTGTCCGTTCTCTGTCGATCGTAATCTTCGGATACGTTTTGACGGTCATGTCCCCGTTGACGGAAGTCTGACAGGAAAGACGAATATTCTTTTCTATCCGCCGAGCATAGAACGGCGTGCTGCTGATAAGGGTCTGCTCTTCATCTTCTCTTCGTGTCGACGCTCCCTTGCCGTCGACAACTTCCACGCGGCAGGTGCCGCATAATTCAAACCCTCGGCAATTGATAAGCTTTGCAATACCAATGTAGGGAGAGACGCCGTTGTTCAGCAGCGCACGGCGAAGGTTCGCACCGACGGGAACTTCAATCGTTGTGTTTTCATTTGCAAGCGTAATGACTGGCATGCGGCACTGACTCCGAATTAGTTATGAAGGATTGGGATGATCGACTAGAAGAAAATATCAAAAAATGGGGAGGGAAGCAAGAACAGGGGGTTACATAACTCTGTCAAGGCTTAAAGCCTTGACAGAGTTTACGCCTTGAAAGAGTTGAAAAAATTATTCTTCCTCTTGAGCATGGTGCTTGACAATTTTCGCGTCGACAAGGTAGACAACGTCTTCTGAAATGTTTGTTGCGTGGTCGGCAAGGCGTTCAAGATGCCGGGATAAGACGATGACATGTGCAGCCGGCTCGATAATCTCTGGATTTGCCTTCATTTCTGCGACCAGGAATTGAAAAATGTTCTTGCCAAGATTATCGACAAGGTCGTCTTTCGGGAGAATCTCCCGCGCAAGTGCGGGGTCGTTGTTGACGAATGAATCGATCGCGTGTTTTACCATTTCGCGGGCGATGCTCGACATTTCAATAACTCTCGATTTCTTTAGAAGGCCAAGGTGGTCCTGGAGGGATATTGCCCGCTCGGCAATATTAACGGCAATGTCTCCCATGCGTTCTAATTCATGATTTATTTTCAACGCCGCCATGATCAGCCTCAGGTCTGTAGCAACGGGCTGAGTCAACGCAAAAATGCGCTCACATTGAGCGTCAATAAGGTTGTCAAATTCATCGACTTTACGGTCGCGAAAAATAACAAGCCTTGCGCGCTCGACATTCGATTCAAGCAATGCCATCGTAGCGAGGTCAATCTGTTCATCAACCAGGCTCCCCATTTTTATGATATTCGTGCGAAGCTGGTCGAGTTCTATTTCAAAATGTCGGGGCATTGGAAAGACAATTGAGAATTATGAATTAGGAATTGAGACATCTGAAAAATTCCTAAGTAATGTCATTCTGAGGAGCGTAGCGACTTCCGAAGGAATGCCTTCGGCAGAAGAATCTAGCTTTTCTTCGCAAATTGAACGAATAGATTCTTCGCTTCGCTCAGAATGACATTTGAATACCAATTTTTCAGATGTCTCGAATTAGGAATTAAGAACAACAGCGTCTATCCAAATCGTCCGGTGATGTAATCTTCCGTTTGTTTTTTCTGAGGAGACGTGAATAAACGTTCGGTCTCGCCGAATTCAATGAGCTGGCCGAGATAAAAAAAGGCGGTTTCGTCGCTCACCCTGGCCGCCTGCTGCATGTTATGGGTGACGATGACGATCGTATAATTCTTTTTGAGTTCCTGTATCAGTTCTTCTATCTTTGCAGTTGCGATGGGGTCGAGTGCGCTCGCCGGCTCGTCCATTAAAATTACCTCCGGGTCTACGGCCAGGGCGCGTGCGATGCAAAGACGCTGTTGCTGTCCGCCGGATAAGCTGATCCCGGATCTATCCAGAATATCTTTCACTTCGTCGAAAAGCGCCGCCTGCCGAAGGCTCCGTTCTACCGTTTCCGCGAGCGTGTTCTTTTTCACCATCCCGTTGAGACGCAATCCAGCAGCAACGTTGTCAAAGATCGACATTGTCGGGAAGGGGTTGGGTTTTTGGAAAACCATTCCAACCCTTCGGCGCAGCACAACCGGATCGTAGTCGTCAATGTTCTCACCGTCAAGCATGATAGAACCTTTGCGCGTACCCCCAGCCACTTCGTGCATCCTGTTCAGACACCGGAGAAATGTCGACTTGCCGCATCCCGATGGCCCGATAATTGCGACAACAGTATTCTGCGGCACATCCAGAGAGATTCCGTGCAATGCCTTACTCTTGCCAAAAAAGGCTTCCACATTCTTCGTAGAGACTTTGACATTCATAGTTTTTTCCGCGTCGCGTTTGCTGCTGAGAACGAGCGGCGCCCTCTCTATCTTTTCATCAATGACCGTTTCCTGCATAGCGTCCTCTCGTCACGAATCGAAATATAACATTCAATATGGTTATAAAAAAGATGAGTACAAATGCCGCGGCCCACGCCTGGCGGTTCCAGTCGGCAAAGGGCGCTTTGGCATAATCATAAATGAACACGCTGAGAGCCGCAATCGGGTGGCCGATGTCGGTCGACCAAAAACGATTTCCCAGTGCAGTAAAGAGCAAAGGCGCAGTTTCCCCCGCCGCCCGGGCAAGCGCAAGAAGTATTCCTGTTGTAATTCCTCGCAGTGCGGTAGGAAGAATCACTCTCAGCGTCACCCGCCAACGAGCAATGCCGAGCGCCAGACCCGCCTCCCGAACAGATTGAGGAACAAGGAGCAACATCTCTTCCGTCGTTCGCGTTGCAGTGGGAATCATGAGAATGCCTAAAGCGACTCCGCCGGCGAGTGCCGAAAAGCGTTTCATCGGAATCACCACGAGCATATATGCAACAACACCGACAACAATCGACGGTATTCCACTCAGGACATCCGTCAGAAAGCGGACGACTGACGCGAATGCGCCATGCTTGTGTTCTGCAAGATAGATTCCTGTAAAAAGACTGACCGGAAGTCCAAAAAGAGTTCCAAGACCGATAAGAATCAACGTTCCGACAATCGCATTCGCCATCCCTCCCCCGCTCTCTCCGACGGGCTTCGGCATTTGGGTGAAGAAATCAATATTCAATGCACCGATGCCTTGTGAGAGAGCGTAAAAAAATATGAGGAAGAGAGGAACGATAGCTATCAGCGCGCTCAGCATGCAGAGGATCGTTGTAATCGCGCTCTTCGACTTACGCCAATAATGAAATTTTGAATAACCCTGCTTCATCATCCATTCTTAAATTTATTCGTGACACTCCAGACAATAATTCGGGCTGCTGCGTTGAGGAGCACCGTCACCGCAAAGAGAATTAGGGCAATCTCAATAAGAGAACTGATGTACATGTCTGAGGTTGCTTCCGTAAATTCATTAGCGATAACGCTTGCCATCGTGTAGCCCGGCGCAAGAAGAGATGCCGATATCTCCGGACGGTTTCCAATAACCATTGTGACCGCCATCGTTTCACCGACTGCTCTGCCAAGTCCCAGCAGCGTCGCACCGAGCAAACCGGACCTCGCATCCGACAAAATAATCCTTGTGGTCTCCCAGCGCGTGGCACCCAATGCAAGAGCAGCTTCGCGTTGGGCGGTTGGAATTGCTTTCAGTACATCACGGGAGATGGAAGTAATAATCGGCAAAATCATGATCGCCAGGATAATCCCCGCTGCAAGCATTCCGAATCCATACGGTGCCCCCCTGAACAACGGGAGAAACTTCAAATTCTTGGACAATAAAGGCTCTACCGATACGCGCAGCCACGGGACGAGAACGAAGATACCCCATAACCCGTAGACGATGCTGGGGATTGCCGCAAGGAGTTCAATAAGAAATGACACAGGTTTCTCGAGCCACGGGGGAGCCAACTCCGAGAGAAAGACTGCGACACCGATACTCAAGGGTAATGCAATAACAAGCGCGAGCATCGACGAGACAACTGTGCCGAAAATAAAAACCAAGGCTCCGTAGTCTTCCTGCACCGGGTCCCAAACTTCCCGCGCAAGGAACGACCATCCAAATTTTGCGATAGAAAGCGCCGAACCGCTGTACATCTCATACGCCATCAGGAAAACAAGCGCAAAAACCAGGAAGGCAAAAAATGTCGTAGAGCCTTGAAAAACCATATCTCCTACATTGATATGTTTGCGTTTCTTGGCCCCGACGATAAGATCGGGCGGGGGAGCCATTGCGGCTCCTCCACCCGGCTGGTGTCCAACTGGTAAAGCAATATTGGATGAAGTATCTGCCACAGTATTTTAATTGATTGCGATGGTGTCGATCTTTTTCAAGCAGAGTTTCGCGACTGCTTCAGGAAGTGGTGCATAATAAAGATCCTTTGCGTACGACTGACCGTCGGTCATCGCCCACTTCAGGAACTTCGCTATTTCCTGAGCTTTGGATTTATCTTTCATGTCTTTATAGATCAAGAGCCAGGTGAATCCGCAAATCGGGTACGCATCTTTTCCGCCGGCATCCGTGATCATCAGACGAAAATCAGAAGGCATGTTGTCTGCAAAACTGGCTGCTGCCGCTGAGACAGCATCAAACGACGCCTGGACGAAGTTTCCAGACTTGTTCTGGAGCAACGCGTACGAGAGGTTGTTCTGCACTGCGTAGGCCAATTCGACATAGCCGATGGCACCTTCCGATTGTTTGACAATTCCAGCTACTCCTTCATTTCCCTTGCCGCCCAAACCGACAGGCCAATTGACCGAGGTTCCCTTCCCAATATTCACGGCCCACAGTTTGCTAACCTTCATTAAGTAATCAGTGAAGATGTTTGTGGTGCCGCTCCCATCGGACCGGTGTGAGACAATAATCGCCTGGTCGGGGAGACTTTTACCGGGGTTGATGGCCGCGATTTTTGCATCATTCCAGTTTGTGATTTGTCCGAGATAAATTCCAGCGAGTACATCGGGTGAAAGACGGAGGTCCTTACCGGCTGCGGGAAGATTATACGTGATCACAACAGCTCCCATGACAGTCGGGATATGGACAACATCTGATTGCTGTTTGTCTTTGATTGCGCTCATCTGTGCGTCGGTCAGAAAAGCATCGGAGGCACCAAAATCAACTGTGCCTTCGGTGACCTGTTTAATTCCGCCGCCGCTGCCGATCGATTGGTAATTGAATTCCACGCCGCTCTTCTTGCTGTAGACGTCGAACCATTTGGAGTAGATAACGTAGGGAAAGGTCGCTCCTGCGCCATTCAACTTCATCTGGGCAAAGGCCGCTTCGCCGGCGACAAGAGACGCGACGAGCAGCAGCAATGCGATAATTAATGATCTCATTTTTTGAATTCCTTCTGTTTTGATGGTGAACTGCTATACGTTATCAGAGATAAATGTACCAGAACGTCAGACGGGCGGTCACTGACGCCTTTATTGAGGCTCCGCCGACGGGAGTTTCGTACGATTCGTACACAATGTTCGGCGAAATAAAAACCCGCGCGTCCGGCTTGTACACCAACCCGCCTAAAGCGTAATTGCGCGAATCACCCTTTGCAGCGTTATCGCTCGCGGTGTTCGGGTCGTAGCTGTCGTATCGGGCAACGATGGCCCAGTCCGGAACAAAATAGTATTGGCCGTACACCCAGTATCCGAGTGCGTTTTTCGAAGAAGGTGATGTCGCTCCTGTGGCTGTATATCCGTTAGCAGTCTGCTGCATGAACGCTTCCACTCCGAGGTTTGTCTGGGTCGGCACTGTTGCAGTCAACGTCGATCGTCCGTAGCCGACAAAGACTGCTTCCGTCAACGTGCTGTTGCCAACAAGCCCTGTTTTCGTTGCGAGGTCTCCGGCATCGGCATAATCTACATATGCTGTCGCATTCCACGTGTTCGAGGTTATATATTGAATATCCGCGTAGTACCGTTTGTACTTATTGTTCTCGGGGACGGTTCCGCTAGCAGAATTATTTCCGATCATCAACCAATAATTAAACACCCCGTCTGAAGTCAATTTCCCTCTGAGGGAGATTCCGAGATCGACAGCCCCAACGAGCCCCTTCTGATCCATGATGGTCTTCTCGAGGAATCGGTACCCCCAGTTCGCTTCTGAAATCGCAAATCCTGGTGTCAACTGAGTACCAAAGGTCAAATTACTTCCTGCAAATACGTTCTTCCATGTAAGCCAGGCTTCCTTGATAAAAGGGGCCATTTTGCCGCTGGCGAGTGCGTCTTCCGAAACCGGAGGAGTCGCTGTGTTCGGCGATGTTACACCGGGGTCTGCGGCTTGGTCCGCTTCGAGACGCAACCGTGCGGCAAAGACATCAGAAATGTTATCGTCCATTGTAAAATAAATACGACGGAACTGAAACGCTTGCATTGCTACCGGACCGGGCGCAGCTGAACTCAACGCGGAGTTGGCCGGAGCCTTATGGTTGAAAGAAGAGTCGCGTGCCACATTGTAATAGTAGTCGCCAAACATGTAGCCGCTAAATGTCATTTGCGAAAATGCAGACGCCGACACGAGGAAGAGCCCAACAGCCAATAGAACCAAGTACTTCTTCATGTGTTTCCTTTCTATAATTGATGAATTATTAAGATTGGGATGAATTAATGATAAACTTGGTGTGCAATCATGTGCTTTAAGAGTGCGCTAAAATACACTTCTTACAATAGCCTTGTATTAATCGAATGTTAAGAAATTGTTAAGAGGGGCAAGAACGAGGTGAAAAAACGGCGAGAGAGGAATAAACGGGGGTTTTAAGGGGATAGAAGGTCTAACAGGATGATGAAAAAGACCATACAGCTTGCCACGAAAGCACCAAGACACAACGACTCCGTGCCTTAACGACTTGGTGGCTCATAACAGTGTTTTTCAGCAACCTGCTAATGGTCCGTCGAATCGATACTTGACAGATAATTCTGGGCTAACTGGCGTTGTCCCTCTTCGCGCTGGCTCGTCACAGGGAGCGCAAGAACTTTCTTGAGAGATTCGACGGCGGAATCTCTTTTTCCCAACGCCATGCGCGTCCAGTACATCTCATAAAAAGCGTACGAGTTAGTGGGATCGTAATGAATCGATTTTTCAAGGAGCTCCTCTGAGCGGGGGAGCGACCCGTGTATGTCTGCACCGAAAATTACGCGGGCGATGGTCCGCTCAAACCATGAGAGCTGCGAGCTCTCCCGTTCAAAAACTGCAAGAACAACATACGCGAGAGCAAAGGTGGAATCGAGCTCGATCGCTTTTTCGGCATGAAAGCGCACTTCCTTCCCGATGTGGATTTTCTCCGAGACGGTATGGAAAGGAATGAGACTTCCTTCCGTCAATGACATCCAAAAATGCGCCGCTGGCATATTGGGATTCAACGACAAAAGTGTTTCCGCGTACGCTTCTGCATGAAGGTAATACCTTTGCGCACTCGTATCGGTTCTTAAATGAATCCAGCCGAGATCGCAGTTTGTGCGCACGAGGCGAAGAAGCACATCGTTGTTCTTCGGCGACAACGGGTACGCTTGATTGTAATAGCGGAGTGCCTCGTCAGTAGCCTGCCGGGCGAAACATTCATCTCCGTCTCGAAGCAACCGATCCAGCTCCTGGCCCGAAGAACCGGCAGAGAACAAAACAATAAACAGAAATATGACGCAACTGCGGTTCATTCATTGCCCTTTCAGGGGATCGGCGACTTTCTGTACGTTACCAAGGTAGGAGTATGCTTTAACTAACGTATTATAGAGGTATTAACAATGTGTTAAGGAAAACGTGCCCCGTTTGGGCACATTTTATTAGTAGTAGAGAGGCAACGACACAAAATGGAAGTAAGAGAGAAATGAAACCTTTGGAACTCCGTTGTCGTCTAAGCTGTTAAAGGATTTAAGTTAATCCAGTTCTCTGATCTCGCATTATGAGAAATTCCAAACTCTTTCGTTTTATTATAGGGGCTCTGCTCGCGGCCTATCTGATCCCGGCGATCCTTAGTCAAAGGAATCTAATTGGACAAACGCTCATCTTTGAACTCCATTCCTCTCTTTCAGTCCAGAGCGGCCAGAGCATTGATCTCGATGAACGCCCCTACTGGACGTCTCACAGACATCTGACTTCTTCAGAGCAATTTTTGAGCGATCACATCCTCAGTATCGCCGAGCCGCTGATGGGCGTCATTACTCATGAACGTTCTCTGGAAATTCAGGCAGCATTCCTTCCAACTCTTACAGCTCTTTGTCCTCAAAACGCTCTCCGCGCACCGCCTCTCTCGTAGTTTTAGAACCACATTCGAAATATTGTTTTAAACCGATCAGCAGATAAGTTTTCTGCGCAACTGATCATGCATTCACTTTCAATCATAGAAATAAACCATGAGAGGATTGCAAAACATTTCGCGTATCGTCCTTCTGGCAGCACCGGCAGATTGTGAATCCAGCGGGCTCCTCCAGATGGAATTATTGTACGATGTCAATGAACATGGCCGTGCTTTTTCGATTGACACCACACGATCTTCCATAGATTCACGGATATACTCTTTGAAAGTACAATGAAAATATTAAATCATCATATTTCATTCTTGCAGCTTTTATTTTTTGTAATCTACGTGATTCTATCTTCTGTTATGATCTTTACTCCAATAATCGTCACGAGGTCTGTTCACATAAAAAGAACATTTATCATTGATGAAGACGTCGTGGAGGTAGTCCTCCTTGGTTTTCTGTTTGCCTTGAGTTTTTTAATATCCAGACTATACAAAAAGGAGGCCTCAAAACAAGAAGAACTCATTAACAATATCAAGAATGATAAAAAGAGGGCTGACGAAAGACTTGTTGATTCAATTGATTATATCGGAAAAGTAAACGTTCAAATTGAAGAAATTAAATCAATATTCGATACGACAAATGCGTATCCTGAAACAAAAAATGATTTTAAGCGAACTGTTCGTTTCCTGAGCGAACGTGTTCTTGGAATGGTTAACACAAACTGGGCTTTGTTTAGAATAATCAGCAGCAAAGACCATAGGACCATTTATGAGAGCTTTGAAACAAGGCAGGGCTTCACGTGCAGTTATCCGCATGTGAGCAACAAAATGATCGTTGAAAAACGGTCCGTCTCACCTTTTACTGCTGTCATTTCAAACCCGCGAAATTTGAATTTCCTCATCTTTTGTGCTATGCCGGTTGATACAATCAATAATGATCAGCGCGTTTTTATTCAGGCTATTATGAATGAGATCACTATGCTCTTTATTATTCTAAATTCCTCGAACGATAAATACGGGAATAGAGTGTTTGTGGAGAACAGGTCGAAGAGAAAAGCGGAAGCTATAAGGTCTTCGCTACCTGCATGAAAAGGAGAGTTTGCAAAATGCCGGTAACATATCGTTTCGACTCTACTATTATTGTGGTAGAAATGTTCAGCGAATACTCAATGAATGATCTTCGCACGGCCATTCTCAATTCGTTAAATGATGGTGAAGGACCGGACAACCCTTCCCTGCTTTTTAATTTGGGTGAATCTCGAAGCATCTTTGTCAAATCTTCTGAAGATATCAACCTGGTGGCAAATTTTATCACGTCGTTAGCCAAGAGATTTAATAATCGCCTTGCATTTGTCTCCTCATATGACTTACCGTACGGCTTAATGCGCTTCGTCTCGGTTAGATCAGGCGCCTGCGGAATTGAGTCGGAGGTTTTTCGTACATATAATGAAGCCCGGGAATGGCTGCTCTCATAAAATCCACCTACCGGCAACTTAAGCGGTCTGCCTCCTAAAGACCGATTTAAAATAAAGTTAGAAATTGGATGGTAGCCTCAAAGAGGCTGGAATTAGCAGTCAAGAGCGTTAAAGCGCTGAAGGTTGATCTTCGCTACAGAGCGCCTGAGAGTCCTCGGCGTGGAGATCTCAAACCCGTAGGATTAATAATCTAAATTATCCATTTATGTTTACGCTTCTTATTTTTCACCATAGGTTGTTCTATGTATAAGACAAAGTTGTTCTTGTTAGCATTGATCACTATTGTGAGGTTTTGTGGCTATGCGCAGACAAAGCCAATCGTCGGCTTGAAGCCCGCTATCGATTCGGCACTTCATAATTATCCTGAATTAAAATCAAAACAATATCAGGTAGCGAGCGCTACGGCTTCGGTTACCGATGCAGAAAATCAAGTACTCCCTTCTTTAACAATCAGCGATCAAGTGGATTTGGGAACGGATAACGGATTGGGAGGATCATATTTCCCGATGAGCATTATCCCTTCCACGTCAGGTGGAATAAGAGGAGAAAATAATGCCAATGCATTCTCCGGCAATATCGGTGTCGCATATCTCCAGCACGAACTCTATAATTTCGGATTGAACGGAGCGAGGATAGAATCAGCCAACTCATTGGTAAATTTCAGCAAGGCAGATTACGAGGCTTCAACCTATTTGCTCCAGTTTCACGTCGCACAATTGTATTTTGAACTCCTCCGCTATCGACTGCTGGTCGCTACCCAGCAGCGAAACATCGATCGCTACCGAGTCCTTTACGGCTATATCAAAGCGTACACTTCGAGCGGATTAAAGCCGAGCGTTGACTCGACGATAGCGAATGCAGAAATTTCCACTGCGACCATTCAATACATACAAACGACGGAAGCATACAATAAGTTGAAGCGTGAATTTATCTATTATACAGGGCTGCAGCGTAACGATTTTGAAATCGATACGACCATTTACGGCTTGCCCGATACATGGATTACCCGGCTGGAAGAAAATGTTTCTAGTGATTCGGTTGACAACAACAATCCTGTCTTAGAATATTACAATAACCGGTGGGAATATTCTATGTCGCAGGAGAATCTAATTTCGAAAAGCTATCTCCCCAAACTCTATTTAGTAGGGAGCGCGTGGGTGCGCGGCTCAAGCATTACCCCGCAGGATGTGTACGGGAATTTATCCACAGGGTTGGATTACAGCCGGTATAATTACATGGCAGGATTGGCATTATCGTATGACATCGTCAATCTCATTCACCGGAACGATAAAACAGACATTCAGCATTATCAAAGCGAATCAGCGCGCGAAGATATTGTTGAACAAAAAACACTTTTGGAAAGCCAGCTCAAGCAGGCAGATATCGCCATCCAAGCCGCAATAGACAGAGCTAGAGAAATCCCGTTGTTGCTGAGCGCGGCACAAAATGTCTACGCTCAAAAGCTGGCACAATACAACGCGGGACTTGCCAATATCACCGACCTCACCGATGCGTCGTACTTGCTCTACAAGGCAGAAACAGACCAATCGGAAGTACTGCCGTTTCTCTTGAGCACCTTACTGCAGAAGGCAGTGGCCAACAATACGCTAAACACATTTTTAGCAAATTTCTAAAACAAAAAACTATGGTAGATTTCGCCCTTAAAAGGCCAATAACAATTATCGTGATATTTCTGGGCATACTATTATTTTCTATAATTGCCATTTTCACGATACCGATTGATATCTTTCCAAAACTGAATTCACCGACCATTTATGTTATCGAGCCGTACGGAGGAATGTCAGCCCAGCAGATGGAGGGATTTTTTGCAACGCGCATGCAGGATCAATTTTTGTATATCACGGGAGTAAAAAATATTCAGAGTAAAAACATACAAGGGTTGACCTTTCTGCAGCTGACCTTTTATGAAAATACCGATATGGCGGAAGCATCTGCACAGGTAGCCCTTCAGGTAAGCAGGGCGCAGAATTTTTTCCCACCCGGAGCCGTTCCTCCGCAGGTTATCCGTTTTGACGCATCTTCTCTGCCTGTCGGAGAGTTGGTGTTCAGCAGTAAAACCCGTTCGCTGAAAGATATTTACGACCTGGCCACAACCCGCATCAGACCGATGTTCGCAACCGTGCCGGGTTTATCGGCACCCCCTCCTATGGGCGCGAACGCCCGTACGTTATTAATGAATATCGATCCGCAAAAACTCCGCAGTTACAATATCACACCCGACGAAGTGGTACAGGCTGTTGTGAAGAACAACATCATATCTCCTTCCGGAGATGTTCGGATCGGGAATACGATGTACATTACAACGAATAATTCGTTAGAACAAAAGGTTGAAGATTTTAAGAAAATACCGATCGTTACCAACGGCTATTCAACAGTGTTCATGAGTGATGTTGCGACAGTGTCGGATGCCGCGGATATCACCGTTGGTTACGCGCTGATCAATGACAAACGATCTGTCTATATACCTGTTGTGAAGACCGCTGACGCATCAACCATGGATGTTGTCAACGGTTTGAAAAGCCGGCTTCCTGAGATGAAAGATCTTCTGCCGGATGATGTGAATGTTTCGTATGAATTTGACCAGTCGGTGTTTGTCATTAATGCGGTAAAAAGTCTCGTCATGGAAGGGGCTCTGGGTGCCTTGTTGACAGGTCTGATGGTTCTATTGTTTTTACGCGATTTGCGAAGTTCTCTCATTGTCGTAATCACAATCCCGGTATCGGTGATTAGTGCCGTTATGTTCTTAAAATTAACGGGCCAAACTATTAATTTAATGACGTTGAGCGGGCTGTCGCTGGCAATAGGCATATTAGTCGATCAGGCTACAGTAACGATCGAAAATATTCACCAGCACCTGGAAATGGGGAAGTCTAAAAAGCTAGCCATCTATGATGCGTGCAAAGAAATATCGTTTCCGTTGCTGCTCATTCTGCTCTGTATCCTTGCCGTCTTTGCCCCCTCGTTTGTGATGAACGGCGTTCCAAAAGCAATGTTCCTGCCGTTGTCGCTCTCCATAGGTTTTGCAATGATCATTTCTTTTTTTGCCGCTCAAATGCTCGTTCCTGTTTTGACAAATTGGATTTTGAACGCGGAGACGTATTCTCATCCCCATGGAAAAGTTCATGCCCATGCCGGAGAGGCACTTGATACTCAAGAAGAAAAAGAAGTAGAAGAGCATTTGAAGTATGAGAAAGAACATCCAGAGAAAGATGATCTCTTTCAAAAAATAAAAATGCGTTTTCTTCAACAATTGGAAAAACTATTTCCACAAAGAAGAAAATGGGTGGCTGTATACTTTACGGCCGTCGTATTGGCGGCAGGGCTGTGCTTTTATTGTATCGGGAAAGATATGCTGCCCAAAGTTAATTCGGGACAATTTCAATTGCGGATACGCGAACCCGATGGAACACGGTTGGAACGTACCGAAGAAGCAGTCCATAGTGTATTGGCAATCATCGATTCAACGGTTGACCATCATGTCTCAATCAGTTCCGCGTATGTCGGCTTGATTCCCTCTAGTTTTGGGACGAGTAATTTATACGTTTTTAACAGCGGTACTCATGAAGCGGTAATTCAGGTTGGCCTCGAGGAAGACTATAAGGTTAATTTAGATGAGCTGAAAGAACGACTGAGATATGCTATCCATAAGAATATACCGGATCTGCAACTCAGCTTTGAACCGATTGAACTTACTGAAAAAATCATGAGCCAAGGAGCATCGACGCCCATCGAAGTGCGAGTAGCCGGGAAGAACATGGGTGACATTGAAACGTATGCGTACAAGCTTCGGAATCAACTTAACGCAGTTCCATTTCTCCGCGACGTCCAAATAGAACAGCCGTTAAAATTTCCGGTCATCAGCATCAAGTTTGACAGATTGAAAATTACCCAGATGGGCCTTAATCTTTTTGACGTTGCGAACTCGGTAACCGACGCCACATCGTCCAGCCGTTTCACGTACAAAAACCTGTGGTTGGATGAAAATAATTCATACACGTACCAGACACAGGCGGAAGTGCCTGAATACCTGATGAATGACGTGAGCCAGGTAAAATCCATTCCGCTTGTGAGAGGGATGAACCGGCCCATACTTTCTGACGTGGCTACCTTTTCCATAGATACAATTGCGGGAGAATATGACCGCTCCGGACCACGGCGCTTCGTTACGGTGAGCGCCAATATTAATAAAAAAGACCTTGGGTCGGCAACAAAGGAAGTTGAAAATGCAATCGATAACATCGGCGAATTGCCTCCGGGGATGAAAATGGAAGTGCGGGGCATGTCGAGCCTGTTGACGGAAACTTTTTCAAGCCTGCAAAATGGACTATTAGTTGCCGTTGTCATAATTTTATTACTCCTTGCGGCCAATTATCAGTCATTCAAGCTATCGCTGGTTGTATTATCAACCGTGCCTGCGGTGTTGTTCGGCTCGCTTGTTTTTTTATTGCTGACTGGATCAACGCTCAATCTGCAATCGTATATGGGGATTATTATGGCGATCGGCGTATCGGTAGCAAATGCGATTTTAATTGTTACAAATGCGGAAGATTTGCGTTTGAAATATCACGATGCATCAAAAGCGGCAACGATGAGCGCATCCATAAGATTACGACCTATCCTGATGACCGGCTTTGCCATGATCGCCGGAATGATTCCGATGGCGTCAGGATTCGGAGAAGCAGGAGATCAAACGGCTCCGCTTGGCAGAGCGGTCATTGGCGGATTGGCTGCATCGATGCTGGCTGCATTGTACATGGTTCCGTTAGTGTATTCACTTGTCCAGGAAAAATCTTCCTTTGAAGATCCTTCTTTAATGCCTGAAAAAACTATTACAAACAAATAACATCATCGCTATGAACCAAACTATTTATCTGTTTGTCGTATGCTCGCTTGCCTTAACGTTGAATTCCTGTTCAAAAAACGAAGCAGCAGCGTCAAATAGAAATTCTACTTCTAACGCAACGGCCTATTCGTTGTATTCCGTAAAAGAACAAGCATTGGGAAATATGTTGCGTTTGCCCGCGCAGCTTAGTCCGTATGAATTTGTTAGCATTTATCCTAAAGTCAACGGCTATATCAAGACGATGAATGTCGATATAGGATCGCAGGTAAAAGAGGGACAGATCATCATGGAGATGGAAGCGCCCGAAGTGGAACAGAACAGTCTTGCAGCATATGAAAGATACGTAAAAGCGCTGGCATCATTCAGCGCAAGCAAAGACAGTTATTACCGGCTTGTGGAGGCCGCTAAAACTACGGGAGCTGTCTCTCCGAATGATCTTCAAATAGCTCAATCGAAGATGGAGTCGGATAGCGCTCTTTGCAACAGCGAAAACGCGAATTGGGAGGCAATGAAATCTCTGAAAGATTATTTGATCGTGAGAGCTCCGTTCGACGGAATCATAACACAGCGGAATATCCATCCCGGCGCCCTGGTTACGGTTGGCAATAAAACAGATGGAGCACCGATGCTGGAATTACAGCAGATTTCCAAACTACGGCTGCAGGTAAAAGTGCCTGAAACCTTTGCAACACAGTTGGCCGTCAATCAAAAACTCTCTTTTACGGTTGAAGCCCTTCCCGGTAGGACGTTTACCGGCACCATCAGCCGTCAAGCCAATTCATTGGATGAAAAATATCGAAGCGAATCGGTGGAAATAGATGTCGTCAATAGCGACAGGCTTTTTATGCCCGGGATGTATGCAGAAGTGCTGCTTCCAATGACAGGGCATTCGAATGCCTTCATCGTGCCGCAATCTTCAGTCGTTACTTCAACAGAAAAAAAATATATTATAAAAGTAAAAAATCACAATGCCAACCTGATCGATGTGAGCACCGGAAACGAAAATAATGGAATGATTGAGGTGTTCGGTGAAATTATGCAAAACGACAGCATCATTGTGAACGCAGCAGATGATATAAAACAAAATCAGTACATTAATTACTAGATCGTTGATAGCCTCGGATGAGGTCTTGAACAGTTGCGGGGACAGGCCTGCTTTTCTCCATTGTCACATTCAAGGTTATCGGACCGATGAAGGGAGAAACATTTGGTTCTACGGGAGAGTTCTGTATGAAATTCCTTAATCACATCACCTCGACTCATGCACCATCCACATCCGCCTCTCCATCGGACTTATTATCCTAATCCAAGGAATCCTGAACTTCACCGACCCGAATTGGGGCGTCAACCGGTTCATGAAGATTGGATTCCCTGATTTCACAGCCCATTTTGTCGGAACATTTGAAATCGTCTGCGGCGAGATTATTTCTTTTATTGTGCGCGAACTTGCGAAGCAGGGAGTGATCGCTGCTGGAATCTGATACTGCATACCAAAATGGAAAAACTTTCGTACGCCTAACGAAGCGTGGAAGGATTTCAAGATCAGTAGGCATAGGGGAAACATTATTCTTCTTTGGAATAGAGTTAGTAACAATATTTACGGGGGAACCGGAAAATTAGGGCCTACCATTGGCCCGCTAAACGCTGCACCACTATACTCGTAAAAGCAACGCTCATCCACACAAAAAAGCCAAGCAGCATGGGCCTTAAACCAGTTGCGAGCATCTTCCTCGGATCGGTCTTAAGCCCAATAGCACTCAGAGCCATGATAATCAAAAACTTCCCAGCTTCTTTAAGAAAAGAGACCATCGCTTTGTCCAGCACTCCCGATGTGTTGAGCGCCGACATGAGAAGAAATCCAAGAATGAACCATGGAAATATTTTTACCAGCCGAAATTTCCCGATACGTCCCTCTTGGGCTTCCTTCTTTTTCCGGAACATCATCAGAGCAACAAACCCGAGGGCGATGGGCACAATCATGATTGTCCGCGTTAATTTTACGATGGTGGCATAATCACCCGAAGCATTCCCAAATGTGTATCCTGCCGCAACAACAGAGGAGGTATCATTAATCGCTGTCCCTGCGAATAATCCGAATCCCATTTGCGTCAAACCGAGTGCATGCCCAAGTGCTGGGAAAATAAAAACAGCAACGATATTAAATAAAAAGACAGTGGATATGGCATACGCAATCTCCTGGTCTTCCGCTTCAATTATCGGAGCCACTGCCGCGATAGCCGAACCACCACAGATCGCTGTTCCAACACCAATAAGGCTTTTGAGATTGAATTCTACCTTGAGCAGTCTGCCGGCTACAAACACCGCAGCAAATGCAGCCGTGATGGTAACAAGAATGATAATCACGGAAGCCAATCCCGTAGCATACACTTGACGCAAGCTTAATCCGCTCCCCAGAATAATCACTGCCCACTGCAGGATTGTTTTGGATGTAAAATCGATTCCACCAGTAAGTGTTGATTTGCGAGGCGTTATATTCCCTATGCCTATCCCTAAGAGTATTCCAAAAATTGCGCCGCCGACCAGCGGAAAATTATTTCCGAGGAAGTATGCTACAATTGCTATCGAAAGCGAAAAAACAATACCGCGATAATTATTCTTTAACCATGCTGCCACATCATCTCCCATCGAGTAATCTCACGATATAATAACTTCTTTACAACAATGGCTGGTGTATCAAACGATAAACCGAAACAGCACCATGTGCTGCAATTGAATCGTCTCCAAAGAAGAAAAACCGACCTGTTGCGCAGCATCAAGAACCTCTTTGGTGCTGAGCCGATGTTCTAACGGCGGACCGCTTTCTTCCTGTCTGTAAGGCCATTCCAGAACACAAACTCTTTGTTTTGCGACACGTCTGGATTCGGAAAGTGCTTTGATGATATCGTCGGACTCATGCAGCACATGACCCAAAAAGACCAAGTCAAATGAGTTGTCTTCAGAAGGAATATCCTCCACGGTTCCATTATGGAATGTTCCTGCTGGCACAAAAGCTTTAGCGGTTTTTAGCATCTCAGGATTAGGGTCAATCCCAGCGACATTTTTCACTCTGCTGGAAAAAGCCTCTGCGAAAATCCCGCTGCCAGTCCCAACATCAAGTACACTGTCGACACGGATACCTTCAAGACAGAAGTCAACGACCCGATCTATTTCGAGTAGTGCAATCCGCTCCGGTGCTCTGAGACGTTCGACTTCTCCCTTAAACCTGCGTTCATGCATATCATTCCTAACATAACATTGTTTTTAACTCCAATATTGCGCTACTTTAGCTTGACCGTGCTGTACAAGTGCAACACGGACAATGCTGCTTGCGCATTCTCTCTCAAATTTTCTACAAGCATCGCCTATGATGCGCTCTGCTTCTTCTTTGGACTGCGCATCGCGAATGCGCTGTGTAATTCCGGTGCAACGTTTCGCGATGATTTCAGATTGACGAATCTGATTGAGTTGTAGAAATTGTTGGCCGTTGAACAGCTCTTCATCCTGTATCATTGTTCGACTACTTTCCATAGATCATCTTCACTCCAATTAACACAAGGAAGACGCCAAAGAGTTTTCCCAGAATATCGTTTGATATTCCTGTTGCAAAGCGCGCCCCAAACAGGCTGCCGATAATGAATCCAGCGGCAATGATTGCAGCCACCTTTATATCCACAAACCCTTGTTTGTAGTATGTCCAGGCGGCAAGAATGCCGATAGGAGGAACAAGGAGCGCAAGCGTTGTTCCTTGGGCCTGCTGTTGTGAGAATCCAAAAAGAAAAACAAGCGCCGGAACGATGAGGATTCCACCCCCTATCCCTACGAGTCCGCTAAGAACTCCTGCGGCCAAACCCAAAAGCAGATATGCAATAAGATTACCCATACCATGGTCTCCTTTTTTCATTGCGTGCAAATATTCTCCATTTAATAAACGGGAGAATCGCAATAAAAACAAGTGCCGTTCAATGCGTTACAGAATTTGAGAGTGTCGCTTTGATTTCATCCGGTATACAAGATGTCGAACGGAGAGGAATAAAGGACATTGCCTGCCGAAATCGGTGAGACCAAGAAAGAGTGCAGCAGTGGAACCAATAAGCAAGTAATAGCTCCCTGGGCTCCCCAGAAGGAAGAGAACAATCCCTAGGATTCCAATCCCGTTTAGCACATTTCTCACTATGATCCGCTGTCGCATAGTTCTTCCTTGAAAATGATCAGATAGTTGCGTTAGGCATCTTTCTTTTTGATCGTCGAGAGCTTTAGCGGCAGATACAGGGGGCAGAATGCGACTACGCTGGTCAATAAGAAGACGACTGCCAAGACACCGAGAATAATGGCGGCAATGCCCGTGATTTGATTCGTGAAGTATAATATCCCAATAACCACGGCGGCAAGGACACGAAGTGCCCGGTCGATAGAACCCATGTTGTGTTTCATACGAATGCTCCTTTTTGTAGGTGAATGAATTATTCATGTGATGCAAGGAGACCCCAAAAGGATTCCGTAACCCCGAAGATTTATTATTGCAGCAAGCTGAACCCTTTTTCTTTTCCCATCATCGTATCTGTAACAAAGAAAAAGCGACCGATTAATAAGGGAGAATGCCAATGTCAGAACATCTCAACAAAGAGACATTTCGGGATAAAGTCTTCAATTATGAAAAAAACAAAGAATGGAAATACGAGGGAACTCTCCCGGCACTCGTCGACTTCTGGGCGCCCTGGTGCGGTCCGTGCCGTTTGGTCGGGCCGGTCATTGACGAACTGTCCAAAGAATATCATGGGAAAGTAAATTTCTATAAAGTCAATACAGAAGAGGAGCAAGAGCTTGCAGGGATGTTTGGAATACAGAGTATTCCCTCGCTGCTCTTTATTCCGGTTGGCGGAGAGCCGAAGATGGCGTTGGGTGCGTTGCCGAAAAAGGAACTGAAAAGAATGATTGAGAATGAATTGATTCCATCCATCCAAGGATCAACGGTGGCTCAATGAAACAAATCATTCTGCACCTCAAAGAATTCTTGACGGGATCGATCTGGCGAAAACGGATCTTGTTTTCTCTCCTGGGCGCTTTGGGTGGATATGCGTATTATTATTTTGTTGGATGTAGAACAGGAACATGTCCCATCTCAAGCAATCCCTGGATTAGCACAATGTATGGGACCGGCATGGGAGTAATATGGACTATCGGGGAACGAAAGAAGGAACGATCATAGGATGTACGAGAGCTTTGTCCCAAGTAGCTAATATCGATAACAATAATGACAGGTAAGAAAGAAGGATGCAGTAGCTTATGAAAAAAATACCTAAGGGAAAAAATAGATATCCGAAATGGATAGTGTGGTCTGTTGTACTTATTGGCGCAGGAAGCATCTTTTACGTAATGAACTCATCTTCCACGCCGCAGCAATATTCTCCTTCAGCGAATACGAATGTGGCAGCTCCCCAATTTACATTAACCGATATCGCGGGTCATCCACTCGCTCTCTCCAATTATCGAGGTAAAGTTGTTATTCTTGACTTTTGGGCGCCATGGTGCCCGCCGTGCAGGCGAGAAATCCCGGATTTCATTTTGCTGCAAAAACAGTATGCTTCACAAGGGCTCCAGATCATCGGGATTGGTTTGGATCAGCCAGGCAATGTTGCCGCATTCGTTCAGCAGTATGGCATCAATTACCCGGTGGCGGCCGGCGATGACGCAATTTCGAATCTTTACGGCGGCGTGTCCGGGATTCCCACAACATTCATCATTGACAAACAAGGGAACATCAGCAATAGATTCGAAGGCTTTACCGAGCGGACTGTATTTGAGCAAGAAATAAAAAAATTATTCTAAACCACATAGCGGTGGAAAGACTAACGTGAACAACAGCGGTGAACATACGAACATCAAAAAAATACTAATTATCGGCGGTGTCGCGGGAGGAGCCACGGCAGCTGCAAGGATGCGCCGGTTGGACGAAACCGCCGATATTACCATTCTGGAAAAAGGACCGTACGTCAGCTTCGCCAATTGCGGCCTGCCATATTTTATCAGCAAGGATATTCAACGAAGATCAAGCTTGTTGCTTCAAACTCCCGTAGGATTCTTCAGCCGGTATCGGGTCGACGTGAAGATCAACACGGAAGCAGTAGAAATTAGACGCGATCAAAAAGTTGTTGTGGCGCGTACTTCCAGCGGTGATCAGGAATTTCCATATGATAAATTGCTTCTCGCTCAGGGCGGCTCGCCGGTCATACCCGGGCTTCCGGGAGTTGCCAACAAGCACGTTTTCAAGTTGTGGACAATACCCGATATGGACTGTATCCATGCATTTGTTGAAGAGGAAAAACCTGCGCATGCTGTGATTGCCGGCGGAGGGTTCATCGGTCTGGAAATGGCTGAAGCACTGAGTGCCCGCGGAATAGCTGTTACCGTGGTGGAACTTGCTCCGCAGGTAATGATAGTAATGGATCCAGAATTCGGTGCGATGATCAAAAGCGGGCTTGAAGAACGAGGCGTTCAGGTAAAAACTCATGTTGGCTTGTCGGAAATCAGAACTAACTCGGTGCTGTTAAGCGACGGGTCGATACTGGATGCCGACATGGTGCTTCTCTCCATCGGCGTTCGCCCGGAATTGACGTTGGCGAAGGCAGCCGGCTTGGAGATCGGCGCAAGCGGCGGACTCAGCGTGGATGAAACATTGCGGACCAATGATCCGGACATTTATGCCGCGGGCGACATGGTGGAGATTACCAACAAGGTCCACGGCAGAAAAGTCCGCATTCCTTTGGCGGGGCCGGCAAACCGTCAGGGAAGAATTGCCGCAACCAATATGCTTGGAAGAAGGATGCTGTACCGAGGTGCTCTAGGAACATCCGTCGTCAAGCTATTCGATTCCACGGCAGCATCCACAGGACTTTCAGAAAAAGCAGCGCGGGAAGCCGGGTTTGATGTTGGTGTATCGTATCTGTTCAAAGACAATCATGTAACGTATTATCCAGGCGGCAGACCGTTAGCATTGAAGCTTGTTTATGACAAGAAAACGGCGCGGCTTCTGGGAGGGCAGGCGTACGGCCAGTCCGGTGTTGAGAAACGAATCGATGTGCTTGCAACTGCTCTTCACGGCAAGATGACGTTAGAAGATTTGTCGGAGCTGGATTTGGCATACGCTCCCCCGTATAACAGCGCCAACGATCCGTTGAATCTCGCCGCGTTTGTTGGTTTGAATCACATCACGAATTTTAGTCCGTTAAAAACTCCATCCGAGACACTCGATGAACTGGGTCATGATGGTGGAATTATTCTCGACGTGCGTACCGTCGGTGAGCAATCAAAAGCACCTCTGCACGACGTACTCCATATCCCCGCCGACGAGATACGAGACAGGGTAGACGAAATCCCAAAAGAGAAAACCATTTTCATCTTCAGTAAAGACGGATTTTTAGGCCATACAACACTTCAGATCCTCAAAGCAAACGGATGTAAGCGCGTGTTCAATATCGCAGGCGGTTACCTTGCTGCACGATGGATCGACGGTTGGTGTTTCCATCCATAATAGCGATTAAAGGAGAATCCAGGAAATGTTCGATTTAGAAACCAAGATTAAGGCAGGCGCGAAAATTATTGATGTCCGAACAGCGGAAGAATTCAGCGAAGAACATTATCCAAATGCTCTGAATATTCCCGTGGACCAGATACGGCAGCGGTTGACCGAGTTCGGCGAAAAGAATACACCGATCGTGGTCTATTGTGCAAGCGGATCCAGAAGCGCCTTTGCGGCAAGGATGTTGAAGTCAGCGGGCTATACAAATGTCGTCAACGCCGGCGGTCTTGAGGACATGCCGGGGATATGAAACAGAAGTTGATGCAAGATCACGCTTTCTTCATGACGACCGAAAGACTTCCACGGATCGCCGGCGTCTCTGAAACAACGAAACCGATTTGTTGCGCGATTGAGAGATACTTCTCGAACGATTCTTTCGAAACATGCTCGCGCGGCTCTGAAACAAGCAGAATGCCACCTTGACGCAGCGAATTGTGTATTTCGCGGAAGAGATTCTGAGTGTCAGGAATCTCATGAACCACGGCAAATGCCAAGGCAAAATCGATACTCCCGCTTAAATCCTTAACTTCAAGTGAGGACTCGGAGCATCGGCGTGTTTGGATGACTTGCTGGAGTTTCTTTTTTGCCGCACGCTTACGAAGAGTCTGAAGCATCCTCTCCTGCAAATCTGTGGAATAAATCTTACCGTGTTCGCCGACAAGGCGGGCCATCGGAATGGTAAAAAATCCCATTCCTGGACCGACCTCGAGAACTGTCATTCCAGTCTTCACATACGGACTTAAAAGTTTTACCGGATCCTGATATAATTTTCTCAGTGGATTTGCCAGAAGATAGCCGATATACAATGGACAAACGTGATGTTCCATAAAGGTCTTGCCTCTTTGAGGGTTGTGATTCATTGCGCTCTATTATATGTATCTTCGAAATATTAGCTCGCCTTACCCACTGTAAAGGGTCCACGAAGAACACGAAAACACACGAAGGTTTAGATTCGCCTTACGGCACCCAATACTTACTTTGATAACGAATGTTTTCGGCAACGATCCGCAGATATAGGTTCTCTTTTTGCACTTCGTGAATTTAGTGGAAGGTTCAATTACTGATCAAGTTTTAGGACAGCGAAGAGTTTTTTATGCGCAGAGTGTGGCACACGTGGATTAGGAATAGCGCGATAAAGTTTTATCGCTTTCTTGAGCCCGTCAAGATATGCCGTGCAGTCCGGACATTCTTGAAGGTGTTTTCTAATCTGCCGGCATCGGGGTGAGTCCATCTCTTCATCAAGATGTTCGCACACATGCTTTGTCGCTTCTTTGCAGCGGACCGCCCGTTCGTGTTTCGTTTTCATGTTTCGATATACTCCTGAAGTTGTGTACGGAGAAACACGCGCGCCCTGCGGAGCCTGGATTTCACCGCCGCAACAGAAACCTTCAATATCTTCGCAGCCTCCTCTGCCGATCGCCCTTCAACATCGCGCAAAACAAAAACAATCCGCTGCTCCATCGGGAGTTTCAGAATAGCATTGTCGAGAAGCTCACGGAGTTCGTCGTTCACCATTTCATCTTGCGGCGTATGCTTTAACGAAATAAGTGCATGCAGAGGCGCTCCTTCGCCTTCACGCTCCGAATCATCTTCTCTGCTTTCCGCTGAATCTATCGAAACAGAAGACTCATCCAATTTGCTCCGTCTTCGTTTCATCAGACAGTTGTTCGTCACGATCTGATAGAGCCAGGTGCCGAACTTTGCTTTCCCGTTGAACTGGTCAAGCTTGCGATAGACATTCACAAATGTGTCTTGCAATGTCTCTGCCGCTTTTTCTTCATTTCGGCATACTTTGAAAGCAAAGCTGTACACCGTTGACTCATATTGTTTTACAAGAAGAGAAAACGCCCGCTTGTCTCCGCTCTGCGCTCTACGAACGAGCTCCGATTCATTATCAATATTTTGTACTTGGTCCGTATTCATACCATTTAAGATAGTAAGATATCGTGTAAAGAAAAAGAATGAACATGAACTCCGTCTGAGAGTTATCGGACACCTTATCCGACAAGCCACGACAGGTAAATGGAAAAGGTGTCCGACAGTTACAAGTGTAGTACAATTCAACATTAATAAAATATGAGAGATGTTTCTTAAACTTGAAGAACACGTCGTCGTTCATTTCACATCTTTAAGAATCCTACCCCGCCGTTGTTGTAAAATTCCGCCAAGCATGAAGAATAAGCAATGGCATCATACTTGTATTTATAAATACAGGTATGAAAAAACAAGATAAAAACACTCCAACCCTTCCCATCGGAAAAGTTGCAGAAAGACTGGAGGTTTCAGTCGAAACCATCCGCCTCTATGAACGGCGCGGGCTTATTCTGGTTACAAAAACTGAAGGGAATCAGCGCCTCTATTCTGAATCCGACATCGAGCGGCTACAATGCATCCGCACAGCCATCAATGAACACAAGATCTCCATCGAGGGAATCCGCCGTATCCAATCCTTCGTTCCCTGCTGGGAACACATTCAATGTTCTAAGGAAGTGCGGGCAAAATGCCCGGCCTATCATCGACAGGACGCCGGTTGCTGGACGTACAAGGATAAAAAGAATGAGTGTGCGGAAAAGGAATGCCGTGAATGCGCAGTCTATCAGCTTTCCGGTGATTGTAATAAAATCAAATCGTTGATCTTCTACGAAGAAAAACTTCTGCAAAAGCGGTCCCTGTCTCAAGGAAAATAATCATGAAAAGAATTTTCATCTCGGTTCTCGTCCTTGGTGCGTTGATCGGCATGTTCTCGGTTGCGCTCCATAAGAACAGTTCCGAAAACACGCCCCTGGAGAAATTGAAGGAACAATACTCCCACAAAGTGAAAGCATCGGTTGATCACTCTTTGTTCCCTCAGCTGAAGAAAAAATTCAAAAAACCTCAGGAAGTAACTGCCGCATGCATCTCCTGCCACAATGGAAGAGCCTCTGAGGTGATGCATTCAACTCACTGGAACTGGGAACGAATAGAGTATATTCCCGGGAAAGGGATTCGCCCGCTCGGGAAACGAAATGTGCTGAACAATTTCTGCATCGGTATTTCGGGCAACGAACAGAGCTGCGACAAGTGCCATATCGGCTACGGGTATGCCAACGCGAACTTTAACTTCAATGATTCGCTGAACGTTGACTGCCTCGCATGTCATGACAACAGCAATACCTACGTGAAAGCGGTAGGCGGTGCCGGCATGCCCGATTCCTCGGTAAATCTGAATTTTGTCGCTCAGCATGTCGGCAAACCGCTGCGCACCGATTGCGGCACGTGCCATTTCTTTGGCGGCGGCGGTAACAATGTGAAGCATGGAGACCTTGAGAAAGCACTCTTCGATCCGACACGCGATGTTGACGTTCACATGGCTTCCGACGGAGTAGATATGCAATGCGTCGATTGCCACACAGCGGAGAAACACCAGATGCTGGGCAAAATGTACTCGGTCTCTTCAATGAACCGCAACCGCGTCGAATGTGAACAATGCCATTCAGCCATGCCCCATACGGATGATGTCCTGAACAAGCATACACTCAAAGTTGCATGCCAGACGTGCCATATTCCCACGTACGCAAAAGTCAATCCGACAAAGCTTCATTGGGATTGGTCGACGGCAGGCAAGTTGAAGAACGGCGAACCGTACGAAGAAACGGATTCCAACGGAACAGACATCTACATGTCTATCAAGGGTTCATTTGTCTGGGGCAGAAAGTTAAAGCCGGATTATGTATGGTTCAACGGAACGGCGACTCACTATCTCGTCGGCGATACGTTCGATCCAACCAAGCCGCTGAAGCTCAATGAATTGTACGGCAGCTATGATGATCCCGACGCAAAGATCTATCCCGTCAAGATCCATCGAGCAAACCAGATCTACGACACAGAAAACAAATATCTCATTCAACCGAAGACCGTGTCGAATAAGCCGGGCGACGGAGGGTACTGGAAGGAATTCGATTGGCAGCGGTCGGCAGAAGAGGGAATGAAATTAGTGAATCTCCCTTACAGCGGAAAATATGGATTTACTGAAACGGAAATGTACTGGCCGGTTAATCACATGGTCTCGCCGAAGGAACAAGCGGTGAAATGCGTTGAGTGCCACACGCGCGAAAACGGACGACTTGCATATCTCAGCGGATTCTACATTCCGGGAAGGGATTACAATCCATGGGTTGAATGGCTGGGCGGTGGAATAATCGTGCTTGTGCTTGCGGGCGTTGTCGTTCACGGTGGGGCACGGATTGTTGTGAGCCGGAACAGAAAGGATTCGAAATAACATGAAAAAGGAATATGTGTACCGGGCATTTGAAAGATTCTGGCATTGGACCCAAGCTGCGCTCATCATCTTTCTTGGCGTAACGGGATTCGAGATCCATGGCTCGATCCACTTTTTTGGGTACGATCAGGCGGTGAGATATCACAGCACGGCTGCCATTGGTTTTTTGGTCTTGATCGTGTTTGCGATCTTCTGGCATTTTACGACGGGTGAATGGAGACAGTATTTACCGACGTGGAAAAATCTGCGCGCACAAGCGGAATACTATATCTTTGGAATCTTCCGCAATGCTCCGCATCCGACAAAAAAGACCGTTCTGAGCAAACTCAATCCATTGCAGAAATTAGTGTATGCCGGACTTAAGGTCCTCGTGATTCCTGTGATGGTCATAACCGGTCTTCTGTATATGTTCTATCGTTATCCACAACGGTATGAAGTGCTGAGCCTAAACATTGGCGGACTGCAGGTGGTTGCGACGCTTCATACAATCGGCGCCTTTCTTCTTGTTTCATTCCTTATCGCGCATTTATATCTCATCACCACGGGCAACACTGTCACGTCAAACCTTAAAGCGATGATCACGGGATACGAAGACTTATCCGGTGAGTCGGAGCAAAAAGAAATAAAAACACATACTACGGAAGTACAAGAGGTGGCACAATGAAAACAAAATACATGAACCCTTATCTTGCCGGTTTTTTTCTCGGGCTTGTCTTGTTAGCAACGATTTTTATCACCGGACGAGGGCTTGGAGCAAGCGGAGCTATCAAAAGCATTGTCGTTGCAACGGTTGATGGTGTTGCACCAACGTACGCCGAAAGCTCATCATTCTACGGAACCTACGTCGGTCCCGGCAAAGACAGTCCGTTGAAATCATGGCTGGTCTTCGAAGTCGTCGGCGTTGCCATCGGCGGATTTATTTCTGGATTGATATCCGACCGGTTGAAGATCGTTACCGAATCAGGCCCTAAAGTGAGCCGCAATGTTCGCTGGCTCTTTGCTGCGATAGGCGGTGCGTTGTTCGGGATTGGTGCGCAGTTTGCCCGCGGATGCACAAGTGGTGCAGCATTGAGCGGCATGGCTGTTCTTTCAACAGCCGGATTTGTCACGATGATGGCAATTTTCGGAACCGGGTATGCCGTTGCATACTTTGGCCGCAAACTCTGGCTATAAGAAAACGTTAAAGGTGAACTTATGGGACCATTCGTACCTGACTTAATATCAGACCAGCTGAATCTCGTTGTTGCGCTTCTTCTCGGGATCGGATTTGGCTTTGTTTTAGAACAAGCCGGCTTTTCATCATCGCGGCGTCTCGCCGGCGTGTTTTACGGCTACGACTTCACTGTTCTGAGGGTGTTCTTCACCGCCGCAGTGACGGCGATGAGCGGCGTTCTGTTGCTCGGTTACTTTGGATTGCTGGATACCGAAGCGATCTACGTGAACCCAACGTGGCTCGTTCCGGCAATTGTCGGCGGAGCAATTATGGGCGTCGGATTTATCCTTGGCGGGTATTGTCCCGGCACTAGCATTTCTGCTGCCGCCATCGGCAAGGTTGATGGGATGTTCTTTGTCGGCGGAGGAATACTCGGCGTGTTTGCTTTCGGCGAGTTCTATCCGCTGTATCATAATTTTTACGAGTCCACATCGCTCGGCCCGATCAAGGTATTCGATTCGCTCGGCATCTCGCAGGGACTCTTTGCATTTCTGTTGATCGCAATAGCAGTAGGCGCATTCGCGATAACGTCCATGATTGAAAAGCGAGTGGACAAAACCTCCGCTCCGGCCCTGGCATTCAAATCATACAAACATATTACTGCAGGATCATTGGTCATTGCTCTCGGAATTCTTTTCATCTTTTTGCCCGACCGCAAAACGCATCTCATTGACAAAGTATCCAATACAAATTACTTGGCAACCCACCCGACGAAAGGGATGGAAATTGATGAACTGGCTTTTCGGATTGTCGATGCAGAGCCGAACATCCGGATCATCGATATCCGTACACCGGAGGCATTTGCCAAGCTCGCATTACCCGGTTCAATGAATATTCAGCTGCGAGACTTTTTCAGCAAAGATTGGATCGCGCCGTTCTCGCAGCGGCACGTGAAAGAGGTTATTGTGGGCGATAGTGAAGCGCAAGAGCGAATTGCTTATCTATTGCTTCAGGAACTCGGTTATGAAAATCTCGCTATTCTTCATGGCGGGTTTGACGGGTTCAATAAGAACATTCTTGATGCTTCAGCATTTGTTCCGACAGGATCACGATGGGATGGGGACGTGAAGCAGTTTCGCGAGCAGGCTCACACCGATATCCTGAAGATGATAGAGGCCAACAAGAATAAGGGGATGAAAGTATTGAAGGTAGAAAAGAAAATTCAGGGAGGATGTTAAGCAGTCACGAAATGATGCATCTGAAAAATTGTTTCTCGCTAAGAAGGAGGCATGGACATGGAATGCACTGTGTTTTGTGAATGCTGGCGCAGCTAGTCTTTAATGACGGAAAAATGGCGAATGGGTCAGTTCGACAATCGCACAGAAACCTTCCGATGGTATTCTATTTAGGTATTGGTGAAAGCATGCAAACAACGAACTCATTGTTAAAGCAGAAGATGATATTAAACAAAATCAGTATATTAATTACTAGCGGATGTTACGCGAAACGCCAAAACCTTTTCTTATGTCGCCCCTAACGGGGCTTTATCACCGGCACTTGCGAATTGCTGCAGATATGTCGCTCCTATCGGAGCTTTATGTCCTCCCGTCATTTCTATAAAGTTCATAGATTTTGAGTTCCGGAGGAACGAAATATTTGTAGTTTGAATGACTCGCTTGTATGCGAAGCTCTGTAGGAGCGATATAATAATCGTGTTGAACCTGCCTTGGTAACATCAGCTTTTAACTCGTTAACAACATCGAATGAAAACGTAAAACTAAGAAAAGTTTTAAATATACTTAGAACATAGAGGGAAAGTTCTGGGGAGCCTTCAGGACTCAGGGAATTCAACACGCCATCCTTGTGTTCTTAGTAAAGCGAGCCCTTAATCAGATCAGCTCCGCTCCCTTTGACCGCACCAAAATCTGATGTGAAAAAATCTATCGAAAGTGAAATAAATGTGAAAAAGTGCACAAAGATTCTCATCGCAATCATCCTTGTCATAACAACCTTTTTAGTAGTCAGCTGCCACACAAAACAGGAGGAGACTTCAATGATGGACCAGCAACAATCCAGCAATCCTTATTACTCACGCACCGATACATCGATTCTGGATGTCCCTAACTCCACCTGGAAAAAAGTACTTCCTTCCGGTGTGTACGCCGTTGCACGGGAGAAAGACACCGAACGAGCCTTCACAGGAAAATACTGGAACTTTGAAGGCCTCGGCACATACTATTGTGCTGTCTGCGGCAACAGGCTTTTCCGATCCGATGCGAAATTTGCAAGCACCTGCGGCTGGCCAAGCTTCTTCGAAACCGTACGGCAAGGGGCTGTCGTCTATCAACCGGATGGATCGTTCGGGATGAACAGAATAGAAGTGCTGTGCGGGCGGTGCGGAAGCCATCTCGGTCATCTTTTCGACGACGGCCCCCCTCCTACCGGAAAACGCTATTGCATGAACTCCATTGTGCTGGAATTTGCGCCCGATGATACCACTCATCAGCAGCGACAATAATGCGCTTCCTGTTTAGCCCACCCGTCCGGCAAATACACATCCTGAAACTATCACTTTAATGGATCAATTCTTATCTTATACCGTTCAGCCTGCGGCCTGACTGACGGCGATTACGGCAATAATGAAAAGCATTTTCTCCAAAGATAGCGAAGCAAATTCTTTTGATGATTGCTTCCGTGTCGTCTAGATAATCCCTAAGTCCATCGTGCAGCAGATGACCTCGAAAACCTCAATTGGCGATGCAAATGCGTAGAGAAGACAGATCCATATCACAACAGGAAGCAATGGCCGTACTACAAAATGCTGAATACGGCGTTCTTTCAATTGCATCTCTCGACGGCGAGCCGTACGGCATACCGCTGAATTACTGTGTCATAAACGGCGCAATTTACTTCCATTGTGCGGACGAAGGAAAGAAATTAGAGATATTATCGCAAAATAATTCCGTTTCCTTCTGTTCTGTCGGCGCGACTAAAGTCGTACCGGATCAATTTGCGACAAATTACGAAAGCACAATCGTGTCCGGCAAAGCTGAAGAAGTGAGGGGAAGCGAAAAACAATCTGCACTTGAAGGCATAGTGAAGAAATACTCTTCACAATTTTTTCCCGAGGGACTTGAATACATTAAGGCTAATACAGCAACAGTGCGGGTCTACAAAATAGTCATTCAATCAATGACGGGTAAAGCCCGCAGATAGCACAATCAAACCATTCAGAAGCCGAAGATTTGTTGGGCGCCACAAAAAACATTAGAAGGATGATGAAAAAGTCCAAACAGCTTGCCACTCCCAAAGTTCGCGAAGCGATCCCGTTGGGAGATGCCCTTGGCAGAAGACACAACGTCGCAAAGACTTTAAGGTGGAAAACTATTGTCGCCAATATCATCAACGGTTGAGATAGCGATTTGTTTAAAATTATTTCGTGCCTTCATGACTTAGTGCCTCATAAAAGCGTTTTTCAGCAACCTGGTAGAAAAGAAATTACTCCTCGTTGATATGCTTTCAAAGAGCTAAAAAAATAATATTTATAGTTTCATCAGTGCATCATAATTTTCGATTTTCTCTTTTCTTCCTGCCGGTTTTCATCATAGCCATGCCCTTATACGGACAAGGCGGCCCGCCAATGCTTACTGACGATCCCTTTACGCCGGGAAATGGCCACTGGGAAAACAACTTCGCAATGCAATTTACCGGAACAGTCTCGTCGAAAGAAGTGGATGTTCCGGCAGCGGATATCAATTACGGATATGGAGATCATATTCAGTTGAAAATCCAGATGCCGATGATGGAGTATCTCCACGTCGATAGCCGCTCTCTTATTGGGATCGGCGATATCTTAATAGGCGTGAAAGCGAGATTTCTGGATGAAGAACAAAACGGGATTGCAGTTTCGACATACCCGCAGTATGAATTTAACAATTCTTCAATTGCCGGAGAAGGTCAAGCCCCGCAATTCTTCCTTCCTCTCGAGGCGGCAAAAACATTCGGGAGATTTCATTATGCCGCCGATGTCGGTTACTCTTTCGTCGCATCGGGTCCGGATGACCTTGCATACGGCATTGTAATGGGGTACGATCAATCCGAGCCGTGCGAACTTCTTCTGGAAATTCATGGCGACAATCAAGTTCATGCCGGGCTTGGGGAAGTAATTTTGAATGCAGGCTTGACGTACAAACTCAGTCCGTCGTTTGTCTTGCTGGCATCTGTGGGAACAACAGTGTATTCGCTCCAATCCGGCAATACATATCTTGCTTATGGTGGAATCTGCTGGCTGCTATGATTTCTTAATACTATTTCGGATACGTTACTTTTTTTGAGTATATTTCATGCCCAAATTAATCCGGCGTAATGTGATGAACAGGATATTTGAGGACATTTTATAGTCTAGCCTGGATTCATGTAAGGAAAACGTGATACAATGGATATGTTTCTTCACTGGGTTATGCAGTACGGTTATGCGGCCTTGTTTGGATCTATGATGTTCGGCATCATCGGCCTCCCTATCCCCGATGAGACTCTCCTGATGTTCGCCGGCTACCTTATTTCCAGAAACTCTCTTCAACTCTCGTATGTGATGCTCTCGGCTTTTTTCGGCAGCGTAGCAGGGATTTCTTTGAGTTATGAAATCGGACGCCGCTACGGCCTGCCGCTGTTGGTCAAACTCCACATTCCTTCCTTCTCAAAAGATAAGATTGAACTAGCGGGAGATTGGTTCCGTCGCTTTGGAAAATGGTCTCTCATCGTAGGCTACTTCATTCCCGGGGTACGCCATCTGACTGCATTTACGGCCGGCATGTCCGGTCTGCGCTATCGAAGTTTTGGGATGTTTGCGTACACAGGTGCTCTCATCTGGTCGGCGACTTTTGTGCTTCTTGGAAAATTTGTAGGCGAACAATGGAAAGCCGTCAGTGATGAGATTCGAGGGAGCCAGCTTCTTGGTGCAGGGATTCTCGCTTTTGTACTCATAGCGGTCGCGGTGTTACGGAAAATTTCCCGGCCTAAAAAATTAATTCCCTAGACAGGACATCACCGAAGACGCTCTGCCCCTTTTTAAGGTTGGAAATATATTACCCGCCATTCGACGCTCCCCAATACATAGCAACGAAGGACGATGTCGCAGTTTTACTCTCAGTGAATTCCGTTGTTCCTTTTCGCTTGAAACAGAACACCCGACTATACGGTATCAAATTTTACGAGGCGGGCGAGAAGTGGGCGTTGACATGGAATGCTTTTTCGAAGAGTTCTTTCTTCCGGTTCGCTCCCCAGACTTCGAGTTCAATTTTTGCCCTGTTCGACCGTCGCAGATGGAAATGCACTGTCGACCGTGTACGCTTGCACCGCAGGCTTTTGATCACGGAAAAATGCGTCCTGTCCAATCCGTCGGCAATGCGGAGAATCGCGGCGAGCTTCACTACGATGTCCCTCTCATCGGCATTGAGCTTGGAGAATCCTTCGTGTCTCATTTTTGGATGGCTCTTCCTGTGGTAGCGGGCAACGTTTGCGATAATCTCTTTTTCATTCTCCGTGAAGCCGAGCAGCTCGGAATTGCGGATGAGGTAGTACGAGTGACGGTGATGCTGGGCATGCGAAACGAATAATCCGACTTCATGCAGGAGCGCCGCCGCCTCAAGATACACCCGTTCGCCGGAACTCAGTTTATGGAGCGGCACTGTCTGGTCGAAGATATCGAGAGCGAGCCGGCCGACCTGATGGGCGTGCTCTTTTTGGTACTGAAAGCTCTCCGCAATATGAAGGACGCTCGTATACCGGATATCGTGGAAATGGTCGAACTTCTTTTTCCGGTGATACTTTTCGATGGTGTCAAGGATGATTCCTTCGCGAAGCGCGTACTCCGAGATCGTCATCCGTTTTACCTCCAGCGCCCGGAACGCTTCTTCAAGAATAATCACTCCCGCAACGATGATATCGGCCCGCGCCGGATCGAGCCCGTCGATGCCGGCACGATCGTCCGGGTCGTTCTTCTCGAGAATCAATTCCGCCACCTCTGAAACCTCGCGGCTCGAAAAGGTGAAGTTGTTAATGGACGATTCCCCGTCCTCATCCCTCCGCAGCCTGATAATCTGGGCAATGCTCGTGATCGTCCCGGAAGTCCCGACGGCGATCTCGTAATGATTCTTTCGGGCCGCCCGCGCAATCGGACTTAACATCCCCCTCACGTATTGACGGCATTCGCGGATGGACTTCGAAGAAGTTTTTCCATCCTCAAAGAAACGCTGGGTCAACCTCACCGCGCCGATCTTCAGGCTGTTGCTGTAAAGAATATTTCGCTGATGGCCGACTAAAAATTCCGTGCTCCCTCCCCCGATGTCCACCATCAGGTGCCTCTTCTTGAATATCGGGAGTGCCTGGAGAACGCCGAGGTGAATGAGCCGCGCTTCCTCAAAACCCGATGCAACTTCGATCGTAATTCCTGCCTCCGTTTTAACGCGGCGAAGAAATTCGTCCTGGTTCAACGCCTCGCGGACCGCGCTTGTTGCGATCGCGCGGATGGAGGCGCGATACGAGTCGGCGATCATTTTGCACCGGCGCAAAACGTGGATCGCACGTTCAACGGCACTCCCGGTAAGATATTTCATGTCGGTCGAACCGGAACCGAGGCGGACGATCTCTTTTTCACGTTCGAGGATCTTAAAGCTGCCGGAGTCGGGATAGACTTCAGCGACAAGGAGATGGATCGAATTGGTGCCGATGTCAATGGCGGCGAGGTTTTTCTTCAGATTCTTCATCTTCCAGAATTGCGAGGATTCCCTGTTTTAGCGCACGGTTAGTCTCTTCAAAACTTTTTGCGGCATCGATCACCTGGAAATTGAACTCATTGGTCATACGGTCAAACTCTTTCAAAATGAGTTTTTGGTACTCGACAAAGCTGTCATAAAAATCGTCTCCGAGCCGCATGTCCATTCCTGATTCCCAGTAATCCAACCCTTCACCCGACTGCTCCACCCAGTATCGCTTATGCAAGGTTTGACTGTTAATCACGCGCGGGATCAGGTCTTCGATATTGATGCGCATATAGAAAACTGCATCAGGTTCTATTGCAAAACCGAACACTTTCCGAATCCATTGACGGTCGCCCCCTCTGACTGACGAACGCGCAAAAGCGGTGTGGATATAGCGGTCTGCGAGTACAACGAATCCGGCCCGGAGCGCCGGGATGACTTCGTGCTCAAGACGGTCGGCAAAGTCTGCAGCATATAAGAGGCTGAACGTATCAAAATTAAGCGTGTGCCCCGACTTTGCTTCATTGATCGCTTTTCCCATCAGAGGCGACCGGGTCCACCCGGTGGTCGTAACGCCGAAGCCTTTCACTTCAAGCCATTTCTTTAATTCTTCGAGCTGCGTTGAACGCCCCACGCCGTCGGTTCCTTCAATAACGATGAGCTTGCCGGTCAAATCGCTCACGTCAACATACGGGAGGCCGTTGCCGTAAAATGTTTTCTTTTTATGCGACATAGACATTCTCCTTCTTCTGGAGGAACGGGGTCGGTTTGTAGTCTTTCAAGCGCTCGCGGACGATCTCGCGAATCAGGGTCTGCTGCTTCTGGATTGAATCCGTCGCATCGATGACTGTTAAGCCGTACTCGGTCGAGATCTTATCGTATTCTTCGAGGATTTTCGACTGGAATAATCTGAAACTTTCTCTCGGGTCGTCGCTCAACCCTAGATCCATTCCGGCTTCGTGGAACTTCAACTCCACTCTTCCGTTCAAGATGCGCTTGAGTGATACTTCAATCGGAACCTTAAAATAAAATTGAATGTCCGGCTTCACGGCAAAGCCGTAGAGGTTTCTCACCCATTCGGGATGGACTCCGCGGATCACATCGCGGGCGAACGCGGTATAGACATATCGATCGGCGCAAACGATCATTCCCGCCTTCAGCGGAGGGATGATCAAATGAGCCAGCCGATCCGCAAAATCCGTAGCGTGAAGGATGCTGAATGTTGTCGGGGTAAGCAAATTTTTTTTCTTTCCCCGTTTAATCGTCTCGTTGACGAGTGCAGAAGAATTCCATTCAGTAAAGAAAACTCTGTACTTGGAATTCAGCAGCCACTTCTGCAGGAGCTCCAATTGCGTCGATTTGCCGGATCCATCAATTCCCTCCACGATGATGAGGATGCCGGGGTACGGACGGGGTTGATCAAAAAGTCGGGCCATGCGATAGTCCTGTCGGTGTTATTTGAGTTCACGAAGTTGTTTCGGTTGCAAATGCCAATGAAGCGTCCCCGCTCCGCGCGGCGGCATGTTTGAGACTTCGATACAGCAGAGCGCCCCTTTCTTGAATTCGATGATGGAATTCTCGGAGCCAAGAAGGGCAGACGCAAGGAAGCCAAGGTCGGGCTCATGTCCCACAATCATCACGTGATCCAGGTTCTTGTACTTTGCCAGATAGAGCAATAATTTCTTCGTCAGGCTCCCTGGCAGGAGTTCCTTGCACACCTCGATCTTGTGATCCGCCCCCAAAGCATCGGCAGCGATCTTTGCGGTGTCGTGAGCGCGGATAAGCGGGCTCGTCAGTATCAGATCAACGTTGCCGATAATTGCAGCTATCCCCCGTGCTCCCTTCCGCATTTTTTCTTTTCCATCGTCCGTCAGAGGCCTGTCGTCGTTCGGATAGCCAGCCGTTCCCCGCTGGACGGCGATGCCGTGCCTCAAAATATAGATGAACAATCTCGCCTCCGGAAAATTTCTCTTACTCGCATTATATACTCTCTTGGGTCCTTTAAAATTGAATAGAACTTATCTCACAATAAGCACCGTACGGTCATCCTGAGCGGAGCGAAGGATCTACGACAACAAAGCCTAGTAATTTGACAACGCTATGGTGACGTAGATTCTTCACTTCGCTTCGCTCCGTTTAGAATGACAATACTCACTATAGTACTCTCAAACAGATAGGATTAATTGTCCGTGAGGATAAAACACTTACGGCTCAAACCTTGTTCATAGATTGAATAGCTCGTTGCCTGAAATTCTCAGTATTCCATCGGGCAATAACGGCGCATGCGTCGTTGAACATCGTCAACCGGCGGTTTTGCTCGGCGTGGATCAACTCGACGAGGGCTTTTGTCCGTATTCTGTCCTTTGGATTCACGGTAGCGCGGTTGAAGGACCGTATTTCACGAAGCTGGATATTCAGCGCCGGAATATTCACATCGCAATCGTGCACTTGCCCCATCACATCGAGCAGCTGTTTCACTTCTTTGAGACACAAAGAAAACTCGTCGTCAAAAGCATCCTCGAAGAACTCCATAGCGTACCGGAGTATTTTCCCCGCGTTCCGCATTTTGTGCAAATCATCCTTGAGCCTCGGATGTGTCACAACCCGGTCTCTGTATGAAAGAAAATCGTCAAACAGGACTGGCAATAGCAACCGGGCGTTTTCACGAAAATTCTTGTTCGGTTTCAGAACTGCGGTGGTTGCCATGATTGTATCACAAAGAAGACTTCACAAACGCAGCAAAAGAATCCGCGTAATTGGTCCTTCTGAGAAATTTTATTTCCCGCATCAAGTTCCTGCGGTCGAGAACGCGGGCAGTCGTTTCGCGTGCAATCAGAAGGTCTATCACTTTGCGGTCGGCAGGTTCAAGACTTTTCTTGTAGGCGGAAAGCGATTCCAGAAAAACATCGCGTTCTCGTACGGCGCCCAACGCGCGAATAAGAGACTGCAGCCGGGCGTCGTGTCTCTTGAGCTTCTTTTTCGAAAAACAATCCCGGAAGATTCTCAATACCGCCCTGAGCCTGCGGGCCGAGACCCGCATATCGTGAAGCGCTTCAACGTCTTCCCCTTTCACCGTCGCTGATTCATACGAAAAAGTTTCCTGAATCCGGGTCAGCGCAATGTTGTGCAGACATTGTTTGAGGCTTTCGTCAGGGTTTAAGTCCAGAATTTTCCACGGTTTTGCCATAGGGGCCGCTTCAATTTTGTCAAAGCAAATCAAATGTGCAAGGCTTAGCGGGCATTCGAACAATAAGAAATTGTTAAATTTTTGGCAAATGATTGGGCCGGAATCCGGGGCGCTTCCATGTTGAAAAACAGGGGGAAATCCTTAGAATAAGATTACCAGCCTTCCGTCCTTCATGCAAAACGGAGTATAACGCAAGCAAAGAATTTACAATTGTCGGGTCTTTGAAAAACCGGAAGAACGATTATGTTTTAAGCATAAAGCTAAACGATGTTCCCTTTCCGACCGTACTGCGCACTTCAACCTTACCTCCGTGCGCCTCAACAATATGTTTTACGATCGCAAGCCCTAATCCCGTGCCGCCCACCTCACGCGACCTGTCTTTGTCGATTCTGTAAAATCGTTCGAATATTCTCGTGAGATGCTCGTCGGCAATTCCCGCCCCCGTGTCCGCAACGACGATGCGCACCTTGCCCTCATGGAATTCGGTGGAAACAAGAACATCGCCTCCTTCTCTATTGTATTTAATCGCGTTGTCGATCAGGTTGCTCAACACACCGCGGAGTCGTTCTTTGTCCCCGAACACCTCAATCTCTTCCCCCGTTTTCAATGATGACTTGAGAGTAACTCGGCGTTGGATTGCCGCTTGCTGAAAATCGTTCACCACGAGTTCAAGAAATTCATTGATGCGAAAATACCTGAAGCTCATCTTCATCTCGCCCGATTCGATTCTCGAAATATCGATGAGGTCGTTCAACAGCGCATTCAGCCGCGCAGCGTGGGTGGAAGCTTTTTCGATGAAGAGCCTGTTGACGGCAGGGTCGTCGACGGCGCCGTTGAGCAGGGTTTCCAGGTATCCCTGCAGGGTGAAGATGGGCGTGCGAAGTTCGTGCGAAACGTTTCCGAGAAATTCGCTGCGCGCACGCTGCAGTTTTTTCAGCTCCACGATATCCGCTTTCAATTTGTCGACCAGTTCATTCACCGCGCGCGCAACGCGGCCAATCTCGTCGTCGGTTGTCGCTTCAATATGCTTCTCGAGGTCGCCGAGGCGGATTTTCTCAACGTTCTCAGCGATGGCGACCATCGGTCGGGAGATCCTTTGCGAAATAAAAATACTGACCCCGATGATGATCGTGAGAGTAATGACTCCCGCCCATACGATCTTCCACCGGATGTCGTTCACAATCTCCTTCATTTCTTCCATATGAGCGCTGACGCGGATAAACCGGACATCCTTCAAGGCGGGCGAGAGAAGAGAATCACGGTATTGTTTTGCGACGTAGAGAAAGTCTCTTCCCACCGTTGCGCTGCGGCGGATATTCATCCCTATTGATTTCGACAGTGCATCTTGCACTTCCGGCCGGAGTAAATGATTTTCAACAGTCGAGAGCTTTTCGAACGGTACATCGGAGTCCGCGACAACCGTTCCGTCCGCTGCAACGAGTGTGACCCGGGCACCCAGGACATCCGCCAAATGCTGGATTGAAGCGGCGCGGGCTTTTTCACCGGAAAATTCTCCGCTCGCCAGAAAATGATGTACGACGTCTGCTTGCTGTTCGAGTTGATGGACAAGCCGGTCTTCGAACAACGATTCGATCTCAAGGCTCGAAATCACCCCTACCGCGGCGATAATGACGACGGCAAGGATCAGGTATGTGAGTGTTATTTTTGTCTGGATACGCTTCATAGTCATGCTTTGAACCGGTAGCCGACCCCTTTCACGGTCTCGATCATCTCAGCGAATTTTCCGAGCTTCTCCCTGATTTTTCTGATGTGGACATCAACCGTCCGGTCGACGACAAAAACTCCTTCACCCCACACGGCGTTGAGAAGTACATCTCTGGAAATCACGCGCCCCCGGTGGCGGACAAGATAGACGAGCGTTTCAAATTCTTTCTTGGGGAAAACCAGCGCTTTTGTCCCAAGTGTTGCCGTATAATTCGGCACGTTGATCTCAAGTTCTTCGATACGAAGGATGGTTGACGCTTCGGCGCCCGAGTCTTCTTTCTTATCTCGTCTCATGGCGGTCCGTACGCGAGCAATAAGTTTTTTTATGCTGATCGGCTTTACAATATAATCTTCCGCGCCGAGTTCCAGTCCGATCACTTCGTCGATTTCGGAACTTTTGGCCGTCAGGAAGAGCACCGGAATGGATTTCGTTTTTTCCACACGCTTCAGTTCGCGCAGGACGTCCAGGCCGTTCATCTCGGTCATCATGATGTCGAGAAGAATCAAGTCAACATGCCGCTTCACCTGTTCGAGCGCCTGTTTACCGTTTCGCGCCGTGAGGACTTTATATCCCTCTTTTTCAAGATTGTATTGCAGCATTTCGACGATGTCTTTTTCGTCGTCGACTACAAGAATACTTTTTTGCATCGATAGGGTTCCGGTTTATCGTGAAATATTATATGGGTCGAACGTGGTGATGCCGCTAAATTGTTGATACGTGCGGAGCTTTTCCACCGGCGACAAATTTTCAATGAGCGGGATCGGGCGCTCGTTGTTGTAACGGTACAAATAGCGAGCCGCATCCTGCTGTAATTCGTCGGGAGAAGAAAAAGGCTTCGTCATATAGGGCTCGACTTCATCAAACCGTTTTATCCGTTCCATAAATCTGTTCACCGCAAGTTTCTTCTTCGACGGAACCTCGTGCTTGATGCCCAGCTTCCGCAGGTTCATCGTAAATGCGTGCGTGCGCGGCTTTGAAACGCTGGCAAACGCATTGTCGAGCGGTGTTTGAATATAACGAATTAAAAAGGGAAAATGCATCAATCCAAACTGAATGAAATCGAGCGCCGAAAGTGTCGAATGGCGGCCGTAAATCTTCGTGATGCGCAGCCGTGAGCACTCATCGATTGCACTGTACTGCACAAACCGCTGCTTACCATCCTGATTTGCGATGAACTTGAAGGTCAGGATGACCCGGTCGCCGGGGAGAAGTGCGTCGTTGGGGCGGAGTCTTCGGCGGTGGGGCTTTTTAAGCTTCATGTCGACGCCGGATTTCTTGAGCAGCTTCCAGATCGCGCTTTCCGATAATTCCACATCGTACCATATCGAGAGATACAGCTTCAGCCGTTTCTGCCCAAAGCCGGTTTTCTCGCGAAGCTCACGCAGCCGCTGAACGATCGCCGGGGGCGTGGCATGGGGGCTGTGATGGGGGCGCCGGGAGCGATCTCCAAGGCTCGAGGCGTTAAACGAGGATTTCTTATAACGCTTCAACCATTTGTAAAACGTCTTGCGGCTAATGGAGTATTTCTGACAAATAGAAGGAACGCTTTTCCTTTCTTCGAACTCCTTCATCCATTCCATGCGCCTGGCAACCACGGTGTCGGCTTCAATCATCATTGCTTTGCGAAAAAAAATGTTTACACTCAGACCGGAAAATTCGTCACGATGCTTTTTTCACTTTTTCAAAGCGGTGGACAACCCGTGTCTCGCCGCTCTCCACGACTGCGACAACAACAACATCTCCGTCGGATTTCAACAACAGCTCCTTTGCACGCGTGATTGCCTCCACTTCCGTTCCCTCGACCGTCTCATGCGCTACCGTTTTAGGGACTTCTAAATACTGGTATACCGAAACTCTGTACGTCATATGCCTCCTTTATAGTTTATAAAACTCTTTTATTGATCACTCATGCAGGTAGGCTAAAAAGCCTGCCACTCACGAAGTTCGCGAAGCGATCCCGTTGGGAGATGCCTTTCCAAAGGAACCTCCAATGGAGTCCTTCGGACCTTCGGGTCGGCAGAAGACACAAGGCCACTAAGGGGAAAAATCCTTTTCGCTAATGGATAATACAAAATAAAGCTTTTCATAAAAAGGCTTTGTGCCTTAGCGTCTCGGCGGCAATAATATTGGCGTTTTGCATGACATCAATGATCAGTCTTTTCCACCGCTTTCCACAACAACTCGGCAACATCTTTTACCTGCACGCGTTCGCTCTCCTCTTTTGCCTTCACACCGTCGGTCATCATCGTCATACAGAACGGGCAGGCAGTCCCGATTGTTCCCGCTTTCGTAGACAAAGCCTCTTCCGTTCGCTCTATATTAATGCGCTTCCCTTCCTTTTCTTCCATCCACATTCTGCCTCCCCCCGCACCGCAGCACAACCCTTTATCTTTCGACCGGGGCATCTCAGCGAGGGACATTCCGGGAATTGAGCGGAGCAGTGAGCGCGGAGAATCGATCACACCGTTGTAGCGTGCAAGATAACAGGAATCATGGAATGTCGCTGTCTCGCGCAGCGGGCGCGATACGCTAATCTTTCCGGCTTCCACCAATTCCAAAAGAAAATCGGTGTGATGGACAACCTCATAATTGCCGCCGAATTGGGGATACTCATTCTTAAGGGAATGAAAACAGTGCGGGCATGTAGCGACAATTTTTTTTACGGCGTAGCGGTTCAACGTCTCGATGTTCCCGGTCATCAAGGTCTGGGCAAGATACTCGTTCCCCATTCGGCGTGCAGCATCGCCGGTGCATTTTTCTTCAAGGCCGAGAATTGCAAACTTCACTCCCGCGTGCTTGAGTAATTTGGAAAAGGCCTGCGCGACCTTCCTGTAGCGTGCGTCGTACGCGCCGGCACAGCCGACCCAGAACAGAACCTCGACATCGCCGCCCTCCGACATGCGCGGAATATCCATCCCCTCAGCCCAATCGGCTCGGGAGGAATGGCTGAAACCCCACGGCGTGAAGTTGCGCTCAAGATTATCAAACGTCGACCGAAGTTCGGCGGGGAAACGGGATTCATTCAACACCAGGCCACGCCGCAAGTCGACGATCTCGTCCACGTGCTCGATCATAACGGGGCATTCGTACATGCACGCCATACACGTTGTACACGCCCACAATTCATCCTCAGTGATGAAACGGTCGATAAGCGAATGGGCCATAATGTCGCTCCCGTCTTCAGCCTTCACTCCACCGGAAAGCAACGGAGCTTTTTCCATCGTTCGGCGGCGTGTATCTACAATTATTTTTCGCGGCGAGAGACGTTTGCCGGTGAGGTTTGCCGGACACACAGAATCGCAGCGCCCGCACTCCGTGCAGGTATAACCGTCGAGCAGTTGTTTCCACGTCAGGTCATCCACATCGGACGCCCCAAACTTTGTCGCCGTTTCATCGTTGAGGGGAATCGGTGTCAACGCTCCGCGAGATTTCAGTGTAGAGAAATACACGTTCGGGATCGACGTCAATACATGAAGATGCTTTGAGTACGGAAGATAGTTCAGGAAGCCGAGGACAAGAACGATATGCGTCCACCAGAACGCCCGACTCCATCCATCTGTAGAAGCGCTGCCTGAAAAGATCGCCGCCATCGCTGACGATATTGGGAACCTGAGACCGGCACTATATTCCCCGAGCGATATGCGTGCAGCGTTTTGAAGAAGCAGTGTCGACACAATCAGGAGAATCCACACAAGAATCACTGCGGCGTCAGCGTTTCCATGTGCACCGGCCTGAAGCCGTTTCACCCGCGATATGAACCTTCTCCAGAGAGCTAGCGCAACCGATACGATAACAAGAACGCAAAATATTTCCTGCGTGAACGTGACAAGAGAATAAATCCTCCCCAGAAAGCGAAAAGAAAAATGCCCAGTAATTCCCTCTCCAATCGATTCAACGACCGCTGCGATGAGTGCGAGAAATCCCCAAAAGATCGCACCGTGCATTAATCCGGCGAGCGGCTCGCGGAGCAGCTTCGTCTGCAGCAGCGCAACGTTCATCACTCTTCGCAGCCGCCGCAGAGGGCGGTCAAACCGGTCTTCCGGTTTGCCGATTTGCAAATATGATAGAAGCCGTCGCGCGCTGAATCCAAAAAATAAAAGCGAAGCAAGGAGGACAATTGTGAAAAGAATGTTTGATGGTCCCATGATGCCCGGACTAGATAAATGCTGGCTGCTGTGAAAATCTAAAACGTGAGCGATCCTTCCACCACTGTAACGGCATTTCCCACGATCGCAACGGACGTCGGCTTGCCGTGCTCAACCTGAACCTCCACCTTGACACGCCCCGGCCTGCCAATTGCGTCGCCTTGTTCGCCGATCATCTCTATTAACCCATCGGATTTCCCGACGAGACCTTGTTCGACCATGTACACGCCGAGCGGCCCGTTGGCAGAGCCGGTGACCGGGTCCTCGTCGATGCCGTCATTCGGCGCGAAGAAGCGGGAATGAAAAGTCGACGAACGATCGATTGTTTCGGCAGAGAAAACGCAAACGCCTAAAAGCTTTTTGCGAAGCAATACTTTTTTCAGGAGCTGGAAATCGGGACGCAAGTCATACAAAACGGAGAGCCGCCGAACCGGCAAGTATGCGTTGACCCAGGAAACACAGGGGAGCCGCTTGTCAAAATCGTTCTCCTGCATTCCCAGCGGGGGTAAAAAATCGGTCTTCAAGTGTTGATTCTTCTTGAACTGCGGCATCGGGAGCGAAAACTTCACCGTTGCGATTCCACTCTTTTTTACGACAAGAACATCCAGAATTCCCGAGGCCGTCTCAAGATGAAATGCATAGGATCCGTTCTTCTTCATGCCATACAAGTTTTCTTCGGCAAGAGCATGGAAACCGGCGATCGTGCCATGTCCGCACAACGCCACTTCGTTGGTCGGCGTGAACCAGCGGATACGCAGGTCGGCGTGTTTGTTCGACGGAGAAAGCACGAATGCCGTTTCGGAAAGATTCATTTCCCGTGAAATGCTCTGCATCTGTTCTTCAGTCAGACCGTCTCCCGAAAGGACAACGGCAGCAGGATTCCCTGCAAACGCCTTTGACGTAAACGCGTCGATATGTTTAACGGTCAACGATTTCATCCTCGCCGCTCCGCCAATGAAACCGCGATGAGGGTATTTTTCTCTTTGATATAATACGCTGTCGACTCGTCGACAAAAAAGGAATCTGGCACAGCGCCGGGTGTCGAGGAATTTATAATGTCGGCATAGACTTGCCTGCCGCTCTCTTCGTCAACAATGCACAATCTGTTCTGCAAAACGTCAACGTTCTTTTCTTCGTCGCGTCCTTGAATGGCGTGATAGTTAAACACCAGCCTTCCGTTTGAGCGAACGTATTCCACCGATCCGCGGATGGCGCTCCTCGTACAATATTTGTCAACCATAGGGGCGACGAGCGAAAATTCGGACACATCATCAGTCAGAGATTCAGGAAAGAGGAAGTTGTCGCGGCCGTGACGTCCGTTCTGTGTTTCGTGCAGGTCTGCGGGAGGCTCGTTCAATTCCTGCATGAATTCTCCGGTCGCCGCGTCGAGTTCATAGAACAAACGCCTCTCGAACATGTCGCGAAATGCTATAACTCGGTTCGGGGTTGCATAAAGAAATGCATAATCATTATTCCTCCACAGCTCTCTCCCTGTACCTAAATCGACAGCGACGATTTTCCCATGTTCGGGCATGTCGGGCTTTTTGAAGCCATGAAGAAATACTTTATCGTGGACAACCGCTTCAATCCCCATCCACCAGGGCTCTCCGAATGAAATATTTTTCCAGAGTACATCCCCGTTGGCGGCATTCAAACAGAAAAAGGAAACTTGTTTTGTTGCGGTATCCCTGTCTTCACCAACGATAAAATTCGTCTCTGAAAAAAGGAGCCGCCAGAGCACGCCGGAGGTGGTATACGACCAGGACGGCTTCAACTGCCTTTGTTGAAAAAGCGATGAAATATTCATTGACCGATGATTGTAAGCGAAGATGATGGTTCTGCTAAAATAATTCATTTCTGTCAGAGTTTCAATGCCCATTTTTCAGAAAAACAACGCTGGACATCGGAGCTTCCAGTTCCATGCCACGCCAATCGTTGAATCTCACAGCCTCGCTTGAAAATAACCAAATACCTCGCTACATTGAGAAAAATTTCTACCACTAACAAAACCTCCCTCCTGTGATACAACTTCAGCTCGACGGCAATAGCCTGACGATCCCGAAACTTTTCTCGGCGGCAACTCAACCCTCGCACATATCGCTCGCTGCATCTTCGCATCGAAGCATGCGCCGTTCGCGCACGCTCGTCGAAGAGTGGCTTGAAAAGAAAGAACGCATCTATGGCGTCACGACGGGATTCGGCGAATTCAGCAATGTCAATATTCCCTTCGATAAGATCGAGGAACTCCAGCATAATCTTATTGCGAGCCATGCGGCAGGGACCGGAGAGCCGCTGCCAGCCGAAGTCGTGCGCGCGATGATGATCCTCCGGATGAACGCGCTGGCAAAGGGTTTTTCGGGCATACGCCCCGAGACCGTCGCATTTATCGCAAAGTTCTTTAACGCCGGACTCGTTCCCGTTATTCCATCGCAGGGCTCCGTCGGTTCAAGCGGCGATCTCGTGCAGCTTGCACATCTCGTATTGACAATAATGGGGAAAGGAAAAGTTATTTCCAATTTTCAATTTCCCATTAGCGATTTTGGAACTGCGACCGGAAATTGGAAACTGAAAATAGAAAATTCTGCCCCTGCGATGAAGAAACATCGGCTACAACCTCTTGTTCTGTCCGCAAAAGAGGGACTCGCGCTGATCAACGGCACGCAAATGATGACGGCGTACGCCGCACTGATTTCTTACCGGGCAAGACAATTGTGTACGCTCGCAGACATTGCAGCGGCAATGAGCGTCGAGGCGTTGAAAGGAAGCGACACGCCGTTTGACGATCGGATTCACCGGCTGCGTCCGTTCAAGGGGCAGCGAGAAGCGGCAAAAAATCTGAGAATGCTCCTGCACGGAAGTGAGATTCGAGAATCGCACCGCCGTAACGACCGGCGGGTGCAGGACGCATATTCCCTCCGCTGCGCCCCTCAGGTGCACGGCGCCTCACGCGATGCGCTGGAGTACGTGGAAAAAATAGTTTCCGTTGAAATCAATTCTGCGAACGACAACCCGCTCATTTTCCCGGATGAACGAGAGCACCTCGAGGGGGGAAATTTTCACGGACAGCCGATCGCGCTTGCGATGGATTTTGCGGCGATCGCTTTGTCCGAGCTTGCGAATATTTCCGAGCGGCGCGTCGAGCGGATGGTCAACGGATCGCTGAGCGGACTTCCCCGATTCCTCACGCGCAACGGCGGACTTAATTCCGGTTTGATGATTGCGCAGTACACCGCCGCATCGCTCGTGTCGGAAAACAAGGTGCTCGCTCATCCCGCAAGCGTCGACTCGATCCCAACCTCCGCGAACCAGGAAGACCACAACAGCATGGGATCGATCAGCGCGCAGAAATGCTGGCGCGTGCTGCGGAACGCGCAGACCGTTATCGCCATCGAACTCCTCTGCGCTGCACAAGCCATCGACTTCCATGCACCCTTGCAGTGCGGAAAAGGGACGGGCGCAGCGTACCGGATAATCCGATCCCGGATTCCGCATCTCGGCCGCGACCGTGTGCTGTACAACGACATCCAAAAAGCTCTGGGACTCTTGTTGGACGGAGATGTTCTCCGCAACGTTATCGATGCAGTCGGAAAACTGGCATAGGGACATTCTGAAAAACATTTCTCAGTGTCTCGCTGCTCCCGTGATCGAATGTAGAGACACGATGATTATTTCCACGCCGGCGTCAATCCATAAGTCGGACAATCAATTTCCGAATGCATTCCGAGGTACTGCGTGATCATCATGGAAGGACTCGAATACAATGACGACTTTTAATAGCTGGTTCTTCTGGGCAGGGTTGTCGGCCGCATTTGCTGCCCTTACCACAATCTTTGCGAAGATCGGTGTTCAAGATGTCGATTCGGATCTCGCGACACTCGTCCGAACGGCTATCATCATCTTCGTGCTTACCGGTTTTGTTATTTTCACGGGAAAGTGGAGCAACCCATTCATGCTCTCTTCGAAGACATGGATCTTTCTCGGCCTGTCTGCATTAGCAACCGGCGCATCCTGGGTGTGTTACTTTCGGGGACTTCAGATAGGCGACGCATCGAACGTCGCTGCAGTAGACAAATTCAGCCTTGTGCTCGTCGCCGTTTTCGCATTCGGATTCCTCGGAGAACGTCACTCTATGCGTGAGTGGCTTGGCATTGCTCTCGTCGCCACCGGCGTTATATGCCTAGCGTTCAAGAGGTAGCCTCCAGACGGCACCCTCATTTCCTTATCTTGCCCATGGACACGCGGACATGTGCAAAATGGGCAGTTCACCTCTTGAGTTGGATCGAGGCTCATGATCGCCGACGAAACAACCCATGACAAATTACAGATTTTCGAGCTGCTTCAGTGTTTTTCTTCCGCGCGATTTAAATCCTGCACTCCCCGTCGGCATTTGCTGCTCTATGAGGATGCAAATCTCGCGTTTCAGATCGGGCTCTTGCCGCGCGATATTCGCAAGGACGGTCATCGAGAATACTTTCACTGCAATCGGTTCTTTCGGTGAACCGAGCATCTCAAAACATACCGTTGCAATTTTGCCGGCGATCTGCCGTGGTATGTCGACATCCTGAAGTATTCGCAGGACATTTCTTTTTACGGCGCTGTGAACACCCGGTTCGAGCATCCGGTCGATCATCTCATTGAGATACGGATAAACAAGCTCAGCGTGTTCATCCCCGCAATGCTTTACGATCCATGCTGCTCGCTGGGTAACGCGATACTCGCCTTTTAAAAAAAGATCCATCAGCTCTTTGAATCGCTTTTTGTCGTTTCCGACCCACTTCGCGATCCGCACACTTTGGCGTTTTGAGTGCTCCCTTAATATTTCCGTTTCAAGATTCATTGTATGAATTCACGAATTGAGCGTTCTGAATAATCCCGAAAATGCGGCTCGCGCAAATCCAAGCGGATGGCTTCGCCCGACGCAATGCCGCACTTTGATTCTAAACCAGAATCTTCGCTCCTTTTCCGAAGGGATGGCTTCGCCAGCGGCTTGGCGCGAGACGATTTTTCAGATGTTTCGAATTGATTTATGGACCGGCCTAACTTTACTCAAAGAACACCATAAAAGCAAACGGAAAGAAAAAGATGCATTCCGGTTGGAACTGAAGGCTTTCATTCGTACATTATAAACAGGTCAATCCATCAACATATTTTCTCCAGCCCAATGAAGCTGACCAAGAGCCTTCTTCGCACAGTCCCCAAAGTCCTCCTCCACGACCATCTTGACGGCGGCGTCCGGCCGCAAACAATCATCGATTTGGCACGGGAACAAAAATACACCAAACTCCCGACGACAGATGCAGGCAAACTCGCGAAGTGGTTTCAACGCGGTGCGCAGCGCGGAAGTCTTCCCCTCTTTCTCGAGGGATTCGAGCATACCTGCGGCGTCATGCAAACGGAAGAAGCGCTCGAGCGTGTCGCATACGAAACACTTGAAGACATGAAAAATGACGGAGTCGTTTACCTGGAAACTCGTTTCGCACCCGTCTTTCACCGGCAAAAGGGGCTGCACAACGAAACAATTGTCAAAGCCGTTCTTCGCGGATTAGAGCGTGGAAACAAAGATTTCGGCGTAGACTATGGGCTTCTCCTCTGCGCGATGAGAAGCATGGATCCAAAGATATCGCAGGAGATCGCGGAGCTTGCCGTCGATTTCAGGAGCCAGGGAGTCGTCGGTTTCGACCTTGCGGGGGAAGAAGGGGGCTACCCGCCTAAAAAGCACATCGATGCCTTTCACTATATCCAGCGCGAGAACTTTAACATTACCGTGCACGCAGGCGAAGCATTCGGCAAAGAATCAATTTGGCAGGCAATACAATGGTGCGGCGCACACCGCGTGGGGCATGCTACGCGGCTGATCGAAGATATGAAGGTAAAGGACGGCCAGGTGGTGAACATGGGGACGCTGGCACAGTATGTACTCGACAAACGCATTCCGCTCGAAATTTGTTTGACAAGCAATGTCCACACCGGCGCGGTCAAAAGCATCGATGAGCATCCCTTCGGGATTTTCTACCGCTATAAATTCCGCGTTACGCTGAATACCGACGACCGCCTGATGAGCGGCATTACGTTGACCGATGAGTACTGCACTGCAGCAGAGCATTTCGGGCTGACGCTTGAAGAGCTCGAAAAGATCACGATCAATGCGATGAAGAGCGCGTTCATTCCTTACAAGCAGCGAATCGCTATAATCTATGACATCCTGAAGCCGGGGTACATCAAGGCAAAGAAAGCATTCATGAAGAAATAGTCCATTACTCAGTTGCCACCGTTATTCCTTGGTCCGTGAAAAATCTGTTCGCTAACCATTGGCCGTTTGTTATTTCTGCCGCCGCACTCTGGATCGCCGTCGGAATAGCTCTCCTGACTTCTTTGAGACTTCATGAGGGGCATTTTGTGTACGCTCTTGACGATGCGTACATTCATATGGCGATGGCGAAAAATTTCTCCCAGGTCGGTACGTGGGGAATCACGAGACACGAATTCAACTCCACCACATCGTCAGTGCTGTGGACTTCTCTTCTTTCATTCGTGTATTTCGCAACAGGCGTCCATGAGTGGACACCGTTTATTCTCAACATCATCTTTGCAACGTTCACACTGCTTCTTGTTCATCTCCTGCTTCTAAGAAGAAAATACGATCCCTGGTTTTCGGCGATCGTGCTTCTCGGGATTGCTTTCGTCGCGCCATTCCCGGCTCTTATCTTCGGAGGGATGGAACATGCACTGCAGACATTTCTCGCAGTTGCGTTTATTTTTCTCGCTGCAAGAGTCATCGCCGCAGATCCAGGCGGGGTAAAGCGAAAAGAGGTTACCGCTCTTTTTATTATTGCTCCGCTGGTTGTCCTGGTTCGGTTTGAAGGCTTGTTTCTGGTTTTCATTGCGTGGGTTCTTTTTCTGTCGCGCAGGCGCTGGGCATTCTCAACAGCGTTTGGGATAACGGCTGTAATTCCCCTCGTCATGTACCAAGCTTCAGCGGTTGCGCGGGGATGGTTCTGGCTGCCAAATTCAATACTTATCAGGGCAAATCTGGTAAAAGAAATCGCTCGCCCCGAGAATCCTCACAACAATTCCATCCTCGAATTTGCAGGCAGGGCGGTTCATTTTTTTGGGAAGAGCTACGACAACGTCAGCATTGAACCGTTAGTCCTCTTCTTATTGATCGGTAATGTTTTTCTGTTGTTCCTTCAATTGCGGGAACGGAAAGTTTTTTGGGTGGAGGGACCTGTGATGCTGACGCTCTTCGCAGGTACGGGGATTTTTCACTTGCTGCTCGGCGGAGTCGGACAGTTCTACCGTTATGAAGCATACCTGATCGCTGTGGGGCTTCTCCTGATGTGCATCTACATCGGGGAGGCAATCCCGGAGAGAGTACGCACCGCGAGGACCCTCCGTAGGGGAACAATACTTGTTCTCATCCTTCTCGCTTTCGTCGAACGCGGTTTACCGTCGCTCAGACAAATCCCGACAGCGACAACCAACATTTATGAGCAACAATACCAGACGGCGCGTTTTCTCTGCCGATATTATGAGAATGCATCAGTCGCAGCAAATGACGTGGGAGCTATCAACTATTATGCCGATATCGATTGCTTTGATTTGATGGGGCTCGCAAATCTCGATGTAGCGCGCAAAAGACTGGCAGGAGAGTACGACAGCCGGCAACTCTACATCCTGGCGCAAATGAAAGGCGTAAAAATTGCAGTGGCGTACGACCACTGGTTTCAACGAGCTAATTTCGGCGGACTTCCATCTGAATGGAGCAAAGTCGGTGAATGGGAAATTGAGAACAACATCGTCTGTGCAGGCGAAATTGTCTCCATCTATGCCGTCGATCCGTCCTCCAGAAAGAAATTGATTTCATCCTTGAAGCAATTCGCGGCCGATCTACCGCCTACGGTGTGCCAACGCATGTTTTTCACGGAGTGAATATACCACTGAACTTTCCCATGTATGACTCCCGCTCGTTGTTATCTATCAAAAACCGACCTTCACCAGATGCCGGCACGTTTATACCGTGTTAAAGAAAAACGGCGACGCAGTAAATTACTCTATCGACTCGATTTCGAAATCAACATTGAAGGAGTTACTTATAAAGATGAACGTACCTGCTGCAGCATTATTGTGGACAAGGCTGCCTCCATACAAAAGATTAAGGTTTTCGGAGAAACATCTGAACGAAGTGGGACATTGAGATCATGGTGAAACGTCTGGATTTGATTCAAAGAACGATCGTCGAGATTGGCTCGAAAGCAATTCATGCCAGACCGGCAAAACACATCAAGGAAATACCATAATGCGCCTTTTTATCCTCCGGCATGCTGATGCAGAATCCGAAGGGCATAGAAACGACATCGACAGAAAACTGACGCCGGAGGGAATTGCGGAAGCTGAATGCGTCGCAGACGCCGTCGGCATCATGAAACTCAATCTTACCGCTGTTCTCACGAGTCCGACGGCACGCGCTCAAGCGACGGCGGAAATTGTCGCCAAACAATTTCCCTCCATCCGCATCCAGATTCTTGAACAGCTGGTATCGGCGGCAGATCCGAAAGACTTGTTTCGAGAGCTTCAGTCGTATCCACGCGACAGCCGTATTCTGCTTGTCACCCACAAACCTTTCGCTAGCCGCTGCATAGCAAACCTCATCGGCATGAACAACGATTCAAAGATTAGCGTCAAAAAAGCATCTCTCTCCTGTGTGGAGGTTGGATCGCCTGTGCAACGCGGCGGCGGGGTTCTCGTCTGGGTCCTCACGAACGAACAAATGCAATTGATGAGAAAACAGACTGGACGTACATAGACAGTTACGGTGCCTTTTCTTCTTTCAACTTCCTGCCGAAAGATTTCACCCGTTAACTCTGGATTTTCTTACTTTTTTTTGATTAATTAGTGTTTTCCACTCCCGGATTGTTCACTATTGAATAGGTAGTAATGAGCGAAAGAATATCTGCACCCGATTCATCCTCGTTGCTGACAAAGCTTCATGACCTTTCACAAAATTTATGGTGGTCATGGAACTTTGAAGCGCAATCAATATTCCGCGATCTCTCGCCGCAGGTATGGGAGCGGACACATCACAATCCTGTTGCCTTCCTTGCAGAGATGTCGAATGAAGAAGTCCGGGCGCGGATCGGCGATGTCGAGTTTGCGGCAAGAATAGAGTCGGCATGGGAGAGCTTCAACGCGTACATGACCAGCACAAAAACCTGGGCAACGACGGAGGCGAAATCGCTGAAAGGGCCGGTCGCCTATTTCAGCGCCGAGTTCGGTTTCCACGAAAGTTTACGAACGTACTCAGGCGGGCTTGGTATTCTCGCCGGCGACCATACAAAATCGGCAAGCGATCTTGGATTGCCGTTTATCGGCGTTTCGCTATTCTACCGTCAGGGATATTTCGAGCAGCGGATCGCGGCCGATGGCTGGCAAAACGAGCTCTATGTTTCCGCTGACCCGACGAAGCTTCCGTTAAAAATCGTCGTGGACGAAAACGGCCAGCCGGTGCGATGCGAGGTGGAAATCGGATTCAGCACGGTGCGGTTCCACGCATGGCAGTTGAACGTCGGACGCAGCGTGGTCTATCTGCTCGATACCAATGTGAAGGAGAATGAAGATCGCTTCCGCGACCTCACAGCGCACGTGTACGGAGGCGACAGCACAACACGCATTTCGCAGGAAATTATTCTCGGCGTCGGCGGCGTACGCTTGCTGCGTGCGCTGAAGATTCGTCCCTCAACATTCCACATGAATGAAGGCCATTCGGCATTCCTCACACTTGAACTGCTGCGGGAAGCGATGGAAAAAAAGGCCGACGCGAGCACTGCAGCAGAGCAGGTCAAACGGCAGTGCGTGTTCACAACGCACACGCCGGTACCCGCCGGACACGACCGGTTTTCGCAGGATCTGATGGAATACGCTTTCGCATCGATGTGCAAGACGATGAAAATTCCCACTGAGGAGCTGATGAAGTATGGGCGCATCAACGCAGTCGACACGACGGAAACGTTTTGCATGACCGTCCTCGCCCTAAAAATGTCGCGGGCGGCGAACGGCGTCAGCGAATTGCACGGCCAGGTAAGCCGTGAAATGTGGAAGCCCTTGTACGGAGACGTACCGGCAGCCAAGGTTCCGATCGGATCCGTTACCAACGGCGTGCATATCGGCGGCTGGCTGAATGAAAAATCAGTACGTTTCTGGACCGAGCATCTCGGGGAAGATTGGCAAATGCATTATCTCGATGCCGGCTTCTGGGAGAAAGCGGTTCAGAGTTCAGTGATCTCGGATGAAGCGCTCTGGTCGCTGAGGTACGAACTGCGGCGGGACATCGTCGAATTTGCCCGCCACACTCTGCGTATGCAGCACTCGCGCTTCGGCAACGGCACCGCGGTGTATGAAAGAGTCCTGAACCCCGACGTTCTCACGATCGGGTTTTCCCGCCGTTTCGCGACGTACAAACGAGCGCCGCTCCTCTTCACCAACCTCGACCGGGCGATTGAATTGTTTTGCGATGAAACATGCCCCGTCCAATTGATCTTTTCGGGGAAGGCGCACCCGCGCGACGATGAGGGGAAAAAATTTATCAAGCAGGTGATCGATCTGACGAACAATCCGCGCCTCTTCGGAAAGGTCGTCTTCCTCGAAAATTATGACATTAACGTTGCACGGCATCTTGTAGCCGGAGCGGATGTCTGGCTCAACAACCCCCGCCGCCCGCTCGAAGCCAGCGGAACCAGCGGTCAAAAAGTGGCTATCCACGGAGGACTAAACTGCAGCATCATGGACGGATGGTGGCGTGAAGCGTGCGACGACACCAACGGCTGGGCGATCGGAAAAGATGAAACGCCGACACTTGCCGAGCACCAAGACGTCATCGACGCTGAAAATCTTTTTTCAGTGATCAAAAACAGCATCGTTCCAGAGTTCTACCGGCGCGACGAAAAAAATATTCCTCGTCAATGGCTGCAGCGCGTCCGGCGGTCAATCGCAACGCTCGTCCCGCAGTACAACACGCACCGCATGGTTGCGGAGTACGTCAAGAAATACTACGTTTGATGCCGTACAGGAAAGTACGGAGAAATAAAATTGATGACGGGCACAACTTTTTCTCGCTATCTTCGTTAATTGTATAAGAGAGGAGAAAAAGAGTATGAAAACATCGTATGGATTTGACGATCTTTCGCAGGAAGAACTTCAAGCGATTGAAGAACTTTTGCTTGACGAGATGGAGAAACAACAGTGGGATGCAATCACGTACTCGATTATCCTTGGTGAGGAAGTGATTCTCCCGCAGCAATAAATTATGAAGAACATGCTTAAAATCATTACTTGGACGGCGGTCATCGCTGGAATCGTTGCGCTCCCTTTTTTAATTCGCAGGCGGAACGAACAGGTGCATTACCGCGATCTCAATGTCCGCTACGACATTGACGATTATATCTCAGAAGTCAACCTGTAGGCCTGAACGATAAGCGTCAGGAACAGGGACCATTTCTCTACGATATTTTTTCTACCTTCACCATATTCGTCGTGCCGCGCGCCAGGAGAGGAATGCCGGCTGTCATCACGATATAATCCCCCTTTTTTACGTACCCCGATTTCAGAAGTTCCTGCTGGATGGCCGCCAGCGTCGTATCGGTGTCCGCAATATTCGGCACCAGGATCGACTTCACGCCCCACACTAAATTCAATCTTCTTCTGATGCGCTCGCGGTCCGTGGCCGCGATGATCATTCCGTACGGCCTGTACTTCGCTATCGTCTTCGCCGTTTCGCCCGAGTGAGTGATCGGAACGATAGCAGCCGCCCCGATCCGTTTCGCCAGAACGCAGGCGGCCCGCCCCAGAGCTTTGAATATCTCAGTCTGCTTGGCGCCCGCTTCGTCCGCAAGGTCGAGCTGGTCGCGGTACTCTTCCTCCGCACGCCGGATGATCAAATCCATCGTCCGCACAACCTCGACAACGTATTTCCCAACGGATGTTTCGCCGCTTAACATCACTGCATCGGCGCCGTCCAGGACGCCGTTGGCCACATCGTTCGCTTCTGCACGTGTCGGCCGTGGGTTTTCTATCATCGACTCGAGCATCTGGGTCGCGATGATTACCGGTTTACCGGCGGCGTTTGCTTTCTTGCAGATCATCTTTTGTGCAATGGGGACGTCTTCCGTTGCACACTCTACGCCCAAGTCGCCCCGCGCCACCATGACCGCGTCCGCTTCACGAATGATCTCGTCGATGTTATCCAGCGCTTCCCTCTTCTCGATCTTTGCGATGATGGGGAGTTTCTTATGCTTATCAATTTTTGAAATAATGAACTCTCTCAGGCGGCGTATGTCGTCGCCGGTGCGAACGAACGAAAGAGCGACGTAGTCGATGTCATTCGCGATGCCAAACTCCAGGTCTTCCATGTCTTTTTCCGTTAACGATGGGGCACTTACTGCTACACCTGGAAGGTTGATCCCTTTGTGCTCTTTCAGAATTCCGCCGTGAACGACTTCGGTCACCACATCGGTTGCCGTCGAGCTCAGCACCTTGAGTTGAAGCAGGCCGTCGTCCATCAATATTGTATCGCCGGATTTTACGTCCTTCGGCAAATTTTGGTACGTGGTGGATACACGCTCAGCGTTCCCGGCGATTTCATTGATCGTGATCGTGAATTTTGCGCCATCAACCAGGCGCACTTCGGGCGATGAGAGCTTCCCCGTTCTGATCTTCGGTCCCTGTAGATCCTGGAGAATCGTGATCGGCTCGCCGGCCCGCCCGGCAGCCTCGCGAACGGCTTTCATCATGGCATAATGTTCTTCGTGGGTGCCGTGCGAAAAATTGAGACGTGCGACATCCATCCCAGCCCGGACCATTTTTTCGATCACATCAACTGTCGACGATGCCGGCCCGAGGGTACAGACAATCTTTGTTTTCCCGTATCGATTTTGCATTTCCATTGGGGTGTTGTCCTCTAGTTTAATTGCCAGGAAGAAGAGAGAGCGTGTGTTTCGCTGCCTGGGCGACGCGTGCGCTGTCGATCGGCATCACGTGGTATTCGCCGCTCAGCCACAACGGCGTTTGGTCGGAATAGTGCTCATGCATCGGCTGTCCCGATTCCCCCGTCGGAATAATCGAGAGCGCCCCGTTGATGTCCGAGAAATCGACGATTTGCCGCATCGACGGCCCTAACGTTACCTGGTACGGAGCGGCCAAATAATACTCTCCGTTGTTGAGCGTGGTTCCAGAGCCGCCGATTGGAAACGGGCCGATATTGAAAACGGAACCCAGCGGCGGCTGTGAGCCGAACGGGTGCCGGAAGACGACAGTGTGGAGCAGTCCCCACTGCCATGTCTTCATCTCTCCACCCAGCGAAGTCTTTAACTCCTGGATTGCCTCCCTCAGGCTTTTTCTGATGACGTCATCGCGCGTTTCGATTTGCGGCGTCGATGGATCGTCAAACCACCAGGACGAAGGATTCTTCAGCAGGGCTGGAACGGTGCGGTACGGAATATTCGCAACGGCAATATATTTCTCGTACAACGCGTCCCCCATTTTATTCTGGAAAATGTTCTTCAACAAATGTGTAAAGAAAACATGAAAGAGTGTCGTCGGCACATCATCTTTCAAGAGTTGAAAATGCCAGTTCCGAAAATAGCTCAGCGCAGTCTGTACGTCGGCGCTTGTTCCTGTTGTAGAATCATACGCGTGGATGATATACGGGGTCGTCTCCTTCGCAAAATATGAATAGTAGTCCCCCTGTATCCGTACAAAATCTTCGACTGAAAGTTTTTCCTGCTTCCGCAAAAGTTCGTCGAGCCGTTGAATACGTGACGGCGGTTCCCAGAGGTTCGAGATATAATACGGAAACGAGTTGTCGGCCATTTTATTATTGGCAGTCGCAATAAAATGCTGCGGAGGATTGAAAAGAGAAGGTAAACGTTCGAACGGAACAAATCCGTTCCACTCATTCTCTCCGGTCCACCCCGGCATCGGGAGCGTTGGATTTTGCGCCGACCGGATCGGCAACCGGACGCCGGCCAGGTAACCGATATTGCCGTCGATATCTGCATAAACAAAATTCTGCCCCGGAACGGCAAATTCTTTAACACCGTTTTTGAATTCGTTCCAATTTTTTGCTTTGTCGATCAGGACCAGCGAGTACAGTTCGTCGCTGACATCCTGTCCCGTCCATCTCATCGAGACCAGAACATCTTTGGTTATTGAACCGACTGCGTTGACCTCATTGATGATCGGCCCATGGTTCGTCGATTTGACCGTCAGGATAATCGCGGAGGAATCTTTGACGATAATGGTATCCTGGATTACCGTCATCGGGCTCCAGACATCCCGGAAAAGATATTCCCCGGCGGGGTTTGTCATCTCGAGATAGAAATCGGCATCGTCTGCCATGACGTTGGTGAGTCCCCACGCAATATGCTGATTATGGCCGATCACCACCATAGGCGTACCGGGAAGAGAAACACCGGCGACATCATATTCACCGCCGCGGAGATGAAGTTCATACCATTTTGACGGAGCGGAGAAACCGAGATGCGGGTCGTTGGCCAGCATGGCTTTCCCGCTCACGGATTTTTGCGGCCCGACAGCCCACGCATTGCTTCCGATATGAATTCCGGTCGTCCCGAAAAACGTCCTGAACTCCCGGTCGACGTCGATCAACTTGAGCAGATTGTCCGGATACACTTCGGCGTGGAGTCCTTTCGGAACAATGACGGGAATGTTTTCAGGATAGGTGGGGAAAATCTCATTTGCTTTCTCTTCGCCGAAGGTCTTATATACATCTCCGAGCACAAGATCGACATACCAGGAGATGTTCAGTTCCCATGCCATCAGCCGGGAGACGAGAAGAGAATGGATCGGCTTCCACTCTTCGGGGGCGTAATTCAGCATATCGAATTCAATAGGATATTTGCCGCGGTGTGATCGGATGAACGCGTTCACGCCGTCGCTGTAAGCTTGAAGAATGCGGCGGGATTCGGGATGAAGATTCTGTTCGAGTTTTTCGGCGATCCGCTCCATCCCGACCGTCCTGAAGAGCTTGTCAAACTTCACTGTCGACGGGCCAAAGACTTCGGACAATCGCCCTTCGCCGGCCCTGCGGGCAACATCCATTTGCCAGAGGCGGTCCTGCGCATGCACATACCCTTGCGCAAAAAAAAGGTCGTGTTCATTTCCTGCGGTGATGTGGGGAATTCCAAACTCATCGCGCTGCACCGTTGCAGGATTCTGCAAACCGGCAACAACGATAGTGCCGTCCACTGCGGGGAACGATTTCGTCACAAGATAGCGAAGGATAAGAAGCGTGACGAGCGTGATAACAACCAACGAACCGAAAATTCCGATGAAGATTTTTAATTTCGATCTCATAAATATTCTACTCGGAGAGACTTCCTGTACACCGATGACGCAAAGTTCGGGCTCAGTTTTTGGGGTCTCACTGCTGAGTTTCTGATGCTATCCGTGTACGCGCTGCCAGCTAATTTTTCTGGAGAAGAGGCAAATTCCACTCGAGCAAGTACTCCCGAAACGCGGATGCCGGCAGCTGCACGAGCATAGGATGCTCATCAGGGTCGAGCCACTGCATGAGAAACAGGAGATTTTCCTCTCCCATTGCCGTGCATCCCGATGTCGCCGAGCTGTCGGAGCCGATGATGTGGAGAAAGATACAACTTCCTTTTCCGGGAATCGAGTGCGGATTATGTTTCACAACAATGCCGTATTTATAGTAGCTTGAATCCAACTTCATCACTTCCGAAGATTTCCACGGGAGCCTTCCCAGCGAATCTCTTTTGACCTCATTTTCTGAGACGAGCGAATTGTAGAACACGGAGCCGGTATCGTCAACACAGTGAAGCACTTTGGTCGCTTGTTGGTAAGGAAACCGAATGCCGGGCGGAGGCACGGAGTCATAGCCGAAAAAATCTCCCAGTTCGAATATGCCCGCGGGAGACCGGTGATCGCCTTCTACTTTCATCCGTTCTCCGGGAGGAATCTTATGAAGGCCTATTCCCCATGCGAGGCCGGAATCACCGACAACCACTTTCCACGGAACATTATACTGCAGCCAGCCGTCGTCGGTCCGGTTGAAGAGATACATTAAGCCTGTGGTGGACTTCCAATCCGAAGTCACCACGAACACCAATTGATTGGCATGGTTAATTTGGGCCGCGCCGGGAGAAGCAACGAAAAAAAGTGAAAGAAGAAAAACGGTAAATGCCGTTCCGCGAATGCGGGTAACCGGCAAAGAACGACACAGCATTGTTTTGACATTCGAGAGCATAATTCGTACATTAATTTAAGTTTTTTTTGAAGACGGAACGTAGCGCAGCCTGGCTAGCGCACTACCTTGGGGTGGTAGGGGTCGCGGGTTCGAATCCCGCCGTTCCGACAGAACACTCCCCCGCAACCATTCTTTTGAACAACATTCTCCATTATCCTGGTCAATGCATTTCTGGGTCTATATTCTCAGAAGCCGATCAACAGAAAAATTCTACATCGGACAAACTTCTAATCTACAAGCACGTTTGATTCAGCATAATAGCAGACGCTCTACGTACACGTCATCCGGAGTACCATGGACTCTAATATATTGCGAATCCTATCCTTCCCGCAAAGAAGCAATTTTGAGAGAACAATTTCTGAAATCACCTCGTGGATGGCGCGAGTTACAACAAATTAAACATGAGTTATATCGAAACAATTTTCAAGAAATCCCCACAGCATCTCTCCGCTGTTAGCGCACTACCTTGGGTGGTAGGGGTCGCGGGTTCTCCCAACGGGATCACCTCGTGAGAATCCCGCCGTTCCGACAGAACACTCCCCCGCAACCATTCTTTTGAACAACATTCTCCATTATCCTGGTCAATGCATTTCTGGGTCTATATTCTCAGAAGCCGATCAACAGAAAAATTCTACATCGGACAAACTTCTAATCTACAAGCACGTTTGATTCAGCATAATAGCAGACGCTCTACGTACACGTCATCGGTAGTGTTACAATTTCGAAGTAAATGTCATTCCGGCGAAAGCCGGAATCCAGTTTAATCGGTCTGGATGCCAGCTTTCGCTGGCATGACACACATTTTTCGGTTTGATATGCTCAAACTGTAACACTACCCACGTCATCCGGAGACCATGGACTCTAATATATTGCGAATCCTATCCTTCCCGCAAAGAAGCAATTTTGAGAGAACAATTTCTGAAATCACCTCGTGGATGGCGCGAGTTACAACAAATTAAACATGAGTTATATCGAAACAATTTTCAAGAAATCCCCACAGCATCTCTCCGCTGTTAGCGCACTACCTTGGGTGGTAGGGGTCGCGGGTTCTCCCAACGGGATCACCTCGTGAGAATCCCGCCGTTCCGACAACGTTCTAGAAGCCATCTCAAAAACATGTCACTTGATCCTTCGATGCGCTCTCCCGCTCTTCGAGCGGGATCGCTTACTCAGGATGAACGGGCCATTTATTCACCCTGAGCAAGTCCCCCGAAGGGGGACGCGTCGAAGGGCTAACACAAGACCATTTTTGAGATAGGTTCTAGTAAGTCAACAATAAAAAAGTCTTTGCTGCGGGGCAAAGACTTTTTTATTCGTGCAGAACTCCCAAAGACCAAATCCCCCTCAATTTAATTTCACCAGCAACTCTTCAAGGAACGTTTTTACTTCTAATAAATCTTCTCGTAATCTCTGGTCAGTTGCAACAGGCAGGACGGCTGCGCTTTCCGCGGGGGCATGGATCGGCGGCGCGTCGGGGGGGATCAATTGCAGCTGCTCGCCGTTTTCGACTTCCGGCGTCCACGACTTCAGGACTTGCTTTGCCCCTTCAATAGTGTACCGTTCTTCCCGCAGAAGCTGACGGATGTAGAGGATGAGCTTGATGTCCTTGTTCGTGTAGATTCTGTTGCCCGCCCTGTTTTTAGCGGGCTTTAACTGCTCGAATTCCGATTCCCAGTACCGCAAGACATATTGTTCAAGGTCGGTAATCTTACTTACCTCGCTGATGGAATAATACAATTTTTTTATTCCAGTGGATTTCATTACATCCTCGCCGTTTGTGGATAGTAGGAACCACTGCAATAGTATAAAAAAGTGTTGATAATTGCAACTGTGCCGAAAACGTCGAGGTTCTTCCCGCCAAAATTACTGCTTTTGAATGATCGAATCCTTCATCCGCGCGGTCGTTTATTGGCAAACATTGAGGCTTGGCAAAAAAAATGTGTGTGACTCCGCGCAACAGAAGCTCAATTTTCAAAAAAATGTTTGTGTTTAAATAATTTTAGCGTATATTTGTCAAGAATTCTTTCGGAACCATTCATTGCCTGATGTTTTCGGGATTTGTTCCTCCTTTCCTTTTTTTATTCGTCGATCAATCACACACATTAACATCTAGGAGTCAAACAATGAAAAACCTTCTATTCTTGTCGCTTTGTTGTTTGCTGATGGTATCGGCTTCGGCATACAGCGGTTCATTGGATTCGACGTTGCAGAAAATGGCAGGGAGCGCAGTTCAAGGATACGTTGCACCGGTCGTCTCCGGTTTTGGAGCCGATCTCAATGGAGGCTGGTTTCACAAAGCGCCGAGTGCAAAGATGGTCGGTTTCGACCTGGAATTCGGTGTCGTTGCAATGGGAGCGCTTTACAATAGCTCGAACAGGACGATTTCTAACGGCGTCAACGGACTATTCTCATTCGATGCCACACAGAGCGCGACGTTGGCACAGAGTATTCCAAACTATGATCTACTCTCTCCCGCCCAACAACTGGCGATACAAAACAAAATTGCCAGCACCGTGTTTAGTGTGCAACTCACCGGGCCGACAATCGTCGGATCAAAAAGCGACAGTGTCAAGGTCAAGTTCCCAGGCCAAAATATTGTCGTCAATGGACAAACATTTCCGATTCCTGACAACATCATCACAACGGGCGTAACCGGCTATCTCGGGAATCTTCCAGCGCTCCCGCTCATTGCTCCGCAGTTGAGCATCGGCACAATAGTCGGAACACAGCTCACATTCCGATGGCTGCCGGCATACCAGAACGCCGATTTTGGAAAACTCAAATTCTTCGGCTACGGGATTCAACACAATCCCGGTATCTGGTTCCCGAATCCGCTTCCGGTGGACGTTTGCCTCAGCTACTTTACTGAAACGTTAGACGCAGGAACAATTCTTACCACCAAGGCATCCGAATACGGAATCAACGCAAGCAAAACCTTCGGCCCCGGTCTATTCAGCGTTACGCCGTACGCCGGCTTTATGCTGGAAAGCTCCACAATGACGTTCAACTATACATCGACCCTTTCGACGCCGGGTGGCGGAACCCAGCAGATCCAGGTCAATCTCCCGATAAAAGGCGACAACAAATCGCGTTTGACGCTGGGACTGAGCTTCAAACTTGCCGCCATTAACATTAATGCCGATTACAATTTCGGAACGTATAATTCCGCAACTGCTGGATTGATGTTCACTCTCTGATCATAGTGTTTTTCAAAACATGAAAGGCCGAGTTCGACAATGTCGGGTTCGGCCTTTTCTTTTTTCATCTCTACTTCATATATTGGGTGTGCGGCGATACTTTATTTATTCATGATGTCGGCCGAGACACCATTGACCCTCAAAAACTTGCACAGTTGAAAAACTACTCCATTCGACAAATCATCTCGTTCCTTCTCTCCACTGTATTGCTGTCGCTTGGCGGCTGCGATATCGGAGAGGACAACGAAGACCCAGCAGTAAAATCGCAGGAACTCCGGACGAAAGCGGTCGAATGCATCAACATGCATGACAATCTTCATGCCGAAGAGCTCTTTTCTGAAATCCTGCCGCTGGACCAACAGCTTCAGCAGTGGGACAAGCTGGCAGAAGACCGTTCCACCGAGGCAAAAGTTGAAGCTTCCCTTGGACTTTTTTCCAGTGCGATCGAAAATAATACGGAGGCATGGAAGTACTACCGGCAGGTCGGCAACCACGCTGCCGAAGTCCGTTCGATGAACGCCGTCGGAAATTTATCCATCAGTCTGGGAGACGTCGAAAAAGGAGTAAATATTTTGACCGACGCGCTCGATGTCAGCAAACTTGTTTCGAACAACGAGCCCGACCCGGAAACGAGCATGAACCTTGGAAATGCATTCCTCTGGACCGGGCAGTACGAGAATGCCCTTGACCAGTTCGCATCAGCGGTGGCCATCTTCAACAAACGCAGATACTCTCCTGCAATCGTGAGGGCGTTGTCGCGGGTCGGTTATACATACGCAAAACTTGGGAGAAGAGAAGAAGCACTGGGAACGTTCGCAACCGTAGAGAATATTGTCGGCTCAGTCCCGAACGTCATTGTAAAAGGAGAATTCAATTACGACCGGGGAAGGGCCCTCGAATCGCTCGGAGAGTGGAGTTCGTCGGCTCAATCATTTCACGACGGCATCGACATTCTCGAAAACCTCCCCAGCGGCGAAAAGAATGAACAGACAAACGATCTTTTGATCCTCCTCTACACGGCGCTCGGAAAAGTGTACGAGCACAACTTCGCGTACGAGCTGGCAAAACAAAGTTTCATCGAAGGGTACTCGCTTGCAAAGGACGCCGGAAAAAAAATCGCCATCGGTTATCTTTTAATCGCGATCGCAGATTGCGAACAAAAAATCACCGCTGTCAGCCCGAACGAGCAGGCATCGATCGCCGCCGGAACGTATTACGAGCAAGCCATGACGCTTTTTTCACGATCAGGGAATGTTTCGGGGGATGCGTATGCGAACTACAAGCTTGGTGCAATGAAAGAGAAAGAAGGGAACACGGACGGCGCGCTCACTTTTTACAGGCGGGCGTTCGAATTATGCAGCAATCAGGCGGGCGAGTTCAACAACTGGGGAGATGATGAAGAATTTTTGGGGATTCGCCAAGGAGCGACCGCAGAGGGAAGACCGTTTGCCGGGGAAACTTTTTGGTACGAGCCGCTTGCCGCCGCGCTCGCACGCCAGGGACGTGCAGAAGAAGCGCTGGATATCTACGAGCAGGGAAAAACGAAATTCCTCTCAACCGAGCTGCGTTCATTCCCTTATGAATTTCGCGACAAGAACGCAGGACAGGCAGTAGAGTCGATACAACAACAAATGGAGTCGGCGGGCATCAAAGAAGCTGAGCTCTCGTTCCAGAAGGGGCTCAATGCAAATCAGCGGGATGCGCAAGCCATCGCAGCGCTCGCTGGTGAAGTGGCATCGACAAAAAATCAACTGTCGGGCGCCGGTTCTGCGCTATCGCAAAAATACCCGCAGATGGAAATTCTTGTCCGCACGCCGGCATTTCAGGAAGCGGAGCTTCGCTCGGCGCTGTCGTACGGAACGGTCGTCCTGGATTACCTCATTGCCGACGACCGCATTGTGATTTTCGTGATCTCATTCGACGGGATGGGACGCCAAACGCCGGTGAATGTCGTGGAAGTTCCGGCATACAAAGATATCGTGCTCGAAAAAATCCGCCAGTACGACATCATGCTGAACGAACACACTCACAGCACCGCAACAGGGTATTTTCACACTACCGATATCGATCGATTGTCGCAGGAGTTGTACAATTATTTTCTACGCCCGGTAGAACGGTTTTTTATCCAACGTGTTGTCATCGTTCCCCCGCACGAAATGGAGGGAATTCCATTCCACGCGTTTACCCGTTCGACCAACGAAGGGATAAAGCCGATGGTCGAAATCGCCGACGTCTCCTATCTTCCTTATCTTGCGGCTGCGAAAAGTCTTCAGTTACCCCCCCGTTTCACTAACACTGTCATCGCTGTCGGCAATCCCCGCGGAAACGATTGGCCGCTCGATTTTGAGCTGCGCGATATCCGGAGCTTCTTCCGGGAAGCAACGGTGTATGTCTCGCAGAATGCAAACGAGAAACAATTGTTTGATTCGTTCGGAGATGTGCTGCAGCTTTCGACCGACTTTATGACCGATACGCTCTTCCCCGGCCTGTCGACATTTGTTCTTTCAAGCGGAAGTATTACGGACCCGGATGCGAATATCCCGGTGGCTGATTTCCTGCGCCTTCATCCGTTTCCGATCGTCTACCTTTCCAACCGACAATCTGTTACAAGCGGATTGACGCCGATGCATGCGGCGCTGTTGATGATGAACGGCTCGTCCAACATCATTCTCACCATGAGACCCTCCGAATCGAAAGCAAACAAATTCTTCAGCGAGAAATTTTATTCCGCGCTCGCCAGGGGAAGCAATGTCAACGATGCGTACCGCTCGGCCGTTGTGGCGATGGCGAAATCTCCGAATTTCAATGCACCCTATCAGTGGTCGCAGTTTTTCAAATACGGCAAATAAAAAATCCACGAAGTTCGCGAAGAAACACGAAGAGAGCACATTTCTTAAGTAGACTTACGAAATGAGGTCCTCTGACCCTTCGTGTGTTTTCGTGTTCTTAGTTGTGGCGATGGCGAAATCTCCGAATTTCAATGCACCCTATCAGTGGTCGCAGTTTTTCAAATACGGCAAATAAAAAATCCACGAAGTTCGCGAAGAAACACGAAGAGAGCACATTTCTTAAGTAGACTTACGAAATGAGGTCCTCTGACCCTTCGTGTGTTTTCGTGTTCTTAGTGGATTATTTCTCCAGCTTCACTTTCACACTTCCGAGGCCGGATTCAATATAAATGTTCATCTTCCCTTCTGCCGATGAATAATTTTCCGTTGCGTACACGCCCTTTCTTTCTTCGTCAAAATCTTTGTCGATGGAAAAATTAGAGAACCAGTTTTCCTGGTAGTGGACTTTCGCGCCGGTCTCACGCGGAATCACGATCGTTACCACCCCCAAACCGATCTTGATCCTTACGTCGACCTCGCGGTGAAGTTCGCCGTCGAAATTCAAATAGTATGAGCCGACTCCCCCTTCAAAGACCATCCGTTGGAAGTTCGCATTGCACAGCTTCTCCCCCACAAATTTACTGACGCCGGATTTGATTTCAAGGTCCTCGATCTCACTCTTGTTCGGTTCGCCGAAGAGCAGCGTTGTTGAACTGGCACCGGCCGACATTGTGAAGTCTTTAATATCCAGACCGGTCATATCGAAGTCGCCCCGTCCCGCGCCGAGTTCCGCATCGATAGAAAGCGGAACTGCGTCGGTAAAGCGCATATACCACTTCCCGTTCACAAAATTGCCGTCGTTCTTCTCTTCATCGTCGTTGACGTGCGGGAAGAAGGAGGTCCCTCCGTCCGATTCGCGCGAGATGTCAAGATAGCCGATATCGTTTTTGATGCGATAGTCGATATCGACATTCGGCTTACGATCCTCATCCATCTTTAAGTCAAAAATGAGAACTTTATTGGAAACGCCTTTGGAGAATACCACTGTTCCGAACGATGATTCAAGCTTTATACGGACCTCTTTTTCAGTGGAGCGTTTTATTTCCTTGTGCAGACCGCCCGCGAAGGCATGCATCGCGAGCGCTGCGGACAAAACGAAAGGCGCCGCCTTCAACATTATATGTATTCTTGTAATTCGCATAGGACAACACTACCTGCGTAAACTCTCAGCACCAGTTTCAGAACTTTAGTTGAATGAATGCCCTTTTCCAGCACCGGTTGATCGGGAAGAGCGGCCGTTCAAAAGCATTTTACGGATTCTTCCTTTTCGTACTACGGAAAAAGAAAGGCAGAGTTACACACTCTTTCAATAAAGTAGTATCTTTTTTCGAAGGTTTTTGTAGAGCATTTCGCGGGCACGGAAAATGTGGGCTTTCACGGTTCCGATAGGAAGCCTCAATTGCCTGGCAATTTCGGCATAATCCTTTTCTTCGGTATGGCGCATGAGGATGACGGTCCGGTATTTTGCGGGAAGAGATTTGATCGCCTGTTCGAGGAGTTTCGTCCGCTGCCGCGCGATGAGGTCGCGGTCGGGCTCGTAGGTCGAGTCCGGAATTTCGAAGGAAAAATCGCCGTCGGATGATTCAATAGGTTTATCGATCGAGAATGTTTGCAGCTTCTTTTTCCGGATATAGTCGATGCAATTGTTGCTCGCAATCTTGAACAGCCATGTTGAAAAAGCGAATTCTTCGTTGAAACTCGCGAGCGACTGGAACGCTTTGATGAACGCCTCTTGCGTTAAATCTTCCACTTCGTCTTTGTCGTGAATCATGCGGTACAGCAAATTACATATCGGATCGTGGTATTTCTTCATGAGGGCGCGGTACGCGGGCTGATTGCCGGCGATCGCAGCGGCGATGAACCGGGAGTCTTCTGCGCGGGAATCGAGCTTACGCTGGCTGAGAGCATCGCCTTTCGGCGGAAGAGGTTTTGGAGTCTTACGTGAGGGAGAAGTCGCTTTTGCTCTCGTCATTGAAGATAGGTTGAAGTGATGATGTTCCCAGAAAGAAAGTAGTCAAAAAATTCAGGAAGTGCAAGAATGGCCGGACGACTTTTCACCAACCTTCGGACTCACCGTGTGTTAGGAGAGAAATTTCGTCAAATTTCCAATCACATGCCGCCTATCTGCTTCAACTATAGAACTTTCAATTCGAACCCCTCTCGTGAGTTCTATTGGAGGCAACATTCGATAGATCAGAGTCGCTCCCTGTCAGAGTGTCCTTGATTCTTTACGATAATTCAACAAACATTAACATTGAATGAACGCAGTCTAACAATTTTGGAACTATGGAAAGTTGCCGCCATTGAATAAGACTAATCTTGCAATTAATAATCACAACCCATACATTATCTGAGTTGTGCGATGCCTCGGGAGGGGATCCCGCCCTGGAGAGATTCACAAGCAGGATTCACGAAAGGGCGAGTGATCTATGTTGATTGGATTTCCGATTTGATCGAAGGTGCCCCTGACAATTTCACCTCCCCTCATTATTTCCAAGTATATTGTACCGGCGCGTTTGTTCAAAGATAAATTTACTAAGGATGCCCGTCAGACTCTCATTCCCTGGCACGAGAGACATTGGCGAGCATTGGCCGGCAGTTAGAGAACTTTGTTCGTTATTCGGGAACGTATTGAGCGAATGGTTATGAATTATTCTCTCATGACGGCTCCTTCTTAAGTGCGATCACATACCATGATAAATTCTTTCGGGAAAGCTACGGAGAGCAAATCCAATGAAAAAATAAAAATCGTCCTTGTCGAGGACGAAAAGAGGCTTGCGCATTCATTGGAACGCTTGCTTGTCCGCTCAGGATACGAGGTGACTCTGGTGTTTGACGGTCAGTCGGCGATAGATTCGATTACTCGCCAGGAATTGCAACTCATGGTGCTCGACCTTAACCTGCCCGAGAAATCCGGTTTTGAGGTACTTCATTACATTCGATCGTCTTCTTACAGCACGCCGGTCTTAATACTTACCGCGAGAGACTCGATTAAAGACAAAATCAAGGGATTCGAGATCGGGGCTGATGACTACCTTACCAAGCCTTTTGATTCCGCAGAACTGCTCGCCCGCATACAGGCGATTCTACGGCGTTCAGGCGTGTTGAGTAGTTCCATTCTGCAGAGCGCCGATCTGACGCTGGATGTGGTGAAGAGAGTCGTCAAAAGGGGGAACCAAGTAATTAATCTGACACAAACGGAATTTGCATTGTTAGAATTCTTCCTGCGGAACAAAAATACTATTTTGACTCGAAGGCGTCTTGCCGAACAGGTGTGGGGGTACAAATTCGATACGGGTACGAATATTGTGGATGTCTATATAAGTTACCTAAGAGATTCTATTGACGATGGGTTTTCTCCGAAACTCATAGAAACAATTCGCGGTGAAGGTTTCATTCTCAGAGATCGATAGGCACAATGCATCCGAAATTTTTTTTAAAAAAAATTCTGCTCTGGTACATTTCGCTTTCCATTGCCGCTCTTGCCGCCTTTCTGATCGTCCATATGAAATTTCTGCAATCCTCTCTCGCAGAACAGGCCGATCGAACTCTTAATCGGAACGTAACGATCGCGGCAAGTCTGTTGCGCCTCATAGAAACGCAACACACACCCGAGAGCGAAATTCGCGCAGACCTCGAAATGCTGACCGAGCAGGATGACAGCAAACTCTCGATCGAAATAACCGACTCCCGCGATGAACTTTTCTTCCGCTCCCCAAAACTCGATCCGCACATATCGTTCGTCAAATTCCGGGATCCTGCGGGCAGCGGGATCCGAACTGTGGATATCGACGGAGGTCAATTCTTCAGAGTTCTCGCAACGAAGGTCAATGGTTTTACTATCTGTGCGGCGTATCCTGATCCGACGTTGAACGAATGTATAATCAAAAATTTGTCCGACGAACGCTATGTGCTCATCCTATTTTCGCTGCTCGTAGCATTCACTGGATTATTTATGTATGGTTTTTTCATCCGGCCCGTTCGTGCACTCAATGAGCATCTCGACAACCTCCTGCGCCAATCATCGTCGTCAGACCCGATGCAGAAAGCACCGCCGATCAATAGTGAACGAGGAAGCGGCATCGAGATGACGTTGAAAATGGTTGAACGACTCCATACCGCGAGGAACCACGCTCTCAATTTTTCTTCGTTTGCATCCCATGAACTTCGAACGCCGCTGACAATAATCCAAAACCAGCTCGAAGACGCACTCTCTGCGGATATTCCTCTTCAAACTCTCCAGAAACTGGTCGGAGGAGTCTACGATGATATGCTTCGCCTCAATAATACTGTTGAAGGCCTTCTCAATCTCAGCACAATGCAGGCGGGAACATTCGCCTTGAATGTTGAAACTATCTCGGTTCAACGGTTCTTCAAGGATTTTTATGATGAAGCGTTCTTTCTTACGCGTCCCAAAAATATTGCTGTGGTTCTGGGAAAGGGGCCCGAACTGTATATTTCCGCCGACGCCGATAGACTTCGCCAGGTGTTCTTCAATCTTCTGGACAACGCTGTGAAAAACACACCAGAAAATCACAGGATTCACCTTAGCTATGAACAGCAAGGGGAACACGTCCTTATCAAGTTTGCGGATTCCGGAAACGGAATCCCCCCGGAGATTCTCCACAGAATATTCGAGCCGTTTATCCGGGGCAATGACGTCGCAAGCGACAATCGTGGAACGGGTCTCGGCCTGGCTCTTGTAAAACTCGTCGTGGACCTCCACGGTGGATCGATCTCGGTTGAAAGCGAGATCGGCGTTGGCACTACATTCTTCTTGCGTTTCCCTCTGGTACCCCCCGTGGAGCCAGGCGCTCCCCCGTTGCTACCTTTTAGCTCAGTCGACAGAATGTGATTTGCATCAACTTTTGTTCACGATCTAAGTCGTATACTTTCTGTTCAGATTGAATATCTACCCTTCCTTTCTAAGCCGACAATGTGATTAGTTTGCGTCAACAGTGAAAGCTTGCGCCTTTTTCATACTGTTTTTATTGTTAGAATTTTCTAATAAAATTGGAGCTTTCTAAATTGATTATTTGGCCTATAAACGATAGAATGATACAGTAATCGAGAGAGATTCTTTCTGGATGAATTGAGGTTTTTTAAGGTTTTTTTGCCGGTTGATGATTGAATTTCAATTTGCCAAGGGGAAAAATCAGTCTCGTGTGTCGCATTTCTGTTCAAATAGATCTTTTCAGGACTGACACCATATGAGTAACAATCCGATGCGTATACTGTTTGTAGATGACGAGGAGTCGTTTGCGATGGGGACTTCTCTACGGCTTAAAGAAAATTACGGATATGAAGTGACCGTTCTCTCCTCCGGAAGGGAGGCTATTGAAACGATTGGAAACGCTCCTCAGCCATTTGATGTCGTTCTCCTCGATTACATGATGCCAGACATGAACGGCCTCAACGTACTGCAATGGATGCACGAGCAGAAGAATGATACTCCCGTCATCATGCTAACCGCGGCCGGGACAGAACATATTGCCGTGGAGGCCATGAAACTGGGGGCATACGACTACGTGCAAAAAGATCTCATAGACATCGGACATCTGGACATTCTCCTGAGAGGGACACACGAGCGGCACCTTTTTCAAAAAGAAAAAGAGCAGCGTCTCCAGCTTGTGAGAGACTGCGACCGGGTCATGACATCACTGGAGTCTTACCAAAGCTCCATCGATTCGCTGTCTCACGTTGCGAACAATTCACTCGCACTTGTTGCCCTCAATATTCGAGAACACTCTGAGGCCCTGGCCGCTGACGTGAACGAGGAGACACAAAAAAGAATTCGCGAAGCTTTTGAAGAAATTGAACGGGAGTACCAATTCATCGCATCTGTTGTTGCACTAATATTGAGACTCACGAACGCGATGCAGGAGATGTTTGCCGGCGATACGAGTGTTTCGCCCCAGCATCATTCATCCCTGAAGTCCGAAATCGAAGCATTGATGCAGACTCACAAAGATCAAATGGATTCATAACAATTGAAATTTTTGAGACCAGTTCTATATTCATGCTGCTATAAAAATAATAAATTGTACTCTTTTGTGGATAACGTTGCGAACTATTGTAAAGAAATGACGGCGCAAAAACTGAACGGTATTAGCGTATCTTTGCCGAGTGCATATTGTATTTCAACAGGAGACAAGAGGTAAGAAATGACACTGACAAAATTCAACGATCATCTGCAAAACGGTAATTGGTCCATGAAAAAAAGCCTCTTTGCGTTTCTCCTCAAGCTGCGAAATCGGCATTTATTAATGCTCGATGTCATCGCTTTTGCTATAATTCCCGCAATATGCTTTTTGCCCGCGCTGTGCCTGGTAGGCGATTGTTCCTCCTTGCTCCTCCAACTTGCGGCGCCGTTGGCTATCTATACCTTGGCGTCCCTCCTCATAAAAGAAGGCGTATTTCTCTATTTCAATTTCTACAGTCGCTACTGGCGCTATGCAAGCGTGGACGAGGCCATCTCGCTTATCGAGGTAACTCTCGCATCGTGGGTACTCACCATCATTGCATTCTTCGGATTTTTGAAACCGATTGGCTTGGTTCCCGCGAACTTTCCAATTGTGGTACCGATGTTAGATAGTATTGTGACGATGATGATGATCGGAGGTTTACGGTTTGCTATCAGGGTGGCGTATGTCTTTAACGAGCGGATGAGGATGGGTATCGGCCATGAGGGTAAAAATGTGTTAATCGTCGGTGCCGGACTTACCGGCTCAATGATCGTCAAGGAACTTCGTGCAAATCCGCAGATCGGATTGGTTCCTGTGGCGTTTGTCGATGATGATCCTGCCAAAAAAAATATGCGCATCCACGGTATCGACGTTTTAGGGACTCTTGATGAAATGGTTTCGATCGTGGAGCGAATAGCGATTGAAGAAGTGATCGTCGCAATGCCCACAGCCCCCGGCAAAGTCATCCAGGGAATTGTCGATGCATGCAAGACGGCAAACGTCAAGAGCAGAACGATTCCGAGTATTCATGAAATCCTCGCGGGATCGGCTGTTGCACAGCTTCGCGACATCAGGATTGAAGACCTTCTACGGCGCGGCACGGTAAAGATCGATTCAAAAAATGTCGCAAAACTTCTCCACGGTGCACGCGTGCTCGTGACCGGAGCAGGCGGCTCCATTGGAAGCGAGCTGTGCAGGCAATTAACGGCTCTCCGGCCGCAAGAGATTGTGCTTCTGGGACACGGGGAGGATTCAATTTTTCATATTGCGAGAGAACTTACAAACCGCGGAGGCATCATCAATGAACCGGTAATCGTTCATCCGGTGATCGCGGATCTTCGGGATAAGGATCGGATGGAACAGGTCTTCAGGCTCCACAAGCCGACGATCGTGTTCCATGCAGCAGCCCACAAACACGTCGGCCTCATGGAAAAGAATGTGATTGATGCTGTCACGAACAATGTGCTCGGCACGCAAATTCTTGTCGATCTGGCCGATCGGTATGGCGTTGAACGCCTTGTCATGATATCGTCGGACAAAGCGGTAAATCCGACGAGCGTCATGGGTGCAACGAAACGAATAGCCGAAATTGTTGTCGGCTTGGCCGCCGATCGGACCGGAAAGAACTTTGTCGTTGTACGATTCGGCAATGTGCTCGGCAGCAACGGAAGCGTCGTTCCCATTTTTCAGCGCCAAATTGAAAGCGGCGGACCTATAAAAGTCACGCACCCTGATGTTACGCGATTCTTTATGACAATTCCAGAGGCGGTCCAGCTTGTCCTGCAAGCCGGCACGATAGGTCACGCAGGGGAAACCATGGTTTTGGATATGGGAAAACCGAGAAGGATCCTGGACATAGCCAGAGACATGCTGCGTCTCAGCGGATTAACGGAAGGGGTTGACATGGATATTGTCTTTACAGGGCTGCAAAAAGGGGAGAAGATGCATGAAGAACTCTTCTACGAAACGGAAAATCCCGAGAAATCCGAGCATGAAAATATATTTGTTTGCAGGAATGGCAGGCATCATTATCAAGCGCCGCAAAATCTTTTTGACATCCGAATCGATGATGGCAACGATTCGGATCCTGTGATACGGAGTATCCAGCAACTTGTCGGATCGGCGAGGGCCGGAAATACTGGGGCCGTGTACCATTTCCTGAAGAAAATTGTCCCGCAATACATTGGAGAAGAAGGCGCCACAGTGCATATCGACGTTCATGACCATACAGTGCACAATGAAGCTGAAAGGCATGATGCGAAACTGCCGGAAAAGAACAGCAAGACATTTGTAAGAGCCGAGGAATGATGTTTTAGCTTTTGGGCCTCATCGACAAAATCAATGAGGCCCTCACGGCCCATTTGAAAGTCCGCTCTTTTGTCAAACACCTATATTGGTCGTTTATCCGCCGCTCATCAATAAGGCTCTATGAGCCCTCTCAAACCCTTCTTTGCAGATCGCTGCTAAATTACTTTATCCCAGTTGTGGTTTCCTTCAATGAGGTCAGGGCCATCATCAGTAACGGCTACATCCCAACCGAAATATCTTTTTTTTTATTAGATAAGGCAGCATCTTTTACCATTTGCACTGATTCTTTCCAGTACCGGTATCTTTAAGCCCAGAATTTCAACCTTTGTCGCAGGATGATAATATTCATCGGGCTTTGTAATATCCATGTAAAATACAAGTCCTTCAATAACGCCGGTCAAATCTTTGACCGGTACAGAGATATTACCTGCATGTAAATTATCAACTGCACAATCGACTGAAATTTGCAGGGTTGCTCCACTATTTCAGCTTCATCATTACTGTTTAATTGAGTTATGATTCTCAACGTGTTGAGGCCTGATGGAGAGAGTCTCATTGGCTCCATTTGCTGGACGACGCACTCTTCAATAAAGTCACTTCCCGTGGCATAGAAGCTCGATAATGGCATGGGATCCTAATCCCCAATAGATAGGACTTCGATTCCGCCCCACCTTCGCCGAACACGTCTTTTAGAATAATTTTTCCTGATTTGTTATGCAATACCTTGGCGGCACAATCATTATTAGTCTGCAAATTAGCCATGGTCGCGTTTGAACATAATTTTCCAGACGCCTAAAGACCTATCCTAGTGTCCCGTATCGCAAATAAGTTAAAAATGTCTTAAGCCATCGACCTTCGAAATCCGTCGGGAATCATGAATTTGCCTGGCCAGACTAATTCAAGGAAATTCTGATACACAACACTAGCTCAGAACTAAAAATAGCTCGTGAAATCTTTGTCCTTCGATAAACATATTTTAGATCTTGTAACCTTGATATTTTTTAATGGGATATTTATATATCTACGATGGGATATTCGAACAATTATTCACCACAAATCTCCTTTTGCCGGAAGATAGAAGAGGAATTTCGGAAACATACTCCACTCTAAAAATCGCATCCTCCCCCAGGCACGCTTTAAACTCATCAATTAACTTTCTTTCTCGACTAAACGCCCCATCACGGTTAATTTTGAAAACATAATCTTTCGGGCCTTCTTGAATGAGTTGATACTGTTTGATTTCAGTATACTGCCACATGTTTTTATATACCATATACGACGATACGATCTTGCCTTTCGTATCATACAAGAGGTCTAACTTTCTTCCTTCAACTCTTGCAAGATACATGTTCCCGGTTTTTCTTGAATCAGGCGATAGGGCGCCGACGTCGCCAGTATCGTACCTGATTAACGGCATACCATAGTTAAACAAGTCTGTCACGACAATTCTTCCAGTCTCACCCGGATCGGCTTGGTCATCCGAATCCATTTTCAGAACCTCGACAACGTAACTAGCGGTATTAATAATGTATCTTCCGGATCCGTCAGTCTCTTGTTGTGCTAATATGCCGTTCTCGAGGTTTGAGTACCGTGAAACAACCGGGGCACCGAAATATTTCTGGAGCGCGTCCTTTGTATAATCGTTCAGCGCTTCCGAAATGGCGATCACCGCTCTCACATCCGACTTCACTCTGCCGTAACTCTTCTTGTCAAGGTATTTACAAACCAATTCAAGTGCGGAAGAATATCCGACAATAGAATAGGTGCATCTGTCATCCTCCATCTGGCGGAGAAGACCCTTTATCTGAGCATCATCGATTCTGATAACATCTACAGGTATCGTGTTCTCCATCCAATACTTGACAGGGTTCTTCATCTTTTCTTTAACAAAAATCTTCATGTATATAATCCTGTCTCCAAGCGTATACCCTGCCATTTGAGCAAAACAGATCGCATCGGCACTGTTCCGCAGCTTCTTACTTCTGTCATGGTACACTTTAAAAGGCGTACCTGTCGATCCACTTGTAACGATAGGTATCAGTTCCGACTGCTTAAATTCACCAGAAACAAAGGAGTCGAGTGCCTCACGAACAATGGCCTTATTAATAACAGAAAAATCACCCAAGAACTTGAATCCATTTTTATTCTTGTAAAACTGAGTGGTTTTAACAGCGTGATTAAGAATTTCCGCGATGTTTTTTTCACGGCGCAGTACTGCTTTTTTCGAGGAAGCGTCGTTAATTTCGATCACAATCTCCCGATAGTGCTTTCGAACCTCGCAACCTCTAAGAAAGTCAAACACCCAAAAAACATATTTGCGAAATTTCTCCAGCAGTCTCATTGTTCGATCCTGATTTCAACACGATTCTATTACAAAGTTTTTTCGAATGCAGCTTTCTCCCCTTATCTCACTGCTGTTTGCCCCAGAGAAGTCCACTGTAAAGACGTTTTTTACCTAACTCAAAGAGCTCTTCGCACCATTTTGCAATTAACATGCGCTGGTTTTTTTCTTTCGTGTCCGTCGGTTAATCCGACGCCTGGGAGCATCATGCGCTATCAGGGGTTCATTACTGTCATCCAGAATAAAGAATTAGATGTTTGTGTCTTTATCTAAAAGATATTAATGGGATGTGCGAGTTTATACGCAGGCCGGATTCCTTCAGCAACTCAATATGATTGAGACAATTACATCTCACTGCAAAAAAGATGTGAATTAAATGTGCAGGCCTTTCCTTGCGGCCACCTGTCGATATTCGTTCAACACGAAGTCGTTGACTTTTCTGTCGTCGAATCGTTCCCGGGCCAATTGTTCGCCTCGGCTTCCCATCTTCAAGCGTAGTTCTTGATCTTTAAGAAGTTTCGTAATTGCTTCAGTGAATGCTTTGATATCTCCTGACGGCAGCAGATAACCGTTTTTAAGATTTTCAACGGCCTGACGGCAACCTCCTAAGTCGGATGCAACGACCGGAATCCCCATGGCCGCCGCTTCTGCAAGCACCAGACCAAATCCTTCACGATGCGACGGGAGAAAGAGCACGTGCATGAGTGTATACAGGGCCGGTGTATCTTTTCGAGCCCCTGTGAAAATGCAAATATCCTCTACTCCATATTCTTTCGCGATTGACGGATTAACGGCATCATGTTTCTCTGCGTCCGTTGCACCCACGATAAGAAACCGGACCTGGGGACACGAAAACCTTATACGCTTCGCCACCTCGAAAAGGTCGAGAAGCCCTTTCTCCTGAACCAAACGTCCGACAAAACCAACGACCATGTCATCGTGCTGTATGCGTAAGGATTTCCGCAACTCCAAGGTATGTTCCTCGCTTACAGTTTCCCTACTGAACGTTTCAAGATTGATCCCAATTCCGCCTTCCAGTAAACGGATTTTATTCTTATCCATGATTCTCAGTTGGTGCATCCGATGAACATCCTCTTTGTTAACAACAAAAACAGTGTCTGCAAACATGGCTGACACTTTCTCCACCAAGACAAAGAAAAGCTTTTTGAAAAATGAAAACTCTGGAGAATAATATAGGCCATGATTCGTGCTAACTCTGATGGGAATGCCGACGAATCTTGCCGCCAACTGACCCAGCAGATTCGCTTTCGGAGTATGGGTATGGAGAATATCAAATTTCTCTTTTCGAAGAACCCTACACAATCTGACAAAGGCAAAGAAATCGCGAATTGGTGTTATTCTTCGTGTAAGACGAACTGCAATATGACGAATGCCAGCTTGTTCTATATCTTTAATATTGATACCTGCACTCGACAGCGCAGTAACTTCAAACCCGGAATCACGCAGATAGCACAGTTGCCTCAACAGAAAATATCTTATTGTTCTATCAGCAGTTGCAATATGTGCTATTTTCACCATTTGGCGCCACTTTTATTTATCTGGATTTGGAAACTGTCTGAGGGCATAATATCTTAGAGTTTACAACAACCTCTCCTTGATTGTGAAGCTTTCATCCGACCTGCAAAATTGAAGGCGCTTGCTTCTCTGCTATCTACTAATTAGATTTAATCGCCCTCCTTGAACAATGCTCAGAAGGCGGGTTCAATCAACAACCAACTAAACTTACGATCATCTGGAGACAGCCATGAAACTGCGCGCAAGAGCTTTTGGTCTGGCAATAGGTATTGTATGGGGACTTACATTATTTCTCACAACCATATACTCTACTCTAGTGGGAACGGGCCAGACCATGTCGAAGCTACGCACCTTATACTATGGGTATCAAGTTAGTTTCGGCGGGGCGATAGTGGGGTTGCTATGGGGGATCGTCACTGGTTTCCTACTTGGGGCAGCGGTTGCATGGTTATATAATACGTTCCATAAAGCGATCTACAAATCGGATGCCAGTGCGTCATAGACGATAAATTGCGACCTCGGGTAATGTCAAGAGTTTTGTGTAGATGCGGTCGGGTAATTTTCTAAAATTTTTGTGTAGATAGATCTGATTAGTACTTACAGGGTTGACGAAGGTAACTTCTAGGGAGCAATTCTGTGCAGGACTTCACGGAAGCGGAGTTCGAACGCGTTAGTTGTTCGAAACGACTTTCCTAGTTCTTTGGTGAAGATAACAGGGTAAGACATTCCGGGAGATTCTTGGCTACACAGGTCACTGACCTATTCGCCACCAGCACCGCAGGTGTACATCCGTCGACCAATAGCCATAGCTGAATCGGGTTAAATTAACTTCACATTGGCACATAAAAAGGGAATGGCCAATTCAGCATTAAAAGTGGTCACGCGACTTGCGCCGACAATGCCCGTACATTATTGGCAGCATCGACATAAGACTGAATGTTGCTGTAGACGCCCTCCTTCTTTAGCCTTTGCTCCATGGCCTTCCCTTGCCCCAGTCCAACCTCGAAGCAAAGATAAGAGTTTGGTTTGAGATATTTCGGAGATTCCCTGATCAACCTCGTGAGAACCGTAATCCCGAGCGAGCCGCCATCAAAAGCCAGGCGAGGCTCGCGTTGTGAGATTTCTGGATCCATGCTGCCGACCTTTGTGGACGGGATATAGGGAGGGTTGCAAGTGACAAGATCTATCTTCCTATAAAACTCATCCGACTCAAAAGCAGCAAAGAGATCACTCTGCCTGAATTCGATCCGTCTATCCAATTTCAAATGCTGTGCATTCTTTCGCGCAAGTATAACTGCTTCTTCGGAAATATCTGCCCCGAACACCCTCGACCGGTACTCGTTTGAAGCGATTGCAAGCGCAACATTTCCAGACCCAGTGCATACATCCAAAACGGCAACAGCACCCTGGGCATCTGCGATGGATTTTGCAATTGTAAGTGCTGCAGCGCCGAGGATCTCAGTTTCAATCCGCGGTATCAAAGCTTCAGGCCCTGCCAGCAATTCCATTCCAAGAAATTCCTGCCGCCCTGTGATATGAGCAAGTGGGGTGCCGGCAAGACGCTTCTCGACGAGGCTCTGGAGTTTAACGCTCGAATCTTGGTCCAACTCCGGAATGTCCTCGCGTGAGGCTTTCCGGACCGAAACAGGAAGGCCCGCTGCGAAAAAACAGAGGGCATTCAAAGTCGATTCCGGAGTTTCTTCCGGCTTATCGGGTTGTGCAACCCAAGAAGCGGTCAGACGATCTAAGAGTATACTGTAAAGAGGGTCCGATCTCATATTTTTTTTACTTTAGCAATCGAACGAGGTATTTCGAATTCAACTCCGGCATCCTTCTCAGGACTTGTGATCGCGTTCCTTGAACATTTCCTGAAGACGGACGCGGTCGGGCTTTCCGGAAGAAGTTTGCGGAAAACTTTCTAACTGCCAGATAACATCCGGGCGCAAATATTCGGGCATCTGAGTTTTACTGTAGAGGGACAATTCCTTTTGTGAAAATGTTTTAGGATCGGAAGGCACAAGAGCGATAACGATAGTGCTTTTCACTTCATCGAAGGGGACCGCAAATGCTACCGCGTGTTGAACCATACGCGATGCGAAAATGCACTCTTCAATTTCTTCCGGACTTACGCGCATACCGTGCGACTTAATCAATTGATCTTTGCGGCCGATAAAATACAGGTACCCTTCTTCATCTGTTTTCACATAGTCCCCCGAGTATACAGCAATCTCCGCTTGTCCTCCTTTTCCCTGCTGGAATGGAGCCGGCCGGAATCTTTTGGCGGTGTTTTCAGGATCTTTCCAGTACCCGATTGCGATGTTTGCCCCGCGGTGGACAAGTTCTCCTTCTTCCCCCGGTTTGCACAATTCATCTCGCTCATTGAGCACTAAGAGTTCTACGTTCGGAATTGCTTTTCCAATAGAGCCTGGGCGAACATCTACTTGATCCGGCGGAAGATAGGTAGAACGGAACGCCTCTGTGAGACCAAACATTAAATAGATCCGGACATGCTGATGAACCTGCCGGAAAAGCTTCGTGATACTTTCCGGCATACGCCCGCCGGTGTTCGTGATATAGCGGAGATGTGGAAACACCGTTTTGATGAACGGCGACCGGTCCCCTGCTAACTGCTGCCATACCATCGGCACAGCCCCCATGCCCGTGACCCGCTCACGATCCAGCGTATTACAGATATCAGCCGGCAGCACAGAACGCTGTATCACCAAAGTCCCACCGATAAGCAATGCTGTTAACAATTGATTGAGCCCGTAATCGAAACTAAATGGCAATAGGCTGATAATGATCTCATCCGGTGTGAGATGAAGATAGTCTGTCACGATACGGGCGCCGGAAATGAGGTTGTCATGCGAGAGCATGATCCCTTTGGGCATACCGGTAGAGCCCGACGTGTAGATGATGAGAGCAAGATCGGTTCCGATAACGCGAGCGGGACTACGTTGCCCGTCTGCCGGCTTTTCAGTATCGACCGCGAGAACGCGATCGGCGTTCAATGGACATTCAGTCAGCGAAGTGCGAAGACGATTGTTAGTAATGAGAAAGGAAGCTTCCGAATGAGCAAGAATGTAGTTGACCTGCCGATTTTTTAGAACATCATTGATAATAACGACAACGGCGCCAAGAGACCACACGGCAAAAAGAGCAACAACAGATTCAACGGAGCGCTGCAGGTAAATGGCAACATGGTTGCCTCGTTGTACTCCCCTGACTTGCAACAGCGCTGCAAATTGTTCGGTCCGATGAATCAGTTCCGCGTAGGTGAGCCGGCGTTCTCCATCGACGACCGCAATATGTGACAATCTGTTGTCTCGCTGGTGATAGAGAAGATCGGATAAAGAATAGATCATGTTGTTTACAACAAAAATTATCGATGATATTTAAACTATGAGACTTCTGAATAAACCCAAAAAGTGTGTCTCGCGCCAAGACGCAAAGGCGCAAAATGATTGTAAACGACCACCATCAAAGATGGTGGCTTTTGAAAAGAAAAAGCATGTCATTCCACGCTTGACGCGAAATCCAGAGTCAATTATCGGAACTGGATTCCGGTTCTTCGTCCCGCCTGAGCGGGCATAGCCAACTGAACATTACCTCCGACAGAAGCGGTGGGTTTCTGCTTTGCACTAAATGAAATAAATGCGCCGCTTGGACACCTGGCAAGATATTTCAATTCGGGGAAATCGAGATTTTCCGGAGCCAATTGCGGCCTTTACTACGCAATGTATTTATGAATCTCCATGTCAGCCCCCTGCACCGCCAAGTTTGTGAAACATAAACGATTGAATCTTTGCGATCGAATCAAAATTCTCGGCCACGAGCTCTTTGTCTTCGAATTGAACTTCAAATGTCTGTTCGAGAAAACTGATCACTTCGAGTATACCTGTGGAATCAACCGTTCCTGAGCCGAGAAGCGATTCTTCTACACCGAGCTCTTGTCCGGTAAAAATAAAATTTTCCTGGATGAAACTCTTGACTTTCAGTCCAATTTCTTCTTGACTGATCTTCATAGGCGGTTTTCCTCAGTGGCGTGTTGTGCGTGATTGGACACTCGGTCGACGTTGGTTGCGAATGATATTTGATCTTCGGAGGAATGGCGATAGTCTTTCACAAAGAGGTGATACAGAAGCTGCGATGAAAGTATGCCAACGAGAGCCATGTTGTCGGAATTACTAAATGTCGCGGACATAATTGCATCCTTTCCTTTGGCGAGGCATTTTTGATAAAATTTGGAGACAGCCGCACTCTCGAATAATCCGCTCTCGGTAAGAGCTTTCTCGGAGAGCATTTCTCTGACATAGTCCGGCGCATCCCTGCCAACGAATGAAATTGCATCCGGAGCCCGGTACGGCTGTTTTTGCCGCCGAACAATCTGATCGGGTATCACGCCTTGAGCCACTCTTTTGAGAATATGTTTTTCATCAAGAATCCGGAGCTTGTACTCTGCGGGAAGCCCGTTACAGAATTCCATGACGTCGGAATCAAGAAACGGAAAACGTCCTTCAACCGAATGCGCCATCAGCATTCTGTCCCCCTGCGATGAAATGAGATAGCCCGAGAGGAGCGTGACAACTTCAAGATATTGTGCCTGACCGAGTGGATCCCAGTTGCCAAATTTTTTGGGGAGCGATGAAAGAACATCCGGCGCAGGATTGGCACCGATGCTCCGGCGAATATCAGGGGAAAAGAATCTCTTCAAGGCAGAGGTCGTCGACCAGCGCGGACCGTGAGAAAAACCGGGGAGATGGGCACTCTCAAGACCCTGTTTCCAGAATTGGAGCGCGATCCCCTTGGTCTGATTGGGAGATCGGCCGAGATAGGGATAGAGACGTTCGAACAACCGTGGTCTGATTGTTGAATCAGGCTGACGCGACCAGAATTGACGAATTTTTGCTTCCCGAAAGAGATCGTACCCGGCGAGCATTTCATCCGCCCCTTCGCCCGTGAGAACGGCCTTGATCCCCGATCGGCGAACTTGCTGCGAGAGAAGATACAGCGGTGCAGGGGCCGTTCGCAATATCGGCCTTTCCGCATGCCACACGACTTCGGGAAACACGCGGGCAATATCGTGCCGTGAAACGACGATATCGTGGTGCGTGCTCGTGAGCTGCGAGGCCATCAGTTGCTGAAAGGCCGTTTCGTCAAATTCTGCATCATCAAAACGAAGGGAGAATGTTTGAAAACTCCCCTCCTTCGCTTGTCGTCCCATCCAGGCGACGAGAGAGCTGTCGAGCCCGCCGGAAAGATAGCTTCCGACGGGAACGTCAGCGCGCAGCATTCGGAGTTCTGTTGCACGCATCAGTTTCTCTCGCAAAACCTCGGTCGCTTCGGCGATCGAGAGTGCATACGGTTCTCGAGCGTCGGCATACAGTGGCTGCCAGTAGAGCCATTCATGGTGCGCGCCACCACTATCGTAGATGCGCACGGATCCGGGGGGGATTTCTTCTATCCCTTCAAAAACGGAAACGGGGGCGATCGATGCCCAGTAGGTAAATGTTTGGTCAAGTCCCTGCGGATCTATCGATCGAGGTACCTCGGGGTCCGAAAAAATAGCTTTGACTTCGCTTGCGAACCAAATTTTTCCATGAGCTTCACGCACGAAGAGCGGGCGCACACCGATTCTATCGCGCGACAAAATGAGCTTTCGATTCCGGGCATCCCACAGAGCGAAAGCCCATTGTCCGTTAAACTTCAGAAAACAATCATTTCCCCATGCCTCGTACGCGTGAACAATAACTTCAGTGTCCGAGTGTGTCCGGAAACGATGGCCCAGCAATTGGAGCTCATTCCGCAACTCGATGTAGTTAAATATCTCCCCGTTAAAGACAATCCAAAGCGATCCATCTTCGTTGGACATTGGCTGCTGTCCTCCGAGCAGGTCAATGATCGACAGCCGGGCATGTACGAGTCCGGCATGATGGTCCCGGTAGATTCCGAACTCATCCGGCCCGCGATGGCGAATGGCTCCGATCATTGCACGCAACAATTCGGCGGATGGCGGAGCGTGCCGATCGTCTGTATGGATGATGCCAGCTATCCCGCACATAGAGAACTAATACCTTTTCTTAAAATTCGAATTGCCCTTTGTGTACACGCCGCAGGACGCATCTCTTCTTACGCCACGTTAATGGGAAATCTAGTCCTTTTCACTCTCGTTCCCAAACTCAGTTTGGGAACGAGTTGGTTGACTTGTTTTTTCGTCTGAAAATGTTGATCACGTGACACACTTCGTTCCCAATCGGAGATTGGGAACGAGAAAAACAAATTGAGACGTCGTTAGTGTGCCAACACTTGATGCGTCTCTCCTCATTCCGCGAAACGTGAATGTTGTCTTCACTCTCGTTCCCAAACTCAGTTTGGGAACGAGTTGGTTGACTTGTTTTTTTTGTCTGAAAATGTTGATCACGTGACACACTTCGTTCCCAATCGGAGATTGGGAACGAGAAAAAGGAAATTAAGACGTCGTTAGTGTGCACAGCACTTGATGCGTCTCTCCTCACTCCGCGAAACGTGAATGTTGTCTTCACTCTCGTTCCCAAACTCAGTTTGGGAACGAGTTGGTTGACTTGTTTTTTCGTCTGAAAATGTTGATCACGCAACACACTTCGTTCCCAATCGGAGATTGGGAACGAGAAAAAGGAAATTGAGACGTCGTTAATGTGCGCAACACTTGATGCGTCTCTCCTCACTCCGCAAAACGTGAATGTTGTTTTTAAGGAAGTCGCTGGTGAGAAATAACTGATTTCACTCTCGTTCCCAAACTCAGTTTGGGAACGAGTTGGTTGACTTGTTTTTTTTGTCTGAAAATGTTGATCACGTGACACACTTCGTTCCCAATCGGAGATTGGGAACGAGAAAAAGGAAATTAAGACGTCGTTAGTGTGCACAGCACTTGATGCGTCTCTCCTCACTCCGCGAAACGTGAATGTTGTCTTTAAGGAAGTCGCTGGTGAGAAATAACTGATTCTTTCAAGAGAGTGATTTCCGGAACGTCTTGCGCAAGCAAAGGAGGTAGATGGAGGGGTAGCGTTGCCCGCCGTTTGGATTCAATATCGCGATACACCCGAGCGACCTGTTCCTTGGACAAACCAGTCGCCTCGGTAATCGCCTCTGCGGGATAATTGTGATTGTATGCGTACAAACAAAGATCCATCGTGTGATATGGAAGAGCAAAATAGAACTCTTCCTGGGTTTGGGCCAGGGAAAAAGTATCGGTAGTGGGAGCTTTGCTCCGGATTTTGAGAGGAATATCCAGAGCCTCGGCGAGCATATAAACCTGAGATTTGTATAAATGGGCGATTGGCTTGAAATCGGCACTGCCATCCCCGAGCTTAACAAAAAAACCCTGATCATACTCGAGGCGATTCGGTGTTCCGCAAACAGCATAGTTCAGACGGTCGGCGTGAAAATATTCGACCATTCTGCGAGTGCGCTGTTTAAAGTTTGTTGCCGCAACGATTTGTTGGTACGCCGTACTCGGCATCCTCACTGACTTTATTTCTCCGGAAGGAATCTCGAAGACCAATCGCGAGATATTCAGACGGTCTCCTTCGAGGATCGAAGGTATCACGATCTTATACTTCCATGTGTCCTCATAGTCCGGCTCTATCGCCCGCAATGCTTCCGATTGATACCGGTAACATCCTGCCGCCTCAAGAATAGAAGTAACGTCTTGAACTATTGATTGTATGCCAAGAAAATCGGCGAGTAATTTTCCGAGGAGAAGAGAATCCGGGGACGATGTTTTCTCCGGAAGCATGAGCGCCAAGACATGATCTTTCCCAAGCGCTTGTGCACACAAGGCGGCACAGACGGCACTATCGACGCCGCCGGACACAGCCACGACAGCTCCTCGTTTGTGAAGAACTCCGCCAACCTGTGCTTTGATGGAATCGGTGATCGATTTTATCACTTCTTGCGGCTGAACAGCCAGCAATTCTTTTTGAAATTTCACAGTCTTTTCGATCCTATGAGAAAGACGAAATTTTTCTTGACTATTGATGGTGATGTAATTATTCCTTCATTGCGCTTTTGAAAACCCGTACAATTCGTTCAAGATCGGATTCCGTGAGCGCGCTCCCCGACGGCAGGCAAAGACCGGATTGAAAGAGCTGCTCTGAGAGACTGGCACCACGGAAAGGAAAGCCCCGAAAGACCGGCTGCAGATGCATAGGCTTCCACAAGTGTCGCGATTCGATGTCGTTCTTTTCAAGAAGCAGACGAATCTCTTCGTTCGTGGAACCGAATTTTGCAGGATCTATGGTTAGGCACGTGAGCCAAAATGTCGATCTGCCGTTAGAGATCTCCGGCATAAACTTGATCCCCGGTAGACTTTCAAGGTGCTGACGATAAAACTCATTAATCTCCCTCCTTCTATCCACTTTCTTGGTTAGATTTTTGAGTTGTCCTCTCCCCACTGCCGCCAGCAGGTTGCTGAGACGATAATTGTAACCAACGTTCTTATGCTCGTAGTAGGGAACGGGTTCGCGCGCCTGTGTGGCAAGGTACCGGGCTTGCGTAATGAAATCTGGGTTGTCCGAAACAAGCATTCCGCCGCCGCTGGTCGTGATGATCTTATTCCCATTGAATGACAGGACGGCCATGTGGCCGAATTTTCCTGCACTCTTTCCCATATACTTCGCACCAAGCGCTTCTGCTGCGTCCTCGATCATCGGAACGTTATACTTTGCAAGGATCGGGAGAATGCGATTATAGTTTGCTACCTGGCCGTAAAGATCGACAACGATTGCAGCCGTCGGAAGCTTTCCTTTTCTGGACCGCTCGGCAAGTTCTTCTTCCAACAAGTCAGGATCCATGTTCCATGACGGCCAGTCGCTATCGATGAAGACCGGCGTTGCGCCGCAGTATCGGATCGCGTTTGCGGTGGCAGCGAATGTGAGGTCCGAACAAATCACATCATCCCCTTTTTCAATTCCCAGCATGATCAACGCGAGATGTAATGCTGCGGTCCCGCTCGAAAGCGCAACGGCGTGGCCAATGCCGAGATGCTCACACATTTCCTTTTCAAATGCCTGGACGTGGGGACCAAGGGTCGTGATCCAATTGGAGTCGAACGCATCCACAAGCAGTTGTTTTTCCTGGCCATCGAGGTGTGGCGGAGATAAATAAATTCTCATTTTTAAGTCTTCAATGTTTCAATTAATATATCGTATTTTGCAAAAGGGCCTAGTTTTAATACTTTGAGCTTATCGGGTTTTTCACCTTTTAACCATTTTACGTACGCGTCGGGTATATCGACGCCCGCTTCATGTGAAAAAGGATAACCTCCTCCAAATCTGGGGTTTAGTTCAAGCACATAGAATTTGCCGTCTTTTTCTAAAATATCGCAATCAAGAGTTCCTATATGCCGCAGTTTTGTTGCAATTTCCTTCCCCACATTAAATAACTCTGGGTTCTCTCTAATCACTGCTTTATCAGTCTCCCCGCTCCTCATTGAAAGCTTTTCTTTGATTACACAGGTCACAAAACTTCCGCCAAAATCATTCAGGATGTCAAGTCCGTATTCTTTTCCAGGTATTTTTTCCTGAAACAGGATTGCCCCATCAATATCCTTCATTGAAGCATTATTCAGAATAGATCTAGACAGCTGAATCTCCAAGAGTTTTTTAGAGAGGAACAGTTCTTCCATGTTTTCAGCAAAACTTATCCCAATAGAGGCACTCCCCCATCTCGGCTTTATGGCAATTGGAAACTGAATCTCTTTTCGTTCGATGGCTTGTTTAAGACTTTCAAATGAAGAAAACGTCAGCGGTGAGAGAATGGAATGATCTGTCAAAAAATTGAAAGCCTTCCATTTATCAAAACATATATCGATGATCTCCTTATCAGAGACTAAGAGTTTTATCCCCGCTGATTCAATAACCTTCTTATGGTTTGCCAAGATCGGAAGCTCCAAATCATTCACCGATATTATGGCACCTATTTTTTTTATTTTGCAAAATCGTAATAGTTCTTCAATGTAGTTCGCTTCATACGCTTCAGGAAGAATAAAATAATCATCGCCACGTTTCAACGCTGGAGCTGTTATCTGCGTGTCTGCTGCGATTACACGTCCGCTTCGCCCCAAGGCATTCTTGAAGTATTCTACCAGATATACTCTTCGGCCGGCGCTTGTGATTAAAATATTCATAGTTTTGAACTTATTTTGGTGTAAGTATCCACAGTGGCCTTTTTCCTAACGACTATATACTGGCCTGCTGCTTTGACTATGATTTGAGGCGGGTACTGAATGAAAAAATTCCCAAAGGTTATAGAATAGGCACCGACTTTGTTTATCAGAATCAAATCGCCCGCCTCAATCGAATAGTTTGTCGTCATTCCCAGAAATCTGTCATCCTCCATGCAGGTATAGCCCCCCAAGATCTGTTGTGCGGCGCTCGATTCTTTGTTTTGTGATAAATGCTCGATCATGAGATTCCTGCTTCGCATGAAAGGGTTCACATCGATCAAGCTTCCATCAAACGTCGCAACTTTCTTGTTCTTTATTGTTTTTACCGATTGCGCTTTGCATACATAGCTGATTGGCCCGCCGACAAGTGAAATTCCCGGTTCAATGATAAGTTTCGTTGCTACAGGGTCAAATCTTTTCTTTAGCACCGTGGAGATACTGGCGGCATATTCCGAAAATGATGGCTTGTCAGGCATTCCGCCGTAAAATCCTCCGCCCATATCAATATATTCGAGATTCAAATCATACCTGTCGACGATTTCGATCGCTTTTTCGGACATTGACTTGTAAACATTGAGACTTCGCGTCTTCGTGCTGTTATGGAAATGTAATCCTACCAATCTTACATGCGAGGAGGACTTTATTTGCGCAATGGACTTTTCAAGCTCACCCGATTCATAGCAAATGCCAAAACGGCTAATCTCTCTCCCCATCACTGTTTCTCCAGGGCAAGCTTTTTCAAGATCGAAATTGACTCTTAAGCCAATCTTCCAGACATTTTTTAGTTTCGGTTGTTGGGATAAGAGATATGCCAATTCATCTGGCGAATCGACGTTTACAGTATATCCTTTTTCGCACGCTTCTACGAGTTCTTTTTCACCCTTACATGGACCGCCAAATATTACTCTTTCAAAGCCAATGCGTTTTGCCAGATGATATTCATCTGAGGAGACGACTTCTGCTGAAACTCCTTGCTCTTTGAACCATGTCAGTAACCACGGGATCGAATTTGTTTTGAACGAATATCCAATTTCCAGATTAGGCCAGACCGCTGAAAAAGCACTGCGCATTGTGTCAAACAACCATTTCAATTCATCGACATCGATGAGAAAAAAAGGCGTTTCAAACCGACGCAGGTCTTTAATATTGTATTTTGTTTTTCCCGTCTGATTCATCGGAACAAGGTTTGTTTCTTGATTATATGGTATGACAGGGGTGATACAAATTGAAATTGCATTCTACGAAATTCTGGGTAGTGATCAATTTTGCATTCTTGCGAGAGGTAACGGACACCTTACGCCAAAAGCAGCATTATGTTGAAATTTTGGGCAAGAGAAATTGATAAGGTGTCCGTCACCGTGCCAAACTTGAGCACTACCAAATTTTGGAAGAATCGTGACCAAAATATTTTACTTAACTTATGTTACGCAAAAGCCCAATGTTATCGCCACGAAGGCACAAACCTTTTGTGTCTTACTGCCTTGGTGGCAAGTCGTCAAACCTTACTAACATCAGTTACTTAATATTTTATTTAGTAATTGATGTTAGGCATTCTGAAGAATTCCTGAAAAAAGTGCTCCACCAAAAAAGGACACACCCCTTGCCCAAAGGCATCCTCCGAAGGAGTCCGTTGGACCTTCGGGAAAATCCCCCTCGTCATGGCGCGAGCAACGCACAGAGGGGACTTGCCACCGCCGCTTCCCTCTGTGTGTGAGCGTGTGGCGAAAGCGAGAGGGGTTGGGGGTGTGCCAAAAAGGATTTTTGCGTAACATCAATTAGTAAATAAATCCATAACGCCAACTTTACAGTCATCTCCACACCTTAGGCACCCACGATTCAGGTGTTACCGAGAATCCCAAGAATTTCTTTCAAATGCGATTCAACATTTCCCACCGCCTCATCATTGAAAACTGGCCATGGATGAATTTGAGCCGTTGACAGGTACACCAAACCTTCTGCAAGCCGCACGCGGGGTAATTGATTCCCCCAACCCAAAGGGTGAATTGGCTGAACGTATCTCGCCCGGTTGACCTGCCAGGCCAGAATGTCGTCTTCCTGCAGATCATTCCCGACCACTTGACGGAGAGCCGACAGATTCTCTTTGTGAATCTTCATGTCGTCCGTGTCCCAATCTGCCGAATTCTGATCGCGGTACCGCGGAAGGTAGACAAGCGCATGTCCGGCAAACTCGTTTTTCCCCGTGAGGTTGCTGGTCTCAATAATTCCTGTGAACGGCAACGCTCGATTCGCCAGGTTCAAAACATAGTATGGCGTTAGCGCTCGTTTGAGCAGCAGCGCCTCGCAGACGACTCCCAGATACTCCACTCTTTTCAAATCTGAAACAGATTCCAGCATAGATTTGCCGAGAAGTTGTACTGCCAGATGAGCGGGGATACAGAGCACAACACCCGATGCATCGAGAACGTCGCCTCCGACACTGATCTTCCAGCCGATTCCCTTTTCGGATTTTACTTGTTCTACACTCTCCACCGCCGAACCGACACGGACCGATCCTCCGTTCGACTCAATTGCCTGCCGCAGCGCCCGGAAGACCTGTCCATATCTTCCACTGACAAAACCAAGCTTCTCAGACCTTCCTTTGGCTTTCCGTGCCGAAAGCATCCTGTACACCGTTGCCCAGATAAAACTTGCGGCAAAGCGATCATACTGCGTCCCGAGTTTTGCGATCAGCAACGGTTCCCAAACCGCTTTGAACAAGCGCTGTCCGCCATGCCTCCGAAGAAATGTCCCTATCGGTTCGTTGTCCAGCGGCCGCCAGTCAGGGAGAAGTCCACAATAGACAAGTGTCCATCCCAGGCGGATTCTATCCCAAACATTGATAGCGGGAAACCGGAGAAAGTCTGCGGTAGTCGTCATCTCCAAACTGCGGCCATCGACAAAAAATCCAGTTCTCGTTCTCGTCCATTTGATTTTGTCCCGAAGCCCGAGCTCGTCAAACAGAGACAACAAGCGAGTATCTGTGGGAAGAACGCAGTGGTAAAATTTTTCGACAGGAATTCCCTGAAGTTCTCCCTCGCTCGTGTGGCCGCCGAGATATGGATCTCTTTCGTGGACGACAACTTTGATTCCTCGCTGCGAAAGCCTGTACGCAAGCGTTAATCCGGTCATTCCACCGCCAACGATATGGATAATGCCAGAATTTCTCATCAAGATCGAATCAGCGGAGTGAGTCTCGTGTCAAAACGTGTGATGCAATGAAGTGCACGAGGAGGACATATTTTTGCAGGTTATTTTCTAATAAATTGAAACTTGAGACATCTGAAAAACTGTGTCTCGCCAAGCCGCTGGCAAAGCCATCTTTGGGAAAAGGCGCGAAGACTCTGTTTTAGATTCAATTTGCGACTTTTCTATAGACAAAGGTATGGCATCGCTAGACGCAAAGCTGCAAAGTCTTTATGAAAAAAGATTTTCACTCTCATAAAGCCGATCCATGCTTTCGTGTCTTTTCGTGCCCTTCGTGGGTACCTACAATTGATCAGCCGATGCAGGTCATCGGGTAATAGCTTACTGCATCAGTATGAAGCTCTCACGTGCGATTGTGATCGACCTTGTTCGGCCCGGCGATTTCCTCAATACCTGTTGACACTTTTTTGTAGACTCTCCCACACTTCCTGCACTCGAATCTCTGACCGCCGAGTTCATTCGCCAGGTCTTTTGCGGCCACGAGAACAGGTCCACAGGCGCAGACATATCCGGAAAGGCGCGCCGGATTTCCAATCACAACGCCATAGGGGGGCACATCACGGGTTACAACGCTTCCCATGCCGATCATCGCGAAATCGCCGATCTTTAATCCGGGACCGATGGTGGCATTTGCACCTGTTGTCACTCCAATGCCGACGTGGGTCAGGAGGGTTTCTTCATTCGGGTCGCTGCTTGCAAGCCCGTTGAGCACCCGGTCGAAGGCTCTCGGGAACCGGTCATTCGTAAAAACGGTATGTGCAGCGAGCATCACATAATCACTAATCGTAACTCCCGCACAGATGTACACGCTTGCATTCAGCTTGCAATAGCTTCCAATGACAACGTCGTATGCGATATACGTTTTTTCGCCGATGATACAGTCATTACCAATTTTTGCGCCGCGACGAATATGCACATTGTCCCACACGGATGTGCGCTCTCCCAACACGACCCCATCCTCAATCAACGCCGTGGGATGTATACGGCACCCGGGAAATCGTTCTTGATTCATTTTGACACTTTTTCCCATTGATCGTGGTTGGCGCTCCGGTACGCCGATTGCACCACCATGACCGATTGAATTGCATCCTCAGGAGTAATTAGCGGGCGATCTTCGCCGAGAATTGTGCGAATGAAATTGTGCAGCTGAGATCCGACCGCCTGGAATTTGTCATACCCTGAGCCGAAATTGACCCAATCCATTTTCTCGCTCTGTCTGTAGCGCGCATTTTTCCATCCAATTTCCAACGTTCCTGCCGTCCCGTACACATGAATAAAATACGGATTCTCTTTGTGAATCGACCATGAGAGATCGATTGACGCCATCGTCCCGTCAACGCAACGCACGTACAGCTGGCATGTATCTTCCACTTCGAGCTGTTGCCATTTCTTTCCGCGAATTGCGTGCAGGTCGACAATCGGGCCCAAAAGATAGCGAACAATGTCAACGCTATGGCTCCCGTTGTCGATCAGGACTCCTCCGCCGGCGACTTCCGATTTGGCATTCCACCGGTTTTTCATGTCGACGCGCGAGCAGAATTCATTCTCAAACAGAATTACTTCGCCAAGAATTCCGCTCTCCATAAGATTCTTCGCACGTATGATATCCTGCACATATCTGAATTTGGACGCCATCATCAGCACTTTATTGCTGCGCTTCGCAGCCGCGTTGATGGCTTCCGCCTCACCAACGGAGAGAGACAGCGGCTTCTCACACAAAACGTTGATCCCCGAATTCAGCGCCAATTCGCTCAACGTGCGATGAGTATTCGGAGGCGTACAAATAACAACGGCATCGAGTTTCATTTCATTGAACATCTGAGTTGCATCCTCGAAGCCTTTAACTCCAAAGGCTTCCGCGGTGCTCGACATCGCTTTCTTGTCCGTATCAGCAACAGAAACCAGTTTTGCAAGCGGTTCTTTTGTCAGACATTGAAGGTGTACCTGGCTGATCCTGCCGCAACCGACAAGACCGAACCTGAGTGTCGTTTCAGGGGTACTCATTGTGCACCAACCTCCGCTCCGACAGAAGCGTGGAGCCGGTCGGCAATGTATTCAACATGCTCGTCCGTGTAAAATTCATTCCATGGAATCACAAGTACTTGTGATAATGCTTTGATGGATCCGGGGAAGTTGTCGCGATTGTAATCCACGGGGGGCAAACCGGCACGGCTGGAATCTGTGTATGGCCAGCTGCTGCTGCCAAATGTCACCTTGTCCCTGAAGATCTGACATTCAAAGGCTGGTTTGCCGATGTACCTCGGCGCTGTGAAAATACCCGCCGCTTTCATCCTGGCAGCGATTTCAGTAAGGCCAACTCCGGTTTTCGACTCATCGATATTCACACAGTACCTCCAGAACACCGGATTGCTATCGGCCGGCCGTTTTTGAGGCGTGATGCCCGGGATGCCTGAGATTTTTTCGGTGAACTTTGCGGCCGATGCTCGCCTCCTGGCTACCACGCCGCTCAACTTGGCGAATTGAGCAAGAGCAACCGCGCCGATGACCTCACTGATCCGGTAGTTCGGTGCAAGGAAATAATGGTCAGGATTCTTGTCGCCGTATCCCCATGCCTTGTTAATAAACAAAAACATCCTTCTCGCGAGGTCCGGATCGTTCGTCGTAACCATACCCCCTTCACCCGTCGTCATGTGTTTGCCTTGCTGGAAGCTGTAGCACGCAATCTTACCCATCGTCCCGACGACCTTGCCTTTATATGTTGCATCGAACGCCTGGGCGCAGTCTTCGATCACCGGAATTCCCCGCGCTTTGCTCAATTCCATGATCGCATCCATTTCACATGGAACGCCGAACAAATGAGTGACAATGATCGCTTTTGTCCGGGACGTAATCCGCCGCTCGATCGTTTTGGCGGTGACATTGTAGCTATCCGGATCAACATCGCAGAAAACCGGGATAGCTCCCTGGTAGAGGATCGCAGTTAATGCACCCATATCGGTAATTGGCGTCGTGATAATTTCGTCGCCGGGATTAGGATTGATGGCGGCAACGGCACAATGAACAGCCGCCGAACCGCTGCTGCACGCGTGGGCGTGAGCCATGTTGTACCGCGCAGCGAACTCTCGTTCAAGTCGCGCCACAAATTTCCCCTTGGGGCTGAAAAGCGTACCCGTTTCGAGAACTTGACGGACAAGTTCGAGCTCTTCCGAACCCAGATCGCGGCCGCTTCGGTCGCCGTCGCTTGGCAGATTGATAGTTGTATTCATGAGATTGGTCCTTCTTATTGGTGGTTTACAGTTTCCTGAGAAGCATGAACTACATTGAATTGATGATTTACATTTCTGGCGCGCAGCCATACGACATGAAAAAGGTAACGCAAGTGGGAAAGGCCCACCTGGATTGTTCTGAGATGGCTTTGGCCGAACTTTCGGCGCGTGAGTTGTGCAGGCACTTCTGCTACTCTGGCTCCGACGAGGATTGCCGAAACTAAAAGCTGCGCAACGGACAAAAATCCATCGTCAGGCGCATCAAGCTGCGGCAGCACCTCCCGCCGGTAGGCGCGAAAACAGCTTGTGTACGTATATAGGCGCACGGGAAGAATTGCCCAGTAAAGCCGGGAGAGAAACATGCTGATGAAGAGACGCCAGCGGACAACGCCTATAACACTCCCCATGGGATGATAGGGACTTCCCGTCACTACATCGTTTCCTGCGCGAAGTGACGTTAGAAGATCCAACGCCCGGAGCGGATCATAAGTACAGTCGCTGTCAAGCGTGACAATCTCGTCCCCGACGCTTTCATGAAAGCCGGTTCGGAGCGCGGCTCCCAGCCCACGGTTCATCGGATGCGTGAGAATCCGATACGGCAATGCACTTGCCAGACGACGAATGACATCTGCGCTCCCGTCGGTGGACCCGTCATCCACAAACAGCACTTCTACACCGCCATTGGTGCGAAGAGCATCAACAAGCGAAGTTAATTTCTGGCATAGTTGAGGAATGCCTTCCGCCTCGTTGTAGCACGGGACCACAAGAGAGGTCCGTACTGGGGTATTTCCGTTGTTATGTGTCATCAATGCGGTTGCGCTTTTTGGCTTGGAGCAGAAAAAAATTTTCCGGATTCAATGCTTTGAAGGTCTGCAGGTGCGATGAACGTTTGGCTCCTCCCCGTCAGTCAGGCAGTTAAGATATTATTAGAGAACAGTAAAGATCCATTATATAAATATAGGACTATTTATGAGAAACAGCACTAGTGAATAGATCCAGTCAACTTTTCACTCACTTGCCATAGTCTTTCTTGATTGGCTTCAATATACGATTCTTTTGAAGATGGAATCGCTTTGCATTCGTAAAAGTACTTGCCGCTCACCCCCTCCACTTCCGGAGATACTGCAAGATAGACAACCGTTTTCGCCCCTTCTTCCGGAGAAAGTATCTCTCGCTTCAGCAGATTCCGCATTTTCGTCCTCAGCCAATTATTGTTGCTGCCAATGTTTGTGGCGACCAATCCAGGATGAAGGGCGTTGGCGGTGACACGTGTGCCTTCTAGGCGGCGCGCAAGAGCATACGTGAAGAGGACGTTCGCGAATTTTGATTGTGCGTAGGCTCTTCCAAGACTGTAATTCTGTGCCATTTGCAAATCGTCATAATCGATCTTCCCATTGGCATGGGCCCCCGAAGAGATTACCACTATTCTTCCGGACGAACTTTCCTTCAGCCGATCAAGGAGCAGAGTAGTGAGCAGGAAGTAAGCCATGTGATTGACTGCAAAATTCATTTCGAGTCCGTCGATACTGACTTCCCGCTTTGCGAAATAGGCACCGGCATTGTTGATCAAAATATCGAGCCGAGGATAACGCGCAGCGAACTCCGCTGCAAGACGTCTCACTTGCTGTTGAGACGAAAGATCAGCTACAAAATAATCGACAAGAGCACCCGGCACCGCCCGTCCGATCTTGTTAACCTGTCGAATACATCTGCGAGCCTTACGTCCGACGATCACTACGGTTGCACCGGTCCGAGCTACTTCCAGCGCAGCTGCGGCACCTATGCCGGAGGTGCCGCCGGTAATCAGGCAGATTCTTGCAGAACTCTCATTCATGAACGCCCATTCCTTCTTTAAGATGCGGCGCTCTTGTTTTAAGAAAGAGGCTCACAATTGCCGGCGGGAGAATTTCCTTCAGCCTGTGCTCATCTTCCATCAAGGAGAGAGAAACTGTTGAACGATTTCTTATCCCAAATATTCGTTTCTCGATTCTCATTCGGTACGGCTTGAATCCCAGCCTGAGGAAGCTTGCCAATGAGTTCACATTCTGTTCAGAGATCATTCCCAAAATACTCTTAACACCAGATTGGGAAGCAATGTCTACGATCTTACCAAATGCAGGGGCCAAAACCCCCGTTCCTCTGTACTTCGGGAACACATAACCGAATTCCATCAAGCCCTCACTTGCGGAGAGCGTCGGATACTGATCTCCATAGTGTGCCCGGAGATTCTCGTTCTCAGCAGGAAGAACCAACCATTGCAGAAAGCGAATGTTACCATCAGAATCTTCCACCACGTAACAGGTTTTGATTCCGGCAGCCAGCATCGCCAGACGTGGAACAGCTTCGCGTCTTTCTGAGGAGGGAAGCGCTGAGCTTGAAATGATAGACTTCAGAATGGCGAAATCGTTTTCCTTAATAGGGCGAGCGGTCAGATTCACCCGTGATGACCCGATGCCTTGGTATTCCCTGCAGTCCAAAGACACGTCGATATAGACCACTTTGCTAAAGAACCTGCCCCACACGCTCACTAATAGTTCGCCATAGAGCCCGTTCGCAAGAAACAGTTGAATATACCGAATATGGTTGAGGAATTTCTGCACGTCGGACTTTCCTATGTATTCACAGGAGACTCATTTGTCCAAGCGGGATGAAATGCTATGCCCTTTCTCAATTTCCCAAACACACGTTCTCCTCCGGTCGCCTGATGGTTCGAATCGACGGCTAGTCACAATGCGAGCAGACTAGAGACCATTTCATCAGTGCGCATCAAACGCGGTTTTTACCCGCTGGAATGCCCAGAATCAAAACGGTACAGATACCTCGGCCAAAGACAATCGATACGGCCCGGCATGACACGAAGCGCCTTAAAACGGTCGCCAAAGTCCGTGACGAGGATGTACCGATTTGAAAGTCTGCCCAACGGAGGAGGAGAATCACTGAGGGGCAGATTCGTCAAAATATGCATTGGGCCGACGGGCTGCAAGCACGGCGCGAGAAGAGATGTCACGATGGAATCGTTTCGCGGATTCCGAATTGGTCCCCTGATCATATCCTCCAGAGCGACCCAATGAACTGCGGGGTACAGAGTGAGCCCATCTAACTGCCCCACCCAGGGAGCATAGACAAACCCTGGCAGCCCATTAATAGTAGATTTCAAATCCGCAAGCGCCTGAGGAGCTTCACTTGAGGCCAACACAGTGTGCGGATCATACGCGAGTTGAGCAAAGACGAGACTAAGCGCAATAACTTCAACCCGGAAATAACGAGAAGTTCCCACATACCCCGAGGCAGCAAAGATTCCGCGGACACCCTCAAGAATAAGAAACACTCCCATCGGTATGAAGATGTTGTCTGAAGACCCCGGATCAAGACATCCCAGGACAGCTGTAATCATGGCAGCGACCAGTTGTACCCTCCAGACATCAAAAACTCTCCGATGGAGTTTCCAGTCGCGCACGATATTCCAGAGTGCGAACGAGGCCAGAGTGCCATAGAACAGATAAAGAAATCCGACATACCGAGGGAACATCCTTACCGTAATTTCCGTCCATGAGGCTGGAATGGAATATGTGAAATAATGAAAATACGCGCCAAACAATGCCGGTCCCAGAAATAAATAGACTGCTGGTCCCAATAAAATCGCCGTCAGCCAGTATGGGATGGAACGAATCGGCCCATCTTTCATTGTGAGATACAACACTCCGCCGAGGGCAAAAAATGCTCCATGCTGCTTCATCCAGAAGGAACACACCAACAGAGCTACTCCCAAGAGGTTGCCCCGCTGCGACCGGCTGCGGTCTATTACGAAACTTCCGGCCAGGGCCAAAGCGACCATCCATGAATCAGAATGCGTGCTGTCGAGATAAGCATCCATAACTCGATACGCAGCAGCAAAAGCGCCTGCCGAAATAAAACCCCACCAAAATGAATTCGTTCTCCGCTTCGTTACGATAAACAGAATCGCTCCAATTCCTATTGTACCGACGATCGCCGCGATTCTCAGTGTTATCAGATTGACTCCGAACACCCAAGAAAACGGTATCGCCAGATAGTAGAACATCGGATTGTAGGCCAATGCAGTATATGCCAGACTGGGTTGTGTATAAATGGGTTGTCCGCTCACGGCACGCTGAAAATGCTGGAGTATTATGTCTTCCATCACGGTAAGCGTAAATGGAAACTTTAGGTGATTGAACCATAGAAAGACAATAAAAATGATGTTTGCCGCGGCCCAGCCTGCAAGGGCGCTTTGAATGACTCGCGGCAGCCTTCGACTCCTTATTGATGAAAAATATTCGATGAGGATGACGAGAGCGAAGCCGATCAGGACGGCTAGCCGAATCATCCAGATGTTAAGTTGAAGGAGTTCTCTCATCGTGTATGGGCTGAAGGATAAAAGTCTCTGCCGTTACGCAGCGCGCAGACAAAGAACATGTTTTCTGAATTCATGATTCGCGCGTGAACTCAAACATCGTAAATGTTCTCACCAAAGGAACTGAGCCCTTACTTCTTGCGAAATTCATAGTAATGATAAAGAGGGAATAAGCGCCCGATGACCCTAGGGAAACGGTAATTCTTCTCGACGACAAAATGTTTTTCAAGCACCGTACGAATTTCATCGAGACCATTCTTAAATTCCTCATTAGCGGGAATTCGCGACCACAGAGACACGACGGAATCCAGAAGGATATTCCTTGCCGGGCAGATAGTGAACAGGCTCGCTCCCGGCTTCATGATCCTCTTGGTCTCGAGCGCCGCTGTTTCCAGTTCATCTACAAATTCCCAAACGCTTACTCCAACCACCGCATCGAACGTTTCGCTTTTGAACTGTGTCGCCTCCAAGGATTGCCGGGAGAGTTCAGCGTCGATGCCCGTTGCATCGCAGAGTCTCTGGACTGCATCCATCTTGTCATGAATGTCAATTGCAAAGAGTGTCCGACAATGTTTCGAAAGTTCCGGCAGAAAGATCCCGCTCCCTGTCCCGACCTCCAGCAAAGAACCGAAGCTTCTTCCGTTCATCAATCGCAGAATTGCATTAAACCTGAATCTTTGGATGTCTTTGATCGGAAATTTGTAGTTCCAGTGGTAGTAATCCACCATGCTGGTAGTCTGCATCAGTCGGCGATCGGGCAATGAGGCATGCATGTCGTCTTCCTTAAACGTTTTCCACGCCAACTCATCAGACATGATTGCTGTCCCTCCGGCTTAATAACACGGAACGACAATAGTATCAGTGATTCGGCTTCGTTTCATAGTCTTGATGTTCGAGTCGCTTATCCCCCGTTACAACCAGCATATCCCCCAAGCGTGTGAACGAGAAGAGATTATCAAGACGCACAAGGGGATACACCAACGCCGCAATCACACGCATGCTTGATTGTCCCCAAATTTTTTCGATCGAATGTTCTTGACGAAATATCCGGATTTTTGCCAGGTACGCAAGCACCAGCAATCTATAAAACGGAAAGCCTGTTACAAAAGTCTTCACGTTATGAAATTGATAAAGTTCTTTTGTAATTTGGTCGACGGAATACCGGCGAAGATGCGTGCTATAATCATCAAGAACCGACCATCTTCGCAGATCCAACGGAACTGTGATAATAAGGCGACCGCCGGGTTTAAGAGCCGCGTGCATGTTCTCGATTATTTGGCGGTATTCGGCGACGTGTTCGAGGACTTCGGCACACACGACGACGTCATAAAAATCTTGCTTTACTATCCCGGGCCGCCGAAAATCTGCAACTTCAAATTTGATACTTTCTCCTTCTTGCATTGCAAGCGAACGAGCCAGCGCTATTGCGCGCTCTTCAATGTCGACTCCCATAACCTCGAACCCTCGCTCAGCAAGGGCAAATGAAACTCGACCTGTGCCGCATCCAACATCGAGAGCCCGACCGCCATTTTGAGGAGCAAACTTGAGAATAAGATGTGTGAGATTTCTCAGACTGGGCTCCTTCCACTGCCAGTCCAGCAATGGCTTGTCTGCTTTGCTCTTATAAATCTCCATAGGCTTTACGCGCTGCCGGTCAGAACGGCGCCAGTTAGACAGGTTGAAAATCAGGGTGTTTAGTCTTGAGGCCGGCTCGTGACGTAAGCGTATCGGCGAATTTATTCATAGAAAGCACTTCGTGTTCGGCCACAAGATCTCTGAGATAATGCCGTATGCGTTCAAGCTTGGCGTCAGAACGGATATTCATCCCGGGGAAAAAGGAGAGCGTTGTAATATCATCGCTGCCTAAAAAATCGAGAGAATGAAGCAACAAAACTGGTTCTACCCCCGCCGCCCGGCACGCGCGAAGGGCCGAGCGCCAATACAGTCGCGCAAGGAATGGAGAGAATGTGCTTACATACAGTACGTAGCTGAAATGAAACGGCATTCTGAAAAGCGGTATAGTCGTGACCGGAATCTCAAAAAGCCTCAATGCATCGATCTCCCATATGTAGGGCTTCAGCGGTCTTAACCCGTCATGAAACGTACCGAAAAGCGTACCGCGTTCTTCTTTCTGCTGGCGGCTCAATGAAGTATTCATGAAGTAGTAAGCTCTCGCAAGCGGCCCCATGAACGTCGGAAGAGTTGAAGTGTCATATTTGTATCCCCGACGGGCGAGAACTTTCAGGGTCTCGTTCGACATGCTGTAACCGGGACCCCGGTAACCGATGGGTCGTATACCTGTTGCTTGCTCGAGGAGCTTTTCCGCCTCTTCGATCTCTCGTTCCGAGACGCTTTCCCGCATCCACGATTCATGATTTTGGGAATGATTTCCTATGTCGTGCCCTGCTTTGGCGATCATGGAAAGAACTTCACGATTCTTTTCAAACTCGGCGTCTTTTCCGACAATGAAGAATGTTATCTTGATGTTGAATTCAGCCAGAAGAGAGAGAATTCTGGGAATAACAACCGGAAGATATGAAGGATAGTCTTTCCAAATCGCATCACCGTGGGCTTTCAGGTAAGACCATTCGTTGTCGAGATCGAGGGATAAACCAGCAAGTGGTTTCCCGGCTTGGAAGAGTGATAACATGACGAATCTCCTTGAGTATGGGGCCCCATTCCGGAGCTGTCTGGTCGGGTTTATTCCATTTCGCCGCCGGGTGAACTCTTCTTCCACAAAACCCTGTACAACACTTCGCCCGGGAGCTTCTCTACATTGGCATCACGAAAAATTCCATTATCCTCACCCTCTACGAAGATCGGAGAAACCACAAACAATTGTCGATCTCCTAAGAGAGCACGAAACTCGCTCGGGTTATTATTATATGACGGCAACGGACTTCCCGGCCATTTGACCCTACCGAACGACGCGCCGCGAATTCCGATGCCTTGAAAATCCTGGTTCAGCGACCGTGCCAGCAAGAGAACTGAAAAAGGGGTCGGGTCGCAGATGATGACGCCATTCGGAGCCGCCTCCCGCAATGCGGCTTCCGCGAATCTTTCCGCAGAGTTTTCATTTTGCTTCCACGGATTAATCCAATATTGCATTTCATCGCGGAACGGAAGCGTCCGGGACCTATGAACTTCAATTCCCAATCCTCGCAGCGTACCCGGTAACACCGCGTAGAAAACCGGCATCCCCACGATGGAAACGATGCTTACAATGATAACAGCACGACGCCATCCGATGGATAATTGGATGAGATAGTTTGCCCCCACGACAGCAGCAAGAGCAATCATCGTCATCGCCGGAAGGCAGAAAATCCAAATCTCTACGGCACTAAGACGCGCAACGAAAATAACATCGATGAGCGTAATAGCGCCGAGCACTATCGCCGTTGTGTTTCCTAACGATTTACGGAATCTAAACCATCCAACGATTGCCAGTGGTAGCAGTGCGTTCGCAAAGCTTAGTGAAGCGAGGGCGGCATTAGGGATGGTGTACTCAGTTACGAATTTGGTGTTCGTTACCATACCGTACGCGACGCCGAAAAATGAATCGAAGAGGGCAAACCGAATACTGCCGCTGCTAATAGCGAGTTTGATGACCATGATGATGAACAAACTCGCACCCGCACAATATGCGACAGCCGCAGCTCCAATGGCCCATAGCGGCAGTTCTTTTTTGAACACCAGGTAGAGCATCAAGAGCCCTTCAACTGGAATCATTAACAGCGCAAGATTGTGAAGTGACAGATTGAGACCGCTGACAAACGCGAGCGCTGCTAAACGCGACCAACTTGGCACTCGAATGAGCTTAATAATCAGCAATAACTGAAGCGTCATCCATGCAAGATTCCATGGATATGTCTGCGTGAGTGTTGCAAGCGACCAAATCATGTGCGACAGGGCAAACATTGCCGTGACCGACATGGCCACCCATCGCCGATTTGTCAAGAGCATGGCAGCCGCCATAAAATTTGCAACTGCCAATGCCATCCCCAGGCCGCTAATAAAATTTAATCTCCAAAACAAATCGCCGATAGGGATGTTTTTTACAATCTGGCCTATAACGATGAGGAGTGGATGCGCATTTGCACCTACTCCATCCGGCCAGAAGTAATCACCCAGCAAGATCCTCCACTGAAATCTGGCGCTGTCCTGCCATGGTATGCTGGTTTGGGCCGTCGATCCATATAACACACATGCGAGCACGAAGGCAATCCACCAAATCGTCGAAGTCTTCCAGCTTGATGCCCATGCAACAAATTTGGATCCTTGGCTGCTGATTATCAGTTTCAACTCTTGTAAAGTCATGGATACATATATCCTTTCAGTTATTCTTATTCGAACTAGCCTAAACCCCGAGTGAAAAGACGCTGAGGCAGTGGCATCGAACTTTCTCAACCGATGACGCTGATTCATTCACGTCGATTGCCGAATCGATGGCTGAGCCCGGAAGATGGAATTGTATTGGAGGTTTGATGTCTCAATCTCATTAACATCGTACTCAATCCCGCGTGCCGTGCTCGCCTCTAAAGGAACGCCAAACTTCTCTCGCCATATTGTGCAACGGTACGAAATCCGTTGAGAACGAATTTCGGTGTAAGGAAAAGCGTGTCATCAATGCTGGATTGAACTTTCTAAAATCCTTGCACGCTCGTCCTCAGTGAGATAGAACGAGTCATCGAACCTGGTTACATACAGGCCGCGTTTGTAGTTTCCGAGTTCCGGAATTGTGATGGGAATACCAGCCGCCTCTGCAAGCAACCATCGCGGCGCGTCGCAACCCGACGCTATCCCAAGCGGCGTTCCACCGCCAAAGCGTGCATTAATCTCTGTGAAATACGGTTTGCCGTTTTTCATTATGCACTGCACTGTGATTTGCCCTTTTACCTTCAGCGCCCCGGCGATCTTTACACATGTTTTTAAGATGGATTCGTTGTAGATTGTAACCCCTTTAGCGACCTCGCCCGATCTGACCTCAATCCTTTCGCGCGAAACAACGGCAAGGACATTCCCCTTGAGGTCGCAAATCACGTCATTCGTTATCTCCGGTCCCGGAAGGAAATCTTCAATAATCGGGTCAGGAATGTAATTTGAAAAGAACCTCAATTCCTCAGCGTTTTCGACCTTAAAGGAGTCCTTGCCTGCACTTCCGTGCCGGGGTTTGATAAAAAGAGGGTATGGAGCAGTCTCCGGAACCAAGTCTCCCGGCAGCCAACATTGCGGACCGGAAACTCCGATGCGCTTATATAAGCCCTGGCTAAGCCACTTATCAGTTGTGATCGCGACGGACTCTTCCGGCAGCACTACAACTTCCGTTCCAGCTTGTTCTATAATTGTGCGGTTGGTCGCAAGCTTGGTAATGTCCGGGTCGATAAGCGGAAAAACCAATCTGATGTCCTCCTTTTTGCAGATTGAGGTGAGCGTAGAAATGTACTCTGGTGAATGGAGCGGAGGTACAACATACGAATGGTCGACAACCGCAAGAGCCGACGCTAATGGATCTGCGTCGATGCCCACAATCAAGCCGTCCAATCCGAGCGAAGAGTACGCATTGCGGAAGGCTCTAACCAATTCTACTCTCCTCCCCACGCTTGTAAAGAGAATATTGACTTTTCGATAGTCCCCATTTCTATGGCGAGAACTCTCCAGCACACCGGACGACTTAACCGATTTGCCGTCTATAGTGAATGTGCCGAGAGACAAATCCGGATTCGACTTTGCTTTAGGAGCCTTTGAATGAGGTTCTATTAAGATGTCGTAAACTTTGCGCTTTCTGGCACCCCGCGGCGGCAGTGCTTTTGCGGGGACGCCTACGACAGTGGTGTGAGCTGTGACGTTATTGATCACAGTTGCGCCGCCCCCGACTGTGGCCCATTCACCAATCTTCCTCTCATGGAGAACTGCACTGCCGATACCTACCCATGCACCTTCTCCGACTCGGACATTTCCTCCGAGATGGGCACCAGGACAAATATGCGCGTGCGATGCAATAACACAGTCATGATCGACTGTACAGCCCGTGTTAAGAATTACATTGTCTCCTACTGTACAACCGGAATTGACAACCACGCCTGCAAAGACGACCGTCCCAATTCCGAGTTTGACATTCGGGGCAATCACAGCCGACGGATGAATGAGGGTCGCAAATTTTTCGCCTTGTGAAACCAGAAATTCGAACAGCTGGTAACGGCTTTCGTTATCGCCGACACCGACTATCACCTCGTCATGCGGCACATGTTCCAGATCTGCAATTTTGCCCAGGACAGGCTTACCAAGAACATTCGTGTTCACCAACTCGGGATTATCGTCCAGAAATCCCTTCAATTCGTACCTTGTACTTGTGAGCGACAGCTTGAGTAGAACATCTGCAATCACTTTGGCATGTCCCCCTGCGCCGAGTATGACAACGTTAATGACCTCGTTTACAATTGTGTTTTGATTTTTCATCTTCCGCCTATCCTTGATTTCTTTGGATTACTAATGCTCGATTGTGGCTAAAAAGTCAGACTTTAGGTCTTTGAGCGGCGGCCGGTTATTGCTTGATGTTTAAATTACGGCCGCCAGCTTTAGGACTTTGACCCGCTGTTGATTGCATCTGTATTCTCCCCGGAACGCCCGAAATGGTGGCATGTGATGCCACATCTTGTGCTATGACGGTTTTGGTTTCTAAGGTCGTCCAGTCGCCGATGTTCCTTTTGTGGATAATCGTGCTGCCAGCGCCGATCCATGCCCCTTCTCCAACATGCACCGTGCCTCCAAGATGAGCTCCACTATCTATGCGCGAATGCGAGGCAACAACACAATCGTGGCCGACAGTGCAGCCTGCACTGAGAATCACATTATCGCCTATTGCGGCATCGGCATTTACCATAACTCTGGCAAATACCACTGTCCCCATCCCCACCTTCACATTAGCACCCATCACCGCCGAGGGATGAATAATGGTCGCGAATTTTTCACCTCGCGATGCATGGAGATCGAAGAGGTGGTAGCGGATTTTGTTGTTCCCTATTCCAATGACCACCGCGTCGTGCGGTATTTTCACCAGGTCAGCGAAAGAGCCCAACACAGGCCTATCAAAAATGCGTGTGTTCAACAAATCGGGATTATCATCCAAGAAGCCTTCCAGGTGAAATTCTTCATGCTTCAAGGACGAAGCAAGAAGAAGCGCAGCAATCGACCTGGCATGCCCCCCCGCGCCTATGATAACTAAACGGGATGTCTTATTTAATTTGACCACAATGTCTCCATTTCACGAGCTTGGGTATTGCGTTAATTCTGCAGTTATCCTCAAACCGCCTGAAAGCTCAACGCAAAGGATACAATAAAATGAACCGAACAACAAGATTTCAAATCGAGTGAGACCATTCCCGACGTCGTCAGTCATGAACGTGCAAATTTTAGTTTTGTTCTCTGTAATATAATGGCCATCGAAATGTACATTCCGCATAATCGCAGGTGGTAAAACGGTAATACGCTCACAACGGACCGATTTTTTCGCGAACAAGCATGAACGCTTCAGCCCACTCGAACCCTACCGTGCTTCCGCGAAGCCGGGCAAGAGCTCTCAATGCATCTAATGAGCGGGGATGAGGAGGGGGCTTTAACTTTGATTCATAGCAATCCATTGCCTTCAGTTTAGTCTCGATATGAGAAGAGATGTCCACATAGACAGTCGGGACAAACGCATCCTCAGCCGACGGCGAAGCCCAGTCTGTCTCCGAGAGTGTCTCATAACTCAGTAACTTCTTAATGTAATCTCCTTGCGTCGGCCGTGCAGCAACCAGTGTCGCGTTGTAGACTGCTTTGTGGTCCACATGGATATCGCCGCGATGAGGCAAGTACACAATCGAAGGCTTGACCGAAGCTAACACCTTCTTGATCCCATCAGCAATCTTGTGATTGGGTACGTTATCCAACTTCGGCGCCGGGAAATCCAGGAAGTAACATCCTTTAATTCCCACCACCTTGTGAGCCCGCTTGAGTTCCGCTCGAGTGCGGGTTCTTTCCTTCAGAGTAAAAAGTTCCTTTGCACCGCGTGTAACAACGAGGGCATGTACTCGATCGCCGCAAGCTGCGTGTTTAGCGAGTGTCCCGCCACAACCAAGAATTTCATCGTCAGCATGTGGAATTACTACCAAGACATCCATAACCTTCACAATAGTTCAAGAAGTATTGATTCATTTCTGATCAGAGATTGCTCAAATCTGCTGCGGCAGCGATAATATTCGGATTCCCGCAAAAATGAAGATTGACTTCTGCTGGGGAAGAAGAAAAGAGAATGTCAATCAGTTATTATTCGCCGATTTTTTCACGAACAAGCATGAACGCTTCAGCCCACTCGAACCCTACCGTGCTTCCGCGAAGCCGGGCAAGAGCTCTCAATGCATCTAATGAGCGGGGATGAGGAGGGGCCTTTAATTGCGATCGGTAACAATCCATTGCCATCAGTTTAGTCTCGATATGAGAAGAGATGTCCACAAAGACAGTCGGGACAAAAGCATCCTCAGCCGACGGCGAAGCCCAGTCTGTTTCTGATAGCGTCTCATAACTCAGTAACTTCTTAATGTAATCCCCCTGCGTCGGTCGTGCTGCAACAAGTGTGGCGTTGTAGACTGCTTTATGGTCCACATGGATATCACCACGATGCGGCAAATAGACAATCGAAGGCTTGACTGAAGAGAGCACTTTCTTGATCTCATCAGCAATCTTGTGATTGGGCACGTTATCCAACTTCGGCGCCGGGAAATCCAGAAAGTAGCTTCCTTTAATTCCTACCAATTTGTGAGCACGTTTAAGTTCCGCTCGAGTAACAGCATTTTCCTTGGCCGAAAAAATGTCTTCTGCGCCGCGCGTGACAACCAAAACGTGGACCTCATCGCCATATGCAGTATGCCTTGCGATAGTCCCCCCACAACCAAGAATTTCATCGTCAGCGTGCGTTGCAATCACCATGATCTTCATAATCAATCCTTCTTAAAGTTGCGGGGCAATTCAGTCCCTCCCTTAGCCGACGAGAATCGAGAAGGAACCCCTTTTCGCAGGATTCAGGCTTTGGCGTAGATGATCTGCCCCCAGTTTATGTGCCAATGCAAAGTTAGTTAATTTCTTCAGGCATTGGAAAGCTGAAGTGAGTAAAATATTTTTAGGAGGAGGCCATATCCATTGAGCTGACTTCTTTGTACAGCACTTGCCACCAGAACCCTGCGGCCGCCAGAAGAGAAACAGCCTTCACTGTGCGAACGGCGAAGGGTTAGACACAGAGATTCCTTTCTTCCTCATAAAGAACTTTTCATAAATGTTCATTTGTTCGTCGACTATCTTGTTTTCATCAAAGAACTCCAAGACATGCTGCCTGGCCTTGTCCCCCATCGAGTGTGCAAATAAAGAATCCGCAATAACTTTCATGATTGCCTCTGCAAGGTGTTTCGGATTCCTGATGGGGACAATGAAACCAGTCTTACCGTGATCGACAGCTACCTCCGCTCCAGAAACCGCAGTGCAGACCGAAGGTTTTCCCATCGCACCAGCCTCTACCGGAATGCGGGGGAATCCTTCGTGGTGGGATGGATGGACAACAACATCCATCAAAGAGATATTGAAAGGGATGTCGTTTTGAAATCCACGGAATATAACATCCTTCTCAAGGCCGGCATCCCTGACCAATTTTTTCAACTTTTCAAACGACTGATGGTCCTTGTCGGTGGTAAGAACATCCCCGACATAGAGCAGTTTTGCACTTACGCCGTTCTCTCGAATAATGCGGTACGCATCAAACAGATCAATGATTCCTTTGGCAGCGATCATGCGCCCTACAAAACCGATTACCGGTGTACCTTCTTCGAGGCCAAGCTTCGCACGAACTTCTTCAAGCTCACGCCGATCGACTCTCTCCGGACTGAAATCATTAAGATTAACGCCGTACTCGTATTTCAATGACACAACCTTTTCTGCCGACGCAAGCCGGTATTTCACCATTGCGCGCGCATCTGCGTCATTGAGCGTAATGAAGAGATCGACCATATGAGAGGTGGCCAGCTCACTTGCGATAAAGAGGAGGCGATGTGAATAGGGAACGCCTTGTGCCAGCAAAGAACCTATCACCGAATGAATAACAAGAGGTCTTCCTGCCTTGTATGCTGCAAGCCGTCCGTAGAGACCTATCACCGGTGAGTAGGTGTGGACGACCTCGAATCGCCCTGCTCGGATGACGTTGCTCAACTGATTTAGTACGCGAAAGTTTGCAGGAGATCTTGACATCTTCTCCATCGACAGTGTCGTATAGGGAAATCCCGATGCATCCATTTCGCGTATACCAACACCCGGACCAAAGGCAAACTCCACTATGTTCCCACGTTCGCGCATTCTCTTCGCCAAAGGGAGGACAAAGCGAACTGCAGTCAGCGGAACGCGTGTTACATAGAGAATTTTGACCATAAGCGGGCGCCTATCGGGCAGAATCGATTCCCGGTACGATTGTCTGCGATATTTGCTGGATTTCCGTGTTGAAAAAATCAAACAGAGTGCTTTCGGCGGCAGAGACGTTTCTCCGCTTGATCAGAACATCAGTCATCCTTAAGGCCGATAGAATAAGCACAACTATTCCTTTGAAGTACGATTTAATATTCAGGAGCGCGATTTCCCAGCGGTCAAACCACAAAGGACCGTATTTCTTGTAGGCTTGACGCTGGTTTGAGTATTGAATGAGATTCTTCTTTGCCGTGACGCTGTTCTCTTCACGGTAATAATAGAGGGGTTCTTTTATTACATGAATTTTCAGATCGTTTTTTGAAAAGGCTCGAATCCACAACTCATAGTCGCCTCCTTCAAGCGTTTCATCGTACGTATTCCGAGCGAACCACGATTTCCTGCCGAGTATTGCAGCGTGGCAAATTGGGTGGCGACCGAGGACAAGATTGCGCCCTGTAATAGAGTCATCGCCGGAGTCAGTTCTTACACCGACTGGACGTTTGCCATTACTGATCGAGCAAATTCCGGTCGTTACCAAATCTACTTCGGGGTGGTTGCTCAGAAAGGCCACCTGCTTCTCAAAACGGGTTGGTGAGATAAGATCGTCAGCGTCCATCCGGCCTACAAGGTCATATCTGGCTTCGGCGGCAATCTGGTTCAGCCGAGACGGCAAACGCCTGTTCCGGCCATCGGAGATGACACGGACCCGGCGGTCTTTCACTGATCGGGCGATCTCGAGCGACCGGTCGGTGGAACCGTCATCGACAAGAATGAGTTCCCAATCCTGATAGGTCTGCGCAAAAATTGAACGGATCGCATCTGCCAGATACAATTCTGCATTATAAAACGGAATGCCAATCGTGATGGACATCGTGACTCTACCTATGCGATAAATGCTTCATCGGGAGAAAACAGACGAATTAAACACATACGGAACGAGATTGCTGAATCTTTGAGTGGTCAGGACAAAGAAGGTCATATAGCAAACTACGAAGAAATAGCCGATCAAGAACTTTGATAACCGGTCATTGAGATTTTTAAATATAATCGGCCAGACAAAAAGCGGGCTCAGGGCGAAATAATAGGTAAGACGCCGGAGACCGGAAGGATCTGTACCCAAGAAAACCGTTACAATTTCAATCATGAAAGCGAAGAGAAACATGTTAAGAAAGAGATCATATTCGTCACGGTAGATATGAATCGATTTTCTAAAAAAGACAAAAAAAGCCGCCGTCAACACATCAACTGCGATTGTTGTATATCCGGCACCTTCGGTTTCGGCATGACTCGTGTAATCAGAATAAGATTTCCCAAAACCTGTGGCAACACTCATTATCGCATGGAAAAAAACCACTGTCACGATTCCTATCAAAGCGATGATTGCATAGTTTCGTACAGTAATCGGTCTGCGCATGACAAAATAGGCCGGAATCGCCACAAGCGCTGTTTGGTGAAACAGGGATGCGATAAGAACCCAGCCAAGATATTTCTTGAAATTACCCTTTATCAACGGACCCACTGCTAGAGCATAAATGGCACAGGCAACAGCCTGTCGTTCTGCATTGAAGCAAGTGACATATATGCCGGCCGTGATGAAAAAGAAATAGGAAATTTCAATTTGCTTTGAATATAATTCCATCGCCCAGAGGTGGCATGTGACGAAAAGCAAAGTGACAGCAAGAAGGAAATACACATATTGATCGGAAAATAAATGCACAAGCCATACCAGGATCCAAAAACCATATTCTCCTTTCTCGCGGCCGCTAGCGATGACAGATGCAAAAGTTCTCACATGGTCAAAATCCATCACATAATATCCCGTATCCGTACCAACAGTTCGATCTCGCAGACCCCCTGTTAGCACCATCGTCGCCAAAGCAATTCCTATAAAAAGCCATGTTATCACGGCAGACTTCGATCGCCTTGCTGCGTAAACTGCCGAGACGACAATAACGAGCACTATCAAATAGATCAGCATGAATCCGTTTTATGCTTCGGAAGTATTGTAGGTTGACATAATGGAGGAGGCTCCTCGTATAGATGTCGCTTCTCAGCAACCCGAATGGAGCCGGTGTTGGTACATGCCGAGCATGTTGTTCAGAGATGCTTGAATTGAAAAAGAACTGTTTTTCAAGAGGGAGACTCCCTCACTGACAGAGAGTCTTTTCTGAACGGCTTCTTCAACTTTATCGGCCCAAACAGACGGGTTCGCCGCGAGTGAAACCGGCATAACACGTTGCGAAAAGAATTCGGTAAAGTCCTTTGTAATTGTATCGGAGCAAACCGTATAAAGCCCGCTGGCCACGGCCTCAAGCCCGACTACAGGCAAACCCTCCTGAAGGGACGGGAGGAGATGAACATCGAATCCATGAACCATGAGCGAAGGAACGTCGTTACACAGCCCGGGCATAAAAACACGACCTTGCAGATCATACTCATGAATTATTTGTTCGATACGAGGGCGTAATGGCCCGTCGCCTGCCATATAGAGAAAGTATCGATTATTGCGCCTTGCCAAGTCCCGAAATATCTCCAGGAGAAAGAGATGATTTTTTTGAAGGCTGGGACCCATGCTTCCAGCGTGGCCGATAACGATCGCATCGTCCGGAATTCCTTGCAATTTGCGGAATTCCTGGCGCGACGACTTCACCAGAGCCTTGTCAAATTGCTCCAGTGGAATTCCACAGTATAGGACTTTGCACCTCGCATCGCTGTCCCAGTGATGGCCGACCAAAAAGCGTCCGGCGTCGCTGCTGCACGCTGTGATATCGGTGGCATAACTAAGTATTCGGTCTCTGTCTAGCGTTTTGAATCGTGCCGAACGTATCTTCATTTCAAAACTCTTTTTGCCGCGCGCCAAAACCGTGTTATGACAATGAGCGACCCTTACTGGGGTCTCTGCTCTTGCGCCTGCCTTCATCGAGTCTCCGAGAAATTCTTCACCATGGACATGCAGAACATCGTACTTGTTCTCCCGAAGAACCCGCTCCAGAGAACGCATGCTCTCCCTTAAATGTCTGATCGGAGGAGCACGATGGATAGTGCATCCGTAACTTTTTACTTCTGCCTCGTACGCACCCTCCCGAACCTCCACAAGAAAATCAAACTTAACGTCTTTCGAACCGGTTCGCAAAATGTTAACCAGCCAGGTTTCTATTCCCCCTTTTCCCAAACTGCCAAAAACGTGTAATACTCGGATTGGACTCTTTGGCGCCACGTGCACTGTCAGTCAGTAGTACGAAGGATGATTTAAAGATAATATGCTGCTTTTTCGCTTTAAGATTCTGTAACAATCCCTTGCAAGAAACCAGAGACCACGCCGAGTTTTAGCAAGGTACGAACCGCGCAATGCACGATAAAAATCTCTTGTTCTCCAGTGGAGCGGTTTGGGGGAATCGACATAAATCCAATGCTCGCTACTGAGGCGATTTTGGATAAGGGCCATCAAACGACTTTTGTGAGGTTCGTCAATGGTTTCGTATGTCAGGCTGAAAACTTCCAGTTGAGACTGCAAAAACACGTCTCGATAACTTTCGTAGAGATTGTGAGAAACCAGGAATTGCCGGATAGAGTCGTAGATGTCAATTTTGTCTGCAAGCGTCCAGTCGGTCCTGTAGGAAATCGATGAACTTCGCTGTCGGTAAAAACAGAGACGTTCCGGCATGATGGCGATCTTTTTCGCGAGCGTTACGAGCTGCCAGTGCACCGGTGTATCTTCATATGTGAGACCAAGGGGGAACTTCAGGTTGAGCAAATGAACCAAGTCGGATCGGATCATTTTGGTCCATGCAAATGCGTAAATCTTGAGAAGGGAGGCTCTGTCAGAGGCATCGAGCCTTGCTACTGTGGAAACCCTCTTGCGGTTGGCATTGAGTTCATCAGCATTGCGAAAAGGAACGAAGTCATAAATTACCAACTCTGCCTGGTTTGTCTCGGCACAATCAAAAGCTCTGCGACACAAGTTCAGATCAACAAAATCATCGGAATCCACAAACAGCATGTACTTCCCTGAAGCGGCCGCAATTCCCACATTGCGCGTTTTCGACAATCCTTCATTAATTCTCTTGTCAATTACTTTTATCCGCTCATCTTTCAAAGCGTAGTCATTCAGGACCGCGAGTGAACCATCTGTGGAACAATCGTTGATGCAGATAATTTCGATGTCCCGCAGCGTTTGATTGAGTACTGAGTCGAGGCACTCGCGCAGGTACGGCTCGACGTTGTAGACCGGAATAATGACTGAGATGAGTGGTGAACTGCTCTCGCTTGCGGTCATTGACCTACCACTACCCTTTTTAGCAATTTGAAATGCTCGGCAAGGTCAGGTTGCTGCTTTTCTATCTTTTGAAACCTGCTTAATTCGGACACGGTGCGCAATGTCTCTTCGGCATCAAAGTTCTCTTGCAATCTGATATGATGAAGAGGACGCAGCCAGGATTCATAAGTGGATTTTATCTTGTGGTTATTATTCTGCAGAACAACGCAAGGCGTTCCTGTAATCGCGGCAAAGATCATACCGTGCAGCCTATCTGTAATTACCACTTGTGCCTTTCTGAATGACTCCCAGATGTTGAAAAGCTCGGCCTCCCGTTCCTGGATGGAGAGCCTATCCCTGCCTAAATGTGTGTTTACTGAAAAGCAATTGGTAAAAGCAGAAGATATCGACCTCATAAATGTTGTTAGACTTTCGTCAGTAAATGCTGATTCGTTGTCGTCTCGGATGCATAGCATGATTCCCTCACGAATCTCCCCCTCTTGAGATTGATTCAGGGACAGCACCATATCGGGAGCAAGATACATATTGAGACCTGGAAAGGCTTTCTTCATCAGGTCGAAAGAGATTGATTCCCTTGCAAAGAGGTGAAGATTGTCATGCTTGCGGTAAACTTGAATGGTTTTTTGCAATTGCCGCCGGCCGAATTGAGATTTTGAGAAATCGATAGTCTGTGGAAACGAGATAATGCGGTTCCGGGGAAATGCCTCAATCACAAATCTTCGGCAATCTTCAATGGTGTAATGCAAATCCCCCATATTCCCCCCTCCGACAATTGTCACAATGTCATCAGGCGTCACGATGCGCTTGAGGGCCTTCAATCTCGTAAAAGTCGAACTAATTGGAAAATCTACAATTTCGTAATCTGGATGGCATGTCCGAAGAAAAAGCTTCCTGAGCAAAAGTTATGGCAATATCCCCTAGATTTCCATAGTCTGCACCAATGCAACGATGATCTTTTGTTTCCCCCGGTAGTAATCCAATTCCCTGTCCGGAATGACTCAGCAAGTACTTGATGCGTGCCTTCACGCCTACCGGCACAACACTCTTGATCGATCGTATTATTTGATACATGGTGCAATTTATTCCATGAGCAGTCCGCGCTCGTTACCATTCAACCGTTCCGGTTATCACTATGCATTATCGGAGAAATTCAGTTGTTCGAGGACCGCAATTGAACAACACATCGACGATTGACAAGTTAGGCACGAACTCTGTATTGCGAAAGACCTGTTCGTAGACGGGGGGGACAAAATCCTGCCAAATTACTTTGATACCTGCATTTTCAAACGCGGACATGTCCATGTACCTTCTGCCTCCGGGACCCAATAGTTACGTATCAGCCCCTAAGGCACGGCAAATGTTGATCAGTAATTCTGATTGGGTTCCAGCCGCGTCGAGCGTTGACGCCAAAATCATTGGCGTTTTGATTTTGTCCGTTGTTCCATCACCCACGCAGCCGCCTTTATATTCAGCGTGCAAAGCCGGTCAAATTTATTTTCCAAAAGCAAATCCTTCAAGCCGCCGGCATATTGCTTGAAGAACGGCGCCCGCGAGTAGTTTGTCGCCAGCGCATTCCAATGCTTGAGCGGCCATGTTCCTCCTGCATCGAGTTGCACGTCCAGAATCAGTTGTCCAAAATGGTGCGAGACGGGCACCGTCAGCCATTGCCAACCCTGCTGCGTTCTAATCTTGTTACGATTCTGAAGTCCGTTCTTCTGGAATTGCACGTTGTCCAAATGAACAAAAATATCGGCGTGCGCTATTTTGTGGAAAAAGCCGGTATAGGGTAGATATTGAGGCTGGTGGATGGCAACGGTTTTCATGAATTTACCATCCAGTCGAAGGGTGGACGTAATTCCATGAATGATATAGGAAACATCTTCATTCGTGAGGGCAACATGCATCGGTAAAGCGATGTGATGATGTAAAATGTCCTCGCTTTGCGGCGATCCCCCGGCTTCGTGCCCAGGAAATTTCGAAAAACAGGCTGTAGGTGGCATGGAGGGTCGTATGGCCATGCAATTGGAATTCCAAATTCTCCCCGAAGCACATTTGCCAGCTCTGTTCGATCAATTTTTCTGTCCAACAAAACGATGTAATTCCAATAACTATGGACTCTTCGGGGATCTTTAGGGAGGAGCCTGATGCCGCGAACCGAAGAAAATGCACCGTCGGACTGTCTGCGATTACATTGCGCTTCGTGATAAATTCATCAAGATGCCGAAGTTGCGACAATCCTATCACTGCACTTATTTCTGTCATCCGCCAGTTTGTCGAAACCCGCTCATACATGCTGTTGTCCGGAGCCGCTCCGTGATTGCGGTAGCTTCGTGCGATGTCCGAGATGTTTGAGTCATCAGTCGTGATCATTCCGCCTTCCCCGGTTGTGATGACTTTTGTTGGATAGAAGGAAAAACATCCCGCCTTTCCAAGACCGCCAGCCTTGCGACCGTTGTATGAAGCGCCGATAGCGTGAGCAGCATCCTCAATGAGAGCTATGTTTTTTTTTCTGCACATTTCCTCCAATGCGTTGATATCCGATTGTATGAGCCCCGCCATATGCACGGCCATAACCGCCGCAGTTTTCGGGCCAATGCGGCGCTCCACATCAGCCAGATCGAGACACAACGTGTCCCGGTGAATTTCTGCAAAAACGGGACGCCCTCCCGCAAGAATAACAGAATTCGCCGATGCGACGAATGTCTCCGTTGGAACAATTACTTCACGGTCCCGGACTCCGAGACATAAGGTTACAATTCCCAGCGCAGCGGTTCCGGAATTTACGGCGATTGCATGTTTCACGCCTGCCATGTGCGCAAACTTTTGCTCGAATTCCTCTACTGACGGCCCCATGAGAAGCTGCCTGGAAACCAGGATATTTTTAATCCGGGCCCAAAATATCTTCTATGTCCGGGTGGGGAAATACCGGCAATGCCCGGTGTATTGTGCGATTATTTGTGGACATATTTATCGACGATCTCCTTAAAGTTTGTAGAGATGAGAGAATTTCTTTCTCTTTCGGCCTGAGATTTACTGGAAGGTCGGGCTGCAGCCGCGCATACCAGCCGAGAACAGATGAGAGCTGTTTCTCCAGCGGATTAAAACTATAACCGAGGAGCATCTTCAGTTTGTTGTTATCAATCGTAACTGGCATATTCGAGAAAGGCGAGAGCTTCGGTGCATCATACGGTTCATTCGAAATTCCAAAGCGCCTTTCATCCGCATAAATAATTTGTACGTTGACATTCAACAAGCGTGCACACAACCGCACGAACTCTTCCAGTGAGACCGACCGATCAGTTACACAATTGAATGCTTCTCCGATCGAACTGTCGGCCTCAGCCAGCATGAGCATGGCCAATGCAACTTCGTCTGCAAATACGAAATGAATCCGGGCCTGGCCATCCCCCGGAACAACGATCGGAATTCCGTTGAGAAGGCGGCTGACAAAGAAGGCTTCGCGCTCTACGTGATTTGCAACCCCGAGAACATACGAAGGCCGGATGACGGTTATTGGAAAATTGGTTGATTGGAACAGCTCGGCGAACACCTGATCAGTTCTCGCTTTGTTCAATCCATAGTTACCCCACAACTTCCACTCTCCCAAGGGAGCTTCTTCCGTGAGAGGCCAATGGCTCGGTTCACGGTATGCAGCCACGCTGCTCACGTAGACATAGTGATCCACGCAGCCATTGAAGACCTTCACAACCATTTTCGCTTGCTGAGGCTCATAGCAGCAAGTGTCGAATACCAAAGAAAAATCCGATGAAGCCATCCTCTGCAGATCTTCCTCTGAATTCCGATCTCCAACAACCATTTTTACCGTTTTCCATTCCGGTCGCATTTGCCGAGTGCCGCGGTTGAAGATGACCGTCTCGTAACCCCCATGGAGAAGCAATTCCACAAGCCTGGGACCCAGAAGCCTGGAGCCGCCTATTACCAGGGCTTTTTTCATATCTGTTTACCTGACTTTTGATTTTGAGCAGATGAAGTACCAATTCGCGAAAGCATATGACCTTGTGCGTTGTAAACATTTTTTTGACTTAAAGCAACGGGTATCGTTTTCATCAGAATTTTGAGATCCAGCCATAAACTCCAATGATCTACATACCACAAATCGAGAAGCATCCGTTGTTCCCAATCGAGAGATTGTCTTCCCGACACTACCGGCAAACTTGTACAACCGGGACGGACATTGTTTCGTTTGATTTCGGAAGGAAAAATCGTTCCGGGGAGAAGCGGCCTCGGCCCTACAAGGCTCATATCTCCGATAAGCACGCTGTATAACTGCGGCAATTCGTCCAGGGAACTAAGTCGCAGCAAGCGTCCTACCCGAGTCACAAGAGGATCCTTAATATGGGTGACAGAAGCCGCACGTTCGGGATCATCGACCATCGAGCGAAACTTGTAAATCCAAAACTCTCTACCATTGAGTCCAATTCGTCGCTGACGGAAAAGTATCGACCCCGTTGAATCGAGTCTGACCGCCAATGCGATGACCAACATGATCGGGGAGAACAGTACTAAACCGAGTCCCGAAATGATTATGTCCGCAAGACGTTTGATGGCGAGGGTCGTCTTGCGTACTACATCAGCTATCATAAGATATGATCTTCCAATTATTACTCTTTCAATTTTTCTCTTTACGTAATAAGCCCAAAAGGCCGCAACAACGCAATTACACAGATGGAGCTAACTGTCATTGCGTTCTGTTCAAATATGCATTTCATTCAACATTACCGAGTCGAATGTAACAATAATCGACTAAGTAAGTTTGATTTTGTTAGAGATGCAGATTGCATATCATATTATGCTATAACGACGCACAACGAAAGGACTGGTGCGGTCAAAGTAAACTAAGCGCGTTATGATTTCATGCAATGTGCTTCCTTCGAAATACCGTTAGCCTCTCTTCCCGTGGTTATTCGCAATCGGCTGTTGTTCTAATGTGCGCACTCAATGACAATTCATGCAATATTACCGGACTGATTGGTTAATATGCTTTTTGCCGTAATGTACGCATTCCCAGCGGCAGCAACAGCAGTGTTCCAATTCCAGTTGATATGAAGAGCGAAACAACCAACATTTTCAATGAGCCCGGATGTATGAAAGAAATGATGCCAAAACTGATCAAAGCAACCACCCCCCCAGCAACCAGCGCAAGGCACTGTTCACGAAAAAATGGCCAAAAGCTCATGCTGCATGCATGCGCAACATACCAGGGGGTGAACAAAGAATTTCGCAAGGTTAGCATGATGCATCCAGAGAGCGCGATGCCCATCAATCCAAGTTTGCCGGCGAGTATAATACAGAGCACGACGTTGCCTACACCCATCACCAGCGTTACGATTGCCGGTAACTTCACCTTCCCCAGAATCAGGATCGAATCCCAGGCAGGCGATATGCCCAGAGTGATGATCAGGTACGCCGTCTGAACGAGTGTAACTTGAGTAAGCGAACCGTACTCATTCCCTAGCCATATTGACAAGATTTCATGCGCTGACCCACATAACACACCGACGAGCAAAGCAAAGAACAGGCTTGTCAGACGAATGAAGCGTAGAAGGTTTTTCGAAAAGACTTTCCAATCACCTCGGGCACCGATCGCTGCTTGTGTCGGGCCAAAGAGACCAGACACTAGGCCGGCAAGAACACGCAACTGGAGCGGTATCACTGAAATAGCTGCGTACTTGCCTGCCTCGCTAGGTCCAAGCACGCGGTTAGCGACCAACATGGAAGTCTGCAAAAAAAGAATCGCGCCGATCTGATCAATTGTCAGCCAGCTGCCCATCGACATGATGCCCCGCAGAATTGAACGATCAAACCAACGCGCCGAAATCGCAATGGTGGGCAGCAGGTGTTTATGAATCCTCAAATTTACGAAGCAAATCAGTATGCTGGCCGCAAGCATAGCGATGCCGTACGTCGTCAGACTCGCACCCATTACATTGAAAAGAGCAACGATCGCGGCGATGAAAAAAATTGTGCGGAAAAGCGAGGCACCGCTCGACAGGTCAAGTCTATTGCGGGCATACATTGCCGCCCCGAGAGGCCCGCTCATCGCGCTTAACTCGAAAGAGAGAATGGCAAAAAGTACAAACACGCGGGTGGCGGACGTCAAACCAATTGGAACTACAATGAGATGGTCGATAAAAATAGAAAGCGCACAGAGCGGGAGAAACGCAATGGCAAAACAGCTGCACCAGACCGAAGACTGCTGTGCTGATTTCTTTATTCGCTTTTTGGTATTCCTGGTGTTCGATGGCAAACGTGAGGTTCCGACCGACTGTAGATGTGAGTGAAGTTGTAGCAATTGCCATGAAAGCAATCATACTATTAATAAGGCCGACGATACCTAAAGACTCTACTCCAAGTTGATGGATGATATACGGGGTCGCAAGAAGATTGATCAACATCGCTGCAATTTGCGCGCCGAACCTGACAATCGCATTCCGTAAGGTTTTCCACGCGGGGCTACCAGTGTCGCTTGTAATTCGCGATCGACTGCAACCGATGCCACATTGCCCTCAAGTGAATTGAAAGCAATTTCGTCTTCACTTTGAAAATTCATCTATCGCTAAATTCCAGAAGTTGTTGAATCGGAAAATGTGACTGAATCGAAGCATTTCGAAAGCAGATTAGACGGGCTTGTGCGCTAAGCGGACAATCACCATTCGTAGTGTTTTGGAGTATGAACCAGCGGTTAAGCGGTAGCGATAGACGCCGCTGGCCACACCCTTGGGGTTCCATTGGATCACATGGGGACCGCTCGCCTGCATTCCTTCGGCAAGCGTAGCTATCTCGCGGCCAAGGATATCATACACTTTCAGGGATACATTTTCGTTTTTCGCCAAACCGTCAATCAATTGTAGTCTCCGTATTGAACGGGTTTGGATGGTTCTGGCTAAGAAAGTTGCCCTGTGGCGTTGTCCCTACGACGATGCTCGCATTAAGAGTAGTCGTTCAACGGTCCAGTAAGATTAAGCGTGAAAATAGTCGTCGCGAAAACATTTACCGTTATGCTGCCGGTCGTATTTACAATGATAGTTGTATCTATACTGCCTACAACATAACCAATAGATGCCGTTGTAGCATTTAGGCTTGTCCATTGGAGCGTGACTGTCCCCCCATTTGTCGGAAGGGAATCGGGCTTGGCGGTGAATGTTACCTGTCGGGGAACCTGCTCCCGAATACCATACGAGCCATTCTCATAGGCAGTTGCAGCTTGAAAACTCGCCAGAGTGTTATAAAGATGTTCATTAGGGAACAATCCAGCATTGAATCATGCTGTGAAAGCTATTATTGGATGATGTGAGTCCAGTCGTAATTTGAAAATCATCAAATCGCGTGTTGGCTGGGCCGTTCGCTGTTATAGTGTTGTTATGAAAGTACGCCGTTCCTCCGCCGGGTTCTGATGACCCAAACGTCTGACCACTGCCATATGAAGTTATGGTATTATTATATGCCAATGTTTGCCCTGTTCCATGAATGTCAACCCGAATACCGATTCCACCCGATGATCCTGATTCCGCAATGTTGTTATCATAGCAAACCCATCCTGTTCCGTTCAAATACACTCCGTCGGCAGGGCTTGAAAAAGTACAATAGCGAACGGTATCATTAACGTTGTAGTAAGTATCAAATCCAGAGTTGTAGCAATTAATGAATGAGCTGTATTCGCAGATGCAATTAGTATCTTGCTGAAAACCTATTCCGCATATTTCTGTGCCATTGAAATTGATTCCTAAAACATAGAGTCCGGTATTGGTTACCGTGTCGTAACGGTAAGAATTACCATTACCGAACTGGTCGTAGATTGCAGTGTATCCTGTGGAGTCAACTGTGCAAGAATCAACTACACAGCCAACATAGTTTCCGGTAAGAAATATTGCTATGCTTGGCGTATTATGTGTTGAGATGTTCCGTACTATCATATTCGTGCAGGTACTTCCGCTTAGCGCCTTCACAGCAGTTGCAAAATTTCTGCAATCCCAATCCCTCACTGTAACGTAACTTCCTCGGATGAAGTTTCCTTCGTGAAAGATACGGACTTGCGGCGCATTACCATCCCATGTCTTTACCCAACAAGTATCATTGCCCCAGCCATAGCTTGAGGGTCTTAGGTCATTCAAGAATTTTTTTAGGCTGTCTGGATTACTCAAATAGAAATGAGTTTGACCACCAATTCCATTGCTTTGACTCATCAATCTCCATACACTAGCAGAATCCTCGTAACCATTCCACAAATTATTAACGTATCCGGAAAATATCTTGTAGATACTGTCATGCCCGAACTCTGTTGTCTTTGTCCAAGTTGCCCCAGTAAAGTCGCCGTAGATAATTGGCTTTGCCCCTGAACCATAGGCTCCAAAAACAATGCGCTGGGTCGGTGTTCCATTAAGATTTTGTTGTGTAATCTCCCCTTGAAATATATCCCCACGTTTAAATAAGATCGCATCGCCGGGCTGAAATGTTGCATGATGCGATACCACACTTGGTGTTGCCCAAGGCGTTGCTTGTGAAGTTCCATTGTTAGCGTCGTTCCCTACGGACGAGGAGACATAATACGTCGTCTGACTATAAACAAAAGCCGATGCGGCGGTGAGAAGACAGAAACATGAGCAGATTACTCTAAACATATGAGATGGTATAAATGCAAATAATCTTTTGGGGGCTGGCCCAATCATCCCTGATGTTATCATATAACATCTTTCTGAAAAATATTGCATGGAATAAATTAGAAGCGATCTCAATAAACCTGCGCGATGTCCTTATCGGAGCGAAGAATCTGGATTCTGCGCGGACGATGTTTGGAGCAACCCTCATTCTTGACTCTCCCCCCCCCCGCGCCTCTTAGATTCTCAGAATGACAATGATGTTGCTTTGTTCGTTCGGACATTGCCTGGGGATTTTTCGGAAGCCTCATTTTACGAAAAAACTACGGAAGGTTCGGAGCCGCTGGAAGGGTTTGTTCGCTTAGAGTTCCCGCTTTCGACTTTTTGGTCAAAAAATCGATCCCCGTCCCAACTCCTACGACAGCCGCGCCTCCGGCATACCACCACCAGCTTGGTGTACTGGTTTTGAGAGAATCGGGAACATAGTCCGTACGTGTTGCCTTTTGCCCTATGGCAACCGCAATTTTTGCAATGTAATCGTTTGTCTCGGCGGGCGACGTACACGTCGCCTCTTCACGAACATCCGATAGTTTTAAAGAACTTTTCACACCGTATTCCGAGGATTCGAATTGATAGAGATTCCCTTGCAGCGTAACTGTGCAGAGATTAATTCTCTCCATACCGATTTTCGATGAAACCTGCTGCAGGCAGGAGAGCGTTGAACACTTGTCAAAAGCAGCTTTGTCGGCGGGATTCAATTCTTTTTTCAGGTCGCTCTCTAAAGAAACCGAGAGCATCTCATACTGGGAAACTTTTTTTTGCAGCGTTGTGAAAAATAATTCCGCCTGGGCTTTCGAAAGCCCTTTGGTGCCAGAATCAATCAGAACCACTTTTATAACCTGTTTGGTCTGAGCGTGGATGGGTGCCTGGACGGAAAACAAAACAAACGCCAGAAGAACCACAACGACCAACCCTCGTTGATGAAATCTGTAGTGATCCATAGGCATTCCCTTATTTGGTAGCGGGCTATTTTGATTCAGACTAGTGCCGTTTCTAAAAAATAATCTTATATTTTTGCAAACGTGTTCATCCTGATCCCGCCGAAAAGCGGCGGGACGCGACGGCATCCTTCCTCCGTAACGGGATGACGACGCGAGCGTCGGGGGGTAATAACTTCAATAGAGAATAGAGATCTGAAAGCGCACAAAAAATGCAACATTATCGTGTTCTTTATCATTAATCAACAATGAGCAATCTGCAATCTGAGCAAAATCTGGTAATCCTGAGTATTGGTCCCGAAGCGGAGAAAGTTGGGAAGAGAGGCTTCGGGGGAAGGGCGTGTTTATGCAAAGTATCCCACAGCCTGATGCTATTTGATCAACAACATTTTCTTGGTGTTACTATAGTTCGTTGCGCCGCCTGTGATAACAACCCGATAAAAATAGACGCCCGATGCTAACCGGCTTCCGTCAAAATTCACTTCATAGAAGCCCGGCTCCTTTTCGTCCTTCACAAGAGTTTGAACCTGCTGCCCGAGCACATTGTACACTCGCAGATCGACCTTAAAACGGCTTCCCGTATTGGGTACCGCATACCGAATCGTTGTCGAAGGATTAAACGGATTGGGATAGTTTGGATACAATTGAGGATCGGTCGGCACTAACGCAATTCCATTAAGATTCTTTTCAATGAAGGCCTGAGTGCCGACAAGCACGCGGTAGTTCCTGAATCCCTCTTTCCCGGTTACGACATCAACGGAATTCTGACTCTTAAGATTATAGGCTAACCCTTTCGCTTGATCAAGAAGGCATACGGTAAAATTCGGATTGGGAATTTTTTCAATACCGCTAAAGGTTACCGTCGCTTGTGCGTTCGCATCACCGGTTGTCACGGTCATATCCCATGAATCCCCCTCATTGCTGACTGACCGCATATCTTTCATCAACGACCCTTTATCACTGTTGAAGCCGACAAAAATATTCCGGTCTCCGACAAACGGAGGATTAAACCGATCATTCTTATCATATCCTTTCACCGACTGGAATCTCATGCCGATTTCGGCTCCGGTATACGACATTTGGATGTCGCTTCTCGAAGCATTGATACGAAGAGTCCATTCTTTAGTACTATCGGTCTTCACGACAGCCTTTTCCCCACTCACGCTCTTTTTCGCTGAAGGGGGAACGGACGGGGGTGCAATGTAAATCTTCATTATGGAAGCACTGTCCATATTTATCGCCCAGCCCTGCCATGCCCGCAACGTGTCAATGTCGGCACTTGAGTCCGACCATCCAGCGAATGGACCGGTTCCTGAGTAATAATAACGGGCCGAAGGCTGTCCGCCGGCAAAAAATATTTGGGTATACGGAATATTTACTCCGAACGGATCACCCACCAGGTTCCATCCCTGATTCAGCGGAATACCTTTCGTGGACATCTGATCCGACCTTGCCAATTGTGCATTTGATACCGCTACGGATTTTCCGGGATCTCTCGAGATAATAAAGAATGCAGCGCCCGGGAACACGACGCTCTCATTTTTAAACGATTCATAATCCTCCCACGTGCTGTCGAGAAGCCGCTCCATCCTCCACCGCACATTTGGCTGTCCGTTCTCAGCATCGCTTCCGAAACTCTGCTCCATAAAACTGCCTGGTTCTTCATTCCCCAGCACGTACGGAAATGAGATAATGCGATACGCCTTGACCTCCTGATCTGCCGGAAGAGCCGATGCAGCGGGTATCGCAAGCGGCGTGGCAACAACAGCCCCTGGCGCATATTGCATTATAAAAGAGAAGAAACCGGTAGCCGAAGTGTTCCCCGCGCTGTCAATCGCCTGGATTTGGTAGTCGACTCCAATGGTCGTCCCCCCGCTGCTGAAGGTACCCGCCGGCAGCGTGACGGATGAATTGCTAAAGGCGGGACCGGAAAAGGCATGAACGATGAGCTGACGTCATTGATTCTTCGATAGTTCAATTGCATCGACGCTACGCCCGATTCATACGACGGCTTCACGGCGCCTGCGGTGATTGGAGGGACCGTGCTGATAGTGCCGTTTTGTTGAACGACAACGGTATCGTACTTTGTGCTGTCATATTGTATCGCCGGTGCTGTCGTGTCGAAGCGTGCAATAACGAAACCCGTCGAATCCGTGATTTTTATTTCCAAGAGAATCTTGCAGGAAGAAATAGACGGTGTGTCGTTCCAACCTTATTCATTTGTAAAACAAAACTATTATTGGCGATCGGCTGGCTGAAAAGAGTGGTTGGACTGCTTGGTACCATATCAAGAGAATACCAGGCAATTGGCGTGTTCAACATTCCAGCTTGAGAGATGCTCCAGGAAATGGTGTCGGTCGTCGTGTTCGTCCAGCGGTTGGTGAAATATGGGGCGATTGCGGCCTCCCCGGCTTTGAATACAGTTTTGCAGCAATGGGAACTTTGAAAAGAGGAGTTGCAGAATTATTTCTAAGATACAGTGTATCGCTATACACACCCGCATTTTTGAAATACATAAATAAGAGCGTTCAATGAATCGGCAACAACAACGTTACGAATTGAAGAACAAAAATGTGTTTATCGTATAGCTGCTGTCAATCCTCAATTTGTTTATGGATGTATTGCTGATCAGAATTGCTGATAGGTTGAATCGGACGCCGGCACAAGTCCGAAATTAATCGCTGACTTGTTCACGCCGATGACCGGATACGGCGATGTTCCGTTTAACGGTACCTTCACAACACCTGCGTCAGAGATAACCGTCATTGTATCGATGACCGTTCCGAATAACGCCGGCTTAAAGACTATCCGCAATGTCGTGCTGTCAAAACCCGAAATACCTGCCGTTTTCGGCGACACGGTGAAAGCGTTATTTGTCGTGGTGATATTGCTGATTGACAATGGAATGGTTGAAGCGTTCCGTGCATACACCGTGGTAACCGCCCAATCCTGAAGAGCCCGGTCAGGGAAAAATATCCCGTTTTGTGATGATATCAGCAACGGCGATGGGCAGTTCCCGGTTAACGGTACCTTCACAAGAGCCGATGCTGAGTTGTTTCTAAGGTACAGCGTATCGGTAAAACCCGCCACCGCAACCGGAGAAAACACCACGGCAATGCTATCGATTGCCGGAATTGAAATATTTGTTTTGGAAACCTTAAAGACCGACGTTTTCGTATAGATAGAATCGATCGTCAACAAGTTAACGGTAGAATTAGAAATTTGCAGCATCAGCTGTTTTGAGGAATCGCGCGCGACATTTCCGAAATTGAGTGACGATTGATTGAGCCCTAGTGTCGGAGTCGGCGATGATCCGGACAATGGTACTTTTATTAATGCTGAAGTTGAATTATTCCGGAGATACAACGTATCTATGAAACTCCCAAAAACGAGTGGTGTAAACGTTATCACAACACTGTCGCTCGTACTGACCGAATCTTTTGTTTTGTTAACAGCAAAGAGCGATGTCCTCGTATAAATAGAATCGACAGACAGCGTATTGATTGATGAGTTTGTTATCTGTACGGATTGCAACTTTGGGGAATTGCGCACAACAATTCCGAAATTGAGCGACGGTTGGCTGACAGCTAGCGTTGGATACGGCGACGTTCCGGTAACCGCAATTGTATCCGGTCCCAACGGGTCATTGCTCGCAATGAGTATCTTGCCACTGAAATTACCAAAGGATGTCGGTGTGAAACGAATAGTATCTGTGAAGAGTGAATCAAACGGTATGTTCCTGACCGTTGGTCTTGGACTAAATACAGGGTTTGTCGAGGTGATGGCTGTTATTTTTAATGTGTCCCCCCCCTCATTTGTCATTGCCGCAGTTGTGTCTTTAAACTGACCAAGTTTATACTGGCCGAAATTAATTTGTTGCACGGGTGAAGAGAACACGACCAGTGGTCTCGAGCCATTTTCATATCCAGTCGCGGCATGAAAACTAGCCAGATTCGCATAGGTGGTTTGGGAAGGGTATACTCCTGTAATAAATCTTCCGATCCCGTGGAAATTGTTATGGGTTGACGTAATATTTGAACTTTCAAAGTCGTCCCAATTTGTATTGACATAATTGCCTGTAATCGTGTTATTCTCGAAAACAATAGCTCCCGTTCCTGTGAAAGAACTTACTACTTGCCCCCCCCCGTTCACATCCATAACGCAATTAGTGGCACTCGTTTGAGTTGCACCGCGCTGAGTTACACTAATTCCGGGATTATACCTACCGGCTACGAGGATGGTGTCATTATATGCTACCCAACCCGTTCCGTCCAAGTACATTCCCGCTTCATTGTTTACAAAATGGCTGTCTCGAACCGTGTCGTTCACATTGTAGAAAGTGTCGAATGAATTACCGGTCGCCGCTCCGGTAGTGTAAATATGGTCCGCCACAATTGAAGTATCTTGCTGGAATCCGATGGCACTAAATTCGCCTGTTCCGACTGTGCCGAGAATCGAATCGCTTGATAACGTTCGTCGTATCATACGTCCAGAGATTATTGTGCCCTCCAAATTCATACATTGCTGTGTAGCCTGTCGAATCTGACCTACATGAGTCAATAAGAGAGTTCGACGACATATAAACTGAAATGGCAATATATCGACAGTTCTTTGTATAGATGTTACGAACGGATAAGTGGTTACAGCTTTGAACACTGCTTCCAATACTGACCCCTGTTTTCCATCGTTCACAATCCAAGTCCCTAATTGTCAAATAAGATCCAAAAAAAGAATTTATGTGGAATATCTTTACTTGAGGTGCATTGCCATCCCACGTGCGGACATAGATTGTATCCCAACCATTGCTTGCACTCCCTGGACCGTAACTCGATCGCTTAAAGGAATTGAGATACGTCGAAAGACTTTCTGCATTAGAGAGATAGAATTTCGTTTGTTGGCTGTTCTGTACAATCAGTCTCCATGTCCCTGCCGAATCCTCGAATCCAGTAGAACCAGCGAACATGTTCCCCGCGAAAGCCTGCCAAATACTATCATATCCAGGTCTTTTCGTCCAAACGCCCCCTGTCATGTCTCCTATAAACAATGGCTTTGCCCCTGTTCCATAAGAAGCCACGACACACGGTTGTGCGGACGTTCCGGGAAATGTGGCATATATGCTTCCTACGGAAAAAGTATCGCCACGGTTGAACAGAACTTGATCTCCAGCTACATAAGTCTTTTTGGACACTTGGTCCATCGTTTTCCAAGGAGTCGATATCGATGTGCCATTATTGGCATCGTTCCCCGTCGACGACGAAACATAATACGTCGTCTGACCAAAGGCAAAACCGCCGCCGGGCTGGAATAACGGAATGGCGATCAACATCAGAAGAAAGAGGTAGAGTTTTCGCTTCATTTCTTTAGCCCTCCGGCAAAAAAAAATAGGAGCAATATCCATTCACGATGGTTTTTTTGGGTCCTGCTACGAGAAGCATTCATCCATCACTTGTGCGAATAACTTCAAGAAACTCTGACGGTACCTGAAACGAAACAGACTGCTGCACCGCTGCAATCGGCACGATCACGCGCGAGATTCCTTTCACCCGGCTAACAATCCCCTCGATCCCCATGAACGGCCCGGAAATTATTCTAACCCTTTCACCGACCTCGAGATACCTTTCGCGCTGCACTTCTTCTGATTTGCCGACCACCCGCCGCAGCCAGTCTATGTGCAGCTCGGGAATCCGCGAGGGCTTGTTCCTGATGCCGACAATCCGTACAACACCGTTTGTCCTCAGGATTGTCTCCCTGTCCCGCAAATCGGTCTTGACGAAAATGTATCCCCGGAAGAGAGGCTCCATCACTTTTTTCTTCCGGTCGCTCCATACGTGCAACTCTTCGATCAACGGAAGGAATTGTTCAATGCCTTTCCTCTCCAACTCCTGGGCTACTTTCTTTTCGTACCTGCTGCGCAGATAAAGAGCATACCATTCTGGTAGCACTCGTGCCGTTCCTAAAAATTGTCTTTGTAAAAACGTAGCTCGCGCAAAGTCGCCAGGGCGCAAAATGATACGGAACCAGAATCTTTGCGCCTTTGAGAGCGATTTTTTTTTAGGTGCCTCATATTACTTTTTCGTATATAAAAGAACCTGTGTAACGGCTATCGTAACCGCCGAGGCCTCGACAACCACCTCGAAGGCATCCCTGAACTTCGACCAGTTTGTCCGGTTCACCAGAATTATATCCCCCGGTGCAAGCTGTAAATCTTCCTGTTTTACCGTAGAAAGATCTTCCAGATCAACGTGAATTTCCCGGCGCGTGGTTTTTTCTCCCTTTCCGTCGATCCGGATGATATTCACTTTACTCAGAGAGCCGTCGGGTGTAGGTCCGCCGGCTAACGAAATTAAGTTGATCAGGTCAATCGAACTTGCAATTTCGTACCGGCCCGGTCTTTCAACAAATCCTATCACATTCACGATAATAGTGAGATCGTTGGGGCGCGCAAAATAAAAGTTTGTGCTTGTCGTTCCCACCGATGTAGCCGATAGAAAAGAACTGGGATTGACCTGCGCCTTTGCGTCTGTGAGGCACAGCATCAGGCATCCGGCAAACACAACGCTGCAAAATTTTCTCATGGTGTTATTGACCCTCAATTTTAGTGGAATCTCAAGAACACGTTATTTCATCTTTCCCGACGGTCGAAGACTCGACTCGGCGAGGTTGACGACCCATCGGGTCGCTCCACGAATCTACAATTCGTAGAATCGTAGATTGACGATGCGTCCCACCTAAACGAGATTTGCTCATCCTTCGATGCGCTCTCCCGCTCTTCGAGCGGTATCGCTTACTCAGGATGAACATGCTTTTTTGTAAGCATAAATAAAGTCTGTTCATCCTGAGCAAGTGAGCGGAGCGAACGCGTCGAAGGACATCCTGAGCAAGTCCCGATGTTTTTTATCGGGAGCGTCTGGCGAAGCCATGCCTTCGGCAGAAGGGTCGGCAAAAGTTCATTTTGAGATATCTTTTCGTATCTCAGTTTGGTTGCTCTGGATGTCCGCAGAGGCGGACATGACGCTCATTTTTTGCGATACTTCAAACCGAAACACTGACTCAGGTATGAGATTCCAATCGCTGGTTCGTAGAACTTTTTGATTTCTTCTTCCCATTCGAGCCGTAGTATCCTGATTCATAACCATAGTAGCCATTCGGGTGGCCGTAGGCATAAGAGCCGAATGAAGCCCGTATGTCAAAGTTATTCAAAACCACGCCGAGCATTTTCACATCGAAGTTGTGAAGCAGCTCGACAGCGGACAGAAGGGCGTTTACCCTCGTCGTCCCGGCGGAAACAACGAGCACAACTCCGTCTGCTTCTTTTGCCACCACGGCTGCATCCGTCACGGCCAGCAGCGGCGGCACGTCGGCAAGCACAATATCGTACTCCTGCTTACGGCCCGGATGAAATCCTTCATTCCATTTGAACCAAGAAGTTCGGAAGGATTGTCCGGCAGCTCTCCGGAAGCAATGATGTCGAGGTTCTGGAAAACTCCCCGCTGGCGTACATCCTCAAGACTCGCATCGCCGGTCAGAAAACCGGCAAGCCCCTTCTCGTGTGTCAGCCCGAATAATTCGTGGATCGCCGGACGCCGTAGGTCTGCGTTCACGAGCAATACTTTTTTCTCCGCCTGCGCGAGTGAGATGGCAAGATTGCATACCGTAGTCGTTTTTCCTTCTCCTGGAATTGCGCTTGTCATCATGATGCATCGGGGCGAGTTTTCTTCCTGGGTCGCCAGCACACTCGTCCGCAAATGCCGGTATGACTCGGCAATGGGTCCGAACGGTCTGTAAAAAGAGACAAGGTGCACATCGAGCGGAGATCGCGGGGTGCTCCCCTTGGCATCTTCATTGATCTTCTTTATTTCGTGCTTCATACTGCTGACCGTCGAGAGGGGGATAAACCCGTGACGCTTTAAGTCTTCCGGCGTTCGGACACGCACGTCGATAAATCCCCACAGGAATGTGATGAAGACACCAAGAGTGAGTCCGGCGATAAACCCGAAAACAAGAAAGACGCGAAGCCGCGTCCCCACGGGCTTCACCGGTACAACGGCCGGGTCGACAATGTTCACATATCCGAATTCCGATTTTTCCTGTATCGCCGTTTCGTTATATTTTTCTTCGACAAGCAGGTAGAGCTTTTCGTTGCTCATCTTCGTCCGCTGCAATCGCGCCAGATCCATGCTCTTCTTCGGGATCTGATTGAATTTTTTCTCATAGTCCTGGATAACGCCGTCGAGCGCATTTTTTCGTGCGTCGAGAGCCTGCAGTTCGATGCTCTGCTCGATGATTCTCTGTTTTGCCTCGGCGAGAAAAGACCCTCCCCCTCCCGCCTGGTTCCCCGTGCCGGGAAGCACCGACTTAAGGAATTCCTCTGTACGGCCTGCAAGCGTTTTTTTCAGCGATGCTATCTGCTGGTCTATTTCCTTCAACTTGTCCGAATAGAGTTTTTGATCGACAAGATCGGGGTTTTGCGCGGTGACAATATCGCGCTGCACTTCGAGTTTCGCTATCTGTTCCTGGAGAAGACTGATGTAGCTGTCGTTTGATTCTTCAATCGTCTTTGCAGAACTCTGTCCCAGCTTTTCAAATTCTTCCTTGTACGAGGCGAGCGTTTTCAACCTCGAGCTTTTGTCTACATCGATGGCATCGCGCTGAGCCTCAAGCGCCGATAATTGGTCTACAACTTTGTTTCCTTCCGCATCGAGTGATACGACACCGGAAGAACGCATGTACTCCTGCAGGTTATTTTCGGCTGAGTCCAGCAAGGTTTTCCTGGAGTCGAGCTGCGACTGCAGAAACTCGCGGATCGCCGTGGTGCGGAGACGGCTCGCCTGCAGATTCTGTGAGGCGTAAATTTCGGTATACACATTGGCAATGAGTGCGGCTTGCACGGGGTCGCCGCTGCTCGCAGTGATTTTGACAATATCGGTTTCATGGATCGGCGTAAAATAGACGGCTCCCGACAACCGTTCTGCTACCTCGTCGACGGTTGCCAGCGAATCTCTACTCCCCGCCCCCGGGGCCAATATAGGTATGATCCTCGTCTTTTTGTCGTTGATGAATTTTTGGGAAAGAAGTGCTTCGGCTACGGCCTGCAAAGTGGACCGGGATTTCAGGATTTCAATTTCGTTTGTAATCTTGGTCGACGCCGTCGCTCCCGTGAAATCGAACATAGGACCCGCTTTATCGTTCGGCTTTGTTTCGATCAATACAAGCGAGCTTGCTTCATACAGAGGTTTTGTGTCGAGCGCATACAGGCCGGCAAGACCGGTAACCACAAACACCGAAGCCAGGATAATCCATTTCCCTCGGAGAAGAATTGCCACGTATTCCCACAAAGGGGACACAATCGGGCCGTCACTGTGATGTTCATTGCGCTGGTTATTGCTTTGCGCTTCCCGTTGAGAATTCATCTGAATATCCTATTCGTAAATATGTTTGCAGTCTGGGGAGTGTCTATAACTTATAGAGATAAAGCCTGACGTGAGGGTAATGCTTCCTTTTTCTTTATCACCCTGAGCGGAGCGAATGCCGAAGGCATCCTCCGAAGGAGTCCTTTGGACCCTTGGGAGGGTCTGGAGTGTGCGAGGGCATTTTGTAACGCAATCTCTTTTCGTTGACTCTCCCCCGCGCTGCCCAGATTCTCGGAATGACATGGACTCTACTTTTCATTTGTCAGCCTGAGGGTCTGGAGCGTGCGGGGGGATTTTGTAACGCAATCTCTCTTCGTTGACTCTCCCCCCGCACTGTCCGGATTCTCGGAATGATACAGACTCCTTCTCCATACTGTCACTCCGAGCGGAGCGAGTGCCAAAGGCCTCCTCCGAAGGAGTCCTTTGGACCCTTGGGAGGGTCTGGAATGTGCGAGGGCATTTTGTAACGCAATCTTTTTTCGTTGACCCTCCCCCCGCGCTGTCCGGATTCCTCACTGCGCTTCGCTCCGTTCGGAATGACAATCCTTCTACCATGTCACCCTGAGGGTCTGGATTGTGCGGGGGGCGTATTCTGACGAACCTTCAATTCATCGAAGGCTAATATCTTTCCATTCAGGGTTTGTTGATGTAATCAAATTTATTTTCTTTCGCCTCGTCCAGCCTTTGATCTGCTTTTCTCTTGCAATTGCATCGCGCACGTCATCAAATTCTTCAAAATACACAAGCTTCGAGATTTTATAACGGGATGTGAATCCTGGAATCAAATGCGATTTATGTTGATCAACGCGCCGCTCCATGCTATTGGTTACCCCCGTATACAATGTCATCGTCTTGTTGGTCATGATGTACGTGTAATACTTATGCATTATTCCCCCCTAAAAAATTACAATGATTAACCCCACGCACATTCCAGATTCTCGGAATGACATGGACTCCTTCTCCGTATTGTCACCCTGAGCGGAGCGAAGGGTCTGGATTGTGTGTGGGCATTTTGTAACACAATCTCTTTTCGTTGACTCTCCCCCGCGCTATCCGAATTCTCGGAATGACATGGACTCCTTCTCCGTATTGTCACCCCGAGCAGAGCGAGGGGTCTGGAGCGTGCGGGGGGATTTTGTAACGCAATCTCTCTTCGTTGACTCTCCCCCCGCACTGTCCGGATTCTCGGAATGACATGGACTCTACTTTTCATTTGTCAGCCTGAGGGTCTGGAGTGCGCGCGGGAAAAGAATAACTACGATGTTGCTTTGTTCAACGATCGCGCTACTTCAACAGCAGCATCTTCTTCAGCTCCGTTTTACCGCTAAACTCCAGCCGTGAAAAATATATTCCGCTCGCCAGCCGCGAGGCATCGAATGTTGCCTGATTATACTGTCCGGCTGTTGCAACTCCATCGAACAGCGTCGCAACGAGCTGCCCGATCGTGTTATAAACTTTCAGCGTGGCCCTTCCGTCCGTCGGGACAGTGAATTGCATATTTGTCGTCGGATTGAAAGGATTCGGAAAGTTTTGCGACAACCCCAGAACCCTCGGCGCACCGCCGACTGCAACTTGAACCTGCTGTGAATATGTGAATGCACCATTATGGTCGATCTGTTTTAAGCGGTACGAATATGTCCCTGCAGTTGCAACTTTGTCGGTATAAGAATAACTATGGGGTTTGTTGCTTGTGCCTGCGCCGGCAACTGAGCCGACTTTTGTCCACTGCTGTGTACTGCCTAATCGCCTTTGTATATCAAATCCTGCATTGTTTACTTCCGTTGCTGTCTTCCATGTAAGCATTGTTGTGAGGCTAGTAGCGGTCGCAGTGAAAGATGTAAGTTCAACCGGGAAGACAACGGGAAGCGTGAGCCGGAACAAGCCGTCCGGAGTTCCAGCAAAGACATACGTATCCTTGGCAAGAAGGGCATTAATCCGCTCGCTATATGGCAACACACCGCTTGTGTCGTACCAGACGGTGCCGGTGTCGCTCGTTTCGAATACGCTGCTCCCTCCTATGTATACCCCTGCAAAGAGGCTCGTGCCTGTAACGGCAAAAGCAGAGAAGTAAGTGGCGGTCAATCCTGAATCAATTGGAGTCCAGCTTACGCCATTGTTGGTGGATAAAAAAATGCCGCCATAAGTGCCGGCAAATAGATTCGTACCGACCGTGGCTAAACAAGTCACCGTCATGTTTGTCAGACCGGAATCGACCGGCGTCCAGGTGTTGCCGTTGTCGGCCGAGCGGATGATTCCCTCTCCGAAGGAAGCAGCAAAGAGACTGTCGTCGTTGACAACAAAAGCAGTGATATTGGAACTTGACAAACCGGTCGTGACGGATGACCAGTCATTTCCATTGTCGGTGGAAAGAAATATTAGACCCCCTTCGCAACCTGCCAGAATATTCGTTCCGCTAGTTCCCACTGAAAACATCCAAAGGTCGTATATTCCATTATTTACGGCTGCCCAACTGGTCCCACTGTTAGTCGAAAGGAAGATACCTCCACCGTTAATCGCTGCAAAGATATTAGTTCCACTCACTGCCAGCCCATTAACTCGCGAATTACTCAAGCCTGAATCGACCGCGGTCCAGCTTGTGCCATCATCGGTCGTCAAAAACACGCCGCCGGTGTCTGTTCCCACGAAGAGATTTGTATCACTGACAGCAAAGGAAAACACAGCTCCCCCATAAGGCAAAGTGTCTTGACTCCACTGCGCCCGTGAGGAATGGACTCCAAGAAGGATAAGGGATGCTATCGCAAGTAATCTCATTGCACGCTTCATATATGAACCTCGCTTGTTAGTAAATGTTGATTGATAAAAAGTCTATTGACGCACTTGGCAAATTTCGTGAACACTTTCTTTAAATATGCCTTTCATATCTTTTACTTACCGTGCTCTGTCTCACTTTTCTCTTGACGACAGGTTATGGGCGTTGCCCGGTCACCGTTCGAGAGCGCCAAAAGATGCAAGAAGCGAGAACCGGAGCGTTCCGCCCAGAGGATCCTCCGACTCCGAGGCGGCGATATAACTGAAATCAAATTCGTACGTTTCCACATGCACGCCGGCGCCAAATGTGAAAAACTTGCGGTTGCCGTAGGCTGGGTCCTCATAGAAATAACCCGTGCGGAAGGCAAAAAGTTTCGGAGACCCATACCAATACTCGAAGCCTATCCCTGTGTCGAATTGTCTAAACTCTTCGCCGATTGTCCTCCCGCCCCACGATGTGAAGAGCGCCTTATAGAACTGATCGGAACCGTTGTTCGTGTCATTGACAAGCAGTTTGTTGAAATCAGCGGTGAACGTTGCGTTGTTGTACTGGCTTTTGTAGAATTTCAATGCAAGGCCAAGCCGAAGGTTCATCGGAATCGGATCTGCCAGCGCCGGGTCGGCGTAAGTGAGTTTCGGCCCGATGTTCGAGAGGTTGAACCCCAGACTGAGCCTGTCTTCAAGATTCCGGTGCACCAGGGGAAGGATAAGGGACTGGGGATGGTAGAGCATTCCAACGTCGAAACTGTATCCTGTCGATATTCCATTTCCCGTTTCACCAGGCGCTCCGAACGGCGATATGGCACTGTGAATAATTCTCAGGTTGAAACCGATGCCAAGAACGTTAGAAATCTTCGTCGCATACCCGAGCGCAAACGCCAGATCGTAACTCTTGAAAGTCTGAATAACGGTCGCGTCGTTGATTGTCTGCCCAATATCCCCCTGGTTGAGATAGGTGAATGCCGCGGACACCGTTCCGTCGAGCTGCGCGATGTCCTGTTTGTACACCATATTGGCAATCCAAACGTCCCCAAGATTGAGTGCCGGCTGCCAATCCGAGTACGTGGCGGCGGCCTCGGTGCCGGATTGAAAAACATAGCCTGCCGGATTCCAGTATGTCGCCCATGCATCATCGGCCAAAGCGACACCCGATTCTCCCATACCGCTGGCGCGCGAGTCGGGAGCGATCATCAGAAAAGGAACGGCGGTCGTGGTCGCTTGCGCGAAGACTGACTGGAAAATACCCGCCCCCAGCATTGTCCAGAGAAGCATCGTGCTTCGTCTCATCATCCTTTGATCCTTTCGGTGAAAGGTTAGACTCTTTATCATAGACACGTTTCTAAAAGTAGCGCGGATTATCCGAACCTTATCTCATTTCAGCAGTAATCGGCGTTCGAGCCTACCATCACTTAATAGTTCTCATCCAAATTCTTACAGCTCCGCCACTTGAGTCCCACTCATGTGTCTCAGACGAAATAATTCCTATTTCCCACGAATGCACAACCAGAATTTACTCTGGAGACAACAGTCTTTAGTTTTAATAACTCGGCTGGATAGCGAAAATATAATGTTTTGATTCGTCAAAGTAAACTTGATTTCTTTAAAACCAATTAGAAAACGCTAATACTGGTAAAGATGTTCACCCAGCACGTCATGCAGTGAAAAATGGCTTATACTAGATGCCGCAGTCACAATATCTCGTTTGTGACGGGAGTCATTGTCTGCATGAGATTTCGGTTATCTTCTTCAAAAAGACCAAATCGCACCACAACTGCGTTGAGCGGAGTAACATTTCGCATTTTTTCGCAGCTGTCGGACACCGTACTCGGGAAAATCGCGAGATGTTAAAATATTTACCGATTGATGTCACACATTCTGAAGAATTCATGAAGGAAGTGCTCCACCAAACAAAAGACACGCCCCTTGCCCCGCCGTTCCCCTAGTATGTGAGCGTGTGGCGAAAGCGAGAGGGGTTAGGGGTGTGCCAAAAAAGATTTTTGCGGAACATCGGTTACTAAGCTAAACCAGGAAGGTGCCCGACAGATCACCTCGACCGTACATCCCAGCGTTGGGTAGTGCCCTAATTAGAACAAAGCCCAAGGGACCTTTACAGAGTGCTCGAAATATCGCGCAAAGACGCTAAGCCGCAAGGGAAACATATCCATTCTCTTTGCGCCTTAGCGACTGGCGAAGCCACCCCCTTGGGATTTGCGTGAGCAAGCTTCACACCTTTCCTAAATTAAGACAATACCCAGCGTTGGAATGGTGCCAATATTTGAGTATATTTTTCAGGTGTTTTACGTTGCACATTGGAATGAATATGATGCCTCATATCTCCATGAAATTCTCCATTCTTCATTCCCCTTGACCATGCCGAGAACTTTTTCCCTGCTGCGCCGTATTGTGCTTCTCGTTCTGCTTTGCTGCGGTGTAAAGTTCAACGCACTTGCACAGGATTCTGCGGCGTCTCCGGTCTTTTACCGCGTTGTCCTGACCGATGCAAAAATCGCTTTGCAGGATGGACTGTCTTTCTGGTCGTCACCCGTACGTTTCTCGGGCCGGGATTGGATGATCGCTGGGGGAGCGGCGGCGGGCACACTTGGCGTGATCTCCGCAGACAACTATCTCTATAGAACATTCAGTATTGAAACAGATGACCAGCTCCCCCACTCCGCATGGGAGATCCCTACATACTACGGTGAGATGGAATACGCGAGTATCTTTTCTGCGGGGTTGTATGCCGCAGGACTCGTTTCGGGGGAGAAGAATATCCGCGTCACCGGCCGTCTTGTTCTCGAAAGCCTGGCCCTCTCCGGCACAGTGATGGTGGCCCTTCGCTACATGACCGCGAGATCGGGCCCGGCGGGCGATGCGTGGGACTTCAAAGGATTTCAGTGGAGCAATGAAGGGCAGTCTTTCCCTTCGGGGCATTCAGTAGTTGCATTTGCCATGTCGACTGTCCTGGCCGAGCAAATTGACCATCCTTTTGCACGGATCGGGCTGTATGGGTTCGCTTCGTTAACCGCGTATTCGCGTGTGCGCTTCACTCAGCACTGGACTTCCGATGTGCTGGTCGGCAGTGCACTCGGGATTGCATCGGGTCTTTATGTAGTTTCACGCGAACGAGAACGCGAGGGGCAAAGCGGGGAACATGAAGGACTCTCCATCATGCCGACGGCCGACGGTCTTTGCGTCCGGTATACCTTTTGATGAGCGGTATCTCGAATGCTCGAAGGGGAATGATCAGAAAAGTGTGAAGTGCAAGATCGTGCAGTTTTCTTAGAGCAGTTAATCATCCTGCAGTGGATGATTCTACTTCGAGTTCAATTCCCTCCTCTTCGACAGCGGCGAGCTTGAGCTGATAGAATGAGTCGGGCGAAGGAAGTGCATAGCAGCACAAGCTATGCATTCCGGCCCAGCGGTCGCTATGTTTGCCTATTTTTTTTCCAAACCCGAACGAACGCATAGATCAAAACAATATTTACTATCCACATCAGCACCTCGAGCCAGAGCCATTCTTTGTAGAGACCCGACTCTCTTTCATACTCATGCATAATGAGATCGAGCGAGAGGTGGAGGCCATACATCGGAATAAACACCAGCACTTTGCTGATTGGACCTAGATGGGCGCTCTCGTATAATTCCCCGCTGTCGTGCTTAACCAAATATCCGTATACTCCCAGGAGGTCGGGGAGATCTCCGAGCACTGCCCCGACACAGACGAGCGTCCAGAGAACGACTCTTTTACGTATGCGGGAAATAAAAGGGGCGACCATCATTAATGCACCCTGGGTCGCATGACAAACCGGATCGGCCATTTCGTTGCTGGTTCTTGTCCTGGAAAGTGAATGTAGATCTGTTTTGTTTCAAGTCCGTCGTCTGTTCGGGAATAGCGACGTTTTCAAAACGTCCATGCAAAAATGTACTTTTAATTGCTTGGAGAATCAAGATTTGGGAAAAACAACCGGAGAGTAATGAAACCGGCAACGCTTCGCAGATATTCCGACGTTAAACGTTTTACGTAAAACGTAAAACGTTTAACGCAAAGCTCCTTCTTTTCTTGGTAGTGTTACAGTTTGAGCATATCAAACCGAAAAATGTGTGTCATGCCAGCGAAAGCTGGCATCCAGACCGATTAAACTGGATTCCGGCTTTCGCCGGAATGACATTTACTTCGAAATTGTAACACTACCCTTTTCTTTTGAACCTTGAGATTCCATCCTTTTTTTTGTACTATGAATCGTTAGAATTCTATTTCAACTCTCATTAGACATCTAAAAGACTATCGTTATGCCAGTAACAATTATTGTGGGGGCGCAATGGGGGGACGAAGGAAAAGGAAAAATAGTCGATCTCTTGAGTGACGAGATCGACATTGTCGCCCGCTATCAGGGGGGCGCAAATGCCGGCCACACGGTCGTCATCGGCGAGAAAGAGTACGTCCTCCACCTTATTCCATCCGGAATCTTTCACAAGCATGTCGCATGCGTCATCGGAAACGGCGTCGTCATCGACCCGATAGCCCTGATGGAAGAAATCGCCATGATCAAATCGTTCAACATTAAGATCGAGGGGCGCCTCTTCATCAGCCACAAGGCCCATTTGATCATGCCGTATCACAAACTCCTGGACAGCATCCGCGAACAAGGGGCGAACAAGATCGGCACAACGGGGCGCGGCATCGGTCCGGCCTATATCGACAAGTACATGCGAACCGGGATCCGCGTCGTCGACCTGTTGGACCGGAAAGTCCTGGCCGACAAATTAAAACTGAATATCGAAGAGAAGAATCAGCTCCTCAGCAAAGTTTACGGCTCCGCGGAACTCGACGTCGACAAAATCATCGGCGAGTACGAGGAATTCGATAAAAAAATCGACCCATACGTCACCGACACTTCTCTCTATTTAAATGCCGCTCTCAGAAAGAAAAAGAATATCCTCGCCGAAGGGGCGCAGGGGGCGCTGCTCGACGTCGACCATGGAACATATCCGTTTGTCACCTCCTCCAACCCGACGAGCGGCGGCGCGTGCACAGGGCTGGGGATTCCGCCGACTGCTGTCAAGAATATTATCGGCATCGTGAAGGCCTACTCCACCCGCGTCGGTAACGGACCCTTCCCGACGGAATACGCCGACGGCATCGGCGAACGCCTTCGCACCGTCGGCCACGAATTCGGGTCGACAACCGGCCGCCCGCGGCGCTGCGGCTGGCTCGATATGGTGAGCCTGAAATACTCGCTTGAAATCAACGGCGTTAAAAAGATTGCCCTGACAAAACTCGATGTGTTGGATGATTTTGATGAAATCAAGATCTGCACCGGGTATGCAATCGACAATCGCCTGCTCAAATCCTTTCCTTCCGACCTTCAAACTCTCGAACGCGTCGAGCCGGTTTACCATTCTTTCAAAGGATGGAAGGAAAAAATTTCGGATGCAAAAAAATACAAGCAGCTTCCAAAGCAGGCTCAGCAGTATATCGAAGCAATCGCGAAATTGTCGGGGGTGCCGGTATCGATCGTCTCGGTCGGTGCGCGCCGCGACCAGACAATCCTCCGGTAAAATATTCTGAGGACTCTATTTCCACTTCTGCTGGAAGTATGTCAAAATGTACTACTCCTCGCCCTTCGGGACAGGGTGTCCTTCGACTCGTCCCGATAAAAAACATCGGGACTCGCTCAGGATGAACAGACTTTGTTTATGCTTGGTAATGGCATTTTCATCCTGAGTAAGCGAAGGAAGAGAGCGCATCGAAGGACGAGGTGAACAACTTTGTCTGTTTTAGGTATATAAAGAAGCATATTTATTTTTTCCCGAAAGCCCAATGGACTCCTTCGGATGACCTGTTTGAGAGAAGGATGAACTGCTGGGTTGTCGAGACGGCTTCTTACGGATTTCGCTTCAAATAAAGTCATATGCACTTCCCATGAATCTCAGCACGCGCAGCCCTAAATCCGGTAATATCAAAATAGCACTGCTGGTGGCGGCTTTCGTCATCATCATCCCGATCCTCATTTACACCCATAATCTCGTCGACCGGCTTCAGGAAAAAGAACGCGAATTTGCCGGGCTGTACGCAAAATCGGTCGAGTACCTTGCGAACAGCCCCTTCTCCGGGAGCGAATACAACTTTATTTTTGACGAGCTCATCCGCGCGATCGATTTCCCTATTATCGAGTCCAGCGCGGACAACATCGACATCAAAGCGTCGCGGAATATCGACATCGATACGACGCTTCCCAAAAGCGAGCGCGACGCGTATGTCCGGTCGCTCATCCCCGACATGGACAAGATCAACCGCCCGATCATCGTTTCGTACCAGGATACGATCATCCTCAGCAGAGTGCATTACGGAGAGTCGCAGCTCGTCACCCGGCTCCGGTGGCTTCCGTACATCGAAATCGTGATCGGCGGACTTTTTGTTTTTGTCGGGTACATCGGCTTCAGTTACATCAAGCGGAGCGAGCAAAGCAATATCTGGGTCGGGATGGCGCGTGAAACCGCCCACCAGCTCGGCACTCCGCTCTCGAGCATGATGGGCTGGGTCGAGATCATGAAGCTCCGCCCCGAGGCGGACGCGAAGGTGATCGAGACGATCGCAGAAATGGAGCACGACCTCCTCCGCTTGAGCAAGATCGCGGACAGGTTTTCGAAAATCGGTTCCAAGCCGGACCTGCGCGAGGAAGAGCTATGCGGCATTGTCAACGGGGTGATACACTATTTCCAAAAAAGAATTCCGCAAATGGGAAAACGGGTCGACATCACGCTCGAGCCCGCTGAGCCGGTCCTCGCAAAGATCAACAAAGAATTGTTCGAATGGGTGCTGGAAAATCTGGTGAAGAACGGGCTGGATGCGATGGAAGAAGGGAAAGGAAAAATTTCGTTCCGGATTTCACGCGTGAACGGCGCGCCGGTGATCGACGTAACCGATACCGGAAAAGGGATCGACGCGGCCTACCGCAAAGATATTTTTCGCCCCGGCTTCAGCACGAAGAGACGGGGATGGGGGCTGGGCTTGAGCCTATCCAAAAGAATTATCGAAACCTACCATCGGGGCAAACTTTCGGTCAAAGAGAGCAAGCTCGGGATAGGGACGACGTTCAGGATCAAACTGCGGCCGTAATCACAGTCCCTGCTGCGGAAACTGCGGCTTCGGTTTGAAAACCGACCAGCCTATTAAACCGCCAAGGGTCGCGAAAAGAACGTCGACAATAAGATTAAAGAAAAGCGAAAACATCATCCCGAAGAACGAAATCTTTTCCTCCATCCCCTGATCGATCATCTGCTCGACGTTATCCGGCAGTTCCACGTTCATCTTGTGCACGATATTCATCATCATCTCGATAGCGATGTTTCCGAAAATGAGCATCACCAGTACGCTGATGATCGTGCCGGCCACCGCGGCGATGACTCCGGTAAACGCGCCGAGGCGTACGCAGTCGTTCGAGGTGAGCGGGTCCATCTCCGGCGTCAATTCCTGTTTATAGAAGAAGACCGCGAGAAATCCTCCCAGCAAAATGCCGGCGCAGCAACAAACGTTGATGAGGTTTAATCCCGGGATCGCGGAAATTCCCGCGATGACTAATCCGCCGTACAACGCCGGCATGAATCTATCTGGTTTTGGTCGCATACGTTGTCCGTATAAAGTTATTCAATCGTGAAAAGATTTTCTGCAGAAGTTCTTCGAGTAAGGGGACAAGAATTATTCCCAGCGCAAAGCCGAAGAGAGCGCCGGTCGCGACCCGCGTTGCGACCGTGCTTCCGTGAAGTCCGATCCCATCCAAAGCGACGTCAAGCGCCATCGGGAGCGCCGCGAGAGCAAGCACAACTCTTGCCGACACGGCGGTAATCCCTGTGCGGGATAACGCCGGAAACAACACGATGCCGAGAAAGAACGCCGCGTAAATCGAAGTGCAGCGAATGCACACGGCGAACTTGCCTCCGGCGATGTGAAACGACCGGGAATCGAGCTGATGGCACACGCGGGAAAAGAACTGATACGAAATCGACGCTGCGCTCGCTCCGGAGCCGCCGAACGAATCCAATATTGGCGTCGCAACGATCGCGGCACACCAAAAAAATACAGCAGCGATAAGAATTCGGCGTGGTGTCATACGTGGGAAACAGTATAGCAGAATCGTGGAAAAGAATCAAGTTGAAGCAGTAACGAGTAATGTCTTAATTTAGGATGGGTGCGAAGCTTGCTCGCGCAAATCCCAAGGGGATGGCTTCGCCAGACGCGCGGCGCGATGAAACTGCGCCGCTTGCTCAGGATGAACAGACTTTATTTAAACTAACAAAAAGGGGAACAAGCATTATTAATTGATGTTACGCTTTCTGAAGAATTCATGAAGGAAGTGCTCCACCAAACAAAAGACACACCTCTAAATCCCCTCTCGTCATCGCGCAAGCCACGCACAGAGGGGACTTGCCCCGCCTCTCCCCTCTGTGTGTGAGCGTGTGGCGAAAGCGAAAGGGTTGGGGGTGTGCCAAAAAGGATTTTCACATTTCGCCCCTGACGGGGCTCAATCGTTTATTCTGGCTCCTTGCTACAAATATATCGCACTCAGCGCCATTTGCGTACCATGAGTTATTAAATCAACATACAAAGCTGCGCCGATCAATCAGGATGATCATGTACCTAAATCAAAAAAAGAATGCCGGACGTTTTTCAATCGACCGGCATTGTTGGTTCCCTATTCTGCTAAGCTAATCTGAGAAATCTGCAATCTGCGCTGAATCTGCCCAATCTGCGTAATCATTACTTGAGAAGCAGCAATTTTTTCGATGCCGTAAAATTGCCGGCTCTTATCGTATAGATATACACGCCGGCAGAAAGTTTCGACGCATCGAACAGCACGCTATAACTCCCCGCTTTTCCTTCTTCATCGAACAACGTTGCCACTTCGCGTCCGAGAATGTCGTACACTTTCAGCGTCGCTCTCACCCCATCCCCTAACCCTTCTCCAGCCGGGAGAGGGGCTGGGGTGAGGGTGAATGTGATTGTTGTTGCCGGGTTAAAGGGATTGGGATAATTCTGTTCGAGCACGATCGTGTTTGGCGTGGATCCAACCGTCGCTTCTGCTTCTTTACTGTACTCGAAATTCCCGTCCCGGTCGATTTGCTTGAGACGGTAGCTGTTCGTACCGAAGAGAGGAGAGTTGTCGATAAAAGAATAGCTGTGCGGTACATTGCTCGTGCCGCTGCCGCTGACGAAGCCGATAGGGTTCCACTCTCCACCACCCCCACCCAACCCTCCCGCACCCCCTCCCTTGCCCTCCCCCTGGTAGGGGGAGGGTTGGGTGGGGGTCGCGGTGCGCTGCACCTCGAACCCGTAATTATTCACTTCCGTCGCCGTCGTCCAGCGGAGTTCTATGGCGCCGGAGCCGGCAGCAGCCGTGAACGATGTGAGCTCAACCGGAAGGGGAACGCTTCCCCAGGAAGTCGCAACACGAATTCCGTCTATCACCAATGTCGGTGCAATCGCCGCTCCCCCCTGTCTCAGCACAATGGCTCCCATACCGGCAGCATCATTCTCCCCAGAAGGAGCGCTCACGGTCGGAGAATGTTCGGGGGCATTCAGCGGAGGGTTGACGAAGAGATCGACGGCATCGTCGGTATCGGACGCCGTATTGAACACATATTTCACGACGAGCAAATATGTCGTGTTGTACGAATAGACAGCCTTCGTGTAATTCGGCGCCGTGCTGCTTTTGCTGACGCCGAATGCCAGCTTGCCGCTGCTGTCCCTTGCAAAGATGCGCCCGCTGAAGCTTCCCATGGAGCTTGTGCTGAAATGAAAAAAATAATCGCCCGCCGTCTGCGCCGCACTGACATTGACAAGCAGCGAAGCGTAAACTTTTCCCGTCGTGATTTCGTCGAACGTCCGGTTGTCGTCTTCGCCGCTGGCTGTCAACGCAGCCGCGTTGCCGATACCGGATGAATTGTATCCGGCATACGTCAAGCCAGGGGAGACAACTGTGATGGGATTGGTTCCCTCCGCGCTGTGTGCCGACCAGCCGTTTGCAGTCAGGAGTGTGGAGGCGGCGTATGAAAAGTTCTCAACAAGTACCGCGTTCGTGGCTTCAAACGAAGCGGTTGTCGGATTCGCAAGTCCTCCGGTGTTTGTCGTTGTCAGTTTCAATCCCGATCCCCCCGCATTGACTTTCAAGTCATTCCACGAGACGGTACCGGATGATAAATTCTTTTTGATACCGGACACTGAACTTAGCCCTGTGCCTGCCGCAAGTGCAATGGTCACGCTGCCGGAGGCGTCCAAATCTAAATTATTGTTCGCATCGCGCGCTTCAAGCGAAGCGGAAAAATTGGTATTGATATTTACAAAAGCGGATGGAAAACTTGTGAATACTAATTGCGTGGCCGTCACGCCGATCGAGTTCTTTGTCGAGTCCGAGTTGATCGCTGCAAAAGAACTCATCTGTGAGCTTGTCGCATCCGTCTGCGTTATTGTTTTCGCGGCCGTCAGCGAGAATTGAAAGACCTGATGGTCATGAAGTCCCCCCGCTTTTAATGAAATTCTCAGTGAAAGCGTTTTGGTTCCATTGCTGGGAGCTGTTGCGGTGAAACCGCTGAATGTAAGAGAGTTTGTCCCGATAACTGCACTTGCGAGGTGAGAAGATCCGTCGAACAGGTCGGCGGCGAGAATCGCGGATGTCCAATCTGCGACGCCGTTGTGCGCGCCTTGCGTGAAGGTAAGACCGGAGACAATTGTCGGCTTGCCGTCGCCGTCGGAGAGTGAGGCGCCGCCGTCGCGGATTTTGATTTGCCATACCTGGGTTCCCGTTGTGGAAGACAGCGGCGAAGAATGATTCGAGAGAGATGAAATGGCGGCGGATTCAGAACCTGCGACAGCAACAATGTCGCTTAGCGATGCAGCCGCCAACGCACTCGTGGCATGGATTCCGGTCAGAGGATTAGCGCTGAGATAATTCGTGCCGTAACCCCTTCCATTATATGCAAAGGCTGCATAGCCGTACGTTGTCGATGGCGTCAGACCTGTTTCCGAAAATGATATCCCGCTTCCTGTAAATTCTACAACTCCGTCCCCGATTGTTTGACCGGCTGTGTACGTTGCGCCGTCCGCCGGTGATCCCGTTGGAACCGCACCGGTGCGGCGAAGCACAAGGTAGCCGTCAGCTTTTGGGGATGCAGCCGTAAACGAGACTGTCATCGTCGTGGAACCGACATTTGAAAACGCAAGCGCGGTCGGCTGCGCTTTCGGTTCGGATGCCGGGGAGGCGGTCACAGTGAGGTTGTCGATGCTGATTTTAGGCCGGCTTCCCGTTGTTCCCCCTGTACCGTTATAATAGTAGAAACGGATTCTTGCCGTTGAACTATTGCTCAGATTTGCCGGAAGAGAAACCGCAGCCACCGAGCCCGATGCAGCGGCGCCGTTGACGATATTGAGCACCGCCGCCGGGGATAACTCTGTGAATGTTTTCCCGTCCGTGCTTGTGTAGACGCGCAGCGAGCCGGCGCGCGGGCTTGCCCCGACTGTGCCGTTTGTTATATCTCCCCAATCAAAGCTCAATGTGCCGGCCGTAACGCCTGTAAAATCGACAAAAAAATCTATCGCCGCCGAGGAGGTGTTATCGGCAGTGCCTGTGGTGAGAAGGAGAATATTCTCCGTTCCTCTTTGAACTCCGGCTGAAGTTCCCGTAGAAAAAGTGAGTGTCGAGGTAGTGATCCTGCTGCCGTCCGGAATTGTGCCGTTTGTATCTGCGGCAACTCCGAGAAATCTGACGGCACCAACGCCCGAGGAAAACCCGTTGGCCCAGTTTGCAATGTCGGAGAAATTTTCTGTATAGCTCATACCAGCCGTTGCAGACATCGGAACTGGCGTTTGTCCCCGCGCCGGCATAACGAAGATTGCGGCGATAAATAGTACCGCCGCCGAAATGGGAAAAAAATTTTTCATCGAAGCAGCCCCCCTGCGATTAGTGAGAAGTGAGAAGTGAATAGTTAATGGTAAAGGGGAGAAGGTCTTGTCATGGTGGATCGGCAAGAAAAAGAATCAGGAACGGGGAGATTGAATTTTCTGGGGAGAGCAGAGTTGCTAAGGGAAATATTATAATTGAAGGGGAAAAAAGCAAGTTATTTTTGGTAGTGTTACAATTTCGAAGTAAATGTCATTCCGGCGAAAGCCGGAATCCAGTTTAATCGGTCTGGATGCCAGCTTTCGCTGGCATGACACACATTTTTCGGTTTGATATGCTCAAACTGTAACACTACCTTATTTTTGAGGGGGTTACAATTCTCTTGTCAGAATAACAATGATGGAGCTTTGTCCTTTCAGAATACTCTTCACCACCACAACCACATGTCACCCTGAGCGGAGCGAATGCCAAAGGCAGCCCCTTGGGAGGGTCTATAACATTGAAGCACTGTAAATCCACGATGCTGCGGTGACGGAGATTCCTCTCCCGCCAAAAAGCGGCGGGATCGGAATGACATTGATGGGGCTGAGTCTATTCAGAATGGTACAATTCATCGCCCCCACATGTCACCCTGAGCGGAGCGAATGCCAAAGGCAGCCCCTTGGGAGGGTCTATAACATTGAAGCACTGTAAATCCACGATGCTGCGGTGACGGAGATTCCTCTCCCGCCAAAAAGCGGCGGGATCGGAATGACAATGATGAGGCATTGGTCCATGATAATAGCTGGGTCTTCCACCTCTACATGTCACCCTGAGCGGAGCGAATGCCAAAGGCATCCCCTTGGGAGGGTCTATAACATTGAAGCACTGTAAATCCACGATGCTGCGGTGACGGAGATTCCTCTCCCGCCAAAAAGCGGCGGGATCGGAATGACAATGATGAGGCATTGGTCCATGATAATAGCTGGGTCTTCCACCTCTACATGTCACCCTGAGCGGAGCGAATGCCAAAGGCATCCCCTTGGGAGGGTCTGGATTGCGCGGGGGCGACTTATGGCTTTCTCCCCACCGCGCAATCTAGATTCTTCACTTCGTCCCGCTTCCGCGGGACTCGTTCAGAATGACAATGATGGGGCATTGTGCGTTTAGAATGACAAGGACTGTTGCTTCCCTTTCCCCATAATAAAAAAGCCGGTCAGCATTTCGACTGACCGGCTTTCCAAAAAATAACAACAGCGCTCGCGCGCACGCTTACTTGAGAAGAAGCATCTTCTTTATCTGACGGCTATCGGCCGTTTGCAGACTATAGAAGTATGTTCCGGAAGCAAGGCTGCTTGCGTTAAACTGCACTTGATACAGCTGATTCGCCTTCGCATCTCCGTCGAACAATGTCATCACTTCCTGGCCGAGCATGTTATAGACTTTCATGCTCGCCTTTTGGTCCGTCTTCACGGCAAAAGTGATCATCGTTGTCGGGTTGAAGGGATTCGGATAATTCTGGCTGAGTGCGTAATCGCTCGGGCTAAGGCCGACAGCCGCTTGAATTGTCTGGCTGTAGACAAACGCTCCGTTGTGGTCGATCTGTTTCAAACGGTATGAATAATTTCCGGCAGCAACTGCATCGACATAGCTGTAGCTGTGAGGAGAATTGGACGTCCCGTTACCGGCTACAAATCCAACCTGCGTCCATGTGCCCGCTGCATTTCGTTCAACTTCAAAACCGGAGTTATTGATCTCCGTCGCCGTTCTCCATGCGAGGTTTACACTCTTCCCGCTGACAGTTGCGTTAAACGCCGTCAACTCGACCGGAAGAGGATATGCGGTTACTTCATCTGCACCAATGTAAGGATATGTGGCATCTCGTGTATCACCATCAATATCCGTAGTGATTCCAGGAATTGGCGTACCAATATAATGTCCGTTAGCATGATTCACATTGAGATGCAGATTCTCTGAGCCAGCGGTTATGTTGGTAAAATCGGTTGTAAATTGGTATGAATCAGCATCAAACCCAGTTGCTCCCTGTAAATCTGCCAACGCTGGACAATCCGTAGAGGCTGGCAAGAAGCCGGGGCCGGTTCCGGCAGTGAGCAAGGTGGTTGTTGCAGCACAATCATAGTTATTATAATCCGAATTGTTGATCGTGCCAACATTATAAACCACACAATAACTCTTGATGCCGGTTCCCGTATAAGTGTTCTTAAGAATATTGTTTTCCACGTTGATGGTCGCAGGTGGATTTGTGAAATACAAACAAGTAGTATAAAAGTTATAATTGCTGGTGGTGTTCGCAAGATAGATGCTGTTGAAATAAATATTGAACGTTCCAGCTCCAAAGCAATACATTCCGACAATATTTGTATCGGGAGCATTTCCCGTACCTAGCCCTCCTCCGCTTCCGATTGCATAAACCATGTTGTTATATGCAGTAACGGCATCGCTGGATGATAATAAGCCCATATATATACCGGCCGCATATATAGATGCCGGTGTGCTTGAGAAACCATCGCTATTGGTGATATCATGCACTTTATTGTTCGCAATTACATTATTTGTGCCAGAGAGATTTGTTAAATAGATCCCTTCGACGTTCTTGGCGGAAGTTGAAGTTGTAATCGTCAAATGTTCTACCTCACATCCGGTAACTGTAAAGCCGCTCTGGTTACTCCCCGCGATGCCATCAACATAACCATTGTGGGCACCGCCCAGATTGTTGACCGTACACCCCGTCACCGTATTTCCAACACCTACATTACTAGCACTGCCTGATACATAGATACCATAGTCGGCGTTCTGAACTGTAACATTGGAGTATGTGTTGTGAGAATTGTTCACGGCCGCGTTATTGTTATAATCATCCACAGCGTATGTGTAGTTTGAACTCGTCGCATCCAATGTCACCGAACAATTTTCGATCGTAATATACGAGGACCCTGCCACAGCGGCATTATTGTTGATGGCGTAACCATATTCGGTTTTGTCTGCAGCTACAGTGTTGCTGGAATTCTCCTGAACATCGATCCCATTAAAAGTGATATAGCTTGTCCCTAAAATTTTAATGATATAGGTACCGCTTCCTGATGCCGAAAGGACCGCTGCTGTGATGAGAGGATCGGCCCCAGTTCCGGATTTCTGAAACGTCACTGTGTTCGTAGAAGTAGGAGCATTCGACGTGATTGAAATCTGTCCTGCTGTTTTAGAACCAAAAGTCTCCGTATAGCTGGCTGGAACATTAAATGTAACTGCGCCACCTACACCTCTGGTATTAAGATCAGCGATCGCTAATGCAAGCGTCGCATATTCATTCCCAATTGTATATGTCCCCCCTGGGATCGGTACATTTGCGAACGTTGACTGTGCGCCGAGTCCCAACAGGAAGAGGATGCATAAAATTGGAAAAAGTTTTTTCATAGTGTGAATCCTTTCAGAGGTTTGTGATGCATGATGGATTGATTGTGTATTTTCGATTTACAATTTGCAATTTACGATTTTTGTCCGTCGAGATTAGTCCGTAGTCCTAAGTCTATGGCGCTAAGTCCTAACAACTAAGACCTGAGTTCTCACTTCTGTATTCTGTATTCCGATTTCTGTATTCTGACTCCTGACTCCTGTCTCCTGTCTCCTGACTTCCGTCTCCTGCCTCCTGTCTCCCGCCTCTTTCTTCACAATCGCATCTGAGCGGCGGGCGAAGAGAACGGTCGGAATTGTTTTTGCAACGAGCGAGAGGTCGAGCCTCGTGGACCGGGTCCGTTCGTAGAGCATGTCGAGACTCACGAGATTTTCGACTCCCTCTTCCCTGCTGCCGAAGAGCTGCCAGAGTCCTGAAAGTCCTCCGCGGGAGGTGAGCGCCGCACGCATATAATAGAGGGAGGGAGATTCTTGCTTCATCGCTTCGAGGTCCCGGATCGCCAGCGGGCGCGGGCCGATAAAGCTCATGTCGCCTTTCAAGATGTTCCACAACTGGGGAAGCTCGTCTAAGCCGGTGAGACGGAGCCATCCGCAGAACGGGGGAACATCTCCCGCGAATTCCGGCCTGAAAAAAATATTTGCGATGCCGGGGGGATGTTTCCTGGAATCCCGTTCCCTCATCGTCCGGAATTTATAGATGCGAAAACGTTTGCCTTCGAGGGATACTCCGCGATCCTGGATGTAGAGGGGAAATGCTCTCGTTTCCCAGGCGGCGGCGAGAAAAAAGATAATAACCACCGGGAACAACGCCGCCATGAGTGTCAGCGAGAAGAGGACGTCGAAAACTCTTTTCCAGAAGAAGTAGGATTTCTGTGGGGGCATGGGGAGTATGCCTGAGTACCGATATGATGTCCGGACAGAATGAGAAAAATAATAGAGCTATGAGGATCTTCGCGGGGAAATATGAATAATGAAGCCTCAAAATGCAAGTTAATTTTATGTTATGAAATCGTTTTTTTGGTGAATTTCTTTGGAAGTAATCAGGTGGAAGGTCGCAAAAATTTTTGGGAATCCGTTTGCGAAAAGAGGAATGATTACGTATCATTGGCGGGTGAAGGATGGCGTTGGGGGGATGAATAAAAGTGTTCCGAACAGACTCAGCACGATCATTGTCATTCCGAACGGAGCGAAGCGGAGTGAGTGCCAAAGGCATCCCCTTGGGAGAATCTGGACAGCGCGGGGAGAGAGTCAAAAAATGAGGGTTGCGGTATAGAATGCCCTCGCGCAATCCAGACCCTTCGCTCCGCTCAGGGTGACATGTAAACGTGGCGACTTAATAGTATTGTAAATGGACTCAGCAGCAGCATTGTCATTCCGAACGGAGCGAAGCGGAGTGAGTGCCAAAGGCATCCCCTTGGGAGAATCTGGACAGCGCGGGGAGAGAGTCAAAAAATGAGGGTTGCGGTATAGAATGCCCTCGCGCAATCCAGACCCTTCGCTCCGCTCAGGGTGACATGTAAACGTGGCTACTTAATAGTATTGTAAATGGACTCAGCAGCAGCATTGTCGTTCCGAACGGAGCGAAGCGGAGTGAGTGCCAAAGGCATCCCCTTGGGAGAATCTGGACAGCGCGGGGAGAGAGTCAAAAAATGAGGGTTGCGGTATAGAATGCCCTCGCGCAATCCAGACCCTTCGCTCCGCTCAGGGTGACATGTAAACGTGGCGACTTAATAGTATTCTGAATGGACTCAGCACGATCATTGTCATTCCGAACGGAGCGAAGCGGAGTGAGTGCCAAAGGCATCCCCTTGGGAGAATCTGGACAGCGCGGGGAGAGAGTCAAAAAATGGGGGTTGCGGTATAGAATGCCCTCGCGCAATCCAGACCCTTCGCTCCGCTCAGGGTGACATGTAAACGTGGCGACTTAATAGTATTGTAAATGGACTCAGCGCCATCATTGTCATTCTGAACGAGTCCCGCGGAAGCGGGACGAAGTGAATGCCAAAGGCATCCCTTCGGGAGAATCTGGACTGTATGAGATCCAATCATCATGTCTTCTAATTTAAGGAGATCATCATTATGTACCGAACTCTACTCATCGCGGCATTCCTTTTTTCTTTCGACAGCCTCGCAGCCCGACCCCTTCAGCCGAACATCGTCGACTCGCTGATCGCAGCGAGCGACGAGTATTCCCTCAAAACGTTCGAGAACGAAAAATCACTCGACGTGCTGATGAAAGCCTATGCCGTCGATTCGAGTAACTACGAAATCCTCTGGCGCATCAGCCGGTCGTACGCCGACATCGGCGAGCTTCTCCCCACCATAACGCAAGAGGAGAAGACAAAGCAGCTGGAGATTTATCAGAGATCGCTCGACTACGCCGAGCTCGCAGTGAAGGCAAACCCGAACGCAACGATGGGCTACACGCGGCGCGCGATTGCCACCGGAAGAGTGGCACTCTTTAAGGGCGTGTGGGATTCCATCGACCTGGTGAAGCAAGTTAGAGCGGATTGCGAGAAAGCGATCGACCTCGACAAGAACAACCCCGCGGCGTACTACGTGCTTGGGCGCACCAATGCGAAGCTCTGCGAGAAGCCGAAAATTATCCGCTGGCCTCTTGGATTGAGCTGGGCCAACTATGACGATGCAAAGGCGAATTACGAAAAGGCGATTTCGCTCAGGCCGACGTTCATCATGTACCGCCTCGATGCGGCGCGCGCGTACGTCGAAGTTGACGAATACGACAAGGCGAAGGAGCAGTTGACAAAAATCGCCACCCTCCCGACAGAAAATCAAAAGGACAATCAATTCCGCAAGGAAGCAAAGGATCTGCTCGAGGAGATTAAGGATAAGTAAGGGCTCCGCCTCTGTGTCACTCTGTGCCTCCTCTGTGTTTCTCTGTGACATGTTTTTTTGTTACACAGAGTGGCACAGAGATTCACAGAGTTACACAGAGAGGCAAACTTTCTATCGCATTGTGCGTCTAAGTGTAAGCGATTAGCTTTTTCATACCACACTCTCGGAGAATTCATGGCCAGACTTCAAAAAACGGCGACATTCATATTGACACTTGCTGTAGCCGTTTTGACATTATTTGCCGTCGGCTGCAAGAAAAGCAGCAGCCCGGTTGCGCCGACAACGATTCCCATTACCACCGACATTTTCCCGCTGACGGTTGGGCACAGCATTACCTACACCGGCTATCTCCGTTCTATCGGAACGGACTCGAACATTACAACCGGGCCTGCGTATACGTCGAGCTGGACAGTGGTATCGAACGATATGGCGACTCCGCTCGGGGGAACATCGAACTTCATCATCGATTCGATCACTTCTCCGACCCCTTCGGCGACTCCCCTCTACGTGCTGCGCGATCCGCCAACGGGCGAAGCAAATTTTGCATTCATCCAAAACCTTCTCCTTCCGCAAGGCGATTCTCTCGCGTGGATCCTTGTCGGCAACATCGGGTACGGCGTCGCTTCTTTTTGGACGGCATTCGACGATACGATAAACACGACGACGTCGACGTATGATCTGAAAGTCGTGGGGGAGTTTGCGGACCAGGAAAGCCTGAGCGTCGGAGGACAAATATTTAACACGTATCGAACGACGCTCACGCAAATTGTTATTGCGGATGGTGTGGTTCAAGGAAACGGCATCGGGACTCCGATGGCGACATACTGGTTTTCTCCCGGTATCGGCCCGGTGAAGATGATCGTTGATGCCACGGAGCAGAACAACGGCTACGAGTGGGATTTCAAGAGCAAGAACTTTTAAAAAGCTTCAGAATCGTAGACCCTCCCAAGGGGATGCCTTTGGCATTCGCTCCGCTCAGGGTGACATGTGGACGTTGTAGTTAAAAGTATTCTGAATGGACTCAGCACCATCATTGTCTGAACAAGGTCCTTCTGTGTCGAGGATGAGGATGGCACGTGGGGGATGGCCATTAAAGTCATATTACTTGAATCTTCAGATCTTCCGCTAATGGTGCCTTCCGAAGGTTTTCCTCAGAATTGGTGCGCTGTCAAAATATTCATCAGTTCCGGTAAACCAGCCTTTGTAAAGTTTTTCTATTAACCCCGTCCCCTCCCTTGCTTTTAATATTCGAGAGTGCTATACTTGACCCACCTTTTATAATGCTTCCGTTCCAGAGAGAAACACGTAACCGCGATAGAGAGCAACGAAATAACTAACCCAAACGAGACATATTTTTGACAAGGAGGTTACCTTGAAAAGAATGACCCTTCACACAGTCTGCCTGTGCGTCGCTGCAATCCTCGGAAGTGCTACAGCTTTTTCAGGAGGATTTCAGTTGAACGAGCTTGGCTCCAGAGCGATGGCACAAGGCGGCGCATTCGCAGCCCGCGCGTCGGATCCTTCCGCAATTTACTTCAACCCTGCGGGACTCGGGTTTCAGTCGCAGGCAGAATTGTATCTCGGAACAACGTTTATTCTGCCGCAGGTTTCATTTTACGGACCCGTTACCGATGCGAACGACCCCGCGATAAAGAACGAAACGAAAATGACCAGCCAGACTTTCACTCCGCTCAGTCTTTACGGCACCTGCCCCGTAGCGAGCGATATTACAGTGGGAATCGGTGTAACCAATCCGTACGGATTGGGGACTGAATGGCCTTCAGACTGGGTTGGAAAATATATCACGACGAAAGTGGACCTCGCATCATTTTTCTACACCCCGACTGTGGCATACAGAGTGGGCGATAAACTCTCCATCGGCGCGGGGCTGAACATTGTAACGGGGACAGTGAAGCTGCAGCAAGAAGAAAACGTGATCAACACCGACACGAAAGTGTCGATCGACATGAATGCCAAAGCGGCGTACGGCTTCAACGTCGGCGTGCTCTATAAAATTACGACCGAGCTGAGCGCGGGCGTGTCGTACCGCTCCTCGGTAAAACTCAATGCATCCGGAAACGTGAGTTTCACACCGCAGATTCCCGTCGTCAACGTTATCGACGATGATGTAACCTCGTCGCTGACGCTTCCTGCAACGGGGTTCGCCGGCCTGGCCTACAAAGCCTCGCAGAACCTGACCGTCGAAGCCGATTATCAGTACATCGGTTGGTCATCCTACAAACAGTTGGAAATCGACTTCAAGAACGACCCGACGAAAGACGTTGTTGAACCGAAAGACTACAGCAACACGTACATGATCCGCATCGGCGGAGAGTACACGATGGACGCGCTGAAGATCCGCGCCGGGTATCTCTACGACCATTCGCCCGTCGCGTCGGCGTACGTCGACCCGATTCTTCCGGATGCGAACCGCAACGGCGTGAACGTCGGGCTCGGATACCAATTCACCAAAAATATTTCGGCCGATGTTTCGTACATGTTCCTGAAATTCAACCAGCGCCAAGCTGTGAATACTGTCGACAATTTTGACGGGACGTACAACGCCCTTGCAAACCTGATCGGTGTGAGCCTGGGCTATACGTTCTAATTCACGAGTTTACGAATGTCCAACTAGTATGGAGTACAGAACAATGAAAGCGAACACCTTCATCTTTGCGGCGTTGGTCGTTATCGGCGCTCTGGTGGCACAAGGGTGCGCCGACTCCGCCCCGTCCGGGCCGTCGGCCAGTCTCGGCAGCGTGACAGTGACGAAGTACGTTGCCATCGGAAACAGTTTGACGGCAGGATACCAATCGAACGGATTGTATCAATCGGCGCAGATGTACAGTTATCCGAATTTAATTTCGCAGCAGCTGACAGCCGCCGGTGCAAACCTGCCGGCATTCCAGCAGCCGCTCTGGCCTGATCCAGGAAGTCCAGATCCGGCAACCGGCAAAGCCTCTCGGTTTGAGCTTATCAGCCTGACCGGACCGGTGGTCGGTCCCGCAGGAGAGACCGTCGTTGCAGCTGCGCCGCCGAGTGCCGGAACGCTGCTGAGGCCGTACGACAACCTCGGCATACCGGGGGCTGTGATAGGGGATTTCCTCGACACAACTAATTTCTTGACGAAAGCAGCAGCAAGAGAGAACGGATTCTTCGCGGCGATTCTTCGGAGTTCAGCTTTCGGCAGCAGCATACTCGCACAGGCGACGGCTCTGAAACCCGACCTTGTAACATTCTGGCTCGGGGCCAACGACGTGCTCGGTTATGCGACAAGCGGCGGGACGAGTCCGGCTGCACCGACAGACGCGAATACTTTCGCGGGATATTACAGTGAGTCAATCGGTTATTTGCATGGCGCGCTTCCCAAGACAAAGATCGTGGTTGCAAATATTCCCGATGTTGATGCGATTCCATTCTTCACAACAGTAGGTCCGAAAATAGCTGCGTCGCTGAAAGGCGTGGAATCGGTTAATCATGCTGTCGTCGGACTCTGGTACGAGAAACACGGTGAGATCGTTGCTTCAAGTTATACAAACTTCACCGATCCTTCGACCGATCCTCTCATCACGTTGAAGGGGGGCCCGTATGCAGCACTGCTCGGCCAGAAAACCGGACAATGGTATCACGATCTCGCGGCAGCTCTGGGACTCCCATTCGCCGCTGTTTTCGCAAATTATCAAGCAGCAGGCATCGACACGACGCAGCCGTTTGGCCTCGTCCCAACCAATCCGTTCCCGGATGCTTTAGTACTCGACGCAGGAGAACAGGCAACAGCAGCTACGGCGATTTCTGCTTTCAACGCTACAATCGCTGAAGTTGCAGCAGGAAATGGCGCAGCCGTTGTCGACATGAACGGGTTCTTTAATATGATAAAGACATCCGGCCTCGTTGTCAACGGCGAGACATTTACAACGGCATATATTGCAGGCAATTTGTTCAGCCTCGACGGCGTACATCCTTCTTCCAAGGGATACGGTATTGTCGCAAACGAGTACATCAAAACGATGAACGCAAGCTTCGGCATGCACGTCCCGTTGGTGAGTATTAATTCGCTGCCCGGGATTCCGACGGTACAATCGCTGAGCAAATCAGCGGGCGATAAAAATATTCCGGTAATTCCATACAGCGCATGGAAGAGTTTCGACGCGCTTTGGCGGTAGGGTTTTAGTTGTATCATACTAATTTTAAAAGGGACGCGAAACTGCGTCCCTTTTTTATTGGAATCCTTCCAAAGGCTCTCGTCAGTATGTCACCCCGAGCAAAGCGAGGGGTCTATTTAAAAGGGACATCACCGGAAGAAAGATTCTTCTTCCGAAGGCATTCCTTCGGAAGTCGCTACGCTCCTCAGAATGCCATGGATTGTTGTTTTATTCATTACGAATGACAATGAAGGAGCATTGACAATAGAAAAGGGCTGAGTGCCATAATACAATATGTCACCCCCGAGCAGAGCGAGGGGTCTATGAAAAAGATTCTTCTGCCGAAGGCATTCCTTCGGAAGTCGCTCCGCTCATCAGATGGCATGCATTGTTGTTTTGTTCATTACGATGACAATGATGGAGCATTGACAATAGAAAAGGGCTGAGTGCCATAAAACAATATGTCACCCCGAGCAGAGCGAGGGGTCTATGAAAAAGATTCTTCTGCCGAAGGCATTCCTTCGGAAGTCGCTCCGCTCATCAGATGGCATGCATTGTTGTTTTGTTCATTACGATGACAATGAAGGAGCATTGACAATAGAAAAGGGCTGAGTGCCAGAAAACAATATGTCACCCCGAGCAAAGCGAGGGGTCTATGAAATTGATATTCTTCCAAGATTTCCGTACAATTTAAAATAGAATTTCATGCCGAGATGGTGGAATTGGCAGACACACTAGCCTTAGGAGCTAGCGCCGTAAGGCATTGGGGGTTCGAATCCCCCTCTCGGCACTGCACAATCCTCAGTAAAAACACTCATAGTGCCGTTTCCGATATTACATCTTGTATTTATTGTAACCGCAAAGGACGCTAAGGTCGCAAAGAAGTTTTTGTCAAAATACTAAGAAATCCTTTCGTCCTTAGCGACCGTTGCGGTGAATGAGTTATTGGAAAATACAATATTTGCTTAGAGAAACGGCAGTAGCTGTTAAGCCCTCATTTATTCCTCGAATAAAAACCTGAGTCAATCTCCATGGTGATGAAAACTTCAACAGTGTGAAGACCTGTTAAGTCACCGCGTCGGGAACAATGATTCCGCGTTGCGTGTTTTCTTTTTATGGCAGACGATGCAAGACATTTCGATCTCACTGTGTTGGGTGCGCATTGATAAACTTGTTCCGGACAGAGAATAACAACGTGCGCAACGTCATGTCCTCCCTTTTTGTCTTTTATTCTCCTTGACTTTTCGCCAAGGCGATGGTATTATATTAGTATTCCCACCTCTGAATTTTGCCGACACCATTGATGCACATATTGAGCAGTATTCGAAGAAGAATTGTTTAATTTTTCAAAAGCAGAACGGTCATATCAACTAATTGAAAGGAACTACATCTGTGAAAAACCTTTTCCGATTTGTATTGTTGATGCTTGTGGTAGTTTGCGGCATCAATTCATCCGTTGCACAATGGACGCCGACCAGCGGACCGGGGGGCGGCAGCATTCCGTATCTCGCGGTCATCGGTACGAATCTCTTCGCTGGAACGCAAGGTGGCGTTTTTCTTTCCACGAACAACGGGACGAGTTGGACGCCCGTCAACTCCGGTTTGACCGGATCCAACGGTCCAAGTATTGCTTCCATGGTTGCGAGCGGTACAAACCTCTTTGCGTCGACCTATGGCGGCGGTGTCTTTCTTTCCACGAACAACGGCTCGAGCTGGACGGCCGTCAACACAGGGTTGTTCGGGGGAGTCAATACATTGCTAGCGAGCGGGTCGAATCTTTTTGGCGGCGACAACTCCATCGGCACTTTCATTTCCACCAATAACGGGACGAGCTGGACAGCCACCGGCGATACAGGTTTGACCGAAAAGATCTACCAAGCGATGGCAGCTGTCGGAACAACCATTTTTGTGGGGACCGACAACGGCATCTTCCGATCCACGAACAACGGGGCAAACTGGACTGCGGTTGACTCAGGCCTTACCAACAAGTACATTTTTTCGTTTGCCGTCAGCGGGTCGAATCTTTACGCAGGAACTGACGTCGGCATCTTTCTTTCCACGAACAATGGAACGTCCTGGACATCGGTCACTCCCCCCACGAGTTTCAGCTTTTACCGTGTTTACAGATCGCTGGCGTTCAGCGGTGCAAATCTCTTTGCCGGAACTGATGGCGGCATCCTGCTTTCCACGGATAACGGGACAACCTGGAATCTGGCAAATACTGGAATGGGCGGCAATGCCATTTCTCTCGCCGCCATCGGCAGCAACATCTTTGCCGGGGGCGACGGGCACGGCGTCTATCTTTCCACCAACAACGGCACGAGCTGGACACCCATTAGTAAAGGCATTCCGTTGATGGGGATATCTGCACTAACGTTTATCGGGACGGATTTATTTGCCGGAACATTCGGGAACGGCGCCTACATTTCCACAGACGACGGCACAAGCTGGAATGTGGCCGGTTCGGGTATCAACGATGGCATCTCCGCTTTTACCTTCAGCGGCTCGAATATCTACGCCGCGACGAACAGCAGCGGCGTATTGCTTTCCACCGATAACGGCGCAACCTGGAATGCCGTCAATAGCGGTTTGCCGACGAGTTTTTCCTCTGCATACGAAAACATCTCCGCGATAGCTGTCAGCGGGAGCAATATTTTTGCCGCTGTTGAGGGGAACGGTATCTACCTTTCTACCGACAACGGGGGAAGCTGGAACTTCTCGGGCCTGTTCGACACCACCATCACCGCATTCGCGGTCAGCGGCTCGAATGTCTTTGCCGGTTCGGCCGGGTACGGCGTCCTTCTTTCGACCAACAACGGGGCAAGCTGGATTCCAAAAAACTCCGGCGTCGACAGCGGATCGTATGTCTATGCATTTGCTATGATCGGGTCAAATCTCTTTGCCGGAACTTCCGGCCATGGCGTCTTTCTTTCAACCAACAGCGGCACAAGCTGGACCGCGGTGAATTCAGGTCTCTCTAATTTGAACCTCACCTCTCTCGCCGTCAGCGGGACGAAACTTTATGCGGCGACCAGCGGCGGCGGCATCTTTTTTTCAGCCAATAACGGGACAAGCTGGAGTGCGGAGAACCCCGGCCTCACAAATTTGGTTGTCGAAGCGCTTGCGGCCAACGGGACCGACCTTTTTGCGGGGACCAACGGCAATAGTGTTTGGCTCGCGCCGTTGTCCGAGTTGGCAACCGGCGTCAAAGCGAGTAAAAGCGCGATACCATTAGTATTTTCGCTTGCGCAAAATTATCCGAACCCCTTCAACCCGTCAACGATCATTCAGTTCACAGTGCCGTCGAACGGCCGGGCAGTACTGAAAGTGTTCAACGTGCTCGGGCAGGAAGTCGCAACATTGTTCGATGGAGTTGCGGCAGCCGGGGAATTCCATCAAACGACATTCGACGCTTCACGGCTGGCGAGCGGCATCTACTTCTCGCGGCTGGAATTTAACGGAAACACGCAGATAAAGAAAATGCTGCTGCTGAAATAAGGATCGTATTTCATTGTTCTAAAAAAGCCCGAACAGCCGGTCCGGGCTTTTTTTTAACTGACTCTGTCGGTTGTCTCAGACTTTTCACGGGAGAGAATAGTTGACCGAGAGATTGTGACCATGTATGATCTCGCGGGTGAGAGATCCCACGCTCAATTCATAATCAAACAGCAGTGTGTTGAGACATTTAACCGTTCAGTGAAAGTGCATGAATGCGTGCGGCAACATGAGGTCCTTTTTACCTTGACGTATTTAGAACGAACTTTTTTAACGATCATTCCCGCGTTCGCGTTGTGCCGGTACAATCGATTTTAACAGCGAAGAATTCTCGAAGGTGCGTTTGCCATTATCAATCATCTATAGAAGGGAAAAAAGCAATGTCCACGTTTAACAGGAAATATTTGTTCTTGGCGCTTCTCATTGCGGGAGGCATCAATTCATCCATGGCTCAGTGGACGCAGAGTACCGGGTTTATAGATTATGTTACCGTCTATGCTTTGGCTCCGGTTCCTAACGGGTCGGGCGGCATGAATCTCCTCTCTACTGGAGCGGCAGGCACCCTCCTTTCCGCCGACAACGGCCAAACCTGGAGTACTTCAAGTTCCGTAGGCGGGTTCGCCATTGCTGTCTCCCCCGCCTCCGGCGGGGCAGGCTCTACGAATCTTTTTTTTGGGGCTGAAACCGGCGTTTTTCTTTCCACCAACTACGGTGCCAGCTGGACTGCAGTTGATTCAGGAATGCCGACCTCATTTTATGCGTGGACAAACGCTCTTGCTGTCTCCGGCACGAATATCTTCGCAGGGACGTTCGCCGGCGTCTATCTTTCAACCAACAACGGCACAAGCTGGACTGCAACGAATCTCCCCCCTTATCAAATAAATGCATTGGCGGCTTCCGGCACAAACGTCTTCGCCGGGACATCAAGCAGCGGTGTCTTCATTTCTTCTGCCAACGGCTCAAGCTGGACTCAGGTTAAAACAGGAATGCAAGACACTCTTATCGATGTCCTTGCTGTCATCGGGTCCAATCTTTTTGCCGGGACCCATCTTAATCCCGAGTATGATCAGTGGGGCGGGGTTTTTGTCTCCGGGAATAACGGCACAGGCTGGGCGGCGGCCAACGCTGGAATGCCTCAAATTCCGGATATCTCGGGAAAAATAGTCAACTACGACCTCCCTACAGTATGGTCGTTCGCTGCCTCTGGAACGGATATTTTCGCCGGCACGGATCACGGTGTATTCCATTCCGGCAATAACGGCGGAAGCTGGACGAACATCAACGATGGTTTGACAGATACTCTTATCACTGCGCTTGCCGTCTCCGGCTCATACCTCTGTGCCGGAACTAATGCCGGCGTGTGGAGGCGGCCGCTCAGCCAAGTGACAGCGGTAAACGAAAGTCAGAGTCAAGCACCGAGAACATTCTCCCTTTCACAAAATTATCCGAACCCCTTCAACCCGTCGACGATGATTCGGTTCACTGTTCCATCGAATGGCCGTGCGGTGTTGAAAGTCTTCAATGTCCTCGGACAGGAAGTCGCAACTCTGTTCAACGGCGAAGCGGCGGCAGGAGTAAACCAGCAGGTGGAGTTCAACGCATCGAACCTTGCAAGCGGAGTCTACTTCTCGCGGCTGGAGTTCGGCGGGAAAACGCAGATGAATAAGATGCTGCTGTTGAAGTAAATCACGTAAGTCTGTGACCAGCTCAATCAGCCCGGACTTACCGTCCGGGCTTTTTTATTCCCGATTGGGTTTAATACCCCGATGCTTGCGTCGTCATTCCGGCGAAAGCCGGAATCCATAATCTGGATGCAAGCGTCCGCTGGCATGACAAATACCTCGCTGCTTGCGGCGAGGATTATTTATTTTTGTTTTTCTTTTATTTTTGGGTTTAGTATTGTTGACTTTCTTTTGAAGAAAAGCTAGTTTTGGATTATGCCATCGGAGGAGCCCATCCTCCTTTTACCCATGATATGCACAAAATTTAAAGAGGAGGAATGCGTATGAAAACGCTTCGATGGTTAGTCTTATCATCACTCGTTTCACTTTTTGCCTATTCCGGGTATGGGCAAATCACCATTCAAGAATCAGACCTTCAACAAGCTTTTGTTGCCGGTGCGATGCTCAAATTTCGCTCCGATACGAGCCATTATGTCAATGTTGGAAAGACCGGGGGACCGAATGTTTACGATTTTTCATCACTCACATTTCCCGATTCAACGACATATACACTTTATCCATCATCACAAGTTCCCCAACTTGCTCCCCGCTTCAATCCATCGAGCCTTGTGTGGGGAACATCGCCGCAGAATATTTCCGATAGCCCAGTGTTCTTCCTCTCAGATACCGGATTTATCCAGTTGGGACAAGTTTCTGTCTATCCGGATTCGCAGGAATACAGGTATGATACGCCGTATCAGGAATTTTTACATTTCCCGGCAACATATAATCTTCAATGGAGCACAAGCCCGGGCGGGGCGGGAGTTGATACGGCGTACGTGAACAATACTGCGCCGCGCGTAACAACCGGGTGGAACAGCGCAGAGACGTATCGTATCGACGGGTACGGAACGCTGATCGTACACGGAAATTCGTATGAATGCTTAAGAGTGAGAAATGTTGAGGTAGAGAGTTTTACATACCAAGGGTTTAACTATTTCACAAAATCCGGCTTATCGTTTCTGGTGAGCAGTACGAAAGACCAAAACGATACCGGCCTGGTAAAGGTTACAGGAATTACTGTCATCAAAAACGAAAATGTTACGTTGGTTTCTCAGGTTAGTGTTATTCCAACAACGTTTTCGTTATCGCAAAACTACCCCAACCCGTTCAACCCTGCGACAGTCATCAGTTATCAGTTAGCAGTAAACAGTTTTGTGACGGTGAGGGTGTACGATGAACTTGGCAGGGAAGTTTCCCGCCTGGTGAACGGAAATCAGTCTGCTGGGAGCCATTCGGTGCGATGGGATGGTGCAAACTTTTCAAGCGGCGTTTACTTTTACGAACTGAACGCGGGGGATTTTCATGACGTTAAGAAAATGGTTTTGATGAAATAAGCACTCAATCTCAGCTATCATGAGAATCAAACAGATCCGACAAGAAAGGAGTCAGCCAAGCATGGGAAGAAATCGTTTGAACACAACATTATGGCGGGATGCGGTTGCGCTCTCGTCGCTGATTATTAGACTTTCGTTCCCGCTCGCTGCACAGGGAACGAGTGTCCCGGTCAATGGACAATTGTACGGAGCCCCCATTATCGGCACGTCGGCATCGGGGGCAACGATGACTTTTACTCAGGTCTTCGTCGCCACCGCGAGCGGTTTATACGGCCATGAATCCTCATCAAACGAGTATGTTCTTACGGGCGATTTCTACTATAAGTGGTACACTCCTCCCGCAGGCCGCACCATTGTCAAAGCGGGCACAAAGCATACTTTTTACTCAGAAAGTACCGTGGAAAGCAACCCAATAGTTTTGCTTGATGATGGAACTATTGTGCTTCTTCATTCCAATGCTCATTTTGACGGGAAGATCAGCACGACGAGTACGGAAGAATGGGAGAAAGTGGTGGGAGACGCGATCTATGCGCTGTCCACACTGCAGGTGTACGTCAGCCGCGACACGCTAGCGACATGGCAGGTAGATACCGCGGGACTCGGAGCGACGCACGTCTGGGACATCGCACTCGATTCCGCACAATATGTCTATGCAGCCACAAGCACAGGGCTCTTCGTCCAAAGCCCGGACTCGAATGTGTGGCATTTTGTGAGCTCACTCCCCAGTGTATACTTGTCGAGCGTTTTTGTAGATCGAAAGGACAAAATCTACGTCTCTACGATATTCGGCAGCTTGTACGTGAGCACCGACCGTGGAGTATCGTGGAATACTAATAACACAGGCCTGCCCGGCACCGGCGCGACAACATTTGGCGACGATCTCTTTGGCAACGACTACGCCATAGCCGGCGGCGAGGTCTTCAGGTCGGACAGCGGAACCGCCCCATGGACAAGGATCGATACATCAATCGCAAACAAGATTCTGGATCCTGTTTCTTTATATGCTTCCCCTTACAACTACATTGCCGGCGATTCCCTTCTTTACCTTGGCACACAGTACGGCCTCTTTACCAGTACGGACGGAGGAAAAAGCTGGCTGACGACGAACAACGGAATTCAAGCAGGAACTCTCTATGGCTTTGCGAAAACAGCAACGCGTCAATTTGCTACGACGAACCTCGGATTATTCTATAACAATCTCGGCGATACTACATGGACAAGAGTATTCCCTGTAAACGGATATGCCGTCGGCAACGCCGTCTATCTTGACAACAACGGCAACGTGTACACTCTCGGACCGATCATTAATTTCAACAATTCACAAAGCCCCAATTCAAACTGGAAGAGCACCGATAATGGTGCAACCTGGGTTCCCGACACAGCGGGGCTTGGCGTGATGGCAGGAGGCTCCATTGCAAAATATTATGCTGATGAATCCGGAATTCAGCATTATGCCGTTGCAGGAATCGCCGCAGAATGCTACAAAAAGAACCCGGGGACACCCTGGACACCAGACACTTCGGGCATGTCGCTGCTCCCGGCGAATTATCCAAACGTGTTGGCGAGCGACAAGCACGGAAATATATATCTGGCTGTAACAACGACCGCCGCGTACACGGGACTCCTGATGAAACGCCCGATAGGCGGCGGCACGTGGACATTCGACACGGCCGGTTTGCAGGGAGCAATCGTCTACAGCATCAGCACAGATCAAAGCGGCAACCTGTATGCCGGCACATACGGCGGCGGTATCTATAAAAGAACAGGAAGTACGTGGGCGCCGATTTCATTGCCGGGAGGCCTCCTCGGAAACAATGCGTTCGTAACGGCAGTAGATAATTCCGGTGCATTGTTTGCCGGGTTCTCTTACCAAAGCGGATTTAATTATGCCTGGCAGGGAGTGTACTATACGACAAACAACGGCGGATCGTGGACAAAAGTCGGACTCGACGGATTAGCAGTAAGAGCTCTCATTGCCTATGGCGATTCAATCTATGCAGTTACCTACACGGACGGCATGTACGTGTTAACAAAGACAGGAAGTACGGGGGTGAAAGATAAACCTGTCTCGGCGCCCGGATCGTTCGCGCTGTATCAGAATTATCCAAATCCCTTCAACCCTTCCACAAAAATCGACTATCAATTGCCGGAAAAAAGTTTTGTAACAATGAAGGTGTTCGACATTCTCGGCAGGCAGGTATCCACCCTGGTCAACGAAGAAGAAAGTGCGGGCGAGCACGAAGCGACCTTTGACGCCTCGCACTTTGCCAGCGGAATCTACTTCTACAGGATCGAGTTCGGCGGGAAGATGCAGATAAAAAAGATGATGGTGCTGAAGTAGTAATTCCGAGACATCTGAAAAATTGCCTCTCGCCAAGCCGCTGGCGAAGCCATCCCCTTGGGAAAAGGCGCGAAGGTTTTGTTATATGACCAATTTGCGACTTTGCGTCTGGCGAAGCCATCCCCTCGGGATTTGCGCGAGACGTATTTTTGGAATTATTCAGAAGTCTCAATTCCTTAACTCTGCTACCATGACATTCAGCCCGGACTCACTATCTGGGCTGTTGCATTTGTATCTTAATAGCACTAAAATTACAACAGAGGGGTGTTCAAAAACCTGCCGGATTATCCCTCCATTATAATATTATCCTGCAGGGCACAACATATCGCATGTAATGCGATGCGACCATAATTAGACGGCCAAAATTTCTTTCCATCATTTTGAGAAGATGAACATGACAAACAATTTGACTCCACAAGAAGAGGCACAACTTCATGCCTTGCTCCATAATCAGCAACATGATATTCGTTCGCTCAATATTGTTGCTAATCTCCTCCTCTTATGCGGCGGATTCTTTCTAACCGGCACAGCGTTCTATTTAGCACAGCATCTTACGGACAATGCAGCGTATTTCGTCGGTCTGCCGAATTTCGTCGGCGGAATGTTATCGATTGCCGGCTATCTCTTGCTTTCCAGAAGAGTCGCCCGGCTGAAACAACTCAACTCTATTGTGTCAAAACTTTCCGAGTCCGGGATTGCCGCATAGCAGGATGATGAAAAAGTCCATACCGCTTGCCACTCCCAAGGGGATGCCGTTGGCAGAAGACACGTCGTCACTAAGAAATTAAAGTGAAAAATTTTTGTCGCCAATATCATCGCATGTTGAGATAGCGATTTACTCAAAATTATTCCATGCCTTCGTGATTTCGTGGCTCATAAAAGTGTTTTTCATCATCCGGCTATTCCATCAAGAATAAGAGGACAAAATGTTTTCTGAAATTCCAGAAAAGATGAAAGAAAGGATGAAGTTCCTTGAAGAGATTGACAAGACCGATAGAGATGACGGTACAGAAAAGATTAAAAGATTACGACAAATTCCTCCCGAAACAGGAAGATTTCTCGCTTTGTTAGCCTCAAACTGCCCGAACGGTAATTTCATTGAAATCGGAACAAGTGCCGGATATTCGACGATGTGGTTATCCCTCGCTGCGGGAGAAAAACAGATCACAATAAAAACATTTGAACTCCATGAAGGAAAAATAAAATTAGCGAAAGAGACTTTTGCAAAGGCCGGAATATCGCACTCCGTCGAGTTGATCGAAGGAGATGCCTTGGCCAATTTGAAAGATGTCGAAGAAATATCATTTTGTTTTATTGACTGTGAAAAGGAATTGTACGGCAAATGCTGGGATATAGTCTCAGACAAAATTATAGACAAAGGTTTCATAGTCGCCGATAACGCTATCAGTCACTATGACGATGTAAAACCGATGATAGACAAAGCCATGTCTGATGAAAGATTCGATACGCTCATTGTTCCGATCGGAAAAGGTGAGCTCGTGTGCAGGAGAAAATGAGACGTTCATAAAACACTCTGCGAATCTGTTCTCAACGGCAATAAAGAACGATTACTATGAACGGAAACCGAACGTTAATACCTATCTTACTTATCGCCGTTTTGTTGCACGTATTTGGCGGATGCATGACAACAATCAGCCCGAATGAATATAATAAGCATTATGAAGAGCAGGCTGAACTTATTTTGGTTGACAGCAGCAAATACAAACTTGCACCCAATTGGACGGTTGATTCAAATTATTGTATTCGTGGCCGCGGTATGTATAGCAAGAATGATTCTACCAAAATATTCAACGTCAATATTCCGATCTCTACTATCAGCCGGCTTTCTGTCGAAGACAATATAACGCCAATCTATTTTGAACTTATTATTGCATCCGCCATTTTTATTCACATGCTTTAATTATTTGCCTGCCTATGCAATTCCTGCCGAAAGATCCGGACACACACTCCGTTGTCTCTTCGATTTCCATCTTGCGACAATCCTCTTACAATTCATTTTTACAATTCATTGACTTCGGGCTATTGCATTTGTTTTTGATTAGCGGTAGTTTTGCACCCGAGAAACCGGCAAGGGGCACGCAATCCTCCCATTATGGGGGAAAATAAATTATTAACTGATGTTACGCAAAAGGTGAAAAACCTTTTCACATTTCGCCCCCGACGGGCTCGATCGTTTATTCCGGCTCTTTGCTACAAATATATCGCATTCAGCGCCATTTGCGTAACATCAATTATTTAAAAAAACAACGCATCCTCTATCTCAAGAATTGGAGCACGTATGAAACGATCCAAGTCCTATCCGGCGATTGCAGCGCTGCTGTTTTTTCTGACTCTCACCGCGAACAGTCAAACGAAGAAGTACGAAATCAAGTCAGGCACCATCACGTTTGAATCGGCACAGAAAATGGCCGGGCTTGGGCTTGATATTCAGAACAAGGTCGTTGTTTCGTTCGACGATTACGGAATGAGGGAATGCCGCGAAACGTATCAAGGGAATGAACTTAAGGAGATCTATTTCAGCGATGGCAAGGATCTTTATTCCCTCCAGCCGGTCAAGAAGGCCGCTTTCAAGCGCGGCAAAGCAGTTCGAGGGTGCGAAACAACAATCGATTGGAACGACATTTCTTCCGACGACAAGAAGGCAGGAAAGGCAAAAAAACTTCCGGACATGACTATCGCCGGCAAGACATGCGAATCGTTCGAATACACTTCAGGCGGAGAAACCACGACGTATGCCGTTTGGAACCATATCCTGATGATGATTGATATGAAATCGAAGCAAATGATCATGCTGAAGAAGGCTGTCGCAGTTGACGAGAAAACGGCAGTTTCTGAAGACAAGTTCAAGATCCCTGCGGGTTACACAATAAAATAGCAACGAACATCTGCGAGTTTTGCTTCAGAGCTCCGACCCGACTTTTCCGATCGACCCAGGATACAGTTTTAGATCTTCGTCTTCTGGATCGAATCAATAAACGCTTCTCCCGCCTGGACGCCAAGTCCAACGCCCGTTCCGATCAGAAGCCCGTCGAGAAAATTATCCCGGAACATCGACGGCGGCATCGCTGAGACATTCTGCAGTACTCCGACAATCATCGTCAACAAAACGAACATGGTGCCGTAGACGAGGCCGATGACAATGAATTTTCCCCAATTGAATACTGCCAGCTGTCGTTCGAACAAAAAGGCGAGCCACACAACCGGCAGATTCACACCGAACGACCAGAAGCCTGAATACAGAACCGGCATCGATGCAGTGGCGACGATGAACTGGACTGCGCTCGTGCACACGGCCGCTGTGATCGCTTCCGACAAGCCGCGGACATGATAGAAAGCGAAGATAAACGCCCCGGTCAAACCGAATGCGACATAGGCAAAGTAAATATCTTTGTAATTGAAGACTTCGGTGCCGTGCATGATAAGTCCGACCGTGATGCTTCCCAACACGCCGGTCAGAGTAATCAGTCCGAGTTTCCAGAGTTGTCCGGATATTGCTTTCATAAAAGCCTCCTTCGCCAATGAGAGAGCGGTTGTCGATCTTTACATTTCTTTCTCCTCACGTCTATGAATCATCCCAGCCCTTTTTTCGCCTTTTCAGACCTCGTCTATCGTTAGACGAAGAGCGAATCTCTGCGGGGAATATGTGATTATTTTGCAGGATAGTCAAACATAAGAGTCCTCTTAGAGCACTATCAGGGTGATGAAAAAGTCCATGCAGCTTGCTACGAGGACACAGCGTCGCAAAGAAATTATGGTTCAAAACTATTGCCGCCAATATCATCAACGGTTGAGATAGCGATTTGCTTAAAATTATTTAGTGCCTTCGCGACTTAGTGGCTCATAAAAGTGTTTTTCAGCAACCTGCTATCATCTGATAATGCAGTTGCTAAATCAAATCGCAATAGCGATATTTCATTTTGCTCAACTATCAAAATTATCATTAACAGCGAGCGCCGGAAGGTGTTGGGGATGCAATCCCCCCGACCGGCATTCAGTTTCTATCAGTAACGGACTCGATGACCTTCCTTAACCCGTTTGTGCTGTTCGGTCTGGCAGCGGCAGGCATTCCAATTATTCTCCATTTGCTGAACATCCGGAAGCTCCGGACAATCGAATTCAGCACGCTGACCTTTCTCAAAGAATTGCACAGGAGCAAAATGCGGAAAGTGAAGATCCGCCAATGGCTGCTCCTCTTGCTTCGGACACTCATCGTCATCTTTATTGTCTTCGCGTTCTCCCGCCCCGCGCTCAAAGGATCGCTCGCCGGCCTTGGGACACACGCAAAAACAACGATCGTTATCATCCTCGACGATTCGTACAGCATGTCGCTCCACAACGATCGCGGCTCATTCTTGAAGCAGGCGCAATCATCAGCCCTCGGCCTCGCCGATATGCTGAAAGAAGGGGACGATGCCCTGTTCATACGGCTCTCGGACCTTCCCCAGGCGACGATCGCTGAACCGACACACGACATTCAGCGCCTTCGCGAAGCCATCCGCCGGACAGAAGCAAGTTACAAACACCGCACTGTCGAAGAGGCGCTCCGTCTCTCATCGCATCTCCTTCAACAATCAAAGAACTTCAACAAGGAAATTTACGTCCTCACCGACAACCAGAAATCGACCGTTGTCGACCGGCATACTGCGGAAGGAACGGACAGAGCGGTAAAACTTTTCGACCCCAACGTCAGGCTTTTTTTCGTCCCCCTTTCCGACCAGCCGTTCGAAAACATCGGCATCGAAAAAGTAGAGATCCCGCCGACGCTCTTTCAAAAAGGAAAGCCGTTTACGGTGAGAGCTGACGTGAGAAATTACGGAGCCGCCCTCGTGGAAAATCATCTTGTCAATTTGTTTTTGGACGGCGTTCATGTTATGCAGAAAAGCGTCACGATTCAGGGAGGCCAGCACACTTTCGTCGATTTCACCGCAACCCCGCAGCATGCCGGTTTTATCTCGGGGCGCGTCGAATTGGAAGAAGACACGTTCGACGGCGACAACGATCGCTATTTCTCGATCGATGTGCCGGAACAAGTCGCCGTGCTCCTTTCGTCATCCGACCCGAAAAGCTCGACATACATTCGTCTCGCCCTCACTGCACATAACGACAACGAGGCATCAACAGCACTTGCGTTGACAGAGCTTTCGCCGCAGCAACTGACGTACTCAGCGATGGTGCGCGCCGATGTCGTGCTTCTTTCAAACGTGGCGTCCCTGTCGCCGCTGCAGGCCGATCAACTGAGCGAATTCGTTTTGCAGGGGGGCGGAATCATTTTCATTCCCGGCAGCCTGCTGAACATTGACCAATATAACTCCTCCCTGCTGCCGAAACTCGGACTCCCTTCACTGATGTCCTTAGACAAACAGAAAACGCCGGGAACGTATCGTTCATTCGAAAAAATTGATCTCGGCCATCCGATCTTTCAAGGAATGTTCGAAACGGCGACGGATGTAAAAAAAGAAAAGCAGGGCGTTGAATCCCCGAAGGTTGTTACATCAATCCGGTTCACCTCGGAAAAAGAAATCCGCTCGATCATTTCACTTTCCGACGGAACTCCCTTCGTGTGGGAAAAGATTTCCGGCAGCGCTCCCGGCCGAACGGGCTCTTCCCGCATTCTCGGTTTCGCGGTCGCGGCAAACACCGAATGGTCGGATTTTCCGGTCAAGGGCATTTTTGTCCCGCTGCTGTATCAGACAATACTGTACGCCGCCTCGGGGGGAAGTTCGTTGATGGCTTCTCCCTCCGCTGCCGTGGGAGAACGAATCGATATTCCCCTTTCACGGCTCAGGAAGAGAAGCACCGGCTCCCGGGAGACACATTCTCCGACAGTCAAAATTTTTGACCCGGAGGGGAAGGAAACGCTGGTGCAGCCGCAATCGTTCGGTACCGTTCCATCGCCGGGAATTTCGTTTGACCAATCGCTGCTGCCGGGCGTCTATTCCGTTGTCCGTGAAAAGGACACGCTTTTGCAGATCACCATAAACGTCGATCCGCTTGAATCTATTCCAGACCGGACGGCTCTCGGGGAACTTTTTACGATGGCCCGGAAGTACGGCATCGAACGCAATGCAGTTTCATTAGTGAAAAATCCCGAATCGCTCAGCGCCGTTGTTCTTCAGAGCAGGTTCGGCGTCGAGCTGTGGAATTATTTCCTCATCGCCGCAATCATTGCGGCGTTGATCGAGATGATTGTTGCCCGCGAACCAAAACAGGAAGGGGCGTAACCGTGCATCTTCGCATTTCAGAAGTGGAGCTCGTATGATCGACCTCATCAAAGACCAGAAGGAACGCGCCATCGTTGTGGGATTGGTGACCAGAAGTATTCATAAGCGCCAGGCGGAAGAGTACCTCGACGAGCTTACACTGCTTGCCGACACTGCCGGCGCAACCGTCATCCACAGGATTATGCAGGAACGGAACAAGGTCGACCCTGCATTCTATATCGGCAAAGGGAAAGTCGAACAGATCGCACAGTTGGTGGAGGACGATGATATTGCAAGCGTGATTTTCGACGATGACCTCTCCCCTGCACAGGTGCGGAACCTGGAGACAAGCATCAACCGGAAGATCCTGGACCGAAGCGGATTGATTCTTGATATTTTCGCAAGCCGGGCGAAAACGAACGAAGCACGCACTCAGGTCGAGCTTGCACAGCTTCAATACCTTCTCCCGCGCCTTACCCGCGCGTGGACGCATTTGTCCAAACAGTTCGGCGGCATTGGAACAAAAGGCCCCGGCGAAACGCAGATTGAAACGGACAGGCGGATGATCCGCCAGCGCATCTCCCATCTTGAAGAGAAGCTCGAAAAAATCGGACGTCAGCGCGAAACCCGGCGAAGCGGAAGGAAGGACTTCGTTAATGTGTCGCTTGTCGGATATACGAACGCCGGCAAGTCCACGCTTCTCAACGCGCTCACCGATTCAAACGTGTTCGTGGAAAACCGTCTTTTTGCAACGCTCGATACTACAACACGAACGGCTGTTCTCTCTCCTTCGACGAACATTCTTCTCTCCGATACCGTCGGATTTATCCGCAAACTGCCTCACCATCTCGTCGCATCGTTCAAAGGGACGCTTGAAGAAGTAGTCGAGGCCGACATTCTTCTTCACGTGATCGACGTCTGCCACCCAAAGTTCGACGAACAGATCCGCGTCGTGGTCGCGACCTTGGAAGAATTAGGAGTAGCAGGCAAACCGACCATCTACGTATTCAATAAGATCGACGCGATGGAAGACAGAGAGCATTTGCAGGAACTGCAGCATCAGTTTACCCCGTCGGTGTTCATTTCTGCCGAACGGGGGATAAACCTTCTCGGACTGAAAGAGACCCTGCTGAAAACGATCCACCACTCGCGCATTGACCTGACCTTCTCAATTGCACATACTGAACATAAATTGCTCTCTGCTCTTCATGACCTTGCCGAAATTGAAGAAAGAATCTACGAAGACGGCAACATTATCGTGAAAGCAAAAGTGAGCAGCCGGAACATCAATCATGTGCGGGAGGTTTTGAAACAAGCACATGCGACAATACTCTCCTTCCAACCGCCGAATGAGCCTCCCGCAACGATGAAGGCAAACGACAAGCCCGTGGAACATCATGAGTAGATGTCGGACACCGTATCAAGAAAATCGAGGCGGATTGAAAATATTTGGTAAGACAAATCAACAAGATATCCGACATCGAACATAAACACCACCCGCCATTTCAGTGGTGTCTTCATTAGAACACAGTCAAAACTACTTTTTTGCCGAAAGCTGAAAATATCGCGCAAATCCAAGAGGTGGCTTCGCCAGACGCTAAGCCACAAGGGAAAGATATCCATTCCCTTTGCGGCTTAGCGACTTTGCGTGAGCGAGCTTCACACTTTTCCTAAATTGAGACACTACCGCCATTTTCCACATCTTGACTCTCGACGCCATAATATGTAAATTTCCGCAGATGCCGAATTTTGCCTGGCTAATCCGTTCACGCCGAAACTCACCAAGCCAAACATGGAAAACACGATCCTGACCATCGAGAACCTTCGCGCGAATTCCCTCTTTAAGTATATCAGCGATAACGACCTCTCGAAGATTTCCAAAACCATGAAGGAAGAGAGGTTTAGCGCCGGGACGATCATATTCAACGAGAATACTCGCGGTGAACGACTCTATCTGATCCTCGACGGAAGGGTGAAAATCTCCAAAATCACAAAATTCGGCATGGAAACTCCGCTTGCCATCCTCGGAAAAGGAGAATTTTTTGGAGAGATGGAACTCATTGAGGACCAGAACCGGTCGGCAAGAACTACTGCACTTGAGAACACCGTTGTTGCCGGAATTTCCAACCACGATTTTGACAGCCTGATTAAAACGAATCATATCGTCACATTGAATTTGCTGAAGGCGATCAGCAAACGCCTCCGTTCAACGGACGAGATTGTCGTTACAGAACTGGAAAAGAACCTCGAAGCTTCCAAGCTGCAGGTCGAAAAGCTAAATTTGCTGATCGACGCCGCCAAAACCGTCAACTCCACACTCGACCTCGACAAGCTTCTTGACGTTATCCTGGAAACAGCGATCAAGTCGATCTCAGCCGATCGCGGGACGCTCTACGTTGTCGACGAACTCAAATCCGAAATCTGGTCGAAAGCGCTTCGGGGAACCGAGGTCATCGAAATTCGCCTTCCTATCGGCAAAGGCCTGTCAGGATACGTAGCGAAGACCGGCGAAACAATCAACATTCCTGACGCGTACAGCGACTCGCGTTTCAACCCGGAGGTCGATAGAAAGTCCGGCTACCGAACGAACAACATGCTGTGCATGCCGATGCGCAACCGGAACGGAAAGATTATCGGAGTGTTCCAGATGTTGAACAAAAAAGGGGGACCGTTCACTGTTCAGGATGAAGAGTTCCTCAACGCTCTTTCTATCCATGCTTCCATCGCTATAGAGAACGCGCGGCTGGCGCAAGAGATGGTCAATAATGAGCGGCTCTCGGCGGTCGGAAGAATGGCGGGCACTATTATCCATGACATTAAGAACCCGATGGGAACTCTCCGGGTCTACGCGCAGGTGATGAAGAAAAAGTCGGAGAACGAAGAAGCCGGAAAACTCGCCGACGAAATGATTCACCAGGTCGACCGGTTCGTCAACATGACGCAGGAGATTCTCGATTTCAGCCGCGGCGTGAGCGCATCGAACATCCAGGAAACCGATTTCGCCGAAGTGATGGAAGGGGTTCTTGGGTTCATCGAAAAAGATCTGACGAAACGGAATATCAAGCTTGAACGGAACCTCAATTTTAAAGGGAAAGTGAAAGTCGACCAGGACAAAATCGTGCGGGCATTCTATAACATAGCCGGCAATGCCGCGGACGCAATGCCGACCGGCGGAACTCTCACGGTGACAACAGAAGATGCCGGTGGAATGGTGAAAGTCGACTTTAAAGATACCGGAACGGGGATGCCGGAAGAGGTGAAGCGGAAAATTTTTGAGCCCTTTGTGACGTACGGAAAGAAGCACGGCACCGGTCTCGGCATGGCGATCGTCAAGAAAGTCATGGACGACCACAAGGGTAAAATCGAAATCGAAACGGAAATGGGGAAAGGAACAACAATCCGCCTCTTCTTCCCGATGTAAAAATTATTCTTCTCTCGTGCCGTTTCCGGTATTAAATCTTGTATTATGACCGCAAAGGACGCTAAGATCGCAAAGAAGTTTTTGTAGAAAAAACTAAGAAATCCTCGCGTCCTTAGCGACCTTTGCGGTGAATTAGTTATCGGAAAACACAATATTTGTTTTGAGAAACAGCATCAGTTATTCGCCGTCTTTATTTTCGGATGTCCTGTTGAGATAGTTCCGCACCAGTTCGCTGCACCGATAACCGCTTTGCGCCGCCCCTTCAATGGTTGCGGGCAACTTCGTGTCAGTCCAGTCTCCCGCCAAAAATAAATTCTTCAGGGAAGTTGTATTCCCGGGTCGAATGCCCTGCATTCCGACGCGGGGAGAGAATGTCGCCCGCTTTTCTTTTAGTACCAACGAATGAACAAGCGCCGCATGTACGCTCGCCGGATAAAAACGCCGCAGTTCCGATAGCGCCAGCGTTATGATCTCTTCCTTCTCCCGGTCAATGAAACCCGCCGCACCGCTGATGACCAGAGAGAGGTATTCACCGCCTCCGTTTTTTTTCGTAAGAAGCTTCGATTTGTTGAATACCCAATGGATTGGCGAATCGAGAAGCGCAACGAACTCTTCTTCCATAAAACTCCTGTCAAACCAGAGGTGAATGGTAACGATCGGCGAGGAGATGAATCGATCGGCAAAGGAAAGTTCCGGTACAGCGCGGTACGCCGCGTCGCCAAACACTCTCGGCAAGTCAAAATACGGAACGGCTGAGACAACGGCGCGGGGCGAAACGTTTTCGCCCGAACTCAAGACGATGGACGCAACGGCATCCCCTTCCATCGTGATACCTTCGACTGTTGTGTCCATCCGGACTTCACTCTTCCGGCTTCTCAAATAATCGACCGCTCCATCCACCAGAACGCTGCTCAGGCCTTCTTTTGGAATCACCATCGATGAATCCTCATGTCTGCCAAGGAACGCCGATCGGAGAACTTTCACGAACAGTGCCGCGGAAACAATCGCGGGGGAATCGTTGAGCGTACCGATTGCAATGATATTCCACAAATATTCCTTATTCTCTCTTGGTTGATGCAGAGCATCGAGCCATTGCGTAACGGTCATCGATTGCAGCCGTTTATCGGTATCGGGGTTTGCAAAACACAGTGCAACCCCAACCCGCAGCAGCGAAAGGCGTTGAGAAAAAGTAAGGCTCTTCAGCCGCAGCAGGCCGATCAGGATGTTGAACGGAGCCGGAAACGGTGCAGATTGCAACCGGAAGATGCCCCGTTCTGCATGGCGAAAAACTACGGTAAGCCTTTTCTGAATTGTAACGCGGGAGGTTCTGTTTATTGTCGAGAGAAACTTCATCGTGGCATGGTAGCAGCCCATCATCAAATGCTGCCCGTTATCCACTTCGTCCCCTGTTTCTTTGTGGACGAACGAATACGTCCTCCCGCCGCAGTGCTGTTTTTGCTCGACAAGGAGAACGGAAAAACCACGAGAGGCAAGGTCTACAGCTGCCGTCAATCCGCTGATGCCGCCGCCGATGACGACAACATCGGGGTTACGATCTTGTGGGAGAGGCATGAGTGCGGAGCGTTCTGTTTTTCCACCAGACTTCGATGGTAATCAGAAGCTTTGTAAGATTGATGAGGCGGATGCGTTTTGCAAACACGTTATATTCGGCGCGTTCAATATCTTGAAGCAAACGGAAGTAGATCGCTTCCATAATTTGCGCGGCAAGAAACAGCGGCTTATCCTCTTCCGAGAGATGCTCCAGCGCTTGTTTGAAATATGAGCGTGCGCGCTCGCACTCAAATTTCATCAGACGAATGAATTGCGGGTTATACGTCCCCGCTAATAGCTCCTCCTCGGTGTAGCCGAATTCTGCCAAATCCTCGAGAGGCAGGTAGATCCTTCCCTTGGCCGCGTCGGTTGTGATATCCCTGAGAATATTCGTAAGCTGCATTGCGATACCAAGGTTGATTGCATACTCTTTCGCCCCCTCGTTCTTATAGCCGAATATTTCTGTACATATCAAGCCCACGGTCGATGCCGCCCGGTAACAGTATTCGCGCAACTCGCTGAAGGTAGCGTAGCGGGTTTTCATCAAATCCATTTCCATCCCCTTGATGAGGTCGTGAAAATGGTGCAGCGGGATGTTGAAGCGCTGGATGATCTGGCTCAGTTTGTTGAGCAGAGGATAACGGGATGTTCCTTGTATCGCGCGTTCAAATTCACGCGACCACAGCCGCAAGCGGACGTACTTACGTTTGACGCTTTCGTCTTCATCGACAATATCGTCCGTGGTGCGGCACCACGCATACACGACGTTGATTGCATCGCGCTTGGGCTTCGGAAGAAGAAAAAACGAGTAATAGAAATTACTCCGTCTATTCTTTTCGATGATGTCGGCAACAAGAAGTGATTCCATGTCAGCGAACTAATAAAGATCGAACAGCGATAAGTGCCCAATCAAAAGAGGATAATACCGGCCGATGATGAAGAGTTTCGCAGCCGAGGCGCTCAACTTTCTCCATCATCCTCACTCCGCCGTGGTACGTCAAACGCAATTCAAGGGCGAAGCGCTTATCGATCAACCGAAATAGGGACCTGCCGTCGAGAAAAAGTTTCTTTGTTCGTTCAACCTGATATTTCAACAGAGACTGAATGGCGTCAGTTCCCCTGCCGCTTTTCAGATCATCGGCTGTCAGGCCAAATCGTTGAAAATCCTCACGTGGAATATAAACACGATTTCGCTTTATATCAATACTCAAATCCTGCCAAAAATTTGCCAACTGAAGAGCTGTGCATAGAGCATCTGAGAGCCTGTTCGTCTCATCGTTCGCACAATTGAAAATATGGAGCAATATCCTTCCAACCGGATTTGCCGAATGGCGGCAATAGTACAAAAGGTCATTGAATGTACCATAGTCTCTCCCGCTGGCATCCATCCGGAAGGCTGCGATTAAGTCGAAAAACAGCGACGGGGGAATTGCGTATTTCTCCACCGCTTCCGCTAATTCCTGAAAGAATGAGATACCGGTATCGCCGGCCAGCGCTCTTCTGAATTCTCCCTCCCATTCATCGAGGTGCTGAAGCCTGCTTTCTTTGGTATCGTCTCCCTCGTCGGCTATATCGTCTGCAACCCGTGCAAAGGCGTAGACAAGCCGGATTGCCGATCTGAATTCTTTTGGCAGCAAAAAAGAGCCGACAGGAAAGTTCTCATAATGCGTTTCAGCGAGTAACTGGAGGGATATTGCCACGACGTTCTTATGTGTTACCGAGTGCGATAATGTGATTGACTGCTGGTCAGAATATCCTCATTTGCGCACGTACTTGCAACCTCTCTCCGAACCCTGAGAGTTTAAATTATGTCTTGCGCTCACCCGGTCGCTCTTTCATCCTTAACATAAACCTTTCCAGTGCACCTAAATATTCGCAAATTTTCATCGTACTAACTTTTTAGGCATTTGTGATTAGAAATTTCTAAATAATCTTGACTCTCCCTCTTGTTCGACTTAACTTTCTTCAGTTCAGTGCGTAGAGACCTACCTACTCGAAATTGCCAGAACCACAGGTTTCGCGAAATAAGCACTCGTGTCAGTTGTTTTCCTTTTTCACAAATGTAATCAGGAGCGATCGATGGATAGGCCGTTGCATGTTCTTATTACCGAGGATGAAGAATCATTCGCTGATGTCCTGGCGATGGAGTTGAGAGAAACGGGCACTTACGAAGTTACCACTGCCTATAGCGGGATTGACGGAATTGAACAATTAAAATCCGACAAGAATATCGATATCGTGCTATTGGACTTCAACCTGGGTGATATTACAGGTCTGCAGGTTCTTCAGTGGATCAATGAACAGAAAATGGAAACGCCTGTGATCATGATGACGGCGGCAGGAACCGAAGAAGTGGCGGTCGAAGCGATGAAACTTGGTGCCTATGATTACGTCCGCAAAGAACATCTCGAACTAAATCACTTCCCGATATTACTGCACGGCGTCTACGAGCGTTACCTGTTCCGCAAGGACAAGCAGGCGCGTGAAATTGAGCAGCGCGAGAAAGACAAGATGGAAGCGGCGATACAGATGTTCCAAACGACCGTTCGCACAATTGCTCACCACATCAACAACGCCCTGGCAATCTTCAAACTCCAGTCGTCGGTGTGTGAAAGAAATGTCCAGAAGATGCTCGACCCGGCTCTCGCCTCGCCTCTCCTTAAACTCGTATCCGATTTGCGCCGGCAGGCGGAAACAGTCGAGTCAATCGTTCGGTCTCTCGTGGGCATTTCAGACATTGTCTATACAAAATATGCGGGGGACCAGGACATCATCGAGATCAGAGCACAGCTGGAAAAGAATCTGGAAAACCTGAAAGAACAGAAACTGGAGATGATTCAAAAATAAAAGTCTGAACGCACAGTTCCACGTTAACCGATTTGCCAACGTCAACAAATCCCGCCGAATCCCCGGTGTACCGGTTTCCGCCGGCAAGTGAACCTTCCGTAAACCATGACTCCAGGTAGTGTCCTAATTTAGGAAAGGTGTGAAGCTTGCTCACGCAAATCCCGAGGGGATGGCTTCGCCAGACGCCAAGGCGCAAAGAGAATAGACATGTTTCCCTTGCGACTTAGCGTCTGGCGAAGCCATCCCCTTGGGACTTGCGCGATATTTTCAGCGCTCTGTAAAAGGTCCCTTGGGCTTTGTTCTAATTAGGACATTACCTGCCTGACCCACGCTTTCTTGACTCAGCGCGTAAAAATTCGTATTTTTCATATAAGTATCATCGTTTTTGCGCACCGGCATGGACAATGTGATGGTTGACAACCTGAACGAACGGGAAAGAACAATATTACGGAGCATCATTTACAGCTTCATTCAAACAGCTACGCCTGTTGGGTCGCGTTATATTTCGAAGCGCAACGGCTTGGACTTGAGCCCCGCGACCGTCCGTAATGTTATGTCCGACCTGGAGTTCTTAGGGTATATTGACCATCCGCACACGTCGGCCGGCAGAATTCCGACGGACAAAGGCTACAGGTTTTACGTCGATTCCCTGATTGAGCTGGAGGCGCTTTCCGCGCACGATCAATCGGCCATCCAATCGCAGATTCATTCAAACGCCGACCCGGATGAGATCCTGAAGGAGACTTCGAGGATCCTTGGAACGATCTCCCATCAGTTAGGAATTGTCTCGACACCTCGTGTGAGCGCAGGGGTGTTTGAAAGACTCGAACTCGTTTCAATCTCGAGTTCCCGGATTATGGTGATTCTTTCCATCCGGTCCGGGTTAGTGAAAACCATCATGATGGAAGCTCATTCAGAGATACCCAAGAGCAAATTGGAAGAAGTGAGCAGGGTGCTCAATGAAAGGCTTTCCGGCCTGACCTTGAGACAAATTCGGAAAACATTCCGCGACCGCGTCCGGGATATGCAAAACGAGGAGACCGGCTTGATCCGTTTGTTCGTCGAATCCGTCGACAAAGTTTTCGACGAAACACACAACAAAGATAAAGTCCATATCGGCGGTACTCAGAGCCTCCTGACGCAGCCGGAATTCAGCAGCGCGGAAAACTTTCGCGGTATTATCGAATTATTGGAAAACGAGGACATCATCGTCCACATCCTCGAGAAAAAAGAATTGGGTGAAGGAAGTATATCGATCTCCATCGGGTCTGAAAACCAGGAAGAGAAACTGCGCGAACTCAGCGTCGTCACTTCACAGTACGCCGTCGGCGACGTGAGCGGAACGGTGGGCATAATCGGGGCGAAGAGAATGGACTATTCCAAGATGATCCCGCTCGTCGACTACATGGCAAAAATGATTTCTTTGCTTTTCCGTCCCTAAGAGTGGAAAAGAAATTGAGTTTCAACTAATATAAAGTATGCAAGAGATATGTCCGGAGAGAAGAACAATCATAAACTAGAACAGCATGAAAATGCCGAGGGGACGGCAGGCGAGGCACAACAGCCCGTTCAGGAAAAATCAGAAACAACCCTTTTGAATGAAAAAGTAGCGGAGCTGGAAAAACAGAGTGCACAGCTAAAAGATCAGCTTTTGCGAAAAGCGGCCGAGTTCGATAATTACAAACGGCGGACGGAGAACGACTTTGCTTCTCTCGCGAAATTTGCGGCGGAAAATATCATCACCCAGCTGGTTCCCATCCTTGACGATTTTAACCGGTCTCTAAAAAGCGTCAAAGACAAAGCAGAAAACGATTCCTTTTACAAAGGCATCGAACTCATCTACGCAAAATTTCTTAAAGTGCTTGAAGCCCAGGGATTGAAAGCGATGGACGTCGTCGGAAAAGAATTCAACGTCGACGTGCATGACGCATTAATGCAGATGCCTCGTGCCGATGTCCCGCCCCACACCGTGCTCGAAGAAGTCGAAAAAGGGTACCTTCTCTTCGATAAAGTGATCCGTCATGCAAAAGTCGTTGTTTCGACGGGGCCGGCTGAAGAACCCACCCGGCAGGCAAAAACGGAGAATTTCGAAGACTGATTATGGCTACTAAACGTGATTTTTACGAAGTACTCGGTGTTTCGCGGAGTGCGTCGCCGGATGAAATAAAGAAAGCGTACCGGAAGCTCGCACTCCAATACCATCCGGACCGAAACCCGAACAATAAAGAAGCTGAAGAAAAGTTCAAAGAAGCTGCGGAAGCATACGAGGCGTTGAGCGACCCCGCGAAACGCCAGCGCTTCGACCAGTACGGCCACGAAGGAATGCGCGGCACCGATTTCAGAGGTTCTGCCGATATCAACGATATCTTTTCCAATTTCGGCGATATCTTCGGCGGATCGATTTTTGACGACGTCTTCTCCGGCGGAAGGCAGCAGCGCCGGCGTGCAACAGGCCAGGCCGGTTCCGACCTTAAAGTACAATTGAAGCTGACCCTCGAAGAGATCGCAACCGGTGTCGAGAAAAAAATCAAGATCAAAAAATGGAAGCCGTGCCAGACGTGTTCCGGGAGCGGCGCAAAGCCGGGATCGGCGAAAACGAGCTGCCCGCAATGCGGCGGCACGGGGGAACTCCGGCAGGTTTCCCGCTCGATGTTCGGTCAATTCGTGAACATTACGACGTGTTTGAATTGCGGCGGCGAGGGACAGATTGTACGGGAGCGCTGCCCGTCCTGCGACGGCGAAGGGCGCGAGCAGGGTGAAACAACGATCAAGGTGAATGTGCCGGCCGGCGTTTCAGAAGGAAATTATATCTCGATGCAGGGGCAGGGGAATGCCGGAAGGCGGGGCGGCCCGGCCGGCGACGTGATCGTTGAATTCCATGAATTACGCCACGAACATTTTGTACGAAACGGCGACGACATCATCTACAATGCCCTCATCAGTTTTCCGCATGCCGTGATGGGAGGAGATATTGAAGTGCCGACGTTGACCGGGCGCTCGAGGGTAAAAATCGAACCGGGAACAATGCCGGGAAAAATGCTGCGGATGAAAGAAAAGGGGATTCCGCACCTCAATAGTTTTGGACGGGGTGACCAATTGATCAGAATACAAGTCTGGGTTCCTGCCAAGTTGAATGCGCGAGAAAAAGAATTGCTGCGAGAACTCTCGTCGGGAGAACATATTGTGCCGACGGAGGAAGAAAAGAATGCAAATAAGTCGTTCTTCGAAAAATCAAGGAATACGTTCTCATAACGGGAACAATTCCTGTTTTTCCATCTCTCAACAATGGCCGGAACCATGAAGCTGTGGAAGCGCGTGCAGGAGTTTGCTGCGTTTACGAAAAACGAACAGAGAATTTTCCTGTTCTTGTCGGTCGTGTTCATTGCCGGCGTCTCGGTCAAGGCGTATCGGGCGTATGTTGCTCCGCCGCAGGTTCGCCAATTCGATTATACTGTGCCCGACAAAGAATTTGAAGAACGTTCGAAGTACCTGACGTCCGCACCTCCGCCAAAAGGAACGGACGATACGACAAACAACACCGCCGGCAGGAGCGTCAAAAAAACAGTAAACCTGAACACGGCAACGAAGGAGGAACTTGTTGTACTTCCGGGAATCGGTGAAAGCACCGCAGAGCAAATTCTGATCTATCGCGACGAACACAGCGAGTTCTCTTCCGTCGAACAGCTGAGAAAAATTAAAGGCATTGGGCCAAAGAAATTCGAAAAACTACGACCGTATGTGAGAATCAAATGAAATCGACCGAACGCCGTATCGCTCTCATTCTTGAACAATCACAAATCACCGCTGTCGAGATCGCTCAAAGCCCCAAAGGGCACACGCTGACGGCAGCAGGCTCGTTCAATTCATCGCTTAATTTTGACGACCAGGACATGTTCAGCCAGCCGGGCGCCTCACAACGCGAACGGGGTTTTGCGCAGGAACTTCAGACGTTTTTTAAGAACATCGGCAGCGGTTCCCGCACTTTTGCCTTCGGGCTGAACAGCAGGATGATCGTCGTGCAATCCATCCCGACGGACGCGTCGCTCTCCGAGTCGGACCTGGACCAGCATTCGCTGTGGGAATTGAGCCAGTACGCACTCGTCAAGAACACCAACGCATTCAATGTCAGCTCATTGGTGCTGGACTCAAACGAAGAGACGCAGGTGAACACGACCGCGATCGTGGCAGTGAGGAAAATTTTCCTCAACTTCCTGGCAAATGTGTGCAGGCAGTTGAGTGGAACATTAAATATCGTCGACGTCGATCACTTCGGCGCCGAGAATGCGCTCCTCTTCAATTATCCCGAGCTCGCATCCCAACGAGTCCTGCTTGCCGGTGTGGATGAAAATTCTTTCGATGCAAGCGTCGTTGCCGATGGACAGACGAAAAGTTTTGTTTCAATGGAATGGACGACCGAAAACGACATGGCACAACTTGCCGAGTACGTGAAGGGGGTCAATGTTGAAATGGTCATGTTCCACGGGAGGATTGTCTCGCCGGCATTAGTGTCAAGCCTCCAAGAGCTTGTGTCCGTACCGGTGGAAATCATGGACCCGTTTAAGAAAGTCTCCCTCCCCCGAACGCTGAGAAATTACCGCGACATAGAGAACCGGAGACAGGAGTACGCGTCGGCGGTCGGCCTTGCGTTGAGAGCAGAGTAAGCATGCGCGTTATCGCCGGGAAGTACAAGGGGAGGCAGCTGCGCACGGTAGCCGATTTGTCGGTTCGGCCTGCCACCAGCAGAGTCAAAAGCTCGGTGTTCAATATTTTGCAGAACCGGGTTGATTGGGGGGAATCGCTGGTGCTGGACCTTTTCGCAGGGAGCGGGAGTCTGGGAATTGAAGCCTTGAGCCGGGGAGCGCGCCGTGTTGTCTTCGTGGAGAATTCAAAACGCGCGGTCGAATATCTAAAACAAAATATTGCACTGGTCGCCGCATCGTCGGAGTGCGAGGTCATTGCGGCAGATGTGTTCGAGTACCTTGCGCGGCCGCGTGCATTGTTTGATGTAGTGTTTGCCGACCCCCCTTATGATTTTGAAGTGCTAAAGCGGCTGCCAACATTGGTATTTCAGAGCGGAGTTGTTTCCCCTGAGGGGTACCTGATCATCGAGCATCCGCAGGAGCTGCATTTTGAGCAAAGTCCGTTGTGCGAGGAGGCAGTGGTAAGGAAATACGGCAGGACTGTTGTCACGTTCTTCCAATCACGACATGAAAGCCGACTATGAAAATTGCACTCTACCCAGGAACATTCGACCCGATTACCAACGGGCATATCGACATCCTTGAACGCGGAATGGAGCTGTTCGATAAAGTGATCGTGACCGTCGCGAAGAATTCCACAAAATCTCCCCTCTTCGACGAAGAAGAGCGCGTGGAAATGATCGAGGAGATCATCACGCGAAATAGGTATAAAAATGTCGCGGTCGAAAGCTTCGACGGGCTCCTGATCAATTTTGCCCGGAAGAAAAGAGCCGTCGCGCTCATCCGCGGGCTGCGTGCAATTTCCGATTTCGAATACGAATTTCAGATGGCGCTCATTAACCGAAAGCAGGACAACAAGATTTTCACAGTGTTCTTAATGCCCCATGAGCGTTACACGTACCTCAATTCCAGCATCGTGCGGGAACTCGCGCGGCTCCACGGCGAATTCAGAACCTTCGTTCCGCCGAATGTCTATGCACGGCTACAGAAAAAGGTCAAAGATTTTTGATTTGAGAAATCTGGAAAATTGACTCACGCCAAGACGCAGAGGCGCCAAGATTATGGTATAGAGTAAATTTGCAACTTTGCGTCTTTGCGTGAGAAACGTTTTTAACGATATTCAGGACCCACACTCAATAAGAAAGGATAACCCACACAATTGAAATCGTTATCGAGACAAGTAGCAAAGGCAGAGCCTTCAATGACGATGGCCCTTTCGGCTGTCGCCAAGAAACTAAAGGCCGAGGGCGTGGACGTTGTCACGTTGACAGCCGGCGAGCCGGACTTCCCCACTCCGTTCCATATCAAGAAGGCGGCGATCTCCGCCATCGAAAACAACTACACGGGATATACGATTAATGCCGGCATCCAGGAGCTACGGAAGGCGATCTGCGACAAATTCAAACACGATAACAATATTTCATTCGATCCTTCGCAGATTCTCGTATCGAACGGCGCCAAACATTCCATCTATAATGCCGTGAGGGCGATCTGCAACAAAGGGGACGAAGTGATCATCCCGGCGCCGTACTGGGTGACCTATCCTGAAATAGTGAAGCTGGTCGACGCAGTCCCCGTGATCGTTACGACGTCTGAGGAAAATGATTTCAAAATGACGCCGGCACAGTTGAAGCGAGCCATCACAAAAAAAACGAAAGCGCTCCTCTTCTGCTCCCCTTCCAACCCTACAGGGACCGTTTACTCGCAGGAAGAAATTGAAGAGCTTGCGAAAGTTACCGCGCAGGCCGACCTCTACGTTATCTCCGATGAAATTTATGAAAAGGTCATCTATGACGGAACAAAACATTTCAGCATCGGCTCGATCCCGGCAGTACAGGAGCACGTCATTACCGTCAACGGCGTATCGAAGGCTTTTTCCATGACGGGCTGGAGAATCGGCTATCTCGGCGCGAAGAAAGAGATCGTTGCAGCGGCGGAGAAAGTGCAAAGCCAGATCACCTCCAACGCATCCTCGATATCTCAGCATGCGGCCCTCGCTGCGCTGACCGGCTCGAACGATGAGGTCGACACCATGACAGCTGAGTTCCTGCGCCGGCGGAATTTCATCTATGATGCTGTCACATCCATCAAAGGAATAACCTGCGTCAAACCGAAAGGGGCGTTTTATGTTTTTCCGAATGTGAGCGGGTACGTCGGAAAAAAATTTAATGGAAAAACGCTCAAGTCGGGGGACGATATTGCACAGTATTTGCTGGATGAAGAACGGGTCGTTGTCGTGCCGGGAAGCGGGTTCGGCTCGAAAAACCATGTCCGGATATCGTATGCGTGTTCAATGGAGGAATTGGAGAAAGCGGCAGAACGATTGCGCAGGGGGTTTAGAAAACTTTACGGGAATTGAAAAAAGAGCATGCCAACCTACGAATACAAATGCAAGAAATGCAAGCACGAATTCGAAGAAATTCAATCGATCAGCGCCGATCCGTTGGTGCTCTGTCCCGTATGCAAAACGCAAAACCTTGTGCGCATTATCAGCAAAGGGGGCGGAATGATTTTCAAGGGGAGCGGATTTTATCAAACGGATTACAAAAACTCCAAGTCGGACACGAAAGAATCAAAATCGACGTCCAAAGCGACAAAACCGAAATCGTCGGCAACGACTGAAGACAAATCTCCTTCTGCACCAAAACCGGAACCCCCTTCTACGCCTTCAAAACCTAAAGAATAGCTATCCACTAAGTTCACAAAGACCACGAAGAAAAAAGATTATCTCGTTCCCAACCTCAGCAATGCAGCAGAATTCTAAACTTGCGTTCCCAATCGGAGATTGGGAACGAGATGATAAATAGCTATCCACTATGTTCACGAAGGCCACGAAGAAAAAAAATTATCTCGTTCCAAACGTCCCGTTGGGAACGAGATGGAGTTTTTAATCTCATAGAGTGGATCAATCTAGCCCTTCGTGTTTTTTCGTGTTCTTCGTGGATTCCCTTCCACTAACAAAAATCCCCGAGCCTTACCGGCCCGGGGATTTCTTTTTTCTTATTTCTCAGCGCATATTATTTTATCCTTGGTCCAGCATCGATCACTTCCTGCGGACATCCATCCTCAAACTTTTTGAAGTTTTCGATAAAGCGCGACGCCAGCTGTTTGTACTTCTGATTGTATTGATCTTTGCTGGGCCACGAACCGGACGGGTCGAGCACATTGGCCGGAACGCCCTCGCAGGCCGTCGGAACCTCAAAGCCGAAGACCGGGTCTTTGACAAATTTCGCTTTCTGCAATTCGCCGGTCAGTGCCGCATTAAGAAGCGCACGCGTGTGGCCGATGCTGATCCTTTTCCCGATCCCGAACGGTCCGCCAATCCATCCCGTGTTGACCAGCCAGCACGTAACGCCATGTTTCATGATCTTTCGCTTCAACAGGTCACCATAGAATGAAGGATGGTGCACCATAAACGGCGCGCCGAAGCATGTACTAAACGTCATTTCCGGTTCCTTGCCGAGTCCGACTTCGGTACCGGCGATCTTCGATGTGTATCCTGAAATAAACTGGTACATCGCCTGGTTCGGGGTGAGCCGTGCGATCGGCGGCATCACGCCCGAAGCGTCGCACGTCAGCAGGATGATATTTTTCGGATGTCCCCCCATTTTTTCGGGCACGGCATTCGAAATATAGTCGAGCGGATATGACGCGCGCGTGTTCTCGGTTATCGATTCATCGTCGAGGTCGATCAACCGCGTCACCGGGTCGTAGACGACGTTTTCGAGGATCGTCCCGAACATTTTCGTCGTCGCGTAGATCTGCGGTTCTGCCGAGGCCGAGAGCCGGATCACTTTGGCGTAACAGCCTCCCTCGAAATTAAACACACCATCGTCGCTCCATCCGTGTTCGTCGTCTCCGATAAGGCTTCTCTTCGGGTCGGCAGAGAGCGTGGTCTTTCCCGTCCCGGAGAGGCCGAAGAAAATCGCCGCATCGCCGTCCTTGCCGATGTTCGCCGAGCTATGCATTGCCATGACGCCCTGCAGCGGCAGAAGGTAGTTGAGGATAGTGAAGATAGATTTCTTTATCTCGCCGGCGTACGCAGTGTTGCCGATGATGCACAACCGCTGCGCAAAGTTGAGCGCGATAAATGTGTTCGTCGCCGTCGCGTCGATTTGAGGTATGCCCTTAAACCCGGGGAGGGCGATAACGGTAAAATCGGGGACATGCCGGCGGTACTCTTCGTTTGTCCGTGGAAGTATGAACATATTGCGCGCAAACAGTGCGTGCCATGCATACTCGCTGATGATACGGATCGGCATTCGGTAATTCGGGTCGGCACCGCCGTAGCAATCCTGCACAAAGACGTCCCTTCCCTGCAAAAATCCCTGCATCCGGTTGAACAGGTCGTTGAATTTGTCGGTGCTGAAGGGGCGGTTATATTGACCCCACCAGATTTGGTTCTCGGTCGTCGGCTCTTTCACGATAAACTTGTCGCTTGCGGACCGGGCAGTGTGCTTTCCCGTGTTGGCGACAATCGGGCCGAGATGAGAGATCTTTGCCTCGCGTCGAAACGCAATCTCCTCGTACAAGGCTTCGGTCGGCAAGTTCCAGTATGCCATACGTAAGTTTTCAATGCCGTGGTTGGCGAGCCCATAATCGCTCTTCAACACAGCCGCTTCGTTCTGAGCAGGTGTTTTGATGTCTAAGATGTTGTTCATAGCCAGTCCCTCACAAGTTTACGGTCGCCAATGTAGATTTCGTTTGGTGAAGATGGATCGAGCGCCCACTTGATGCGCGCAACGCCTTCAGTAATGTCTTTAATCGAACCTGCATAACTGAGACGCAGATGCCCCTCCATACCGAATTCTTTTCCCGGCACCGTAACAACAAGGGCTTTTTTCAAAAGGAGCTGTGAGAGATCCACCGATTTATTGTAGTATGCGCGAAAATCCGGAAGGCAATAGTATGTTCCGTTCGGTTTTGTGCATTTCACTCCGGTAAAAGAGTGGAGTTCCTGCATCATAATATTGCGATTATTTTCCAAAGTCATACGCAGGCTTTCGACAACACTTTGCAGGCCTGTCATAGCACCTTCCGCCGCGGCCTGCAGCAGAATCGACGTGCAGGATGTGATCTGACCCTGAACGTTCGACATGATCCCGACAAGCTCCCTGCTTGCGATCGTCCAGCCAACCCTGAAACCGGTCATTCCGTACAGTTTCGAGACACCGTTGACAACGATGACGTGCGTCGATTCAATATCCTTCTTCGTATACTTGTAGCAAACGGGAACAGTCTTGCCGTCAAACACCAGCTTGTGATAAATATCATCCATGATGACATAAATCCCCTTTGCTTCGCAGAATTCGACAATTTGCGAGATAAATTCCTCGGAGTAGACGACACCAGAGGGATTGTTGGGGCTGTTGACGATGATTGCTTTTGTGTAAGAGCTGACCGCTTTCCGAACGTCTTCCATTCTTGGATAGAATCCGCCGTCTTCCGGAGTAACGATGACCGGGACGCCGTAGACCATTTTCACCATATCAGGGTAGCTGACCCAGTATGGGGCGAGGATAATGACTTCATCCTGAGGGTTGACGATCGAATAGAGAACGTTGAACACCGCTTGTTTCGCCCCGGAAGAGACGATGACATTTTCCGGCGCGACAACCCGATCGTAGTTCTCTTCGGTATATCTGATCACTGCCTTCTTAAGCGATGGGATGCCGTCAGTGGGGGTGTACTTGATATCGGCTGCGTTAAGTTTAGCAGCGGCGCTAAGAATGGCGTTGATCGGAGCCTTGTTTTTCGGCTCACCGGCACCAAGGTGAATCACTGCTTCTCCTTTTTCCCGCAATACTCTCGCCTCTTCGTTCAACTTCAACGTCGGAGATTCAGCGATTGATTTAGCAAGCTGACTGACGCTCATAGTATGAAACCTCCATTGTGAAAATGATGTGGGTGGATCAAAGTGTAGTTTTGCTCAAAACGTATGCCAAGGTTGATTGCTCAGATTTTCTCTGATTACACTCAGATCGCAGATGAATGCATGGGAATTCATGGATTCATAAGGATTTTGCGCAGACCGCTTTGCCGGGTTTTCGAAGAACCCATCCAAATAATTTCGTTCTTAACAATGCGAAGATACAGCGAAAATTGTTGGCAGAAATAATAAAAAATGGAGCGTAGCTTTCATTAATACTTGATTAGAAGTAAGTAAGAACCCTCTCTTGCCTCAATAAGATAGGCTGCTTTACCAAACATCCTAACTTTTCAAGATTCTTGAACGATCGCAAGGTCATTTCAGCAGGAGCATCTTCCTCACAGCGGTAAACCTTAATGTAGGATTCTCGACTGACACCGCCTCGATCCGGTAGAAATAGATTCCGCTTGGAACCGTCGCGTTCCATTTCACCTCGCGATATCCTGCCGCCTGCTCCCCGCTGACCAGATCGGCGATCGACTGCCCCAGAACATTGAACACTCTGATTCGAACTGCGCTTCGATACGGAAGCGCAAAGCGAATCATCGTCGAAGGGTTAAACGGATTAGGATAATTCTGACTAAGGCCGAACTGATCCGGCACATCCGTCAGCAAATGCTGAACGCCGGTCACAGACTGGCCGCTCCCGTCTACTGTCAATGTATCCGGAGATGTGGCCGAGTTGCTGACGATGAGAATCGATGCATAAACGGGCCCGATCGACAACGGCGAGAAAGTGAGCGTGTCTGACCATGATTGACCGGGGGGAAGGCTTCGCAATGACCATTTCGCGCTGAACGCGGCGGAGCTGCCTTCCACACCGGTGATCTTCAACGTGTCGTTTCCATTGTTCGTAATAGCGACGGTAGTGTCTTTCGATTGCCCGATTTTGACATTCCCGAACGAAATGGAATGCGCTAACAGGCGCAGCACCCCTTCGCCAATTCCGCTCCCACTGACCTGAATCGTGTCCGGCGATGACGATGCATTGCTGATGAGGACAATCTCTCCACTTGTGAGACCGAGCACTGAAGAAGCATACCGAATCGTATCAACAAGTGATTGCCCAGGCGAGAGGTTTGCGGAAGTCGTCCGGACGGAAAAGGAATTTCCCGTAGATACAATGCTGAAAATATTAAGAACATCTGCGCCGTGGTTTGTTATTGTTATCGTCGTGTCTTTGAGATTTCCCACAGTAACCTTGTTGAAAACGATGGCCTTAGGAAATCCACGTAATGGTATGAAGCTATTGGAGACGATTCCCGCATTTACTGCTGCGGTAAACCACAGATTGGCCAAGTCGACAGTGGCGTCCTGAATCTGGTTCTGCGTTAATGCTCCGGTTTTTTCCCACAGCGCGGCATAGTAAGAGCTGTTGTACGCGGGGTCTATTGCTTTTGCATAATTGTCGGCTTTCATAATGGAATCGACGATGCTGTTGCCGTGCGTGATAAATGCAAAATTCGTATCGATCGGCACAGGAATAAAGTGCACATGTTTGGCAGCCACCGAAATTTGATTCAGATAGTTATAGCTTTGAAGCATTGTCGATTCATACCGGCTATGAATCCCGTTGTTGCCAGTCTCCGCTCCATCGTAGTTTGCAGTAACATGGAGCGGCTGATGCGCATCGCCGACGTAATGACCCAAATCAGCAGCAAACTGCAGCGCCATTACTGAGTCTCCTCTTCGGAGGCAATTTGTCAACGAATCAAAAGACCAAATAATTGACCACGGAACCACGCCGGTATTCGTCACGAAGTACTGCCCATGTTTTGCCACCAGGGTGTCGTAGTTGTGAGATAGCGTTCCCGCCGCGAACTCGGGATAATCTTCAATATCGATGAAGTGCTTTGGCGACTCGGTTGGATCAGTGCTCTTCCGATCGTCGGCGTCCCGAGCATGCGCGCTAATCCAACTTATATTGTTAGCGAAAAAGGGAAACGATGCAGGCAAATGTTTTGCCGCCTCTTTGTTGATAAATATGTGCGTCGTTTCTCCCCAGCTCCATGCAAAAGATGAACAAAGGACAAGTACCGCTACTATATAAAGAACTTTACGCGCCATCCCAATCCTTTTCTATGATGAATATTTCCACGATGTGAATCCGAGCAGCTTTATCGAGCAAGAAGATCCGCCGTTCTTATTATTAACTGATGTTACGCATCATGGACCGAAAATTCTATCGCATCATGACACACCCCTTGCCGAAGGCATCCCTTTACCGGGACAATCCCCTCTCTCTTACGCGCGTGCCCACACCAGGGGGGAGATCAAGAGACTCTTGCGGCGGACTCTCCTCTGGGGCGAGGGAGTGTGCATTGGAGAGAGTGCCCGGGGGTGTGTTGAAAAATGTTTCGCGTAACATGAGTTATCAATTACTTCGCTACGCGAAAACCTTTTGCCCGGAGCACTTTTGCAGCCAAATGCGCTGTCTCGGCAGACTCGAACGACAGCCGGAATGTTCCTCCCTGTCCTTCTCGTATTTTCAATAGCTCAATATCGTTGATATTGATTCCGGAGCGAAACAGCGTCGCAGTGATCTTTGCGAGCATTCCCGGTTTGTCGTCGACCCACACGAAAAGATCGTGAAGGGAATGAAGAAAGCCTTTTGTGTTTTTCGGGATCGAATCGCGAAACGATTTCGCGCGGATGAACTTTTTGCCGACATCGGATAATGATCGTTGGTGGAGTCCTTTGCGGACTTCTCCCAGCAGTTTCTCAAATTCACGCAGCGCCCGGCTTGTTTCGTCCCTGTTGTTGAAAAGGATATCCTTCCACACATGAAACGGGCTCGAAGCGATCCGCGTCATATCCCGGAATCCGCCCGCGGCGAGCTGGAGGAACGCGGGGTTGCTCTTATTTTTGTGCGCCGCATTATCCATCAAACTTACCGCTAGGAGCTGCGGCAGATGGCTGATTGCCGCCGCCACACGGTCGTGTTCGCGCGCACCCATCGTCAATACTCGTGCGCCGATTGATTTCAGTAGTGCTGCCAAGGGCTGAATTTTCTTGCCTCCTCCGTGGAGCGGACATAGAACATAGGCGGCATTCTGAAAAAGAAGAGCGTCGGCGTACTCGATGCCGCTCCCTTCCGAGCCTGCCATCGGATGACCGCCGACGAATACGCCATGTGAGGCAAAATATTTTTTCGCGCACGATTGAACTACGCCCTTCACACTTCCAACGTCAGTAACTATGGTATGAGGGAGAATGAAGCGCGAGACATCGGGAAGCAGTTTCAAGATAGATTCAACCGGCGTGCACAAAAAAACAATTTCCGCACCGGACACGGCGTTTCCAAGCGAGGGCGCAGAGATATCGATCGCTCTTCGCTTCCTGGCGCGGCGCAGCACACCGGGCGAATCAAAACCAACGATCGTCGCGTGTGGATTATTCTGCTTGATAGCAAGACCGAGCGATCCTCCGATAACTCCAAGCCCGATGACAGCAATCTTCATATCAACAGTGAACAGTAAACAGTGATCAGTAAACTTTGCGAGAGCAGTTAATTCCTAATTCATAATTATTAATTCTTAATTGCTTTCACGCTATGCTTCTGCCGATCGCCTCGGCAATAATACGCACCTGCCTCATTAACTCGTCGAATTGTTCGGGGAATAACGATTGCGCCCCGTCCGATTTCGCATGGTCGGGGTCGTTGTGGACCTCGACCATGATCGCGTCTGCACCGGCGGCTACCGCTGCGCGGGCCATCGGCGTCACTTTATCCCGAATGCCGATGCCATGCGACGGGTCCGCGACAACGGGTAAATGACTTTTCGCATGGATCACCGGTATTGCACTGATGTCCATCGTATTGCGCGTCGCAGTCTCGAATGTACGGATGCCGCGCTCGCACAGGATCACCCGCTTGTTGCCCCCCGAAAGAACATACTCCGCCGACATCAGCCATTCTTCAATCGTCGCCGACAAACCGCGCTTCAGCATCACAGGTTTCTGCGATTTACCGAGTTCTTTCAGAAAGGTATAGTTTTGCATGTTGCGTGCGCCGATTTGAAGCACGTCCGCATAGTTCTCGACAAGCCCCATCTGGTTGGAGTCCATCACTTCGGTAATGACAAGCAATCCGTATTCGTCGGCCGCGCGCCGCATCAGCTTCAGCCCTTCTTCACCCATGCCCTGGAATGAATACGGCGACGTGCGCGGCTTGAATCCTCCACCACGGAGAAACTTTGCTCCGTGCGCTGCCACATGTTTCGCGATGGCGAAGATTTGTTGTTCACTTTCTATCGAACAGGGTCCCGCCATGACAACAACTTCCTTTCCCCCTATCTTCACTCCTTTGATATCGAAAACCGAGTTCTCGGGATGGAATGAGCGGCTTGCGAGTTTGAACGGGTCGGTGATGCGGTACACATGTGCCACGCCCGGCAGAAGTTCCAACTGCCGCGTATCGAAATCCGGCTTTACGCCGATCGCCCCAAGCACAGTCTGATTAATGCCCGTCGAACGATGAACATCGAACCCATAATCGTGAAGCACTTTGATGATGCGTTCTACGTCAGGTTCTGTGGCATGCTGCTCTAGTACGACAACCATTGAGTATCCTTTGATAGTGATGAAATGAAAATCTCTGCGCTTTTCAATGAATTGGAATTCAGGAGACAGAATACAGGAGACAGAATTCAGAAGTGTTTAATCTGAATAGCGCTTGAATACGCATGAAGGAGTTTACTGACTTCTTCGGCGGTTTTCTCAAGTTCCTTCGTTTCTCCGTAGTGCAAGTCTTCCGATAAGATGAGATAATACCTGCATTCTTCTAATGAGCCTTGCGCAATATTCATGAATCTAATTTTGTCCGCATTTTCCCTTTTTCTTAAATCCTTCTGCAATATTCGCAGCCACGGAAACGGCAGACCGTCTCATCTGCGACATTAATCCGTATGTTTCTTCTGCATGAAAGTTTTCTGTGAATGAGTAAATTCTCAGCACAAATCTATGTGCTTTCTGCCAAACAATGAGTTCTTTGAAGCTTGCCGCACCCCTTGTATCCATGACTTTTTCCCCCAATGCTTGTATTCAGTATTCTTTCTCCTGTCTCCCGTATTCTGTCTCCTGAATTCTATATTCTCCCCCCTCATTCATACCTGTCCAACTTAAAGCTCTCCCCGAGATAGAGTTTCCGTGCCTGAGGATCGTTCGCAAGAGACTCGGCCGTTCCCGCTTTCAGTATCTTCCCCTCAAACAGCAGATATGACCTGTCGGTGATAGAAAGCGTTTCGTGGACGTTATGGTCGGTGATCAGCACGCCGATGCCCCGCGAGCGAAGGCCGGTCACGATCCTCATAATCTCTTCGACGGCAATGGGATCGATGCCGGCAAACGGTTCATCCAGCAGAATAAATTTCGGGTCAGTAGCCAGCGCACGGGCGATTTCCGTCCTTCGCCGCTCACCGCCGGACAGAACGTAGCCTTTGCTTTTCGACAAATGCGTCAGACCAAATTCCCCGAGCAATGTATCACATCGCTCGGCCTGTTCCGCGGTCGACAGTTTCGTCATCTGCAAGACAGCGAGGACATTTTCCCTCACGGTCATAGTCCGAAAAACCGACGGTTCCTGCGGAAGGTACCCTATCCCGGCATGCGCGCGCTTGTACATCGGGAGGCGGGTGATATCCTTTTCCTCAAGATAGACATGCCCTCCGTTCGGCCGGATCATCCCAACGATCATGTAAAATGTGGTCGTTTTTCCCGCGCCGTTAGGGCCGAGTAAACCGACAATTTCTCCCTGCTTCACCTCCACCGAAACGTCTTTTACGACTGCACGCTTCTTATATAATTTCACCAGATTCTCGGCGCGAAGAACAATGCCATTATTATTCGACGCAGAGCCGGAGTTCTGTGGCGATTCAGCGCCAGGGTCAATAAAGCCGGGTTGTGTTTCCGTCATAAGTTCTTCAGACTAGGAAAAATGGATTTCAGCGTCGGACGGTCTGTCCTCAGATCGAAGCCGTCGAGATTATACTTGGTCTCGTTTTTCATCACCATATTATCGGGATAATACGTCCCCTCGATGCCTCTCACGATGCGAATCACGTCGATTTTCCCATCAATGAATGTCATTGTAATCACATCGCCGCTCGTTCTATTGACGCCGTTCGGGGATTTCCCGTCGTACAAATAGTATAAGCTGATGGCATTTTGGTCCACTGCCATCTCGTGAAGTTTATCGTCTTGGAAAAACATTTCAATCTTCCTTCCCGTCAGCTGGTTATAGCGCGCAGGATACGCACTATCGCTGAGCGAAAGGGCAAATGTTCTGTTGCGTATGACGGCATGTTGCAATTTATTGTGCGACATAAATAACGTAATCGAATCGCCGGAAGCCTGGTTGTCATCGTACCACACAACAGGCTCCTGGCGCAGTTCCATGTATTGCTTCCGTGTAAAATACCTCGCCCACCCGCACCGGACTGAAAGTGGCCCGCGTGCCATCGCAACGCTGTCCGTGGCGATCAATTTTTTTGTCGAATCGTCGTACGATTCCATCAGAATGCTTTTGACGACGAGCGTGTCAATTTCTCCCTTCGATGACGTATCAATCTGCATGAGACGGGGCTGCTCGGTGATCCGTGTGTACCGCGTCTCGTCAAAATGCTCCAGATAGTCGCCGAACAGCCGGACATTATTGTCGGAGTTGATGACTTTCACGTGATGAATGGCAATCGACTCTCTCTCCTTCTCAAGGTAGGTCAATTCATCGCTGAAGATGGTAGTTGTCGAATCGATCACATGGACGTGCGAATGAAAGAACGACTTTTTTTCTTCTGTGAAATAGGTTCCCGAATCGGCCAGCAGGATAACATGGGTCGTTTCAAGCCGGACGCCATCTTCGCAAACGGCTTTTTTAGTGTTGCCATAATAGGTTCCCTGCTTTGCCGTCAACGTTACCGTGTCCCGGAGAACCCTCACTCTGCCGATCAATTCAACCACGTTTTTTGCAAGGTGTTGAACAGCCCGGTCGCACCAGACCAGTACGTTGCCTTGCACAAAATGAACGTTGCCGGTGCATTCGCGGATATCCTCGCCGTTCACGTTCTTGCCTGCAAACACGTCCGCATGCTTCAATATGATGTCATCCTTCCCCTGCCCGAGCACGTGCCCATTCAAAAGGAGAACAATCATAAAACACAGACCGGCGCATCTCGATCCATTCTCCAACGGGAGCGCAACCAGGAACCGGCTCCCTCTTTTAACTCTTGTCCGTGTCATAGCACCGAGCTATTGTTGTTTCGCCGTCCCAGTGACCTTGAAGATTTTGTAATTCTTCAGGCTCTGGTCGGACTCGAATCCGTGCCCCTGCAGAGTCTCTTTGGGGGAAGTGATTGTGACGAAATCATCTGAATGAACGAGTTGGCGCCGGTTATCCCAGTACAGTTTTTCCGTTTCAACAACGACGCCGCTGTCCGACACCACCACGACATTCCCGTCTGCTTCAAGGTTGTTCGTCGCCTCGTCGACTTTGCCCGTTCGCGAGGTGAGGACCGACGAGTGAACTCCGTGCTCGTCAAAGAAATCGACATGGACTCCGCTGTCGAGAAGCGTCTGTTTTGTCGCTTCGTAGGCAGCAATGTGTCCCGCTTTCAAAATTGCCTTGACGATGCCGGAATCGGTAAAGGTGACGGTGGTAATCCAGCTCTCCTGAGAAGGAAGCGCTGCACCGGAGACTCCTCCGAGAACGGAGGGTTTGATTTTCTCTTCACAACCGTTGGAAAACAACACAACGCATGCAGCGAGTAAAGCGATGTGCCTTGTTACCACGTCATCCTCGATCCTGTGTCGCCAGGCCGGCTTTCACCAGCTCGTGAATATGCACCATGCCGACAGGCCGGTGTTCCTTGTCGACGATAATCAATTGCGTAATCTTGAATCTTTCCATTTCCTGAAGAGCCGCTGCAGCAAGCGCACCGAACAAGATCGTTTTGGGATTCTGCGTCATCACCTGCTCGGCAGTAACACCGGAAACATTGGTCATTTTTTGCAGAAGCCTTCGGAGGTCGCCGTCGGTGATAACACCGCGGAGAATTCCCTCGTCGTCGACCACGCACGTGGCACCTAACCGTTTGGTGGTCATTTCAAGGATTGTATCTTTCAGGCTTGTGGTGAGCGAAACTTTCGGGACCAGCGTTCCAGCGGTCATCAGTTCTTCGATCTTCAGAAGGAGGCGCTTGCCAAGATTTCCGCCCGGATGAAACAATGCAAAGTCTTCCTTGCTGAAATTTCTTTTTTCCAGCAGCGTGATGGCCAGAGCATCCCCCATTGCCAGTGCGGCAGTCGTCGAGGATGTCGGGGCCAAATCGTGCGGGCAGGCCTCTTCTTCTACTGTAACGTCGAGGACAACGTCCGACTCGCGCGCGATTGACGAATTCATGCGGCCGAGCACCGCAATAATCGGCACCTCAATCCGTTTGAACATCGGGATCAGCTGGCAAATCTCCTGCGTCTCGCCGCTTTTCGACAGACACACCACGACGTCTTCCCGCCGCACCATCCCCAGGTCGCCGTGGACAGCATCCGACGGATGGAGAAAAATCGCGGGGGTGCCGGTCGAGTTCATCGTCGCAACAATCTTACGCGCGATGATCCCCGATTTTCCCATACCCGTAACGACTATTCGTCCTTTAGCTTCAAAAATTATCCGGACGGCCCGTTCGAACGAAGCATCGATTTTGTCGACAAGCGCGGCGACCGACTGCGCTTCGATGCGAATGACCTGCTTCCCCTTTTCGATTTCAAACGATTGAGTGCTCATTTTTTAAAAAATGAAAAAACCTTATCGACGAAAGTTGTTTTTTTTGAACCCGGCAGAACGATCCTGCCGAGGTCAATTTTTTTTCTTAGTTTATTGTACTGTACAAAGGCAGCTCCGAGGTCTTGATCGGAGAACGTATCAAGCTGCCGGAAAAAATTTTCGGCTGCGAGAGCGGTCTTAGGGTCGCGAATATTTTTGTGAAGCATCAGAGCGTTGTGAAAATTCGTCACCGGAATGAGATGATTCACTCCGTCGAGTGCGTCAAAGATCCACAGCCTTTTATCGACAGCGCACACCGCCAGCGTCGCATCCTCTCCGGTTTCTCTCCGGATCACGACCTCGCGGAGGGCCGAGCCGCAAGCCGGGCATGGCTGTGTTGGAGACCACAAAGAAAAATTCCATCGCCGCCGTACTGAAATATTTTGCGGGACCGTATCGTCCTTCAGGCTGACGATTTCATATTCAAGCTGGTCTTCGAACAACTCCCGCAGCGTTGCAGAGATGCTCGCGTTCTCTGCTTCGATCACTCCGTACGCAAATACTTGCGGCAGCGGCGATTCAATATCGGGGTGAACATCTCTCTTCGCCAGGATATAATTTCCCGCCCCCCGCCGCCCTTCACCAACAACAACCCATTCCGAAATATATTTGCGATACTCGTTGTAGCCGGACCGTGCTGCAGGGAGAAGCCAGAGCAGTGTTTCGCGTTCAAACGCCGTCAACGGGCGGGGAAAAAGCGCCTGTTGTCCGTTGTGAGGAGAACCGTAACTCACGACCATCCATTCTTTTTAACAAGGGAATCGATTGCCTTCGCCTGGAGTAATAGTTCTTCAAGGCGCGAGAGCGGAAGCTGGCTTGCCGCATCGCTGAGGGCTTTGGCGGGGTCAGGATGGGTTTCGATGAACAGGCCGTCGATTCCAACCGCAACGCCTCCCCGCACAATGGGAAAAATATATTGCGGCTGTCCGCCGCTCTTCCCGTTGTCATTGCCGGGAAGCTGCACAGAATGCGTTGCATCCAAAATGACAGGGTAACCGAACGAACGCATCACCGGCAAGCCGCGCATATCAACGACGAGATTGTGGTAGCCAAACGTCGCACCCCGTTCAGTTACGAGAATTTTTTCATTCTTCGTTGAAGCGACTTTTTGGACAGGATGGATCATATCCTCGGGGGCGAGAAACTGCCCTTTCTTGATATTCACCGCTTTGCCGGTATTTCCGGCGGCGATCAATAAATCGGTTTGGCGGCAGAGAAATGCGGGAATCTGGATAACGTCTGCAACGTGCGCAACGGCACGCACTTCTTCCACCGTGTGGACATCCGTAAGGATCGGAATTCTTAACTCCTTGCTCACTTCTGCCAAAATCTTAAGCGCTTCGTCAATGCCGATACTCGTAAAACCGCTTACGCTTGTCCGATTTGCTTTTTTATAGGAAGATTTGAAAATGAACGGTACACCAAGCCGCGATGTGATCTCCTTGATCCTTTCAGCCGTCGAGAAGATCATGTCTCTATTTTCAACGACGCATGGACCGGCAATCAACACCAAAGGATTGCCTCCACCGACGGAAATTGTAGAAATAGTTACCGTTTTCATAAATTTTCACTAACAAAATAGCAATCTTTTCAGGGAAAGTAAAGGTGAATAAGGGCCGGGGATTTGATCGGATTCGGAAGGCTTACAGGTAAAAATCTTTCAGTTTCTTACACTCCGGCAACATCCAGCAAGACAAAAAAGAGAGAACCTCCGATTGCACACGCCCAGTTTACTGCATCGTTATCCATCCAACGCACGCCGCCGACGAGCTGCGCGGGACATCCGCAATGAATAGACCGCTCGGTCATTTTTCCGCACACATCACACCGATAGTTCGCCTGGACGGTCGCCCCGAGCAGACTGTCAACAAGAGAACCTGCGACACCCGAGATTATGATCAGGATAAAGAGAGAACGAACTGCGCTGCCGGACATCCAGAAATTACCGCTAAGGGCGATGAGAAATGCACCAAGCGCGCCGCCGGCCAGACCAACGAAAGACACAGCCCCGCTCGTTCCGGTTTCAACTTTCTTTAGTGTGATAATCGAACGCGGAGAACTTTTTGCCAGCAGACCGAGTTCCGTCCCCCACGTGTCCGCTGTGACTGCCGCAAGCGAAGCGAGGTAGATATAATACCACACATCGTATTCAGGAAAGAAGTACCAGCAGAGCATCATGATTCCGGCAACGCCGCCGTTGGCTGCAACCTGCCCTGCATCACGCGTATCGGTCTTTTCAAACATCAATTGGTACGCTGCTTTTCGTTTCTTGCCGAATTTTGAAAGTCCGCTCGACAGAAGAAAGAAAGCCAGAATCGGGACGGTCCACTGCCATCCTCCCAGTCCAAAAATGATCGATGCAAGTATAAACGTTCCGACACTTCCGCTCGACGACAAGAAACGAAGAGAGAACGACGCCGCAGCAAAAATGGCCGCAAGGGCAAATCCGACAAAGAATTGTTCACAATGATGGTGCGGAAGCGGAACGAGAAAGAAGTAGAGGACAAATGCTGTCGAAAGTGGGATCGTAAGATTATCCAACCCCTTAGAAGAAATAGCCTCCCACGCCGTGGCGAAGAACGATACAGCGAGGGCGATCAAGCCGGCGAGTACCGTGCGGGAACAATTCGGAAAGAAGTTAAACGCGAGAATTCCGTTGAGGCCTAAGGAACTGTAAAGAAGAAAAGCAACCACCAAAAATGTCGTGGCAAACATCGCCGCTGAACCTTCGAGAGATTTCTTGTCGCTCGTGAGATAATAGACGTGCGGCGAAGTAAGGTTTTCCCCGACAATTGCGGCGGCCGCATCGCTGAATCCCAGCACAAGTATGGAGATAGAAATAATCTGCGGAATGGTATCCCAGCAGAGAAGAACAAGTATTAAGAACGAGAGCGGGTAATAGACTGTGCCGTACGAGCGCCTGTTCGTACCGTGCATCCCTTTCAATAAACCGAGTTCTATGGCCGTAAAATTGACAGTGATAAAGATAACGGCGAGGAGAATAGCAGGGATGCCTGAATTGAAAATCTTTGGCGCAAAAAAGATGAGAACGCCGGTGGAGATATGGACGAGCTTCCGTGTGACTTCCGGCGACCAATGGAGCGCCTTCCTTACAAGCTCAGCCACAACGATGAATGCTGCCAATCCAATAACCAGAAGAGAGAAATATATCCACTCGGAATTCGACGGCGGGGAAAGGAGATGCATGAGCGGCCGCTAATGTGATGACATGGCGGCGTGAATCGCCGCTCGTTCCATAATTTCGCATAACAGCACGTCCATCACAAGCTTGGGGTCTGTGGCGGAGGACTTCAGCTCACGGTCTGCGCGTGCAAGGGCAAGAAAAGCATTTTCGACTGCGGCAGGGGAATAGCCGCGAAGCTGCGAGAGGTACTCTTTAATAAAGTAAGGACTGACCCTGACGGCACCTGCCAATTCGAATTCCGATTTCGCCGCTGCGTGGAGCTCGCGAAGCTTTGCCATGATGATAAAATGGCGCGTGAGCATGACGATGATCAATTGCGGCGATTCTCCGCTGTCCAGCATCCGCTCGACAATTTCGATCGATTTGGAAATATTCTTTTCGCCGACCATCTTCGTCAATTCAAATACGGTGAATTCCTTCGAAATGCCGACGACGGCTTCCACATCTTCCAATTCGATGGCCGGCTTCGAGCCGACGGCAATCAATAATTTATCGATTTGATTTGAGACCTCCCGAAGAGAATTGCCGACGTACGCCTGTAAAAGCTCGGCGGCCTCCGGCGTAATTGTCCTGCGCAGCTGCGCAACGCGGCGCTGAATCCACCCCGGTATCTCGTTTTCATACAGCCGGCTAAATTCACCGCCGACGGAATTCTTTTTCAATAATGGATACGGCTTCTTGCGCATATCGGGCTTCGAGGCAATCAGGATGAGGCATGTCGACGGCGACGGGTGTTCGAGGTACGGCTCGATGAGTTCTTTGTTTGAAACACGGTCGAAATCTTTCACGATAACAACTCGCCGATCCGCCATCATGGGAAACGAGGAGGCGACAGAGACAATGTCTTTTCCGTCTCTCTCGCTGCCGTGAATAATATCGAGGTTGAATCCCCTGGTGGCCGGGTCCACGCCTTCCGCGACAACGGCGCTGACAATCTCATCGATAAGAAAATCTTCCTCTCCATAAAAGAAATAGACCGGTGCAAATTCTTTCTTCTTAATGGAAGAAAGAAAAGTCTCGGCTGAAGTTTTCCCTTTACCGCCTTTAGCCATAGCAGAAAGATCCTTTATTGAACGATCACATTCTTGATGAGGACCTTTTGAATCGGATTATCGTTAGAGTCGCGCGGGACGGCGGCGATTTTATCCACAACGTCCATGCCCTTCACGACTTTTCCGAAGACGGTGTATTGGCCGTCTAAGGACGGTGTGGCAGCGACGGTAATGTAGAACTGGCTGCCGTTCGATTTGCGTGCCGGATTCACTGCATCTCCCTGGCGCGCCGCGGCGATAACGCCCCGGTTATGCGTCAACCCGATCTCGGCATCGATCGTATATCCCGGTCCGCCCAATCCGTCCTTCGAACGGTCGTCCCCCTTTGAATTCGGGTCGCCCCCTTGAATGATGAACCCGGGAATTACGCGATGGAATGTTGTCCCGGCATAAAATCCTTCTTTTGCCAGTTTACGGAAATTGGCCGCATGCTTCGGCGCTTTATCGTCGGCTAACTGGATGGTGATGTTGCCCATTGAAGTTTTAATGACAACAAGACCGTGAGAGTCTTTCGTTGCAGCCATCGAAGATCTTCCTTTCTTTGTCGAATTGTTTTCTTGGCCGACGGAAAAGGTGGAAAGAAAAACTATTCCACAGAGAAAAATAAAAACTGCTTTCATCATCGTTGTCCTATCATAGCTTTGCGTATGTTCACTAAAAATAATATGTCAGACCGAAATTAAGGCCGACGACAAACATCGACAGCGATGCAACCTGGCCGTGATTTTGCAGCCCGGTGCCCCCGGGACCCGTCAAACGTCCGAGCAGTTCCAAACGCATTTCTCCTCCGATATACCCATACAAATGCTCGTCAAACGCGGTCTGGCCTACTGCCTGAGCCTTTAGACCGATGCCGTGAGCCGAATAGGTAATGTCGTTGCCGAATGTATCTTTTTGCTCGAGAGACCCGGTGTGATAGCCGATCCCCCCGCCAAATTTCAAGAAATATCCTTCGCCCGTCACAACATAGAGCGCCATCGCTGTCGGCATGTGCATGCTGTAGAAAACCGTGTACGTTCCCGCATCCCCGATGGTAAGAGTATACGATTTGAAGAGGTAAGAGTATTCAAGCGCCCCTCCCCACTCGAAGCTGAACGGGATTTCCGCCCCGCCGAAAAATTCAACGCCTGTCCCAAAATTGCTTTGCACCGTCGGGTCGCCAAGCGTGTTAAGATAATTGACCAGTCCGGGTGCATCGGCAAGGGCGATGCCCATTCCCCCATAGATTGAAAAAGTGTTTGCCCGCAGCATGAGCCCATTTCCGCTGTCAGGCGCGGCCTGGGCGCGAGAAGTGTCCGTGGAACAGACGATAAATGCGGAAACGACGGCAATGTTTACGATGACAGCCGGAAATTTAAAGTTCAACGGGGAGCCCACTCTCCAGCGATTCAATGATTTTGAATGTCGCTCGTGTTGTCGCAACGAGACTGTGGAACGGTATGAGGTCTTTGGCAAGATGCACAGAGCTGACAAATTCTTCGACTTCGGCCTCGTGTCCTTTTTCTACCGAGGCCGTCTCATGAACTTTTCGTGTCCCGCCTTGGTACGTCTCCAGCGCTTTGAAGTTGTCGATGACTGCCGTTTTCCCTCCTGAGAAAATCTCAATCCGCTCTTTCGGGAGAGCGGAATCTCCGTTTGCAAGATAGGAAATAACACCTACCGAACCGTTTGAGAATCGAATTGTGATGGCGATGTTGTCGCTCTGCGACCGTTCTCCGCTCATCGAAAGAGACTGCGCAAAAACGGATGCCGGTTCGCCGTCCGTGATGTATTGGATCGTATCGATGAAATGGCATACTTCGCCGATAATCCTTCCCCCCCCTTCAGCCGGATCCTGCGTCCAATGCTCCTTCGGCAAAAAACCGGCGTTCACCCGGTAATTGATGAGCATCGGCTCGGCTGCGCCGGCAAAAAAATCTTTCGCCTGCCGCACCGATGAAGAAAACCTCCGGTTGTATCCAACCATGAATCGAAGATGAGACTGCTTTTTCGCCGCATCGTGCACTTTGATGACTTCGAAAAGCTCCTTTTCGTTGAGCGCAAGCGGCTTTTCCACGAAAACATGCTTGTGATTCTTCATTGCCTGAACGCATAACGAGGCATGGAGGTTATGGCGTGTTGCGATAAACACCGTATCGATGTCTTTCGAGGCGTAAATTTCTTTCGGGTCAGTCGTTGCAAATTCAAACCCGAATTTCCGCGCGACGTTTTTAGCATTCAACCCGTTCGAGGTGCACACACCCCGCAGTGTTACCTTTTTGGTGTTGATAAACGGTATAAGCGAGCTTTGTGCAAAATTCCCTGCGCCGATAAAACCGACGGAAAGCGAGCCCGTCGATTCACGCGGGGGTGTAACGGAAACACTATTCTGTGCGGATTTTTTCTCGTGCGGGTACTCCAGCAGCACACCGATGTAACGCTCTTTTGTTTCCCGCGCAATCATGGCATACGCTTTCAAGGCTTCCGCAATGGGAAATGTATGCGTCGTCAGCTTCTCTACATTGACTTTCTTTCCGTCCACAAGCCGCAGGAATTCTTCCATATTGCGCTTCTCGGTCCAGCGCACATACCCAACGGGATAGTCCTGCCCTTTCTCTTCATACGACTTATCGTAGCGTCCGGGACCGTACGACCGGGATATTCTGAAATCCAGTTCTTTCATGTAATACGGCGCCCGGGGAATGGAGATTCCAACATCACCCACGAGAACAACGCGAGCCTTGTCGCGGGCGATCTCGCCGGCGAGCTGCACAGGGTCGCTGCTTTTCGTTGCCGCGGTGATGACGATCGCATCCACTCCAAGCCCGTGCGTCTGGGATTGAATATCGGCCATCAATCCTCTCGAGGTGCGATGAAATGCCGCGTCAGCTCCGAGCGTTTTTGCCAGCGCAACAGAGCGCGTATCAATGTCGATTCCGATCACCGAACATCCGGCGGCTTTCAATATCTGGACCGTCAACTGACCAACGAGCCCGAGGCCGATAACGGCAACCGTTTCTCCCAGCGTCGGCGCAGTCAGCCTCACGCCCTGGAGTGCAATTGCCCCGACCGTGGTAAAAGCAGCCTCCCGCATCGAAAGTCCCGACGGTACTTTCACGCAAAGATTTTTCGGCACAAACAACACCTCGGCGTGGTTTGCCGAACTGCCGCCGCAGGCAACCCGGTCTCCTACTGTAAAATCATTGACGTCGCCCGCAACCCCGATGACCGTCCCGGCAGAGCTGTATCCGAGCGGGCCGAACGCTTCGAGCTTGGTCATCACTTTCCTGTACACATTCACAACACCCTGCTGCCGCATCTGTTGGATGACGAGCTTTACCATGTCCGGATTCGACCGCACTTTGGAGAGCATGCTTTCTTTACGTTTTTGAACGGATGACCTCTCCGTCCCTGCACTGATCAGCGAATACTCGTTGCGGACAATAACGCCGCCCCCCTTCAAAGCCGGCTCCGGCACTTCTTCGACATGCATTGTCCCTTTTTTCATTTCCTGCGAAACCTGTTTCATACACTATACCCTCTAGTAAAAGCGCTGAGACGCTTATTGGCCATTCTCAACAATTTCAGTTACACGAATGTGATCTCTAAAAAAATAATACGCCCCTATTACCATCGTCAGCAATACGCCGACTTCATGCGTGAGAATCGAATAGCTCAACGCGGTAACGGCGTCAACATGATACAATTGGGTGAGAGTGAACGATGTAAACGAATGGTAGGTGCCGAAACCGCTCGGTGTCGGAACGGCGAACGCAACGGTGGACACAACAAGCAATATTGCGGCTGAACCAAAATCGAGCGAGTGACCGGCCATCGCATCGAACGCGAAAAAAGGAATATACATCAACAGGAGGTAGAGCCCCTGGGTGATGTAGCTCGTGATGATGATCATAGCGAACTGCCCGGGGTATTTAGCGATCGCGAAGCCGCTGATAAACGATTCAAACACGTGCTCGACTTTCCCGCGGATCTTTTCCGGCAGGAACACCAGACTTCTTTTCATCAAAGAAAGTATATATTCCGCCTTGAAGAAGAAGAAGATAAAAAAAATGAAAGCGCACACCGAGCCGCCGAGAAAATACGGTTTGATCGAGGCAAACGTCGGGAACAGCTCGGCGAACGAATCGGAATAAATAAACAACACCGCAAGCAGGATGGAAAAAAAAGTGATGATGTCAATGACACGTTCGATAACGACGGTGCCGAATACCGCGGTCTTCGAGATCCCCTCGAGCTTCCCAAGCGTGTATGGCCGGACAACCTCACCCACCCTCGGCAAAAAATTGTTCACCATGTACCCGATCATCACCGCAGAGAAAGAATTCCGAAGTGTGACATTCTTCTTAATGGGGATGAGAAGATATTGCCATCGCCATGCACGGACGACATTGCTGAGAATGCCTCCGACGATGAGATAAAAAATCCACACGAAGTGAACCCGCGTCAACGATATCCAAATGGCGTCAAAATCCTGGCCCCGGAAGGCGAGGTACATGAAGAGCGCCATAATGACGAAGCTGATTGTATAGCGGATATAGGGTTTAGCGCTTTTCATGGAGAGCACGGGATTATTGGTGAGGGACAGTATGCCCTTTGGAACGAAGGTCGACTACCTCGACATGCTCCGGCACGGTAAAGGTAAAGCGTTCATCCGGAATCCCGGTGTTGAATCGAACATCCTTCAACGTATAGAACGTCCGCGTTTCGTTGATGTCAATGTACTCGACGCCGCGGATGCTCCAATCCGCGTCATCAATCCATACTTTGAGTGATTTCAAGTATTTGGCAACGCCGGATTTCGGCGAGAGCTTCAAAATGTACGCAGCATGAACATCTCCCCCAGTATCATCGACAAGCGCCGCGCGGAAATTCTGGGGGAGTCCGACGAGGAATCTTTCGGGAGAAAATGAATCCGGATTTTCCTTGTACGAATCGATGAGCACTTGCTTGTTAACAGGAGAGTACATCCAAACTGTTGCCCCGTCGGTCGCAAGAATTTGTTCCTGCGACTCTATGCGATACTTATTTCCTTTCTTCATCATCACTGTTCCAGTATACGTCTGTTCAATCTTCGCATACTTCAATGAAACAGTTTGGGTAAAGCTAGCGGACGCGTCTTCGATATTCGAATACGCTTCCTGCACTTTTTCAAGAACTTCGGCAGCGCTTAATTTTTCCTTCTGGCCGGAATACAGCCGTGTAACCCCGGCGTGCATCACAGTCAGCATGATAAAAACGGCCAACGTTCGCATCTTCATGTGAGACTCCTTAGAATGGCTTCAAGTTCTGCTTCACTTTCAACGAGCACTTCCCGCGCTTTGCTGCCGTCAAACTGTCCGACAATCCCCGCAGCTTCGAGCTCGTCGACCAGCCGCGCAGCGCGCGAGTAGCCGACTTTTAGACGCCGCTGCAGCAAGGAGACCGACCCTTGCTGATGACGGACGATTGTTCGCGCCGCTTCAACAAACAATTCATCGCGCTCTCCGCCGCTCGAACTCATCGAAGCGCGCTGTTTCTCCAGCACCGACGGCAGCTCAAACGGCCTGCTGTAGCCTTTCTGCTTGCCGATGTGGTCGACGATCGATTCCACTTCATCGCTCGAAATAAACGCATTCTGAATGCGGATCGGTTTCGGGCTGGACGACGGCATATACAGCATGTCGCCGTTGCCGAGAAGCTGTTCGGCGCCGTTCATGTCGAGGATTGTGCGCGAGTCGGTTTTGGATGATACCTGATAAGCGATGCGCGCCGGGAAATTCGCTTTGATAACGCCCGTGATGACATCCACCGAAGGGCGCTGCGTGGCGACAACGAGGTGGATCCCGACGGCACGTGCAAGCTGTGCAAGACGCGTGATCGGTTCTTCGACCTCGCGGGCTGCCGTAATCATCAGGTCGGCAAGCTCATCGATAATGATCACGATGTATGGGAGCTTCCGGTGCTTAAACGTATCGGAATCCTTCAACCGTCCGGAGGTGATGCGTTCATTGTAATCGGCAATGTTCCGCACACCCGCATGGGCAAGCTTGTCGTAGCGCTGTTCCATCTCAAGCTCGACGGATTTCAACGCAAGGACGGCGTTCTGCGGCATCGTAATAATTTTTTCGTCGATGTCTTTTGAAACCGCAAGGTAATGATGCTCGAGTTTTTTGTAGAGGCTCAGCTCGATTTTTTTCGGGTCGATGATGAGAAACTTTACTTCCGACGGATGCAGCCGGTAGAGAATGCTTGCGAGAATGGTATTGATGCCGACGCTCTTCCCCGAACCGGTCGAACCGGCAATGAGCAGGTGGGGCATTTTGGTGAGATCATCGACATAGACTTCACCGGAAATTGTTTTTCCCATCGCAAGCGGGAGCGCCGCCTGCGAGTCCCGAAATTTCGCCGAATTGATAATGCTTCGGATTGTCACCAGCGACGGCTTGTGATTCGGTATTTCGACGCCGACCGTTCCTTTGCCCGGAATAGGCGCTTCGATACGGATTCCTTTTGCCTGCATCGCAAGCGCAAGGTCGTTCGCAAGGTTGACGATCTTCGCGACTTTAACCCCGGTCGCCGGGACAAGTTCATACAATGTTACAACCGGGCCGGGCGTAACGCTGACGTTCGCCACCTCGACGTCGAAGTCTGCGAGCTTTGCGCGCAGGAGTTCGGCGTTTGCTTTCAGCTCGGCGTCGTCGATCGTTTCGGCCTGGCGCTGGGAGTTCAACAGGTCGACGGAGGGGAACACGTAATCGATTTCCTCATCCTGAACATCCCGCTCATCCAGACCGACTTCTTCTTCGCGCACCATTTCCTTGATATCGAGCGGCGTCTCCTCTTCAGGCTCGGTCGAGGCTTCTCCGGCAGGTTCATCTCGTTCGTCGGCATCATCTGCGGGCGAAGGCTGTTCGACGGCCGTTGCCTGTTCTTCGCGGGGCAAAAGGACTTTGGATTTTGGGACGCGTTCCGGTCTGGTAGAAATTTCTTCCGCCGGGCGCTTTACTTCTATCATCGCCTTCTGCTTCTCTTTCTCCGCCGCATGAATAGCCCGCCGTTCTCTCCACCGTTCGAAAGAAGCATTTACTGCCGATGCAATCGACACAAAGAAATTTTTCACGCGTTCCGAGGTGACATGAAGATCGAGGTCGATGGCGAGCGTCAGCGTAACAAAAAGAAGTGAAACAGTAACGATAATTCCGCCGGCTGATCCGATCAATTGCCGCAGGACGGTCGAAAGAAACGCGCCGACCGCGCCGCTCCATTGCGGCGAAAGATCTTCGGACATCCCGACAAGCCTGAGAAGCCCGCACAGCGTCGCCCACAGGACAACAATAGCGAGAGTATAATTTGTAAAATAGACTAAACGGCGGATATCACTGCGGCGGAGCGTCATCCATCCCCATGCGAGGAGCAAAAACGGCAGAACGAATACCGCGTACCCAACCGTCGAGTTGATGAGGAAGTTCGATGTGATCGCTCCGACAAGTCCCAGCCAGTTATTCGTGCTGATGGCCTTCTCTTGAATCAACGGATCGTTGGTAAAAATCTTGTAGAGCTGGGAAAATGGGACGTCGCCGCTTGCTTCGTCGGCGGGAGAATACGATACGAGGCAAAGAAGGATGAGAACGCCCAGCACCATGACGAGGAATGATGCGATCTGCTTATTGCGGCGCGATTTTTTCCCCTCGTCGTTTTTTTTCCGGCGAGGCGCCGGGTGTTCCGTTGAGATTGAGGTGTCGTCCATTGAAAAAAAATTCTTATTCCTCTTGAACATCAAGAGTAATGGAGTGCTTGGGCTCTTCCTTCTTCAGCTTAATAACGTTGCCGATCAGGAGGGGGAGCACTGGAATGGAATCGACGCTCACGCATGTCTTAAGGTCGTTTTCGAAACCGATGTCGACAAGATACTTTCCATGGTCGGAGCTTTTTGCCATCTTGAGCAAATTTTTGCCGACGTTCTTATAGAGCACCTGTGCAGCCCCGGCTGCATCATTCACGTCGACGACGATCGGTGAATCTTCGACGAGCATCTTGACGAGCATGCCCGCACAGACAGAATCTTCCATGCTGAAAAGCTGCTTCTCACCGGCGCAGACGACGGAAAAGTCTTCGCCTGCCTGGCGGATAAAATCGGCCACAAGCGAAACATTGATAAAACCGCCGACCGCCATTCGTTTGGCGTATTTTGCCTTCACCATCGCCGAGGATCCGTTCGTGGTGCAGAAGATGATAGACTTCCCCTTCACCGCTTCTTCCGTATACTCGCTGGGAGAATTTCCTAAATTGAATCCGGTAATAATTTTCCCGTTCCGTTCGCCGCCGCGAAGAACAACATCACCAAAAAGGTTGCCGGATACTTTCACAGCCGATTCGATGGAACCGACCGGGATGATTTCACGCGCCCCGTTATTCAGAGCCGTCACAATGGTGGTGCTGGCCCTCAACACGTCGATAACAATGACATTCTTGTCGCGCAATTGCATCTCGTCGACTTGAGCAGGAGAAAAGTACACATCAATTTTCATCACAACACCTTGTTTCTGTAGTCATTGGCAACGCCCCCATAAAATCACGTTTAGGTCTTAGGTTTTGAACATTAGATGTCAAAAATGATATTTACTTCTCACTTCTTAGCTCTATTTTTTCAGAAACGGCAATGCTGTAATTTTACCTTGAACTGCTTTCCCTCTTACGTCGATATCCACCAGAGTACCGACGGAAGAACATGCGACATCGACATATCCCATCGCGATCCCTTTTTCGAGGGAAGGAGAGAATGTACCGCTCGTGACCGATCCGACAGCGGTTCCGTTTGCTTGGATTGCGTACCCGTGTCGAGCGATGGCTTTCCCTTCGATCTCGATCCCGACAAGCTTTCGTTTCGGGCCTTCAGCCTTCACTTTTTCCAGCACCGATCTGCCAATAAAATCCCCCTTTTTTAGTTTCGTAATCCAGCCGAGGCCTGCTTCGAGCGTGTTCGTCGTTTGGTCGATATCGTTACCGTACAAACAGTAGCCCATCTCAAGCCGCAGAGTGTCGCGGGCGCCAAGTCCGACCGGCATAATGCCGCAATCTTTGCCGGCTTTAAAGAGAGCATTCCAAACATTCTCGGCGTACGACGGTGAAAAATAAATCTCATAACCAAGTTCACCGGTATACCCCGTTCGCGAAAGTATCATGTCGACGCCGGCAACACTCACTTCTTTAAACCGATAGTAGGGAATCGATTTCAAATCGACAGACGTAAGCTTCTGGAGAACCGTCTGCGACTTCGGTCCTTGAATTGCAAGCAGCGCTGTGGCGTCGCTCTCATTCCGGAGTTCGACATCGGGCATACAATGCCGGCTCATCCATTCAAAATCTTTTTCGGAATTCGACGCGTTCACGACAACCATAAAGTGGCCTTCTCCAATTTTGTAGACGAGAAGGTCGTCGACAATCCCGGCATCGTCATAGCACATCGCCGAGTACCGTGCTTCTCCGGGAACAAGTTTCGCCACGTCATTCACCGTCGCATACTGAAGAAACGCTTGCGCGTTCTTGCCCTTCACTATAAATTCGCCCATGTGCGAAACATCGAAAACGCCGACCGCAGTGCGCACAGCTTTATGCTCTTCGATAATGCTGGTATATTGCACCGGCATTTCATATCCGCCGAATGGAACCATCTTGGCGCCAAGCTGCCGATGGATTGAATGGAACGGCGTCTGTTTCATTTCTTTTGGCCTTTGTTCCAGTCGGCAAGAAACCGTTCGATGCCGATGTCGGTCAACGGGTGTTTGATGAGCTGGTCGATCACCTTAAACGGCATCGTGCAAATATCAGCTCCCATCATTGCCGCGTCGATAACGTGAAGGGGATGACGCACGCTTGCGACGAGCACTTGCGTATCATACCCGTAATTATGGTAGATCGTCACAATCTGTCCGATCAACTCCATTCCGTTCTGACTAATATCATCAAGCCTTCCGACAAACGGGCTGATGAAATACGCTCCGGCTTTAGCAGCGAGGAGCGCCTGGCTGGCCGAGAAGCAGAGCGTCACGTTGGTCCGGATTCCCTCAGCTTTCAACGCCTTCACTGCCTTCAACCCATCCTTCATGAGCGGCACTTTGACAACGATATTTTCGTGTATCTTGGCGAGCTCGCGACCTTCTTTCATCATGCCGTCAAAATCCGTGGAAAGAACCTCAGCGCTGATCGGTCCGTGAACAATTGCGCATATTTCTTTGAGCAGCGGGATAAACTCTTTGCCTTCTTTCGCGACGAGGCTCGGGTTCGTTGTAACGCCGTCCAGTACTCCGAGGTCGTTCGCTTCTTTTATTTCTGCAATGCTCGCGGTGTCAATAAAAAATTTCATCGAATAATCTTTCTACGATTTATATTGAGCCGTGATATCTTTGTCCTGCTTTCGCGAGATGAACTTGAACTCATCGATCGCAAGCGCTTTGTCTTCTTCAAGCTTGATCTGGACAAAGAAGCGGAGTTTGATTTTTGTCAGCCGGCTTATTGTTCCTCCCATTAGGTGCTGCGCGATGCTCGGATGCACGCGAAGGACGAGGCGAAATTCCTTCGACTCCGATTTGAACCGCCGGATCCACCGTTCGATCTGACTGACGATGGTCGTCTTTGACTGGATGAGGCCGCTGCCGCCGCACACGGGACACGGTTCCGTAAAGCTGTGAATGATGCTCTGCCGGATCCGCTGCCGTGTAATTTGCACGAGACAAAATTCCGTCATCGGCAGCACCGTCGCCTTGGCCCGGTCTTTCCGGAATTCTTTCTTCATCTCGTCGTACACTTTCTTTTTGTTCTTTTCGTCCGTGATGTCGATGAAATCGATGACGATGATGCCGCCAAGGTCGCGCAACCGGAGCTGCCGGCATATTTCACGCGCGGCTTCGAGGTCGGTCTTCAAAGAATTCAATTCTTGTTCTTGTTTGGCAGCGTACCGGCCGCTGTTCACGTCGATCACGGTCATCGCCTCGGTGTGGTCGATAATAATGTAGCCGCCGCTCTTCAGCCATACTTTTCGCGCCAGCGTCGTCGCGATCTCTTTTTCGACACCGAAGACGTCGAAAATCGGTTCCCTTTTCCCGTAGTACTCGATCTTCTCGACCATTTGCGGAGAAACAAGCTTCACATACGTCTTGATCTCCTTGAACAATTTTTTGTTATCGATGACAACGCGCTGAACATCCTCGCTGAAAAGGTCCCGTATCACGCTCGATGTGGTTGCCATGTCTTTATAGAGCAGGGCAGGAGCGGTTTCTTCTTTCACAGCTTTCTCAATTTCCCGCCACGTCGTCAGAAGGGATTCCAAATCCTGGAGAAAAACTTTTTCATCCTGATTTTCCGCATTCGTGCGTACAATAACGCCGAACGACGGGGGAAGAATGCTGCGCACGAGTTTTCTCAGGCGCCGTTTCTCCTTGAAGCTGCTGATCTTTTTCGATATGCCGACTTTGCCATCGAACGGCAGGAGTACAAGGAATCGGCCCGGGAGAGAAACTTCCGTCGTTACCCGGACTCCCTTCTTCCCGACAGGTTCCTTCGTAACCTGTACAATGATCTCCTGGCCTTTGGTAAGGTTGACGTTGCGGTGCTGCCGTTCATACCGGGGCCGATGGTCATGACGGTCCCCCGCCCTGGCGGGCGGCGGTTGCACGGCAACTGCTACTGCCGTCCCATCCGAGGGGATTGCAGCAACCGGCGGCACCGGATGATGCTGCTCGTCCTCCTCATCGTCTGCTTCCGTATCGATCTCAGAATCCTCACCGAGCATTGCGTTGTATTGGCCTAACGAAGCCCCGATATCGGAAAAATGGAGGAATGCGTCTTGCGGCAGTCCGACATCGATAAACGCCGCCTGGATTCCGGGCATGACTTTCGCGACCTTGCCGACATAAATGTCCCCGACCAGCCGTTCCTTTTCGGGAGTCTCGACAAAAAGCTCGGCGAGCTTACCCTCTTCGGTTATTGCTATGCGAACTTCGTTCGCGGTGGAGTTGATAACTATTTCTTTTTTCATTAAACAAAATTCCTTGTAGTGCGCCGAATAAAATAATTGTCACTCCCCGTCGTGGAACGTAACAATCGAATAGTGGAATAGCGCGATTTCCTGTCTATCATTGCTTGTGTGATGAATTTCCAACAGCTACCAATCTATTTCCCCCCTTAGCAAGCAGGCTCTCCCTCCGACTTTTTAAAGGCGACCCCAAACTCAATTGCCCATAAAATTAGCCCAGAACATGCTCTTTGCTGCTTTAAAAAAGGGACGCGACCCTTTTTTAGAAAAATTCAAGGTAAAAGTACGAAAAATATGGGAGGCTTGCAAGTTCTTTAATTAAGGAGGATTTAGGCGAGAATGCAACAAAAAAGGTCAAGCTTACTGTATCACACTTTCGGTAGCGGGCCGTTGCTTCCTTCCGGACCTGGCGGGGTTGGGCGACTTACGGTTGTACAGGGCTTGACCTTAGCAATTATCAGTGAACAGTGATCAGTCATCAAAAAAACAACAACAGGTAGTGTTAACTGATCACTGTTTACTGTTCCGTGGAGCTGATCGGGATCGAACCGACGACCTATTCGTTGCGAACGAATCGCTCTCCCAACTGAGCTACAGCCCCAATTCCAAAACAAATATAAGAAAATCTGCCTGCTAAGGCAAGGTCGGAAATTTTGAGGCAATGGGGACGGAAGAGCTGTGTACTATAAGAACGTGGGTTTTATCCCAATTCCTTTTGCATCGTTTGATGAGGGATCGTTACTTCAATAAATTCCCCGCCTATTTTTTTGTACCCAAGTTTTTCATAGAACCCGACCACAGCCAGCCTTGCGTTCAGCACTACTCTCCTGTAACCTAGTCTTCTTGCGAAATCCTCTGCAAAAACAACCAGCCTCGCTCCCACATTCTTGCCTCTCCAATTCTCTTCTACTCCAACCTGCCTCATTTTTACATCCTCCTTGCTTAAAACAGTCAAAATAAGAACCCCGATCAACACGTTTCCATCGAATGCGCCTATATGGAAATCGTTGATCTCTTTGGTCAGGTTTTCTTTAAACAAGCTTAATCCAAGTGGTTTTCGTAAGATCCTATCTCGTAACTGGAGTTCTTCCTCGTATTCATCGGTGCCAAAGTGAATTTGCTGTATATTTATTGGCGGATGCATTTCAAAACCAATTTCTTGATTGCACAAAGGATTTCACGAGAGTGCGCATTTTCGAGAACATTGGAATTTCGGATTATCTATTTTGATTGTCAATGGGCGTCCCGGCAGCGCCAATAAAAAAAGTTGAACTTCAGTCAGAATAATCGTACAATATCCACGCTTTTCACGGGTTAACGTAACCCTCCGATACCCGCAACGTACGTGTATCAATGAAAATTTATCATGACTAACTACTATTCCACCGGGAGGACGCCGTGGTTAATAAACGCTTCTTGAGTTTTTTGCTGACGTTGTTTGCCTGGAGTGCGCTGGCCGCCCAGGTCAACATAAAATTCGTTGAGTATACACTTCCCAACGGCCTTCATGTTATCCTGCACGAGGATCATTCATCCCCGATTGTCTCTCAAGCGGTAGTGTACCACGTCGGGTCGAAAAATGAAAATCCGGACAGGACGGGCTTCGCTCATTTTTTCGAGCATCTGATGTTTGAAGGCTCTCCGAATATTCCGCGCGGCGGATTTTTCAAGATGGTGCACAACGCGGGGGGCGAACTTAACGCCTTTACAAGTTTCGATAAAACGGTCTACTTCATCACCGTCCCTTCAAACCAACTGGAACTTGTGATGTGGATGGAATCCGAGCGGATGATGCACCTTAAAGTCGATTCCGTCGGCATCGAAACTCAGCGCGGCGTCGTGAAAGAAGAACGGAGGCAAAGCCTGGACAACAGGCCATACGGATCGATCATCGAACAAACCTTTTCGCACTCATACAAAGTCCATCCCTACCGATGGGTTCCGATCGGCTCTTTTCAATATATCGACAGAGCGACGTACGATGAGTTCTATCAATTCTACAAATCATTTTATCTGCCGAACAATGCCTGTCTGGTGATCGCCGGAGACATTGATGTTGAGAAAACAAAGGCCTTGGTCGATAAATACTACGGCGAGATTCCAAAAGGAACGAAAGAAATTTACCGGCCTTCCGCCGTCGAACCGCCGCAAATCGCGGAAGTGAGAGATACCGTCTACGACAACATCCAGCTTCCCGCCGTTATCGAAGCATACCACATGCCGGCGCAAGGCACCAAAGACTATTACGCTCTCAGCATGCTGACGACGCTCCTTTCAGGGGGAGAAAGTTCGCGGCTGACCAAGCGCCTCGTCGACAAAGAAAAAATTGCCCTAGAAGTTCAGTCGTTTCCGTTCGACCTCGAGGATCCGTCTCTCTTTCTGCTTTTCGGGATCGCAAATTTCGGAAAATCACTTAAAGACATCGAGGCGAGCATTCAGGACGAAATCCAAAAAGTCAGGGACTCCCTCATCACGGACAATGAACTGACAAAAATCCGCAATGAGGAAGAGACAAGCTTCATCGAAAAAAATTCCACCGAGCAGGGCAAAGCAATCGAGCTGGCGAATTACCATATATTTTTCGGCGATGCAAACCTCATCAATTCCGAGATTAACAAATTCATGGCCGTGACCAAGGAAGACCTCCGGCGTGTCGCCAATCAATACCTCACGGAAAAGAATAGGACCGTTCTCTACTACTTACCAAAAACAAAAGTACAGTAGAAATAAGGAGCTCTCACAATGAAAAATTTCTTTGTAACATCGGTTGCGTTATTATGCATTGCGTTTACCATCACGCAGGCACAACTGGACCGAAGTAAAATTCCCGGACCGGGGCCTGCACCGGCAATAGCATTCCCGGACTACGACGTACTCACCACTCCGAACGGCATTCGGGTTATTATCGTGAAGAATTCTGAACTTCCAACGGTAACCATTAGCCTGCTCATCGACAGAAAGCCCGTTCTCGAAAAAGGGGACGCCGGCTGCATCGACATTGCCGGCCAGCTTTTGCGCAGCGGGACAACGACACGGACAAAGGATCAGCTTGACGAGGAGATCGACCTCATCGGCGGCGACCTGAGCTCGAGCGGGACTAATGTGTACGCTTCGGGTTTGTCGAAAAACACGGAAAAACTTTTCGACCTGATGTCGGATATCACTCTCCATCCTTCATTTCCTCAGGACGAACTTGATAAACTTGTAACGCAGACAAAATCGGGATTGCAATACAGAAAAACCGACCCTGCAATGATCGTGGACGTTGTGCGAAAGAAACTCGTCTATGGCACAGAGCATCCGTATGGCGAGGTCGAAACCGAAGCAACGGTTGCTAATATCACCAGGGACAAATGCATCGAAGCGTACACCACCTATTTTAAGTCGAACTACGCAATCATGGCGGTAGTGGGCGACGTCGACAAAGACAGTGTTATGAAACTCGTCAACAAATATTTCGGCGCGTGGACAAAAGGAACTCTCCCAGCGCCGACATACGCCACCCCGCAACGGCCGGACAAAGTGCACGTCGCCTTCGTCGACAGGCCGAGTTCAGTTCAATCGGTCGTCAGAGTCGCTCAAGTCGTCGAATTGCAGCGAAATTCGCCCGACGTATTTCCTGCACAAGTGATGAACACAATCCTCGGAGGAAGCATGTTCCGGCTCTTTACTAACCTCCGTGAAAAACACGCCTACACGTACGGAGCATACAGTTCACTCTCCCCGGATGAACTCATCGGAACCTTCACCGCTTCCACCTCGACAAAGAACGCCGTTACCGACAGTGCACTGACACAACTCTTCTACGAACTCAACCGGATCCGCGACGAAAAAGCCGACTCGACGGAACTGCAGATGGCCAAGAACTATCTGAGCGGTGCGTTCGTAAGAGGTCTTGAGCATGCGAACACTATCGCAGAAGACGCGATTACTATCGAACGCTACGGGCTTCCGAAAGATTACTATAAGACGTACCTCAAACGTCTTGATGCCGTTACTGCAGAGGATGTGCAGGCAGCCGCAAAAAAATATCTTGATCCCGCAACGATGCTTATTGCCGTCGTTGGTTCTGCGAGCGATGTGAAAGAAAAGCTTGCGAAGTTCGGGCCGGTCGACATGTATGATGAAGACGGAAACCCGGTCGTTGTGAAAACCGCTGTTGCCGTTACGCTGACCCCGGACGAAATTTTTTCAAACTCTATCGAAAAGAACGGCGGGAAAGCAAAATTCAAAGCGATGAAAGATAAGACGATTGAGATGAGCGGCAAGATTCAGAACATGGATGTGAAGCTCAAAGTTGTCCAAAAAGCCCCCAACAAAATTTATGCGGAAACGGAAATGGTTGGAATGTTCAAGCAGCAGCAGGGCTTCGACGGAAAGCACGGCTGGACCGTATCGCCGCAGGGAACTCAAGACCTCAGCGGAGATCAACTGGAGGAGATCAAATTCGAATCCACTTTCGACTTTTACGGCAAGTACAAAGCGATGGGATTCAAAGCAGAAGTGAGCGGAGTAAAAAATGTAAACGGAAAGGATTGCTACGAGGTACGTTTTTCGAATGCTTCGGGAAAATCAATGCGACAGTACTTCGGAGTTGAGGACTTCATCAGATACCGCGATGTGAAATCAATGACCTCTCCCAACGGCCCTGTCGAACAAACCACCGATTACTCTGACTACAAAGATTTCGGCGGTTACCTTGCCCCGGGAAAAATGGTGCAAAGCGTCATGGGCCAGTCGTTCGAATTCACAACAGATAAGTTCGAAGTAAACAAAGGCGTGAGCGACACGTTATTCAAGAAACCGAAATAGGGAAGGATGTTCGTGCGTAGTTCGAAGTCCGTGAGTAATAGGTTGTAAGCTATACTTGTAAGTAGAGCCTTCTGAATAATCCCGAAAGCATGGCTCGCGCAAAGCCGCAAAGTCGCAAATTGATTCTAAACAAAATCTTGGCGCCTTTGCGGCTTAGCGCGGAACAATTTTTCAGATGTTCCAAGTTATAAGTATGGTATTTCCTCCTGACTTACAACCTATAACTTTTAACTTTTCACTGTTTACGCCTTATACACCGGCCCGTTCTTTCGCACGACGATGTTTCGAGTATCGACGACCGGCACTGTAAACCGGTCGAAGTTGATTTTCTTGTATTCGTCGTGGGCAGTGGCGACCAAAATAAGGTCGAACGCGTTTGAAATCTCGACGGATTTTCTTCCGGCAAATTTCGGGAATTCGCGCGTGGGCCTGATCGTCGGGATATACGGATCATTGTAACTGACCGAAGCCCCCCGTTCTTCGAGTTTCTCTATTAAGTGGTACGAGGGGGATTCACGGTCGTCGTCGACGTTCGCTTTGTATGCCAGTCCGAGCATAAGAATTTTTGCCCCCTTCAACGGTTTCCCCGCATCGTTCAATGCTTCCATCACCCGGTTCACAACAAAATCCGGCATTGCGGTATTAATCTCCCCAGCCAGCTCAATAAATCGTGTGTTGACGCCATACTCCCGTGCCTTCCATGTCAGGTAGAACGGGTCGATTGGGATGCAGTGTCCGCCCAAGCCCGGTCCGGGGTAAAACGGCATGTAACCGAATGGTTTGGTCCTCGCCGCTTCAATCACATCCCAGACGTCGATGCCCATTTTCATAAACGTCACTTTCAATTCGTTCACCAGAGCGATATTGATGGCACGAAAAATATTCTCCATGAGCTTCGCTGCCTCGGCGACTTTGACACTCGAGACCGGGACGGTTCGGACGACGATCTGTTTGTAGACGGCGTCGACGACGGCAAGGCCGTCGGGAGATGTCGAGCCAACGACTTTCGGAATTGTTTCGGTGGTGTAATCGGGGTTGTTGGGGTCTTCCCGTTCCGGAGAAAATGCAACGTAAAAATCTCTGTCGACCTTCAGGCCGCTTTTTTCAAGAATCGGCACCATGACTTCTTCCGTCGTGCCGGGATACGTCGTCGATTCCAATACGACCATCTGGCCTTTCCGGATATGCGGCGCAATCGCCTCGCACGTCGCCACAATGAACGACATATCCGGTTCCCTGTTCTTGTTAAGCGGCGTCGGCACTGCAATGAGAATGGCATCGCATTCTTTCAGCCTGGAAAAATCGCTCGTTACGCTGAAGCGCCCGGAGGCGACGGCGCGCCGGATTCTTTCCGACGAAATATGCTTGATGTACGATTTTCCTTTTGCAAGGGAATCAACTTTCGAACGGTCGATGTCGAAACCGATCGACCGGAATCCCTTCTCCACAAAGCAATGCAGCAGTGGAAGGCCGACGTATCCTAATCCTATAACGCCGACCACGAATGATTTGTTTTCAAGTTTTGCGAGCAGTTCGTTTTTCATTGAGTTCGTTGGTGGATTTGAGTTTGTAGTTCGGAGCCTTTAGTCCGTAGTCCTGAGTCCGTGGTCTTAAGTTCGTGGTCCTCAGTCCTGCATCTTATTCCAAAAATTCCTAATTTATAATTATTAATTCTTAATTCTCTTTTCATACCACTCTATCGTTTTCTCGATGCCTTCCGCCAACGGAACCGTCGCCTTCCAGCCCAGCGCATTGATTTTGCTGACATCGAGCAATTTTCTCGGCGTCCCGTCCGGTTTCGAGGAATCGAAAACAATGCTCCCTCGATAACCTACTTTTTCGCCGATCAAGTGTGCCAGCTCGAGAATTGATACATCCGTGCCCGTTCCTATGTTAATAATTTCGCCATCGTCATAGTGCTGCATCAGAAAAACACATGCGCTTGCCAAGTCATCGACATAGAGGAATTCCCTTTTCGCTTTTCCTGTTCCCCACAACGTTACCGGCGATGAATGTAAATTCCGCGCTTCAATAAATTTGCGAATCAAGGCCGGCAGAACGTGAGAATTCTGCAGGTCAAAACTGTCGTCCGGTCCGTACAGGTTTGTCGGCATGACGGAAATAAAATTCGTCCCGTACTGTTTATTGTACGCCTGGCACATTTTGATGCCGGCAATTTTTGCAACCGCATACGCATCGTTCGTCGGTTCCAGCTTCCCGTCAAGAAAGTAGTCTTCCTTGATCGGCTGCGGAGCAAACTTAGGATAGATGCATGAACTTCCCAAAAAACAGAGCTTCTTCACTTTGTGCAGGTATGACGAGTGAATGACGTTATTCTGAATCTGCAGGTTGTCGAAAATAAACTCCGCGGGATATGTACTGTTGGCGTGAATTCCCCCAACTTTTGCTGCTGCCAAGAATACATATTCCGGTTTCTCTCTTTCAAAAAAATTCCCCACAGCCCCTTGATTTTCAAGTTCTAATTCTTCATGAGTACGCGCAACAATAGTCGTATAGCCTGCAGATTGCAGCGCACGCGTAATTGCCGACCCGACAAGTCCGCGGTGGCCGGCGACGTATATTTTAGAGGAGGAGTCCGTGGCTTTTAGTCCTGAGTCATGAGTTTTAAGTTTTAAGCCTTTCGTTTTAAGTCTTGAGTTTTCAAATTCTTAATTCATAATTCATAATTCTTAATTCTTAATTTTGACGATTAATACCCCCTCTTTGAAATTTTTTCATAATCCGCCTTCACCATTATTTTCACCAGCTCCTCGAACTTTATTTTGGGCACCCAGCCGAGCTTTTCCTTGGCCTTAGCGGAGTCGCCGATCAACAATTCCACTTCGGTCGGTCGGTAATGCCTGGGGTCGACATCGACGATGTTCTTCCCTGTTTTCTTGTCAACGCCTTTTTCGTCCTCGCCTTCACCTTCCCATGCAAGCTCCATCCCCAATTCTTTAAACGAAAGGTCGGTAAATTCCCTGACGGTATGTGTTTCGCCGGTTGCAAGCACAAAATCTTCCGGCTGATCCAGTTGAAGCATTCTCCACATGCCGTCGACATATTCCGGAGCATAGCCCCAATCCCGCTTTGCATTCAGGTTTCCCAGAGAAAGCTTCGTTTCTAATCCCAGCTTAATTTTCGCCGCGGCTCTCGTAATTTTTTTTGTGACAAACGTTTCACCCCTTCGCGGGGATTCATGATTGAAAAGAATTCCGTTGCAAGCGAAAATATTGTACGCTTCCCGATAGTTTATGATGATCCAATAACCGTACAGCTTTGCAACCCCATACGGACTGCGAGGATAAAACGGCGTTTTTTCGTTTTGCGGGATCTGCTGGGCCTTGCCGAATAACTCACTCGTCGATGCCTGGTAGAATTTCGGCTTCAGCCCGACCTCGCGAATCGCATCCAGGAATCGGACTGTTCCAATAGCATCGACTTCAGCGGTATACTCTGGGAGCTCGAATGAGACTTTAACATGACTTTGCGCGGCGAGGTTGTAAATTTCGCCGGGCTGGATCCTTTCCAGAATCCGGTTCAAATTGCTCGTGTCGGTCAGATCGCCATAATGGAGAAAGAGCCTCTTTCCCAGGATAGCCGGATCGTTATAGAGATGGTCGATTCTCCCGGTGTTGAACGAGCTGCTCCGGCGGATAATTCCATGTACTTCGTATCCCTTTTGGAGAAGCAACTCAGCAAGGTAAGAGCCATCCTGGCCGGTGATGCCTGTAATAAGTGCCTTTTTGGTCATAGTAGGTTCGTTGTGGTTTCGGTTCAGAGATCTAAGTTTTAAGTCCTAAGTTCTAAGTCTAGAGTCCTGAGTCAATTTATCTGACGTCTTACATCGTATTTTTTACTTTTCCATCCATGTTGTGAGAAGGTCCCTTAACGTCTGCTGTATTGGAATTTCCGGCGTCCAATTCGTAGTTTTCTGCAATAACTCATTGCTCCCTGCGAGGAGCTGGATGTCATAGCCGCGCAATCTTTTGTCTTCGACATGCAAGTCGAATTTTGCCCCGGAAATTGTCTCATACATCCGGATAATTTCTTCGATAGAAAATACATTTCCAGAGCAGACATTAAAAATGAATTCTTTATCGTTGGAGACCGCTCCCAGCAGCCAATATGCCCGGGCGACATCGCGAACATCCGTAAAATCTCTCCGCGGCTTGATATTTCCAATTTGTATCACCGGCGGTATGTTATTCTTTTGAGCGAGCGAGATTTGCCGTGCGAGAGACGAACAAACAAACGAAGGTTTCTGCCGCGGGCCGGTATGGTTGAATGGCCGAGCGATGGCGATGTTCAGCCCTTCGTACGTTTTGTACGTTTGCGCGATGTAATCGATGCTCGTCTTGCTTGCCGCGTACGGGTTAACTGGGTGCGGGATCGAACGTTCCGTATGCACTGCAGGAAGCCCCGCGGTTTCACCATAGACCTCGCCTGAGGTAACAACAACAATCCGCGGCGCAATGTCGACTGCCTTCACCGCTTCAAAAATATTGATCGGAGCTATGACATTGACTTTAAATGTTTCGGCGGTATGTTCAAACGAACTCGGGACAAATGCTTGTCCGGCGAGATGAAAAATAATGTCCGGCTTGACTTCCCTCAAAACTCTGAAGATCGATTGAAAGTCGACGATGTCGCATTCATACAGACGGATGCTTTTTTCATGGGACCGAATGTTTTCATTCTTCTCGGCATCCCGCACTATTCCAAAAACTTCCGCGAGATTATTATTGAGAACATAATCGGCAAGATGGCTGCCGGCAAAACCGCCGACTCCGGTAATTAATACTTTCATTATAACAGTAATAAGTGTTTTTGGAATCAGTAAAACTGCACGCACTGCGAATCCCCCTACGCCCGGCGGCGTGCATAATATACATAATCCGCCGTGCCTTTTCAACGACGGGAAATGAGAATCATCGGCTCAGGGTGAATAAAAGAAGAAAAAAGAGGAAAAAATCAGCATTAGCTTTGTGCTGCGATACTATTCCTGCTCCAACTTCAATCTGCGTTTGAAATACTCGATTGTTCGCTTCAGCCCTTCATCACGGGGAACCCGCGGTTCCCATCCAAGCATGAACTTTGCCTTGGCAATATTCGGCTGTCGAATCCTTGGGTCGTCCTGGGGGAGTTCTCGAAACACAATCTTGCTTTGGCTCCGAGTCAATTGAACAATCTCATTCGCGAGTTGAAGCATTGTCAACTCGGCGGGATTTCCGATGTTCATCGGAAGGGCATATTCAGACATCATCAGCTTGAAGATGCCGTCGATCAAATCAGAAACATAACAGACACTGCGCGTTTGACTGCCGTCGCCGAACACCGTAACATCTTCGCCGCGCAGCGCTTGTGAAATGAATGCAGGAATTGCGCGGCCGTCATCAATCCTCATCCGCTCGCCGTACGTATTAAAAATTCTTACGATTCGTGTTTCAACGTTGTGATAGCGTTGGTACGCCATTGTCATCGCTTCAGCAAACCGTTTTGCTTCATCGTAGACTCCGCGCGGGCCGACCGGATTGACATTTCCCCAGTACTCTTCCACTTGCGGATGAATTTCAGGGTCGCCGTATACCTCCGATGTGGATGCGAGAAAGAACCGTGCGTTCTTCGCTTTCGCCAGGCCTAATGCCTTGTGTGTTCCCAGCGAACCGACTTTGAGCGTCTGGATCGGAAACTTTAGATAATCGATCGGACTTGCCGGCGATGCAAAATGAAATACGTAATCGACGTTGCCGTCAAGAAAGATGTATTCCGTCACATCATGCTGAAAGAACCTGAAGCGGGCATTGCCGAATAAATGTGCAATGTTCGCAGTGTCTCCAGTGATGAGATTGTCGATGCAGATCACCGAGTGGCCTTCTGCAAGAAGCCTGTCGCAGAGATGGGAACCGAGAAAGCCGGCGCCGCCTGTTACTACGGAGGTCTTTTGGGTTTGTGAGATAGTCATTCTGGCGCAAATTGGATAAATGGAATATTGGAATTATGGAATAGGTAAAGCAACGCTATTCTGAAAAACTTTCTTATCTGCATCAATCTCTTCCTGCCAGGTACCTGTTTTTCGCTTCATCTGTAAAGATTTGACCAATGGAAGTAATTTATTTTCCACACTGTAATGAAGCGTGTCAAATTCCTCAAAGAGATCGTCCTTCAACTCATAAAACTCACGGAATCCTATAATACGCGTCATCAACTCCCCGGAGGATCCGAGAGCAATAGCTAAAAACTGCAAATACTCATTGATCGTTCTCCGGCAATATCCTTCAGCGATATTTGCAGAAATTGACTGCGCCGCATCGACAATCTGACCGCGTAATCTAATGTCTATTTGAGTTTGAATACTCAGCACTTTTTTGACAACCCCCAACAATCCGATCGCTTCATTCCATACTTCCAGCTCCATGTATCCACGATTCAGATTTCGTCTTTTTGTGTACTCCATGCAATCCCCCATTCCATAATTCCAACATTCCAATACTCCACCTTACTCTCCATTCCTCCCGATCCCGAAATAGACAAACCCTTTTTCTTTCATCAACTTCGGGTCATAGATATTCCTTCCGTCGAATATTACCGGGCGCTTCATGAGGGATTTCATCCTGTCGAAATCGGGGCGGCGGAACTCGTTCCACTCGGTAATCACCGCAAGCGCGTCCGCGCCTTTCAGCGCATCGTAGTTATTGTCGAAGAACTCTACTTTCGAGTCGAATAGGGGTTTCACTTTCGGGTTTGCGATGGGATCGTGAGCACGGATCTTTGCGCCTGCTTCCAGCAAATGGTTAATAATGACCAGCGCCGGCGCATCCCGAATGTCGTCGGTTTGAGGCTTGAACGAAAGCCCCCACACGGTGATAATTTTTTGGTGCAATTGATTGTTAAAATGCTTCATCATTTTCTTGACGATGAGGCGTTTTTGTCTATCGTTTACCTCGTCGACGGCCCGGAGAATTTTGAATTCATACTCGTGTTCTTGAGCAGTTTTGATTAACGCCTTGACGTCTTTCGGAAAACATGAACCGCCGTAGCCTACGCCGGCAAACAGGAACTGCTGGCCGATACGGGGATCGGACCCCATTCCCTTTCTTACCCAATCGATATCCGCCCCTGTCTTTTCGCAAAGATTGGCAAGTTCGTTCATAAAAGAAATCTTTGTCGCGAGGAATGAATTCGCAGCGTATTTCGTCATCTCCGCACTCCGCTCGTCCATCACCATAATAGGATTGCCGGTGCGCATGAACGGCGCGTAGATGTCCATCATCGCCGCCACCGCCCGTTTGCTTCTCGAACCAATGACGATGCGGTTCGGTCTCAAGGAATCATCCAGCGCGGAGCCCTCTTTCAGGAATTCGGGGCTGGACACAACGTCGATCTCCGTCTTCCCCTTCTTCCTCATGATTTGACGGATCCGGTCGACCGTGCCGACGGGAACGGTGCTTTTGCTGACAAGAATCTTATATCCGCTCGCAAACGATGCAATCTGGTCGGCGACAGACAAAACGCGCGTGAGATCGGCAGAGCCGTCATCCGATTGCGGCGTGGGGAGACAGAGAAAAATTATCTCCCCATGATCAACTGCCGCCTTGAGGGAAGTTGTGAACTCGAGACGCTTCTCCTGAGTATTGTGGCGTACGATCTCTTCAAGTCCCGGCTCGTAAATCGGAATCGTTCCTTTTTTCAGGTTCGTAATCTTCTTTTCATCGATATCCATGCAAACAACCGAGTTTCCGGTGTCGGCAAAGCAGGCGCCCTGAACTAACCCGACGTATCCAGTTCCGATGATTGATATTTCCATGTTTTTAGTCCGTGGTATGTTGGTGCGTTGAGAGCAGCATTTAGTCTATTAGCAGATATTTTCCTTTCCTATTGCATTGAGCTTACTCCTGAAGAGTTATCATTCCTTTGATTGGTCAGGAGAATTATCGGCATTCAACCGTTCGTAAAGCTTAATGAACAGTTCATATTCTTGTTTCGTCGCAGTATGATAGGCATTTACATCGCTATCATTAAAGGTAGCGAAAATAAACAGAAAAGGTAAGCGCCGGGGATTTTAAGTAGTGTCCTAATTCAGGAAAGGTGTGAAGCTTGTTCACGCAAAGACGCTAAGACGCAAAGAGAATGGACATGTTTTCTTTGCGGATTAGCGTCTGGCGAAGCCATCCCTTGGATTTGCGCAATATTTTCAGCTCTCCGTAAAAAGCCCCTAGGACTTTGTTCTAATTAACACACTACCGGAATTTACAGGCATTCGTTGCAGGATTCCAAGATTACATTATTTCTTTTTCCCCGCCCATTTCATTGTTCCATAATTCCGTATGCCGATATCTGATTTCTGACCGCTGTTCCTTGTTGATTGTTGATTGTTCATTGTCAATACGCGCCCTTGCCAAACAGCACAACTGGAATGGTCTCAAATATGATTTCCATGTCAAACAGCAAGGAGTGATTTTCCACGTAATATAAATCGAGCAGAATCATCTCCCTGAATTTTATATCGCTTCTTCCCGACACTTGCCACAAACCGGTCATGCCCGGCTTGACGGCCGCACGATCCTGAATTGTCTCCCAGAACTCATCGGACTCATTGACCGTCTCAAAATCCGCCAACGGCAGCGGCCGAGGCCCCACCAGGCTCATGTCGCCCTTCAGCACATTGAAGAGCTGCGGAAGCTCGTCAATGCTCAACTTGCGAATGATGTTTCCGACCTTGGTCACACGAGGGTCGTTTTTCATTTTGAACAGAGCGCCGTCCGACTCGTTGTGCCCCCATAATTCATCTTTCATCTGATCCGCGTTATCGACCATACTGCGAAACTTTATGAAATCAAATTGCTTCCCCCCCTTTATGCTCGCCCGCGTTTGAAGGAAGAAAAATGGGCGGCCGCTTTCGAGGTAAATAGCGATAATCGCGACAAGAAAGATCGGGCTGAAGAGAATGATCGCTACTGAGGATCCAATGATATCAAAAATTCTTTTGATGAATAATTTTATCGCGTCGACGTTGTATCGCGGCGGTGTTGTCAAAGTAATCCCGGCGATGCCATAAATGCGGGCTATTTTTAACAGCTCTTCAGCCTGAGGCGATAATATTTTGAGCTTGATACCATGACCTTCAATTTTTTTCTTGATATGGGCATAACCGTTGACTACCATATCGGCCGACGGTATAAAGACCCTGTCGATCGAACCGCTCGCGATGAGTTCATCAAATTGTGCAAGCGTATACTGCGGCTGCAATGAGCTGGATGGGTTCTTCTCCCGAACGACGAATCCTTTGATTTTATAGCCGAGCTCTGGAAAAGAATTAAACCTCTGGAATATTTTAAGCGCATCCTGGTCGTAGCCGACGATCAACGAATTATGTACACCGTACCCCAGCTTTTGAAAAAACAAGTTGACCTGGCGCAACAGAACTCGCCCCACGACAAAGAAGATCGGTACCGAAAAGAGAAAAACGATGAGGACGTGGCGGTCAATTTCTATGCCATTAAAAACAGAAACGATCGTCAGCGTTACCAGCACGGAGAGGATAAAGGCGCGTGCGATAATCATGTTTTGCAGGCTAAGACTAAGATGAAAAGAGCCCCGGTATAAGCCCATCATGATTGCAATAGTGAGATACGCAACGACAAAAACAATATATCCCGTAATGAGATCAGCATCGGTTGTGCGGAAGTTGGCATGCTCATAACGGTGCAGCCCTACAACAACAAGGGCTGCACAAATCATAGCGAGAATGTCAACAAGCTGAGAGATCCCGACGAAAAGTATTTTCCAGTTTCGTTTGAGCATAAGGAATATTGCCATTCCCCGAATTCATCCCCAAAAAGGAGCGTTGAGTAATATACAAAATATCAAAAGAAGGTAAAACTATTCTTTTCTGTCGGGATACTATTTGTAGGATGAAACACCTAAGTGAGCATTTCGGATTAGAACAACTGTTAGAAAGCGTCTTTCAGCGACTATATGCGAAGCTTTAAATTATTGTACAGCAAAAGGCATTACACCGTAGGATGACAGGAAACGGCTATTCTCAAATATTATTCATTACTCAATTCAAAATAAGGAACGATTCATAAGTTGAGACTACATATAAATCGGGAGAACTTTTCTCGCGCAGAGCCGCAAAGGCGCAAAATATATTGAAACAAAACTTAGGAGGCTTTTGCATCTTCGCGTGATGTTATTTTTAAGATAGTTAGAAACCATCTCAAAAACATGTCGCTTGATCCTTCGATGCGCTCTCCCGCTCTTCGAGCGGGATCGCTTACTTCCGAAAGGGATCCTCCGAAGGAGTCCGTTGGACCTTCGGGACAGGATGAACATGCTTTTTTGGAATCTTAAATATAGTCTGTTCATCCTGAGCGAGTGGCGCGGCCTTATCGCGCCGCGCGTCTGGCGAAGCCATGCCTTCGGCAGAAGGACACCCTGACCAATCCCGTTCCGCTGAAACGGAACGGGAGCGTCTGGCGAACCCATGCCTTCGGCAGAAGGGCTGACACAAGACCATTTTTGAGGTAGGTTCTAGTAACTGATGCCACGCAAAAATCCTTTTTGGCACACCCCCAACCCCTCTCGCTTTCGCCACACGCTCACATACAGAGGGGAGCGGCGGGGCAATTCTCCTCTGTGCGTTTCTCGCGCGATGACGAGAGGGGATTTTCCCGTAGGTCTAACGGACTCCTTCAGAGGATGCCGTTGGCAAAGGGTGTGTCTTTTGTTGGGTGGAGCACTTTCTTCAGAATGCGTACCATCAATTAGTAAGAGCACTATCATAAACTATTGTCGCCAATATCATCAACGGTTGGGTGGTGTTACAGTTTGAGCATATCAAACTGAAAAATGTGCGTCATGTCAGCGAAAGCTGGCATCCAGACCGATTAAACTGGATTCCGGCTTTTGCCGGAATGACATTTACTTCGAAATTGTAACACTACCAGCGGTTGAGATAGCGATTTGCTTAAAATTATTTAGTGCCTTCGCGACTTAGTGGCTCATAAAAGTGTTTTTTAGTAACCCGCTATTTCAGATACAGCGCCTTTTTGACATTCTGAAACTTCTTTGCCGAAGAAAGAATGCTTTCCGCATTTACAACAATGATGTAAACCCCTGACGCAAGGTTCTGAGCGTTCCAACGATATTCATAGAACTGCGGCATTTGTGTCTCATTCACGAGTGTGGCCACAACCTGCCCCAGTATATTGTAGACTTTGATGGACACTCTGCTCGGTTCCGGGATTCCGTAGCGAATCGTTGTTGACGGATTAAACGGGTTAGGGTAATTTTGATAGACAATATAATCTTTCGGCATAAGCGGGTTTTGCTCGTTCGCTGACAATATGCTTCCTGTCGTAACAAAATGTATCGTATCTTTTGACCATGTTGAATTCCCCCCGTTGATCGTTGCAGACGCTGTCCATGCATACTGTGTACGAACGGACAATTTTTTCATCATTCCAATGGAACTATAAAGCGTATCTTTCAAGCCACTGATGGTCGTATCAATTCCTCCTCCCCAAAACTTCAGCGCATAACGCACCGTGTCTCCCGGATCATGACCGTGAGAAGGCTGCCAGCTCATTGTAAGTTCTTTTCCGTAATTTATCGTCAAACTATCAGCGTGAAGAGGGTTAACTAGTTGAAACGCCGTCGGCGGCAGAGACATCGGTATAACGGTAATCTTCCAGCTCTGTTGAGCGGCACTCCCCTTCTTATCGACGACTGCAACGGTTATGGTACTATCTCCGGCATTGGCATTGACCGGCATTCCAATAAGAGTATCTTTCACGAAATGCACCCACTGCGGGCCAACGAGCAATCGATACGTTAGTGAATCCCTTCCATAGATCGCGTCGGAATCTATCGCCGCTATCACACACCGATACACAGAATCAGCTTGCGCAACGGTATCCGGCACTGAAACGATTACAGGCGGATGATTGACATTCACAACATGCAGCTTAAAATGCTGCGTTGTCGTCAAACCCCGATTATCGCTCACGACAAGTTCCACTACGGTATCGACTGCACTCCTTGCATACGGGATTCCGGAGAGCGTGTGTTGAACAGGGTCATGATGCAGCCATGACGGTAATATCGTTGCTGCGACACTCAAACTGTCGCCGAAAACGGAAACATCCCTATCATACACTGTATATGTGTAGCTGTACAACGAATCTTCCGTCGCCACCGAATCGGCAGGGCTCGTAAACACCGGCGCGTGATCGGTGTGAAGTATCGCCAACGTATAGTTCTGCTGGGCAATTCCTCCTTTCCCGTCGCTGGCCGATATGCTGACCGGAAATGTTCTGTATTGGGATGAATCCATCGCTGCGCGCGTACCGGATACGGATTTCTTCGTCGAACGCGATACCGCAGGAATAAACTTTACCACACTGCTGCGCATTACTGTGGTGCGGCTCTGTTTCCCGACCGTCGCTTTTGCGGATTTCATGGCAAGTGAATCGACAACTAAACTCGGTATACCGCCGATAATGCCGCTCGCCGAATCTATCGAAAGAAAGCCCGGCGCTGTAACGATCGCATAGCTTACCCTGTCCCCCCATAACATTGAATCTTGATCGGTTGCATAGGCTCTGTAAACATACGATGAATCTTCCACCCCACTGGTTACCGGTGTAGAGACAAATACAGGCGGATGATTCACATGCCTGATATGAACTCCATATTGGTATGAGGTTACTCCTCCTTTGCCATCATACGCTTGAACGATAATTTTTGTAGTATCGACGACATCTATGCCGTGAGGAGTGCCGGATATTATCCCTGTAACAGAATCGATGGATATCCAGTGCGGCTTGGAAACACAACGATAATGCACAACATCACCGAACACCGCAGAATCTATATCGCTCGCCCGTATGACTGTTGTGTAGAGCGAATCCTCTATCGCTGTCGTATCGGGAAAAACAACGAACACCGGCGGATGATTCGTATGCCTCACTGTCAGATCGTAGCTATATTCGCTCGCTCCACCTTTATTATCCCAAACGGCGATAGTAACTGGAAAATCCAGGTATATAATATTTCCCGTAGAACCTAATATTTGTGCCTTTTTTTTCTTTTGCTTCGCTGTATAATACTTGATAATCTTTGTTTTGTTAAGAATTTGCTGCACACTCGTATTAACACGTTGACTGGAGACAGAAGCAATAGACGTAGCACTTCCTACAAGTCTTGGTATGCCTTGTATGATCCCTTTAACTGAATCAATCGCCATCCAACTCGGGCTTTGCAGTATGCCAAAGTAGTCCTTATCTCCCCAGAGAAGCGAATCTTGATCTGTCGCTCCGGCCAAAGTATAATAGAGAGAATCCTCTACGGCGCTATCAGCAGGAAATAAAACAAACTGCGGAGGATGGTTGACATGAACAATGTGCAGACCAAACTGCTGCACCGCTGCACCCCCGTTGTTATCATAAGCCTGGATAGCAATTATTGTGTCGCGGGCATTGATTCCGGAAGGAGTTCCTGTGAGAGTCCCCGCAATGCTGTCGATTGTAATCCAGCTCGGCTTAATTGAAAGCTTGTAATGAACTCTATCCCCAAACAATGCACTGTCCTGATCTCTTGCCACAGCCGTGTAGAGATACAACGAATCTTCCGTTGTCGACACTATCCGGCACGGAAACAAAATACGGATTGTGATTTGTATGAATCACGTTAAGACGGTAGGTTTGGTTCACGACTCCGCCATACCCATCGCTGACCTTTATCGTGACCGTTGAATCGCCGACGTTCGCTCCCCGCGGTATTCCGGAAACCATACCGCTTGCGGAAACACTCAACCAACCCGGCTTTTGCGTCAATGCATAACTTAATACCTGGCCAATTAACGTATCGGGATCGTGTGCAACAACCTGGTATTGATACAACGTATCTTCATGCGCTATGAAGAGAGGAGATGAAGCTATTGTCGGCGGATGATTTACCAACGCGACGTGTATGGTATATTGTTGTTGAGCCGTACCTCCACGATTATCAAAGGCTTGCAGTACTGCCACCGTGTCAAAAACATTCTGCACATGAGGAGTCCCGCTAATAATGCCAGTAGCGCTGTCAATAACGAGCCATGCCGGTTTGAGAAGCCGGTAATGGACAACGTCTCCGAACAGCGCACTGTCCTGATCGCTCGCATAGACTCTCGATTGATAGAGCGTGTCTTCTATTGCCGAAGGAAGGCTTGCTGTCTTTACCACCGGAGCATGATTCGTATGTGTTACTGTCAGCGAATAACTCTGCGTTGCTGTTCCGCCGTGCCCATCGCTGACCATTATCGCGACTGTTGAATCGCCAACGTTCACTCCTCGCGGTATTCCGGAGACCATACCGCTTGCGGAAATATTTAACCAGATCGGCTTTTGCGTCAACGCATAACTAAGGATCTGGCCAATTAACGTATCGGGATCGTGAGCAACGAATTGGTACTGATATAACGTATCTTCATGCGCGGTTAACACCGGGGATGAAGCGATTGCCGGCGGATGATTTACGAGTGTAATGTGGATGGTATATTGCTGCTGAGTGGTAGCACCATGATTATCATAGGCTTGCAGTACCGCTACCGTGTCAAAAACATTCTGCACATGAGGCGTGCCGCTGATGACGCCCGCCGTGCTGTCGATAACCAGCCATGCCGGCTTGAGAAGCCGATAATGCACAACGTCTCCGAACAACGCACTGTCCTGGTCGCTCGCATAGACTCGTGTCTGATACAGCGAGTCTTCTATTGCCGAAGGAAGGCTTACTGTCTTTATCACCGGTGCATGATTCGTATGACTGACATGAAGCGGATAACTCTGTGTCGCTATGCCTCCTTTTCCATCGCTCGCTTGCACGGTCACAACAGTATCTCCAACGTTGATTGCATGCGGTGTTCCGCTGATTACTCCTAACACTGTATCGATCGTGACCCAGCTCGGCCGTATGGTCAAATGATAATGCACGCGATCTCCCCATAATGCACTGTCCGGATCCGATCCCCAGACCGCATACCGGTATAGCGTGTCTTCTGCCGCATGCGTCGCCGCTATACTTACTATCACCGGCGGATGATTCGTATGGATGATATGAACTGCATAACTCTGGCTTGAGGCGCCTCCCTTTCCGTCATAAGCCGATCACTGTTACTACTGTATCCTGGGCATTCATCCCGCTGGCCGTCCCCGTGATTATTCCGCTCACACTATCGATCTTCAGCCAGACCGGCTTGACCGTTAACCGGTAATGGACAATGTCTCCAAACAATGCACTGTCCTGATCACTCGCATAGACTCTTGTTTGATACAGCGTGTCTTCTACTGCCGAAGGAAGGATTGTTGTCTTTATCACCGGCGCATGATTCGTATGTGTTACTGTCAGAGGATAACTCTGTGTCGCTGTTCCCCCATGCCCGTCGCTTACCATGATCGTAACTGTTGAATCACCGACATTCACACCCCGCGGTATTCCGGAAATCATATTGCCTGCGGACATGCTTAACCAGCTTGGATTTTGCGTCAACGTATAAGTCAAGACATGGCCGATCAACGTATCGGGATCGTGCGCAACAACCTGGTATTGATACAGCGTATCTTCATGCGCTGTCAATACTGGTGATGAAGCTATTGCCGGCGTGTGATCAACCTGCGTAATGTGCAGGACATATTGTTGCTGAGTGGTATCTCCATGATTATCATAAGCTTGCAGCACGGCTGTCGTGTCAAAAACATTCTGCACATGAGGTGTGCCGCTGATGATGCCCGCCGTGCTGTCTATAACCAGCCATGCAGGTTTGAGAAGCCGATAATGTACGATGTCCCCGAACAACGCGCTGTCCTGATCCGACGCGTAGACTCTTGTTTGATACAACGTGTCCTCTACTGCCGAAGGAAGGCTTGTTGTCTTTATTACCGGCTCATGATTCGTATGCGTCACTATCAGTGGATAGCTCTGTGTTGCTGTTCCGCCGTGCCCATCGCTGACCATTATCGTGACCGTTGAATCGCCAACGTTCGCACCACGCGGTATTCCAGAGATCAAACCATTTGCGGAAATACTTAGCCAGATCGGCTTTTGCGTAAGTAAATAACTTAATATATCGCCAACCAAAGTGTCCGGATCGTGAGCAACTGCCTGGTATTGATACAGTGTATCTTCGTGTGCAGTAAAGATTGGATTAGACGCAATGCTTGGCGGATGATTAATAGGTATGATGTGAACGGTATCCTCTTGCTGTCCTACGCCCCCATGGTTATCATAGGCTTGAATGATTACCACGGTGTCGGCTAGATTCTGCACATGCGGCGTACCGCTCATGGCTCCACTGATGCTATCTATCGTTAACCAGCTTGATTTATTCGCAAAGCGATAATGCAGAAAGTCTCCTGGCAATAGACTGTCCTGCTCCCGCGCAGAGACCGTAAGGCCATACGGCTTGTCTTCTCTTGCTACTGGCAAACTTGCTGCCGTAAATACAGGAGCCTTGACGGGGTTCTTTAAGAAACTTATCGTTCCATATTCATTTCCGACGAGCAAATCAGTCGTTAAGTTCCCATCCATATCACCAGCACAAACAGCATTGGGATATGGAATTGGAATAGTCCTATTTAAACTAAAATTTTGGGTCGAGTCTTGACTGAAGAACGTTACATTGTTTGATGTAGGATTAAGCAAAACAATATCCTTCAACCCATCAGTATTAAAATCCGTAGTGAGTATTTTACTGGCGGCATATACCGATGCAAATTGTTTCTTGAGCTGTATTGTTTTGTCCGATTGAACAGTATAAATCCCTATTGCTGGTATATTCGAATGACTCACCACGATATCCGGTCTTCCATCATTGTCAATGTCGTCAACAGTGAAATCCGAATAAGTATCTAATAATGTCCCTTGATACTGGCTAAAAGAAATGGAATTAAAGGTAGAGGTGTTGATCAGCAATTGAATTGTATTTGTTCCGCTTTGCCCTATAATCGATCTTTATCCCCGTCAGAATCAATGTCATACGCTACAATTTTAAAAGGGTTTGCCCCAACGGCAATCCTTGAATAAAATGAAAAGGATTGACCTCCATTATTGAGATATATTTCAATATCGCCAAGTTCATAATTCGGAACAACGATATCATCGTATGAATCAAAATTTAGATCAACCAATGCGAAATCATAGGTTACATGTGTAAGCGGAATGGTTATCGCTTGACTGAAGTTACCGTGCCCGTCATTCTTATAGACAACAATCGAGTAACTGGAAATGTTGTCACAAATAATATCTAAATATCCGTCGTGGTCATAGTCATCAATTTTAATAACAACGTTTGGTGAAGTGGTATGGATTGTTGATTTTAAAATAAATAGCAAAGGCTGCGTTTGTAAATATATTTCTATGTTTTGCGTAACACTATTATAGACAATAATATCAAGATTACCATCGTTATTAAGATCTGCAGTCAGCAAGACTGTATGCCGCGCATTCAACGTCAAAAGCGAATTGACCGAAAAGTTACCCGATCCATACCCTTTATCTAGCTCATGAGAGACTGCCGGGTAAAAATTTTTGGCAATACCTTGACTATCTATTTCAACAGGCAGGCTGATGTGCAGGTTATCATTAATAATTGCTCGTCTATTGTATGAAAATGTTTTGGTGGCGCTATTGAAAACAGTATTAAGATAACCATCAGATTTACCGGATAAAAATACCGGGCTCCCGATTATTTGAGAGGATGGATTTGTCTGCACAGAAACATTGTTAAGAAAATAGGCGCCGGAATCTACTTCTGAAGAATGTGTTGCCGAAATCTTCGGGATAATAAGCGACCGTAGTGGAGCGGAAATATATTCACCACCGGAAAATATTTTTAGTGAATCACTATAAAAACCGTCACTATTGGAATTTAAAGTTACCTGTACATTTATTGAATCATGAGGAAGCATCACTCTTCCTGCCAGCGCTGTCTGCAATTGATATCGATTCCCAACCTGTGCGCCATCAATGGTGATTGGAGTTGCGTTCGAATAATTACGGAGACCAAAAGATAGTGTTTTAACACTATCGCTATTAAAAATATTATTATTCGATACGTTGGTGAGCAGTAATTTCCCTACAGGAAAATCGTTTTTAAGATATTGAATGGTCCTGGAGTGTTCATAAACTATGAATAAATAGAGATCCCGTCGTTGTCTGCGTCGAAAAGGCTAACATCGTGGGCGTAGTTTGTATTGGGAATAGTTATCAGTTGCTCCGTAAAATTAAAGTTGCCGTTATTAATCAACACACTAACATTGCTCGACAACGCATTCGCGATAATGACATCTTGTAATCCATCCCCGTTAACATCGCCAACTGTTCCATACGCACATCCCATACCGGAAAGCGGGACCTGTTGAGTTTGAAAAATATGATTGTTGAAATCGATAATTTTTATTATAGTCATGGAGTTAGACAAATAATTCAACGTCACTAACTCCGGTTGCCCGTCATTATTGGATCCACGGCAGCAATCCAGTGAGGTTCATTTCCTACAGGAATTGTTGCATAAGAACTAAAATTGCCAGATCCATCGTTTTTTAATATTGTAACATCGTTCGTAAACCTGTTTGCGGTAATAATGTCTGTATACCCATCATTATTGATATCCGCCGCACAAAGAGTAAGTGGAGAGTTTCCAACAGCAATTCTTTGCTTTTCAGTAAAAATATGCGTTACGGGATCACGATCAAACACCGCCACATCGTTACTGATCGCGTTCTCAACCACTAATTCCAAGGATGAATCATTATTAGCATGGATGAACGCAAAATCCCTTGGCTCGTTCGCACAATTAATTGTTTCTGTTCTTGTAAACTGACCAAGGCCATTATTCGTATAGATTCCAATGGCATTAGTTTCTGGAAAGCTAACGATTATGTCGAGATTTCCGTCTCCATTAACATCATAGCTTCGTATCATCCACGGAGGGCTATCAATTCCGGTAATAAAAGATGTTTGTTGAAAACTCCCGTTTTTATTGATATAAGTTACCAAGGAATTCCCCCCATTAGACGTAGCGACAAAATCCGTCATCCCATCGTTATTAAAATCACCGTACACAATTGTCGTCGGCCATGTATCGGTCGGAATATTTTGGAAAAGAGAAAAATCACCACTTGAGGGAACGGGTTTGTATTGAAAGGAATGATTGTAGATGAACGTCGAGTCGTTCTTTTGATACAGAATAGAAATATCTATTTGTTCGCCTGAAAAGTGCGGGGTAGGATTTATTATAGATAACGACGAGTCGGCATTATTATAAGTGGTTGAAAGCGATAAAATCTTCCCGTGGACTGAACTATGGACATTGACTTGTTCTATTACAACGGCTGTAGAAAAAACAATTCGATACGTGTTGACTTGAGTCGATACCATTCCAGCTGCGGATATGGAAACAACATCGCTGTTCGCTCTTGCAGGTTCAAATAAAGAAAAGAGTGCAAAGAGGGTTATAAAAAAGAGCTTTATGTTCGTACCTTTTCTCAACTTGCTATAAGATAAATTTTAAAAATTACACAGAGATATTTTTCCCATGTTGCAATGTTAGTATAAGCAATATAAGGATCATGCAGCTTGCAGTAGGTCACATCTGCAAAAATACCGGTAATTTTTTCAATATTGGCAAAAAATTAGAATGTTCTAATAGAAGATTCGGCAATCGGAAGAGAAAGGAAGAAGCAACCAGCAATATAACTTAACCAGCATTTTCATTAGTTTTATTCCGTGTAGACAGCAATTCTTTATAGTAATCGCCAAGTTGTTTCCCGATTTTTTGGGAATCAAATTTTTCCAGAATTGTTCGACGAATAGCCCATACTTTTTGTTTTTGAACGGAATAGTTTGTCAAGATAGCATTGACGGTTAAAGCCATTTGTTCGGGACTATTGATTGGAACAATCCATTCCTTTGCAAGTTCCTGCAATAAGTCTCTCACTCCTGAAACATCAGTTAATACCGCAGGAATTCCTAAAAGCAAAGCCTCAATTGGCGCATAGGGGAGGCCTTCCCACAAGGAAGTCATCACGAAGACATCAAATGTGGACATAACGTCGATATAGTCTGTCCGGTTACCTAGCATCGTCAAATTATGGATATGTAATTCTGAAACTAATTCTCCTACTTCGGAATTTAACCTCCCATCGCCAACCAATACATAGTTAACATTGGAATTCAAACTATTTAAATGATGCGCCATTCTTACAAAATCCTCGGATTCTTTTGAGGTACCAATCTTGCAACCATTCCAACAATACGTTTAGGTCTTTCATAAGACACTATCAATGGTTTATATTTTTCTGTTTCAATAGGATTCAGAAGCAGCATTATCTTATTTTTTTTTGTTAACTTTAACTTCAATGCTTCCTCTTCTTCATAACGAGAACTTAAAATAAATGCATCGGTCATCAATCCAGCAATTTTTTCAAAACTCAAGTAAAGATAAAATTTGAATTTCGAAAGTCTTTGAAAAAAAGAAAAACCGTGAGAGAATAAATAATGACTGGAACCTTTGCAAGCTTAGCGGAAATTCTACCAAGAAATCCCGCGATCGAGCTGCTGCAGTGTGCAATTTCAAACCTTTGCTTTTTACACAGCTTGTAAGTTTATAGATAGCTGCAATATTAGTATAAGAAAACAGTTGCTCGCTCAACATCGCAATTTCGTAAACAACAAAGCCGCTTTTTTTAAGGGACTCACTGAATTGCGGGTCATTTAATTCACCTTTTCTCGTATTCTCAATTGCAGCAACAGGTGGAATACAAATACTTACATCAAATTCACTACTATCTAGAAATCGCAATTGTAACTCGACGACCTTCCGTGTTCCACCGGCGACAGCTTCAAGAATATGCAATACCGTAATTCTATTTTTCATCCGATGCGACAGAATTGTATCTCGTTATAGGCTTTGAATGAATTTCCAGGTTCTTGTTATACCAATTTCAATGGAAATCTTTGGCTTCCACCCGAGGTCTTGCTTTGCCCTTGAAATATCAAGATAAATCGCCGGCACATCAAATACCCGTGCTTGTTTAAACACCACCATAATTTGTTTATTGATAATGTTTTGCATTATCTCAACGATTGCATTGAGAGAATGTCCTTCGCCACTGCCGATATTATAGATTCTCTTGTGTTTTGATCTTTGTTGCGGCAATAATTCCGTCCACTAAATCTTTAACATAGATGAAGTCTCTAACAACTTTTCCATCTCCCCAAATTTCAATGGTTTCATTCTTGAATATTTTACCTAAAAAGACGGAAATCGCTCCTTGAATGCCTCCAGGGTTCTGTCTTTCGCCGTAGGGATTTGACGGACGTATGATGGTATAATTCAAATCATATAATCGATGATATAGATTCAAATATTTTTCTATCGTCAATTTTGTAATGCCGTAAGAACTTATGGGGTCTAACGTATGGTCTTCGGGAATTGGCAATACATCCGGCAGACCATGCGCTCTTACGCCACTAGAGAAATAAAAATAAATCTTTTAATTTTATGCTGTACACATTGATCCAATAAATACAATGTATTCAATACGTTCGATTGCACGTCGAACGCAGTGTCATCATTTGATGTTTTTGGCGTTGTTGTGCTTACGAGATGGAATACTATGTCGATATCTCTAAGAATTTCGTTCACGACTCCCCTATTTCCAGAATCCTCATATATCTATTCCACATGCTTTAAGGGGGGGCGGTATAGCTCCGCATGCTTATCTAAAACTCTGACGGAATATTTCTCCTCTAGCAGCTTATCAATCAAATGCGAGCCAATAAATCCATTTCCACCAAGGACGAGACAATTCATTTAAGATTTTTCCGATAAATAGAATTTTAAACCGATTGTATCTCAGGTTCTATATTTTATTATCTTTGACGGAACACCCGCAACAATCGCGTTTTCTTCAACATCTTTTGTCACCACAGAGTTAGCGCCAATCACCGCCCCGTTTCCGATAGTTATACCTGCTAAAATGGTCGAATTAGCACCTAACCACACATCGTTCCCAATAATAATATCCGCATCAATCCAAGCATTCAAGCGAATAAGATTGTGTAACCCGACACCATGATTCGATGCTATTACTGAAACACGCGGCCCAAACAACACGTCGTTTCCGATAATGATTTTTGATGTTGGGGCCGCCCAAAGAATACAGCCCTGATTGACAAAAGTATTTTTTCCTATCGTAATATTTCGTGGATACTTTACAAAAACGTCATGATATATTCTCGTCGAGTTGCCTTTGTTTATCAATGCTATTCTTATCATCATGCCAAAATAAAACGCGAATGAAAGAATAAGACCCTTCATAACATTGAATGGGACCAACATTAATTTCAATATTTTATCCGCCATGAAAAAAATTTTATAAATGTCGAAAAGGAAAAATTGTACTGCTTAAAGTAAAATTTAATAAAGCTAACAATTCCATCATCAAAAACGATTTTACACCGCTTATATATTGTTGTTAACCTGTACAATAACCCATAGTTCCTATCCTTATCACGATAACGCACCTGGAGAAGATCAAATTCTTCGATGTTACGAGAATTGCCAAACTCTGCGGTTTTGGTCGATTTATGTATCCTGGCTGTGGCAAGATAATTATTCAAATGGTAACATTTGCAATTTTTTGTCAGCCGCATAACTAAATCCCAGTCAAGCAAGTAATGAAGATTTTCATCAAGCGGGCCGATCCGTTCAATAGATTTTCTTGAAAAAAATAATGCGGGTTGACCAATATAATTATGAGCCAACAATAAATCATAATCTATATAGGGCAATACACTTCTTTTTCTTATGATGAGATCATTTTCATCGATATAATAAAAATCGCCGTAGACTGCTTCAACCTCTTTGTTTTTTGAAAATACTTCAGCAACTTTTTCTAATGCACCCTCTAAATAGGTATCGTCAGAATTGATCCAACCGATAATATCGCCTGTCGCAAATTTTAACCCCTTATTCACAGCATCTGCTTGCCCTTTGTCGGGTTCTGAAATCCATACACTTATTTTTTCAGAATATTTTTTAATGATATCGGCAGTTCCATCCTTTGATCCGCCATCGACCATAATATATTGTACATCAGGGAAATTCTGGCCGACAACGCTCTTGATCGTTCGTTCAATAAATTTTCCTTGATTGAAAGAAGGTGTGATAATCGAAAACGAGGGATATCCATTTTTATTCATTTGATACTAACCGTAATTTTTCCGAAGACTTTATTAACAATGAGTAATACAAAATTAACGGCATGGTCAAGAGCACATCATCCAAATTGGAAACGTTGGAAACGGATGCATTCATTTCTAAAAGTAAAAACCCGCCGAGAATTGACAACGCCAAGGCAGATCGGTGTCTTGTAAACAGGAGATATAATCTTCTATTAATTCCATAGTATACCATAATAAGAAGGGAGCTGGCAACCAATCCAAGCTCAACAATCCATGTACTCAACGTGTTAACTGTCCAGTCCAAAGCTGACGCAATACCCGAATTTTCGGAATGCAATGCGAGAAGGACAAATGACGGATTGTACTTTTCCGCTAACTTCGGCAGCGGCGATCCTTCTTCTGCCTTTGCGAAAATAGTTTCGTTGGAATATTGTCCCACTCCAACGCCAAAAAACGGATAGACGAGACTTTCGCTCAATACTTTAGGGATATTGATATATGATTTTACAGGGCCTATTTCCGTCAAATCTATTTCCGTCAGTATTTCAGTTCTCAATTCTTCCTGAGAAGACTCCGAGGCGACATACTGTGAAATGGAAAAGAGGGCAATACCCAGCAACGCTATCATTGCCGTCGTCCGGAAATTTAACTCCTTCTTCACAATGAGCATTGTCAGAAAAATCAAACCCATAAACAGTGTCGATTTTTCGTTATAGCCGACATACCCCATCAAGAAAGCGGCACAAGCGAATAGGAGGCTGGAAATCTTTTTCTGGGCTCCGTATTCAGCATAAAAGATGAGAAAAAAAATAAAGAAAAAATTCGCCGCCGTATGCTGGTCGCTGAAAAAACCCTGCACAACGTCCGATGCACTCGAGGGGTATTGGCTGCGAAAAACAAAAAATTGGTAAATAGTAACCGGCAGATTAACGATAAGAATGAATTTATAAAATTTGCTGACATCGGCAATATTCAGCGAATCAAATCCCCGGGATCGAAATATGATATATAGAATAAATGGGAGAAGCGTAACATACAGCATTTGAATTGAATCTTTCAATCCAACCGAATTTATCACCGACCCGATCGAAACAATGAAACCTACGATGAATATTGCATAGATAACGTTTCTCTCTTTTTCGAAAACTTTTCTTATAGAAAATAAGAACAGGACACATACGACGACAAGCTCAATAATTCTAATTTCTTTCGGAATAAAGGCAAACGGCCGGAAGACTTCAAACGACGGTAGATTCTTATCCATTCGAATATTGCTGAGTACCAACGGATAAAACAAAAATGCATAAATGGAAACTTTTTCATCAATTCAGGGGTAAACAACCTTTCCCGTCTTCGCCTAAAACAGCAGCGTATAGGGAATAAATTTTATTATTGTTCGTTTTTGTATTAAAGCGTTGTTGAATATCTTTAAAAAATGCATTTCCCTAGTGTTTCGCGTAACGTTTTGTCATCCTTCAACAACTTCATGCAGGCAATTAGCTCTTGAATATTACCCGGTTTAATGAGCAGTCCTGTCCGCCTATCCGTAACAATTTCATCTGTCGGTTTGAGGTTGGAAGTGATCACCGGTTTTTTGAACAGCCCCGCTTCAATAAGGGTTCGTCCAAACGGCTCAGGAACTCGGTGCGGAATAACGATGACATCCGCGGCATTGATAAACGAAAATATGTCGGGCTGTCTTCCCCCAAAAATTTGAACAACGATCGTTGGCCTGAAGTATTGGCTTTGTTGGTCAATATTTCCTTTTCGGATAGATATTTCTTTGAGAAAAAAGGGACTGCTCTTTTTGCTCTTTCAAAAAAACCGGCCGCCGGTGAATCGCCGATTATCCAAAATTTAACTTTTTTTTCATTGAAAAGAAGCCCTGCATCGACAAAATCATAAAATCCTTTATGGAAGGCGACTTCTTTGACAAGATTACCAAAAATCATAAAAATGAAATCCTCCGATTCTGCCGCTGCAATCGAGCGAATTTCTTCTTTTGAACGAATCGGAATTTTTTCGTCAACCGGCACGGAATTATAGATGCACTCTACCTTCCTAGCATCAAACTGTTTGCAATAGTATTCAGAAATATTGATAATTTTATCTGCACATTGATTGATGCACCAAATATGAAATTTGCCGAGAAGGTTTTCGACTGAAATTCCCCGGATATGCCAGATTACTTTTGCTCCGGAAAGCTTTGCCGCGATCCCCGCGCTCAGCGGTACTGACACATTGATGTAAACCAGATCAAATTACGCTGCTCTTAAAAAATCTATACAACAGATAGACGTCAACAGGAAGCTTTACAAACAATAACGGCATTTTTGAACTTCATCATGAAAAACGAAAAACGAGTATACTCCGAAGCACACCTAATTGAATGACATCCGTTTCGACACAAATCTCATCGAACTTATCGATAAAATCTCCGCCTCGCGCAAAAACGGCAAAAGCATTATATTTATTCTTATCTAATCCTGAAATAAGATAATATAAGCTCTTCGCCGCGGCCCCTGAGTCGCCGCTTATTTGGACGTAAGCAATGTTATGCACGGACTACACTTTTGAAAAGGGCGATACTATTCCTAATTTTTGACACATTAATAATGACGACGGCCGCAAACATCGACTCAACAATGTATCCGGCGTTCATCATCAACGCGCTGAATATAACACCGAATGAAAACAACGTCGGTATATCAAACAAATGGGAGAATAATACGTTTTCCAATGATAGCCTGAATTCTCGCTTCCCCTCATCACGGTATAGACAACATTAATCACCAACCCCGCTGCAATCGAGAGACTGAATATTAACAACGGAACCTTGAAAAAACTGAACAGAGAAGCCAGGGTCACGGCGCCAAGAAAAGAATAAAGGCTGATTTTTGAAAGAGAAAGATAATCTTTTTTAGAAAGAATTACGGCATTAAATGCAAAAGCAATAAACTGAAGACTTTGGGCCGCAAAAAACACGACGTAGAAAATAGGCTGGGCTTCCGAATAATTCGGAAACAACTTTAACATCAGGCTTACAAAAATACATACCCCGGTCACGAATAAGAGTATTATTGAGGGGAGCACTTTGTTGATCTTATTTATTAACTCCATCGTTTCCGTAAACTGATTGTGAACTCTGTTAATAATCTTCGGATAGTATGTCCAGAGGATGGAATTCAGTCCGAGTAAAAAAGCATTGGCAATATTCACCGCGAAACTAAAAACCGCAAAATCTTTTTTTGTGTAATTAACGCTGACAAAAGATCTCGTAACAACCGGAATCAAATAAATAAAGACGTTGGGAATATAGAGTTTTAAACCGTTTGCAATCAGGTATCGATAGTTATCACGTTGAAAAGTAAAACTTGCCTTGTTGATTATACCAGTCGATAAAATTAACGCACTGACTCCCAGGGTTGAAGCCATCATGAGAAGAGAAACGTAGATCAAGGTTTCTCCCTGAAAGAAAAAAAATGGCGTTAATAAAATGATTGCACTGCCTATTTCCGTTAAAGCAATCGCATAGAATCTGCCTTTTACCTGCTGAATATTCACAAACAATTCTTTAAACAATGTTGCCCCGGCAAGTACCGCGACAACAAGAGCGTAATGACCGAAATTAAATTCGTGCAAATACTCGATGGAATCAAAGGGCACAAAAATTGCCAATCCAATGAGCATGGCGGTAATCGTCCCTAAAAATATAATTGCGCTCCCAATTCTCTCATTATTGACCTCTTCGGAAATAGTACCGAGCGACAAATCCAAATTGATGATTAATTGTGTCCCGAGAATGAGATAGGAGAGATACATCAAAGCCAGCGTTGCAAAGCTGTATTCTGCAAAAATTACCGGCAATAAAAACTTTGCGAACAATAATCCGCGGACAAAGATTAAGATATAACTTACATATCGTATGATCGCAAAATTGAGGCTTTTTCTAATCATTTTTTTTAGCTCGAATGATAACACTCGACATGACATATTTGATAAGAGAGTTGCTTGTCATTTCGTCCAAAAAAAGAAAAAATCTTTTAAACACCGATAGCGGGTTTCCCCCTAGCACCGAAAAATGAAAATACAACGTAGCGCCTTTAGATTCGACCGTATAGTTTCTTGTTTGGAATAAACGGCATATAAAAAAGAGTGAGACTCTTTTTTTATGCGGCACCGGTATGTTTCTTCTGTTCGCACGAATGGAAACTACTTTCTCAAACAACAAAACGAAAGGCATTAGTACATAATGAGAATTCTCAAAATTGAATAGGATATAACCACCAGGCTTTAATAAGCGATCGAGTTCATCAAACAGTCGATGAAGTTCATTTTCGTCAAAGAATACTACGAGATTGTCCAGAATAATTTTAGAAAAATATCGATCAGGATACGGTAACGCATTCTCTTTAATATTAATACAATGAGCGCTAAAACTCTTTGAGGACACATATGATTCAGCATAACGCACATTGCGTTCGTTAATGTCTACGCCGACAATTTCCACCACTTTCCCAGCAATCAACTTAGAAACTCTTCCATAACCACAGCCTAAATCCAAAACGACATCGTTTCTATCAAAATTGACGTCCTCGTATAAATAAACGTTCTTTCTTTCTTCAACCGATGCGACAACCTCGTCGGTTTCAACAGAATGTTCATAATACTTGCGAAACTGGTCCGGTTCCCAAACAAATTGTTCTGACATAATTCTTTCTGGCATTATTATCGTAACTCGTACAGATTCAATCTTGCTGTTATCGATGCGCTTCCAACTGAATACCTTAAGGGGGCTTACTCCGCTCACTATCGAATCGACTATTCCGATAGCAATTTCTGTTGATTTGCCGTCGTACGGAGTATTAACCGTATGAGAATATGGTTGAGCCCTGTACCGAATATCAGGCTTACGCTTTTGTATTCTTCTCAGGTCATGTAGTAATGCTTCAATATCTGTGTAGTAGGTATCGACCACTTTCGAAGCAAAAAAGCCATATGCGTCCATTTTCTTTCGAGGAAAATCAAAAAGAAAAGGGTAGACATTCATCAACGTTGCCTCAAGAATAATACTTGATTCACCGGCAATAATCGCGTCATTACGCTGTAGGAATTCCTGCGCACTTTCAAATTGGGAATCAGAATATTGAAGAGAAAACTGCTTACAGATGCTCTTGAAGTACTTCCGCCGGGCTGTAATCTCAGCCGGATGCGGACGCACGCTGACGGCAACCATAGGAAAAGTGTCATGAATTGCAGTAATGACATCAAGAATAGTGTTAAGGTCGTCAATCATGTTTGTACAGATTCCTATCCGGTTAATAGACGACTCTTTATTAATATTTTTCATATACGCATCAAACTTAACAACGCCGATCAAAAAAACCGTAGTGCTGGTCGGGCCAAATGATTCATATTTTTTAAGCGCATCGAGTCCATCCAACAGGGCATAGCTAAACTCCAACGCCGGTAGTTTATAGCTTTGATGATATATAGAAGCATGCTGCATATAGAGAGTGCAAATAGATTTATTTTTTACTGCCTCAAGCAATGATCTGTTTTCCATACTGTGATCATTGGACATGATCAGCACTGCTGGCTTAATTTTATCCAGCAGGGTGTAGGCAGTAAAAAAATATCCGTATGTTAATAAATATTTGGTGAAAAAATATTTATATGATTTTTTTTCATAACCTTTAGCCTTTATTGAACAATAAATGACGCGAGGGGAAAAAAAGAGTGCTATGAGATAGGTGGCTATGCGCGGATATACCTGGTACCGATATTCATCGGGCAGCAGTTCGGAGGAATACACCATTGAATTCTTATAATGCTGAATCAAAGGTGAAAGGGCATCATACTGATTTTTGGAGCTAACAAAAAAAAAATCGAAGAGGCGTTGGATTTTGATAATTTGTTAATAAAAAAGGGGTGTACCATCTTATATAAAATAGAAATAAGGCGTTGTACTATTCCTTTCTTATCAACGAGAACATAGTCCAACACTTTAGCTTCCTTAGTAGTATAAACAAAATTTATTTGCTGTACATCTAACGAAAGAGTACGCCGAATATTTTGTAATATATTTTTTAACCGATTGAATGGTTTCAAAAAAGCACCTTCCTCTTTTGTAACAAAAAAATATTTACTGCACTCTTAAAAAGACAAAATCCGGCATGCTATCTAAAAGGGAGCCGTATCTTGTGGGTTATTTTTGGTAGCGTAGACCATGCATTTCAACGTGTTTCGATATTGCGAACAGCTTATAACTTTATGCGAGGTGGCTATTCATATAATATTGTGTAACCAGCGATTCAATATCGACATTTGTTTCTTGTAGAATTTCATATATCGTTTCAGAGAAAACGCCATCGCCACCGCGCAATTGCAAAACAGTGTGAGCATGCTTACGTATTAGGGGCGATGCATTGCTTGGGCAGAATGTGTTTTTTAATTTTAGAAATACAAGGATATCGTTTATTTCATCACCGACATATACAACTGAATCAAGCGAATAGTCATTACGTTGACAAAACTGCTGAATAAACTCCAACTTATTTTTAATGTTCAAATGAACTTCGGTAATTTGTAGTTTTTCAAATCTTCGAGCAGTGATTTGCGAGCCTTCACCGGACACGACAACAATGGGAATATTCAACAACCGACATAGCAACACACCGCTGCTGTCTTTCGTGTTAAACCGTCGCATCATATCGCCATGATCATTATAATACATTGATCCATCCGTCCACACGCCGTCAACATCGGTGAAAATCGCTTTGGGCAATTCACGACTCATACAGCAATCCTTTATCCACGCATAATTGAGAAAGGTTCAGAAGTAAAGAATAATCAATCCCTGTTGCTTGTGAAACATCACTGAGTGAAGCCTTGCCATCACAATAATTTAATAGAGATACCAACTCCTTTACGTATTCTTGTTTAGGCTTGTGAGAAACTCCATGGGTGTTCATCGCGGGATACATGTTGTGTTTGCTTAAAAAAGGCTCGCCGTATGGGTTTATTCTTTTATACACTTTGTTTCCCTCAAACATATCAAGAATTTTAATAATTTTTTGTGCACTGTCGCACACATGATCAATGCCCATAAATTCTTTGTTATCAGCAGACGTGTGATATTCGTCGTATTGACCGTACATTGTTCGAGTAAACTGTCCGATCGGCAAATGTACGCCCGGCGAATTGGTACTGCCGCTCGTCAGACCCTCCAAAGGGGGTAAAGGGTATGACGTTTGGACGCAAAGATTCGGGTAGAATATTTTTAGTAATAAAACTATCAAAAATAGAATCTGATGATACCTTTGATAATTTATACTTTAGCTTTTCTTGTCCTCCTAAACACGTCAACACAAAGCCCGATACCACATGTTCTTGCAGGTAATGCATACGTCGGCTCAAATATGCTATTGATCCAATTGTTTCCGGATTAATAACGAATCGATATGTATAATACCTTTCCTTTTTGTTTGCCAAGTGCTCATAGAGTAGAAGCATCGCCAAGGGCCCGCTTAATTCGTTATTGGCCATAGAAGGATGACAAAGATATGTGGTTATCAATATCTCTTTTTTTGACATTCCTTCGAGAAGATATTCACCAACTTTTAATGTACCGTTTCGAAATTCACTATCAATTTCAACATAATATTTCGTCGTTTTATCAAGCTGATCATACTGTTTTTTTGTTAGACAAATACCCCAGTTCGGCGAATAATACGAAGTAACATACGGAACAGCAGTGCTAAGCTTTTCATTAAAATACACATGAGGCTGGATTTCAGAAAAATCGAACCATCCTTTGACAGCCACACTGTAATTTACAATTGAGAGATTATTCTTCGGGTAATGAATGAGTTCATTTCCATTCGCATCGTTAAACACTGCTTTATGAACCACCCACTCTTTGCGGTACTATCCAATCAAACACTGGATATCCGCTCTTAAATTCAAGAACTGAAAACGGAATGTGACGTCCTAGTATCGATAAACTTTGATCGTATCCAGCACCCATAATTGACCGGGCAATAGGAAACAATTCATCAAAGATTTTTCCTATAATATCAGTCATTTGAAAGGTATTGCGGATAAATGATCTGATCCTTTTGAATTTCAACCGAGAGAATCTTACCCACAACTTTATCTTTATCCTTCCACTTGAATCCATCACCGGGAGAAAGCAGGTGAATGTCCTCCATGAGTACCTGTACTTCCTTTATGTTTGAATTTATTGATCGCCAGCGATCGTTCCAGCTTCAGCTGCGTCTCTTTAATGTCGTCGCAAATAAAGATATCATAGACGCCAAATGATAACTCCAAATTTCTAATATCCCTCACCATTCTCACCACGCCATCAATGCCGAGCGAACCTTCCTGGTCGAATCCCTTCATCCTTTCGGTCTACAGTGATGTGCTTCTCAATAATTTTTGCACCCATTGCAACGGCGGCAACGGGCGTGGCCACTCCAATGGTGTGGTCAGAATATCCTATCACATATTGAGGATACGTATCAATTAAATATTTGATCGTATTGAGATTCACATTATGATATTCTGTCGGATACTGTGAAACGCAATGTAAAATACTTATGCCGTTATGGTATTTGGCAATGACAGATAATGCTTCATCCAATTCCGCCTTTGATGCCATCCCGGTTGAGATGATAATCGGAATTTTCGTTTCAGCCAGCGCATGCAATAAAGGGATATTCGTCAAATCTCGAGAAGCCACTTTAAGTTTGTCGGGTGTAAAATATTTTAATAACGATAGTGTATTAGGATGGCATAACGTTTCGACAAAGTCTAATCCAAGACTTTTAGTGTATTGGTACACCTCGTAATGCCCTTCATCTGAAAGCTCAAGTTTTTCACGATGCTCTCCATACGTTGCGCCAAAAGAATTCTTGTTAACATAGGGTTTACCCATTTGTTCAACAGAAAGCTCGTGCGCTAAATCTCTTTTGGTTAATTTAATTGCATCTAATCTGCGCAGATGGGTGTTGAATTGCGTATCAACAACATCTTGTGAACAGAGCTGAATAATCAATTTTGCAATATCAACCGAACCGTTATGGTTTTGTCCAATTTCACCGATAATATACGTCATAACAATTCTCCGTTACACTTTGCTATTGTCCAGTATTATAGAACTCATAGACGCCATGAGAATCTCTTTTGATCGAACGATCGACAACAAGTTTTCCACAGTCGGTTCTAATCCCTTTTGCTCCAGCGTCGAAAGCACAATATCCGCGTTCATAAAATCCTCTGCCGTATCTATCGTGAATCTATATTTAGTCTCATCTAACTCTTTTTCGATCGGAGTATAATGAATCTTAAATGTAACGGGATTGGTATAAAAATATCGAGTAACATGTTCAAGGTCTTCTTTACTACTGGCTAAACTGAACGCGCGGTGCAAGGCCTCAGCAGTAAAAACTTCAACAAAAAAACCCAGTGATGTTAAAATAACTGGAATCCCGTTTTTAGTTTTGTGAGCTAGATAATCAAATTGAACACCCCGCACGGCATAATCAAGTAATTCGTCAATAAAGAGAGGTTGAAGAAATGGATTATCACAGCAAACACGCACAATAATGTCCCCGCCAAATTTTATTTGCGCACGAAAGAATCTTTCCAGCACATTGTTTTCGTCGCCTCGAAAGGTCTGAATCTTTAAACGCTCGGCAAGCGCTACCAACTCATTGTCTGAAGGATTGATAGAGGTCAATAATGCAATATTATTCCCAGCATATTTCGATTTTCTTATTGAGTGAACAACCAATTCTAACAATGTTATGCCGTTTGAAAATTTTCGCATTACTTTTCCAGGTAAACGCGATGAATTGAACCGAGCCTGAATAAAAAAAAATATTGCCCTACCAGTCGACATCGTTCCGTCTTATATTATGATTTCGGAGTGTACTGTTAATGTTTTCAATTAAGACTTTTTAAGAGCGTCTTAATTTTAAGAAAAGCCGGCTTCGGCGAAAAATCTTTCCTGACGATCCCTGTATTGCTCCACATGCTTGTCATCGGTCCGCCAATGCCGTCCCTAAACCCATTCGCAAGGAAAAACTTTTCAACGACTCCAGTTTTTATACTAAGCGTTATCGCTTCAACAAGAAATTCTGCCTGCTGATCTTCCGTAACCCGGTAATCATCGCCGCTTCCGGTCGGATATCCAAATTCGGTAATCCATATTTTTTTGCCGGAGAGTTTCGCTGCAGTTGTAATGAGGTTTTCTAACCCGCCTTCAACGGGATTACGGGGAAAAACAAACGGGTGGAATGAAAAATAGTCGTAGTAACTTCCACAGCCAAGCTCCTGTGTGCGTTGAAGATATCCGCTCCATCCCCATTTTTCTATTTTATTAAACTGAACACGGTCTTGTGCAACGATATCAAGTCCTCCATAAATGATCTGTGCCTTGGATGTTGTTGATCTAATCAAAGAAGAAGCTTTCTTTAATAATGCCGCATATAATTCCGGGGACAACTTGCTGTTCGGCTCATTAAGAATTTCATAGGATACGGTTTGTTGTTTATAGCGATTAACAACGCGGCCGACAAACCTCAAAAAAGCATCGCTTAATGCGGATGTCCCGGACTTGTTATCGAATCCCTCGGCTACTTGCCTTGCAGAATCGGCAGTGAAAAGAATGAGGACAGAAATAGAATCATTTTTGTAAAGCTTCATTAACGTATCGCACCGTTGGAGATAATTTTCGGCAAAGACTGAATCCGTTAAAGTTTCATTCCGGAATCTGAATTCCTGTCGTATCCAGGTGATACCGCATTCCCTCATCAAGGACAAAATTTTCTGATGATCATTTCGATTGTAGGAAATATCCCACTCAAAATGCTCAAGTACCTCCAAGCTCTATTTTTTTATCACCGGCAATGGAAACCCCCGCCGCAGCGATGAGAAAAGTCCCAATCAAAGAAACTTTCTTTAGGGAATGAAAGAATGTCGAATAAACTGAGCAGATGTCGAGCGAAGTCATCGTTCTCTCCTTTAAATTTGGAATAATTTCGTGGTACGCGTTTCCGAGATGTCGCAAGTTGCGGCATCATTTTTCAAAATGCCCAACAACAAAAAACTTCGCAATGCATGCACGGTCAAACCGGCTTCATATAGCGCAAATTCGGGAAAGGACTTTTTAGCTATGTAAGTTATATGACAATTTCGTTGTAAGAAAGGTTTTCGCCAAAGCGATTTTTTTTCCATACTTAAATCGTATGTAGACAAAACCGATTCCTGCGATAGTGAAAGGAAAAAAGAACTCAACATAATGATCCCCCTTTTAGGCTTTTCTTTCTTCGCCGCCGGCCGCCCCGCATCCATCACATTCACAATCGGAATATTTTTAATCTCTTCTATTTTGGCAATTTCGTATTGCTTTTTCAATTCGGCAAAGAGCGTTGCATTAATTTGGACCTCCCGGAGAAAGCGCTCTTGCTCCAACAACAATTGAGGGGAATCGGTAACTCTTCTGTTTTTTTCGCGAAAATCTCTCAAGGCATTCTCGGAATTTTCCAAATCAGCTTTCACTTCCCGTAATCTTCCTTCGATCCATTTCCGTTGTTCGGAGGCATTCGTTGTCCGTTTTGTCCGCATAAACATATCAAGTTCATGAGCGATCGTGTTAAGAATGTCGGCGGAGAGCTGCGGCTCTTTCGTGAGTAGAGAAATTGTGAGAACGTTCGTCTTCGTTTCGAGCGAAACATCCAGCTCATCACGCAAAATTTCAGAGCTTTTTCGTACGCCAATTGAGGTTTTTCCTCATCAATACCCCAGAACTGAATAAGATTTACGGAATCGGGGAATGATTTCGTCCGATATCTTTGATAGATGACATTTTTAAGAACCGCTTCACTTTTAACAATGGTCGGATAGAGTTTGGTTGCCGACGCTTCCCCGCCAACATTCACTCCCGCTAACGATGCAAGGTCGGAGAGTCCGCCGAGCGCCGCCAATTTGCTTTGATTTACTTCCGGCAAAATCACAACGGTTGACTTGTAGTACGGGGAAAGAGCAAGAGGCTGATAATAATGGCCGCCACTGTCGCTGAAGCGGTGATAATGCCGATAAGCTTTCGAGAACCCCAGAGAAGCGAAAACAATTCTTCATAATTAATAGAGGGTTGTTCGCTGGCGGTCTCCGCAGAATTACTTTCTTCCATACATCTAATTCCTGTTAAGCCGTTTGACATCGGATATCTTCGTTTTCCCATAGCATCCTTCTCATTCCAACAATCCAATATTCCAATATTCCATAACTATCACTTCGTCACCTGCACTATCGCAATTGTAATCGCCGCCAAACTTGCCATAACTGTTGCCCATGCAGTCAAGATCGGCAATGTTTTGTCTTCCGTTTCAATTTTCCTTGGCACGAAGACAAGGCTTCCCGGCAAGATATCGGGGTCGGAAAGGGGCCAGAAATTCGGTTCCCATTTCTTCCCTCCAGGGAGAAATACCGCGACTTTTCCTTTGTCGGCATCATCCTTGAAATCACCGGCCTGCTTTACGTAATAACTTTCACCCGCCCCCTTTTTGTATAAGACCGGGGTCGGAACGAAGACCTCACCCCGGACGTAGACAACATCCTCAAGAAAAGCGATGTGGACAGAGTCGTCCGGATTCATCACCACATTATCCCGCGACGCTGTGTCCGTCAATGCGTTGTTGAAGTCGATGGGAATAAGGTCGTAATTGTTCACTTTCACTCCCACGGTATCAACGGTGAGATTCGTAAAAAGCACGGTCGCATTCCGCGCCTTCCGCAAGAGAACGGATCCGCTGAGGTATGCGCCATCCCGGAGCCCCCCCGCACGCCTGAGCAATTCGGAGAGTTTTTCCCCTTCATAGCGTATAGCGTAGGTACCGGGATAGAGAGCATACCCGGAAATCTGTACAACTTTTTTCGTCGAATACCGGGGATTTGTCGGAACAAAGACAATATCTTTATCTTTGAGAAGGAAACCTTGCTCTTCACTGGTATTCCAGTACTCATCGGGAAGGTCGATCTTAATCACTTTGCGGTAGACGCCGACAACCGCCGTGTCCACACGGGAAATTTCAACACCGGTTTTCTGAGCATCTTCCTTAAGTCCTCCTGCAAGAATGATGAGGTCCATAACGGACATATTATTATGCCGAAGATATACTCCGGGGACCCGTACATCGCCCGCAACAGCCACCGAGTCGCGGGGGTGGAATTCGGTCTCTTTGTAAACGATGATACTGTCTTCATTCATAAGTGCGAGATTGTTTTCATTATCGCCCGCAAGTGCACGTTGGGGGTTGAACGAGATGACTTTCCGCTGCGAATCGGGGAGCATGCGGAAGAGGAGCGCACGTTCCGGAAACGAATTCAGCTGGAGGCTGTCCGCCTTGTAGATCAAATCTTTTATATGCATGCCGTCCTGAAGCTGAAAATTTCCAGGCTTATTGACAGTTCCGGTGATAGAAACCCGGTTCTCAACCCGGTTGGTTATTTTGAAGATTGTAATGACGTCCCCGTCTTCGACCGGATCTGAACTCTTTTGCAGATCGGTCAACGAGTTAAACGCGATGTCAACATCGAGAATATTCCTTTTATACAATTTCCGCTGGTCAAAGGGAACGATGCGCTCAATGTGGATCCGGTCAACGTATGCATCAAAACGAAGCCCGCCCGCCATCGCGATGAGGCTTCCCAATGATTCCTTATCTTTCATTTCGAAAATAGCTTGGTGCGTAACTTCCCCGAGGAGAGCAACGCGTTTGCCTGCGGGTTTGACGAGCACAATGTCGTCATCCTGAAGCCTGATGTCTTTTGACTTGTCTCCTTTAAGTACATAATTGTACATATCGACGGAAGCGATTGTCTTGCCATCGCGCACCACTTGCACATCGCGCATTGTTCCGTTTACTGTCGGACCGCCGGAGACATACAACGCATGGAACGCCGTCGACATCGAGGAGAGCGAATACCCACCCGGATGCTCTATTTCACCCATCACGTATACTTGAATGGTCCGCAGTCTTCCGATTGAAACGTCAAGGAATGCGTTCGCCCCCTCATGGCCGTTTTTCAGGCCGGAGTACACATCCGACATCCGGTGCAGTAATTTTTCGCGGAATTGCTGCACGGACAAACCGTTCGCCGATACCGGCCCGACATCGGGTATCAGAATGTTTCCATCCCGGTTGACAACGAGCGGCAGGTTGAGCTTCGTTTCTCCCCACACCGAAATGATCACCTGGTCCCCTGCGCCAAGGATATACGACTGGGGTGTCGAGACATTGATGACGGGTTCAAATGAAGAAGCGGGATATTGAAAGATGTCGTAGCCGAAGGGCTGGAGCCTCTGGTCGCCGGTCCGTCTTTCGAATCCGGGCACGATCAGCTCTCTTTTTACAATTGGGACCTCGGTCCTTTTTCTCGCGCCACCGTACAATCCGGTCGTATCCACCTGCAGCCCGCTGGGGGTTACTGTAGTTGGAGACGGAACCCGCGAAAGATAATCCTCAAGATTTATATTCAGCGCCTTCGCCCGCGCGATTGCCTCTTCCCTCGTTATTCCAAGTTCTTTAAGCTTCTGGTCGATTTCATCCGGTGTCATGCTTTGCAAGGCCTGTTCCGCCTCGGCCCTTGTTTGACATGACGTTGGAGCCGGCACAGCCATCGAAAGAGCGATGGCAGCCGCAGTAATCAGCAAGAAGTGCCGGGCATTCACAGAGATCTTGAAATTTTTCATATAGTTGGGGGTTCGGTTATAGCGCATCACATTAAAGCACTGTAAGATAGGACTTTAGAATGGTTTTTCCAAACAGAAAATGGGAGGGTCGATCATTCGTTCTACAAATATGTCGTCCCTCCGGGACTATAAACTAATGGACTTTGACGAAAACAACGCCAATTTCCAAAACTCCGATAGGAGCGATATGTTTGTAGTAAGGGCACAAGGATCTATGTTCAAGCCCCAGAGGGGCGACATAACATTGGTTTTTGTCCTTTTGCGTAGCATGAGTGAGCAGTATCAATATTTAATATCTAACGGACCGGAGCTAAGCTGTCTACGACTCAACGAGTCGATAGACTCGTTGAGCGGCGACGTGCAGCCGAAATCAATGGTAGAATATACGCGCGGCGAAAAGTTGACGGCTGGTTCCAGCCCGTCCCGACGTTTCACAGCCGGGATCAGCTTGAGCGACTGGTTAGCCTGCGAAACATCTGATTTTGATCGAGGATATGAGTTAAAGAAATAGAGCTTACTGCGATTAGTAAAAAATCAAATGGTATTCGAAATCTTATTCTGGTAAAAAATATTGCCTGAACGAAAGCGGCAGTTGTATAGAGCAAAATAGAAAATTGTTCAAATTCAGATAATTTTTGATTGCGAGATTGAATTACTCTATAGCCCAATAAAATTAACAATAAGGCATATGAAACAAACATAATAGTATCTTTTTGCCAAGAATTGACGTTCGCAGTAGCGAGATCATTACGGAAGTTGAAATTGTTAAGAACTTTTTGAAAATATAGAGCGATAGAGTGTCCCTTGTTTTCTGAAATATAGCGAAGAGCTTCATTTCTATAAAACACATCTATTTCTGCTTCATTACCAGAGGGTGCTTGTTTAATATACCTATTGATATCCACGTTCGTCCCGGAATTTGGAGTTGCATATTCAGAGTTGCCACGCAAAAGATTTATGCCGGAATTTGTTGATACAAAAATAAAATTGTCGAATGTATTATAATTGCGATAAACCCATAAACCGATTATTGCGAAAGCAACCAGGGCACATATCAAAGCCACTTTGTAATCTTTTCGTTTATAAATTAGCCAAAGGCAAATAAAAAAAATAAGGAAAGTAAGAGTGGGTATTGTCAGAACAAGTAGCCCAAGCAGAGTTCTAAGAATAAGGCCTCGCCAGATTGGAGTGAGATTTTGCCAAAACAATGTGAAAATAGCGGACACTAATAGTATAGCTCCCATCATTTGGGGATAAAGTGTTCCTGCGGTATATATTAGAACGGGGTAAAGAAGGACTAAAATGGAAACAGGTACTCCAGTGGAACGGCCATAGTTTCTTTCCAGTAGTATTGAAATTATAAAAGAACTGCCGACTAATAATAGAGAATTAACGATTTTGAGGGAAGTGATGCCACATCCCAATCTCACAAGAACTGAAAGGAAAAATGGGAAAACGGGAGCACGGAAAGCGGTCAAGTGTTGGCCATCGATTGAATAGATTTGCTTAAAGGATAAATTTTTGGCGATTGCAAAATAATCGAATTCATCATAGAAGGTTAAAGTGCTCTTTCCATACAATAGTATATATAGCACACATAATGAAAAAAGAATTATGTGAGTTTGTAATAATCTGTAATTGTTAGATCTCTCGTTCATTGAACAAAGCATCTTGAGCAGGCTAACTACTGCTTAATACACATTGTAACGAATTCCGATCAAAATATCATATTTCCCGGCATAGCTCGGATCGAGCAAGTAGTCAAAGGGATTGTTCAAAAATTCATTATACCCGGGAGTGACAGTATTATCCGTATACGTCGACGTCATCTGCGTGGTGAAACGCGTCCGCAGAGCGTGAAAGTCGATGAAGAGATCGCGAAACGGTTGATACGTTCCAACAATTCCGAACGATTGCTCTTTGGTTATCGGGCCGTACAAAAACGGGGGATCCCCGCCGCCATTTTGCGCATAATCATATTGATAAAAAGTAGACTCCTTTCCCCCTTTTCTCAACGATTGAAATTTCAATCCGATTTCAAGATTGTACATCGGGCGATGGTACGCGCTCACCGAAAAAAGATCGGCGTTCTGCCCGATCCAATCACCTAAATTGACACCATGGTCTTGATAGGTATCCTCGACATACTGATGGTTATACACCCATGGATTGATGCGTGTGTATTCGACATTGATCCGTGTATCATGATACAATAGATCGTATGCATTGCCGCCCAGAGTAAATCCCAATTGATTACGATTTCGAGCCGGGCTGAGGAATGTTCCCGTATTAAATTCGTCAAAAAAAATTGGGAGATAGAAATCGAAATTCTTCACAACATCGAATTTAAAATTAAAAAATATTTGAGAATTATCCTGATTGTTCAAATAGTGCTCGGCTGTTTTGAAAAACATTATCGGAATCAGATACAGCAATTCCGGCTGGCGTCCCGGCCCTCCATAGATTTCCGATTCCCCCACGGCAATATTGACCCCATTCCACGGCGTGACTTCCAGCATATTCGCCGCGATGTATTTATTCATATAGATCGGTCGTATACCCCAATACTGCGTATTGTAGGTCTCCGCAGAATCTATGATTCCTGAAAAAAGCCATCCATGGATATAGGTGAAATCAATATCCTTGCTAATCCGTGCATGCAGCTTCAATTGCGGGTATGCGGGGGCTTTGGTCGAAAGGATAATATTGCCGTTCTCACCGGCACCCCACACATTCTGCATTTGCTCGCCTGTCAGCGTCACAAATCCACAATCGACATTCACCTGGGCATTAAACACATCATAGTCATACGCGCCGGGTGATCCTTGGTTGGATATCACTGCCGCGGGCAAGGGAGACAAGGGACGCAACGGCGCCTGAGCGCCCAATGTACTGACGTATGAGCCTCCGTCATGAGAATCGTGATAGTAGAAATAGGCCCCGACGCTGCTCCCCACGTATCCGTATGCAAAAAGTCCATTCGTAAGAGTGTGAAGGACTGTTCCGTCGGCTTGATGATCGTACGACCCCGATCCGATGAGGTCAACCATAAATCGCGACGGCTCGCTTTCGTAATTATAGAGATGCCAGCGCTCATCCGACAAGTTATTGTAATTGAGACTTTTCATCTCTTCATAAAATTCTTCTTTGTAAAACTTCAACCGCTCTTGTTCTACGGTTGTCAATTGGGCACTCAGACTGTCAACGCGAATCAAAAACTTTGCAATGGATTGCCGCGAAAGCGGTTTCACCGCATCACGATAATCATTGATAATTTGTTTTGCAGCCATCTCGTCGAGGAACGTATAGACTTCATGCGTTGCGGGGAGATACACGGTTTGAGCGAAAAGTGGGGAGCTCAAAACCAAAAATAGAGCGAGATAAAAAAAAGAGTTTTTCATAAATATTCCACCATAGTTTTATAGAGATAGCTGTTTATTCACTAATGGGTTCAATACCCGACGCTTGTGTGGTCATTCCGGCGAAAGTTCCAAAGGAATTCCTTTGGAACCCGGTCGACGACTCCCCACGGGTCTATAACCTTGACGAGTCAAGTCGTTGACCGTAGGGTCGTTCTACGGATCTACAATCTGGATGTCCCCCCAGGGGGACATGACAAATACCTCGCTGCGTGCAGCAAGGATTATTTATTCCCTGATGTTACGCAAAAACCGTTTTTTGGCACACCCCCAACCCTTCTCGCTTTCGCCACACGCTCCGCACAGAGGGGAGCGGCGGGGCAAGTCCCCTCTGTGCGTTGCTCGCGCGATGACGAGAGGGGATTTAGGGGTGTGTCTTTTGTTTGGTGGAGCACTTCCTTCATGAATTCTTCAAAATGCGTAACACCAGTTATTCAGATCGCTGATGGGAATTTAAGGGTCTATTAGAATATATTTACCTGCCCCCGAAAAACGATCCGCAATCAAGTTAAAAATTTTTATGTTTTAGATCAAAGGAGGGAGCGATTTCTTATCCTCTTAAAAACAAAAATGCCCCGTGCTTTTCGGGGGCATTGAAAAATAACTCAGGTTTCGACCAGAGATTGACCTCTTAACGAATTAGGGTAATTGAAATCGTCCTTGAACGATTCCCGGAACAGTAATATCCTCATCTAAATTTTCCCAACGCAAAGCATATCCGTTTAAGCGTACCATCACCTCTTTAAGTTGCTCATCCGAAGCATTCTTTAATATCGTGAACCGATTTGCAGGAAAGCCGACAATTCTTCCGTCTGTCAGCTCAATATATATCATACGTTTTTCAGCCCACGCTCGAAGGGCAGCCGGCTCCGCGATGACATCTTTCTCAACGATTGTGGTACTTCTCCTTCAAAAAGTCCTTATGGTCGAAAACCAATTTTTCAATCTGCCGAATTCCGTGAGGGGGCACCCCCCGATTCCTTGCCAAAACGATCCTATTCTTTAAACAGTAGGCACACACTCAATTTGAGACTTCTGAATAATTCCAAAAATAAATCTCGCGCAAAGACGCAAAGTCGCAAAGTCGCAAATTGGTCACGTAACAAAATCTTCGCGCCTTTGCGGCTTGGCGAGAGGCAATTTTTCAGATGTCTCAATTTATAATAATTCCATTGTAAAACAACTGCGGTCATTTTAACAAAAATGCCCCGTGTTTTTGACACGGGGCATTTCAAAATATATCAGGCATCGACCTACTCTCCCATACAGTTACCCGTATAGTACCATCGGCTCTGCGGGGCTTAACTTCTCTGTTCGGAATGGGAAGAGGTGTAACACCCGCGATATAGACACCTGAATGTAAAAATTGCAATCGAGAAGATCCCGCTCTCGGCGGAACGCTAAGAGCGGGATCGAAACCTGGGCATTCTCCAGAAACCTTGACAAGGTTCGCCCGAAGAAGTAACAAAAAATTCAAGATCATTGTGTTAATTAATCATGAACCTTGTCAAGGTTCATTTTAGCGCACTTTCCAATTAAGTTTATGGCAACGCCATCACTTCGTGATTGATGCACAACGTTGTGTACACAATAAAAAATATTGGCAAGCCGCACGACTTATTAGTACTACTCGACTCGTCCGTTACCGGACTTACATCTGTAGCCTATCAACCAAGTCATCTCCTTGGAGTCTTTAGTCCCGTCTTGCGACGGGAGGGGAAGCCTAATCTTGAGGCGGGTTTCGCACTTAGATGCTTTCAGTGCTTATCCCATCCGGACGTGGCTACTCTGCGATGCCACTGGCGTGACAACAGATACACCGTCGGTCCGTTCATTCCGGTCCTCTCGTACTAAGAACGACACCTCTCAAGCTTCCTGCGCCCACATAGGATAGGGACCGAACTGTCTCACGACGTTCTGAACCCAGTTCACGTACCGCTTTAATTGGCGAACAGCCAAACCCTTGGGACCTTCTCCAGCCCCAGGATGCGATGAACCGACATCGAGGTGCCAAACCTTGCCGTCGATATGAACTCTTGGGCAAGATCAGCCTGTTATCCCTAGCGTACCTTTTATCCTTTGAGCGATGGCGCTTCCACGCGCAACCATCGGATCACTAAATCCTAGTTTCCTACCTGCTCGACTTGTAGGTCTCGCAGTCAAGCTCCCTTGTGCTTTTACACTCGGCGCATGATTACCAACCATGCTGAGGGAACCATTGAGAGCCTCCGTTACAATTTAGGCATACGTGTTTTCCTGTCAACCGGAATTTTGTATCGCATTGAAGGAAGGATGAACTCATCAACAATCTCACGAAATCTCTCGTACGACTTTCCTGAGATGCATATCTGAATCCCATCGTTTTGCTTGCGTTCGTTTGCTTCAAGTGCAAACTTTGTTCGCAAAGCATCCATCAATCGCTTCACATCATTCTCTACAAAACCTTGAGTGTTAAAAAGAACACCCTTTGAATCACGAGACTTGATCGAACCGTCATCCATATACCAGTAAGCGATTGCTCGCCCGGTGAGGTATCGATGGATAAGGTTTGGAACGCACTTTCTATTTTCATCATAGAACTGGTGAGCATAGAATCGAAACGCCGAATGGCTTACCGTTTGAAACCAGATATTGTTGTGTGTTGCATCCTGTTTCAGCTGCGGCGGAGTGAGGATCCACTCCTTGAACAGTTCATGCAGGTGATTTGCATATTCCGCATGTTCCGCGCCATATTCAAATTTCACTCTGTATGTCCTGCCGCTGTTCTGCGTTTCCAAGTGCGCATCTCCGAGAAGGACTCCGACAAGAACTTCACGCTGCATGTCGTTGAGCTTCAGCAGAGATTTTGCTTTTTCAATTTCTCGCGAATACATATTGGTTTTGGGCTGACTAGAATCCCGATTCGTTTTTGATCGAGACTTCATATCGCTATGAAGATCAGACTATATCACTTCCGCTTCTGATGAATTGTAGAATCGGAATCCGGCGTATAGTCGTTGAGGGGTCATTGGTATTTGCAATTTTCGATTGCCGATTTTCGATTTTGATGCAAAATCGAAAATTGCAAATCGTCAATTGAAAATGGTTGGACTTCCCTGCTGATTGTCCGCACCGATGAATGTTTTACTCCGAAAAATATGTCGGAGTCTCATCGGATGCTGCATCACTCGACAAACTCAGAACGGAGAGTTTTGAGTTTACCTGTGAACGGATGTTCCAGCATACAGCCAGATGTTTGCTTCGCGTGTTGCCACGCGAGAGCCCCATATTTATATTGCGGTCGAGGCGACCGCCCCAGTCAAACTACCCGCCTACCACTGTTCCTACTCCGGATTACGGAGCGAGGTTAGAATTCCAACAAAACAAGGGTGGTATTTCACTGTTGGCTCCACCGAAGCTAGCGCCCCGGCTTCAAAGCCTCCCACCTATTCTACACATGCTTTGTCCGAACCCAATAGTAGGGTGCAGTAAAGGTGCATAGGGTCTTTCCGTCCATATGCGGGTAACCGGCGTCTTCACCGGTACCACAAGTTCACAGAGCCCGTGGTTGAGACAGTGACCAAGTCGTTACACCATTCGTGCAGGTCGGAACTTACCCGACAAGGAATTTCGCTACCTTAGGACCGTTATAGTTACGGCCGCCGTTTACTGGGGCTTCGGTCGGGGGCTTTGCCTTGCGGCTAACTCCCTTCCTTAACCTTCCAGCACCGGGCAGGTGTCAGTCCCTATACATCGACTTAAAGTCTTAGCAGAGACATGTGTTTTTGTTAAACAGTCGCTTGGCCCGTTTCACTGCGACCCCATTCAGCTTGGGTTGTACACCCTCACCTACTAGGGGCACCGCTTATCCCGAAGTTACGCGGTCAGTTTGCCGAGTTCCTTAACCACGGCTCACTCTAGCACCTTAGAATATTCTTCTCATCTACCTGTGTCGGTTTGCGGTACGATCTGTCTGCAGTCTCTCATACGAAGTTTTTCTTGGCAGCGTGGTTAGATCCAGTTGTGGCCCTTGCGGGCGCCCTATTCCCGCCTCGGGATTAACGGACATGCGGATTTGCCAACACGTCCTCCCTACACGGTTAAACCACCTAAGCCAGCAGGTGGCCGGATTTCACTTCTGCGTCACTCCTTATGATCAAACGACTACAAGCAGGTACAGGAATATTTAACCTGTTTTCCATCGGTTACGCCTTTCGGCCTCACCTTAGGATTCGACTAACCCTGAGACGATTAACGTTGCTCAGGAAACCTTAGATTTTCGGTGTCCAAGTTTTTCACTTGGATTATCGTTACTTATGCCTACATCTGCGTTTCCATCCGCTCCAGCAAGAGTTATCTCTCACCTTCGATGCAGATGGAATGCTCCCCTACCACAACCATCGAATGATGGTGTCCGTAGCTTCGGTGCGAAGTTTAAGTCCCGATAATTGTCGACGCTGGGTCGCTTGACTAGTGAGCTATTACGCACTCTTTAAATGATTGCTGCTTCTAAGCAAACATCCTAGTTGTCTGAGCAACCTAACATCCTTTCTCTGTTAACTTCGACTTGGGGACCTTAGCTGGCGGTCTGGGTTTTTTCCCTTTTGGCAATGGAACTTATCTCTCACTGCCTGACTCCCATGAAACGTATCTACGCTATTCGGAGTTTGTCTGGGTTTGGTATCGTTGTGACGACCCTAGCCCAATCAGTGCTCTACCTTCGTGATACTATAACATGAGGCTAGCCCTAGAGCTATTTCGGGGAGTACCAGCTATCTCCGAGTTTGATTGGTCTTTCGCTCCTACCCTCAGTTCATCCGAGCGGTTTTCAACCCACATCAGTTCGGACCTCCATGGCGTTTTACCGCCACTTCATCCTGACCAAGGGTAGATCACACGGGTTCGCGTCTGCCGCACGTTACTAAAGTTCGCCCTGGTTAGGACTTGCTTTCGCTACGGCTTCTGGACTTAGTCCATTAGCCTTGCAACGTACGAGCAACTCGTAGGCTCATTAAGCAAAAGGCACGCTGTCACTCTCCAGCCGGTGCAAGCACCAACTGAATTGCTCCAACCGTTTGTAAGCATGCGGTTTCAGGTACTATTTCACTCCCTTCTTAAGGGTTCTTTTCACCTTTCCCTCACGGTACTTGTTCTCTATCGGTCACGAGAGAGTATTTAGTCTTACCAGATGGTTCTGGCGGATTCGTACAGAATTTCACTTACTCCGTACTACTTGGGATACCTTTAGGAGCCATTTCGTTTTCGCCTACAGGACTATCACCTTCTATGGTTTAGCTTTCCAGAAAATTCAGCTAACAAAATGGTTTCTGACTCCTCGACTGTTTTGCGATCCAATCAAAAGGTCCCGCAACACCAACGGCACAACGGTCGCAACCTTTAATGTGCCGTACGGTTTAGACTGTTTCCTTTTCGCTCGCCGCTACTTGGGAAATCGATTTTCTTTCTCTTCCTTGGGTTACTGAGATGTTTCACTTCTCCCAGTTGACTCATACGCGCCTATGAATTCAGCACGTTGTATCCCGACATTACTCGGGATGGGTTGCCCCATTCGGACATCTCCGGGTCAAAGGCTGTTTCCGCCTATCCGAAGCTTATCGCAGGTAGCCGCGTCCTTCATCGTCTTCTCGTGCCAAGGCATCCTCCGCATGCTCTTAGTAACTTAACCAAAAATCTTTTATTGAACACACAACGTAGAATCCCGCCCAAAAATCTGAACGAGACGGTGCATCAATAAACTTATATGGAAAGTTGATCTATGAAGCTTGTTACATAATGCTTTTGGGTTTCGAAAAAATCTTTGTTGCAGACGTTTGTTCGCCCGCCATCCTGAGACGGCAGACAACTACTTGCCCGCATGTAAGATTTCCTCTTCTCGATTGTCAAAGAACAAAAAAAAATTTCCGAATTTCGATTGCCGAATTACGAATGAAAGCCCTAAATTTCTAGAACCACACTCGAAAATTGGCATTCGCCAATCGTCAATTCTTTGTGGAGCTAACCGGGATCGAACCGGTAACCTCCTGGTTGCAAACCAGGCGCTCTCCCAATTGAGCTATAGCCCCAGGACAATTTTCGATTTTCGATTTCATGATTGCCGATTGAAAGAACAATCGACATTCGTCATTCGGCAATCGATAATTCCCTTGGGCGCCGATCCGTCTGGAGCTTGCGCTCGCCGTCGTGGGCCTAAGTGGAGTTTCCCGAAGGGATGCCCTCGGCAGAACCACCGACCTCACGCTTATGCCATCGTTAAACGTGGGCCTAAGTGGAGTTTCCCGAAGGGATGCCCTCGGCAGAACCACCGACCTCACGCTTATGCCATCGTTAAACGTGGGCCTAAGTGGAGTTTCCCGAAGGGATGCCCTCGACAGAACCACCGACCTCACGCTTATGCCATCGTTAAACGTGGGCCTAAGTGGAGTTGAACCACTGACCTCACGCTTATCAGGCGTGCGCTCTAACCAACTGAGCTATAGGCCCATGGTCAGTTAAGGTTAAAAGAAAAATGTGTGCACAGCAGCAAGTAATTACTCTCAAGGAATGTTATTCTAAGTTGATATCGTCTCCGCTTTCGCGGATGACATGCTCCTTAGAAAGGAGGTGATCCAGCCGCACCTTCCGATACGGCTACCTTGTTACGACTTAGCCCCAGTCGCTGGTTTTACCTTAGGCACCTCCGTCCCTTGCGGGTTCGGACAGCGACTTCGGGTACCCCCAGTTTCCATGGCTTGACGGGCGGTGTGTACAAGGCCCGGGAACGTATTCACCGTAGCGTGCTGATCTACGATTACTAGCAATTCCAGCTTCATGAGGGCGAGTTGCAGCCCTCAATCCGAACTGAGACCACTTTTTTGGGATTAGCTCCACCTTGCGGTATTGCAGCCCTTTGTAGTGGCCATTGTAGCACGTGTGTGGCCCTGGGTGTAAGGGCCATGAGGACTTGACGTCATCCCCACCTTCCTCACTACTTGCGTAGGCAGTCCATTTAGAGTGCCCAGCATTACCTGATGGCAACTAAATGTAGGGGTTGCGCTCGTTGCAGGACTTAACCTAACACCTCACGGCACGAGCTGACGACAGCCATGCAGCACCTGTACAAGACCCCTTGCGGGTAATCCCCTTTCAGGGACTAGAATCTTGCTTTTCAAACCCAGGTAAGGTTCTTCGCGTTGCATCGAATTGAACCACATGCTCCACTGCTTGTGCGGGCCCCCGTCAATTCCTTTGAGTTTCAACCTTGCGATCGTACTCCCCAGGTGGAATACTTAATGCGTTAGCTTTGGCACCGAGCCTTACGACCCGACACCAAGTATTCATCGTTTAAGGTGTGGACTACCAGGGTATCTAATCCTGTTTGCTCCCCACACTTTCGAGCATGAGCGTCAGTAATGGACCAGGCGACCGCCTTCGCGACCGGTGTTCTTCATGATATCTACGCATTTCACCGCTACACCATGAATTCCATCGCCCTCTTCCACACTCAAGACTTGCAGTATCGGAGGCAGTTTTACAGTTAAGCTGTAAGATTTCACCACCGACTTGAAAGCCCGCCTGCGCTCCCTTTACACCCAGTGATTCCGGACAACGCTCGGATCCTACGTATTACCGCGGCTGCTGGCACGTAGTTGGCCGATCCTTACTTTAGAGGTACCGTCAATCCCGAAGAACGGGACATTCTTCCCTCTCTACAGAAGTTTACGACTCAAAGAGCCTTCATCCTTCACGCGGCGTCGCTGCGTCAGACTTTCGTCCATTGCGCAATATTCCTCACTGCTGCCTCCCGTAGGAGTCTGGACCGTGTCTCAGTTCCAGTGTGGCTGATCATCCTCTCAGATCAGCTACCCATCGCAGACTTGGTGAGCCGTTACCTCACCAACTATCTAATGGGACGCAGGCCCATCCATTGGCCCCCTTACGGGGTTTAACAACATCTCCATGTGGAGCCGCTGCATCATCCGGTATTAGCCCCGCTTTCGCGGGGTTATCCCAGACCAAAGGGCAGGTTACCTACGTATTACTCACCCGTGCGCCGGTTTACTAAAGATATTGCTACCTTATTCTCCCAGACTTGCATGTGTTAGGCACGCCGCCAGCGTTCGTCCTGAGCCAGGATCAAACTCTCCGTTGTAATTCGATATCTTGAGTTATCAACTTCGAGTATGATTGATTTGGCTTATTGTATTAATTAGCCAAGGTTAAAACCTTGATTGTAATTGACTTAGAAGCTGTGCACACAAATTTTCAAAGAACAATTTCTTGTAGAATTAAAAGCCCGTTTCTGAACGGGCTTTTAATATACGAACAAATAATCCAGTTGTCAAGAAACTTTTGAATAAATTCGATAGATTTTTGAAGAAATATTGGGATTCCGATTAGGTGTAGGACACTTCCACATAAGGTGAAGGTCTAAATTCTTGGGCTTGTCGGCCTCCATCAGGGTAAGTGTCCTACACCTTCTTTCAGTACAAAAACATCGGCTTGCCGAGCATATTAATAACTTTGGGAAGGTACTTGTCCTCATCGTAAAGCTGGAGAACGTCAACACGCTTCAGACCTTTTGTCAGTGTGTCGATGGGAACCGTGGTGTACTTTCCTTCGCGCAGCGCGACCATGTTCCCTGTTTTCTTTTTCAACACAAGGTCGGTCGCGAGGTTCGCGTAGCTGATGGCAACCATGCGATCGAGCGCGTCCGGTTCTCCGCTTCTCATCAGATAAGCGACTTGCTGGTAGATGATGTGAGACCCGGTAATTTTCTGAATCGCCTCACCGGTAATCTGCCCGATCCCGCCAAGCTTCTTGTGTCCGTACGCATCCTGCTCTCCGTACTCGACGATCTTGCCGGCAGTCATTTGCGCTCCTTCGGAAATCGTCATGATCGCGTAGTTGCTCGGATTGGTTTTTTTGTCATCCATTAAAAACTTTGCGAGTTTCTCCGGATCAAAATGGACTTCGGAAATAATCGCACGGTCGACACCGGCAAGATACGCCGAGATCAGCGACGTTTCTCCCGAATTTCTTCCGAAGAGTTCGATCACCGCAATTCGCTCGTGCGAACCGGCAGATGTTCTCAGGTTCGTGATAAACTCAACGCTCCGCGTGACGGCAGTCGAGAAGCCGATGCAATAGTCTGTGCCGAACACATCGTTGTCCATCGTCTTAGGAATAGCGACGACAGGGAATCCTTCCTGGTGCAAACGCACTCCGTAGCTTTGCGTGTCGTCTCCGCCGATCGTGATAAGCACGTCGATTTTCAAGTGTTCAAGGTTTCGCAAGATGTGCGGAGTGAAATCGGAAATCGGGTCGCCGTCTTTGGGCGGGCGTTTCGGATCCTGCAGAAATTTTGGGATGTCCGACCATCTCACCTTTCCCGGGTTTGTTCTTGAAGTATGAATGAACGTTCCGCCGGAACGATCGATGGTCCTCGTGTTTTGCTTTGTCAGCGGCATAACCCATTTATGCTGGCTTTCTTTATCGTCGGCGTTGAAGTTGAGAAGTCCAGCCCAGCCGCGGCGAAATCCGTAGACTTCCGCGCCCGCATCCGCAGCGAGATAGACAACCGATTTGATACATGGATTCAATCCCGGCACATCGCCGCCCCCCGTTAGTATTCCGATTCGCATAGTATTCTCCTGTTCGTTTTCAGTTAATTGAGAGAGTTAATATCCCACTTCTTCATCGCTTCGAATGCTGCGTAGTCAGTGAGATCGTAGTGGATAGGTGTGATTGAAACTTTGTTGTTGAGTATTGCCCTCTGGTCGATGTCGTCGTCATGGTCAAGCTCAAGAAGATCTCCTTTGAGCCAAAAATATTCCCTGTCGTTCGGATCCCTTCGCGATTCGAACTCATCATTCCAAACAGATTTTCCCTGCTTCGTGATCACGATTCCTTTAATTTCCGATGCCGCAACCGGCGGGACGTTTACGTTCAACAGCGTTCCTTTCGGCAAACCTTGTTCAATAATTTTCAGGGACAACTTGCGGGCAAACACTGCCGCATACGAAAAATCTGCTTCGTCATAAGTCGTTAAAGAAATTGCAAAAGAAGGAATACCAAGAATCGTTCCTTCGGTCGCGGCAGAAACCGTACCCGAATAGATCACGCTGATCGCGGTATTCGAGCCGTGGTTGATACCGGAAATAACGAGGTCGGGAGGATGCGGAAGCAATGAACGAACCGCAAGCTTCACGGCGTCGGCGGGAGTCCCGGTAACCGCGTAGCCGAAAAACGTCCCCTGCTTGTCGACCTTTTGAACACGCAGAGGGGAATTCATTGTGATCGCATGGCCGACGGCGCTCTGCTGCTTGTCAGGCGCGACGATCACAACGTCGCCGATCTTTTTAATTTCCTCCGCCAATGCATTGATGCCGGGAGCGTGAATTCCGTCGTCGTTTGAAATAAGAATCAATAATTTCTTCATCGACCGAATAAAGTGCTAATTTTTTCCATTTGAATATACTCAAAGATGGAATTTCTATCAAGAACTTTGCTGGCTTCCGAAGAACTTCGGTTCATCGCGGCGCGCCCACACGTTCTTGACTTACCAATAACATTTGTCTATATTATGAAACACCGCGGGGTGGAGCAATTGGTAGCTCGTCGGGCTCATAACCCGAAGGTTACAGGTTCAAGTCCTGTCCCCGCTACAAGGTCTAAAGAAGAAATCCCTACTGTTGAGAGACAGTAGGGATTTTTTGTTTTATCGAATAGCTACATCCGATTGTGTGATCTGCCGCTTTTCGGTTAGCCAATTTTGGTTTAAATCGTCGACGGCTGGTTCCGTCAGTCCCGAAGGGATCCCTTCGGGACTTGTGCGACTGGTTAGAACGCACACGGTAGACGCCGTGTCATGTTCGTGCTTACTTTATTTCTCTTGAGATCCCATAGTACCCGTCTTAACTTCTCCGGCTCGCTTGTAATTAGCAACGATCACTCCGCTTGGTGTAGCTGTACTCTCTTAAACTGAATGCTGCCGGGGTCGTGCCATTGTCAAAACAACTTCTTTCCGGTACCGAGCGTCAACGGATGAATTAGAAGCCAAAGTTCATCCACTAAATCATGATTGAGTAGTGTCTGGACCAGGTTACCACTACCGCTAACTAGAATATTGGTAAGCACTCAGGTGGCTTTTTGCGGCGCTATGGGTTTCACCTTCCAACGCATGTAGGACACAAATGCCAATAGCACAAAAAGCACAGCCGTGATGATGGCGGAGCTAGTTTCGCCACGGGAAAAGTGGAATACCGAAGCACTCGCCGCCACGATCACCAAACCGAAGCCCGCCCAGGAAGTAAGCCGGGGCAGAATGCGTGTGATGCCCGGCAGCAGTAGCCCAATCGCACCGAGCGATTCGGAAATGCCCACAAAGAGACGAAACCAGGTCGAGTATACCTGATTCATGGTCTCAATCAAGGCTGCGGGCGGGAAGACCATGATGTAACCGTGAAAGAGAAATAGCGCCGCCAGCAAGACTTGCAGAATCCATAGCACGATGTTCATGTTGTTTTTTCCCTTCTGTTATGACTGAATTTATGGTACTGAAATGCAATCGTTGCGGCAGCCGCTATGCGCACGTCGGTGCGTCCAATTGAAATGGATGGCGTGTTGTGTTGGTTGGTCATGTTTTTCTCCTTGAAGCAAGCAGTGGCGTATAACTACTCAAAAAACGAAATATGTATTTTGTGCGTTCTAACGGACCGGAGCTAAGCTGCGGCGGCGAAGCGCCGCAGCGACGGAATCCAGTCCGCGCGTGGCGAGTCGTGTTCAATAGTAGCTGGTTGTTTCGCGCGTGCAAAATCGTCGACGGCTGCTTCCGTCAGGTTGAAGCGCTTGTTAGACGGGCGATGCCCGTCCATCAATCATCTGCAATCCAATTTGTACCTAATTCCTTTGAGCGCTTAAGGAACGATTCCGCCTCTGCTTTTTTCCCTGCTGCCGTATAGCATCGGCTAATGTACCACAAAACCTCAGTAAAATCTGAACGGAATTCGATCGATTTCGAAAATAATGCGATAGCTTCATTCCAGTGGTGCTTACTGAATGCGAGGTAGCCCAAAGTGGCATAAGAGAGCGACGTATCAGAAATGGTATTAAATATCAAAGCCGTGGTATCATTAACGCGGTTGTTCCTGGTTGACTTCATACGGATTAATCCTTCCGTCAACTTACCCAATGGCTGAATTATTTCCACATTTTGAGAGGGATATGTATTGTACATTTCAGGAATCGCTCTTAAATATTTTTCGAGCCGACCTCTTAGCTTGAGCGCTGAGAAATCATGCCTTGTGTTTTCAATAATAACATGCGAGTAAGGGTCGAATAGATAGCTCATGGCTCCCATTTGTGGATACATTATCGAAGTCTCATTGAGAACATGGGGTGCTCCAAAAATGTGCCCGAGTTCATGAACAATTGTAATTGCTTCTTCAATGGAGTTCCATGGTTCTTCATCTGGATGTACAGGTTGCGCTGAAATCACTGCCTGTGTACCGAGAGAAAAAGCAAGACCAACACGGGAGCGTTGTTTCCAATTCAATGCGAGCAATCGATCATATGTGATTCCTAGATATACTGTATCGTTGGCGTCAGTGGTTTCTCTCAAGTCCTCTAACTCGTACTCTAGCGATCCTGAAAACTCTGAATTCCGTTCGCGATAACCTCGAACATCAAATTGCATGTCAAATTGATCACGAAAGATTTCGTTTACATATATCATCCTAAGTTCTAATCGATTCTTCCAATCCGGATAGAGTTTTCGATAACTTCTGTCGACGAGCAGGACTAGAGGGAAATGATAGAACGCAGAGTTTGCAAAATCTAATGAACAGAATGGAAATTTATCTTTAAATTTTGTCAATGATCTTTCAATGAGAACGAATAACGGCTCATGATAGTAGAATCCCGTTCTGATCTGAAGAGGCTCCTGCAAAAATCTCATCGTATCGACCGACTGATATGCCGCAACAATTCTCTTCGTGTTTTTGTCGAACACTGCTATTTCTACATATATTCGAAAAGCTTTATCTTGATAATAGCCATAGCGAGTCGCACCCCAATAAAAATCAACGCTGTCCATTTGGAGACGGGTAGTTGCAACAAATTCTGCGGAACGAGCAATAGTCTTCTGGATTAACGTTTCAGCAATTGCCTGATGTCCTATCCATCTTGATGAAATAGATGGAACAACTTTCGGAAGTACATTTATTACCCGATAACCTCGTGAAATAAAACCAAGATCGACGATATTTCTAAGATAAGAATCGATCGTGTCTCTTCCAGAGGGATTAATATACACTGCAATGGTTTTACTTTGGGTAAAGTCAAAAGTCGTATCAATACCCTCAAATGGCAAAGAGCTAACAAAAGGCAAAGAATGTGAGCATTGTATTGAAACAAGCCCGAAAAGGAAACAAATGAATAGCAGTTGTCGAAGATTCATACCATATATTAAAGAATTTTGGAATGTAGAAATCAACTTGCCAATATTCTTCGCCCTCCTAACCGATTAGAGCTAAGCTGTGACCAAATCGTCGACGGCCCGTTCCGTCAGCTTCAGCAGCTGGTTAGGCTGCGCATATGAATTAGTCAAGTGGATGCAAATTACCCTCGAAAAGGTACTGCTTCGCTTCCTTGCGCAGCCGATCGACGAAGAATGCTGGATTAATAGACCCAATTCTAAATAGAGCTTTAACGAGTTTATCGAGTTCTGTATACGAAAGGGAATAGATGGGAACTTCTTTGCCTCTTTGAGGTGGCACTACTGGCTTGACTATCCCACCTGGCGAAATAGAAACCACTTTACCCTTTGGTATTTCATCGGGATATCGCAAATCTTCTAAATGATCGAGATCGTTAATCGTCTGATCAAATTCTAAGAGTTGAGAGTCCGGATTGATTTTCTTAAAAGTATCCCACAAGTTTGTAAGACTATGTCTGAGCTTCTTTAGGTTTGCGAAGTCTACTCCATCTGACAAGCATCCTTTAGGCAACAATTCAACTGCATGATGGTGTAGATTGCCTGCAATCGATACGAGGCCCGAGAAGACTGCATAACGTCCGGCGATGTAATAGTGTATGCCCAATTCGAAGAATTCCATCTTTGTGCGATCATTGCCCATGTTCTTTTCTGAAATTGTAATAGTCATCGGTGAAAGAGAGAGTTTGTGACGAGTAATTTGCGAAAATACGCGCTGATGCTTCACCGATGAAAAATGTAACCTTTAGATCTTTACTCCCACGTTGGCCGAATTCTGGGAACTCACTTCCAATTACAGCCTCGACTAAATTGCAATCAGTTGTGAGAATCTCTCTTAACGACACAGGGGGAGTTGTAGACAGTGTATGAGCGTTAGTAAACTTGTCTACTTTGAATATTGTTGAGCTTTTATCAAAAGATACGAAATAACCTGTTGATCCAAGTTTGAGATTAGCTTGGGCGAGTCGCCATTCGAGTTCAGACAATACTTTTTGCTTAAGGGAATAAATAGCATAGGGATTTTTAACCTGCGCATCGACTAAGGTGTCAAACAAGAAAAGTATGATAGAAATCGTGAGCCTTTTCATATTGTCCTCCTTTTGTGCCAGCTAACGACCGGAGCTAAGCTGCGGCAACGAAAGACAAGCTACATAAAACACGAAAACCCCCATCATCAAGAATCGAATCAGGAGGTTTGAACCGTTCGCCCCCGAATCGGTCGTATATTCGCACAAGTTTACGCGGAAGTTAGGTGAGAGTCAAGGTGAAAAAACCGCCTACTCCCGAACCACCGTTACATCAACACCCTGCTCACAGAACGATTCTTCCCCCTCTTCCGCAGGTTGATGCTGCTGTCGGAGGATTCGGAGGACGGCTACGGAGATAGACGTTATATTTAATACATCTGAAAAATTGCCTCTCGCCAAGCCGCTGGCGAAGCCATCCCTTCGGAGTTTGCGCGAGATGTATTTTTGGAATTATTCAGAAATCTCTATTTATAGATAGCGGTTTGACTCGAATTTGAGTATTCGTCAAGAAAGCCAGTAGCTCTCTCAAGATAGACTGGACTCAACGATATATCGACCGCATCAGCGCTCCACTCAACACAATTGAATAGTGAAGTATACCGATTTATCAACGTGAAAAGTATTGATCCTCAAAGCTATTTCAACGGCGGTCAACATCCATGCCCAACCCGCAACTTTTTTCCCGATTATTCGTATCGATATACATGTAGTGTATTCCCTCTCTAAACGCCCGTTACCAGTGTAGTTTTATTGGAATGACCGCTTTGTTGTTTGGCGGGTTTTTCGTTCGACCATACAAACGAACGGTGGCGGCGATGCGTATTTACATCTTGAAACATCTGAAAAATTGTTTCGCGCTAAGCCGCTGGCGAAGCCATCCGTTCGGGAAAAGGCGCGAAGATTCTGTTTTAGAATCATTTTGCGACTTTGCGTCTGGCGAAGCCATCCCCTTGGGATTTGCGCGAGCCGCGCTTTCGGGATTATTCAGAAGGCTCATCGTATCATTTCACTAACACATATCGGAGGTAGTATGAAGAAAATTGTGGTGTTGGCAGTTGCATGTATGCTGTTGTCTAGTGCGGAAGCTCGATCTGCAGAAAATGTCTCCGCGAAAATACCGGTGACAACCGCATCGGATGAAGCACGGAAAGAATTCCTTGAAGGGCTGATGCTTGCCGACAATCTCGAAACCGCCAAATCTCTTACCCACTTCGACAAAGCCATTGCACTCGACCCATCATTTGCAACTGCCTATCTAAACCGCGCAAACATGTCATTAACGACGAAGGATTTTTTGGAGAATATAAACGGAGCAGTGTCCCATAAGGACGCGGCTTCCGAAGGCGAACGCCTTATGATTTTAGCTGCTCAGGCTGGAGCAAATACTCAGTTTGAAGAACAGCGCGGATATCTCGAAAAGCTGGTATCACTCTATCCGAACGACGAGCGCGATCGTTTAACCCTCGGAACATTTTTCTTCGGCCAGCAGGAATATGACAGTGCAATCAGCCAGCTGGTCCGGTCGGTCCGCATTGCGGATAAATTCGCCCCTTCCTACAACCTGCTCGGCTATGCGTACCGTCAAGCCGGAGAATTCGAAAACGCAGAAACTGCGTTCAAAAAATATACCGAGCTTATCCCCGGAGATGCCAATCCGTATGATTCCTACGCGGAACTTCTTTTGAAGATGGGCCGTTTCGATGAATCAATAACCAACTACAAGAAAGCGCTCGCCATCGATCCGAATTTTGCTTCCTCCGAAATCGGTTTGACGATGAATTTTCTCTACCAGGGAAAGCCGGGGCTGGCCGCTCAGGAAGCACATCACCTCCTCGAAATCGCCCGCAACGAGGGGGAACAACGACAGGCATACTTTGTCCAAGCAGTCGTCGATGCGGATGCGGGCAATATGGATGCAGCGTTGAAAGACTTCGACGCAGAATTTGCGGTCGGCAAAAAAATTAACGATGTTGTCGGAATGGCAGGCGATGTCGGAGCCCAGGCCAACGTTCTTCTTGAATCAGGAAAACCGGATGATGCCATCGCCGCCTACCGGAAGTCCCTCCACCTCATTACACAGTCGGACCTCTCGCCGGAGATCAAGGCAAATGCGGTGCGTATCAGCCACTACAACGAGGCCTACGCCGCACTGGCGAAGGGAGATCTGAACAAGGCGAAGGAGGAAAAAGAAATTTTTGAGGACATGACCGAGCAGACAAAGAACGAGAGCCAAATGCGATTCGCTCACGAGCTGGCGGGATCGATTGCGCTGGCGGAAAAAGACGGCTATAAAGCGGTCAACGAACTTCTGCAATCGAACTTGCAGGATGCGTACAACCTGTACCGTCTCGCCAAGGCGTACAAGTTGAAGGGAGACAAGGAACACGCCCGCGAATACGGCAAAAAGGCGGCGGAGTTTTACGGATTGCCCTCCTTGAACTATGCCTTCGTCAGGATCAATGCCGGGAAAATGTTTATCAATCAATAATCTAATATCAACTCTCGCGGCGTTTTCATAAACATTCGTTACGCAGTACGGCATCAAATATTCAAAGGCACGCGAAAGAAGGCGTGCCTTTTTTATTTCCTTTCTTCCTGCCACGGCACGAGTTCGAGCATACCGATGCCTGACGGTTTATCATTGGATAGCTGAACGCGGGATGATGATGTACGATCCTCTCTTGAATTTTTTAACCGCGAAGACGACAAGCACGCCAAGAAGCTATGAGTATAAAGAACTACAATACTCTTGGCGTTCTCCACGCCTTGTGCCGACCCAAAGGTCCAAAGGACTCCATTGGAGGTTCCTTCGTAAAGGCATCTCCCAACGGGATCGCTTCGCGAACTTCGTGAGCGGTAAAACACAAGATGATGTATTGAAAACGGCACTGGCAGGTTGCTGAAAAACACTTTTATGAGTCACGAAGGCGCGAAATAATTTTAAGCAAATCGCTGTCTCGACCGTCGATGATATTGACGACAGAAGTTTTTTACTTTAATTTTTTAGTGTCGTTGTGTCTTCTGTCAACGGCATCCCCGCGAGAGTGGCAAGTTGTATGGACTTTTTCATCATCCTGCTAATCCTGTATTCACAGAGGAGTCCGCCCGACACCAAGAACATCCCCACCTCTTCCCTAAAAGAGGATTAATCCCTTTTTCATCCTTTTGGACTATTCACAATTTTCAACATCTATAGTATTATCCCTATTGCCATTCAGAGATGTTTTTTTCTTCGGGTAATCTGGACTCAACGAAAGTTGGCTGTAATTCATTAAGAAGCAACCAGTGCTTGGATTAGTGTGAAGGAGGTGTTCACCGAATGCCGGCGAATTATCGATTCGACTTTAATATCATTGTTATCTACATGGCCGGAGAATGTACCATAAACGACCTTCGCACGGCACTTCTCAGATCGCTTGCTGATCCTGAACGGCCGCCGGACTCTTTCTTATTATTTGATTTTGAAGAATCTCAGAGCTTTTATACCAGGCCCGCAGAGGAGATTCAAACAATGGCAGATTTTATTACATCAATGCGGAATCGGTATAATTATCGCCTTGCGGTCGTCTCTTCGCACGAACTGCCATATGCCTTGCAACGCTTTATTTCGGTAAAGTCAGAAGCCTTAGGAATTGATGCCGACGTTTTTCATTCATATGACGAAGCTCGGGAATGGCTGGTGACGAAACATTTCCATACTTCCCGACAGGCTCAGGCTGCACGAATAACAAAGACTCAGAAGTTGCGTTGACCATACAATTAGCAGCCCATTTTACCATCACGAAGTCTGGAGAAATTACTATGTCTAAAAAAGATGCAAAGAAAGCATTGGAAACCCTCATGGCTACAGAATTCGTTTTCTCGAACAAGCTATCTTTTCGTGAAGCCTTTCCTGAAATTGAAGATTTGTGCATGGCGGTAACAGAGACAGAAGGTAAAGGCAAAGTAGTTTTCGACAAGACAAAATCGTGTCTTCAGAACAAACGTGTTTATGGAACAAACGTCGGCGAGTGTATCGAATGCCACAGCCCATTTTGCGTTAACGGCGGATTTTCCATACGCGAAATTCTTAGAGCAATGGTCCGAATTCATGAACAGTCAAAGCGAGGTACGATTCTTTGCAAGGGCTCTGAAGGAGCAACGAATAGAAACCAAAAATATCTTCCATGTAATCACAGCTTCCAGTTCAAGATCGCAGTAAAGTATAAAGATGAAGCTACTCGCAGTTCAGGGGTTGATGCATATCAAAAAGGGTATGAGAATCATGAAAATAAATCGGAGGTCTCATGGTTCTAGAAAAGCGGCCGATAAGTTCGACTCTGGGCTTTTTCTGCGTGGTTCCCTGAGCCGCCCCTGTGTTTCTTTGTGAAACAGTTCTTTTGCGACACAGAGTGACACCGAGATTCACAGAGCACCAGAGAGAATATGGGTTCTCGACCGGATCTCTAGAAGTCGTCGAGACGATGGCGAGAACCTCTTATCATATCCCGCTGGAAATCCGAAAAGAAAATTTCTAGAATCCCCACTTTCCCGCCTGCATACATGGATCCCCGTCGTCCCTGAAGTAGAAGCATCGTCGATGAATCGCTGCATTGGGAGGCTCGGGGTTGAGGCTCATCAGATCCATGGTCAATTGAAGCGGATAGATCAGCCAATGTCTGGTATTGTTCTAATTTGAATAGACATGTAAGAGGCTTGAGGAATGTCATTCTTACCGCATAGACCCTTCTCCCGCCGAAGAACGGCGGGATCAGGGTGACATATAGTTGTCGACGCCTTCATCATCTTCAAGCACTCCGACCCCATCAACGTCATACTGGGAACATTTTATTGTACTCATTTTTCAAATTAGGACACTACCCAATGTCTTGACATTCCGTTGAAATTTCAGAATGTCTCGTCCTGACTTTGGGACAACACGACACCTGCGAACGGACGAATAGTACTGGTTCAATCACAGAATCTATTAAAATAGGGAAACGCCGCCTAACCAACCGCTCCCGCCAAAAGACGGCGGGTCTCGCAAAGAACGCTCGACAAGTCATGCGGAGCGTGATGGCGAAAAGCGCTCAATGACAGACGCAGCCGTCGGCGATCTCGCCGCGCGCATATTCTACCATTTATTTGACAGCACGTCGCCGCTCTACGAGTCGTAGACAGCTCATCTCCGCAACCATCTTTCCAAGCTGAGGTCAGAATTACCTTTGATAAGTATATAATTACCACTCTTCACATCGAACCACGTGGTTTAATAGAAGAATATGTATTTTTCGATTTTGGTACAATAATTGAGGCAATGCGGTTGGACACACATAGGTTCAATCCATACACGACCAATCGAAAAATAACGGAAAGGCTACATGGGACAGCAACAACAGATTCTTATCATCCTGGGTGTTATCATTGTCGGTATCGCAGTAGCGATTGGTATTACAATTTTCCAGGATAATGCTGTAGAACAGAACCGAAGCTCGGTGATCGCAGACCTGTCGACTTTGGCTGCCAAAGCGCAGATCTATTACTTTAAACCGGTGGCTCTTGGCGGCGGGGGAAGTTCATTCGTGGGTCTTACGGCAGATGCAACAGGTGTCGGAATTTTGGCATCTACTTCCTTTACGAACAATTCAAACGGTACATACACAATTAAGACAGCAGGAACCGCCACCACGGTTGTTCTTCATGGCGTTGGCAAGATTTCTTTGAGCGACGGGACATTCCCTTCGTATGACATGTTGGTAAATTCATTGACCCAAACGCCAACCAAACTCAACTGATGTGATGTTTCATTTGGTAACAGCAAATCAAGTGAATCGATCTCATCGCATTGACCGGCTTGGGCCATTTCCGATAACTCACCAAAATAAAAAGGACGAAGCCAATGATGATCTTCGTCCTTCTCTTCTTCTTAACTAAATGCAGCTGCTAATTATGGTCCCCTGTTGCCAAGTCCGAAATATACTTCGTTCCATCGATTGAGAATGTCGCGTCACCCCCGCCAAGAATAATTGTAAAAGTCTTCGTTACGATATATGATGCTTTTCCCGGAACTGTGACAGTCGCAGTGTATGTGCATGTAATAGTTCCGCTCGTCTTAGCCGATCGAGCTATTCTCGCGCCTCTCGGCCCCTTTACGTCGACAAATGTCAGCGCGATTGTGTGGACGAGAACCCTGCCTTTGCGGGCAGCAGGCGCCTGTATTGTATCGATCCCTGACCAATTATATGACCCATTGATTGTTACTGTATCGGTGTTCGTGTTCGAGACGATCCAGTTGCTGCCAATCGAAAGCAAGTGGTGGACTAAGCGTGGAGTAAAAAAGTAGCCGGTGCCGCCTGTAAGCTGATGATGGATTGTATCAGCGACAACGCCGTTTGTCACTCTAAATTTCTGCGCGTTCCCATCTCCCCGGAATTGAAGCACATGAATCCGCGTCCAGATTCCGTAGTAAAGCGGGAGATTAGATTGTGTTTTGAACGTGTTCGTTATCCATGACATCGAAGTGCTATCGTATTCACTTGCAACGATTGTCGTATCGGAAGACGTTTTCCCTAACACGCCGCCGCCGACACCAACACCGCCTGCAATTTCAAATACATCGTTAACCTGGTCAATCGCGCCGCCGTTGTTGCTGGCAAGGGCATCGGAGACAGCGTCTGCCGCGTCGGCAACGTCATCTGAAGGTGCGACTGTTGTAGTACCGACTGGATTGCTATCGTTCTTCTTGCAGCCGGTAACAAAAGCGGCTGCCAGAATAAATGTTCCGATGAAAAAAGTCGTGAGGATTCTCCTCGTTACGGAATCAATTGTGCTCATCTGCTTCTCCTTAATGATTATAGTTTGATGAAATATTTTAAATTGCCGTTGCTAATTCAGTGTTTTCCACTTTGAGCGAAGTTGCACGTGTTAATAAAAGTATCGATCTTTGTAAATGTTTCTCCAGGCTGAGAATGATGATTTTCGATGCGCTAATTTGCTCTCCTGAATTTAATGCGGGAGAGACAGGTATCCAATTTTTAATAAGGTGCAACAACAATGCCAACGATTATTCTGCTTTTTTTAACAAGTAATGAGAGTCTGGGAACACTCACCGCGCAAAATCTGCGCACCACGCGCACTGATTGCGTCCTACAATTTTATGCGAAGGACTGCTGGGCGGAATGAAGAGGGTGTAACCCCGCCGCCTAACAGATTGCTGAAAAACACTTTTATGAGCCGCTAAGTTACTAAAGCACGAAATAATTTTAGGCAATACTATCCCTAAAACATGAACAGTATATCGATCATTGCAAAGAGGTGTAATAGCCCAAGAGGATGAATAAGTAGCTAATCCTTTTTCAACGATGAGATATTTTGACGAGAGGCGATGTCATGAGGTCGGTTAGGGAATTGTCAAATTTATGGAGCAGTCCGCCCGACACCAAGAACATCCCACTTCCTCTTTAAAAAAGGATTAATTCTCTTTTCATCCTTTTGGGTAATTACGCTTTAACGCAATCCTTAACATATTTTTCTTTGCGATGGTTCAGCATGGAGAATAAGAAGCAAACATTACATCGGCACTGTCTTTCTGTAGACCAAAGCGATATCCGATATCCGAAGATCATCCCGGCAAACGGATTGTAGATGCGCAAAAACCCTGATTCGACCTTGTTGTGGGGCGCAATGTCACCAACTCATGTGTTACGAAAAGGAAAAAAAAATGAAAAACACTTTTTACCTCTATGTTGCTATCATAATTATAGCAATTTCAGTTCCATCGTGCGATGGGCCAAATGGTCCGGATGGCAGAAATGGAAATGCCTACGTTGAGATAACCAGCTCGGACGGAACTCTTAATTCTGATGGGGTCTTTTCTTCTTTTCCTCCAACATTTTATTATGACCAATATTACTCTACGTATCCGGGAGTGTATGACTTTTCCTTCACTACAAGCTACTACGATACTTATGGCAATTTTTACTCAAGAGATTGGGATGGGACATATACTATTACCATTAACTATGGAAGCCGAGGCGGAGAAGGAAAACTATTTTGGCAGCGTGGAGATCCGGGGAGCGATGGTCCCGACGAATATTATAAATTGGATTGCACGTATGATTATGGTTTAGATGCTTATGACAGCAATTATCTTTTCAAATCCGCCGCTGCCAAGGCTGATACGTTGGTTGAAGGAAAGGTCTACATGAGAGATCTGGCCGATGCTAAGTTTAAAATCCATATCGAATGTCAGATGAAAAACCGATCAATAAAAAAGGTAAAATAAAATACGTATTTCTTAAGCACGTTACGCGACCCGTCCGTTTTTTTTTGGAATTCATAACTCTTCATAGCTATACAACGAATTTTATTCTAACGGCTTGAGAACCGAACAAGTTAATAGAAGAAATTCTGCGCGACACAACGTTGTATGGCCCAGACATTCGGCATCCGGAGTCTCCCGGCTCAAGGGATTGTCGATACGCCGGTGATAACGGCTCCCCGCTACGCGAGAGCATCCCCGGTCATTTGCCCGGGGATGTTCATTTTATAAGAGAGTTAATGGAAAATGGAATCCGGGGGCGAAAACGCAAGCAGATCAATCATCAAAAGTAATATCTTGCCCCGATACCGGCATCCAAACCAAAGAGCGTTGATGAGGTAAGCTGGAGCGAGGGAACGAGCTCAAAGAATAGGTCCATTTGCGTGTTATGCGGAAGCCATGCAATGCCGAACACGCCCCGCACCGCAGCAGACGCGTCGTAGCCTGCGCCGCTGTTGATCCGCCCGCCGATGCCGTAATACAACGGCAATCGCTCTGCGGTGTTGAACGCATCGAATGTATGCCACAGATAATCCATGTGAAAATGTACGCGGCTCCCTCCATCGTACGAACCATTATAATTTCCGATCCGGTCTCCGCCGATCGACCAGCCAAGACCGAAATCGAATGCCGTGACGGATGATGTCCATAACTTCGCGCTGATTCCAGTCGGTTCACCGATGATCACGCCGAGTCCAAAGTTGTGCTCTTGAGCAACTGACCGTTGAACAACAAAGAACAAACAGACCGCAATGACTGCATAACAAGAATTTTTCATTCGTGTACTCCTCATTTAGATGGTATCGAAGCTTTCGCGTATTATCGCGATTAAGGTGCAACTATTTATGAACCATAATCAATCAGCAGAAGGCATGAAAAAAGACCTACGTCTTTTGGATGACGCTATTTCTTGTTCGCAAAAGAACGGCAGTCAAAAAGGATTTTCAAATCTTAAAAACCCCACAACAGCCAGCTGCTCTTCGCCTTGTCGGCGAGCACTTTAAGCCCTGCCGAACCTTCTTTCAGATTAACAAAAATAGAATCGAAATTTCGCGCGAAATTATTTTTTGACGAATCCACAAGATTTCTTAATCCTTCTGAACCTTCCTTAAGATTAACAATCGAAGAATCGAAATTTCGCGCCATCGATTGGTCCATGAGCAGCCTTCCTATGGTCCCCCTTCCCGCCTGGATATTGTCTGTAATCTTTGACAAAGAACTCGTGATCGTGGACGTATTGTCAATAGTGGTTCTTAATGACACCATAATGTCGTCCATGCTGACTGGTTGGACGGTCTGAACGGTATCGTTGTTCTCTATTTCCTTTTTCCCCCCTGTACCGGGATTTAAGACGATAACTTTATTTCCCATCAGCCCCTCCGAGCCGATGCCGGCAACGGCGTCCTTTTTTATGAACTTCCGCGTGTTTTCATCGACGATGATTTCTACTCTGATAGAAGTGTCGCTGACAATACTGATATCTTCTACCGTCCCCACATTGATTCCGGAAAGCCGCACGTTGTTTCCCGGCTGCAGCCCGGAAACGTCCTTAAACACTCCGCTGATGCGGAAGGTATTTCTGAACATCTGCTGCCTTTCGCCGATGAAGTAAATCCCAGCGATGAATACCGCCATTCCGAGGGAAATAAATATTCCCAACCTGACTTTATAGCTCGTGTTCTTTTTCATATGGTTCGCTCTTGTTTTTTTTCCGATGCATTATTCAACGATGTCACGCAGGGTTTAAAGGCTTTGCCACTCCCAACGGGATGCCGTTGGCAGAGGGCACCAAGACACAAAGATTTTTAGGGAAAGCTTCATTTTGTAATGTCCATAAATAATAAGTTTGTCTTTCTTAGTGACTTTGTGTCTTCTGCCGAAGGCATCTCCCAACGGGATCGCGTCGCGAACTTCGTGAGTGGCCATCATACTAACATTTTTCCGCAACAGGGTTTATTCAAAAAATGACCGAATCCATGCATCTGTGGAATTCGCGAGCTCGGCATAGGACCCTTCCGCCGCGCACGATCCTTCCTTCATCACGATGATTCGGTTTGCAATGAGCTTGGTACACTCAATATCGTGTGTGATAATAACTGAAGACGTGTTGTATTTTTTTTGCACTTCCAAGATAAGTTGGCTTATTTCTCTCGATGTGATAGGGTCAAGCCCTGTGGTCGGTTCATCGTACAGCATGATCTCGGGTTTCAAAATCAGCGTCCTCGCTAACCCCAGCCTTTTCCGCATACCGCCGGAAAGCTCAGACGGCGTCAGGTCAATTGCCGCAGCGAGCCCAACGTCATGCAGCGCTTCTTCAACCAGTGAATTCATTCTCTCTTTCGGTATCGAGCCTAATTGCCTTCTGAGCGGGAATTCGAGGTTTTCCCTCACCGTCATAGAATCATAGAGCGCACCGCTCTGAAAAAGGAAACCAATCCTTTTTCTTAATTCAATGAGTTCCTCCTCCTTGAGTCCGGAAACGTCTTGTCCGAATATCAAAAGCGTTCCTTCATCAATATCCACCAATCCCACGATACATTTTATGAGAACGGATTTCCCGGTTCCTGATTTTCCGAGGATGACAAGGTTTTCTCCTTTATTGATAACCAAATTAATGTCCCGCAGCACATGATTATTCCCAAAAGACTTTTTAAGATGTTCCATTTCAACGACGGCGTTCGGCGCATGTCCATGCTCTGTTTTTACAAAGGTTGAATTCGCTGTCATACTTTGCATCGCTCGGCCTAATTTTGAAACAAACTTGTAATTTGAACTGCAATCATATCTATGACAAATACCATTAACGATCCGAACACTACGGCTGAGTTCGCCGCCTTCCCGACGCCCTCGGTTCCTTTATTCGACGTGTACCCTTTATAGCTTCCGATAAGCCCGATCGCGAAACCAAAGAAAAACGTTTTGATAACGGCCGGCAACAGGTCGCTGAAATCGACGCTTCTGAAAACCTGGGAAAAGAAAAGGTAGGAGCTGACATTTCCCCTCAAGTTGACGCCGACAAAGGCCCCGAGCAAACCGACCACATCGGCGAAGATGACCAGCAGCGGAAGCATCAACGTTGCAGCGAGCACCCTCGTCACTACGAGGTATTTGAACGGATTCGTGCCCGATACCTGCATCGCATCGATTTGTTCGGTGACATTCATCGATGCCAATTCTGCCCCGATTCCCGACCCGACCTTTCCGGCAAAGATCAACGCAGAGATCGCCGGCCCTATTTCCCTGATGATCGAAACTGCGACCATGGCGGGAAGCAGCGATTCTGCTCCAAACCTTGCCAATGTCGGCCTCGACTGAATCGTAAGCACCAGTCCCATGATAAAGGCGGTAATGCTCGTCAAGGGAAGAGATTTGTAGCCGATCAAAAATGATTGTTTCATCAGTTCATTGATCTCATACGGAGGTTTAAGCACTTCTTTGAAGAAGCGCCACGTGAAAATGGCCAGCGATGAAACCTCTAAAAAGAAATTCTTGAAGACTGAATCAGAAACAACTTCGGCGTTAATATCAGGGATAATATCTGATTCCAGGCTCTCTTTTTGGATCTGCTGTAATGCTATGGTTTCCATATGAACTTGGTTTTGGTGCCGTTTCCGATATTACATCTTGTATTGTAACCGCAAAGGACGCTAAGGTCGCAAAGAAGTTTTTGTCAAAACACTAAGAAATCCTCGCGTCCTTTGCGACCTTTGCGGTGAATGAGTTATTGGAAAATACAATATTTGTTTTGAGAAACGGCCTAGTGCGCCATGAGACCGAGTCCCATCAATACGGCTCTTGTGTTGGATAGGTCGCCAATAATGTTCCTCACCGGCAAGGGGAGCTTACGCACTAATGTCGGAATGGCGAGGATTTGCTCATCGCGAGCTATCCGCGGATACTTTAAAAGGTCAATCACTTTTATATGGTATTTGCCCTTCAATTTTTCTTCACAAATGAAATTAAGATTGCTGAAAGCGGTCCCGGTTTTAGGAGACTCTCCCGCAACATACAGATGCAAATCCCATTGTTCGTTTTGCCGCTTGGCCCGGCGTTTATTCCGCATGTCGGCTTTCGATTTTTCATTCTTGATTTTCACCCTCAGCTCCTTTTCCTTGTCGTTTTGTTGTTCTTTGTGCCGGTTGGCCTTATGTGAACGTCGCCTTTTCGGCTCTCTGCCATTTTTATTCTGTCCTGAGTGAATTGTTCATTCCTCGCTTTTTCAATTCCAATCAATTTAAGCGCATCTGATTCTTCGGCTTCAAATGCAGACCGAAGGACTACCACCTGCGCTTCCATTGCCTCGCGCTTGCGCTCTATGCCAAATTGTCTTCGCCCGATTTCTTGCCTCCGCAGTAATTGTTCCGCCTCGTCTTTCGTTTCTTGCGACAACCGGGCCGAACCGGTCAAGACACCTTCCGGTCCGACGTAGACATCGAGCAATTCGATTCCGTGGTTGGTCAGCTTGAACTCGCGAATTTGATTGGAGTGCGCCATGCCGCGCGATTTAAGCACATACAATCCTCTGTTGCGTTCGCCCCCAATTTCAATATCACGAAGAAGGAGCCACGTATCTATTAACGATGAGATATACACATCGGTATTCTCCAAATCATCGGCGGCGGACGTGAGACTTGTGAAGAAGGCAGTGGCCCGTTTCATTTTTAAAAAATCCACAAGGCGCAGCAGCATTGTTTTAACTTCAGTTTGGTTCTCTCCCATGACGAAGGCATTAATAGGGTCGAGGATTACGATATGAGGTTCAAAGCTATTGATCAATTTGATGCTCGTTGTCAGGTGAGATTCCAGCCCATACAGTGTGGGGCGTGTTGCATGAAACTGAAGCAAACCTTTCTTCACCCAGGGATCTAAGTTGATCCCGATCGAACGCATATTGCGCATAAGCTGAGTGGGAGACTCTTCGAAAGTAAAATACAGCACGCGTTCTCCCCGCTTGCATGCCGATTCAACAAATTGCGAGGCAATGCTCGTCTTGCCCGTTCCGGCAGTGCCGGAAACAAGCACCGTGCTGCCGCGATAGTACCCTTTGCCGGAGAGCATGGTGTCCAAACGTGGAATACCACTGGAAACTCTCTCGTGGGATGAAAAGTAATTGAGACCCAGGGAAGTAACGGGCAGGACGGAAAAACCATCCTCATCGATAAGAAACGGATATTCGTTCGTACCATGCGTTGAGCCGCGGTACTTGACGATGCGCAGCCGGCGAATGGACGATTGATCGCTGACGCGATGATCGAGGAGGATCACGCAATCCGAGACGTATTCTTCCAATCCCTGGCGCGTTAGCGTACCGTCGCCACGCTCGGCTGTGATGATCGTCGTTACGCCTTTCCGTTTCAGCCATTGGAATAGCCGTCGCAATTCAGCACGGAGTATAAGAGGATTCGGCAATTCCGAAAAAAGTGATTCTACGGTATCCAGCACAACTCGCTTGGCGCCGATGGTCTCGATTGCGAGGTGGATTCTGATGAATAAACCTTCCAGATCGTATTCACCGCCTTGAGCTATCTCACTCTGTTCCAGGTGAATGTGTTCAAGCCACACCTTCTTGCGCCGTACGAGATCGCGTAGATCGAACCCCAACGAAGCGACGTTCGCGGTGAGTTCTTCTTCTGTTTCCTCGAACGATATAAAGACGCCCGGTTCGTTATACTGGGTTGCGCCGCGGACGAGAAACTCCATGGCAAAGAGAGTCTTTCCGCAGCCCGCACCTCCGCAAACGAGCGTCGGCCTCCCTTTCGGCAATCCCCCGCCCGTTATTTCGTCAAGACCCTGAATGCTTGTGGGTGATTTTGGCAGGATATGGCGACGTGATCCTGGTTCTTTCTTTTTCATTTCAATGACCTCCTGCCTTGTTTTGGTTTCTTCCATGAGGAATAAATTTTTACTCCGATTCATTTCGTTCAACTCTCAATGTTCCTCGCGCAGCAACCCGGTGTAATCTTTTGGATGAACTCTGCTGGTCCGCTCTCGTTATTTGGAATCGCACGCGATTGGAACTTCCTTATGCATGACCTCAGATCACCTGTTTATCGGGGTTGGCATAACCCATCTTTTCATTTTTCTTTTCTCTTTTAGCCGCCTTTTTTTCTTTCATGGTTTTTGCCGGCTCTTTCTTTGAATCCTTTTTGCTGTTCTGGCCTTTTCCCATAACGTTTCTCCTGTTTGTTGTGTTGTAGATTCTCTATGTAATTCAATTCACGATCACATTTTTTCCGTAAACAAAACTATGCAATGAAGAACGACTCAATGTCATTCTAATCGCGAGCCAGCGCCTCGATCGGGTCGAGGTGTGCAGCTTTTCTTGCCGGAAGATAGCCAAAGATAACGCCCGTCAGAAAAGCGCACGCAAAGGCAATGATGATCGGCGGCGCCGTGAATATCACCCGCCAGCCGGCAATCGCCGTGGTCGCCATACCTCCGCCGAGTCCGACGAAAACGCCCGCCAGGCCGCCAATAAAGCAGACCATCACAGCCTCCGTCAGAAACTGGAATAACACGTCGAACCCGCGCGCACCAATCGCCATGCGAATGCCGATTTCGCGAGTTCGCTCGGTGACCGAGACGAGCATAATGTTCATCACACCGATGCCTCCGACAACGAGTGAGATCACGGCAATCGCCGCGAGGAGATACGTGAGCGTGTTCTGGGTTTCGTCGGCGGCCTCGATTGTGTCGGCCATATTCCGAATGTTAAAATCTTCTTTGCCGTGGCGTTTCATCAAAAGCGTATGGAGGTCTGTCTGCACCGCGCTCATGTCCGCACCCGGCTTCACTCGTACGACGATATCATTAAAAAAGCGTTGTCCAAAAATGCGCGCTCCGGCTGTCGTGTAGGGGAGCCAAACCGAATTATCCATATCGTCCCCACGCGGGGTCAGGCCTTTTGTCGTTAAAACACCAATGACAAGAAACGGCGCACTGCCAATGAGGACGTACTGGCCCAGCGGCTTGATGCCGGCGGGGAACAGGTTGTTCACCACTGTCTGTCCGAGCACAACGACCTGGGAATAGCGCTTGACGTGTTCTGCCGAAAAAAACACTCCCGATTGCGGCGGCCAATCGTGCACCTGCGGAAAATATTCGCCCGTTCCGACCGCCGTGATCGTTAAATCCTGATTGCCAAAACGAAGGAGTGAAGACATGTTCGTTTCCGGAATTGCCATTTCGACACCGTGCACACTGCCGATCGACGGGAGATCTTCAGGCAGAAAACTTGTTACCATGTCTGCTGAAGCGCGAACTGCTGGAGGTCCGCGCATGATCGTCAGCAGGTCAGTCCCCATGGCCTGGATGCGCTCAACGACATCCTGTTCTGCGCCGTTTCCGATCGCCATCAGCGCAACCACGGAAGCCACGCCGATGATGATGCCCAGCATGGTCAGCAGGGTCCGCAGCCGATTGTGGACCAGCGACCGAAAAGCCATTTTCAATGATTCTCCAAGGACCGCCACATCCGCATTTGCATCCATTCTCGTTTCGCCGGTCTGCACCTGATTCGCCGTCTTCTCTTTCTGCTGCGGCTCGTCGGATGTGATGCGGCCGTCGGCAATATGAACGATGCGGTGTGCGTACGCGGCAATATCGCTGTCGTGGGTTACCACAATAATCGTATGCCCCTGCCCATGCAATTTCTCCAGAATGGCCATAACCTCTTTGCCCCCCTGACTGTCCAGGGCTCCCGTCGGTTCGTCAGCCAGAATCACTGGCCCGCCGTTCATGAGCGCACGGGCAATGCTGACGCGCTGCTGCTGGCCGCCGGAGAGTTGATTGGGTTGATGCGTCAGCCGGTCCCCGAGTCCGAGCTCCACCAAGAGATCACTAGCATGCGCCTGCCGCTTCGTCTTCGCCATACCGCAGTAGACGGCTGGAACCTCCGCATTTTCGACGGCGTTCAAATCGGACATGAGGTTGTAGCGCTGAAAGATGAAACCAAATGTGTCGCGCCGCAAGGCTGCCAGCGCATCGCTGTTAAGGCTGGCAACGTTGATGCCGCGGATGGAATAGCTGCCGCTTGTTGGCTTGTCGAGACACCCAAGGATATTCATAAGCGTGGATTTGCCAGAGCCGGATGCGCCCATGATGGCGACAAATTCACCGCTCTGAATCGTCAGGCTTACTCCTCTGAGCACCGTCAGCGGCTCGCCTCCTGAGGTATACGTGCGGCTGACAGTATCCAACTGAAGAAGTGGTGATGACATCACATCCCCTTCCGGGCGCTGAGTGCGCTCGTCGTTTTATTCACCTGCGCTGTGAGCCCGCCGGTGACAACTTGTTCGTTCTCTGTAAGCCCGTCCAGAACTTCCGCTGAGATTTCGCTCTTGATTCCTATTTTGATCGCACGCAGCTCGACACTGCCATCGGCGTTTACAACTTGTACATTGATCTCCGCACCTTCGTCCGCGTTGCCGATGGCAGCAGCCGGTATCAGCAAAACATTTTTCGCCTGCGCCAATACGATGAAGACCTGCGCCGTCATCTGAATCTTCAATTCGCGATCCGCGTTGGGAATATCGAAAAGCACATCGTAGAACACGACATTGTTGATGAGTTCCGGAGTGGGGAGCACTTGCCTGATGGTACCGTTCCAGCGAATTGAATCTCCAAGGATTGTGAAATAGACAGCCTGGCCGGGCTTAACACGGACAATGTCCGCTTCCGAGACTTGCGCCCAGACCGTTACGGTATCGATGTCGCCGATCCGTAAAATGTTCGGCGCCTGTTGATTCGCGTTGAGTGTTTGACCTTCCAAAAGACTGATCGAGACGATTTCGCCGCCCATCGGCGCCACGATTTTCGTGTAACCCAGATTGGCTTTTGCGGTGTTCACAGCCGCGGAGTCTTCCTTCATCTGTGCCGAGACTGAAGCGGCATCGGCAAAGGCGACATCATAAGCCGCACGCGTGATGTCGCGGTCGCTGGCAGAAGCCAACTGCCGCGCAAACAGGTCGTTGTTACGGTCTCTCTGCAGCTTCGCGAGGACCAGAGTCGCCTGTTTCAGTGAACGCTGTGAGGTCATACTTTGGAGCGCTGCGTTAGCCGCCGTGAGCGCCGTCTGTGCCAGGACCGGATCGATTTCCGCAAGCAGCTGTTTCTCCTTCACCTCATCACCCCGGTCGACCTTGAGCGATTGGAGCATGCCGGAAGTTTGCGCGCCGACATCGACATACTTGATGGGCTGCACGATGCCAGCCGCCACAACCGTGCTTTGTACATCGCCGCGTTCAACGGAAGCTGTAGTATAGAGAGTTTTCGTCTTGCCGAACGCCAAGTGATACCCGAACACGCCTGCGCCGACAATGATCAGCGCTCCAATTAACCAGAGAACGCTTCGCCGCAAAATAGATCGACTATTCGACCGGCGTTCCGACAGGGAGGCTGTACGGGGAGCATCAGCGTTCACTACGGATTTCTCCACGGGGCTGACGTTTGTTGTCTCCATAATGCACCTGAAATTTCTTTCTGTCGGCTTACGGCAAATGAGGATATTTCAACAGGCTATACTACGCTGATTTGCATGGCCCGCTTGCCGATTTCAAAGATTATATACCAACCGCAAGAATTATCTAAAAAATATCTCCTGCACGCTGTTTACTCTCCCGTATTTTCATCAAGGTCGTTGTGGTCATCCCCTCCCAAACTGTAATAGTTGTTCTCTTCATCAATCCACTACTTCGTAATCATATTCTATGACCAGTTCATTGTCTACCGTCCAGACGCCGGGTGCATTCCATACAATACGTGCGGCCTCTTCTTTTTGGTACCATGAAGTCACAGTACCGGAGAGGGTTACTTTATGGCCTGAAACTTTAACCATAATATCCTGATCACCGACGGCCCAGTTGCGCCTGATTGCATTTTCGATTTCTTTTTCTTCAACCAGATCCCGGGCTTCAGACTTAATTGCGATAATATTTGAGACGCCCATGACTCCCAAGAGATTTTTTACCGCGTCCCTTGCTGCTTCCTTTTGATAATTCCATTCCAGTTCTCCTTCGAGAGTCACCCATCCTTTTTCGACTTTTGCTTTAATCTTGTCCTTAGGGATTTGCCAATTCCACTTTAAAGCATTGACTACTTCGGCGGCGATTTCGTTGTCATCCTTCTTAGCCCATCGGCCGTTGAACTTAATTTCAATTTTTTCGACCACCGCTTTTACGCCGGCTACGTTTTTTGCTGCGTCTTCCGCTTCTGTCTTTTTGGAATAGCTGTCAACGGTTCCGGTGAGGGTCACGACGCCGTCTTTGGCGGTAACGCCGATTTCTGCTGCGTTCAATAATGGTTCCCATTTAATTGCGTCTTGCACGTCTTTCTGTAATTCTGCATTGGTTTTCATCGTAACTGCCTTTTTCTGTCGATTGTTATTCGATGTATAGGTCTAATTGTTATTTGGTAATGTCCATTTCTTTCGGATTCTGCCTTACAGGACATATCTGCCTTTCATCAACTGAGCAGGGGACGAGAAAAGCGATGCTAACTGCTGTGAACGGAGATTTCATTTTCTGCAGTCCGTTGAATGTCTTCTTTAGTGAGACTCACGAACACTTTCGATTCCTCATAGCTGATTCGTTCGACCTTACTCGACGGGATCAGGATTTCTTTGCCCGAATACCAGTGTCCGGTTTCAATGACCAGATCGCGAATCGCCCAACTCTTTTCATCGACCATGAAATCAGCGACGTGGCCGATATCTCCGTCGCTTGTTTCGATGTGATAACCGTTAATGGCCTCAGTGCTGCGGAGATGTTTGTCTTCCCGATGTTTATGTTTCTGGTGGGGCTTTAACCGATCCACCAAAAGGGGCAAGGCGACCGGAATCGGGCCGATGCCCGACATCCCTCCGCCATCCCAGTACGGAGGCCAGCCGTAATAACCGTAATATTCGATTTCGAATTGGCGGGAAACCGGTTTGTGCGATTCGATTGAGGGACTGTCCTCAATCTTCTTTTTGTGAAGCTTTATATGAAATGTTTTCTCGGACTGGTCCACTTTCCCGAAAGCATGCGGGGTAAGAAGAACGAGGCGCCCCGTTAACCACGATCCTGTGTCGACCACCAGATAACGGATAACCCAGCTCTCGTCGTCAAAGTAAAAATCCTTTACATGTCCTATGTCACCGTCGAGCGCGTCGAGTTTGTCGCCGTATAATTGTTTGATGTTTAGTAGCATAACTTTGTTTTCCTTATTAATTTTTTGGCCGGCCCAACATTCCGCCGCCAGAACTTCGCCGTTGAATTTACTGGTTCACCTGCAACAATTCTTTTCGGAGAAAAATACTGCGAAAATCACTTATCGAATTACTACAAGGATACAGACTGCTGGCTGGAGAAGTAATAGCCCGAAAGGATGAAAGAGTAGTTAATCCCTTTCACACGATAAATTGCGATTACGAACCTTACGCGCCGATTCGATTCCACCAGCACTCTCAGCAAACGCATCGTTGAAAGTCGCGGTTGTGCTAAAAACGAAAAGCGCTCACAAACTGCTGAAGGAATCAGGCGGTGTGTAAGCGCTTCCTCTGTTTTCGGGCTCTTCAAGCCCTCATCCGATACAAGCAAAAAATTTGGCGGGACGGAATCACGTATCGGTTTTCTACAACCTACGCGAAGACATGATATCTCCCTTGCGGCATATTGGCCTGAAACAAAATCAGGGCTTTTGTCCTTTTACCCATGCGTCATGCTGGGGATGATCTTTGTTGACAAAATATTTGGGGTCTTTGCTGTCGCGTATCACAGGCTGAGTCTTTACTCCTTTGAATGAACTGTACTTGGCCTGGTGGCTCGCGTTATTCTGATATGGTTTATCTTCATTGACTACCGCTTTGTACGAATGGTATGGGTCATAATTGCCGTAACTCGCCGGCAATGATGCGCCATGTCTCCAATTTTCCCCATCCCGGTAAATATATTGATGTTCGGAGACGGAGTAGTAGCAATCGATATCAGGAATGTAGTAGAAATCGGCGCGATCATAGCCCGTCGGTCCCCAAATAGGCTGGTCGGCGATATTGACGTCAACACCTCCGCTCATCGTCCCCGGGCTTGCGCAGTTGATGGAGGAAAACACGCTGCCGATGAATAGCACGGCACAAAACAAGAATACACTGAACATAGATTTTTTCATATACGGACATCCTTTCAAAGTGAGAGATACCCTTACGTTAATTATTCTTCCGTTACACCAAATCAACCCTCAGACTCAAACAAATCTCTTCCGCGAATGACTCTAACCAAAATAGCTATGACGGCGATAACAAGAAGGATATGAATCAAGCCGCCCAAAGTGTATGCAGTGAGGAGCCCGAGAAGCCACAGGACGACTAAGATGATTGCGATTGTGAATAACATATTTTGCCTTTTTTTAAATTAATGTTGTGTAGTCATTTCTAGTGCTGGTTCTCAAAATAAATATTGTTTTTCGAATAACTCATTCACCGCAAAGGTCGCTAAGGACGCGAGGATTTCTTAGTATTTTGACAAAAACTTCTTTGCGACCTTAGCGTCCTTTGCGGTTACAACACAAGATTATTTATTGGAAATGGCACTAGTTTCCACATTTGGATTGTTCCGTATCTTTCAATCATTACGCAGTGCCGCAGTAGGCATTACGCTAGGTGCGCCCTGAGCATCCACGACATTTTTTCATGCTGTTCCATCAATCCGGTCATGAAGTCTGCCGTACCGAGGTCCCGATGCTGTTCGGCAGCGACCTGGATGTCCTTCCGGAGTGAACGGATAACGGCTTCATGATCTTCCAACAAGGTTTGAATAATGTGTTTCTGATCGGCGAAATCGTGGTTGTGTTCGCTCAACCGCGTAATCGCTGTGAAGTCTTTGAGCGACCCCAAAGCAAAATGGCCGAGCGACCGTACTCGTTCGGCGACATCGTCAATGATGATATCCAGAGCGTCGTACTGGGTTTCAAAAAACTTGTGCAGGGCGATGAAGTTCGGTCCCTGGATATTCCAATGAGCATTGCGCGTTTTCGTGTAGAGCAGGTACTCATCCGCCAGCAAGGTATTGAGAAGAAGCGCGACTGCTTTTAATTCACTGTCGGCAATTTCGATATTAACTTTCATTATGTCCTCGATAGGTAAGTGAATAAATGTGGTTTAATTTTTCTTGGATGCGGCACTCGTTCGAATGTTTTTGCTCCGCGGATTATTTCCGCAGTGCAGCAAGTTCTTTAATCAGTTCCGTTTCGTGTTCGCTCAGGTGTTCCGGCAGCACGATCTCGACCTTCACGAGCATGTCACCATACTCGTTTTTCTTCCCATACACCGGCATGCCAAGTCCGCGCAGCCTGAGTTCTTTGCCGTTCGACGTTCCCTTTGCAATATTCACTGTCACTTTGTTTTTCATCGTTTTGACCTGAGCTTTTCCGCCAAGAAGGGCTGTGTAAAGATCGACGGGGAGGTTACGCTGAAGATCATTGCCAAACCTGTGAAACTCCGGATGTGGCGCTATTTTGATACCGAGATAGAGGTCGCCGTTCGGACCGCCGCCCGCTCCGCCGCCGCCTTTGCCCGCTATTCTCAGCATTTGATTGTCTGCGACGCCCAGTTTGATCGTCACTTTTATCTTCTGACCGTTGAGCTGGATGAGTCGCGTTGTACCGTGATATGCTTCTTCAAGTGAAAGGGTCGTCTCTGTTTCAAGATCTTGACCTTTAAGGGCAACGCTCCGTCTTCCTCGTCCCTGGCCGCTTCGCTGTCCGAACAATGTTTCGAAAAGATCCTTGACACTCTCGTCGGAAAATTCCTCGTTGGTTTCCTGCGCGCTCGTTCGGCGTGATTGCCCGCCGCGCGTATTCGCGTACTTCGACCAATCAAATCCACCCGGCTGAGCTCCGGCTTCTTCGTAATGTTTCCAATCCGCGCCAAACTGATCGTACTTTTTTCGTTTCGCCGGATCGCTGAGGACTTCGTTGGCCTCGTTGATATCTTTGAACTTTTCTTCAGCCGATTTATCCCCCTTAGCCTTGTCGGGATGATATTTGTTCGCAAGGGATCGATACGCCTTTTTTATTTCAGCCGGCGCCGCCGTCTTGTCAACTCCCAGAACCCTGTAGTAATCTTTGTAGGTCATCATCGTAACGGTTTATGTTGATTTCTGACGCAGGGGGAATGATCGTTTGCTGCTATGGCACATCGTCCTTTTGCGGCCGATGCAACGTTGCTCTTCAGCAACGGTTCCCGCTTTACTACTATACCAATCGCTGTTATCGAATGGAATCGACCAAAGGGATGAAAGAGTAGTTAATCCCCCCTTATGAGTTATCTACAGTTTAGATGGAGATAGGCTCCGCAACTCAGAACGGATATCCGATGGCAATATTCAATTCAAGGTTGTTCTTTCTCCACGACGGATCGCCAAAAGCGATCTTATCGGCGACCCAGCGCTCGTTGGCAGGGAGAGACGGGACGCGTAATGGAAACGCCAGGTCAGCCCGGAGGATGAAGAAGGAAAGGTCGACCCTCAGGCCAAAACCCGTTCCGACCGCTACTTCGTCGAGAAATGTTTTTGCGAAAAACTGACTCCCCGGCCTGCTCGAGTCTTGCTCCATCAGCCAGATATTGCCGGCATCGACAAACAGTGCGCCTTTGAGAATGCTGACGATGGGAAAGCGGTACTCGCTGTTCGCTTCAAGTTTGATATCGCCGGCCTGGTCAATAAATGAATTTGCAGCGACACTGTCGGGAATTTTATACGATCCGGGTCCCAGACTCCCGGCTGCGAAAGCCCGTACGCTATTGCTTCCGCCGATGTAAAACTGCTTGACGTAGGGGAGCGACACAGAGTTGCCGTACGGGAACCCCACTCCCACGATCAACCTGCTCGCAAGCGACGATGATTGGTCGCTGGAGCTGTAGTACTTGCGCACGTCAATATCAAATTTGTAGTACTCTGAATATGGCGTCCCGAAGATTTCATACGGAGCGTCGGGCGCGGCTCTGTGCCCGGTAAACATCGACTGAACAAGCTCCAGGAGATTCCCGGAAATGTCGATGCTCCCTTTGAAATACAAATGGTTCGCACGATCCTTCTCCAGCTGGTCGTTGTATGTGAATGAATAATTCTGCCCGATGACAAATTGTTCCTCAAAACTATTCTGCAAAAATGGATTGCCGCTCAACAAGTCGTCGAAGACCTGGGTTCTATTCGTGAGGTGCGCATACGTAATGGCGAGCGGACTGAGAGTCTGTTCCGTATTGATGGATCCTTTCCAATCGTATCCGAATGAACCGTCCACCGAGAACAGCTGATAGTACAGCAGGCGATCGAGCACGCTTACGCCGAGCTGGATTCGGGTCTTTGGAACGAAGAGGCTGGAGTCGCTTTCAATGCCGAACGGAGTTGCGAATTTCGGCAAGTCTATTTCTCCATGCGTGCCGAATTCATACGATCTCCCTCCCGACAGACCCCCGCTGACAGGCACCTGGAGCCCTGCTTCTACACTCAGCGTGAAGAGTTCAGCTCCGCCAAACAGATTCCTGTTTCGAAAACTTGATTCAAACACGGGCCCTGCAAGATTGTTGGATTGTGAAACGCCTTGCAGGTCGAGGCGAATATTTTTCATCGGCAGCGGCGTTAAATAAATATGCGGTTCCAAACGCGGGATGCCTGACGAATCGCCGACGACAAATCGTATATTTACGAACTTGAACACTCCGAGATTCATGAGTCTGTTCAGCGTGAGGTCGTGATTGTTCTTGCTGTAAACGGCCCCCTTTCTAAAGAAGACCGAACGGACAATGACGGCAGGATCGAACATCTTATCGATGTCAACGTAGTGGCAGCCGCCAACGAGCACCGTATCGCCGGCAGGGATTTCGACACTGTCGCGATTAAGCGAATAACCCGAATAAACATAAATGTCGCCAATCGTGTAGACGCGTGTCGCCTCAATCGGTATATCTTTTTTCACCAAAAGGGAAAGATCGATCCTCCTGTTCCCGGCGGTACTGTCCGCTTGGAATACAATGAAATCGGGAGAGAAATAATAATAGCCTTTCTCTTTAAGCGCTGCGTCAATGCGCTCCCGCTCCTGTTTAAGTTTCGCGAGATCGTACTGGTCTCCCGCGGCGAGGATTGTTTTTCCCATGGTGGAACGAATCGCATCGACCAGCGCGGTGTTGCCGCCTTTAACGGAAATGCCATTTATTCTGTATGGTGAACTGATTGCAATATCGTATTGAATGTCTGCGCTCTTTTCCTCTTCATGCACCGTATAGTGTACGTCCGCCAGGAAGTACCCTTTGCCTTCCAACAAGGTGCGCATCCTCTCTGAAATGCGGTCGGGCGACACAGATTCCAGCAGCACCGGAGGTTCGCCCATGCTCTCTTTAAATATCCCGATGTTGTACAGCCACAATTTGAAACGGAAGAGCCCGAGAAGCTTTCCATTCGGCTCCGGTTTCGCAAGCAGGTCCAGCTGATTTTTCAGATCGCCTTCATTCACAATGCTATCATTCTTTTCAATATTTATCTTCGCACCGGTGTAAAGCTTCTCGCCGTGAGTGAGATACGCCGTGTTGCTGCAGCCTGGGGCGAACGCCGCAAGCATCGCGGCAGCCGCAACAAAGTTGAGAGAACTTGTATGGAAAAATCCGGCCCGCATCATTTGTCTTCTTTATCAGGAACCGGCATGAGCGTGATTCCGAAAAGTTTGTTGAAATCAATGGTAAAGACAACGCCGACTCCTGTCTTGGTGATATCGCCGTCAATAGCTCCCTCGTATGTGTCTTGCCGGAAGACCTGCAGCTGCCATCGGCCGTCTCCGGTGAGTTTGTACAACGCATTGAGATCCCCCGCCATGTTGTTGATCGAATTCTCCTGACTGCGCCTTCCCTCAAGGTCTACATTCCCTCCTACCTGGACGGTCATACGTTCATCGAAAAGTTGCTTCGAGAGAGCCAGTTTCAATTGGGTCCGTCCTTCGGCACTCCCGGTAGAGTAATCTTGATATGAATCCAAACCCACGTCGAGGTTCGCGCCTGCAACGTATTGTTGAGATAAACGGTTTAACTGCGTGGAGAGAATCTGGCTGGCACTCGAACGCGCAAGATCTGTCAGTGCACTGTTATCGCCTGCCGAAGCAAGGGGGTTTTCCGGGATAAACCTCCCCAACACCAGCAGGGCAAAGACTTGCTGATTGAGTTCGGACTCTTGGCCGTTCAACTCATTAAGTTTCTCGTAAACACTTCCATTCAACACACCCCGTTGGTCGGAAGCCATGTCGAGTTTAAAATGAATATCTGGCTTCAGCAGCTTCCCCTTCATCATCAGGTAGACCTGGATCGGAAGCTCCTGTTTGTATTTGTTGCGCTCTTCCTGGCTAATCCCGGCAAGTTGATCCTGAATCAGATCCAGCACCGAGGCGTTCACCGTGTACATTGCAGTGATATCAACGTCGGCTTCATAGGGAGATCCAAGCCACGTGAGGCTGCTCCCTTTCTCGATGGAGAATTGTTTCTTGATAAAGTCCCCGAAGGAAAGCTGGTACGACCCACCAACGATATCATAACGTCCTGTCAAGGTGAGCTTCCCGCTCGGGTCAATGGCGAAGCTTAAAGTCGCTTCACCCTGTATCACCAGTGAATCGCCCGCAATAGGGTCGATCAATATCCGAAGTTTCGAATCCTTGTTCACCGAGATATTCGATGTGAAATCAATGGACGGGAGCTTCGTCTCCGCGGTGTCTTCTTCCGTCCCGGATTTTTGTCGGGACATAATAGAGTTTGGAGGAGCGTTAACGTCAACAAAATCTACAATCCCGTTGCGCTCCTCCACTGCCAGCTCTGATTCGGGGAGGACTAACGCGAGATTGGTCCCCTTGTCCAATCCCGCCTGCATAGCGACTATCGGTTTGCTCTGAGTTCCTTTTACGGAGATATCGCTGTCGAAGATAACGATGCCATAGTAGAGGGCGTCGCGGCTTGCACGCTTGTTCAAGAGAAGGAACTTCTTGGTGTGCACCTGAAAATCGAAACTGAAGCTGCGGAAATCCTGTGTGAACAAGCGGCCGCTAATGGAAGCCGTGTTGCCGACGGTATCGACAAGATCGAAGGACTTGAATTCAACGCCGCTCCCATCAATCGCCACCTTTCCATTGTTGAGATGCAAGTATGTGTCAAGAAACGTCGGGGTGAAGGCAGTATTGATAAAATTCAGGTTCCCCGTAATGGAGGGCTTCTTCAATGTGCCGGTCATATGTATTCCGCCGGTCATCGTTCCGGAGAGGCGCTTTACCTCGCCGAATGTAAAGGGCTCAATGCTGGCGAGATTCACTTTCGTAAAATCACAATTAATGTCCAATTCGCTCCCTCCCGCTTCACTCCGGTATTTTCCTTCCATGGCAATCTGGTTTCCGTTGCCCGCAATGTTCATGTTTACGTCATAGACATTTTCTGTTTGATTATTTGCACGCAGTGAAACATCGCCCACGCGGCGCCGACTGAAGATGAAATCTTTTATGGCGAGATCAGACGTGAACGCCCTCTGTTTGTCCAGATTCTGCAAAACCACATTCCCGGTGAGAATTCCGCCAAGCAGGCCGCTATCGCGTTCAACAACATGGGACAATGTGGCGAGATCAAAATCGTTGAATTCAATCCTCAGCGGCGGGCGCGAGTTCTTCTCGTCGGTGCTGTTGAAAGAAATGGATTGTCCCGGGCCCCGCAGCAGAACATCATGCGCAATGAACCGGTTTTTGCCGAAGAGCAGATAATTATCAGAAGGAATGTTCCATGGCATTTTCTGAAATACGATTCCATCCTTGCCGAATCGGAACTTGTATCCTTCCGGTACGCTATTGAAGACTCCGGCAAGAAACATCCTCATTGAACCGTCTCTGCCGCTACTCTGCAATGCAACTTCAATGCTGTCATGCCCCGCTTTTCCGTCAAATTGAAGCTTCGATATCTGCAATGTCGAATCAGTTATTGATTCCGCCGTCACTGTCGCCTGAAGCCGTTCGGCATCGGAAGCGACCCTGACTGTCAGGCTATCCATCGTGATTTCCTCGTAGTCAATTGTAGGGATTCCGATATTTACATTCAGAATTTTTTTGCCGTTGTCATAGCTGCCGTCAACGCTCCCGGCGGAAAGTCGATGGATCTCCGGAAAAAATATCTCTGTAAGAGTGGCAGGGTCGCGAAGGGTGATATGGAATGTAAAAACCTCGGGTTTAAGGCTCCTTGCGTGCTGCACCCCCAGAAGTGTGAAATAATGGGAAAAATGTTCTTTCAGCATTTCCGGTAAATCACCGGGAGCTATTGTACCGTCAATCTGGCCTGCGAGGATTGTGGATTCAATGCTGATATGGGTTTGATTCTCTTTCTTTACCGATGCAACAACGAGGGAATCTACAACATGACGTTTGCCGTCCTTGACTATCACGACATCGCGAGCTCCGATGATGCCATTGAGGTCGTTAAGGTCTTGCCCGGTAAGATCCGATGTTATGATTCCCGCGACCTGCATCTCGTCAGAAGTAAGATTGAGCCGCTTCAAGTCGGCCCCTTTCAGCTCGAGTGTGAATTTGAATTCAGGATTCTGCTCGCTTGTGTTGACGGTGCCGTTGAACGTGAAGGCAATGTTGGAATCCTGAATTGCGGCGCTCCCATCGAACATTTTCGGGCTGGCAGTGCCATGGAGCGAGAGCCGCCGGTAAGGATACCCGTTGACAACCGCTTTGTCTACATTCACATCCAGCTGCGCCTTGATGTCGTCTTCACGTAACCCTGTTCCGGCTGCGGATGCCTTCAACGAAACCGGACCGAACGATTCCGAATCGTTCATTAACCGGCCTACGTTGAACTCTTCAGTGATAACATCCGCTTTCCATCGATAATCATTTGAGTCTGGTTCCGCCCCGGAGCTTAACTCTGCACTTCCCTTCAAATTTCCGATACTGGTCGCGACATCGGATGAAGCGGAAAAATTCTTCACAGTCCCTTTGAAATTTCCGCTTATTCTTACGGAAGCAGGCAGGACGATACTTTTCGGCAGCAATGAATCTACCACGAGCGCCCTAATGTCGTCACGTCCGGAGGAGAATAGACGCAGGTTCAAGTCAAAAGTCGCAGTCTTAATCTCAGGAAGTCCCTGGATTGAACCGGTGAGATCCATCGTCGTGGAATCGCCTGCCGCAATCCGCAACTCCTCAATCTGCAAGTTTCCAATACGCCCCGAGAGTTGGGATGAGAATCTTATTGAAGCGTTCGGTTTATTCTTTATTGGAAAAGACGGCACGAAAAAAAGGAGATCCGAAACGGCAAGGTGGGAATCAACGATCGACGCATTAACGTTTACGCTCCCCGATAATTTTGTAAGGGCTGCAATGGAATTGTAGCTGAGAAGAATATTCGGGTGAATGATGCTGGCCGGAGTTTCCACGGTGAAGTCCGTGAGCTGCGCATGCAGAGAATCAAGTACGAATCCTCCCGAGAGATCACGCAATTCAAGACCGGAATTTTCCCGAAACGACGCATGACCGATGTCTGCCGCAAGGCGGTTTTCACTGTAGTATAATTTTCCTGCTCTCATCGTCAGATCGGTTAATCGGAGATGATTCGGATCTACACCTTTCGTCTTGGCCGCACCCGGAACATCATATCGGAGAGAGTTGTTGTCAAGCCTCAATTGATCAAGGCTGATAACCCAGGGCAAAACATTAACGTCAGTAATTTCCGATTTATGCTGTTTTTTTTTCGGCAGGACGAGGGAAACGTCGGTGTTTTTCAGCATGAAGTTCTTAACCGCTATGGAATGCGACGGCAGATCGACTTTCTCTGCGAGGAGAGTTGAAGTTCCAAGTTCAACGCTGCAGCGTTCTCCCGCCGTGATGTTTTTATAAACGAAGCGAATGTCTGCCAATGACACGGATCTGACGCCCACGTCCACAGTTTTAGATCGCGTGGTGTCCGGGTGCGATTCTTTTGTTTGTGTAACGCTCGCCGCAGAATTCGCAAGAAATAGATTGTCGACATGGAACTTCAAATTATTGAGATCAAACCCGTCGACTGCTACCTTCAGGGTGCCGATCTGGAAGCGCAACCCCAACCCGCTCACCGCGTCATCATATGTCGCGTATGCGCCGTTGAGACTCAATCCACCCAATCGTGTTTCCCATCGCGGTCCTGCGGATGTGTCGTGATTACTGCTGGCAGTAGTCGAATGCAGGCTGAGTGCGTTTAAAATAAAATCGAAATTGAAGCTGCTGTCCGGTAACGTGCGGGTGATGTGAGCAGTGAGCGAGTCGATCCGGATGTTCGTCACATTGATGTCATGCGACAAAAGACTCAACAGGTTCACGTCGACTGCCAGAGTCTGAATGTACAACAACGTGTCCCGCTGCCGTCCCTCAATGAAAATATTTTGCAGAACGACTGAGTGCGTGAACGCTATGCTGACAGCACCCACCTCGATACGGGAATGCGTCTTATTCGATATCGAGGAGAGTGCCCTTTGCACAATGAAACGCTGCACCCCATGGAACTGCAGAGCTGCCACAGCAAGGATGATCAAGCCCGCTGTGCCGGCGAGTATCCACGAGACAATCGTAAGGGTGCGACGAATGTAAGTTTTGATCTTATGTTCTTTCAAAAAGGCTTTGGGTATTCTCCCCTTTGGAAAAGGAGGACGCACAAAGGTTGTGTCAATGAACAACAGGCTCAAACCAGGGGAAAATTGTCTTCGCCAGTGCTTTGGTCCCTTCTTTTCAGGGTTTAGGGCGAACGACCGATGTGGGAAGGGGACAAAATGCAGACCCTGCCAGGCGGGGCAAATATCCCGCTCCGCGTGATCGAATTCTCCGGCACCATTGACGCTTCGGCTTCGCCAAGCTCAACGGGATGAAGTGTTCAGACGATTACGCACTCGGGTCCTTCTGACGTGTGGCTTTGACACCCGTTAAGATCGCGATACCCAGGAGGATAACTGAAACCACCACAATCCACGGTGCAGGTACATGCAACAAGGCGGCGCCGTAACACAGCCCGCCGATAACGATCACAAATCCAACAACATACAGTATGTATGACATAACATTTCCTTTCCTTCAATATTGCCGCCGCTTTCGGCCTCATACAAGAACAGCAGACGGTGCGATTCTCGTAATCATTTCGAAGAGGCGACCGGATCATTTTTCTATAGCACAGTCGACGCTGATACCGAGGAACCGTCCCAATGCGCAATGGCATCCGGTGGCCTCACGAAGTAGCCATGAAGAAAGAAAGCGACCTTCGCGTGATTCCGGAATCCCGCAAGGGCCCGGTGCGCCGCCGGCAAGTCTCATCTCACCTGGCACGTAACTTTTCTGTCGCCGTAGCGGCTTTCTTTTTTGCCTTATCGACAAACTCCACTGCTCCTTGTTTAATGCTTCCATATTCTTCAGCTGCCGCATCGACATATTCGCTGAGACTCTCTTGTACATCTTCCGCACTCTCAGTAACTTTGCGGGCCATTCTCTGCCTCATCATGGAGCCTTTTGCCGGAGCAAATAAAAGACCCAATACCGCACCGGCAGCGACACCGACGACAGCACCTATCATTACTTTTTTTGAACTCATTGTATCACTCCTCTCTATTTTTGTTGGTAAGGTTTGTTTATTGGGCGCAATACCCAAGCCTGATAAAAACAAAGACTTGACGAACTCAAAAGTACACGATTCCGGATTTGTTCCGATCATGCGGACAGCATTCATCACTTTCGCCATCACTGCCGGTGCTGTTCTGTTTCATGAACATGGCGGCTCAGCAGACGAGCATGCCGAGGTTCAACTTTACGCGTAACAACCCGAACTGCGTCGGCGCTGAGAAGGATGTTAGAGCCATATCGTATTGTATACAAGCGAGTGAACTCAGCGCCAAAGAGGACGATTTGTGAAGAATAGAATGTCCATAGCATAATGATGACGAGCGAACTCGCTGCGCCGAATGTTGAGCCGATGGCACCATTGCCGAGATACAACCCGATGACAAGCTTCCCGATTGAAAAGAGCAGCGATGTAACGCCGCCTCCCACCCACACATCCTTCCATTTCAGAGTTGCAGCCGGAACGAACTTGAACATCAACGCAAATACTGCAGTGATGCCGACAAATGATACGATAAAATCAAGAAGGCTGATTAGACCTGTCAGAATTGCAAACCGGGTGCTCAGGTAATCGCTCATTGCGGCAAGAACCGCACTGAAAATGAGAGATACCAGCAGAAGGAAACCGATCCCCAATATCATGGCAAACGATAGAATTCGATCCCGAAGGAAAGCGCGGATGGTACCAATCGGTTTTTGCTCGATGTGCCAGATCGTATTAAGCGAATCGCGAAGCTGTGTGAACACTGCCGAAGCACCGAACAGAAGCATCACAAGACTGAAAATCGCTGCGGGAACCTGAGAGCCGGACTTGTATGCGTTTGTGATCAGACTTTGAACAAACTGCGCGCCTTCAATTCCAATCAATCCTCGGATTTCAGACACAAGATGGCCGCTCGCCGCCGCTTGACCGAATCCGAAGCTTGAGAGCACGACTATGAGAATCAGCAGTGGAGAGAGAGAAAATATGGTAAAGAATGAAAGTGCCGCACCCTGCTGCCCAATGTGGTCATGATTCCATGCAATTGCAGAATCCTTCAGCAATAACCAGATGTTTTTTACGCGAAGAGTTTTCATAACAATGTCAGCACTTCACCAGTCTTTTCTTTCACTATCCCAACTAACCAAAAGGAGAAAGTGCATTCATACAAAAACTTGCTGTTATGTTCGCAGACCATGTATCTACCTTATCGTGCTCATTCCCCGAAGCCATGCCGGAAGATTTCTACCAGGTGTCGCCTCGTACGTGGGCGCCGCAAGGCGACTTCTGGTAGTGTCTTAATTTAGGAAAGGTGTGAAGTTAGCTCACGCAAAGTCCCTAAGCCGCAAAGAGAATGGATATGTTTCCCTTGCGGCTTAGCGTCTTTGCGCGATGTTTTCAGCTCTCCGTAAAAAGTCCCTTGGACTTTGTTCTCATTAAGACACTACTAAACTTTTTGCTCCAGCGATAGAAGTGAAATATTTCATTTACGTATCGTTTCTTTCGGACAGTCAATCTACTGTTGCCCCGGTTCGCTGTTTTGTGATGTTTCAGGCCGTGATTCTACCACCTTCCAGCATTCCCATCCGGAGTGATTTATTTTCCCCCTCGAGCGACCAAAACGTGCCGCCCGGTAAAATACATCTACTCCATCGCTCATCGTCGGCAATACGTACACCGGCAGGTCGGCACAATCGCAGCGCTCGGTCGACAGCACGGAGGCCCGTGTCTGTCCACTGAGAGCGGTCAATGTATGATCATACGCCGCGTGAATTGAGTGCAGGAATTGCCTCACACTGTCGACATCGTACACTGCAACGCTGACTGACGTTTGTATATTCCTGGTCAGCCTGTTGAATGATTGGCGGGCAAATCTTTGTGCGAAAGCGAGTACGCTATCGCTGCGCAAACTGCGATCCAGCCGGTCCAGCTCGCGAAGATCGAAGTACGACAGATGTAAATTGTCGGGGGAAGCGACAATATATCGCGCAGAGGATCCGAGGGATTCGATGGTATACGGCGTACCGCCGAAACACGTCGAGAGAATCATCAGGTCGATTTTTGCGGAATCACGGGTGAATCCGTCTAATCCGACTTGCAGGTCATGAACAGTGAACGCCCGGTCCGGGTACGATGCATCGTATCCGGCTCCGCCAAACTCGGGGATTTCGTGACCGCTGTAGACAAACATCCTCAACACTTCGCGCTGATTTTCCGGTCTGAAACGGCGATACAGCCCCACCTCGGGCTCAAAGCGTGACTGCTCGTTGTCGCGCCAGTATGATTCATTTGCGATGAGCCGTCCGTTACGATAATAATAGAACCTGCCGTCAGGCAGCGGAAAGAAGAACAAGAAGTGCTTCTTTGGCCGCTGGTGATAGATGAACACCTCAGCGCGCGGGTTTTGCAGCGCGACCAAGATGGCTCCCTCTAAAGCCTCCTCGTCGGCGTTGTACTCTTTGCCCCCCGTATCATGATAGACGTAGTCGCCGTCGCCGTGGATGATAAAAACAATTGAGTACAGTTACCGAGTGTGCATCCCCCTCTGTTTGTTCAGTATCACGTTGAACGGGAAGGTCCGTGCTGCACGAAGAGAGAAACAGAGTAAGCGCTGCGCAACAAACGCTCACGAAAAACGTCAAGTGCGCGGTGTTCCTGACAGATCGGCTCTCTGGATTTCGCATTCCGAACTCCCGAAACGTTCGCTGTGTGGAGAGACTATCGTGCTATGAGCACTATCAAAATAACGATCAAGATCAACGTAACAACACCGATGGTAATGGTCTGGTCGGCCTGCTCCATATCCTGGACAACATAGTTGGAGAAATCATTCAGCTGTCCATCCGCCACACGCACGTAGCCGTTGCTGCCCACGAGTTCATCCTGTTTCTCCTGCAGAGCAGCTTTGAAATGATCAAGACCGGCACGATCGTCCTTCGAAATCAACGGCGAGCTTTGAGCTATATTTAATGCTTTAGCCATCGTTTGAAATGATTCATTAAGGATTATGCGCTTCTCGGACGGACTGTTTGTTGCTTTGACTTTGGCGGCCGCATCGTTGAAATATTTTTGAAGACCGTTTTTCCCCTCGGCATTGGCCGGGAGTACTAAAACGAACATCATGACGATAAATCCAAAAGCTATTCGTGCTTTCATCATTGCTCCTTGTATGAAGTGAACGTTGTGTATATTGCTTCTTTAACAACCAGAATTGTTGTTGTTGATAAAATAGTTTGCATTAAACCGTTTTCGTTCACGATGTCTGTGCGCTGCTCGCCGTCAAAATCGTAAATTGAGCCTTCTGAATAATTCCAAAACAAAGTCTTCGCACCTTTTCCCAAAGTGATGGCTTTGCCCGCGGCTCGGCAAGAGACAATTTTTCAAGTGTCTCAAAGTAGTAAAACTCGTTACGTCTGAACAATTCCCTTCCTCAAATCTAAACTATGAGCACAATGAGGATGATGATCAAGAGCAACGTGACTACACTGATAGTAATGGTCTGGTCAGCCTGCTCCATATCCTGGACAACATAGTTGGAGAAATCATTCAGCTGTCCGTCCGCCACACGCACGTAGCCGTTGTTGCCCACGAGTTCATCCTGTTTCTCCTGCAGAGCAGCTTTGAAATGTTCAAGACCTGCACGATCGTCCTTCGAAATCAACGGCGAGCTTTGAGCGATATTCAATGCTTTAGCCATCGTTTGGAATGATTCATTAAGGATTGTGCGCTTCTCGGACGGACTGTTTGTTGCTTTGACTTTGGCGGCCGCATCGTTGAAATATTTTTGAAGACCGTTTTTCCCCTCGGCATTGGCCGGGAGTACTAAAACGAACATCATGACGATAAACCCAAAAGCTATTCGTGCTTTCATTATTGCTCCTTTTATTATGAAGTGAACGTGGCACATATTACCTCTTTAACAGCCAGAATTGTTGTTGTTGACAAAATAGTGACAGCTCGAACATTTTCGTTTCCATTGCCGGCGCCTTGTTCGCCCGCAGAATCATAAATCAGCAAATTTGGCTCCGTCCGTGCAATTCGCTTTCTCAGATGCTAAAGAGGAGCCCTGCGGACACTGCATAGAAATCGCTGTTCATGCCGTTAAGCCCCGGAAAACTTTTAAATTTATAGTTCAGGAAAACGTACCTGATATCGCCGACGAATTTTGTCACTGAACCCAGGGGGAGTTCCAATCCTCCTCCAAAATGCCAACCGAATTCCTGTTTCGTTTCGGTTACAGTAACGGGAGTAAAATTGTAGTCAATGGAGCTGTTGTACCATCCGGCACCGATGCCTCCGTAGACAACGGGGACAGGATACAGTAACGCCGTCACCATGACAGGCCAGCTTTTCACATCCACCGCACCATTGGCGTACATTTCTTCCCTGTAATTGATCGACCCTTCGATTCCAAACAGATCAGAAAATCTGAACCGCATCGCAATCCCTCCCATTCCTCTCCCATGGTCGGCGTCTTGTGCCCTGTAAAAACCGAGTTGAGGTCCGATCTCAACTTCGCTCTGAGCGGCAGCGGCCGCAGCGGACAAAATTAAGAGAACCAATGTCAGGATAAAACGTGATGCCATCTACTTCTCCTCGATTTCAGATGAAGAAATCCCCCTGCGCCATCCTCCCTTGAGCGGGAAAAATACTTTACTCAAGGAAATTCGTCGGCTGGCGATGGCGGTGTTTGTCAAAACCCGTCACACCATCTTTTTAAGCTTGGTAGAAGCTATCGAATAACTTGCCGCATAGAAATCGCCCAAAGGGATGAAAGAGTAGTTAATCCCATATCGGAAGAGAACCCGATGCCGAAGCAAACACTCGTTCGAACCCTTTTATACTGACAAATGGTCTTTAACGTTCAATCGCCACCGGAACGTCTTTAAATACATACCATTTGACCATCGCGACTTTCAGAGCGTCGTTAACCACAAGGCATGAGAACATCGCACAAACGAATACGGAAAGTGTTTGCCCCCAGGGGAGGGGTACGAGTCCCGGAAGACCGACGTATGTCACGACGGTGCCGAAAAGCACCTCCGCCATGACAGCAGCAACAACAGCCTTGCTGGGCATTGTCGTCCAAAACCAACGGCGTTCCCGTGCGGAGACAATAGAGAAAGCGGCAAAGTAGAGGAGTGTAAGAAAACTGAAAGTATAGAGAAGATTATCGCTCGCAGCCAATCCGAAACGCGACCAGGCGAGGGACAAGAGGAAGAGCGCCTCTGCAACCATTAAAGCGCCGAGCACCACTGACACATTAATGAGGCGTCCGATGTTCCACGTCTCCGGTTTCTTGGATGGGCGAACGCGGTCGGTCGCCAAGGATATCTTTGCGAAGTCGGTTATAAAAACCAACAGTAGCATCGCAAAAGCGGACATTACGAACTTGCCGGTAGCCACAAACGCGATTGCCACAAAGGCAGTCTTCAGAATCGTCCGACTAATTTTGTTGATGATGTACGTGAGGATGCGCTGGTAGATCGTCCGTCCCTGTTCTACCAACGCCACAATATTCGTCAGCCCCGGTTCGGTCAGAACGACACTTGCGGCCCCCTTGGCAACATCGGTCGCGGTGCTGACCGCGATGCCGACTTCGGCTTGGCGCAGCGCCGGTGCATCGTTGACACCGTCGCCCGTCATCCCAGTCACATGCCCCGCAGCCTGCAGATGCTTCACGACGATATATTTGTCCTCGGGATATACTTCGGCGAAGCCATCGGCCCCTGCTAAAAGATCAACTCCCTTATTACCCGCCTGAGAGCTCGCCGCTTTCAAGTCAGCAACGAGCCTGATGTTTGTCAACCCGACGCTTTGTGCAATTTCGCTCGCAACTGGAAGCGCATCGCCGGTGAGCATTTTTACTGCAACGCCCAGACTGCGGAGTTCCGCAATAAGTTGTTTGGCATCTCCCCTGAGAGGGTCATAGAGCGTCACCAATCCGACCAATGTAAGTACGCCCGTCTCGGGGCCTCGCGCCGCCGCCAGGGTTCGGTATCCCTTAAGCGCCGATTCGCTAACCCGCGCTTCCAGCGACGTAATTGCGACGGAGTCGAGCCCGCATGCTTGCGCTACGGTTTCCACTGCACCTTTCATTACCCGAAACTTTTGTCCATTCTGTTCAACCACGGCTTCGGTCCGCCGGCTTTTCGCGTCAAACGGTGCAAAGGAGACGGGGGCAACCGCAGGTCTGCCGTCGAAAACGCGCCGTTCTTTTGCGGCGGAGAGAAACGCGAGGTCAATCGGATCCTGATTTGCTTCCTGCGACGCGAGTGCGCCGGCGAACAGCACGTCGGCTTCCGTCATCTGTGCCAGCGGGATCACACTGGTGACGGCCAATTGATTCATCGTAATTGTCCCCGTCTTGTCCACGCAAAGGACATCCATCGTTGCAGCATCTTCCGCGGCGCTGAGACGGGTAACCAGCACTCCGCGCTTTGCCAATTCCTTCGACCCGACAGCCATGCTTACCGTGAACATCACGGGGAGTGAGAGTGGGATCGCACTCATCAAAAGAATGAGAATAAGCGGAACCATCTCGAGGAGAGGCGTACCGCGGATAAGAGAGATGACGACCACCGCGCTTAGCAGTGTGCCGACGACGAGAAAAAGCCAGCGCACGATCTTGGCCACTACTGCATCGATGTGCAGCTTCGGCTGCGCCTGCTGAACAAGCTCCGTGGTGCGGCCAAAATAGGTTTTCGCTCCAGTCAACATGACAACGCCGTTCCCCTCTCCTCGGCGGATGACCGATCCTGACGAGAGCACTTCTGCAGGCCCCTTGTCTGCGTCCTTCGATTCGCCGGTGAGTGCCGACTGATCTACAGCTAACGATCCTGTAATGAGTTTCACGTCTGCTGGTATGATGTCGCCTGAACGCAGGCGGACAATGTCGCCGGGAACCAACTCCCGCGCAGGAATAAGCTGCCATTTCGATTCACGCAGAACCCGCGCACTGACCTGCAGCCGCCGACGTAACGTTTCAACAACGCCGGCCGCCCGGTGTTCTTGGACAAAACTTACCACGGCATTGATAACGAGGAGTCCCGCTACCACGATAAGGTCTGAATATTTTCCCGTCACGGCAGAAATTACCATGATCAGTTCGAGCATCCAGGCCGATAGGCCCCAGAACTTGCTGAGAAATACGAAAGCCGGATGCCTTTTCTTTTCAAGCACTTCATTAAAGCCGCTTTCCTTGCGGCGTGCTTCGACGTCTGCACGTGTAAGACCAATCTCGGCTTTCACGTTAAGCGCCGCTGGCGTATCGGGAACCGATGCAGAAGCGATATCGGGAAGTTTGACGCTTGCCGGGTTCCGCGGTGATGGCCCGGCTTGGATTTTTTTCTCCGTTGCAGTCAAAGTTAATATCCTCTATCGCGAGCGTGGTGATGATTATGCTTACTTTTTCGATTGTCGTGTATTATTTTCATCGACCCCACCCTTACCCTCTCCCCCTTCAAGAGGAACAGAGAGAGGAGGCCGCAAGAACAGAATATTTACTGTAGTAACGGCACTAGATATGCGGTCGAAAACGCATTTTCTCTGTGGAGCTCTGTGAATCTCGGTGCCACTCTGTGTCGCAAAAGAACTGTTTCACAGAGAAACACAGAGACGGCTCAGGGAATCACGGAGAAAAAGCTCAGAGTCGAACTTATCGGCCGCATTTCTATGAAAGAACGGACGTCTCATTCGACTAAAACTCCGGCGTCATACAGTGCATCATGGATTTTTGGATCGCTCCTCAGATCCGGCTGTCGACAGATTGGGCACGGCGACAAACTGGGATGAGGAGTTGACAAGGTTATGAATGTAACCGGTGGAACACTTGATAAAAACGGCCACCAGAATGCACCGAGATACATGCGTTGTTTACCCACTACCACCACAAACGGTAATCCAGCGGACGCGTACCGTTCAACGCTCATTCTTTGAAAGACTGAGTCTCCTCTTTTGTGCAGATCAAACTGATGCGTTGACCAATGATAGACTTTGATGTCTCGTGCTGAAAGAAACGGCTTGGAAGCCAACTCAAGACTATTCAACGGCACATTTATTGCTTGAGCGGTGGTGACCAGCGGATCTTTCAATAAATAGATTTCAAATTCAGTCGATGAATAATCGGTGTTGATTTGAGCATTATCCAAACTCGGCAAAAGAAGAATACAAAACATAAATAGTCTGAATGTGTAAGTCATGACCGTCATCTCCTATTTTTTCTCCAAATGCGGTTTTATTTTAGAATCAGCCATGGTCTAGTCTCTGCTATCTATTGTTGAAGTTCTCAGGGCAGTCCATTCTTATCCTTCGACGCATTGTACTCGCCGCGTCGCGCCGCCCGGTTGCACAACGCTCGATGATACAATGCTTTCTGCGCCACCGTCGCGTTCTCTTCCTTGCCCTGCCATATCTCCAAGGCTGGTTGCTGGATGGCGCGGGCAAACGAAAACGCCAACGCCCAAGGGAGCCGCGACCTGAATCTTACATTCATTGCATTCAAACGAGCCGAAGCTAGTTCACTCGATTGGCCGCCTGACAAGAAGGCAACCCCTGGAACCGCGGCAGGGACAGCGCGCAAAAGACACTTCACCGTCGCTTCGGCCACTTCATCCACAGAGCGCTGCGTAACGCACGTCAATCCCGGAACTACCATATTGGGTTTCAGGATCATACCTTCGAACGCAACCCGTTGAGTGTATAGCTGGTTGAAAACTGTTTGAAGGACTTCTTCCGTTATCTCGCCGCACCGTTCCAGAGTATGTTCGCCTTCCATGAGCACTTCAGGCTCGACGATGGGAACCAGTCCTGTCTCCTGACACAACGCAGCATATCGAGCCAACGACTGTGCGTTAGCCTCAATACAGCCACGGCTGGGAATAGCATCGCCCACGGAAATTACCGCGCGCCACTTGGCAAAACGGGCGCCCATTTGAAAATATTCCTTGAGGCGGTCGCGCAATCCGTCCAGGCCTTCCGTTATTTTCTCACCGGGATGACCTGCCATAGCTTTCGCACCAGTGTCAACTTTTATACCCGGAATGATTCCCGCATCTGCGATAACTTTGACAAACGGAGTACCGTCTTTCTTCCTCTGGCGGATTGTCTCGTCGTAGAGAATCACCCCGCTAATGCACTCACCGAGATCTGGCGTAGTCACGATCACCTCGCGATAGGCCCGGCGGGCCTCAACGGTCTGGGGAATCCCCAACACGGCAAACCGTTTGTTGCAGGTTTGAATACTTTCATCCATCGCAAGCAGACCTTTGTCATTTGAGATCAGAACCCTTGCGGTGTCTATAAGTTTTTGTAAACTCATTTCTGTTACCTCTATTATAACTCACTTTTCTCTTTCCAACGCCGTCACTTTCGCCAGGCGGCGTCTGAACCGTTCGCTCTCAATGAAATGGGCATTCAGGAATGTCCAGACCAAATCCAGGGATAGAGCATCTCCGGTGACTCGGCCCCCCAAACACATAACGTTCATGTCGTCGTCCTCGACCCCCTGATGAGCGGAGAAGGAATCCGTGATCAACGCCGCACGCACGCCGGGTATTTTGTTCGCCGCAATGCAAGCCCCTACCCCGCTTCCGCAGATGGCCAAGCCCCGGACGACCTCAGCCTTCGCCACCGCCCTAGCCAAGGGCACGACAAAATCCGGGTAATCGTCCTCTACATCCAACTCATACGCGCCGAAGTCAACCACCCCGTATCCCGCAGCCTTGAGAGAGGCAATCAGCTGCACTTTCAACTCAAACCCACCATGGTCTGCACCTATGCCAATGAGAGTCATTTCTCATCCACCTTCAGCGCTTCGAAACCGGAGACTACGTCGAACAGCTCCTCATCGATTCCGCTCTGGCGCAGCCGATGGAATTTCCTGTTGAGGTTCTCCAGCGATTCTTCAATATTTTTGTCGGCGCGTTGCATCGCTGCCAGGCGGCTAGCGTTCTCGCTCGCGAGGGATTCTGCGCACGCCCGGAAAAGTGATACAAAGAGATATTCACGGATAAGCGCCCGCATGGTGACGGTGCCACCGCCCATAACTTGGGGCAAGTTCTTCGTTGGCCATGGTAACTTGGCCAACGTAATCCGCCACTCCACGTCCAGGGGCAGCAGTCTCTGACTGACGGGCACATAAACAGCTCCGGAAGTGGGGCGGTTGTAGAAAAGGTAGAGTTCGTTGGCTTCACCCTGACTGTCGTGTTTCTCGTTCTCCACAAGAATCTGCCCGACGAGCGGGGTGATGGCTTTAACAGAATTCGGCACTGTGAAGACTCCCATCAGTTGCAAGCCCGTATCCGCTAGTCGCGCATGAACGCGCTCACCGACGGCCCAAACCTCGGGTTTGGCTGGCAGAGCCTCGAGCACCTTGATCGCATGATCGGCTATCACGTCGTTAAACTGGCCCACTAGTCCCTGATCTGAACCGAACACAATCGCGCCAATCGCAGCTGCAGCTTTTCGTCCCTTCGGTTCTGCAATCAAGGCCGCCGGTCCGCTTTCCCGGAAGCATGCGCCCAACCCCAACTCCACAGTTCGATTGTAGTCAGCCAACGCGAGCACCGATTTCTCGTACTGTCCGATGCTTGAGGCGGCCACGGCCTTCATCGTGCGAACGACGGATTGGAGATCCCCCGCTCCACGGATTTTTCGGCGGAGACTCGCAGTAGAGTCGCTCATGACTTCTCCTGTGGCACTGGCTTGGGCTCGGCGTTCGTTTGAACTTCCGGCTTAGGCTTAGGTTCAGTTTTGGACTTGGTGTCTGTTTGAGCTTCCGCCTTAGGCTTAGGTTCAGGCTTGACCACACCTTTCGCCTCGGGTTTGGATTCGGGTGCACCCGCCGGCGAGGCAGGCTTAGGCTGGAAGCGAGCAAGCGATTTGGTGGCGATTTGGATGATCATTTTTCGATCCTCGTCGCTCAACTTCTCAGCAGTATTCAATCGCCCGCTGATCTCTGCCGGTATATCCGCCGCCGCCTCGATCAGTGCGTTTTCCGCATCTGTCATCTGGTCAAGAGGGACTGGGTCGAAAAGTTTTGCGGCCAGCGCAAGCAGCACGGCGATTTGCTCGGACACAGACACAGGGGAGAACTCCGGCTGTTTAAGGCAGGCGCGAATTCTCTGTCCATGCTCGATGATCTTGCGAGTCTCTTCATCGAGGCGAGCTCCAAACCGGGAAAAGGCTTCGAGCTCCTCAAACTGCGCGTAGGCGAGCTTGAGGTCTCCCGCCACTGCACGGTAAGCAGCGCGCTGGGCTTTTCCTCCAACCCGCGAAACGGATTTTCCAACATCGACCGCCGGCAGCACACCCAATTCGAACAGCGTCGGCGAAAGGTATATCTGCCCATCTGTGATAGAAATCAAGTTGGTCGGAATATACGCGGAAATATCCTGGGCTTCAGTTTCTATGATGGGCAGCGCGGTAAGCGATCCTCCGCCGAGTTCTTTGCGCAAGTGCGTGGCACGTTCAAGCAGCCGTGAGTGAATATAAAAGATGTCGCCGGGAAACGCTTCGCGTCCGGGCGGACGGCGTAGCAGAAGAGAAAGTTCGCGGTAGGCTCGTGCATGATGAGTGAGATCGTCATAAACAATCAGTACATCTCTTCCCGCTTCCATAAAAAACTCAGCGATGCTCGTTGCGGCGTAAGGAGCAATGTACGCAAGTCCCGGCGGGTCATTTCCCTCAGTCACGACAACGACGGTGTAATCCATCGCTCCCTTTTCCTGAAATGTTGCCACGGCCTTGGCGACAGCTGACGCACGCTGACCGATAGCACAATAAACGCACACGACATTCTGGCCTCGCTGATTAAGGATAGTATCGATCGCAATGGCGGTCTTGCCTGTCTGACGGTCGCCGAGAATCAGCTCACGCTGGCCGCGGCCAACAGGGACGAGCGCATCGACAACCTTGAGGCCGGTTTGAAGCGGCACGGTAACGGGCGCGCGATCCATAATTGGTGCTGCGGGGCGTTCGACAGGGAGGCGCTTGTCGGATGCTACCGGCCCCTTGCCATCAAGCGGCTGAACGAGCGGGTCGATGACGCGCCCCAATAATCCATCTCCCACGGCGATGTCCATGACCCGCCCCGTACGCTGGACTTCGTCTCCCGCGTGCAGATGCCAGTATTCGCCGAGTAGAATGACGCCAATTTCATCCGCATCCACGTTGAACGCAATGCCAAGTACGTTGCCGGGAAACAAGACCAGTTCATCGAAGCCCACTCCGGGGAGACCCGACACCATAGCGATGCCGGTTGCGACACTGGTGATGGTGCCAACTTCGCAAGGAGTGAGTCGGGGCGTGAATGCTTCCCGCACTTGGCTTATTCCGGCGAACGCACTATCGTAGGCGTTTTGAAGACTCTCGCATTCCATGTTCATTGGTTTTTTGTAACAAGCTTAGGTTCTTCTGACTTGTGTTCGGCCTTGGCTTCAGGCTTAGGTTCAGATTTGACTTCCGGCTTGTGTTCGGCTTTGGCTTCAGGTTTAGGAGCAACCTTTGTTTCAGATTTAGGTTCTGCTTTAGCTTCTGGCTCGGGTTCGACCTTTGCTTCAGGCTTAGGTTCGGCTTTGATTTCAGGTTTAGAAGCAACCTTTGTTTCAGATTTAAGTTCTGCTTTAGTTTCTGGCTCGGGTTCGACCTTTGCTTCAGTCTTCGGTTCGGCTTTGACTTCAGGTTTAGAAGCAACTTTTGTTTCAGATTTAGGTTCTGCTTTAGCTTCTGGCTCGGGTTCGACCTTTGCTTCAGGCTTAGTTTCGACTTTGGCGTCATGTTTGGGCCCAGCATTGACTTCACTTTTCCGAATCTCCCGCTCCGCCTGACTCCAATTCTGATTCGCCGAATCGCTCTTGCGGCCTTGCTGCTCGTACAATTCATAGGCGCGCTTGGCGATTTGCGACGTCGAATCGGACGGTGCCTTGGCTTTGACGACAGGTTTGTCCTTTTCTTTCAGAAGTTCCTCGACGCCTTTTTGCAGCGACGCCAGGTAATCTGCGATGCTCCACGCCACCTTCTGTCCATTTGCAGTGAGTTCAATGCCGCTGATCAGGTCTGGCGCAGTCTCGAAACGAATATGGATTTCAGCTGAGAAGGTTTCGTTGAGCGCATTTTGTATTGCCGCACGCTGTTGTGCAGGCAGGTCAAAGACGCTGCGCACGAGCGCCGGGTTAGGCGCTTTCTTCAGCGCTTCGCCGAGCCGTGCTTTCGCCTGGCCGTCCATCTCCCGCAAGCGGCGGGTGAATACTTCACCCAGGCGTTCTTCAAGACTTACGGTGGCGAGATCCGTCAACGCCTTTCGGGCGATGGCAAATACTTCCTGCTCTGTCCTGCGGCTGATTGCCTGATGGATGTTATATTCTTCGTTTCTCAAAGCTTCCTGCCGTTTTGCACTCAAAGCATCGGCGGCGTTCCGCGCTTCATCCAGGAGACGCTGCCGTTCGGCTCCTGCTTCGTCCGTTGCTTTTTTCAAAAGCGCGGCGCGTTGCTGATCGAACTCTTCGTTTTTGCGCTTGAACTCATCGCTTTCTTTCTGGGCTTCCGCCTTTTTCTTGTCGGCGTTCTCGAGTTCTGTGGCGATCCGTTTCTCTCGCTCATTGATGGCATGGAGGATAGGCTTGTAAAGGAATCGTTTCATCAACCATACCAGAATGAGAAAGTTGAGCGCCTGTGCTCCGACTGTAAACCAATCGATTAGCATAAGTTTACTTTCCTGTGGTTTGGGTGATAACGTGGTTCCAGAACGGGTTGGCGAAGATAAGAATCATCGAGACCACGAAGCAATAAATAGCCGTGGATTCGATCATCGCCAGGCCGACGAACAAAGTCCGGGTGATGGTTGCGGAAGCATCTGGCTGCTCGGCCAGCGAACTTAGCGCCGACGCAACCGCTCTTCCTTCCGCTAACGCTGGTCCCATCGTGCCGAAGCCGGTGGTAATGCCCGCGATGACAATTGACGCCACCGCAATAATAGTCATGTTATCCATAGCATCTCCTTTTGATGTCGAAGTTCATGTTTCAATGTGTTGCCTCTGGTACTGGTTTGGGTTTGCTGACTCGTGTAGCGGCCGCGATGTAAACCGCCGCCAAAATGCTGAAGATGTAGGCCTGTACCATCCCGGTGAGCAGACCAAGCAGCGTCATAACGATCGGAAAAATGAAAGGCATAACGGTGAGAAGAATAGCGACAATCATCGCCCCGCTCATCATGTTGCCGAAAAGGCGAACGGCCAGGGCAAGCGTACGCGAGAGTTCGCTGATGATGTTAAAGGGGAGCATGACGATCGTCGGCTTCATATAGGACTTAAGGTAGTTGCCTATCCCTTGCTCTTCGATCCCGAAGAATGGCACAGCGACGAACACGGAAAGCGCGAGCGCAGCTGTGGTCGAGAGCGAGCCGGTCGGAGGCTCGTAGCCTGGAATGACGGTGCAGATGCTGGCTGTGGCGAGGAATAGGAAGAGCGTCCCCAGAAAGCCGAGATATTTCTGCGGCTGACTCAGGCCTACCTCTTCAATTTGTTTCTCGATGCTGGTGACGACGATTTCTACAAGGTTCTGCCAGCGGGAATGTGTCAGACCAGTAGAAAGTTTGCGCGTGATGATTTTTGAACCGACGGCAAGCACGAGCATCAGTCCCCATGTAAACAGAATAGTGCCGTTGAGTTTAAAAATCCCGTGTTGCCAAAAGATCATCTCATCGGTGCTAAGATGCATGGTTGGTCTCCTGTGCTACGTGAATTGACTTTTCAGCCGAAGGAGTGAATCCCATCACGATCGGTCGCGCCAAAACAAATCCGAGAAAACACATCAGCAGCCTCTCCCAATGACCTTGTGCGACAAAATAGAAACCAGCCAGGACAATGCTCATTCGCAGCAAGAGGCTGCAGAAAACCCAGAGCGCCGACCGCTTGGACGAAACCACTTTCCGAACCGTCCACCAAAGGCCCCCAAAAAAAATCGCGCCGAACAATATGCCGGCCATTAATGAGAGCGCGAGGCTCAAAGTTTCATTCATTCTTATCCTCACTTTCATCTCGCATTTCGTTCTCTTCCTTGGCCACCCAATGCCAAGCGTTCAAGCAGCCGATAACCAGACCGATGACCAGGAGCATGAGCGTCCAGGAATGGCTTCCTGGATGGTGATTGTCCAGCCAAATACCAAATGCCGCGCCGAGCAGCGTCGGAACTACCACCGACCAGCCGATGAGCCCCATCATCCCCAAGCCAAACCAGACACCCTGCTTGGAGCGTTGCGCCTTAAGCTTGCGTGCTGCCTTGGCGCCCACTTCCTGGCTGAACGTAGTACGGTTTTTCTCTGCCTCGATTTCCGGTTTTTCATTCATGATGAAACTCCGCTAAGCGACTTATTAAGCCGCTCTCCATTTTCGCCATCACCGAGCGGACATCTTGCTCTTTTTTATTGAGGTTCATAAACTCCCGCTCCACCGTATCGCGCAGTTGGCCGAGGTCCGTTCCGCCAATTGCATTGCGGACGGAAACGAACACATCCAAGCCGGTCTTGACTAGTATCCCTTCATCGACGGCCACGTAGATTTCGCCCCCCGCTTCGTTTTCATACACCAGAATCCCGGGCACAAGCGCAGCGACGCAGTCCAGCCGATGCGGCAAAAATCCGAACGAGCCCTTCTGGGTCTCCGCAACAATGCGAGTGACGGCGGTTTTCTCGGCGAAGATTTGGAACGGCAAGAGAATTTTAAGATGCATGCGATCCATCTGGATGTTCGACCTCCACTTTAGGTTCAGGTTTCGGCTCAGCTTTCACTTCAGCTTTAGCCGCAGACTTCGGCTGCGGCTTAGCCTTGGGCTTGGCATCGGCGGCAGTTTTCGGATCGGTTTTCGCTTCTGGCTTGTTTTGCGGGGCCTTTTTCTTCGCCTCGTCAATTGCCCCAATCATATAGAGTGCGCTTTCCGGATAGTCTTTGAATTCATCGTGCAGGATGCGTTCGCAGCCGTCAAGCGAGTCTTTCAGGCTGACGAGTTTTCCCTTAATCCCGCTAAACTGTTCGGTGGCGAAAAATGGCTGCGTGAGAAATCGCTCCAATCGCCGCGCGCGGGCGACCACCTTGCGGTCATCCGGCGATAATTGCTCCAGGCCGAGCATGGCGATGACGTCCTTGAGATCTTCGTACTGCGCGAGTGTCTTCCTGATTTCCTGCGCCAGGAGATAGTGACGTTCGCCGACGATGCCAGTCGTAGCCATTTTGGAACTCGATTGCAGCAGATCGATAGCCGGGTAAAGTCCTTCACTCGCCCGCTTGCGCGAAAGGACGATGGACGCAGAAAGATGTGAGAACGTGTGCACCGCAGCGGGGTCGGTCAAATCATCCGCCGGTACATATACCGCCTGAATGGACGTGATCGCGCCAGCATCGGTGTTGGCGATGCGTTCTTCCAGCCGCGACAATTCCGTTCCCATAGTCGGCTGATAACCGAGACGCGACGGCATCTGTCCCATCAAGCCGGATACTTCCATGCCCGCCTGGATGAAACGAAAGATGTTATCGATCAAGAGCAGCACGTCGCGATGTTCGTCATCTCGAAAATACTCGGCCATCGTCAGCGCAGCATGTCCCACACGGAATCTGCTGCCCGGCGGCTCGTTCATCTGTCCGAACACCATTACCATGTTTTGCAGTACGCCCGCTTCCTTCATATCACGGTAAAGTTCTTCTCCTTCGCGACACCGTTCGCCTATCCCGCAAAAAATACTTACACCTTCCTGGTGCCCGATCATATTGTGAATCATTTCAGCAAGCAATACTGTCTTCCCTACGCCCGCTCCGCCGAATAAACCTGCCTTGCCGCCGCGCTCAAGCGGCACCAACACGTCGATGACCTTTATTCCCGTCTCGAAGATCTCAGATTTCGTGGAACGCCGTGCTAACGGCGGCGGCGCTCGATGGACAGTGCGCCATTGGACATCCGCCGGCGCAGCTTTGCGGTCGATGACGTTTCCAAACACATCGAACATTCGCGATAGAATTCCTTTGCCGACCGGCGCCTTCAACGGCCCGCCCGTGTCTTCCACTGCCGTACCGCGGGCGAGACCTTGGGTGGGAGTTAACGCGATTCCGCGCACACGATGCGCGTCGAGCTGAGCTAAAACCTCGATGGCGATTTTTCCATCCTTTGCATGCAGCAGCGAGTAGATAGGAGGCAAATGTGCGTCGAACCGTATATCCACAACACTGCCGCGCACCGAGACAACTTCACCGATGTTCGATATGTTTGTTTTGTTTTGCGTGCTGTTTCCGTTTATTTTAATTATAATGTTGGGAACACCATATACAATTCATACCTGCGAAATTCCGGAATAAATGTTTCCTTCAATACTCAGTTCTTGTCAGAAAGACGGGGCAAAACGTCTTCAATTAAACGGCGTAACTTAATGATTTCTTCTTGGATGTCTTGAACCGATTTCTGACGCGCAATCTCCGGTTTTGGATCTTTGGCATCGCGATCAATGAGAAATGTTGCAAAGAGGGCGGTGAGATAACCGAACATTCCTGCAGCATAGACAGATATTCCAAGGCAGAGAGCGCGTCCACCTGACGTCTTTATTGAATAGGCTGAACCAATGTTTGTCATCTGCATTGCCGTCCACCAAAGAGCCCTCGGATACGTGTGGATACTCTGCGGATCATCGAAGTTTCCCTCAAAATGGAGGATGCCCGCTGCACCGGCAAACATCACCACAAAGGTCAACGCGAGAGCGTAACCGGCACCCCGGCGTCCAAGGGCGCGGCGAAGCGAGCGCATTCCCTGGTCGGCTGAAGCAAAAATCCAAATCACCTGCATGCCGAAAGTTGCGGTCAGCGCACGCACCAGCGGAAAGGGCTGCAAGAGAGGAAAAAAACGGAGAAGGGATATAAGCATCGCTACAACAAAGAGCCAGTTCTTCTTAAGAAATGATATACGATTGACAACAGTCGCAAGGCGCATGGCGAAATAGAAAATGAACACAATCCAAATGCCTGTGCCAATATCTGACAGTGCCGTGGTCGTGCCGTATGCCAGCTCAATGATGAGGATGAAAAGCCATATAAAACTGAGGAGCAGCATCGGCAGTTCCAGCTTTTTTGCGAGCACTAAAAGCACCGCAACCTTCGGTGCATTGACGTTCATCAAGCCCGATTTGCGAAGAGAGGATTTTTCTTCTATCATATCTTTCACTATTAACACCATGACGTCATGGTACTGTCTCTTCATCGCGGCATAGTATCTGTCGCGAACGAGACTATGAGTAAAGATAAATGCGATTCCGCGAAAGGGATGCACTTCAAAATGTACTCGTTCGGGTCCCGCTATTTTCCGAGTGTGACTGGCGGCCGGCTGCGAAACCGCATTGAGAAGTCATCGGTCATCACGTAGATGATCATTCCCCCAATCATTATTACCACGGCAACCCAGATACGCCAGTCGCGATGCGCATGCTTCCAGTACGGACGCCGGTCGTTGTGAATTCTATCGCTTTCCGGCGCATGATGTGAATGGTGGCTCTGCTCGTTATCATTCATTGGTTCATCGCTTTCTTGATTTCTTTGCTGATTCTCCGTGTCCATCCGCATCGCTCATCCGCGAATTGGACCCCAAATACTGTTGAGGATATTCTGGAACGGATTTGTTTTCTTACCTTCAATTTCGTCAGGCCCGGCTTCTGTGAGCTGTTCACGCGCTTCGGCTTCACTACGACCGCCTGCCGGCGCATCCATTTTTTTCCCCGGTTCCGGCAGGGGATTGGACTTCGATCCCGGACGAGCATTGGGCTTGCTGGTATTTGGTTTCATGGTACGGGTTCTTCTTTCTTCGCTATGCCTTATGCTTCGCGAGTTGATGGATTCTTGATGATTCTTCTTTCTTCGAATAGTATTCACAACAGCGTACAGCCTGGTTGCGCCTCGCTCGATGTTACAGACTTTGCCTTTTCATTTGTGATCACTCCATTTCCAATTCCGGATTTCAGGCATGTCTTCACCGTGCTTGTCGATGTACTGCTTATGCTCGATGAGTTTATCCTGTACCATCTGCTTCAGATACGCTCCCTTGGCGCCCAACTGCGGCAGCCGATCGATGACATCTTGCACCAGATGAAAACGATCCAGATCATTCTGCACTCTTATGTCGAAGGCCGTCGTGATCGTTCCCTCCTCTTTATAGCCTCGGACATGGAGGTTGCGATTAGTCCGGCGATATGTCAATCGGTGGATGAGCCATGGATATCCATGGAAGCCAAAGATAATGTGTTTGTCTTTCGTGAAGAGCGAGTCATAATCCGTTTCACTCAAACCGTGTGGATGCTCACTTGCAGACTGCAGCTTCATCAGGTCCACCACGTTGACCACCCGGATTTTCAGATCGGGCAGGTTTTTGCGAAGGATGGACACAGCAGCCAGGATTTCGAGCGTAGGGGTATCGCCGCAACAAGCCATCACGACGTCCGGCTCGGCCCCTTGGTCATTGCTGGCCCATTGCCAGATACCAATTCCTTCCGTGCAATGAACAACCGCAGCATCCATGGTCAACCACTGTGGAAGAGGATGTTTTCCTGCAACCACCACATTCACGTAATGCCGGGTCCGCAAGCAATGATCAAAAACCGACAACAGGCAATTTGCGTCGGGGGGAAGATAAACGCGCACGATATCGGCTTTCTTGTTGACAACATGGTCGAGGAAGCCGGGATCCTGATGTGTGAAGCCGTTGTGATCCTGCTGCCAGACATGAGATGCGAGCAGATAGTTCAGCGATGCAATCTTCCGCCGCCAGGGGAGTTCCAACGTTACTTTCAGCCACTTGGCATGCTGACTGAACATCGAGTCGACAATACGAATAAACGCTTCATAACTATTGAATAACCCGTGACGCCCGGTCAACAGATATCCTTCCAACCAACCCTCGCACTGATGCTCGCTGAGCATCGAGTCGAGAACGCGTCCGGCGGGGGCGAGAAATTCATCATTCTTCCGAACCTGTGCATCCCACTGACGGTTGGTGACTTCAAAGACTGCGCCCAAAAGATTGGAGAGCGTTTCATCGGGACCGAAAATGCGGTAGTTGCGCTGATCCTGATTTAGCTTCGCCACGTCGCGTAAGAATTTTCCGAGCACAAGCGTATCCTGGCCTTCGACGGCGCCGGGCGCAGGCACGTTTACCGCATGGACGTGAAAGTCCGGCATTCGAAGATCGCGAAGCAACGTTCCGCCGTTGGTGTGTGGATTGGCTCCCATCCGCCGATCCCCTTTCGGCGCAAGCTCGGCCAATTCCGGCATTAGCCGGCCACCCTTATCGAACAACTCCTCCGCTTTGTAACTTTTCATCCAGCTTTCAAGCTGCTTGAGATGATCGGGATGATCGGAATCGACAAGCAACGGCACCTGGTGAGATCGCGATGTCCCCTCCACCTGCAAACCATCGACCACTTTCGGTCCGGTCCAGCCCTTGGGCGATTTCAGCACGATCATAGGCCAGCGCGGCCGAGTGGTGTCGTTTTTGTTCCGTGCATTGCTTTGGATTTGCCGGATGCTCTCGATGGCCTCTTCCAAAACCCCGGCCATACGTTGATGCATCTCTTCCGGCTGATCACCTTCCACAAAGTACGGCATCCACCCGCAGCCCCGCAGAAATTGTTCCAATTCTTCATGCTCGATTCGCGCCAGGACGGTCGGGTTATTAATCTTGTAACCATTAAGGTGCAGGATCGGCAGCACGGCTCCGTCGGTAATTGGGCTGAGAAATTTGTTGGATTGCCATGCCGTAGCTAACGGACCTGTTTCAGCTTCGCCGTCGCCGATAACGCAGGCGACGATCAGATCGGGATTGTCGAACGCAGCCCCGAAGGCGTGGCTGAGCGAGTACCCCAACTCACCCCCTTCATGAATCGATCCCGGCGTTGTCGGCGCAACATGGCTGGAAATCCCGCCGGGGAAGGAGAACTGCATGAACAACTTTTTCATTCCGGCCTCGTCCTGGCTGATGTTCGGATAAATTTCACTGTAGGAACCTTCGAGATATGTATTTCCCACTAATGCCGGTCCGCCATGACCGGGTCCGGCGATGTAGAACATATCCAGGTCATACTTCTTGATGACCCGGTTCAAATGCACATAGATAAAGTTCTGCCCCGGCGTCGTACCCCAGTGCCCAACCACCAGCGGCTTCACATGCGCTAGTTTCAGCGGCTGCTTCAGCAGCGGATTGTCGTAGAGATAAATCTGACCGACCGACAAATAGTTCGCGGCACGCCAATAGGCATCTATCTTGCGGAGCAATTCCGGGGAGAGAGTTTTTGTCTTCATGATATAATTATCCTTCTATATAAGTCTAAGTATGCGGCACACCGAGCGAGCGATCATCTGTTCTTCGTCCGTGCGAATAACGCGAACCGCGACCCGGCTGTCATCCGTGGAAATCATGTCCGCCGTTTCCGCATTGCGCGTTTCATTCAATTCAACACCGAGGAAACTCAGTCCTTCACAGATACGTGCACGGACGAGCGGCGCATTTTCGCCGATGCCTCCTGCAAAGACGAGCGTATCCAATCCGTCCAACGCTGCCGCGAATGCACCAATCCACTTTTTTACCTGGTAGCAAAACAATGCCACCGCTTCAGCCGCCCGAACGTCTTCGGTTTCCCGTGCAAGCAAATCCTGCATGTCGGAACTGATTCCAGAAATACCGAGGAGGCCGGAATCGTGATTGATTAAATTATTGAATTGTTTGGGCGATAGATTCTCTGACTTCATCAAGTACCATGCGACGCCCGGATCGAGATCGCCGGGCCTGGTGCCCATTGTCAGCCCGCCGGCAGGCGTGAAACCCATGCTTGTGTCAATGCTCTTCTCTTCGCGAACGGCAGCCAGGCTCGCTCCATTTCCGAGGTGAGCCAGTATCACCCGCCCCTGAGCAGCTTTCTTGCCGGCAACACGAGCGAGTTCTTCGATGAGATACCCGTACGACAAACCGTGGAAGCCGTATCGCCGGATTCCCGCAGCATCGAAGCGGCGGGGAATCGGAAGCAGCTTAGCCACGCGGGGCATCGTGCAATGAAACGCCGTGTCAAAACATGCAACCTGGGGAAGTTTCGGATAACGCTGGCGAAACGCTTCTATCAATTCAATCTCCGCCGGTAAATGATCCATATCGTACGGGCTGATACGTTGCAGTTCATCCAGCAATTCCTGTCTGATATATTCAGGTTGAGTATGTTCCATGCCATGAACGACGCGATGCCCTATTGCCTTCACAGAAGAAAAACTATTTTGCTGTTCAAGCCAATCGACAAGAATTCCTGTCGCTGACGTATGGTCGGAGGCTTCCACCATAACACTGCTTTTTTTAGTTCCATTCTCGCTGCTGAACGTCATCGTCGAATTGTTCAGTCCTATTCTGTCTATCTTTCCATGAAGCAGACGCAACGGAGGTTCGCCAATCTTAAACAGCGCAAACTTGATGCTCGATGAGCCGCCGTTGATCGTCAGGATGAGCTGGTCACCGGGCTTCAAGGATCACTCCCCCATCGTTCCGCAATCCGAGCGAAGACAGTTTTTCGCGCGTGGATTTGTAATCCGTGTGAAGGATGCTTCGAATCCCCAAACCCTCCGCGACGTGAACGAACATAGGTGTATTTTCGATATAGATTATTTCTCTGACAGGTACTTGAGCGATATCCAGCGCAAGCCGAAACATTTCCGGGTCAGGTTTGCGAACGTGGACGAAGGAGGACGAAATAAAAAAATCTACAAGCCTCTGCAGCTTGAACTTCCGAATCCGATACATATTCAATTCGCGCCCTTCGTTGCTGACTGCGGCGATCTTCAGCCCGTGGCGGACTTTCAACTGAGCAATGAACTCAATCATTTCAGGAAACGGTTTCGATTGTGCCAACATGAAACGCCGAAACTGGTCGCGGGTGAATGATCGTTTTTGATGGAAGACCACCAGGCCTAAATATTCTTCCAGCGTAACCTTCCCCTCCTCGTAGGTCTCGAAGACCAAATGATGCCGATCGTTCAACTCGGCCAACTCCAGATTGAAATTGATCGCCGCCCGTTTGCGAGCATGATGATCCCACCCGTCGCTGAGCAAGACGTCGCCGATATCGAGAAACAACGTCGAAATCCCTGTCGAGTGTTTCATTATCGTCTCCGCGTTTCTGTTACCATACCGGCTGAGTTCCCAATTCCTGAATCGTTCGCAGGAAAGTTATGACATCTTCCCGGCTTAACATGCCGATGACGTGTTGATCCCTCGTAACGGGCAGCTGGTTCACTCCATCGCGGTCCATCTCTTGCAGCGCTGCCGAGATTTCGGCATCAGGATCGATACGTTTTAACTCTTCCAACGGAAGCATGATCTGAGCTGCACTCGTCCTCACCCATTCGGTACGCGGCACTCCTTTGATCCGGTGTAACGTTACCAACCCTATGGTATCCTCTCCGCGCCTGACGAGATAACAGCGTTGCCCGCTGTTGAGGATATGGTCGTCAACTAACTCTTGTAATGTCAAATCTGCGGAAACTATCGGGCAATGTGTGCTCATGGCCTGTGAAACTTTATGTCCTGCCAGCAAACCCTGAAACATCACCTGCTGCACTTGCGCGGAAGCAGCGTTGTCGAGGAACCATCCGATAAACGCGATCCAGACCCCTCCGCCGAAGTTGCCTGTGAACATCTGCCAAATGCCGATAAAAATAAGCAGGAAAGCAAAAAACCGTCCTACGTTCGCAGCGATGAAAGTCGCCCGGCGCATGTTCCCTGTTATCGCCCACACGATGGCACGGAACACGCGTCCCCCGTCGAGCGGGTATCCGGGAATCAAGTTGAACAGTACTAAAGCTATGTTGATGTAGGCCAGGTACTTTGCCAGACCTAAGAGGGGTTCTATTCCGGCGACGAGAGGCTGCACCGCGTAAAAGAAGATCGCGAGCGCCACGCTTACGAGTGGACCCGCGATCGCAATGAGAAATTCGGCGATCGCGCTGGGTGATTCCGCACCAATTTGCGCAACGCCTCCGAAGAGGAAAAGTGTTATGCTGCGAACTGGAATTTTGTATTTTAGCGCAACGACAGAGTGCCCTAGTTCATGAAGCAGCACGCTCACAAAAAGCATGATGGCCGTCGCCGCACCCATGAACCAGTACAAAAAGTGAGACCAGTTCTTGAATTCGGCTGGATAGTAGCTACCCGCCAGCATCCAGGTGAGGAGTGCGAAAATCACAAACCACGAGTAATCCAAACCAATTTGAATTCCAAGAATCCTGCCGAGAGGGATGTTGTGTCGGGTCATGAGCGCTCTTCTCGTTGATAATTCATAGATGCCAACCTTATTTTTGATATTGATTTTCCTTTCCTGACCTTGCTTGCCAATGCCCGATCCTCCATCCAAAATTTTATCACCGCTGCCACCGGATTCGAGCGTCTTCCAATGGGACCGCAACGCCATCGCAGTACGGTATTACTCGCGCCGTGTAGTCCGCCGGCGGCCGAGCCGAAGGCACAGCCGCGCTGTAAACGTAACTGCCCGGTGCCGCATCCAGTTCGCGAACGCGCTGCATCTCTTGCCGTACCGGAGCGCTGCCGTTGATTCCATCGGCGTACAACTCAACTCTGATTGCGTCCGGGTCCATACCGTTCAAAGAAATTTCAATATTAAAAATGTGCCGCTCTGAGTCGGTTGCAACTTTGACTTGATCGAAGTGCATCTCAGGCCAGCGCTGATTTATACTTTGCTGCCATTCGATGATTTTCTTCCCTGCCGCGCCCTTGTTTGCACTGCGCTTTTTGTAGGCAAGTGCAGCCGGAAGATAGTGTTGCTCAGTATATTCGCGCACTGTGCGATTAGCGGAGAAGCGCGGCGCCAAACGCGCCATGCTTTCGCGCATCCGGTTGACCCATGCGATAGGAACGCCGCTCTTGTCTCGGGCATAAAATTCGGGGATAACTTTCTGTTCGAGAATGGAGTAGAGCGCGTCTGCTTCGACGGCGTCCCAAGCGGGATCGTCGCCATGTTCCTTGCCGTCGCCAAGTGCCCACCCCACTTCTGGCGTGTAGGCTTCCGCCCACCAGCCATCCAACTCCGAGAGATTGATGCCGCCGTTGACAAGGACCTTCATGCCGCTCGTTCCACACGCCTCCCATGGCCGCCGGGGCGTATTGATCCAAACATCTACCCCCTGCACAAGGTACTCGCTTAAGAGCATGTCGTAGTCGCTGAGAAAGATCACATGGCGGCGGGCATCCGATCGCCGAATAAAGTGTATCCATTCCTGAATGAGGGCTTGTCCGGTAGAATCCGCCGGGTGGGCTTTGCCGGCAAGAATGAGTTGAACCGGGTGTTGAGGATTAGTCAAGAGTCGCAGCAATCGCTCCGGATCATGCAGCAATATGTTGGGCCGTTTGTAGGCAGCAAAGCGGCGCGCAAAGCCTAAGGTCAATGCGTTTGGATCGAACAGATGTTTCACTTCGTCAACTTTTTCGGGCGACGCTCCTGAGGCAACCAGTTGTCTTGTTAATCTCTCGCGCACGTATTTCACAAAAAATTCGCTGGCGTCTGTACGAAATTGCCACAGCCTTGCATTGGAGAGACTTCGAATGTTATGCTCCATGTTTTCTGTCATCCCCAGCCACCGGTTTTTTCCGCAAGCTTCTGTCCAAAGATCGTCCGCTGACGGAGAGTCCCACGTCGGCATGTGAACTCCGTTCGTCACATGTCCCACAGGCACTTCGTTCATCGGCCACTGAGGAAAAAGAGGCTGAAAAAGATGCCGGCTGACTTCACCATGCAATCGACTCACGCCATTCACAGCCCCGCTCCCCCGGATTGCCAGGTAGGCCATGTTAAAACTTTCCGAGGAGTCGTTTGGATTTTGTCGGCCGAGGGCCAGCAGATCGTGGGTTGCAATACCGAGTTTCTGCTTGGCATAAGCGCCGAGGTACTGTTCGATGAGCGAGGGAGCAAAACGATCAAAGCCGGCGGCAACAGCCGTATGTGTAGTAAAGAGATTCCCCGCTCGAGTAGCAGCCAGTGCAGCTTCAAATGGCTGGCTCGTATCTTCCATGAAATTTCTTGCGCGTTCCAGCACAGCGAAGGCAGCGTGCCCTTCGTTCAGGTGGCATACTTCCGGCTGAAGGCCGAGCGCACGGAGCAGACGCCATCCGCCGATTCCAAGCACCATTTCTTGTTTCAGCCGCAGTTCCGGCCCGCCCCCATACAGTTCGCTTGTGATGCTTCGATGAATGGGGGAATTTGCGGCGTCGTTGCTGTCCAGCAAGTAGAGCTTAACTCTGCCGACCTGTACCTGCCATGCGCGCAGCCAAACCGAGCCTCCGGGTACCATGATCTCCAGCCGCAGCCACTCGCCGTTCTTTTGGCGCATCGGCGTGATCGGAAGTTGTCCGGGATCGTTGTACGGGTAAAGGGCCTGTTGCAATCCCTCCCCGTCAATTACCTGTCGAAAATAACCTTGCTGATAAAGAAGCCCAACGCCAACTACCGGCACGCCTAAATCGCTCGCGGTTTTAAGTTGATCGCCGGCCACATTACCAAGCCCCCCCGAATAAATGGGGAGCGCTTCACTTAACATAAATTCCATGCTGAAGTACGCAATGCATGTCAAAGGAACCTGCGGATAATTTTGTTGAAACCACGCGCGTGCTTTTGCTGTCTGCTTCTTGGACTTCACGAGGGCATCAATTTTCTTGCGGAAAGCCGGATCGGCCAGCACTTTCTTGATCTTCTCTCTGGAGACGGTCTGTAAAACATCCCAGGGATGATGAGTTAGTTCCCACAGTACCGGATCAAGCTGCCGCCATACCTCGTCGGTGGCGTGATTCCAAGACCATCGCATATCCAAAGCAAGCTCCGCCAGCGAATCGAAGCCTGCGATATCGGTAGGCAAAGAACTTTTGACCGGTCTGTTTATGGGTGTGTGAGTTTTCATGATTTTCTTTTCATCCTTTTGAGGATTGCATATGCAGCAACCGGCGTCGATTCCTGAACCGTGTTGGATTCTAAATCCTCCCTGAGAACTGAGAGCAAATCGTTGAATCCATTTTCTTTCTGATTTCGCAGCACATGATGCGCTCCCTGGCGCAACAAAGGAGATTCCGATCCATCTTTGATCAACTGGCGCAATAGCAACGGCCACGCTCCCTTTTTGAATTGCCTCAACGCTTCTGCAGCCAGCCATGCCACGTCAGGGTCGCTGTCTTCGAGTGCGTTCACCAAGCGTGGAATTGCCCTTGTATCGCCAATAGCACCGAGAGCCTTGGCTGCTTCCCAGCGAACGTGATCCAACTTAGAATTCTGCAATGCCTGTGCGAGTGAAGGAACGGCGGGCTTACCCAAGGCCACCAGCGATTTCCTGGCTTTTTGGCGATTCGCGCCGTTCTCGCTTTTCAAGATGTCCATCAACAATTTTATATTTGTGACGCTCTGTTTTTCTTTAATCATGGCACTTCCTTTAAAGAAATTGGCGCGGCAGATACCTTTCCGAGAGCATCGTTCACAAGGCTCTCAGCTTCTTCCTGAATCCGGTGCAGATGATCTGCTCCTCGGAAGCTCTCCGCGTAAATCTTGTAGACACTCTCTGTCCCTGAAGGCCGTGCCGCAAACCAACCGTTCTTTGTTTGCACCTTCAGGCCGCCTATTGGCGCGCCGTTTCCCGGCGCTTGAGTGAGGATCGCTTCAATCTTCTCACCCGCCAACTCTTTAAATGATATATCCTGACGGGAAAGATTCTTCAATATTTTCTTCTGCTCCGGCGTTGCAGGTGCATCGACCCGGTCGTAGACCGGCTCCCCAAACTCGCGCGTAAGTTCGAGATAGATTTCGCCCGGATCGCGGCCCATCCGGGCGGTGATCTCCGCAGCCAGCAACGCCGGGACGATTCCATCTTTGTCAGTCGTCCAAACGGTGCCGTCCATGCGTGAGAAGGAAGCCCCTGCGCTTTCTTCGCCGCCGAAACCGAGCGAGCCGTCAAGCAATCCATCCACGAACCACTTAAAGCCGACCGGCACTTCGTAGAGTTTACGCCCAAGCTTCGTAACAACGCGATCGATCATCTGGCTGCTCACCACTGTTTTGCCGACCGCCGATTCTTTGTGCCACTTCGGTCGATGTTGGTAGAGATAGGAGATGGCAACGGAAAGGAAATGGTTTGGCGGCAACAATCCCGTGCTACGTGTAACTATGCCATGCCGGTCATGGTCGGTGTCGCAAGCAAAGGCAATATCAAAACGATCTTTCAAGCCGATCAAACTCTGCATTGCATACGGCGACGATGGATCCATACGGATCTGGCCGTCCCAATCCACGGTCATGAAACGGAAGGTTGGATCGACGAGCTCATTTACGACGGTCAGCTTCAATCCATAACGCTCAGCGATCGGCCCCCAGTAGTGGACACCGGCACCACCGAGCGGATCGACTCCTATATCTATTTTAGCATCACGAATAACATTCATATCGATCACATTGCCGAGATCATTCACATAGTCATTGAGATAATCATGCCTGTGCGTCGTACCGGCGCGAAGAGCTTTCTCGTAGGGAATCCTGCGAACGTACCGAAGGTTTCTCTCTAAAAATTCATTTGACTTCGCTTCGATCCAATCGGTGAGGTCGGTTTCAGCCGGCCCCCCTTTCGGAGGGTTATATTTGAAGCCTCCGTCGTACGGCGGATTATGTGATGGAGTTATGACAATACCGTCAGAGAGACCTGACTTCCGGCCGCGGTTGTACGTCAGGATAGCGTGAGAAATAACCGGGGTGGGCGTGTACTCATCCCCTTCTGCGATCATCACGTCGACTCCATTTGCCGCAAGCACTTCAAGGGCGGTTGCATACGCCGGAAACGACAACGCATGAGTGTCTATTCCCAGAAACAACGGGCCGTCGATCCTTAGCCGTTTTCGATGGAGGCAGATCGCTTGCGTGATTGCAAGAATGTGATCTTCATTGAAAGCCTTCCTGAACGCCGAGCCCCGATGCCCGGAGGTACCGAAAGCAACACGTTGATCCGGCACAGAAGGATCAGGAGACTCGGTATAATAGGCTGTGAGAAGCCGGGGGACGTTTACTAGACTTGATGCTTCGGCCGGCTTTCCTGCTAAGAGACTTACTTTCATATCACTCTTTAGTATCTTTGCGATGTATTTATATTCTTGTCTCAATCAATTCTTGCAATCTGAAATCGGGACTAGCGCCGTTTACCATATTAAATATTGTATTATAACCGCAGAGGGCGCTAAGGACGCAAAGAAGTTTTTGTAAAAATACTAAGAAATCTTGGCGTCCTTAGCGGTGAATTAGTTGTTGAAACATACAATATTTGTTTAGGGAAGCAGCACCGGTCGAAAACCTTTTTCTCCGTGCAGTCCTGTGAATCTCGGTGCCACTCGGTGCCGCAAAAGAACTTTTTCACAGACAAACACAGAGGCGGCACGGGGAACCCCGGAGAAAAAAACCAGAGTCGAACTTATCGGCCGCATTTCTAAAAACTGTTTCAGCGAAAATGAGGAAACCACGAGTAGTGGCCGAAGCCAAAGAACAACAAACAAATAAGCAGTACCCAAAAGATGGTGTCGACAACCACTCTGCTTTCCGCATCGCCACTAGCTTTTTTTTCCGCCGCCCTGCGCCAGCGGCGCGTGCGCGGACTGGCCGCCGTGAGCAGCAGTGAAACAAAGAATGCCATAAGAATAATGGGCAACCAGCCTATTCCCCACCACATGGGTCCAAAAGGAACAAGCCATACGCCGCCGGCCCACGCGAAAATGGACACCACTATAAAAAACCAGAGAAAGCTGTCCCATGGACCCCTCGTACCAAACGCAAGGGAAACTATCCACACAATAAACAGCCCGAAGGCCAGCGCAACAACCAGATCAGCGATAAACATGAGGTTCTCCTTTTTACTAAGGTTTTACGCGTTACGTGTTACTTTCTACTTTCTTCTCTCGGTCTCTCAAGTGATTTTTTTGTAAGGGTCTCCATCAGCTTGTCAAAAGGCTTGTTGAATTTCTCGACCCCTTCGTTCTCAAGCTGTTGAGTTATCGTGTCGATGCTGATTCCCAGATCCGGCAATTGCCGCATTATTCCGTTTGCTTCCTTGATATTTTCTTCGAGGCGTAATTTTGGATCGCCGTGATCCCGGTATGCGTCGAGTGTTTCAAGCGGAAGCGTATTGACGGTGTCCGGGCCGATGAGCGAATCGACGTATTTCACGTCGCTGTAGTCGGGGTTCTTGGTGCCTGTGCTTGCCCACAATAGGCGCTGTGGATGTGCACCCTGAGCAGCCAATTTTTTAAACCGGTCACTGGCGAACAATTCTTTGTACATTTGATATGCCAGTTTAGCGCTGGCAATCGCCACTTGCCCGCGCACTTTTTTCGCAAGGTCTGCCTCTTTGCCTCCCCGGGCGATAGGTTTTTCCAGAAGCGAATCCACCAGCGTATCAATTCGGCTTAAGAAGAAACTTGCCACCGAGGCTAATTGCTTTACAGGCTTCCCTTGATCTAAGCGTGCTTCAAGTCCTGCAATATATGCTTCCGCCACCTGGCGGTAACGAGGCAACCCGAAGAGTAACGTCACGTTGACGCTGATCCCCTCGCTTATAAGTTGTTGGATTGCCGGCAACCCTTCGGCTGTTGCAGGGACCTTGATGAAGATGTTGAAGCGGTTAAGCGTTGTCGACAACCGGCGGGCTTCCTCAATCGTGCCCTGCGTATCATGCGCTAAATGAGGATTCACTTCTAGACTGACATAACCATCTTTACCATCCGTTGTTTCGTAGAGAGACCCGAACTCGTATGCGGCACTCTGCACGTCCCGCATGGTGAGATCTTCGTAGATTTCCTTTGCATTCTTGCCCCTCACCACCAATCCACGAACGGCTTCGTCATATTCCTGGCTTTCCGCAATCGCCTTCTCAAAAATAGATGGATTCGAGGTCATCCCCCGTATTCCATCTTCCTGAATCATATGTTGCAGCCGGCCGCTGGTGATCAGATCTCGCCGGATGTAGTCCAGCCAAACCGACTGCCCGAGTATTTCTAATTCTTTCAGAGGATTATTTTTCATGACCTTGACTTCTTCCTTCGCATGCCTAGGCGCACCCAGAACGTTTCGTAAACCAGGAGAATGATATTAGGGCTTTTTTTGATTTAGGCGATAAGATTTTGCCTGAAGTATTCTCTTGGCTTTGTCTTTCTGAGTTTTCGCAACCACCAGTCCTACACCGTCCGCATTCTGCAGCGATGGAAGCATTCCACCTCCATCGTCTTTGATAATCGATGCATGAATGCCCGACGCTTCAAGATGTCCTTTTGCAATTTCGGCATCTAACTCATTTTCATATTCGCCGACAACTACTTGCTCTTTTGTCACAAACTCACCTCATTTTTATTATGTATGTGCCCGCGTTCTTCAGCGCATTGACGGCGCCGTATGCATGATTTACCGATCCCGAGTATGGATATCTAAAACATTGTACCGGATAGTAATAATTTCTATTTTCAGTCTTACATTTTTTTCGCATCGCTTCCGAGCTTGCTATAAGGGTTCATTCTCTTCTGGTACTAACACCGTTACTTCGGACATATTCGAAAAAGGCATGGGAAGAGTTTCGCCTTGTCGCGGCGTACAGAAATGTCTGATGTCACTTTGAATACGGGCCGCATCCCCCCAATCACTCCAATACGCTCCCCGTACTATTACGGTTTGAAGTCCACCGGGATTTTTTTCAAGAACGGAATGCGAAAAATTTGTCGGCGATATTCGTAAAAACACCTGTTCAACAGCTGCTGTCTCGCGAGACGTGCCGAGAACATTCCGAATTTCCCAGAATGCTTGATATAATGTTGGAGTGAACATTTTGAATGAATTCAGAAGCGTCTTTGCCTTGCTGATAACAACCATCGTGTTCCACAGGCTTCCGCTCTGGTGAAGCTGCCATGCAGTGAACGCATCGGGCTTTTCCACAAACCGCGAGATATGATAGACTCGTTTCGCGCCGTCGACAATGTGTTCCCTTGTGACAATCCAACCGTATTCACCTTCGGGATGTCGAGACTTAATACCCAGGAGAATAATAGATTGAGGATGGCCGGCAACAAACTCTGAGGAGAATTCAATATGCTCAATAAAACTTTGCTCGTTCAATACGAAATGATCCGACGGGAATAGACACACTATCGCTCCAGGATCACGCTGGTATACGTGGAGAAGCGGATAGAGTATTGCAGGGCCGGTTTCGCGCCGGATCGGCTGAACAATGACAGTTCCTGATGGACGATCGTCGAGTTGATCGTTGGCGTATTGGAAATGCTGACTGCTCACAAGAGTCAAAAGCCGTTCAGGTGGGATGAGCCTCTCTGCACGGTCAATCGTGTGCCTAAGCATTGATCGCGTACCGGTGAAAGTGCAATATTGTTTTGGAGTGTCGGCGCCGTAGCGTGCTTGAATGAACAATTGCAAGCGTTTTCCCTCGCCTCCTGCGAGAATGATGCCCCACACCCGCTGATTATGTTCAGACATCATTTCTCCTTGTTTTCCAATCTGCCGCATCGATGTGTCTACTGACCTTCGGTTTATCTGGGATATCTTCCGTTGTTACGTCGTAATTCCCCTGTTCGCTTCAATGATTAAGCCGGTGCTGAACGGCTTGACTTGCATACTTTCTTCCGGATAACATGTCCACATTCGAAAACGAAATAATTCGTTCGTGTTTATCCCCCCAGATATACTACAAATGATTTATCGAAGTGGGAATCATCCGAAAGGATGAAAAAAGGATTAATTCTTTTGGAAGGCGGATATCGTACGATGGATTGGCGAAAACTGCTGCACTGGCTTCAATAGCGATCGGGGCGATTGAAAGAAAGATCCTAGAGATCCTGTCGAAAACCCATATTCTCTGTGGTGCACTGTGAATCTCGGTGCCACTGTGTGTCGCAAAAGAACTGTTTCACGGAGAAACACAAGAGCGGCTCAGGGAACCACGGAGAAAAAGCCCGAGTCGAACTTATCGGCCGCATTTCTGGGGAGAGAAGCACTTATTCTCATTAATCCTGTGGCTGTTTCGAAACTCCAAGTACGACACGCACTTGATGAGCAGCGCCGTCATCGGCTATGTTGATGCGCGCCGGACTTCCCGGCGGGGGTGTCGGTTGTACCGCTCCGTCAAGCGTCCAGCGTGCAACGCCTCGATTGACTCCGCTTGGATTTTCGACCAGAATTTCGTAGCGAGCAGATCGGTAACGATACACAATTTCAAAACCTTTCCACACTTTTGGTACGCATGGGTCGAGAAGAAGCACAGTACCTTGCAAGCGAAATCCGAGAATTCGTTCAAGGCCGGCTCGGTACATCCATCCAGCAGAACCGGTGTACCATGTCCATCCGCCCCGCCCAACATGCGGAGGTTCAGAGTAAACATCCGCGCAGACGACATAGGGCTCCACTTTGTAGCGGTCAATCGCAGCAGGCGAGCTTGAGTGATTAATTGGGTTTACCATCGAGAACAACTCAGCAGCTTTGTCTCCGTCGCCGAGCATTGCGAACGCAATCATCGACCAGACAGCGGCGTGCGTATATTGACCGCCGTTCTCACGGATGCCGGGCGGGTATCCTTTGATATAGCCGGGTTCAAGCGGTGTTCTATTAAATGGCGGGGTAAATAGAAGCACCAGGCCTTCATCGCGATGAACCAGATATTCGTTTACCGCGGCCATCGCAGTGACTGCACGAGACGCATCGGCGGCTCCGGAAATCACCCCCCACGACTGCGCTATTGAATCGATTCGGCATTCCTCGCTCGACGCTGATCCAAGCAGCGTGCCATCATCATAGTATCCCCTTAGGTACCAGTCTCCATCCCACGCGTTTCGCTCAAGAGATTCCCGCAGAGCAACTGCGTGCTGTGACCAGGCGTTGGCCCGCACATGATCACCGCGGGCATTCGCCAGCGGAGCAAATTGTAAAAGTGTCGCGTGGAGGAACCAACCGAGCCAAACACTCTCGCCTTTTCCTTTTTCTCCGACTGTGCTCATGCCGTCATTCCAGTCCCCCGTCCCGATCAACGGCAAGCCGTGGCTGCCGCACGAGAGGCTCCGGTCGAGGGCGCGAGCGCAGTGCTCGAACAATGTCGCCTCTTCACCTGAAACCATCGGCTGAAAAAATGAATCGTGCTCGCCGGTGCGAAGAACCGGACCTTCGAGATATGGAATCGATTCGTCCAGAACCGCAATGTCGTTCGTCACTCCGACGTAATGCGCGACGGCATACGACAACCATACCGGATCATCGGAGATCCTGGTACGAACTCCCCGGCCGGAAGCAGGGAGCCACCAATGCTGAAGGTCTCCTTCGACAAATTGGCGAGCGGCTGCGCGAAGAAGATGTTCGCGTGTCAACGCCGGCCTCGACACCGCAAGCGACATCCCGTCCTGAAGCTGATCGCGGAATCCGTATGCACCGCTCGCCTGATAAAATGCAGAACGCGCCCACACCCGGCAGGCTATTGTCTGATACAAAAGCCAACTATTGAGAAGAATGTCCATCGACCGATCGGGCGTTTTCACCTGTACCGCCCCCAGGGTTTCACTCCAATATTTTATTACCGTATGGAAAACATCGTCGAGGTCGAGTGTTCGGAAACGTGAGATCAGGGATTGAGCTTCTTCTTTCGTTCCTGCTTCACCGAGAAAAAATACAACTTCCGCATCCTCGCCTGGTCTGAGATCAACTCGGGTTTGCATCGCGCAGCATGGATCAAGTCCGGCCCCCACGTGATGAGAAAGCGGTGATCCTCCGGCGAGAGCCACGGGATACTCGAGCGAGCCGTTGCGTCCCAGGAATTCTTTTCTGTCGGCGGTCCAACTTGACTGGTGACCTGCGAGATCGGCAAACGCAACACGATTCCGGAATTCTATTCTCCAGGGATTACGCGCAAACATCGCTCCGGTGACCGGGTCGATCTCGGTCGAGATAAACGGGGCAGAGGCTTCACGCGACGCGGCAAGCACCCATTCGATATACGCGGTAATCGAGAGCCGGCGGTGTCTCCGTGAATTGTTTTTGATCTTCAGCCGCGAGATCTTGATAGAAGCATCGAGCGGTACAAACTCGAGAAGATCGAGGGAAATTCCGTGGGACGAATGTTCAAATCGGCTGTAGCCTTGGCCATGCCGCGCTTTGTATTGTCCGGCGCTTTCCCTGATAGGAAGAGCAGTCGGGGACCAAAGCACTCCGCTTTGTTCGTCCCGAACGTAGAATACCTCGCCCGGCCTGTCGCCGACAGGATCATCCGACCTCGGCGTGATCTGGTTTTCCCGGCTGTTCATAGACCATGTATAGCCTGCACCTTCGACAGACACTTGAAAGCCAAATGACGGGTTCGCGATCACGTTGATCCACGGCGCGGGTGTCCATTGTTCGTCCCGCAACGTAGACACGTATTCACATCCATCCGCGGAGAATCCGCCAAGGCCGTTGGAAAACTCCAAATCCGCAGGAAATGAATGAGGCTCGCCCGGGGGGTCTTCAGCGAGGACAGCAGTCAACTTATCCTTCACCCAATGCTTCGCAGTGAATGGAAACAAAACGCGCTGTTGGTATGAAGGGGGATCGATCTCTTCACGAGAATTAAGTTGTTCAAACAGGCCCCCGCGATGGCTCAAAAGCACGGCGCGCGCAGCGCTTTGGAGCAGCATTCGGACATCTAGCGAAACCAAATCAGCACGCACGACAAAGATGCCTCCTACTGCAGCCCTTCCTTCAAGCTGGAGTTCCAACTGTGATTCATTCGTTCGAAGGATGGTTTCAAGAGCGGACTGAAGATTCATCGTATACGATTGGGGTTGTTCGTTCAGAATCACCAGGTCGACGGCAAGCAACTTCATCCGCCAATACTCATGAGCACGCAGCAACTGCCTGACAATTTCCAGACCTTCCGACTCATCAATCCGCACAAGGACGATCGGCAAATCTCCGGAAATACGGTGAGCCCAAAGTGTCGACTGCCCGCTCAGATTCCTCTTGAGGACTTCGGACGGCGGCCGAAGTCCCGGGCTTGAATAGAGAACGTAGCTCGCAAGATTCTGAAAAAGACGTGCCTCCTCAGCGCCGACACCGAGATGATAGAGCTGGACCTGCGCCTGAGTCCATGCAAGAGTGACTGCGCGTTCAAATGCCGTCGGGTCGTGATGTTTATCTGCCAGGTCGAGCACTTCTCTGCGCGACGGTGCGACCATTGTCCAGAACGCGATGCGCACCGTGCTTCCGGGAAGTATTCGAACACGACAGCGAAGACTGAAGATCGGATCGAGCACGGTTCCAACCGTCGCGGAGAGCTGTCTGCCAGCCATCACGGAAATCGGCGAACGAATCTGACGGCCCCGGCCGAGAAAACGCCCACGGTCGGTTTCATACTGTAGATCTCCGATGCTCGCGCCTTCTATCACGGCAAGGTGAGCCGCCCAAATTTCAGGTTCGCCGGGCGACCGCCGTCGCCGCGTTGCAAGAAGAGTTCCGACATCATCAACGTATTCTGTTTGGACAAAGAGTTTCGAGAATGAAGGTTGTGTCATGTCGGAAGCCGGCTGAGTCAATACTACTTCAGCATAAGAAGTCAATTCGATTTCCCGAACACGGCTTCCAAGATTAGAAAGCGAAACGCGCCGTACTTCAGCATCGCTTTCGGGAGAAACGGCAACCTCGAGTGTTGTTGCGATAGTTCCATCGCGGCGGGCGATTTCAACTCGATCTTCGGAAAATTCCACCTCGTAACTATCGGGTTCGGCACCGGTCGGCTGGAACCCCGCAGACCATACATCGCCGCTGCGAATATCGCGCAGGAAAACGTATGAACCCCATGAATCGCAGGTTACATCTTCATGCCACCGCGTGACCGCTAGATCCCGCCATCTGCTGTAACCGGAACCCGCGCCGGTTACCATAACTGCGTAATTGCCGTTTGAAAGAATATGCGTACGAGGAACACTCCCGTGCGGCGAATGAAATTTGCGGTGGATTGACGGTATAAGATCCCGAACGTTGGCCGTTGCATCCACTTCCTCGGCGCGCGGACGGGCGACTGCGACATCGCGAGGAGTCCGCTCTTGCAGCAACAATTCGGTCGCCTGGATAATTGGCTCGACATGAAAGCGGTTCCGCATGGTGCCGTCGTGAAGAGCATTGTCAATTGCAACCAGGGTCATCCCTTGATGGTGCGCCATGTAGGTATGAACGACCGCAACCCGCTCTCCCTCAGGAAGGCGCGCCGGTGTGTAATCCAATGCCTCGTAGAATCCAAATTTGCCGCACCCTCCTGCCTCAGCAAGATGCAGATAGTTTTCTGCCGCCGATTTCGGATCGATCATCGAAGCGAGCGCAGTTGCGTACGGTGCGATGACGGCATCTTCACTGAGGCCGCGCTTAAGACCCAGTCCGGGAATTCCAAAAGTCGAATATTGATACGTGAACTCAAGATCGCGGAGATTGTAGGCAGATTCTGATACACCCCACGGAACGTCAAGTTCGCGGCCATATTTTATTTGCCGGCGAACAACGAGACGGTTTGTCTGACCGAGAAGGCTCTCGGCCGGTTCGCGCATCACCAGCGAAGGCATCAAATATTCGAACATCGATCCCGACCATGAGATCAGCGCCGAACCGCGATCGATCGGTGTGAGAGCCCGGCCGAGATGAAACCAATTGCGTACCGGGACATCTCCTTTTGCTATCGCGACAAAGCTCGCCAGCCGCGCTTCGGAGGCAAGCAAGTCGTAACAACCGGGGTCGAGAGTACCGTCGGCAACCCGGTATCCGATCGAGAGAAGCTGCCTCGTTGAGTCGAGGAGAAAGCTGAAATCCATCGCCGTAAATATCTTCACCGAGACTTCCTTCAGCGACACGAGGCGGCGGCGAAGAGATCGGGCCGCAAGCCTTGAGCGTTCAAAAGATACAATCAACGCATCTGCTTCACGCTGCGAGCCGGCTTTTTTGCCGCCTTCTGCCGCCATTCTCAACCGATGCTGCGTCAGGGTTGAGATCGCTTTGTCGCATCGGTCTGGAATTTCCTCGAGCGCCGGGATCGAGCCGATAAAAAGGTTGAGAATATCTTCTGGAAATATTTCCGGGTCAAGCTTCGCAGCAGCGGCCAGAAGCGACCATGGTTTTAGCAACTCAACGTCAAGGTCGAGACTTTTAACCGATGCACAAGCGGCTTCCGTCCAGAACAGCACTTCTCCGCCTATTTCCGCGTTGAAATCGTCTGATTCATTTTCAATCAATGTTTGCGCGATGTCAACAACGGTGTCGGCACGGGACGCAAGTTCTTCGAGCCTCGTCACGGCGCTGGCAGGAGTTGTGGGAGTTTCACGCAGTGAGGCGGAGAATGCGTCGAGCTCTACGTCCAGCCGTTGCCGATTCGCTGTTTGGGATTTCCGCTCATTCGTCATCGTACGCAACCGCTCACGCGTGAGCATCAGTGCGTCCGAAATTCCTGCTGTCCACTCTGTACTTACTACGGGGCGTCTGTTCATTTCGCTGCATGCATTGCCAACGGCAATCAGGTGTCCCGCTAGATTTCCGCTGTCGACAGAAGATATGTACTTCGGGTCGAGCGGACGAAGGTCATGGGTATCGTACCAGTTGTAGAAATGACCGCGAAAACGTTCAAGTCCGTCCATTGTTTTGAAAGCTGCTTCCAGTCGTTCAGCGGTTTCGTGTATACCCAGCCAGCCGAAATCATGAGCGGCAACTGTGGATAAAAGGTACAATCCAAGATTTGTCGGGGAAGTCCGATGGGCAGTTACTGGCTTCGGTTCTTCTTGAAAGTTATCGGGAGGCAGCGCGTGTTCATCTGTAGTGACAAAAGTTTCGAAGAAACGCCAGGTGCGGCGCGCAATGAGACGCAGTGTTTGCGCATCAGCAACAGAGGCTGGTTTGGGGGCGTCATACACCTGGAGACGGCTGACGCGCTGCGCCACGAGGGGAGATAAAACCCACAGAACGATGAATGGGGCCGCGGTAAGCCATGACTCATTCGGCGCACTCGCGACGATGATTCCTGCAAAACATGCCAGCATAACACCCCCTGCCATCCGCTGATAGAAACCGCGGATGTTGAGAGGAAGTCCGAACTTCGCTTGCGCCGCGGTCACCCATTCTAGCATGTGCCGATGACTTACAAATAGTCGGAAAAGAGTTCGCGCGATGGCATCGGTCATCAACCATGCCTGATGCGCAAGCAGCGCAACATGAAAACCGATTTGCGAAAGCGCAAGGAACAAATCTTTACCGACCGCACGCATGTGACTTCGTTTCGAAATCTGCCGCCGACGCGGGACAATTCCCGCAAAGAAAGGGAGAAGCGAAGGAAGCGCAATTGTCGCGATGACGAACCCGCTCCACACGGCTGCGGATGCAAAGGGAAGTGTCCATCCTCCGAGCAACGCAAGAAATGCCGCAGGCGCCGACATCGATCGTCGCAAATTGTCCATCATCTTCCAACGGCCGGTGAGCGGAATTTTCTGACGGCTTGGCTGTCCGCTTGAGTCCCTCCCATGCCCAAATATCCATGGAAGCAATTGCCAATCGCCGCGTGCCCACCGATGCTGCCGGGCAGCAGCAACATCATAACGCGACGGAAATTCCTCAACGACTTCGATATCGGAGACCAGCCCCGACCCGGCGAAAATTCCCTCCAACAGATCGTGGCTCAGAACGGTGTTATCAGGAACGCGTCCATAGAGGGCGGCTTCGAATGCGTCCACGTCATAAATTCCTTTTCCGCTGTAGGAGCCTTCTCCGAAGAGATCCTGGTACACGTCGGAAACGACAAACGCGTACGGATCAATTCCACCCGGTCCTGAAAAAATGTGCTGAAAAAACGAACCAGCATGACCCGTCGGCAGCGCCGGAGTCACTCGGGGTTGAAGCACGGCGTACCCCTCGGTCACCCGGCCGCTTCTCGCATCGAGCTTTGGACGGTTGAGAGGGTGAGCCATTTTTCCCACCAATCGCCGGCCCGCTCCCCGGGGAAGCCGTGTATCGGCATCAAGTGTGATGACAAATCGAACGCCGGGGGGCACACTCGAGGAAATATGAAATGGTTGGGAACTTGATGCCAGGAAGTTCGTGTCTGTCGCCCCTCGTAACAATCGATTGAGCTCGTGCAACTTACCCCGTTTGCGTTCCCATCCCATCCATTTCTCTTCTCCCTCACTCCAAACCCGCCGCCGGTGAAGAAGAAGAAATCGTTCGCTTACCATGGCCGTTTCATGGCGCTTGTTCAAACGGCCGATCCCTTCGACCGCAACCGCGAGAAGTTCGTTGTCTCCTTCCTCACTCTCTGACGGAGAATCTTTCCAATCGGAGAGAAGAGCAAAGCGAAGGTCACCGTCCGGATTTGAAAGATAATGAACTTCGAGCCGCTCAATTTCCTCTTCGATCTCCTGGCGCGTCGTCAACAGAGCAGGGACAACAACCATCGTACGCAAACTCGACGGCACACCGCCAAGAAGTTCCAGACCGGGCAGCGCTTTCGGACCGAATCGGTTCGTAATCCAATGATTCACGAGCGCGACCGCCACATCGGATAGCGGAAGAACGGCGAGAACCGTCAGAAGAAAGAGATCGTATAATGGCACGCCGATTTTCGCGACGCCGAGCAATGGCAAGACAAGGATGCACCCGCCGACAAACGCAATCGTTATAAGATACCCCTGCATGCCAGCGCTTGCCACCGCTCGATCACACCAAAGCCGCAACGGAACGTGAAACGAGATTTGCTTCTCAAAAGCCAAACGCCCCCTCGAGATAAGGTAATACCCCGGGTCATGTAAGGGGTCGTTCTCCTCACCGCCCCCTGCAGTTTGTGCATTATGAATTGCCTCTTGAACAATCTCGATTTCAGCGTGCGCCGAACCTCTGGCAAGCTCTTCAATTGCATGCCGATAACTATCCCGGGTTGGAAAGTCCATCGCCGCAAAGTTGCTGTTCGCGCGCAATGCTTCATCCACAAGACTCACGCTTTCGAAAAATCTCGGCCAATCGACGGATGACATGTGGCGCATGCTGGTAATAACATTGCGCACCGTGACACTTATTGCTCCTTGAAATTGATGCTCTTCGATAACAATTTTTTCAGAGGTGGTCCCCTGCGCTGTCAGACGTTCATCCAGCCACCGAAGTGCTGGCGTCACCGCCGGATCCTGATCTCGCAAGCGTTGAACGAGTTGCGCTGCAAACGCTGTCGGCAAACGCATGCCGGTGAAGCGACGAAGGGCAACATCGGGAGGTTCCGCCGAATGGCTGTCGACTCGCAATAAACGGTCGGCTACGCTGTTCGCCTCCTGGCGCTCTGCACGACTCGTTACGATACATTGTGCTGAACGGCGCAAGTTCTCAACCAGCACGACGCGCAGCGTGATTGCCACCGCCCAGAGCTCTCCAATGGTAAGGGGTTGAACGCGTTGGTAGGCGCGCACAAACCTGCACAGCATATCAAAGTCAAAACGGCTGTCGGTGTGTGCAACGAACGCCCATGCTATGCCAAATACGCGGGGGTAACCCTCGAGCGGGCCTTCCGCAAGTTTGGGGAGCTGGCGGTAATAGCCGTGAGGAAAATCGTCGTGGATTTCTCTGATCTGTTCCTCCACGATATGAAAATTATCGACCAGCCACTCCGCCGCCGGCATGATGACTTGCTCTTCACTGATGGCTTTGGCAATTGTCCGATATGCCTGCAGCAACACCCGGCCATTTTCATCGAGCCGTGCTGCCAACGGCCGGCCGGCCGCTGTTTTCTCCGTGACGCGTTGTGCGGTCGCAAGGCTTTCCGCATGCTGCTCGAGCCGTTCGATGCTAAAGAGTTCACTCCGGATTGGTTCTTCCGTATCCTGAGGAAATACTCCCTTGCGACTCCTGAAGGCGCGAAATATCGAATATTTAAAATTCGTTTCTTTCAAGAAAACCTTATTGACATCTTCTCACGCCGCCATTACGACGGGCGACCGAGAGCGTGTGCATTGACATGACGTATAACGGTTATTTCTTTTTTTTCGACACGGCGGGACTGCCTTCGGAAGGAAGCTCAGGTCCAAGTAAGACCGCGATCCATCGAGTGCTTTCATTCGCCTCACAACCGAGCTTTAGGGTCATGGTAAGAGGAACGCAGAGGAGTGCACCGACCACACCGAGCAGGTTTCCCCAAAAAATCAACGACACAAAAACAACCAGCGTTGACAAGCCAAGCCTGCGCCCCATAACCCTCGGTGCAATAACGCTACCGACGACCGTACCAATCACAAGATATCCGCCGGCAGCGAGTGCGGCCGAGCCCCATCCAAGCTGGATAAGAGCGAGGAGAACGGCAGGAACAGCGGCTATAATAGAGCCGACATTCGGTATAAAGTGGAGGAGGAATGCCAGAAATCCCCACATGACCGGAAAATCGACACCGAGAATGGAGAGCCAAATGGTTATCAACACGCCTGCGACCAGATTGAGTAAGGTCGTAATGACCATATAGCGTTTGATGTCATTGACGAATCTTGTCACCTGCGGAAAAGCGGCCTGAGGCTGATCAATAACGGAGCGAAGCTTAACCGGAAAGCTGGAGGCTTCGAGCAGAATAAACATTACTGTGAGTAGAATGAGGAGAGTGCTGGAAAGGAGCGAACTCAATTCCGTAAACATCGAAGCCATAAAATTCATGATCGCCTCGGAGTTGACATAGCCGAGGAGAACTTTGTCGGTCACTGACAGGCCCCTTTTTGCAAAAAGCGCCCTGATGTCCAAAAGCATTTCATGCATGCGTGTCTGATAGAAAGGCAACGCATTGGTAAAACTATTGAGCGACGCTCCTACGACTGCACCGATGCTTAGCAAAACCACCACCATGGTTGCCACGACGAGCAACACAGCGGGGAAAGTAGGGACCCCTTTTCGTTCCATCCAGAGGACCGGCACCGTACCGATGACGGAAAGAAAAAAAGAGACAAGGAGTAAAACAACAACCGATTGTGCTTGATTGATCCCATACAGGATGATCACGAGCGCAGCCGCAATAACGAGGAAGCGCGTTCCATTGAAGGTATTACTTTGTTCTTCCATAGTGAGCCTTTTATTTTTCACTCACGCTTCCGCTGCTTTCCATTGCGCTGTTTTCCCCGCCGGCGTGATCGGAGTTTGGAAAACATGCGGGACATCCTGCAAAAACAATGACCTTCTAATCTGTTCTTGCCTGCCCCGTACGTTATTCGGCGACCCGTACTTGCGCATGGCGGAGTACTTCATTATTCCAAAGATAACCGCGACGGAGTTCATCGACGACGGTTCCCGGCACGCTGCCGTTGTGTTTCGCCATTGCGACAGCTTCATGCAAATCATGATTGAACGGCGTACCGACGCTGATGAACGGGAGGATGCCCTGTTTTTCCAGGAACGCAAGAAATTTTTTATGAATGATGCGCACACCTTTCACAGAGGGCTGCTCCGTCCCGTCGGTGAATTGCAGTGCTTTTTCCATGTCGTCGATGATTTCCAACAGAGGAAGCAGCATTGCTCGTTTTCCTTCCTCTGCAATTTTGTTGCCGTCCCGCTCAAGGCGGCGGCGATAATTCTTGAAATCTGCGAGCGTTCGGAGATTCCGGTCCCGCTCAAAGATCAGCTCTTCTTCTAACTTCTGGATTTGCGCCGCCATATCGGTTGGCGGAAGCATCTTCCGTTCCATCTCGCGAATGTCTAGTTCCATGGTAGTCCTCTAAAGTTAGTAACAGATTGATTTCAATGAACCCCGAGCCTCAATATTAAAAAGCCCGCATCTCTGGGTGCGTGGAAACCACTATCGCCAGTAAACGACCGTCATCAAAGATGGCGGCTTTTGAAAAGAAAAAGCACGTCATTCCGCGCTTGACGCGGAATCCAGAGTCAATCAACGGAACCGGATTCCAGCTCTTCGTTCCGCCTAGACGGGCATAGCCAACTGAACATATCCACCGCCACAGGCGGCGGGTTTCTGCTTCGCACTAAAAACATGCAACAATGAGTTCAGGTCTTTTCTTCTTCAACCACTTTTATCTGCTCGACCAGTTCAATATATTCTTTTGAAAGTTCGGTAATCTCCTCCTCCGTTTTTTCCTCTGCATTAATCACCGTGTTACTCGCAGCCTTGTTTGACGCAACCAGTTCGTTGATCTTTAAATGAAGCGAGGCGGAGAAATGAATGAATGACTTTTGAATAATAAACAATGTTAAAAAAGTTACTCCGAGAATGACATCACCGATCTCGTAATGAATATCCTCCGTGTAAAACCGCTTGTTGGTCAACCAGAATAGTACCGTAAGTAAGGCAATAATAAATGTAATAGAATTGCCGAGCACGGCAGTGACTACGAATGTAAGTTTTTCAAATCCTCTTTCAGCATATCTGTATATATTTTTTATAGCCTGGTCATCAAAAATCGCATGTTCGCGTTCGCGGAAGAGACGATGTCTTTCTTTTTCATCTTTTTTCATGTGAACTGTAGGCCGTGATTTTACCATGCTTGAGTGAGAGTTTTATCCTTATGTGTGGAAGTCATTTGCCGACCGTTTTTCATTACCGTTGCGCGCGACTTTCACGGAACGTGTGCCGAGATTTTCCTCCGCAGACGGCCTGCACACCAACGTTTTCGGGACAGCCGGTTCTTTTCATTCAACCAATCAGCGCACCGATACTCCTCTCCGCCGGTTCCATTCACGCAATTGCAAACGATGATGTCGGACCGATGGTTGCTTTCGCAAAAGAAATATCAGACGTCGAAACCGTGACTGCTGACCTTTTTATCTCGTTCGTCATTATCGTTCCCGCTTCTCGCCACCCTCTTTTCCTTTACCATTGCCGCCGGCGTGCTGCTGCTTCACCCAGTTTTTATGCTCGGGATGATTTTTGTTCACAAAATATCTTGAATCGTGGCTGTCGCGGATAACCTCTTGATCGTGACGGCCTCTATAGGACGCATATTTTTCTCTATACATCCTGTCGTTCCGATACGGTTCCCGATCGTTCACGACCACTTTGTAAGAATGATACAAGTCGTAATTGCGATAGCGGTAAGGGAGGGATGATCTGTGGATCCAACGACCGCCCTCATTGTAATAGTACATGTGTTCTGGAACACTGTAATATACACCGATGTCGGGCATGTAATAATAGTCGACGTGATCGTAGCCGGTCGGTCCCCATACCGGTTGGCGGTCGAGATTGACGCCGATACTCAAGCTTACCTGTGCATCAAGAGCGTTCGTCATGAACAGCGCCAGGATCAAGGCAAATAAATAACGCATGGTGTTTCTCCTTCGTTAGTACAAGTGATCGAAATAAATCCGGTCCCGTCTATTCCGGGTTCCGGCTCTCTGTGAATCTGGAATGCGAGTAGTGCCGTTTCCGATATTAAATCTTGTATTATAATCGCAAAGGACACTAAGATCGCAAAGAGGTTTTTGTAGAAAAAACTAAGAAATCCTCTCGTCCTTAGCGACCTTTGCGGTGAATTAGTTATCGGAAAACCCAATATTTGTTTTGAGAAACAGCACTCGTCAACTGACTTTCACAAGTTGTTTGCCGAGATTCTCTCCCGCAAACAATCCGATGAAAGCCCTTGGAGAATTCTCCAATCCTTCAACGATGGTTTCCGCGTATTTCAATTTCTTTTCCCTCAGCCAGTTCGCCAACCGGCGTGTCCCCTCATCGAACCGGTCGGAATAATTGCGGACAAGAAAACCTTTCATGAGAGCGCTGTGTGTGAGCAATTGAGGCTGGATCCGCGGGCCGATAGGAACGCGATTGTCATTGTAGAGAGAGATTTGCCCACACAAGGGAATCCGGGCCCCGTTGTTTATCAAAGAGAGCACCTCGTCCGAAATATCTCCGCCGACATTGTCAAAGTAAATGTCGACTCCGTTCGGACAAGCGTCCGCCAGTACTTTCTTCAGGTTATGGGATGTTCGATGATTAATTGCGGCGTCGAAACCCAATTCACCCGTCAAATATTTGGTTTTTTTGTCCGATCCTGCAATGCCTACGACACGACAGCCGTGTATCTTGGCAATCTGCCCGGCAATCGTTCCTACAGCGCCGGCTGCGCCGGAGACTACAACCGTTTCACTCTGGCGGGGCTGCCCAATATCCAGCAATCCAAAATATGCTGTAAGACCAGTCATTCCTAAAACTCCGAGTGCCGTGCTCACTGGAGCAATGTCAGGATTTATTTTCCGTACTTCTTTCTCGCCGGCGACGGAATAATCCTGCCATCCGAGATTTCCGACCACAACATCGCCCTTTCCAAAGTTGTTCGACTTTGATTCGACGACATCCCCTACGACTCCTCCGTTCAGAACCTCGTTGAGTTGAAACGGCGGAACGTACGATTTGTGATCAATCATTCTGCCTCTCATATACGGATCAACGGAAATGAATCGCGTCCGTACCAACAGCTGTCCATCCGCGGGCTGAGGGAGTGATGTCGTCGCCAGCTTGAAACAACTTTCATTCGGCATCCCGACCGGCCTTTTAATGAAGAGTATCTGTCGATTTATTCGTTGTTGCACTGTACCTTCACACCTCCGTATACATCGGATTGTTTGATGAGATTAATTTACGTGCACCGGATAGTCTGTATATCCTTTTTCACCTGAAGTATAAAAAGTATCGGTATGAAGGTTGGTTGAGAGCGCCCAACCGTTGGCTAAACGTTCAACGAAGTCGGGATTATTAATAAATGGCCTTCCGAATGAAATGAGGTCCGCAAGCTCGCCTTGTAATTCGTTTTCGGCGCGCTCTTTTGTGTATCCGCCGCCAAGAATAATTGTGTTATGAAATCTCTTGCGGATATCCATTTTGATTCCGATCGGCACCTGAGGGGCTCCCATGCTGCTGTGGTCTACAATATGGACATAAAGTATCTTCATCCGATTGAGCTGTTCAGAAAGATATCTATACGTCTCATCGATTTCAGGATACTGAGGCATATCGCTTGCTACGCCGTACGGCGACAAGCGTATACCGACCCTTTCCTTTCCGATTGCTTCAACTGCACCGGCTACCACTTCCAGCAGGAAACGACAGCGATTTTCAATACTACCGCCGTATTTATCATTTCTTACATTGCTCACGGGAGACAAAAATTGTTCTAAAAGGTATCCGTTCGCGCCGTGAAGCTCGATGCCGTCAAAATTTGCTTTTATTGCATTGGCAGCGGCGTTAGCGTACTCTAGCTTTGTGTGTTTTATTTCTTCAATAACCATTGCAGTCGGAACGGGATAATCCTGCAATCCCAAGGCATCTGTCCACACTTGCCCGGAGGCTTTCACTGCAGACGGTGCGATAATTGTTGCACCCTTACTCATATTCGCTTGATGGCTGATGCGCCCGGTGTGCATGAGCTGGACAAAGATCTTTCCGTCTTTGGCATGCACCGCCGTTGTGATTTTTTCCCAACCTTCCACCTGCTGTCCGTTAAAAATGCCGGGGATGCGGCTGTATCCAAGACCGTTGGGTGAAGGGGCAGTCCCTTCGGTAATGATGAGTCCTGCGGCAGCCCGCTGTCCGTAGAATTCAGCCATTAAATCGTCGGGGATGTTGCCGATTGCACGAGAGCGCGTCATCGGCGCCATGACGATTCGATTTTTTAAATCGATGCTACCGAGTTTATACGGGCTTAATAAATCAACATTTTTCATTGAATATCTCCTTGATAAATACAGCATGTGATAACGCTAGCGTTGTTTCTCAAAACAAATATTGTGTTTTTTCGATAATTAATTCACCGCAAAGGTCGCTAAGGACGCGAGGATTTCTTAGTTCTTTCTACAAAAACTTCATTGCGATCTTAGCGTCCTTTGCGGTTATAATACAAGATTCAATATCGGAAACGGCGCTACCAACCGGTTTCCTCTTGCCTAGAAGTGTCGCGGAATAATTTTCCTCGATCAATACATTGCAATAACTCTCAAAATGAAATACCTGCTTGCGCGACGAGCAGCAGTCGCCCTTTATTTTCAATCGGCAAAAACGGAGCCAATTCGAGGCCAATATTTATTTTTTTTGAAAAACCGTCATTGACCATACGAACCATTTCAGCCAAATCCAGAAGCATCGACAACGCAAACCCGCCTCGGTCGACTCCGACATCGAGTGGAGAACTCACACCAAACATTCCTATTCCCAGGCTGACAGGAAATCGATTTCCTGTTTCCGGATTAATACGATAAAACCTCACCATCGCGCTGTAATTTCCATACTGAATCGTGTCATTCGCTCGAGTATCATACAATACTTTGGGGATGGCGAGTGAAAACCCTATTTCGATTGAAGGACCCCTTACCCGAAAATATCTTATCATGGTGTTAGAACGATCCACTGCACCGATTTTGATGGTGTAATCCGGCTCGATGCGGATACAAAGAATTGCCCAATCGGGGAGTGAATCTACCGGCACAAGCACTTGGTCAAGTTCTTCCGGACGGATGTTGGCATACGGACCGTACGCGGTGCGATACTGAACAAACATTTCGCGATCTCTGTTTGGGTCGCCATGACTTCGAAACGTTACCATGCGCCGTTCGTATGATGGAGTGGCCATGCCTTCCCGCAACAGCACCGTTGTCATTATTCTCACGAACTGGGGTCCCATGCACTCCCGAATACTATCGCGTTGAAAGTGGACTGAAAGATTTCGAACTTGGTTGCGATCCAGTGTCACCGCCTTCCGGACATCGTTACTGCCGGCTGTGGGAACAATAGTCACGTATCTGCTGAGTAGTTCAACGTCCTGGTACTCTTCCACAACTACAACACAATCAGTTTCATACCGATACCGTCGCCCTTCGGAATCCGTCACTCTAAGACTGACGGGATATGATCCTGGCGTTACATCTTTAGGAATAATAGCAACGTGTGTGCGTTGTCCGATTGCTTTGAGCCTTGCTCCTTCAATATGAAGTATCGGAGTAACGGTTCCCGCAGTCGTGCTATCGTTTCGTTGAATGACAACACGAACCGTATCACCCGGAAAGTAGACCGACTTGTCGACGGAAACGTTGATCGTCTCATCCTCGTCCGTCGACTGAAGGAGTATCGAAGTCTTCAACTGCGCGTGGGCGCTGAGTATTCCGAAAGCACAAAGCAGAACACATTCAATGAGTTTTGATTTCAACATGTCGTTTCTTAGTCAATCAACAAGCTTGCTCACGAGGAAGATAAGCGTATGTTTCATTTCCAGAATGTTTTTCAGCTGAAGCGCTGCCTTTCCGGCATTGAAGATCGCAATAGGTTCCGCATCATACACACACGGGACACACCCAACATCAAGTCCGTTCAAGCCTCCATTGTGGCCGCTAACCATCATCTTTGAATAACGCCGTCATCGACCTACCCACTCCGTCGATATCGTCATTGAAGTTCGTCCTAAACTCTTCCAACTTCACCGATCCCTCATTCTTATAGTCTCCCAGTTTTTTCTTTAGGCTGAGATTTCTTAGCTCCAGCACCGCGGCTTCGTTGCGGTACCTGGCTTTGAATGTCGGACCGGCCTCTTCCATTTTTTCCTTGAATGCTTCAATCCGGTATTCATTCGCTTTGATTGTACGTTCAGATGTGCGTTTAAATCTTCGCCATTTAGCGACATAATCGGTTTGGGCGTCGCTCGGCTCTTGAAGGACATAGCCTGCGTTTTCCAGGGCGTTGTCAACCTTCTGTTCCGGTGATTCCCCGCAGCCCGTTAACAAAGTACCTGCCATGCACCCCATGACGGCAAAAATAAAAATATGATTTTTCACAGTTCGCTCATTTGGTACGTTTGAATATCCACTCACGTAAATGAAATGCTGCTACCCATTATCTTTAAACAAATCGGTCATCGTTTTTTCCATCCCGTCCATATCATGTTTGATGTTCGTCTTGAATTCTTCCCATTTCATCGGACCCTCGTCCTTATATTCTTTCAATCTTTTCTTCATGTCATGATTTTTCTGTTCCAGTGCTGATACATCCTTGTTGTACTTCGCGCTGACCTTGGAGCCGGCCTTTTCCATCCCCTGTTTGAAGGCATTGATCCTCTTTTCATTCGCGTCGACTGCCTGGTCAGACTCGTCCAAAAATGTTCGCCAGTCTGAAGAATATTCAGTTTGAGCCTCGTGCCACGATCGCTGGGCGTCCCGTGCATTCTCCTTTACGATTTCAATTTTTTGCTCCGATGTTTTCCCGCACCCGGCCGACAGTGTAACTGCCATGCAGCCTATAACGGCAATGGTAAAAATATTACTTTTCATGGTTCACCACTTTCCGAATTTAAGAAGTATGCTGCCATCGATGGTCAGAAGAGCGGGCGCAAACATTATTGATTCGTTATTTTTCATCAGCCCCATTTCCTATTTTTCTTTTCGTTCCGGCGGATTCGGATGCGAGGGCTCCGGTCTACTAATCTTTTGGGGCGGAGCAATTTTCCGAGGCCGCGGCGGTTGACTCTTTGCGGGCGATTTCACCATGTGCGGCTGCTGTGCCTTTCTCTTGCTAACGGATGGACCAGCACTCCGAGGCTGTGACCGTTGACTTTTTGTAGGTGGATTAACCGTGCGCGGTTGCTGCTCCGTTGGCTTAGCTTCAGATGAATGAACATTCGGCGCCGGTTGCGGTTGATTTTTTTCAGGTGGATTTACCGTTCGCGGTCGTTCCTGCCGATTGGCAGCAATTTTCTCCGATGCCGGTTTTACCTCATTCAATTTCGTCACCTTTGATGGAGCAGGGCTCTGTCCATTGCCGTTGCTTTTTTGTACTTGCGGCCTGTAGAGTTGCATTGTGCCATTGCTCAGATGCTGTCCCGGCTGATTGGATTCACGAATAGCGACTGGTGTTACCGTTGCGTGAGTAGCTCTTTGGACATCATCTCTCTCGGGCCCCGTGATGTACGTAACGTGGTGCGCGTCATCTCTTCGAGTGTTGATTATCACTGTTGAATTATTGATGATCGTAACGTTTCTATCTCGATTGATATAATGCCGACTGATGTCGGACCTCGTAATATCCCCTTCTCTCACAAAGATCCAGCTTTCATTTCGTTCGTGGTATCCCCCTCCAAAAGTCACACTTATGCTCACACCGGGCCTTAGAGGTGCCCATCCGTAATATCCGGGAGACCTTCTCCAGGATACCCAGGCAGGTCCCCACTCATCACCAGGAACCCAAAACCAACCGTAGCCATTGTCGTAATCCCAACGGCCATAGTGGAACGCTGCCCATCCCCAGGGATAATCGGAAACCCACGTCCACCCGTCATCAGTAAGCACCCAGTGGCCGGCAGTTGCATAAGGACTAAATCCGGATACTCCATTGGGTATCCAGACGTATCCGTAGTTTGGGTATTCTACCCATACACCGTATGGGCTCAAGTCATCATAAAACTGCTGATAGCTCACAGAGCCTTCCTGTGCAGTTGCCTCGCGCGGTAGCAGCCACGCCGCCACACCCAATGCTGCAAACAAGACGAAGATTTTTGTCGATCTCATTGTCATATCCTTTACTGTTTTCATTCTCATCCATATCTCAAACTGTCTTTGACCCGCGCAATATCCCCACAAGTCCCAGAACCGTTGCGACGGCTCCGCCGATCAACATCCATATAGACTTATCGGTGGCCGACCCGGTGAAGAATCGAGAGATGTCGGAGCTGGACGAATTATACGCGTTGATGCCGAATATCAGAAGAAGAACGCCGCCGGCAAGAATTGCGAGCGAGATCGCTTTGTTCATAGACAAACTTTCGATTCTATTCTTTGTGTTCCGCTTTATAAAAAAGTCAGACGGCTTTTCGTCCGCTGATCACTCTCACCAAGACAACCACGATAGCGATAACAAGAAGAATGTGAATTAATCCTCCCATGGTGTAGGAAGAAACTATTCCCAGGAGCCAGAATACGACGAGTAAAACTGCGATTGTGTAGAGCATGACAAGTATCCTTTCTTTTTGATATAAAGGTTAATATTTCAATTAACGAGAGTCGCTTTAGCCTTCCATTTTTTGCGGATTGTTCTCAACCGTGCTAAGAAAATGTTCACAGACCTTTGCGGCGATCTGGTGGTCGGTCATTTTATCTTCCGTCTCGATGCCGACTATTTGCGCACCGAATGATTCGGTGTTAAGGCGTTTTTTTAATTCGCCCTTCGCTTCACCCGGACCAAGGATGAGAATGGAATCCGCATGATGGAGGAATGAAATGACTTTGTCATAGTATTCCTTGAGATGGTTGGAGAACCGATGCTCTTGCTGATCCTCCGGTTTTCCGCCTGAGAAGCGAACATGTTTTTCCATGCCTGATGCGATGGAATGCATCTCTTCTGCTCCATCTCGTATTCGTACAATGACCGCTTTCTTATGGTCTATCCACACGCCTACATTGTTTGACATGGAGTTGTCCTTTATTTGTTAGAATCAGTTAATGTTGTCATGATATCAGTCGTTCTATGGATTACACTGAATGCCACAATCATATCAAGCTCACAAAGGCCGCAGCCCCGGACAAAATGATTAAAACGCCTGCGATTCTGTTAACCCATCGAAGTCCTTCGGAATCCAGTTTTTTTCTGAAGGTAGTGGCAACGTAACTAAGAATTAAAAACCATAAACAGGAACCAGAGAACACTCCGAGCACGAGAATGCAGGCCGAAATGATAAACAGTTTGTACCCAAGCCCAAAGGCAGCGAACACGGCGACAAATGCAAAAATGGTTACCGGATTCGTAAGCACGAGGAGAAAAGCAGAGAGGTACGATCCCACTAATCCTTTGTTGTCGAAGGGGATAATAGGATCTTTCCGCTTAGCACGAAATGTCCTTATGCCGAGAAAGAGGAGTATTCCTCCTCCGACAAGGCGCAGCCAAAATTGCTGGCTGACAATCACATCGGAAACAAACGTGAGACCGAATGCAGCGATACTCCCAAAGAGCGAGTCTGCCGTTGCGGCTCCCAGACCGATGATCAGGCCGCGCGAGTGTCCATCAGCCAACGTCTTGCGGATGCAGAGTACGCCGACCGGTCCGATAGGCACCGCCATCCCAAATCCAATGATAAGTCCTTTGAGGAAAAAAATTGGTTCCATGATCTCATATTCCGGTCTGTGCAGCGGTTACCATCACGAGGATTTGTGTCGTGACAGATCGAAAATTTTCATCGTATCTATATTCATAATCATCATCCGTTCTGCAGAGCATATTCTCAAAGCGCAAAAAAATCCCGTTTCCTTTACTTCTCTGAAGCAATAATGCCGCGATCCGTCAATTCAGACGTCACAAGTTTCACGATCTCGGGCCGCACCTCTTCCATTGAATTCGGTTCCGGCGTTTTGCTTGTAGCGCTCCAAATCAATCGTCCTCCGTCCTTGGTTGTCCATACGTCAATAGCGCGGATGTTCACTTTTTGAGAATCGATTGTTCCGGCGTGCTGGATGAATCGATAATACGTTATGAATCCATCATTGCCGCGGTCGTATCTCGTGCTGTAATCTTTCGTGACTTCTCCCTGCACGTAATGAGTATTCAATTCAGAAGGAAGCCAGCGGGTGATCAGCACTCCGTCGAAGTTATTTGTTTTGACGATATCAATAACCTCCGCCGTATCCGGCACTCCATCCGGAAACGAGCGGTATGATTGGATCGCTTCGATGTTATGTTTCGAAAGGTCGACGCTGAAGGCATCTTCCCAAATGCGCCTCTTCACCGGATTCTTGCCGACGGAGATAACGAGCACTTTTTTCAAAGAAGGAAGCGGAGATGATGCATCGCTCCAGATGTCGACAAGCTCGGATGATGCGCAACCGGCCAACAGGATGACGGAGCAAAAAACAATTCCAATAACAAACGGGCCAATTTTTTTCATTGTAGTGCCTTTTTTGCTGATTCGTGATAATGACTTTGATTGCTTTTTCTTTCACGGCGTTTCCGAACGTATTGCATGAGCGATCTTCACAATTGTATCGGCAGGTTCTCTTACCGCAGGCTTCTGTTTTTCTTCAAGAGCGATTTTACCGGGACCGTGATATACGAGAGCTTTCATTTTTGACGATTCCTTTTCAATGATCTGTCCGGAAGTACAACGTCTACGGTGCTAAGCTTAATGCCCAAGGCAATGGTATGGCAAGGAACATGAGAATTGCTCCGAGCAGCGCCATGTTAGTGATCCTCCGTAACAAGCGTGATATTCGAAAGCCAGAACATTGCATCTTCAAAAATCGTGAATGCCCTGACGCTGAAACCCCTTTTCTGGGCGACTTCTTCGAATAGCCTTGCCTGCTTAAGGTCTTGATCAGCTCGAGCCAGCACTGCCGTCTTCCTTCGAAAGGTTTCCCCATATTTTGAAAGTCCGAATGCAAGATCGAATGTGTCCGCCATCGACAATCGCGATACAACATCCCGCAGGTCAATGAGAACTGTGTAGTCGTGAAGGCGAGAACCGACGGCAGCGATTTGAGCAAGCCCCTTTGTGCTGGCCTTGAGGTCAAGACTCCCTTCCGGTGTGCTTTTTATGAAATCCCCTGCTTTAATGATTTGAAGTTTAAGACTTGTCAGAGATTTGTCTGACAAGACATGTTCGATCGACATCAGCAGATATCTCGGGTTGTATGGTTTTGTGATGTAATCTCCCGCCCCCGGAGTTGTGCTTTTGATTTCGTTCTCCAGTTCTACAGTCCCCGTTATTACGATTACCTTGCCGGCCAAATGGTTCTCTCTGAGAAACTCAAGCACCCGGAAACCGCTTTTGTCGGGAAGCGTGACGTCGAGAAGTATCAAGTCGAAACTCACATCTCCAAGCATGGAGATAGCGCTCGAACAATCAACAGCTTCCACGGTAAACTCAGGATTCGACATCAGAACCAATCGAAGCGAACTTCTCCGGCTTTTGTTGTCATCAATCAGTAATATTTTAGCAGCCATAATATCTCCGGCATTTCTACTGCAAAGCGACCCAAAAAAATGATGATCATTGATTTCGGCGGATAGTTTTTATTTTTTCATCACAGTCTTTCAAAAATTTTCCGGATGCAATGAATACCGAAATTGCCAACACATACGCGATAACTCCTGCTATGATTTCCATATTGTGCCTCTATTATATTTGGTCGATACCGAATGGATTGCACGCTCGTTACGACAGAGAAAGTATACATCTCTTTGCCTGCAACTGTAATCAGCCAAAGGGATGAAAGAGGGGTTAATCCTTATTCATGAGGCCGGCTACCGGCTTTTTCTTGCCAATGGATATTGCCTGATTGATAATCATGAACAGGCAATATTCACGTTGTCCTCGCCCGCTTTGTCCTATTTCACGACAACTTCAAAAAGCACTCGCATGTTGGCCCGCGCTTCTTTTGAATTGATATCGCCGGGTGTCACTTCATACACCGCCGGCCTCGTCCTGCCGTATCCGATCATCGTGATTCTCTCCGGCGCAATGCCTTTATCGATCAGATAGTCCCTGACGCTATTGGCTCTTCTTTCGCTCAGCTTCTGGTTGTCTTCTTCCGTGCCGTCGGCTGAGGTGTATCCTGCCATGCGGACTTTCATCAAGGGATTTTCCTTCAATCCCTGGACATCCTTGTCTAGCATCGTCTTCGCTGAATCGCTCAGGGTCGCCTTATTGTAATCGAAATGCGTATCACCGAAAATGACTACCTTTTCATCGTCTTTCGGGTCAAGGACGAGCATCATCACCTTCAACTCAGACAAACTTTGTTCGGAGAGTTTTACCGGTTCGGTTTTCTTGAAGAGCATGATCAACAGGATCGCCACGATAACGCATAATATTGCCACAATTGTGTAGAGAACACCTTTGACCTTTCTATTGCGCTTCGATCTGGATCGTTCTCCTATTTGCCTTTCTGCCTCAAGCCAATCGACAAAATCATTTCCGTCTTTGAATCCGTGTTTCTTGTAGAGCTCATATGCCTTGTCTCTTATTTCCTTGTTTTCGTCGTTCAAGTTCTTCTGTATCATTGTGTTGTCCCTTTCTTGAGGAGATGATTGCCGCCAATAGTGTTGGCTGCTGCCGGTTCATCCGGGTAAACTCAGCTCAAATCCGTTGAGGCTGTTCCAACATTATTCATAAATGCTTATTGCGAGATCGACGATCACGCCATCGACCGATTACGAGATATGTATCCCATCGCAATCGGCTGATGTGCATGACATCCAATTTGAGATATCTGAAAAATCGTCTCACGCGAAGCCTCTGGCGAAGCCATCCCCTTGGGATTTGCGCGAGCCGTACTTTTTGGATTATTCAGAAGTCACACTTTATTTGTATCGTCAGACCCCGGAAAGACAAATCCGGTCAGCGCTTTGACCGCTGACCGCGGATTGTCTTGAGGTCACACGCTATTGCTGAACGTAGAATTCGATCCTACGATTCTCTGCCCGCCCCGCGTCTGTATCGTTCGAAGCGACAGGTTCGTTTTCGCCTCTCCCGACAGTTTTCATGCGGTTCGATGCGATGCCTTTATTCACGAGCCAGTTTCTTACCGCCTCTGCACGTTCTAACGAGAGGATCTGATTGTATTGCTGGCTTCCTACATTGTCCGTATGCCCGCTGATTTCTACCTGAACATCCGGATTTGCAACCATCGCATTGTATGCCCTGGTAAGGACCGTCTCAGATTCTTGCTTTAACGTCGCCTTGTTGAAATCGAATGTGACACCGTTCAAGATAACTTTCTTACCTTTTTCGAGAATGATGATCGTATTGTTGTCGCGGTCATTTTGTTCCGCCAGACGACGCGCTTCTGCGTCTGTCAATTCTTTAGCGCGGAGAGCTGCAGTGTCCGCATCAGCCTGCTGTTTCACACGGCGCGCCTCGGCATCGGCCAGTCCTTTGGTGTTGCGTGCATCTGCATCGGCCGAATCCTTTGCACTCCGTGCCTGCGCGTCCAAGCTCGCCTTTTGCTCATCGGCAAGCTGCTGGGCCTTCAGCGTTTCATTGCGCTCCGACGCAGCAAGGTCTGCCTGCGTATTCTTCACGATCTCGCTTTGGGCCGCCTCGTAATCCTTATTTGCTTTCGCGGTGGTTGCATTTCCCGCAGCGGTGAGCGCCAGTGCTTCGGCCATCTTTGCTTTGCGATCTGCCACATACGCGAGGTCTCGCGTATGGAACGATTGAGGATCGTCTTTGAAAGCTTTCTCGGCAACCGCAAGAGCCTCTTGCGCCTTGTGCAATTCTGCCGGCACTAACTCCCCAGCTCGCCCCGCACTCGCCTGTTGAAACGCCTGACGCGCATTGATGAGCTCAGACGGAGGCGCGGTAGCACATCCAAAGAGCAATCCGGCAAATGCGATAATGATAAAAGAAATAATGGGTTTCATCGGTTAATTCCTTTCTTCTGGTAATTGATTGTCTTGTCGGAGTTTTCGTACCCGTTCTATCGCCTGTGTGGCTTCCGTCTTTTCGGCATCTCCGCGAGAGAGCACTACTGCCAGTTCGCCGTCGGCTTGGGCACGCAGCAGTAATGACTGGGCTTGATCCTTGTCGCCCTTCCCCGCAAGTTGCTTAGCATTTTCCAGCTCTTCCTTTGCGAGCAGCAGATAGAGAGATGCGGTGGGAACTTTGGATGCACCGGACTCCTCAGCAGCGCTGATCGCCGATGTGGAAGGTTCATTATTGACCGCCGGGCCGCTTCCGCAACCTGCAATCAATGCAGCGAACAGAACACTCCCGGTCAACATGGCCATGTTCAGATATTTCATTGGATCCTCCTTTTGTGGTGTTATAGCGTGATTTTCAATTCCTGTTTTTCAAGAAATGAAAAATCATTTTTTATCTTTAATAGTGTACCGACGATCGCCTCGAAATCCAATCGACCGAAAGGATGAAAAGGTAGTTAATCCTTTTTTACGGGACTCACCTCTCCCTGCCGGCGGATTGCTTTACAGTAGTCGCACACATCGTTCTGTCTCTTACAACAAAAAGCCGGTGCCTCGAACGCGAAGCACCGGCCGTCGTTATCACCTTTTGAGAAAACCTCTCTACTCTACATCTTGGTCTTCCCGTACTCCATTCACGGGCTATTATCGAACAAAGAATTCCATGCGTCGATTCTCTGCCCGGCCTTCCTCCGTATCGTTCGAAGCCACGGGTTCGTTCTGGCCTCTCCCGACAGTTCGCATGCGGTTCGATGCGATGCCTTGATTGACGAGCCAGTTCTTTACCGCCTGGGCTCGCTTCAAGGAAAGTTTCTGATTAGATTTTTGGTTTCCCACGTTGTCCGTATGCCCGGTGATGACTACGCGCACATCGGGATTTGCGACCAACGCGTTGTAGGCCCTCCAAAGTATTCTCTCAGAATCTTTCGTGAGTGTCGCCTTATTGAACTCGAAATTGATACCTCTAATGACAACAGTCTTCCCTTTTTCAAAAACGATAACGGTATCGCGGCTCTTCTGTTCCGCCAACCGCCGCGCCTCTGCTTCGGTCGAATCCTTTATATGCTGCGCCATTGCATCGGTCGATGCCTTTGTAAGCCGTGCCGCTGCTTCGGTCGAATCCTTTATATGCTGCGCCATTGCATCGGTCGATGCCTTTGTAAGCTGTGTCGCCGCTTCGGTCGAATCCTTTATATGCCGCGCCAGTGCATCGGCATCGGCCTGCTGCTTCACCCGCCGTGCTTCTGCCCGCGCTATTTCTTGGGCGTGCCGTGCATCATCTCGGGCTTTCGCCTCGCGCGCTTCCTTTTCCGCGTCGTAACTATTTCCTATTGCAAAAGCAAGTCCGATATTAAAGCCATAGTATCCATCCTGCTTCGCGTTAGAAAGGGGATTAAGGTCGGCACTTGTACGTGCGTGTCCGTCGAACTTGTCGGATAAGATCAAATTATATCCGCCATTCACGGTCATTGTGATACCGTTAGCTATTCCTGTTTGGACACCGAGACCCATTGGAACCATCGGTAAGAAATCAGAAGTGCCGCCGCCGTTGAGGTTTTTCGAGGTGCCGATACCGGCAAAGACGTACGGATTCACGTTCGGCAAAGAAAACGGGGCGAAGAGCAATCGGAGATCGACCAAGCCGACATCTGCCGAATATCCGCCGTTGGGACTGGAATTCGGAGCCGAGACGTAAGCATAGCCCAAGCCCAATTGGCCAAGTAACATTGGAGTGCCCAGTTTAATCTGCAGGTACCCGCGAGCCTCCGGTCCCCATTCGTCGCCGCTGTTATTAGTTCCGTGGACGCCGCCCACTGAAAAACCCCACGCGAGCTCGGGGATCCTAAATTCTGATTGTGCTTGGACGTGGCTATACATCCCGAACGCTACAACCAGAAATGTAAATACGACAAAACGTTTCATTGTAAACCTCCTTGTTTGATGAATATATTTCTGTAATACAGCATTGTTATATTATCTGTCTTCGTTGGTGCAAATTTTTGCTCCAAAAACTTTTCGTCTGCGAATCACTCTCTGCATCTTGTCTCTCTCTTCATCAATCTTTATCCGGCCGCTTGCAGCCCTCGGTTGAAATCAACGGTGTAAACTTGCCGCCACAGAATTCAGTGATTGAAGCTTCGACCGTTTGGCCGGATACGTAAGACCCGCAGCTGAATCTCCTACAATACTTTGGCGGGAAAGGAGCAGATGAAGATTGTCATCCTGTGCGCATAATTCCTTTACCTTTGCCGCCAATTTGCTTACCCGGGGTGAAATCAGAATCAGCTCCTGCCGTAGAACGTTGTTCTCCGCCTCGAGTGCAATTGCCGCACGAGACCCCGGAGTAATACCCAGAGCTTGGTTCAGTTTAATGAATCCAAAGAAAAGGAGACTTCCGATTATTATCCCGCCAACGGCGAGTTTTGCAATGGCCCGCTTTGCATCTACGAAAGCGAGTAATTTATTTGAGTAAGAATATATTTTCACTCTGTCCATCTATAAAATCCGTTATCGCGTTATCCGCTTGCAGCATTACAGGACTGCTCTTCACAACTTGGCGATAAGATTGCGTACTTCTTCCTTGGTCTTGCCAAGTTTCTGCTGAAGCCTTCCCAAGAGCTCTTCATCTTTACCCTCTTTAAAGAGCAGGTCATCGTCCGTCAGGTTGGCAAACTGTTGTTTGAGTTTACCCGATGTTTCCTTCCAACTCCCTTTCATACTGAGCATGTTCATATTGATTCCTTTTTGCGTTTATGAAAGAAAAAATTTCGATAAGTGGTTCATGCGTTCATGAACCGTAAAAGTATACAACTCTTTGCTTGCCTTTGTAATAGATCGGAAGGATGAAAGAGTAGTTAATCCTAGTTGAGCGGGGAAAATGTTCACGCAAAGCCGCAAAGGCCGTTGAAAAGTTCTTCTTAGCGAACTTAGCGGGCTTTGCATGAAACTGTTTTTTCCCATTTGAGGTTTTGAGAGTGACACGTAGACGACCACCATCAAAGATGTCGGCTCTTGAAAAGAACAAGCGAGTCATTCCGGTTCTTCGTCCCGCCTGAAAGCGGACTCTACCCGCTAGGCTGGCATAGCCAACCGAACATAACCACCGCCACAGGCAGTGGGTTTGTGTTTCGCACTAAACCTACTTCAAGAGAACCAATTTCTTGGTCGAGATGAAAGACCCGGCTTGCAAACGGTAGACGTACACCCCGCTCGAAAGACCGAGTGTTCCTTTGTTCGCATTAAACGACACCGTGTAAGCGCCCGCTTCCTGTGGGCCGTTCACGAGCGTGGCAACTACCTGGCCAAGCATGTTATACACCTTCAATGTTACCTGACTGTTCACCGGTAATTGATAACTGATCACTGTCGACGGATTGAACGGGTTCGGATAGTTCTGCGAGAGAGCGAATGCTACAGGCGCTGATCCGATCGCCACTTCTACCGTACTGCCATACTTAAATGCACCATTGTTGTCGATCTGTTTCAGGCGATACGCATAGCTGCCGGCAGAGAGATTATTGTCGGTGTAGGAATAGTTCCGCGGCGCGTTGCTGGTTCCTGCTCCTGCCACAAAGCCGACCTTCGCCCAATCCGAAGTCTGACGACGTTGAATCTCGAATCCGGAGTTATTGATTTCCGTTGCTGTTGACCAGTGAAGGTCGGTATTCATGCGATCTGCCGTCGCCGTAAACGATACGAGTTCAACCGGCAATATAGTGGAGCCTATCGCAACCGAGCCCGTATTCGCCAACAATCGTGCTTTCACCTCTGTTGCAAGGGCATTCACGGTGATTGACTGAACAGCGAGTATGATTCCACTGAATGTTGAACCATCATAAATAATCGCCGACTGGTTGACATACCAGAAAACGTTGGACCACACTGCGCCGTTGGCCAGGGATACCGTGCTGCCGCTGTTGATGGTGAGTGATTGCGAAGCCTTGATAATAAAGACGGCACTCGGGTCGCCCATTGCATCAAGCGTCATAGTTGCACTCGAGGCGAGATCAAGGTTTCCACCTCCATAGACGCCGCGTGTCAGAGTTTGCCCGCCAAGCGCACTTGCGATGGAAAGATCATTTGTTCGGCCGTTGGCATCGGTTAATGCCGCAGCCAAGTCGGTTTGAGCTTGCGTAGTGTGACTGTTGCCCGAGCCCCAATTTGTTCCGGTGGCTGTTATGGTCACGGCTACCGTTGAAGTTTCCGTCCCGACATCTCCATTAACTGTGGCAGTACCGCTGATCCCCGTAGACGCCAAAGCCCCATACGTGCCCGCCGTCCCAAGAGCGACTGCTGCCGGGTTGGAGTACGGTTGAGACACAGCGGCAACAGGCATCATCAGCACAACCATCAGTCCCGCATACAACGGGATTCCGAAAAATTGAGCCAGTTTTTTAAAAAGCGTGGGTGTTTTTTGCGTAAAAGTTTTCATGAATAACTCCATAGGAATAGGTGAAATTGAATTACATCTGTTTTGTAAGTAACGATCCGTCCAAAAAAAAATTACTTCATGAGAACCAACTTCATCGTCGATACGGAGGACCCGGCTTGCAAACGGTAGAAGTACACACCGCTCGAGAGACTGAGTGATCCATTGCCGGAATTAAACGACACCGTGTAGCTGCCGGCTTCCTGACGGTCGTTCACGAGTGTGGCAACTTCCTGCCCGAGCACATTATAGACCCTCAGGGAAACCATTCCAGCCTTCGCAAGACTATATTCAATCTTCGTGGAGGGGTTAAACGGGTTTGGATAGTTTTGCGAAAGCCCAAACGCTCTAGGCGCCAGACTATTCTTGACAATCGTTACCGACGCTGGCTTCGTGACTGTGCTGGAGGATAATGTAACAGCAGCAGTACTTGCCAATGCCCTGCCGTCCAGCACAGCACCGGTGTTCAACGAGATTGATTGACTAGCCAATATTGTTCCCTGGAATACCGAGGTCGTTCCAAGTGTCGCTGAAGAACCGACTTGCCAAAATATGTTGGCTGCCTGAGCGCCGCCGGCGAGGATGACTTTGATACCGTTGCCCACGGTGAGATTGGACGCTATCTGGAATATCCAAACATCAGTCGCTTTCCCCGAGAGAGTAAGGTCGGACCCCGTTATCGAAAGCGCGCTCGTGAATTTATACAGGCCGGGAACGAGCGTCAACCCGCCGATATTTCCAGAGCCGGGATTCAAAAAAGTGCCGGTAGGTACGGGCGTTCGCCCTGCCGCATCATTATACGCAATGGTCAAATCTCCCTGGGCCGTGCTCAACTTAGCAGCGCTGGGCACAGAACCCGTAGGACCGGTGGCGTCAACGGTGAAGATTGTTCCTGTCACCTGGATTAATGTAAACCCACTAATGTTGCTGCCGGCGGCAGGACTCAAGCCGATATCACCGGTGACTGCAGAGGTCGGTATGTTCGAGACTAATGAGCCGGCCAGAATAACAAAATTAGAAGTCGAGCCTAGATTTACGGGAGTCAGCGGTTGAGACATTACGGCGGAAGCCGCTATCAAAGCAAACACTAGTAGCGCTCCGAGGAAACGTGTCAACTGGCTTACGACAGTTGTTGGAATATTAGTATTCATTTTCATAAAGACCTCCGTGGAGCTAGTGAAAAAATATACGATGTTTTTTATTTCGTGAATTCAATTTTGAAATGCCCCGCTCCGAAGAGCGGGGCTTCAATGAAAACTATTTCATGAGGATCAACTTCTTCGTCGAGACGAAGGATCCGGTTTCCAAACGATAGAAGTACACACCGCTCGAGAGACCGAATGTTCCTTTGCTGGCATTAAACGGCACGGTGTAGCTGCCGGCTTCCTGACGACTGTTCACCAGTGTTGCGACTTCTTTCCCAAGAATATCGTACACCTTCAATATTACCTGACTGTTCACTGCTAACTGATAACTGATCATTGTTGAAGGGTTGAACGGATTCGGATAGTTCTGCAGCAGCGTGAACTCGGTAGGTGACGTTCCAACAACTTTGACCGGCGTAGTGCCGCTCGCAAAAACCCTCGATGCATAGATCTGATAGTTACCGCTCCGTTTGTCCTGCCATGCAATGATAGCACCGCCGCTTCCGTCGCTGACGGTCGTTGGATTAGTTTGCGTACTATCTGCTGTGCAGATTGGAAATCCGTTAGCAGCCCACGGAAGTGCAAAGCTTCCGGTGATGCGCGATGCATAAATATCGTATGTATTGTTGTTTGTACTGCTGTCGCGCTTGTCTATCCATGTGATAATGGCGCCGTGGTTGCCATCGCTGACAATATTCGGGTCGGATTGGTTATTGTCCGATATGCAGACAGCAACACCGTTGACGTTCCACCCCGTGGCCACGACGCCGGTTGAATCTACACGCTGTGCATAGATGTCGGACGTTAAGCCAGTGCGAAAATCTTCCCATGTCATCATCGCACCGCCCATTCCATCGCTCACAATCTTAGGGTTCACCTGGTTGTATGCCACATTGTTGTTCATGACAACACCATTCACAGGCCACCGTATTGCAACGGCCGAACTCATCCGCTGCGCCCAAATATCGATATCAGTCGTGCTGCGGCCATCCTGCCAGACAATGATAGCGCCGCCCGCTCCGTCGGTGCACATGTCGGGGTTCGTTTGGTCTGTTCCCGATGTGCACACGGCAACACCGTTCGCAATCCCCACCAGCCCGCCAACGGCAGTCACACGCTGTGCGTAGATGTCATAATTGCCTGCGCGTTGGTCATACCATGTTAGAAAAGCGCCGCCGCTTCCGTCGCTGATGATCTTCGGACCATGTTGTGCGGCTGCTTGTGTGCATACGCCAATGCCGTTTGCTGTCCACTGCGGTATGCCTGTTGCATTGACTTTCTGCGCATAGATATCGGCAAGGCCCGGGCCTGCGTTGCTGCGGTAGTCTTCCCACGTAAGCAACGCTCCGCCGCTTCCATCGCTGACCATTGCAATGTTCACTTGGTCGAACGCCGCTTTGCATACTGAGTCGCCGGTTGAAGGACTCCACTGGAGCACACCGTTTGAGTCCACGTGTTGTGCGTAGATATCATAACTGCCGCTCCGTTTATCCTGCCAGGCGATAATAGCACCCCCCTTTCCGTCGCTGATGATGGCGGGGCTGACCTGGTCGCTGTCCGCTGAACATATCGCCACACCGTTTGCCGCCCACTGCACGTCGCCGCTTGCGTTAACACGCTGCGCGTAGATGCCATAATTGGTGCCGCTGCGTTTGTCCTGCCATGCAATGATGGATCCGCCCGATCCGTCGCTGGCGCTCGCAGGGTTGATACGATCGTTTGTTTCTGTGCTGATCAGGTTGTTGACTATGGGGCTCCCCGACCACTGAGAAAGAGCAAGAGATGGGACTAACAAGGAAGCAACAAGCAGGGCGCCAAGAAATCCATGAAATACAAGGGGTAAGGACGTCCACCGGCGAAACATAACTATTGTGCTTTTGGCAAAGGGTTTCATGAAACCTCCACGTAATTTGTAAAATTGAGCAAGACTTTTTTCTGTTTTTGACAGCCCCGCTCTCAAGAGCGCAGGCTGTCATTTATAAAAACTTTGATATGGCAATTCATCAAACTTTTTTACGGGGCAGGTATTACAACAACGTTACTGGCTAATGTCACTTCGGCAATACGAGCGAACAATCTCCCTTCAACCGCTGCACCGGTATTCAACGAGATTGATTGATTAGCCATAATTGTTCCTTTGAAAACTGAGGTTGTTCCGAGAGTCGCTGAAGTACCGACCTGCCAAAATATGTTCGAAGCCTTCGCACCGCCGCTCAAAATAACATTGCGCCCCGATGACGTGTTCAATGTGGATGCGATCTGAATGATGAAGACGGCGTCGGCATTTCCCTTCGCGTCGAACGTGAGATCGCCGGATGAAATCTGAAGCGAGCCGCTCGATTTATAGAGTCCGGGGGTGAGTGTCAGCCCGCCGATATTTCCGGCAAGAAGTACGATGTCCATTGCCGTACGTCCGGCTGCATCATTATACGCCGTTGTCAAATCCCCTTTCGCCGCCGTTAACAGTGCGGGAACGCCTGCTGGAGCAACATCATCAGCCGCATAAATCGTCCCGGTTACTTCCGTTAATCCAAAACCGGTGATGAACGATCTGGCCGCCGGACTTAATCCGATATTTCCGGTAATCGCAGACGTTGGAATATTTGAAATTAACGACCCGGCAAGAATCACAAAACCGGCATCTGACTGAAGGTTGACCGTTGCTTGAACGGTGGTTTGAACGGGTATCACTATTGGAGCTGGACCTGTTGTTGAGCTGTCATCTTTTTTGCAGCCCGCTACCAGAAGAAAAAAGAGCATTACAGCGATCAGTCCCGTTTTCGATGAGGGAACGCCGAAACGCACCCAATTATTTGTGATCGTTGTTGGATTCATAGTTTGAGTTTTCATAAAGTTTTTTCTTTTTTTAACGAATAATGTCCGTCCCACGATTAAGATCGTATGCTCACCTGTTTACTTGGGTCTTTTCTTTGATGACGTCTTTATTCTCACCGATTTTACATTTAACGTCTTCGCTTTTTTGTTCAATGATTTTTGCAGCCGCATAAGTTCTCCATTGGACTTTTTCAATTTCTCGATGTTTTTTTTGAATCCATCGATCTGCTCCCTGGCCTCCTCTTTGGCAATGCCGAAATTCTCCTGAAGTCTTCCGACAAGTTCTTCGTACTTTCCGGAGATGGCGGCAAGTTCGTCGTTCATTAATTTCCCCCAATGGTGTGCGGCTTTTCCTCTTCGCTGCTTCCATTGTCCCTCAACTCGATCCCAGTTCATTGTGTGTGTTCCTTTTGATTCAATTGTTCATCAGCAAAGGTTCACTTGCTGAACGGAAAAAAACTCCTTCTGCGACTGTGAAAAAGTGTACCTATAATTACGATGAGGCGTAATAGCTCGAAAGGATGAAAAAGGAGTTAATCCTATATCTAGGGAAAATTCGTGTTGCAGCAATGAGTGGATTGCGTGGCATGATGTACCGCCCCGAAAGGATACCTCAAAGGAGTCATTCGGACCTTTGAGAAAGAACTGCAGCGTTTATGCGAGTACGAGATTACTTGATTGGAATAGTGCCAGCTTTAAGAAGAAAAACCAGGATGAGCGACAGCCCTTCTAGGCCGAGGTTTTCGAGCGGACGTTACATGTGTCGTTGCAGAGAGAATCGATCGGGATGGGATTACAACTATTTTTAGTCTCGGGAGAAGTTTGCGATCTGAAGACGGCTATGCAATGCCAGTTTCTCTAAGATGTTATGCACATGACTCTTGACTGTGAACGTTGCAATGTTAAGCTTGACGGCAATTTGCTTATTGCTCAGTCCTTCAACAATTAATGCGATAATTTCCTTTTCGCGCTGCGTCATCCGGATGGCCATTTTGAGATTTCTTTTCCCCTTCAAGAGGGCGTGTTCAGCCACCTGAAAGAAAAGTGATGCAGTCATCGGAAGGGGAAGTTACCGTCTCCCCTTTGGCTACTGAACGAATCGTGGCGATCATATTTTCCACCGTTGCGTCCTTGAGGATGAAACCGTCGGCGCCGGCCTGCACGAATTCCATAATATCGGCCTGCGCAGGAGCGAGGCCCATTCCGATGATTTTGATGGCTGGGAACTCTTTCTTCATGGATTGCATCACATCCAAGCTATTTTGACTGTCCAAGCCGAGGTCCATTAATACGACATCCGGTTTGACTTTATCCGCCTTCGATAACGTGTCATGCTTGCCGTCGGAGACCGCCACGACTTTGACGTCTCGGTGCCCGTCGAGCATGTCGGTAATACCATCCCGCAAAATTCTGTTGTCCTCTATTAATAGTAATCGAATCTTGGGCATAGTCAATCCACGAATATGCAAGCCTGTGATGGCCTCAACACAAAAATCCCTACAACAATGGTTTTTAATATATTATGATTTAGCGATATAGTCAAATTTGGGAGTGGCTCAGTAGTGTCTCAATTTCATTTTTAATGTCATTCGGGCGAAAGCCGGAATCCATGCAATTTGATCTGGATGCCTGCCTAGGCGGGCATGACATTCTTTTTTATTTTTAGGATTTTCAAATTGAGACACTACCAGTGACTCACACCGACCAGGCTCATCGACAGCTTGACATTAAGCGCTTATACATGTAACATTACGCCAACATATTGAGCCAGTCCGGGAAGTACGAGGTTGTGAAGATAGATTGTGAGATGCCGGTGGATTTTCTATGAACCGAACGTAAGGTTTTAGAGCAAGGCAGAAACCCACCGCCTGTGGCGGTCGTTATGTTCGGTTGGTTATGCCTGTCATTCCGGTCGAGTCCCGCCTTCAGGCGGGATGAAGAACTGGGTAGTGTTACAGTTTGGAAAAATTTTGGCTCACAGTGACAGCGCTTGCTCTTGACACACCCCCTCCCCCTCTCGCCGTCGCAACAAGCTTCCGCACAGAGGGGAGTTCTAACGCACGGCATGAGTTTAGACAGTCCCCTCTGAGTGCAAGCAAGAGGGAATGCGAGAGGGGAGACGCGAAGCGTCAGGGGTGTGTAGAGTACTCCGAGGCGCATTTTCTTATTCAAAAGCAAAGTGTAACACTACCAAGAACCGGAATGACTTGCTTTTCCTTTTCAAAAGTCACCATCTTTGATGGTGGTCGTTTACATCAATAAAGGGAGACATCTATGAAATCACGTCGCGTATCCTCTATGAAATTCTTCCTCTTTCTCATTTTGGCGATCACAACATTTTCATGTAATGGCTGGGAGAGCCAGAGAGATAGAAAAACAACGCGCATTGTCCTCGGCGCAAACGAAATACACGAAGGATGGTATTTTGCGGCCGGAGATCAAGTGGTTATTGAAGGAACAGTTAATGGCGACGCGTATGTTGCCGGCGGAGTCATCGACGTGGAAGGAACGATCAACGGCGATCTCATCGTCGCAGGGGGCATGGTCACGGTCGGGGGCACAGTATCCGATCATGTCCGCGCAGCAGGGGGCACTGTGCATCTTAATGGGAAAGTAGGGAAAGACATCAGCGTTGCCGGAGGATCTATCATCGTTGGGCGGTCGGGAAATGTTTCGGGGAATCTTCTCGCAGCCTGCGGCAACCTCGACATCATGGGGAACGTGGAGAAAGAAGCACGAATCGCATCAGGAGATGCGCAGATCAACGGCACAGTGAAGGGTGATCTCAATTTTGTAGGCAACTATCTGACAGTCGGACAAGGTGCGGGTGTAGGAGGCAATTTGAGCGCGATGGTAAAGGACAAAGAAAGAGTCAAGGTCGCCGATGGAACGGTGCATGGAAAAGTGGAAGTTGAAGTGAGAGAAAAATATGCCCGTGCTGAAATCCTTGGATATCCGGTATGGAGATTCTGGATGAAGATCCTCTGGTTCTTCGGGTTGCTTTTCGTCGGCTTACTGATGGCGCTTGCCGCTCCTGCCCGCTTACGAAGTATGGGAACGACGATTATTGGCCGCTTCGGCGAAGTTGCAGTATGGGGAATCCTCGGCATGATCGTCATTCCGGTGCTCTCAGGGATCTGTTTCGTAACACTTATAGGCATACCGGCGGGCATTTTCCTTATGACATTGTTCTTCTGGCTTCTTTATTTCTCTCAGTTTGCACTTGCACTCGTCATCGCGGAGACTGCATTTGTGCTCGAAGGAAAGGGACGGCTAGTCATTTTCGGCGCGCTGGCCGCAGGATTGGTCGTCGTCGAAGTGCTCTCATTTATTCCTTACGTGACGTTTCTTCTCTGCTTGGCAAATTTCATTCTCGGCGTTGGCGCCGTGCTGCTCATGTTGAAAAATGGATGGGCAGAGGCGAAAAAAGCGTAGAAGTACAGCGGTGTGCTCAGACGAAGTACTCACACACACTGGCTGCCTACGTGAGGTTTCGGCAGAGCACATTTCTTTCACATCGAAGCCTATAGTAGTAGAATCTTTCGAATGGATCAAAAGGGTGTACTATGCCGCATCAATCGTTGCCCTTCGACTTCGGGAGAAGGATGACATCGCGTTCCGCTGAAAAGCGGCGGTCGACGACTCGTTTGAGGATCAAGATGAACACGTCGCACAAATACATGATTATTTTTTAGAAACAGCAATAGATCATCCGTCAACCTCTCCGATTAACCAACCCGCTTGGTTGGTCGAATGATCTCCCTTCAATATCATCGAGAAGCTTGGTAAAAACTGCGGCGTACCTACGGCGTATACCGTGCCGCCAAAATACGGTCTTTGCGTGATACCATATCAAGCAGTCTTCCCATATCTTGAAGTATGAAAAAGACATCAGTTTTGATTGCGGACGATCAGCAAAATTTTCGGATGATTCTCTCTGCGTTGCTGCGCTGCCATCCTGATGTGGAGGTCGTGGGCGAAGCAATCGATGGGATTGACGTCGTTGAAAAAACGGAGAAACTCAATCCGGACGTTGTTTTTATGGATATTACCATGCCGCGCTGTGACGGTCTGGATGCGACGAGAATCTTGAAATGGCGCTGGCCAAACAAGAAAGTGGTGATCACGAGCAGTCACGACCAGCAGTTCTACCGAAAGGAAGCGCAACGGGCCCGGGCCGACGGCTATATCCTCAAATCCTCTCTCAATGCCCAGCTCTACGCAGCGCTCGGTCAGGGGCCTTCCTTGTTGTCGATGGCCGATGATATTGTTGATGTGCGGGTGTCTGCTGCATGAAAATGATGTAGCGAAAATTTGTGCCTACCAATTATGGGGAACCCAATAGATTCGTCTTTGTGAATTCGCGGGGGTTGAGGCTCTGATCTCTCGCGAAATCTCCTAAGATCCCGTTGACTTTTTCCAATTTCGAGAAATTCCGGAGCGAAGAAGGTTCAACTTTATACCGGAAACTCGGCATTGGTTGTCATGTAAATGGCGCTCCAGGTTGATATGGAGAGGAACGCATGGATAAGAATATTTCTCTTTTCAGCTGGGATACCCTGGGATTTTTCATTGATGGCATCGCCGCGGTGAATTCATCGACCGCAGTTTCCGTCGGCTCAACAACTGATTAGCCAGATCGTCAAGGACCTTTTGTACTTGCAATCAAGATCCTTCCATGCTCAACCTTTGTCAACAGAGAGGATATCAAAGCGGCAGAATACATTATCAACCATGGAATTATTGGAAAGTGATAACGCGCCGCGCCATAGTAGACGAGATATATGCCGATGAAATAAAGCGCCACGACAATTCCTAAGAGTGGCCAACCATGACCTTTACCTCGCCGCAGTCTTTTCCAACACCCGAAGAGGAGTGAAGCGATAAAAAGAGCAAATATGACGATTTCATAAATCGTATTGACTTGATCGAGCTGCTGCAAAAGTCGTCTTGACAATATCGATTTGTTTTCTGTGCTAATGATGTTCCAGAAAACGCCATCCCCGTGATTGAAAAGGGCTACAAGCTTTTTAGGCATTAGCCTCAAAGTTTGCAGCGGATGAGTTTTTATATAACCGATCGCTTCTCTTCTCGCCTTTTGATTGAGTTCGTATTCATCCTGCGTATTGTTGTCGACGGGAAACCAGGGTATCGCAACCCATGTCCCGTCCGCCTCCGGACCGTTGCCAATATAAAGATTCAGGCCATCGTTGTTTGAAAGAACAATGTCATCGTAGAGTATGTAATTGCGAATGACCCATGGACTTAACACTGCTATGAGGGCAGCATAAACAATTGCCGTTTTCTTCATCCGATTAATCAGGCTCGTCCTATCCCACGTGAATTGCGGAAACAGAAGGAGAATAAGCGCTGGCATTAGAAGAGTCTGCATTTTGACAAGCGTCGCCAACCCAAACACCAAGCCTGCAATAAACAAAAGCGCAGGATGCCCTCTTTCTTCGATCGAGATACATTGCAACAGCAGCGCAGCACCGAGAAACAACAAGAAGAGATGAACGATCTCCACTCCGAGAAGAGGCGTGTATGCGATATTGTTAGGATAAAAGGCGAGGAACAAGAGGGAAAGCCTTCCTGCCAGTTCTGATTTGAAGACTTCTCGTGTTATCCAGTACGCAAGCACGAGCGAGACGACGGAAAGAATAAGATTTGCCATTTGAGCAACGGTAATCGAAACTCCAAAAGCCCGGAAGAGCATTGCCAGAAATAAAGGATAACCTACGGGGAAGTAGGCTGTGGCAAATCCCCCCTGCTTGGCATAGCCATGCCCTCTTGCAATGGACTCTGCACACCGGAAGTAGAAAGAAAAATCGCTCACGGGATGAGGATGAAAAAACAATATCCAGCAAAGCCGGATTACAAAGGCTAACGTTATTACGGTTGGAATGTACCACGGAGAGAGGAAGATCGAGCGAACCGGACTATGATCTCTGTTGACTATGTGTCGATCATCGCCTTGCTTGGTTACGGGGTTCGTCATTGCTGTTCATACGAGTGTATGATAACAATTTGCATTCCGATGTTTTCATCTGCGCGCGGCCAAATCGTCGGCGGCTGGTTCGGTCAGCTTGTCGAGCGTTTTTTGCGAGACCCCGCGTAATCCAGCGGGGAGCGACTGGTTAGGCAGCATTAATTAATATTAGTAGAAGCTTCCAGCTCTTTAAGCGCATTAGAGTAATACACTCCACCTTCGCTGCCTGATCGAATATGAGATCGGATAAATTGAATAATATTTGCGCGAACTTTAGCGGCATCAGGAAAGTCCTCATCTGTCCAAAATCGCTTTGCCCGATTAAAGTAGCCTATACGCGCAAGGAATGCTGCCCCGAAACTTTCGCATGTTTCTTGTGAGTCATCACTGTCTTGAAGTTTAAATGACCCGTCCGGTTGCAGCGATTCGTTCAGACACCATTTGAGCATCTTCCGAATTTCGACTCGCATAGCTTCCTGTTGATCTGGTGCAGCCTGGCTCCATCCCAAACTGAATATCTTGACAACATCCATATTGTTATGATTCAAGTAACCAGTTCCTTCAAGCCAGCCGAGAGGGTATTTTTTATCTTTTATCGCCAGTGTGGTGGCAATGATCTTTTGCCAATCCGGCACATTTCCGTTGAGATAACTGACAATATGAAATGTGATACTCAGGTCATCAGTCTTCTTGATTCCGCCATCGTTTGGCTCGGAGTACCATGCACCCCAGTAACCGGTCTTAGGGTTCCGTGCGGTATTGAGCAACCAATCCAGTAATGCCGCCTTAAGCCTCGGATCATACACATAATTCTTCGGTTGATCGCGCAAAATCAACCGCATCAAGTCGGAAATTGTTTCATTTAATTCCCGCCGATGGTCTACACCCCCCGTATTCAGATCCGAGATCAATAAATGATTGAGATGCCCGGTTAATTTCTCGGGCGAATTGATCCGATCCAGAAAGTGCACCGGATATTTTGGTACCTGGCCTTGATTAGCAAGCGCCGTTATCTGGTCATAAGAAGCGTCTAATTTGAAAAACCATTCTGTGTACCATCTTCCCCAGCTGCCATCAATTACAGATTGTTCGTCTATCGCATCTGCATTGGCCGTATCTCTCAGAGCATCTTCCAATATATTTGTTTGTTTGCCCATGTGTTGATAATCATGTGTCGCACCACACAACCATTCAGTCTCATAAAGGATTTGATGTGCAGGCCGGTAAGGTTTTCCCTGTTGTTCGAGAGCAAAGAGTTGTCTTTTTGCCCGGAGAATCCGTACTTCATAATAAGCCCAACGGATCGTGTTCCACTTCAACGCAAAACCAGCTAAAAGCAAGACAATGATAACGATCCCAATTATTTTCTTTGTTGTCACTTTAAACCATCCTCGGGAATGAGACTTGTTTCATTGTCCACTCTTTGAAATCGAACTGATTATCGGAATGCTGCCTAACTATTTGCATTCCGATGTTTTCATTTGCGCGCGGCCAAATCGTCGACTGCCGGCCGATGTTGCTGAAGTAAATTTCAGGTCAGCGACAAATATTTACTTCTGGAGAACACGAAATCCGATATAGGGGCTGCGCACATCAAGGTTGTTGTCGAAGCGGCCCGAAATCCGGCAGTACTTATCGTTGTCGTGCCAGCAACCGCCGCGAATGGCGCCGGAGTTTCCGCACCACTCCCACACGTTGCCGCTCATATCGCAGATGCCGAGTTCGTTTGGCTTCTTGGTACATACTTCGTGTGTTTTAAAATCAGAATTACCCGAATACCAGCCCACAGTATCCAGCTTGTTGCTGCCGCTGAAGATGTAACCGTTGCTTTTCTTTCCGCCTTTTGCAGCAAATTCCCATTCACTTTCTTCAGGGAGTCGGATACTTTTTCCGGTTTCCTTTGAGAGCCATTGGCAGAATGCCTTGGCATCAACAACATTGACATTTATCACAGGCCGATTGCCGCGCCCCCAGGCGTTGTCGTCCGGCTTGGCATATCCCGCAGCGCTGCAAAATTCGTCAAACTGCGCAAATGTCACTTCGGCTTTGGAAATCCTAAAATCTCCAGTCGGTCCACTCTGGACAAAGATCCAATCAATACCAATCCCTGCTTTCGCCGTAAGCGAGATTTTCAAACCAGCAAGAGATACTCCCTCCGCTTGCGGTTCCCACTGTATGGAAAGATTTTTTCCGGGAGAAACCTCATGGATATCCCCGGCAATTGCACGCGGCATCATTGTATCGCCTGCAGCACTTGTTGCAATCGCAAAAATATTGTACGTCCTCCCTGCTTCGCCTGAAAGATCATACGTAACGATCACATGCCCGTCTTCTACTTTTTGCCGCACATTGGAGATTTGAGCCGAAGCAACGGTTGTCAGTGTAAGAACAAAAAGCAATAGAGATTTCATAAGTTTTTTGTCCTGATTGGCCTCTGCAGAAAGAGGTCCACTGTAAATTTGAGACATCTGAAAAAGAGAAAAACACCATCTCACGCTTGGGTCAAGACCTTTCGAATCGTTTTGATAATGAAAGAGGGGGGACATGGTTTCTGAACGAAGTCTGACGCACCGGCTTCGATAAGCTCCTTTTTCATCGCAGAATCAAGGAATCCGCTGGCAAAGACAATCTTGACCTCGGGATTCATTCGCTTGATTTGCCGGCACGTCTCGCGTCCGGATATTTTCGGAAGTTGTACATCACACAGAACCAAGTCTATCCGGTTTTCGTTCTGCCGGCTTATTCTGATTGCTTCTTCACCGTCTTTGGCCGAGAGAACATGATAGCCATTTGTCTCAAGAACCTCGGCCAATAGCTCAAGCATGTCTTCTTCATCCTCCACCACCAAAATGGTTTCATCACCTTCCAGGGGCTCTTCACCAACTGATTCGTTAGGTTTCACTTCTCGTTGGCGTACTTCCTTTGCGGGCAAGTAGAGGAAGAATGTCGATCCCTTTCCAACCTCACTTTCAAGGTCAATGAATCCGTTATGACTGCGAACGATTCCGTAGACAACGGCAAGCCCTAATCCCGTTCCCTTCCCTCGCTCCTTCGTGGTGAAGAAGGGCTCAAAAATTTGGCGGCGTATTTCCGGGCTAATTCCCGTCCCGGTGTCTTTGACTGTCACGCAAACGTAAGAATCCTCGATGGCTTCCGGATAAGCAATGCGCAGCGATGTTCCGCTTTGAATGTCTGTCGCAATTCTCAAAACTCCGCCTTTTGGCATCGCATCCCTGGCGTTGATACAAAGGTTCAAAATAGCCTGATGAAATTGATCCCCATCTAAGATTATTGACGGGATTTCATCTTTCAAATGAAGTGAAAGACTGATGCTCTTCGGGAAAGTTTCCGACACCATTTGAGCAATCTCTTTAATAGACGCATTGATATCGACGACTCCGTATTCGACGTCAGTCTTCCGGGCAAAGGTCAGGATCTGTCTCACGAGCGCTATGCCCCTGTTAATACTTCTGGTCATCGTCTCCAGCCCCTTCTTTACTTTTTGGGGTTCCAGGTCGCCTTGGAGCAAAACGGAAGTGTTGCCGAGCATAATGTTCAGAATGTTGTTAAAATCATGGGCGATGCCCGACGCCAACCCTCCTATGGACTCTATTCTCTGCGCTTGAAATAAATCCCGTTCAAGCTTCTGTCGTTTTTCTTCTGCCTGAATCCGTTCAGTAATATCACGACTGATGCAAAGGATCGCACGTTGTTCTTTGTAATTTATTACCGAAGCGTTGACGAGAAGATTAAGCGTGGTTCCATCCTTTTTTGTGTGGACTGTCTCGAAATCCTTCAGGCTCAGGGTCTCAAGCGTACGACGTATGGCTGACTCGCCGCGGGCAACGTCATTCGTGAGATTCTTAAGACTCATTCCAATGAATTCTTCCTTCGCGAATCCGTACATCTCCCACGATCTAGAGTTAGCCTCGAGTATCTTCTCGGTAAATGGTTCTATAATATAGATAGCTTCGTTTGCGTTCTCGAAAAGACTTCGATATTGTGCTTCCGAAGCCTGCAACGTTTCTTCTACCCGCTTGCGTTCAGTTATATCGCGCGTGATGCAAATGTAGCCGGCAACTGTGCCGCTTTCGTTTCGCAAGATTGTAGCTAAAGTCTCTCCGTAGAATGTGGTTCCGTCCGTTCGTACCAACTCATACTCAACCGGGTGAATATCTTCGCCGTTTAAGCGGCGCCGCAAGATTTGCTCGGAATAATCCCGTGAAGAGGGGGCGACGAACTGCGGAGGATAAACGCCGATCAGATCATCGGGCGAGGCATATCGATACATTTGTGCCATCGCGATATTTGCACGCACGATACGTGCGTCGGCCCCGATGAGAATAATGCCGTCAGGACTGGCATCGAATAGCTGGCGGTAATTTTCCTCCTTCGCGCGCAACTCCTCTGCCGCCTGCTTCCGCTCGGTAACATCCTCGATGATGATATGCATGAGCGCCGCCTGATTGTGAGCGTCAAAAATAGGGACATACCGCAAATGCATATGAATCGGTTTTCCCCATTTGGAGACATACGGATATTCACCAAAACCGGGCTGACCTTGTTCAACACAACGCTGGAAGGCAGCAGAGATTCCGGACTCGATAAGCAATGGAAAAGTCAGGATGTTTATCCTCTTTGTCTCCTCAACAGAGGGTGATCCGAGAATTTTGAGCGCTGCAGGGTTCACCTCCAGGATTTGCCCCGACGCATTTGCCAGCAGTATCCCGACCGGCGCATATTCGTACAGCAATCTGTAGCGCTCCTCGCTTTGCCTGAGCGTTTCTTCCGCCCGTCTCTGTTCGGTGATGTCGCGATCAATGCCAATCGAGTATGATTTTCCCCTCCATGTAATCGGCACGCCCACATACTCAACGATATTCTCTCTTCCATCCGGTCGAACCCACGAGAAGGTGCCATGATATGCGGTTCCCTTCGCAAGAGATTGCAAGCGATTAACATTTGCCCTGTCTTCGAGCGTTCTCTGGAGGCCTTGCATGTTTCCGAGCCGGAGCAGTTCCTCACGACTCCGGCCTGCCATGGCGGCATATCGTTCATTACATTCTATGAGCTTTCTCTTGGCGGGATCGGGATCTTCGTCATGAATACATATGCCGTCAAAGACATTCTCGAACACCATGCGAAATCTTTCTTCGGTCTCCCGAACTGCCTCTTCCGCCCGCTTGCGCTCGGTGATGTCGCGATCGATGCCAAGCACCATTTCGTGCCCCCCTATAGCGACAATCGATGTTGAGACTTCGACGGGAAAGAAATGTCCATCTTTGTGGCGGTGGAAAGCCTCCACGTGGACAACACCTTCCTGCCTAAGGTTTTTAAGATAAGCGATGCGCTCCTCGGGTGCTGCAACTATTGTGTTGAGTACATCAATGGACCGGCCGATCAGTTCTTCACGTGTGTAACCATTCATCTTACAGGTTGCTTCATTGCAGTCCAAGATCGGCCATGAGATGGTTGGATCATGGGGATCGATCAATACAATGGCATCGGGCGAAGCATTGAACAAACCCCGGAATAACTGCTCCCTTTCACGCAGCGCTTCTTCCGCCCGTCTCTTTTCGGTGATGTCGCGATCAATGCCAATTGTGTACAACTTTCCCCTCCATGTAATCGGCACGCCCACATACTCAATGATATTATCCTTTCCATCCGGCCGAATCCACGAGAAGGTGCCATAATATGCCGTTCCCTTCGCAAGAGATTGCAAGCGATCGATATTTGCCGTGCTCTCAAGCGTCGTCATCAGCGTTTGAGTATTTTCGAGGTGAAGCAGTTCCTCGCGGCTCCGGCCTGCCATGACAGCGTACCGTTCATTACACTCGATAAGTTTTCTCTTCGCAGGATCAGGATTCACATCATAGATACATATGCCGTCGAAAACATTCTCGAACACCATGCGAAATCTTTCTTCAGACTCCCGAATTGCCTCCTCTGCCCGCCTGCGCTCGGTAATGTCTACTACAATGCCGTTAAAGCGAACTGCTTTGCCGTTTGCATCTTGTATCGAACGTCCGCGCAACATTAACCATCGAACCGCACCATCACGTTCAACCACACGCCACTCCACACTCAGTTCACTCCCTTTGTGTGCAGCTTCTAGCACCTTCTTTTCGGTGTTCTCCCGGTCATCTGGATGAATCGTCTGCCGCCATGTTTCATAGGACGGCACACAGCTATGTATCTCGAGACCATACAATTTCCATAATTCATCCGACCAAGTGTTTTCATTAGTCAGTAAATTCCATTCCCATACACCTGCATTTGCAGACTCTAATGCGAGGTGAAGATGTTCGCTGCTTTCACGCAGTGCTTCTTGCACCCGCTTGCGCTCCGTGATATCCTCATAGATGCCAAGAATCCCGATGATCTGGTTATCAATGCCAAGAAGGGGGATCTTGCTAGTCCGCAGCCAGATTTGTTTGCCATCGGGTGTCGTCTGTAGTTCCTCGTATGCCAGTTTGGCCATTCCTGTGCGGATGATCTCCATATCGTCATTTCGATAGGATTCCGCTTGTTCATGCCATCCCATATTGTAGTCGTTGTCGCCGACAATTTCTTCCGGGGCTCTTCGTCCTGCGTCATCCGCAAAAAGGCGGTTGCACCCGAGATAGACAAGATTTTTATCTTTCCAAAAGATGCGGACCGGAATGGTATCCATCACCAACTGCAGCATTCGATTTACTTCGCCCAGCTTTTGCTCCTCGTCTCGGAGCGCTTTCTCCATCCGCTTCCGCTCGGAGATGTCCTGGTTCACGCCGTACGTCTTGATCGTACGACCCTGATCGTCCTTGACGATGAAAATTCGGACAGCGACGTAGCCGGTCTCTCCATCAGCAAAGATAATTCGATGCTCCACCTGATTGCTGTAGTGAGGATCGGTAGTCTCAAGGGCTTTCCGAGTCTCATCGTCGACAACCTGCTTGTCGGCCGGATGCACGAATCGTTGAGCATATTGAGCTGACGACATCGTGTAGCCGCCAACATCCCCGACTGTCGTGCGAAACAAGGCGTAGAATTGATCGTTAAAAGTAAACATATCGTCAGCGATGTCGTACTCCCAATGGCCCAAATGTGCCATTGTCATTGCGTTGGATAACTTGGCTTGGCTTGTGCGCAATGCCTCCTCCGCCCACTTGCGCCCGGTGATATCTCGTACGACCATGCTTGAGCGACTGACGCCTTTTTTGTCTTTAAAAAGCACTGTCAAGACCTCGGCTTGAAATTTTGTGCCGTCGCTGCGCAAGAGGGTAAGTTCGCCGCTAAATTTTCCGGTTTGTGTGAGCTCTTTCAAAGCATTCGCTAACTGTGGATCAGATTCGTCCACGATACATTTTCGACCGAGCGAACAGATTTCTTCCTCGGAACGGTTGAACATCCTGCAGGCGGCAGGATTGGCAGAAAAAATTTCACCCGCAGGGGACGTAAGTAGAATGCCGTCCATATTGGAGTTCAAAAGGAGGCGGTAGCGTTCCTCACTCTCGCGCAGCGTTTCTTCCATCCGCTGTCGCGACTTTTTTTCTGTTTCTTCTTCAAGCGCCCGTTGCACAGCTAAAGGAAGTCTTGCTATCCGGTCTTTTAAGATATAATCGACTGCTCCTTGTTTAATAAGTTTGATCGCAGTTTCTTCGCCGATAGATCCGGAGATGCAGATAAAAGGAACATTCGGACAGATATCGACGGCTGCTTGCAATGCCCCGAAGGCATCGAACCCGGGCAATGCAAAATCGCTTAGAATGACATCGTACGTGTGTTTGCGAAGAAACGAGACATATTCATTTTTCTTCTCAACACAATCCATATTGAGATTGTATCCTGCATCGATGAGTAACTCACGGATGATCTCGGCGTCGTGTGGCGAGTCTTCGAGGTACAAAACTTTCAGCGATATCTTATTACGGGTCGTCTTCTTCATTTGATTATGTCCTTTCCAACGGCAGTTCGTTAATAACCGCCCCAAAACACGCCAACGTGTTTTCACCGTTTCGATAAAATCTCAAAAATCTACCGGCTTTACAACGTACGCACTATCTCCTGCCTTATGCGTTTTTTTAAGTCCTCCTATTCACGAAAGGAGGCAAATCTGACGGAGAGGAATATCTGTCCCACAACACAAGATAGTTTCCAACAAGCCGATAGATACCATGTCCGAGCCATTGGATTTTAAATAAAAAAGCCTCCACCAGCTCATGCCGGCCGAGGCTTCTAGTTTTTTCAAGTAATGTCCCCCCCTGCTAGGAACCCCTGCTTTGGTCAGCCGGGTTAGACATGTTTTGCAGAAATATGGAAACATTTTGTTTGATTGTCAATTCGGTAGTGTCTCAATTTGAAAATCCTAAAAATAAAAAAGAATGTCATGCCCGCCTAGGCGGGCATCCAGATCAAATTGCATGGATTCCGGTTCCGAAGGAATTCCCTTGGAACTTTCGCCGGAATGACATTAAAAATGAAACTGAGACACTACCGTCAATTCAGCGATCCTCCACATTCCAATCATTGACTGCCCCCTAACGATCTGCGATACATATGTATTCCCTTAATTGTTTTGCCTTGTTGCCGTTGTCCGATTTTCTGTAGAATGCACATCAGGTCCCTCCTGCAAGCCACAAACAAAAATCCCGACACCGCTGTAGGGCGATGCCGGGATTACTTATCTCAGCTCCTGCGTTTAGTGATACTATTTCAAGAGCAGGAGTTTCTTTGTCTGAGCAAAGTCATTAGCCTGCAATCGATAGAAATAGACACCGCTGGCCAATTTGTTCGCATTGAACTGCACGCTATAATTCCCCGCCTGTCTGAAATCGTCTACGAGGTTCGCAACTTCCTGGCCGAGGATATTATATATTTTCAAGCTTACTTTTGATCCTTGCGGAACGGAAAACGATATCGTCGTCGACGGATTGAATGGATTAGGATAGTTCTGATTCAAAACGAACGACTTCGGAATTGCAGCCGATTGCGGCTGTTGCTGCACCGAAGTAACACTGTTCATGGAAAACGATACTGAGCCGACAACAGGATTCCCGTTCGAGTCGTACGACGTTGGTACCGATTGCGTTGACGACGTTGTTAGGCCGACGGCATCCGCAGTCACATTGTACGAACCTGGAGCCAATCCGCTAATGGAGTATGTTCCAGTGATATCCGTTACACCATATCCGAGCACGTCGCCCGATACCTGGTCGGTGGCGTAAACGATCGAACCGGCGACACCCGCTACAGTTGCAGACCCCGTTGCAGACAGCTTTGAATTGCTCGCTCCCGAATTGCCCGTGACGATGCCCGTGATCCCGGCGTAACCTCTCGCCGATTGCGGTATGGGCTTGGTGATCAACTGCAAACCATCGATGCTGATGCCGTTCACACCCACCGGCATCGACTGTGCCCAGCTTCGCGACGGCATGACCGCTGAATAAAACGTCGGAACGTATCCGCCAAGCGGAATCGCGAGGATCCGGTATGTGCCAGGCAGCAACGCTGAGATAGTGAATTGGCCGAGCGAGTCGCTGTCAGCTTCATAGACACGCGATGTCAGCAGGCTATCCTCGAAATACCAACGGTCGCGGAACGCCATAACGCGCGAGATAACAGGCGTGTTCGACCCGCCGCTCGTATCAACCACTTGTCCGCTGATTTGGCCAAGAGTATAGGGAGGGAACGGCGTGAGCGTGAAACCGATTGAATCAACTTTTCCCGTTACCCGAATAATCTGTGCCGCCAGCAGGCTGCTCTCGTTATTGTAGAATACGCGGGGATATCCCTCCGCCCGGGCGAAAGCAACATACGATCCCATCGGCACGCTTGCGTGGTATTTGCCGAGCGAGTCTGTATGGAACAAGAATACATGCTCTGATATTCCTTCCAAACGCCAATCAATGGACTGATTATTGTTGAAAAAATCTTTGTAATCATCGGTATCAAGAGAGTCTGTCCCGGATCCGTTGAGCGCAAATTGTGCACGGACAAAGACGACGTACGACCCCTTGATTCGTAATCCTGCTGTATCGAGGATCCATCCATTGACACTAAAGAGGGGCTGATTGATCACGCGAGTCTTCAGTACGAAGTTCGCAGTATCCACAGAAGCGGGAGATGTGGAATCAACGACTACCAGTACGGTAGCATTTTGCGGAAGGACCTTTTTATTGTACCAAGAGCCCACGTACTTTGGATTGTACGGGTACTGCCTGGACAACATAATTGCCCGGGTCGAGAAGATTGAGACGATAGAAACCGCTTGAGTCCGTCTTAGTAAAGTAGCGAAGATGCCTGACGCCGTCTCTCTGATACGCGAAGATCCCAACATTACGAATGCCATCGTTCGCCGTATCTTTTACGGTCCCCACAATGACGCCGTTGCCCGAAGAGACCGTGATGTTGTAAGCGATTCGCAAGTAGCCATGTTTGGTCGACGTCACGAGAATCTCTACCGAATACCATCCACGCACGGACGGTGTCCATGTAATGGCACCCGTTGCCGAATCAATACTCATGCCGGCCGGATGGACGCTCAGGGAGTATTTTAGCTTTGCCGAAGTGTCGGTCGACGTAACCTTCGGATTGTACGCATACAATTTCCCCGCCTCACCAACAAGAATAGGAGAAGCAGCGGCGGTCAACGTGTCTCGTACAATAGGAACAAAAAATCCTACAGAAGCCATTGAACTTCGTAACACCGATCCTCCGCTTGACGAGACGGAAATCTGGTAAAGAAATGCATTGACCTCGCCGAGCTCAACGGGAGGTTTGTCTGTAAAAATTGTATCGGTCGTTGAATCGATGACCGTTGGAAGGATAGGTATGTCCGTGTAATTGTTTATTCTTCGCCAAATGAAATACTTCCCCTGGATCGTTGTCGGAGGACTGTTCCATGTTAATTCAACCGAATCATTGGGTTGTGGCTGCGCCTGGAGGGTATACGATCCGACCGACGGTATTCCAGCGATGACCACAACAATCATGTTGCTGGAGAAAACAAGGCCTGAATCAATTCCTCGTTGACCAATGGCTCGCACTTGGTAGAACTCGTGAAGATTTTGACCCACGAGCGGAGCGGGGTTATCAATATATGAGGTATCGGACGTAGAATCGATCTTGACAAACTCTGCCAGCGTCGAATCTTTCGAACGGTAAATGTAATACAGCGATCCTTCGGTAGCATTTGTTTGCCGCCAAGTCAGGACGACGCCGTTCTGGTCCACCCATCCCTCCAGCCCAAACCTAGTGTTCGGTTGAGCACTTGATGTCTGCATACCCATCAAGAGGATAAAAACAGGCGCAAAGAAAAGTAAAGCACGTTTCATTGGGTCTCCTTAATTAAATGTGATAAAAATGGTGATAGTGTATCATTGTTCCTTACATTTCATGAAGACTACATCTCGTTTACGGTGCATACAATATGGCTATCATAACTTTCCCCGAAAAAGCTTTAGGGGTTAGAGATATAATGGGAGAGATAAGGTTAACGCTGTCCACGATCAATTGACATGCATCACATTTATCTTCGAGTAATTGATAAATGAATAGCATGAGATACAGATTTTCATTATTGACCGCAGTCCATCGTCGACTCTCCTTTCTCCCCGCGTTGAAAATTTGCCTGGATCACAGTTGTGAATTAAAAGTAACGCTTGAAAATAATTGCTCCTCTCGGCTGAAAGTAGTGCTCGTGGGAGCGTGAATTTGTTCTCCTGAATGCAATGGGAAACGCGTAATAGTGCTGCGTATGCAAGAAAAGCAATTTCGATGCCAGTGATTTTTCGGCGTTTCTATGTCGATGAGGGGAATTTCATTAATCTCGCTGCGCAAAATCTGCGCACCTCGCGCATCGATTGCGCATGTATTCGTAATTGCCGGACACCGTACCGAGAAATCGTGATATGTTGAAACATTTAGTAACTGATGTTATGCAGAAATCCTTTTTGGCACACCCCCAACTCTCCATCACACGAGCCTTTGCCGCAGTGGGGAGTTTAAGCGCAGAAGTTGAATTTAGTAAGTCCCCTCTCGAGAGGGGACGGCGCGAAGCGCCAGGGGTGTGTCAATGCATGAATAATACACAACTGCTTCTGCCTGAACTTGCTGAACAAGAAACTAAAACGGCACACCCCCTTGCCCCTCTCTCAATCGCTCAAGCATTCGCCGCAACGGGAGTTTAAACGTAGAAGTTGAATTTGTAGTAAGTCCCCTCTCGAGAGGGGACGGCGCGAAGCGCCAGGGGTGTGTCAATGCATGAATAATACACAACTGCTTCTGCCTGAACTTGTTGAACAAGAAACTAAAACGGCACACCCCCTTGCCCCTCTCTCAATCGCTCAAGTCCCCGTCGCAATGGGAAGTTTAAACGCAGAGGTTGACTTTGTAAAATCAGCGAGGGAACCCGTTTGCCGCAGCTCGCATTCTTGACTTCCCCGCCGATTAAGCCTACATTTCTTCAAAGCTGACGACGGAGCTCAGGGGGCGACGGTATAAACCTAGCGACTCGGTATATGATAATGGGGGTGTTGCGAAGCAGGGCAATTCTCTTTCATTCCAAAAGGATCGTGCATACCATGGAAAAAACACTCAAACCCCCTTATCTCAAAAACATAGGCCAACGAGGCAAGATTAGTATCTGGACTGTCGATGGCACGTACGTCCGGACACATTTGGACGAAGAGTTCACAAACTACGGCCAGCATTATGCTTTCATGTGTATACCGGAAAATGAGTTCTGGCTTGATAAGGAAGCAGAGAATAATGAACAACAATTTTTCATCGATCATCTGCTCGCAGAGCACAAGCTCATGTCGAAAGGAGTTCCCTACGACGATGCTCTGGAAGCCGCTGATAAGATTGAAATGGCTGAAAGAAAAAAATCCGGCGATGTCCGCAAGCTGGCCAAGGGCGGGAACCTCCCCGATCCCAAGAATGTGCATGTTCGGCTTTGGAAGAAGCTTGAGTCGAGTTTGAGTGTCTGGATTATAAACGGGCGTTTGGTGAGAAGTGGATTTGACGATGACTTTACGGAAGGGGGACACGACTACGTTTACGAATTTGTTCCACGTGATGAAATCTGGATCGATAACGATCTTGAGGAAGTGGAACGGCCGTATGTTCTCCTGCACGAATTACATGAACGGAACCTGATGGCAAAGGGATGGACATACAGCAAAGCACACGAAGATTCGAGCAAGCTTGAGTATCATTACAGACATCATCCCAATGAATTACATACGGCGTTAGCTGCTGAGGGTTGGGAATAGTAGAACCGATTTTGCAGCCATGCCCCTTCTGGAATCCCGTTGAACAACGTGCACGCCACCGCTCTATGAATGAATCTATCAAAAATTCCTTCCTCAAGATCAACCTGCATAGAGGCTGCCATGAAACGCTCTATAATATACTGATTGCCTCTCCTCTTTCTCAGTGATCGCCTGGATTGAGAGGAAGGCGGATGGTGCGGCCCATCGCCGCCGACTGGTGCGCCGCTTCCAGAATCTCGTTCACGATCAGATTGTTCTCCAGAGACGATAGTCCCGACGGACGCAGCCTGCCCCGTACAACCGCAACGAGGTAAGAGAGAGGATCATCTTCCGGAGGATTCAATGGCACAGAGGACATCTCCTTTTCAGGTTCGTCTCCGACCCGGAGGCGCACGAGATCTCTCCCGACGGTACAAACAGACGCAGTCGCACCGTAGATTTCAAGATCCTTTCTTCCAGCCGGCCAATTCCATGAGGCCTGGATGATTCCCTGTGCGTGTGGGTACGTTAGAATTATCGTCGCTTCATCATCGACGCGAGGATATATCTGTGGCTTGAGCTGCTGTGTTATTGCCGTAACGGTAAGCGGCCGCTGGTTGTCCATCAAATACGTGAACAGGTTCGCCCCATAGCATCCGAAATCCATCAGCGCCCCTCCGCCATCGAGCACTGGATCGGTAAGCCAGGAAAGAAATTCCGGGCCGACACCGATTTCTTTCGGCCCCCGATGCCCGTCATGCGCGATCATCTTCCGGATTTCTCCGAATCCATTCTGATGTATAGTACCGTAAACATCCTTTGTATTCCTGTACCATGTTGTCTCATAGTTCACCAGAACGGCGACTTTGTTCTCTTTTGCCGTCTTCGCAATGGCCTGGGCGTCTTCAAAACTCACCGCCAACGGCTTCTCCATCATCACAGGGACTCCATACCTGATGCAGATTTCCACTACAGACCGGTGGTCAAACGTGTTCGAGAATACGACCACAGCCTCCGGCCGCTGCTTTTCAAGCATCTTCTCCAATGATCCAAACATCTCCCCTTCTTCGAGATGATAGCGCCTTCGGTAATCCCCCGCCACTGCAGTGTCGGCCTCTGCGATGCCGATAATTTTCATGTCAGGCCGGTGCAAAGCAGCATCCAGAAAACCAGCCACGTGGCCATGGACCAACCCCGCAACACCCACCCGCAGCGGCTGAGTCTGTGCCGTGCTTTCAGAATGTATCAAGATCAAGCAACCTCCGATACACCACGCAGCACGCAGCAAAAAAACATTCATGATAGACGTTATGTGCATGATTTATCCTTTTCTTAATTAGGCTATAAAATCTTTTCCAACGCGTCATTTTTCGAACTGATGCCTTTAAGCGAGCTTTAGAAAAGGTCGTAGCTGATTCCGAGAGCGATGCCCTGTTTGATTTGAGTACGTGGTGAAATCGCTTTTTCCTGAATTAATTGCACGTCGATATTGGTGGAAAAATATTTGGTGATTTTCGCCGTGAGCGTGTTGTCGCTTCGTACAACGACCTCGTCCATCTTTTTAAAAGCTGAAAACAGTTCAAGCTTAGCATGGAAAAGAAGATTCTCCTGGAAATGCGCTTCGACTTCGGTCACCGATTCCAGACCTCCCTCAGTCTCCGTTTTTTCACCGCCGGCATATTGAGTGTACGTATTTGCTATAATTTCACGAAGTGCTAAACCGATTCTTGTTTTCACCTGTGGAATAGGCTGATAACTTCCTCCTGCGCTTTGTATGAGGAATGCCGGGTCAACGAAATCCGAATTTGCGGTTTTATTTCCCAGCGCATCGTACGTATAACCGGTCGCAAACTGCGTCTTGAAGGTTGCCGAGGCATAGGGATTAACATACGCATCGACTTTATACTTTAATTCAGAGGCAATATCGATCTTATCGTCCGTATTTCTGGTACCCTCGGCTCCCAATCGCGTATTCCCATAGCCAAAATCGTACGTGGTGGTCCAGACATACGTCGGGAGCGCATATATGGATTTTCCATCTAATGCCGCATCCCAGGCAATCGCATTTTCGCCTCCCTGCACCCAGTCGCTGTATGCTACCTGCGTCCCCGTAAAACCGGCGACCACGATATGTTTCCAGTGTGAGGTGTCGGCGGATTGTTGGGCATTAGCTGCAACAGTTTGTGAGGTGTCAGCGATTTGTTGGGCATGAGCCGCAACGGTTAATGATATGAGCATCCATCCAATCATTTTCATTTTTTTTGCCTTAACGTAGTGAATGTTTAACGGATTATTTCAGAACACTCGTACAATGACCACAGCGATGTGCCTCAACGGGGATGCTCATAAAACATTCCGGACAGAGCTTCGTTGTTGCCGCGGCGGGCGCAGTTTTCAGATCTTCTCCTCGCTTCATATGATTCACGCCTTTGATAAGAAGGAAAACTGCAAACGCGACTATTGTGAAATCAATTAAGTTATTGATAAAGACTCCGTAACGGAACACTGCCGCCGGATGTGCTGCCGTGGCCTCGCGGATCGTTATGCCAAGAAAGCTGAAATCGACGCCTCCAATAATCACTCCCAGCGGGGGCATCAACATATCATTGACCATTGAGCTGACGACCTTGCCGAAGGCTCCGCCGATGATAATGCCAATCGCCAGATCGAGAACGCTCCCCCGCATAGCGAATTCTTTGAACTCCTTGATGATCATCATTAGGCTGCTCCTCTCGTGTGGTGGGGAAAAATGGCTTTAAATATAAAAGAATTCATGGTAATAGGCAATTTCAGTAGGCCTCAAGTTTCGGAAGGTGACGGACACCGTATTGATTTATGTCCCAAATCTTTTGGCATATTGTGATTTTTGGAGTGAGGTGTCCATCACCTCTCGCAACAAACGTAATATTGAACACTACCGCAATTTCCGCCAAGCCTCGGCGGTAAGGTTTTGCTCTAGAATAATTTTGCGACCGCCCACCATCAAAAATGACGGCTTTTGAAAAGAAAAAGCATGTAATTTCGTGCTTGACGCGGAATCCAGAGTCAATCATCGGAATGACCGGCATAGCCAACTGAACATTACCACCGCCAGAGGCGGTGGGTTTCTGCTTTGCACTAAACTTTTCGGATTCACGTTCACACCCGGACTCAGCATCCGGGTTGTTGCATTTATATTTGAATAGAAGTAATTTTGCAGCATACAAATCGGGAGGGGGACACCATCCTTCCGTTATTGGGAACATCTATCTCATTTCGAATCAATACATATCTGAAATCCTTAACTTAATAAAGAAAATTTCTATGGCTCGGCACCTTGATCTTCCATCTTCACGTACAGCGCAGCAAGCCATCCTGCTCGAAAAACTCCCGGGTTGGGATAATTCTCAACTTGAGAAGAAATTACAATCGCTCGAAAAGAAGGGCATTGCAGTCCTAACGAACAACGGTTCGACTGACCGAAGAATTTACCTTGAAAGACTTTCTACGATTCCCACTTTGGATGACAAAGAGAAAAAATTGTGGCTTCTCTTAAGAACTTTTGTCTCACAGTAATCCAAAGATGTCTTACTATTTCCATTTCTTAGACACCTCGTTTGGAAAAAACTCTACATATCCAAAAGAGTGCAGTCTTCCGGCGTATTCCGGCAAAGGGAAGTTCTTGATCTCGGTTGTTGACCTCAATCGTTTTGAATTCGGCAGCACGGCGATACCAGTGTTGAAGAGGATTACATGACCCGAGCAAAAAAATAATCCTCGCCGCAAAGAGCGAGGATTATTTTCTCATGGAATGCTCAACAATTTTGATGCCCGTCAAATTGGAGTGGCCTTCCTCTCAGCGGCTTACTTCATCAAGTCCATTTTTTCCGTGGCGATAAATCTTCCCCCGTCCGGCCTCACTGCGACAAGCCGATAGAAATACACCCCGCTTGCAAATCTGCTTCCGTCAAACTTCACAGTGTATGCGCCTGCGTTCTGCATCCCGTTCACGAGGAGAGCTACTTCTCTGCCCAGTACGTCATACACTTTCAACGTAACCTGGCCCGCTGATTGCAGGGTATAACGTATTGCCGTGCTCGGGTTGAACGGGTTCGGATAGTTCTGACTGAGCGCAAACTTGTTGGGAACGGTATTTTTTTCGGCGACATTCGTCGTTGTGGATGTCTGCAACACGATGTGATAAACGGATGCTGTCCCGATCGGGTATGAAAATGAGTTGTTGGATATTGCCCCGACGGTGTCAACCTCTTTTATTCCCGGACTGCTCTGGTTGAGTTCCCAGACTCTGCCGCTTAAAATTTGATGAGAAGATGAAACCTGAAAATTCCCGGTGAGGCCTGTATTATAGTTCTTGTTAATAACGATAAGATGGAGCTCGTTCGTCCCCGGCGTCGTGGAACCGTATACCGAACAATTAACGCTGTCGCTTGTCTCCGACGGAACATAGTAATTGCCAAATGACGAATTGGCGCCGTCGTAGTTTCTGTAGATCTTGTACGCCGCCGTCACGTATGAAGACGGATTATTGAGCGGCCAGATCGTGGCAAAGTAGACTCCGTATTTTGCGAAGATGCCCAGGACATCATCGATCGCTATTGCACCGGAGATATCGTTTTCGCCCCCATAGTTGTATTCTGAAAATGACAATTTTGTTCCCGGATAATATTTATTGATCGAATTCATCAGTTTAGGAATGAGCGGAAGATAGGTTTTGTAGTACTCTTCAATCCAGCTATTCTCAGCGTAATTTTTGTCCCAGAGGGAACGTGGCGCCTGGACCCGCGCTAAATTATCCGCAGTACTTGTTGCAGCCGCATCTGTTATTCTGACGGAATCGATCCCTTCAGCTTCCGAATACCAGTGCAAATCAAGAGCATCGAGAAGCCTCTTTCCGGTCGTGTCGCTGGCCTTTTTCATTTGATCGAGGTAATAATCGAGGAACCACGTATAGAGCTTGCCTTTACCGACGGCAGGCCAATCAGGAGCAGTCTGGAAAGTTAAATACCCGTCGAATCCGTATGAGGCCGGTCCGAATATCTCGGCAGATGGGTCAATATTTTTCACCGATCTCGCTAATGCAACCGATCTTTGAATAATTTCCTGGCATGTTGTCTGCAGGGGATGAAGCAACGGATGTGTTGAACTCCATAGATCGGGTTCATTATCAAGGTTGTAACCTTGGATGCCTGTCGCCGAACTTCCCATCCCATTCTTGTTCACCAGGAAGTGAACATATTCATCCATAAAAACCGTATCGACGCTTGGATCCGGTGTAAGCGACAACGGGCTTCCTTTCACGAACTTCACATACGCCCATCGTGAAGAAGGAGCGGCATCGCTCGAATTCACTACCCCGTTTTTGTCCTTTGCAACAAATCCCGCCATTTGAAGAGTTGCGAGTGTGTAGGCTCCCAGCTGCAGCGCCTGATTATGAAATACTTGTGTGACGACCCCGGGGATTGATGAACTGTCTGAAGGGATGTTAAACACTCCTGCAAGATAGTCGTCGCTTTCATTCAGGTAATCGGTGCCGGCATTCGATGCATTGTTCTCCCAGTTGTATCCCGTCAGCCTGTTGCCGCCGAGCCGGTACGCGGTCCAGTTTTCGCCGCCGTTCAGCAATTGATTTGTCCCGTAAATGTGAGGGCTGATTGGACTGAGTGAATCCCCCACGGCGACCGTGAAATTGACGCTTTGAGAATATACACCGGCATGCATAAATAAAAGGATTATAAAAGGTCGCAACATTTTCATTTTGTCTCCTTCATGTATTCAGAATTCAATTCTGATCTTTTCCGTTGGCCTTGATGAGACGGTCGGTAATCGGCAATACTCTGGACCAGTGGGGGGAAAAAAACTTTCCGCGTAACTCACACGCTTCTTTTCAACTATAATCTACCTTGCCACCATGAGAAATGCAAACGCCCGGACGACGATAAAGAAGGAGCGTTGGAGGAGAAAATCGGATGATCTGATGATGTGTGCCCTTTGACAGAGCGAACCCGGCGAGTCTAAAAGGATCTCATCCTTGTGCCGATAGCGGGACAGAAGCTTGCATTCAGTATAGACTCTTACCTGTGCCAATTGTAAGGCGTTAACATTGTTTGTTCTTGAAGCGGCGCTACCTGTCTTGACAATGAAAATACTATATCGAGACATCTGAAAAATTATCTCACGCGAAGCCGCTGGCGAAGCCATCCCCTGGGGATTTGCGCGAGCCGTGCTTTTTGGATTATTCAGAAGTCTCAAATCCTAAGTTTATGCCTCGGAGAAAAAATTTCGTGCCGTAGTGCCCTAGTGGCTCATAAAAGTGTTTTCAGCAACCTGTTAGGCGTCCACCACGCCGCATTCAGAATTTTCTGCAGATCTTGTTGGGGGATTGCCCGCTTCGGGTCAAAAAATCCTCTTGCCAAATACCTGGTTTCGATAAGTTCTGTAAACTCTCGCATACGCTTGGCGTTGTTCTTCTTTTTGCGTAATAAGTCTGCGTCTAAAAGAGGCTATAATATTCTTTACCGTCTTAACTTATTTTAAGCACTGCTCTGAAGCGTACTTTGGCTCTCATCATTTTTTCAAACGCTACCGCCGCCTGTTCAAGAGGAAAAATTTCAACCGTTGGGACTATGCGGCATAGCATGCTGAAATTGATTGCTTCGTCGATATTCCCGCCGACCGAGGCGCTAATCGAGCGGCTTCCTTTCATTAACAGTCCCGGTTGGACCTGCATCATTTCCTGAGGGGCGGAGACGATTATGATCTGGCCGTTTTTGCTCAGACCATCGATGAGTTCTGTTATAGCCTGACTGTTCGGAGCCGTGCAAAGTATTACCCGTGCCCCGCCCATTTTTGAAAGTTCCTTGGCCGCTTCGCCGGTGCTGGTGTCGAGATACGCGTGAGCACCTAACTTTAACGATAGATCTTTCTTATCAGTCCCCCGCGATAAAGCTACGGTTTTAAAACCAAGCTTAAGGGAGTACTGTACAGCTAAGTGTCCCAATCCGCCGATGCCGTGAATTGCCACCACATCGCCGCCACGAGCGCCGCTGTTTTTCAAGGCGCCGAACACCGTGCGGCCGGCACAAATCAGAGGAGCGCTTTCATAGCTGTCAAGCTCTTGGGGGATTTTTACCAAAACTTCGCTGCGGGCAATCATATATTCGGCGTAGCCGCCATCAATTGTAATACCGGTTATCGATGATTTCTCGCAGGACCAAAAATCGCCCCGCCGACACGCTGGACATTTGAAACAATGGCCGCCATGCCAGCCCACGCCTATTCTTTGTCCCGTCTGCCAATCGTTTACGCCCGAACCCAATTTGTCGATTATTCCAATCACCTCGTGCCCCGGTATTCTTGGATACGTAAGACCGGGAAAATGTCCTCCCTTGATAACCGCATCGCCATGGCAGACGCCGCACGCCTGCACTTTTAATAGAACTTCTCCCTCTTTCGGCTCCGGAATTTCTCGATTGACCAATTCAAAGTCAGCTCCCGGTGCACTTACTTGGATTGCTTTCATTGTTGCCATAGGATCATCTTTCAAAAGTAATTTGTATTAACGGTAATGCCATTTTTCGAAGAATAACAAATTCTAAATTAACCGCACATGGTGTAGCGCTAAATGACTTTTTGCCTATATCCCTCGCAGGTTTCGTCTCCAAAATCGTCTTTTCGACCATATTGGTAAAATAGTCGAAAAATACCGAAAGGTCAACTGTCGTAACGTATTCAGAACATTGATCCCTCGCTACAATTCATGTGCCACTGATGGACTACTAATATATACATCCAGTAGTGTCTTGCAAGGGGATATGCGTGAACAAGCTTCACACCTTTCCTAAATTAAGGCATTGCTTTAGGTCCGGATCGCTTGACATTGACCTCTTTTTCGGGTACCATTGCCCAAGTGAGATATAAGCCAGGATGAAATTGTGAATACGGATTGCGCGAAACCTCTCGATTTGTGAATATGGTTTTTCACGCTTATCAATGAATGCATCAGGCTTATTACGATATGCCAGTGAAGGAGGAAAAGGACATGGATACTTCAACGACCACAGCCCGCCGCGATTATATTCAAACTACCCTTTCGATTCTTCAGGAAGTTTTCAATGACTATCATCCCCGCAATTTTGCCGTCCGACTCTGGGACGGAACAACATGGGACGCCGAACCGGGTCAGCAAACCCTTTTCACTATGGTGCTGCAACACCCGGGCACTTTGCGAAGGATGCTGTTGCACGCTAATGACATTGCACTCGGCGAGGCGTACGTCTACGATGACTTCGACATCGAGGGAGACATCGAAGCGGCGTTCGGCATGGCGAGCCATCTTTTCGCAATGCGATTATCGCTCGCGAAAAAAGTTCACCTTGGCAGGCAGCTGTTGAAGCTTCCTTCAGCAGGAAAGCCGCGTACCGGCCGGGGAGCAGCACATCTGAACGGCGCACTTCATTCCAAAGAACGCGACAAGCAGGCCGTTACATACCACTATAACGCATCGAACGATTTCTTTGCATTGTGGCTAGACCGATGGATGGTCTACTCGTGCGCCTATTTCAATTCGGCAGATGAGGATTTGGACAGTGCGCAGGAGCGCAAGCTCGACTATATCTGCCGTAAGTTGAGATTGCAACGGGGTGAGCGTCTTCTCGATATCGGATGCGGATGGGGAGGTTTGATCATTCACGCCGCGAAAAAATACGGCGTTACTGCAGTCGGCATTTCTCTCAGCGAACCACAGATCCAGTTGGCAAACGAGCGCATCCGCCGGGAAGGTTTGACCGGTCAATGCATCGCGAAACTTTGTGATTACCGGGACCTCGACGAATCTGATGGATACGACAAGATCGTCAGTGTTGGGATGTTTGAACACGTCGGAGAATCGATGCTGCCGGAATATTTCGGAAGGGCATGGAAGCTGCTGAAACCCGGCGGAGTGTTTCTCAACCACGGCCTCGCTACCGGACCGAATGATGTGAAAAGCGGGGGCGACACGTTTTCTAATCGCTACATTTTCCCCGACGGCCAGGTTTTACCGGTAAGCACCACCCTGCGGATTGCAGAGACAATTGGATTTGAGGTTCGAGATGTTGAAAGCCTCCGTGAACACTACGCACTTACGCTCGGCCACTGGCTGCGACGGTTGGAAGCGCATCATGACGAGGCGCGGAAGCTGACCGACGAACCGACGTACCGCATCTGGCGGTTGAATCACGCCGGCGCGGCACTCGGATTTAAAACGAACCGACATACGATCTACCAGGTGCTTTTTCTAAAACCAGACCGTGGCGAGAGCAAGCTGCCGTTGACACGAGCAGCGTGGTACCTCTAAGAGCTTAAAGGGGACTGACGTACGGCCCTGTTTGAATGCCGGTGCTGCGTTCATATTCGTACGTTTTCAAAACATTTGCACGTCGTACAGGTATTTAATGTTTTCTTTGCTTTATCAACCATTCCATGTATCGCGATTTCATCTGGCTGCTTGCCATCGCCTGCTTGACCGGAGGAAGTGAAAGGATAACCCCGCAAATCGCAGCCATCGCCCGGTGGTTCCACAACGTCCTGTTATCGAAGATCAGGTTTTGCAGCATTCCCCGTTCGATCGCCATCATCACTGCTTTGTGAGCGGAGTTGAGCGGAGTGATGACGCGGCTCTTTCGTTCTTCCATCGTCATCGCATTTTTCGCGCACACCTTGACGCATAATCCGCATCCCAGGCAGATCTCTTCGTTGACACGGGCCTTCTTCCTCTTCGGTCTGTGCGGGTCTCCCGCATTCACCAATCCCATCGCCTCCACAGGACAGACATCGATGCACTTCGCACAACCAGTGCATTGGTCATCAAGGACAACGGGAAGATAATTGGTAGTTTGTACGGGGTTGAGCAATGCAAAGCGTTTTGCAGCAAGCATCGCCTCACAGCAGCATCCGCAGCAATTACAAATGAAGTTCACTTCTTCCCGCACATTCTCACCGAACTGAACGAGATTACGGTCGTACGCCCGATGGAGCAAGTCTGTGCATTCCGACGAATCAATGCTCCGGGCAATCTTATGTCTGATGAGCGATTCTGCAGTACTATTAAACGTCATGCAGATATCCATCGGGGCATCACATGCTTTCCCGACATGGCTCATCTTATGCCTGCAATAACAAATACCTACTGCACGATGGGTTGCGGTCTTAATCACTTCCGTCACGCGTTCGTGATCGAGGACATGAAGTGCAAGCGCTTTCGGCAGAGAAGGTTCGTGAACAAATGCTCTGCCAAGGCGGGTCTCTCCTTCACAGAAAAGACCTTTAATGAAATCCTCCTCCACGTTCATGTACTGGTAGAACAATTCGGAGAGTACTTTTTGGTCGACGTCTTCCCGAACACGCATCAACGAGAACTCGAAAAAACCGGCCATCGGCGGAGGAAGTGAATATTCCATTTCACCGTTCATATCTTCCACATCCAATAGTATTCCGCGCGATGCGAGAGTTTCGAGAACCTTCAGTGCCTCGGACCTCGATATGCGCCATGCATTTGCGGCGGTTGCGGTATCAAATGGTTTTATGGGAAGGAGTGAAACATACTCTGCTTCCTTTTCGGACATCAGCAATTGGAGAATTTTGAAGAGCGTCGGCGTCGGTGCCGCCCCCTGTGGAAAACGGTTGATCCGTTCGACAAGACTTGTATATCCCGATCGTACTGTGAGATGAGCCATAAGCACCCGAAATGAATCGTGAAGATCGTACTACGGCAATGTAGCTGAATTAATTCCTCAGAGCAAGATACAAATGGGATTTTGGTGTATGAGTGGAGACTGGCAGAGCGAATGGATGATTTGCGGCAGCGAATAATAATGCTCAATTCGCTGGGTAAAGCGACAGAACAAAGAGCACGGACGAACATCATCGATTTGCCCCGGATATCGCTTGGAGCTTCGCATCGAAGTAAGGTGCTCTCATTTGCTCCCCGTAACAGTATTGCATCAGGGTATTTATTACCAGGATTCGCTTGCTTTTTATGGTCTTTAATTCTAATATGCGCTCGCTACATCGGACGTCGGCAAATATTGTTACATACCCTCCCCCCTTCGTCCATGCGGCGAGAGAAAAAGGTCTGGAGACTTCTCCACGCTGGATTGCATTGTAGGCGATCGTCGTTTGCAAAGCAGCGTACGCCAGGAGTTTGATATCAGAAAGAGCCTCGGGATTCTTCCGTCATCAGGAAGATGAGCGAGGCTTTTGCATTTTATTGACATCCCTCAATCGAATTTCTGATAACGGATTTGCAATGCATAGAAGGAGGATTTGTGGAATTCACATCGCGATTACGACGCCATCTTGGAGAATCCGCATCTCTCGTCGAGCTCCATCCGAAAACCGACCGCAGCGCGCATTTGGTTGACTTTACTAAAACGCGCCGGGGCGAAGAAATCACATTGATAGAAGTGGGAGAACATGGCATCACTGTCGAGTATGCCGCTTCAGGACATAAACACATTTTCACATTCGACGAGATCAAAGTGAAAGAACGTACTTTGGGAAGGATGCGGCCTTCAAGAAACGGCTACCATATTTCCGGCAAGTCTGCCTGAAATGGATGGCAACAATCTCAGCACGCTCATCGAAATTGCCTGTTCGCAGAACGAGCTGTTGCCCAACGAAAGCACCTACCAATTGATGAAAGGAGTTTTTCCGCCATGGCCGATAAGAAAGCAGATCTCGCAGGACCGGGCATCGGTAATTATGAAGAGTTGGAAACAATCCTGCCGCAAAACTATCGTTCTCTGTTAGACCCCAAGCAAACACAAAAAGCACTGTATGACCTCAAAGAATACATTGAAGACCACCTCTGCAAAGAACTCAACCTTATGATGGTCCAGGTCCCGCTCATCGTCGATGTCGAAAGCGGCGTGAACGATCTCCTTGACCGTGACGGTTCACGCACGCCGATTCAATTTCACATCTCCAACGATTACGGCAAGAACCCCATCGACGCCCAGGTGGTGCAGGCGGCGACAAAGTGGAAGCGCGTCGCACTCAAACAATTCGGGATGAAAGTTGGCGAAGGACTATGCACCGACATGAGAGCAGTCCGCAAAGATTATTTTCTCGATCACGATCACAGTGTCTACGTTGACCAGTGGGATTGGGAGAAAGTGATCACGGCGAAGCAAAGAAATCTCACATATCTTGAAGGAGTGGTCAGGAAAATATGGAAAGTTCTTACAGGTGCAGAACGGTACATCCAGCGGCAGTACCCAAAGCTTCGGAACAAAAAATATCCCAACCTGCCCGACGAATTGACGTTTCTTCACGCCGAGGATATTCTTGAGATGTACCCGGATCTGCCAAGGAAGGCACGCGAAACAGCGATCCTTCAGAAATATCCAGCCATCTTCATCATCGGGATCGGATGGCCGCTGAAAGACGGTTTCCCGCACGAAAATCGGGCCGCCGACTACGACGACTGGGTAACGGAAAACAAATCGAAGAATGGCACGATAACGCATGGATTGAACGGCGACATCCTCGTCTGGAATCATGTGACGAAACGCCGGCATGAACTGACATCGATGGGAATCAGAGTCAATGCCGAAACTCTCAAAACGCAGCTTGAGATGTCGGGACAGCTCGATTTCTTAAAGCAATCATACCATCAAGGAATCATTGCTAATGAACTCCCTCTGAGCATTGGCGGAGGCATCGGTCAATCCCGCACGTACATGCTTCTTTTGAAAAAAGCTCACCTGGGCGAAGTAAGCGTTACTGTCTGGCCGAAGATCCTCAGGGAGATGTGTGCGAAAAAGAATATCCATGTGCTCTAGGTGCCGTTTCTCAAAACAAATAGTGCATGTTCCAATAACTCATTCACCGCAAAAGTCGCTACGGACGCGAGGATTTCTTGATACTTTGTCAAAAACTTCTTTGCGACCTTAGCGTCCTTTGCGGTTATAATACAAGATTTAATATCGTAAACTGCACTAGGTGCTCTGAACAGGAAACACCATGATGCGATATGCAGCCGAGTGAAGCCATCACTTTGTAGGCCTATAGTCTAAAAGCCAAAAGTGATGGCCTTACTCACCTCACCGTACCATAATAAAAGAAAGGTTGATGGTGAAATTAACACACACAGCGACGCACGCACACATCCCTCTCTACAGATAAGAACATGAAAACGGATGGATCGAACAAAGACACAAAATCATAAATCCGAATACTCTGTCACGTTCCATCTCACTGAACTACTTATAGATACGCAGCAATCATATTTGACGAATTTCAAGGAAGCCTACTATGCGCACATATTGTATCGTCACAATCATCGTACTCATATTTCTTGCAGCGCTGCCGCGTTGCTGGTCGCAGGAACAAAAACCATCATTACCACCGAAGCTGAGCGAGGAAACACAAGCATGTATCGAATGCCACAAGAGTGTGACGCCTGGTATCGTCGAGGATTGGCTGAAGAGCCGCCATGCCGTGACCTCGCCGCTCGACGGGTTGGCAAAGCCAATTCTGGAACGTCGGATTTCCAATGAAGAGGTTCCGGCATCCCTGCGCTCTGTCGCCGTTGGATGTTTTGAGTGCCACAGTCAGAATCCTACCATCCACAAAGATAATTTTGATCATTTTGGCTATAAGATCCACGTCGTGGTTTCGCCGAATGACTGCAAGACGTGCCACAAAACTGAGGATGAACAATATGGGGAAGGAAAAAAGGCTCACGCCCTCGGAAATTTAAGAGACAATGCGGTATATCAAGCCCTTCTTCAAGTCATCGACGGCGTAGAATTCGTTGAAGGATCGGCCATGCGTCATGTTGATGCTTCCCCCGCGACGAAACACGAGACCTGCTACGCTTGTCATGGAACAGAAGTGGAGGTACAGGGAGTAAAGACCGTGGCAACAAGTGTCGGGGATGTCGAAGTGCCCAATCTTGTCAACTGGCCAAATCAAGGAGTGGGACGGCAGAATCCGGACGGAAGTCTCGGCGCATGCACAGCATGCCACCCACGCCATAGTTTCTCGATCGAAATTGCGCGAAAGCCGTTCACATGTGCGCAGTGCCATCTTAAGCCCGATGTGCCTGCCTGGGATGTATACACAGAAAGCAAACATGGGAATATTATACTGTCGCGGGAAAAAGAACAGACATGGGACGCGGTTCCGTGGAGAGTAGGAACAGACTTTCGGGCACCGACGTGCGCAACGTGCCACAATAGCCTTATAGCCACGCCCGATGGAGAAATTGTTGCACAGCGATCTCATAATTTTGGAAGCCGATTATGGGTCCGGATATTCGGGGTGGTATATTCGCACCCGCAGCCAAAAAACGGAAACACCTCAATAATCAAGAACGGCGACGGTCTGCCCCTGGCGACGACATTCACCGACCAACCTGCCAGTGATTACCTCATCGACTCGGCAGAGCAAGGACGGCGTCAGACAGAGATGAAAAAGGTGTGTTTGTCATGCCATAGCACGAACTGGGCAAACGGTCATTTTGCAAAATTCGAAAAATCCAACGCCGAAACGGATTCGATGGTACTTGCATCGACAAAACTTCTTCTCCAGGCATGGCACAAGAAGCTCGCCGACAAATCGAACCCCTTTGATGAAGCCTTCGAGCAGAAGTGGATCAAGGAATGGCTGTTCTATGCGAACTCGGTGAGATACGCTTCGGCAATGGCCGGTCCCGATTATGCGACATTTGAGAATGGATGGTGGAATCTCACGGAGAACCTCGAAGAAATGCGATACCAGCTGCAACACTATTCGGCTAAAAAGTAGATCGCGTGGCAATGTTGCAACTGACAAAGGGATGGATGATTCAACAACTCGATAATAGCTGAAAAAAAAGAGGAGATCACGCTGATTCCTAAGAGATGCGCACGGCAGCGTGCTTCCGATGACAGGGGATTGACCGGATGCAAATGTATGGAAATAAAATTCCACACCGTCGCACGACGGATGTTCGCATGATTCCGAATTCCCCGCAGAACACAATCCCGATTTTTCGGCATTCTTTATTTATGAATAAAAATTCATAAATAAGTTCTTGACATTAAAACAAAAATGGATTATTATTGAATCGTAGTTCATTAATAACCGGACGGCACAATGCGTACGAAAGAAGGAAACAAGGAAAAGGACATCATCGAAGCCGCAGTGGAGGTCTTCGCACAAAGAGGATACCATAATGCAAAGATTGCCGAAATAGCAAAAGCGGCGGACGTCTCCACGGGAACAGTCTATCTCTATTTTGAGAGCAAAGAGAAAATCCTCAAGGAAATTTTCAAGCAGCTCTGGCTCGATCTCACGACAAAAACGCGCATTCTCGTACAACGGTCCGATATCGACGCCATAACGAAATTCGAAGGAATGATTGATCTCGTCCTCGACCTTTTTGGCAGCAATCCGTCGCTTGCAATGGTATTCGTCAACGAGCAAAACCAGCTTATGCGCCACAATCAGGGGGAATTCGCGGCTCTGTATGGGAAATACCTGGATCTCGGGCAGAAGGTCCTGAGCGACGGCATTCGCGAAAGAATGTTCAACGAACACCTCGACGTCAACGTGATCCGTCAATTTGTCTTCGGGGGAGTACGGAACCTCGTTCACCAGTGGGCGGAAGATCCGCGCGAGTTTTCCTTGAACACCATCCGCGTCAATGTCAAACAACTCATGAAGGATGGAATACTCCGCCGAGGGAAAAAATGACAATCATGAAAACAATGCGGTGCGGGGGACCCGTTGGCGGAACATTATGGAGGTTTTTTTATGCCAATAAATGAATTATGGTTCATTTTACAAGAGTTTGCTATGAAACGAAAATCCTGGCCGGTTTTTTTTCGAGCTGCAGTATGCGGATTTCTCTTTTTTCCGTTCCCTGCTGCCGCGCAATCAATCACTCTCGATGATGCCGTCGCCATCACACTTCAGAATAACGAACGCGTGAAGCAATATCAGGAAAAAGTGGAACAGAAAATTCGCGGCAATAACGAAGCATGGGGAAATTTTCTCCCCTCGGTGCAATTGCAGGCGAGCGCCAATCATATGAACGATCCGTTGACCTTCGACCTCGACCCGATCCGCCAGGCAATGATTCAACTCCAGGCGAACAATCAGGTCAATTTTGCGAAAATGCAAAACCCGGGACTTACGCCCGCCCAGCTCGCCGCAGTCTACGGTCAAGCCTCCGCGCAATTGAACGGCGCGCTCCCCCTGTTTGTAGAGACATTCAAGAAACAAGATTATCCGGACGCTGCCTTTGTAGGAATTCAACCTCTCTTCGTCGGGGGAAAACTTATTGCCGCGAAGAAATTCGCATCGTCGGAACTCCGCGCCTCAGAAGCGGAACTTCGGCAGATACGGGATGAGGCCACGCGCGATGCAATCAATGCGTATCTCTCTGTTGTCCTGTTGAATCATGCCATCGCCGTCCGCAGCGATGTGCTTGCTGGAATGAAACGTCACGCACAGGATGCAGCGCGCCTGGCCCAAGAAGGACTTATCGCCCCGCATCACAGACTTCGGGCCGAGGTGGCCGTGGCCGATGCAGAACAAAATCTCTTCCAGGATATAAACCGCCGCGATATTGCCCTCTTTGCTCTTCGCAATGTGATGGGTATGCCCGATGACGCACCGATTGCAGTGAATGATACGCTCGCATATCATCCATATGCCGATTCGGCGGAAATATCCCTCGCGGAAGCGTTTGAACGGCAGCCGATCCTTACAATGATTGATGAGAAAAAAATTGCGGCGGAACAGAACTACAATGTCGAGCGGGCCGCATTTCTCCCGCAAATTGCGGCATTCGGCAAATACGAATTGTACCCGCAGTATCTTTCGAGCCTGGAACCGCGATGGATCATCGGCGTGCAGCTTCAGTATCCCCTTTTTACCGGCCTTGCTCGGGTCAACGCGCTGCAATCGGCGAGCCACCTGGAACGCGAGGTCGGCTATATGGACGACCAGGCGCACCGCCAGGTCGACCTCTGGGTGAACAAATCGTACCGCGAAATGCGCAATGCAGCGATGCTTTACGAAAAACTCGGTGCGAGCGTTATTCTTGGCGAAGAAAACTACCGGGTAAATGAAAAACGGTTCCAGACCGGGCTGGGCACTTCGCTCGAGGTGATCGATGCCAGTCTCGCTCTCGAGAAAAATCAGATCGACCGTTTGACCGCACTGTACGACTACTACAAATCTCTCACCGACCTCTGCGTTGCTTCAGGGAACCCTGAGAGAGTTCTTTCAATTTGGAAAGGCAAGGAAGAGCATCCATGAAACTCACGAGAACTAAAATCATTTTTATCGTCCCAGCACTCATCGCCCTCATTGCGCTTATTGTATTGATCGTACAGGCAGCATTACCGGAGAGACAGATCGTGACCGGCATGGTCGAGGCTGCAGAAATCGATGTTGCCTCGAAAGTCCCCGGGCGGCTCGACTCTCTTTTCGTTGCCGAAGGCGAGAGTGTCCACAGCGGAGAAATCCTCGCTGTCATCGGGAGCAGGGAGATCGATGCGAAGGTCGAACAGGCGCGCGGTGCACGCGATGCGGCGCGGGCGCGGCTTGAGATGGCGCGGAACGGGGCGCGCCCGGAAGAGCGCGAAGGTGCGGCGAAACTCCTTGCCCAGGCCGAACACCAGTTCGCTCTCGCCTCCAAAACATGGAAACGGATCCAGGACGTGTTCCGGGACAGCGTTATCTCGACGCAAGAATATGACCAGGCCGAATTTCAATACAAGGCGGCCAAGGAACAACGCGATGGAGCCCAAGCACGTTACCACATGGTTGAACTGGGAACACGGAATGAGGAACTTCGGGGCGCCGAAGCATTGGCGTATCAGGCTGAGAATGCCTACAACGAGGCTGTTGCTTACCAACAAGAGACACGCATCGTCTCTCCCATCGATGGAGAAATTTGCAAAAAGATCGTGGATGCCGGTGAAATCGTCGCAAGCGGCTATCCTGTGCTGACAGTGCTGAACCCGAACGATACATGGATTGTGCTCCAGCTTCGCGAGGACCAAATGGCCTCCGTCCGGAAAGACATGGCGCTCCCCGTTGTCATTCCGTCGCTTGGCAAAGAGAGCCATTCATTCCGCGTTGCCTATATTGCCGCCATGGCAGATTTCGCGACATGGCGGGCGACAAATCAAAAAGGAGATTTTGACTTGAAGACCTTTGAACTGCATCTCCGGTCGGAATCTCCGCTACCCGGACTGCGACCCGGCATGACTGCCCATGTCGAACTTCCGCAGTAACCACCAAAGAGAAAACCGATGCCAACGACAAGACGAGTCTATATGGAAAGGATGAAGATCGGCATGAGATTATTTCACGACCGTCCTTTCACACGCGTCGTGCGGAGAGAATGCGCCCGGATCGCGGCAAGAAAATCTCTCTTTCTGCTGATGATCCCGCTTCCCATTGTCCTTTTCTTTCTCCTCGCGCTTATGTATCGCAATCAAGTCGTGGTCGGCATTCCTGTCGCAGTCTACGATGCCGACCACAGCGAACTCTCCAGAATCGTGATCCGGTCGGTCGAATCGACGCGATCGATGAAAATTGTCGCCTCACTTCAGTCGATCGATGAGATCACGGAAGAGTTCCGGAAAGGAAATATCCAGGGAGCGGTCTACATCCCCGGCGGCTTCGAGGGAGATGTAAAGCACGGACGGCAGGCGCGGATCATTTTTTATAAGAACTCGTTCAATCTCATCCTCGGCAACTCTCTTTTGAAGGACGGGACGGCGATCGCGAAAACCATTTCGGCGGGTGTGCTCATAAAAAAATTCAGGTCGGCCGGAATGTCATACCAAGGAGCGCTGGATCTCGCAAACCCCGTCCGCCTCGAATCGTATTCGCTTTTCAATCCCAATTACAATTATGAAAACTACTTTGTCCCGTGCCTTGTCACCGCAGTGCTTCAGATGGTTGTGATGATCGGCGCCGTCCTCCTTGTGAGCACCGAGTACCATGAGGGGACGATGGCTGAACTCTTCAACGCCGCCGGCGGAAAAGTCTCTGCCGTCATTGCAGGAAAAGCAATCCCGCATCTCTTCATTCACTCCGCCAGTGCATTGTGCCTCATCGGAATTCTCTTCCCGCTTTTCGGCATTCCTCTTGCCGGATCTGTACTATTGATACTGGCATACATGGGGGTCGGAATTCTTGCATCGTTTTTCCTTGGATTCTTCGTCTCGTGCCTGTTTCACGACCAACTTTTTGCAACAGAGCTGGGAGTTTTCTTGAACGCGCCCGCCGTCATCTTCAGCGGATATACGTTTCCCTTGGCCGGTATGCCGGCGGTCCATGGTGCATTCGCTCGCATTCTTCCGTTCACGCACTTCTTCTCCGGTTTCATCAAGCTCTATCAATTCGGCACACCGTTGAAATACCTCGCCCCGGAACTTCTCGTGCTGGGCGGTTTCGTGGGTGTCTCGCTCGCGGGTTCGGCAGCAATCCTCACAGTCAGAAAACGTACCGGTGCGATGAAAGCGGAGAGGCGTAAGGAGATCGGCGATGAAGAGTAGAATGCTTAATTTCGTTGAAGCGGTCCGGCGTGAAGCAGGCATCATCGCTCACGATAAGGACCTCATCGTTATCCTCCTTCTCGCGCCGATGTTCTACGCGTTCTTCTACGGTTCGATTTATTGGTACAAGTCGGAGCGTGATATCCCAATCGTCGTCGTGGATCAAGACCACTCGTCGGCCTCACGCGAATTCATACGCCGCCTCGATGCGCATCCGCTTCTCCACGTCGAGTATGCTTCTCCGGAAATGGGGGAAGCGGAAAAACAGATTTACAGCCGTGCTGCCGAGGCTATCGTTTATATTCCCTCCGGGTTTGAAGAGCGAATAAAGAAACGCCGGGGAGGCGACGTCCGTGCCTTCGTCAACAACAGCCGTTTTCTTGTCGGGAACGATATCACGAAAGCGTTAAATGAGGTCGCTTTTTCCTACGGCGGGGAAATCCGTGCGATTGCGTTTGAGGCATCCGGAATAGACAAACCGCAGACAGCACCGATGATCAATCCGATCGAACCGGAAATGAAACCTCTTTTCAGCACGACCGAGAGTTACGGCGATTTTCTTATTCCGGGATTGCTCATCATCATTTTACACCAAACCCTTTTTATGGGATTGTCGGAAAGCATCGCTAAAGAACGCCATAACAGATCACTCGGTGAACTCTCTGCCAAATCGAAAAAGAGTCTTGCATCTGCATTGATTGGAAAGGGAACATTCTATCTTCTATTATACACTGCCTATACGCTCTTCTTTTTTGTCGTTCACTTTTCTCTTTTCCATGTAAATCTCAAAGGCAACCTTGTCGCACTCGGCGTTCTCACCATGCTCATGTATCTTTCGGCAATTCTCATCGGAGGATTCTTTGCCTCCTTTTTTCCGAGCAAGATTGTCGCGCTTCAGTTCACGATCTTTACAACATATCCGATTTTTCTTCTCTCCGGTTACAGCTGGCCGTTGGCGTCAATGCCTCTTCTTGTCCGTTCACTGGCGTACCTCCTTCCGACTACTCCCTACCTGCAGGCCTTTGTTCGGATCACACAAATGGGCGCGGGATGGCATCACATCCTTCCCGAATTTTTTCAACTACTTGGATTATTCGCCGCTGGATTGTTTCTCGTTTTCATGAGAATCCGCAGTGTGTGCGCGAAGATTCCGACAGATAGCCGCTAAATCTAATTTTACATTTAGGTTTTGAGACATCTGAAAAATTGTTTCCCGCGAACCCGCTGGCTAAGCCACCCCTTGGGAAAAGGCGCGACAAATCTGTTTTAGAATAAATTTGCGACTTTGTGTTTTTGCGCAAGACGTATTTTTGGAATTATTCAGAAGTCTCAGTATCTTATTTTTGTCCCCTTTAAAACATTTCAACCCTCTAAAAAGGAGCATGCGGAAAATGCATAAGAACATTTTAGCAATCCTAATGCTGAGCATGGTTTTGTCAGGCTGCGCTTCCTCTTCTCTTTCTGCACAGACAAACTTGAATGACCGTACACAAAGCCGTTACGAATTAAATTCCGGCTGGTTGTGCATGAATATCGAAAAGGTAAAATCATCGGGAGAAGAGTTGTCCTCTCCATCGTTCCCGATCTCGAACTGGATGCCCGCGACGGTACCGGGAACGGTCTTGACTACCTTATTGAATAACAAACTGGTTCCCGACCCATTGTACGGGATGAATAACAAGAAAATCCCCGATATTTATGAGACGGGAGGCGATTATTATACCTACTGGTTTGTAAAAAATTTCCGGGAAAAAGCGCCTGCCGGCAATGGCCAAGTTTGGCTCAACTTCAGGGGAATCAACTACGGTTGCGATGTTTTTCTAAACGGGCACAAACTCAACACGGAAACTCATCATGGAATGTTCTTACGCCAATCCTACAAGATTACATCCTTCCTCTCGGCGAATGGGAAGAACCGGCTCGCAGTGTTGGTCTATCCCCCCGACCCTGTGGGAAATCCCAACGGAGGTCAAGGGGGGGATGGTACAATTGGGCGCAATGTCTCTAACCAGTACGTAGCGGGGTGGGATTGGATTCAGCCCGTCCGCGACCGGAATACCGGGATTTGGGATAAAGTGACGATTGAAAAAACGAACACCATCCGTCTGAAAGATCCGTATGTCATCACGATCGTGCCGGGAAAAAGATTTCCGGGTCAGCCGCAGGCTCCGGCCATCATCAGGGCGAGTGCTGCAATTGAAAATCCAACCGACAATGCGGTCCGGGGCTCGCTGCAGTATCTGATCGAAGGAAACATCGTAAATAAAGACGTGACACTCCAGCCTGGCTCGTCAACGAAAATAGAACTGCCCGATGACACATTGAAGAATCCGAAACTATGGTGGCCCAACGGGTATGGTGAACAATCGTTGTATACGTGTGAGTTTCAATTTATGAGCAGCGATAAGCAATTGCTGGATGAACAGAGTATTACCATCGGTGTACGAGAAATTCAAACCGAATGGAATGACCGGACAAACAGCCGGGAAGTGCTGGTCAACGGCCAGAGAGTTTTTATTAAAGGAGGCGACTGGATCATTTCGGACGCCATGCTTCGGTTCTCACGCGAGCGGTACGATGCTGAAATACGCTTTCATCGCGACATGAATGTGAATTTGATTCGCATATGGGGAGGGGCAATTACCGAAAGGCCGGAGTTTTATGACGCATGCGACAAATACGGAATACTTGTGTTCCAGGATTTGTGGATTTCGGGCGATTGCAACGGCAAATGGTTCGATCCCACAAAAAAGGACGACCAGTGGACGAGGCGCGCATATCCCGACGACCACAAACTGTTCCTCGCATCGTTCGCCGATCAAGTGAAAATGAATCGCAATCATCCTTCACTTGCATTCTATTGCGGCGGAAACGAAATACCCCCGCCTGAAGATATTTTGTTTGCTATGAAGGATTCGCTGCTGCCGGTGTTAGACAGTGCTCGTTACTTTTTCCAGTATTCGAATGTCGACAGCATGTCGTATAATTCCATCGGCGGAAACGGAGACGGACCGTATCGTATCGAGCCGGTTAATTTCTTCTGGGAAAATCATTTCTTCCCCTTCAATTCTGAAATAGGATCGGTGGGTATGGGAGACTATGAATCGCTTGAACGTTTTATTCCTCCGGAAAATATGGTCTTACCAGATTATGCAAATAACAAGATTGACTCGGTGTGGAGATACCATAAATTCAGCGGCTATGGGAAATACATCGATGCATACGGAAAACCTGCGAATGTGAGAGACTACGCCGCTAAAGCGCAATTGGTCAATTACAATCAATACAGGGCTCTTATGGAAGGACATATCAATCACATGTGGGATTGGTATACCGGGGTCATCATCTGGAAGACTCAAAATCCGTGGACAGCATTCCGCGGCCAGATGTACGATTATTACCTCGACCCCAATGCCTGTCTCTACGGTCTGCATCATGCGAACGAGCCGCTGCACCCGATGTACAATCCTTCAGACGGAATGCTCGTGGTGGCGAATCATACCTATTCCCCCTACCACGATCTTCTGTTGCAAGCAAAGGCGTATGATATGGCGGGAAGAGATTCATTGGTCTTCCAATGGTTCATTCAAGTCAGCCCTGCATCAATTCAGAAAATTAATTCTGTAAAAGAAAGCGTCGATAAATTATTCTCTGCTCAGGGAGGTTTTTTGTCCTTGCGCTTGATAAATACTTCCCGCAAGATTCTGAGTGAAAACTTCTACTGGCTGCCGGATTCAACCGGCAATTACACCGGCCTGCAAAAAATTTTGAAGGCAGATGTGAAAATAGAAGCCAGGAAAGCAAGCGAAGGAAGGATTGAGGTAAAAATAGAAAATACAGCGGGGAACCCGGTAGCGTTTTTTAACCGTATTTCACTGGTCGATTCCAAACGGAAGAAAAGAATTTTGCCGGTTTTTTACAGCGACAATTACATTTCAGTCCTACCCGGCGAAGAAAAGAGTGTCTTCATTGACTTTACACCCGACGCAAACAATGCGGACATAATGGTATCTGTCAACGGCTGGAATGTGGATGAACGGTATGTAGAGATAAAATGAAACTGCCTTTATTATCCTTTGTCGCAGCCGCGATGCGTCAAGGCGTCAACTGACGAAATCGGAATGATCGAATTCAAGTTGAAGCGCAGAGCCAAAGGCGACGCGCTGAAATCCCCCAATCTTTATGGGGGATCCTGTCCACGCCACAAAGACAAAACGCCTGACCGTGAAGTCAGGCGTTTTTGTTTTGGCTGTCATCTACGGCACTGCTTATCCTTTATCTTTTCAACGCCGCCTTGGAAAAGAGATAATCCGGGATGTCGGCATCAAGAACAATGGAGTCGACAAGAAACTCCGTTCCCTCTCCATCTTTGAGGACATCTTTGTACAAAACTGACTTTGCCAGCCACCTCCCCTGAACCCTCATCACTTCGCGCACATCCATGGTTTTCAACAGTTTTCCGCTTTCCGCATAGAGATTCTCTCGCAGCAAAACATACCGGTCTTTATCGACCCACACACGGCGGTGGTGATAGGCAATATCCTCCTTCTTCGCTATGAGGTCGAGTATCCAACAATCACGTCCGAAGAGGGTATCTTCGGACATCACTTTGGCCGAATAGATATTCGGGAGGTGTGGGTCTTCCATCATATCTTCATAGGAAAGGTCTGAACCCATCACCGATTGCCGGAGCAAACTTCCCGAGATCATAATCGTTCGGTCGGTAGACGGAGAATAATCCCACAGCATATCCTTGAGCTTCAGCATCTTCGTTCCCTTTTCCCTGGCCGGCGCAAGGAACTCCGTGTACGATTCGCTTGTGCCGCGCTGCCACGACTTCGATTCCACCGTTCTCGTGTCGCGGCGCCCATGAATGATCATGCGCGAAACTGAAATCTTGTTCTCCGAAAACATGTTCTCGTCCACTTTTTTCAGAATATCATCTCCGGACGGAGGCTGCAAAAAAAATGAAAACGCGAGCAGAGTGACCAGCAGGGATATTACACGAATCATGTTTCAAGCTCCTTAAACAGTTCCGATGTTTGTCGTTTGTAAATGCCGATCCCGGAAATCGCCGTGCCGAAGAACGTCGCGAGCATGCCCGGCAGAAAACCTATCACAAAAGTGAACGGCGTTATGCGTGCCCGAATAATGCTGGGAAGCATCATCGAACTATCCTTCAATACCGACCCGATGTCAAGCCCCTTTACCTGGCTATAATAAGCGATTGCCAATCCGACCGCTGTACCCGCGAGAGATCCGATGAAGCCGATCATCAGCGACTCGGCGAGCAATGAGAGATAGATATGCCTTTTGTCTTCCCCCACCGCCAGACGGACGCCGATCTCTCCGTACCGGCGCAGACTTCCCGTCAACCCCGCGTTCCAGAGAACAATGGACATCGCGAACACGAAAACTCCAATAATTACGTCAGAGAACACTCCAACTAAATTGAGATATTCATCGAGCCCGCTTGTAGTACGAAGCGTTCCCATAACGGGCAAAAATTGATTGCCGTCTTTTGCCGCAGACTCAGTTGGTGTCTTGCTGCGGAGATTGAAATCTGCGGCCACCGCGTTTGCCCGTTCTTCATGATAAACATCGTCCGCAAAAAATCCCAGAATTTCTCCGGCACCCTTCTGAATATCCAACGCTTGTTGAATGTCCGAGACATCCGCAATCACCATCCCCTTGTCCATTGCGACGATTCCAAATCGAACCATGCCGACGACGACAAAGTTGGTGATGCTCATACTCCCGTACATCGTCGAGCTGATAAGGGTTGCGGTATCGCCCGGCTGAATTCGGAGCTTGTCGGCAAGTTCTTCGCCCACCAGCATCTCCCCGGATTTTTGCGGCACGCGTCCTTTCACGATCGCTTTTCTAACGTTGAGAATTTTCTGTTCGGGGCTGTCGGCGGTGAGAAGATCAACCGCCAGTCCGCTGACCGGGGCCTGATCCCTGGTTTCCCCTTTCTCGTCCGGAATATCAAGGAGTCCTCCGAACCTGATGCGGGGTGTCCACCGAAGATCGGGATAATCATGCTTCAGTTCGGCTATAAGCGAATCGACCCCCAGGAGCGCCAGATCGTTGGGGATTTGATCGGCTTCTTTCGCATATGCCCGCGTCGTCACGCAGACATGTCCCGTGCTGTAGTGCGCCGTCGATTGAATCATTGATGAGACCATCCCGTTTAACCAGGCATGGAGAAATACGGTGAGGACGACACCGGCGAAAACTGTTACAAACGGGAACAGGGATCGGGAGCGATCACGCAAGAGACCTTTGAAGAGAAAAGAAATCATGAGAGCTTCCCCCGCAGAGCGTCAGTCGGTTTAAGGTGCGCGATTTTCCTCGTCGGCAGAAAACTGACGATCGTCGTAACAAAACATACCAAAAGCGTAGTGCCGGCGACAAGCGCGGGAGAGTACGTAGGGAAGAGTTTTTCGCCGATGGCAAAGCCGAAGCTATCAGCTTTTGCGGGGATTGCGAATCCTTTGTTCGCAATGTACGCCAGCAGTGGAATTCCATAGAACGCACCAACAAGCGCGGCAAGAAGACTGTGAAGAGCTCCTTCCAGCGTGAACAATTCAATAATTTTTGTCCTCGTCATTCCAAGTGCCATCAACGTTCCCATTTCTTTTCTTCGGCGCCAAATTGAGAGGACCTGTGTATCGAAGATTGCCAGCATCGCGAGAAATAAAAGGAGAAGGTACATGATGCTCCCTTGAATGCTTTTCATTCTCACCATCGCGTGGAGATCCTGCAGAAGAAACCCAAGATTCTTGAAATCCCATCCAGGGATATTGTCGACCGGGGCAATACCTTTCTTCAACACCACGATTGTCGCCTGGTTTGTCATGTGCGTAAATTGCTGCAGCTGGTCGAGAGGAATCCAAATCTGTTCATTGTCAATATCCTGCACAGTGGTGCTGAAGACTTCCACAATTCTGACATCGCGCGCATCAAACGTACCATGAACGTCCCTCCACTGAACTGTGACCAGATCCCCTTTTTTCAAACCGGCATTCTTCGCCATTCTGCTGCCGATGAGACCGGGAATACCGTCGGGGCCGGTTCTCAACAGCGATGAAGGAATTGAAAGTATTGTTTGATCTGGATCGATCCCCTTGAGAATGATGGAGCGAAATCGTCCCTGGGGATAGATCGTCGCTGTCCGTATGAGGATCGGCGTTGCCATTTTCTCGCCGATGAGTGTTTGTAGCTGCGGATGAATCGGCGCATGAGCATCTTCCAGCGACAACGGATCGTACGGATCGTATCCCTTTTGCCAATATTGACCGCCGCCGTACAGGGCATCGATAGTTGCATGTTCCACCTGATCATTCAATCCGTCATAAAATCCCTGGAGGGAAATGATGGCCACAAACGCGAAAGAGAGCGCTATAACATTGAGCCAGGTTCGAAGACCTGCACTGAGAATATTTCTAAGGGCAAGTTTAAGTATAAGCATAGTCTGTCTTACCTTGGAGGATTATTTTCAACGATTTCGTCTTTGGAGATTTTCCCGTCGACCAGCGTGATTTTGCGCTTCAGGTAGCCGATGACTTTCTCGTCGTGAGTTGCAAAGACAAACGTTGTTTTAAGCTCTTCGTTCAACTTTACCATTGTTTTCATAATGTGGTGAGAATTCGCCGCGTCGAGATTGGCGGTGGGTTCATCCGCCAGCACGATCTCCGGCTTCTTGACAATCGCTCTTGCAATCGCAACACGCTGGCTTTGTCCTCCCGAAAGCTGCGACGGCTTGGAATTTGCGCGATCGGAAAGCCCCACCCATTCCAGCGCCTCCTCGACGAGCTTCTTCCTGCGAGACGATTCCATTCCCTGCAGCAACAAAGGAAATTCGACGTTTTCATACACCGTGTAGACCGGAAGCAAATTGAACGTCTGAAAAATGAAGCCGATATGATTGTTTCGCAGGCTTGCGGCCTCTCTTTGCGAAAGCGATTCTATTTTTCGCCCCAGCACTTCTGCAGTGCCGTCCGTTGGCGCGTCAAGAGACCCCATAATGTTGAGAAGCGTCGTCTTTCCGGAACCGCTGGGCCCGACGAGGCCAAGAAATTCTCCCCGCATCACAGTAAGATTGATATGATCCAGGGCGTTGAGAGTTGTCGCACCAAGTGAATAAATCTTGTTAAGGTTTTTGATTGTTATCAAAGCTGAGTTCTGCATAAGTCCTTCTACTTCTAATTCGAGGTTTCTGAATAATCCTGAAAGTACGTCTCGCGCAAATCCCAAGGGGATGGCTTCGCCAGCGGCTTAGCGCGAAACAATTTTTCAGATGTTTCAATTCAGTTTCATGAAGATGTCGGACATCTTGCGAAAACGTGCCGCTTTCTTAGTGATTGAATACGACCATGATCTGAAGTCCCGTGCCTGCAAAGGGATTTGACCCCGTCTGATTGCTATAGAGCTGGATGTTCTCCGGATCCCAGAAGCCAATGAGATAAAAACTCCAGTTATCGTACGTCCGCTGCCATGTCATCAAACGATACCAGTCATTATTCTTCCAGTCACGATAGAGCATCGCTGACACCTGATCGACAACGCCAAGCGGGTAATTGAGCGATAAGGCGGAAAATCCGTAACCCTGAGAAGAGGCGAACGGCTCACTTGGGTTGTCTGACCTGAAATACTCCGTCGCGGCATATAAACCGCTTCCAACAGCGAAAGTATAATCAGCCCCGACCGTCCACTGGCGCTGATATTTCACCGGAAGAAGATCGCTCTCTTGACGAGTCAGCACCGATTCAAACCAGACACCGATGCCGACATCCCATTTTCCATCCAGGCCCAACCGGTCTTCCGGAGCGATAAAACTGCTCGTGTCCTTCGGCAGCGGTATCAATGAGCTCAAGTCCGCACGGCGGTGATGATATGAGATGCCTATTTCTCCGCTCCATAAAGGCGACTGCACCCTGCCGCCGTACTCAGACGTCTTCTTTTCTGTCGGCGACAACTCCCAACCTTTTGTATCGTTGTTGCCGTAAAGCCCCCAGAGCCAGATGTTTGCATTATTGAGCAATGTGTATCGTGCGAGCATGGCGTAGACTCCATCCGTCAGCTGCAACGGATCGCGCGGGTCAACCCTGTCAAACCACATCAGCGGCCGAAAAATCATCGCGGAACCAAAATTGATTTTCTGCAGCCCAATCCGTACTTCAAACTTCTCTGTCGAAAGCCTGACCCATCCACGATAGAGTTTTACTTCTTCATCGTACGATGGGGATTCATTGTTCGCGTATTGTGCTGTCGCAAAGGTGTTCAATGAAATATCCACGTTAGCATCGAACTGCTCGTTGAGTTTTTTTTCTAGCAGAAGGTCTGGAATATAGCGAAGATCGCCTACAGAACCCGCAACACTATCATGGTTAGCACTGATCCACCCAGACGCCTGACCGTGAAACTCTTCAGTTTGCGATACGGCACTCTGACTCATACACAAGAGAAGCAGACAATACATGAAACATTTGATTTCTGATGACACCGTTCATTCTTTCTCAGAGTATGCCGCGGCGATGTGCCGCAGTAATGTTTTTGAAACTCAATCGCTCGATTTTTCCCACCTCGAAAGAAGCGTCTCGATAAGGTGATCTTTGATTTCATCGACTGGAAACAACTCGGGAGCTACAGTATAGTTCGCGACAAACCCATCGAATACAAACATGAGAAGAAAGCAATCAAGCTCAGGTTTATCGGATCCCAATTGTCCGATAAGCTTGCTAAGCCGCACGAAAGCGAGCTCGAAGTACTGTTTTCCTTTCTTTTTCATGAGCTTCCGGTATTCTTCGTCGAGACTCAGCTGGAGCGAAAGCCTCACAAGAAAAGGTTTGGTTTTGATCAAATCGAGCCACGAATTGATAAGTGAAACAAACCTTTCTTTGGCAGGCCGCGGATCATCCTCCTTGAAAATCTCAGGGAGGATGTGTGCAATTTCCTCATCGAAAATCGCGAACAGAATGTCTTGTTTCGTAGAAAAATGAGTGAAGATGAGGCCCTTTGAAATGCGGGCTTTCTTCGCAATTTCTTCTGTCGTAGTCGCAGAGTAACCGTGCTTTGCGAAGAGTTCCAACGAAGCAGATAGGATAGCTTCTCGGGTTCTTCCCCTCATTTTCTGCGATATTTCTTTAGATCTTGGGGACATATTTTCCTCGACGCCAAACTATTGACTGACTGGTTAGTTAATGATAATGAAGGAAGAATGAAAAGTCAAGCCAAATCCAAATTATTGAACGTGCTTCCCTTTCGGTTGGCCGGTCATGGCAATAAGAAAAAGGGGAACTTGATCTAGAAATCCGAATGTGAACTTTGTCTCTGAGGTTCTCCCTGCCGCCCCTGTGTTTCTCTGTGAAACTAAACTATTGTTGCACAGAGACACGGGTTTCCGACCGGATATATAGGTCTGCATTGCTTGTTTTTCATCAGTCGAGAGAGAATTTAGGAACTCTTTCATTTTTCTCTTGACATGCGACTCTGCGTGTATTATATTCAACCAAAAGGTTGAATAATGATCGCTGCACATTTAGACCAGACGATGAAGGCGCTTGCCGACCCGACGCGCAGGGCGATCCTCAAACATCTCTCACGGAAAGAAACGCGCGTGACGGAAATCGCCCGTCCCTTCAATATGTCGCTCAACGCCGTCTCAAAGCACATTCTTATTCTCGAACGTGCCCGGCTTGTGCACCGGCGGCGCCAGGGACGGGAACATTATCTCTCTGCGAACCCCGAACCGCTTAATGAAGCTGCCGATTGGATCGATGAATATCGCCGCACATGGGAAGAGCGGCTCGACCGCCTCGGGGACTATCTCCAAGAGTTGCAGACAAAAGAAAATATCGATAAACAACGAAAGGAGAAAAACAAATGCCGTAGGAAAAAATAAGACTGTTAAGAAAAGCGTCCCTTCCGCGAGCAGGACACTCGTTAACACACGGGTCTTCGATGCACCGCGCCCGCTCGTGTGGAAAGCATGGACCGACCACTAACATCTGATACGCTGGTGGGGGCAGATCATATGTAAAATTAATTAATAGGAACAAGAGAGGAAAATACTATGGAACCGATTAAAGAAGTAGTGTTTGAAAGAACATATGACGCCTCGCCCGAAACGGTCTGGCAAGCTTGGACTGATCCGAAAAAGATAAAGCAATGGTGGGGACCAAATAATGTCGCAATTCCTGAATGCGAGGTTGACCTGAGGGTGGGAGGTAAAATTTACATTGTTATGGAAGCGGGAGAAGCAATGGGCCCATATAAAGGTACAAAGTGGCCAATGCTGGGAAAATTTACTGTAGTCAAACCAAATTCACAGCTTTCTTATACCGTGCAGGCTTGGACTGAAGGACAAAATGAGGAAACCACAATCGACCAAACCACAGAACTAACATTAACTGAAGAGGACGGCAAAACTAAATTAAAAATTAAAGCAACCATATACAAAACCGGACCTAAGGCTGGAATGGCTGTCCAAGGTATGCAAGCCGGTTTTACTCAGCAATTAGAGAAGTTAAACGATTTCCTGTCGCCTAAAAAATAGGTCATTAAAATTTTTCCTGCGCTTCATCGTATTAAACCCGAATGCATACATCGCTTGACGGTTTCGTAGCAGGGCCGAACGGCAAAATCGAATAGGTAAGGGTTGACGAGGAAATTTTTGAATATACCAACAAACTCGCGAACCGGTCGATTGCAGACCGCGATGGCATGGTACGATCCGGTATGGAAATGGGAGTCAATGAAACCTATGACCGTCTTAACGAACTTCTTTCCAAGGATGCTGCGCGTTAACAAATAAACAATAGTCCATAGAAACACGATTGAAAGGAAACAAAATTGAGAACCCTCTTTTCATTTCAGATGATGACGCTTGACGGTTTCTTTGAGGGACCGAAGCGGCAACTTGATTGGCACAATGTTGACGAAGAAGTTCATGAATTCATCGCCAACCAGTTAAATACTGTGGACACCCTCCTCTTCGGCCGAATCACGTATCAGATGATGGCAGACTATTGGCCAACCGCGGCAGAGAGCGATCCTTTAATAGCGGGCGAGATGAACAGCCTGCCAAAGTTAGTTTTCTCAAGAACGCTCGAAAAAGTTGAATGGAACAACTCAATACTGATTAGAAAGGGTATTGTCGAAGAAGTCTCAAAAATAAAAAATCAACCGGGGAAAGATATTGCCATTTTCGGCAGTGCCGTCGTTTTATCCACGCTCATGGAAGCCGACTTGATAGACGAACACCGAATAATGGTTAATCCTCTTGTTTTGGGGGACGGCAATCCATTATTTAAAAAAATGGAACGAAAACACAAATTGAAACTGTTAAGAACAAAGACGTTTAAGTTTGGAAACGTTTTACTCTATTATCAACCCGATAAGCAAAGCAGGGCCGCCTGAACATAATCTCAAGAATTGGCGACAGAAATGAGCGATTGGAACCATCGGTCGCTTTGGCGGATTTGCGGCCAAATAAGGGAAGGAACAATCATGAATCTATCGAGAATCATCGCAATGTGGAAAGCTATAGCACCGCGTTTGCAAAGCGCACTCCGTATCGTGGCCGCCATGATGTTCATGTCCATTGGGACAATGAAGCTCTTCGCCTTCCCGGCTGGAATTTTCCCGAACGGCGGCACGGTCCGGCTGATGTCGGAACTGGGACTTGCCGGCATTCTCGAAACATTCGGCGGCGCACTCTTGCTGCTCGGGCTTTTCACCCGCCCTGTCGCCTTTCTCCTGGCTGGTGAAATGGCTGTGGCGTATTTCCAGGGACACTTCCCTAACGGGGTATGGCCAATCATGAACGGCGGCCAACCTGCAGTCCTCTATTGTTTCCTCTGGCTCTACTTTTCGGCGGCTGGTGCGGGACCATGGAGTCTCGACACTCTGCGAAGTAAGCCATCACAATAAATTTTTGAACGGGAGCGATCGCTGAAAGAAGCGTACAATGCAGTTTCATAGAAGGCAAAGAATAATCGACAGAGGAGAAACACAATCATGACTAAAAAGAAAGCCGAAGCAACGAGCACTGCCGACCGGGAGATTTCCACGACTCGGATCTTCGACGCACCGCGGGAACTCGTGTGGAAGGTATGGACGGAACCGAACCACATCGCCCGGTGGTGGGGTCCGAAGGGCTTCACCAATACAATCCATACAATGGATGTGAGACCCGGCGGCGTTTGGCAATTCATTATGCATGGCCCCGACGGCGTCGATTATCCGAACAAGGTTTTCTATCATGAAGTCATAAAGCCCGAACGTCTCTTTTATGATCATGGCGAACCGGGTGAGCCGTCGCACTTTCAAGTGACGGTGACGTTTGACGACGCGGCGGGGAAAACAAAACTGACGATGAAAATGCTCTTCCCGACAGCGGAGCAGCGAAATTTTGTGGCGGGAAAATATGGAGCGGTCGAAGGGCTAAAGCAGAATATGGATAAGCTTGCCGAGTATTTGGCGAAAACCAAAATCAGTTAGCGTAACATTTAATAACTTATGTCGACCTCTTTCAAAAAAAATATGAAAAACGAGCCAATTATTATCGAGCGGACGTTTGACACGTCTATTGACAAGGTGTGGAAAGCCATTACCGACAAAGACCAAATGAAGCAATGGTATTTCGAGCCGTTAGATGATTTCAAGCCTGAAGCAGGTTTTCAAACTCAGTTTAATGTCCGGAATGGCGGCAAAGACTATCTACACATTTGGAAAGTAACGGAAGTTAAGCCCGGCAAAAGAATCAGCTATGAATGGAGGTTTGGAGGGTTTCCCGGAAATTCATTGGTAACATTTGAGCTAAGTGCCGAAGGGAATAAGACGAAAGTGAAACTCACTCACAAAGGAATAGAGACGTTCCTTCCCGATCGAAATCCGGCTTTGGCAAGAGAAAATTTTGTCGAAGGATGGACATCCTTAATCGGCAGCCTCTTGAAAGACTTTGTCGAAAAATAAACGGAAGCTTTCGAGTTGATGAAAACAGAAATGAACGTGGCAAAATTGGCTAGTTCCGTTTCCGATATTAAACCTTGTATCATAACCGCAAAGGACGCTAAGATCGCAAAGAAGTTTTTGTAGGAAAAAATAAGAAATCCTCGCGTCCTTAGCGACCTTTGCTGTGAATTAGTTATCGGAAAACATAATATTTATTTTTAGAAACAGCACTATTACTGATTCAATTAAACAATCTTGCATTTTATTACCGCCAAGCACGCCAATAAGTTATGATTATCAAGGACAACAATACTCTTGGCGTTTTCCGCGTCTCGGCGGGGAAACACAAGTTTCTTTATTGGGAATGGCACTAATTGTTTTCTGCTGGGCTGTCTAATTCCAGCTTCACAATCGTATCGACCTTATCCTGTTGATCCACTGGCATGCGCAGCACAATTCCGTCCGAATTCTGGTTTATTTTCACTTGTCCCCCAGTTAATGATGTGCTTGAGACAATTTTCCTTTTGAGTTGCGGAAGGTTCATTTGATCCCCCATCCATTTCTGAATATGGAGGTAGACGATATTTCCCTTGTGTGTCGATCCGCCCCATACGCCATTCCGGAATGGACCACCGCGCGTTTCATAAATGCTCTCCCCGTATTTGTTCAGCCACGCACCTATTTCTTTGAGGACTGTTACCTGCCTTGGCTCAATCTCGCCGCTGGGCATGGGTCCGACGTCGAGCAGCAGGTTGCCGTCGCCGGTCGCGCACTGCACGAGAATTCCGATGCAGTCCGCGGATGACTTCAGTGTGTCGTTCGGCTTCCACGACCACTGCGTGCCGATGGTCATGCATGTTTCCCACGGAATTGTCGTGTTGAAAATTCCTACCTCCTGTTCCGGTGTTGCGAAGTCTGCATTCGGACTGATCTGGGTTTTGGCATCATAATATCCGGGGGTTTCAATGTCCAGCCGGTTATTAATGATTATCCGGGGCTGTAAGGCGCGGACAAGATGGTAGGTTCGCTCTTGTTCCCAGGGAGATGGCCCGCCTTCGGCATCGAACCATAAAACATCGATTTGTCCGTAATCTCCGAGAAGTTCTGAAAGATGCGTTTGCATCCGTTTCACGTAATCGGCGTTGCGTTCTGTCCTGCAATCGGGGTCGCGCCAGTCCATGGGAGAATAATACCAGCCGATTTTGACTCCGGCCTCATGAGCGGCCTCGGCAAGTTCTGCGCAAACATCGCGCTTGAAGGGGGTGCTGCCGATATTGTAATCGCCGACTTTCGTATGCCAGAGACAGAACCCGTCGCAATGTTTGGCTGTGAGCACAATGTATTTCATGCCTGCAGACTGGGCTATAGCAACCCATTGCTTCGCATTGAAGGCAACGGGATTAAATTGCTTGTAGAGGTTATCATAAACATCGACGGGTATTTCGCCTGTCCCTGTTTTTTCAATCCCCCGCCGCAATCCTCCTCGAGACCAGCTTATCTCTGTTCCTTTCAGACTGACCGGGCCCCAGTGGATAAACATCCCGAATCGTGCCTTGCGCCACCATTCCAGCCGATGCTCTTTTTCCTGAATCGCTTTTTGCAAAACAGAATCAGTTTGGCCAAACAGGCTTGATGGGATGAAAGCAGCCAACAATGCAATAGAAGCTGCTAATATTCTCACTTCCCTCCTGACATCAATGGATTTACTCGTCATAGGTCACTCCGATTTGCCTAGCAAATTATTTGGCTCTACCTTTGCACAGGGTTGGTTGTCACGGGTTGTTCGTGGAAGCGGAAAACAATATAAGTAAATTACGAGAAATATACATCGAGGAGGGGGTAGACCTTAATTTAGGAAAGGTGCGAAGCGTGCTCACGCAAAGGCGCTAAGCCGCAAGGGAAACATATCCATTCTCTTTGCGGCTTAGCGCTTTTGCGCGATATTTTCAGCTCTCCGTAAAAGGATGAGAACACTCACATTAAGACACTAACTATTTGACATTCGCTCTAAAAAGCCTTAGCATATTGCAAAATATTTTTGTCGAACTTAAATCTGCGATAGGTCACGATCGCCTCACCTTTCGCCCTCTACTTTCTAACAGGAGAATGAGCGATGATGAAATTCATGATTCCTATTCTTTTCACATATCTGACGGCTTTTTATCAACCTGTCATAGCAGACGACTTCCCCACACTGCAGCTTGGAGCCGCCGCCCCCGAATTCAATCTCCCCGGCGTTGACGGGCGCAACTGGACTCTCAAGGATTTTGCGGATGCCAAAATCCTTGTCGTCGCTTTTACTTGCAACCACTGTCCCACGGCACAATACTATCAAGAGCGCATTAAACAAATTGTCGCCGACTACAAGAGCAAGGGCGTCGCGCTTGTTGCCATCATGCCCAATGACCCCAAGTCCGTCCGTCTCGATGAGCTGGGCTGGACCGACCTGAGCGATTCTTTTGCCGAGATGAAACTCCGGGCGAAGGAAATTCAATTCAATTTCCCATACCTCTATGACGGCGAAACGGAGGAAGTCTCGCGTGCCTACGGCCCGGCTGCCACACCGCATGTTTTCGTTTTCGACGCCGAACGCAAACTCCGCTATGTTGGTGCCATCGATAATTCGGAACGTATCCAGCACGTAACCAAAAATTATCTGCGCGATGCACTTGATTCCCTTTTAGCCGGGAAAGAGCCCTCCGTAACCCAAACCAAAGCTATCGGCTGTTCGATCAAGTGGGCGGGCAAGGAAGATCTGGTGAAGGCGTATCTGGAAAAGCTGGATGAAGAGCCCGTGGCACTCTCAAAAGCAGACACGGCAGCATTATGGGATTTGAGGAGGAATACGTCCGGAAAATTCAGGCTCGTTAATTTCTGGGCCACGTGGTGCGCTCCGTGCGTCGCTGAGTTTGAAGAGTTTGTCACTGTGAACCGGATGTACCGTCACCGCGACTTCGAGGTCGTGACTGTCTCAGTCAATCAACCGGATGAAGAAAAAGACGTACTCCAATTCCTCAAGAAAGAACATGCCTCAAACCGCAACCTCATTTTCGCCTCGGGCGAAAGAGACTCGTTGATCAATGCGTTCGATCCTCAATGGCAGGGAGCGGTACCGTACACGGTCGTTATTGATCCGGAGGGTAAGGTCATTTACCATGAGGTGGGGAGTGTCGATATCCTCGCTGTGAAACGCGCCATTCAAAAAGGAATGAACGAACGCAAGCCGTGGTAAGGGAATGCGTTTTCAAATGGTATTGTAAGAGCCCGAAGACATTCATTCACGAAGAACAAGAGTACAAGAGTCATTGTCAATCACAGTTAGATAAACCGCTTTAACCGTGGCCACATCTCCTTGAGCGGAGCTTTTGGTTTTGTACACAAATATATCTCTGCATCATACGCATAGGGATTTTTAAAATAGGATTCTTTTATTTGAATCTCGTTCCCAATCGGAGATTGGGAACGCCGTACAGGATGAAGCGGAGCTTCTGGGGTAAGCGTTTCCAACGAGACGTTGGGAAGAGATAAAAAGCCTAAGGGAATGCGTTTTTGAATCTCGTTCCCAATCTCCGATTGGGAACGCCGTACAGGATGAAGCGGAGCTTCTGGGGTTAGCGTTCCCAACGAGACGTTGGGAACGAGATAAAAAGCCTAAGGGAATGCGTTTTTGAATCTCGTTCCCAATCTCCGATTGGGAACGCCGTACAGGATGAAGCGGAGCTTCTGGGGTTAGCGTTCCCAACGAGACGTTGGGAAGAGATAAAAAGCCTAAGGGAATGCGTTTTTGAATCTCGTTCCCAATCTCCGATTGGGAACGCCGTACAGGATGAAGCGGAACTTCTGGGGTTAGCGTTCCCAACGAGACGTTGGGAAGAGATAAAAAGCCTAAGGGAATGCGTTTTTGAATCTCGTTCCCAATCTCCGATTGGGAACGCCGTACAGGATGAAGCGGAACTTCTGGGGTTAGCGTTCCCAACGAGACGTTGGGAACGAGATAAAGCCGTGGTAAGGGAATGCGTTTTCAAATAGTTTTGTAAGAGCCCAAAGACATTCATTCAATCACAGTCAGATAAACCGCTTTAACCGCAGCCACATTTCCTTGAGCGGTGCTTTTGGTTTCGTACACAAATATATCTCTGCATCATACGCATAGGGATTTTTAAAGTAAGATACCTGCGCCACGCTGTCAAAGAACTGTTTCAAAAACTGCGCGTCATATCCAACCGTAAGAACCACATCGCCGGAATAATTGCGCCTCCCCCACAACCAATAATTATTCCTCGGGCAGATCGCGTTCGGGAGGCCATGGTTTGGCCCGAAGTGATCGATCGCGCCGGCTATGCCGTACCATGAAGCAAGGATCGCGCACTCCCTCTTTTCATCCAAAGGGAGTGCATCGTATGCCGTTGCTACCGAGTCCACAAGTTCTTCCCAGCCTAACCGGTAGACAAAGTGGATAGGCATGACATCTCCTTCTCCCTTTTCCATCCTGATCAAATTCCAAAGACCGAGACTCTTCGCGTACGAAACAAATTGCGGCACCGGCAGTATCGGAACAGCCAGAGGCATAAGCACCGTGCCAGAAATGATCATTGCCGAACCGACGACCCACTTGGGCCAACTGACACGATAGTTCTGTGAGAACCTTTCAACCGCAACCGCACCGGAACTAAGGAGGAGAGGAAAAATGGGGAAGACATAATAAATCTTGGAGTTTTGAACCAGATAAACGAGAAGGAATACAACCGCCATCCAGCCGAGGAATCGAAACTCTTTTGTCTCCTTCCTGACGAGCAAGTATAGTAATCCGGACAACCAGAGCGGGAGGGTAAACGGATTCAAACCGATGACCAGCTGCGACAGGAACGCAAACGGGGATAAAGAGAGGTTCTTAAACTCCGCGGCATTTCGCATGAATTCAAGTGTAGGCCAGCCATAATGAATCTGCCACATCACGTGCGGCAGAAACATTACGAAACTAATTACGCCTCCAACATACATCCAGGGCGATCGTAACACGCTCCAGCGTTTTGTTATGATGAGAGAAAGAAGCACCGAAAATCCGAGGACAAGAAAGGTATACTTGTTCAAAAGCCCTGCACCAAACAAAATGCCGAGCTCGATCCACTGTTGTGGAGAGGGGGAATTGATTGCTTTTGAAAGCAGATAAATGAATAATGTGCAGAGCATGATGTCGATCGGATTCATCGAAAAGAAACTGCTCATGGCAGGAAAGGCTGCAGAGAAGCATATCGAAAGTGCCGCAAGCGATCTCGCCGGCTTTCCCCCTCCGAGGGTTCCCGCAATTTCAGCCGAGAGCAGCACCGTGATAGCGCCGGCAAGTCCCGACAAGAATCTGAGGCCGAATTTCGTCTCCCCGAATATCCATCGATCAATGAAGGTCAACAGAGCGACTAACGGGGGATGGTCCACATACCCGAAATCGAGATGTTTGCTGCATGCGATATAATAGAGTTCATCGCCGTAGAACCCGTACCGCCCTGCCGTAACGAGAGTTACAAGAAGGAAACAGAGTGCTGCAATGTTTGGAACTGTGATTCGTTCCCGAAGAGATTCACGGAGTGCGATGGAAGTCATGTTCCTGCCGAAAGATTGATGGCGCGCTATTGAATTTCCATCTTGTTCCCAAGCTCTGCTCGGGAACACAGGCTCAATAGACTTTCGTCTGCTTAGCAGAACTTCAAAACGTTTCGTTCCCAAAGAGACTTTGGGAACGAGAAATATTTTTGTGCGTGCCGAAAGATTGATGGCGCGTTATTGAATTTCCATCTTGTTCCCAAGCTCTGCTTGGGAACACAGGCTCAATAGACTTTCGTCTGCTTAGCAGAACTTCAAAACGTTTCGTTCCCAAAAAGACTTTGGGAACGAGAAATATTTTTGTGCGTGCCGAAAGATTGATGGCGCGCTATTGGAAATTTTATCAGGCCGAGTTATAAATCGTTCCATTCCCAAAGGATTCCTGCAAAGAGAAAAAGCATTCTCTTCCGAATCGGTCGCCCAACCGCACAAATGTAAAGGGAACCGCAGGGAGAGTCAAGAACAAAAATGCCTGACTCGGTAATGAGTCAGGCATTTCTTTTGTCTCTGCGAAATAATTAATTGAACACGCGGCCTTCACCAAACTCTAGCTCAGTCCCTTTCTCGTACCCGACGCTGCCGACTCGATCTAGTTCTCTCCCGCTGCCTTGCTCTCTGGTTTGAACGCGCTGCCGCATGTCGTGAGTACGGCGAACGAGACCTGTAATTTTTGGGAAGAACTGTTCTATGGATAACAGTCGTCCTCGCAATAATTGTAACATGGCTGTTGTAGGCAGCGTAAGGGACAGGGTGATATGGATGATAGTATGATGGATAATATCCATATGGATAAGGACTGTAATAGAATCGATGCGGATGCCACAAGTACGCCCAAAGCACAACCTCCGCGGGCACCCAAGCCCCCGTGTAGCATACTCCAGGTCCATAGTACGCCGGCTCGCCGACGACTATGACATTGGCCGAATCGTATCCCCTTTCAATTTCAATTGTGGCTATTTCTTGATCCGTCCCTGTGCTATCCATTACCGTCAGAGAAAATCCGCGCATGTTCCCTTTTCCATATTCAGTGACATGGATATAATCTACATTGCCGGTGCCATAGAGGTCAAGATTATTTACAGACCCGGGTGCATTCAGCTTTTGTTCTATCTCTGCTGCGTTCTTGCTTTGTTTTACGATCTCCGTGACGGCCTGCAAATCGAGTCCAGATGCAGCAGCTGTTGTGGTTGTCGTCACGGTCTGATCCTGCGCCATGATCCGCTGTTGGCCGCACGAAATCAATATCACTATTACAAGGAAGGGAATGCAGCCAATTGATATTCTTTTCATGAAAAAACTCCGGAAAAATTAATTGATAAACACTGGTGCTGGTTCAATTAAATAATCTACATTTCTTTACCACCAAGGCACCGAGCACGCCGATACGCTACAGGTATAAAGGACGACAGTACAATAGATGATGTCGGAAGCGGCGGCCATATAGTTAGATTCCTTTAGGAGGAAAAAGTTTCATCAAAAATTGAACGGATTATGATAGAGACAGGCGTTTATGCAAGTAAAAAGGGCGAGCCCAAATCGGGTTCGCCCTTTTTTACCAAGCAGGTTCTCCATTGCCGGACCATCACGTCCTCCTACCACCTCTTCTCAACAGCAACGAACGAACCGCTTTCAAAACGAAAATGACTCTCAACGCGCGTTAAACGGCAGCCGGACTACTCGATAGCTATCATTCGACGGTCTCCGTCGCGCATAACAATAAGGTACTTCCGGCTATCCTGATTGAATTCCACAGTGCTGAATTCTGAGACTGAAACAGAAACTGTTGATGTAGCGTAAAGAAGTTCCTGGATCACCGCTGCCGGAATCACAGCTTTTCCGGAATTGCTTGTCAAAAGGAGTGTATACCCCGTGTCAATCTGGATCGGCCTATCCGGGCCTCCATAATGAATGCCAGGCGGAATACCACCGTCTCTCACTCTCAGTCCGGAGCCATATTGGGCAAATCCATCCGGACCGAATATGATCATCGGTATGATACGGATGAGAACGCCCGCAACGGGGTTTCCCCCAGACCACGCGACCGCAAGGCCGCTGTCTGCGTTTACCTGCTGGCCGTTCGCATAACTCGTAATTTGGATGAGGGCTGTCGGAGAAGTGATAGAGACCTTTGCCGCTGAGAACGACGATGATCCGCTGACGTCAAATTCATAATTCGTATTGGGTACAAATGTTAGTCCAGGGCTTGCGTTGCCGAACAAATGTGGAAAGAGAGAATAGAACGTCCCGCCATAAAAATGCTGAATTTTCCTAAACTCAAGGCTGTTGCCTGAATAATTCAGAGACACCGAGCCGATGTCTTCGCCGCCATGCGATGATCGCGGTCCGGACACAGTCGCAAGAGTGTCAAAAACCACTACCGACGCATCTCCCAGCCTTTCCGAGTCTTGGGCTATCGGTCCAACGAATGGATTCCACCCGATATCAAACACCCCGTCGCTGCTATCGACGGGAACGCCGGAAATTTGTGAAACCATAATCTCGTCGTCGATAATTGAACCGGCAACTGAGCTTTGCACGTCCGGTGGCTGAGTCATTCCAGCAATCGGCTGCATCGGCTGGGTCGTGTTCGTACATCCAAGCATATAAAGAGCAGCCATTCCCGAAATAAAAGATATAATCAGCAAGTCCTTTTTTCGAGCCATAAACTCTCCCGGCATAATTAAATTTACTTCTGTAGTTTGTCCCGGCCTGATTGTCGTTTCCTTCCAACCAGTCAAGCGGCATAATAATTCGACGCCGCGCGACTTTGGAAGGTTTAATCAATGCCGTTTATTTTTTTCTCGGATACTCATCGTACTATTTCAACAGGATCATTTTCTTCACGTCCGTAAATGAGCCGCTTTCAATCCGATAGAAATAAACGCCGCTGGCCATGTTCGCCGCGTTCCATTGCCGGGTGTATGTTCCCGCCTGCAATTCTCCGGAAACAATCGTTGATACATCTCTTCCTAATATGTCAAAAACCTTGAGCGATACGAATGACCGGGATGGAAGAGCGAAGGAGATTGTGGTGGAGGGATTAAATGGATTTGGGTAATTCTGTGAAAGCGAATACGTTGTTGGGAGCTCACTCTTGCTCTCCTTAACAGCAGTAATCATTTCCGACAATGGTCGCTTCCACGTACCACTGCCATTAGTCCCTGCATAAAGATCTGTTTCACTCATAGCAAGCGAACTAATGTTAGTGTTTGTCAAGCCCGTGTTGACTGCACTCCAACTTGTGCCATTGTCCGTAGAAAGAAAAATACCACCATTTGATACACCCGTATAAATAGTCCCTGCGAAGATATTCGTGCCACCTGCCCCGTTGGGGGAGATGGCAAGGGATGAAACATTAGCGTTCGTTAAACCGGTAGCAGCCCAACTTGTGCCGTTATCTGTGGAGAGAAAAACTCCTTCTCCGGTTGCAGCAAAAAGATTTATGCCCTCCACGCCAAGAGCGTAGACTATTTCGTCAGATAAGAGAGTGCTGGGTAAAGTCCAGCTTTTACCGTTATTTGTTGAGAGAAACACGCCTCCATTCTGAGTTCCTGCAAAAATATTTGTTGCCCCATTGCCGGTAGGGGAAACGGCAAGTGAAAAGACCCAAGTATTCGTCAATCCTGAGTCGACCGCAGTCCAACTCGTACCGTTGTTGGTCGAAAGAAAAACACCATTACCACTTTGTCCGTCTCCAGCGAAGAGATTCGAACCGGATAGGGCAAGACAAGTGATAAAAAGATTCGTCACTCCTGAATCTAACAAAGTCCAGCTCGTGCCGTTGTTCGTTGAGCGGAGGATGCCGCTTTGGGATCTCATTCCAGCGAAGAGATTCGTGGAGATCGCTCCGCCGGAGGCGGGGGACATCGCCAAAGCGTCGACATACGTATTCGACGATATTCCTGAATCGACCGTCAGCCAACTATTGCCGTTGTTAGTAGAGAGTTGAATACCGTTATCGCCGGCAAAAAGATTCGAACCGAACATGCCAAGAGCAGAGATAGAAGTGCCCGTCACGCCGGTGCTGGCCGGAGTCCAGCTTACGCCGTTGTTCGTTGAGAGAAAAATGCCGTTGGTGGTTCCAGCAAACAGAGTTGTTCCTTTCACAGCAAAAGCATTAACACTCGTGTCCGTCAAACCACTGTTCATTTGAACCCAGGTTGTTCCGTTGTTGGTCGAGCGAAAAACGCCCCTCGAAGTCCCTGCAAAGATATTCGCGTCTTTGACAGCAAGAACGTTAACTAATGTACGTCGCAATCCGGAATCAACTTCAGCCCAACTTTCACCATTGTTCGTCGAGAGATAAACGCCGGTGTAGGGTTGCGGCGGTCCCCCCTGGTCGACCGGGACAGGAACAGGCAGCACTGTTCCAGCAAACAGATTCGTGGAGCCCGCCCCGCCGGAGGCGGGGGATACGGCAAGAGCGGTGATAATATTTCCTGTCAATCCTGAATCGACCGAAGTCCAGCTTGTGCCGTTGTCCGAAGAACGGTAAACGCCACTGTAGCCGGCACCGACAAAAAGATTCTCGCTATCCACAGCAAGAGCGGTAATGTTAACACTCGTCAGAACCGTACTCCAGCTTGCGCCACTGTTGGTTGAAAGAAAAAGTCCATTCGAACCTGCAAAGAGATTCGTTCCTTTTATAGCAAGGACGCTAACGCCCAATGGCGCCAAGCCTCTTGCGGTCCAACTAGTGCCGTTGTCTGTCGATTTAAACAATCCGCCGCCATAGTCACCTCTAGCCCCTGCAAAAAGATTCGTGCCGTCGGTAGCAAGGGCCAACGTGTTGGTGTTTATCAATCCGGCCTTCGTCGCAGTCCAACTTTGCCCGTTGTTCGTCGATTGAAAAACGCCGCCGCTATAAGTCCCGGCAAAAATAGTTGTACTATCCACAGCAAAACAAGTAATATCTCCGCCGTAAGGCCCGTTTGTTGGTGTCCATTGTGCGTGTAATGAATCCATATTTACTGCGACTGATATGCACAAAAACAGTAATCTCAGTATGCGTGTCATAAGTTGGCTCCATTCAGAGAATGCCCTATCTTTTGATCTAATGATCCAAGCCATATATTTCTCCTTTGATAAAAGGAGAGTTGTATTTAACGTTTCCTAGAATTTGAAGCTGCTTAACGGACCGGAGCTAAGCTGCGGCGGCGAAGCCCCGCAGCGACGGAATTCAGTCCGCGCGTGGCGAGTAATGTCCAACAAGTAACTGGTTGTTTCGCGCGTGTTAAATCACCAACGGCTGGTTCCGTCAGTGAGCGCTTTTCGCCATCACGCTCCGCGTAACTTGAAACGACTGGTTAGGCAGCAAACCTTATTGTAATGAAAGATCAAGAGCGAATAACATTGAACCATACAACAACCCTTGCAGCGTGTAGGAGCCAGCAAGAACCGGCGCCCCCGATGTATCCGTGATAGCTTGATATAACTCAAATATTTCTTGTGACTGATGAGGATTAAGTACTAACCGACGAGCTGGTCCATTAAAGAGTAGTGGGGGACCGCCCATCAATGTCCGTCCACTATCATTTTTCAGCGACCATTGGAAAGTTCCTATTGAAGTATTCAACGTTTCCGGTTCCGCTGATTGATTATAAGCAGTCAATGACGCACTTAGAGTATCATGAATTCCAAATACTGTTTTCGGTATTGCAAACGTGTATTGCATACTGTCGCTGACTTGATTCACGCTCACAGCAGGATTTGTTACTGATGTAACCGGATTACTACTTTTTTTGCAGCCATTGATAATGAGTGCAATAAATAAGGCCAGAATAAAATGCCGCATATTTCCTTCTCAATACTTCTTTTGCTGGCTAACGGTTGCTTATTTTTTGGATGCTCATCGTACTATTTCAGCAACATCATCTTCCTCACTGCCGCGAAGGAGCCGCTTTCAATCCGGTAGAAATAAACGCCGCTCGAGAGAGCTGAAGCATTGAATGAAACTTCGTACGTTCCCGCATTCTGAGTTCCGTCAACCAGGGTCGCCACAGCCTGGCCAAGGATATTATAGACGCGCATCGCAACCCTGCCGGAAACAGGAAGCGTGTAGCGGATTGTCGTCGACGGGTTGAATGGATTCGGATAATTTTGACCGAGAGAGAACTGCGTCGGCTGAAGCGCTGGAGCACTCACGACCGCAGTTACCACCGAGCTGATCGACAATGGCACGTTCGCATTCACGGGATTTCCCAATGAATCATATGAGACAGCAGTACCGACACGCGGCATCTCATCCGGAAAGGGATTCGGTCCGGCATTATATCCAAGCCGGTCTACAAAAAGAGAGTACGCTCCGGGAGCGAGTCCATCAATGCTATAATTCCCCTTAACATCGGTGATAGCAAATCCTGCGACGACATATCCCCTGTATGCGTAGACAATCGCGCCGGCCATCGTAGAAGCCGTCCCCGACGTTAAACTCAGGGTGCCTGAAATATCGGCGTACCCTTCCGCCGAAACAGGAATTTCCTGCACGTAGATATCAATCCCGCTGACACTGTTTCCGTTGATGACAACTTTGGTTGCGTTCTTCCACGGCGTCGTGACCGTGTCGGTGGAATAGAAAGCGGGGGAATAGCTTCCAAGGGGGACGGCAAATACAAAATATGATCCAGGCAACAGGTTCCCGACCGTAAAGTTGCCCAGAGAATCCGTGTCGACAACGTATGAACTCGGCTCCCCGAATTTATCTACGGTCGTCCAGCGGTCCCGTGTAGCAATAATCCGTGAAGGAACTCCCACATTGAGCGCCGGATCAAGTACACTTCCCTGAATCATACCGAGAGCGATTGAGGGTAATCGCGGAAGCATGAAATTAATACCCGCGCTGTCATGTTGCAGTACCAGTGTTGTCGCTGAAAGGAGGTTAGTTTGCCCGGGATAAAATACTGTTCCATAGCCCGGGGCTTTCGCAAATGCGATGTACGCCCCTTTCGGAATCGGAAGTGAATAGCGTCCGGTCGGATCAACTTCAGTCTGAAATACTTCCGATGAATTTCCCTCCAGGCGGAAGTCGCTTTTCAGGTCATTCATATCGAAGTACTGCCGGAAGTCATCGACGGTAATATTACTGTTGAGGGCAAAGCCGGCTCGGACAAAAAATACATGCGCAGTCTTGACAGGATTAAGAGCCGAGTCGGTAACGATCCCTGAAACGGCAACTTTTGGCATTACGGCCGCACCCCCTGCAAGTTTAAAGTTTACAAGCGTAACGATATTCGACAAGCTACTGCCGGCAACAGTGATTATGTCGGCAGTGGCAGCAGTGGCTTTCCCATCGTACCACTGGCTGGCATATTGAGGCGAAGGAGAAACCGCGTGCAGCTTGTATGTACCCGGATCGATTCTGGATATGCGATAGTTGCCGTTGCTGTCAGTTCTTGCCGCATACGCGTAAGAGCCGCCGTCTATCAAGCTGGGACTCACTCCTTGTACTTGCAGCGCCTCGACAATAACATTCGGAATTCCGACGTTCAATGTATCTGTGACTTTTCCTTGAACAACACCATTGCCTCCGGCGACAGCCACCAGAAAGTGCTGTTCAGCCATCAACATCAGTGCATGCATTTTCCAGCGCACAATTGCTACCAACGAAAGAGAATACCAGCCTCTCGCCTGGGGGGTCCAACTCACAACACCCGATGCTGAATCAACCTTAAAGCCGGGAGGATCCAAACTATCCGCACCGTAGCTAACAGCTACCGTTGAATCAACCCCAGCAAGATGGGCGGTGTAGACATAGGGGACTCCAACCTCACCGGTTAGCGGGGGCTGGGAGTCAAAGTGGATTGGAACTGGAGGGGTTTGCGAAGCTGCTGATTGAACGAAGGCTACTGCCACAAAAAACATCACACTTGCGAGAAAAAAGTAGCGCTTGAACATAAATACTCCTATCAGTCTATAGCAATGATTGTGAAAACCTGAATTTGTTCTCCTGAATACGTGAAGAAGACGTAACAATCTGACGTATCGCAAAAAACCGCAATTCCAATGCCAGCGATTTTTCCTCGTTTTTGAGTCGATAAGGGGGATTTTGGAAGTCCGGGCGCGCAAATTTTGCGTAGCACGCGCACCGATTGCGCTCTAAAATTTTATGCTAAGGGAAAGATTGTTCGACCGATTTGACTGGCCTGACGGTTCAAAAGAAAGTGAAGCGGAGTTTGCGTGTCCGAAGACGTCAATTTCTGAGGCAATATAGATGACGGCAAAAGCCGAAAAGGCATACGCTTCTGCTTTGTAGTATTTGTTGTATGTCGAATATTTCGCTTCGATAGCCGGCGGAGTTGTTGCGGCGAGATATTCGCTGCGTGCCGAACTTCTGAGAGCTTCGAAAGCAATCCCGGCTCCAAGCGTTGCTATTCCTCCTCCAAGAAAGAGATACCCGGCCGTCGTTCTGTTCGTATGAATCTGTTCCCATCCCGGAAAGACGATTGTCCGAAACGAGACTTCCATTGTTTGCCTCAATGGAAGAACGGCAACTGAATCTGCTCCGAACTTTCCGTGAATGGTGCGATGAGCTTTGGTTTCGTTGAACACTGCCAGGATTTTCGGTGAAGTGAGGATTGGATCAAGCTCGAATTGGGGATTGAGTTTGAGAAGGAGAGCAAAATGATCTCCTGCCAGTGACGATTTTCCCTGTGCAACGAGCGAGAAGGCAATCCATTTCTCGGCAACACTGCGCACGGAATCAGATATGTTGGGCGCTTCGACGAGACGCCGCGCTTCTACTTCCGCGTTCACGTACGAACCGGATTCAAACAGCGATTCAATCGAACGAAATGTCGAATCGATGGAATTCGACTGAGCGAAAGCCGATCCTGCGGCAAGAAGGATGAAGAGGACAATACGCCTAAGTGTATTCATCGGGAAAACGAAATGGAAAGATGCAGCGTATCGTGCGCGGCAATTGTGATCTCCTGCCGGATATCCTTGAACGCAGGGTTATGAAATCGTACGTCATGCCTGCCCGCAGAGAGTACGACCGCTTTGTCTAAAGGAGTTGTATCCCTGTAAACATCGTCGACATAAATCTCAGCCCATGGGCTCGCAGTACAATTCAGAAATCCTGCACTTGCAAGAAAATTGCAATCGACATGAAGTTGTACACCCGCGCTGATTGTTACCGTCTTAACGACGGGTTCGAAAGAGGGATGGGTGAAGACGATCGTGTGAGAACCAGAAGAGAGGACAATAGGAGCCGCCAGCGGAGTCTCGCCGATCAACGCATTGTCCAAATACACTTTCGCCCAGGGTGTGCTGGTAATTGTCACCAAACCGGAATCGGCTGAACTCTTTCTTTCATCCGACACCGGTTGCGCCGCCTGCGTTGTTTTCGATGCCGCTTCCTTCCGCCCCAGGGTCGATCCCTCCGAAAGCGTAGCTATCGGCTGCGCCGTCACAGCGGACCTCGTCGTCGTATCTACACTCGACAAGGCGGCGGAATCTTTTGCAGGCGGAGATATCTGTTGCTGCGGCATCCGGTGTCCGAATAAATTGACACCGTAAATAACCGCCGCTATGATTGCCATTGCACCGGCGATACTGGACGGGCGAATCCATTTCGCTCTGAAGGAGTTCGGCGAAGCGATGGAAGAAGCCAGACGTTCGCCATGCAGAGCAGCCAATGCTTCGTCGGCAGAAGCAAATCGCTGACGTTTGTCGGGATGCATCAGGCGCTTGACAAAGTCAACAAATTCTGCCGACGATGCCGGAATAAACCGATCGAGCATGTCGGCTTTGAATGAACTGACCTTGTTCAGACACTCTCCGTACGTCCCTCCCTCGAATAAACGCTCTCCGCTCAGTGTTTCGATGACTGTCGCTCCAAGTGAAAACAAGTCCGCGCGGGCATCCGGCTGTTCGCCGAGGATTTGTTCGGGTGCGATGTAGGCGGGAGTGCCAACCAGCATTCCTTCCGTCGTCATGGTAGTTGGGACAGAAATCCGGGCAAGGCCAAAATCGCTTAGCTTGATCGTGCCGTCCACCGCAACCATGATATTCCCCGGTTTGATGTCGCGGTGGATGATCTGTTGGCCATGCGCGACGCTCAAACCGCGAAGAACATGAAGTGCAACTTTTGATGCAAGGGGGAATGAACGCTGCGACTCATCGGCGATAAGATCTTTCAGCGACGTGCCATCGACATATTCCATTACGATCGCAGGTGCGCCTTCTATTTCAGTGAGGTCGTACACCTGCACGATAAATTCCGACCGGAGGGCGGCGCACGCCCGCGCCTCGCGGACAAACCGCTGACGCAGCTGCTCGTCGTGCGCGAGATGCCGGTGAAGAACTTTCAGCAGCACACGCCGGTGGAGCGTTTCATCAAAAGCACGGAAAACACGCGTCGTACTGCTTTCGTTAATCGTGGCCTCGATCGTGAACGGCATTTATTCACCGCTCCATTCTTTGATGCGGTACTGCAGCCAGCGAATCGACACCCCCAGTTTTTCGGCTGTGCGCGTTCTGTTTCCCCCCATTTCTGCGAGCGTTCCCTCGATAATTTGGCGCTCAAACTCAGCCAGGGTGGACGCACTTCGGGTGATAACGCCCCGGTCGCCGGCATCGAACATAAAATCTTCCTTGGTCAGCTGGCTGCCGTTGCAAAGAACTACAGCCCGTTCGATGACGTTCTGGAATTCCCGAACATTTCCCGACCATTGATTCGCCAGGAGGATTTGCATCGCATCGGGATGAATGCTTTCGACAGGCCGCTTGTAGGTTTCTGCCGCACGGCGGACAAAATACGAAGCCAACAGAGGAATGTCTTCCTTCCTTTCGCGCAAAGGAGGGAGATGTATTTGCACGACATTCAAACGAAAATAGAGGTCTTCCCGCAGCCGCCCTGTTTTCACTTCCTCGAGCATGTCGCGATTAGTCGCGGCAATAATGCGGATGTCCGCCGTTCGGTTTTTTGTGTCGCCGACTCGCCGATATTCCTTCTCCTGAAGCAAGCGGAGGATCTTCGGCTGCAACTGAACCGGAAGGTCGGCGACTTCGTCAAGAAAGAGCGTTCCCTCTTCTGCAACTTCGACCAACCCTTTCTTATCGAACGAGGCGCCCGTGAACGCCCCTTTCACGTACCCGAACAATTCGCTCTCAATGAGCTGCTCGGGAATCGCCGAACAGTTCACGGTGACAAACGGTTTTCCTTGGCGCAACCCGCCGTCATGCACCGCGCGGGCAACAAGTTCTTTTCCGGTCCCGCTTTCTCCTGTGATAAGAACGGCAACGTCGACGTCGAGAACACGCTTGATGATAGCGAGCACGCGGTTCCATGCAGCGCTTTTCCCGACCATCGTTGTGAAAAGACGGGAAGAATCGATCTCACTTCGGAGCCGCTCGTTCTCGGCACGAAGCGACGAATACCGCTGCGCGTTCTCGATGGCGATCGCTGCGAGATGTCCGAACACGGTGAGAAACTTCAGCGATTCTTCCGTAAACGCTTTCCGCGAAACGCTGCTGTCAAGATAGATTACTCCCGATACTCTGTCGTGCGACCGGAGCGGGATGCAGATGATCGAGAGGATTTTTTGCGCAGCGATGCTTGTCGACGATTCGAACCGTTCATCGCTCAAGGCATCGAAGGTAAGTACCGGGCTGCCGGCTGAAAGGACTTGTTGAATGACCGATGACGAAGCGGCAAATTGATCGGTAGAATGCTCCGACCCGAAATTTTTTGATGCAACGACAGAAAAGCCCCGCTCCTTTGTCTTGTCTACCAGAAGGACGGATCCCCGTTCTGCATTCAAGTGAGCCATCGCTCTTTCGAGGATTTTCTCAAGAAGAACCACAGGCTCAAGAATTGCATTGATGCTTTTCGTGATTTCGTACAGCGCTTCAAAACTTGTATTCTTTTCTTCGGCCACGGCTAATTCACCACAAATGATGATTCTTTTGAACGACTGTAATTGCCGAATTGATCAACAACGGAAATTGTCCAAACGTAATTGCCGGGTTGGAGAGGCTGTGTACTGTTGTCGCTCGGGAATTGCAATTCTTCACTTTGAGAACCAAGTCCGGCGTATGACCAAACGACCTCTTCGACTCCCGAACTGACGAGAGAAATGATCAGAGTGTACGAATAACTGAACGTTACGTCGGGAGAAGACCATTTCAGAAGCGGTGTCGAACCCGTCGTGTCATTGTTCAGCGATGATGGATATATCGGCGTCGCCTCTTCCTCGATAATGCGGCTGACATAGAACGGAGCCCCGGCGCTGCGGGCGTTCGAGCGGCTCATCGACACAATTGTCAGCGGCTGACCTACAAGCCATTGAATCGTGTTCGTCGGAAAACTGTATTTGTAAATCTCAGCCTGAAACATGTTCGTAGCAAGGGAATATACCATCGGATACTGTATCGAGTCAACAACAAACCAGACGGAATCGATGTCCTGGATCCCGTTCGGGTCGGAAACGCTGGCAGACACATCGACAAAATACTGCGGGCTCGGATAGTATTGGTCGATTTTTCTTGTTAATATGTTCTGCGATACGACAATCGGATATCCGTTCAAGCCGAAGGAAATTTGCTGAGGAGTTCCGGCCTGAAGAACGATCTTTTGAGTATCGGAGACAAAGCCCTCTTTTGAACAGACGAACGTCAGCGAACCGGCATCAAGCTTGCTAAACTGGTAATAGCCGTTGGAATCAGTGGCTACTGAAAGGCCGTTTTGAAGACATGTTACCCGAGCTTGAATGACCGGTGTATTCTGTACCAATATATACACTGTCCCGCTCACCATAGCATTGCTTTGATACCGGGGCGAAAGAGGATCCAAAGGATTATCTCTTGGCGCATCGCTGCAGGCGGGAAAAAACAACATAATTCCGAGCGCTATTGAGCGAGAATAATTCATTGTATTAAATATATGCTTTAATACGCTAATAAATCAAGGAGCTGGTCGCATGTTAGATGTCGGACACCTTATCGGAAAAATCGTTATAAATTTAAATGTTTGGCAATGTGAATCAGCAAGGTGTCCGACATCTTTTAAAACTGTAACATGCTAAGAAGCTCATGTCAGAAGAAAATCAGAGAAATCCGACTATTACAATTTGGAATTGTCATTATGCAGTTTTGCCAGCGCGGCAGAAGCGGCTATTACTTTCGCGGCGCCGGCATCCTTCAGCAGTTTCGCAAGGGACTGAATTGTTGAGCCTGTCGTGATGACATCATCAACAACAAGAAACGTTCTCTCCTTTAGCGTGTCCCTCTTTTGAGGATGAATGCCAAACGCGTCTCCCACATTGTTCTTGCGTTCGTCAGCGGTCAAGTGCGTTTGCGAGACGGTGTTTTTTGACCGCTTGACAAGATTGGAAACAACCGGCCGCCGTATGACGGCGGAGATTCCTTCGCAAATGAATTCACTTTGGTTGTAGCCGCGTTCCCTCTGTTTCAGCTTATGAAGCGGGATGGGAACGATTCCATCGATTGACTGAATGTCCGTATTTTCTTTCAACATCACGCCGATGCGCTCGCCGAGTTCAACCCCAAAGAGAGTCATGGCGTTGTATTTCAACGAGTGAACAAGGTGTTGAAACACACCGCTCTCTTCAAAATAATAGCACGAATAGAATTCATCGATAAATCCTTCGGCGGAAAATCGCTCTCGCAATATCCGAACGGTTTCATCGTCGGGATGAACGTGCTCTATTGACTTCCAGCATGAACCGCATAAACGCGATTCGGAATCCGTCAAACGGGCGCTGCACGAGAAGCAAAGCGGCGGGAAAATAAAATCTCTTGCGGGTGCTGCAACAGCGCGCAGCACGGTAGACAGCGATAATCCCCCCATGTTCCCCTACTTTCTTTTTTCCTCCGTTAATCGCCGGATTTCATCGCGCAGCTGAGCGGCGCGCTCAAATTCCAAATCGTGCGATGCTTTTGTCATCTCTTTGTTCAGCTCTTCAAGCAGGTCCGCCTTCTGCTCGGGCGTCAGATACCGCACGATCGAGTCGGCAACAAGCGGAAGTGCTTCGCGTTCTCTCCGAACGTCGCGGGCCGATTTGACGTCGGCGACGGCTGTCGATGCCATAACTTCATCGTACGTCTTAAAAATGGTTTTCGGCGTAATGTCGTGCTCCTTGTTGTAGCTCATTTGTTTCTCGCGGCGGCGTGTTGTTTCATTGATCATCCTTAGCATTGAATCGGTGATCTTATCGGCATACATCACCACTTTCCCGTTGACATTGCGCGCCGTTCGTCCGGCCGTCTGAATGAGCGAACGCTCGGACCGCAGAAATCCTTCCTTGTCAGCATCCAGGATCGCCACCATCGAGACTTCGGGCAGATCCAGTCCCTCGCGGAGCAAATTGACGCCGATGAGCACGTCAAAGTTTCCGAGGCGGAGATTGCGCAGGATCTCGACACGTTGAAGCGCATCGATTTCCGAATGGATGTACTGCACGCGGATGCCGATGTCCGCGAGATACTCCGTAAGGTCCTCGGCCATCCGCTTCGTGAGAGTCGTCACCAGGATCCGCTCTTTTGCAGCTGCCCGTTTCCGAATTTCGCCGGTAAGGTCGTCGATCTGGTTCTTCACAGGACGGATTTCAACCTCGGGGTCAACGAGTCCCGTCGGGCGGATTACCTGTTCGACAAAGGCGCCTTTGCATTTTTCCATTTCGTACGGACCGGGCGTCGCACTGACAAAGATCACCTGATTCACCATCTGTTCCCATTCATCAAACTTCAGGGGGCGGTTATCAAGCGCGGAGGGGAGGCGGAAGCCGTACTTCACGAGGGTTTCTTTGCGAGAGCGGTCGCCGAAATACATCCCGCCGATCTGCGGAACGGTGACATGAGATTCGTCGATCACCAGCAGGAAGTCCTTCGGAAAATAATCAAAGAGGCAGTATGGACGCGAACCCGGCGGGCGTCCGGCAAGATGGCGCGAATAATTCTCTATGCCGCTGCAGTAGCCGACCTCGCGCATCATTTCAATATCGAAGCGTGTTCGCTGTTCCAATCGCTGTGCCTCCAACAGAAGATTCTGCGACCGCATCTCTTCCAGGCATTCGTGCATCTCCAATTCGATAGCCTTAATCCCGCGCTCCAGCGATTCACGGGTCGTGACGAATTGCTTGGCCGGATAGATGACATCATAGTCCATCTCCCCGATGATCGAACCGTCCGTCTTATCGATGCATGAAATCTTCTCGATCTCGTCGCCGAAAAATTCTATCCGGATCGCTTCTTCGTTTTCGTACGCCGGAATTACTTCGACAACGTCTCCTCTCACGCGGAAGGTGCCGCGCGAAAATTCGTAATCGTTCCGTGCATAATAAATATCGAGCAGCTTTCGTAGCAGAACATTCCGTTCGATGCGATCCCCCTTTTTAACGACAACCATCAACTGCATCCATTCGTCCGGCGCACCGATGCCGTAAATGCAGCTGACGGAGGCCACTACGATAACGTTCGGTTCTCCGCTCAACAGGGCGCTTGTTGCCCGAAGCCGCAGGCGGTCGATCTCGTCGTTCACCGAAGAATCTTTTTGAATGTAGGTATCGGTCGTCGGAACATAGGCTTCCGGCTGGTAGTAATCATAATAGCTGATGAAAAATTCGACATGGTCTTTCGGAAAGAAACTCTTGAACTCCGCATACAGCTGCGCTGCGAGCGTCTTGTTGTGGGACATGATCAACACGGGCTTGTTGATCTGGTTGATGACGTTCGAAATGGTGAAAGTCTTCCCGCTCCCTGTAACGCCGAGAAGTGTTTGGAATTTTTCGCCGCGACGCACCCCTTCGATTAACTGGCGAATCGCCTCGGGCTGGTCGCCTTCCGGCTTGTACTCAGAAGTAAGTTCGAATGGCATTTGGTGTTTGTTGTGTTAGTGCGACGACCGTTTCAGCCTATCCATCAAAGCAAGGCCAAGTCCTTTCGGCTCGACGGACTGACAGTAGATGACCGAGACACGAGCATCGTCACAATGACGGAAAAAATCGAAGAGTTCATGAGCGTATTTATCGACATCTGCGCAGATGCAATGGAGCCTAAATTTTTTGACCCCAGGGATTGCCTCCATCCCGATAAATGCTGCGTTCGCTGTTGAACGGATCTCGCGAGGGTTCGACACGATAATAACGCGCGCCCGGGGAGAATAGTGCCGGTACTTCATACCGGGACTCTTCGGTAACTCTGCTTTCTTCCAAATTGCAACCCGCGTCAACGGGATAATTTCCCGCAATTGTTCCAGTGTTACTGCGCCCGACCGCAATATCTGAGGTACAACGCCCGTACAATCCACCACCGTGGACTCTAATCCGACCTTGGTGTGTCCCCCCTTTAAGATACAGCTGATGCGGCCATTGAGGTCGGTTAACACGCTTTGCCACGTCGTTGGACTTGGCGTACCGGAAAGGTTTGCCGACGGGGCTGCAAGGGGAACACCGCACGCTTGCAAAAAAGAAAGAGCAACCGGATGGTGCGGCATTCGAACGCCGATCGTCGGCAGCCCCGCCGTCGCGGCCAGCGGAACCGAATGCAGCTTCGGTAAAACCACCGTCAACGGTCCGGGGAAAAAATGCTCGATGAATTTTTCGGCAGAGCGCGGAACACGGCTGGCAAGGAGAGCGAGGTCTGCTATGTCAGCGATGTGAGCGATAAATGGATTATCGGCTGGACGGTTTTTCGCGATAAATATTTTTCGCAGGGCCTTTTCGTCAAAGACATTCGCACCGAGCCCATAGACCGTTTCGGTCGGAAAAGCGACGATCTCTCCCTGCGCGATAAATTTTGCGGCCCTCTGCGGGGACTCGGTGAGCACAGTGCGCATTACGCTCCCTCTTTCAATACATTCCTCACAACTCATCGATCGACCGGCGTCCGGGGAAACCGTCGTCGATCGTGTGCCAGTATAAAATATCCTCCTCACCGAGTAAAAAACACAAATACACCTCTTCGCCGTTTTCCCGGATGTACGGAAAATCAATCAAACCCTGGTCGAGGCCTTTTACTTGAATACCGTCATCGGAAAGCATTTTGACGATTTCCACGAGACGCTCCAATTCCTCCGGATAATATCGCTCGCCGTTGGGACCCGAACCGCCAAAATAGGTGTGGCGGTACGCATCGAATCCTTTTTCATTCAATGCTTTTTTCAATCCTGCCATTTCCTTGATGAGCGGAATAATCGCCATCAGTTTTGTGCGGGCTTGATTGAGTGTAAAGTGTTTGGGATGAAGTAATGTGCTCATGGTGATTGGTTGATCGCTTTTGGGCGGTCAGACAACAGCGCTCTCTTTGCCCCCCGTCCGAGCCACATTAAGAAATGCGTCGCGCACAAATTCGGCAGCGTTCAACGCGAACGATTCGGGCACTCCCCGCTGCAGCTGTTCGTACGTAATCGGCGTTCCGCCGGCGGAGATGCTGAGGTTGGGGTTAATGATGATCATCCGCGCGGCCCCGGCGCACTTGAGAAGAACGCTGGCCTTCGAATTTGGAAATACCGCTTCGATGATCGGCTGAACGGCAATCGGCACATTCAGGACTCCCATTGTTTCTACAGAGTCGCATTGGACGTCGATGTTCTGTACCTTGAGATACTGCAACTGTTCCAAAATGATCCTGGAGGTAATTGCGGCGATGTCATTCGCAACGAGAGAAAGTTTGATCTGCTCGGTCTTGTATTTGTTCCATTCTTTCACTGTCCCGGCGAGTATCGCCTTAGTTGATTCGGATATCATGAATTCTCCTTGTTTCGTTCATGTGATTTTCAGTTCCTAAATATTTGCGAATGACGAGTGCCAAATTTCGATTTGCAATTTTCAAATTTCAATTAGCCGATACGTTCAGGACCATATTTTCGAAGTCCTTTCACCGTGATGCGAGAAGATGCCATGATCGCAGTTATTTCTTTAACTTCCCTTAAAAGGTCCTTCAACCGGTATTCTTTTATCAAACCAGACTCGATTATCAGTTCGATCCAAAGCTGGGTTTCATCGGCTTCTTCTTCCACAATCCCCAGCTTATGCAGGAAATCCGCTTTTGACCGGGCTTTGCAGGCAGAGTAATAATTCGCTGAAACTGAGGTTGCAGACCGAATCAATTGTTTTCCAATGACCTCGGCAGTTAAATTTTTCGGCAGCGACTGCACAAGATGGATAACCCTTAATGCTGTTAATTTCAACCTGGCCTTTAATTCTTCCTCCGTCATTATCCCCCCAATTGGAAATCGTAAATTGAAATTTGGAAATTACTTCGCGGTAATCGTCTCCAGCCCGTGTGCGTTCGCACCGGTTTCACTCCTCCGGAGTAACAAGGCAAAAGCAAGCCCGATAATGCCGAGCAGCGAAAACATGATCATGCTTGCGGTGTACGATTGTGTCGAATCCCGCAGAAGTCCGTTCAGCCACGGGAAGAGCGCAAGGCCGAAATTTTGAATCATTGTTGTCAGGCCAAATGCCGTTCCCACACGGTTCTCCTCTACGATCAGCGGAATCGACGGCCACATCGCGGCCGGAACCATGACAAACGCTCCGCCAAGAATAATCATCGGGAATGCCGGCGGTATCATGGTGAACGCCATCGACAGGAACGCGGGAATCATCAAAACCGAACCGATGACCATCACCGTCGCGCGGCGTCCGAATCGGTCGACCCACTGACCGAAGAACGGCGCAAAAACCATCGAAGCAAAAATAATGATGGTGGTTGTACCTCCGGCGGTACTGAACATATGAATGACATTATAGAATACCTGGTAGAAGAATCCTCCCTCGGAACCGGCGGTCATCGGAATCCCCCATTTTGTGTTGAAGAAATCCGTCGAGAGCGCGGTGAAAGGAAATATTGCAGAATAGAACGTTACGCAAAGAAGTGTGACATACCAATACGAAGGGTTGAACCGTTTGACATCGGCGAGCACGATTTTGTCCCCCGCGCCTTCTCCCTTCAGCCCTAGAACTTTTTCCCCTTTTTTATCCAGCAATATAAAAAGTAAATTCGCCATGACCGAAATGACGCAAAATACCACCGCCGCCCAGAGAGCCATTTTGTAGTTGCCGAAGTACTGGGCGATGAGCGCCTCAGTGTTGAAACTAAAAAGCGTGCCCAGCCGACTCACGGTCAACCCGACTCCGAACGAAAACGCGAGTTCTTTTCCCTTAAACCATCGGGCAAAAATAGCGCTCTGAGCAACCACTAACGATTCAGAGCCCCATCCGAAAACAAAACGCCCGGAATTAAGAATCCATATATTTGGAGCTATGGCAACGATCGCCGCGCCAACTGTCACGAGAAGAGAGAAAAGTAAACTCGCTCTTCTCGTTCCAATCTTGTCGATGAGCAGGCCTCCGATAAAAACGGAGAGAATTGCAGCGACGCTGTACAGCGTATACATTTGTCCGATCGCTTCGCGGCCCACTCCTAATGCTGCGATAAGCGTCGGTGCAATAGCGCCGACGCTGTCGTACGCAAAATAGCTTCCGAAGGTCAACAGGCTCACGGTGATGAGAACGCCGTAGCGATACGGACGCCGTGAAGGATGCCAGAAATGCTGATTTATTGCAGTGTTTTCGTCCATATCGATGTTCACCGTTTTCGTTTATCGAATGATCCACAAAGTTCACGAAGAAAACATATTTCTGAGAACTGAAACCTGATAAATTCTCTATAATAAAATACTCTCATCGAGCGGATCTAAACCTTCGTGTTTCTTCGTGCTCTTCATGGATTCTTTATACCGCGTAACATAAGTTATTAATTCACATTTTTCAAAATTCCAAGCAGGAAATTCCAAAACTTCTCAACGGTATCGATATGGATTTTTTCGTCGGGAGAGTGGACTCCTTCGAGCGTCGGTCCGAATGAGACCATATCCATATCCGGAAATTTCTCACCGATGATGCCGCATTCAAGTCCTGCATGAATAGCTTTCACCTCAGGCTCTTTCCCGTACAAAGATTGATACGTGGATTTCGCAACTTTTAAGATATGCGATTCGAGGTTGGGTTTCCAGCCGGGATAGCCTTCCGAGCGCACCACTTTTGCTCCGCCGAGTTCGAAGACCGCCGAGACGCATTGAACGATCTCATCAATTTCCGATGCAACAGAACTTCGCTGGCTGGTTGTGAGCACTATTTTGCTTTTTTCAGTGCGAATAATTGCTACGTTCGTCGACGTTTCGACCAATCCCGGAATGTCCGCGCTCATTTTTGTAACACCGTGCGGGAGAGCGGCGATCGTTTGGGTCACCATCCTCCACTGAGCCTTCTTGATCACCTTACCTTTCTTTTTTATTTGAACTTCTTCCATGGTAATTGAAAGGTCGGGTTCTACCGTAGCCAGTTCGGCTTTCAAGATGGAATTCCATTGTTCAACAATTGCCCGTGCTTTCCTTATGTTCCTTTTCGGAATATACACCAGAGCTTCGGCTTCGCGCGGTATGGCGTTGCTTTTGTTGCCCCCCTCAATCATCGAAAGACGTACATCAACTTTTTCCAAAGCAATAAGAACGCGGTTGAGAATTTTGATCGAATTGCCTCGCCCCTTGTCGATTTCCAATCCCGAGTGGCCGCCCCGCAGCCCCTTTACATGGAGTGCAACAGGCAACGAGTCGCCGGGGGCGCTTTTAAAACTCATATTCCATGTGCCGTCGGTATTCCGGCCTCCCGAACAGCCGACATAGAGCGCACCTTCCTCCTCTGAGTCGAGATTCATCAATGTTTTGCTTTCGAGCTGTCCGGGTTTCAAGTTATTCGCCCCGGTCAATCCTGTTTCTTCGTCGATGGTAAAAAGAAACTCCAGCGGTCCGTGAACGAGCGACTTGTCCTCCATAATCGCGAGGTTAGTGGCTACGGCAACGCCGTTGTCTGCGCCAAGTGTCGTTCCGTTCGCCATGAGCATGTTTCCCTTGCGCACAAGCTCGATCGGATCCTTTTCGAAATCGTGCACCGTCCCTTTATTTTTTTCACACACCATATCGAGATGCCCCTGAAGGCAGATGCTTGGCACATTCTCGCGTCCCGGAGAAGCGGGCTTCTTGACAACGACATTCAGAAATTTATCTTGTTTAACTTCAAGCCCCAGGCTTTTAGCCGTTTGCACGACATACATCGATATTTGTTTTTCATTCTTTGAACCGCGGGGAATTTTGCTGATCTCCGCAAAATATTTCCACAACAGCTCAGGCTTCAATCCTTCAATTGCGTCAGACATTGTTTTGCCCTTTCATCATGTGTTACAGTTTTTAGACTACAGTGCGAAATCTTTCGTTTCACGATTCACAATTCACTTTTCAGGCTTTTCTAAGATCATTCGATTTCCCCGTTATTAACAGAGACTGAGATTCATCAAGCCTTCGAATGAACAGACCGATCCGCTCGTACAACGAATCTGCTTCTTCACCGAATTTTTCGCTCATCTTCTGCCCGATGTCGCGCACCGTTGTATTCCCGTCGCAGGCATTCCAAATATAGCTGCCGTACTTGTCAAGCTTCAAACGGATGTTAGGTTTTGCAAGCAGCGGGATAAGCCAACGAACGGTCCATTGGTTTTGAAATTTTGGTACGAAAAGAGTTACCAATCCTTCTTCATTTGTTTCCGACCTGGTATTCCGGATCGGTTTCAATTCAAGAAGATTCAGTGCCTGCGCAGTTTCGGAATTCACACGTCTCACCACGAAAAATGAACCTGCGGCAGCTTGAAACCCCCGCAGGCTTAATTATACATCAAAATCGAAGTACCTCAAAATACTGCCGTCGGCGGTGCCGGATCCTCGGGCTTTCCAGCATTCTGCAGCGGTATCTGAACAAGAAGCCAGCCGATAGCCAGAAATATAAGCAGGCTTACGCTGAACGGAAACGGGAGAAATGAGAACATCGCCGGCAAAGCGTCGGCGTATTTGATCTCAAAAAATGCGAGACCGGCGAACAAAAGCCCGATCAATGCTTCACCGGCTATTAATCCGGCCGCAATAAGCACGCCGGTATTTTCAACACGGGCTTTTTGAGCATCGTTGTGTTTTTTCCTCTCGTTCATCCGTTCGACGATTCCCTTGATGACCCCGCCGATGAAAATCGCAAATGTGGTTTCGAGAGGCAAATACATTCCGACACTGACGAGCATAGGGCTTTTTACCTGCATCAAAATGAATCCGAGTCCCATCAACATACCGACGATGATCAGAGGCCACGCCATTTGACCGCCGACGATGCCCTGCGACAACAACGCCATGAGACTTGCCTGGGGAGCGGGAAGCGCTTTACCACCGAATCCGGTTCCTCCTGTGTTGATATCGCCTTGATGCAGCACGACGAGAGGTATGAACATGACAAGCGATGCAAGAGCAACTCCGGCCAAATCTCCGACTTGCATTTTCCACGGTGTTCCGCCGAGGATGTGCCCGACTTTCAGGTCTTGCAGCATTTCTCCCGCAACGGCTGCGGAGACGCAGACAACAGCCGCGACCCCAAGAACGGCCGCTACGCCGGATGTCCCTTTCATTCCCAGAGCAACCATCAGCAGGGCAGCCACAAGCAATGTGGAGAGCGTCAAACCGCTGATAGGATTATTGCTTGAGCCGATAATTCCTACAAGGTAGCCGGACACCGCGGCAAAGAAGAATCCGGCGATGACCATGACGATCGTTGCAACAAGCGCCGCGACAACATCCTGCGCAAAATAATCGTAGATGAAAAATGTCGCTACTGAAGCCGCAAGTATTCCGAACATGACCCACTTGAAACTCAGGTCCTGTTCGGTCCGTTTTTGAACATGCTCGCCGGTTGCGGCCTTCTTCACGTCGCCGACGGACCGCCCGATTCCCGTGATCAAACTCTTTCTCATGCGGAACAGAGTAAACGCCGCACTCACAAGCATGCCGCCGATGGCAATCGGACGGACGATGAAGCGCCACACGTTGTCCGCCAAAGCGATCCACGAATCGTTCGTCGGCGTGCTGCCGGCGGGCATCAGAGCCGGGCCGATGAAATACGTGAGGATCGGAACAAAGAGTCCCCACGCGAGCAGACCTCCGCTAAAATTCAGCGAAGAAAGTTTCGGGCCGATGATATAACCGACGCCGATATACGCGGGGCTGACCGCCGGCGAGCTGAGAAGCAAGCCGCTCTGCGCTGTTACATTCCCGCTTCCACGCAATCCAATGATCGCCTTGGAAAACTCAACGAACTTTTCCCATGCCGCCGAGAAAATATTAAACTGAACGGCCGATTGAATCAACGCTCCGATACCCATTGCACTGAAAAGAAATTTCGCACCGGTTCCGCCGCCGCGTCCTGCTTTGTGAATTTCCGATGCGGCAACAGATTCCGGAAACGGCAGCTCGACGTCCTCAACCATCACGCGGCGAAGCAGAGCAACGAACATAATTCCCAAAACACCGCCGACAAACATGATGACGGTGGAGATGAGATAATGCCCTGCGGTGGCAAAGTCCGGCCATATCCCGGCGATGAAAAATGCAGGGATGGTGAATATCGCTCCGGCAGCAACCGACTCGCCGATGGAGCCGACGGTACGGGCGAAGTTCTCTTCCAGGATCGAACCTTTCATCAAGCGCAGCAGAGCCATTCCGATCACCGCGGCTGGATAGGTTGCCGCGATTGTCATGCCGGCCTTCAATCCGAGGTATGCATTTGCGGCGCCGAGAATGACGCACATGACAAGGCCGATCAGGAGCGCGCGGACGGAAAATTCCGTCATCGAAGTTTCTGCCGGAACATACGGCCTGAATGCCGATCCGCCGCTTCCCGTGGATTTTGTTTCAGCCATGATACTCTCCTTTTTTAGATAATGAATTGCGCGTCGACGTTGTGTGACTTTGTTGCACCGAATACAGGTTCAACTGAATAATCTTATTTTTTTCACCGCCAAGCACGCCAATACGTTAAAGTATAAAGAACAACCATACTCTTGGCGTTCTCTGCACCTTGGCAGTGAAATACAAAAGTATCAAATTCCATCCGTTACTACGAATCACCCAGGAAAACACTTTTTACGATGTACCCTGCCATTTGCGGATTTTCTTTCAAACGGCGGACAGAGTACGCGTACCACCTTTTTCCGTACGGCGTATACACACGCAGACGGTGTCCGTCGCGAATCAATTCATTCCGCTTCTCCCCGCGAACGCCGAGCAACATTTGAAATTCGTAGTCGCCGGGCGAAAGCTTCATTTCCCTGATCATCGCCTTTGCGCCGTTGAGCAGCACGTCGTCGTGTGTGGCGATACCGACATAGCATCGGGCATCGAGCAATATCCTGAGCAAACGAAGATAATTCTGCTGTATTTCTCCTTTGCCTTTGAACGCAATCTCGGCCGGTTCGTTATAGATTCCTTTGCAGAGTCGAACCTTCGCCTTCTCCGCGGCAAGCCGGCGAATATCGACCTCACTTCTCCTGAGATATGCCTGGATAACGATGCCGACGTTCGAGTATCTCTCTTTCACCGCATGAAAAATTTTCAGCGTATCGTCCGTGCAGGTTTGGTCCTCCATGTCGATGCGGACAAAATTATTTTTCGCTTTGGCGGCCTCCAGAATTTCTTCGACGTTCGATTGGCAAAAGCCGATATCGATCTTGAGGCCAAGCTGCGTCAGCTTCACCGAAATATTGGAATCGAGTGCGTTATCCGCAATTGCGGCAAGCACCCGTTTGCATTCTTCGCGCGCGGCAATTGCTTCTTCGCGTGTGGTGATGTCCTCGCCGAGCACATCAATCGTAGCCATCGCCTTCCCGGCATTCAGCGCCTTCACGGTCCGTATCGCGTCGGCAAGGTCATCACCTGCTATGTACGGTTTTGCAAATCGGGCGACAATTGATTTCGGAGTTAACGGGAGGAGTGAAACAATGAGTTGATTGAAAATATTCATTCTCTTTTATTCGATTCCGGATATGACGGTTCCTTGTGGGTATTCAATGTTGAATTTCAACTTCCAGCTTTTCTTTTCACCGGGGTTCAATGTCACGATCCAATTCATGAATCCCTGGTCATCCCGGCGCACTTCCTTCTCCGCCGGCTCTACCTGTTCGACAACGATTTTTTCATTCTGCGATACCGGCAGCTGGTCTTGCACCGTTACTTTTTGTTCTGATTTTTTGGTATTCTCAAGCGTGAAGCTAAATTCGTACGTCACCCTGATGTTCTTGGTGAATGTCCCGGTATAGTCAGTGAATTTACTGACCAGTTTCCGGTCAATTGCGATCGCCGGATCCACGCCGAGATACACGTCGAAGGATTCGTCCGGGGAGGTCATTTTCATCGATGACGAGGCAACGAAATCGTCGTCGGAGAAAATATTCGCACTCCCGCCAAGGAGCGGTGCTGCGGTTGTATTCTTGACGGCTGCTTTGAGATACACGAACGGCGAAAGTTTGGGCGTTGACGAGTAGGAAAAATCCGCGTGCAGTTTATCAATTGCAATTGTTACTTTGTGCGGCACGTTGTCCGACTGAATGGTCGATTGTGCAGGGATGTGAAACATTGCTGAAGTTGTTTGCGTCTCGACTTCTGCAACCGGCTCTTCCATAGCCGCCATGGCACCGGATGCCGCAGTTTGATCGGATAATTCTATCTTCTTATGCGCCGTAATCTGAGCGTTTGACACGCCTTTTTGAAGCGCGGGCATCGGTTGTGCTATGTTGAGATACCAGGGAAACAGCTCCGGCTTCACTCCGCCAACATCCGGGCGGGCCGTCGACAAGGAAATATCGACGTTCGACCAATCTTCCCCGGTACTCTGTTGTATGAATCCATAATAGCCGAGTTCAACATCCTGCGATTCCGTCGACACGCGCACATCGTACTGCGGGTACCAACGAGCACCCGCGACCACGTACGAGGGGAAGAGCCGGACTTCACCTGCTTTTTCAACCTGAACCTCCACCACGATATTTTTAACCGACCTCCGGGAACGCGGAGAGATTTGATTGATCTGCCGCTGCAGCGCATCAATTTTATTTTGAATGTCCACACGGTCGCCGACAACTTTGCGCTGTTCAGCAAAATTTTTATTCAAGTTTGATTCGAAAAAGGCGAGGACTTTTTGCCAGTCTTCAATTGTCGGGCGCTGCACTTTCAAATCCTTGTTGATATTGTCGGCTGTTTGGGCTTTGATCTGCAGTATGAATTCGCGTTCGGTGCCCAGTATAGTGAGCCGGTCGCTGAGTTCGTTTATCTCCGCTTGCAACTCCTGGATTTTTGATTGCAGCGCGTGCATCCGTTCTTCGGGAATTGTGTCGAGGAAGGCCGTTTCAACATGGACATCCAGAATTTTTGCACCGGCGACTTCCCCGGAGACACGCACCGATTGGTCGACAATGTTTGCAGGCAGGTTATTAAAGAAAAGGAGATAATTCCCGGGCTGAAGCGAAATATGTCCGCTGCGCATGACGGCTGCACGGTCGTTGTACACCGTTACGGATGCGACCGCTGAAGGCACTACCACCGGTGCCGCAGAAAGCAATGAACCTGCGGCAATGCACAGCACAACAAGGCATAATTTCACATTCATTACAATCCCATGTACTGAAAACGGGCGCCGTCCCGCAGACGAGTCAGCAGCCGCATCAGAGAGGAAACACGATCGATACTTTCGGCTCCACACGCTTCTGTGTCGCAAAGGACGTATTGCCGTTTGCATCAACAACCGGCACAAATGTCCACAAATAAAGCATCGAAACAATCATGAACGGATACGGTTTGTATCCGATTGAAGCATGCAGCAGCGAGCGTTCATCCAGCGTGAAAACATCTTTGTTGTTTTTGATGTATTTTTTATCGTATCCCGCTTCAAGAATAAATATCGGAAGCATATTCCCGGTCGACGTGCCGATGTGCAGCGTTCCGCTTGTATCGACATTATCAAGTTTTGAATACGTTCCGCGAATTTGCAGCTTGCCGAGTATTGCGATTGTCAGGTCGCCGAAATATCCGGCTTCGGCGGTTGTGGTATTATCAAGCATTTGAGCTTTGCTGGAAAATACCGTACCGGCAAGTTCATACCGGTCGAGCTCATAAAATGTATCAAAATAATCTGCAATAAATTTTTCTCCATTAAAGCGCCGCTCAAACTTCGTAAAGATATTGAGGAGGCCCATCCCGGAAAAATCTGTTTGCAGTCCGATCGCTTCTCCGCTGCCGAAAGAAAGTATTTTCGCATAATCGGCATACAGCGTTGAGCTCACCGTTGGGATACGCACCAGGGGAAAACCGAGGTCAGCACCGACGATGCTTATCGCTCCATCATTCGATGTTGTTGGCACACCGTTCACCATCGTGTAGCCGGTATCTTTCGAGTCGCGGCGCATGTCTCCCGCCCACGTCGCCCCGACTTCAAATTTCCCAATCACCGGTACGCTGGCGAGCGTCGTGAACTGGAAGGGATTCACATGCGCCCTCAAGCCGACGACTCCAAGCCGAGCAAAATCGCTGTAGACGGTTTCCAGACCATACTTGCCGAAGTTCAAATCGAATTCAGGTACCCGAGCCGCCTGTCGTCGTAGCTCGGGCTGTTATTATACAAATACATAATAAAGCCATGCCCGAGCTGTGAATAATCCAGCACTCCAAGGCGTGCATACACATCGTCCCCTTTATGTCCCCAACGCACATAACGAATCATGCGAACGTAGTCGTACGCCGTCGAATCGAAACCCGCTCTCCGGATTTTCTGGTCCGAGCTGCTGATAAGCAAATTGACGTCCAACCCGAAGCCAAACTTTCCGAAGGCAAGGTCGGGTGCAAAATTAATGAGGTAGTACTCCTGCCCGTTGATCCAGGTGAGTCCAAGCCCGCCGGTCATCGAACTCGGATCAGGCTGCCCGGTCATCGTTGCGAGGGATCTTTGCGCAAACGCCGTCGAAGAGAGAAGCACGAACATCATCATCGCAAGAAAATAACTTTTCATTATCTTTTTCATATCATACACCAAAAAATGTTCGACATATAAAGAGAGCGCCCAACATTCCGAAAATGTCGGCGATTATTCCCGCCGGAAGGGCGTGCCGTGTATTCTTGATACCGACTGCGCCAAAATAAACAGCTAAAACATAGAACGTTGTTTCCGAACTGCCGTACATGGTAGAAGCAAGAACTCCGATGAATGAATCAGGGCCGTGCACTTTCATCAGTTCCGTCATCAACCCCATTGAGCCGCTCCCCGACAAAGGCCGGAGGATCGCGAGAGGGACTGTCTCAGCGGGCATTCCGATAAGATTAGAAACCGGCGACAGAACCGCGATCACGACGTCCATCGCCCCGCTTGCGCGGAAAATCCCTATGGCAACAAGCATGGCAACCAAATATGGGATGATCTTTACGGCAACGTGAAATCCGTCTTTCGCCCCCTCGACAAACACTTCGTAGACTTTCACCTTCCGCACAATGCCCCATCCCACGAAGACAAAGAACATCAACGGTATAGCGACTACAGAAATAATATTGATAATATTTCGGAATAGTTCAACCATGAGTTGATTCCGAGGTGTGACCGTCAACAAGCAGGTCTTTTTTATAGTGAGGGAGCCGTTCCAGAATCTTTACTGAGACAAGGCCTGCAACGGTCGCACATACTGCCCCGAAAATCGAGGTTCCGATAATGATGCCAGGTTCGGCTGAGCCCTGAGCCGCCCTGATCGCGATCGCTGTTGCGGGAATTAATGTCAATCCGGCAGTATTGATGACAAGAAAAGTGCACATCGCATTCGTTGCCGTTCCTAATTTCGGGTTCAGCTTATTCAATTCTTCCATAGCTTTCAAGCCGAGCGGCGTCGCAGCATTGTTCAAGCCGAGCATGTTTGCCGCGATGTTCATGATCATCGCAGCGACGGCCGGATGGTCGGCGGGAACGTCGGGAAAAAGCCGTGAGGTGATCGGCCTTAACAATCCGGTCAACATTTTGAGCAAGCCGGCTTCTTCGGCTATTTTCACGACGCCGAGCCATAACGCCATCACACCGATAAGCCCGAGCGAAATTGTAACGGCAGTATCGGCATAATCGAGCGCCGCTTTTGTGATCGCGCGAATTTTCACGTAGCTAATTTTTTCGAGAAGGAAGGAAACCTGCACGGTGGTTTTGTCTTCGGAGAATTTTACCGCATTCACTGTGCCGAGCAATTTATCTTTGCTGCTCGAATTTTTCGCCATCTCCTTCCAGAACGCAGGCGATGAATCGTCAACAAGGATTGCAATTGTAGTCTTGCCGGAAGACAATGTCGTCATCTCCACCGGCTGGCGGACATCGGATACCGCCGAGGTTATGCCGTAAAAGCGATTGAACGATTCGGAGGAGATGACCAGTTCCCCGTCCCACGTTTGCCGCAGCGCTGTCGGTGTTTTTTCTACGCATACGACCGCGTCCATCGGAATGCCGTTGCGGTATGTATTCCTCACTTCATCGCTGATATCTTTTCCGGCACCGACAAGAAGCCCGATGACAATAAGCGACATCCAGACATAGTTGAGCATGTGCTACCGGCAATAGGATAATGTGGGATGAGAGATGAACAATCGTGTAGAATGGCTTGCATGAAACTTCGATGCCGTCATCATTTCTTCGATATGTACGGGAACCCTTTGCTTCATACCCTTACTAAGTATTCATAGCGGTTTCATCGAGGAGGCCGCATCGATAAAGAAGTATCGAGAGAAGAACCGAGTCAATATACTTGATTTAGAAAAACGAATCAAGCTGATTATGTACAAAACAATGCCACATACTGTCGCAGCACGTGGCATTATTTTTACAACTGAGTAAAACAGCCCGAGAGCCCTACTTCAGCATCATCATTTTCTTTGTCGAAACGAAGTCGCCGGCGGTGATATGGTAGATATACATCCCCGAAGCGACCTGGGAACCGAATTCATTCCGTCCGTCCCACACGACTTGCTGATACCCGGCGCTGACGCGTTCGTTCACCAGCGTGCGCACTTCACGTCCGAGCACGTCGTAGATCCTCAGCGTCACCATGGCGTCTTTCGGCAATGCGAACCTGATCGTGGTCGTCGGGTTAAACGGATTTGGGTAATTCTGATCCAGGGCAAATTCTTTCGGCAGGCTGATCACGTTTTCAAGCACACCGGTCGGCGTGCCTATCGTTAATTTGTAGCGTGCGGCAGGACCTGCTTCCGATGGCGCCGTATTCGTGACCAGCACATAATACGTGTCCGCAACCGCCACCGTATACGAGAACGAGACATCAGAGCCGGTGGTGCTTGAAGCTGAAGTCAGTGCTGAAGAAAAAGCATTCTTTCGGTACAGCGACAGCTGCACATGGTTCAACGTTGAAGTCGATTTAAAGGATTTTGTCTGAACAAGAGGCGTGATTGTTTGTCCGGGTGAAGCAATGACGCTGAAGTAATCCCAATCACTTCCCGGAAGTCCAACGCCAGGGTCGAGAGTATTTGTCGTATCGGAATAATTAAACCCTGCCGGAGTTACAAGATTGAAGAACCCGAACAATGGACCGTCGTTCGGTTCACGGGCGTCGGTCGGAGTGCCGATTCTTGTATTCAATTGATACGGTCCGGTGGCATACGCAGCACCTCCAAGCCCACTAACGCCGATTACATGCCCGAGCACACGAATGTAATACTTTCCGGCAGTCGTTATATTATATTCAAGCCGCTCATCAATATTCCGGTCAATATCGTAGAGAATTTTTCCCGTACCGTCATAGAGCGTCAACCGTAAGTCGGTGGTGTTTGCGCTATCGACTCCGTCAACGATGAGATGACCTACCGGCACTTGGAAAGAATAGAAATCGGGATCACCCGATGTTTTGGAAAGCACACCGCCAGCCGGATATCCGAACGTTATGGGAGTTGCTGTCGTGATCGTATCGTTCGGCTCCACCTCCATTTGCATACCACCTATCACCACGCCACCAATGGGGTCCGCGATGGGACTCCCGCTGTTGAACTGACCTGTCAGAGCAATTGATGCGAGCTCCGGTTTCAAGACCGTAAACGTGAGGACAAAAAGCGGGCCGCCATTGGTCAGCGCGGTGGAACCGGAGGCCGTAATATTCACCAGCCCGCCGTTCTGCGGCACAGCAGAGAATGTAAATCCGCTGCTGATAGTCCCCGTCGCAGTTCCCCCTTTAAATTTAAGCAGCGTCGAATCATATGCGGCACTGAACTGGTACGAGAGAACTCCAAGACCGGTCACGGTATCGGACACAGCCGTTACCATCACATCCGTGCCGGCAAGACCTCTTGTCGTATCATTTAACGCGACTTTGATTTCAGTGCCGACATCGTTCAGATTACGCAAATAGATCTCATATCCAGATTTATATGGAGCAGCTGCGTCGTATTGAGTTGCAACCCCGGTCACGGTAAACGGCTGGCGAGGAGTCGGAGCGCCGTTTGCGTTGCTCCCTGTCGGAATTCGGAGAGTCAACGAATCGATACCGTTATCCGTTACCGTAAGGTTCGTACCTCCTGCACCGGCGGCCGGCCAAGCAAGAGAGGAAGCCGTCAGCCGGACATGATGAACCTGAACAAGCGAATTTTCCACTTGCTCACCCTGGCCGCTCCAGGAAAGGTCGTGAAGCGTCAGCAATTTGGGAACGGGAAGCACGCCGGGTCCGTTATCAGTCACATCCAGGTGGCCGTTATATACGGGAGATTCAATCTCGATAGCTCCATCATATTGATAAAGCTGGCCGACGATAGTGTACACCTCACCTCGGTGTATTCTATATGGAGTAGTGCCATAGTCATAGAAATCCATTCCTCCCTGGTCGTCCTGCACCATAATACTGGTATAGTTGCCGAGAACGCCGATCAAACTGTCTTCCAGGATGTCCACACCAGTCACACGAAGCCCATATCCACTCCACAATATCGCTCCGGTTGTAGTATCTTCCGCCCGCGTCGTACTTAGGGACATTTTAGAAACGCCTGCAAAGTATCCGGCCGGGCCGGGAGTTATGGCTTCAGTCCCCGTTACATCCGTCACATCGAACTTGTAGTTTACTCGAGCACCGTTGGTGTCCAACGCCCCCGGGATCACACCTGTCCAGATGCCGTTGAGTGAATCCCCCGAAGTGAGGGCCATAGCTACCGATGCGCCAACGGTGTCCGGAGCTGCCATATACCGCAATTTCGCATTGGCAATTTTTTGAAGGTTGACAATATTGGCGGTCACAGAATCGACGGCGCCTGTAAGCGGCACATAAGGACTCCGCGTAAAAGTTTTAGCAAGCGGACTCACTTTCGTAGTACGGTAGGCACCGATAGAGTTGTTGGTGCTAAGAACAATCATGCTGCTGTCGGCTGGATTCCAAAGAGCCTCGCCTAAGGTAGAGGCATTTGCCTTTGTACCCAGCGCTGGCGTGATGGCTGCAACATATGCAATTCCGCTCCCGAGCCCGTTCGTAACATCAACAATCCGGGCTGTAGATGGATTAACATTGCCGTCAAAGGCAAAGATATATTTTCTGCCGTAGAATTGATAGTATCGGGCCGACGTCGCCGTGACCGCCAAAGCAGCCGAGGCTAACGTGTCAATCGGCGTACCGCTCGTATCAAATTGTATAGCGGCTTTGCCATTCTTTTTCAACCAGAATGGACCGAATCCCGACGTCATCGGAGCAATACTTTGAGCGCCGTTCGATGCGGGAGCAACCGTAATAGTTTTTCGTACGACAAGCAAAGAATCGTTATAAATCTGGAATACTTGAACTTTAGACGTAGCAGCATTACCTCCCAGATAGACATAGGTCGAGTCGCCGTGTCCGACTACAGCCAGCGCATCACCAAGCTGCGGTCCCACAATGGTGGAGCTTGAAAAAGCAAGGACAGGCTTCGCGGATTCATTTGCCCATGTATAAATCTGGACAGGGGTCGCCGCTTTTACCGTTGTTACCTGGTTCGCGGCATAGATCCTGCCGTCATTAGAAACGCCTATTTTTTCAAACGGTTTGTTGCCGGCCCATGTGTAAAAACCTGTCGTATCCAAACGCCCAAGGGTATCGCCCGTCGCAGCATCCAATATCATAAACGCCTTGGCAACCCGAGAGGCAAAGATAAGATGGTTTGTTGCAGGATTAAGCGCAAGAGCTCCGGTGTCCGCGGCGGCTGGAAACCATGAAACCCCTGAAGTATCACTCCATTTTTTTTGAGGCGTTTGTGCCTGTGCTGTCGAAGCCAGTCCAAGAGCCAGGAAAGCAAGCGCCAAGAACAAAACTGTTGTAGCAGTGTTTTTCATAATGGTAGTTCCTCTAGATAGGATTGTGAATGTCGTGAAATTAGTTTGGTTTTTATCGACTATTGAAGGTCGACGGCTTGCTCAGTAAGTCGATTGGAATGAGAAAGGGATAGAACAAAATTTAGAAGAAATAGCAGCACCCGTTGCTGCATTGCTCCTCCATGCGATCTTTACAAACTCACGACAGCTTCGATGAGGGGTAGTTTGTCGTTGAGTGAAATATTAAAAAACCAAACATCAGAAGCAAGCCAAAAAACCGCACTTTACAGGGCACATATTATGGATCAATTGATCTTTAGAAGATACCGAAGCAATGTAATGAGGGTATTAAAAATATGTTGTCTAAGTGTTATAATTGAAAAGGGGAAATTACATCATTCCCAATGGATAGAAATCTGCTTTCTTGTAAGCCGTCCACTAAGCGCTGAACGCACGCTCGGTTACTTTTTATCAAGTGCATGAAGCGCAAATGCATAGGCACCAATCGCGACAGCTTCGCTCGTCCCAAGTTTTGAGATGCCGACGCCGATCCGCCGCAACGGATCATACTGCACGGTACGAGCTGTGCCCGGGACGGCAATTTCTTTCTTTGCCCCGGTGAGAAAAATGTCCCGTTCATCCGCATCTTCAAGATTATACACGTTGACTTCGAGCCGCGGAAAATTTTTCCCGTCCGGCAGATGATATTTGCCGTTCATCTCAGAAACAAGTGCCGGCAAAAAAAACCAATGCGCACCCGAAAGCCCTCCGCCGATCACCGCCAGTCCATCGATAAGGGTTAAGGCATTGGCAAGTGCATCGCCGACGACTTCCCCCAATCGGCGATACGCCTCAAGAGCGGCTGACGCATTGCCTTTCGCTCTGCCGGCGCCGATTTCGAATATTTCTTTGGGAGCGGGAGCCTGCTCAAAGCCAATGCCCGACCGTTCTGCATACACCCGCTGCACCGCGCGGATGCTGGCCCCCTCTTCCGCGTTGACAGAAGGATCGACTTTGTTCCGCATCAACCAGATCTCGCCGGCACCGGAATTATCGCCGATAAATAATTCGCCGTTGCGGACTATGCCGCCTCCGAATCCGGTTCCGAGTGTTACGCCAAACAAATTGTGGAACCGCTTCGGGCTGTGCGCTTTTTCCAGCAGACCGTTCACATACGGCAAGAATCCGGCGATCGCTTCGCCGTACGCAAATAGGTCACCGTCGTTATTGATAAACACCGGCAGGTGAAATACTTCCTGGAGCATGGGACCGAGCGCGACTCCTCCCCGGAAGGCCGGAAGATTCCCCAAGTCTCCGATAATGCCGGCGGGATAATCTGCGGGGCCTGGAAACGCAAAACTGATAGCGACCGCGTGAGCCGGCAGTTGTTTTTTTATCTCCGTGAATCCGTTGACGAGTGTCGCAAGGCAGTCGTCAAGGTTGTCTGCATGCGACGGAAAGGTTACCGGCGGCACGATCTCGTTGTTTCCTTGAATAGCGGAAAAAACAAAATTCGTCCCCCCCGCATCCAATGTCATGACGATACGCTTTTCATGTTCAAGATTCATTTCACCGTGTCCTTGTCTTGGGGACGAAAGTCCCGAGGATTTCCGCTGCGCCGACGAGCGCCGCAGATAAAAAGCATAGGGGCCCTGCGGCTGTTTTCCAATAACTCCAATGATACTCCGGAACTTGTTGATAGTATCTCGTCATTGTTATTCGCTTTCATTGATCGGCGCAAACGAATGATTTCGATTAATGCCGTCATCGCGGTATAGTGTCGTAACAAGAGGCATAAAATGCAAGGAAAAAGTATTTCACAAAAGCACGTAATGCTAAGAATTCGGTAGTTTCCCCCTTCCCACCGATAGCGTGAGAATTCTTCTGTTTCCCAAAAAAGAAGTTTAAGAAGAATTTCCTCGGACGATTTTAAAAAGGCAATGATGAACTAATTCGTCGCGGGGTTTTAGGCGAGAGGTATCGAATATACTGCTGGATTCATTTTTCTCAATCCGGCGTGTTTCACAGGCGGCGGCTGTTTCGTTGTATATGTTGTAGGAAGTTCGATGAAGCTCCCAGTGTTACCTGAAATTAAAGATTGAGCCTTCTGAATAATCCCGAAAGTGCGGCTCGCGCAAATCCCAGGGGAATGGCTTCGCCAGCCGCTTGGCGGCTCTTAAACGTGCTTTTCAGCGGCCTGCCAGAGAGAGCGGCGGTCTCGATGTATACATCGGTCAGTCTGTTTCGCGGATAAATGCATGCATCAATCGCCCGCCGAAAACGGTAAAATAACGAATACAATTTTCACAAAAAATATTACCCACGCAGGCCCTTCTCCCCCCGTGAAGGGCAACAGGGCTCTATTGTGTAACGTGACAAAATAAGATAGATGGAGAAAGTGGGATGAGCAATACCAAGAATCAGGTATTTATAAAAGTCCCCCAATATTGCGCGGATGTTATACAATTCGATCTTTGATTGCTTTTACAAGAAGTTTTTGGCGGCTGTGAATGTCGAGTTTATGAAAAATATTTCTCAAATGGGTTTCAACGGTAAAACGGCTGATGCAAAGCTTTTCGGCTATTTCCACGTTATTCATTCCTTGGGTCACTAATTTTAGCACATCCCTTTCTCTCCGTGAAAGGTTATACGCATTTTCTTCATCCTCCCATCCGACATACGCAGCCATCATCTTCTTTGTGATCGTGGGGTCAAGCGGCAAGCCTCCTTGCTGCACACTTTCAATGGCTCTCACAATTTCATCCGGCGAAGCAGTTTTTAACAAGTAGCCGGAAGCTCCCCGTTTCATCGCTAAACGGATATTCTCGTCGAGGTCGTAGGAGGTGAGCATAATGATGTTCGAGGCGGGAGAGAATCTCTTGATCGGTATAATCGCGTCAAGGCCGTTCATCAACGGCATTTTGATATCCAAAAGAATAACGCTCGGCGGAGATACCTCCGTTTCGAAATCCCGGAGAAGAGTTTTGCACGATTGATAATATCTCTGACAATCAACGGTCTTGCTTTTGTTCAAATTCGCTGCAAGCACCAGACAGAAGTTCTTATTGTCGTCGACGATCCACGTTGAGATCTTATCCTGATTATTTTGCGTCTCTGGTTCCATAATAGTTGTTGGGCTTATGTGGGAAAAGGGGTATCGAGTCAGGCTCCAGCTTCTCCACCGTGAGGAAGATAGACCTTGAATGTCGTTCCCCGGTGCAGGGTGCTGTCGACGGTAATGAATCCGCCGTGGCTCCTTACAATTCCGAGGACGATTGAGAGACCAAGACCCGTCCCTTCCCCTCCTTCTTTCGTTGTAAAAAAAGGTTCAAATATTCTATCGATGTGGTCAACCGAGATACCGACTCCCGAATCGGCGACGCTGACGACCACATAGCGTCCCCGGTGCGCCTCGGGATAATCTTCAAGGTTATCGCTGTCAAAAAAACAATCCTCGACCGTAATCCCCAGCACTCCTCCGTCCGGCATCGCATCACGGGCATTCACACAGATGTTGAGAAAAACCTGTTTCAATTGGCTCGTGTCTCCGCGGACAAACCAATCCGCATCGCTAATATCTTCATCGACGACAATCTCGGACGGCAACCCGCTTTCGACAATTTTTAGAACTTGCCGAACGACAAGAGACAGATCGAGTAATGTCCTTTCACCGACAATCCCTTTGCCGTATGTCAAAATGTTTTTTACCAGCTGCAGCCCGCTTTGTGCGCTTTCCTCGACCGCTCGTAGGACGGTCAAGCTGGTTTGGTCTTTCAACTCCTCTCTCAATAATCCGATGGACATTGCCACCGGTGCGAGGATGTTTTGCAGATCGTGAGCGATCCCTCCGGTCAATAACGCAATACTCTCCATCTTTTGTGTTTTGATGAATTGGGATTCGAGCCGTTTCTTGGCCGTGATGTCCGTGTTGACGATTAAAAGTTTCCTTGGGCTTCCATTTTTGCCCTGCACAATGCGCCACCGGCTGTCAACCAGAATTTCCTTTCCATCTTTTCTTCGATGACGGTTTTCTCCGCTCCATTTCTGGAATTCCATGACACATTCCACGATGAAACGAAAATCCAGTTCTCTTTCGCCTGCATACAGAAGTTCTTGAAGAGAGCGGCCTCCAACTTCGCTCGCTTTCCATCCGTAGGTCAGTTCTGCCCCGCGATTCCAAAAAGTAATCCGCTGATTGTCGTCCACAACAATAACCGCATCCTGAGTCTCGTCGAGCAAAGCCGCCTGTTCTTGAACCATCGCCTCGAAAAGTTTCCGCTTCGTAATGTCGACAACGACGGCATGGACGTAGTGATCCCCTCGTATTACTTTTGCGGAAAAGAGGATCCAAATTTCTTTACCCTCTTTTTTCTTTGTCTGAATCTCGTACTCCGAGATGATGCCGTCTGCCGCCAGTGCATTCGCAATACACCGGCGTGCCAAAGCGGGGAATTCTGAGAAGCATTGCTCAAATTCTATTTTTGTCGTGCAGCCGAACATCGCGAGAAGCGATCCGTTTCCCTCGTGGACTTTCCACGAATCCAGCGAGAATTTCATCATCCCCGCAAGCGAATGATCAAAAAGAGCTTTATAGCGCCCGGCACTTTTAGCGACCTCCTCCACCTTCGCTCTCTGCGTTTCAATGATTCGTCGATTGCTCGAGAGAACGACCAAGATATACGCAAATGAGAAGATTATTAAAACCCCGGTTCCGAGGCTTATGACCCAGATGATATTTGGTATTTGGCTTTGCAGAAAAAACCTTTTGTATACATGAGATTAGAGATGATAGCCATCGCCCAATTGATGTGCCAAGCGGCGAGGAAGTATGTAATCCCCATTTTTACGAGTTGATTACTTAAGCCGACAATGAGAAAAACGCCGCTCGAGTAAATGACAAGGCCGCTTGATGCCCAAAATATCGGCTCGTCTATGAGCGGGTGAATTATTTGTTTGACGACTGAGTGGATAGCCACGATTGAAATGAGGATGATAAATGCCCGGGATGCAAGGGCCATTTCATCATTTAACTGATTCGGAACTTCAAAATATATTTTGTCTATTATCCAAACACACAAAAAGAGCAATGCTAACGCACAAATAATCTGCTTTACCTTTTTGCTTTCTACTGATAGCAAATATACTATAACGATACATACAGATTCGATAAGGAAAGAATAATTGGACAGAAAGGTATTATTAATGTGTTTCTGGCCCAACACATATTCTCCGACAACCTCTGCACACGTAATGATGCACAATAAAAGAAAAACCTTCATCGCGCCGCTCAAGCGCTTAAACCGGACAATGCCGGCAATGACGGGAATTGGAAACGAACAGCATGCAACGATAGCAGTCACTGGTAATTGCATGTGCGTATTATTTGCTCAACTGGTTCGTCGATCCGCACAATGGCGGGCACGGAAATTGTTCTTCCCCGAGTACCCCTTGCACCATATCGTTGCCGGAACTGTCGACACCGACCAGGACAAGAGTAGGCGACCCGTTATCCTTGGCGGCATAATAGTACCGGATTCCGACGGCTCCCCCCTGCGCGAGAATTTTGTCAAAAATATTTCTGCCGAAATATCCCCCCTTGACAGCTGGAGCAGCCGGATATTGCTTGAAGTTCTGGATGTATTTCACTGCCTGGTCGAAGGTGATGAGATGATTTTCATTCCCGGTGTATTGAGCCTTCACGCTGGACGGAGAAAGCACGACGGCCAGAGAGACAAGCAAGCTGATAAAACCACCAAGCACGAATAATCGAAGTTTCATTGTAGAATTTTTCATGAGAGGCGTTTCTATGCTGCACAGATGAAGGATTGTGATGGTGGATTGCGCCCTATACTTGCATACACAAGTGTATCATACGTTGCTCACGGTAAAGATACAATACCTTAATTTAGGTATTTTTTAGGAATAGAATATTGCAGAATTGATGAAAACCGGAAGAATTCAGCAGAAATATGCCATTCTGAGAATGCTTCGATTCTGCGATAAGGGGGACAGAGGAAGGGAGTGATACAATCGACCTGCTCATCTCAAAGCATGAAAAAGAGAATCTCGGCGTAACCGGCTCCGCCGATAATCCCCGACATTCAACGGCAAAGTTTTTCCCCTTTGCCATTTCTACTTCAAGCCAAGCTCTTTCAACATTCTGTAGAAATTCGACGGTGCGAGGCCTAATTTCTCGGCGGCGTTTGAATCGGAGCTGGAGATGCTTCGTACATATTTGAAATAACGAACGCGGAACATTTTTTCCATTTCCGGAAGCGGGAGAACCTGCCCCGTATATAAATCATCGATCACCGATTCATCTTTCGCTGAGATCGGATTTCTCAGGATCATATGATTCGTTACATCCTTTGCCGTAATTTTCTCCGTGCAATTCAGCACCAGCCGCTGTGCCACGTTACGGAGTTCACGCACGTTGCCGGGCCATTTATAGTTCATAAGAATCTCTTTCGCTTTCGGGTCCAAAGGCGGAGGCTGCATATCGATGTCGCGGCTGAAATATTCGAGAAAATGGTTAAAGAGCAGAAGAATATCGTCTCCGCGTTTGCACAACGGGACGATATCCAGCGGGATCACCGCAAGACGATAATAGAGGTCTTCGCGAAACCTCCCCTCGTTCACCTCCGACGTCAAATTCTTATTGGTGGCGGCAATGATGCGCACGTTCACCGTTAAACTCTCTTTTCTCCCGATTTTTTCAATTTCTCCTTCCTGGATAACACGAAGGAGTTTTACCTGCGCCTGCAGCGGCAGTTCTCCGACTTCGTCCAAAAAAATTGTGCCGTTGTTCGCAATCTCGAACAAGCCCGCTTTCGTATTCATTGCGCCCGTGAACGCACCCCGTTCATACCCGAAAAGCTCGCTCTCGACCAAATCGTGTGGAATACTGCCGCAGTTAATCGGTATGAACTTCTCGTAGTTGCGCTTGCTCTTCAGATGAATATTCCATGCGACGAGTTCTTTTCCCGTTCCCGACGCGCCCGAAATGAGGACGTTTGCCTCGCTTTTGGCGTACTTCTCGATAATTTCATTCAGCTGTATCATCGGCTTCGATTCGCCGATAATTTTTTTCGACTCAAGGAGGCTCTCGTTGCTCTGTTTCAGCCGCTTGTCGGATTTCAGTTTTAGCTTTTCAAGCTTCTTTCGTTCGTACGCGTTGACAATGCTCAGAATAAAATCCGTCGGCTGGTAGACGTAGTCCTCGATGTTGCCGGGATATTTTGTGCAGTACCAATACGCGCCGGCTTTCAGAAGGTTATTGGCAAAATCAAAATCGGTGGTATTGATCGTCATTTTTGTGATCACGATAATCTGGAGGAATTGATCGAGTTCCTTCATTTTCTGGATCAGCTCTTCTCCGCGAAGACCGCCGGAGATCTGATAATCGAGAATAACGACATCGTAGAAGTCCGGTTTGTCGCGGATCTTATCGAGCGTGGACTTGCCGTTCGAGACGACGTCCTCTACCTGAATGCGTGTCGTCGACAGGCTCACCGTTTTCTTGACCCGTGCGACGTCGAAGTCTTCGTCTTCTACCAGCAAAACTCTAATGACCTGGCTGCTATTCGTACTCATGCTGCTCCTAATTTTTAATCGTCAGCGTAAACCTGCAGCCCCCCTCGGCCAGGTTCTCCGCGTCCAGCTGCCACCCACATTTACCGACTGCAAGCTGGTGCGCAATATAGCACCCGTAGCCGGAGTGCGTCCCGATATTTGTTTTTGTCGATTCCTGTTCTAGAAATAATCTCCGAATGCCTTTGGCTCCGGTTTCCAGCAATTCTTCGGCAATGCCGACCCCGGTGTCTTCTACGAACACCTGAGAAATATTTTTTCTCTTGTTGTACGCCGTCGACACGGTAATCGTAACAAAGTCTTTACTTGCATGGTCGATGCTGTTTTGGATCAACGGCTCAAGAATTTCCCAGACAATAAATTCATTTACCCGTACAGGCGGCAGCGAAGAGTCAAGATTAAGCTTGATGTCGAACATTTCATTCTTGCTCGAGACGCGTAAAAAGACGTTGTGAACGACGAACTCGATGAGAAGGTTGATGTTGGTCTTAAACATCGGGTTGACGATGGTGTTGATGTCCTGGTCGTACCATTTCATATCGTAAATGATACGCGAGATAAAGTTTGAGTACGTGATGACGCGTTGCTTTAGCTGTCCGAGGTTTTCAGCATTCATCATCCGGACATCGTTTTTGATAAAGCCCATGATCTTTTCGGCTTTATGGTTTGTATGGTAAATTCTCTTTGTAAAGAGCGATTCTTTTTCCAGCCTGATCTGCTTCTCAAGATTCTCTTCATGCTCAATAAACAGCTCTTCCTGCGCCTTATTCCGTTCGCCGACAGCGCGCGAAGAAATAATGAAAATGGCCATCAGCCCGATAAAGATAAGCGCCAGAAACGTCAGGGCGACTTTGTCAAAGCTCGACTGAATTTCCGTCGTGAGGAAGGTGAAATCCGGTGTGATGCGCATGTACATCACGCCAAGATATTCACCGTCCGGGACGAAAGGAACGAGAACGTCGAACGTTTTATCGTTCGACACGGCGCTGACAATTTTCTCCCGCCGGCGCATCTCATCTTTTTGAGCGAGAAAATAATCCAGGCCCTGACGATGGCTTGTCGCTTCGCCCTCCTCCAGCGGTGCAAGCGTATTGCTGAAAAACGCGGCGAGTTTTTGCCCGCTGTCGATGATATACAAACGATGATTCTTGATCAGGATGAGGCACAGATCTTCTCCGCTCCTCTGGATGAGCTGCTGTTTAAAAATGACGTTCAACGAGTAGGCAAGATTCAATTCCGCAGTGTCTTGCTGGATGCGCGCACGCTGCTGGCGTTCGAAAATGAGCTCGACATTGGTCGCCGTCACGAGGGCAAGGCGTTCGGCGTAGTACTTCCGGAACCAGCTTTGCGCCTCTCCGAGAAAGCTTTCAAGGTTCTCTTTTTGAAAAAAAACCAGAATAATTTGAAACGTGATCAGCACTACGACCATCACAACGATATGGCGTATCTCAAAGCGATACCGCGACAGTTTCGTTTTGACGGGATCCGGCACTTTCAAGTTTTTCCACTCCATAACGGCGTCTACGGTGTTAGGCTTCTCTCGGATTCGATGCTCGCATCGACGTTCTTTACCGCTTCATCGACCGTAATGTCTCCCTTGATGGCGAGATAAAAATAGCGGGACATGATTTTCGAGTCTTTAGTGTACTCTTCCTGACTCGGCCGATGAACCCCGGTTTTCAGCAAGTCGACGATCGTGCCGATCTCAGGGTATTTGCGAAGGTACAATGAATCATGATAAAACGAATTTGTGATGGGGAAAAAACCGCCTTTCGTATAGAAAATCTCCTGCGATTCGTCTTTGAGCAAATATTTTATAAAATCGATGACCGCCTCCTTGTGTTTGCTCGCCTTAGGAACCATCAAGTTCCAACCGCCGAACACAGAGGCCGATTTTCCGCCGGGGTAATAGGGGATCGGCATTCTTTTCAAACACTTTTCCTTCATCGTGTCGATCGGAGACTCTTTAAAATCCTGCTCGTACGTGTTCCACCCGCGCAGGAAGAGGCCGTCATGCTTTATATAATATTCATAGCTGGGCACTTCGGTCAGATCGCTGACTATGCCGGGCGTTGCATTGTCCTTGTGGACAAAATTCACAAGGAGGCGAAGAGCATTTCTGGCCTCAGGCGTATCAAAACGAAATCCGACAGTCGTAAAATAGTCGGGCTTTTGACTGAGAAGAATTTCAATATAACAGCAGATCAGCCCTTCGTAATCAGACGCGGGAAAGAGATAAAAAGGATGTTTGCTCTCATGGAGAACCCTCTTGATCCTTAGGAAATCATCCCATGACATTCTGCTCTGCACTCTTTGGAGAAGTTCCTTCCCGTGAGGCCCTTTTGCAAGAAGATCTGCACGATAATAAACGACCCCTTCAGAGAGGTCAAGCGGAACGGCAACGAGTTCTCCTTCGTGATAACACGAATTGATGGCGATTGGTGTTATTCTTTTTCGCTCTTCGTCCGTAAAGTATTTTCCCAGCGGCTCGCACCATTTTGCAAACCGCTGCACCCAAATGACATCGACGGCGAGAAGATCGATGCCGTCGTCGTCTCCACGCAATGAGCGGGCAAGAATTTCTTTACGAGTATCTGTGCTGAAATCGGCGTTGGGAAAATCGACGGGAATAACTTTAATTTTGCCGGCGTGGGATTCGTTGTACCGGTCTATCAGGATACGATGCGCTTCGGTCATTCTGTCCGCAAAATAGAATTCCGTAACATGTTCCGTGGGGCGTTTGAACAAAAAAGCGAAGATAGTAAAATATACCAGCGCTATCGCGCACAGCACTGCGATTCCCCATGCCTGATTGCTCGATGAAAGTTTATAGTTACCGGAAGCCATGAAAATCGCTCAAGTGTTTTATGGTCTCTACGAAGAACGCGAAAACGCACGAAGCATGATATCCGCAGCAACATATTCTCTTCGTGTACCTCGCGAACTTAGCGGCCGGTTCAAAGTGTTTTGCGACATCTGTTATTATATCTTATTTCTTTTGCGTTTGCAATGCAACAACTATTCTGCGGGTATCATTGTTGCGGGTAAAGAGAAGCCCTTGGATCTACTCTAATGGAGACAACGGGGATTGTTAGTGCCATTTCTAAAAATAAATATTGTATTTTTTAATAATTAATTCACCGCAAAGAGCGCCGAGGACGCAAGGAATTCTTACTATTTTTCAAAAAACCTCTTTGCGACCTTAGCGTCCTCTAGGGTTAGAATACAAGAACATTTTTGAGAAACGGCACTAGTATTTTTTGCAGGGATAGGCACGGACGGACCTATTGCAATTCTTTGCATCGGAACGGCCGTCTCATGGTAAAAACAGGCCGCGGTAATTACATATTGAGACATCTGAAAAATTCCCAAGTAATTTTTCAGAAATCTCACATTGTAATTCCTTACGTCCCTCTACTTTATAAGCATCATTTTTCTCACTTGAGTGAAGCTCCCGGCTTCAATCCGGTAGAAGTACATTCCGCTCGCCAGCGTCCTCGCGTCAAACCGAACGCTGTACTCACCGGCAATTTGTTTCTCGTTGACAAGAGAAGCAACCTGCCGACCGAGCAGATCATACACCGCCAATTTCACATGCTGTGGATTTGTAAGCGAATACTTGATCGTTGTCGCCGGATTAAAGGGATTGGGATAATTCTGGGACAATGAGTATACAACGGGAACCTGCGAATTATCCGTCCGTACCCCGGTCGCCAGCGACCCGTACGCTGAAATCTCTGCGACGGAGTACGCGCCGTTGCTTCCTTGTCCTACCATGACCAGTTCAAGGTAGCGCGCAACAGTATTGAATCCCGTCCACGTCTCAACATAGCCCGTGCCTCCCGTGCCATTTTCCTGATCGATGATCACCGACCAATTAGTGCGGTCGAGGGATGTCTGGACGTAATACAGCTTTGCGTATTGCGAGTTTCCCCAGCGAATAACAACTTTGTTGATCGTATCGGTTCTGGCAAAATCAAGCAGGACCCACTGCGCTACCGGAGTGGAGGCCGCCTGCCACCGCGAGAAATTATTTCCGTCTGTCACATGTTGGGGATCGCTGAAGCTGTAGGCAACGGTGTCATTCGAAGACGCCGTCACATACGCCTGATATGCTCTGTCGACCTGATCGGGGGGAAGTATCTGCAATTGTATCGTGATGGAATCTTCTTCATCTCCTTTTCCGATGAGAGTATAGCTGCCGTTCGCGGGGTCGGGCACAACGCTGATCGAATCGGACGTCGGGACCGGGGCGCCGTTCAGCGTGACGGCTGATCCTTTGACCACGTGCCATATCAGGCTGACGGGTTCTCCCGTCCCGACTTGAACGGGTAGCGCTTTGAAGTTCACTATTCTTCCCGTCGGCAAAACGGTAAGAACAAACTTTGCTGTATCCTGGACGACTCCGCTTGCAGTCAACGTATACGTTGTTGTAACGAGCGGATGAATCAATACACTGTCCTTGACAGAGACGCTGCTGCCATCCAATTTCACGACCGATCCGGGCTCCGTATCCCAGCGCAACATCGTCGTATCCGTTTTTTCGATCGTTCCCGGAGTTGCGCTAAAAACATAAATGGAACCTGTCGTCGGATTTGTGATGACATCGTTCCGGTAATTGGCGAACATGTAATTCAGTGAAGTCCATGTATCGGCGGCGGAATTCGTCACCGGATTGCCAAAATCGGTCCACGACCACATCATAGCACCGGCGTAGCCGTTGTTGTAAAGCCAGGGATAGAGGCTAAGGGCCGGGACGCCGTCGGTCGCCTGCATGTAGAATTCAGCGGCCACAATCGGTTTCGTCAATCCCCAGAATGACGCCGGGTGGACAAAGGGTGAAAGCGGAGTTCCCTGAGCGTAATAATGAACGCAATAGAAATCGAGCGTTCCAAGAGTGTCGCCGCCGGCAGCTTTAAGACGATCGTCCCTGTAATAGTTTGAATTGCTCGCCGCAGAAGTTTTTTGTATATAATCGAGATACTCTTCGTCCGTCATGCTCAATCGGTGTCTCGCGTTGAAGGCTTGTGCGGCGATTTGCCGATCGCCGGCCGACATGCCGCCGATCGACTTGTTCAGCCCCCCCTTAACGGTCCCGGTCGTGGGAACATCCGTCAACGTTTGAAACGTGACAGCTCCGCTTGTGACAAGCGCGGCCGGGTCCGTCCTGTGGATCGCCCCAGCCATCAAATTGATGCACCTCTGGATGCTTGCAAATGGTACATGATCGTCACCCGACCAGCCGAATTCGTTCGTGATGCCTTCGGGCTCGTTGAAGATTTCCCATGCAACGACCGCCGGGTTTCCTTTTACCGAATCGACCATTGGGATTAATGCGTTTCGTATGTATGCATTCGTATACGCGGTATCGTTCAGCAGGTTCGCATTCCGATGCAGTCCTGCCGTGTCCATTTGGGATTGATTCTGCATGTCGTGCGACCAGAGACACAGGATCAAGCCGATATTGTATTGATGGGCAAGTGCAAGGATCTGTTTGAGACTTTGAATCGCGATCGGGCCCGGTCCGGTGACGAATCCATTGGCATCGAACACAGGAGTTTGTGTGCCGTTTGTATGGAGCCAGAAGCGCATCACGTTCCCGCCATTGGAGTGCACCGTTTGAAACTCCGTCTGAAACTGAGCCAGGTTCGGCGGATTTGGACCGATGTCGCCGGAAAAGTTAACCCATGCGATATTGATCCCGCTGATAAAAATATTTCTGCCAGCATATTGTATCCTTGCCTGCGATACAACATTCCCTGTTGGAATAAAAAAAAGAGCGAGAAGCACGACACCTGCGAGTTTTTGCACAACAGTGTTCCTACAATGTGTTCCGGTCGATTTCATAACAACTCCCGCACAAATAATGATAAATACCTTGCTCTGCATCCATTCATAAAAACACGTGATCTCAAATTTCGCTCGGTGGAACTGCCTCGGGAACTCGCGGCGAGCAAGCAGGAATTTTTCGTTTGAATTGGGGCCTCGGAGACAAAAATTCCCGGGCGCTCTCCGGGTCAACAGTTCAGCTTTACGCTCGCGATACGGCCCGGTTATCGACTGAGGATCCGAAACAAAAAAGGGCGGAATCATTTTTGATCCCGCCCGTGACTGTACGAACTATTTCAGCAGCATCATCCTCTGAGTTTTGACAAACCCGCCGGCATTCATCCGAACGAAGTATATGCCGCTGGAGAGCGAAGACGCGTTGAACTCAACTTCATACGATCCGGCTGCCTGCTTCCGGTCTACCAGGGTAGCAACCACTCTGCCGAGAATATCAAATACCTTAATGAGGACTTTCGAATCCGTTTGGACGTCGTATTTGATTTTTGTAGATGGGTTGAACGGATTCGGATAATTGTTGTAGAGTTGGTATTGATAGACTACTCCGGCATCACCCTGCTTGACGCCCGACGGGACTCCATTCGCAAACCAGATGCCGTACGCGGTGAAATCATCCAGCTCGATCTTGCCGGACCACGTGGTGGTATCAAGAGCGCCGGGATAATAGACCGCGACTCCAATTCTTGCCGGTTTCGTCGGATCAAATGTCCCGAGGTTAGCGAGCGAATCGAGCTTCGTGATGGCCAGAGTAGTCCACTGACCGAGCGTGATCTGCTTGCCGACAGTGTCCGCCACCGCGACGCTGTCGTTCGTTCCGCCGTCGACATAAAACTTCACAATTGCGTTCACCGGCATCGACAGAGGGAGGTTGACAGCACATGTCAGTTTTGTCACAATGGAATCATTCTTCTGCATCACAACGCTATCTCTTACAGTTGCAAATTCGGGTGTCGAAGGAGATAGGCTGACACTCCCCTGCAGAACGTACCCCGACGACTTGCCGTAAAGTATACCGTTGGGGCGGGACAGCGTGCCGGTTGCCCACGACGGGACATAAAAGCCTTGTTTGCCTCCGTTTGCCGAACTGTCAAAATTCGCGATAACCCAGACTGGCGTTGTTATCGGCGGGGGCGGCACAGATAGAACTTGATTGACGAGTGAAACATTTTTAATGTAAATATTTCCCTGCCACGTCACTCCGCTCGGACCGCCGACCTGAATGCCAAGCTTCCTCAGATTGTCGCTGGCGTTGTTGAACGTGTTGAAGAAACTTCCGCTGACCGTATCGATGAAGCTCGCCTGAGCAAGGTCGAAATACAACGGAAACCATTTTTCTTTCGGAATACTCTTTCCGATGTAGTCCCTCGGGCCGTACGGCGGCCAATTCCAACCCGGGTCGCTTTGTGCCCAGGTTTGAATATGAAAGGTATCCGGGAAAGTCGAGGGAACGTACACCCAGAAGACCAGGGCATTCATGCCTCGTGCATTGATGCCTGAACCCGACGGCTGGAATCCGAAGGACGTGAATGCTGTAGAAGCGGAGCCGTCCTGGAGCTCGAAGCCGGCAACGCCGGAGCTGTCTCCAATAGGTCCGGCATTCCAGAAGACGCTGTCCTTCCAGCCGTTGTTCCACTGTTCGCTGAATCCCTCGATGCTCGTTTTAAAATCTCCGAATACGGTTGGCTTCGCGCCGATGAGAGAAACGCTGTCGATGTACATGACCCCTTTCCAAACCGTTGTGCTATCTTTGCCGTTATTCCATTGAATGCCGAAATCGCCAAAGCCGTGGCCTGCAAGAAGGTCGTTTGCGGGGTCTGCAATACTTGAATCCATGATCGGAGCGGAAAGCGGGTACCATTTGCCTTTCGGGATATCCTTCGCGTAATAGTCAGTCTCATTAAATGTCCAATTGATAGGGACCTGCCACCACAAACCGATCACGAGGCTGTCGGGAATAGTGCTGTTCGCTGGAATGTAGACCCAATATGTGAGGTAGAGAGCGCCTTTCGTATCCTTCACCAATTGTTGGGTCACAGGACGTATCGCGTTATGGTCGTTGACTCCTTTAAGATCGAACGCCACGCCCATAACGCCGTTAGCGCTGTTTGTCGGATCGTTGGTCTGGTAAATGCTGTCAGTGAGCGTTCCCCATCCGGCATCTTTGAAAATGCCGAGGCTCCCTTTTGTTCCGAAGCCTTCGAGCACCTGGGCACTCGCCAGGTGTGCGAGAAAAAACAGCCCCAACAAAAACGGTAGAAACTTTTTCATTTTTTCCTCCTGTGAGTTGATCGCCTGCTGCTGTTGGATATCCTAATTCAATGAAATCGTATGAAATACTTTCGCATAGTCAATACCTCAAATGGTAATACTTTATTCTAGAAGTATTTCAAAAACAAGTTGCTTTGTCCTTCCCGACGGTCGACGACTCGACTCGGCGAGGTCGACGACCATCGGGTCATTGACGATGCGCTCTCCCGCTCTTCGAGCGGTATCGCGTACCCAGGATGAACGCGCCATTTGCCTACCCTGTCCCGAAGGTGCAAAGGACTTCTTTGGAGTACCCTCGGGAAGCAATCCCGTTCCGCCGAGACGGAACGGGAGCGTCTGGCGAAACCGTCGCGGCTGCGTCTCCCGAAGGTCCGAAGGACTCCTCCGGAGGATGCCTTTGGCAGAAGAATGACGGTAGATTACAAAATTCGATTTTTATTCTTGGAGGCCGTCCTAATAATTAAACGTCAGTCCTAATTGTGCATTCATTCCGTATGTCTGCCCGTATGTCGGCAAATTACCTGCACCGACGGCAAGATACGCCGGATGACTGTAATAGTAACTATCAACATGATTGTTGAGATTTGTCGCATTGGCAAATATGTAGAGGTTATCTATGATTTGCTGCTTCAGCGAAATACTGAACAACAACACGTTGTCATAGTAACTGTTCCTCAACCCATACTGGGTATCGATACTTTGCAGCGACAACTCCTGATATTCGAGCGAGAACCGTGAACTGAATCCCTTGTAATCCCATCCGAGTATTGCATTATAGATTCCTTTCGGCTGGTCCTGTAACGGCCCTGCCGTTGTTGAATATATAAGCGTATCTTTAGCTCCTGTTCTTGGTGATTTTACAAAGAAATATGGATACAGTTCATTGGAGCTCATGAATGAGGCATTAAGTTCGAGAACTATTCCGCTTAATAACCCGGGGAGATAGTAAAAATGTGTTTGCCACGAAAGCTCTATCCCTCTCAGATACGCATCGGCAGGATCATTCATTGGAATAGTACCACCTGCCGTTTTGCCATTTTGCGGATTGCCAATCAGGAATGTTGAATCAAAATAACTTACGCCCGGCAACCTGCTGCTGAGGTCAGCTGGACCACCGACAATAGGATATGGGGAAAAAGGATAGTAATTTTGGAAGCTATAAATAAGATTGCTGATATCCTTGTAAAACAGGTCAACCGTGAACAAGCCGACACTGTTGCTAAACACCGAAGCTCCGAGATCGTAATTCTTTGCAGTCGAGGGTTTTAAAAATGGGTTACCCGATGTAACACCGGTTGCGCCAGTCTGCAATATAACCAGAGGAGAAATATCCGAGTAACTCGGCAACGAAACACTCCTGTAGACTGCACCCATGATCTGAACATTCTCGGTCGCTTTATATTTAATATTGACGGAAGGATACCAATACGGGTTGTCTCTCTTTTTCTCCACCAAAATGGGGAGAGCGTTAAGACCATTTGCATTGGAACCGTTGGGTTGAATCTGGTACGCAGAAATATCGGTTTGTTCTTCCTGATAACGGGCACCCGGAACTATCGTGAGGCTATTGCCGATGTTAAACTCACCCATCAGATAGCCTGCCCGGGTCTTTTCTTTATCTGTATAGTTCTGGTCATAAGACCCAACTCCATCATAGTAGTAGGCGGCTTGCCACGCCGGAAATATGGTACCCTGCATATATGTCAATTTGTACGGGTCATACGCATCTCCAATAGGGTATCCTAAAATACTTGTTCTGTTGTAACTCGGATCGAGGAAATATTTTGCTTCAATTCCTCCTTCTTCAATAGTAGGGCTCGGATTAGCTCCCGTAAGAAATGGAATTGCAGCAATGAGATCTTGTCTTCTGCCTTTACTCCCTCCAAATTGTACATCGTAGTATAATCGGGAATTATCGCTGGAACGGTCGACGTCGTGGTATTTTGCACCAACCGACAATTTTCCTGAAAAGTCCTCTGAAAGTTTGAACGGTACTTTCCAGTCGACCTTTGCATCGTATGAAGCGTCTGTCAGATTTGTATTGGTTTCCTCGATACCCCAGAGCACGGATTGCGACGCCCTCATGACACCCATGTCGCTTACTAATGCGGAAGGCTGTCCATAAGCCAGGGCAGCACCCGGGATGGCAGTCCCGGTGAGGCTCTGGATAAAATCAAACTCCTGTCCAAAGGGTGTATGTTGATCCCCTTTCGTGTACGATAATGATATTGGCAATTCCGTTCCGCCTATCTTAAATAACGCCTGGAGCGAATGCGTCCGTTGTTCGGTCTTTGTATCGCTCACAAAAATCTGGTCTGTGAAACTATTGCTGGCGAAATCTGTCGAATAATTTCTCGTTATGTTGCTGTCGTTTTTCTGATCGTACACGTTGAAGAATTTCACGTCTACAAAATCCGACTTATAATCCAGGATCAAACTCCCACCGTAGCGGTGTCTCTTCGTAGTATTGTCCGTCAGTTCTGCCGACGACGTGGGTACTTCAAATGTGGGGGGATTGGTTACTACAACCGATGAACGCACAGGAGTATCATAGGTGGCATTAAGCTGGTCTGACGGAAGTTGTTTCTCCTCGATGTTTCCCTGTACCAAAACTCCGATTTGATCATCGACAAACCTGTCTCCCGCGCTCCCTGCAAATTTATAGTTATCATACGAACTGCGTAATTTTGTATAGCCGCCGTTTCCCCAAATATCATAATGGAAACCCGGCTGAGCCGTCTTTAACGTCAGGTTCACTGTCCCTCCCAACGCATCCGCATCCATATCCGGACGCAAGGTTTTCGATACTTCCACCCCTTTCACCAGATCGTCTCCCAGTAAACTCAAATCAACGCCACGGTCGCCGTAGTACGTCGAACTCATCGGAACGCCTTCGATGCTGATCTCGTTGTACTTCGGAGCTAATCCGCGAACGATGACTGCATCCGCTTCGCCGTTATCTCTCTGTACCGAGATGCCCGGAAGCCTTCCGATCGATTCCGCGATATTCGCATCCGGCAATTCTTTCATCTTCTCGGCAGACACGACATTGATGATCGAGGTCGATGCCAGCTGTTCATTGATCGAGGCCAGCTGTCCTTTCGCCTGCGCTGTGATCACAACCGTCTCACCGATAACTGTTCCCGGCACCAACCGAATGTCCTGTTCTATCGTTGCATTTTCCGTTATTGTCACGTCGACAGTGGTCGAATTATACCCCACATATGAAATTTTTAATGTTTGTCTCCCCGCCGGCATATTGTGGATAGTAAATTTTCCATCGATATCTGCTGCTGCCCCTAAGTTCGTGTTCACGACTAGGACATTGGCGCCGACGAGCGCCTCACCGGTCGCCTTGTCTAACACGCGGCCGTTCAGAGTACCTGATCCTTGTGCAAACAACGTTTGTGCTGCCATCAGCATCACTGCCGCGACTGCATACGCTAGTTTGCTTCGAGTGTAAGATATACCAATAGACATTTTTTCTTCTCCTCAAGATACTTTTTTACTATTTATTATCCCCTGATAAGCGGGGGATGGTTCATTGAACTTGAGCCTTGAAATCAAGCGCGGTGAGGGAGAATTTGAAGCGACGACGGAAAAAATCGTGCACTTGCAAGAGACGATCACCCTGTGCCGCAAGAATGTAGTCAATCGGAAAGACATTTTCAAGAATCACGAGGGCTTTTTGGGGAATATTCGATACCCAAACCGGACAGATCATTGTCGTTGCTGCCACGCTGCCGAATGCCCGAGTGAACGTCGCCGGCGAATTCTGCCTCTTCTTCATTGGCATTCGAACCGGCTTATTCGTTCATCGTTTCCCCTTTAAAAAAAGAAAGGCGGCTCGCCAAAGCGAGCCGCCTTCTCGTAGTACATCGCAGACCTGATTAAAGAATCAAGGCAGATCCGCTTACTTCAACAGAAGCATCTTCTTTACGCTCGTGAAGTTGCCGGCGGAGAGACGATAGATATACATGCCGCTAGCAAGATTTCGGGCGTCAAAGTTTACGCTATGCGAGCCGGCGGAAAGGTTTCCGTTGACCAGCGTCGCCACTACCTGACCGAGCGTGTTGTAGACCTTCAACTGAACATTCGACTGTTGCGGAATTGAGAAGTCGATCTGTGTTGACGGGTTGAACGGGTTCGGATAGTTTTGCGAAAGTTCAAACGTTGTTGCAACGCCTGTTTTCGCCGCTTTAACCGCTGTAATACCATTCAATGATAAATATCTGCTCACAACGAGACCTAATTCGTTGGCATGAGCCGCAGCATAGGCAGCATTTTTCGTATCATCCCAGATTAAGGAACCTATCGGGAATTGATCGATCGTAGAGATAGCAGAGGACTGACTGAAGTTCTCCGTTAGATCGGTGAACTTGGAAATTCCAACCTGATCACCGGCTGCGAGTGCGGTCGACTGGGTTATTCCGTCTGTCTTCGAACCACCGACAATACCGGGCAGAGTTTGTCGGATTGTAGTCGCCATAAATATAGGCGCTGCTGGTAATAGCAGGTTTAGAGGGGAATCTTGGATCGCCATACACAGCCTGATTCCATTCCGCCATCAAAGTTACGACGGCTGCACTCATGCCGTACGGAACGGGACTGGTTGTGGGTTGCGTGGTGCTCTCTTCAATCATCCCGCCATTTGGCGGCGCATAAGCGGCCATCAATGCTGCCGTGCGTGAATTCTCCCACTCGCCCGGTATATTGTGTACCGGCTGCGGTTTCCTAAATATAGTGAACCAACCCAAATCTGACGGTATCGCGTTAAACGCTCCGGGGCTAGTACCGGTGTCGGCTTGGATATACGTGTTACTATTGTAATATCCGCTTGCTATCAGTGGGTCATTGAAATTGATGTTGTTCGAAATATATACCGGCAAATACTGGAGACCCATCACGCGCGCGAAAGAAGCTGTATCGCCAGGTGTACCTTCATACTTCGGCTGGGTTATCAGTCCGTTCGTGGCATTATTCGTGTCGATGTTAATTGTGCTCATGAATAATTTGTCAGGATCCTGACCGCTGTTCGTCACGTTTGAATCTTCGCCGACCCAGTTCTGGTTGACAAAAATATTGTTCGTGACATAGAAGGTGCGGTGATACGGAGATAAGAGCCAGTATTTCTTCTGGTTGATGATCGTGTTATGGTTGAAGTACGCAAAGTCGGTAAGCTGATTTTGCTGCAGGAATGTAAGACCTCCGCTTGTCGTTGTAACGTTTTCAACCCACAACGTGTCAATCGGATGCTTGCATTGGAAGACTCTTGAACTCCACCACTGACCCGGTTCGAACATGTTCCGGAAATAGCAGTTGGTGATGAAGAACTTCGCTCCATACGGCCAGCCGCCGATCGCGCCTGTTTCGTTCGTGCAATCAAAAATATCCGTGTTGCTGAATTCAAACAAATCCTGGTCGAGGATCAACTGCTGCGGATGCTGGTTCGCCGTGCCGCAATAGAAGAGCTCGGATTGGAGGTTTCCATCCAATTCCATAACCTGCCAGTGAACGTTCTTAATTGTGATGCTGCCATACACCTTATTGGCAGCGACCTCTGTTCCGTTACTCGGCTGCAATAAGACGATCGGTTTTGCATGTGCCGATGGGTTGTTAGGATCGGGAACACCGACTATCGTCAATGTACCGGTCGGATTGTTGAAGTACATCGGCGTCAATTGAAAATAGACCTGACCTTCATAGAGTGCGTAAACTCTATTCGGATCTTTCCTTGCGCCTGACGCGGTAGTATCGTTACTGATAGTGCTGTCCATTTCTCCTAACCATCCATTACCCGCAAAATCGGACCCGGAGATGTAGGCAGTATCACCACTTATCTTCACTTGAGCCATGGAACGGCTCGCCACAAAGCTTGCCATCAGTATAACGATAAACAAGCAGAGTACCATTCTTGCTTTCATTTTTTTCTCCTAAAGTTAGTGGAAAACAACGTGAACATGCTTATGCTGAGTTTTTTGCCTTTTTCCCATCCCTCCTTTCTAAATTTTTACGGTTTATGTGGTTCGTGCTATTGACTATGTTGAGAAGATTTCGGTTTAATTGAAACAACAACATTATGGATGCTAGTAACTAAAGCTGAGTCCAAGCTGTGCATTCATTCCGTATGTCTGCCCGTATGTCGGCAAATTACCTGCACCGACGGCAAGATACGCCGGATGACTGTAATAGTAACTATCAACATGATTGTTGAGATTTGTCGCATTGGCAAATATGTAGAGGTTATCTATGATTTGCTGCTTCAGCGAAATATCGAACAACAGCACGTTGTCATAGTAACTGTTCCTCAGCCCATACTGGGTATCGATACTTTGCAGCGACAACTCCTGATATTCGAGCGAGAACCGTGAACTGAATCCCTTGTAATCCCACCCGAGTATTGCATTATAGATTCCTTTCGGCTGGTCCTGTAACGGTCCTCCCGTTGTTGAATATATAAGCGTGTCTTTAGCTCCTGTTCTTGGTGATTTTACAAAGAAATAGGGATACAGTTCATTGGAGCTCATGAATGAGGCATTAAGTTCGAGAACTATTCCGCTTAATAACCCGGGGAGATAGTAAAAATGTGTTTGCCATGAAAGCTCAATCCCTCTCAGATATGCATCAGAAGGATCATTCATCACAATACTACCACCCGATGTTTTGCCGGTCTGCGGATTGCTTTGCAGAAATGTCGAATCAAAATAACTTACGCTCGGCACCCTGCTGCTGAAATCAGCCGGAGCGCCGACAATGGGGTACGGGGAATACGGATAGTAATTTTGGAAGCTATAAATAAGATTACTGATATCCTTGTAAAACAGGTCAACCGTGAACAACCCGACAGCGTCGCTATGCAGCGAGGCTCCAAGGTCGTAATTCGATGCAGTCGAGGGTTTCAAAAATGGGTTACTCGAGGTAACACCGGTGGTGCCAGTCTGCAATATAAGGAGGGGAGAAATATCCGAGTAACTCGGCAACGAAACACTCCTGTAGACTGCACCCATGATCTGAACGTTCTCGGTCGCTTTATATTTAATATTGACGGAAGGATACCAATACGGGTTGTCTCTTTTTGTCTCCCACAAAACAGGAAGAGCGCCGAGGCCGTTTGCATTAGCGCTCACAGGCTGAATATGGTAGGCAGAAAGATCGGTTTTTTCTTCCTGATAACGGGCACCAGGAACTATCGTGAGGCTATTGCCGATGTTAAACTCACCCATCAGATAGCCGGCCTGGGATTTTTCTTTATCCGTATAGTTCTGGTTAAAGTCCTGAACGCCCTGCTGCCAAATGGCTACTCCCGGATTAGTCAACGCCTCATTCGCCATGATTACTAAATTATGTTCAAACCAATTCGGCCCGATAGGATATCCTAAAATACTGGTTCTTGAGTAACTCGGATCCACGAAAGGAGAGGCAGAAATGCCGCTCTGGCTGGCACCAACACCCGTCAGTCCCGCAAGACCCGGGAAGAGATTTGCGTAAGAATTCTGGATCGCGAGCCTCGTCCCCGAACCGTCGCCATATTGCATATATTCTTGTTCCTGACTTCCAATGCTTGTCCGGTTTACGCTATGATACTTCCCTCCAAGAGATATTTTTCCCGATATGTTATCCGAAAGTTTGAAGGGTATTTTCCAATCAACTTTTGCATCATACGTTGCGTCTACCAGGTCTGCGCTGGATATTTGTATATTGTTAAGGTAAGAATTTGGATCCCCCGGTTTGAACACACCCATCGCATTTATCAGATTCAACGGTGTTCCGTATGTCAGCGCATTTCCTTGCGGCGTCGATTGAACACCCGTTTGATAAAAATCAAACTCGAGTCCATTCGGGGTATGCGAATCTGATCTGGTATATGATAATGACACCGGCAATTCCGTCCCGCCGATCTTGAATAACGCCTGGAGGGAATTCGTCCGTTGATCGGTTTTTGTTTGATTGACAAAAACCTGGTCGAAAAACTCCCTGCTGTCAAATTGCGTCGTATTATCTCTCGTTATGCTGCTGTCTTTTTTCTGATCGTACAAGGTAAAGAATTTTGCGTCCACAAAATCCGACGTATAATCCAGGATCAAACTCCCACCATAGCGATGCCTCGTCGTAGTATTGTCCGTCAGTTCTGTTGTCGCCGTGGGCACATAAAATGTGGGGGGATTGGTTACTACAACCGATGAACGCACAGGAGTAGAATAGGTGGCATTAAGCTGGTCTGACGGAAGCTGTTTCTCCTCAATGTTTCCCTGTACCAAAACTCCGATTTGATCATCGACAAACCTGTCTCCCGCGCTCCCTGCAAATTTATAGTTATCATACGAACTGCGTAATTTTGTATAGCCGCCGTTTCCCCAAATATCATAATGGAAACCCGGCTGAGCCGTCTTTAACGTCAGGTTCACTGTCCCTCCCAACGCATCCGCATCCATATCCGGACGCAAGGTTTTCGATACTTCCACCCCTTTCACCAGATCGTCTCCCAGTAAACTCAAATCAACGCCACGGTCGCCGTAGTACGTCGAACTCATCGGAACGCCTTCGATGCTGATCTCGTTGTACTTCGGAGCTAATCCGCGAACGATGACGGCATCCGCTTCGCCGTTATCTCTCTGTATCGAGATGCCCGGAAGTCTTCCGATCGATTCCGCGATATTCGCATCCGGCAATTCTTTCATCTTCTCGGCAGACACGACGTTGATGATCGAGGTCGATGCCAGCTGTTCATTGATCGACGACAGCTGCCCTTTCGCCTGCGCTGTGATCACAACCGTCTCACCGATAACTGTTCCCGGCAGCAACCGAAAGTCTTGATCTATTGTTGCATTGGCCGTCATTGTTATGTCGACTGTTGCCGCGTTGTACCCGACATACGATATTTTCAGCGTTTGTTTCCCTGCAGGTATATTATGAATAATAAATTTTCCATCGATATCTGCTGCTGCCCCTAAGTTCGTGTTCACGACTAGGACATTGGCGCCGACGAGCGCCTCACCGGTCGCCTTGTCTAACACGCGGCCGTTCAGAGTACCTGATCCTTGTGCAAACAACGTTTGTGCTGCCATCAACATCACTGCCGCGACTGCACACGCTAGTTTGCTTCGAGTGTAAGAAGTACCAATAGACATTTTACTTCTCCAATTGATTTTGTGATGGGGAGGATACTATTTTTTGGTTTGATAACCGGTGCGATGACATGAGAATTTGAAAAGAAGCACATTCTTCATCTGCCGCCAATTTAAGTGTAAGAAAATCTAATGTCAAGCGTTTCTTAAAATTAGTTGCTTCTGCTTGCGTCAAAATTCCCTCGTAGCACATGGAATGTTCGTTATGAAACTATGAGCTTCTTCCGGCAACAATTGAAGAACAATGCAGCTTCAAAGGAATCGGACTTGGAGGATATTATGAAACATCGACCGTAAGCGTAAGAATGGATTGAAGTAATATTACACCGATAGTGCAGGGATTGCATCTCATCCGTCAAGGAACCACACGACTACGCTTCCGCACACATGATGCCACATTTTTGCCCTTCATTTAGCGCAGATTTTGGCTAAAAGCTGCCATTTTTCTCCGTCCGCTCTCTTTCATCCTGTATATTATTTTGATAAAGTGTATCATTGTAATATAGTTTACTTCATGATGCCATCCCAAACCGTGGCGATGCTTATCGCCATCGGAGCTTCTATTTCCAATCATCCGTCCTAAATGACGATGCGGGCAATCCGTCCTTCGTAAACAACGTTGCCGACGATGCATTCATGAATGCATAGCGGACTGCAACCGGATGAAGAATATCTTTGCTCGATAGAATGAGAGTTGAGCCTTTTATTTTTACGGTTGCGTTCTTGAATTGTTTGTCATCACCTGCAATCTGAAACTCGTTGCCGCTTGAATCTTCTTTCAGCACCAATCCCTTGCCGACATTTTCAAACTTCAGAACCGCAATATTCTTTTTCACTTTCATCGAACGAAAGATCGGTCCCGAGAATGCGATTTTCTTTTGATGGTACGTATTCGCCAGCGCCCACCACGCGAGCCGCTTGCCGACATCCTGTTTGTCCGCCGGATGGATGCTGTTCGGATCGCCGATATCAAGAGTCACAACCATCCCGGTGTTTTTTACAGCCAGCGTTTTCAACTGGGCTTCACGGAGAAGCTCGGAATGAGTAGCCGAATCATATTTGAACGGCGCGATTTGAACATAGTAGAACGGCATGTTCTCCGAGCGAAAAACATTTCTCCATTCGCCGATCATCAGCGGGAATAATGTCTCGTACATTTTCGGGTTTCCGGAATTCGATTCACCTTGATACCAGAGTACTCCGCTCAGCGTGAACGGAACGAGAGGCGATATCATTCCGTTGAACAACGCCGTGGGTGAATACGCGGAAAAATCGTTCTGTACTTTCGGGCGCTTGAAATATTCCTGGCCTTTGTATCCAAACACATAAAATATTCCGCCGCGGAATTCCGCCACGGGCAAATATCTCCAGCTGCCGGCCAATGGAATTGACAATGCAGTGTCTGCTCTCTTCAACTGCATTTCTTCAGGCTTCCCCCATATTCCTCCGTTGCCGCCGTAGTCAAGAACCCGCACCGCGATCTGGACGATTGAATCCTGAACATCGCTGGCCGGCAGAGAATATGTTCGAGGAGTCTGCCACATGCCTTCAGTGAGCCGACTGCCGACAAGCGTGCCGTTGACGTACGTTTCATCCATATCGTCGATCGGACCGAGGCTGAGGAGAAGATCCTTCCCGCGCCAGTTTGAAGGAAGAATCACTTCTTTCCTGAACCAAACAGCTCCGTCGAACTCGCCCATCTCCGTCCGCTCCCATACGGTTGGAAGCAACATTTGCTTCCAAAGCGAATCGTTGAATTTCTTGGAAGCACAGGCACTGTCGTCAAAATCGAGGGACAACCATCTGTTTTCCTGCCTCCGCCCGGCCAGCTTTATTGTTGGATGGCTGTCGATCCATTTATTAAGTATAGCAATACTGTCGCGTTCTTCTTCCATCTTCTGGAGTACCTGACGATATGCATCGAGCGTGGCAAGTTCTTTTTTTCCTATCCACGATTCAATTGCCGTCCCTCCCCAGCTTGCATGGATCATCCCGATCGGTACCTTGAGTCTTTCGTAGAGCGTCTTCGCGAAAAAATAACCGGCTGCGCTGAACAATCGTGCGTTTTGCGGAGTGCATGCCGTCCACTTTCCATCGCACGAGAATTCGGGCTCAATTGAATACGCCCGCTTCATCCCAAAAAGTCTTATGCTCGGATAATTCGCGTTCGCAATCTCACTATCGGAATTTACAATTGGGTTCGCGGGGCGCCATCCTTCAAGCGGCATTTCCATGTTCGATTGTCCGGAGCAGAGCCATACTTCGCCGAGGAGGATATCGTGCAAAGTAAGTGTCGTATCGCCGTCAGACACGGTTACTTGATACGGTCCTCCGGCTTTTATCGTTTTCAACGCAACGGACCACGATCCTTCGCTGTCGGCGACCGTTGATGCAGTGCTTTTCCAGGAAGATTCGACGACGATCTTCTTTCCGGCTGTTCCTTTTCCCCAAACAGCGACGTCATGCTGCTGCTGCAGCACCATGCTGTCGGCAAATATCGATGCAAATTGGAGAGGCCGGTTTTGTGAATCGGCACTTTCGAAAATGAGAAACGTTAGAAAGAAAAATGTTCGGGCAGCTGTTTTCATATATCGGATACTCCTCAAACATTATATTGGAAGACTTTGCAGCTCACGTTAGTCATCGTAAGGTCTCCACTAAGAACACGAAGAAACACGAAGGCGGAAATTATTAAAGGGTCAATATTTTCTATCAAAAAGAATCTACTCGGTAAAAATCTGCAAAAATATACTTTCTTCGTGCACTTCGTGGAAAATGTGATGTCTTGCGTAACGTCGGTTGATAAGCAACTCTTTGAACACGAAGAAGCACGAAGGCGGAAATTATTGCGGGGTCAACATTTTCTTTCAAAAATATGCCTTCTTCGTGCACTTCGTGGATAATGTAATGTCTTGCGTAATATCAGCTCATTAGCAACTCTTTTGCCGAATTAATTTCGCCATTTATACTTCCAACTGCAAATTTCCAACAAATCAATCTTCAGGCCGCTTTATCATTTCTATAATCATTATCACGTTGATAAATCAGCGTATTGACCAAAACGCCAAAAAAATAGATATTGCCATAAATGGAAATGGCACCGTTTGTGCTTATCTAGGGTTGCGAGCGGTGTAAATCATAAGATAGGGTCTTGCCCCCTGATTTCGACAAACGAGTGCTGCACCTGAAGCCGATGAACGGCGGCCAATTGATCGCAGCTGCAACGAAAGGCCGGCCGCTTTTTCAAAAAAGTCTCTACGAGAGGAATACCATGACACGAGAAGAATTCAATAAAAAGCGGAAGCGTCTCTCCAGCGAGCACGAAAAACTTCTGAGAACACCCAATACAAAAGCTAAAAAAAGCAACGGCGTCTTCTACCGGTACGTCAATCCGGTCGTTACGGCCGAGCACGTTCCGATCACATGGCGATACGACCTCAATTATTCCACAAACCCGTACTTGATGGAACGGCTGGGAGTCAACGGAACATTCAACGCCGGGGCGTTCGAGCACAAGGGAAAAGTTTTACTTTTCATCCGTGTCGAAGGCGTTGACAGAAAATCTTTTTTTGCTGTCGCAGAATCTCCCAACGGCGTTGACAAGTTCCGCTTCTGGGATTATCCCATCGTCTTTCCCGAAACGTCCGACCCCGATACGAACGTGTACGACCTTCGCGTTGTGAAACATGAAGACGGCTGGACCTACGGATTATTCTGCACCGAGCGAAAAGATCCGACCGCATCGAGAACAGATATGTCTTCTGCGACTGCGCAATGCGGAATCATCCGCACAAAGGATTTCAAAAAATGGGACAGGCTGCCCGACCTCAAAACAAAGTCTCCGCAGCAAAGAAACGTTGTTCTTCATCCAGAGCTTGTTCACGGGAAGTACGCGTTCTATACACGTCCGCAAGATGGATTCATTGAAACCGGGTCGGGCGGCGGCATCGGCTGGGGTCTTTCCGATTCGATTGAAAATGCCGAAATCCGCAGTGAGATTATCGTCGACGACCGGGTGTATCACACTATTAAAGAAGTGAAGAATGGCCTCGGCCCTGCACCAATCAAGACCGATAAGGGATGGCTCCAGCTTGCGCACGGTGTTCGGAACACGGCCGCCGGATTGCGGTATGTGCTCTATTTGTTTTTGACCGATCTGAAAGATCCATCAAAAGTCATTGCCCGTCCCCAGGGATACTTTATTGCGCCCGAAGGCATGGAGCGTGTCGGCGATGTTTCGAATGTCGTTTTCAGCAACGGCTGGATACAGCGCGATAACGGCGAGGTCCTCATTTATTATGCGTCGTCGGATACACGCATGCATGTTGCGTCATCGAGCGTCGGGCAATTGTTGGATTATGTTCTCCACACGCCTGAAGACGGGTATCGCAGCGCAATGAGTGTGAAACAACGCTGCGACTTGATTTCAAAAAATCTGAAGTTACAGAAAAAATAGTCTTTTCTTCCTGGAAAACAGAAATGCCTTGATCCATCCCCAAACGAGGATTGGATGGAAGGCATTTGTGTTTTCTCCGTGGCTCTCTGTGCCGCCCCTGTGTTTCTTTGTGAAACAAGAGATTGGTTACACAGAGGGTCACTGAGATCCACAGAGTTCCACAGAGACAGAACATTTATTCTTAGAATCGTACTAGTTTTGTCCGGAATCGTTGACATGGGTGGAAGTTGCAACGGCATTCCACGCCTCAGCCAATTCTGCAATTTCTTTTTTCTTCGCCTCACTGACCGGACTCTCTTCGTTCAATAGGTCGATGCAGTTCATCAATGCCCTCCCGGTGTGGTAGGTACACTTCCAAATATGGCTCTTGAGGCCGGTCGCGAAATGCGGTTCTTTGTCCAATCCCCCTTCGAACCAATCTCCGTTTTTCGGGTCGATGATGTATGTCTTTACATATTTCCATTGCTTCAAGAAATAGTCGTAGTATTTTTTCTCCTGCGGAAATATCTTTGAAAACAATAACAGAGCATTCAACCCTTCCGCTTGCGCCCACCAGTTCTTCGTGTCCTTGACAATTCTGCACTCGTTCTCTCCTTTGAAATAATAACCGCCGTCGTAAAATCCGCCGACAGATTCATCGAACCCGTACCGGAGTGCATGGTCGAGCATTCTCTTCGCAACGACAAGGGTCTTTGTGTCATTCTTCAATCCAAGAGCATGCGACGCCTCCAGCATGAGAAAGGCCGTTTCGTAATCGTGGCCGAAAGAAACGTGGTCGAGGCCGAAGTTTGCTTTTCGTACGTCATCCGGCGATTCTCGAAACGAAACCGGCGTCCAATCGGGATGAAAAAATAATCTCAACGATCCCTCTTTCGACACCATCGTGTCCCGGATAAGAACGAGCAGACGCTCAAGCTGTGTTCGCAGCAGCGGAGATTTCCACACGCTGTACAGCTCGGTGTACGCTTCGAGCAAATGAATGGAAGAATTCTGGTCCTTGAACCCGAGTTCATTTTTGTCGCCAGCAATCGTTTTGTATTCCGAACTCGGATCAAAGGGTTTCCCTTCACGAGTAAGAAATTCAAAATAGCCCCCTCCTTTCGGGTCGAACGAATGATCTTCCATCCAGCGAAACGCTTCTTGCGCAAACTCCAGTACTTCGTTAGTGCCGGTCCGATGATAGAGTGCCGCAAGCGCGTAGATTCCAAACGCATTGCCGTACGCGCGTTTTTCATCGCGCCACCCGTTCACATCGGACATTCCGCCGACACGATTTCGGATTTGATAAAACCCGCCGTATTCCCCGTCCCACATATGAATCCTCATGGAATAATAGCCGTGGAGTGCCATTTTTTCGTACTCCCCTTCCCCCTCGAAAAATGACGCAAGCTTAGAAAGTGTCCATACATGCCTGGCCTGCGTCACGATCATCTTTTCCTGTTCGGGGGGAAGTTTCCAATCGTAGGTAACGTTTGTAAAGTAACCGCCGCATTCTTTATCGACAACAAGCGGATACCATCGTTCCAAAATCCCTTCTCTCAACGCATCGGTAAACTCAATTGTCAGTTCTTTTTTATTCATATTCTCACCGGAATTTTTGGAGGTTTAGAGTGCAATTGACGTGCCGCAAATTTTCCGCAAATACTAACGCAGGGCCGTTTCTAGAAAAAAGCCTTGTATTCGTGTAAATGTGATCACCCTGATCCCGCCGTTTTTCGGCAGGACGCAACAGATTTCAATTTACGATATTTATTTGGGGGAGGGTCACTAACGTATATTTTCATCGAGAAAGGGTTTATTCCCCTATTATTTTGATAATTTTTTACAAATTAATAAGAAATATCGGCCATGTATTTTTTATTTTTGCATTTTCAGGAGAGATTGTATACAATGTATGGCACTACATTTGACGCTTGGGCTACGATAAAACTGTCCATTAACTAAATCCGGTCTGAACCGTGAAAAAAATTCTCCAGATTCTTGTTCTTCTAGCCGTCTTCACGCTCTTTTCGGATGCCCAGTTTAAATATTTTGTTACGGTCAAGGGAGACAAATTAATGGACGGCGATGCTGAGCTTCGTTTCATCTCGTGCAATGTTCCGAACCTCAGCTATATTGAAGACTATCTCCCTTTCAGCGGGACTAACCAGTGGCGTTTGCCGGATGAATTTGAAATCCGAGATGCGTTAATGTCGATCAAGCAAATGGGGGGCAAAGTTGCTCGCATTTATGTCTTCTCGGTCAGGAAAGAAGGGGATACGGTCGAGATCTTTCATGTTGAGGACCCTGGAAAATTCAACGAAGAGACTTTCAAGACATTCGACAAAGTCCTTCAAATTGCCAACGAAGTGGGGATCAGATTGATTGTGCCGTTCGTGGACAATTGGCATTGGTGGGGAGGACCGAAAGAATACGCTGCCTTTCGCGGAAAAGCAAAGGATGCATTCTGGACCGACGAGCAGTTGATCGCAGACTTCAAGAAAACAATCGAGTTCGTACTCAACCGCACCAACACCATCACCGGCATTCCATACAAACAGGACAAGGCCATCCTCGCGTGGGAAACCGGCAACGAAATCTCTCCCCCGTTTTCCTGGACAAAAGAAATCGCAGCCTACATCAAAAGCATGGATCCAAATCACTTGGTACTTGAAGGTACCGGGGCACGAGAGATTTCCAAAGAGGCACTGGAAGACCCGAACCTGGATATCCTCGCGACGCACTATTACCACAATGCAAAGGCTGCGGTCGATTACATCGTCAAGAACCGGCAGATGACCAAAGGAAAGAAACCGTTCATCGTGGGTGAATTCGGGATCGTTCCCACGGAAGATATCCGGATGATCGCCGATACTGTGATCAACCAGGGCCTCGCCGGTGCAATGATTTGGAGCCTTCGCTTCAGGAACCGCGACGGCGGATTTTACCATCACTATGAATACAACAATTACGAAGCCTATCGGTGGCCCGGATTCCCGAGCGGCGATTTTTATGATGAACGCAATGTCCTTACGCTTTTGCGTGAAAAGGCGCACGAAATAGACGGAACGACAACCGAACGGCTTCCCGTCCCGGCTGCACCCCGATTGCTTGAAATCAAAGATGCGGCAGAAATTTCGTGGCAGGGGTCGACCGGTGCGGAATCATACAACGTTGAACGCGAAACAGCGACAGACACAGTGTGGACTGTTGTCGGTTCCGATGTCGACGAATCCCGCTATCAATACCGTCCCCTCTTTTCCGATGAGTCGGCAGAAATCGGAAAAAAATATTTATACCGCGTCAAAGCAAAGAATGAGACCGGCCAATCGGACTATTCAAACGTCGTCGGACCCGTCGAAACGACAACGAGAACGATGGTGGATGAAATGGAAAACTTCGATAAAATATTCCAAAAGGATGGGCGGTTGAAGCTGCTGACGACGGAGGATATCCGCCGGGCGAAAGAAGACCGCAGCCGTCTGGCGGGAGATGCCGGCAGTTACATTATCTACAAACTCAGCGGAAAAAGAGTGGACATTACCGTTGACTATTTCATTGCCGATTCGGAAAAAACGATCGGGGTTTCTGTTTCAAAAGATTTGAATGAATTTTCCGACATCACAACAAAAAAAGAAATCTACATTTTCGGGAAAAACGATTACGAATTCTTCGACGCTGTAAGACTGAAAGCAATAAACATTCCCAATGATTCAAAATACGTGAAGATCTCGCTGGAAGTCGGCGTTCAAATCAGCCGCATAGAATTACGGTCGCATTGACCGGGTGTAGAAAATGATGAACTACTTTTCTTAACGGCATTTCGAGATTCAAGCGCAGGTTTCTTTATGACACGCTGTTCATTTACCATATTTTTGCTCTTTGCTGTCGCAACGAGCCTCCCGGCCCAGTTTCAGGATTTCGTAACCGCGAAAGGGGACAAATTGATGGAGGGGAACACGGAACTCCGGTTTGTTTCTTACAACCTTCCGAATCTCCAGTACATCGAAGACAACCAGGAATTTACGAACCCGAATCCGTGGCGTCCGGCGAACGAGTTTGAGATCCGGGATGCGCTTCTGGCAATTAAGCAGGCAGGGGGCAGAGTCACGAGAATGTACGTGATCTCCGTTCGAAAAGAGAATGAACCTCTTGACATCGTCCGCCATGTCGAAGGGCCGGGCAAGTTCAATGAAGAAGCGTTTAGGGCATATGACAAGGTGCTGCAAATTGCAAACGAGGTCGGGGTCAGAGTCATCATCCCACTCGTCGACAATTGGTGGTGGTGGGGAGGGCCGAAAGAGTACGCGGCATTTCGTGGAAAGAAGAAAGAAGAATTCTGGACTGATTCTCTTCTTATTTCTGACTTCAAAAAAACGATCGAACATATCGTGAACCGCGTCAACATATACACCGGCATCCCGTTCAAGGACGACAAAGCAATTCTCGGATGGGAAACGGGGAACGAGCTTGAACCGACAACGTATGAGTGGACCAGGACAATCGCCGCGTACATCAAAAGCCTCGACAGAAATCATCTTGTCCTCGAAGGCACACACAGCAAAGCGGTCAGCGATGAAGCTCTTGCAGACACGAACATCGACGTCGTTTCCACCCACCCTTATGCCCCCACGTATCAAATGATTTCGTTGATGCTCAGTGCACGTGCAAAAGCAAAGGGAAGGAAGCCGTACTTCGTCGGGGAATTCGGGTCGATGCCGATCGACAGCCTCAGATGCGCACTCGATACCGTGATCGCGAACGGCATCTCGGGCATCATGATCTGGGATATGAGGCAGCATAACCGCGACGGCGGATTCTACTACCACGGCATGACCTATCGATGGCCGGGATTTCCTTCCGGGTCGCGCAGAGATGAGGCCAGTGTCATCAGCCTGATGAGGCAAAAAGCATACGAGATAAACGGCCTAACACAACCGCCGCTGCCTGTCCCCGCCCCGCCAACTGTTCTGCCGGTTCAATCTCCATACATGATATCATGGCAGGGATCAACCGGTGCGACATCATATATAATAGAGCGAAGGCCGAAGTGGAGACTCTTCTGGTGGCAATGGGATGTGGTAGATTCCAACGCGAGCGACGCCATCGCAAGATACCGTCCCCTCTTTTCGGACAATTCCGTCGAACTCGATAAGAGTTATTATTACCGGTTTATTGCAAAAAATTCATCCGGGCTTTCCGGACCGTCTCAGCCGACAAACGCCGTCATTGCATCCAACAGGATGTTGATCGACGAGTTTGCGAATGACACAAACTTCTTCGCCAAATCGGCAGATGTGAAATTCCCTTCCGGAGGCCGGGCGAACAGGACCAAAGAAGACGGAACACGATTACTGGGTCACGCCGGCGAATACATTATTTATCGGTTGCCTGAGAGCATTGATTCTTTGTATCTTGATGTGTTCTTTATGACCGCAGGACGCGACAGTACCATTGAGTTCTCAGCCGGCACAACGCCGGAGAACTTTTCTCCCGTTGTTTCCAGCCGAGAAGTGTTTGAACCATATCCTAATGATTATGGATTTTACGCTGCTGGACGGTATATCCTTCGTGAAATTCCTCCGGAAGACCGATTCATAAAAATTAGTCTCGCAAACAGCATTCAATTAGGCAGGATTGAAATTTCGTACGGCGGCAGCGTTCAATAGATTGGAGCTTAAATACAAGATACCGGAGGTTTTGGCTTTTTGCCTTTAGCTCTTAGTTAATAGCTAAGCGCTAAACGCCAAGAGCCAGATGTTAACGGATTTGCAGTGCAGCATACCAAACAACTTCGATAAGGAATACAACATGGAAGCAATCGGATTATCGTTTATTGATTGGGTCATCATTATAATCTATTTCAGTTTTGTGCTGGGGATCGGAATGTACCTTCGAAAGTACACGTTGAATCAGGAGGATTTTTTTCTTGCAGGACGAAAAAATTCCGTCTGGGTAGCCGGTCTTGCTTTTCTTTCCGCGAATCTCGGCGCTCTTGAGCTTCTCGGGATGACGGGCAACACGTTCAAGTACGGCATGTACGTCGCTCATTTTTACTGGATCGGCGCTATCCCTGCGATGCTCTTTCTCGGAGTGTACATGATGCCGTTTTACTACAGCAGCAAGATCAATTCTGTCCCCGGTTACCTCAAACTTCGTTTCGACGAAAAAACCCGCGTGCTCAACGGGATCGCCTTTGCTATCATGACGCTTCTCGTTTCGGGCATCAACCTTTACGCGATGGCTCTTGTGCTTCACACGTTCCTCGGCTGGAATTGGGATGTGAGCATGTGGGCATCTGCTATTACGGTCGCCGCGTACGTCTCCCTCAGTGGTTTGATGTCGGCGATCTTCACCGAGATCATCCAGTTTTTCTTAATCTGGTTCGGCCTCTTCCTCGTTTCGATACTCGGAATCATCGAGATCGGGGGACTGAAAGAAATCATGGCAAGGATCAATGCCGTCAGTTCGCAAGTTTCCTTTACCACGCTCTGGTCAACGTCATCCGACCCGACCCTGAACGGAATGTACGTCAGTTGGGGGGGAATTGTTTTGGGATTGGGGTTCGTCTTGTCGTTCGGTTACTGGACGACGGATTTTCTCGTCGTCCAACGCGCGTTCTCCGCGAAGGATCTGCGGACAGCGCGATTGACGCCAATCCTCGCATCCTTCTTTAAGATGGCATTGCCCTTCATTGTTATTCTTACCGGCTTGGTTGCTATCGCACTTTCAAGCGATCCTCACAGCGGATTTAAACTGTTGAACGATGGCGGCCAGACCAATTACGACTCGGCTCTCCCTCTGCTCATCGCGCGATACTACCCGGCCGGATTGGTGGGACTGGGAGTGACGGCATTGCTCGCCGGCTTCATGGCGGGCCAAGCAGGAAATGTGAGCGCATTCAACACCGTGTGGACGTATGACATTTACAGATCTGTGCTGAACAAGAACGCCTCAGACGCACATCTGTTGTGGATGGGGCGCGTTTCGACGATCGTCGGGGTAGCGCTTTCTCTTGTCACCGCATATTGGGCAAAAAGTTTTCCGAGCATTATGGATTACATGCAGGCAATTTTCTCGTGGGTCAATGCGCCGCTGTTCGCTACAATGCTGCTCGGCATGTTCCTCTGGTGGATCACGCCCACCGGTGCTTTTTGGGGACTGGTTGCCGGAATGTCGTCTTCCTTCTTAATGTATCTCGCCGTAAAATTCCATTGGTTTGCAGAAAGTTATATAACGATGTCAGGCGTACAAAGCGATATGGCGGCAAATTTCTGGAGAGCATGGTGGGCATGGCTGATCTGCGCCGGCGTTACAGTCGGTATCAGTCTCTTCACCAAGAAAAGACCGAAAGCGGAATTGGTCGGCCTTGTCAAAGGATTAACCGAAGAGAATTACGATCAACATCTGCCGTTCATAAAGCAGCCGGAGTTTTATGCGCTAATTTCTCTGGCCGTGCTTATAGTGCTAAACGTAATATTCTGGTAATAAAGGAGAATGGTTATGTCAGAACATGCAATGAAACCCATCTGGTATTTTGTCGGACTGATCCTCGTGATCATGGGAACGCTGATTTTGTTGAGCGGAATCTACCACCTTGTCGACCCGCCTGCGGTCAAAACGGTCTTATCGGAAATCCATCCCGACATTTGGTGGGGTGCGCTGATGATTCTTTTTGGTGGAACGATGTATCTCAAGACAAGAAAGTGACCGGGGTGAATGAATGATGAATTTTGCTGAAGCAGTTAAAATCAAATTCAAGGAGCTTTACAACGGAGAGCCGGTGATCGTCCGATCACCCGGAAGAGCGAACCTGATCGGTGAGCACACCGATTACAACTTGGGCTTCGTTCTCCCGTGCGCCATCGATAAAGCGATCTATTTTGCCGTCGCTCCGCGAAAAGATACAATGTGCAGGCTGTACGCCCTCAACATGAACGAAAGTTTTGAAACCAGCATCGACGAACTAAGAAAATCCAAAAAGGGCTGGCCAAATTATTTGATGGGCGTTCTCGACCAGTTGAACAAGTCAGGATACTCGTTTTCCGGATTCAATTGCGTGTTCGGCGGCGACATTCCTGTCGGAGCCGGTCTCTCGTCGTCTGCCGCGCTGGAAGCGGGCCTGGCTTTTACGCTCAATCATATTTTCGATTTGGGCATCGACAAGCTTTCTCTCGTAAAAATTGCTCAAAAGGCGGAGAATGAATTCGTCGGTGTTCAATGCGGGATCATGGATCAGTTTATTAATATTTTCGGTGAAAGCGGAGCGGTGTTGCGATTAGACTGCAGATCTCTTGAGTATCAATATTTCCCGTTCGAATTCGACGATGTCGCGATTGTCCTTTTCAATTCAAACGTGTCGCACTCTCTCGCTTCATCTCAGTACAATCAAAGAAGAACAGAATGTACTGAAGGGGTCAATCAGATAAAGAAATATGAAAAACATGTTGAGAGCCTTCGGGATGTTTCGGCTGACATGCTGACCGCATGTAAGTCCACTCTGGATCCAACCGTCTACCGCAGGTGCAAATATGTCGTCGAAGAAAATAACCGTTTGCTGCAAGCCTGCGCCGCTCTGGGAAGAAAAGATCTCAAGGCGTTCGGCCGTGCGATGGTTCAAACGCACGACGGTTTGAGCCGGGACTATGAAGTGAGCTGCAAAGAACTCGACTATCTGGTGGACCTGGTACGGGATAATCCCCACGTGTACGGTTCGCGGATGATGGGAGGAGGATTCGGCGGCTGCACAATAAATCTTATCGAAACCGGATCTGTCGACAGTCTCGGCAAAATGGTTAGTGAAAAGTACTTCCAAAAATTCGGTATCAAGACAGCACTCTATATTACCTCGATCAGTTCTGGAACAAGCATCCTCGACGTTAATGAAACCGCAACAGTCTGAATCAGCGAAATATCCTCATCGCAGAAAAAATATTCTCACCGAAGAATGGATACTCGTTTCACCGCACCGAACACAGCGTCCATGGCAGGGCGAGATCTCATCCCGCGAGAAGGAGAACAGACCCGCGTACGACCCGGAATGTTATTTGTGCCCTGGCAACAAGCGTGCGAACGGCGAAACAAATCCCCGCTACAGCGACACGTTTGTATTTACGAACGATTTCTCCGCGCTCCTTCCCGATACTCCGCCCGTCGAATACTCCACCAACAGTCTGCTAAAAGCAAGAAGCGAAAGAGGAATTTGCCGGGTCGTCAATTTTTCACCGCGGCACGATCTTACACTCGCCGAAATGAATGAAGCGGGGATCGAAAAAGTCATCACCGTTTGGCAGGAGGAATTCAAATCGCTGGGGTCTGACCCCCGCATTAATCATGTTCAGATATTTGAAAACAAAGGCGCAATGATGGGGAACAGCAATCCCCATCCGCACGGACAGATATGGGCGCAAGAGAGCATCCCGCGGGAAGCGGCGAAAGAACTCCAGCAATTCAAACGTTACTTCTCAAAAATAAAACGGAGCCTGCTGGCGGATTATTTGAGACTCGAACTTCGGCTCAACGAAAGGATCGTTTATCAAAACAGCTCTTTTGCCGTCGTCGTACCGTTCTGGGCGGTTTGGCCGTATGAAACGATGATCATCCCGAAGCGAAAAATTGCAACCATCCTTCGGTTTACAGAAAAGGAAAAAAATGATTTCGCGAACGCCTTGAAGACAATCACAACGAAGTACGATAATTTATTCACAACCTCGTTCCCGTATTCCGCCGGATTACATCAGGCCCCGACGGATGGGAAAAAACATGAAGAATGGCATTTCCATATGCATTTTTACCCGCCTCTTCTGCGGTCGGCAACCGTGAAGAAATTTATGGTTGGCTATGAAATGTTAGCGGAGCCTCAAAGAGACATCACCCCGGAGCACAGTGCGGCGATATTACGGGAACTGCCTACCGTTCACTTTAATACTACAGAAAGCGACCGATGACAACATCAATAAAAATTTTGATATTCATCATCCTCGTAATGTGTTCGACAGCCTTTAGCCAGAAATTCGAGGGGTTGGCGTTAACTCCCCCGATGGGATGGAACAGCTGGAATAAATTCGGATGCAACGTCGATGAACAGATGATCCGCAGCATGGCCGACGGTATGGTATCGAGCGGAATGAAAGATGCCGGGTACCAATACATCGTTATCGACGATTGCTGGCACGGCGGACGCGACAGCCTCGGCTTCGTGTATCCCGATCCGCAGCGATTCCCGTCGGGCATGAAAGCCCTCGCCGACTACATCCACTCAAAGGGATTGAAATTTGGAATCTACTCCTGTGCCGGGGATAAAACCTGCGCCGGAAGAACAGGAAGCCGCGGTCATGAGTATCAGGACGCGCTGACGTACGCAAAATGGGGTGTGGACTATTTGAAATACGATTGGTGCAACAACGAGGGGCTTAACTCCGTCGGCGCGTATACGACCATGAGAAACGCATTGCACGCCGCCGGCCGGCCCGTCGTATTCAGCCTCTGCGAATGGGGCGACACAAAATCGTGGGAATGGGCTAAGGATGTCGGACATCTCTGGCGAACCACAGGAGATATTTCAAATTGTTTCGACTGCGAGAATAATCACGGAACGTGGTCGTCGTGGGGCGTCATGCGAATTGCCGAGATGCGGAAAGACATTCGCAAGTACGCCGGTCCCGGCCATTGGAATGATCCCGATATGCTCGAAGTTGGAAATGGAATGTCGCTCAATGAAGACCGGGCGCATTTCTCGCTGTGGTGCATGATGGCAGCCCCGTTGATTGCAGGAAATGACTTGCGGGCAATGAGCAAAGAGACGAACGAGATACTCACCAACCGCGAAGTACTCGGCGTGGATCAGGACTCGCTCGGCGTCCAGGGCTATCGCTACAACACACAAGACAGCATCGAAGTCTGGGTGAAGCCGCTTATGCATGGTGATTGGGCAGTCTGCTTTCTCAACCGGTCGGCAAAGAGCCAAAACATTGATTTCGACTGGTCAAAGAATGTTATCGCCGACGATGTATCAAAGAGGACGTTGCATACGAATGACACTGTTTACAAAATCCGCGACTTGTGGCAGAGAAAATTTCTAGGCGACACAAAAAAGAACATCAACGCCGAACTCGAGACACACGACGTTCTGGTGTTGAGATTAATACCGCAATAGGCTTCAACGGGAAGGCATGGTTAACAAATAAGCGGAAAAATTCCGGTGCGATTCCCAGTCAATAATCTTGTAGTTTACCGCTCACGAAAGGTATGCCTTTCCAAAGGAACCTCCAATGGAGTCCTTTGGACCTTCGGGTCGGCACAAGACGCTAAGCACGCCAATATGTTATAGGCATAAAAGACGACCATACATTTGACGTTCTTGGCGTCTTGGCTGTAAGAAAATACAGGAGTATTTGGTAGGAACTGTGTTAGAATATCTGTTTTTATATGATGTACATTCTCAATCATCAAAGAAAGTCCTCACAATGAAAAGTATCATGCTGTGCCTTTTTGCCCTTCTGGCTGCAACATGCCCGATCGGTACACTGAACGCTCAACAAGTAAAAGAAAAAACGAATTATTACGATTGGGCAAATACCCCGGACGTCAACAGGCCGGTCAACAATCCTAACGCAAAAAAACTCTCCCTCATTCGTGTGCTGGGAAACAGGTTTGTCAACGCTCACGGGGATACAATTCTGTTTCGAGGTGTGGCCATTGCGGATCCCGACAAGCTCGAACAACAAGGGCGATGGGACAGAAGCCTTTTTGTTCGATTGAAGGAATATGGTGCTATGATCGTACGCATTCCGGTCCATCCGGCCGCATGGCGCATGCGCACGCCTGCGAAATATCTTCAGCTGCTCGACCAGGCCGTGGATTGGTGCACGGACCTCGGCATGTATGTCGACCTCGATTGGCACTCGATCGGCAACCTTGGAATGGAGCTGTTTCAGAATCCGGAGTATGTAACAACGCACCAGGAAACGTATGAATTCTGGCGCACAATTTCAGTTCATTTCCAGGGAAACAACACGATCGCATTTTATGAGCTCTTCAACGAACCGACACTCTACAACGGGCAGCTGGGAAGCATGTCGTGGAGCGAATGGAAGAAGATCAACGAGAACATCATTCATCTTATCAGGGCGTACGATACCGAAAAGATTCCGCTCGTCGCCGGCCTCGATTGGGCGTACGATCTCACCCCGCTTCACATCGAACCGATCGAAGCGGAAGGAATTGGATACGTGACACATCCCTATCCTCACAAGCGTTCAAAGCCGTACGAACCGAAATGGGATGAAGATTTCGGGTTCGCAGCAGGCACTTATCCGGTAGTTGCGACTGAATTCGGCTTCGTTCTGGGGGGACAGGGAATGGCTGAAAACGGCGAGTACGGAAAGGAAATCATTCACTATCTTGAAGACCGGAATATCAGCTGGATGGCGTGGGTCTTCGACACTGACTGGTATCCGCGGCTCGTTGAATCGTGGAGCCCTTTCAAGCTAACAGAGAGCGGAGAGTTCTTTAAGCAGGCAATGCAGGGAAAAATTCCCAGGTAACATGCCGACGAGACAAATGACACGATCATCTGAAAGGAGAACGCGATGAGAGGAGACACTTATTCACGCAAAGATTTCATCAAGCTCTTAGGTCTGGGCGCCGGTACTCTGGCATTCCGGAAACTGAGCTTCGCTGAGGAAAAAGCTTATGTTGCCAATATTGGATTCCAACTCTACACCGTCCGCCATCAACTGGAAAAGGACTTCGCCGGTACAATACACAAAGTCGCCGACATGGGATACGTCGGCGCTGAGATGTACCCTTTGCCCTCCAACACGACCCTGGAGCAAGCAGTAAAGGTGTTCAAGGATGCGGGGCTGAGAATTTTCAGTATGCACACAGATATGCCGGTGGGCGACGAGCGAGAGAAGATCCTGAAACTCGCCGATCTCTATCAATGCGACCGCATCGTTTACCCCGGCTGGCCGAAAGGGCTTGATACAACCAATCCGGACCTTTACAAACAGACCGCCGAAATATTTTCGACTCTCGACAAGGTCAAGCAGCGGTCAGACACGTACGCCGAAATCGGCGCTTTCTTTGCGAAGAAGGGATTGCATTTCGGTGTTCATAACCATTGGTGGGAATTCGAGACAACCAACGGAGTGATTCCATTTTACTACTTCAAGGATCATCTTGACTCGACTATTTTCTTCGAGATCGACACGTATTGGGCAAAGACTGGGGGAGTAGATCCTGCGAAGGCGGTTGCCGACTTCGGTCAACGCGCGCCGTTCCTTCACATCAAGGACGGACCGGCAAAGAAAGGAGATACCATGTACGCCAACGTTCCCGTTGGACAAGGATCTATGGATTTTCCATCTATCGTCAAAGCCGGTGGAAAGAATATTCAATGGATGATTGTGGAGTTTGATGAGTATAGTGGAAATATTTTTGACGGATTACTCCAAAGTTACGCGTACTTGACCAAGAAGGGACTAGCGAAAGGAAAAGTATAGGACGAGACATTTCAACGGCTTCATCGGGGGGATCGATGGGGCATTCATTCTGTCGAGAATAACATATTTTTATTCACATTACTCTAAAACACTTTTATGAAAGTCCTCTTTATCGGCGGTACGGGGAATATCAGCACGGCGGTAACCAGGCTAGCCGTCGAGCGCGGGATCGAGCTGTATCTGTTAAACCGGGGGAAAAGAGCCTCAACACTGACGGGGGCGAAAATTCTCGTCGGCGACATTACGAAGCCTGATGAACTCCGTTCCGTTCTGAATGACCATACCTGGGATTCAGTCGTCGATTGGATCGCGTTCACCGAGAACGATGTCCAGAGGGACTTTGAGTTGTTCAAAGGCAAAACGAAGCAATTTGTTTTTATCAGCTCTGCATCCGCATACCAAAGACCCGCTTCATTTCCAATTGTGACTGAATCGACGCCGCTGGCAAATCCATTTTGGCAGTATTCGCGCGATAAAATAGCCTGTGAAGAAAAGCTCAATGTGTACTACAGAAATGAAAATTTCCCCATCACAATTGTGAGGCCGTCGTTAACGTACGACACCGTGATTCCCATTCCAATCGGCGGCTGGATGGAATACACAACGGTCGACAGGATCAAGAAGGGAAAGAATATTATCGTTCATGGCGACGGGTCATCGCTCTGGACCATCACCCATGCGGACGATTTTGCGAAAGGGTTTGTCGGTCTGCTTGGACACCAGCAGGCAATCGGGCATGCATTCCATATCACCTCCGACGAGATCCTGACATGGGACCAAATCCATCAGGTAATCGCCGAAGCGGTCGGACGTGAGGCGCATATCGTCCACATGGCGTCGGACTTTCTCGGTACGTTCGACGAACACCTCAAGGGAAGTCTGGTCGGCGACAAAGCGACGAGCGCCATCTTTGACAATTCGAAGATCAAACGGTTTGTCCCCGGATTTACGGCCACGATTCCATTCAAGCAGGGAATCAAACGGACCATCGATTGGTTCGAGGCTGATCCGGCAAGGATGGTCATAAAAAAAGAAACGAACGATATGATCGAAAAAATGATCGCCCAATACGAAAAGGCATTCATCTCTTAGCATCTTGTTTCTGGATAAACACTATTGCCACACGCATCCCGCATACTCCGTTTTTTTCTCTGGTGTACGCCTCTGTTGTTGACCTTCGGGGCGGCCGCCCAATCTCTCATTCCCCCCGGCGCAAAACTTGAAAAAATAGCGACCGGAATTTTGCAGCCCGAGGGACCAATTTGGATTGACACTCTAGGATTGTTGTTCAGCGATATCGCCGGCAACAAGATTTACCGGTTCTCGCCGGCCGATAGTTCTTTGAGCGTATTTCTGAATCCATCCGACAGTTCCAACGGCATGACGCTCGATCTGCAAGGAAGGCTGATACTGACCCAGATGGGACTGCGCCGCGTTTCACGGCGTGACGCAAATGGCACCATCACTCCCCTCGCGTCAACCTTTAAAGGCAAAAAATTCAACAGCCCGAATGATGTCGTTGTCAAATCGGACAGTTCAATCTACTTCACCGACCCGGATTTTAATATTCCCCCCAGCGAAAAAGCTGAATTGAGTTTCAAAGGTATTTTTAGAATCAGCCCGTCGGGTGCGCTCACTCTCCTCGACAGCACGCTTGATAAGCCTAACGGAATCTGTTTTTCCCTCGACGAAAGCAAACTTTACGTCAACGAATCGGCATTGGCCAAGATCTATGTTTGGGATGTGGCGGGCGATTCGATCACGAATAAAAGATTGTTCTATCAAGTTCCTGCAACGGGGTATGTTGATGGAATGAAAATCGATCCGCAGGGCAACCTCTATTGCAGCGGTCCCAACGGAGTCTGGATCGTATCCCCCGCCGGAGTCTATCTGGACAGGATCACCATGGAGACGCCCTCCAACTGCAACTGGGGAGATGCGGATAGAAAAACGCTGTATATCACCGCGGGGAACAGTCTTTACAGAATCCGGCTCGCAACCACTACTGGGGTTCGCGACCATGGCTCTCTTCAGCCTCGTTCGTTCAATCTGTACGCGAATTATCCGAACCCCTTCAACCCTTCGACAACGATCAATTATCAATTAGCAATGAACAGTATGGTCGCATTGAGTGTGTACGATCCACTCGGACGGGAAGTTGCCATGCTGGTTAATGAAGAGCGGCCCGCCGGAACATATTCGGTTCAGTGGAACGCATCCGGGTTTTCGAGCGGAGCGTACTTCTATCAGCTGAGGTCCGGGGGTTTTGTTGAAACAAGAAAAATGCTCTTGCTAAGGTAGCGGTAAAAGACTCCATCTGTTCTGGAATGGGTGCGCGCAGAATGTAGGATTCTGCCGGACCGGAAAAGCCATTCCCAAAAAGCTACATCTCAGCATTACATATCTCATTTCCAAAAATCAATCACCAGGACTTACTATGAGTATCGTCTCCGTTGTGCTCTTTATCGTCAACCTTTTCCTTATTTTGCCGATGCAGGACCAGAGCGAGGGATGGACACCCTTGCTTGATAAGAACCTGTCGCAATGGGAATCGTACTTGAGTTACCGGCACACATCTCTTACAATTACCGGCGTTCCCAAGGATTCGAACGGCATTCCCATCAAACCAATCGGGTTGAACAATGACACATGCGGGGTTTTCTCAGTTATTGAGGAAAACGGCGAGCCTGTGTTAAAAGTCTCGGGTGAAATATACGGCTGCGTTTGCACGTTAAAAGAGTACGGAAATTATCATTTACAGCTCAAGGTGAAATGGGGCAAAAAAAAATGGCCGCCGCGTCTTCAAGAACTGAAAGATTCCGGTCTCCTTTATCACAGCATTGGCGACTATGGTGTTGATTACTGGCTCACATGGAAGCTATCGCATGAATTCCAGATCCAGCAGGAATGTTTCGGGGACTATTGGTCGACTGCCGGAGCGAAAGCCGATATCCGGTCAAGAATTCCCGAAGGAGAAAAAGCATACATTTATGACAAGAACGCTCCGCCGGTTTCGAACAGAGGGAATGGAGATTATTGCAGAAGGAGTAAAGACTTTGAGTTGCCGGATGGTGAATGGAATACATTGGACTTGTTCTGTTTTGGCGACAAGAGTCTTCAGATCGTCAATGGAAATGTTGTCATGGCTCTGCAAAACTCGCGGTATTACAAAGACGGCGCCGAGATACCATTAACGAAAGGGAAAATCCAAATTCAGAGCGAAGGTGCGGAAGTGTATTACAAAGATATTAAAATCATGTTCATTGATTCATTGCCGGCAGAATTTGCATCGTACTTCTAAGGCAGAATCTACCATCGCCGCATTCTTATGGTTCGGGTTGCCATCGGAACCTTTTTACGTGTGCAAACTACACCGCCTGACTCTTTTTTCGAATTAGGTAGTATTCCTTGCCAGTAACGCTGCCTACTTCATCAAAATCATTTTCTTAACATCATGAAAATTCCCGGCGCTCAACTCGTAGAAGTAAACGCCGCTTGAAAAGTTTGCCCCGTCCCATCGTATCGAGTGACTCCCCGCAGACTGTTCTTCATTCACCAAACGAGCGACCTCTCTTCCAAGTTCATCGTATACTTTCACCGTAACAAAACTGTTCATTGCTAATTGATAATTGATCATTGTCGCAGGGTTGAACGGATTTGGATAGTTTTGAGCGAGGGCATACGATGCCGGCAGATTTTGTTTTACTTTTACGCTTGTTGCCGCGCCGGTCGGCAGAATAATTTGCCACAATTTCGGCGAGTTGTTGCTGCTCTGTAACCCGGATTCTACCACATAGAGAGTATCCCCGACCATCTCAATGCCGAGCGGGGAATTGAATCCGGTAACGAGCTTTGTGACACGGGCAGTATAATTGCCGTCCGTCTTGGTCAGAGCGATTTCCATGAGATTTTGACTCGTGTCGCCGATTGCCGTGATGAGCGAACTGTTCGAAAAGCTGATGACAAATGCGCCGCCTTTCAGATCTCCGGCAAGGCTCGAATCCCGGTCGAAGACGATGCCGTCTATTGAAAGATGCGGAGTGAATGATGTTACCGTGATACCGAGCTGGCTGGCATCTTTAGGTGTCCCCGTAGTCGTATCGCGGAATTTGTCGGCGTCCGGACCGATGCTGGGAATCGGTTCCGTAAATATTATGCTGTCCGGCCGGGCTGGGTAGGTCGAATCTTCGCTGTAGGTGACATAAAGATCCCCGCCTCCCCACGCATACGGGCTTAGAAGAGGGTCGGTATGCGGGTTGTATGGCGTATATTGCTGCGGTGTGTTGTCGCCGCCGATCCTCCATGGAAATCCGTAATGATGACCTTCCTGCAACCAGTTTAATTCTTCAGGATCATCGCGGTCGTCGGAATTTTCCGGCCCGATTAGATCTCCGTTTCCTGCGTATGCAAAATCGAATGTGTTTCGGATTCCTTCGGCGAAAAGATAACCGTTCGACCGAAGCCACTCTCGGTCATCCTGCAGTACGATATCGTGTCCGCTCGTCGGCAATTTCCAGATGCATGAAGTGAGGCCCGCTTCGCGGTACCCGTCATGCATTTCGCCATGGTCGGTAGCCGCTCCGCTGTTGACGTAGAGAGAGTCTCCGGTAGGATTGAGAATTACAGCGCTCACTCTATGATTATAAATATTACCGTACCGGTACCCGACCGTCCGTGCGATCACACTCCATGTTCGATTTTCGCTGCCTGCTGAATCTGGAACTCCTTTAACAACGAGTGCCGTTCCAATTACTCCGGTGGAATCATTTCCCGTTAAATACATTGTCCCATCGGGACCGAACGTAATCCCCAAGGGTGCATTCACGCTGTCCACGGATGGTTGATACACAGTCGTAAAAGTGGCTGAGCCCCCTACTCCAAAATTGACTCGCTGGATAAGACCGTTGTTCTGGACAATATAAAGCCGTTTCGAGACCGGGTCGCGTTTTATTCGGACCGTGTTGTTGCCTACAACAGCCAATTGCTTAATTGTTATATCCGATCGCCTCGACTTTGGCTGGGCGTGTAAAGAAACAAAGAGAAAAGAAAAGAGGATCGGTAAAAGGAATATGAATCTCTTGAAGCGAGGTGAATACATGGCAACGTCTCCATCTATGATGAAACAGCTTTGAATTAGTGACCAGTCTCAACTCCAACTGCGGGTTCAATCTCCACCTGGTCTGGGAGACGCATTGCTTTAATTCATGAGTTGGCAAGCAACAGTTGTGTGAAACATTTTGCTGCCAGTGGCTTTCCCTACATGAAAACCACTTTATTCTTAACAATTTATAGAGGATGTTCGTTCAAAATAACGTATCCACGCGATGCCCATATCAATTTCTATGTGTCCAAAATTATGTTATATTTGGACACATGAGAACAACATGTCCACAGCGTGGACATGTTGCAAATCACAGAGGGAGGCAATGATAAAGAAGGAACTGTCATTGGGAAAAAAGTCAGAAGGATTGTTAACAAAAATCTTACGGGGGAAAAAATAAAGAATATGCCGCAGCGACTTATTTTTGTCTCAAGTGTTCAAAAAGAGCTTCAGCAGGAACGCTATGAAATAAGAGATTATGTCCATGGCGATCCGCTGTTGAACAAACACTTTACCGTTTTTCTATTCGAGGATTTGCCACCCAAAGATCGAAGGCCTGATGAGGTTTACCTCGACATGGTTAAGAAGAGCGATATCTATGTCGGGCTCTTCGGAAGCAAATACGGAAAGCCGGATGCTGGCGGATTTTCTCCGGTAGAGCAAGAATATCTTTGCGCACGCGAACATGCAAAGCATCGTATAATCCTAATAAAAGATATGGATGCTTCCGCGCGGGACTCGCGTATGAATGCGTTGATACTCAAAGCACAAAATGAAGTCGTTCGCAATGAGTTTTCGAATATTACAAAGCTGCTTGAATCTATCTATGCCGGGCTGGTAAATTATTTGGAAGAACACCATATCATCACCACCGACCCATTCGACGCTGCATTGAACACGGCGGCGGTCATGGACGATATCGCCCCCGAAATGATCTCTTGGTTTTTAAAGAAAGCACGCGAAGAACGTAATTACCCTCTTTCAGAAAACACTCCGCCGGCGGATGCACTTCGCCATCTCGATCTCATTCATAGTGGCCATCTGAAAAACAGTGCTCTCTTGTTGTTTGCGAAACAGCCGCAAAAGTTTTTTATCCAGGCGGAAACAAAATGTCTCCATTATCATGGCACAACGGTAGCCAAGCCTATTCCATCATATCAAATATTCAAAGGGACTGTGTTTGAGCAGGTTGACGAAGCAGTCGATTTCGTTCTCTCAAAGCTCAATCGCTCAGTAACGCCGCAAAGCAATTCTCCAGCAAGCGCAGTGGATTATGAAATTCCTTACAAGGCTATTCGTGAAGCCATCGTAAACGCCATTGCACATCGTGATTATACTTCCAATGCCGCAGTGCAGGTGATGGTCTTTGCAGACCGTGTTGAGGTCTGGAATCCCGGTTCATTGCCGGCCGGATTAGTCCCCGAGTCTCTTCGCTCGGCTCATTCTTCCATTCCTAGGAATCTCCATTTGGCAGAGCCCCTGTTTCTGACACATTATATTGAAAAGGCAGGCACCGGTACACTGGACATGATTGCGCTCTGCACAAAGGCGGAATTACCTGAACCCGATTTTAGGCAAGATGGGGGCCAGTTTGTTGTAACACTCTGGCGTGACTGGTTGACAGATGAGACCGTCAAAGGGTTGCTTCTCACAGATCGTCAACAGGAAGCCGTACGGCATATAAAAATAGATAAGAAGATCGCGAATGCAGATTATCAAAAGCTCTTCTCTGTATCAAAACCAACTGCGTCACGGGATCTTGAGGATTTGGTCTTAAAAGGGGTTCTCAAAAAAATCGGAGTGACTGGAAAAGGCACTTATTATGTCTTAAGTTCCAAAGGGCTCATAAAGGGCTCAAAGGGATCATCACCCAAAAGCCAGAAAGTCCCTGGAAACCACAATGGGCTCATAAAGGGCTCAGAGGCTTCATCTCCAAATGGGGCATTTATGGGACATATGGGACATTCAAAAAGCCCAAAAAACAAAGGGGCCATAAAGGGGTCAAAGGGGACATTGCTCAAAGCTCCCAGCCGTAAAAAGAAAAATAGCAAACAGGATATAAACAAGACAAACAGGACATCGCGCCGCGGTTCGATGAAGCTTTCCAAATCCCGTAAGCTTAAGCCTGCGGTGCGAAAGGCAAAGAAAAAGAAGAAGAGTAAGAATAAATGAAGCACAGTCTAAGGGCTCGTAAAGGGCTCAAACGTCTCGTAAATAGTTTCTCATGGTGAACCTGAAGGCATATTCTGAATACACGTAATCGAAAGAAAAGTGGCTTGGAAAAGGCCGGGATGCTTGTGAAAACGAATTGGTTCAATGAGCCATTAATAGTATCACCAAACTGTTTGGTGAGCCTGTGAATGATTTTTACTGTTGGTGACTAATTTCACAAATGTGAGGAAATCACAAATGAATAAAGAGAATTCTAAGAAGAGGATTCCTAGAAAGAAGACACCATGGATAGACAATGCTTTTTCTATGGCAACTCTATATTCCATACTAACAGCAATGGTCGGCGTTCTATTGGCAGTGATAATCCCAGACACTGAAATAAAAAATGATTGGCATTGGCCAATTGCACTATTGGCTATCTCTTTTATTTGCTTTGTTTGGGGAACAGAGAAGCTGAGCGATGCCTTGGACGAGGACGATGTCGATAAGTATCTTGCTTGGTTTCAGGTATACAATATTGGAGTTATCATGATGTTTTTTGGAATGGCTACTTATATTTACTTACATTACCATTTAGACTTTTATGGCGGCGGGTTTATCGTTTTCTTATTTGCACTAATTGCATCATCGAAATGGATAAAGGATATTAAGTCTTTGATTTTTGACACCAAGGAGAAATACGACAGATATAAAGAAGAACTAAAAGGAAATGTGGAGCCAGAGAAAGATTGGGATCGGATAGTGAAATTTCATCAATTTATTAGACGAGTATTACATGGATAAAGCAAAAGCCGGCAAATTTAAAAATGTCACCGTGGAATTACGACCGTCAAAAATCGCACCGAATGGGGTCGGTGTTTTTGCAGCAACAAAAATCAAAAAAGGCAAAAGAGTTTTTGAAGGAGTTCATTTAAAGTATTTTAAGCACCTAGTCTCGTGGCCCGTTTTCGATAACTTATCAAAGGCAACACAGAAAAAAATTTTGGCTTTTTGTGTTGGCACATCGCATGGATTTATCCCTCCCGACAATTGTGACTTTAACAATCTTTCCATAGAATGGTATTTAAACCATTCTTGCGATGGAAATATTGGTTTTGATAGTGTAGGTGATTTTATAGCTGTCAAAACTATTACCCCCGGAGATGAATTAGCTTATGATTATGGGCTCGTCGAGTCTAATCCAAAATTCCGAATGCGTTGCGACTGTAAGGCAAATAGCTGCCGCAAAGTTATTACTGGTAATGATTGGCAGATATTGAGAAACTATCCAACGAAATTAAAGTTTATGCATCCATATTTGAAAAACTCTGCTTACAAATAGTCCCCCATACTATCTTATCGCTTCGAATTATTATTCAGTTCGTTATGCGCCGCTTCCATCATAATAAAAAAAGCTTGCCCTTCCGTGGCTGTTCCCGGGTGGTCGAATTCCGGAGATCCGCAGACTCCTTGCACTAACCCAAGCTCATCGACCTTTGAATGCGCAGCGAGCCGCATTGTGTCTCCCTTTTCTTTATAGCGTTCGTCGATCCATCCTCCTTGTATTCCGCGATAAATTGAATACGCCATCATTTGCGCGAGGTTCGTCTCGACAAATGAATGCGGGTCGTCGACGATGTTATGAAAAAGTCCATCTTCCCGTAAATGCGCCAGGCATCCATCGATGATGTCTTTTACATACCCGATCAGTTTTTTCTTCTCGCCCGGCATGGAATCGGGGAGAGCGCGGATAACTCTCGTGATACCGGCTGCCGACCAACCGTTGCCGACGCCCCAGCAATCCTTTCGCACGAAAGCCTGCTTCTCACAATCCCACATATGAGATAAGAGTTTCTTGTCAGGATTCCACAGAAAACCTCGCGCTCCGTCTATTTGTTTGATTGCCTCGTCATATTTCCCGGCGGCCGCAAGGAACGGGGGAAGCATATACATAATATCGCTCCAAACTTGCGGTATGTTTGTAAAATGATAAATGATCCCATCCTTCGTTCTCGGAGCTTTGTTCAAAACGTAATCCACTAATTTGTCGAAACCATTCATGAGAACATGGTCGCCGGTTTCTTTTGCAGCCCACAACACGGCTTCACCCGGACAGCAGGCATCGCTCAATGCAAATTCTTCCCCCAGCATCGCCAGCCGTCCGTCCTGCGACTGACGAAGGACAGCGTCTTTGGCCATTAAGATCACGAGTTCATGCTCGCCTAACTCCAGCATTGCCTGCATCGCAACTCCTTGTTCCCACGTCGCCCGCTGCAGAGAGAGCATTGCAAGTTTGACTTTTTCAACCACCGGATCACGCGCTGATGACAATGAGGAATGGTGATCATCGTTCTGCGCAAGAGATGCGGAATAGCTTAAGGTTAATGCCGCGGCAGGCAGCCCAAGAAGAAAATTTCGCCGTTTCATAATTTCATGTCCTATTGAAGTTCTACGATACGAGAGTTTGGGAAGCGGTACACGAATGGATATATTGGAGCAGTCCGACGAGAATGTAGCGTCGAGCCAGGAAAAAGTGATTTTCTTTTATACTCTTCCCTCGTATCTCTTTGATTGATGATCATCTCAGAAATGTTCTTTACGATCATCCTGATCCTCGACGAATCGAGGACTCGTTTACAATGGCGTTACTTAGTGATGTTACACATCATGACACACCCCTCAATCCCCTCTCTCTCACCCGCTCGCCCACACACAGAGGGGATGTCGTGAGACTCTTGCATAATGTGAGTTACTCAGAGTCTTTGAGATAACCTCTAATAATGAATCAACACCGCTCGTTCAACCTTACATCACGACGACGACTTCGTTCTTCTCTTTCATCGTCTCGAACGGAATGAGGTTCCCTTCGATCTCCTCGCCATTCACCGTAATATTCTTTACTCCTTTTTGACGGCCATCCTTGTTCCTGATGACGATGGTGAAATCTTTTTTCCTGAATTTTCGCGATATCTTTATTTCCTTCCAATCCGAAGGCATGCAAGGGTCGATCTTCAACCCCCGGTAATCGGGCTGGATTCCGAGAATGTATTGAGTGGCGGTATAATATGCCCATGAAGCGCTGCCGCTCAGCCAGGGAAGCCGTGATGCGCCGTACCGCGGACTGTATTTGCTGTTCGTGAATTGGCAATAGACGTACGGTTCGATCTGTCGGACTTCAGCCTTTGTATTGTATGCCGAAGGCATGAATTTCCGATAGTACTCGTATGCATGGTTCCCCCTTCCGAGCATTGTCTCTGCGATGATCGCCCAGCCTTGGGTGTGGCAAAAGATCGAGCCGTTCTCTTTCATTCCCTTGTTGAACAATACCGCTTTGATCACCCTCGGGTCCGTTTTCTCGACCGGCGGATCACAAATCATGAGACCGTACTCAGTCGAGAGGCGTTTGTTCACGACATCCATCAGCATTGCACCGCGCTTTTCCGTAAGATGGCCGCTGTAAACTGCCCAGGGCTGCGGCTCCAGAAAAATCGAGGCTTCATCGTTTTCTTTGGAACCGAACTTCAGACCGTCCGCCCTGAATGCACGAAGATACCACTCACCATCCCACGCGTGTTTGTCGAGATTCTCGTCCAGCTTTGTAAGATGATTCTTCGCCCAACCGACTTCTTGGGGCTTGTTGAGCATGGTGCAGATCTCGATGTATTCCCGGAGAGCAAACCGCAATTGAAACGCGACAAAGATTGTCTCGCCGTCATGCCCGAGCTGTAAACAATCATTCCAGTCCGCTGAAAGGCCGCAGGGAAATCCGTGCGTCCCCGAGCGGTCAAGATTGAATTGTATTGCACGCCGCAGATGACCGACTACCGTATCTTCGCCTTTGTCGGCGTACGGGAGCACTTTGTCAAAGAACGATACGTCGCCGGTTTCCTTTATATAAGCAGGGATCGTATTGAAAAGCCACATGCAATCATCCGACCGGTACTCTTTTTCGGCCGGCAGCTTTTCGTTCCCCGGCTTGTGGGCAAACGGCTTCACAACGGGCATTGCTCCGCCGGTAGAAGCCTGGCCGGTGATCATGAGTTCGAGGCGTTCCTTCACTTCGTCGGGAATTGTGTGAAGAACTCCCAGCATGTCCTGGACCGTGTCACGGTATCCAAGACCGTCCCGTTCGCCGGTGTACACAAGGCTTGCCGCGCGGGACCATGCGTATGTGATGAGACAATTGTACGGGTTCCACATATTCAACATGCTGTTGAATTCCCGGTCGGGAGTCTCAGCGGTCATCCCTCGCAGCCTTGAATGCCAGTAATCTTTCAGCTTCTTGAATTCTTCCTTCACTTTTTCGGGATGTCCCAATTCCTGCACGGCCTTTTTCCCTTCAATACCGGCCTTGCCGATGCCCATGAGGATGACCAATTCTTTCGATTCTCCCGGCTGCAGCTCGACGTCGACTTGCAAAGTTCCGCAGGCATTGTCGCCGACGGATTTCGAATTCCTGCAGCGCCCCTCCTCGACTACGATCGGGTTCGCGTACGTCCGGTATGGACCGATAAAAATTTCCCTGTCCGTATCGAACCCTTTAATGTCCGCTCCCGTCACGGCAAGAAAAGTGTGACGTGCCTGGCCGTCATCCTCAAAATGGTCGGGACGCTCGGGCATGTAGACATTCGTCCCATGGTCGATGATGCTGCCAACGACATCCATCTTGGAGATGAACTGGGAATACTGAAGGTTGATCATATCCTGGGACAAGTTCCAATTGTTCGCGTACTCGACGTACGTAAACAGGCTCAACTCTCTTTTCTTTGTGTCATTGTTGGTTACTTTGAGGAGCCAGCATTCATAGAGCCGTCCGAGCGGAACAAAGAAAAGGGTCTCAGTCTTGATCGATGAATAGTCGGAAGCGATTTTCGTGTATGCCGTCCCGTGGCGGCACTCCGATTTGTATTTCGTCAGCGGCTTTCCAACCGGCTGCCACGACGTCGACCAAAAGTCTTTGCTCTGTTTGTCGTGAATGTAGACATAGCGTCCCGGCTGATCCATGGGAATAACGTTGAAGCGCAGCCGGGTGAAACGGCCCTGTGCGGCGGACTTATAGAAGCTGTATCCGCCCGCGTTGTTGGTGATGATGGCACCGTATTCGGTGGAACCCAAATAGTTGCTCCACGAACGGGGAGTATCGGGCCGCTCGACAACATACTCCCTGTTGAGATCGTCGAAATATCCAAATTGCATTGAAAAGTCCTCGGAATAAATTCATGTTGTTGATGTTACGCTGAGTTCAAAAGCATTGCACTACCAAAGCACGAAGACACGAAGTTGTTTGCCTTAGTGACTTCGTGGCAAGGATGATATTGGCGTCTTGCGTAACATGATTTACTGGATCGGTTTACTCGGATGAGCTTTAATGAATGCGATGAGTTCATCCACTTGTGTGAACGCAAGCGCGCAGTATGTGTCCGCGGCACCATAGAAGATCGCCATTCTTCCGGTATCCGCGTCCTGAAGCGTTGCGCATGGGAAACAGACATTTGCGACAAACCCTATTGTTTCATACGGTGTTTCCGGCGTTAGAATATAGTTCGCGCAGTCGGAAATGATCTTGGATGGATCGTCGATATCCAGCAGCGCTGCACCGATGCTGTAAATGAAGCCGCTGCATGTCGTGCACACGCCGTGATAGATCAGCAGCCAGCCTTCCGTTGTCTCGATAGGAACCGCGCCGGCACCGAGCTTGGTATTCTTCCACCAATAATGAGTAGTCTTCATCACAAGGCGATGCTTTCCCCAATACGTGAGGTCGGGACTCTGACTTAGGTAGATGTCGCCGAACGGTGTGTGTCCGTTGTCGCTCGGTCGGTTGAGCATGACATAGTTGCCGTTGATCTTTCTAGGGAAAAGGACGCCGTTGCGGTTGAATGGGAGAAATGCGTTTTCGAGTTGAATAAATGTTTTGAAATCTTTTGTCTTGGCAATGCCGACAGTCGGACCGCTGGAATAGTTGCACCAGATAATATAGTATGTTCCGTCTATTTCCAGCAGGCGCGGATCGTATCCGTACAGGATCGGCTTCGCCGGTGTGCCGTCTTCGTTCTGAAACTTGATGATATCGTCCTGGACGTCCCAATGGAAACCGTCTTTGCTGTGCCCAAGATGCAGATTCGGGTAGCCGTTGTAGTGGTCCGCCCGGAAGACGCCGATGAACTCGCCTTTGTAGGGAATAATGGCGCTGTTGAAAACGCGGCTCGAATCTTTGATCGGTTTTCTGTCGATGACAGGATTTTTGTCGTATCTCCAGACGACATCGGTATATCCTTTTGGTTTTTCCTGCCACGGCATATTCGGCAATGCTTTGCCCACAATTGTTTTTTTCATGGTGAGTCCTATGATATATTTGAGATACTCGGTTATCTAATTGTCAGTATCGTATCCACTAAGAACACGAAGGGCACAAAGAGATTGTTTTTTTTCATCTTCGTGTCTCTTCGTGTCCTTCGTGGATATTTACACCGTCAGCGCTTCGTTACCGCTCGCTTTTCTTCTTTCAACAAGGTCCTTCGCGATCTTCATCATTGTTTTCTCGTCGAGCTTATAGAAGAGAATCAGGATGATGGAAAGAATCCCGAACGCTGCGGGAATAATGCTCATGAGTGAAACCAGAAGATGGTTGACTTCCGCAGATTGCGGCTTGTCCGCCATGAATCCGTAACCGGAAAGAAGAGCGCCGGTGAACAACGCGCCGACCGCCCATCCAACCTTCTGGCAGGTCGCCGATGCAGAGAAAACAAGGCCCGTCGCTCTCCGGCCTTTCTTCCACTCGGAATAATCAGCGGTGTCCGCATACATCGCCCAAATGACAACCGATAATGGGCCGCCTGTTAATGAACCGATGATCTGGAGCAGGAAGATCAACGTAAGGTGCTCGGGCGTTAAGAAATAAAATGCAGCGGTACTGAGCATAGCGATCACAAACAATGTGAGGAAGCCGTATTTCTTTCCGATCCTCTTCGTCAAGAGGGGAACGAGAAGCGCACCGAGAATCGAGCATCCCTGACCGAGCGTGTTGAAAACGGTTGTCACTTCTTCAAAGCCCCAATTGAAGTTCCACCACAGGAAGCTGTAGTTGATGGTGTTGTGTGTTATATCCGAGTAGTTCGTAATGTAGTATTTGAAATAATAATTCGTCACACCGATTCTGGAAGCGACAAACATGATCATGGTGATTGTTGCAAAGAGGAGGACGAGCCACGGCCCGTTCGTCACAAGGTCCTTGAGATCTGTTTTGACGGGCGTCTTCTGCGCTTTCGGAGGGCGCACTCGTTCTTTCGTGAACAAGAACGTGAGGACGAAGAATACGATCGCAACCGCACCGTAGATCATGATCGTTTTCGTCCAGCCGCCCGGATCCCGTGTATCCACTCCGTTGCCGAAGTGTTTTGCCAGAAGCAGCGACGTTGCAGAGACTGTCATTCCGCTGATGTAGGCAAAAGTGAATTTGAAGGATGATGCGCTCGTTCTCTGCGTTGCGTCTGGGGTCAATACTCCAAGAAGCGACGAGTACGGAATATTGATGCCGGCATAACACGCCATAAAAAGAAAGAGTGTGATATACGCATACACAAGTTTTCCGGATTCACCGAAGTTCGGCGTCGTGAATGTCAGCGTCGCAGTAACGGCGAGCGGGAGAGCCATCCAGATTAGGTACGGTCTGAATTTTCCCCACCGGGTTTCCGTCCGGTCGGCCGTCATGCCGATGACCGGATCGATCACTGCATCGAAGAGGCGCGAGACCATGATCATGGTCCCGGCGACAACCGCGGCCTGGGTCGTCGCGGCAATTTTGAACACGTCGGTATAGAAGAACATCATGTTCATCGTAATGCTCTGCCAGAATAATACCGATGCAAAATCACCAAAACCATAGCCGATTTTTTCTCTCAGCGGTAATTTCTGCATTGTTTCTTCCATGTGATTCTCCTTGAATTAATTATCGATGTTAGTAGTGCGTTGATGTTTGAATATTTGGAAGTATCGTAAAACTAACTATTTGCCATTCTAATCCTTGACGAGTCGTCTATCTACGAATCGTAGATTCGTGGAACGACCCTAGGGTCGATAGACCCGTGGGAGTCATCGACCGACGCAGAGCGGCGGGAGAGGAATCTAAACCCAGGAGAAAAACGCCCTCGCACCAGTCCAGATCCTTCGCCCCGCCTAAAAAACGGCGGGACTCAGGATGACAAATTCGAGTGGTTTGAATATTAACTTTCAATGAACAGTTCTTCATGCAACAATGAAACGATCCTATAGACACTTTCTGCTCCCGGCCTCTACGGGGATGATGATCAATGAGTTGTTTCGTTTAAAAGTTTATCTGCTGCCATCGCTAACAACATGAAATCCGTTGCCCCTCCCCCCATTACATACTCGGTCTGCTGCCAGAAATACGGCCAGACTTTCAGCTCGGGAAGGTCGGGTCGAATCAGCGCCGTGCCGCTTCCTACACCTCCCGGAATGTAAGACCAATCATCCCGGTTGGCTCCGTATGCAACGGTCAGCGATTTCACTCCGACACCCGAAGCAAACGATGCGGTGTTTTCACCGGGATGGCATCCAAGAATGAAATTCATTGCGTTAAAAGCATATTCCGACGAAAATATTTTCGGAAAGCCGATGTGAAGAAACAGTTCTTTTACTGCAAGGGATTGGATATCCCAGCCTGCACCCCAGATGTATGGTTTGTATGGTACGCCGTATGGATTCTGCTTTTGCTGTTCGGCAATCTTCTGAAAAGCCTGCTTGACTCCCTGTTCAATTTTCGTCGTAAACGCGGTGTCGTGCAATTTTTCGACAATCCTGCCGGCGACTTCAGCACAATTTACGATATTATTGCTAATGAGATCCCCGCTCTCCAACAATATTTTCTCGTATTCTTTTTTCGATGTTGAAAGATACAGCTCCGCAGCGGTATTTATTTTTTGCAGCGGTTTCGCCGCAACGTTCTTCGTGTAGAGTTCTTCCGCTATTCTCAGACATTTCCCGGATAATTCAGGATTGTAATTCTTCAGCACTCTGCTTGCTGCGGCTAATCTTTGTGCGACATACAATTCCCTTCTTGGACTCTCCTCAGTGAAAACCCACCGGTCATCTTTCGGGAGCGGCCGGCCCAAAACAGGATCCTTCTCATTCTCTTTGTAGACAAGATTGTCGGTAATTGTCGCTGCATCGCCGAGGTGCACATACTGTTCAAGCGTCGCTTCCTGGATGCCGCGGTATAATCTTCCCATCGACTCATAGCCTCCGACAATCGATAAAACGCCGTGTTCTACTTGCTGCAGGATGTCCGGTTTCCCGTCGGGTTTATGAATTTCAGCGACTCTCGTCGTCTGGTCGATTGTTGTTTCGTCATAATCATTCTTGAAGAATTCATACGCCAGCGCCAGCTTGTACACTGTTTCAGCCTGCGACTCCACCCTCAGATCGTAATCGCCGGCGTCATGCCATCCGCCGATATTCAGACCGGGCACATGTTCACCCGGTTTAAATTTTGTAAGCGTTGAGGGTCCCTGGGAATATCCGTCGAAATGATCCTCGTTGACCTCCGCCATAACAGCATCGTCCATATGGCAGAGACCGTGCCATACTTTGTATCTATCCTTCACCGTCATATGGCACATTTGTACCGGCAGAAAATATTCGAGCGTCGGCTGCCACACATTCCTGGCAAATACATCGTTCTTGATTTCAAACTCGTTTGATGTAATCGTTCCGTATTCTACTTTGTATAATCCCTCTTCTGTTACATTTCCAAAGTCAAAACGTAAATACTGGTAACGCAAATACTGTCCCCACGGCACGGGAGCCGCCTCCGTTTTTACGATTGTTTCGGAATCCGGTCCTATTTTTATAAGCCGGATCGGTTCATAAGCGGTGGCGAGCTTATCCAGTTCGATGACGGCAAATTTTGTTTGTTTCGGATGGTAGCCGATTTGTGAAACCTGAATCACCGGCTTGTATCGCCATCCGGAATTTATTTTCGGACTGATAATCCATTCGACCGCATTATTAACTCTCCCAAGCGGAATGGTCGTGCGCACCACAAACCACCCGTTGTTATACAGTCCTCTTCCGTCAACAAGCTGCAGATCGCTCGTGTTGGTCGCAATCGTAAGTTCTTTTTCCTGATTGCCCGGCGCCACAATCAATTTTTTTCCCACAGCCATTGGAGTGATCTGGAAATTTCCGTCCTCGTCTTTTTTCATCGGACCGTTCGCCTGACGCGGGAATACGCCCGACCTGCCGTCCATGAAATAGTGTTCTCCAAACAGCTGCCCAGGAAATAATTCCAGATTGAACCCAACTTTGTTTGCCCACGCCGCGGGTAAGGGCTTCTCAAGATTAACGGTAAGCTTTATGCTGTTTCCTACTGCTTCTGTTTTGATCGTATACTTGAATGCCAGGTCGGGATAATTTATAGGATTATATCCTCTGCGATCCAGGCTTGAATCCGGGTACGAAAGATCAACGGTGATCACCCCCTTTTCTCTATCGATATGCCGTTGTCCGACTTTTGGAACGGGCGACCACTGTCCCGGACCGGGTTCAAGCCGAACATCTCCGTTCGCCGCTACTCTCCTGCCGCACTGGACAATCGTCAGACCGCCCTGATGACCTTCCGGATAAAAATCATCGAACATCATAACGTTAACCCCCTGAGTTTCGTAATACCCTTCGGCATTTATCCGAAGAGGGGAACTCGACTCTTTCGATTGACCCGATGCGCCGGGATGAAAGCCTACGAGCAACGAGGAAATAACGATAAGCAGAATTGGTTTTAGCATGAATCACCGCTGGCCTATTTGTGATAGAATTCTGTCATTTACTTTTGCAACGGCTGCGCGGCGCCGGCGATTTCTCCCAGCTTAAATCGCCAGCCTGAATCGAGCCGCGAGCCGTCACGAGAATACAACGAAGCCGACAGAATTCTTAGCCAGAATCCCATCCAGAGAAAACCACGGTATTGCTGCGTAACAATGCTAGTAGAAAAATTGAGCCGGCTTTTATTTACTTTTTTCGAAATCTTCGTGAGCGATAGTCCTTGGATAATTATACAGATCTCTTATTTGCTCAGGCGTATTGCGCATGTTGACAAAATTTGCCCAGATCATGAACCATGACCACATCGGTTGATGGTCCAGGATTTCAGGCGTCGGTACTTCTCCCACTTCGCCTAGTGCAATTATTTTCCCCTGGCTCAACCTCACCAAGTCATCATGGTGGCTCTGGCGATAATCGTGGTGATAAACATCCGTCGCCAGAACATCAACATAGTCTAAACCGGGAAAGTAATCTTCGTACACGTACGCTTCGTCATTGATCAATTGCCGCGGGGCGTTGGTATTCCACACCCAGATGAGATTATTGAGTTTGTGGTAAGTGACAAACCGGTCGTACATCATCCGGTACAGTTTGGCAAATCCATTCTCTCCCCGTTTATTGCCCCACCAGAACCAGACCCCGTTCGATTCATGGTACGGCCTCCACAAAACGGGGACACCGAGAGTTTGCAGGTCATTCAGATATTTTGCGATGGTATCCACCCGGGCCAGCCAGCGGGAGTTTAGCGCCGACCCCGGTGTCGTTAATTCTTTCCATTCCTCATCGGTCATCTTCCCCTGAACACTTTCTTTCCATTTAAAAGGAGGGTCGTCCTGCGGCCTGCCGACGTGCCACATGAGCGTTACAATGTAGCCATCTTTATATTTCTGATACGCTTCCTGAACAAGCGAATCCGCGTTTCCCGGTCTGTAGTAATTGATGAAGTCGCATCCCCAAATTTCCGGCGTCTTTCCCGTAAGTTCCTTCACACGATTCGGGAAAACATCCGCTCTTCCGACAGCATTATGGTGGCCGGCAATAATATTCTTTCCCTTGTTAGAGTATAAATATTCAAGCAGTTTCCTTGCCTCGGGCGTAGCATTTTTGTTCACCGGGTCATAATGCTTTTGATCATAGATCAGTGTTTCACTTTTAAGTCTGTTGATGCAGTTTATGACCGCGCGCGACGTGTGGTAGTTGCATTTCCATATCGACCCCTTGGGAGCAAAAGCATCCTGCGGTACGATGTCGGTACCTCCCCAATTCCATCCACCATGCTCTTGATCGATAAGATATTTTTTGCAAAAATCCCATTGCTGACAGAATCTGTCATAATAGTGCATTTCATCATTGGGAAATAATTGCGACATCATAAGACAGGAGTTCAGAGCTTCTACCTGAGCCCACCATTCTTTTGTATTTCTGATGATCGTCGCGCGGTCGCTTCCGTCAAAATAATATCCTCCGTCATAAATCCCGCCATGGTCTTTGTCCCAACCGTTCAACAAAACATGGTCAACCATGTTTTTCGCCGTTCGCAGAGTCGTTGTATCGTTTTTAATTCCTAAAGCTTCTGATGCTTCTAACATGAGATAGGCAGTTTCGATATCGTGGCCGAAAGAAACATGGTCGAGTTCATAATTTTTCTTTCTCAGGGCAGAACTGGAGTCTTTGTAAGAGATCGGAGTCCAATCACGTTTAAGAAACAATACTAAATTTCCTTTGCTCGTCGTAACTGTATCTCTTATCAGCAGCAAAAGTGAATGAAGCCGCTCGCGTAAAACCTGGTCCGGCCAGACTTTGTACAGCTCTGTAAAGCATTCGAGGATATGGATCATGGAGTTTTGATCTTTCGGAGGAACACCCATGTAGCCTTCTGTAAACGGAGTTCCATCCCTTGACATAAACTGAAAATAGCCGCCATACTGCGGATCATGGCTATGCTTATCAAGCCAACGAAACGTCTCTTGAGCCAGCCCTAGTGCAGCGGTATCACCCGAAGCTCGATAGTATGCAGCTAATCCGTAGATGGCAAAGGCATTTCCATAAGCCCGTTTTACAATTTGACCGTTCTCTTTGAGAGGTTCTCCTTTTCGATTGACTAAATCGTAGAACCCTCCAAATTCCTGATCCCACATTTTGTTTTTGAGGAATTCGACGCCGTGGGCCGCCACTGTGCGAAGTCTATTATCCCTTTGGTAGAACATCGCAGCATTAGACGCCGACCAGACATGGCGGGCTTGAGTAACAATCATTTTATTTTGTATCCCGTCAAGCTCCCATTTATAGTTGATGTCGCTGAAGTAGCCCCCGTAGGTCGTATCGATCGAAAGGGGATACCAAAGTCTAAATTCGTCGTCGAGAACACGCTGCAATTCGACGGTAATGGAATCCCTATCCTTTTTCATATTATCGGGGAGATTTCCGGCTTGCATCCTGCCCGGTGCACAAAAGTAAATCAAAAGAGACAGAAGAAATACGCAGCTACGTGCGGCCCCGTTCTTTTTTGAGCGCATTTTTCTCATAGTCTTTCACCGCTTTCTTTTTGGATAATAATAGGATTCATTCTTCGCATCATCGAAGCTTCTCCCACACCGATAATCTTTCCCGATCTCCCCTCTCAACATTGGGGGAAGCCAAACAACGCAGGTCATTTGTATTTAATTTTAAATCTAAGGATATTCTCACTGCTAAGCAGTGTGTGTTGAGGGTGAATAATAAAGAATAAAGGGTATTTATGAAACAAAATTATTTACTTCTTATGATCATCGTATTTCAGTTATTAAGCATGACCCGTGGAGCCCAGGCGGCTAAATTGATTCCTCCAAATAATCCGAATATCCAATATTTCGGCCGATGGGATATGGCAGACTCGCTTCACCCTCGATATTCCTGGCCTGGCGTCTATCTGGCCGCAGAGTTTTCCGGGACAACAATCGGGATACGCTTAGCCGACGGAACCGATTATTTCAACGTGTATATCGACGGCAAACTTCGCAGCGTTTTCCATGGGACGAACCCGGCCGAAACGGACTACGTTCTTGCGGACAGCCTTCAAAATACGCGCCACACGTTCCTGCTCAGCAGGCGGAACATCACATTCGAAAAACCATATACCTTCTGCGGAATTCTTCTTGACAACGACGCAACGCTTTTTCCCCCTCCGCCAAAGCCGCAGCGGAAAATTGAATTCATCGGAGACTCGTTCACGGCGGCCGAAAGCGACGAGGCGACGGAGCAGCAGCTGGCATGGGAAGCTCGGTTTCCCGTCACCAACATTGATAAAGGCTTTGCGCCACTCATCGCCAGGCATTTCAACGCGCAATACACAACAACATGCCGCTCGGGAGCAGGAATGTACTGCGATTGGCAGGGGAACATCAATGAAACTATTCCCCAAAGATTCGACCGGACGTTGATGGAAACGAGCGAACCCAAATGGGATTTCAAGCGATGGGTTCCTGACGTGGTCGTTGTCTGTCTCGGCTTGAACGATCATTCCGGATTGAAAGACACTAATGGAAAAATCTCCGATGAAAAATCGGCATCCTTCCGAAAAACATACGGCAATTTCCTGGATACCGTTCGCGCCGTTTATCCGAATGTCAAAATCGTTGCGGTCGCCGCCTTTCAGGAATGGATCCGCACCAATGTTAAAGAGGTCGTTGACGATGAGATTGCTTCCGGCAAACACGACATCTTCTACACTCAATTTGACGAGTTCCCCGGCGGCTACGTCGCTAACGGACATCCGACCGTTGAAACACATCAAAAAATGGCGGACCAGATAATCAAATCGATGGAAACCTTCAACCTATTTCAAGGAACGAGCGGTAAATAATAACTTGCGGCTTTTCTCTTCTTTTTCCCGTTGAGCTTTTGATGCTTATTTATCCGCAGTAGGGTATGAATATATTTGCCGATGTCAATAGGAATCATGAGCAGCGGATAAGAATTTTTATCCGGGGGAAAGAAGAGTACTTCCTGGCTCTTCTTCTCTTTGTGACCGCATGCACCGTCGGAATTTTGCTGCACCATTTTGATAAGTATTCCTTCTACTATTTCGGCGATGCAGCATCGCATATCATCAAAGCACGCGAGTTCACGGATTCCCATCCGCACGAGATCCCGATCATCGGCACGGTGTGGCTTCCCTTGCCGCACTTTCTTCTTCTTCCCTTTGCATCGATCGACGCTCTTTTCTTTTCGGGAATCGCGGGAGCATTTGTCGGAATTCCATGTCTCGTCGGGACCGGCGTCCTCCTATTTCTATTGCTCCGGAACATCACCGGTTCTGTCTCGATTGCGTTTCTGATGGCAAGCCTGTACGGGCTCAACCCCAACGTCGTCTACATGTCTCTCACGCCCATGGACGAACCAAGCCTCATCTTCCTTGTGGCTTTGGCCGGATATGCATTGTACCGTTGGCGGGGAGACGAGTCGACATTGTGGCTTTTTTTTTGTGCTGCCGCCGTCATGCTGGCAACCTTGTGCAGGTACGAAGCGTGGCCTCTTGCAGCGTTCATTGTCCTCGCCGGAACATCGAAGGCGATTTTCCTCTGGCGGGAGTCGCAAAAACGGGAAGCAATTCGAATCATCGCGATTACGGCCGTCAGTTGTGCGGGCATAATCATCTGGTTTTCATCGCACTTCATCGTATTCGGCAATCCGTTCGAATTTACCCATGGGACATATTCAGTCCTTTCCGCAGTCTATCGTGAATCGTCCCAGCGTCTCCCGTTCAACATCGCTGTAACTTTCTCCCGGGCCATTCTCATCATCTTCGGTCCGGTCTTACTTCTTGCCGCTGCCGCAGCGTTCATTCCTCAGCGAGACAAGCGTGTTGATCGTAATACTATTCTTCTCCTCGTGTTCTTCATTCTCCCTCTGCTTTTTACAATCGCTGCAGCTCTCGCAGGTTATGTTGGAATTGATGAATGGTGGTGGAACTGGAGATATGTACTGACGTTCGGACTTTTTCTCGCTGTAGCGGGGGGAGTCGGCCTTTCGAAAATATTTCGCAAAATACCGACAGCGTGGGCACGCGGCATTTTCGCGGCCATCCTTTTTGCCATGCCTGTCGTTCAACTCGTAATCCCATCGATCGGAGTTGCGGTATACAAAGACGCTGCGAAATGCATCGACGCCACAGTAAGGGACGCGATGGCTATTGGTGAACGACTTCCCGGCGTGTACACCGGCGGTTCCATCGGATTGATAACCAATGGCAATTATACCGTCAGGATCCAAATTTCGAGCAGCCTGCCGTTGAAACACTTTCGCATTATTCATTTTTCTGCCGATCAGAAAATACCGGATTCGACCCTTCTTCATGAAGAATATCTTGTCGTCCAAAAGAATGAAGCTCCAGAATCTAGATTGATTGCTCCTTCGTCGCCGGGAGTCATTGATAATTTTCAGCTCCGTTTTGAGAATACCTCATTCGCCCTGCTGGAACGAAAACTTCACTAAACCTCATTCCCAACGGGACGTTGGGAACAAGATGATTGAAATTCCTTTCGTGCGTCCATCTCGTTCCCAAACTCCGTTTGGGAACGTTCTTCAATACTGCTAACATTTCCACATTTCCGGACCCGCAGGTATGTTCCCAACGGGACGTTGGGAACAAGATGATTGAAATTCCTTTCGTGCGTCCACCTCGTTCCCAAACTCCGTTTGGGAACGTTCTTCAATACTGCTAACATTTCCACATTTCCGGACCCGCAGGTATGTTCCCAACGGGACGTTGGGAACAAGATGATTGAAATTCCTTTCGTGCGTCCACCTCGTTCCCAAACTCCGTTTGGGAACGTTCTTCAATGCTACTAACATTTCCACATTTCCAGACCAGCAGGTATGTTCCCAACGAGACGTTGGGAACAAGATGATTGAAATTCCTTTCGTGCGTCCACCTCGTTCCCAAACTCCGTTTGGGAACGTTCTTCAATACTGCTAACATTTCCACATTTCCAGACCAGCAGGTATGTTCCCAACGAGACGTTGGGAACAAGATGATTGAAATTCCTTTCGTGCGTCCATCTCGTTCCCAAACGGAGTTTGGGAACGAGGTGAACCGGATGTAGGTTTTAAATTCCTCTATTTTTCCTTCACGTTTTCCTTCGAGACCGCAACGTTCGCAGGAGTGATTTCAAAATCTTTTCCATCGCGGAGCGACAGGGCGAATGCTTTTGAATTGTTTGGCGCAGCGGTTCCATGAAATCCTATTATTCTTACTCCGTCGAAATTATTAACCTCGATGCCGTTGGTGAAGTACGGCTCCTTCATCGCGTCCCATGTCAGGTCGAAGTCCTCAATCCGCAGGTCTTTGACATGCTGGGCGTAAAATCCCGGTATGTCGTGTGCGAAAAGCGACAGCTTTGGATCCATAACAGGGCGCAAATCGAAATTTCCCCCGCTGACATCGTTCAGCGTGCCATCGGCCATATGAAACCGCACATCGGAAAACGATACGTCTTCGATCACGCTTTCTTCGGTGCCATAAACAAATATTCCCGACTCACCTTTGCAGACGACGTGATCGAACTTGATGTTCTTCATCTTTCCAAGTGGAACATCCCTGGTCAGGCGGACCGAAGAAAGTTGAATGGGTTCTCCATTTCCCCACCAGTCGCCCGTAAAGAGACGTGTCTCGATAAGGATATTCGAGAAGATGACGTTCTCGATCGAACCCCGATCCCGAACGAAGAGTCCGATCCCGCGATTTGAGTTTGTGATAATAATATTGCTGAAGGTGAAATTGCGCATCGGGTTCTGATCGAACCCGCCGATCCTGATTGCTGCTGAACGGGAAACCAAAGTGCAATTCGTCACCGTGATATTCTCACAGACCCGTTTGAGAAATTTGTATCCCGGCAAATCGTAATGATGATTGTACCCGGTGAGAACGATGCAATCATCCCCCGTTCGGATATCGCAATCGGAAATGACCGCGTTGCTGCATGAAGTCAAGTCCATTCCGTCGTTATTCGGAATGAAAAGGTTGCCCCATATCCGCAGGCCTGAGAGGATAATGCCGTCGCAATCGGCCAAATGGAGCGTCCAGAACGGCGAGTTTGTAATGAAAACATCACGGATAGTAACCTTTTTGCAGTCCGAAAAAATAATCATCTGATATGGGCGGTCTTTTGGCACAAGCGGTCCGTCGCCGAGTCCCTCAGAGACATGCCTGAATTGATCCCCCTGCCGTGTCCACATCACGCCGGCGTGGTCCATCTTCTTGGCTGAATCAAGCACCATGAACGAATCGCCGTTCCCGTCGATAGTACCGTGGCCGCTGATAGATACATTTTCGGCATCCTGTGTGAAAAGCAAACCGACTCTTCTTCCATTGAGCATATAATCGTTTACGTTGGCGCTCCCCCGCAGAACAGCTCCGCTTTCAAGATACAAATTGACGTTAGTGCGAAGCTGAAGAGTCCCGGTGAGGTACGCACCCGGTGGCACATACACTGTTCCGCCCCCCAGCTTTGCCGCCGAATCGAGTGCGCTCTGAATCGTGCTGGTGTTGATCGTCGTTCCATCTCCCACTGCACCCATGTCGCGAATATCGATCTGCTTTGCTTGAACAAGGCCGCATACTGACACAACAATAAGAAGGGCGACTGAGGTGAGTTTGTTCATGGAGTTTGTCCCATATAAAAAATAAATCACAATAAAAGATTAAGATCCTCGCGGATTATTGCTGAACTCCCGCAGGCTTTTGATGCAGTGTCTTCGAAACAAGATCGTCCAAAATCACACTTTTGTACGGGTTCGGAAAATCATCCTGGAACAGCATCTTTTCTTTGTGTCGAAACTCGATGAAATTTTCCGCACTGGGATGTCCTTTGTACGGCGCATAATATTGCGCCAGGCCTGGGTTCCGCCAAACCATAACATACGCAATCTGCACGCTGTCATCATCCATCGCCTTGTAGAGTTGATTGGTCCACCATGTCGAATCAGGAATAAATAATGAACCGGTTTCGGTGAACGCTGCAATTTTGTTTTTCTTTCTGGCAATGGAGGAGATGATACGCAATTTCTTCGTTACAAACACAACGCTGTCGCCTTTCGGCGTAAAGTCATGGTAATTGTCCATGCCGACAATATCGACATAACCGTCGCCAGGATAGCGCTGAAGGTATTCTTCTTCGCTGTCAAACCATCTGTCCGTCGAAAAAGCATACAAATAGTTTTTGATCCCTTTGTTCAATCGAAGGTAGTCTACCGTCATTCTCCAGAGGGCAATGAATTCCTCCGGCGTGCAAAATGGTTTTCCCCACCAGAACCAATGGCCGTCCAGTTCATGGTACGGGCGGAAGATGATCGGTATCGGCGTTCCTTCCTGATCGACGAGTGTGCTGCTGTATTCGGCCAGTGAATCGAGCACCCTCAGATATTGTTCATGGTATGGTCCTCCGGGAAGGATGTACTTGACGGCAATTGTCGTATCATAAAAAGAATTTCCGGTAACGGGATTCCGATGATGCCACGAAAACGTGTTGACGCCTCCCCGCTCGTACGCTTCCTTCACCAAGCGAGGAATCTTGTCGCGAATTTTTGTGCTGTCGTATTTCGGAATGCTCTCAAAATCCCATCCATAAACACCGGGGAATGAACCGGTAACGTCCCTGATGTCGGAACGGGATGAATCTCCTCTCCATAAAACGCCGTATTGAGTTGAGTTCTGGTGCCCGAAGATAATTTTCTTCTCGGAGATCGTCTTGAGGTTGCGGAACAAGAGGACTGTCTCCTTCGTTGCGAGGGAGTCGGCCAGCCGAACTCCGACCTCTTTCTGATACTCAACGCTGTTGAACGAAGCACAGGACGAAAGTATCAGAGAGAAGAAAACGATGAAAGATATATTTTTTTGATTTGAGACTGCTGTGAAGAGCGGGGCGGGCGGCCAACAACGCTTCGCGGTGTTTTCCCTATGTGTGTCGAAACAGTTGCGGATACTACGACGATCCATAATACTTCTTCTCAGGGACGGATAATTTTTTCCAATCCATCAAATTACAATTCTTAAAAATATCATTTCATTGTCTGCACGCTGACTGTGTCTGCAACTCCAAGCCGTTTCATTTTTGCGGCGTGGTCTCTGATGATGCCAATAGTGGAGACATCGGAAATAAAAATTGAATTGCGCCCCTGCGGTTCCTGCGGCGGATCGCCGGTGAACGGATCCCCCTTCTTCCACATAAAGTCGGCGTTCTGCGACTTCCCTTCCCCTCCCCATCCCCAAAAATTCGATCCCGCAACAGGCGTACCTGCCCGAGCCGAATCATAGAGCATGGAAAAAATTATCTTATAGTACCGTTCTCGTGCGGTTGTCGGAGTTCCCTGTGCATAAGCGCCGGTGTCCCGGCCAAGACCGAATTCTTCCATCACCATCGGTTTATTCAACTCCCTTGCGAATTCGATATGCTTCGCAATATAGGCGGTCGCTTTTTCGATAGACGGCGGAAGCGTCTCTTCAAATTTTTGCGGATTGAACCATCCCCAGTTGAGAGGCCAGAGATGAATGGTCAGATAATCGATGTTCTTGGACCGATGAGCGGTAAGGACACACTCCGCGGATTCCAGGCTTCCGGCCAGCCCCTCGTTGCCGGAACTGACCAAATGATTGGTATCGAGCGATTTTACGTAACCGGCCGTTTCGTCGATCCATCTATAATAGTATGGGAGAACGTTCGGCGCATCCGCGCCCCCGGTTCCCGGGCGGGGTTCGTTTGCCAATTGCCACGACATGATCGTTGGGTCATCCGAATAATTTCTGCCGTTCACCGTGTTCCTGCGGGTCACAATGCTTTTTACGTAGGCACGGAAATATCCATTTGCTCTTTCATTCTGATAAAACATGGCTGAAAAATTCATGAACCGGCCCCATCCGTCCACTTCAGGGTCGAGTGCATGAGAGGTGTCGGCCCAGGCGACATACTCGGACATCCCTCCAGACCATTCCCAATAATTTGTCAAGTACAACACGCCCTTCATGTTTCTCTTTGACATTTCGGCAAGAAGAAAATCCAGACCGGCGAGGAGCGAATCGTCTACGTCGCCCGGCTTGCGGAGTATTGCAGGTTGTATGCCCCGCACTTTTTTTGATGCTTCCGAGCCTGCCAATATCCTGAGGTTATCGAGCCCGATCGCATGGAGCGAATCGAGCTCACGCAGCAAACGTGGCCTGTCTCCCGTCTCGCCGGGAGATCCGATATAGCAGCCATACCAGAAATTGGTGCCGGCATAATAATACGGTTTACCGTTATAGATGAAGTGCGTCCCTTTGACTCTCACAAAATCGTCTTGCTCTCCCTTAAAAAGAAAGGTGGAGCACGCGGAAAAAACCGCTGCAAGGGAAAGCAAGAGAAATGTTCTGCGCACCATTTGCGTCTCTCAAAGAGAAGTGGAAAATAGCGACGATAAATCACTCTATTAGTAAGACACAAATTATGCCAACGATAGACAATCTGCAACAAGTTTTTTGGCAAATGCCGAATCATTTAAGCTCTTTCCTATCAATACCATCCCAACCCTCCTATTATATTGATAAAGATTATTATAGTGATAAACAGGAATGATTTACGTACTTTTGACTTTGGGGTTTAGAAAGTCCACTAAGAACTCGAAGTGACACGAAGGTCAGGATTCGCTTTAGGAATGTCAGTACTTCCATTTATGAAGAATTTGTTGCGTAATAATCTGCAGAAATATTCTCTTTTCGTGCACTTAGTGAACTTCGCGGATCATTCAATGCACAAATCTCTGCACGCTGTCTTCTTTTTTTCGGTCGGCTCGATTGCCGCCGGCATTCTTCTTCTCCATCTTCCGACAGTGCATCCGGCAACGACATTTGGGATTGTGTTTATCGCCGCATCCATCATGTATGCCGTGATGTCGTGGACTCTGTTTCGTGTGGAAATATCAAGTGCAGCTCTTTTTTCAATTATTGCCGTCGCTTTTGTCGTACGGTTAAGTTTTATTTCAGGCAGTCCCATCGGTTCGGAAGATGCATACCGGTATATCTGGGACGGAAAGATCCAAGCGAACGGAATTAATCCCTACCTCTACACCGCACTCGATGCACGGCTGAATTCTCTCCATTCTCCGCTGCTGCCGGCAGCGATGAACCATGCCGATTTGAAGACGATCTATTTTCCCCTGAGCCAATGGATTTTTTACTCCTGTTATCAATTGAGCGGCGAGGCGATATGGGGATACAAAGTAATCCTGCTGCTTGCCGAGGTTGGGACGGCCGCTGCACTTTATTTTTTTCTCCTCATGATCGACATACCGCGGAAGTTTATTTTGTTGTACGCGCTATGCCCTCTTCCCATAATAGAATTTGCCGTCGATGCACACCTTGATGCCGTCGGCCTGCCGCTATTCCTCCTTTCGTTGCTGTTCTATCTCAAGGAGAAAAAAATTCTTTCGTACATCCTTCTCGGGCTTTCAATGTCCATCAAACCCGTCGGGCTGATTCTGCTGCCGGCAATGTTCTTCTTTGAGAAAGGATGGCGAAATAAACTGTATGCCCTGCTTGTCCCGTTGATGACAGTTGGAATTCAGTTTATTCCCTATGCCTTTACATCAAATCCGTTTGAGACATTATTTGCATTCACAAAAGATTGGAGTTTTAACGGTGCGGTGTTCGAAGCGATATATTTATATTTTCAGGATAATCAACTGTCGCGGCTTGTCTGCGCCGGGCTCCTGGGAGCCATCATTCTACTAATAAATTACCGGCGTAAAGATTTTCTGGAAACGGTATATTTTTCCCTTCTTGCACTTATGCTTTTTTCGCCCGTCGTGCATCCCTGGTATGTCGCATGGGCAGCCATTCTTCTGCCGGCCGTGCGGCGGTGGTCCGGGATCGCTCTTGCTGCCGGCGTGAGCCTGACGAGCTTTACGGTCATGAATTACCGGTTGACCGGAAACTGGGAGCAATATCCGGCCGTCCTGGTGATAGAATATCTTCCGGTGATCGTGTTTCTTGCTGTGGAATTGATGGATTATTTTTTGATGAAAGGGGAAACGTCTGCGGCGTGAAGATCGGGACAGGTCACTTGGGAATGTATCCACACTAAAGCGAAATTTCTCGCCATTGCTTTCCCAATCAGACAGACTGTGTGAAAACTAAAGGATTGCCATTGCGAGACATTTTTTTGAACCAATCTTACTTTTTCTTTCCAATTTCTAAAGATCGCCACGTCGCTCCGCTCCTCGCGATGACATCTTAAAGACTTTTCACACAGTCTGAGAGATTGGGAATGAGAATTAACGGCTATTCCTTCATTAATTTCTGTTTGCCCTCTTCCAACTGCTTCAGTTCATTCCTGCTTAACGATGGGAATTGCAGTTTCAAACCTTCCAGCGTTCGCACAAGTACTTCGGAGATCACCAAACGCGCAAACCATTTCTTGTCGGCTGGTACGACATACCACGGCGCTTTGCCTGTGCTCGTTTTTCTGATAACTTCCTCGTAACACTTCTGGTATTGATCCCAATACCCTCTTTCTTTAATATCCGCTTCGGAAAATTTCCAGTTCTTCGATTTATCATTGATCCGCGCAAGGAGCCGCTGTTTTTGTTCCTCTTTCGATATATGAAGGAAAATTTTTATAATAACCGTTCCGTTCTCGTACAAGTATTTCTCAAAATCTTTAATTTGACGGAACCGCTGTTTCCAAATATCGGCGGTAATAAGCTCGTCCGGTATTTTTTGCGATGGGATAAGATCATGAACTCGCACGACGAGCAATTCTTCATAATACGACCTGTTGAAGATTCCGAATTGGCCGCGCTGCGGCAGATTCTTGTGCGCCCGCCACAAATAGTCGTGGTTCAGCTCTTCGGCGGATGGCTGTTTGAAACTATGCACTTCCGTTCCCTGCGGATTGAGGCCCGTCATCACATGTTTGATCACACCGTCCTTCCCCGCAGTGTCCATCGCCTGAATAATTATGAGAACGCTGTATTTATCTTGCGCATAGAACTTGCCTTGGAGATCCTGCACTTTCAGGATGTTCTTCTGAAGGATTTTTTCGGCTTCCTCTTTCGACCGTATGTTGCCGGCAGAATCGGTTTTGATCTTTGCAAGATGAAATTTTGATTTACCGTCAACCGTGAATTCTTTGATATTCATTGCAGGTACTCCAAAAGATTCACCGACCCCACCCTAACCCTCCCCTTATAGGGGAGGGAAAATGCTCCTGAATTAATAGTCGAACCGCAGTAGAATGGAAAAACACCTCTTGGCCAATCATTATCACTCTTTAGTTTATCCCAACTCTGCTTCTACCGTATGTTCTTTGCCGTCACTAAGAACGGGAATCACGTTTCCGCTGAGCGGTTTTCCGTCCAGCAGCAGCTTCTTTATACCTTTGCTGATGCCCTTTGGATTATTGACCGTGATGTTGTACGTGCTGTTTCTGAATTTGCGCACAACGCTGAATTTTTTCCATGAGGTCGGGATGCAAGGATCAATAATCAATCCGTCATAGTCCGGCCGAATACCCAGAATATACTGTGAAAGCGTGACAAACGACCACGCGACCGTTCCTGTCAACCACGAATTTTTTCCCTCACCCGGCGTCGGAGCATCTCTTCCGGCAGTCATCTGACTGTAGACATACGGTTCCGATCGATAAATGTCGATTTGGTCTTCTTTGGTCGGAGGGCAAATGCTCATGTAATATTCCATCGCCCGATCCCCGCGGCCGATGATGGTTTCAGCAATTTGTATCCAGGTATTATTATGCGTAAAGATACCTGCGTTCTCTTTGTAACCCGGCGGATACGAGCTGACCTCACCCAAGTGCACATAATATTTTTGAAATGCAGGCTGCTGAAGAATGATGCCGTTCGGAGTGGCTAAGTATTTTTGGACGCTGTCCAACGCCTTTTTGGCGTAACCGTTTTCCAAGCCAACTCCGCCCAGCACACACCACCCCTGGCTTTCAATAAAAATCTTTCCCTCTTCATTTTCTGTGGAACCGAGTTTCTTGCTGTACGAATCGTAGGCGCGGAGAAACCACTCTCCATCCCATCCGTGCCGGTAAATTGTCTCCCGCATTGCCGAGGAGTTTTTCAGGTACCCTGCTGCCTGGTCCGGAAGGTGAAGTTGCTGAAGCAGCAGCGCCATTTCATCGCACGCCCTGCAGAAGAGTCCAGCGATCATGACAGATTCTGCGACCTTGTCGTTCTCAATGTGCCCGGCCAGTTGAAAACTCTCTCCGGGAGTTGTCGAGAAACAATTGAGGTTCAGGCAGTCGTTCCAATCCGCGTGGCCGATGAGCGGTAAGCCGTGCGGACCCCGGTGTTCCAGCGTATACTGCAGCGAACGATGAAGATGGTCGAGCAATGTAGCCGTCGAATCGGGAGCGTCGGCATAGACTGTCCGTTCGTTCAAGATCGTTTGATCGCCGGTCTCTTTGATGTATGCCACAACCGACAAGATGAGCCACAACGGATCGTCATTAAATCCACCGCCGATATCGGCATTCCCTTTCTTCGTGAGCGGCTGGTACTGGTGATAACATGTTCCGTCCGACAGCTGTGTGGCTGCTATATCCAATATGCGTTGGCGGGCTCTCGAAGGGAGCATGTGGACGAACCCGAGCACATCCTGGTTGCTGTCCCGATACCCCATGCCCCGCCCAATCCCCGATTCATAAAGCGAGGCTGAACGGGACATGTTGAACGTGACCATGCACTGGTATTGGTTCCACATATTCGCCATTCGGTTAACAATTGCATCCGGCGTGTCCGCATGGTACGTCGAAAGCAAATTGTCCCAGTATTTTTTGTGAGCACCGAAAGCGGCAAGCACCGCGGGTGAACTTGAAAATCTTGCCTTTACCTTCTCATACTCATCTTTTCGAATCTTGCCGCTGCTGAGAAATTTTTTATCGGGGGGATTTTCCGCATATCCCAGAATGAAGTTTACTTTCTTCGTCTCGCCTGGCTTTATCTCAAGATCAATTTGATGAACGCCAATCGGAAGCCATCCGTATGCCGTACTGTTCTTGCAGCTTCCTGCCAGAACTGCTTGCGGCGCTTCCAATCCGTTGTGGACACCGACGAACGCATCGCGGCTCGAGTCATAACCGGAAACAGGTTCGCTCGATGCAAAGTACGCGTAATGATTTCTCCGCTCTCTGTATTCCGTCGTGTGAAAGATCGTTCCATTCTCAATTTCCACCTGCCCCGTGGAATAGTTCCTTTGGAAATTCGTCATGTCATCGTTTGCTTCCCACAAGCACCATTCAATGTAGCTCCACAATCTGATATTTTTTGAATGCTTTGAATGATTCGTTACCTGCAGATGCCAGACTTCATTCCTCGAATCCAGCGGCACAAAATACAACACCGAAGCTTCCAGCTCGTTCTTTATGCCGGTAATTTTCGTATACCCTAATCCGTGCCGGCATTCATAGCTGTCAAGAGCCACGCGCATCGGCTTCCACATGGGATTCCAAATTGAATCACCATCCTTAATGTAGATGTAGCGCCCGTTGCCATCCATGGGGATGTTATTGTATCGATAGCGGGTCAACCGGCGCATTCTTGAATCCTGGTAGAAGCAATACCCTCCCGCTGTGTTGGAAATAATTCCATAAAAGTCCGACGTCCCAAGGTAATTTATCCATGGAAGGGGCGTATCGGGACGCGTGATGACGTATTCTTTTTCTTTATCGTCGAAATGTCCGTATTTCATGTAATTCCTCGGGTTTAGTTTGTAGAGCTCATCCAATGGAGTAGATTCCTGAAGCAGGTGCCAAAGGAATCCGGACAAATAAAGGTCTCTTAACGGCTAGTGCTGTTTCTCAAAACAAATATCGTGTTTTCCGATAACTAGTGCTGTTTCAAATAAATAAAGTTGTATTTGTAAAAAGATGTTCATCCTGAGCAAAGCCGCGACGGCCTCCTTCGACGCGCTCCGCTTGCTCAGGATGAGCCGTCGCGGCTGCGTCGAAGGATAATGATGCACTTCAAAATGCAATATTTATTTTTGGAAACGGCACTAGTTGAAAACACTTCGTGGCGACTCGCTTATTATTCTGCCGGCGCTGAGAGGAAACCCGTGATTGTTCACCGGAGGGATCACAAAGAATCGATGCGATTCATAGAGCAGTTGCCGACACACTGAAAGTAAGGTTTAATTTTTCAAAAGGCAATACAACAAGGCTGAGAATTGAGGGAAGTTCGATATTTTATCATTGCAGGAAGATCAAAAAACGTCATAGGAAGACTAATCTGGGGATCTCGGGGTTCTGGCTGCTATCACCAATTTTATACAATAAAAAATCCCCGAAACATCATCTGCTTCGGGGATTGCACAAATAACAAAAGATAATTTGAATTACTTAATTAAGGCCACGTCAATAGCTTTACACATCGAATTGTCGTTTCATGGTGTTCCCTGAGCGACCACATACACCTGCGGACTAACCTCGCAAGGAAAGAATACCTTTCCAGAGTTTGATTTTATCATATTGCGAATAAAACCGGTATAGGTCTCCGGAGCGGGTAAACCCGGTATGTACACTTGTTGAAAATTTTCTCCATTCCATTGGTAGAAGTTGTACTCGCTAGTTAAAAACCAGATATCATTAGGTGTGAAAAGATTTATAATTCCAACGGTGTTGCCCATATTGTGCAGAGGTAAACCAAGAGTAGATAAATTAGTCGCTGAGTAATGAAGGGATTGGCCTTTGGATAAAAGTAAAAACGAGTCCCAACCGACAAAGTACAACTGGAGAGAATCGGTCGCAGAGCACCTGTACGCAGCAACGTCAGTCATCGCACTGTAATCTCCCGGCAATGTAATAACATTCCCTGTTGTATCCTGATTATCAAAGAGTTTAATCCACTGTGTCCCGTCGTATTTCCAATACTGATCATACTCCTGGCCTGTTGTAAGAGAAAGAAATGCTGAGACGTACATTTCGGTTTTCGACACGCCGACAATATTAGTAAGGCTAAAATTCGTAGGAGCTTTGGAATAATTCCACGTCGCACTATATCCGTCTTTTGTATACACCATTCCGTTATCACCGACAGCAACAAAATATCCATTACCGTCCGTCCAGACTGAGTATAGATTCCCCTGAGTCTGAAATTGATAATTTGCCCACTTGTTAGTGCGATTATCAAATTCTGCAATTGCCGGTTGAGAGATCGTTCCACCATTATTATCCCCGAAAAGTCTGTAGCCTGCCGAAACCATAAAGTAGCTGTCGCCCGCTACATCATTAGGTACTGTCAGAATATCGAGAAATCCAATTGTGTCATTCCATGCTTTGCCATTCCAATGTAGTCCCATGTAACTTGTCTGACCGGGAGCAGTCGGCCCATGCAAATTTCCCATCACCCATGCATCATTATCCGAGAACGCCCACACGCCGCCTACCTCTGACGGCCACCACGCTACCGTATCTGTTCGCCATGTGAAGTTGCGGTTGCCCGGAGGGTAATCGCAATTGGTTGGTGGCTGAGAATTTGTTGGTGCCTCTTTCTTACAGTCGAGTCCGATAAAAATTATACTCAATACAAAAGCAATGACTATCATCAGTTTCATCAAACCACCCTATTTCCTATACATCGTGAACTCAGTTTCATCTCTATGAACTCATTCCGATTTGCTCCCGGACATTAGAGGCGTTCATTTCCTGTCCGAGAGAGAGAAAACAGTTCGCCACAATAATGAGGAGGAGAATTAAGGCGGTTTTCATCGTTTCAATTTATTTAATCTGGAGATTATTGGGTCGAACGTTTAATCATTTATCCCCTCAAGACCCATTACCTTTTCCCCATGAGAATGACAGCATTCGAACCATTTTGTCCTACGGCAACAAGGATGTTGTTTTTTATCGCAATTGCATTGTAGTTGCCGTCGGACAATTTTGTTTCACTAAAATAGCTTTTCCATGTATTGCCGTTAAAGTGAAGTAGTTCGCCTACACCCCCCGTGGCAACGATGTCGTTGATTCCATTCCCTCTAATTCCATAAATATAGTAACTGCTGATGTCAAACTGTCCATTCTTCCAAGTACTATCACTCAGATTTGCTGTCTGATAAATTCCACTTCCAACGACATAGTATTGGGAGCCGGATTTAAACCAAACGCCGCTAAGGTTTCCTGCTGTAATATTTTTGGTGCTGATGTTCAGCACACTGCCGTTGACGATTTTGAGAATTCTTATTCCTGGGTTTTCAAGTACGTCTGCCGCCACACAGAGAATTTCATTTTGCCCCGTTGCAGAGTTGTAATCTCCCCAAATATCGTTGATATCTAATTCAGTACCGCTTTCGATCTTCTGCCACTTGGAACCATCATAGTGAGCTAATGCGCCATTTCTTCCAATTGCATATAGATCTTGACCTGATGTGCCCCAAAGTCTCTCGGCGGTCTGCCCGCTAGAAAGAACAGGAGATGGATTTCCTTGGAAATCATTTATCCAATATGCTGTCACATCATTTGACTGGCCATCCCAGTGAAATACGCCACCAGCTGCCAACCAGAGATCGTTGCCTGAGAAAGCTATTAATCCGTGAGGCCCAAAACTTGAAGCCGGCCCAGTTGGACCAATCGCAAAGATTCGCTTGAGCGACCATTGCGTTCCGTTCCAGACTGCAACTCCGTACGGTTGCGGATCCGGTTGTCCCGTTGAATCAATTGCGAAGATGGTTCCTACTGCATAAGCGAGTGTATCGTTCACAATTGCAACATCCTGAAAATAACTTGAGCCTTCACCTCCCCCAAGGCTATATTGCGTAAATGCAAAGTTGTGGCTGGTGGTGTCTTGAGTGTTTTCAGGCGATCCAACCGGGTTTTTCTTGCAGGTGAGTGCACAAAGTAATAAAAGAACAGACAGAACGAATAAGACGGTTTTCATGTGAACTCAGTCATTTAAAAAGGGGACGTAATCAAAAAGAGTCTCCACTTCAACTCGATGCAAAGCTGGGGAACAAATGAGCATTTTCCATATGGATAGGAAAGGACACAAAAAAAAATATTCCGGAGTCTTTTCTGCGAAATGCAGAGAGGATGGAAGTAATTTGCTACCCTGACTGCAATGCCGCCCCGCCTTTCACGACAATGCTTAACATTTGATTACTCGCAGAAAGTATAAAAATTCGTAAAATTAATGTCAAGACAAATGTTTGAAGCCGCATGAGACCGACCCGGTATCCCCGCCTATTTCCTGAGCCTCCATTCTGCATTTCGTCCATCGTATTTGTCAACTCGTCGGAATTCCCTCTCTATTTCTGAGCTCATGCACTATCTTGATCAGCGTAATCGGGACACAAATCACACCATATGCGGAGGCACACTATGATGCAGAGATTTTTCACAATATTTTTTCTCGCGCTTTTTCTTACAGGAGTTTCAAGAACTCAAGACAATGCCAAAGACCTCGAAGGAGTGCTTGAACAAAAGCCGAATGACGTCGAAACGCTTATGAAGCTTGGAAAAATCTACCACGATCAGGGAGTTGCAGGAAACGACGATGCCGTCGACAAAGGATTCGCCTGCCTCGATAAAGTTCTTCAAATCGATCCCACGAACGCCGTCGCGTTAGCATACCGCGGAAGTCTCTGGACGCTTCGCGCCCGCGATGCATGGTGGCCGTTCACAAAAATGAAGGACGTCGATAAAGGTATCGATGAAATGGACAAGGCCGTTGACCTGGCTCCGGACAATATTTCGGTGCGGCTCGTGCGGGGAATCAACAGCGTGCAGCTGCCGTCGATGTTCCATCGGCTCCCTATCGCCTTGAAGGATTTCGAATACATGATGAGCGATCCGAGGTTTGCCGGATTCAATCCGCATCTGCAAGCGACCATTTATTGCTGGGCGGGAATTGCGTATAACAACGACGATCAAACAGCCAAAGCCAAAGAACTCCTGCAGAAAGCCATATCAGCGGACCCGAATTCTGAAATGGCGCGTAAAGCCGAAAATGAATTGAAGAAAACTTCATAACTAAAATCCGGAGATCATCACGATGGATTCACTTGTTCGCGCCAACAGCCTTTCGAAAACCTATAAGCTCGGCAAGACCGAAGTACCGGCACTTCAGAGTGTTACGCTGGGAATAGCGGAAGGGGAGTTCACTTCAATTTCCGGACCGTCCGGAAGCGGGAAAACGACGCTCCTGAATATTATCGGGCTCCTTGATTCGCCGACGACAGGCCAGGTTTTCCTCGAAGGGGCGGAGGTCAGATACAATGGCTTGACGAACCTTCACCGCGTCCGTCTGGAGAAGCTGGGATTTATTTTTCAGACTTTTAATCTCATTCCGGTACTGACGGCGTACGAAAATGTTGAGTATCCCCTCCTCCTCACGAAGAAGTCGGCGTCGGCCCGGAAGGATCGTGTTGAACGGGCGTTGAAGGATGTGAAACTTTGGGAACACCGCGACCATAAACCGAATGAACTTTCCGGCGGACAACGGCAGCGCGTGGCTATCGCACGCGCACTTGTCAACAGTCCCAAGATTGTCCTCGCCGACGAGCCGACGGCGAACATCGATTCGGCAACGGCGTCGGAAATACTCGACTTGATGCGGACACTCAACGAAGAAGAAAAGGTTACCTTTCTTTTCTCCACTCACGACCCGCTTGTTTTGAAATACGCCAGAAGAGTGGTCAAGCTTCATGACGGAATGATGATCAACGACCGGCAATAGCACACATAGGAGAACGACGTATGTTTAAGTTTATCAAGCTCGCGACAAAAAATGTTTTCCGGAACCGGCGCAGGACGATCATCACCGGACTGGTGCTCGTCTTCGGGGCGACCGCTCTCATTCTCGCAGGCGGGTTCATTTCCTTTTCGTTCAGAGGTTTGAGCGAATCGACAATCCGCGGACAGCTGGGACACATCCAGCTTTATACGAAAGAAGCTTTGCAGCGCGAAGAAGAACGGCCGCTCGAACTGGGCATTGACAGCGTTGATGCGTTGAAGAAAAAGGTACTCGTTCTGGACCACGTCCGCTTCACCATGGCGCGGGTGGAGTTCATGGGATTGATTTCGAACGGCGATAAATCGGCTGCCTTTCTCGGCAGAGGAGTGGAACCGGAGAAGGAAACGAAGCTCGCCGGGTTTGCACTCGCTGTCGACACGGGAAAATTTCTTGGTGAAAATCCGGCGAATGCCCAGGAAAACGAAGTCGTCCTTGCAACGGGGTTGGCGAAATCCATGAAGGCAAAGATTGGCGACTATCTTACATTGATGACGACCACATCGAAGGGGGCGTTGAATGCGATGGACGTTAAGGTCGCCGGCATCTATACCACCGGTATTCCGGAGTATGATGAACGCGCGCTGATGGTGAGCCTTCAGACAGCCCAGCAGCTGCTGAACTCTCAAAAGGTCTCCAAGCTTGTTGTCGTGCTGGATGAAACGGACAAGACCGAGGAAGTTGCATCAAAACTCGAGCAGCTTCTTCCGGGCATCAAAGCACGACGCTGGTTTGAGATGGCGACATTCTACAACGCCGTCGTTCGCCTCTACAATGCGATCTTCGGCTTTCTCGGCGTTATCATTTTTGTTATTGTGGTGCTGAGCAGCTCAAATACCATGATGATGTCCATTTTTGAGCGGACAAGGGAAATCGGGACCCAACTCGCTGTCGGGACTTCCCCCCTTAGGCTGATGATCAACTTTCTTTATGAGGGCTTGATTGTTGGTGTGTGCGGGGGAGGCATTGGTCTCACCATCGCCCTTCTCTTTGCGTTGGCAATCAATGCATCCGGCATCCTCATGCCCGCTCCTCCGGGAAGTACGCGGGGATACCCTCTCATCGTCGATCTGGTCCCGTCTGTCTTCGCGGGTGTTTTTATTCTCATTACCGTTACAACGGTTATCGCAACGATTTTTCCCGCTTACAAAGCATCACGCTTGAAAATTGTCGACGCCCTCGGACATGTTTGAATGAAAAAGGAGAAAAGAATGAAAGATCTGTTGAAGATGATTGCTATTGCCTTGCTGACAACCGTTAGTCTCACGCCGCTTCACGGTCAAAGCGATGCCAAGCTGACCGGAGACGAAATCCTTCGGCTCTCGGACGCGAACCGGAATGGCTGGATGTCGTACTCGGTCATGACGACGATTCTGAATTACGAGGACAACGAACTAAAAGAAGAAGGACTCTTCGAAGTGAGTATCAAAGGAATGGACAAAACACTCGTCAAATTTATGAACGCCGACGTGAAGGGAGAGTACCTGTTGATGGTCGACGATGACATGTGGATCTACATGCCAAACACCCGCAAACCGATTCGCATCACTCCGCTCCAACGCCTTATGGGCAACGCATCGAACGGCGATGTCGCCCGCACACGCTACGCGGAAGATTATGCGGCAAAAGTGATACGAGAAGAATCAATTGACGGTGTTCCGTGTTACGTCCTGGAATTGAATGCCAAACGGGACGGAGCAACATATAAAAGAATCGAGTACCGGGTTGAGAAAGAGACGAAACGTCCGAAAAAAGCCGAGATGTACCTTATCTCGGGCAAGCACTTCAAGTCGATCGTTTTCGACCGATATGAGGAGGTTGCGGGAAGATCACTGCTCACACAAATGACGATCACCGACAGGCTTCGCGACGGAAGGACTACGGTCATGAAATATGCGTCGTACGCCGAAAAAGAAATGCCGGAGAAATACTTCAACAAAGACTACCTGGAGAAACTGCGGTGACATCGCCGGCAAGAATGTTGTTGATTATCGCTGCCGTTTCCATCACCGCGCTTAAAACGGGCGCGCAGGGACTCGAATACCGGTTTTCAATCGTCGATGAAGGAACTCTCTCAAAACTCAACCTCGCTACCCCGCTCAATTACCAGAATAGTATTCTGCCTCAGCCGGTGCAGGGCAACAATGCGATATCGAACCTTTTTCTGAGCTACGGCGGCTTATCGACATCGCTGAATGTCAGCGATCTTGCGAACAATCTCAGCGTGCCGGACTACAATTATTCAATCCGCGAGCTTTCGTATGATCTTTCTTTGACCGACAACTTGGATATAACGGTAGGGCGAAAAATCCTCAAGTGGGGCCCCGGTTACGCTTTCAATCCTACCGGTGTGGTCGAACCGCAGCGGTCTCCGTCCGATCCCTCAGACCGGCTGGGCCAGAACGTTGGGCGTACGCTCATCTCCGTGAATGCGTTTCTCGGAAAGAGTTCGCTGACATTCGTCTATCTTAACGATGCTCAGTTCGAATCAAGAGTTTTCCACTGGGGCGAGCACGATTATGCCTTGCGTGCCTACACATTTTTGAACGGCCTCGACCTTTCAGGAATACTTCACTACAGGCAGGGCGACCGGCTTGAGGCCGGCACTAATTGGTCGTACGTCGTCGGCGAGAACCTCGAATTGCACGGAGAATTCCTTGCGAAAGAAGGGTCGTCGACGCTGTACCACGAGATATTGTGGTCCGACAATCCTGATCAAATATTTACATCGGATCCATACAGTACACCCTATAACCATTCAAGTGAAATCTTCTACAAACTTCTTCTCGGAGGGCAATATACTTTCGAGAATGGCCTTAATATCGCGCTTGAATATTACCGGAACATGGAGGGATTAAGCAGTTCGGAATGGAATCAATGGATGAAGTTTGTTAAATTTCAGAACGGCATTCAGCAGGGTTCAATCCTTGTCCCGCCAGAAATGATCGGGCCTTCGCGAGACAATCTTCTTTGGGCATTGCAGACTCTGTCGGCTAACGGTACGATGAGAGATTATCTTTTCGGCCGAGAGTATTACTCGGTCAGCAGCTGGAGTATTGAGTTTATCCAGCTGATGAATGCAGACGATGCGAGCATAGTCCTTGTGCCGACGGTTTCATATCGGATATCGCAATTTTTTTCGCTGTATGTGCGGTTCACGGCGTTTCTCGGAAAGAATGATTCAGAGTACGGCGCCCTTTTTACGAAGAACAGCACCAACCTGGGAATCCAATTTCAATTATGAAGAAATACGACCTTCTTCGCACTTTTTATTTTTGCCTCATTATCACTGTGATCGTCGCCGCAGGGTTCATTTACAATGTGCCTGCGCATTGGGCGGGAGCTTTGTATAGCTCATTTATTTTCTCGATGTGCATCGGCTATTCAATCCATTTCCTCATGGTCTTCTTTTCACACCGCGTTGCAAAATTCGGAAGGATCCTGAGGTATTCGATATTCTTCCTTTTGTTTCTCCTCGGGGGGCTTATCGGTTCCGAGTTGGGAATCGGGATCCTAACTCTGACGCTCGGGTACAGGTTCTCTTGGAACGACCAGGTTCCGCTATTGGCGATGAATTTCGTCCTCGCCGCTCTTTTCGGCATGATCGCCGTTATTTATTTCACTCTGAAAGCGAGAGTTGAGCGCATGGCCGCACAACTACAAGAGAAGGAATTAAACGAAGAGCGGCTTACGCGGACAAAGATGGAAGCAGAACTGCAGGCGCTCCAGGCAAAGATCAACCCGCATTTTCTTTTCAACACGCTCAACTCCATCGCAAGCCTTATCTCGGAAAATCCGAAAGCTGCGGAATCGACGGTTGAGAAATTATCGGAACTCTTTCGCTACACTCTCAAGAGCGCTGAAAAAAACTTGGTCAGTGTCGCTGAGGAACTCGACATCGTGCGGACGTACCTTGAAATCGAAAAGGTCCGTTTCGGCGAGAGGCTTCAGTACGACATCACATGCGACGATGACATCCGCGATTTTATGATACCGGCGCTCATCATCGAGCCATTGGTAGAAAATAGCATCAAACACGGCATCGCCTCCGAAGTCCACGGAGGAAAAATCGTTATTGAAGTCACAAAGAGCGGCAGAAACTGCCTCATCTCGGTGATTGACAACGGAAAAGGGATCGACGACGCGAACACGGCCAATGGATTCGGATTGAGAAGTGTGGAGGAGCGATTACAACTGCGGTACGGCCCATCGTCTTCATTGCTTTTGGTCCCGGACGGGCGCACTCATTTTTTGATTACGATCCCACTTTCATAAGGATTTCCCATGCACCTTCGGGCAATTATTGTCGACGACGAAGAACTCGCCCGCAAGCGCCTGCGGAAAATGCTCCGGGATTATGAAGAGGATCTGGAAGTGGTGGGCGAAGCAGAAAATGGACAGGACGCCGTTGACAAAATTGAAGCCCTTCATCCCGAACTCATTTTCCTCGACGTTCAAATGCCCGGTTTTGACGGATTCGAAGTCGTGCGGCGCCTGCGGGTCAAGCCGTTCATTGTTTTCACCACGGCCTATGATGAATATGCCCTGAAGGCGTTTGAAGAAAACTCCATCGACTATCTCCTGAAACCGATTGAGCAGAAGCGGCTCGACAAAGCTGTCGAGAAACTCGGACGAGTGTACGCATCTTCCAAACCGCAGATCAACGAAAACGTCGAACGATTCCTTTCGCAACTGGCTTCTCCCCCGCTTAAACGGCTGCAGGTAAAATCCGGCGACAGAATCCTCCTTATCGATACCGACAGCATTACATACTTCGAGGCAAAAGACAAGTACACATTTCTCCATACCGTCGACCATGAATACATCGTCGAGCCGACGCTTGCGGAGCTGGAAGAGAAGTTGGACAAGCTGACGTTCGTGCGTATTCACCGCTCGCTTATTGTGAATCTTAATTTTATTCGTGAGATGATAAAGTGGTTTGGGGGAAAATACAAAATCAGGCTGAAAGACAAACAACAGACCGAGCTTGTTGTAAGCCGGGGGTACGTTGACCGAATCAAGAAGTTGTAGCACCGATAATCGGTCAAAGCCTTCTAAAGGCTTTAACCTCTACATTGGTGTATTGTTAAAAAACCCTCCGGAAGGCTCGTCATCAATCGCAACGATCCTATTTCCCAATCTGAATTCCACAATTCGCAGAAAATTCGCCGTTGGGCGGCAACAGGATTAGCCCTTCACCGTTGTTAAAACTGTCAACATTTGAAGTCATTGGTTCGATAGCAATGGACTTTCTATCGGGCGGCGTATAGATAACGAGGTAATTGAATTTGTTCTTTCCGGTTTCCTGCCAAATACGTAGAGTGATCCCGCGATCCTCGGAAATTAATTGTGTCGCAGCTTTCCCTCGATTGCCATCCACTGCAAAACACGTATTAAACTGCCGGCTGCCAATTACAGCCGGAGACACATAATCACGGAATGGTGTTCTCTTCCCCGTTGGAATGTTTTTAGCGTCAACTTCGATAATATCCGAAAGTTCTAATCTGAGTTTCAGCGAGTCAACTTCATCCCCCAGCTCAAAATAATGATGCCAACCGTCGCTCAACGGCATGATCGATGTTGACCGGTTAACAACCTTCGTCGTGCAGAGTAGTCCATCCGTTGAAGTAAGAATATACGATAACTCAAGAGTATATTTGAAAGGATAACCGGCAAGCTCTTCATTATAATCATATTTCAAAGAGCAGAGGGCGCGCTCGTCCGAGATTTCCGTCTTGATGACTTCGAACTTTTTGTTGAAGACAAAGCCGTGACAGGCATTTCCTTCTTCGGGAAAAGTAAGGGGTACGTTATACGAGACATTGTTGTGGACATACCGGCCATTCTTAATTCGTCCTGCAAATGGGGATAGCTTGGCATTTGTATAGATGTCGTCAGGGACTTGTGAGTGTATATTTTTAATTGTCCTAAGCACGGAGTATTTTTTTTGTCCGCTGCCTAACCACAACTCTTTTATTCGTGCACCCGACTCGGGAATGATCGAACAGAACTCGCCCGTTAGATTGTTTCGAGCTGTAATGATTGACATGCCGGAGTCAGATACTTTTTCAATCACAAAATTTGGAGATTTACTGTTCATCGATTACCGTGATTCTTTTATTGTATTCCACTCCGTCGGTTGTTATTACCTGGTTAAGAAAATCTTTCCGAAAGAGGGAAGAGCTCAAAGACCAAAGAACACGATTATAAACCTAACCTATCGTGTTGAGGAAATAAAAATGGGAGGTGATGAAAAAATTGTCTGGCGTTTTAGGAGAAAGAAGCTGCAGCGAACTTTTTTCGTTTACCGGATCGTCTTTTCCTTCCGAATTGGATCAATGCGATGCCTGATGCCTCTCCGTACCCTCGCTGACATCAGTTTGATGCAAAGCCTTTGTGGATCCCCTCGCAATAAACTCGGCATGCAGGACGACGTTTTCTATCGGCAAGGGTTTGGGGGATTCAATATTCTTAATAAGGATCTCGGCTGCTTTTCTGCCTAATTCGCGCAGAGGAGCGCGAAGCGTTGTCAGGTCTATGGGAATGTGTCGTGAGAAAGGAATATCGTCGTCGCCCACAACGGAAATTTCATCCGGCACTTTGATATTCATTTCGGCCAGAGCCGCCATGACACCGAGAGCAACAAGATCATTGTAACAAACGATGGCGGTTGGAAAATCTTCACGGTTTCTGTTATGAAAATAATCAAGACATGCTGTATGACCATCCTCAAGATGAGCGCCGGCAGGGATAATCATGTTATCGTCGAATACAAAATGGCTTTCACTGTATGCTCTGCGGAAGCCGTCGATTCTCTCATAAGTATGGGAAGCATGGAGCGGTCCGGCAAAATGTACAATTTTAGAATGACCGTTGTCCATCAAATACTTCATCACTTCTTTCATCGCCCTGATGTTGTCTATGCTGACGACGTTTGCCTGGATGGTCTTGACATTTTCCAGCAGCACAAACGGAAAATTAATCATTTTTAGCCTGAAAAGATGTTCGATCTCGGCTGTCCCTTCCAGCACCGGCGCAATGATTGCTCCCTTTATATCTTTGCCTGTGAAACTTTGGGTGATCTTTTCCTCGTAGGTGTGTTGCCCCTCCGAACTTGCCACGAGCACGAGGTAGCCTTTGCTGCTGGCATGCTCCATTACTCCTAATGCGATTCCTGTGTAGAACGGATTATCGAGTTCGCGAACGAGCAAGCCGATACTTTGGTACTGAACGGGCGGGTTTTTCAGATTTCGAGCACTTCCTCTCGGACGGTAGTTCAGCTCTTTCATTGCTCTTAAGACTGTCTCTCTCGTCTCCATGTGGACAGTGTTCTTCTGATTTATAACAGCAGAAACCGTCCCTTTCGAGACACTAGCTCGTTTGGCAACATCCTCAATTGTCACCATTTTTCATCCTTATCCTCCAGTCGACAAATTACCTGATAGTGCTCAATATTGCGTTTGTTGCAAAAGGTGATGGACACCCCGCTCCAAAAATCACGATATGCCAAAAGATTTGGGACATACATTAATAAGGTGTCCGTGACCTTACGAAACTTCAGCCCTATTAATTACCTCGTCTCAAATAAAGCTTGATTCTTTGAAAGAATGTTTTAACTTTATTGAAACGGTTCAATTCGGCGTATTATGTTAAATTTAACGCAACTCGCACCAAAAGTCAAGAAGCCATTTAAAGTTTTCGAAATCAGCGTCTTCATCTGCCATGGGGGTGGTTTTTTAATGAATGATTGTTCTACTGGTTCCCCGAAAAAACCCACGCGATTTATCCAGTTCATATAGAATCCTTGGCACGTATTGTGAAAAAGAATGCAACTCGGTTCCCCGGTCATGTTGGCCTCGGTTTTTCTGCAGGACAATCGTAATTTTTCTCAAAGGAGAATTTAACATGCGTATGTTCACGATCCCCATCGTCGTGGCATTCCTATTTATCTTGTTCACCGCATTCGCAGGGGACGAAAAGCCGAAGTATAAGAACCCCTCCCTGCCCGTCGAAGAGAGAGTCGAAGACCTACTCCAGCGAATGACGCTGGAGGAAAAAGTAGGACAGCTGCTTTCTTTTGGTTCGCGTGATACAAATGCATTTGACAGCGTTGGCAATTTTGTGGGAGTTGAAGACACTTCCGTGCTGAACCGCGGGATAGGCGCATATAGTTCCCGTGAATTCCGGCGAGGCATCTCGGCCAAACACCGGGCAGAATGCATCAACGGCACAGAGCGATACATGATCGAACGTTCACGGTTAGGAATTCCGGTTCTAATTTTCAGTGAAGCGTTGCATGGGCTGATGCAGCAAGGCGCGACCAGTTTCCCCCAAGCGATCGCGCTGGGAAGCACTTGGGATACCACCCTGGTCGAACAAGTCTTTACGGCCGCGGCGCAAGAAGGACGTTCGCAAGGCACCCGGCAGGTATTGTCGCCGGTGCTCGACCTGGCGCGAGACCCTCGGTGGGGAAGAACGGAGGAATGTTACAGCGAAGATCCGTATCTCGTTTCCCGTATTGGAATGGCCGCCGTGTTTGGCCTTCAAGGGAGGGAAAAAATGATTGGCGACAATCATGTCGCCGTTACACTGAAACACTTCGCAGGCCACGGCCAGCCCGAAGGGGGGAAGAACATCGCTCCGGTGGATATCCCCGAGAGAACGTTCCGCGAAACCCATCTCTATCCATTCGAAGTTGTGGTCAAACGCGCCAATGCACAATCGATCATGGCATCCTATAACGAGTGGGACGGCGTTCCCAACCACGTCAATCACAAATTATTGACCGGCATTCTCCGAAACGAATGGGGTTTCAACGGATACGTCATGAGCGACGGCGGCGGCATGAACGTCACCATCCGAGACCATCATGCAGCGGCTGATTCGGCGGAGTCCGGAGTCCTCTCCGTGATGGCCGGGATCGATTTCGATTTAAGCAACGGAGGATGCTTCATACCGCTGGTAGATCAGGTAAAGAAAGGAAATGTTTCCGAAGAGTATATCAACCGGGCAGCCGGAAATGTACTCCGCGTGAAATTCGTCGCAGGGCTTTTCGACAATCCATACATCGACCTCGAGAAAATGGACAAAGTCTACAACTCGAAAGAGCACAAGGCGCTGGCATTGAAAGCCGCTCATGAAGCAATGGTATTGCTGAAGAATGAGAAGAATATTCTGCCGCTCGATGCCGCAAACATCAAAACCCTGGCGGTGATTGGACCCGATGCAGCGGATATTCACCTCGGCGGTTACTCGCCATGGCCGATGCGAGGCGTAAGCGTTTTGAAAGGGATTCAAGATTTTGCCGGCAATAGATTCAAGGTGGTGTACGCTGAGGGATGCAAGCTGACGCTAAACAAGGAAGTACACTGGCAGGTAAATGAGAATCCAATCCTCAACAATCCTGACGATGATAAGAGGATGATTGCCGGTGCCGTGAAAACGGCAAATGAAAGCGATGCTGTTGTTTTGGTATTGGGCGAGAATGAATTGATTAACCGCGAAGCATGGAGCGACTCTCATTTGGGTGATCGAGACGACCTGGATTTGGTTGGGATGCAAAACGAGTTGGCGAAGGCGATCATCGAAACCGGAAAGCCGGTCATTGTTTTGCTGGTGAACGGACGGCCCATCACGATCAACTATCTGCAGGAACACGCCCCGGCGATCATGGAATGCTGGTACCTTGGAGAGGAAACCGGTCATGCCGTCGCTGATGCGATATTCGGAAGCGTGAACCCGAGCGGCAAACTCACCGTCACCTTTCCCCGTTCGGTCGGACAACTCCCCTGCTACTACGACAAGAAACCGAGCGCATTCCGCCGCTATGTGCTGGCTGAAAGCTCCGAACCTCTCTATCCCTTCGGATTCGGCCTCAGCTACACCACGTTCAAATATGATAATCTGAAAGTTATCCCTCACGAAATTTCTGCTGACGATAACGCCAAAGTATCGGTGGAAGTGACGAATACCGGAAAAGTCGCAGGTGATGAGATTGTTCAGCTGTATATTCACGACGTTGTCAGCCTCCCCACGAGACCGGTAAAGGAGCTGAAGGATTTCGCGAGAATCACCCTCAATCCCGGCCAAACCAAAACGGTTGAGTTCGTAATCACGCGCGAGAAGCTTGAGGCATACGATCTGGACATGAAGAGAGTCGTACAGCCGGGAGATTTCGAGATCATGGTTGGGGGAAGTTCAATAGATCTGCTTAAAGATGATCTCAAAATAAAAAAATAGCAACATCTCAATACAGTACATCACAAAGACAGGTTCTTCCAATGAAAAATCATCGCATCTTCCGCGTCATTTTATTTTTCTCATTGTTGGGCTATCCATGCACTCCCCTTCACGCACAAACCACCGGAATCAAGAACGGAGCCGAGTTCAATGCTTCCGGCCTCAATGTGCGGGTTCAGTTTTACGATGAGAACATTGTTCGGGTGATAAAATGGAGCCGGGGGGGAACGAGCACAAAACTAAGCTTAATGGTGATCAAAGACTCAATTCCCGAGCTCGGAATCAACGTAGAACAAGACAGCACGGCGATCCTGTTGACATCGCCGACACTTTCAGTAAAAGTGTCCAAGTCTGACGGCAGTATTGAATACCTGACAGCCGATAAGAAAACCATCCTTCAGGAGAAAGGAAAAGCATCCTTCGGTCCTGTCGTCTACAATTCGGACTCCGGTTTTACCGTTCAGCAGCATTTTCAACTCACGCCGGACGAGGGGATTTATGGACTCGGACAGTTCCAGTCCGGGATTCTTAACTACCGCGGCAAAAAAGTTGTGCTCGTCCAGTCCAACACAGAGGATGCGAATCCATTTCTTGTTTCCACCCGGAACTACGGAATTCTCTGGGACAATTATTCCAAAACCGTTTTCGAAGATGATATGGAGGGAGCTTCACTCTGGTCGGATATCGGAAACAACATCGACTATTATTTTGTGTACAGCAAAGATATAGATGGTGTTATCTCGGGCTACCGCGAGCTGACCGGAAAAGCGCCCATGTACGGAAAATGGGCCTACGGGTACTGGCAAAGCAAGGAACACTATGCAACGCAAGCCGAGGTGCTTGCTGTCGCCGAGAAGTACCGCAAGTTGAAAATGCCGATCGACAACATCATTCAGGATTGGGACTATTGGAATGGAAATGAGAACTGGGGCGGAATGTTTTTTGACAAAACGCTGTATCCCGAGCCGAAGGTGATGTGCGACCGGCTTCATGCAATGAATTTTCACATCATCATCTCCATCTGGCCGGCGCTGGGTCCGAACACCCCGGTCTACGCAGACATGGAGCGTCACGGATTTCTCTACAAACCGGTAGGCTGGGCAGGGTTTAAATACTACGACGCTTTTAATCCCGCGGCAAACCAGCTCTATTGTCAGTATCTCAGGAAAGGACTCTACAGTCAAGGTCTTGACGGATGGTGGATCGATTCTTCGGAGCCCGACGTCATCAACGCAGGCACCGCAGCATCGAGCGAGTATGAATTGAAAAAAATGGGGATGAATTTCCGGGGATCGTGGGCACGGTACCTCAACGGCTTCCCGCTGGCGATGACCTCGGACATCTACAAGAACTGGCGGGATCAAACCTCTGACCGCCGCGCGTATATCCTGACCCGATCGATGTACGCGGGTCAGCAGCGGAATGCGGCAACGACGTGGACGGGCGACATCGGCGCAAGCTGGGATATCTATCGCGATCAGATTTCCGCCGGCATCAACCATTGCATGTCGGGAATTCCGTACTGGACGTTCGACATCGGCGGCTTCGTCCTTGGCGCCTACGGCGGTGTATTTATGAACGGGGGAAAAGATCCGGCGTACCAGGAATTATATGCGCGTATGTTTCAGTTTGGAGCTTTCTCCCCCATCTTCCGTTCGCACGGGTCTGAAACACCTCGGGAGATATGGGAAATGGGTGATTTCACGGAACCGATACTGAAGGCGGACAACCTGCGCTACCGGCTCATGCCGTACATCTATTCATTGGCTTGGATGGTGACAGACAAGGACTACACAATGATGCGCGGACTGCCGATGGACTTCCCGGCCGACAAACACACGTACTCCCTCAACGATCAATTTATGTTCGGACCATCGATGATGGTTTGCCCCGTAACAAACTATATGTACTATCGTCCGCCCGAGTCGAGTGTGTTGATCGGGCCCGAGTACTTCACAACGAATGACGGCAAGCCGGGTTTGAGCGCAAAATATTACAAAGATGCCGGGCGAACAATTTTGAGTAAAGAAACGATTGACCCAAACATCGATTTTGTTTGGTACACGGGACGTCCGGAGTGGGCGACCGATTCGATGTATGCGATCCAGTGGTCTGGGAAACTTGTGCCCAAAGAAACAGGCAAACATCAATTTCATTTGGTGAGCTACGACGCGAAACGCATCATTCTTAACGGCGATACACTAAGAATAGTTTACAAAAGCGTTGAAGAGTATACAGAGCCTGTTGAACTGATTGCCGGGAAAAAATACAATCTTGTCGTTGAAACCGAGAACAATTCCACCGGTGCCGCAAAGATGCGCCTCTTTTGGAAAACTCCATCAATATTCGCCAAAGAGGAAATGAAAGAGGAGAGAGAAAAAACGAGATCGGTGTATCTTCCCGCCGGGCAGCGATGGTTCGATTTCTGGACGGGGAGTATTCTTGAAGGGGAAAAAACAATCGAGGCAGATGCGCCGATCGACAAAATCCCATTGTTTGTGAGAGCCGGGTCGATCGTCCCAATGGGACCGTTCCTCCAATACTCAACGGAAAAACCCGCAGACCCTATCGAGCTGCGCATTTACCCGGGTGCCGATGCTCGTTTCACCCTCTACGAGGATGAGAACGACAACTACAATTATGAAAAAGGAATCTACTCAACCGTCGATTTCATATGGATTGATGGCAAGGGCGAGCTCACAATCACAGACCGCAAAGGTGAATTCCCCGGCATGCTGAAGGAGCGCACCATAAAAATTGTGCGTGTAGGACACGAACATGGAACAGGATTGAACATTGAAGAGCGCCCCGACAAGGTTGTCACGTACGTTGGAAAAGAAATAACCGTGGATGTGAAGTAAACGGGTCGAAACGCAACAGCGATTGCGGATGATGTTGGTCGCGCAAGGAGGCTAGACCACCAATTCATTCTGACGATGACAAACGGGATTTCGAAGACAGCCGGGCGTCAGACGACAGCGCCGGAAGCCAATCAGTTCGAGGCCGTGGATATCTCTCTACGCTGGCTGACTCGAATCTGTGCAGAGGTTTTGTGGATTCTCTGACAATGAATTCAGCGTGAAGGACGATGTTCTTTATCGCCAACGGTGTAGAAGATTCAATGTTGGTGATCAAGATCTCAGCCGCCTTTCTGCCCAATTCAAGGAAGGGACAGGCATTCATGCCTGTCAGATAAGTGAGACAAGTTCCGAAGGAATGGCTTTGCCAAATGTCTGACCGACAATACTTTGAACCTGAGTCACTACAAAATACTTGACTCTTCCGGAAAAATTTCTAAATTAATTGAAGCGGTTCAACCAAATTTTAACCAATTCAGCATTTCTCAATAACAATCGAGTTTACCGAAGATCTCAGCAATAGTCAAAGAACATTTGAGCTATGCGATGCGGCGGGATCGTTTAGGATTAACGGACATTTCGGATTTTTTTTTAGACCTTCCATCGATGGATGTTCAAGATTGACACTTGCGGCGAACCGCATGACGACGAGATGAGAATATGCAAGAAGCTAATCGTGAGTTTGCAGCGGAGTTCCGAGCGGCGTCAGTTTCGGCCGCTAGTAATCCGGCAGTATCATCATCGCGAAAAAGTTAGTTTAGTGATCATAATGCAGCGGTTGTTTTCATCTTTCTCCTAACAAAACGCCTGCAGCCGGTTTTTAGGTTGCAGGCGTTTGTGTGCGTGACAATTCGTACTTTGAAAGATTCCGTTTCAGCAATTCCTCATACGCGCGGGACAACAATTCGACCATCCGCCAAGCACGACCTCGGCGGAGCGGATTTTACACGTAGCTTTTGAAAGGAGACACAATCATGGAAGACAGCGTCGGGAGACGATCATTCATCAAGAAGTTGACCACGGTTGCTGTCGGCCTTGGCCTCGTAAAAACATCGCGGCCGGAAAACGCGTTTGCAGATATTTTGGCCGCTCCGGCGAATTATAGCGCAAGAGCAGATAAAACGGATTTTTCGTCGCGTGAAATTACCGGCGGGTACAAGATTCCCCCCGATTGTCCCGAATGGGTTCATCGGGCAGTTTTCTATCAGGTATATCCTCAAAGTTTCTACGATTCAAACGGCGACGGCATCGGCGATCTGCAGGGAATCATCACAAAGCTCGATTACATCAAGAGCCTTGGAGTTGATGCCGTTTGGATCAATCCCTTCTTCGAATCCCCCTTCGGAGACGGCGGGTATGATATTTCAGATTATTACAGAGTGGCTCCCAGGTATGGGACGAATGAAGACGCGAAGATGCTATTCGCGGAGGCGCACAAGCGGGGACTGAAAATTCTTTTTGATTTTGTTGCAAGCTACTCTTCGATGGAACATCCCTGGTTTAAAGAGTCATCACGTCAGGAAAAAAATAAATATTCCAATTGGTATATCTGGACGGAGAATGTCTGGCTCAATCCCCCAAAGAACTTTGAAGGGGCGTTTATCAAAGGGTATGGGAGACGAAACGGACAGTACATGCAGAATTTCTATTTTTCCGAACCCGCGTTGAATTATGGATTTGCCTCCCCCGATCCGGCGCAGAATTGGGAACTCCCGACCGATCATCCCGACGTCGCTGCAATGAGAGAGGAAATGAAAAACGTCTGCCGTTTCTGGCTAAGCATGGGAGCGGATGGGTTCAGGGCCGACATGGCCGGAGCGCTGGTGAAATCATCCGGCGTCACGGGGAATCAACAATTCTTCACGACACAGGAAGGCGAAACCAAACGATTCTGGAGAGAGGTGAGAATGATGCTCACGAAGGAATTTCCCGAAGCGTTCATGGTTTCGGAGTGGTCGTATCCTTCCTCGGCTCTCGACGGATGCTTTCATGCGGATTTCTTCCATTGGTTCGAGGGGTACAACGACCTTTTCCAGAAAGAGAGCTGGAGGATTCTCAACGGTTACTCCGAAGGCTACAGCTATTTCGACGTTGAAGGCAAAGGCGACATCACCTTCTTCCTGAGCAAGTTCATGGAACAATACAATCTGACAAGAGAGAAAGGATACATTTCTCTTCCCCTGGGGAATCATGACAACGCACGATTGGGAAACAAACGAAGCGATGACGATCTGGAAATTATCTACGCTTTTGGACTTACCATGCCGGGTGTAACGTTCATCTATTACGGAAATGAAATCGGAATGCGTCAGCTGCCCGAGAACTGGCCGCAAGTTGAGGGAGCCTACCGCCCGCGGAACGGGGCTAGAACGCCGATGCAGTGGTCGCGTGCGAAAAATCTCGGCTTCTCGACCGCTTCCGCCGAAAAACTGTATCTCCCCGTCGACCCTTCCGGCGATGCCGTGACCGTCGATGCCGAGGAAAAGGACTCGAACTCGCTCCTTAACAGGACACGCCGGCTGATCCAACTGAAACACTCGGAGCCGGCTCTTGCCGCCTACGCAGAGTTTGTTCCGCTCTATGCGAAGAAGGATGTGTATCCGTTTATCTTTGCCCGAGCGGCGAAAGACGACGTTGTCCTGGTGTTTCTGAATCCTTCCGGGCGAAACGCAGATGCAGAGTTCACGTTGAACATTCCGTATTCGGAACTCACGCTCCTGTCCGGCAAGGAAATCCGAGTGAACAGGTCGGGAGACAAGATCTCAGCGGCGCTTCCCGGACGAACCTACGCCATTTACAAGCTGAAATGAACAATACAAACAATCCGCATTGACAAATCACAAATGGGACAAACAATGAAAAAATCATTCCAAATTATCTTTGTCTTGTCTTCTGCACTCGCGGCGTTCGGTTATGCCCAAACAGAAAACACGGTTTCGGGCGTGGAACCGCCAGCCAATTCCGCACAGCTTCCTCACCTTCAGAAGCAGGGTACCGCTACACAGCTCATCGTCGAAGGGAAGCCATTCCTCATGATTGCCGGGGAACTGCACAATTCAACCTGCGGCGGATTTGATTACATGAGACCCGTATGGAAGAAGTTAGCCGCGAAGAACCTCAATACGGTTGTTGGCACGGCTTCCTGGGAACTTGTAGAACCGACAGAAGGAAAGTTCGATTTTTCCCTTGTGGACAGCGAGATCATCGGTGCGAGAGAAGCACATCTCAAGCTAATACTGATCTGGTTTGCAAGCTGGAAAAACGGGAGCTCTGTGTATATCCCTTCATGGGTGAAGGGAGATTACAAAAAATATCCCAGGGCCAAAGATGAAACCGGAAAGCCGCTGGAAATACTATCCACATTCGGAGAGGCTTCTTGTGAAGCAGATGCAAATGCTTTTGCAGCGTTGATGCACCATATCAGAGAAGTGGATGGTAAGGAGCAAACAATAGTCATGGTGCAGGTCGAGAATGAAGTCGGCGTCATCGATAATCTCGGGAAAACGCCCGGCAATGCGAGGAGGGATTTCAGCGTCGCAGCCAACGCGGCATACAGCGGCCCGGTTCCAAAAAAGCTGATGGAATATCTGACCGAGCATAAGAAGAACCTGTACCCGCGGCTTCATGAAGTATGGTCAGCAAATGGTTTCAACGCTTCCGGGTCATGGGAAGAAGTCTTCGGCAAGAGCGAATTCAAGTCTGAGAAGAAGGATTGGAAATTCTATTCATTTTACACCGAAGAGCTCTTTATGGCATGGAACTATGCCAAGTATATAGAAAAAATCACCGCTGCAGGCAAGAAGGAGTATCCCCTGCCGATGTACGTCAACGCATGGCTTAAACAACCCTTCAGTTATTGGCCTGGACGATATCCATCGGGAGGGCCGCTGCCGCAGGTGCTTGACGTATGGCGCGCAGGCGCGCCTTCGATCGACTTTATTGCACCGGATATGTACCTGGACGAATATACGTGGGCATGTCAGGAATACACGAGAAGCGGCAATCCGTTGTTCTCGCCCGAGACCCGCGGAGGAGAGTATGGCGCTGCAAGGGCATTCTATACATTTGGCGAATTCGATGCAGGATGTTTTTCTCCATTTGGCATTGATGACGACCGCTCTGCGAAGAACGACCCGTTGGATGAAAGTTATGCCGCATTGAGGACGATGGCTCCAATTATTCTCGCTAATCAGGGCAAGGGAACCATGAGAGGAATACTTGTTGATACGTTGGAGCCTGTCCAACGGTTTGATTTGGGAGATTATACCATCGAAGCAAAACTTGAAGGCGAGAGAACCCCGGTCATCGCAGGAGGTCTTATCATACAAACAGGTCCGCAGGAATTTATCGCTGCCGGCAAATCACTCGATGTATATTTTGTTTCAAAGGCTGACACTTCTTTGCGCGTAGGGGTAAACGGAGTGGACGAAGGAAGATTTGAAGACGGTACATGGGTGTCTGAAAGAAGGTTGAACGGAGATGAAACACATGCAAGCACATCGGACGGAACGGGGTTGAAATTCCGCGGAAATAAGGTAAGTATACAAAAAATATCGTTATATCGGTACAAATAGCATTTGGGAGCGCCTTTTGGGCGCTCTGCATGCTATTATTGCGATACACATTCTTTATGGGTGAGAATCTCATTCACAATTTAAACGGGCGGCATTATGAATATAATTTCAGCAAAGGTTAAGATTTTTTTTAGCGCCGTGATATGTATCTCTCTTCTTCTTATATGTACTGCGAGCGCCTCGGTGATCTCCTTCACCAAAGACACAAATGGCGTCACCTTTGTTCTGGATAAGGGATCGATGAAAGTTATTGTTCGCAAAAGCGACATTATTGAAGTGAAGTACACTGCTCTTGCGGCATTGCCTTCAAAGACATCACTGGTTGTCTCAAATCCCTGGAACGTGCCGCCCGAATTTAAGGTGGCAGAAACTCCCGATAAAATCGTGATTACTACCGACAGACTGAAGATCGAAGTGAACAGACTGACAAATGCCGTTACGTACTCCGATCTGCACGATAATCTCATCCTTGCTGAAGATGGAGCGAACGGAACGACGATGGCCGCTGATACCGTCGCCGGCATCAATACGTACACCTGTTCGACGCAATTTCTTTCGCCCGCCGATGAAGCCCTCTTTGGTCTCGGCTGCCACCCGGAAGATTCATTGTCCATCAACTACAAGGGTCGTAATCAGGATTTGATCATAAAATACATGACGGGTGCTATTCCGGTGCTTTTGTCCAACAAAGGCTATGGACTGATGTGGGATAATTATTCGGCCTCAAAGTTCTATGGCACCGAGGCAAATAACACCAAATATACCTATGTATCGGAAAGCGGAACCATGGTCGATTACTATTTCTTCTACGGTCCGGAATTTGATCGTATCATTGCGCTCTACCGAGAGACAACGGGCGAGGCCCCGATGTTTGGCAAATGGGTATTCGGACTCTTCCAGTCGCAGGACAGGTACCAGAGTCAAGCGGAGGTCCTGTCGGTAAAGGACAATTACCGCAAGAATCATATACCCATTGACTGCATTGTCCAGGATTGGTTTTACTGGGAGCCGAATGTCATAGGCTCGCACGTGATGTATCCAACACGGTATCCCGACCCGAAAGCGATGGTTGATGAATTACATAAGGCGAACATTCACGGGATGATTTCCATCTGGCCGGTCTTCGCGAAAGGGACGCAAAATTTTGATGAACTGAAAAACGCCGGAGGACTCACTTCCCTTACATGGGACAACGTGATGACTCACACCTTCGACAGTTATTATGATGCTCATGATTCAACAGCACGCGATCTTTATTGGAGAGAGGCAAAAGACAGTTTGATCGCTCGCGATGGCTGGGACGGGTGGTGGGTAGACCAGTGCGAGCCGGAGAACGGAGACCTCCTTGACGCGCGAAGACAAGCTACGTTTTCTATTGGCAGAGGCATTGACTATTTCAATACATACTCGCTTGCTCACACGATCGGCCTCTACAAGAACTGGAGAAACGATATCCCCGGAAAGCGTGCGTTCTTTCTCGTGCGCCAGGCATTTGCCGGGCAGCAGCGGAACTCGGCAACGTTATGGTCGTCCGATATCACCTGCACATTCCATTCATACAAAGACCAGGTAACTCAGGGAATCAACGCGTGCGCATCGGGCATTCCTTACTGGACTTCGGACATTGGCGGCTATCATCTCCACTGGATGCCCCCCGATTGGACGACTCCCGCCAATAGAGAATTGTTTACGAGGTGGTTCCAGTTCGGGAGCTTCTGCCCCGTCTTCAGGATCCATGGCAAAGGCGAAAGAGCGTTGTTTTCGGACAATTGGGATGCGGCGACGAAAAGAATTTTGCTGAACTACGACAACCTGCGCTACCGCCTGATGCCGTATATCTATTCATTGTCGTGGAAAGTCACCAGCGAAGGCTATACCATCATGCGCGCTCTTGCCTTCGATTTCAGGACGGACCCTGCAATCGACAACATTCAGGATCAGTACATGTTCGGTTCGGCGTTCCTCGTGAATCCGGTTACCCGAGAGATATCCGAGACCGCGCCGGCTTCTCCGGAGAAGAACACGCGAAAAGTATATCTGCCGAAGTCATCCGATTGGTACGACTTCTGGACGGAGAAAACTTATGCGGGCGGAGAAACGATCGACTCTCCCGCGCCGATCGAGACGCTCCCGCTGTACGTGAGGGCCGGGTCAATCGTGCCGATGGGGCCATTCCTTCAGTATGCCACTGAGAAAGCGGCCGATCCGCTGGAGCTGCGCATTTATCCGGGCGCGAACGGGCGATTCGTCTTATACGAAGACGCAAACGACAATTACAACTACGAAAAGGGGGAATATGCGACGATCGAGTTCGAATGGAATAACGATGCACGGACGCTGACAATTTCGGACCGAAAGGGGTCATTCCCCGGAATGCCGGCGGAGCGGACGATCAACGTCGTTCTTGTTGGACCAAATCACGGCACAGGAGCCGGCATTTGCCCGCAGCCCGATAAGACAGTGAAGTATGATGGAAGAAAACTGGAGATAAACGTAAAGGGAAATTAGCAGATCGCGACTTCTGAATAATTCCAAAAGTATGACTCACGCAAATCCTAAAGGGATGGCTTTACCAGACGCAAAGTTGCAAAATGATTTAAAAATAAGCTCCTTGCGCCTTGGGGGCTTGGCGAGAGACGATTTTTCAGATGTCTCAGAATCATAAGAAGGTTCCGCCGCGCGAAGCCGTTCTGGTCATCTTTGCTTAAACGGCTTGGGTTATTTAGAAGACCTCCATGGATAAAACGGTCATGTCGATTCCCGGATAATCAACTTCGATTCTATGATAAATGTTTTTGGTTTTTTTCTTCTGCCTTCAATCATCTCGATAAGCATCGAAGCAGCTTTCTTTCCCATCTCGAACGGGAATTGATCGACGACGGTGAGCGTCGGAGAAACCATTGTTGTCAAGTGACTATTTGAAAAACCCATCACTGCAATATCCTCTGGAATTCTAAGACCCGCCTCCTTGATTCTACGGAACGCCCCCATAGCAACAATGTCGTTTACAGCAAAGACTGCATCCGGGATATTTTTCTTTTGAAGGAGTTCGTCCATCGATTTGTAACCGTGAGATTCATGCAATTCACCGTCGATCACAAATCCGTCAATAAGAGGCAGATTTGCCTGGTTCAATGCATCGGTAAATCCCTTCATTCTTTTTTGAGAAATTTCCAGGGTTTTGGAACCGGCAAAATGAGCAATTCTCTTATACCCCTTAGCAATAAGATACGTCACAGCGTCGAATGCGATTTTATAATCGTCGATGATAACTTTATCGGCAACGACGCTTTCGCATGAACGGTCAAAAAATGCGATCGGAATTCCGGCGTTCAACAGATCGTTAAAATGTCCTCCGACCCTGGTGTTTTGTGAAACCGAAACGATAACACCGGCGACCCTCTGATGCATCAAGAGATTCGTGTTGACAACTTCGCGTTCATAATTCTCATCCGATTGACACAGGATAATCGTATAGCCTGATTTATATGCAATTTCTTCGATGCCGCTAATCGCAGAAGAAAAAAATTCATGTTTAATCTCCGGGACAAGAACGCCGATCGTGTTTGTTCGATTCTTCTTAAGGCTCTGTGCAATCGGATTCGGCCGGTAATTGAATTCTACCGCAACCTTTTTGATTTTTGCTCGTGTTGATTCTTTGATATCCGGGTGATTATTCAATGCACGGGATATCGTGGATGGAGATAATTTAAGTTTCTTGGCGATATCAACGATTGTCTTGTGCTTCATTCCTGCCGCCGTTCCGATGAAAGTAAAACCGCTAATAAAGATCAAAGGACCGAAAAGATTGCCTTTGAAAGTAAACCGCCACGCCTCGATACCGACGTGCTGCGTGTTATGCCCCGCGCGGTGGATTTGCTTCTGCGGGAGCAAAAGCAGAGTTATTTAAGCAACAACATTTTTTTAGTGATAGATTCCCCGGCACTTTCTAATTTATAGAAATAAATTCCGCTTGGCAAATTCGCACCGGTGAAGAGAGCTTCATGCAGACCTGAAGTCTCTTTTTCATTATTCACCAGAACCGCCACTTCCCGGCCCAGAAGATCGTACACCGAGAGGCGGACGAGTCCTGCGCTTTTCAGGCTGTAGAGGATCTCGGTACTCGGGTTGAAAGGATTAGGGTAATTCTGCGCCAGAGAAAAATCAACCGGACGCGGGCGGGAATCAACAACCGCAGTCGGAGTATACTGAAGCTGCGTGTCAATCCATTCCAAACGCGAGGAGAGAAATGATTCCATATAATCGATTTCTTTCTGGTACGTGTTGCGATCCTGATACCCTGTCGTTTCACGCCAGATAAATACTCCGAGGACGGGCCATTTTACAAAATTCCTTTGCTGGGCTTCGTTCAGATAACCGGCACAGGAATCAATGAATGCCATTATCTTTGCGGTTGCGAATACACTTTCCCTCAAAGCTCTCCACCGGCTTTGCAATTTAGACTTGAAATTGGTGTCAGAGTACAGTGTTGCCCAGAAAAAAGGTGTATCGTTCGTTCCGGGATTCGAAAACATCCAGCCGTCAACCACCCCATCATCGGGATAATTAGAGTTTCCCGCAGACTGGTCAAAGTCCCATACCGGACCGGCTGCAAGCTTCTGGTTTTTGTCCTTGTGAAAATAGGCGCTCCAGCCGTACGCATCGCTGTTGCGCATTGTTTCTTGCACGATCAGTTCATCGATAAATGCATTGACATCGATCCATTTTGCGTATCCGTTCACCGTATCGGCGAAGTTGGGGAGGGCCATCGCGTATCTAAAATTATTGTCATAATTCTGAATATACTCCAATTGGACAGGAACGACATCCTCAGGCTTAGGATACACAATCATCCGGTTGTCGCCGAAATCACCCCCAAAGCCGTCAACCTCATAAATGTATCCCCCCGTGAGATTCTCTCCCGAGGTGTCTGCCGATGTAAGCTTGCTGATGTTCAGCCTGTTTTTCGTCCTCTTGATTTTTTCCAGTATGATATATACGCCCTCGTACTCACCGTTGAGAATAAGCTCACAAAAGCGGCAGCGGCTTGACCATCTTCCAGTCAATGTTGATAAATAGTGTGCCAAGGGATCTCGTATAAAGGTTCTGTCGATATACGAAGCTAAGAACGTCCAATCATTTTCTGCCGGCATGCCGAGAATCGACACATCCAAATTGGCACCGGTGCTGTCTTGTGTTTCAACAGCATATGGCTTTTTCGGAAACATTTGGGTCGAATTGCCGCGCAACTCGATGCCGATCTTACCGCTATAATTATTGAACGGATCCGTCACGTTATTCCTTACTCCTTCACCGTTCCAGATAATTCCCATGTCTGCCGTGATTTTAGGATCGTCCGGAATCGCCTGCCCATTGGTGTTGATCACCACAATCGGCAGATTTGATGAGGTAAAACTGATGGAAGAGGAGTCGTCCTTCGCCGCATCGGACATCGTGTTCTCTTCTCCGCGCAAGATTTGAAGATTCAGGAATGCGGCGACACACGAAAAAGTTACGATCGATCTCAGAAACATCTTTACACTTCCCTTGCAATCAGTTATTGGAATCAAAATATGCGCTCCGGTCCGCGCCAAAACTATTTGATCACCACCATTTTGTTCGTCTTAACAAAGCTCTCCGTTTGAAGGCGGTAGAAATAGATGCCGCTGGCAAAACCTGCGGCATTGAATGAAACCTCGTATTCGCCAGCAGGTTTTCTCTCGTTGTTCACCAGGACCGCTGCTTCCCTGCCGAGGATATCGTACACTGAGAGGCGGACGGTGCTGCTGCTTTTCAGCGTGTAGGTAATTTTCGTGGCCGGGTTGAAGGGGTTCGGATAGTTCTGCATGAGCGCGAATTCTTCCGGCGCCGTGCCCGCGCCGCGCACTCCGGTCGCTGTAAGATCGGTTCCGGTAAGAACAATTTCGGTTGTTCCTCCCGACGGGTTAACCGTATTGGCGCCGCTTGGCCAGATGCCGTCGGCATCCTTTACAACTGCGACGATTGTTCCATTGGCGTGCGAACGCTGTTCGATCCGGCGTATGCCGTTGGACAAGATGTTCGGGAGTACTAACCCGAATGCTCCGTTCACTGCATCAACGCTGCTGCTGTAGAATGCCGCATAATTTTCGGCAGTCGAGTTCTCCGTACCGTCGCTCTCAACAAACGAGCCCGAGATCGGCCGGCCGGATCCGGCCGTGTCATCGTAGGCGAAGACAAAATCCTTCGGGTTCGCAGCACTCACGGCACGGAGTGCAGTTCCTGTGCTGTCCCCGGACGCCGAATCCAGTTTCACGACACGAACGGAATCTGTGCTAGTGCACAGAGTCGCTGCCGTTGTTCCTCCCATGCCGTCATTCAGGGTGATCCGAATAAAAACGTACTTGCCGGGAACAAAGCGTCTGTTTCCGGTTGGTTCGGTGATGAACCATCCTTCATAGGCGCCGGTGTCGTCGGTGACAAATGTGCCGTAATTTCCCGTTGTTGCAAGGCTCGGGTTGCCCGTACGGACGAAGTCTCCCGATGCCGATGCAAAAATGCAATTTCCCGAGCCGTTCGCCGTAATCGTATCTGTCGAGATGACCACCTGATTATTGAAGCGGTATGTCGTGTCGGGAAGCAGGCCGGTCAGTCTCGCCCGGTAGGCAAATGGAATACGGTTGGAATTGGTCCCGTTGATCCCTTCGATGTATTTGGGAAGGATGATCGCTGTGACCTGCGGGCCCATCAAGGTGACTGCATGCGCCACCGGTATGGTGCCGCTCGTTCTGTAATTATAGGTGGCGGCATGCGACCCATCCCAGGCATACGGCAGGATCGAATAGTGATACGAAGTAGCAGCTGTAAGCCCTGCAATGGTGATAGACGTGGCTCCCCCCGATGGGATGAGTGCAGCGACTATTCCGTCGCCGATCGTATCGCCGACCGCGTAGCCCGTCCCGTCCGCCGGCAGGCCGGTCGGATCGACGCCCGTACGTTGAAGCACGATGTATCCGGTCGACCCTGCAGCGGCACTCCACGAAAGACGGATGCTCCCCGAAGAGATCGCGGCCGCCTTCAGCGAATCTGCCTGGGCAGACGGTTCGGCGGAAAGCGTATAAAAAGCTGCGTCTGTTGAATAGCCTGTGCCGGCGCTGTTGATCGCATATCCGCGAAAGTGGATCAATGTCCCGGCCGGCAAGCCGCTTACGGCAACCGTGAACACACTCGACGTATCCGGTACGCTGACTTTGGTATCGGACGTTGTGGGATTGGGGGCCGTCGACCAGACGATACCCCGCTCGCTCACTGAGTCGTTTCCGCGCGAGATAATTTTTGAACCGAGGGTTGCCGTGGTCGATGTAATGTTTGTAACTGTCGGCAGTATCAACGTTGGTGAAAAAGTGTTGAGCGCAAAATTCGCCGTGAGAACCCGATTCTGGTTCATGAGGACGGTGAGGAGAGTGTCGGTTTCATGTCCTGTCGGAACATCTCCGGTCCATGAGACAAAGTGGTATGCGCTGTCAGGAATTTCTTTCAACCGAATGCTTGCGCCGAACTGATAACTCGGTTGATCCGGCGTTTTGATGACCGTTCCGTGGGAGAAACTCACGGTCAGGGAATACGAAAGCAGATCTGTCCCAGCCATGACGATTTCCGTCGTTCCGCCGGACGGGTTTATCGTGTTCGCGCCGCTTGGCCAGAGGCCGTCGGCATCGGAGGCTGAGGCCACAACTGTTCCGGCGGAGAGGGAGCGCTGCTCGATTCTGCGTACACCGCTGGATAACATATTCGGCAGTACTAAACCGAACGCTCCGTTTACACCATCGACATTGTTGCTGTAGAATGCCGCATAACTGTTCGTTGCGGAATTGTCCGTTCCATCACTTTCAATGAACGACCCCGAGAGTGGGCGGCCCGTGCCGCCGGTGTCGCCGTAAACAAAAATAAAATCCTTCGGGCTTGCAGCAGTCGTGCAGCGGAGACCTGTGCCGGTGCTGTCGGTGAGCGCAGGGTCGAGTTTTACCACCTGCACGGAATCCGATGCCGTAAGCCGTGTGACCGCAGTCGTTCCGCCGGCACCGTCGTTCAGCGTGATGCGCATAAACACATACCGACCGGGAACAAACCGTTTATTCCCAGTTGGCTCCGTAATGAACCATCCTTCATAACTTCCTGTCCCGTCGGTTGTGAATGAACCGTACGTTCCGGCTGTTGAAAGGCCTGGACCGCTCGTGCGAACGAAATTACCCGTCGCCGATGCAAAGATGCAATTCCCGGAACCGCTTTGGGAAGCGGCGTCTGTCGAGAGGATAATCTGATTGTAGAAACGATACGTGCTGTTCGCCAGCAGCCCGGCGAGTCTTGCGCGGTAGGCAAACGGAATGCGGTTGAGGTTTGTCGGGGTCACGCCTTCGATGTATTGGGGAAGGAGCACTGTCGTCAGTGTTTGCGACAGCGACACTGCGTAAATACCGACGGCAAAAAATACTATGACGATGCGTTTCATCAAGGCCATTCTCCCTGGGAAAAACAGTCGCGACATTTTTTCAATGCGACGGAGCTTAACAGTATTTTCATGGGTGACATTTCTTATCAGTTAAAAACACCTGCAGTTCTTTTGAACTGCAAGTGTGATGTGTCCTTTGAGAAGGAAAGAAACTCGTGACGATCTATTTCAGCAGTATCATTTTCTTTATGATCGTTTGTCCGGAGCTTTCAAGCTTGTAGAAATAGATTCCGCTGCCAAGATTTGAACCTGAGAACATGACCTGATGACTCCCCGCCGTTTGTACACCGCTCACCAAAACTCCAACTTCGCTGCCCAATATATCATACACTGCCAGGCGGATATTTTCGTCCCCGGGCAATGAGTAGGTAATAGTCGTTGTCGGGTTAAACGGATCCGGATAGTTTTGCGAGAGGGAGTAAACCTGTGGAACGGTCCCAACTTCAACTTCTGCCGACTGAGAATACTTGAACGAGCCGTCCCGGTCGATTTGTTTCAACCTGTATGTGTAGCGCCCTGACGTGATGTTCTTGTCGGTGAACGAATATTCATGCGGGGCGTTGCTCGTCCCTGCACCGGCGACAAATCCGATCTTTTGCCAGTCCGTTGCCGGCGCGGTATTCAACATAGTACATCTCTCCACGTCAAATCCGGTGTTGTTCACTTCGGTTGCTGTGCTCCATTTGAGTATTGCCATCGAACTTGTTGCAGCTGCGGTAAAAGCGGTCAATTCAACGGGCAGATCGACGCTTCCGGAAGAGAGATTCGCGCCGGAAAAAGTTCCGGTTAGTGAAGCATTGGTAAATGTGAGCGCTGTTTGATCGGCAAGTGAAGCCATTGCAGCACCGGTGGCACCCGAGCTTAGATCTGCCGCAACATACAAATACGCGCCCGAGGTTGGAATCAGTTGAGGGGCAGAAGAGAAATCGAATGTTACCGGTGATGACGGTGAAGCGACGGTTGCCAATACTGTGGATGCCTCAACACTAAATGTTGCAGCGGTAGAATAGTAGAGCTTTAGATTTGCGACACCGCTGTATGTGCCGGACAATGTAACAACGGCTTGGGTCAGCTTACCGCCGGCGATATTTCCTGCAAGCTGAAATCTTCCGATTGGATTGTCGTTAGTATTGCGAGTTCCTGCCGGCGGTGTGTATGATGTTCCATCAGTAAATGTGATGGATGCATTGGGCGTGAATGCAACGCCACGGAAGATTTCATTTGTCGCCGCAGTGGCAAGCGTTGTAAATGGGGAGCTAGAGCCCGCATCAGTAACTCTCACTAAGTTATTGAGGCTCCCGGTTGCATCACTTGCATAGATGACAGGATTTGTACCAGACCAATCTACTGCTAAACCTCTAATCCCTTTGCTTAAGTTAGTCTTTAATGTATAGGAATGACTCCATGTTGAACCGCCAAAAACCCATTTCTGTACTCCACCTCCATTGGCTATAGATCGGTCATCTGCAATATAGATTGAATTCCCATCTGGACTTATGGAAAAGCCATAAGGACTCGGACTAGTACCGTCCATTGCAAAGAGATTGGTAATAGTCGCTCCTGAACTAGTCGGTAAACCGCTGCCAACAGAATTTATTCCTACATACGATGCTTGACCGCTTGAAGCATAGAGCTGACTATTAAAAATATTCATGACACGAATATTTGTGTCGGTTATGCTTAATTGTGTCGAACTAGTTGCTCCAAGCGCAGCATACCGGACACCGCCATCAGCACCGGCTACCCAGAAGGCAGTTCCATCATTCGTAGCGGCGCCACGAATGTTATTTCCGGAAGACGCATCCGACAATTTCGTTGTAATATCCATCGACGCAGTCGCATCAATTCTTGCGACAACTCGATTGACCGTTGCAGACGCTGTGCTGGCAATTGATGGTGTTAGGGGTGCAGCTCCATACCCGGCGATGGTAAGATAGCGTTTATCCACAGAACCAACGATTGACCCTTCACTTGATGCCGATCCCGAAAGTGTCAACGGCGCATTGCTTCCCGATGCTGAGGTTGGTATTGCGATAGATTGCACGAACGTGCCGCCGGTGGTATATTCATCGAGAAAAACAGCTGTTGAAGCACTGGCAAGGTTTCCGGATCCGTCACCAACCCGAACTACTACTATATTTCCTGCTGTAAATGATTGCGCGGCAAGAGAGAGGCAGCCCGCAATGATGAGAAAGAATATCGATAGCATTTTTTTCATAATCATTTCCTTCATAAATACGAATGCGTATTGCTGCGATTGAAAGGTTGAAACATGAATTGAATCGTCACTTGATCAACTCCATCTTTTTTGTCTCTTTGAAGCTTCCCGATTGCAAACTATAAAAATACACTCCGCTTGGCAGCAAGTGTGCATCGAAAGCAACCTGATACGATCCCGCTGATTTCCGTTCATTCACCAGTGTTGTCACTTCCCGGCCGAGAACATCGTACACTCTGAGCACAACATCACCTGCCGTTGGCAGTTGGTAATGAATTACTGTCGTCGGATTGAACGGATTCGGATAGTTTTGAAACAGCACAAAGTCTTTGAATACAGCCGCCGTGCCCCGCACACTTGTTCCCTGGCTGACGTTTCCAGGCATATTTGCATCAAGCCAGGTCAGCCGCGTCGATATCCAGTTTTTAAACTTGGTGATTTCACCGTCGAACGTTGTCGGCTGCGCATCCACTTCAGGAGTGCCTACATCGATCCCTAAAATCGGCCATCTCTGGTAGTGACGTACTTGTGCTTCATCGACCAGTGTATGAATGGAATCGATGTAATGGTTAATAGATTCTTCACTGAGTATGGTATTACGCAGGAGAGAGTAACGAGTATGTAATTCATTCGTAAAGGTTGTATCGTCCAATAATCGCACCATCCAACCGGGCGGAACCGGATATGACTTGCACACACTGCTAATCAGGTATGTCCATCCGGAACCGTCTATTGCATTGACCTCGCACTCGTTTATATTTTTCCATGCCCAATCAAAGTCCCACACGGGACCATCATGCAACCGCCCGTCTTTACTGTCTTTGTCTTTATAGAAGAAAGCGCTCTTTTTATAGGTATCCACATTCCGGGATACTTCACCGACAATAAAATAATCGATAAACGATGGCACGTCGAGATATTTTCTGTATCCATTGACAGAATCGGCAAAATTTGGAGTAATCAGAACGCTGTCAAGCGATTTTACAAACCCTTGTATATATTTTTTTTGCGGATTTAAGATATCCTCCGGTTTAGGATACACATAAATGAAATATGGATACCCTCCGGGGCGGTCTAGCGCCTGATCTGTGCTGGTCCAGCCGTCTGTCCCTGTGCCATCGTTGTTATCAATTTTTATGATATACCCGCCCGTAACATTGTCTCCCGAGGTATCTGTCGCAGTGAGTTTTGCAATATCGACACGATTTTTATCTCGTTTGATTTTTTCCGTCAGGACATAGATTCCTTCATAGACACCGTTTGAATCCAATTCACAAAGTTGAGTGTGCGGCTGATAATGTCCCATTTTTGTGAAAAGGTCAAAAGCGAGTGTATTTCGCATAAAGACCTTGTCATTATAGTTGGCGATCAAAACCCAGTCATTTTCCGCAGGCATGTTCAAGAGGGGGACATTGAGGTTGTTTCCTGCGCTGTCCCTGGTTTCAAAACCGTACGGCTTTTGAGGAAGCGTGGCAGAAAAAGAGCCTCGTATCTCAATACCCACATATCCATCGTAGACATTCGCCGAGTCTGTTACGTGGTTTTTTCGGAGGGGTTCATAATTGATAATTTTCATTCGGGCAGTGATCTTTGTCCCGTCCGGGATCGGCTGACCGTTCGTATTGATCTCAATGATCGGCAAGTTCGATGAGTCAAAAGCAACAGTCGCCGTGTTCTGACCGAACGTTTCTGTTGCAATGAGAACCATACATGTGATGCAAAAATTATTCACAATCGTTTTCATGGTATCTCATTCAAAGTTTTTTTCCCAAGAGTATTTAGTCGCACTGGAAACGTGAATCTTGCAGGGCAGCCTTGTCCTCGGTAATTTCCGATATTCAACTATGTATGCAGCCGGCATCGGAAATGGTTGTTGGTGATGGGTCAACAAGCAGCGCAAACACAGAAGACGCGAAAGGCCTCAAATTGATTCTGTCTCGCCAGCACAGGGATGTAAACAAATGGTGCATAGCAACATCGTCACTGTTGCTCAGACTCGAATATCACCGAAGGCATGCAATTATTTCAACAACATCATCTTTCTCGTTAATACTCCCCCCCCGGATTGCAGTTTATAAAAGTAGATTCCGCTGCTCAAACCGGCGGTCGAGAATTTCATTTCATGCGATCCCGCGGCCTGAATTTCATTCGCCAGAACCGCCACTTCTCTCCCCAGAATATCATACACAGAGAGATATACTTTACCACTATACTTCAGCGTGTAGGAAATGGTAGTGGACGGGTTAAACGGGTTCGGATAGTTTTGAAATAGAGAATAGGAAGCTGGAACGAACGATTTTTGCTGAACGCCCGTTACGCTTGGCTGAAGAATAGCCACCCGGTCCGGCACAACCCAGGCGTCAGTGCTGCTCGGGTTTCTGTTTCCGGTGACACGAAGCTTGAACACATGGTCGCCTGCGGGGAGAACCGGGCTCGTCCACATCAATTGATTGCCGATACGGGTAGCCTGATAGAAATCAATATCCGTTTCAGCACCGCCGTCTATGGATATCGCACCGATGCCGTGCCGGGGATCTCTGACGCCGTAAAATTTGATTTGAGTGCTATTGAAGGAAACCGTCACATAGTCGTTTGTAACATTGTCCCACGAGTTGCTCTGGTCGAACAGTTCCGTTCCGCACTCAGTGCAGTGCTGCCAACCGGAGCCGACATAGTCGAATTCGTCAGCAGCTGTACCCGCCACTGCGTCGTCGACGGTGAGCCATCCTCCTCCGCCTGTGCTGACGACCGAGAAGTTGTCAAATTCCGCATTCTGCCATTTACTCGTCAGCAGACCAACCTGCCCGGAATTGTACGTGCCATCGTTTACGGCAGCAACGAGCGATGAATCGATGAAAGCTTGTATGCTGTCTGAGTTGAACCAAAGCGAAAAATTGTGCCAACTGTTCAGCGGGAATGGCTTTGTTCCGGACCCCAGCTGAGTATCGTTCCCGCTAATATCTTCTTTGAAGAGGGTCCAGGTGCCGGCGTTCGTTATGCGTAGATGATAACCTTGAGAGGCTCCCGGCGATCCTTCCGATTGCGCTCCTAAATAACCGATAAGATCGATGTACCCTCCCTGTTCCAGCAGCGCATCCGCGCGTACCACGTAATTAGACCAGCCGGGATCTCCGACAACGACAAGCGGAGCCGTCGGCGAACCCCCGGGCCACTCGAGTGGTGCGAGATTAATCTCCTGTCGCATGCAAAGTCCACTTCGCCCGCCTCGACAACTATCTGCTTCAAACGCCCCCTGGATCGAATCGAAATATTTCGGTATTTCTCCTAATGAATCTTCTTCAAAATTCTCTGTATACGGCAATCCCAATGATGCCGACGCCGGCGATGTCGCCGTTCCCTTCACTTGACCGGTTGCGGTGCTTAGGGTGTAAACATACCCCGGTTGAAAGGTGATGCTGTAACTTCCGTCGTTCGGCACGATATCATTGTTTTGCACAAAATAATCTGATGAATTTGATGAAGTAAGATTTGTTGACCACACATGCACTGAGTCCCCCGGCAGCCCGCCACTGACAGAGAGGGCTGCTGTTTGGGGTGTGGTCGCGTCCACTGTTTCAACGATAACACTATAATTTTTATTGTCGGGTGATTTGAGTGTTACGTAGCTGCCGTTGGCGCGGTTTCCTCCAAAATATCCGCAGCCGCTGTCCACGTATTGCCAGCCGACCTGAACAAACTGACCAGTGTGCGCCATGACCCAGATACTTTTCCCGACATGGTAATATCCCGACCACGGCTGATCTGCAAGCATCAGCCCATCTCCATAGTACGGCAAGGTGTTATACCATGCGGCAATCAAGCTCCAGTTGATATACGCGGTCATTCTGCTGTCGATATAGTCGCGATTGAGCGCGCGCGCGAGGGGTATGGCTCCGAGATCATAGTTCTGGGATCCGCTCTCGCTCGCCCAAATTCGTTTGTTCAATCCTTCTGCAACGGAAGTGTAGGTGTTGTCGGAGCAATCCTGTTCCGGCGCCATCCAGCCGCACGGATAGTGAACGCCCATAATATCCACGGCAGACTTAAACGCAGAATCGGCAGCCAGGTCAGCAGCGACGTTCCACCAGTTGTCCGCCGCCACCACTTGCGTTGTCAATCCATTACTCAGCAGTGCATTCTTCAAATTTTCAAACCAGCCCTTATCCCATCCAGATTCGTTCCAGCCGCCGATGTAATCGATATGCAAATTATGGTCGGACTGTGCATGTTTGATCCAGCTGATGATATAGTTGATATTATCCTGCGACCACATACCGCCGTTAAACCAACCCAGCCCCCCCCATTCCAATCCATACAGTTTGATATTAGGATTGCGAAGTTTCGCCTGTTCCATAAGCCACCACTCGTAGCCGCGGTTATAGTTTGAATCGGTTCGCGACCGCATGTGACTCGCCTCTGCTCCGTTCGTGCTGTTTGCGTCATCGCCGATTTCAACTTTCAAAATCTGCAAACTCGCGCCGTAGTTCGGCTTGAAGAGGTAATCTAATATTTCATTCCGCTGTTGAACAGGGTAATCCCAGAGCAGGCGGGAGGTCCCGCCCCCACCGCTCAATCCGCCAACACCATCGAAAGCCCGGCCTGTGGAAGTACCGCTAACGAGAATATTTGTCGTGTCTTGAGCAACCGCAGGCGGGAGGTCCACCAGAAACAAAAGGAGAAAAACAAAGAAATAGAAAGACCGTGAAAGGATGGAATATAAAAATCCGTCAGGTTGTGACAGGAACATTTGAAATTTCATTTTGAGGATCCTCACGAAATATTGTTGAACCGTCTCCGTCTCGAAATGCACGGATCATTCCTTCTCTCGATTCTTCCATGGTACCTTGACGAAAGGCCGTCAACAATATCTGGACCCCGAAACGAGTTTATTTGGACTGGATCAGAACACTCGATCCATCCAGTCCATCCGATGCCGCTTCGAGCGTCACCGTTCCCGCTTTCCTGGTCGATTGCACTACAACGAGAACCAGACCGTTGAAGGCTTTCCGGTAATCTGCTTTGAACGGCTCAAGGTCCGTCTCGGAGCCGTTATCGACACCGGCTATTTTTCCTTCACCCGAAATCTTGAACCGGACGAGATTGCCGGCATTCGGCACCAGCGTTCCTTTATCGTCGAGAACCTTCACCGTTACGAACGAAAGGTCCCTGCCGTCGGCTGAAATTTCTTTTCGGTCCGGCTGAAGTACGATCTTCGCCGGCGCACCCGCAGTTTTCACTTCTTCCGTCAGGACACTGCTCCCCTTTTTGCCGACGGCCTTCAACGTGCCCGGTTCGTACGCAAGCCGCCACATCATGTGCAGTTCATCGCCAGTCTTCTTCCTGACCCCCACCGATTTGCCGTTGAGGAATAATTCCACCTCGTCGCAATTCGTGTACGCCCAGACGTCGATTGTCTGACCGTTCTTCCAATTCCAGTGAGGGAGGATGTGCAGCACCGGCTTCTTCGTCCATTCGCTCTGGTACATATAATAGACATCTTTCGGGAACCCTGCCAGGTCAAGAATGCCGAAATAGGAGCTGCGGGAAGGCCATTCGTACGGAGTCGGCTCGCCCAAATAATCGAAGCCGGTCCATATGAACATCCCCGACAGGAAATCATATTTTTTTATCAGGCTCCAGACTTCTTCGTGCGTTGCTCCCCATGGCACGCGGCAGTTGTCGTATGCGGAGCACGAATGATCGGGGTTGCCGCCGGTGATCGGCTTGTCCCAGCTTGTCGGCCACACACGAGCGCTGTCGGACGGCATGTCGTAACTCCCGCGGGACTCCAGGGCGGAAGTTGTTTCGGAACCGATCCATTTCTTGCCGGGGTACACGACCGGGAAGAGGTGATAATCGTTCTGGCCGTAACTGTAGCCGATGAGGTCAAGTGCACCGGAGCGAATGACCGGGTTATCGGGTCTTTGATCGTTCGTGTTGGAGGTGATCGGTCGCGTCGTGTCGAGGTTTCTTATAATCCCAACCAAGTCCTGTGCGATCAATGCGCCGCTGTTATCTTGGTGATCCCATTGTTCAGTGACTTCATTCCCGATGCTCCAGATGAAAACGCTCGGATGGTTCCTGTCGCGCAGGACCATGTCCTCTAAATCCCGCTTGTGCCATTCTTCAAAATCGCGATGATAATCGAATTTCGTTTTTTCTTTCATCCACATATCGAACGCTTCATCCATCACGATGAATCCCATCTCATCGCACAGGTCGAGAAGTTCGGGTGCGGGGGGATTATGTGATGTGCGGATGCCGTTGCATCCCATTTCTTTTAAAAGTTCGAGCTGGCGCTGCAGGGCGCGTGTATTGATCGCTGCGCCGAGGCAGCCGAGATCGTGGTGGTTGCAAACTCCCAAGATCTTCATCCGTTTGCCGTTCAGGAAGAATCCCTTCGAGCTGTCGAAGGAAAACGTTCTGATTCCAAATGCCGTCGTCGCTCCTGCGTTCACCATGCTTCCGCGCTCGACGGTCGTCGCCGCGCGGTACAAAACGGGAGAGTCGACCGACCAGAGTTTCGGGTTCACAACGGTGAGGTTTTGATCAAACTCGTACACGGAGCCTTTCGGAACAACGGCGTTCGACTGAGTCGATGCCACGCTCTTGCCGTTCTTGTCGATGATTGTGGTCTTGAGAGTGACCGTTTGATCCTGTTCGAGCGCATTCGTGACCTTGGTTTTGACATTCACCGCAGCCGATGCTTCGGTGACGACGGGCGTGGTTACGAACGTGCCCCAATGATCCACGAAAACCTTTTCCGTCGTTACCAGCCTGACATTCCTGTAGATTCCCGACCCGGAATACCAACGTGAGTTCGGCTGCTGAGAATTGTCGACTCTGACTGCCAGGACATTCTTCTCATTCCCGTACTTCATGTACGCGGTCAGTTCGTATTGAAATGACGAGTAGCCGTACGGCCTTTTGCCAAGATAGTGGCCATTGATCCAGACCTCGCTATTTCTGTACACACCATCGAATTGTATAAAAGTAAGCTTTTCTTTATCGGATTCAGGGACTGTAAAAGTTTTTCTGTACCATCCGATCCCGCCGGGCAGGGCGCCTCCACCAACACCTGCAGGATTGTCCGGGCTGAATTGCCCTTCGATAGCCCAATCGTGCGGCAGGTCAAGCATTCTCCATTGCGAGTCATCCAACGCAGGGCTTTCGCCATTCTTAACATCTCCGAGGAAAAAGTGCCAATCATTGCAAAAGAGCCAATTCTTGGAAATCGGTTCCGCTTTTCCGGGTTGTGCCGAGAAGAGACCGCCTGTGAACAACACGAGGAGTGCGACAAAAACGCTCAGGAGGCCGAGGCCCTTCGCCACATTCGATGACTGTATTTTCATGGATGACATTCCTTATCATTTAGAAACACCTGCAGCTCAAAAGAGCTGCAGGCGTGATGCGTCTTTGTAGAAGGATTTGTTACAACCTGATCAATTATGTAGCATCCTTCCACGTTACAGTGTCGACTCACTGAGTCTCTCGTGTTACCATGTCCGGGTCGAGGGAAGAACACCCCTTCCTCCCTCACCCGGATATAGATCACTAACAGCTCAGCTTGGCACTTATTTCATCAACAACATCTTCTTCACTTGCATGAACGTTTGTGACTTTCCATCCACAGGAACAGCGGAAATACGATAGAAATAGACCCCGCTGCTTGCCATGGTGCCTCTGGAGTTTGTTCCATTCCACACGACCGAGTAGTAACTCGGACCCTGCACGCCATTCACCAGCGTTGCAACCTCCTGGCCGAGCACCGAGTATATCTTGACGGTCACGCGGCTTGCTTGGGCGATACCGTACTGAATAGTCGTTGAGGGGTTGAACGGATTCGGGTAGTTGTTTTCCAACGTGAACGATGTCGGAATACCCGAGGAAGCGTTTTTCACACTCAAGACTGTTATGTGCACGAAGTCTGATGTATCACGCGGAAGAAGCTCGTAACCATTGTTCACAGTAGTGCCGGATGAGTATTGGCCTCCTATGAAGACGGCATTGACAGGATATGCCGGTTCGGGCGAGCCGCCAATGTCTGTACTCGCATTGACATACACCTGAGCCGTATCTGCTTTGCTTCTGTCGGTCACGTAAATAGTTCCACTAGCAGCGGCCGCCGGCCATGTGCCGGATGCCTTGTAGAGTGTGTCGATTTGGATCAACACTCCTTCGTAGTTCTCAGCATTCTTTACATATTGGCTAAGCGTCACGAGCTTTGGCTTCGGAACCACTGCTTTGTGTTTCAAAAATGTGAAGTGGGCGGAATCCAATACAAGGGGCGTAAATTCTGTCAAACCATGATACTGAGCAACCGTTCCGATAACAAGCACGGAATCACCGACTACAAAGGTTGTTTTCCCCAAGCCAGAAGCGAAGACTTCTATGCCTGCCGTCGCGTCCTGTATGAAATATGCAGTGTTACTTGCCTGAAGATTCGGCGATGTGACGACCCCTGATATTATGAGCGTATCCTTTGTGACCGAATGGTCGGGGATAAGGGGATTGATAGTCTGCTTTCGCGCTTCGGCGATCGTTGTCCACCGTGTTTTGATTCTGTTTAATCGCACGTTGTCGAAGTCAATCCAACCGCCTGAGTATTGATTCTCAAGCAGAACCGCTACATTGTTACCGATGCTTTTAGGAACTGAATCCGCATAGAAAATCATTGAATTGTCCTGATACAGGGTATAGGGTGCGGCAAAACTGATATTGGCAGAGTCGCCAGTATGGTAAGCAGTATCGCAATACCCTATCTCCAGATGGAACGTCGGTGCATTATAGCCGTTCGCCGCGTCCACTCTTAACTTGAACACGTCGCCTGGCCTGATGACGTAGCTTGCAACGTCATGGATTGGCGGATCGGGTGTTCCCCCCAAGTACGCGTCGTATGCTCCATCGGTGACATAGTTCCCCTGCTCGATGCCCGAATCATAAGTTCCCAAACTGTCGTCTGTCCAGCCAGGAATATTTATTCCATGCTTGCCATGTCCCGGATCCGTATTGGTGCCGTCGTTATCCCATCCATTTATTTTTCCCGAGTCGGGGAGCTCGAAGCTGTAATTAGGCAATTCGATTATGGTCGAATCCATGTTCATTACCCGAACATTATCGAGATTAAGCCACGAGTTCGAGTCAGGACTCGCATTTTTGAAGTAGACGCCGATATAATGGCCAATAGCTGCCGAATCTGCAGAGGCTTTTATCGAAATTGAATATGTCGCCACGTTACTGGTCAATGTAATCGTATCCCCGACCATTACAACTCTGGGCGCGTTTGCCGTGTCGCCGTTCATATAGAACAACCTCATAACTAGGGTTGTGCCTTGGTAGTTATTTACTGCGTCTGCTTCCAGCTGGAGCTGATCGTCGGCTTCCACACGCCGTTTGAGAACCTGGTATATTCCGGGATCATAGCCCATAAGATATGCTCGATATTTTCCTCCCATGTTGGTCGCCGGTTCGACACCCGAATCGAACGTCGATGAATCCGGAGCATCAACACTCCAGCCCGGGACAACAATAACTTTGAAGCCGGTCCCGGTATGTGTACTTTTTCCCATGAAGCCTTCTATCTTACCCGAGTCGGGCTTCTCAAAACCTGGATTAATAACCGTGATATTCCTTTGTGCATACGTCTGTGTTGAAACAAATGCAAGCACAAATGCGAATAAAAACAATACCTTCAATGGTTTCATTTTTACTTCTCCTTATTTTTTTCCATACATTTGTCATCCAGTCCTTACAGAAACTGGATTTTTTAAAATGTGTGCATCGCCGATTATTTACTAAGACAACCGGCTCAGACCTCATGATAAAAATTAAACGGCCGTTCGTCGAACCGTTATTTATGATCTGCCCTCGCTTTCTTCAGAATAATCTCCTGATTTTGTTAGTTGTGAACTTGAGACGAGAACGGCAGCAATACAGTAATGCACCAGCAGATTTGTATTGGCAACCTCTCTCTCAAATCGTTTATTAGATTGAATCAATAAGACTATGTACAGCATCTGATATACCACCTCTTACCACCAAACAACGCTCCAAAGAAAATACCTCAAGCGTTATTTCAAGAACAATGACATCAAAAGTAGCTGTGCGACTGTTTTTCGAGCTTCCGGCAAATCGTGTTTGTGGTGGAGAGAATCTCATTCGCGATTTTCTTAATAATGGAGACGGACTTCGCTACTTCATTAGTACTAATTTCTTACTGATCTGGATATTTCCGGCTTGGAGACGATAGAAATAGACCCCGCTTGCAAGCCTGCTCGCATCAAAGAGAGCGGTATAGCTGCCCGGACGCTGCATCCCCGAGAACAATGTCGCCACTTCTTGTCCGAGAACGTTATATACTTTTAATGAAATAAAGCCGGGCTGCGGTACCGAATATCCTATTGTCGTCGTCGGGTTGAACGGATTCGGGTAGTTTTGATTCAGTTTAAACGTCTCGGGGAGCGGAGCGTTCTTCCCTTCAACCGCCGACAGAAAATTCTTGCCAGCATCAAGCAGAACATACTCCACCGAAAAAGGAGGCGCGTTGAATGCTATGCTGTTTCCAATCGGGTATGCAACAGCGGCAATGTTCGGCAGGTCGGTATTCGGTCCCCAGACTGTCCCAGTGCCAGAATCCCCATTCACAACAACCGACTGCGGCAGTACGGCGGTAGCTCCCCCGGTGAGGGTGTACACATAGAAGCGATTGCCAACTCCAATATTTGACGGCTGTACCTTCACAACCTGGTCCGCGGATCCGATATTCAATACTACCACCGCGGTGTTTCCGGAGCTGAACGTGCTCGCATAAGCCAGGACATTGCTTCCCGTAACGGAGGAGCCAACCATGCGGTCGCCAAGAAACTGGCGCAGATAATAGAGATAGTAAAAATCGGGTCTTGGATTCCACAGCGGTACAGCGGGATTGTCTGGACTTATGTAATAGAACATTCCATCCGTATCCCAATTGGAAAGAAGCCAACGGCACGACATTCCTACGTTGCGTTCGGCCATTTCACAAAAAACGGTTACGGCCTGCATCCCATTCGCAATTGAAGTTTCAGCCGAAGCGGGTCCGCCTGTGTTCCACTCCGTCAATGTCAGCGGCCGATTGGCGCCCCCTTTGGTGGCAATGTCGCTGGCCATCGATGTCATATCGGCCTTCACCTGGATCCGGCCGTTGTACACCTGGCCGCCAACCGATGTATAGCCGCCTGCGTAGTAATCGTGCCACACATAGAAATCTACCGAGTCGCCTACAGTATTGAAAAGTTGCCTGTTCCAACCCTTGTTTCCGATGTTGCTGGAATTATCATCATTGTACTGATCGATGATAGCGCCAACGTAGACAGTGTCGCCCATTTCCGCCGCGGCAGCTCTCATGGAATCCCTGAAGACTTTGAAGTGCTGACCGTAGAGATTTCCCGATATTATTGCCGGCTGTCCATCTTTGTTCAGCGCCGTATCGATCAGCCAACCTGCTTCCCACGGTCCTGAAACCTCGTTGCCGACCTCCCAGAATTTAGTACGGCCGGCATCGTAACGAACCCAATTTGCCGCGAGATGGGCAGCTTGTTGAACTGGATGCGCGCTGGTACCATAACGGGCATAAGCATAATTAACCGTAATCAATCCCTGGGCGCCGGTCTTGTTCCGCAAATCATAATATCCCGCAGGCGTCAAAGCTTGGTTCGCACCGAACGCGGGGGAAAGCGAAGACTCCGTATATGCGCCGGTGGTGTAATTATATGTCGTTCCGCTGGGAATGGAATTAGGCAAATCACCGGGATCACCGTTCCAGAAATAAACATCCGACCAGCTCCCGCCCGGAAAACGAATAAGACTGGGAGCCAGCATGTTCACCCATTTTATCATCACCGTGTTATCCAGGTCTTGTCCAACCCAGACCGCAACCGCATTTCCAAGAAGGTACGGCGACACCTTCCCAAGAGTATCTGCCGCATTGACGATCACCGTGGCGGTAGGCGCCGCAGTTGGCGCGGTAGAATCGACATAAGGAGGAATCACAGCGGTTTTCGGTTTGAAATCATTGAGGAAACAATTTGTGCTGTCCTGTGCGAAAAGGGAAGTCATTGAAGCGGCCAATACCGCGAATATTAGTAATACGTATCCGGTTCTTGTCACGTTGGTTGCCTTCTTTTTGTCAAGATGTATCAGTGGCTGCTCACACGGGAAGCCCCAGCACTGTCCGGCTAGAACCGCCCGAAAACTTCATTAGTGTACCATCATTCTTACCAGCGTATGTTACGCAAAACGCCGATATTATTGCCACGAAGTCGTGGAGAAAAAAATATTTTGAATCCTGAACATCACAACGTGAAGATTCCTGAAAATGCCTTTGTATCTAGTGGCAAGCTTTCTAAACTCTGCGTAACAACAGTTACCAGTTCAAAATGAGATTCTCGGTGTTATGGTCTTTCTTAGCACCCAGCGCGCGCATCAGAAAATCCTTGACTATGGTACTGAACTCCGCAAGAAATTATGAGCCAGATGGAAGAGCCTGCAGTCCACGAGAGACTGCAGGCATAATCCATCACTTCAGGAGGAGAAAATATGAACGACCTATTTAAGAAGAAGCATTTTTTTCGTTAACGAGAAATTACCAGCCTGGATCTGATAGAAATAAACCCCGCTTGATAATCTTGAAGCATCGAAGCTGACCGTATACTTGCTGGCCTTTTGTTCTTGACTAACCAAGGATGCAACTTCCTGGCCTAACAGGTTGTACACTTTAAGAGTGACAAAACTAGCGCGAGGAATACTGTATTCAATCGTTGTCGTCGGATTGAAAGGATTCGGATAGTTTTGGCTTAATGCGAAACTCATCGGCACTGAATTGGTTTTTTCAGCGACGCCTGTCAGTTGTTCCGGGAACCAGTTCAGGTCGCCCAGTGCTTTTCCGTCTGTACCTGCATGTTGCAGGGCCGTATTGGAATAGCGCAGATTCTCTTGGACAGGGTAGCCTTGAGTTGTCGCCCAATTGCTCGGAACATTCGCAAACTTATTTGAAGGATCGGTGCTGTATAAGAAGGGACGATCACCACTGCCGCCTCCCGTATTCCAGATCGTATTGACAAAATGGACCATGCTGTCGGCGGCATTGGTTACCAGCGTAGCATTGAATCCCGGATCGGTACTGTCATTGTTCGTTATGCTTATTCCCGGCCATCGAGTGCGGTCGGTGAGGATGGCTGGATCCGTTGACGCCTGCCAGATTGTTGGCACAATCTGACCGTAGGTGGTGCCGCTGCCGTTGGTATTGAGTGCCGCCCAGTTGTCAATAATAGGCTGCGGCCAGAAATATGCATTCTTCGTAACGAGCACGCTTCTCATCGCTTCCGTTATGTTATAGGGAGGTCCTTTCAATGTGCTCAACGAGTCTAACTCGATAACCGCCGGCGCAGTATAAAAATTAGCATTGTAGACTGCCACGTCGTTCACATGCGCAGAATCCAGGCCCGCTGAATTCACGCCATAGTAGATGTTGTTTCTTATTATTGCGTTCCATAACTGCGGAATAGTAAAGGCTCCGCCTTTTGTCGTCATAAACACGGTGTTGTGTTCAAAGCGAATGTAACCGCAGTATCCGCCGGAGCCGATGCATGTTCCGCCGAAGATAAAGAACGTGTTATTAACAAAGACGGCGGTATCCAATGGATAGGTTCCCGGGTCTACCCAGGCAATACCGGGATTTTGCGGTACGTCATCCTGGTTGTTTCTGAATTCGTTGTTTGTGACATACAGGTTGATATGCTGGGTATTCCACGTATTGACGATGTTTGGAGTACCGCCAGATCCGATATTTTCAATAACACAATGGTCGATATAGTACGTCACACTATCTCCACCCGCACCAAAGCAGATACCCGTGACTGATGATCCGTCAGTTCGTGTACCTAAGATGTACAGACCTTTAACGGAAACTGTGTCGCCGCCCAGAGGGTTGAAAAATGTTCCGACCGAGGAGTTGTCCGCGGCGATCATCGGCTCAAGCACAGGAGGATGTCCTGTCACTGGATTAATTTTTCCAACAAGGTGCAAGTTCGCTCTCATCTGTATGGCGGATGTAAGAAAATAAACGGTATCTGTCGCGCCCGTCTGTTGCAGAACGTACACACGGTTAGGGTTCACTCGCAGCCCGTTTGCAAGAGTATCACCCATAATGACGCTGTTGAGGTTTCCCGGCGGCAGTGCTGCCACAACAACGGAATCAACGGCTTGCGCAAATGATACGGATGGCGCCATGAACAGCATCATCACCGCAATCAAAAATGTAAATATTAATTTCGTTTTCATTATATGCATCCTTTCGGTTGAAGTTCATATTGGTATTACCCATAGCATATTGTTCCATAAATCTCGTAATCTCTTCTTGACTACCATTACCGAATCGGCACGTAGATACTTTGTGAATAATACTGAGTTTAAGTGGATGTTGTTTTCTTCATGCCCTTCCTTTCTGTTTGAGTTCATGGTTCGTTGATTAAAGTAGTTTCCACCTGAGTCCTATGTCGGCAGTCAGCCCATAATCCTGTTCCGACGTTGGAAAGCCCGATCCTCGAATGAGGTAGATATCATTTTCGCTGTTGAGGTTATTAACGTCTACGTAAAGCTCAACCCCAAGCCAAGGCAGCCCTTGTTTCGCGGAAAGGTCCCATCGCACATACTTTGCTTTGTCAGAGCGCATTGAGTTGTAAAAATTCGTGGCATTATAAACGCTCGCCTGATAGATCATGGATACCAGAACGGAGAATTTTCTATAGTCATATCCGACCGAAAGGTTGACGATATCTTTTGGCTGGTTGATGAGTTGGTCGACATAAAATGTGTCAATATGCACCGGTATGTAATTAGGCGGGGGAACCTCGGTATTTACATACGGATAGTCTGCGGTCGTGAAGATGTGGCTATAGTTGACATTCATTACTAATCCGTTTAAAGGATTTGGCAAATACCAAAAATGGGTCTGCCACTCTCCCTCAATACCTTTGACCGTAACCTGAAACGGATCGTTGATAAAGGTGTTGATCGACTTTCCTGTGGAGTTATTCGGAATCCCCGGATACGCCGCAGAATTGGCTATGAAGCTAGACTGACTGAATATCAAATTATCAATGTCTTTGATGAAGCCGCCGGCAGTCAACAACCCGATATTATTATCATACACCGAAAGTTGCAGATCGTAATTTTTGGACAGCGCGGGTTTTAAAGCGTAGTTGTTCCAGGTGATCGACGTGCTGTAGACGTCCAAAATAGGTATGATGGTATTGAAAGCAGGATACGAAAGCGTGTTGGTGTACGCCAACCGGGCATTTAACCAAGAAAGCGGATTGTATTTCAAAATCACGTCCGGCAGCCAATATCCATGATACTCGTAGACCGTCGAGTCTGTGTGAGGAAGCGTATTCGGATAAGGATTTGTGGCGCTCGCGTTTAAAAAATGCGCGGCAGTATATGATGTCGCAAGGCCCTGATACCGGACACCTCCGATAATACTTATATCGCTGCCGACATTCGCGGAAGCCATAGCATATCCGGCATCGCGGCGCTCTAATCCGTTATAGTCATTATCAAGGCTCCCCAGGACATCAGGAATGTACGGGTTAACGCCCCCCGATCCGGAGGTCTTAATACCTTTGCCAAAACCTACGATATTGTCCATCACCGACGAGATGAGGCCAATATTTGCGGCGTTGTTCATTGGATAATTTCCGTTGAGATAATTCCCGAACTTCATGCTGGGCAGCAAGAACATGCTGATAGGAAGCTCCTGCGTGCCATTGGGATTGAGGTTATACGGCGGCTGCGCCATCCACGGGTTTTCCTGGATGATGAGTTGACGAACCTGGTTAGTGAGAGGAAATGCCCCAAATATATTGCCGGACCCTCCGTCGTAGTTATAGTAGCGGTCGGTGTACTTGAACGATCCCCCCGCCTTAAATGTAACGGCAACCAGGTCCGAAAAGTTAACGCCTCTTTCTAAATCAACCGATCCTCCGAGATTTCTCTGCTTGTTAAAACTTTCCCATGTGCTGTTATACCGAAAGGTCATAGTGTTAAAATTGACAAGGGGTGCAGCGGCACTAGCGATAGCTTCCGGGCTTAGTTTAGGATTTAGGTTTCCAACGCCTGCGGAGGTCTGGTCAAAACTCATCCACCAATTATCGGGCGAAACATTCTCCGAGTACGAGTGGGACAACGTTGCTTTGATCTTGGTGGAATATAATGTCTGCTCATAGTTGAGAATATTTGTAATGACATTGAGGATATTGTGTGAATTTTGGACTTCATACTGTATGTCGTTGCCGTAATTCTGGAGGTCATACGTCTCACGGTAGTACTGAGTGTTTGTTTTCTCCTGGCTTATGAGATTCGTTAAGGCAATTTTTCCGTCGGGCAATTTATAGTCCAAAACAAGTGTGCCGTTGTATCGGGTTTGATCTCTCGGATAAAAATAAAGATCCAAACTGCCGAGCGATACGACATCGGGATGTAAAATCTTGTCCTGCAGATAATACGTTCCTCCAAGTTCATCCGATGTGTGGTTGGATCTGTCGACAATTCCCTGCGCAAAGACTCCAAGGCGGTCGTCGAAGTATCTATCCTCTACGCTGGCGACATATTTGTAATTGTTATAAGAAGAAATAATATTATTATATCCTCCTTGAACAAGAAGTGAGACCAACGGCACGTCCGTGGAAGATGCTTTGGCTTCTTTGATGTCGAAATTCACCGTTCCTCCCAGCACGGCAGCATCCATGTCGGGTGTAACAGTCTTCGACACTTCAATGCCCTCCACCATATTTGATGATATCATGCTCAAGTCTGTGCCCCTGTCGCCCGAGTTGGTCGGAGGTATTTCAACCCCGTCAATCGTTATCATGTTGTACTGAGGTGAAAGCCCGCGGATGACGATTTGTGTCGCTTCACCCCCCGATCGAATCAGCGAAACACCCGGCAACCGTCCGATCGATTCCGCCGCGTTTGCATCCGGCAACTCTTGGATACGAGCGGCTGAAACGACGTTCTCAATATTCGCAGAGGTCAATTGTTGATTGATGGCTCCATTCTGACCGCTCGCCTGGGCTGTGACAACGACCTCCTGTCCCTGAATTGCCTGGGGCGACAAACGGAATTCCTTTTGAATGACACTATTTTCAGAAACTTTCACTTCCTCGGTGATTGTTTGATATCCTATGTACGAAATCTTTAATGTCTGTTGTCCCTCGGGCACATTATAGATCGCTATCAAGCCGTCAATATCTGCTGCAGACCCCAAACTTGTATTGAGAACAACAACGTTCGCTCCGACAAGCGGCTCGCCCGTGGCTTTATCTACAACAACACCCTTGACAGTGCCAAACCCTGCGGCATACGAAGTGTGAAAGGTCAAAGAAAATGCTACTACCAGAACACAAATAAGTGAACCCCGAAAACAAGTTGTACCAGTAGACATTTTTATTCTCCTTATGATTTCTTGAAAGGTTTTTAGTTTTGTAGAAGCCTTCCCAGAAAGAAGTAATTCGCTGAAATCTCGTTCTCAATTGTTGCGACAATCTGCCATCCTCACACGTCTATCTCATGATCCTGAGGATGTTGTTTCACTCTCACACCTTCTCTTTCAGTCAGTTACCTTTCTTGAGTAATACGGCTTCAATGATATAATCATGAATTGCGGGACAACCGCGAATGTTTAGTTCTAACTTCATGGCGTCTCAGGTTTCTTCCGGCAAACGTTTGCATAAACCGTCCCAAAAAACTTCGAGTTAATGCCTTATACTATTTGTGCCATCTGGCGAGTTTTTATACAATCGTTACCGCAAACGTTTGTATTGCTAAATTCAAATCTCCAATCGGAAATCTAAACTTCTTCAATGTTACATGGTCTGTAAGAACAACTCGGTTACTAATCCCATCGCAGATCAGACGATTGCAGGTTTTTTTTGGGCTTCAAATGCAGCGATCAACACTTGGATTGCACGGTAAGCAATATGAAATTGAACTCATTTTAAACAAATTGAACCGATTCATAAGTTAATAGCATTTTCTAAAAAGTCAAGCCTTTTTTTGATGAATGCCGCGCTCAGAGGAACCCTTGTAAAAACGGGGGAGTTGGCGGCATTTCTTTGCACAGTCCACCAATTCTCAGCTATTCTCAACAACCTCGCGGGGGATTTTTTAACAGACGTGGTTTCCGCCAGACCATCCATACCATTACTTTCGACGAAATTTGACTCGGACCATGGACGAGTGACATACATAACAGTCCATCGATTCACCAATTCATCCTAAGTCTGACGACCGGTATGATGATCTCCGCCATCTTTTCCATCCCTTGAACATTGGGGTGATGGTCGCATCCCCAATCTGCATCGGTCATCACGCTTCGATTGATCTCGATGAAGAATACATCCTGATACCTCTTCATCCTCTTTTTCTGCTCTTCAACGACTTGCTTGATGTACCTCGTGCACGGCTCGCCGATCATCGGTCCCGAAAGGCAGAACATCGTCACACCGGGGTATTGCGACCGAACCCGTTCGATCAATCTCATGTATGCGCTCTGAAAAACGACGCTGTCAGGATAAGGCTCCGTTGAAAAATCGTTCGTTCCAAGATTTATTACGACGGCTTGCGGCGTCCATCGGCCGAAATTCCACTTCAGCGTTGAATCAAAAAAGCAGGTGCGATCATAGAGAACAGGCATCGGATCCTGCGACACTCTGTTGCTGTCGCCGTAATTCCGCACAATGCCTCTCCCCGAATACGAAATCAGAAAATACTCGGCATTCAACGATCTCGCAGTCACAGCAGCATAGGACATGCATGCATTTTCTGTTTGAGGGCTGAAATGGCAATCGGCACTATCTCCCTCAACCCCGTAGCCGGAGGTTATGGAATTGCCGATGAATTCAATTCGCCGATCCGGTCGCCGATCCGGGGGCAAGAGTTTTCTTCCTTTGTCGAGAATAAATCCCATAAATTCCCCTTTGCCGACAAGCGGCTCCGTGCGTTTTTGGATCGTGACCGCATGCGGAATCGAATCGGTTAATTCCGAGGCAATATTATAGAGGGTTGTTGCCGAGTCTGTTATCAACAGCCGTGGTGCACGGTTGTCGACGATAACAGCGTACTCATTCTTTCGATCGTCCAAACGAATGGAGCAGCGTGTTCCCTCAAATCTTGTCATAACGGAAACCCCCGCCCAATCAAAAGCAACTTTTTTTGGATTAGTGAAATCGAATCGTCCCACGTATTGAATGTTTGGGTCATCGGCATCGATAATACCAGAGTTCTCTGCTTCGTGCTTTGTGAAGTCAAAAGAGCATCGGTCGAGAAACATAGCGACGACAAAAGAGAGTGCCAGCTGCAGAAGCATTTGTCGATTGAGCTTCATTATCATCGTTGTTCCTGTTGGCGTACTGTTAATGCCGTCTCAAAAAATAAACAGTGCATTTTTCATCCGTGGTCGCAATCTTGACGACTCCCGAGGATCAGGATGATCTTACAGGATTATTTACCGGAGACGTACTAGAGTGTGTTTCAGTGAAACAACATCACTGTGGGGATAATTTGTTTAGTGAGCCCGGGTCCTTCGATACGTGCATCAAGCGTTTTCCCTCCCGACGCTTGGAAGAATCGCACACACACTTCATGAAAACCGGCCCTCAACACAACCGTACCGGATTGTTCCTGCGCTGCATGGCGGCCGTCGTTATCGACAACAAGGCTCTTGTCGATCGATAAGTCGGCACCGTCGTCAGAAATAAGGGAGAACGTGTACAATCCATCCGCAGGAACCTTGATGTATCCTCGGTATTGAACTGCAAAATCTTCCCCGGAATTTTTTTGGGGAATTACGAACTGTTCAATCACGCCCGAGCGCTTCGGGGAGAGAGAGTCGAAGGCCGGAAGCCATTCCCAGCTCCCTTCGTAATAATCGTATGCGACACCCGGCCTGGGGTTTTTCATCTCGATGCCGGGACTCAATTCGACCGTCCCTTCCAATTCGAGCACGACAACCGACATAGGGGGAAGGGTGGCCTCCAGGCCTTTATCCACCAGCTTGAAATCTGAAAATTCACGCGGGACAACGACGTCCGGTGTGTCGAACGTGTTGTGCGCGCTCATGATGTTCGCCGTCAGAATTTGACCCGATGCCCTTTTTGCAGAAAATTTTTCCATTTTACATGCGACTCGTCGCTGAGATTTCGGATCGATATTACAGAATGTGACATGCATAGTGCCTTTATCATCGATCGAAGCGGAACAATTCACCGCCGGAAGTTTCTGTTCGCCGAAAATATAATCGGAGGACTCTGTTTTCGTCTTCACCCATAGAGCATCCTGGTGAATCTTGAACATCTCAAACACATAGTAGGTAGGCGTCAGGACGATCTTCTCTCCCTTTGTAAGAATCATTGCCTGCAGCACGTTGACGGTCTGTGCAATGTTTGCCATCCGGACACGGTCGCAATGATTGTTGAGAATATTCAGGTTGGACGCCGCGGCTACCGCATCGCGCATCGTGTTTTGTTGATAAAGGAAAGCCGGATTTGTTCCGGGTTCAACCCCATGCCATGTTCCCCATTCATCGACAACCAGCGCAATCTTTTTGTTCGGGTCAGCGTTATCCATGATGGCGCTGTGCCTGGTAAGATATTCATCCATCTTCAGAGTTTTCTTGAGAACATCGAACCATCCGCTCTCATCGAAGTCGGCAGCAATTTTGCCGTCGCCGAAGGAATAGTGGTGCAGCGAGAGCCCGTCCATATATCCATAAGCGTTTTTCATCATGACATCGGTCCACTCGTAGTCATCGTCGGGCGGGCCGCAAGCGATCTTGAACACTTTGTTCTTCCCGTAGTTGCGGCAGAACGTCCCGTACTTTCTCATCTGGTCGGCGTAAAATGCCGGCCTCATATTTCCGCCGCATCCCCAGCTCTCGTTCCCAATTCCCCAATACTGAACCCCCCACGAACTATCCCTTCCATTCTTCTTGCGTAATTCAGTGATCGGGCTGCCGTTATCCGAATTGACATACTCAACCCATTGCGATAACTCTTGCACTGTCCCGCTCCCCACGTTTCCGCAAATATATGCATCGCAGCCGAGCTGTCTGCACAACTCCATGAACTCGTGAGTGCCGAAGCTGTTGCTTTCCGTCACGCCCCCCCAATTCGTATTGACCATCGACGGACGTTTGTCGCGCGGACCGATACCGTCTTTCCAATGATACTCATCTGCAAAACAGCCGCCGGGCCATCGCAGCACGGGAACCTTGATTTGCCTCAATGCCTCAACGACATCGTTTCGAATTCCGTTTGTGTTTGGGATCGTCGAGTTCTCGCCAACCCAAATGCCGCCATAAATACCGCCGCCAAGATGCTCCGAGAATTGCCCGTAAATATTTTTGTTGATTTTTACTTTCAGCTGCGAAGCATCAATGACAACTTTGCTTTCCGGTGTCTGTGCATTCGCAGAAAGAGACAAAATCAGCACTGCTGCTGCAATAAAGATCTTCATAAAGAGCACCTTTCTTGAACGAGACGTATTCCATTTCCACGGCATGATCAGCCGGCGACGCCGAATGGCGAGAAGTATATGAATACGGCGATAATAAAAACGATGATCACCAACGATAGGACAACGTCTGTTCTGTTCCAGCTGGCACGGGATTTTGCCTTGTCTGCGGCAACCGTTGTCGCATACGTAAGTCCGTTCAATTGCGACTCAGATGGCTTCTCGGTCAGAAGGCTCACGACGACCAGCAAGGCAACAGAAAAGACGAAGAGAAAAATGCAGAAATAGAGAAAATTCACTGTTGCAAATGTGTAGAGAATTCCGCTCAAATGGGTCTTCAGCAATTCGAGAACGATGCGAAGAATTCCGATAATGAAACCGACCACCATCGTCGTCAACGCTCCCTTGCCATTGATGCGTTTTGAAAAAACGCCAAGCAAAAACACGGCAGCGATGGGCGGTGCGAGATAGGATTGCACACTCTGCAGGTATTGATAGAGAATATCGGAAATTCCTTTCATCATCGGAATCCACGCCATGCCCAGAACAACGACAACTGCCGTCGTGATGCGCCCTACTCTGACTAATTCCTTGTCCGTCGTTTGCGGTTTGATTTTTTGATAAATGTCGAGCGTGAAAAGCGTCGAGCATGCATTGTACACTGAAGCTAGCGAACTCATCAATGCAGCGAGAATGCCCCCCGCAAGAATACCGCGCAACCCAACGGGCAGCAGCGTCTTCACCAGCGTCGGAAATGCCTGATCGGATTGAGGCAGCTGGATTCTGCCGGAATTTGCCAGCGCGTACGCTATAAGCCCCGGGATCATAAAAATAAAAAACGGAAGAAGCTTCAGATACGCCGCGAAAATTGTCCCTCTTCTCGCCTGCTGCTCATTCCGTCCTGCAAGGCATCGCTGCACAATGTGCTGGTCGGTGCACCAATACCAGATGCCGACAATCGGAGATGCAAATAAGATACCCAGCCACGGAAAATCCGGGTGTGAGAGGGGGAGAAACATATTCAAGTGATCCTTCGTCACGGAATGGACAAGGTTGTTCCAGCCGCCTATTTCCACGAGCCCTGAAATGGTGAGAATGATTGAACCGCCCAGAAGAACGATCGCTTGAAGTGCCTCGGTATACATCACGGCATGCAGTCCGCCGAAAATTGTATAGAGTCCGGTAATCGCGATCAGAACGACTGCCCCGGTCCAGAAATCGACTCCTAAGAATGAGTTGAAGACGACGGCGCCTGCATAGATTGTCACGGACACTTTTGCTATAACATAACTGAGGAGCTGCACAATGGAAAGAAGCCAGCGGGTTTTGTCGTTGTAACGGCGCTCGAGAAATTCCGGCATCGTGAAAACCTGGCTGCGCATGTAGAACGGAACAAACACCCATCCAAGCATGAGCACGATCCAGGAATGGAGTTCATAATGTCCCATAGCCAAACCGGATTTTGCCCCGGTACCGGCGAGCCCAACGATGTGCTCCGAACCGACATTTGAGGCTAAAATGGACGCTCCAATAACAAACCAACCGAGATTTCTATTGGCCAGAAAATAGTCGGTAGGAGTGTCTTTCTTTTTCCTGATTGACCAAACCGAAATTCCGGCGATAACAACAAAATAAAGAGCAACCACAACCCAGTCGATGGCGCCAAGGATTTCCATGTGATTTCCTTTCGTAATATTAGTTGCTGATGGTAAATATTGAACTATCCACGAAGTTCATGAGGAAAATAAATTCTCTTGTGAAAGGATAACCTGACTGCTCAGAAAGTAATCTTCATCTTCGTGTCTTTTCGTGTTCTTCATGGATATGGTACTATTTGCTTTTGTTGCTCATTGCGATCGATTGCTGGCTACCGTCGTACGTTACAGACGCGTCCGGTTTCGATTGGAAAGTAAGGTCGGTAGGCTTCCCGTCGCCAATCCAGACGATTTCAAATGTTCTCGTCCCAAGCATCCCCGGGAACTCCCCTTGCCGTTTTCCAATTGTCAGAATATGATCCTTCTCATTGTAATTCAACGGAATAACTGAAAACTTTCCCTTTTCATAATTGTAGTTGACGTTCTCATCCTCATACAATGTAAATGAGCCGTCGCTGCCGGTGTAAATAAATAAACGGATTGGTTCGGCAGGCTTTTCCGTTGCATACTGGATATCCGGACCGCAGGGAATAATCGACCCTTCTTTCACAAAAATTGGCATGTCTGTGTATGGCGCATTCGCCTCTATTGTTTGTCCGCCTGTAAGATGCCGGCCGGAACGAAGTTCATACCAGCTTGTTCCGGAAGGAAGATAGACGGTACGTGTTCGGGCTTTGTATTCGGTTACCGGATTAATGAGCAGGGCGGGACCGAACATAAATTGATCTCCAATACTGAGTACATTTTTGTCATCGCTAAAATCCATCACCAAGCCGCGCATGATTGTGTAATCGTTCTGTGTAACCATGCCCGTCAGCGAATAAATGTACGGCATGAGTCGATAGCGCAGTTTATCGTACGCAAGCATTGATTGGTATGCAGGATGATTCTCGGGCGCGACGTAGAACATTTCACGATAGGGGAATTGGCCATGCACACGAAGCAGCGGGCAAAACGCCCCGAACTGAAACCAGCGAGTCATTAATTCGCGCCATTCAGCCAAATCGGAATCGTTCGGATGTTCGTACCGCGGTTCAACCGCAAAACCTCCGATGTCTGTCGTCCAATAAGGAATGCCGGATAAAGAAAAATTCAGGCCAGCCGCAATCTGCGCCTTGAGATCAAACCAACGGGCGGCAATATCGCCGCTCCAGGTTGCAGCCGGGTAGCGCTGCTGCCCGGCAAAAGCAGAACGCGTCAGGACAAACACGCGCTGGTCGGGATTGGTGATGCGCTGTCCTTCGTAGACTGCCTGGGTGTTGACGAGAGAATAAGTGTTGGCGTACCGTGCACCGCTTCCCAACGCCGTCGGACCCTGCCGCAGGATGGTCTCATCTCTCGACAGATTGGATTGAATGTCCGGTTCCGTGCAATCCAACCACCAAGCGTCAAAACCTTTTGAGAATAATTGTTCGTTGATTTGCTTCCAGAAAAGTTTGCGCGCTCCTTCACTATATGGATCGTAAAATGTTGAAACGTATCCCGGGCCGACCCAGTCCTTTTGCCCCTGCTCCACGTTGCGCATGTACAACCATCCGCTATCTTTAAATGCCTCATAATGTTTTGTACCGACGTAGAACTTGGGCCATACCGAAATCATGATGTGGGTGTGCAGGTCGTTGTGCAGTTCATTCACCATGCCTGCCGGGTCCGGATACCGTGTTGAATCAAATTCGTGGCTCCCCCACTGGTCTTCTTTCCAGTAAAACCAATCCTGAACGATATTGTCGAGCGGGATCTGACGTCTCCGAAATTCTTTGACGACTGAAAGCAATTCCTCCTGAGTTTTGTACCGCTCGCGGCACTGCCATAGTCCCATCGCCCATTTGGGCATCATTGGAGCCTTGCCGGTAATTTCGCGGTATCCCTGAATAACCTGATCGGTATTATCTCCACGCACAAAGTAATAGTCGATCTGATCGGCGATTTCGGAATAGAGCGAAACCGCATTCTTGTTCGCATCCGGTTCGGGTCCGAGACACTTCAGCCCGATGTAACCGCCGGTATGCACCCATTCGATTTTTATCTGATAGCGCTTCCCCGCTTCCATGTCCAGGCTCAGCAAATGCGTCCACGGGAGCCAGTTTTGCCGCCAGGCATCAACAACAAGCTTGCCGTTCAGCCACATTTTTGTGTATCCGCATGCGTACAATCTAAACTTGTGAAGACCCGTTTCACGGCTTTCCATTTCTCCGCTCCAACGCACAGCAGCCACATTCTCATGGAACCCTGCCGGGTATTCGTCATTCACATCGGTGAACTCATGTTCGATCCGCGGTTCAGCGCGCGATGTGAATAGTGAATCAAACCCCGCGTCTTTAAAATACTCCGCTGTCAATCCCCCCTCAGCTCCGTTCCTGCCATAGAGTTTGAGTGTGGAGAGTGATTGATATTCCCGGATATCTCCGAATTTCGAATGGGAATTATTGTCCCACAGAATTCCATAATTCTTGCTGGATACCAGGAAGGGGTTCACGTCGACAATATTGTATTGCCACAAGTCAATGTCATGCCCTTTGTAGTTCATGACCGCATTTTGATATTCGCCCAGGCCGTAGAATGCTTCGTCGTCGGGGGATTCGAAAAGCTGCTGGATGTGAAAAGTTTTTTCTCCCAGCACTTCAGCCGGGGTAATAACTTTGCCGCCGTTAGCTTTTTCTTGAAGAAGCGGCCGGCCGTTGGTGTCGTAAAATTCAACTGCCCCGTTCTTCGGGTTTACGCGCACCATTACTTTGGATGTCGAGATTTCTACGCGGTCGTTTTTCTCGACCACAGTCCAACGCACCGGGTCCCAGCCGGTTTTGTTAACCATCAAACTCGCGCGTGTCGAAAAGGATTTCTCAGCCGTCGACAGCACGCGGATAATATTGTCAGTGCACACCTGGATTTTCACCCATCGAGGATCCGTTTCTTTTTGTTTTTTGATTTCGAAGAGAACGCCGTCGGCTTGTTTTTCATAAGCAAGAGAATAGCGGGTGTCGAAAAGAATAAAGGCGGCGATGATGAGACTGGTCAAGCACTGTTTCAGCTGCATGGAACGTCCTTTCAATGAACTCTTTTCAGAGACAATTCATTATCGACAAATCCGGCAAGAGTGGCGACTTCCGATCGGTACTGTCAGGGATACTCCTGAGAAACAGAGAACTGACGCTACGCGGGGTTTAAAAGGTTTGACACTCCAACGAGACGCCGCTGGCACACAACACTAAGACACGAAAACTTTTTAAGGAAAGCTTCAATGTGTAATGTCCATTAATTAAAAGCTTTGTTGTTCTTAGTGGCTTTGCAACTTCGTGGCAATAATATTGGCGTTTTGCCTAATATCAGGGATTAATTCTCCCTCAGACAGCGACGTACTTTTGTGAGGAGATTTAATGAATGTACGAATTCAGAATGTTCTCCAGCATTTCCTGGCGGCCGCTTTTCAGTGCCGGCGCCCCTTCATTGAGAATCCACTTCTCCAATTCCTCCAGCCCGATTTGCCCGGACATAATCTTGGCTCCTACACCGGAATTAAAACTAGAGTATCGCTCTTCAACAAAACTGCTGAGTGCTTTATCCTTTATCATTTCATGAGCAATAAGGAGCCCCCGTGCAAATGTGTCCATTCCGCCAATATGAGCATAGAAGAGGTCCGTTGGATCGTTCGAACTGCGCCGTACTTTCGCATCGAAATTAAGCCCTCCCTTGCCCAGCCCGTTTTGGTTCAGGATGATCATCATCGCCAGTGTCGCGCTGTAAATGTCTGTTGGAAATTGATCCGTATCCCAGCCGAGGAGCATGTCGCCTCTATTTGCGTCAACGCTCCCTAATTTTCCGGCGGCCGAGGCAATTCCCAATTCGTGTTCGAATGAATGGCCGGCAAGAGTGGCGTGATTCGCTTCGATATTCAATTTAAAATGGTCGAGCAAATCATGTTCCTTCAGGAAATAGAGTGTTGTTGCAGAATCGAAATCATATTGATGTTTTGTCGGCTCAGCCGGTTTAGGCTCGATAAGAAACTGCCCTTCGAAACCGATTTTTTTCTTATAGTCGACAGCCATATGAAGAAAGCGCGCCATCTGCTCTTGTTCTCTTTTCAAATTGGTATTGAGCAATGTCTCGTAACCCTCCCGTCCCCCCCAAAAGACATAATTCTCGCCGCCAAGTTCCTTCGTTGCATCAATGGCATTTTTTATTTGCGCAGCTGCGTGAGCCATCACGTGCGCATTCGGACTCGTCCCTGCTCCTTGAGAATACATGGGACTGCCGAATAAATTCGCTGTCCCCCAAAGAAGTTTGATGCCGGATTCTTTCTGCAAGGTTTTTGCAAATTTTACCATGGTCTCCAAGTTCCTGCACGACTCGGAGAAACTTTCGCCTTCAGGCGCAATGTCGCGGTCATGGAAGCAATAGTAGTCGGCGCCGAGCTTTTGAAAGAACTCAAACGCTGCCGCCATCGTTTCTTTGGCGCGAGCAATCGGATCCTTTGCGGCATGCCATTCTCTTACAAAACTCGGACCGCCAAACATATCGGAACCGTTCCCCATCATCGTGTGCCAGTAGGCGACGGAAAAGCGTAAATGTTCACCCATAGATTTGCCGCCGACTTGCTGGTGCTTATCGTAGTATTTGAAAGCCAGAGGGTTCTTTGAGTCCTTGCCTTCGTAAGGAATCTGTTTCTCAACTTTTGGGAAATACTTATTTACCATATTCTTCCTCTATTCTCATCATAGCCTAATTTTGGAAAGGCTTTTATTTCTAGCAGCAAATAATGAGGCGATGCACTACCGCCATGAGCAGAACGCTCATCCCTCGCCAGTTCAAGTTGAATTGAACCGTTTCAATGGTATGAAGAAAATTTCAATATGTCAAGCAAAATAATGGCGAGTTAATTCTCCAAAACTTTTTGCAGATTTTTTTTCCAAACTTCGTACGCGAAGCCGATGGCGAAGCCATTCCCTCGGGATTTGCACGAGCCGTACTTTTTGGATTATTCAGAAGTCTCTATTCTTAAAAATTACTTACAATAATTTTTTCGACGATATACATTATCATTGAAGCATGATAGGATACCTAAAATTAACCCTATAATCCTATAATAAAGAGTCAACGGTCTGGGGGCGAAGGGTCTAACGATGAATTTTATTTTTCGACATTGGCAAAGTCGAAAAGCACCTGGTTGCCGCCTCAAGCAGTATCGCGATCGCTGGTGGAGTTTTATTTAATGCTCGCCACGGTGCGTTTCCTTTCAGGGCATATTCACGCAAGACACTTGTTTCTTTACCCGTAAGGGCTAGGAGGAGGTCGCCTTTTGGCATAATAAATGAAACATAATAACGTGCACTGTATCCGTTGACAAGGAAAGTGTGAACTTAGGGTGTTTTTCAAGCCACAGGCAAAAATGGCTAACCACTGAGGGTGGAGAAATATGGACAGTAGAAGATTATTAGCCAAAAAACTTTAGCGCAATAGCTCAACGTGATTAGAATTAACCATTTAATGCATTGATCCATACGGAGTTCCACATGAAAGCTCCTCCCCTTCCTTATTCAGCCTTGGTGGTTGATGATTCTGCTCACAGCCGCATACTTCTTTTGAGGCTTCTTCAGCGTAGCGGAATATCGCAGGTTGAATTGGCTGTAAATGGCGCCGATGGTATACAACGATATAAAGCATCAAAACCGGATATGGTCTTCCTTGACGCGATCATGCCGGAAATGGACGGCCTGACAGCGCTCCGGGAAATAAAGCAAATCGATCCTGTATCTATTGTTGTCATGACAACGTCATTATCGGAAAAGGAAAAAGTCATCCAATTTAAAGATGCCGGCGCGAATTATTACTTGCTCAAACCGTTCGAGAATGACAAATTCGATCAGACACTTCTGAAAATACTTGCGCTCCTTGCCCAGCGTGCGAAGGAGTAAAATATGGAATGTCCGAACTGCAAAGCTAGCAACGGAGAAACAAAGCGATTCTGCACAGCGTGCGGGACCCCCTTAGGCGCGCTGTGCAAACGATGCGGCAAAATGGGTCAGCCTGATGACAAGTATTGCGGCGAATGCGGAACCGCTCTTGTCACATCGTCCAATGAACATTTGTTCTCTCATCCTGCCGAGGCCGGAGCTCCCAAACAATACGCACCGGACGAAATCGAAGAACTTGTTTCTCTCCGTAAAATAGCCCGGCAAGAAGAGGCCGCGTCGGAAAGAGTAACGCAACATGACATTGATTCAATTTTCAGTTAACGGCTAATCGTATGACAACAGAAGAACAACAATTTCTCAAAGCTCTCGTCGATCGGCACACTCTAACCCGCGAGTTGTTGAACGTGAAAGGGTCTGCATTTGAAACCGTCGCGCGTGAAAAGGGAGTGGCACGCGCCCTCACTGCGGTCTTCAATCTTTCAGAGGATACCATTGCGGATACTCTTGCCGAGGTGTTCAACTTTGCACGAATGCCGATCGCTAAAGAAATCGAGACAGCCCCGGAACAAATACTTACCGAAGAAGAGATCCTGCACTTTCGCGTTCTTCCGGTATTCCTTATCGGTCTGGAACTCACGATGGCCTTCATCGACCCGCCGGTGAAACAGATCATCTTGCATCTGCAGCGACTGACGGGACACAGGGTTCTTCCGGTCTTCACAACGTTTTCCGATTTCGACGCGGCGATGAAAAAGTTACCATGGCGCCATCGACCGTATCCAGTCGATCAAGTCATCCCTCCCTCTTGAAAAATATGATATTAAAGTACGGAAAGGATCGGCGCAAGCGTTGGAAGGCACCGGCGATCCGACAATAGCGGAGTTAACCGAAGAGGTGTTGCTTCGCGCCGCGAAGGCGGGCGCAAGCGATATCCACGTGGAGCCGATGGAAGAAGAGCTCATGATTCGCTTTCGTGTAGACGGCGTGCTTCACCGGGAGATCTCGTTCCCGCTGTCCTATCACCAGGGGATGGCCTCAGTGCTCAAATCAAAATCCGGCATGGATATGTTTGAACACTCAATCGCGCAGGACGGGAGATTCACGTTAAAATTTGCCGACCGCGTTTTCGACGTTCGGGTGAGCAGTCTTCCGCTTCTCAACGGCGAAAAGATCGTCATGCGCCTTCTCGGTAAATCTTCCATGATGATCGACCTGGCCAACCTTGGATTCACTGAAAACAATCTCCGCCTTTTTCGTTCGCTGCTCAACCTTCCGAACGGAATCATTCTGGTCACGGGACCGACCGGCAGCGGAAAAACCACAACCCTCTATTCAGCATTGAATGAGCTAAAAGACATTTCGATTAACATCACAACCGTTGAGGATCCGGTCGAATATAAGCTTCCTCTTATCAATCAAGTTCAGGTCATGGCGGAACGCGGCTTGACGTTTGGATCGGTGCTTCGTGCAATACTGCGCCAGGACCCGAACATCATTCTTGTGGGAGAAATCCGGGACGCAGAAACCGGAATGATTGCAACTGAAGCCGCCCTGACGGGGCACCGTGTTGTCAGCACCCTTCATACCAATGATGCCATCGGTGCAATTTCTCGAATGGTCAATCTCGGCATAGCGTCGTTCTGGGTGAGTGCGTCCGTGATCGGTGTCATTTCGCAGCGCCTTGTCCGGCGAATTTGCGCCCGCTGCAAAGAGGAATATCTGCCGAGTCAAGAGAAGCTAGCAATGTTTGGACTCGCGGGCCTGCCGGCCGGCACAACTCTTTTTAGAGGCAAGGGATGCTCTTTCTGTACCGGCACAGGGTACAAAGGAAGAATGGCAATTCATGAAGTTTTTATCGTGACTGAAGAAATGCGTGACGTGATTTACGGCGAGGTCACGACGAGTAAGCTTCGCCAATTGGCAATTGAAAATAAATTTCGGGATATGCATTTTGACGGACTGCAAAAAGCCATTGCAGGAATCACGACAATAGAAGAAGTCCAGCGCGTCACCCGGCGGCTGACCTGAATTTCACGGAACATCCCGGTCCGATTTTTTTTCATACAAGGATATCGCAGAATGCCCCTCAATGAAAATTGAAACAACGGAGTTATTGAATGGCCGACAAGAAAAAAACTAATTCGGAATTATTAAACGAAGTCGCGGGGCTGCGCCGGAAGATAGCAGCTTTGGAAGAGATCGAACGAAAGTGCCTCCAAGAGCGCATTCTTCTCCGCACACTGATTAATAACCTGCCCGATGCAATCTACGCCAAAGACGCTTCCTGCCGCAAGACTATGGCTAACCCTGCGGATGTGCATAATATGGGATTGCAGTCAGAGACTGACGTCTTGGGTAAGAACGACTTTGAACTTTTTCCAAAAGATGTCGCTGAGGGGTTCTTCGCCGACGATCAATCGGTGATCCAAAGCGGCAAAGCCGTACTCAACAGAGAAGAGTATTTCATCGATGAGGATGGAAAAAAACATTGGCTGATGACTTCTAAACTTCCTTTGAAAGACGAAGGGGGCAAAATTGTCGGGCTTATAGGCATTGGCCGCGACATCACTGAAAGAAAAAATGTCGAAGAGGCGCTCCGGCATGAAAAAGCATTTATGGACGCGCTCATGGACAGCGTCCCGGACAGCATCTACTTTAAAGATCGTCAATGCCGATTGACAAAAATAAACCGCAAAATGATGAATGATCTGAAATTTGAAGATATGAACCAGGTGATCGGGAAGACCGAAGTAGATTTATTTGGCGAGGAGTTTGGCCGAAAGACGTTAGAAAGCGAGCTGCACCTGATGGCAATAGGTAAACCAATCGTGGGCTTAACCGAGAGCAGACAATTGGCTGACGGAAGCACCTGCTGGACGTCGACCACAAAGGTCCCGATGCGGGACGACAACGGTCAAATCGTCGGACTTGTCGGCATCACGCGAGAGATCAATGAATTCATGAAAGTACAAGAGGAACGCGAACATGAGCGCCACCTTCTTCGCACATTGATCAACAACCTCCCCGATGCGATCTATGCAAAGGATGCTTCCTGCCGCAAGACAATTGCCAACCCCGCAGATGTACATAACATGGGGCTGCAGTCGGAGGCGGAAGTTCTGGGCAAAGACGATTTCGAACTCTTTCCACAAGAGGTCGCAGAGAAATTCTACGCCGACGACCAGGTGGTGCTCCAATCCGGCATTCCGGTGCTCAACAGGGAAGAGTATTTCGTCGATGGAGAAGGGAGAAAGCACTGGCTTGTGACGTCGAAGCTTCCTTTGACGGACCAGCACGGAAAAGTTGCCGGGCTCATCGGCATCGGCCGCGACATCACGGAACGTAAGCAAGCCGAAGAGCAGGTTCGTCTGCAACTCTCGGTGATCGCAGAGCAGAACCTTGAACTTGAAAAAGCCCGCGATGCGGCGATGGAAGCGAACAAAACGAAGAGCGCCTTTTTGGCAAGCATGTCCCACGAATTACGGACGCCGCTCAATGCCATTATCGGATACAGCGAAATGATCGCCGAGGAAATGAGCGATGACGGTGAAACACGGTACCACGGCGACCTTGACAGAATTCACATGGCGGGTAAAAATCTCCTCGAGCTGATCAACGAAGTCCTTGATCTCTCGAAGATCGAAGCAGGAAAAATGGAGCTCTACGTTGAGGAATTCCAGCTGAACAGCCTTATCGATGAAGTGGTGTCAACAGTTCAGCCGCTCACAGAAAAGAATGAAAATTCCCTTCTTGTGAACATCGCGAAAGATATCCCGACCGTGCGTCTCGACCACACCAAAGTGAGGCAAATTCTTTTCAACCTCATCAGCAACGCCTCTAAATTCACTCAAGAAGGAACAATAACCTTGAGTGCCGCCACTATTCCTCCCGCAGACCACACTGGCACCAAAATTGTCCTCAAGGTTTCAGACACAGGAATTGGCCTTACCGAAGAGCAAAAATTGAAGCTCTTCAAAGAATTCTCACAGGCAGATAGTTCTACTACCCGGAAGTACGGCGGTACAGGACTTGGCCTGGCAATCACGAAGCATTTCACAGAAATGATGCACGGCACCATTGAGATAGAAAGTGCACCGAACCAAGGCACTACATTTACAGTAACATTACCTCAGTCCATTGAAGACACGGGAGAAAAGAAAGCGCCGGCAATCGCTCCGGCAGAAAAGGCACCGGCGCCGCTTCCGACCAATACTGCAGTATTGGTCGTGGACGACGATCAGGGTGTCCGGGATTTGCTCTTTCGATATTTATCGAAAGAAGGCTATCTGGTCGAATGTGTGGCCAGCGGCGACGAGGGGATAAAGCGGGCAAAAGAAATCCTGCCGATGGCCATCATTCTTGATGTGATGATGCCCCGAAAAGATGGATGGGCCGTTCTCCAGGATATTAAAAACGATCCGACGCTGAAGTCCATCCCCGTCGTCATGTATACAATGCTGGATGAAAAAAATTTCGGGCTTGCAATTGGGGCGTCAGAGTATCTCATCAAACCGGTGAACAAGGAAAAAATTCTGCAGGTCCTGGAAAAATACAAACAGAGAGCGCCCAGCGAGTACATTCTCATTGTTGACGACAACCCCGACCTGCGAACAATGGCTTCCCGGGCAATTCAAAAAGCGGGATGGGAAGTGCGAACGGCGGACAACGGAAAATCGGCGCTCGCGCTTCTTGAAATCATACTCCCGAGCATCATCTTTTTAGACATCATGATGCCCGTGATGGACGGCTTCGAATTCCTCAGCATCTTCCAGAACCGCGAAGAGTGGAAACATATCCCGGTCGTTGTTATCACCTCAAAAGATTTGATGGCAGAAGAACGGCAGCAGTTGAACGGCATTGTCAAAAAAGTAATTCAGAAAGGCGACTTCACGCCGGAAAAACTTCTGAAACAAATTTCATTTCTTATCCCTCAACTCACAACACAAAATATTTCGCTTATAGGAGCGGCAAATGGCTAAGCTGCTTGTGGTAGAAGATAATGAGATCAACCTCGACATGATGGTTCGCAGGCTTCAACGGCGCGGTTATACCATCGTCACTGCGGTCGACGGACAACAGGGGATCGACAAAACGCACTCAGAAAACCCCGACCTCATTCTTATGGATATGAGCCTCCCGGTCGTAGACGGTTGGGAGGCGACTCGGCAAATCAAAAACGACCCGAGCGTCAACCACATACCGGTTGTCGGCTTAACTGCCCATGCCATGGTCGGCGACAAAGAAAAGGCTCTCAATGCAGGATGCGATGATTACGCAACCAAACCGGTCGAGTTTGAAAAACTGGTCGAGTTGATAAATCGCTTGATTCGTGTTTGACGGAGCGGGAAAAGTCAGGCGGCTTGAAGCGGTAACACGATGGTAAATGTCGTTCCTTTTCCTTCTTTTGATTCTGCCGTTATTGTTCCGCCGTGTGCCTCAATGATCCCTCGACAGATCGGAAGACCCAGCCCCGTTTTGGTCCCTGCCCGCTTTGACCCCGGCGTCGTGATTCTCATTTTGTCAAAAAGCATGGGAATTTCTTTTGCCGGAATTCCAACGCCGGTATCGCTGAACCTCACAACGACAGAGCCCTGCTCGGCGACCGCGGAAATAAAAACGGAGCCTCCTTGTGGTGTGAATCGAAACGCATTGTCGAGGAGCTGAGTGAACACTTTTTCAATTCGGTCGGGGTCTATGTACAGCATCGGCAAATTGGGTAAATCGATTTTCACTTCAATTGATTTTTCTTGCTGAGCCTTCGAAAGGCTGGAAACACTCCGCTCAACGATGTCGCGAAGGCTCTCCTGATTCCGATACATTTTTGACTCTCCGGCATCCAGCTGTGTGATCTCTAAAAAATCTATCACAAGATTGAGCATGAGCCTTGCCGCTTTGCCGATCTCATCAACCAACTCGCCGATTTCCGGTTCAAACTTTTCTTTATCTTCCGAAAGCATTTCTGCGAAACCTACGATACCGCCAAGCGGGCCCCGCAGGTCATGCACGATCATTGACGTGAAGCCTTCCTGCATCTCCCGCAATGTTCTTTCCGCCTCCGCGATTCTCAGGATAGCGCGTACGCGTACTTCGAACTCCTCCGTCGCCATCGGTTTCTTCCAATACTCTGTGCCGCCGTACTTGTAACCGGACTCGATATTATCCGGAGCGGTACTGTAGCCGGTTAGAAACACGATCGGCGTATACCGTAATTGCGGCATTTGTTTCAGCTGTTTGATGACTTCGTAGCCGTCGAGTTTCGGCATGTGAACGTCGAGCAGCACGAGGTCGAAACTTGAAGACCGGGCTTTTTGAAGGCACTCTTCACCGTCAAACGCTTTGGTAACGTCGAAATTATTCCGTTCCAGCACGGATGCGAGAACATCGGTAATCCCGGGTTCGTCGTCGGCAATGAGTATTTTTTGTTTTTCAGCCATTTAAAAAATGGTATTAGGTATTAGCTTTTAGGCTTTAGGTTTTCAAGATTTCGTCAATCTTTCGAATTTCTCCCTCATCAAGCGGGGGCTGTTTTATGATTCCAACCGCATCCTCGACCTGGGACACCTTGCTTGCACCGATCAAGACCGATGTCACTTCAGGGTTTCGCAAAATCCACGCCAAAGACATCTGCGCTAAAGTCTGTCCCCGCCGGAGAGCAACTTCATTCAAGCGGGAAATTTTCTCCAATTTTTCCGCGGTAATTTGTTCAGGCCGCAAGAAACCGCTGGGTTTCGAAGCTCGAGAATCCGGGGGAATGCCGTGAAGATATTTATCGGTCAACATTCCTTGAGCCAGCGGTGAGAAGGCGATGCACCCGATTCCTTCTTCCCGAAGCACACCGAGCAATCCTGTCTCGACCCAGCGCTCGAACATGCTGTATTTCGGCTGATGAATGAGGCACGGAGTTCCCAGCGAGCGGAGTATTTTTGCCGCCTGCCGGGTCAGGTCGGCGGGATAATTAGATATGCCGGCATACAACGCCTTGCCGCTTCGCACGATATGATCAAGAGCTCCCATTGTTTCTTCCAGTGGCGTCTTTGGGTCGGGTCGATGATGATAAAAGATATCGACATATTCCAAACCCATCCGCTGAAGGCTTTGATCGAGACTGGCGACAAGATATTTCCGCGAGCCCCAATCGCCGTACGGCCCGGGCCACATATCGTACCCTGCTTTGGTGGAGATAATGAGTTCGTCACGGTACGAAACAAGGTCATCTTTCAATATCCTGCCGAAGTTATCCTCGGCGGAACCGGGAGGGGGGCCATAATTATTGGCGAGATCAAAGTGGGTAATGCCGGCGTCGAAGGCGCTCCAGACGATCGATCGGGCATTCTTCAGAGTATCCACTCCGCCGAAGTTATGCCACAGGCCGAGAGAAACGACAGGTAATTGTATTCCGGAACGGCCGCAGCGGTTGTATCGCATTTTGTCATATCTATTGTCGGCGGGTCGATAAGAGGACATATAGTATTAATCCTTTAATGCTTTCACAAGTACGATAATTTCGATGAGGAAGACTCCAACGCGAAAAGGAAGAGATATTCTCCTCATTGGACAAACATACAAAATTTTTTCCATAATATAAACAAGCAATCCACCAAGCGAGCAAAATACATTAAAGAACGCCTCCGGAAATCAAGTATCTAATGATAACACACAATAGCGTATTTACTGACTGCGCCCCTGCATACAACCGTCATAACTTCAGCATCTCCAAAAAGCACTGCAAGAGGGGCAAAATTTTATTACATTATTCATCCAATGGCCCTGTGATAGGCGTATATTGCAGAAAAACTATATCGTTGTGACTAGGCCAACACTCAACTGAAAAGTGTTGAAAGCGGCCCTGACACCCGGGGCAAAAGAATATAATTGCCGCCGCGTGGCAGCATTGATCGAACATCCAAGAAAGGGTGCTATCATGAGTAAGAGTTTCATTGTTTTTCTTTTCGTCATCGGAATATTTCCTTGCCGATTGTCAGCACAATATTCCGACTCTCTTCTGATCCGGAATACTGGCGTTAACGTTCTCGCACGTGCGATTCTTGGGGATACGCTCTCAAATGGAAGCCGGAGGGATGTGAATCGGGTGTATGTCCTGATGAGGGGGGAACGATATATCAACAGCACAACGATTACCAACAACGGCTATCATTTGCGGATTGCCGGCCAGCCTGCTCCCCTTTCCGGAATCGATCCTGGTCCGGCAGTTATCCAGCTCGCTCCCGATTCTTTGCGGTATCTTCTCAACGACCGGGTCACGGACTTGATCATAGACGCCCATGGAGATCTGACCATCTCCAATGTGTGGTTTCTTTCATGGATCGCCTCAGGAGCGCAGCTTTGGGAACCGATAAACGAAGAGAAGGACAGTGCGAATGTTCGGATCGACCGCTGCATCTTCGAGTGGCAGGAGGGGCCGGCGGTTCACGTGAGCGGAAAATGGACGAATGTCTTTCTTACCAACGATATGTTTCGCAACGCGATCTACAAGGACGAGTGGTGGGCGGGCCGAGTTATTTATTATACTGCGCCCGCGGACACGCTCGTGGAAATCAACAACACGCTTGAGAATGTGGGCTTCGGCCTGATTCAGTCGCAGGGAATCGGGCTCAATTATTATTTTTGTGATCATAACACTGTTGTGAATTGCGCCAAGTTCTGCTGGCTGGAGAGTTATTACAGGAAGGCGTTCATCGCCAATAATCTTCTAGTGAATTGTCATTTCACCGGCGAGCGCATGATGGACCGCCGATTTCAGGACCCTGACACTTTTTTGTACGGCCAGACAATAAACATCGACACTCTTAGAACCGGGGGACGAAAAATAACCGCCGCCGAAGCGATAAGGCGTTACGGAAGCGATGCAGTTCAATTCGCAGATGACCATACAGTCAGCCCGACAGACCCGCAGGAACTCAACCGGGTCATCGTCTACTGCAACAATGCCAGCTATTTTGACACAACTGACTTTTACGGCTTCTACAGAAAATACAACGATACTGTCTCTTCTGATGCCGGTAAGATACTTCCTGAACCAGTTACGAATTCACGCACTCAATCGATGTGGTCGTGGCATCCTCATATGATCAGCCGCGGGTCTGTCGACGGAATCGATCCGGGCTTCACATTCATGCCCGACAATATGCCTTTGATACTCGCGTTTCTTGAGGACATGTACTCTCCTTCACCAAAGAATATCATTTTCTGGGGCTACGATCCTGACAACCCGAATGATCCGGCGTCAGCCAGAAATATGACCGGCGTGTATAAGAATTCATCCCATGGCAAGTATCCTACCAAAGAAGATTTCGCATTTAGTAATCGAACATTATTGAAAGCGGGTCTTGATGGTTATCCTGTCGGCGATTTGAATTGGTTCCCCGAAGAACTCTTGAGATGGAGAGCCGCGCAAGATAAGGCTCTGATAATGGGAATGCTCGTAAACGGCAAGTAGGTTTTTTGTTAATGACCAATCGGATCATGGAGTTTGTTTTGCTTCAAAATATTCAAAAAATATCATAGCATAAGGAGAACCAAATGAAATCCCTGTATCGAGTGATCTTCGTTGTCTTATTTTCTTTTCCGCTTTTGACTGGCTATGCGCAGGACAACAGCAAACTGCAAGGCGCATGGGAACTGATTTCTCAAAAAATTGACGGTAAAGACAAAGCATTAACCGGGACACGGATAAGACTTATCACAGCAAGCCATTTCGCGTGGATCAAGCAAGATACAAAAATGGCCAAAGAACTCCTGGCGAAAGGAACTGCTCATGACTCCGCTGTGGCGTTTCACGATGTCGCCGGGGCTGGTACTTACAAACTTAACGGAGACACATACACAGAGACGACGGAATTCTTCTATGATCCGCAGAACCTCGGCACTTCCATTGATTGGAAGATCAAGCTCGAAGGCAATCTCTGGCATTCCACGGGACATTATGTACATTACAAAGATGGCAAAAAGAATGAAGACCTTCTTTTAGAAGAGGTTTGGAAAAAGATAGAATAACACATGCAATATTCCAATAAATAACTTTTGTGTTACCGCCATATGCTAAGAACGCCAAGAGTAATATTCTTTTTAAAACTTATCACCTCTTGGCGTCTTGGCGGTGAAAAAATGATGGCTTATTAAATCGAAGCAGCCCGAACCAGGGTCGCTTCTCTTTGACCAATCTCATGAAACTCTCATTTAGCGCGTTCAGTCTTATCACTATTTGCATTTTATTGGACGGTTGTGCGGAGCGGATAGAAAAAGAAGTCCCTCCAAGCAAGGAGTTTAGATCGTTTATCGTGCGCAAGGGGGATAAACTTATGGATGGTGATCGTGAGTTCCGGTTTTTCGGCCTGGCCGCGCCGAATATCCAGCAGAATGAATCGCAGCTGAGAACGGACATGGCAAATCGTTTCCCCGATGAGTTTGAGATTCGTGATCTCTTCAGCGGCATTCAGCGCGTCGGGGGTGTCGCGACGCGGACGTTCACGCTTTCGATCTCTGCGCCGCAGGACAGCGGAGTTCCGGTCTATATTTCAGCTCGACGCACGTATAACGAAGAAGCGTTTCGATGTCTCGACCATGTCATCGCCCTTGCGCCTGAGTACAATATTCGTCTGATCATCCCGGTAATCGCTTCACAATCGTTTAACGGTATCCGCGGCGTTGACGAGTTCTCTGCATTGGCAGGCAAGCCGAAAGGATCCTTCTGGACGGACGAAGAGGTCAAAGCCGATTTCAAACATCTTCTTGGTTATATCCTCAACAGAAAAAATACGGTCAACGGGAAACTCTATAAGAACGACCCAGCGATTCTCGCGTGGCAGTTGGGGAATGAATTTGGAAGTTATGCAGGCGACCGCAAATTGAATTACGATGAGTTGAGCCCGAAGATCTTACATTGGAGCCTTGAAATGGCTGCCTATATCAAAGCGATCGACCCCAATCATCTGGTCATGGAAGCCGGCGGAGCCGATCGGAAATCGTTTCTTGCGGATTCAAACATCGATATGATCAGCGACCACCTTTACGAATACTGGAGCAGGATGGGGAATAATCCGTGGATTTTGGGACCGATCGCTCACGATTCGAGGGAAGAATGCAAAGGGAAAAAACCTCTTGTCGTCGATGAATTCGGACTGGGAAGCACAGAAAACCTGACGAGTCTTATGGATACGATCTGCAATTCCGGAATTTCGGGGGGGCTCCTGTGGAGCATCAGAAGCCACCGGCGCGATGGGGGCTGGTATTATCACAATGAGGGGGGAACGAAGGTGAACTCATACCACATTCCCGGTTTTGCCGACGGATTTCATTATGACGAAACTCGCATGCTCGATCTCCTCAGAGTCATGGCGTTCAAAATTCGCGGCATCCAACCGGCCGAAATTGAAAAGCCGAATCCAGCCCCGGTATTGATCGTGAAAGATCATGGCTTTACCTGGAGAGGTTCGGCAGGAGCGCGATTCTATACGATCGAACGGTCTGAGAACCCTTCGGGACCCTGGAAGATACTTGCCACCGGGCTTTACGATTCCGTGGTGGAAGATGTTGCGCAATTCGAACCCAGTCCCGAGGCTTCGGAAGCATTGGTGTTGTATCACGATGAAACCCGTAACAAGGGAGCGACATATTATTATCGCATCAAAGCAGCCAATGAGATTGGAGAGACTGATTATTCAAACGTGGTTGAAGTTCGCGGCTTGTAGTGTTGTGCAGTAGTGCTTTGCATAGAAAGCATCTCAAAAATACGATGCTTTCGTTTCGGTTCAGCGGAACGGAAGCATCGAAGGGCAACAAGCGGAATATTTCTGAAAGAACTTCTGTTAAAATTCAAACATGTTACACTAAAAACTATTGGCCCGGCTGATACGCATTCATCCCGGCCTTGGCTATTTCAAAATCTTGTTCACCGGTGGCGCCGCTAAAGACCGTCAAGATAAAACCGGATGGAACTTTTTTTATCATCCCCCCCTGATACCCAAATTCCCCCTGATACGGCGGCCTTACGTTGCTTCCGCTGATCAGCTTAGTATCGGCCATTTCTGCCGCTTTAGAATAAGCAACCGCGATAAAGTTGGTGCCCGGATACTTTTCCTGCGCAGGATTTTCAGGAATAGCCTTCATTGTCTCCACAGCCTTCATTTGAGATACCCACGAGAATCCGGCTACGTCCATGCTTGCGACTACTATCACTCCTTTCACTCCGAGTTTTCTCGCATGCTTTTCCATTTCGGTGATCATCCTTCCCGCAACAACTTGAAAATTTTCCATAATATTCCTTACCGTTTTGTTCTTTTTTTAAACCTCTCGTCAGGTCTGTCTTAAGAATTCATCGGCATTCTGTATCGCATGGATATAATTTCTTCCGTTCACTCGGCCTTTTTGCCGGTTGCACGGAAAGCGGCCAGCTCGACACTGATTTTCTCGAGAACAGATTCTTTCAACGGGTAGAGGAACATAAATCCTGCCGCGAGCAATGCCCCGATGGCAGGGTAAATACTCAGCATCATGCGGATACCATTTTGTGTGCTTTCGGCCTGTTCAACATTGGCCTGGTAGCCGTAGATCGCTAAAATCCATCCTACCATTGCAATACCTATCGAAGCTCCGAACTTCTGCGACATGGATGCAGCGGAGAAGACCAATCCTGTGGCACGGCGACTGTTTTTCCATTCGGAATAATCAGCCGTGTCGGCATACATCGACCAGACTAACGGGAATATGATGCCGGCACTAATACTGATCAAGAACTGAAACGCAAAAATCATCACAATGTTGGTCCTGTCCAGGAAGAAGAAAATAAAACTTAGGATGGCAGCAATAACCATAGCAGCCATGAATGTGCCCCTCTTACCGATCTTATCGGAAACGGGTCTCGCCAGAACAACTCCGATAATGTTTGCCGCTTGTCCCAATAACAGGTAAATAGTACTGATGGCAAGGATCGTGGAGGGATTGAATTCGATATTCTTCATCCCTTTGAAATAATACAAGAAGTAGTACACAGCCGCTCCATCGCGGATCGTGTTAAAGAAGATTGTAGAAATGCTGGCCCCAATAATGATAAACCACGGACCATTCCTTACGAGGTCTTTCAGATCGTCTTTAAGAGGAGTCTTAACATCAATCGGTTTTACTTTTTCCCGGGTAAGGGAAAAAGTCAACAGGAAAAAGATTACTGCAAGAATGGCAATGACAATCAATGCCTTTTGGGTTCCCGAGCGGTAATCAATCTCCTTCAGTGAAATGTTTCGGATCGCGATAGATTTTTCGTCAATACCCTTACACGCAAACTTGAGGTCTGCAAGGTTAGCCAGATTATCGCCGGTTGTAATTTGGTCCAATTTTATTTTCACGTCGCTGGTAGAGCCGTTACGCGATAATCCAAGCGTATCTTTTCCTTCAGCAAAATTAAACCCGGAATATTGATTAGTTCTTGTATTGAAAACGCCGAGACTAAAAGCATCTTTTGTGCTGGTATTCACTTTTGCCGTAATAAAAAGAAGTGAATCAACGGGATTTGTGAGAGCCGAATTCTCTACGGTTCCATCCCACACGATTAATTTACCCGTCGCTTTTGTCACCGTATCCGTCACTTCAATGGTTTTCGAAGTTGTGTATTCGTTGAACGTTCGTGTTCCAAATCCATCGAAAAGAGGCTGGAAGAGAGCCAAAACCAGAAAACTTCCGCCGAAAGCAAAGATGAAACGGTACGTGGCGAGGGTTGTCCTCTGTTTCCCATCATTCGTCATGACACCCATAAGTGAAGCATACGGAACATTGATCAGGGAATAGATGATCATCATCAAAGAGTACGTAACATAAGCATACACTATTTTTCCGCTTGTGCTTATGTTAGGAGTAGTAAACGTCAGCACTACGATAATGCCAATCGGTAATGCCATCCACAGCAGGTAGGGCCTGAATTTTCCCCAGCGCGTGTTGGTGCGGTCGCCTAATATACCGACGAGAGGATCGAATGCAGCATCGCCAACGCGGGTTACCAGCAGCATAGTGCCTACAACAGCTGCCGGAATGCCGAAGATATCGGTATAAAAGAACATGAGGTACATTCCGAAGAGCTTCCAGAACATCGATGAGGCGGCATCGCCAAAGCCATAGCCGATTTTCTCACTCAGTTTCAAGGGTTCCAATGGTTCTGTCATATGGTTTGAGATTTGAATGTTGGTATTGAATTCAGAATTTTACAGCAAGCTGGTTGCTAGTCTAGTGATTTGTTGGTTCAAAATCAATATACGATCTACTATTATTCTGAAACGAGTTCAAAACAATACCTGCATTCCAGAGAGCCGGATGTCATACCGGGCTTCTTTTTAGTATTGATTGTCCCGGCGATTAAGGCTACATTCGTCAATGTTAAACGCCCGAATTTGGAGCAATGCGGGGGCGGTTGGGAAGAAATTGAACCTCTGGATTCAAGAGATGATGGAGGTTTTTATTTTTCACGATATTGAGAGCATTTTATTCACTTTAGTTTGCCAATTTACTAACTTAGCATTGCTACGTAAACTAGGGGCAGATTAAAGCGACAAAGGCCGATTTACGACGCTGAATAGCTGTAGATAGCGGTTGACCTTGGTAAAAAACAACGGAGATGCCCCCATGAAAACGCTCCCCTCTTTGCTGATTGCGTTGTCGATCATATCCTACCATAGTGAATCAGCCTCCACAAAATTCATTACTGCGCGCGATGGGAAAAAGATGGTTTTGATCCCGGGGGGTACTTTTCGCATGGGCTCGGAAAAAGGTTACCATGAGGAGTCGCCTGTCCATTCTGTGAAAGTGGCAAGCTTTTACATGGACCAGCAATTGGTTACCAACCACGAATTCAAAGTCTTTTGTGATTCGACAAAAACATCCTATCCGGCGGATCCTCGCTGGGAAGAAATGCCCAATTACTTTCTCGGCTATCCGGAGTACCCCGTTGTAAATGTCAGTCTGGATCGGGCTTCAGCGTATGCGTCGTGGGCCGGGAAACGAATTCCGACCGAGGCAGAATGGGAATACGCCGCGAGCGGAGGTTTGGAGCAGCCGCTTTATCCCTGGGGCAATGCGGTACCCGATGCCTCCAGGGCAAAATTTGCCGACCGTAATTCGAATTTCGAATGGCGTGATTTCCGCATCGCCACGCCGTGGAAATATACTGCCCCGGTGGGTTCATTCCCGCCCAACGGGTATGGTTTGTATGACATGGCAGGCAATGTTTATCAATGGACGACCGAATGGTTTTTCCGTTATGACGATACGGTGCGCGACACGGTACAATTTGAAGACGGCTGGGGAGGAAGCAAAGTTGTTCGCGGTGGATGTTATTATTCTGATGCTTTCGATCTTCGTGTGGCGCGCCGGCGGCTCCAACCCTCGGGCACTCAATTTTTTTCGATCGGATTTCGCTGCGTGAAAGATGTTGAAACCGACAGTTCAGCGACAGCGAAAACCTCTCCAGCAGAAAAGAAAAAACAAAACACTGCCTCGGATGCCTGGAAGCAAAAATTGGATACTCCTCGGGTACTAACGCCGGCCGGTTTGCGCCTTTGCCTGGGCGAATCCGACGAAATATCCCCGAAAGATGCCCGGCGTTTTAAAAATGCGGGCTTCTCGAGCGTGGAATTCTATCTGACCTGGGAGTCGGTGGAAAACAAGAGAGAGAATCAATGGGATTTTTCGGCTTGGGACAAACAAGTAGAGATTGTGAAGAAAGCAGGGTTAAAATGGACTGCATTTATCATCGCCGGTCCTGCGTACTCACTTCCAGACTGGTACAGAAACAGCAAAAACTTTGTCGGACTGCGCTGTCTTGAGCACAATATTGAGAGCAAGGTAAGTACGATTTGGGATACGAGCTTTTACCGTTACGTCGATCGCTTCCTTGCACGGGTTGCCGAGCAGTATGGAAATTCAGGAACACTCGAAGGGGTTCTTCTTGGAATCAGCGGAGATTTCGGCGAAGCCATTTATCCTGTCTGGCACGGAGATTGGCCTCTCACGATAGCCGGGCTCTATCATTCACACGCGGGGTATTGGTGCAACGATCGATATGCCAGGGGGGATTTCATTACACATATGCGGAGAAAATTCAACAATGATCTTGCCGCGCTGAATAACTCTTGGGGGACGTCGTTTGAATCTTTCGCCTCAGTGGCCATGCCTCCGGTGCATACGGATCCCGTCGAGGGGTTTCGTATTGATGAACTCACCTACAAGGGAGATTTTACGTTGAAGACGCAGCAAGATCGAAGAAGGTGGATCGACTTCATCGAATGGTATCGGGCGTCAATGACACGCCATGCCGATGTGTGGATGCAGCTGGGCCGGAAATACTTTCCGGATATTCCGGTGTACCTCTGTACGGGGGGCGATGCGAATTCAAGTCAGGGTTCCAATTTTGCCGATCAATGTAAGGTGGCGGCACAGTATCACGGCGGAATACGAATTACCAACGAAGCGACCGATTTCGGATTGAACTTCACGTTGACAAATTGGGTAACGACAGCCTCGCATCTCTACGGCAACCAGTTTGGGTTTGAACCTGCGGGAGGTGTGTTGGATCTGGGAGTGGTTTCCCGGATTTATAACGCGGCAACAGCGGGTGTCGACGAATTTATGACCTATGCCGGGAATATCAATGACAGGGAAGACAAGATGGATCTTTTTCTGAAATATGTCTCTTTGATAAAAACAAACACTCCAAGCAAGGAAGGGGCTTTTCTTTATCCGGATCTTGACCTAGTCATGGGAAATATCGAATTTATGCAGAATCTGGTCCCTTTTGTTTCAATGCTCCGCGACTATTCCGACGTCCTTTTTGCCGATGATCGGCTGATCGGGGATGGCGTGTTGCAGCGGGCAACATGGATGATGGTTTATGATGCACACTGGTTTAGAAAACAATCGCTGGAAAAAATTTTGACATGGGTCGAGAACGGCGGCCTGTTGATCGCCGGCAATACGGATTCCCTCTGTTCGATTGAGGACGGGCAGAACTATTTTCCCCGTTTGTTCAACACCAAAGGCGGCGAGAAGAAAGTCGGAAACGGAGCCACATTGTACATTCGGCACAAACTCACCGGAGTAAAAAAAGTCGCCCCCGTCCGCGAAATGAAGCCGGGAGAGAAACCGCAGGAAGGTTCATGCGAGCTGTATCAATCCCTCCTTTTCGATCCGACAACAAAATTTCTGAACAGTCACGGAATTGTCCTCCCTGACGGAAAAATCGACAGAGTCTACACGGCCATCGTCGGTTCCAAGATGTTGATTCTCAATCACACGAGAGAAAGGGTTGTTCGCGACATCGCTGTTTCAAACAAGGATATCCGGAAGGTTTCTCTCGACGGAAATTCCATAACAGAAATAAATAAGTGAATCGGAACAGATAATTACTCACTCATGCTGTACAAAACGTCAATAGCATTGCCACGAAGGCCCAAAGTCACGAACGAATACATATTTTTTATTAATGGACATTGCAGAATGAATCGTTCTTTAAAAAGTCTTCGTGCCTTTTGCTAACGGCATCCCGTTAGGAGAGGTAAGCCCTTTAAACCCTGCGTAACATCCGATACAAAATTTTTCAAAAGGAACTATTTTATGACGGTTACTGACAGATCAATCGAACAGGTTTCAAATACTTCGCAGAAATCACAAAATGGAATGTACCGCGGTCCGTTTGCTATCATGACCACGTTGTTCTTCATGTGGGGTTTCATGACGGCATGGAATGACATTCTTATTCCCCGTTTCAAAGAAGCATTCACATTGAATTATTTTCAGGCGATGCTTGTGCAGTTTGCCTTTTTCGGCGCTTATTTTGTCGGATCGCTGCTCTATTTTACAACTTCCGTAATCATAGGGGACCCTATTGCGAAGATCGGGTATAAAAACAGCATTGTCATAAGTCTATTGATTTCGGCATTTGGAAGCGCAATCTTTTGGCCCGCTGCAACCATCCCTTCTTATCCTTTGTTTCTTGTCGCGCTGTTCATTGTAGGACTTGGTTTTGCGATGCTGCAAATCGCGGCTAACCCATACGTGACCATCCTCGGTCCTGAGCGCACTGCTTCTAGCCGGCTGAATCTCGCTCAAGGGTTTAATTCGGTCGGTACAACCATCGGTCCGTTGATTGGCGGTTACTTAATCTTTCAATACTTCAACCACGCCGGCGTGCAGGGAGCTGATTCAGTGAAAGTGCCGTATCTTGCGTTCAGCATTGCGTTCGTAATTTTAGCTGCTGTTTTCTTCTTTGTGCATTTACCACACATAGGAGAAGGGAAGATCGAACGCGGTGCCGGCGCACTGAAGTTTCCGCATGTGGTGCTCGGGATTGTCGCAATATTCATGTATGTGGGAGGTGAGGTTTCCGTCGGCAGTTCCATCATTAATTTTCTCGGGCAGCCAAACATCGCCGGATTAACTGCGGTAGAAGCCAGCAAATATGTGTCGCTGTTTTGGGGGGGAATGTTGATTGGACGTTTCATGGGCGCTGTTGAATTGAGCGATATGAAAGCGAAGAGCAAGAGAATTCTTTTGATGAGTATTCCGATGGGCGCTTTTGTTATTCTTGGGCTTCTCAGCGGATGGAACATCGTCAAATACTATCTTCCTCTGCTGATCCTCTGTTGGTTGTTGTTTCAGTTCGGCAAAGCGATGGCCGCACGCACGCTTGCGATCTTCTCAACAACAATTGTTCTGCTGCTCATCTCAGCAATTGTCGTGGGCGGGAAAACAGCGATGTGGTGTGTTGTGGGAGTAGGATTGTTTTCGTCGATCGGATGGTCGAATACATTCTCGCTTGCGCTGGAAGGAACCGGGATGTTAAAAAGCCAGGTGTCGTCACTGCTGGTCATGGCGATTTTAGGGGGAGCGCTGCTTCCTCCTCTACAAGGCCATATTGCGGATTTGGGCGGATTACAAATTTCCTACATCGTACCGTTGATTGCATACACTTACGTCGCTTTTTACGGGTTGATCGGTTACCGTATCGGACGAAATCGTCAAACTGCAACGGCATAATACAAGCGGATGATTCGAAAAATCCGGGCGGTAATTTTGACGAAAGATGACCAATAGATTTTTTATAGCCACTACAATGAAGCATATCGCAATAACCCTCGTTGGTTTGCTCTGCATAGGTTTTTCTGCCATTGCCCAGGTTCAAGAGTCCAAGCTGTCTTTCGTTGATCCGACCATTGGAGGCGTTGGGATTATTCTAGAGCCCACGCGGCCAACCGTGCATTTGCCGAACAGCATGTTGAGAACATTCCCGATGCGAAAAGACCAACTCGACGACCAGATCAGCTATTTTCCTCTCATGGTCGCTTCACATCGGATATATTCCGTATTTGCTTTAATGCCTGTCAGCGGGGCCGCTGACGACAGCATCTGGAATCGACGTTTTGTCTATTGCCAGGAGCAGACCACTCCCTACTATTATGGCACATCTTTTCTAGAAACAGGCAACAAGATTGAGTTCGCTCCCAATGCCAAAAGCGGATACTTCCGGTTTAATTTCCCCAATGAGCAGGAACATTATCTCCGGTTAGGTGTGATAAACGGCGACGGCGAGATCGAGGCGACGGATAAAAGAATTATTACCGGAACGGAAAAGTTCGCAGGTACGAAGGCATACTTTTACGCAGAGGTCGATGCAGATATATCGGCAATCCGATACCACAGTTCATCGGACAAACAATTGCTGTTGATAGATGTAGGGAACAAGCCGCAAACCGTCTCATTTCGGTACGGTGTATCATACATCAGCGTCGAACAGGCAAAACAAAACCTGCTGAAGGAAATTCCTCGATGGAATTTTAACGGGGTAAAGAACAATGCGTTGAAAGTATGGCAGAAAACACTTTCCCAAATCAACGTTCAGGGAGGGACTGCTGCGCAGAAACGTGTATTTTATAGTGCGCTGTATCGCTGCTATGAACGGATGGTTGACATCAATGAACACGGGAAATACTACAGCGCTTTCGATCACAAGGTACATGATTCGACTGAGCCGTTTTTTGTCGACAACTGGATTTGGGATATGTACAATGGATTGGAACCCTTATACGTGATCCTGAATCCGGAACAGGAAACCTGCAAAATAAAATCCTATATCACGATGTATGAGCAAAGTGGATGGATGCCTTCTTTTGCATTGGTTTTTGGCGACTGGCCGGCTATGACCGCCAACCACGCCGCTGCATGGATGGCAGATGCCTGGTTTAAGGGACTCAGGAATTTTGATATCAAGAAAGCGTATGAGGGTTTGAAAAAGAATTCCCTTGAAGCGACTCTTTTGCCTTGGAATAACGGGCCTGCAACATCTCTCGATACCTTCTACAACAAAAATGGCTACATGCCGGGATTAAGGCCGGGTGAAAAGGAAACAGTCAAAGAAGTGCATGACGATTGGGAAAAAAGGCAGGCTGTGTCAGTCACACTCGAAAATAGCTACGACGATTGGTGCATCGCACAGCTTGCGCCTTTGAGCGGCCATCCTGAAGATCGCGATTTATTTTTGCGCCGGGCTGCGTTCTATAAAAAGGTATTTCGTGTCGATAAGGGTTTCGTGTGGCCGAAAGATGCGGATGGTCAGTGGATAGAACCTTTTGATCCAAGGTTCGCAGGACGTGAATATTTCACCGAGAATAATGCGTACACTTTTAACTGGCAGGTGAAGCACGACCTGCGCGGCTTATTCGAACTCATGGGGGGGCGGAAAGGGGCCGAAGCAAAGCTGGACCAACTATTCAGAGAAGACCTGGGGCTGCCAAAATTTAAATTCTGGTACACACAGCCGGATGCTTCAGGCCTTGTAGGGCAGTTTGTCATGGGGAATGAACCTAGCTTCCACATACCGTATATTTATAATTATTTGGGCGCTCCATGGAAAACTCAAAAGCGTATCCGCATGCTGCTGGATACCTGGTTTACCGACAATGTTTTTGGATTCCCGGGAGATGAAGATGGCGGCGGCATGTCATCGTTTGTTGTTTTTTCAATGATGGGATTCTATCCTGTGACTCCGGGAATACCTGTGTACAATATCGGAAGCCCTGTTTTCAATCGGATCAGCATACACTTGCCAAACGGAAAAACATTCGTAGTCATTGCGAAAAACAATTCTGCGGCAAACATTTATATTCAAAGCGCCACTCTGAACGGAAAGCCCTTGAACAAGCCATGGTTTACGCACAACGATTTACTAGGCGGAGGAACTCTGGAATTAATGATGGGAGAAAAGCCGAATAGACAATGGGGCTCCAAAGAGGAAAATGCTCCGCCCTCGGCAATAGATTATCGTCCCGGTCAGGAATAAAAAATGATCAACAATAATAGGTAGTAACTTATATTACGCAAAAGCCCCATGTTATGGCCACGAAGTCACAAAGTCGCTAAGAAAAACAACCTTTTTTATTAATGGACTTAACAGAATTAAGCTTTCCTTAAAAAGTCTTTGTGCCTTAATGCCTTGGTGGCAAAGCTTTTAAACTCTGCATAACATCAGGTAGTAACTGAGCTTCAATGAAGCGAAACAAGATAAGTGACCCGCGAATAAAAAGAAAGGGTGACCGATGCATCTACATCGTCATTATTTCAATCTGACTCTTGTCGCCGCAACGTTGTTTGCGTATGCGTCAGTTGGATACTCTCAGGAAGTCATAATAGAGAACAACGTAATGATGAAAGCCCGCGACAGCGTGGTTCTGCGCGCCGACGTTTATCGGCCCAAGTCCGACGGCAAGTTCCCCGTCATTCTCGAGCGGACTCCTTATGACAAGCGTTCCGAGGCGGTATTTGGACCGAAGGTGGCAGCTCATGGCTACATATTTATCGTTCAAGACGTCCGCGGCCGCTGCGCATCGGATGGCGACTGGTATCCCATGATCCACGAATCGAATGATGGTTACGACTGCGTCGAGTGGGCAGCGACGCTCCCCTACTCTAACGGTAAGGTGGGAATGTGGGGCGGCTCTTATGTAGGCGCCACGCAAATGCTCGCTGCCATTGCCTCTCCTCCTCACCTTGTCTGTATTATGCCGTATGTGACCGCCTCCAACTATCATGCGCACTGGGTTTATCAGGGGGGAGCCTTTACGCAATTGTTGAACCAGGCCTGGTCAACCGCGCTTTCAATCAATACGCTTGAGCGCCGCGTCGGAAAGGACGCTATACCATCGCATTGGGACATGAAACGTCCCCTTATCGATTACCCCATGTTGGACGTAGGCTCCTCTGCAGGGCTGGCCGACTACTACTATGAATGGCTTGAACATCCAAACTACGATGACTACTGGAAACCGTGTTCGATCGAAGAACACTTCAAACAGATTCAGGTTCCGGCTCTGAATATTGGTGCATGGTACGATATATTTCAGGATGGGTCTCTGCGGAACTATATTGGGATAAAAAGCCAGGGGGGCAGCGAGGTCGGAAAAAAGGGTCAAAGGCTGGTCATGATAGTTGGCGGACACGCTGGGGCCGGGCGTAAAGTCGGCGAAGTTGACTTCGGGAACAATTCAGTTCTGGATATTTGGGCGCTTGGTCTTCACTGGTACGACTACTGGTTAAAAGGTATTGACAATGGTCTCGCGGGTGAAAAGCCCGTTAGGATCTTTGTCATGGGGAAGAATATCTGGCGAGACGAGGATGATTGGCCGCTGCCACGCGCCAAACCCGTTCGCTATTTCCTGCATTCCGACGGGAAAGCCAATTCTCTAAACGGTGATGGTACTTTGAGCACCTCAGCTCCCCCTGCTGAAAATCCTGATAGCTACGTTTACGATCCAACCGACCCCGTGCCGACGACAGGCGGTCCGACGCTTGGCGACTCTCATTTCCCTCCTGGGCCTTTCGACCAACGCTTAGTGGAAAGTCGGGGAGATGTGCTGGTGTACTCGACTCCTGCCTTCAAGGAGGATGTGGAAGTGACAGGTCCGGTGACGTTGGAACTCTATATAAGCTCTTCTGCGTTCGATACAGACTTCACGGGGAAGCTGATCGATGTATCGCCCGGCGGTTATGCGAAAAATCTCACCGAAGGAATCCTGCGGGTGCGCTATCGGAATTCCATGGAAAAAGCAACACTCATGAATCCGGGTGATGTTTACAAAGTGACGGTTGACCTGTGGTCAACATCGAACGTATTCCTCGCAGGACATAAACTACGGGTGGAAATCTCGAGCAGCAATTTCCCCCGGTTTGATCGAAACCTGAACACCGGGGCCGACGTCGGAAGTTCTGCCACGCAGGCGCAAAAAGCTACAAACGTGGTTTATCACGACCGCGAGCATGCCTCGGCGTTGATTGTGCCGGTTGTACCTTGAGATGAGACAACGGCAACTCTTAGAGAGAGTTACACTCGAGACGCCGAGTTCTTTCGATCTTGTTTCACTATTGTGCGCTTTGCAGGTGATCAAACTAATCATGATTGTAACGGTGAAATTCGCTTGAGCAAATAAGGAGGCATCCCATGATTGCAGAAAAACAATATAGCGACGCACAAAAAAAAGCTCTTCAGTATTTTAAAAAAGCAGGAATTGTGATAACTGAAAAGGAGAAAAAAAATATCGAAGTAGCAGATTTTGGTTTAGGAGAACTCGCCGAAACAGGATTAGAACTTTTAGTTTATGTGAATACAGATAGAGTGTGTGCAAAAGAGCTTGTTTTGTTTCCACGTCAAACCTGTCCGGAACATTGTCATCCGCCGGTGGGGAACAAAACGGGAAAAGAGGAAACATTCCGCTGCCGCTGGGGAAAAGTTTATCTTTATGTACCCGGGGAAAAAACGACGGATCCAAAAGCGAAGCCTCCAAAAGGCAAAGAAAACTGTTATACTGTCTGGCATGAAATTGAGCTAAATCCGGGAGCCCAGTACACATTACATCCTGGAACTCTGCATTGGTTTCAGGCGGGCAGCAAGGGTGCGATTGTCTCTGAATTCTCAACCAAAAGCGTTGATGAAGCGGATGTCTTTACCGATCCGAAAATTCAAAGAATTACAAAATTGAAGAAAGAGCACCGTGAAAAAGAAAGACATTGATGTTGTGGTAGCCGGACATATTTGCCTTGATATGTTTCCGGAATTCATGGATACAAAAAAGACTTCCCTGGAAGATTTGCTTATTCCGGGGAAGCTGGTCAATATTGGCGGAATGAGAATCTGCACAGGCGGTGCTGTGTCAAACACGGGTATTGCAATGGACATCCTGGGGGCCAGGGTTTCTTTTATGGCAAAAGTGGGCGATGATTTTATCGGGGAAGCTATTATGAACTTCCTGAAAAATAAAGCTTCGGCGGAGAGGATAAAAATCGTTAAAGGAGAATCTTCTTCGTATACAATCGTTATTGCTCCGAAAAATACAGACCGTATCTTTTTGCATAATCCAGGGACGAATAACAGTTTTTGTTATGAGGACATTGATTTTGATATAGTACAAAATGCTAAACTCTTCCATCTTGGGTACCCTCCTCTCATGAAAAAGCTGTATGAGAATGATGGAGAGGAACTGCGAAGAATATATGAGAGAGTGAATGGATTGGGCGTGATGACTTCGCTGGATTTTACTCTTCCGGACCCTAATAGTCCGTCAGGCAAGGTGAACTGGAATAAGATTCTGAAAAAAGTCCTGCCGTACGTTGATATTTTTCTTCCCAGTGTGGAAGAGGCACAATTTATACTGGATAAAAAAGATTTCTTGAAGCTCCGTGGGCGAGCCAAGGGGAAAGAATTGCTTCACTTCTTTGACGGCCATGAACTAGCTGAACTGTCGGATAGACTTCTTGACTATGGAAGTAAAATTGTCGGGTTAAAATGTGGAAGCAGAGGATTTTATGTAAAAACTGCCTCTCGAGGAAAACTAAAGAACATGGGAGCTATTAATCTTGATAACTGGTCGGAGCGTGAGTTGTGGGAGCCCAGCTATCATGCAAAAAAATTTGTTTCTGCCGCCGGCGCGGGTGATTCCGCGATTGCCGGATTTCTGGTCGCTTTACTCAAAGGCGAGACAATTGAGATGTGCCTCAATTATGCCTCGATGTGCGGGGCACAGAATGTCCAGGCTTTGGATACCGTAAGCGGGATGTTAAATTGGGAGGAGACAACAAACAAAATAAAGAGTGGATGGAAAAAAAATGTACTAAGAGTCGGGGCTGCTGACTGGAAATTTAACCGCGTAAAGGAACTATGGCACGGACCTGGGGATAAGAATGGGAAATGCCAACCGATTCACGCTCAAAGAACACAGAAAAGAAAATGAAATGCGATTAGAAGGTTCAGGTTTCGCTTTGAAGGGATCATCCGCCGTAAGAATCACATCAAAGAAACACTCGCAGGCTGAAAATCGTTGAATAATATCATTCCAAAACTCCTCTCTTTTAGTTTCCTCCTATCAATTCACGAATAGCAGCTATTTCTGCAATGGCTCCATGCTGTGTGCACACAAAGCCTGCCAACCGAGTAGCATTTTCATGAATCATTCGGAGGGGCAATTCATCGAATAATCCGACTGTCAGAGCAGCCGTAAATGCGTCGCCCGCGCCGACGGTATCGACAACCGGAACTCTCGGCGCCTCCATGAAGGATACATCGCTAGGAGATACTAATCGGCTCCCTTTTTCACCCAGGGTGAGAGCGATGAGCTTCAAGTCGTAGTCGCGGATTATTCTCTGCAGGATTTCAGATTCCGATCCGCTGATCGACAGAATGCCCCCAACCACGGGAAGTTCCTGATCGTTGAGTTTCAACACATTGCATCGCCGGAGGCTTTCCAGAACAACCTCTTTGCTGTAATAAGACTGCCGGAGGTTGACATCATAGATACAAAGACAATCGGTTGGAACGAATTCCAGAAGACGGAGTATGCTCTTCCTCGATTTTTCCGATCGCTGCGCAAGTGTACCGAAGCAGACTGCATCGGCAATGGCTGCAAGATTTCCGGCTCTCTCCGTGAGCACGATGTTATCCCATGCCACGCCTTCATGGATTATAAAAGAAGGAATCCCCTTGCCATCCACCTGAACTGTCACAGTTCCCGTGGGATATTTCGGGTCGACTGCAATATATTCAGGATCAAGACCAACCCGCCGAACGTGCTCAATGATCTCTCTGCCGGAAGGATCATCCCCCACGGCACTCACGATGTAGCTCTGGGCGCCAAGGGCCATGGCGTGGTACGCAAAATTCGCAGGAGCCCCTCCGACCTGTTTACCGCGAGGAAGAAGATCCCACAGAATTTCACCGATCCCGAGAACGATGCGTTTTTTCAATCTCTCTTTTCCATAATAGCTTTCAACTACAGGTTTGCAAATCTTCTATGTAACCAAGCGAGTCCAATTTCTTTTCAATCCATGTTCATTCTAAGTCCTGCCTTAGACTCCGGGTCGGATTCCTCATTAATCACACCGATTGTCCCACGATAACTGCTTTCAGCAATAATGCGTCTCATTTTCTCTTCGGTATTTCCTTGACCAACTGAGATGCCCGGTTTGTGTGCCAGTGCGAAGTTCCCAGGCAATTCCTTTACGGTATAAATTGAAAAGCCGTCGTTTGAAATGCATCGTAGCAATATTGAAGTGCCTCAATACGTTCAACCTCCCTCTTATCGAGCTCAAATGTGAAGGCTGTCATTCTTGGCGGCCAACTTTGCCGACATCTTTCGTAATTGTGGCAGCCATTTCTCTTTCTCCCGTTTCTCGAATTCCTCCCTTGTAAACTGATCGGCCCTGATAAGTTCTGCGGTTGAAAGCTCGAATTTTTCCCCAAACTCGGTCTCTAGCTTGGCCAAAATATTCTTCGTTGGATCTGACAATCTGTGCTTCCACCGTATGCTAAGTTGCTGTATGAGATGTTTGCGATGGGCTTTAAGTGCTTCGATAGTAAATTCCTTGGAAAACAACGTCTTGCATGTATCGTCTTCTTTGAGGTATTCCTTAATCCAATCCCAAACGGGTTGTGACCCTTTAGTATGGGCATCCAGTCCCCAGGGCATCTTTCCCTTAACAAAAGCGAAATAGAATTCTCCTGATTCTTCGCCAAACTCTTTGGCCATCGATAGAATCTTCGTCTTCACATCCTCGCTTAGTAAGCCCAAGGTTGCTACGATTGCGTTTTTGATTTCATCATCGGTTTTCTGCTCCTTTGCACTCTCGTTGGTAAAGTGGATTCTTAAACGATTTAATACTTCCCCCGTCGTATTTTTTAAGTGTACTCCCTCACCCATATTCGCCAGGATTTGATACCGCAATATGCCGGTAGGCAATTCTGCCATATTTTCATCAACTATCGTTTTTAAATACTTCTCTTCGAACTCAGGAAAGGATTCTTTTGTGAAACAAAATTGCATTGTTTTGGTCCACGTCTCGTAAAAGTCATTCAGGACGCCTGAAAACGCCTTATCAAGCGAATGATAGAGCAATTCCAGGTAAACATCCTCTTTGGCAATATTTCTACGAACTGTTATTTCAATTGATTCAGGGAAAAGAGAAGTGTGAAATAAGGATTCAATCTTTTGTTTTGTCGAATCCGAGAGCAACTTGTAGCTCCTTCGCAGAACCTTGTTTATTGCGATTGTCTGCTGCTTGTCCAATCTGAAAATATTTTCTCTGGTTGTATTTCTCATAAATTCTAAAAAAAATGTCTCAACTTTTTCTCCGAACCGGCCACCCAATTTGCGAGGGGCCTCCCGAACTTTCCCGGGCTGAATGATAAAATAACATATTTGGCGCTATTTCAAAAGCACTAGTTTCTTCGTTTCGTTGGATATTCCTGCCTGCAATCGATAGAAGTAAACACCGCTCGCATATTTTGATCCGTCTGCGTTGGCCTGCGTTTGAGTTGTGTTTAATTCGACAAAAATGTAAATTCTCTCGTACACACACGCGACAAGGGGCTCTATTTTCGCAACTCCCTTGCACGATGACTGCATCGTGCCGGATTTTACTCTTCCCGATGAACAATTCCCTGCACGAATCGACCCCATGAAAAATGGTTTCCGCAATCCATGCGAGGAGATATGAAAAAATATTTTGTTCTTCTCTTTTATGCACTCATTGTTCCGATTCTAGTATTCGCTCAAACCAATACACCTAAAATTGAATGGTACAAAATTTACGATGGTCCCGGCCATGGGATCGATTTACCAAATGACATTGTGATGGATCAATCCAATAATATCTATTTGGCCGGAAGAAGTGCGGGTCGTGATTCAAGCCAAGACCTCTTAATCTTGAAATATTCCCCCCCGGGAGATTCCTTGCTTGAATTGCGATATCTGTCTGCGCTTCACTCATGGGATGAAGCAGATTGGATTGCTGTCGATTCTGAATCGAATATTTACGCGGTTGGCCTGTCAACATTTGAGCAAAATACCCCGTATGCAATATTTCACAAGTATTCGGCAAATGGAGCATTGCTCTGGGCCAGGGATTTTCACGACAACATCAATATTAATTCGGAAGGGGTTCAGGTCGTCTTAAATTCAAAAGGGGAACCGATCATCGGTTATAATCAAACTGCCGCCAAAATAGGCAAATATTCTACTGCTGGGGATTCATTGTGGACGCTGCCCATTCAGGATGATACCAGTTCTTATCAAGTGCAGTACATTGCAATCGATAAGAACGACAATATTTATGCGGCCATTCTCCAATCATTCTGGGCTGGGGGCGATTTGCCGGCCACCAAAGTAGTTTTACTAAAGATCACCGAAGCAGGAGTCCCGCTCTGGAGAATGCAATTTGGTGAGACGAAGACTAAGAAAATTGTTTTCGATAAGGAAACGAATCTTGTCCTTTTGCTTTCAGACACAAAAATAATGAAATGTGATTCAGCGGGAGATACTCTCTGGACCAGAGAATATCCGGAGGTGGGGGATATTGTCATTACCACCGACTTAGTCATTGATTCCAACGATGACATCGTATTTACGGGATATGGCATGGGCGACGATTCCTGGGACTATTTCACCCAGAAATTGTCATCCGCAGGAAAAGATGTGTGGACACGAGTATTCAATAGCGACGAACATTTAGACGACTATGCCTACAGCGTAGGACTTGATAAAGACGACAACATTTATGTAACCGGCGGAAGCCATAATTCCGGACCGTCGGGCTTGTGTTACACATTGAAATACTCAAGCGCGGGAGATCTGCAATGGCAAATGAAGTTTGAGGCTCCCCACAGCAATTATGAAACGGGCAAAAATATTTTTGTCGATGACAGCGACAATGTGTATGTGGGCGGGGAAGTCGCTGATACTCTCAATGGCTGGAACTTTCTTGCGATGAAAATTAGGCAAGATGTGAGCGCAGGAATAAAGAGAGTAAAAAATACGACGCCAACCGCGTTTACATTAAGTCAGAACTATCCAAATCCGTTCAATCCGACAACAGTCATCAGTTATCAACTACCGGTGAATACTCTTGTAACATTGAAAGCGTACGATGAACTGGGACGGCTTGTGAGAACATTAATCGATGAACGTCAGACTGCCGGCACTCACTCGGTGATGTTTAATGCGAGCAACTTGCCGAGCGGAGTGTATTTCTACAGGCTTGCTGCTGGAAGTTTTGTCCAGACGAAAAAGTTGATGTTAATTAAATAGTATTAGCCGAGCAATTTCAGCATCCAGCCCAGACTCACCTCTGGGCGGTTGCATTTGTATCCGATTAGCAGTAATTTTTGCGCTAGAGATTCCACGAAGGGCTGGTCTCAAGCCTACCAGACAATCCCTCCAACCATATCACTTCATGCTAGGTGCGACCTATCATGGTACAATCCGACGCACACCCGCCAGATGCAATGTAATCATAGCTGAGCGGCAATAAAATGACAAACGTATGAGCACCAATAAACATTTACTGTTATTAATTGCGTTCCTTTTAAAAAGGAAAAAGTCGTCGCGTGCGGTTGCGTAATGAAACCATCGCATGCGTGCTATGTGCGATCTGATCAGAGTTAGGCGGCAAGAACATAAGGAGACTTATAGATATGGATATAAGCGATGCACAGCGAGAAATGCGTATCAGGTTTGCGGGGGGCTTTTATGGGCAACTCGTTTCCGGCATGTTATGGCTTGTGTCGGCAAACTTGGCAACCTTGAGTACGCCCCGAGCAGCTATCATGATGCTGGTAGTGGGAGGATTTTTCATCTTCCCGGTCACAGAACTGCTCATCCGTGTTTTTGGACGCAAGAGTCCGCTGAGCGCGCAGAACTCCCTTAGCCAATTGGGCATGCAAGCAGCATTCGTCCTACCCTTATCGATGCCCCTCCTTCTGCCTGTTAGCCTGTATCGCTTGAATTGGTTCTACCCGGGAATGATGGTTCTATTGGGAGCACACTATACTCCATTTGTTTTTCTCTATGGAATGCGGATGTTTGCAGTGATGGCGGCTTTGATTGCAGGTGGTGGGCTGGTTATCGCAATGTACTGGTCAAGCAGTTTCAGTATCGGTGCTTGGTATACGGGCGTGATCCTTGTCCTGTTTGCGGTCGTTGGGAGAACGATTATTCGCCGTGAGGTTCAGGAGAGTGTTACTCAAGAACACATCGCAGATGAAAATTACAAAAAATAATACATGCGTCGGCCTAACCAGCAGCATGCCGACGGAGGCAGCCGCAAGTTGCAGCGTGCGACGGTGAGTTAGGCGGTAATTTAGAAAGAATCAGCAGTGATCTATCATATCGTAAAAGAAAAAGACTATCTGCATTTAATCAAAGAAGATAGTTATATCCCTGTCACTTTTGACGAAAATGGTTTTGTCCACTGCGCACTTGAAGCATCGGTAATCTCAGTTGCTAATGATTATTATTCGAACGTTGAGGATAACGTATTACTTCTCAAAATCGATCCATTGAAGTTAAGATCACAAACAAAATATGAATCAGCAGCACCAGAAAAAGGAGCCGGAACACAGCATTTAAGTACTTCATCGGTTTTTCCGCATGTCTATGGACCGATTGACAATTCTTCGGTCGAAGGAATTGGGCTGCTCCTAAAGGAGAAGAGCGGATATCTATGGCCAAAAAACTTTTTGTCATTAACTGAATATTTCGCCAGTAAGCATAAAATTACACCCTAAACCGTCTTCAGCTGACGGAACCATGAGCACGTCGCCGCTTTACGAGTCTATGACTCGCAGAGTCGTAGACAGCGTAGCTCCTGTCCTTTAGGGCGGCAACGCGTTTTTGTCATAGTTTAGCGATGAAAGGAGCGATATCCTGTTGAAGTGTTTGCCATTCCTCTTATTTGACGGTAACTGTGCCGAGGCGATGACTTTTTATCACCAGTGCCTTGGCGGCGAGCTGAAGCTTACGAAGCTTGGCGATTCTCCAATGAAAAACATGCTCCCAGCAGAGAAGCACAACAGGGTTATCAATGCACATCTAAAAAGTGGTGATATTGAAATATCGGCCACTGACTGGATGGCTTCTCCCGCATTTAATCCAATACACGGCAATACATTCGCCATATTTATTATTGGAAAAGCGTATGATGAGTTGAAATCAGTTTTCGACAAACTTGCCGAAGGCGCAGAAAAAGAGAGGTTTCAGGAACTGCATGATATGCCTTTTGGAACATACGGACAGTTTTATGACAAATACGGCGTTCAGTGGATTTTTAAAGCCGACAGAGTGGATAATCGTTGAAATAAAATGCGGTTTCCGACTAACCATTTTTAGAAAGGAAATAGTCCCCGCTAAAGAACTCCGGAATTTTCAACAAGAGAAAAGAGGCTGGCTGTACGTCGCCGCAGGTCAGCCCCGGTACTGCCGTCGTTGGCTTTGCCGTAACTCAAACCAGCCATCAATGGAATGAAAAGATGAAGAAGTTGTTCACTTATAATTTGCTGGCCAGAATGGTCTTTTTAATTCTGACACCCATATTTTTTAGAGCGTTAAACTTTGCTTTCATTTGGCACTCAATTTATTGGGGGGTGGTTACGTGGGTTGTTGTTATCTGGGGAGTTCTGATATTGCTCACACCCGTTATCGGGAGAGCCGGATGCGGCTGGCTTTGTTTCTTTGGCACGCTGCAGGATTTCTCGGGTCAGCAGTCTCTGTTTAAAATTCCATGGCGCAAGCCAGGATGGTGGCTAAAAATAAATCGGATTACGGTGGTCATTGCCTTCTTTGCCACGGCTTTCACATTTTTTTTCCTCAATCTGAAATCAGGGATGATAACACATCTACAATTCGATCTTGGGTTTCTAGACATGAATTTCGACAACCATTACAAACAAATCTGGCTCTACGATTGCGGTGGAGCTGTTGTCTTCGGATTGTTGTTGGATAGGCGATGGATGTGTCGAAACCTGTGTATGATGGGCAGCCTTTGCGCAGCAGGAGCAACATTTTCCAGATTGATACCGGTTGTTGATACAGAGAAATGCAACTTTTGCGGCAAATGCGACAGGGACTGCTTGGTGAAGATCCCCATAACACAATATGTTGCCAAGAATAACGGACTGGTGATAAATTCGGAATGCCTCGTTTGTGGTAAGTGCATTGAGAGTTGTTATCGAAAGGCGGTTGCAATTAGGTTTATTTGGAACCGAAAAAAGTATCGACGCAACGTTCCCGTGACGCCAACGAACGGCTAATCATTCTAAAAAGGAAAGAGTCCCCGCCGCGAAGCGGTATGAAGCTGCACGTCGCCGCTCCACGAGTCTATGACTCGCAGAGTCGTAGACAGCGTAGCTGAGTCAATTCGCTGTCACCGCATTCTCGCGATTCGTCGCATTGTCGTTCCCTTTTTAACTCTCGTCATCATTACAATACTCCGAAGTTAAAAACGTCTACTCTACATACGGATATTCTTTGACGGCTCCGAAATCGGTTATTTATTCTGTCCAGACCGCAACATCCTTCGACGCAGTTTTCGCATTAGATAATTTACAACACAGCAATTAAAAATTGGAGAAAGAAGTATCGTGTCAAAAATCATTGAAGTTAGTAATTTCACAAAAGCCTACGGCGATCAACTCGCGGTCGACGATATCTCCTTTGATGTGGACGAAGGATCCGTTTTTGCTTTCCTAGGACCGAACGGGGCGGGAAAGACAACAACAATCAACACCCTGTGCACCATTCTTGAGAAAACAAGCGGTTCACTGAAGATTGCCGGACATGATGTCAATGCCGATCAGGCAAAAGTGCGCAGTGTTATCGGTATTGTCTTTCAGGAATCGACGCTCGACAATAATCTGACGGTGGAAGAAAATCTGTCTCTGCACTGTGATTTTTACAGGGTTCCCGAAGAGGAAGTCCGGGAGCGCATCGGTTTTGCTCTTGACCTGGTCGATCTTCTGGATTGGCAGAAGGCGATGGTGAAGAGTCTCTCCGGCGGCATGAAGCGGCGGGTTGAAATTGCCCGGGGATTGGTGCATTTCCCCAAAGTGCTTTTTCTGGATGAACCGACAACCGGATTGGATCCGCAAACACGGGCAAATATCTGGGACTACATTTGCACGGTGCAAAAGCAGAAGAACATGACAATCTTCATGACAACGCACTATATGGACGAGGCTGAAATCTGCGACAAGGTTGCCATCATCGACCACGGAAAAATTGTCGCCTTCGACACGCCATCGCATTTAAAGCGCAAACATACATCGGACATCGTGAAAATAAAAACCTCTGACGCTATCGGGTTGCGGGAGTATCTTCAAAAAAATGAAATCGCTTTCAGCGAGAAGGACGATGTATTCATGGTCCAATCCGGAAGCATCACTGCAACGCTGGATTTGCTCTCACGGCGGAAGGATTCTATCATTGATTTTGAAGTGCACAAAGGAACATTGAATGATGTCTTCATCGCGATCACCGGAAAGGAGATTCGAAAATAATGCGTGCCATTAAAGCGATTCTCCTCCGAAATCTGACGGCATTCAGCCGGGACAAAATGCGATTCTTTTTTACGCTCTTTATGTCCGGATTCTTCCTGTTCATTTTTTCCTTTGTCATGAAGGCGGCGGCAACGGGCATTGCCGCTCCGATGAATTATCTCATCTCGGGCATCATCATTATGACGGTATTCCAGTCGGCCCTGAATAATTCCATGAATATTATTGAAGACGTTGCCAGCGGTTTTATGAAAGAAATTATGGTTGCGCCTATCGCACGATGGCAGATTTCTCTGGGACAGATTGCTTCTGCAACAGTGATTTCCGTCCTGCAGGGAATGCTTATCGTCATCATCGGCCTTTTCATAGGACTGAAGCTTGACCTTTTCCATTTTGTCGAGATGGGAGGAGTGATGGCGATTGTCGGCGTCACCTTTGCATCCATAGGATTGTACCTGGCGACGTTGTCGAAGAATTCTTCAACGTTTCAGGTAATGATATCGGTTATCGCCATGCCGTTGACATTTCTATCCGGAGCATACATACCAACCACAGTGCTGCCGGGCTTTCTCCGTCCCATCATCTATCTTAATCCACTGACCTATACCACATCGGCATTCCGTTCCATCGCTCTGGAAACGGACGGAATGACAGAAGCCGCGATGCTGCATAGCGGCATTGCATTCGACATCGGCGGCTTTATTGTGACGCCGCATTTAGCACTGGCAATAGTTATTTTGATAGGAATACTCTTCTTTTCGCTGTGCGTTCAACGGTTTAACCGGGCGGACTTTTCGCAGGTGAAGGTGTTCCACAGGCGGCATCGATAGAGAGAAGTCGCCCGTGAGGTTCGGTTCGTTTGCACCTAACTCAAGAATAACTTCTATTTAATCTTAACGAGAGAAACAGGGGAAGAATAAAATGCTCAAAATAATTGACAGGCATAGCGAGATGGCTATTGTTATTTTCATATGAACTCCTTCCCAAGGTTTACTCGTAAAGTTGACCAACGGACATGAGATAAAGCTGTGGACATTTCCTTTTGTTTGAGCGATTTGTTAGGATGCATTTACTATTTTATTAGCATCAATTTTTTCGTCTCCACAAAACTTCCAGCAGTGAGTCTGTAAAAATATACGCCGCTTGCGAAGTTCGCCGCGTTCCATTGCCGAGTATAACTTCCCGCCTGTAATTCTCCGGAAGCAATCGTTGATACTTCTCTTCCTAAGATGTCAAAGACTTTTAATGATACGATTAAGCGAGAGGGAAGAGAGAAGGAAATTGTTGTTGTGGGGTTGAAAGGATTTGGATAATTTTGAGAAAGCGAAAACACTGCTGGTATTTCATTCACATTCCGCTTTACATCAGTACCATTATTCTCATTGAACAAGTAGATTAACCAAACGCCTGCACCATCCGTGCCGGCAATGAGAGTTGGGCCGCTTACGGCAAGGACATTGATATGGAGGTTCGTCAAACCTGAATTGGTGTCTGTCCAGCTTGTTCCATTGTTTGTGGAAAGAAAAACACCGCCACGTGAAGTCCCAGCAAAGAGATTTGTGTCCCCTAACGCAGCAAGCGCGCGAACATTGGTATCCGTCAAGCCAGCATTGACCGCAACCCAGCTTGTACCATTGTTCGTGGAGCGAAAAACACCGCCGCCATTGGTTCCCGCAAATATATTCCCATCGTATGAAGTGAGGGTACGGACATCAGTATTTGTCAAGCCGATATTTGCCGCATTCCAAGTTGTTCCATTGTTTGTAGAGAGAAAAAGCCCACCGCCATTCGTCCCTGCAAAAAGATTCAGAGATGAAACGGTAAGTGTTAGGACATTACTGTTTAACAAGCCTACATTGACCGCATTCCAACTTGCGCCGCTGTTAGTGGAAAGAAAAACGCCACTCCCATAAGTCCCAGCAAAAAGATTCGTTTCACTCATTACAAAGGAAACGACTTTCACGCCGCCCATACCGATACTGTCAACAGTCCAACTTGTGCCAATGTCGGTTGAATGAAAAACCCCATTATCAGTGCCCGCAAAGATATTATTGCCATCTATTAAAAAAGTATTAACGGAAATGTTTGATATTCCTTTGTTGATTTGCGTCCAGTATCCGCCGTAGTCCGGGGAAAGAAAAATGTCGCCCCCAGACGCAACGAATAGATTCATGCCACCTGCCCCAATAGGGCTTGCAGCAATAGCTTTGATAGAATCGTTCATTAATAAGCCGACATTCGCCTGTGTCCAGTTTATCCCGTAATTGGTAGAAAGTAAAATACCATCGTCAATTCCCGCAAATACATTTGAGCCGCTAGCGAAAAGAGAGTGGATGTCATTATTCAAGAAATCAGTAGTGTCATGTGTCCAACTTACGCCGTTATTCGTGCTAAGAAAAAGGCCTCTTCTCTCAATACTCCCCGCGAGAAGATTAGTGCCGCTTACTATAAGAGCTGCCACCTTAATGTTTGTTAATCCGATGTTGAAATGAGACCAGTTAGCTCCGTTGTTAGTGGAGAGAAAAACACCGTCTTCAGTTCCTACCAAGAGACTTGTACCGTTTACCAGGAGAGTAAGGACATTATTGTTTGTCAATCCGTTATTGACCGCGTTCCAGCTTCCTCCCTCGTTGGTTGAGAGAAAAACACCGCCACCATAAGTTCCAACAAAAAGATTACTGTCAATTACGGCAATGGCATATATATCAACGTTCAGCAGACCGCTGTTGACCTGCGTCCAATTCATGCCATTGTCCCCAGAACGAAACACACCTCCCCCCCATGTACCGACAAAGATGTTCGTTCCAATTATTGCAAGAGCGCAAATATCGCTATTTGTCAGACCATTGTAATTTGTCAGACTGTTGTAAGTTAGTGTCCAATTCATCCCACTATTCGTAGTGAGGAAAAGACCGTCTTCAGTTCCTGCAAAAATATTCATTCCGCTTACTGCAAAAGCATCAACAAAATTGTTTGTCAAACCTGTATTGACTTGTGTCCAGTTTGTACCATTGTTAGTAGAAAGAAAAATGCCTCCTTCAATAGTCCCTGCAAAAATATTCGTACCGCTTTGAGCAAAACATTTAACGCCGGTGCCATAGAGTTTGTCACATCCCTGCCATTGCGAATGAGCCATGTTCGCGTAAAAAACCGTAAGAACACAGATGGTCATAACCAAACGAATCGCCGATATGGCGCTTTTGTGTTCCTTTGTCATATAATTCTTAGAGAAGGTAAGGAGAGAATTGTGCATTGTAGGCATCCCCGTGTAGTGTTGTCGTAAATATAGGGGATTGAAATGAAAGAGTCCACAGCGATAAAAAAGGCGGTCACTTATGGCCGTCTTCATTTTGCTGTCTCTAAGATAATTACTTTTTCTTTTTCGGAGCAGTTCTTTCATCCCCTTTCGGGTATCCAGAATGACCTATCTTCCAGTATCGTTTCTTTCCTTCCCGTCTTACGTGCCCGCAAGAAAACCTCAAATCATAGACGAAGTTCCAAGCGTTGCAGTGAATAATTTTTCCACAATCACAGCAGGCGCCAACGAACGGTTCACCCTGATATTAATAAAATGATATGGTTGATTTCTAATCTCAATTGCCCTATCTTTGTAGTGCAATTAACGTCAACAATTTCATTCTACAGCGTAGAAAAAATTTATGACGATTCAACAATTTGACAGAAATCAAATTGTGTCTTTTGTTGAATTCAGCGCAATATTCAATGCGCCAGTAGCTCAACTGGATAGAGCATCAGCCTACGAAGCTGAGGGTTAGGGGTTCGACTCCCTTCTGGCGTACAGGTTCTTACTCATAACACGACAGTCGCTCAATGTCTTCTACCGAAATTTCTATTCTTTCCAACTCAACCGTTCGCTTCGCGGTTCCGATGAAAAAGATAACCATCTTTATTCGAGATTTCGTCACGCGGTACCCTGCCGTGCTAGCGTCCTATTTTATCTACGGATACTATTTCATCTCGACCCTCGATTTTTATGTGGCATTTAAAAAGAAACATCTCGGGACTTCTGAAACTTTTTCTCATTTTGATACGCTGCTCTGGATGTGGGTGCTTGCATGGGCATTGGTTCGGGTTATCGAGCTGCGGGAAAAATTGACAGCCAAAGAAAAAGAGAATCTCGCCCACCAGCATACGATCCAGTTGAAAGAAACGCAGCTCAAAACCCTCAACGAAGTCGTGACAACGTTAAAGCACCGCATCAATAACCCGCTCGCAATCATTTTAGGGTATGTTCGTCTGGCAAAAAAGAAATCTACGGATGACGATATGTCGAAAAAACTGTCCGAGATTGAAATCGCCGCACAGCGCATCAACACAACCTTGAAAGAATTCTCCCTCGTTCGAGTATACCAAACAACGGATTCGCCCGTCGGAGATATGGTCCTCACGGCCGAATCTTCTTCCGCAGAAAAGAAATAATCTCTCCGAAAGCATCGATGACAACCCATGAACGCTGGATGGAGTTTGCGCTGAAAGAAGCGCGGACTGCGTTTTCGAAAAACGAAGTCCCGGTCGGCGCAGTGGTCGTTCATGGAGGAACGGTCATTGGAAAAGGATTCAATCAGATTGAACTGATGAATGACCCGACCGCGCACGCAGAAATGATTGCACTCACGGCAGCAGCAGCAAGCCTCGAATCAAAATGGCTTAAAGGCTGCACGCTGTATGTGACGCTTGAGCCCTGCCCGATGTGTGCCGGCGCGATTGTTCTCTCTCGGATTCCTACCGTGGTCTTCGGAAGTTACGACCCGAAAATGGGAGCGTGCGGAACGCTCTTTTCGATCACTGACGATGAACGGCTGAACCACCGGGTTCATACAATCGGCGGAGTGCTCGATGCTCAGTGCGGGGAACTGCTGAAAGAATTCTTTAGGAAGAAAAGGATAAAAACTGCGTCATGAAGAAACGCCGACCCCTGTACCGCTTTTAAGCTTCTCTGCCCGGTCTGCAAGCCGAAGTTGTTCGACGATCTCGTCGAGCTTCCCGTCAATAATTTCCGAGAGGTTATAGAGGGTCAGTCCGATACGGTGGTCGGTCACCCTATTCTGAGGATAATTGTAAGTGCGGATTTTGTCGCTGCGGTCGCCGCTCTTGATCATCGATTTTCTCTGGGCGGCGGTTCCTGCGGTTTGTTCGTTGAGTTTAATTTCATACAATTTGGCGCGGAGCATTTTCATCGCGCGCTCCCGGTTCTGAAACTGCGAGCGCTCCTGCTGGCAGGCGACAATAACGCCGGTCGGTTTGTGTGTAATGCGAACCGCCGTCTCAACCTTGTTCACGTTTTGTCCCCCTTTTCCCCCGGCGCGGTACGTGTCAAACTGAAGGTCGGCGGGATTTATCTCAATTTCAACGTCTTCGACTGTCGGCAGGACGACGACCGATGCTGCCGAGGTGTGAACTCGTCCCTGTGCTTCAGTTTCGGGAACCCGCTGCACCCGATGGACGCCGCTTTCAAATTTCATCATGCCGTATGCGTCCTCTCCTTCAACGCTGAGAACGACTTCTTTGAAGCCCCCTTTTTCCGTTTCATTCCAATCGAGCGTTTCAACTTTCCATCCCTTTCGCTCGGCAAAGCGTGTGTACATCCGGTAGAGATCCGAGGCGAATAATGCGGCCTCTTCTCCGCCGGTGCCGCCGCGAATTTCTATGATGGTATCTTTACTGTCGTTGGGGTCTTTCGGAACAAGCAATTGCTTCAGACGATCTTCCACCACAAGAAGTCTTGGCTGAAGCTCCGCCACTTCGAGTTCGGCGAGCGATTTCAGCTCGGCGTCGCCCCCCTGTTCAAGAATTTCTTTGCTTCCTCGCACGCTCGTGAGCAGCTTTCGGTATTCTTCGTACCATTTAACAATTTCTGAAAGCTCCCGGAATTCCTTGCCAAGCTCCTTATTCCGCTCCTGATTTGAAATCACGGCCGGGTCGCTCAGCAATCGAGTCACTTCGAGATAACGCTCTTTAATTTTTTCCAGCTTTTCTAACATGGTACCGGATAAAAGTGCAGAATAATGAGGGCGGAATTACCCGACAGCAACAGAAGGAGCATACGCGGAGACCGGCGACTCATCCAAACGTAAAGCCGCTTTTATTGCACACAGCGATACTTCCATCTGAGTTTCGTCCGGCTCTTTTGTTGTAATTTTTTGCAGCCACAAGCCGGGCGCCACCAACAGCCTGCCGAGAGGCGACGACGCATGCTTTGCGGAAAATTTCAACACTTCGTACGAGATGCCGCCGACAATCGGAATAAACGGAATATGCGTCGTAAGCCGGATCGCGAGCGAGAGCGACCCATACGTTAATAACACGGCCGTATCGAGGAGGCTGAAGAGAAGAATCGAGACAAGCATGACGAGCAAGACAAAGCTCGTGCCGCATCGCGGATGGAAGCGCGTGAATTGCATCGCGGAAGAAATTTCAAGCGGTGCGTTTTGTTCGAATGTGAACACCGCCTTATGCTCCGCACCGTGGTACTGAAAGAGACGATGAACATCCTTCATCAATGAAATGGAATACAAATAGGCAATAAGGATCGTTATGCGAATCGCGCCTGCAACGAGGTTAAACAAGAGCGGCTGTTGCTCAACCTTGAAGAACAGCGTAGCGAGAAACAACGGGATAAAAAAGAAAATTCCTATGCCGAGCGCCAATGCAGCAACGATAGCTGCCAACAGAGAAAACGTCGACTGGCTTTTCTCCGGCGCTGTTTCATCGCTGGAGGAATCATCGAGGGCGATTTCTGCCGAATAATTGAGTGTCTTGATGCCGATATACATCATTTCAATCAAGCCGACGGCGCCGCGAATGACCGGAATTCTGAAAAACGGATACCGCTCTGCAAGAGAACGGAACTCCTCTTTCTTCACGACAATTTTGCCGTCTGGACGCCGGACAGCAGTCGCAATCATTCCTTTTGCCCGCATCATAACGCCTTCGATCACGGCCTGGCCGCCGACTTGCATCGGTTCATTCGGGTTGAACGCAGGATTGGTTGGCGTCCATGCTTTTACAGTTTCTTCTTTCTTCATTTCCAATTGCTTTGTATGTGGCAGATAACTAATATACGAAAATAATAGCGCTCGTTCATCTCTCAATAACCAACCGCTTCTCCATAGCCGCGGGGGTCAGTCGCACCGAGCAGCAGCCCTCTCTTGCGGTCGAACAGAATTCCCTCCGCGAGGCCTGTCGTATTCTCGCGCATACGAAGCGAATGTCCCATCGCACGCAGGTTATCAATCGCATCCTGGGACAATGCGCGTTCTTCATACATCAGGTAATCCGGCAGCCATTGGTGATGGATACGCGGCGCGTCGACGGCTTCCTGGATCGTCATTTTGAAGTCGATAACATTCACAATTACCTGCAGCACAGTCGTCATGATTGTGGAACCGCCTGGCGTCCCTATCACCATGAACGGCTTTCCATCTTTCACAACTATTGTCGGTGTCATAGAACTGAGCATACGTTTGCTCGGTGCGATGGAGTTTGCACTGCTTCCGACAAGGCCGTACTCGTTCGGAACACCCTCCTTTGCGCTGAAATCATCCATCTCATCGTTCAACAAAAATCCGGCGCCGGCGACGACAACCTTTGAACCGTATGCATCGTTCAATGTCGTTGTAACACTCACGCAATTTCCAAACCTGTCAACGACGGAATAGTGAGTGGTGTGGTCCTTCTCCGTCGGCGGCTGTACACCGTGAGAAATCTGGTCGCTCGGAGTTGCCTTCGCCGTATCAATTGTTGCCCGGCGCTGTTCGGCATATTTTTTCGACGTCAGCCATGCGACAGGAATTTTCACGAAATCGGGGTCGCCGAGAAATTCTGCACGGTCAGCATACACTCGCCGCATCGCTTCCGTCATCCGGTGAACGGCTTTCGACGAATTCCAGCCGTATTCTTCAAGGTTGTAGCCTTCGAGAATGTTCAACATTTGGACGAGAGCAACACCGCCGCTGCTGGGAGGTCCTGCGGAAATAATTTCGTACCCGCGATACGTTCCTCGAACCGGATCTCGAATGATCGATGCATAATCTTCAAGGTCCTTGAGCGTAATAAGTCCGCCCCCCCGTTTCATTTCTGCAACGATCAGTTTCGCAGTCTCGCCGGTGTAAAACCCGTCGCGCCCTTTATCTCTGATACGCATCAGTGTTGCTGCCAAGTCCTTTTGTTGGAACAATTCTCCCTCCGCATACGGTTTGCCATTTTTGGAGAACGCTTTTCTCGAGCTTCGGTACGCGGAGAAATCGGGAATCATTCTCTCCATGTCTTCGGCCAGCCTGTAGTGAAGATGAAAACCTTTTTCGGCCAGGTCGATTGCGGGTTTCAGCACTTGAGCGCGGCTAAGCCTTCCGTACCGCCGCTGAGCGTACATCATTCCCGCGACGGAGCCCGGCACGCCGCACGCAAGATGACCGCGTGTGCTTTTTTGTTCCAAGAAATTCCCATTCTTATCAAGGAACATATCGCGCTTCGCGGCTGCCGGCGCCGTTTCCCGGTAATCGAGCGATTTCACGGTGCCGTCTGCGAATCGCATCACCATAAACCCCCCACCCCCGATATTTCCCGCTCCCGGATATGTCACAGCCAGCGCGAAACCGACAGCCACTGCCGCATCGACAGCGTTCCCCCCTTCCTTCAAAATTTTCAATCCAACATTTGCTGCAATAGGTTCTGCCGCAACAACCATTCCCTTCTTTGCACGGACCGGGTCGCGTGAGGCCGAGTATGACAGAGAAAAGACCGCAATGTGCACAATACAGAGGATCACCGAAGTGCATAACCTCTTCATTCTGATTCTTTCCTTTCGACTGGCCGTTGAATGTCTGCGAGAACGTAGAGAATCCTGTTTCTCGCCGCCCGTTGTACCGTAAAAAAGATGTTCTCATACTGTATCGATTCGTGATCCTTCGGAACCCTGCCAAACAAATGAAACAAGAATCCTCCGAGCGTATCGTACCCCGATTCATCATTAAAGAGCGGAACCCCGAGCACCTCCGAAGCCTCCGAGATCCCGATGTTTGCGCTGAACCGGTATGAGTGCTCGCTCAGTTTCAGCGCCTTCGATTCGGAAACGGCAAGCTCGTCCGAAATGTCTCCGACGATCGTTCTCACGACATTTTGGAATGTTACAAGCCCGGCAGTGCCGCCGTATTCATCGACAACGACGGCAATGCGCGTTTTTTTATCCTGGAATTCCTTCAGAAGGTCTTCCACTTTTTTGCTTTCGGGAACGAAAAGAGGTTCGCGGGAGAGCTTCAGAATGTCCAGCGTCTTCCGGGCCTGTTTTTCATACAGCAGCGGCAGAACATCTTTTGCGTACAGAATACCTTTGATGTTATCGATGGTGTCAGAATACACGGGGATGCGCGAATGCTTCTTCGCGACGAAGATGTCGACAACTCCGTCGAACGATTGTGCGGCGCTGTCGAGGGCGACCATGTCGGTACGAGGCGTCATCACTTCGCGCACGATCATCTCTTTGGCGTTCATCATGCTATGGATAATGCTTCGTTCTTCCTGGTCGATAGCCCCGTGTTCGCTCACCACATCTGCAAGAGTCTTAATTTCGTCGCTCTTTAAGGCGGTTTGCCGTTGATGAAGCCCCAGGCGGGATTCAAATGCTTTCACCATCGCAACGAGGACTGCTGTGAGAGGATAGAATACGATCGACACACAATAGAGCGGAAACGCGATGCGGCGCGCTAATGCGGCAGGTACACGGGCGGCAATGACTTTCGGCGTCACTTCGCTCAGCACGATTACGACAAACGTGACAACGACCACTTCGATTCCTAACGCCAGTTCTTTGTTCCATCCGAACGACCCTGCTGCGTCAACGGTGAGCAGAGCAACAACGACCGCCGCGGCCGTCGTAACAATTGTGTTGCCGATAAGAATCGTAACCAACAAGTACCGGGGCTTTCGGAGAAGTGTCGTTACGTATCTCCAACCGCCGGAACGCGCTGAAGCATGTTCTTCGAGCGTCGACGGCTGCAATGAAAAGAGCGCGACCTCCGCTGCTGAAAAAAAAGCGGAGAGCACAAGCGAACAAAGGAACACTGCGCTGTCGACAAGGATTTCAGAAAACATTCGGGTCAATATTTGTGGATTCAGCTGTGAGAAGAGACTATGAACACAATAGCCCCGCCGCAGCGGGGCTATTATTAATGTACAAATGAGAAAGAACTTTTTCCATTACTTAAAACGGAAGGTCGTCCTCTTTCGCCGGCGCAGCATCGGCTGCGGGCGATTCAGCGTCACTGCCGTTTGTCGGCCGCTGGCCGCCTCCGTCCAACATGATCAGCTGGTCGGCAACAATTTCCGTGTTATATCTCTTTACCCCGTCTTTTTCGTAGCTGCGCGTCTGCAGCTTTCCTTCGATATAGACACGTTTTCCCTTTTTCAGCCATTCGCCGCAAATCTCGGCCAGCTTTCTCCACGCAACAATGTTATGCCACTCGGTTCGTTCCTGGGTATTTCCCTCCTGGTCCTTCCACGAATCGCTTGTTGCAATCGAGAACGTTGCCACTGCAACGCCCGCACTCGTATATTTCAGCTCAGGATCTTTCCCCAAATTTCCGATGAGCTGCACCTTGTTTAAGCTTTTTGACATAAGACCCCCTCTTTTTGTTTAGTGTGATAGAAATCCGTCCGCCCCCTGGCAGACGGCATTTATTAAGAAAATAATACGGGATTTTTTTTAAAGAAACAACATAGAAATACATCCGAAAAGTTCGGCCATGGTTTTTTCCCCTCCCGTGGCTCTCTGTGTTACCTCCGTGTTTCTCTGTGAAATAGCGCTTTTGTTACACAGAGAAGCACCGAGACTCGCAGAGTTTCACAGAGACACAAGGAATTTAGCAGGCTCTTTAGCACCGCCGTCGGGTATCTTCTTGCCTTACCACAAAAAAAATTGATATGCTGCGTTCTTCCGGTTATGCTGTCCAACAGCTATGCATGAAAGGCACAATGCAACACTGCCGCTCGTCGTTTACGAATTCCTCAAAGTTGCATTCACTGCCCCTGACGTACAACCACAATCTCACGGTTGGTAAGTATAACAACTTTACGGGAATCCGCCGCTTTCAGAGATGGTACGAGCAGCGCATCCCGGAATTCACTGTTTGAAGGGAGTCCGATCACCGCTTGGGAAGAAATTTGGAATTGCGGCCTCCCATCCCACGAAAATACCGCAATCGATGAAGGAAATGTGACAACTATTGCATCTTTCGTGCTGGTGATCGCTTTCGGGCTTTCGGGCGAAAGCAAAGAAAAGGAGCTGAGATAATTGCCGAAGATGTCGTATGCAACAACCCGATGAGCATCGAGAACAAACACGCGGTCCGAAGGTGCCATGGTAATATCCTTCGGATCGGACAATGCGCCCACCCCCCATGAATAAGAACCGAACTCCATCTGGAAGATTTGATTCTGATCAAATTTTAGGACGCGTTTTCCCTGAGTTTCGAGAATGAACAGCTCTCCCTGCGACGACATTGCACATGCGGTCGGATAAAATTCTCCGCTGTACGACGACGGTAAATTCTGGTCGGTAATGGACTGAACATAATTTAATTTGCGGTCGAATTGCTGGACGCGCCGGTTGTTATAGTCTGCAACATAGATATTCAGCGGAAACGATGCGCATACGCCTGTCGGCTGGTCGAATTCGAAGTTGCCCCACCCTTTTCCGCCGATAGTTTTCACCGCTGAACCGTCGGCAGCAAATTGCGTGAGGGCGTTATTTCCTTCGTCAAGCACAAAAAGACTGCCATCGGAAGCCGCAGAGAATGAGGCTGCGTTCACCAAGCTACCGAAAGTATAATCGACGACAACTCCTTCCAACACCGCTGCCGTTGAATCTGCCGTTGATAGTGGAGAGATAGAGCACTCTTCCCGTTCTGAAAAGAACGGAAGGGTGTTGAGCGGGAACAAAGCGCAAATAAGAGTCAGAACAAGAACAGACGGATTCATTCGCTCGCCATCGTTAATGTATCTTCACTACGAACAACCATTACTCCAACCCCCTGCTGATGAGGTTTGCCAGCAATTCATACGAACCTTTATGGAGATCGAGCAGCATCGGGAAAAGATTCATCGCGCAGTAAAGTATTCTCCCCTGTTCCAAATGTTTTTCCAAAATGAGTACGCGTGTGCCGGATTTCATCAATACTTTTGAGTCGCCGCTCTTTTTATCCGCGAGTCCACTGTAAGAGATTGCGAACGGTTCCTCAGTAAAGCTGCTTTCTTTAATCATGTTGGGAAACTGAAATAGCGCGTCTGTCGAATCAATAAACACATCCTCTTTGCAATCACCTGCAGACGGATCAGTAAATGTAATTTCATTTCCCAGGAATGGATTGATCCGTTCTGTTCCATATTGCGGAAGAATGACCAGACTGCCGCCATGTCTGAGCCATTGTTCCATCGAATCCAACTGCCTGCCAAATCCAAGGAATTTATTGAAGGAAAATTGATCCACGATCATCACGGAATTATTCAATAACCCAAAGCTCGAGAAGTTCGTCGAATCCAGGAGTTTTGCCGGGACACCAAGCCGGCGAAGGGCGATCTGCACCGGGCTGTTCTCAATCGCCGAACAAATTGCAACTCGTGCGTTGGCTTTGACCTTGACATCAAAAGGCCGAACTGCGAAACTTCCTACAGGTTTTCCTCCACTGGCCCAAATCGTTGCTTCGTGCGGGGCAGTCAGAAGGGTATCTTTCCAAAGCAGAAGAAGTGTGTCCATCTCGACAAAATTTTTCCCCGGCAGTTCTATTTTTTTTTGCGCTGATGAAACCAGCGGATCATTGATGTACACCGCCCCCTTTGTTTTGTCCCGCACATTGCTTCTGAAACGCAGGTAAAGATTTGTATCGCCGTGCATTATCACCTGCGGCGACAGCACCTCGACAGAGCGAAATGGTGCGATAATAAGCGGTATCTCTTCTCTATACATGAAGTTGCGGTTTGGATCAGCATCCTGGTGGCTCACGATAAAAATCAGCGATGTCCGTACCTGCATGGCCCCGAATCCCTGCGGAGTTTCAGTCGAATTCAGGCTAATAGATCGAGGAGAGAGAACCCTAAATCGCGAACTGTCTTTCAAGGGGTAAAAAGTACTTTGCGATTCATTGACGATCCACTCTTTTTGAACGACTCCGGGGAATAGGATTTGCGTTTTGCCGCTGTTCCTGACGGCGTCCAAATTGCCAAATTGAAGGAAGAAAACCTGGATTGGGGTTACAATCGTATCGCTGACGCTGTACGGAATCTTAACATCCAAAATCTGGCACCGAAGGTTTTCGAGCTGGAATTTCCAGGCAGCAAGCACTCTTACATCGGTTGGATTCAACGATTGCGTGTGGCTTTGTATGAACGCGTCAACTTGAGCGATCGCCGGACGGAGCATCTCAAGCTGTTTTTCGCGGCTCAACGATTTGTCGATTGACGCTATGGAATGAATCGTCGCTTCAACTGCCTTTAGGGTTGTTCCGATTTGCGGCAGTCCTTTGTTTAAAGGGAGCGGCGATTTCATTCTCTCCGGATAAAGTTGAACATAGCGATGCGGGGTCATTGCTGTCCACACGGGAATTTGGTACCGTAAACTTGAATACAATTCTTCCGCCTTCTGTGCCATTGTACCATAGCTTTCTGACCAGACAGCATCCCTTTGTTCAACGGGGACGACAACGGCATTTTCATTTTCAATGGTCTGGCCGAAAAATCGTTTCACATTCCAGCGCGACGCCTTTATTTTATCCCGGAGATTATGAACAATCAGATGTTTAAGATAAACGAATCGAGCCGATTCTTTGCCTTCACTGAAAGGATCACGATCTAACACAATAACATCGGGCTTTACTTGGGCGACCACGCTGTCAAGGCGGTCGTTTACTATTTGGGTAAGCGCAGCCGTCGGCTGAAAACAGCTGTTACCGTTTGAGAATTCGCTGACGGAGATATTGAGGAAATACGATTGGACGCCGAGGTACGAAAGCGCTTGATACGCCTCTTCTTTCCTGCGTGAAGCAAGCTGGTAAAACATTTCACCGCTTAAATCACTTGGGATATCTTCTCCATTGGTCGCGTAGACGACAGCAACGTTTGCACCGTTGCCAATTCTGAAATTCGCTATCGAAGCACGGTCTTCAAAACCCGGAGCCAAGGCAACGACCAGGTACACGCTGGGATTCTTCATTTCTCTTAGAATTTCCGCCGCTGCGTTGGCGCCGGTTCGCGGGAAATAGGGAGATTGCTGCGTATATGCAGCAGAGAACATAATAAAAAGAAGTGCAATGCAACGTTTCAATGACATTGTAATCCCGTTTCTATTTCCAAATACTCTTAACTTATGCTACGCAAAAGCCCAATCTTATCGCCACGAAGTCACTAACTGATGTTACGCATCATGACACACCCCTCAATCCCCTCTCTCTTACACGCTTGCCGACACACAGAGGGGAGGTCATAGACTCTTGCGCCGAACTCCCCTCTGGGGCGAGGGCTCGTGCGTTGGAGAGAGGGGCCGGGGGTGTGTTGAAAAATGTTTTGCGTAACATGAGTCACTAAAAAAACCAACATTTTTTATTAATGGACTTAACAGAATTTAGCTTTCCTTAAAAAGTCGTTGTGTCTTAGTGCTTTGGTGGCAAAGCTTATAAACTCTGCATAACATCAGTTCTTAATTGTTTCACAACAGCATTTGCAAAATAAAAAAGGTCGCCCGAACAATACGGGCAACCTTTTTCCTTGCCAAAATATATCTTCCTTAGAGACCGAACTTCACAGTAACCACATTAACCGCCGTCAGGAGAAGAACATGTTCATAGGCATAGTCAAGTGTAAAATCAACACCGCCTAAATCATAGTTTATGCCAGCTCCGACCGTCCAGTCGAAGATCTGGGAAGTTTGTCCTGTTTGGTCCTTCGGAGCGTTCGGTGCCCAATTATAACCGCCACGAAGGAATAGCATATTGTTGAACACATATTGCAAGCCAAACTTGTATACATCGGAACTATAGTTGTTGTTCTCGAAGTCGGCGAAAACGGTTACGTCATTCGTTTCACCAAGTTTTTTATCATACGCCAAAGCAACGTCCATCTGTGATGGAAGTTCAAACGAAGCTGCTTCGACGGCATACCAATTTATACCGCGAATGTCTCCTACTGTCGTTCCTTGGCGAAGAAGATTGGAACCGGCGTAGGTCATATTCGGACCGAGATTTTTTACTACAACGCCTAACTTCAACTCTGGGACGATAAGACCATTGTACTCAACACCTGCATCGAGTGCAAACCCGGTTGCAGATGTGCTCATGATAGTCTCGTTCACGAGATTGAAGTTTGCTCCAACAGAAACTCTGTCGCTGAGAATCCGTGAATATGAAAGACCGGCGACCATATATGTTGGAGAAAACGTAGAGCCTGTTCCATCGGGATTATCCTCCGTGGTAACAGGGATATTGCCGAAAGCGAGAGATTTGAAGGAAGCGGCAAACGTTCCGATTGAAGGAAAAGTTACCGCGAGAGCTCCATAATCTACTCCGATGTCTGCAATATACGACATGTGTGAAAAGTACGCCTCGGTACCGTATGTGCCGCGAGACAGACCTGCGGGGTTCCAGAAAATCGCATCAGCCCCTGTAACAAATGCGATATTACTTCCGCCAAGTGCTATCCCATTTGCACCGGTAGGAATTAAGAGTTCCTGTGCGCCTGCGGTGCCGGTGCGGTCTGTATTCCCTGCAAATGCTGCTACGAAAAGCAGAGAGGTAAACACAAAAACACACGCCAAGCGCTTTAGTATGATATTCATCGAATATCTCCTTCCAATTATAAAATTTTCAAATAGCAATGTTTTCATTGTCATCCCTTACTGATTCTCAATAGTGATCTAAGAACTGCTGTTCCGGAATAACTGCCAGTTTTATCGTCCTCGTTCCGAGGCTTCCGCAGTCAATGTAGGCGATATACATTCCAGCAGCAACCGGCAGTTTATGTTCATTCAGCAGATCCCAGTCCGTGAATTGTGTAAGATCATTCTTCACTAATGTCCGGACGAGAATACCCGCAAGGTTGAAAATGCGAATCGTCGCTTTCGAAGGCATGTGTGTGAACCGAACCCATCGGTCGTATTTATCAGCTTCGAGTCTGTTGAAACCGAAATACGGATTCGGGAAAACATTGATCTTAGTGATATCGGCTTTCTGGTCCGCCGTATTATCGGTTGGAGCAACCGTTTTGAAAGTAAACGTGATTGCAGGGGTGTTGACGTAATCGGGGATGATCTCGAATTCATCACCAGCAGTGAACAAGTTAGTACCCCGCATCGTTGCCACGATCCACCACATCATCGGCGAATTGTCGTCGAGAATATCTGCCGGAATAAGCGGATTATTCGCCGCAGGCGGCGCAGTATAATTCGTGGCAAAGATGAACAAATACTCGCGAGCAACTTCACAGTTGTCAATACCAGAACCTGTTGTTGGAGGATCGTATTTGCCATCCGGAATCCCTCCGGCACTATTGGTCTCCATAAAGCCGACATCGAGCCGTTGCATATTATTATCCTCATCAAACGCCGCCAACGGGACTGGTCGCCTATCCTGAAGATGGTAGCCTGCGCCAGGATTAGGATCGTTTGTCGCCGAGTCGGGGAAGGGGAATGCTAAAGTTGAATGTCTCAAATATCGATACGCCATTGACACATTCGGATCAGCTGGGTTCACGATATTGAAATTCGTATCAATTGTCGCGAACTTGATCAACACCTTGTGCAATTTATCGGGTGTAACAGTTGAAGTGCCGGCTCCCCATACAGATCCCCAATCCTGGCCCATTCCCATCGCGCCGCCGGTACCAGAAACATTAAACCCTTCAAGACCAAAGAGACCTGCATCCAAACTCGACCAATCTCTTTTGCCTGCAGGAATATTCCAGCCTACACCCTGGCCGCCCGGATTCATTCCAGGAGGGGGACCAAAAGTCTGTACCGCAACTCCATTAGTAATTATAGCCCCGGGGTTGTTGCCGCCTGCCGGGAGCACCGGTTGACTCTGCACACCTTTCGTTGCTAACGTCTTTCCTTTGGTCAAATCGGTTAAATTCCAGTATGTGTTGCCGCTGGCTGTATCAAAAGTGAATCCGACTTGATATGTGTCGCCGGTCAATGCACTCGGATCCGACACTTGTGCGATGACAAAACCGTTAGAGACGCCGGTCTGGGTTACGGCAAGGGTATCTCCCGGTTTATTGTAATAGCGCACGCCATTCAGAGACGACTGCGGACGGCAATCAAGGATTGAAGGAGAACTTTCAAGCGCGTGTGGAACTAATCCTGTTGTCGGATTGTAACTGTACGCCGTTACCGCAAAATAATAATCACGGCTGTCGACAAGAGAACCACCCGCAATGGCATCCTGAGTAATCGTGATTGAGTGGCTGATGCCGTTGTCTGTGCCATACTCGGTCGGGGTAACAATATACGTACCCAAGGGGACGCTGAAAATAGTGTCCTGAATAGTCTTTATTCCGTCAACGAGATCAAAAGTCTTGATGAGCTTCGCGCCGCTCGTATTGTTGCGAAGGTACTGATAAACATTGTAGCCCTCAAAAGTATATCCTTTTGAAACAGCGTTCTCGGTATTAGCAGAACCCACAGGGTCGCCCCATGAAAGGATAATCTCCTTGTCCAACTGAGCGACGTGCACTACCGGCGAGGGCGGGGGAACTGCAAGCTGGAACAACGCATTGTAAGCGTTCTGAGCAATATCATCGTTTGATTTCAAGACGGTGAGGCTCGAAAGGTAATCAGAGCCCAATCCCACTAACGCAGCTACGACAACCTGCTGAGTATCGCCAATGCCCATTGTAAAGGGACCCGAGCAGAGCGCCATGCGCACGTCTGCCGGAGCAGAAACCGCAGCCGGTCCAATAAAAGTGAATGGGCTGTTGGTACCGCCGTTTGTCGGGTCGCCGGGATAGCAATAATTGCCGCCATTAGTTACCGCTGCAGGAAACGGCGTTCCTTTCGTGCTTATCAATCCTCTCATAAGGTTGTACCACTGCGGCGTACCATTCGGACCGTTAGAGGCGAGGTTCGGGTCTCCGAAAGTAGTGTTGCCGTTGATGAAGAATGTGAATGCTGTCATCGGCAAATTCTTATAGCCGGGAAGATACGCATCGTCGAAAATAGCTGTATCGGTTGCCGCTCCCGGTATTTTGGGACCCTGAAAGAAGTCAAAACCGGCTGACGGCGGCGGGAGCCCTAAGCTTGCAAAATTCGCATCTGTCGGCTCACCGTTGTACACATATCCAAGGCTTCTTACTGTATCGCAGCCAGTAGCGTCATCTCCGGCGTACCCAAGATCGGGATCGCACCATTGCGACACGTACATCGAATCTAATGCCACACCACTCTTGTTGATAAATTTGTAGCTGATAAAAATGGTGTTGCCCAAAGCTCCGGGCCGGTTATATGCCCAGATCGTGCGCTGTACTTCAATCCCAATAGGATTCGAACCATATAAATCCAAGGTGTTTGTCGGATTCACATCGTTCATGACCATCCATTGAGTCTGGTCTGCACCCGGAAAACCGGGTATGTCGATATTCGGTTCATACACGCCGTCATGATTCACGTCCGTGTACGGTGCACCCTGGGTTGCCGGCCAGTTATTCCAATCAGCCCAGTATTGCTGCAGAAGAGCGGAAGCACTGGTGCTTTGGAATTGGTTGATGTATCCCACTTCACTGTTCTGCAGAAGATTGGTCTCAAGGGCTATCGTATCTGCATTAGTGGTAGGTCTGATGTCGGGACGAACCCGATATATCTTATTTGTGGGGTCGTCCGGATCTGAGGCTATGGGTAGACTGGTCGCCGTTCCGTTCGCGGTTATCCTCCCCCCCTGTAAGCCATGATTATAGGTGGAGCCGCCGCAAAGAAGTGTATCGTTCTTGAAGGCTGTCCAGACGAGGCCATCCTCAAATATACAGGTTCCGCTAGTAGAACCTATGGGGAATTCGAAACCCTCATTACTCGTGGTATTAGGGTTAAACGATCCGTCTCCCTGGTTGGAGTAGTAGTTGAAAATATTGTTGATGTCCATAGGGGCATAAGCGCTGCCGCTACCTTGGACTTTGTATAGCTTCTTGTTACCGTTGTTACTTTCCTTGTCTGCACGACCCTTAGCTTGAGCCTGTGGAGAAACGATCCAAGACACAAGAAGAAGGGCTGCAACAATCGCGCTAAGATATTCTCTACGGACCATAAAGTGTTCCTCCTGGTTTTTCTTATTCTTCTTAGTATTCAATTTGAACTCCGAATCTGATTTGCCGGGGCGACAAGTAGTTGTTGGCATTGGTGCCATTATTGGCGCTATTATAGACGGATTGGTAAAGTGCCGGATTATACTGTGTAGCGGCATAAGATTGTCCTTGCGTTGTACCTAACCATCCATCATTTGCCGGGTCGCCAGTCCTTGGGAACACATTATCTGCATTCTGTGTGTTGAGAAGGTTCTGGACATATATATAGAACATGGCATCCAATGAGCCGATTGTCACCGTCTTATCTACGCGGAGGTCAACTTCGAATGTCCACGGGGTAGTTGAGTACCCTATCGGTTCCAACGGTACCTGGAAGCGAGCATCGCCTATATTGTTCTGCGATATTGTCTCTAACGTGTACGGATATCCGCTCCCAAACTGCATCAATAAATTTACTCCGGCTCGTTGAAGAATCGGGCCGCCGTCATTCTTTGCATAGCGGTAATCAATGTTAAGGCTTCCCGTGTTTTCCTGACTAAACGATGTCGGGAAGGGGATGTTCGCGGTGTACCCGTGTTGATCAGAAGCACTTCCCGCAGAACTGTTTGCACCCGACCCAGTGCCTTCAGCGCTTGCAAACGTATAATTGAGCTGAGCTTCAACCCGGCTTGTACGGCGGAGTGTAACTTTAAATTCGACTCCTTTGCTCGTCGCGAAGTCGCCGTTCACTAACGTATAATAACTTCTGTTTTCACCCAACCCGTCGGGGAGAATCAGACGGAATTGAACCTGGTCAGCAATATCTTTGTAGAACGTGGTGACGTCGAACGAAGCATTGTCTCCAATCTGTTGCGAAAAACCGAGCTCATACGATGTCGTCCGTTCCGGTTGCAAACCATACCCGAGCGGAGTTTGTTCGTAATTCCCGCCGTGCAGGATATTGTACATCAAACCCATTCCTCCGTACGAGTCGATCAATTCAGATTCTTGAATGAACTTCCCGTACTGAGCATGGAATACGGTAATATCGCTCACAGGAAAAGATACGCCTATACGCGGGCTTACCTGCTGTGTAACAGGAGTCTTCTTCATAGAGGATGAGGAGACGACGTTTAGCGAGTCATTAAAGTTGATGCCTTGAGGATCATTAAAAGCCCAGCTGTCGGGATTGATGTAGTCGTATCTCAACCCAATATTAAGGTCAATGTCCGAGAGTACGATTTTGTCCTGCACATACGCTGAACCGTTCACCGGATGCGGCGGGCCAAAATCCACTATGGTATTTCCAATCATAACATTACTGTTAATCGGGTTACCGAAAACATCATAGCCGTAGTTGTTATAGCCGGTTCCCCTCAGCGCGGCTTCCTGTTGTGCTAAATTCAGACTTTTGTTATTCACGATTGAATACTGCACATTTACGGCCGCCCCAAAATGACGAACCGTGTAGTATGTGTAGTCGCCGCCAAACTTCAAGGACTGATTGTCAAGCTCCTTAGAGAAGTCGAGCCGACCGCCGAGCGAGGTTTCTGAAGTCATTCCGGGGGTGGTCGCAATAAGCGTTCCCGGCTGGTCAACCGACAAGCCGCCGCCGCTCGTCGGGCCAAAAATGTTATAGGGTGAGTTCAAAAGATCTGTTGTATAAACACCATTTTGCTCATTGAGCTGGGGATTCGATTGGGGACCGCCGTATGCGGAGAAATTCCCTTTCAGCGTTGGATCCCATCCAGTCTTGTAAAAATTCCTATAATAATTCACATCGAGTTCGTAATATGTCTTGGGATTAAAGAATTGCGTCAATTTAACATTACCGAACCCGTTTTCATACGAGTTAACAGGCAATCTTTGAAGATCAAGCATAGTTCCAATAGTTGCCGGGTTTTGGGAGAATACATCCGAGTACGATCCCGAGCCGCGCAGTTGAACATTTCCAAGATCGAACAAAAGAGTACCTGTATATGAATACTGGTCAAGCTGGCCGCCGATGAGGTTCCCGCCCGGATAATTTAAGTTAAGAGTGCTGGTAGTTAAAGAATCCGGATGTGAGGGTCCGTACTGAGGCTGTGCTATCAATCCTGTATAATTAAACCCGTTCCAGAATCTCGGGCTGGCGTAACTGGCGTTTGTACCTGCACCAGTCGCGGCATTTTGACCGGTCGAAGTCTGAGCAACAAATGATCCGGGGTCGCGGTAGAATTGGTTCTCTACCGTTCCGAAAAACCGTACTTTATCAGATATCACAGGGCCGCTCACAGAACCAACGTAATCGGAGTAACCATAGGAGTATCCTCCCAAGGCCTCTTTCCCTTGCGACGTATAATTATCCGTTTCCGCACGGACAGATACTTTTAACTTTTCTCCCCCTGTACGAAGCTGCGTGCTGACAATACCGCCGTTCGCTCCGCCAAACTCGGCCGGATATCCTCCGGTCTGCACTTCCATTTGCTCAACAGCGTCGGGTGCGACTTGTACACCGCGTCCGCCGTTATAAATATCCGTAACATTGACACCCTCAAGTGAGTAGCCGGTTTCATCAGCACGGCTCCCTCTGACATAGACTAAGTTATTCCTTAGTACGACGCCGGGCTGCAATGCTGCAGCTTCAGTCACATTTCGAATTGGAATCGTGCTCAAGAAATCACCGTTGAGAATTCGAACTTCGTTCGTTGCGGATTTTTCGACGAGAGGTCTCTGGGCAACAATCAAAACCGTCCCTACCTTTACGCCTTCCGCGGGAAGCGCAAATTTGGCTTCCGCAATAAGGCCTTCGTGAACTTCAATATTCGAAATCGTGATTTGCTGGTACCCAATGTACGATGATATCAACGTGTACGTACCCGCACTGATATTCGCAATACTAAAAACACCATTGGCATCGGTAGTGGCACCAAATGACGTGCCTTCCACTCTCACCGTGGCTCCGACAAGCGCTTCGCCCGTTTCGTGATCGGTTACCTTTCCTGTTATCTTCCCACCTGCTGCCATAAGCACTGCGGTTGGAAAAAGTAGAAAGGCAACGAGTAGAGTTCTGTAGCACTCCCGTCGCATGTTTATTCTCCTTTGTTTTGTTATTGGGGTCATCATAATACTGCACTCCTGCAAAAACATTAGAAGAGCCGTGAATTAAAAATCCGAAAAATTTTTTTTGCAATGATGAAGTGAAAATTTCATAAAGGTATATGCTCCAAGATCCAACGCCTTACAAATGCGAGGGGACTCAACAATAGGTGATGAATCGGATTATATCCGTAGTGAGATAGAGTACGACTCTGGCTGCGATATAAAAAGCAGAACTTAGGTCGGAGGGAAAAACAACGATGTTAAAAATGGTAGAATTCAATTCAACAATCACCTATGATAGAAATCTCGAAGCCTTGCGAACTACTTTGCCGGATATCACAATCGTAAACTTTGATTTCCCGCAGCTGAAACCTTTTTTTCCGTATTTCGTATATGTTATTTTTTTGTTGTGTTAATTTACATCCAAGATAGCGCTTTGTCAAGTTTTTCCGGCGTTAACTTCAAATAAAATATCTCTTCCCCCACCGTGAAGGGACGAGATTTTCCCCCTGTTTTTCTTGGCTAAAGTCGCCTAAGGTAGATATTCTTGACATTTTAGTCAAGTGTTCATTCAATTATTTACAGTGAAACGACTTTCGCGTCAAAAATGCCGTCAAGCGACCGAATTTGCTGCAGCATCTTTTCCGGAATCGGCGTATCGACGCTGACTACAACCAGTGCTTTTTCACCGATGCCTGTTCGGCCGAGCGACAATCCCGCAATATTGACCTTTTCCGCCGCCAGGATCGAACCGACATGAGCCAGCATGCCCGGCTTGTCGGTATTCGTATAGAATAATAGAAAGCCTTCAGGATTTACTTCAAAATAGAACGCATCTATCCGAACGATTCGGGGCTTTGTCGTTCCAAAGACCGTTCCGGCGAATGAGCGTTCTTCCTGATCCGTCGAATATTCCACCGTCAGCAATTGATTGTAGTTTTCGCTGTCCCGTTCTTTCTTTTCGCTCACCCGGACGCCCGTCGATTGTGCAATGATCGGGGCGTTTATGTAGTTCACGGGCTGGCTCATAAGCTTCGAAAAGAAACCCTTTAACACGCCGGTCGTCAGCAGTTCGACATGCTTCTGCAGCAGTTCGCCCCGTGTTTCGATTGTAATGTCTCTCAGTTTTCCTTTCATAATTTGCGCCTGCAGGCTTCCCATTTTTTCCGCAAGAACGAGGTACGGTTTTATTTCTGCGGGAATTCCCGATTGAAGCGCAACCGCATTCACTGCACCGGAAATTCCCCGGTCATGCAGCGCATCGGCAAGTTGTTCGGCAATCTGGATGGCGACTTTCTCCTGAGCTTCCTCCGTCGATGCGCCGAGATGCGGCGTTGCGATCAACCGGGGATGCTGCAACAGCGGGTTTCCTTTCGGGGGTTCCTCCACGAAGACGTCGAGCGCCGCACCGGCAACCTGTCCGGTGTTCAACGCGTTGAGAAGCGCCGCTTCGTCGATGATCCCTCCGCGTGCGCAATTAATAACGCGAACGCCTTTCTTGCATTTCGCAAAAGTTTTTTCGTTGAGCAATCCCCTCGTTTCATCATTCAGCGGAGTATGCACGGTAATGAAATCCGAACGGCGGTAAATCTCGTCCAGCGACACCAGTTCTACGCCGAGTTTCGAGGCAACATCGTTTGCGAGAACCGGGTCAAACCCGATGACGGTCATTCCGAACGCAAGACATCGTGAAGCAACCTCTCTTCCGATTTTTCCCATCCCGATAATGCCGAGGGTTTTCCCCATCACTTCCGTTCCCATATATTTCTTTCTGTCCCACTTACCGTTGACCAAACTCATGTACGCTTGCGGAATATTTCGGGAAAGAGAAAGCATCATCGACACGGTATGCTCGGCAGTGGAAACTGTATTGCCTCCCGGCGTATTCATGACGATGATACCGCGCCGGGAAGCCGCTTGAACGTCAATATTATCAACACCGGCTCCGGCGCGGCCGATCACTTTCATCGCGTGAGCTTCCTGGATAATGTCGGCGGTGACTTTCGTTCCGCTGCGGACAATAAGAGCTGCATATTCCGGGATGATTTTTTTTATCTCTTCCGGCGGGATTCCCGGCTTCAGATCAACCTGAAATCCTTCACGCGTCAGAATATCGACGCATGATTGTTCGATGGGATCGCTGATGAGTATTTTCATGGCAGGTGCTTTCGATGGTAAGAGAATCAGTGTGAGTTGATGGTGATTAACCCTCCCCCGTTGTTTCCAACGGGGGAGGAGATCAACTAATGTACAAAGTAAACAAACAGTGTGACGGAATTATTTTTTCCGAAGAACGACATCATTGCGCGAACGATTTTAAAACAGCCTGAACACCGGCGCCGAGTTCGCATTTGTATCCGCATTCTTTTAACGTCAGCTCAAGCGCGCCGATCATCGTAACCATATCGAGTTCATCATAATACCCGAGGTGGGAAATACGGAATATCTTTCCGGCATAGTCATCCTGTCCTCCGGCAATCGTTATTCCGTATTTCGACTTGAGAGTTTTATTGAACACTTTCCAATCCATCCCTTCGGGAAGCCATACGGGTGTCACGGCGAACGATGGAAATTCTGAAAATAATTTTAAGCCGAGCGCCACAACTCCGGCGCGGATCGCCGTCGCCAGCCGTTCATGACGGCGCCAGATGTTTTCGATCCCCTCCGCTTTCAGCATCTCCAATGCTGCATCGACTCCGATAACGAGCGAGACGGCGGGCGTCCACGGCGTATCATTTTTTTCGTACGACTTCAGCGCTTTGCGGAGGTCGAAGTAAAATTTCGGAAGCGTCGAGGTCTCCATCGCCGCGATAGCGCGTTTGCTCAGCGCAACAAACGCAAGCCCCGGCGGAATCATCAGACCTTTTTGCGAACCGGTAACACAGACGTCGAGTCCCCATTCGTCGAACCGGAGTTCATGAGCACCGACAGCCGTGATGCCGTCAACACAGACGAGAGCGTTGGAATTCTCGCGGATCACTTTTGACAGCGCCTTCACGTCGGTCGCCGTACCCGTGGAAGTTTCACTGTGTGTAAGGTACACGCCCTTGGCATTCGGATGCGCACGAAGAGCATCGAGAATTTGCTGGGCTGTCGGCGCCTTCCCCCATTCCACTTTAATTTCAACGACGTTCAGGCCGTAGGCCTTCGGCATCTTCACCCAGCGTTCGCCGAATTTTCCTCCGTTGCACGATACGATCGTGTCTCCCGGAGAAAACAAGCTGACAAACGTGGACTCAACTCCTCCGGTACCGGAGCTGGTCAGTGTAAGAACGGGCTGTTCGGTCTGGAACAGATATTTCAGATTCTGGTTGACGCGCGTCAGGACGTCGTTAAACTCAGGATTGCGATGATGAATGATCGGCTCCGCCATTTTCAGCATCACGTGCTCGGGAACCGGAGTCGGGCCGGGAGTGAATAATCTTTTTTTCATGGTCGCATCTTTCGTGTTAATTTTTTCGTGGTCGGATAAAAGAATTGATTAAAAACACATACAAAAGTACTGCAAATGTGTATGAGAATCAAGAAACGGGGAGTGACTCGTTTTCGTCATTCCGGCGAAAGCCGGTCGACCACTCGACTCGTCGAGAATCCAGTTTATTTGCTCTGGATGCCCGCCGAGGCGGGCATGACAGATCTTTTTTGTTTGGATTTTCAAACTGTAACACTTCCAGGGGAATGACGACGTGCCGCACACCGTATGGAAAAAATCGTGAAATGTTGAACTATTTGGTAAGGTAACTCAACGAGGTGACCGACATTCTTGCCGGTGCTTATGCGACCGCAGACGGGATGTAGTGCTTAGATGAAGAGATCTCTTTTGCGCTCACAAAAGACTCGATCGTGTTCAACAGATCGCAGCGTCCGTCTCCGGTGACCGCCGAGAACTGAAGAACGGCAGAAAGGTGTGTGTATTTGGCAAGCCGGTCTTGCACGTTTTTGATTTGAGTCTGAAGCTTATTAAACGGGATTTTATCGGCTTTTGTCAGCACCAGAACGAACGGAACGTCATAGAAATCGAGCCAACCCATCATTGTAGTGTCAAGCTCCGTCGGTCCTAACCGGGCGTCGACAATCTGTACGCCGAGGGCGATTTGCCTTCTCTCATGGAAGAAGGATTCGATGAGCGACGTCCAGCCCGCTTTTACTTGCTCGGCAACTTTTGCGTAGCCGTAGCCGGGCAAGTCTATAAAGTACATCTCTTTGTTCACGAGATAATAATTCAACTCCCGTGTTTTACCGGGCGTCGAGCTGATGCGGGCGAGTCCCTTTCTATTGCAGAGCTTATTCAGCAGCGACGATTTTCCGACGTTTGACCTGCCGATAAATACAATTTCGGGGAAATTATCTTTGGGGAGTTGTTTCAGGTTTGCGACGCCGACAACAAAATCTACCGTGACAATTTTCATACCTCACACCCTCTTCATGATGGAACTTCGTAACACGCGTGCCACTACAGCAAGGGATGCTATGCTATCCTTTTTGTTTTTTACGGTGCTTCTTTTTCAGGAGCCGGCGTAACGGTGGATTGAGATTCCGGTGTCTGTTCAGCGGCCGGAGATGCGGCAGTTTCAGTTTTCTTTCGGGGAATCCGGCGCGCACGTTTCGGCTTCACCGTCGATTTCGTTTCTTCTTTGCCTGTATTGTAGTCTACCAATTCGAGCACGGCCACTTCCGCCGCATCGCCGAACCGGCGTCCTAATTTGACGACGCGGGTGTACCCGCCCGCACGTTGTCCGACTTTCAAGGCAATTTCGCCGAACAATATTTTGACGACGTCCTTATCGTGAATGAACCGGGCGACTTCACGGCGTGCATGAATGTCTTTCGGTCCGCCCGCAGCTTCTTTCGCCGCCGTGCGCTTCGCACGGGAAATTATCTTCTCAACAACCATCCGCATTTCCTTCGCCTTCGCGAGGGTTGTACGGATCTTTTTATGCCGGAACAGGGCCGTTGAAAGAGCGCTGAACGTCGCTTTGCGATGGCTTGATGTCCGTTTAAGTTTCCGACCAGCTCTGCCGTGAATCATTGCATTATCCTTTGTTTATTCGCTGTCCTTTAAGTACTTATCGACATCCATACCGAATGTCAGGCCTTCTTCCTCTATAATAGCCGATAGTTCGGCGAGCGATTTCCGTCCGAAGTTGCGGAACTTCAGTAGCTCGGCTTCTTCGCGGCGCACGAGGTCGGCGATTGTCTTGATGTCCGCCGCACGCAGGCAATTATGGGAACGCACCGACAACTCAAGGTCGTCCACGCTTGTCTTCAGAACTTTCCGGATGCGCGCAACCTCGGCATCCTCTTCCACTTCTTCCTTTTCTGTCTCGGGTTCCGAATCGAAGTTGGTGAAAAGTTGAATATGTTCGCGCAGCACTTTTCCTGCGTACGTCAGCCCTTCTTCCGGCACAATAGAGCCGTCGGTCTCAATCTCCAAAATCAATTTTTCGTAGTCCGTCTGCTGGCCGACGCGGGTCGGTTCGACAAAATAGCGCACGTTTTTGATCGGCGTAAAGATCGAGTCGATTGCAATGACGCCGAGCGTTTGGTCCGGCAATTTGTTCTCTTCCGACGTTACGTACCCTTTGCCGCGCCCGATGCGAAGTTCGATTTCGAAGTCGGCATCTTTGTTCAACGTCGCGATGTGATGGTCGGGGTTCAAAATTTCAACTTCCGCACTCGCTTTTTGAATATCGCCGGCCTTGAATTTTCCCGGCCCTTTCAAGTGTACCATCACTTTGCCGACTTTTTTGTTCGTCGCTTTCAGGCGCACTTCCTTGAGGTTGAGAATCATGTCGGAGACATCCTCAACCAGTCCCGGCAGCGTCGAGAATTCATGAACGATACCTTCGATGCGGATCGCAGTGATTGCGTACCCCGGAAGCGACGACAAGAGCACGCGCCGGAACGCATTGCCGATCGTCACCCCAAAACCTTTTTCCAACGGCTGAACAATAAATCTGCCAAACGTGGTAGAATGATTGACTTCATCCAGCACGATTCCTTCAGGCATTTGAAAGTTTACAAGACTCATGAGATTCACTCACTTTCACACGTTTTAAGTTGTTGTGAAAAAATCGATTACTTTGAATACAACTCGACGACGAGTTGTTCGTTCGCCGGCAAAGGAATGTCGGTACGTTCCGGAATTTGAAGAAACGTCCCGTTGAGATTCGCTTTGTCCAGGCTGAGCCATGGCAGCATCGAAGTGTCCTTCATGCGCTTCATGGAGCTGTGAATGACTTCCAACTTCTTGCTCCGCTCATTCACACTGATAACGTCGCCCGCTCTCAACAACACCGACGGTATGTCGACCGGCTTGCTGTTGATGGAAAAATGTCCGTGGATGATCAGCTGCCGCGCCGTCTTGCGTGACGGGGCAAAGCCCATGCGGTAGACGACGTTGTCAAACCGTCGTTCCAGGGTCTTGACGAGGATTTCCGCCGTTTTACCCGTCTGACGGAGCGACTTCTCAAAATAATTTCTGAATTGTGTTTCAAGCAGCCCGTACATTCTTCGGATCTTTTGTTTCTCCCGAAGCTGGAGCCCGTATTCGGAAACTTTTTGCCTTCGCGATTGCCCGTGAGGCCCGGGCGGGAAATTTCGCCGCTCGACGGGGCATTTTTCCGTGAAGCACTTCGTTCCCTTCAAAAAAAGCTTCTGACGTTCCCGCCGGCACAGCCTGCAACTGGCGTCAATATATCTTGCCATTGATGTATACTTCCTATAAGTGATGAATAATATAAACTCTTCGACAGCTTTACACGCGACGACGCTTCGGCGGACGGCAGCCGTTGTGCGGTATAGGCGTGATGTCGCGGATGATCGAGACTTCGAGGCCCGCAGTTTGCAATGAGCGAATCGCGGCCTCGCGGCCGGAGCCGGGCCCCTTCACAAATACTTCAACTTTGCGAAGCCCCATATCGTACGCTTCTTTCGCCGCAGCTTCTGCGGATACCTGGGCGGCAAACGGAGTATTCTTGCGCGACCCTTTAAAACCATTCTTTCCCGCCGACGACCATGCGATGGTGTTGCCGTAGATATCCGTCAGCGTGATAATGACGTTGTTGAACGTCGCCTTGACAAAGGCCTTGCCGTTCACGTCAACGTGAATTTTCTTTTTCTTCTTTGCAACGGGAGCCGCCGCCGTCGTTGATGCCGGAGCTTTTGCCGCCGCTTGTGTCGGTTCTTTTGCCACGTCTTCTCCTTTTCATCCAAAGACTATTCTTTGGATGAGATTAATTATTTCTTCGCCAATACTTTCTTCTTCCCTGCAACTGTCTTGCGCTTGCCTTTCCGGGTGCGGGAATTCGTCCGCGTGCGCTGCCCGCGTACAGGCAATCCTTTCCGATGACGCAGCCCGCGGTACGACCCGATATCCATCAGACGCTTGATGTTCATCTGCATTTCGCTCCGCATCGCGCCTTCGGTTTTGTACTCCGCCTGGATGATCGTACGAATCTTCGATACTTCGTCGTCGTTCAAATCGCCGATCTTCTTGTTCAGGTCGACGCCGGCCTTTGCGAGAATTTTCTGCGACGTTGTACGGCCGATCCCGTAGATGTACGTCAACCCGATTTCCGACCGTTTATTTTTTGGTAAATCGACTCCAGCTATACGAGCCACGTTTTGTTCTCCTTGTTAAACAACTCTTTGGTCCGCTCCGAAAAAATCCCGCCGAGGAATTATCCTTGACGCTGCTTGTGCTTCGGATTTTTGCAAATTACTCTCACAACGCCTTTGCGTCGGATGACTTTGCAGTTTTCACACAACCGCTTTACTGATGCCCGGACTTTCATTGCTTGTTCCTTTCCTCGTACTCGCTCATTTGTAGCGGTAGGTGATACGCCCTTTAGAAAGGTCATACGGTGAAAGTTCCACCGTAACCTTATCACCGACCAAAATCTTAATATAATTCATCCGCATTTTGCCGGAAATGTGTGCAAGGATTTCGTGTCCGTTGTCCAGCTTCACTTTAAACGAGGCATTGGGCAACGTTTCAGTAATTGTCCCGTCGACCTTAATTGCTCCTTGCTTTGCCATTGCGCCTGAGATTACTGAGTTAAAACTTCTGCTTTGTTTTTTCGAACGACAACAGTATGTTCAAAATGAGCAGACGGCTCGTTGTCGGCTGTAAGAATCGTCCATCCGTCGCCGCCGGTATGCACCGTGTACACTCCAAAATTGACCATCGGTTCTATGGCGATCGTCATTCCTTCCTTTAACTTCAATCCAGTTTTCGCCTTGCCGTAATTCGGAACCGGCGGATCTTCGTGCAATTCTTTCCCGATGCCGTGTCCTACCAAATCCCGCACAACTGAAAACCCTGCCGATTCGACATGGTGCTGGACCGCATGCGAAATATCGTGAAGATAATTTCCTTCGACCGCCTGCTCAACGCCTTTATCCAGCGATTCCTGCGTCACTCTCATCAACCGCGCTTTTCCTTCAGAGACCTTTCCGACGGGAAACGTATACGCCCCGTCGCCGAAAAATCCATTCTTCAACACACCAACATCGAGCGAGACGATTTCACCCTCTTTCAACACCCGGTTGCCCGGTATCCCGTGAACGACTTCATTGTCGATCGAAACACAAATCGACGCCGGGAAAAGATTGCGGCGGTCGTTTCCGTATCCTTTGAACGCCGGGAAGCCGCCGCTGCTCCGGATAAAATCTTCAGCAAGTGAATCGAGATCTTTCGTTGCAATCCCGGGATAGATCTGTTTCTCCAACAACCTCAAAACATCGGCGACGATCTGCGAGCTTTCCCGAATCAGTGCGATTTCTTTTTCCGTTTTGATCGTGACCATGGACACCACACCGCCGCTGCAAAAAATTTACCGTCCGATTCGTCCTTTGATCTTGCCGCTCTTCATGAACCCGTCGTAATGGCGCATCAGCAAATGGGACTCGACCTGCTGAAGGGTATCCAGCGCAACACCGACAATGATCAGCAAACTTGTTCCGCCGAAGAACGAAGCGAAGCTGGTCGTTACTCCGAACCGTACCATGAATGCCGGAAGAATGGCGATGATGGCAAGAAAGATCGAGCCGGGTAAAGTAATCTTTGTCAAAATATTGTCGATAAAATCCGACGTATGCTTTCCCGGTCGAATACCCGGAATAAACCCTCCCTGCTTCTGCATGTTATCCGCCACGTCTTTCGGGTTGAAAGCAATGGCAGTGTAGAAATAGGTGAAGAAAACAATCATCAATCCATAAAAGAACGAGTACGTAAACGACGTGTGTTCGAGATATCCTGCGATCGACGCGACAAAATCACTGTCCGGGAAGAACGTCAGGATCGTGCTCGGAATGAACATGATCGACTGTGCGAAGATGATCGGCATAACTCCGGCTGTGTTGACACGCATCGGAATATACTGCGTCACACCGCCGTACACTTTTCTGCCGACGACACGCTTCGCGTACTGCACCGGTATCCGGCGCGTTCCTTGCGTTACCATGACAACGCCGGCGATGATCAAGAGCATGAACGCCCAGATGATCAGCTCGACGATGATCGGCCTCGCGCCGGAATTGACAAGCTGAAACTCGTCCAGGATGGCAATGGGGAAGCGGGCGATGATGCCGATGAAGATGATCAGCGAAATGCCGTTTCCAATTCCACGTTCCGTAATCTGTTCCCCGAGCCACATCATGAACATCGTCCCTGTCGTCAGGACCATAATCGTGCTGAGCGCAAAACCGAATCCCTGCACCTGCTGCGGCACGATCGAAACACCCGCGGCATTAAGACTTACCAAGCGGACGCTGACGCCCCATGCCTGGAGAATCGAAATAAGCACGGTGCCGTACCGGGTGTACTGGGTTATCTTCTTCCGGCCGTTCTCTCCTTCTTTCTGGAGCTTCTGGAAAAACGGGACAACCGCTCCGAGCAATTGGATGATGATAGAGGCGCTGATATACGGCATAATGCCGAGCGCAAAAATTGCCGCATGGCTGAATGCGCCGCCGACAAACAAGTCGTAGAGACCAAAGAGCGTGTTCGACGCCTGGTTGCGCATCGATTCCGCAAGCACCGAAGCGTCGACCCCGGGGAGCGTAACGTGCGAACCAATGCGAACGACGATCAACAGCGCCGCGGTGAACAACACGCGCGTTCGCAGTTCTTGAATCTTAAAGATGTTGCGAATATTTTCGTCTAATTTGCTCATGGAGATTTGCTATGATTTTTATACTGCTGCGGATTTCTCGGTGCGTATCTCCGTCGCTTTTCCCCCGGCAGCCGTGATCTTCTCCACCGCAGATTTGCTGAATTTGTGCGCCGAGATATCCAATTTCGCCTTTAACTCGCCGTCGCCAAGGATCTTCACTAAGCTCGTTTTCTTTGACACGATGCCGAGCTCGTGGAGGAGCTCCGGCGTCACCGTATCTTTCACTCTACCGTCGGTCGCCAGTTTTTGCAGCATATCGACATTGACGACACGATACTCAACGCGAAAAGGACTCGTGAATCCGAATTTTGGAAGGCGCCGGGTCAACGGCATCTGCCCCCCCTCGAATCCGCGCTTGAACCCGGAACCCGACCGCGAGCCTTGTCCCTTATGGCCGCGCGTGGCTGTTCCGCCATGTCCCGAACCCTGTCCACGCCCGATTCGTTTTGTTTTCTTTCGCGAACCTTTTGCGTACCGTAAATTGCTTAAAATCGCCGCCATGGTAATTTTCCTTTGATCTCGGTTGTGGCTTGATGAATCAAGCGGCTTGACTAGTCAAGCCGCGCTACAATAATTATGATTTCACTTCTTCGACAACGACCAAATGACGAACCGCGTTCACCATACCCCGGATCTGAGGCGTGTCGGTATGGACGACGGAATAATTCGGGCGCCCCAAGCCGAGCGCTTCAATCGTACGTTTATGGCGTTCGAGTGTATGCACCACGCTGCGAATCTGTGTAATCTTTATTTTTTTGTGTGCTGCCATAATTTTTAGTTCTGGAATAATTCCTGAAGTGAAATGCCGCGCTCCTGTGCAACCGTCCTGGCATCCCGAAGGCTGAGCAGTCCGGCAAGCGTCGCTTTCACGACGTTGTGCGGGTTGGATGAGCCCATTTGTTTCGTGAGAATGTCTTTCACCCCGGCTGACTCGAGCAGTGCACGAACGCCGCCTCCGGCGATCAACCCTGTTCCGGGCGATGCAGGCTTCAAAAGAACTTTCCCCGCTCCAAACTTTCCGATTACTTCGTGGGGGATCGTTCCGTTGACGATCGGAACCGTAACAACATTTTTCTTGGCATCGTCAATCCCTTTGGAAATCGCATCGGCGACTTCGTTGGCTTTGCCGAGACCGATGCCGACATGGCCGTTGCCGTCGCCCACAACGACGATTGCGTTAAAACTGAACCTGCGTCCCCCTTTCACCACTTTTGCAACGCGGTTGATGTGGACCAGCTTATCCTTTAATTCGAGTTCGTTCGCTTTAATTCGTGCCACGAGTAAACCTCTTCACTTCATTGATAAATTTTTTGCGTCGTCCATTGTGTTTCTTGCTGTCGGGAGAGGATTCGAACCTCTACAGACGCCTCCAAAGGGCGTTGTCCTGCCATTAGACGACCCGACAAGAGTGCGGGCGATTCCTTCCAGCAGCAAATACATCTTAGAACTTTAAGCCGCCCTCTCGAGCTCCGTCCGCCAGCGCTTTCACGCGGCCGTGATACAATAACCCGTTACGGTCGAACACAACATTCTTGATATTCTTTTCGAGCGCCTTCTTCGCGAGAATTTTGCCGACGATCACGCTTTTATCTTTTTTTGATTTCGCTCCGGTCAATTCGGATTTCACTTCTTTCGAAATCGACGAGGCGGCAACCAATGTTTTCCCGGCGACATCATCAATAATCTGGCCATAGATGTTCCCCAGGCTGCGGTACACCGTCAACCGCGGACGTGCGGACGTGCCCGTGATTTTCTTTCGGATGGATGCCTTGATTTTTAAGCGTCGCTGTATTACTTCTTTGTTAATCATACGTACTCTTATCGATAGCTGTGAATCGTGCCCGTTAGTTATTTCGCGCCGACGGTAGCCGCTGTCTTGCCCGCTTTTCTGCGGATGTACTCGCCTTCGTATTTAATTCCTTTCCCTTTGTACGGCTCGGGGGGGCGGAGCGAGCGTATCTTCGCCGCAACCAGTCCGACGAGCTGCTTGTCGATGCCGCTGATGACGATGCTCGTCTGCGTCGGCGCTTCAATTTTAATAGAATCGGGAGGCCGGAATGCGATCGGATGCGAGTATCCGAGTGCGAGCTGCAGGACCTTCCCTCTCAATTCCGCACGGTATCCGACACCGACGATCTCCAGCTTGCGGCTGAATCCCGCTGTCACACCGGTAACCATGTTTGCAATCAGCGCGCGGAATAATCCGTGGAGCGAACGCTGTTCTTTGAAATCGGAGTGCCGGGTAACGAGAACTTCTTCTCCCTTGACCTCGACGGTGACATCGGGATGAATGGCTGCCGTGAGCTCACCTTTCGCGCCGGTGACCTTCACGCTGCCGTTTTTCACTTCGACTTTCACTCCCTTGGGAATGGGTACTGGTTTTCTGCCGATTCGTGACACTGTAAGACTCCTTCAAACTCAGTTTCTGACCTGAAAAATCAATTGTATTACCAGACGTAAAACAAAACCTCGCCGCCGACATTTTCTTTCCGCGCCTGCTTATCGGTCATCAATCCTTTTGACGTCGAAACCACAGCAACGCCCAGGCCGTTGTTGACGCGCGGAAGCTCTCCAGCATTTTGATACCGGCGGATGCCGGGACGGCTGATGCGCCGCAAGCCGGTAATCACGCTGTTCGTATCGTTGTACTTCAATTGAATGCGAATAACGCCCTGCTTCTTGTCTTCAACAGTCGTAAAATTGCCGATGAATTTTTGTTCCAACAGAATGCGCGTGATTTCCTTCTTCAAGTTTGAAGCAGGAACATCGACCTTCTTATGGTGTGCGCGCACGGCATTACGGACTCGTGTGAGATAATCGGCTATCGGATCGGACATTGACATTGAATTTCGTTCTCCTAATTTTTTCTCATCGCTGCCGCGAAAAATGATTACCAGCTTGCCTTTGTGACTCCCGGAATTTTTCCGTCGAGCGCCATGGAGCGGAAGCACAACCTGCAAACGCCAAACTTTCTCATGTATGCCCGCGACCGGCCGCAAATACCGCACCGGTTGTGTTTCTGCGTCGGATGTTTCGGGGTTTTCTTTGCTTTCACAACCATTGCTAATCGTGCCACGAACGCTCCTTGTTGAAATTAATTAGCTTTTTGTACTGTATCGCGCTTGACGAACGGCATGCCGAATCCTTTAAGCAGTTCCATCGCTTCAAGGTCAGTTTTCGCCGTCGTGACGAACGTGATATCCATACCGTTTATTTTCGCAACCTTGTCCGCGTCGATCTCGCGGAAAATAATTTGTTCCTTGATGCCGAGCGTGTAGTTGCCGCGCCCGTCAAACGACCGGTCGGGCACGCCGCGGAAATCCCTGATCTGGGGCATTGCGACGCTGACCAGCCGGTCCAGAAATTCGTACATCTGCCTGCCGCGCAGCGTCACGCGGGCTCCGATCGGAACGCCCTGACGAAGTTTGAAATTGGAGATAGCTTTTTTTGCTTTGGTGATTGCCGGTTTCTGTCCGGTGATCTGCTCTAATTCTTTCGCTGCCGTCTCGAGCAGTTTTGCATCCTGGGTTGCAGCGCCGATACCCATGTTGAGCGATATTTTTTCCAGGCGCGGAACCTGCATCACGCTTTTATAGCTGAACCGTTTCATCATGGCCGGTGCAAGGTCTTTCTTATACATTTCCAGTAAACGGGGATACACCCCTGCATCACGGGTGTGCGAAGCCTTCGCCTCTTTCGGTTCCTGCTTCTGAGAGGATTTCTTTTCTTTCGGTTTCTCTTTTGGTTTTTCTTTTTCTTTTGCCATTGCGTTGCACTTTCAAGTGTGCGCTATGTTATTCGCATAGCACCGTTTATCCGTCCGGGGAATTCATCGGCCCCGCATTAAAACATTTCGCCGCAGTTACGGCAAATTCTCATCGATTTCTTTTTGCCCGAACCGGCGTCGGTAACGTGCTTGCGTCCCACCCGTGTCGCCGTGCTGCATTTCGGGCACTTCACCATTACATTCGAGGAATTGACCGACGCTTCCTTTTGAACAACGCCTCCTTGAGGGTTGCGCTGCGACGGGCGTGTATGCCGCTTAATAATGTTGACCCCTTCGACAATCACTCTGTTGGTCGCGGGAAACACCTTTAAGACTTTCCCCTCTTTGCCTGTGTTGTTCCCGGACTTCACAATGACGACATCATCTTTTCGAACATGCATAGCTATACTCTCGATTATCGTTAGAGCACTTCTGGTGCTAATGAAACAATTTTCATGAATTGCTTTTCCCGGAGTTCGCGTGCGACCGGGCCGAAGATGCGCGTCCCCCGCGGCTCATTCAGCGGAGTGATCAGGACGACGGCATTTTCGTCAAAACGAATGAACGATCCGTCTTTCCGTCCGACCTCCTTCTTGGTCCGAACGACAACGGCGCGAGAGACTTCTCCTTTTTTTACGCCGGCACCGGGTATCGCCGATTTTACGGAGACGACGACCAGATCGCCGACGCTTGCATACCGCCGGTCATGACCGCCCAGGATGCGAATGCAGCGTACTTTTTTTGCACCCGAGTTGTCTGCAACCACTAAATTTGTTTCTTCCTGAATCATGACACACTCCTGAAAGTCGATTACTTCGCTTTTGCTACCACTTCTACCAAGCGCCATCGTTTATTTTTGCTGAGAGGGCGCGTTTCCATAATGCGCACCATATCGCCGAGACCGGCTTCACCTTTTTCATCGTGCGCCATCAGTTTCGTTGTGCGCCGAAAATATTTTTTATACAGTGCATGGGGCACCCGCCGTTCAATTGCAACGACAATACTTTTCATCATTTTCGTGCTGACAACTTTTCCAACGCGCGTTTTTCGTCGAGTCGTTCTAGTTTCCATTGTGTCCCGGTCTCCGTTACTCCGATTATGGCTTAGTCGCTGCCGCTTTGCGTTTTCGTTGATTCAACATGGTCATCATGCGCGCGATGTCACGGCGAATGAGTCTGAGCTTCGCCGTGTTCTCGATCTGCTTCGTCGCCTGCTGAAACTTCATGTGAGCGAGCGACTCTTTGTCATCGGCGATTCTTTTTACCAGCTCCGAATCAGAGAGATCTTTTATTTCAAACGTTTTCATTGTTGTGGTGTATTCTATTAATGAGCATCGTAATCGATTCGGGTAACAAACTTTGTTTTGATCGGCAGCTTGTGCGCCGCGAGTGTCAACGCTTCCTTTGCCATTTCCTTCTTCACTCCGCCGATTTCAAACATGACGCGTCCGGGTTTGATAACGACAACCCAGAACTCCGGATTTCCTTTACCGCTTCCCATGCGTGTTTCCGCCGGTTTCTTCGTAACCGGTTTATCCGGAAAAATTCTGATCCACACTTTTCCTTCGCGTTTCATCATCCGTGTGAGGGCAACGCGCGAGGCTTCGATTTGACGCTGCGTGATCCAGCCGGGCTCCATCGCCTTCAGCCCGAAATCGCCAAACGCGATCGTGGCGCCCCGTGTCGCCTTGCCGCGCATGCGTCCCCGCTGCGCTTTTCTGTACTTCACTCTTTTCGGCATTAACATAATTCATAATCTCCAATATCGTATCGTGCAATGAAACTTTGCGATGCTACCGCGCAGCATTCCCGAGAACTTCTCCCTTGCAGATCCATACCTTCACGCCGATCAAACCGTAAATCGTCTGCGCTGTTGCGTTGGCATAATCGATGTCGGCCCGGAGAGTATGGAGCGGAATCCGTCCTTCTTTGTACTGCTCGCGCCTCGCCATTTCGGCGCCGCCGAGACGGCCGCTGCACATCACGCGAACGCCTTCTGCGCCCATGCGCATGGCAGCCGTGATTCCCTGCTTCATTGCGCGGCGGAACGAAATGCGTCCTTCGAGCTGCGAAGCGATATTTTCCGCCACAAGTTGTGCATCCAATTCCGGGCGTTTAATTTCGCTGATGAGGATCTTCACATCCTTGTTTGTAATTTTCTTGAGCTCTTCCTCGAGTTGTGAAATTTCTTTTCCGCTTTTGCCGATCACAATGCCCGGACGGGACGTATGAATGGTGATGCGCGCGTTCTTCGGAGTCCGCTCGATTTGAATCCGGGAGACGCCGGCTTTTTTCAAACGATTGCGAACGTAGTTTCGAATCATCACATCTTCATTGAGTTTCGCGGCGAAACCTTTTTCATCGTACCAATTTGAATCCCACGTCTTGATGACGCCTAAACGAAAGCCGACCGGGTGTGTTTTTTGTCCCACTGTGTTCTCCTAAAGCCGGAATAATATAATGGTTGTCATACAACGCCTTATGGTGTTGATCTTATTTTTTCTTTGCTTCACGCTGAGCAACAACAATCGTCACATGGTTTGAACGTTTCAGCATCCTGAATGCGCGTCCCATCGGCGCGGGCAAGATTCTTTTCATCATAGCGCCGCCGTCCACGAAACATTCTTTCACATAAATGTCGTCGGTGTCGATCCGGCCTGCATCATCTTTGTTCTGAAGGTTCGAGATGGCCGACCGCAGAACTTTCTCCGCCGTCTTCGACGCATGCTTCGGAGAGAAATGAAGGATGTTCAGCGCTTCGCCGACCGACTTCCCGCGGATCAAATCAACCACGAGCCGCATCTTGCGCGGCGACGTTCCGATGTACCTGTTAATTGCTTTTGCTTCCATGAAAAACTCCAGAATCTGTACGCTAATAGTCTTATTCAGCCGGTGTTGTCGTTGTCGCTTCCGTCCTTAAACCGGGGTGCGCCCGGAAAATTCTCGTCGGCGCGAATTCGCCGAGCTTGTGTCCGACCATCGATTCCTGAATATACACCGGGATAAATTTGTTCCCGTTGTGCACGGCAAACGTGTGGCCGACAAAATCAGGCGCGATGGTCGATGAACGCGACCACGTCTTGATTACCTGTTTCCTGTTGCTTTTGTTCAGCGCTTCGACTTTTGCCTGCAACTTGGCATCGATGAACGGTCCTTTTTTTACTGATCGACTCATAGGCTTCTACTCTTTACTTGCGGCGTTTAACAATGTATTGACTGGACGTTTTTTTCTTCTTGCGCGTTTTTAATCCTTTGGACTTCTGGCCCCACGGGCTGACCGGATGGCCGCCTCCCGAAGTTTTGCCTTCACCGCCGCCCATCGGATGGTCGACTGGGTTCATGGCGACGCCGCGGACGTGTGAACGGATTCCGAGCCAGCGCGAGCGTCCAGCTTTTCCGACGCTGATCTTTTCATGGTCGATATTGCCGAGCATCCCGATCGTTGCATAACATCCGCTGCGGATGTTACGAACCTCACCCGAGGGAAGCTTGAGAAGAACGAAATCCCCCTCTTTCGCCTGTACGACCGCAAAGTTACCCGCACTTCGAGCGATTTGTCCCCCCTTGCCTTCACGCATTTCGATATTGTGTATCTGCGTGTTGACTGGAATAGCTTTTAATGGCATCGCGTTCCCCATCTTAATTTCCACTTCATTTCCCGCGACAATCTGGTCATTCACCTTGAGACCTTCCGGAGCGAGGATGTAGCGTTTCTCGCCGTCGGCATACTGCACCAGCGCAATGCGTGTGGCACGATTTGGGTCATACTGAATCGACATCACTTTCGCCGAAATGTCTCTCTTGTCTCTCTTGAAATCGATGATGCGGTATCTGCGTTTATGCCCTCCGCCGCGATGGCGCGACGTGACACGCCCGTAACTGTTCCGCCCGCCGGATTTCTTGATCGGTCCGAGGAGCGATTTTTCGGGAGTCGACTTCGTAATTTCTTCGAAGGTCGAGATGGTATAGTATCGCGTCGCTGCGGTTGTCGGTTTTAATTTTCGTAATGCCATAACTCTGCTTTCGGTGCTTGTTGCCGTTACACGTTTTCGAAGAAGTCAATCTTCTGGTCTTGCTTCAGCGTCACAATTGCTTTTTTGAAGTCCGCCCGTTTGCCGGGTATTCGTCCCCGCTTTGTCATCTGCGCTTTGTGTTTTCCCTTTGAACGGATCGTCCGGATACTCACGACGGTGACATTGAATTTTTTCTCGATAGCGCGGGCGATGTCGATCTTGTTTGCGTTGATGTCCACTTCAAATGCGTACTGGCGTTTCTCCGCAAGCGCAGTCATCTTCTCGGTGATCAGGGGTCGTTTTAAAATTGCACTCATCGGTAGCTCGTCTTAATTGGAAAACGTTTTCTGAAGAATATCCACCGCACTCTTTTGCATGACAAGCACGGCACTGTCCACAATTTCATACGTCGAAGCCTTGGCGGCTTCGAGGATGTTGAGCTTCGGGATGTTCCGGCCGGATTTTAAGACGTTGTCGTCTTTTTTCGGAACGAGAAATAGAACCTTCTTGGACGCGACCTGCAGCGCCTTCAGCACTCCAGCGAGTTCCTTCGTCTTCGGCGCATCGAAACTGAAATCCTCCACGACAACGATGCTTGCTTCCTTTGCTTTATACGCCAGCGCCGACTTCCGCGCGATGCGTTTGACTTTTGCAGGGAGCTTCACTTCGTAGTCATGCGGATGAGGGCCGAACACGGTTCCACCTCCCGCCATCAGCGGTGAGCGGCTTGTTCCCTGCCGCGCGCGTCCTGTTTTCTTCTGTGCGAACGGTTTCTTTCCACCGCCGCGGACGTCGCCGCGTTCTTTCGTTTGATGCGTTCCCTGCCGCTGGTTCGCCATGTACGAGCGGACCGCCATATAAATCGCATGATCGTTCGGCGTCACTTCGAAGATCTCGGGCGCAAGCGTCACCGTCTCGCCGGACTTCGTTCCATCTTTCTTTAGCACATCAACTTTCATTATCGTTGTACTTTCTTTTTCGACGTCGTTTGAAGTTTACTTCGTAATCTCAACGTAGGTATTGATCGCGCCAGGAACCGAGCCTTTCACGAGAATGAGATTCGACTCCAAGATCACCTGCACGACCGTTAGATTCTTCACCGTCACATTCCTGAAACCCATCCTCCCGGCCATGCGCATTCCTTTGAATACCCTCGACGGATACGACGAAGAACCGATGGAGCCCGGCGCGCGGACGCGGTCAGACTGCCCGTGCGTCGTCATGCCAACGCCTGAAAAATGATGCCGGCGGACAACGCCCTGAAATCCCTTGCCCTTGGATTTCGCCGTGACGGAAACTTTATCGCCTTTCGTGAAGAGGTCGACTTTCACTTCTTTTCCAATCGTGATATCGCTCGCTTTAAAATCGCGGAATTCCTTCAGCAGCCGCAGCGCTTTCACGTTCGCTTTCGCAAAGTGACCTTTCGCAGGTTTGTTGACAAGGCGGTCCGGCTTCTCGTCAAATCCGAGCTGGACGGCCTCGTATCCGTCTTTTTCCTTTGTTCGAATCTGAGTTACATAACAAGGACCGGCTTCGATAACGGTGCACGGAATCGAAACTCCGTTATCATCGAAGATGCTTGTCATGCCGACTTTTTTTCCTAATATGCCACTCACTGTATAAACTCCTTCGGTATCTGCACTTTTTGAGAAACCGGTTAGCCAAAAATCTTTTTCTGACTGACGGCCCGTTCACGGAAGGCCGTCGGTTGCACTCCTCGTCAAACGCTATACTTTTATTTCAACATCGACGCCAGCGGGAAGGTCGAGCTTCATTAACGCATCGACTGTTTTCGTGCCGGATGTGAGAATATCGATGAGGCGCTTGTGGGCGCGTGTTTCGAATTGTTCACGCGACTTTCTTGTCGACGTGCGGCGACCGCAGCACGGTATAGAGCGTGCGCTTCGTCGGCAGCGGAATCGGTCCGGAAACAACCGCACCGGTTGATTTCACTGTCTTGATAATCTTCTCAGCCGATTTATCGATCAGGTTATGATCGTACGATTTTAATTTGATGCGAATTTTTTGACCAGCCACGTGGAACTCCGTGCGAGAAGCGTCCTCGCTACAGCGGGACGCTCTCAAAAGTTAAACAGCTTTTATTCGATGATCTTTGTAACAACACCGGATCCGACGGTACGTCCGCCTTCACGAATAGCGAAACGCAATTTCTCTTCCATCGCTATCGTGGAGATCAGTTCGATCTGCATGGTGTCGACGTTATCGCCCGGCATAACCATTTCCACTCCTTGCGGCAGAGTAACAACGCCCGTCACATCCGTTGTGCGGAAGTAGAACTGCGGCCGGTATCCGTTCAAGAACGGTGTGTGGCGTCCGCCTTCTTCTTTCTTCAACACGTACACCTGCGCGTTGAACTTTTTATGCGGAGTGATGGATCCAGGTTTCGCGATAACCATACCACGTTCGAGGTCGTCTTTTTCAATTCCGCGCAGCAGAAGTCCCGCGTTATCGCCGGCAACGACTTCATCAAGCTCCTTGCGGAACATTTCCGCGCCGGTGATGACGGTCTTCTTATGCTGGCCGAGTCCAATCACCTCAACTTCATCGCCAACTTTTGCGCGACCGCGGTCAACACGTCCCGTCCCGACAGTACCGCGGCCGGTGATTGAGAAGACGTCTTCAACCGGCATCAAAAACGGCTTATCGATATCGCGCTGCGGAAGAGGAATATACGAGTCGATGGCATCCATCAGATCCATAATGCACTTGAATGCCGGGTCATCGGTTTGCAATCCGGCCGCAACGCGGCTTCCATCGCCTTCAATGCTGAGCCGCGAATGATCGGGATCTCATCGCCCGGAAATTCATTCGCTTTCAACAAGTCGCGCATTTCCATCTCGACGAGGTCGAGCAACTCGGGGTCGTCGACGGCGTCAACTTTGTTCAAGAAGACGATGATACGGGGCACACCGACTTGACGGGCAAGAATAATATGCTCGCGTGTCTGGGGCATCGGTCCATCCGTTCCTGCAACGACAACTATGGCTCCGTCCATTTGTGCGGCACCGGTGATCATGTTCTTCACGTAGTCGGCATGGCCGGGGCAGTCGACGTGCGCGTAATGCCGCTTTATCGTCGAATACTCCACGTGTGCCGTAGCAATGGTTATACCGCGCGCTTTTTCTTCCGGCGCATTGTCAATGCTGTCGAACGTTCGAATCTGTGAAAGGCCTTTTTTTGCCAAGACCATAGTAATCGCGGCGGTCAAGGTTGTCTTGCCGTGGTCAACGTGGCCAATTGTTCCGACGTTCACATGCGGCTTGCTGCGGTCAAATTTTTCTTTTGCCATGAGGATGTCTCCTTACGTAATTGGGAACAAGGTGTTTTTAATCTCAGTCTATAATCAGGCAGTAACGGCTTCTTTGCCCTTTACTTTTTCAATAATTTGTTCGGAAATCGATTTCGGCGTTTCGTCGTAATGAGAGAACTGCATTGTATAGAGCGCGCGCCCCTGTGTCATCGATCGCATCGCCGTTGCGTAGCCGAACATCTCTGACAACGGCACGGTCGCCTTGACAACATGAGCATCTTTGCGTGGATTGATCCCTTCGATTTTTCCGCGCCGTGAATTCAAATCTCCCATCACGTCGCCGAGGTATTCTTCCGGTGTTACAACTTCGACCGCCATGATCGGTTCGAGGATGACGGGGTTTGCTTTTTTTGCTCCTGCTTGAAACGCGATAGAACCTGCAATCTTGAATGCCATTTCAGACGAATCGACGTCGTGGTACGAGCCGTCGAACAGCTTCACTTTCACATCTTCAACCGGATAGCCTGCGAGAATGCCGTTCTTCATCGCTTCCTGAATGCCAACAGACACCGGTTTGATGAACTCCCGCGGCACAGTTCCGCCGACGATTGCGTCTTCGAATTCGTAGCCTTTGCCTTTTTCGTTTGGCTCGAGTTCGATCCAGACGTGGCCAAACTGTCCTTTGCCGCCGGATTGGCGAATGAACTTGCCCTCGGCCTGGACTTTCTTGCGGATTGTTTCCTTATAGGCAACCTGAGGACGGCCGACGTTGGCTTCAACTTTAAATTCGCGCTTCATGCGGTCGACAATAATTTCGAGATGGAGTTCGCCCATCCCGCCGATAATCGTCTGGCCCGTTTCTTCATTGGTCGATACACGGAATGTCGGGTCTTCTTCCGAAAGCTTCTGCATCGCCTCACCCATCTTTTCCTGATCGGCTTTTGTCTTCGGCTCGATCGCCTGATGAATGACAGGCTCCGGAAATATCATCTTCTCTAGTATGATTGGATCGTCTTCCTCGCACAGCGTATCGCCCGTTCGCGTATTCTTGAATCCGATGGCGGCAAGAATGTCGCCGGAGAATCCTTCATCGACATCCTCGCGATGGTTGGCGTGCATACGAAGAACGCGTCCAAGACGTTCCTTCCGGTCGCTGCTCGAATTGTAAAGGTACGATCCCGCTTTCACACTTCCCGTGTAAATGCGGAAATACGTCAGCCTCCCTACGAACGGATCGGTCATAATCTTGAAAGCAAGCGCAGTGAACTTTTCATCATCCGCTACCTTGCGGACAATGACGTCTTTAAGGTTCGGGTGATGGCCAGAAATTTCTCCTTTGTTGACGTCGAGGGGCGAGGGAAGAAAATCGACGACGGCGTCGAGCAGCATTTGGACGCCTTTGTTCTTGAACGAGGAACCGCACAGTACAGGAACAATGCTCGTCTTTAAACAGGCCCTGCGCAGGACTGCAATAATTTCATTAGGAGTGATCTCTTTCCCTTCGAGGTACTTTTCAAGGAGCGAGTCATCTTCATCCGATACGGCTTCCAACATTTTCGTGCGATACTCTGCGGCAAGCTTTTGGAGGTCGTGTGGAATGGCAATGTCGTCCCATGTCATGCCGTTGGACTCTTCGTGGAAAATACGGGCCTTCATCGAAATTAAATCGATAATGCCGGTGAAGATGTCTCCCTCGCCGACGGGCAAATGAATAGGCACGGCATTTGCGCCGAGCCGGTCTTTCATCATTTGCACTGCACCAAGGAAATCCGCGCCAACGCGGTCCATTTTATTGACAAAAGCGATTCGGGGAACCCCGTACTTGTCCGCTTGCCGCCACACTGTTTCAGACTGCGGTTCAACGCCGCCAACCGAACAGAATAGCGCAACAGCGCCGTCGAGAACGCGCAGCGAGCGCTCAACTTCGATCGTGAAATCAACATGTCCGGGCGTATCAATAATATTAATGTAATGGTCTCTCCAAAAACAGGTCGTTGCAGCGGAGGTAATGGTAATGCCCCGCTCTTTTTCCTGCTCCATCCAATCCATCGTTGCTGCGCCGTCATGCACTTCGCCCATACGATGCAGTACGCCCGTGTAGTACAGGATGCGCTCAGTCGTTGTGGTCTTACCCGCATCGATATGCGCCATAATTCCTATGTTACGTGTTCGCTCGAGCGAATATTTTCTGGGCATAACACTCCAAAAATCCTGAAACGCAGAGAGTACTTCTAAGTCAGTGTGAACGCTGCAACGCGGATTACCGCATTATCTTACCACTTGAAATGCGCAAAAGCCTTATTTGCTTCAGCCATGCGGTGCGTATCTTCTTTTTTCTTAACGGCATTACCTTCGCCGTTCGCAGCCGCCATAAACTCTGAAGCAAGCTTTAACGACATTGCTTTATCCGAACGTTCCTTCGAGTAGTTGATAAGCCAGCGGATAGCAAGAGCGGTTCGCCGTTCGGGACGAACTTCTGTAGGTACTTGATAGGTCGCCCCGCCAACTCGTCGTGCTCGCACTTCGATGACAGGGGCAACATTATTTACAGCTTTTTTGAAAACATCAATAGCATTGGTTTTGGTCCGATCACCTATTACTTCAAGTGCATCGTAGAAAATCGACTGGGCGACATTCTTTTTACCCTGCTTCATAATGTTATTGATGAAACGAGCCACCAAAGGGTCGTTGAATTTCGGGTCATTGAGAATTGATCTTTTTTCTGCTCTTTTTTTTCTCATGAGGCAATTACTTCGGGCGTTTAGCGCCGTACTTTGACCTTCCTTGTTTTCGCTCGTTTACCCCTGCGGTATCGAGCGTTCCTCGAATAATATGGTATCTGACGCCAGGCAGATCTTTCACTCTCCCGCCTCGAATCATTACTATAGAGTGCTCCTGCAGATTATGCCCTTCGCCGGGAATGTAGGCAGTAACTTCAATACCGTTTGTTAATCGAACACGGGCGACTTTGCGCAACGCCGAATTAGGCTTCTTAGGAGTCGTTGTGTATACCCTGGTGCACACACCCCTCTTCTGCGGATTACCGGCAAGCGCAGGCGCTTTGCTCTTAAACAAAATGCTTCTGCGGCCTAATCGAACTAACTGATTTATCGTTGGCAAAAATTCACTCCGGAATAACTGTGACTGGCCATCTTGAAAAAATTTAGCTTATCAATATACAAAAATGTCGAAAACAAGTCAAGATTTTTCTGCGGTAAATTCGGCCTGTCCCGTTTCCGGTCTCAGCCGGTCACGCTACTGTTTTGCTTCTCTTGCGAGTTTTCTTCACGACGACCACTTCCTCTTCTCCGTTCGCCGGTTCCGGCTCCTCGACGGGTTTTTCAGAGACGACAGGAGTCTCTTTCGACGTCACGAGGACATCTCTGAATTTCTTCAGCCCCGTCCCGGCAGGAATAAGATGGCCCATGATGACATTTTCTTTTAGGCCAAGCAAGTAGTCAACTTTTCCCTCGATCGCAGCATCGGTCAAAACCTTTGTGGTTTCTTGGAACGCCGCCGCCGCAATAAAGCTGTCGGTCGAAAGAGAGGCGGCGGTGATCCCGAGAAGAATCGGCTCGGACATCGCCGGCTCCGCGTCCCTGAACTCCGCGACCTTCTTTGTCTTCTTCTTCAATTCAGTGTTGCTTTCCTTCGCCTTCTTCTTTTCCACAACGGTCAGATTCTTGAACTTTGAATCGCCTTTGCTTTCGATGTAGACCATTCCTTGAAGCCGTGCGTTTTCCTCGGCGAATTTCACTTTATCAATGTAGTCTCCTTCGAGGAAACGAGTGTCGCCCGAATCGCTGATACGAACCTTCTGCATCATTTGCCGGACGATTGTTTCAATATGCTTGTCATTGATTTTCACTCCCTGCATTCTGTAGACTTCCTGGATTTCATTCACAAGATATTCCTGCACTGCACTCGTTCCTTTGATGCGCAAGATATCGTGCGGGTCGATCGCGCCGTCGGAGATACGTTCTCCTGCCCGGATAACGTCGTTTTCCTGCACAAGAATATGCTTGCCATGCGGGATGAGGTACGTCTTGTGGTCCTGTTTGTCGTGACTTTCAACAATAACTTCCCGCGATCCGCGTTTCTGTCCGCCAAAACGGACAACGCCATCGATCTCGCCCACGATTGCCGGGTCGGCCGGAGAGCGTGCTTCAAAAAGTTCCGTCACTCTCGGCAGACCGCCGGTGATGTCGCGAGTTTTACCGCTGTCGCGAGGAATTTTCACAAGAACGGTTCCGGCAGCAATTTCCTCTCCATCGTCAACCATCATGTGAGCACGTGTCGGAATAATGTAGTTCGCAATTTTTGCTCCCGCCCTTGTTCGCAACAAGAATAGAAGGACTCAGTGTCCGGTCGCGCGAATCGATAACAACTTTTTGAATGTGGCCTGTCTGTTCGTCCGGTTCTTCGCGGTACGTGACATCTTCCTTTAAGTCCTGGTATTTTATAACGCCGGAATGTTCAGAAATGATGACCGCATTGTAGGGATCCCACTCGTAGATCAGTTCGCCCTTTGAAATTTTTGAGCCGTCTTTCATCTGAAGAACTGCGCCGTACGGGATGTCGTACTTTGTCAGAATGCGGTTATCATCGTCAAGAACATTGACGACGCCGCTTCTGCCGAGCGAAAGAATTTTAGACCCTTCTTCAGTCTTTACGGTAATCGACTTCAAGCCGTCGTACTTTACATGACCGTCGAATTTCGACACAATCTGCGATTGGGCCGCGATCAAACTTGCCGTTCCTCCCGTGTGGAATGTCCGGAGCGTCAGCTGCGTTCCCGGCTCGCCGATTGACTGAGCGGCAACTGTTCCGACGGTTTCGCCCACTTCGACGAGTTTAGCAGTCGTCAGATTTCTGCCGTAGCATTTCGCACACACACCGCGCTTTGCTTCGCACGTAAGCACCGAACGGATCTCAACTTGTTCAATCGACGTTTCTGAAACCGCCTGGGCAATGTCTTCGTCTATAATATTGCCGGATTTCACGATCACTTTCTGCGTCAGCGGGTCAATAACATCGTGCACGGCAACCCTGCCGAGTATTCTCTCCGACAACGGTTCTTTAACATCTTCGCCTTCTTTCAAAGCGCCGGTCAAAACGCCGCGGATAGCTCCGCAATCTTCGATTGACACAATCGCATCCTGCGCAACATCGACAAGGCGACGGGTCAAGTATCCCGCATCAGCGGTCTTTAACGCAGTATCGGCAAGCCCTTTTCGCGCGCCGTGCGTCGAGATAAAATATTCGAGGATCGAAAGGCCTTCGCGGAAATTTGCAATGATCGGATTCTCGATCAACTCGCCGGTGGCGCCGGAAAGGGATTTCTGCGGCTTTGCCATCAAGCCTCTCATGCCTGCCAGCTGACGCACTTGCTCTTTCGAACCGCGCGCACCGGAATCGATCATCATATAGAGTGAATTGAATCCTTCGCGCGAATGCTGGAGTGAATCAAACAGCTTCTCGGCAACCCTGCTCGTCGTGCGGGTCCAAATATCGATCACCTTATTATACCGCTCGCCGTTTGTGATGAATCCATTTTGATACTGCCGCTCGACAGAATCGACATCTTTGAGCGACTTATTGATCATCTCCTCTTTCTCTTTTGGGATCGCGACGTCGGCAACGCTGACGGAGAGTCCTCCCTTCGTTGCGTACATAAAGCCGAGGGTTTTGAGCTCGTCGAGAAATTGTGCTGTCCTGAGATTGCCGCATTTGCGGAACGTCGTTGCAATAATTTGCACTAACCGTTTCTTGTTCAGAAGTTCATTAACAAACCCGATTTCACTCGGGACAATTCTGCTGAACAGAACACGTCCGGTTGTCGTTTCAACCATCTTACGGTCGATCCGAACTTTAATACGCGCATGGAGCGATATTTTATTTTCGTTGTAGGCGATGATCACTTCTTCCGGCGATGAAAACATTTTCCCTTCGCCCGCGTCGCCCGTCCTCGACTTCGTAAGGTAGTAGCATCCGAGAACCTGGTCCTGTGTCGGCGTCACGATCGGGGCGCCGCTCGCCGGAGACAGTATATTATGGCTGGACAACATGAGAACGCGCGCTTCCAGCTGCGCATCGTACGAAAGCGGAATGTGCACCGCCATCTGGTCGCCGTCGAAGTCGGCGTTGAAGGCTGTACATACCATCGGATGAATGCGTAATGCTTTTCCTTCAACAAGCACCGGCTGGAATGCCTGGATGCCGAGCCTGTGAAGAGTCGGGGCACGGTTCAAGAGTACCGGATGGCCGTCAATGATATTCTCAAGGATTTCCCAGATCTCTTGTCCCTTCCGGTCCACCATTTTCTTTGCGCTCTTCACGGTTTTCGCCATACCGCGCTCGATGAGCTTTCGGATGATGAACGGCTTAAACAATTCGACCGCCATATCTTTTGGAAGTCCGCACTGGTGCAGCTGCAATTCCGGGCCGACGACGATGACGGAACGTCCGGAATAATCAACGCGCTTACCGAGCAAGTTTTGACGGAACCGTCCCTGCTTTCCTTTCAACATATCGGAAAGTGATTTCAACGCACGGTTGTTGTCGCTGCGCACTGCATTCACGCGCCGCGAATTGTCGAAGAGCGAATCGACCGCTTCCTGCAACATGCGCTTTTCGTTGCGAAGGATGACTTCCGGAGCTTTAATGTCGATCAGTCTTTTTAAGCGGTTGTTGCGGATGATAACACGCCGATACAAATCGTTCAAATCGGATGTCGCAAACCGGCCTCCTTCGAGGGGAACAAGGGGGCGAAGTTCCGGCGGAATTACCGGGATCACATTCAACACCATCCACTCGGGCTTGTTGGGCACCCCTCCCTCGGTCTCGCGGAATGACTCGATAACGCGAAGCCTTTTCAGCGCTTCCGTTTTTTTCTGAGCCGACGTCTCTTCTTTCACCTGCATGCGAAGTTCCACGGACAGCGATTCGATATCGACGCGCTTCAACAGATCCCGGACTGCCTCTCCGCCGATCTTCGCGATAAATTTCTTGGGGTCGTCGTCTTCCAGGTCCTGATTTTTTTCAGGGAGAGAAGAAAGAATTTCGAAATACTGGTCTTCGGTGATCAAGTCCTGCTTCTGCAATCCCGTCGTTCCGGGATTGACAACGACGTACGACTCGTAATAGATAATGCGTTCCAGATCTTTGTTACTGACACCGAGCACGTACCCGATTTTACTCGGCAGCGAGCGGAAGTGCCAGATGTGTACGATCGGCACCGCGAGGCTGATGTGGCCCATCCGTTCGCGGCGAACGCTTTTTTGCGTTACTTCAACGCCGCAGCGGTCGCAAATGATGCCTTTATACCGGATGCGTTTATATTTCCCGCAATGGCATTCCCAGTCGCGCACCGGGCCGAAGATCTTTTCGCAGAACAATCCATCCTTCTCGGGACGGAACGAGCGGTAATTAATCGTTTCGGGTTTTGTGACTTCGCCGTACGAGCGCTGCAGAATTGCGTCCGATGAAGCGAGGCTGACGGTAATTTTTGTGAAGTTTCTCTTAACGTTTGTATCGTGTGGTGTGTAAGGCATACGCCAATCTCCAATTATGAAGTGTTCAACGAACGGCGGCCGTGCTACCGTAGCACGCCGCCTGTCCAATCGTTCTTTCGCTTACTCGATCTTCATCTCGAGCCCTAACCCTTGCAGTTCGCGAATCAACACATTAAACGATTCCGGAATATTCGACTCGGGCAGATTGTCTCCCTTGACAATCGCTTCGTAGACTTTCGCTCGTCCGACAACGTCGTCGGATTTGACGGTAAGGATTTCCTGGAGAACGTGAGCTGCACCGTATCCCTGCAAAGCCCAGACTTCCATTTCTCCGAATCGTTGTCCTCCGAATTGCGCTTTTCCACCGAGCGGCTGCTGCGTAATAAGCGAGTACGGCCCGATAGAGCGCGCGTGAATTTTGTCGTCGACCAAATGGGAAAGCTTCATCATGTAAATGTAGCCGACTGTGACTTCCTGGTCAAAACGCTCGCCGGTCCGTCCGTCGTACAGCACGCTGCGGGATTCCGCATGCAAGCCGGCTTTGGTGAGCTGCTCTTGAACATCTTCCCAGCTTGCACCGTCAAAAATCGGGGTGGAAAATTTCACGCCGAGCACCTGGCCTGCCCATCCGAGAGCAGTCTCGAACAGCTGGCCGAGATTCATGCGTGAAGGCACGCCGAGCGGATTCAAAACGATGTCGACCGGCGTTCCATCCGGCATAAACGGCATATCTTCCCGTGGAACGATCGCCGCAACAACACCTTTATTCCCGTGGCGTCCCGCCATTTTATCGCCGACCGAAAGTTTTCTCTTCTTCGCTACATAGACCTTTGCAAGCTGAACGATGCCTGGGGGCAACTCGTCCCCGAGCATGATCTTGTTCTTCTCGTGTTTGTACGCTTCTTCAATGTGATTGAGCGCGTCGAAATAATTCTCGAAGACGCGGACGAGCAAATTATTCTTTCTCTTATCGTCGATCCAGTCCTGAGAAAAGTCAAGCTTTTCAAGATTGTCGTACGATGAGAATGTCCCTTCCTTAAACTGCGTTCCGCTTCGGAACACGACGTTGCCGTCCTTGTCCCGTACGCCGATGGATTTCTCTTCGTTCAGCAGAATGTCGAGCTTGCGCCCTAATTTTTCGTAGTGGTCTTTAATATCCTTACGGCGCTGTTTCTCGAGAAGGTCGAGGTGTTTCTTGTCTTCCTTCTTCGTTTCTGCGTCTTTCTTTTTGCGGCTGAAGAGCTTCGTTTCAATCACGATGCCTTTCATTCCGGGAGGAGCTTTCAACGACGCATCTTTCACGTCGCCGGCTTTCTCGCCGAAAATCGCTTTCAACAGTTTCTCTTCCGGCGTCGGATCGGTTTCACCTTTTGGAGTGATCTTTCCGATGAGGATGTCCCCCTCTTTCACTTCAGCACCGACACGGATAATGCCGTTCTCGTCGAGGTCTTTTGTCGCTTCTTCGCTGACGTTCGGAATTTCGCGCGTCAACTCTTCTTCGCCGCGCTTGGTGTCGCGCACCTGAAGCTCAAACTCCTCGATGTGGATCGACGTATACACGTCTTCCGATACGATTCGTTCGTTCATGATGATGGCATCTTCAAAATTGTATCCACGCCACGGCATGAAGGCAACGAGAACATTCCGGCCGAGCGCCAATTCTCCATGATCCGTCGCGCATCCGTCGGCGAGAACCTCGCCTTTTTTGAAACGCTGGCCGGGGACAACAATCGCTTTTTGATTGATGCAAGTGTCCTGGTTTGTCCGGAAAAATTTTGTCAGCTGGTATTCCACCCGGCGTTTGTCGTCGAAACTTACCAGCGCCTCGGTGTTGGTTTCATCGATGTCATAGACGACGATGATCTTGTCGCCGGATACGTTCTCGACAACACCCGCCCGTTCAGCGATAACACATGTGCGTGAATCACGGGCAACCATTTCTTCAAGCCCGGTTCCGACAATCGGTGCGTCGGGACGGAGCAGCGGAACAGACTGCCGCTGCATGTTCGAGCCCATGAGGGCGCGGTTCGCATCGTCGTGTTCGAGAAACGGGATGAGCGCAGCCGCGGCGCTGACGATCTGCGTCGGCGCAACGTCCATGTACTGGATATCGTCGGGAGGGTGAACAACAAAATCGCCGCGATGCCGCGAGGTCACACGATCCGTTTTAAACCGGTTGCGTTCGTCGAGGGGCACATTCGCCTGAGCGATGATGTATTCGTCTTCCTGTTCCGCATTAAGATATTCGATTTCTGATTCCGATACTTTTCCCTTCCGCACGGGGCGGTACGGCGTTTCGATGAACCCGAACTCGTTCACACGGGCGTGCATACACAGGGACGAAATCAACCCGATGTTCGGGCCTTCCGGAGTTTCGATCGGGCACAACCGGCCGTAGTGGGTATAGTGCACGTCGCGCACTTCAAATCCTGCGCGCTCACGCGTCAATCCGCCCGGTCCAAGCGCCGACATACGGCGTTTGTTCGTCAACTCCGCAAGCGGATTCGTCTGGTCCATGTACTGAGAAAGCTGGTTCGTCCCGAAAAACGCGTTGATGACGCTTGTGATGGTCCGCGCATTCACCAGGTCGGCGGGTGTAAACGCTTCCTGGTCGCGGATGTTCATCCGTTCGCGCACAGTGCGGCACATTCTGGAAAGACCGACGTTGAACTGTGCGGCAATTTGCTCGCCGACCGTTCTCACGCGGCGGTTGCCGAGATGGTCGATATCGTCGACGGACGTTTTTCCCTGCTGCAGGTTGAGCAGGTATTTTATGATTGCGATGATATCGTCTTTTGTCAGCGTTGTTGTCGATGCCGCAATGTCCAGCTTCAATTTTGAATTGAGACGGTGACGGCCGACGTCGCCGAGATCGTAGCGCTTCGGATTAAAAAACAATTTGTCGATGAGGTTCTTCGCGGTGTCCAGGTCCGGCGCATCGCCCGAACGAAGCTGCCGGTAAATTGCCTCGAGGGCGTCTTCTTCGCTGTGGACGCTGTCCTTCTGAATCGTATTCGCGATAACGGAACGCTCGGCCGTTTCTTCAGATTTCAAGAAGCGGATTTTCTTCACTTCTGCTTTCTTGATCTTCTTGACCATCTCCTCACTGAGCGTTGCATCTTTGTTGATGATGATTTCGCCCGTTTTTCTGTCGACGATATCGCCGCAGATGATGCGGCCGAGATATTGTTTCAGGTCGATATCGGCAAGCTTGACCTCTTCAACGAGGCTGAACAACTCCAGAATTTCATCATCCGAAGAATAGCCGAGGGCGCGGAGAAGCGTCGTGACGGGAAATTTTTTCTTCCGGTCGATGTATGCATACATGACGTTGTTGATATCCGTCGTAAATTCAACCCACGAGCCGCGGAACGGAATGATGCGCGCCGAAAAAATCGGTGTGCCGTTCGGATGGACCGATTCCCCGAAGAAGACGCCCGGCGAGCGGTGCAGCTGGCTGACGATGACGCGTTCAGCTCCGTTGATGATGAACGTTCCGCGGTCGGTCATGTACGGCAGGTTGCCGAGGTACACCACTTCTTCAATCGTATCGGAAAAATCTTTCCCGTTCTCCGCTTTGGAGGAGAGCCGGAGCTTTGCCTTCAACGGCACGGCGTACGTCAATCCACGTTCCTGGCATTCGCGCATCGAGTACTTCGGCTTCTCGACATAGTACTCGATAAACTCGAGAAGATAATTCTCGCGCGTGTCGGTGATGGGAAAATTCATGAGGAACACTTGCTGCAGTCCTTTGTTTTTCCGCTTGTGCGGCGGGATGCGTTCCTGCAGAAAATGTTCGAACGATTCCATCTGGACGTTCAGCAAATCGGGGTATTCTACAACAGTAGGGATTTTTGCGAACGAAACCCGGCCGTTGTCCTGACCGTTTGATCCATTGGATTGGTTTTTCAATGCAACCACTCCTTCGGGTCGTGCGACCCTTTAATTGTTAGACAATATTCTGAAAAATCGTAATTCCACTGGGAAGGAAAAACTCTGCGTGTTCATCGAGGAGAACGATACTTTTGATTGGTTTGCTCGATTCACAACGATCGTATTTTCCTTCCGTTGAATCCTTCGCCTCAACCGGCCTCACCGTCGATTAGACTGAACAAGCCGATAGCGTATTCCGCCCTTCGGCGGATGCCATCGGCTTGTCCAGTTGTTAAAATAGAGTGCGTCTTCTATACACGTAACATGGACCTTTCAGAAAAAGTTCGAAGCGATCTCGTTGTCGCGGAGGCGTTACTTCAGTTCTACTTTTGCGCCTGCTTCTTCGAGTTCTTTCTTCAACTTTTCTGCGTCGTCCTTATTGATTCCTTCTTTCACGCTTTTCGGTGCGCCGTCAACGAGGTCCTTTGCCTCTTTCAAGCCAAGTCCGGTTGCAGCACGGACGACTTTGATGACATTGATTTTTTGAGCGCCGGCTTCCTTCAGCACGACTGTAAATTCAGTCTGTGCCTCAGCTGCCGGTGCTGCAACCGCCGCAGCGGGTCCGGCCATCATCATCGGTGCGGCTGCCGTCACGCCGAATTTTTCCTCAAGTGCCTTTTTTAATTCAGCTGCTTCGAGCAACGTGAGTTTTTCGATTTTTTCAACTAATTCAGTTACTGCTGACATTGTACCGTTCTCCTTTGGAATAATTAGATTTCACTTTTGCTGACAAAAAACTATGCTGCTTTTTTCTTCTCGATCGCATCGATAACGCCGACGAGGTCCCGCATGACGGCGTTGATGGCACCGACAATACCGGAGGCCGGAGCCTGGATGGAGCCGAGAATGCTTGCGATGATCTCATTGCGCGACGGAAGTTTCGACAACTCATCGAGCTTCGACCCATCGAACACCTGCTTGTCGATCACGCACGCTTTGCAGGAAAGTTTTGCATTCTTGTCGTGGAACTTCTTTATGATTTTTGCCGGTGTTACGGGATCGTTGTAGCTGAAAGCAATACCGGTCGGACCGGCAAGGCTTTTATAGACCGCATCGAATCCTGTAACGCTTTCAAGCGCTTTCCGGGCAAGCGTATTCTTCACAACCTTGTAGTCGATACCCAATTTCCGGAACTCGCTGCGCAGCTCAGTCGCCTGCTCCACAGTAATGCCGCTGAAATCGGTGAAGAACATTCCCTTCGCCCGTGAGATCTTTTCCCGCACTTCGGCAATGATCTCTTCTTTCTCTGATTTTTTCATTGTTCGTTTTTCTTCTTGAACTTCTTGCCGGTGATGAGAAGCCCTCCGCTTGCGCGAAGGCATCGCCTGCAAAAAAATGAATTAAGTGAGTGCGTAATATTCTTTGTAACGGAATTCGTGAACCAAACTATATTTGAACGATGTTGCGGTCGATGTGCACGCCCGGACCCATCGTTGATGAAACTGCAATACTCTTTACGTATTGTCCCTTTGCGGTAGCAGGTTTGAGGCGGCCGATGGTGGCCAGAAACGCTTTGATGTTTTCGGCCAACTTCTCTTTTTCAAAATTTGCCTTACCGACGGTCGTGTGAACAACTCCGGCTTTATCGACGCGGAATTCAATCTTTCCGGCTTTCACCTCTTTTACTGCGGTAGCAACATCCGCTGTAACGGTACCGCTTTTCGGGTTAGGCATGAGTCCGCGCGGACCGAGAATTTTCCCAAGTTTTCCGACTTCCACCATCACATCCGGTGCTGCAATAATGACATCGATGTCAGCCCAGCCGCCCTGAATTTTTTCGACGAACTCCTGCAAACCGGCATAATCTGCCCCCGCAGCTTTTGCCTCGGCATCTTTCGGTGGTTTCGCCATTACGAGAACCCGAACTTCTTTTCCGATGCCATGCGGGAGCGAGACGGTTCCGCGAATCGCCTGGTCAGCCTTTTTCGGGTCAACCCCCAAGCGAACCGCAATGTCCACTGATTCGTTAAACTTTGCCGTTGCGGTCTCTTTGACGATCGCAACCGCCTCTTCTATAGAGTAAAGTTTCTTTTTGTCGACCTTGGCAAGGCCTGCTTTAAAGCGTTTTCCGAATTTCATAGGATGTTCCTTCTATATAGTGGTGCAAGCGTCCCGTCTTTTGCGCTTCGGCAGAAGCGGGACTCCCACGTGGTTAAATTATCCTTCTACCGTAATTCCTAAGCTCTTTGCAGTCCCTTCGACCATGCTCATTGCAGCGGCAAGGCTTGCTGCATTTAAATCCGGCATTTTCATTTCGGCGATCTCTTTCACCTGTGCATGGGTCACTTTGCCTACTTTCACACGATTCGGCTCACCAGAACCCTTCTCAACTTTTGCCGCTTTGATCAGCAGCACTGCAGCCGGCGGAGTCTTCGTGATAAAAGTAAAGGACTTGTCGGAGTAGACCGTGATAATAACCGGTATGATAAGCCCCATTTTATCCTGGGTCTTTGCGTTAAACTGCTTGCAAAACTCCATTATATTGACGCCCTTTTGACCGAGGGCCGGACCGACGGGGGGAGCGGGGTTAGCTTGTCCGGCCGGAATTTGCAGCTTCACGAAACCTGTGATTTTTTTTGCCATACGAAACGCTCTTTCAGAATAGATTCAACGACTATTTTTCAATTTCAACTTGGGAGAAGTCAAGCTCGACAGGAGTTTTCCTTCCGAAAATACTGACCATGACTTTCAGCTTCATCCTCTCTTCATTCACTTCCTGGACAAAGCCTGAGAAATTATTGAACGGGCCGCTGATCACTTTTACCGGCTCGCCGATGTGGAACGGCACTTCGATCTGTTCGACATCGCCCTTCTGTTCAATTTTTCCTATCAGGCGCCGCACTTCGTCCGGCTGCAGCGGCACCGGCTTTTCTTTCGAACCGACAAAACTCATCACGGAAGGAGTATTGAGGATGATGTACTTCGTCTTCTCGTCCAGCACTGCTTCGACAAGAATGTAACCGGGGAAGAAGTTTTTCGTTTTGCTTTTCTTTTTCCCGTCTTTCACTTCAAAAACTTTTTCTGAAGGGACAAGGACTTTTGCGATCTTTTCCTGCAAACCCGCTTGCGCGACTTCGCTCTCAAGATACGCTTTCACCTTGTTCTCGTGCCCTGAATACGTCCGTACGACGTACCATTTTTTGTCCACCGCTGTTTCTACCATAGGGTTTAGAAAATTCCTTTGAGCGCCTGGCTCACAATTGTGTCAACAAGATAGACGAAGGCGGCAATAATGAGACAGACCACGAGCACAAGAACGGTTGAGTCTTGAAGCTCGGCTCTTTTGGGCCACGTCACCTTGCTCATTTCTTTATAGACATCCGTAAAAAAACCGAGTATTTTTTCTTTCATCAGTCAAGCTCGTTAGAAAATGAGTAAACCCCCTGCACAACCTTCGCACGTGTGGAGGGACTCGAACCCCCAACCAACGGTTTTGGAGACCGCTACTCTACCAATTGAGCTACACACGTAGGAAAATGACGGATGCAACTACTTTGTCTCTTTATGCGGGGTATGCTTTGCGCAAAAACGACAGTATTTTTTGTATTCAACTCGACCGGTCTGCTTTTTCTTGTTCTTCGTCGTAGAATAATTTCTATTCTTGCAAACCGTACACTCTAAAGTTATGATGTCTCTCACTGTGAACTCCGTACTTTTTGCTTTATCGGTTTCAAACTCTCTCGTTTTCTCGATCTTGCGATCCCGTCATTGACGGGATGACCTCTCTACTCTTTTTACTTCGAGCTTGCGATCGGGATTGAACCGATGACCTCTTCCTTACCAAGGAAGTGCTCTACCAACTGAGCTACGCAAGCGGTCACTTCGTTTTTTTTGTTACGCTTGCGATCCGCCTTCAGGTGATGCATAACAAGCTGCACAAGCGCGATCTTCATCATGACAAACATCCCCCACGCAAAACTCATTCTGAGCGGGAGACGGGACTCGAACCCGCGACCAACAGCTTGGAAGGCTGTGACTCTACCAACTGAGTTACTCCCGCCTTGATTTCCTGTCTTCTCAATCGTCGAACCCGCGAACCATCCCGTCCCGCAACAGCGGGACGGGAGACTCTACCAACTGAGTTACTCCCGCCAACTCACGAACTCGAAAAACTTTTTCTTCGATCTCTCGACCAGCCTGAATTCCTTCGTCGGTTGGTGGGTAGGGAAGGATTCGAACCTCCGAAGGCGTGAGCCGTCAGATTTACAGTCTGATGCGTTTAACCACTTCGCTACCTACCCTCGGTACCCGGTGAGCTGGCGATGGGATTCGAACCCGCGACCTGCTGATTACAAATCAGCTGCTCTACCAACTGAGCTACGCCAGCAAAATTTCACAAGGATCTACTACATGAATTAAGCGGGAAAAGATGAAACAGCGGTGAAAAGTCGTCTTATGAATGCCCAATTCTAAAAGGCGTTGAGCCTTTTTGCTTTGCCGGTAGAGTTACACAATATAAGAGATTTTGCAATAAAGTCAATAATTTTTCGTGATGTTTTTCATTTTGAGGGTGAATTTACTCAATTTCAGCAATTCGGAGAGGCCGCCCAGCCTCCAAATTGCCATTTTGCAGAAATACCCAGGAAACAGAGGGCTGTTTGCATGGAATCAGCATTTGGAGACAAAAAAAATGCTTGCGTCTAAAATAAAAACAAACTATTTTTATGGAGCAAACAACAGTAGACCGTTTTTTGCGCTTGTAATGCCTTCCGGGGTCACTCGGAGTATTGTTTTGCTGAACAGGTCTTTCAAAAGAACCTCCCCGGTCTATGACAAGATCGGCAAACAAATAGAATCGCAGGGTTGGCAAGATTTGTGCAGGTAAACGTTTGCAGCTTCTGCGATTTTGCGTTATAGAGGCAACAAAACCCGGTCGTACGCTTGTCCGAATATATTTCGGACAGGTTTTTTTGAAAAATCTTTACAGAAAGGAATTGTTCCATGGAGAAGGGAACAGTGAAGTGGTTCAATAGTGCAAAAGGCTTCGGATTTATCCAGCGTGAATCAGGCGAAGACGTGTTCGTGCACTATAAAGCAATCATCGGCGAAGGCTATAAAACACTGAACGAAGGAGATAAAGTTCAGTTCGACGTCGAGAAAGGACCGAAGGGCTTACAGGCAGCTAATGTTACTAAGGTTTGACGGTTGCCACCAGTGTGGTCAGAAAACCCTGTTTGAAAGAACAGGGTTTTCTGTTTATAATGCCTGGCTGCGTAGTACCCTTTCTTCCTCGAAACTCATGCCTCTGCACGTTCCTCAACTCCAAACCAAGTGAATTATTGAAATTCGCCTCAAATAGTTCTACCTTTGAAGCATAGTCTTGTATCGTTTTACTTCTGTTTCAATTCACGCAGCATCTCACGCCATGAACCATGCATACAATCTTATATTGACACACACGGGGAATAAAAGGTTTAGCGGTAACAATAATTAATTCACGGCGTGAGCCACCCTGAACGTCATCGATGTTATCTGGAGGATGCGCATGGAAATCAAAGTCATTAAAATAGAAAAGCCTGAAGCGACTAATTTCATTTTAGGCCAATCTCATTTTATCAAAACAGTCGAAGACATTCATGAAGCCATCGTTCAAACAAATTCGCAAATAAAATTCGGCGTCGGTTTTTGTGAATCGTCCGGGCCGGCTCTTGTTCGATGGTCGGGGAACGATCCCGGGCTTATCGAACTCGCACAAAAGAACGCGATCGCTCTTGGGTGCGGGCATTGCTTCATTCTCTTTATGGAAAACGGATTCCCGGTAAACATTCTCAACATCGTCAAGAACATTCCCGAAGTCTGCAATATCTATTGCGCAACGGCGAATCATGTCGAAGTGATCGTAGCTGAATCGGAGCAGGGACGCGGCATCATGGGCGTTATCGACGGCGTAAAAACAAAAGGAATCGAAACCGAAGCAGATATTAAAGGAAGAAAAGAATTCCTGCGAAAGATCGGATACAAGCTATAATTTGAGACGTCTGATTTTTTTTCGCGCAGAGACGCAAAGTTGCAAAATAATCCAAAGAACAAACTCCTCGAGCCTTTGCATCTAACGAAGCCATCTCTTGGATTTGCGCGAGCCATACTTCTGGAATTAATCAGAAGCCTTAACCTATAAATGTTTTTTGATATAAAGGTATGTTCCTCCGATGATGAAAACGCCGCAGCGATCCGACTTACACCGTACTATCACTGCACCGCACGGCTCGCAGCTTTCCTGCAAAGGATGGATTCAAGAAGCCGCCCTCCGCATGTTGATGAACAACCTCGATCCCGCCGTCGCCGAGAAGCCTCATGAGCTGATCGTCTATGGAGGAACGGGAAAGGCCGCACGCAACTGGGAATGCTTTGATGCAATCGTAGAAAGCTTGAAGCACCTCGAGAACGACGAAACGCTCTTGGTTCAATCGGGAAAGCCGGTTGGAGTTTTCCAAACGCATCACAATGCACCACGCGTCCTCATTTCAAATGCAATGCTAGTGCCAAAATGGGCGACGTGGGATGAATTCCGCAGGCTCGAAGGGCTCGGCCTTACAATGTATGGACAGATGACCGCCGGCAGTTGGATCTACATCGGCACACAGGGAATTCTGCAGGGAACGTACGAGACGTTCGCAGCCTGCGCTGCAAAACATTTTGGGGGAACGCTCGCCGGAAGATTTCTGCTTACTGCTGGCCTTGGCGGAATGGGAGGCGCACAACCGCTCGCCGCAACGATGAACGGCGCCGCTTGTCTTGTCGTCGAAGTCGACCGCAGCCGGATTGAAAAGCGGCTTCAGACAAATTATTTGGACAGAATAACGGAAGATTTCGACGAAGCGCTCTCCCTCATCCGCGAAGCGAAAACAAAAAAACAGCCGATCTCCGTGGGCCTTTTGGGAAACGCTGCAGAGATCATTCCACGGATCGCCGCAGGGAAATTTCTTCCGGACATCGTTACCGACCAAACATCTGCGCACGATACGCTGAATGGGTATGTTCCGGCGGGCATTTCATACGCAAAAGCGTTAGACCTTCGAAAGAAAAATCCCGGGAAGTATGTGGAACTGGCACAAACCTCCATTGGGGGTCATGTGCGCGCGATGTTGAAGCTTCTGAAAAAAGGGGCCGTTGTGTTCGACTATGGAAATAACATTCGCGGCGAGGCGTTCGCTAACGGCGTGAAGAAGGCGTTTGACATACCAGGGTTTGTACCGGAGTACATTCGCCCGTTGTTCTGCGACGGCAAAGGCCCGTTCAGGTGGGCGGCACTGTCGGGCAATCCCGAGGATATCTACCGAACCGACCGCGCCGTACTGGAAACTTTTTCCCACAACACGCCGCTGTGCAACTGGATAGAGAAGGCTCAGAAACGAATTTCGTTTCAAGGACTGCCGGCGCGAATTTGCTGGCTCGGCTACGGAGAGCGGGCTGCGATGGGAAAAATTTTCAATGACCTTGTGGCACACGGCGAAGTCAGCGCGCCGATTGTTATCGGGCGCGACCACCTGGATTGCGGGTCCGTGGCATCGCCGAATCGCGAGACGGAAAAAATGAAAGACGGCAGCGATGCGATTGCCGATTGGCCGATTCTCAACGCTCTATTAAATGCAGTCGGCGGCGCAAGCTGGGTCAGCGTGCATCATGGCGGCGGAGTCGGCATCGGAAATTCGATCCATGCCGGAATGGTCGTCGTTGCAGACGGAACGAAGGAAGCCGCAGTGCGATTGCAGCGAGTACTGACGTACGACCCGGGAATGGGAATTATTCGCCATGCAGATGCAGGATACGAACGGGCAATCGAGAATGCAAAGGAATGGAACATAAAAATCCCAATGACCTCAGGGCAGAATTTCAAAAAATGAAGATCGGGTTATGTGAGACGTGTAGCTTTCATGCACTCATCACCAATAAGCAAAAAAGCACGTTTCATTTATGCGAGAAAAGTAAAACGGACCCATCGTTTAGTAAATACCCGCGGCTGCCGGTGTTTAATTGTAAAGGATATCAATCCACGAAGAACACGAAGGGGCACGAAGAAAAGAACTAGTGATTCAATATACATCGGGGGGGGAGTATGACAGAACTACTGTATAAGAGAGAAGTTTTTGAAATTATTGGGGCGGCTATTGAAGTTCATGAAGAGTTGGGACATGGTTTTCTTGAAGCTGTATACCAGGAAGCGATTCAAATTGAAATGATGCGAAGGAATATTCCGTTCGACGCTCAGAAAAGCCTTCGCATTCGATATAAGAATCAAATACTGAACAAAGAGTATGTAGCGGATTTCATTTGCTACGAAAAAATAATTATAGAACTCAAAGCATTAAACGAACTTTCCGGCAAAGAAGAAGCGCAGATTTTACACTATCTTAAAGCCACGGGCTTAAGAGTCGGACTTCTTATCAACTTTGGAAGTGTTGGGAAGTTGGAGTGGAAACGATATATAAAATGATCCACGAAGGGCACGAATAAAAACCTTAGTGTGTCTTCGTGTTCTTCGTGGAAATTAAAGATGAATCTTCTTATTAAAAATATTGGACAGCTTGTGACTGTGGCGTCGAACGGAAAGCCGTTCAAGGCTGGAAAAGAAATGCGCGAGCTGAATGTTATTGAAAATGCAGCCGTGCTCATCGAGAACGGAATAATTCAGCGTATCGCTACAACGAACGAGCTGTCTGCCGCACCCGACATCGACGTGCTCGACGCGTCCAATCGTGTCGCGTTGCCGGGATTTGTCGATTCGCATACGCACACTGTGTTTGCGGGAAGCCGCGAAAACGAATTCGTCATGCGCGCGGAAGGAAAATCGTACGAGGAGATTGCCAGTGCAGGAGGAGGAATTCTTGCCACAATGAATGCTACTCGCGCTGCAACAAAAAAAGAGCTCCTCCGGTCCGCAGGACGCCGTCTGAATGAGATGATGAAACTCGGGACAACGACGGTCGAGATGAAAAGCGGTTACGGTCTCAATGCCGAAGCTGAAACAAAGATCCTCGATGTGATGCATGACCTTCGCAGGGACCATTACATGACGGTGGTTCCGACTTTTCTTGGCGCGCATGCCTTTCCCCCCGAATTCGCCGAGGATAGAAACGGCTATGTTGAACTCATCACGAATAAAATGCTCCCGTATATCGGAGAACGACAGCTTGCGATCTTCTGCGATGTTTTCTGCGACGAAGGATATTTCGACCTTCATCAAACGGAACAGATTTTGCTCGAAGCAAAGCGGTTCGGCCTCATTCCGAAAGTCCATGCCGACCAATTGTGCGCGATCGGCGGAACGGAACTTGGGATCCAGATGAACGCAGCTTCGGTTGATCATCTCGAACATCTTACGGCAAACGGCCTCGAGGCATTGAAAAAATCATCCACAATTGCGACAGTCCTTCCCGGAGCATCGTTTTTCTTGAATCATCCGTATGCCCCGGCCCGCTCTATAATAGACGCAAATATCCCGTTGGCAATTGCAACAGACTTCAATCCCGGTTCATCAATGTCATTTTCTATGCCGATGACGATGACGATCGCATGCACACAAATGAAGATAACGCCAGAAGAAGCGATTACCGCCTGCACGTTGAACGGTGCAGCTGCCCTCGGGCTCTCCCACGAAACAGGGAGTATTGAAGTCGGCAAACAGGCAGATATCGTATTGTATGATGTTCCAAATTACAATTACATTCCGTATCATTACGGTATTAATCTTGCCTGGAAGATAATTAAGAACGGTACCGTGCTTGAGTTCTAACCGCAAAAGAAAATCTCCGCCGCTGGTTGCAGGCATCGACCTTGCCGGCAGTCCGAAACGGAACACCGGAGTCTGCCTGCTCAAAGGGCGGCGAATTGTTTTTTGGAAGACGTTATTTTCCAACGAGGAGATTCTGGAATTTATCGACCGTACAAAGCCTCACCTTATCGCAATCGACGCTCCGTTGAATCTTCCACCCGGAAGAAAAACGCTCGACGACCGGAACGGCGAACATTTTCGGCCCTGCGACCGGGAATTGCTGAAACGAGGTATTCGATTTTTCCCTATTACCCTCGGACCGATGCGGATGCTTACTGCACGAGGAATCGAATTGAAGAAAAAATTTACGCGCAAAGGATACGACGTCATTGAAATGTATCCCGGTGCGGCACAAGATGTCTGGAAAACCGGCCGCAAACAAGACGGCCTTCACAAACTGCGAAGAGGGCTGGAAAAACTCGGAGTCAAAGGACTCGACAAAAAGATGAACGGCGATGAACTCGATGCAATAACAGGGGCGTTGGTCGGATTCTGGTACATGAAAGGAAAAGCGGAGGTTTTGGGAAATTTCAAAGACGGAGCGATCGTTATTCCGCTTCCGGTCTCATGAACTCTGTATTCTGCCTCCTGCCTCCTGTTTCCAATGTGGAATTCAGGAGACAGGAGGCAGGAGACAGAACGAAAAATACAATTATAAAAAATTTTCATGAAGAAAATTATTGAATGCGTCCCCAATTTCAGCGAGGGACGAAACGCAGGCACCATCAAAGCGATTGCCGAGAGCATCCACAGCGTCGAAAATGTTAAGCTGCTGAATGTTGAACCGGATAAGGATTACAACCGCGTTGTCGTAACATTTGTCGGCGATCCGGAGGGCGTTGCCGAGGCAGCATTCCAATCGACGAAGGCCGCTTCAATGCTCATCGACATGGAACGCCACAAAGGCGAGCACCCTCGAATCGGCGCAACGGACGTCGTTCCGTTTATTCCTGTCTCCGGAACGACGATGGAAGAGTGCGTCGGACTCGCGAAAGCCTTCGGCGCACGAGTCGCTTCCGAACTTCACATCCCGGTATATCTCTATGAGGCGGCTGCGACGTCGCCCGATAGAAAAAATCTCGCCGACGTTCGCAAAGGAGAATACGAGGGCCTCGCTGAAAAACTTCTCGACCCAAAATGGAAGCCCGATTACGGAACGAATGCCTTCAACAAAAAATCGGGTGCAACGGTAACCGGAGCTCGCAAGTTTCTCATCGCATATAATGTGAACCTCAACACCGCCGATGCGTCCGTTGCGCAGGAAATTGCGCAGCGCATCCGCGAAAGCGGCCGGGTCAAAAAAGATGCATCGGGAAACACCGTCAAAAATGAAAAAGGGGAAGCGGTAAAGATTCCCGGATCATTGAAGGCTGTGAAAGCGATGGGCGTGACAGTAGAGCGGCTTAATATTGCCCAGGTCTCCATCAATCTTGTGGATTATGAAACAACTCCCCCGCATATTGCGTTTGAAGAGGTGAAGAATCTTGCCCGTTCGCTCGGAGCCGATGCGACCGGAAGCGAAATCGTCGGCTTGACGCCGTTACATGCATTGCTGATGGCTGGAAAATTCTACGACGCGCACGAAACATCGGAACAACGATTGATTTCGCTCGCAATCGACCGATTAGGGTTGAGCCAGTTGGAGCAGTTCGATCCGCAGAAGAAAATTATAGAATACCAATTATAGGAGAGGCATCACGCAAACCCCGAAGGTCCGAAGGACTCCTTCGGAGGGTGGCTTCGCCAGACGCAAAGGAAAAGAATTGAATGATGGAAACTAAATTGCCAGAAGGGTTTCTCGCGCAAAGACGCTAGGACGCAAAGGGGGAATTTTGATGAACGAGAATGAAATTGCCACAAAAATTGTAGACGCTGCGTTCAAGATTCATAAAACGGTTGGACCCGGACTGCTCGAATCTGTTTACGAAACACTGATGGCGCACGAGTTGACGAAGCGAGGACTTCACTTTACACGTCAACAAATGATTCCTGTTATTTACGAACAAATCCGGTTTGAGGAAGGATTTCGGGCAGATCTCCTAGTTGAAAACAAAGTGATTGTTGAATTGAAGTCCATTGAGACAATTGCGCCTGTTCACAAAAAACAACTATTGACATACCTTCGATTGGCCGATAAGCGTCTTGGACTTCGCATCAATTTCGGAGATGTTTTAATCAAAAACGGTATTACAAGATTAGTAAATAATTTAGTAGAATAGAAACCAACTTCTTGCGCCTTAGCGCCTTTGCGCGAGACAACTTACTGACCATTAGCAAAAAATGCTGACAACAAAGACCCTCAATGAATTTATCGATGAAGTCGCTTCCAGCAGTCCGGCCCCCGGCGGCGGGAGCGTTGCTGCGCTCGCCGGCGCACTCGGCGCGGCTCTCACAGCGATGGTGAGCAACCTCACTATCGGCAAAAAGAAATACCTCGGCGTGCAGGAGGAAATGGAAAGCGTGTTGAAACAATCGGAAACTTTACGCGCTTCGTTTACAAAACTAATCGATGACGATGCAGAAGCATTCAACACCGTCATGAGCGCATTCAATCTGCCGAAAGAAACCGAGGAAGAAAAAACACGGCGATCGGAAGCGATCCAGCGCGCAACGAAAGCAGCAACGGAAATCCCTTTGCAAGTCATGCAATTATGTGAACGGGCGTTGGCACTCACGCAGGCCGCCGCAGAAAAAGGAAATGTCAATTCAATTTCTGACGCCGGTGTTGCAGCGTTGATGCTCCATGCCGCATGCCTTGGCGCAAAGCTCAATGTCCAGATCAACCTTGGATCGCTTAAAGATTCTGCATTTGTTCAAGAAACGACATCCCGCACAGAGACTATCAGCAAACGTGTGGAGTCGACAAGCCGCGACATTCTCAAGCGCGTGAACGAGTCGCTTTCACCCACACACTCATGAAAGGACGGGCTTAATGGAAACTGCTTGGAAATTGCTCAGCGACGCTCCAGACGCGGTTTTCTTTTCGCGCAGCGACGAATCCGACCCCCGTATGGGAGACATCGTCCGGCGGCAAAAAGAAAATCTCTCGCCCGATATTCGAATCGGCATTGTAGGAGTTCCCGAAGATGAGGGAGTGAAAAGAAATCGCGGGCGGGTCGGTGCAAAAGAAGCCCCGAACGAAATCCGCAAAGCGCTGTACAAATTCACTCCCTTTGCTATTTCAAAAAACAAGCAGATATCCGAGCTGTCGATATTTGATTTCGGGAACGTAAAAACCGGTGCCTCGCTGGAAGAAACTCACCAGCGGGTTCAAACCGTTGTCGAAACTCTTGTTGCAAATAACATCCTGCCGATCGTCCTTGGCGGAGGTCATGACACCACGTACCCTTCGTTTCTCGCTTTTTCCAAAAAGGCCGCGAGCGCCGGCGCCATTAACATCGACACGCATTTAAATTTTCGCAAATCGGACCCGCATCGGAACAACGGGACCGCCTTCCGTCAGATCCTCGATCTTACCCACAGTCCCCTCGCGCCGATGAACTTCGTGGAGATCGGCGCGCAATCGTTCGCCAACTCAAAAGAGCATTACGAAGAACTGAACGACCGGGGAGCGACAGTATTCACGCTTGGAGATGTTCGCAAAGAACGGATTGAAAAAATCCTCGACATTGCATACGAGATTGCTTCTAATTCCTCCGAGCGAATGTACGTCAGCTTCGACCTTGACTCAGTGCAAAGCAGCGACGCGCCCGGTGTCAGCGCTTCGTATCCGACCGGGCTCACCGCCGAAGATTTATTGAAAGCAGCCCATTTCGCCGGCCTGCGTCAAAAAATAAAAGCGATCGACATCGTCGAGGTCAACCCAAAGTTCGATGTCGACGGAAAGACCAGTAAGCTCGCAGCGCTAGTGGTAATGTACTTTCTTGCGGGAGTGGCAAACAGGTAATCTCACGCAAATCCCGAAGGTCCGAAGGACTCCTTCGGAGGATGGCTTCGCCAGACGCAAAGGCGTTAAGATACTTGATTTAGTAATACTTTTGCGGCTTTGCGGCTTCGCGCGAATTATTCCTTTTCCGTAGTGCTGTTCACCCCTCCTTCGCAAAAATCCATCCTATCGCAAAATTTTACTTGACAAGTCCTTAAAGAAAGTGTATTTTTGCCCGAACGCGTTGGGGGCACCCTCGAAGATTTGCCAACCCCAAATGCAACCCAGTGGTGGAAAACCAGAGGCGGGAAATGGTTTTTGCGGTTGCGATAACAAATCCAAAAGTATTCCATAAGTCGTCCGACACTTCGTCGGCTATCGGTATTCTGCTCGCCAATTTTTATCCAATCAATTATAACGCTGTAATAATTTGTCCGCTACAGGACAATTCAATTTTACCAATCATGGGAGGCCTTTATGAAAACCAAATTCACTCCGCCTAAACCACGCCTCGGCTGGTTACCAGATGTCCCGGACCAGCGAGATCATCTCTACGCTGCGCCGGTCGAATGGCTGGCAAAACTGCCGGCAAAGGTTGACCTACGTCCAAAATGCCCGCCGGTCTACGACCAGGGACAGCTCGGAAGCTGCACGGCGAACGCCATCGCCGCCGCGGTTGAGTTCGACCAGATGAAAGAAAAAATAAAATACTTTATGCCGTCGCGGTTGTTCATCTATTACAACGAGCGCGCGATGGAAGGAACAGTCAACTCCGACAGCGGCGCGCAGATACGCGACGGGATCAAGAGCGTCGGCACGCAGGGAGACTGTCCCGAAACTCTCTGGCCGTACGAAATCGCCAATTTTGAAGACAAACCCCCCGCATCGTGCTACAACAATGCTGTGATGCACAAAGCGATCCTCTACCAGCGCGTTTCGCAAATCGCGAATCAGATGAAGGGATGTCTTGCCTCCGGTTATCCGTTCGTCTTTGGGTTTTCGGTCTATGCGAGCTTCATGAGCGCGGCTGTCGCAAAAACGGGACATGCTTCGATGCCGAAACCGAACGAACAGCTCGAAGGAGGCCATGCCGTCCTTGCCGTCGGCTACGATGACGCTAACCAATGGTTTATCGTCCGCAATTCGTGGGGAACGGGATGGGGTATAAAAGGATACTTCACTCTCCCCTACGCGTACTTGCTCGACCAGAATCTTGCGGATGATTTTTGGACGATCAGGGTGGTGAAGTAAACGGAGCATGCAGCGAGGCCAGCAAAAATATAAGGAGTAATGGAATTGTGGAAAAAATGGATAAAAACCCCGCCGGCATGGAGTTGGCTGGCGGGGTTTTATGTTTGCTCAACGTTGTCAAGGTTTTAAACCTTGACAACGTCACCGTTGCATTTCCCCTCGCAATCACATACATTTACACAGTTTGCCGGTGCAAGGGAGAAAAGTCCGATCATTCTTAAAATTAAATGGGGGCTTTGAACCCGTAGGACGTGCTGATTTCGGCAAGTGGACTGCGGGTTTTTTGTATCACTGTGTGTCTATTCTTATGAGAATCTCCAGAGACTCTGCGAAGTCACAAATCGAGAAGCTTGTTCATTTCTTCGATCAAAACATCCATCAATTCAAATCCTCTTCTTTCAACGAAACTCAAGCACGCCAGCAACTCATCGATCCGTTCTTCGAAGCATTGGGCTGGGATATCACTAATCGCGACATGAAGCCGCTCTATTTGCAGGAAGTGATTCCCGAAGGCCGGGTAAAAACGAACATCGGCAAAGAGGTGCGTGAGCAAACGGTGATGTTCGACCCGAAACAAACTCTCGGCAAGGAATACAAAGAGTATTCTTCAATTCTGAATTACATCGCGGAAGACGAATACAAAGCGAGTGTGAAGGAAGCAACCAAAAAGCCAGACTATCGTTTCCGCATCAAAGGCCAAACGAAATTTTTTGTTGAGGCGAAGAAACCCTTCGTCGACCTTTCGAAAAACCAGGATGCAATTTTCCAGGTAAAGCGCTATGGATTTTCCGGCCGGGTCCCGGTGTCTATTCTTACGGACTTTGAACAGTTCCGCGTTTTCGACTGCACACACAAACCGCTCTACGAAAAACCGAAGCTCGGCATCATCAAAGAATTCGACCTGGCATACGGGCAATACCATGACGAGTTCGATAGCCTGTCCGACACATTCTCTCGCGACGCGGTGGAGGCCGGCTCACTCGACACGCTCACGAAGAAACTGCTCCAAAAGAAAACGGGCGATTTTGCGCTCGACAAAACATTCCTCGACGATCTTTCCAAATGGCGGGAGGAACTCGCCCGCGATATCGCAAAACATCCCCGCAACCGGCGTCAGTTAAACGACTATACGCTCAATGAAAGCGTGCAGCGTATTCTCGACCGCATTGTTTTCTTTCGCGTGTGCGAGGACCGCGAGATTGAAGTGGAGAATACGCTACTTGCCGTTCTGCAAATGTGGAAGAGCCGGCCCGGCATTTCGCTGTAGTCGTTTCACAACGACCTCTTTAAGCTGCGCCGGACGCTCTACAACGGCTTGCTCTTCTCGCCGCACGAGTGTGAAGCGCTGGAAGTAGGGGACGATGTTCTTGTAAAAATTCTGCAGAACTGATTTACCCCTTCTCGCCGTATCATTTCAACGAGATCGGCGTCGAGATTCTCGGCAGCATTTACGAAAAGTTTCTCGGCAAGACGATTCACCTCACCGCGAAGACCGTCCGCGTTTGAGCAGAAGCCCGAAGTGCGCAAAGCAGGCGGAGTCTATTATACCCCGCAGTATATCGTCAATTATATTGTCAACAACGCGCTGGGGAAGCTGCTCTACTCGACCCCCTCTGTTCCGACTGCGTCGGAACATCTCTCCTTTGCAGGGGGAGAGAAGAATCCCTCCCCTGACAGGGGAGGGACAAAGGGTGGGATTATGCTCCTTTCTCCCAAGCAGATTTGCAAAGCTCAAGATTATCGACATTGCCTGCGGGTCGGGGTCGTTTCTCTTAGGCGCGTTTCAAAAATTGATCGACTATCACATCAAATTGGAGCATCCAGCACCCGAAAGATATCCAGACAATCAATAACGTCCCCGATGCATACAACGACGTAAACGGCAGCCTTCGGCTTTCGTCGCGGAAGAAACGTGACATCCTTGTGAACAATATTTACGGCGTCGATATCGACCGGCAGGCGGTGGAAGTAACGCAGATGTCTCTCTATTTAAAAGTGCTTGAGAATGAAAACGCCGATACGCTCAACCCGCAAATGACGCTGGCGTTAAAAGAGGTCTATCTGCCGGCGCTTGCCGGCAATATCAAATGCGGCAACTCGCTCATCGGAACGGACTTTGGCGCACAGGGAGAGATGTTCGATGACGGCGCACGGATGAAAATAAATCCGTTCGATTGGGAGATGGAGTTTGTAGAGATTATGAAGAATGGCGGATTTGATTGTGTGATTGGAAATCCACCGTATAAAATCATAGGAAAAAGAAGACATTTCAGATTCTAACAGACAATACTTTGAGCAAAGGTATCAATCGTTTCAATACAAAGCGGATCTCTATCATTTTTTTATTGAACGTGGGATTGGCCTTTTGAAACCCAAGGGCCTACTTGGTTTTATTACGCCTCATTCTTGGTTTACACTTCAGTTCACGAAAAATCTTCGACGGTTCGTTTTAGAAATTCGCTGGTTAGGAAAATCATAATATTTAATCACCAGGTTTTTGATGAGGCGAATGTGGACATAGCTTAAGAAATATTCGAAAAGCCTAATAAACGCGAATTGGTCGATACAAACGAAATCAATATCCAAGTGTTGCCAGCAAACTTTACAGAAAACCAATTAAATGATTTAACGGGTAGGTTAGAAAATCACCGAGACTGGATGAATGATCCACTCTTCCGATTTGGATTCCGCGCGGTTGGTGTCCAAGGTGGAATTAAAGAATATTGCCAAAAGGACAAAGCCACTTAACGAATTGGCCAAGGTTTCATTGGGAGCTCAAGCCTATAACAGCAGTAAACACACAAAAGAACAAATTAAGAAACGCATCTTCCATTCGAAGAAAAAACTCGGAAAGGAGTATTCGTGAACTGGCGGGTGGAGATGTTGGTCGATATTGCTAATGGATTAAAAAAGAATGGATTAAACATGGTCCTTGGTTACATGTTATAGACCAATGGAGTGGTTAGGTTGGGCCGAGATTGCTTGTGAGGGAGATAACTGCCAAAGGTGAGTATAAAATATGTGAACATATACTGATGAAACATACTGCAACTATAAAGTAAATTAAATATAATTCCGGCTCGAGAATGAATTATTCAATGAAATTCATTTTAGGTGTATTAAATTCGAGCCTGCTATCGTGGATGTTCCATTGACATCAAATAAGATTGTCAAAGGAAATTTCCCCGATTGTCTGTTGGCGATTTGAAACACCTTCCAATTTACATCATTGATTTCACGAAAACGGAAGGTAAGAAAAAGCATGATGACCTTGTTGCACTTGTTGATAAAATGCTTGGTTTTCACGAGCAAATCGCGAAATCGAACTTCGACAGCGAAAAAGTACCAATCGAGCGGCAAATTAAGGCCACGGATCAAAAGATTGACCAGCTTGTGAAAAGCTTTAGGGTTGACGGAGGAAGAGATAAAGGTGGTGGAGGGAGAAAAGAAAAAGGTTTGGATTAAAGAAAAAAAGGAGTTAAAAATGACAAACATGATATTCCTTGGAGCTGGTGCATCAAAAGCATTCAGTTATCCGACATCGTTGGATTTTTATCCAAAATCAAAAGCAGTGGTAGGAAATATAAATCTGTTTCAACAGTTTGGAGATCGGTAAGAACCAAAAAGGTTAACCAATAAGGTGGATGTTGAAGTGATTCTTTGGGAACTTGAGGGCTTGAAAAGGCGCTCAAAAATTTTGAAGTTATGAGTAGCTTTAAAGAATGGCTTTTCTTTCAAAAAGAATTCTTGGATCTTATTGTCAACATAGGGTTTCTATGACAGAAGTATCCACTATTCGAAATGCAATCAATAAATTGGTTTATGAAACGTACTGGGGTGATTCATTTGATGCATCTAATTCAGCCTACATGCAATTATTCAAAATGCTGGGTGAGTCATTAGATTTTTTACGACAAATTATGATCTATGTGTTGAACATGTCTTTTGGGACGAGCCATTATTAAAAGAAAAGTTCACAGATGGGTTTACATTTGATAGGATTGATGTTTTTTGGAATGCAAGCGAATATGAACACCACCCTAACCGATTATTCAAACTACATGGTTCACTGAATTGGAAAAACGCAGGTAATGGAAAAATTCTTCGCTTTAATCGAAAAGATATTGATGATCCGCAAGCTCACGCGATGCTTTATCCTGGCTTTAAAGGGACGCCTGAGATAGAGCCATACAAAACAATCCACGAAAATTTGGCAAAAAAGCTTACAACTTGCGAAAAATGTCTCGTCATAGGCTTTTCGTTTAGAGATGATTACATTAACAGTGTATTTAAAACTTCTCTTGCTCAAAACAAAAATTGCAAGGTACTCATTTGGATCCGCAAAAACCGAAAATTCCGTTTGAAAAAATGATGGAAGTAAAGTACTTCGAAAAACAGTTTTCACCAGATCAAATTCCAGCTGCTTATACATTGCTAAAATAGTCATCAAGATATTATAATAGTATCAGAATGGCCGGGGGCATGAATAATGATAACAATCTCGCATCGTCATTAGACAACGACAATCTTAATGACGGGTTACTCGCACCAGAAGTTGGGGGTTGGGCACAGAAAAAATATAAACTGTTGCAAATGTATAATGAATTATTTGCAACAGGGATGAAGAATAGATGGGGAACCAGAGTCTCATAGATCTATGCTCTGGAAGTGGGAAATCAAGAATTAGAAAAATCAATAAGGTTGTCTTAGGTTCACCATTGATATCTTTATCAATAAAGGACAAATATAATAAATACATCTTTTGTGAAGAAGATAAAGAATGTATCTCAGCTTTACAGCTTCGCGTCGAAAACGAATTTCCTCAAGCAGACGTTCATTATGTTAAAGGAAATTGTAATGAAAGGGTTTTAGATATTGTTAATCTCATTCCAAGACCATCAAAGGATAATAAGGTACTTACATTTTGTTTCGTTGATCCCTTTTCATTGAATATAGAATTCTCGACGGTTAGGAAGCTATGCGAAAAACATTTTGTTGACTTCTTAATACTTCTTGCATTAGATATGGATGCAAATAGAAATGAATCTATATATGTCGAAGAAAATAATAATCGGGTTGACAAGTTTCTAGGTTATGAAAATTGGAGACAAAAATGGAAAGACAAAGAAGCGAGGGTAAGAGCTTCCGAATATTTCTTGCTCATACGTATGCAAATCAGATGATGACGCTAGGTTACAGTAAAGAATCTATAGCTCAAATGATTGAAGTTCGATCTGATGAAAAGAACCTCCCGTTATACCACCTTGCATTTTTCTCTCGACATATTCGCGGTTATCAATTCTGGAAACAAGTAAAAAAATATGCAACAGGTCAAGGAACACTATTTGAGGATATCTGATGGCAACCAAAACGCACATTGAGTGGACGGAAATGACCTGGAATCCTGTCACCGGGTGTTCCAAGGTAAGCGCAGGGTGTAAGTTTTGCTATGCCGAACAAATGGCAAAACAGTTGAAAGCAATGGGCGTTGAACGGTACAAAAACGGGTTTGCCGTCACTCTCCAACCGGATCTTTTAGATGCACCGTTTCACTGGAAGCAATCGAGAATTGTCTTCGTGAATTCCATGAGCGACTTATTTCACGAAAAAGTGCCGGTTGAGTATATCAAAAAAGTTTTTGAAGTAATGAATCGATGTCCACAGCACACATTTCAAATTCTTACCAAGCGAAGCGAACGATTGAAGGAAATCGCAAACAATTTGACATGGACGAAAAACATCTGGATGGGAGTGAGCGTCGAGGATGACCGCGTGATACAAAGGATTAAAGACCTTCAGACGATTCCCGCCCATGTACGTTTTCTTTCGTGTGAGCCGCTCATCGGCCCGTTGAATGCTTTGCCTTTACGGGGAATCCATTGGGTTATTGTCGGCGGGGAATCGGGGCGAAGGCGCGCCCGATGAAAAGGGAATGGGTAACGTCAATATTCAGACAATGCAAAGAGGCAAAAGTAAGATTCTTCTTTAAACAATGGGGCGGAGTAAGAAAAGATTTGACCGGGAGAGAATTGTATGGAAAAACATACGATGATATGCCGCCAATCTCCGAGGTACGGTTAGAAAAGAAAAGCTCGATCCCGCAACCGCAGCAATATACCACTCATGCTAAACTGATCGCAGCGAAAACGTTGGAAGAGTTGTTCTAGGGGAAAAGGAAGAAGGAAAAAAGATCGATGCGATTGTGGACGAGATGTAGGGATTGACGGAGGGGGAAGTGGGATGGTGGAGGGGAATTAAAAGAGATTCTAACCCTTCACGAAACTGCGAATTGTAATACCGCGGATAATGACAGGGAAAGTGCGATAATCTATTAAGTTCAAATGAATGCCAGAACGAGCCTCAAATAAAATCAATTTATATTTTTCTGATTTTTTTGAAATATCAGAATCCAAACTCGATGGGTATGGTGCATTCAACATATCGTTATTAACTGACCTCCCACTCTTCATCGATCCCTTTTTACTTTTTAATAGTAGAAGACCGATTTATAGGAAACTCCATAGACAGATTATTGACTACCTGATGTTTCTTCATCGCAAATCAGTAGGTACACAAATAGATGAAGGCCTATTAAAATCTTGGTATTATTTTTCAGAAGTAGAACAAAACTGGCTTGGGTTTTCTGCGGAAGGAAACAAAGGACGAGGCCTTGCAAAAGAATTTGCGATTGCCTTAAACAATAATTTTCAGCGATTGTTTTCTGATTTTGGTAACGAACAAATAACTCGGGGTAGTCATTTCGAGAAACTATGCCTCATTAAAGATAAGGTTGGTAGGGATACGATAAGTGATTTCACAACGAATCTTATTAAAGAGTTTTAATTGGAGAATACGCAGGCACTACAAAAAAATACTTCAGCCAAATCAAAGAAAACGGTTTAAGGTAAACCGTGTCAGATTTAATTATCGGACTGAAACATGGTTCGAAAAGTTACTATTACCGTGTTACAAAGTGAATTTATAATCTTGACTTCTATCGACATACTTTCAAAAGATGATACATGGATAAATAAACAAAGATTTTCTAACGATTTTTTTGATATTCCCAATGCGATTCCGATGGCATAGAACTCAAGTCAACAATTATTTTATTTCTCTTTGCCAAAAAACCCAAAAAAGCAAGACAAAGAAGAAGCAAAAGAAAGCGTTTATCTATAGTTCCCTCAATTAATAGATTGTTTTATTCGTTACAAGGAAAATCATGGCAAAGATGTCGTGGTAAGAACTATTAATCACGTAAACATCGGGTGAATACAAGCTCCTCGAGGATAAAGTAGGTCGGGACAAAATGAGATTTGTCTCGCTTAAGGAATTCGGTAAGCAAATCACAGATGATCCCAACCTCAGTTCTTTGTTTACTGAAATTGATAATCAATAAGGATAGAACAAGGGATGAAGAAGTTAGAAACACCTCAGGATAAGAGTGTGAGAATTCTGTTGTAAGGAGTGTAGAGCAACCAGGAAGCCCTTGGAAACAAGGGCTTTTCATTTTAGCGTAGCCAGCTCTGACATCTGATGACTATCGGTCGTAAAGAAGAATAAAAAAGGACCTTTTTGTTTGTATCCAATTTGTAGGCATTGAGCTTTCCGTCTTGCGCTAAAAAATTGAAGAGATTGATAACTGTCTTGCGAATCGACAACGACTATCGTCGGGAGAGGCTTTTGCAAAGAAAGAATTGGTTAGCCTTACAACAAAAAATCTTTATTTGACTATCAAAACGAACAGTAATATATTTGCAGCATTGCTTGGCGGGGGAATTCGGGCCTTTGCCGGTATGGCAAAAAGTATGTTCTTATTTAAGGGCCTTGTTGATGATCATTTTAGGGCATCGCTACAATTCTATCCTGAAAATTATAATATGATAGTCAATTATCGCAACTACGAAAATGTAGCACGATATTACTCCCAACAGGCATTCCCAACCACTTAAGAGCCAATGGATCCAATCATACTTCCCTAAAAGATCACTTTTAAATCTTTCAACCTAGAACTTACAATAAGAGGCTTCCCCAAAATTGAAAAGAATTCTGGAGACATCATTATCATGGATTGGAAGGTTACCACATGGATTAACCTGCAGGAACTATGTAAACTTTTAATATGGTCAGCTTCAATCACGTCCTCAAACAAAGTCGTATGGCCCTTTCCCAATCCTTACTTAAGTCTAGTGAAACGGATAATTTAAGTTTCGAAATTCTAACTCAAATTGGGGATATACTCACTCCAATATTAAATCCGAAATACAATCATTAAGGGACCTCTTATCAAAAAATAGTTTATATCCGGGAACGGTTAAGCGCACTTTTTCCAGATGTCAAAGCCTTGCTGCGTCATCTAAGCAGTTGAATATAGCCACATTCATGAGATGGTTAAATTGCGAATTTCGACTTTTCAAATATGCTAGTCTGTATGGATACTTGAAGAGGTATGGTGCCGTTACAGCCGCAGCTGAATCAGGGATAGAAATAAGAAAGGAGACTGAGCGTTTACCTGAGATCGGTTTTGAATCTAGCGAGGAGACCGCCTGCCTAGCATTTCACTCACTTAAAAATGTGCGCGATAAATCCGTTTTGATGAATTCGCTTAACGATCAGGATGAATTAACCAAGATTCTCGGTAAATATGTTCAAATGGATGTTATCGAAAGCGGGACATTTTCACGGGTATTGATGGAAGAATTGACGAGCAATGTTTTTGATCATGCAAAAGCATCGGTTTCATGGATTTGCACAAGATTAATTGATGGACCAAATAAAAGCATATTCTCGAGTGCAGACCCTCTCGTAAAGTTACTTTTAAACAACACAGATTATCTAGAAATTAATGTTTACAACAACGGTCTGCAGGAATCGTCAACACGGTTGTAGAGTGTTTGAAAAAAGACCCACGGCTGGCAATTAAATCAAGTACAAGAAGTTGAAAAATGGAGGATTTGATGATAATGACATTATAGACTATGCATTTGACCGGCTCTCATCAACAAAACGTAACATTGAAGAACTGATTCACTCCAAGGTCAAAATTGGAGATAAGCAAGCAATTGTTGCTTCTGGGTTATTTTGGATTTGGAATGTGGTTAGATCTTATCAAGGTATCATTGAAATTGAATCTGGAAAAGCTATCTCCATGTTTAATTTTACTAAATCTCAAAGAATAAGAACCTCGCATCGCCGTAGAAGCAAACAGAAACTTATTGGCACAAAAATACGAATTCTTATACCGTTGACGAAAAGATACGATACTTATCAGAATGTGATACCGGCAATTGAACCCCCTACGAAACAATCTGACGTTGAAGCACAAAGATACAGAGTTACCCACTTGAGAGAGGTAATTCAACAGAAAGAAATACGAGACATCCTAGATTCAGGTTGTATGGACCAAACATCTTGTCTTACAAACTTTATCGTGACCCTGAAAAAGAAACATGACACTCTAAATGAGAATGAAATCCTGGTTATTGATATGAGGGGAATTGATGAAAAATTCCCATTGAATCTCATACTGGTATTGTTTCAGTTTTTTGCTGAAATGAATTATGTATCGACTGCCCAGAAATCTTGTGTAGTGATTTGGTCTGTTCCCCTAGCATTGAGAGGATCCATTGATGAGGCTCGAAGAATTGCACAAAATGTATACACTCATTTATTTTCATTCAAAAGTGCTTCCTTACTCATTTGGGAAGATGAATCATCTACCATTTTCTCTAATTGGGAGCCCGTGACATCTCTTATTCAGTCATTTCAAGAATATGGTGAGTTGTCTTTTGATAGTGTTAAAGACCTTTTGAAATCCGAAAATCATAGTCAACGTCTCCTCCACTTCTTCCGATCAAATGCCCACCTCTTTGACGCCTATGAAAATAAGTATAGGTTGCGCCCTTGGAGACATGCCATTACAACATATATGTGGAAGAGAGGACTAAAATGGTTTCAAGAAAAGACATCCTCTCTACAGGAAAACGGCGGAATTAAGCTAATAAGCCGGGCACTCAATATCGACTACCATCAACTGAAAAACAGTGGATTCCTTCTATTACTTCGCGAGTTTATTCAGCAAGAGAGAGGCGCGAATCAAAGTTGGTTGGTTAATACTTAAAGTTATTGAACAGCTAACTTTTGGAACCCCCAAAATCACTATAGTAGTCGTTACTCGGCCAGTCATACCGATTGTTAAGGAGGTCTATAGAAAAATAAAAAACAAAGAAGTTACACTTTTGTCTGCAGGCACGATAAGAAGAGCTCAAGAAGCACAAGAAAAGAACAAACAAGTATCCCAAAAGAAATTTAGCCAACAGCGGGAGAAGCAGGTCGTATGGTAGCATCAGAAAAGTCAAAGGAAAAATCATTTGAGAAGTACATTCATATTACTACTGCAATAGACACGGGCTGGTTATGTCGCGAGGTCCTGAATGTAATCGGTAACAATTCGGAGTGGCTAGGAACTATAAACCTTCTAGACCGTAGGGACAATGGCGTTGGAGGCAATGATCAATTTATCGAATTGGGAACGGGTGAAAAACTCTATGCGCAGAAAAAAACTGAAACGGGAAGGGTGTTAGCCTTGGGATTGCCAAAGAAAATGAGAAACACACACAGTTTAGTAAGCATCGAAAACAATTGCGATGATTCAGTCAATCTTTGTCCTGTTATACCAGCCAAAAATCCGCTAGGAGCCATAGAGGTCTTTTGCGATTTTCGAATAAAAACTCTTCTATGTTTTTACTTGGGCATGTATCTTAAGTCGAATATCACCACTATATATATTATGTCTTTGTCCGGGCCCTGCTAAGCGCTACAAATCAGAATACAAAGGTGCCATTCTTACAGGTACGAATTAATAAAATCAAAAAAGACCTACAAGATGGAAAAGAGGGGTCCAACCCACAAAAAACCATTATTGTGCATCCACCCGAAAAGCTTCTTTAGGTGAATACGTCGCCCAAAGTACAACTTAGTCTTGGCCTTGAGCACAGGTTAAGCGTATACAGAGATAATTATGGGGCAATGGGGATCCCCTTACGTTCAGTTGGGTTATAGTCTAGAGGGATATGACGTTGTTATTGTTGACGAAGGGACGAATACTGGAGAAACATTACTTGGGTTATTGCATTCAGCAATATCATGGAAGCCCAAGAGAATTCTAATTTATTGTCCGATTACAAGAATGCCGCCCCACAAGGTGGAATTCCTTTCGAAACTTAGGTCTAGGGAAACACGAAGATAACTACCTCCTTTCTAGTAGGACTCGGGATTCAGCCTATACTGCAAACGGTTGTCCCGTGTGTAGGTTTAGCACAACAATGGATAAAATCATTGAAAAGGATCATTCACTCTATGTTTGCTACGAACTTGAAGAAGTTGTTTGAGCCCGACAGGATAACTCAAGGCAAAGTACATTCAATTAATAAGAGATTATGGAAATACTCTGACGCGGGCAATGTCTGCAGAGTTAGGGAGGCCTTTGAAATGGTGGACTACCATCAAGAGTCTTTTGATTTTCTTCATTCAGTATTTGAGAACGCGATTGGAAAGCATGAAACACTTTTTTATGAGGCATCATTTTTCGATATCGCATTTGTAATCGTTAACGAGCCGGAATTAATCTCGATCTCGCTTTTTGGATACCAGTCACATTTAGTTGATTTGATCCGAACCGGAATCATCCTATCAAGAACGTGCAGTGTAGAATTTCTTCAAACGCTCTCCACATTCATGTATCACCTTTTTGTTCGCCTTGACCGTGGCAATAAGCAAGATGAATTGAAGGATTTCATTTCACAATACTGGAGGAATCTATTCAATAGGGATGATTTTAATGTCTCTTTTATCGGGCCACTCCAGACGATTTTGTTGCGGTTTAGTTTTATAGCGAGGAAAACGCCAATGTTGGATCACATCTCGGAAGACAATACTTCTTCAGGTGGCTTACCGAAACTATTAACCAATCAAAACAACATAATGACGCTAGTATCTTGAGCCACACTGTATGTTTTACGCGGAAGCTGCAAACGCATGTCTTAACAGGAAGCACCATCGGTTTTCAAATGAAATTTCGAAACACCAAATGGAGCCGGATGCTTCTTGAGTTATGTGAAAGGTCGAGAGCAAAGCATGGGCGCATGCATCACACACAACAACCACTATGATTACGCAAATAGATTCTGTTTGGCGGAGCCGGAGTGCACGACAATCTGAGAGTCCATGCTTCCGATTTGTTAAATCAAACTTGCATTTACATTTACCAAATTGCTTCAACTTCAACAGCAGCTTTGCTCAATAGACGATGATTCACTTAGACTGAACGGAGAACGTCTTGGACTGAGGGCTTTTTGGGGATTAAATGAACTGAAACAAGTCCATAATGAATTTAGTATGCTGCTAATGCAAATTATGGAAACAATCAAAACCTCAAAATTTGAGACCGAAAAAGTCTTAGAATTAAACCATGCACTTATTGGTTTAGAAAACTTGTGGGTCCGACTCAAGGAATTATTAAAACCAGCCTTTAAAGACATATATCCCGTAATTGGTGAAAGCGCCTCCTACTTTTATAACAACGTCTCGAGAATAGCTGGTCTTACTATGCCCTATCATGTTAAAGAGCCGCAGAGCGTATTTGACAAGGAGTCTAGGATATTTTGCCATCTCAAATCTTATACAAGTTCCTGGAAGTTACAATGGAAAATTTGAGAACGGCTGCCTTTGTCGGCTGGTCAACGGATGAGTTTGTTGACGCACGTGTTGAATTGGAAATAGTGGAGCCGGCCAAAATGAAAGTCATCGAAATGAAAATAACAGACAATGGATTATTGCATAGGCACCAGAAATTTGAATCCGAGGGATTGCATGTTGGCCTAAAAAAAACCATGGCCATGGCCAATTATTTCCAAGCAACGATTTCACCCCCCACATTTGACGAACGCAAACTGACCACCACAGTCTCAATGATTGTTCGAAAACTTACAGTAAAAGATCAATAAGTAGAAAGGAAGATGTGCGATATGGAATTTCTGAACAAGCCAACTATTCTTTTTGTTGACCACGACCCAATGGTTGAGCAAACAGTCAAAGCAATAGGGACTCTATATGACGATCAGCGGAGAAAGCTTATCGATGAGTTCGATGTGCAGTTTCAATGCATTCCAATTGAATCTGATATTTATGAGTCGATACTTGAGTCATACAAAGACAAATTACCCGCCTTAGTTCTCATCGACCTATTCTACATGGATAATAGAAGAACCACCAATGCCTTTAATCTAAGCCTGATCAAGCTTAAGGAATTGCATGATCGACTATGGGGGATACCATTGGGGGTGTTCACAAAGGAGACGCTGGAAATCGAAGAAAGAATTAGCATCGAGTGCAACGACATTCGCCTGTCCTCGATGGGTTTTACGATCTTACGAGGGTAGATAAGAGAAAAACATTCACAATATGGAGAAACTGTTTTAGAGAAAGAATCGACAATTATCACAATAATCAACATCTTTTTCCATCTCATATTTCAAGAGACAAAGTTGAATGGGAAAAAAAGCCACAACCCAGTATTTCACCAACAGTCGAGAAAATAATATTTTATTTAGTGAACAAGGCGCTTTTAAATTTTCCCGACAAACCGACGAAAATAAAAATCCGACTGCTTGGTGACGGTCATTCTACCGCTTTTTTGATACTCGCAACGCTATACGCTGTAGATGGCAATCAAATGCCGAAGCGATTTGTAATTAAGGCCGATGAAAACCCATCAATAATCGAGGCTGAATTCCTAGGGTACCAGACAATCCAACAAAAAGTAAAACGGGATTATTATTTACCACTGGCCGTTGCGGCCAAAGCCCCCGTCGAATTTCGGAAAGACTATTGGGCTGCTTTTGTTATGGAAAATGCAGATGGTATGTCTAATTTACTAAATCAAACCATACTCCTTGAGCATCGACTCAGCGAGATTTATAATGAGTTGTTTAGGGAGTGTCTTTATCCTCTCTACAAACCAGTAACGAATGAAAAAGCTGAACTCGGTGTTTTTTTTAAATCCATAGTTTGGGAACGAGCGATTGAGGGAGTAAGCTCGCTTGAGCCTTATTATCGCAGAATGGAAATTGAGGACCCGAAGACTTTCGAGATGATATCTACTGGGAGAGATTTCATAACAAACAGAAGCCTAAATCTGAGTAATCACATTCAAGTTTCTTGGGCAAAATACAGTCATGGTGATTTAAATTGCAGGAATATCTTGTTAAGCGAAGACCTTCAAAAGTTTATTCTAGTTGACTTTCCATTTTCAAAAAATTCAGAATGTCTTGCAAAAGACTTTGTTCGAGCAGAGACGGAATTATTACTTTTCCTATTCGAAAAGTCTTCTGGGCGTGATACCGATATTGAGCTAGTTAGTAAATGGTTGAGGTTCTTAGAATCGAATGAGAAGTCCTTTTTAGAGTTTTCAACGAGTAAGGAATGGCCCGAAGCTAATAGAATAATTCAATCAATTAAGGTAATTCGACAGTGTTACCTCGATATTGCAATAAAGAATGAGGATACTGAAAAATTATACTATTGGTATCTGATTTCACGATACATGTTATGCCTAAATTTTAACTATATCCCCGCGTCAAAAAGGCTGCTCGGTCTAGCGATGATTTCAAGAACATTAAGTCAGGTTAATTACTGATCAATATTGGCGGATGATACCTGAGAGATTTTCTTTATTGAACGACTTTGAGTAACGCGACTGCGGAATTATATATGGATATCAGCTAGATGTTTAGACGTACGACCAATTAGATGGTAGCAATTCTAAGAAAATAATTTAGTCGTCATGACATCGTGATGTGACAATCTGGTGAATTGTCCCTTAGCGAAATGCAACCGTCCATGTAAAATCAGGAGCTTAATTATTACTGCATCAGCGTAGATGGCTGATGGTCCGAATCCTTAGCCAGCAATATTCGCCGGCAGGCGCAAAAGAAATGTGGAAGAGGCTGGAACGGTTCCGCAAATGGGCAGTACGAATTCTAATCCGGTGAAATGATGGTTGAACAACTTCTTCTCAACGGCATCATTGCCGGAAGCATCTACTCCCTTGTTGTCCTCGGCTTCACCCTCATTTATCAAACCACCCGCTTCTTTCCCCGCCTACGTTCGCCGCAGGTGGACTTCGGCTGGGGCGAGAACGCGGTTTGCCTTTCATATACAAAAGTATATATTTGTATACAAAAGTAAACGATGATTTCGCAGATGGCTCAGATTTGACGCAGATTACAGATTGCGTTAGTATCTCAATTTGAATATTTCAAGCTTTGGAATAGATGTCATGCCAGCGAAAGCTGGCATCCAGTGTAAACAAGATGGATTCCGGCTTTCGCCGGAATGACATTAAATTGAAATTAAAGCACCACCCAGATTGCAGAAAGGCTGAACGAAGTGATTATTCATCGCGCGTTGGATGAAGTTTTTCGGTCATGGTCGCACGTGGCGGTACTGCGGGCGCTGCTGGATACGACGTCCGGCTGCACCGGCAGCGAAGTTGGGCGCATCTCCGGAATGCAGCCCCGCTCGGCATTGAAGGCGCTCACCTCGCTGGAACAACTTGGAATCGTTCGCCGACAGCGAGGGGGAAGAGATCACATCTTCACGCTCAACCGCGATCACGTTCTTGTAAGGGACGCCATCCTCTCGCTGTATCGCTCGGAGCGGCAGTTCCCCGAAGTCCTCTTCACAACGCTTGCCGCCGTATTGAAAAGCCCGGTTGTAAGCGCCGTCGTGTTCGGAAGCGTGGCGAAACGGGAAGAAACGCCCCTGTCCGACCTTGACCTCTGCTGCATCGTCAACACGGAAAAACAAAAAGATGCCGTCCGGGAAAAGCTCGACCGCGAAGCTGCCTCGCTCGACCGGAAATTCGGCGTCAGAGTTGCGCTCCTTCTTTTTACGGTTGAAGAGTTTCGCGCAAAATCGAAAAGCCGTCTCGTCAAAGATATCGTTGACCACGGCAGGCTCATTACGGGAAAAGACCTGAAGGGGGTTCTCAATGGCTAAGCGAAGGGGCCGAAAAGCAGTCGAGCGTTCGCGGTACCGGGAATACATGAACGTAGCGGAACATTTCTACGGCGCCGCAAAAGACTCCATGGAATTGGAATACTGGACAGCCGCCGGTTTGCTTATCGTGCATTCGGCAATTGCCTTCGCAGACGCGCTGTGCATCAAACTGTCGGGCCAGAAGAGCGCCGGTGAGAATCACGAGGAGACTGTTTCGCTGCTGGAGAGTGTCGCAGCAGGCGATGAGGAAAAATCAAAAGCTCTCGGCCAACTGAGACGCCTTATCGAGGAGAAGACAAAAGTTTCGTACCTGGGCGAATTGTATTCGCCGGCAGGCGCAAAAGAAATGTGGAAGAGGCTGGAACGATTCCGCGAATGGGCAGTACGAATCCTAACCCGGTGAAATGATGGTCGAACAACTCCTTCTCAACGGCATCATTGCCGGAAGCATCTACTCCCTTGTTGCGCTCGGCTTCTCCCTCATCTATCAAACCACCCGCTTCTTTCATTTTGCTCACGGAGCCGTCTATACATTCGGCGCCTACTTTGCCTATCTGTTTTACATACAGCTTGGTTACGGAAGGATAGTTGCGTTTCCTCTGGCGTGTGTTTGTGCGATGGTGTTAGGGGTTGGGTGTGAGGTACTGGTGTATAAACAAATGCGCAAGCGAAAAGCGACCGATCTTACGCTCCTTATCGCATCGCTCGGGCTGTACACGCTGCTGCAAAATATCATCTCCATGGTTTGGGGAGACGATACGAAAACGATGCGTACGGGTGAGGTCGTAGAAGGGCATGCGGTGCTGGGCGCCAGGATCACCGATGTGCAGATCATGATCATCGCGGCGACTATTATTTTGATTACTCTGATGTCGCTGATTCTGACGCAGATGAAGTTCGGCAAAACTCTACGAGCATTGGCGAACGACGCAGAGCTTGCACAATTGAGCGGCATCAACTCGGACCGGTATATTCTCTATGCCTTCGCCATCGGCTCGTTTCTCGCCGCCGTGGCTGCAATCATGATCTCGTTCGATACCGATATGACGCCGACGATGGGATTCAATGCGCTGGTAATGGGAGTCGTCGCGGTGATCGTCGGGGGCATTTACAGCTTGCCCGGCGCAGCGCTCGGCGGATTGTTGATCGGCCTCGCACAGAATTTAGGCGTTTACTGGCTTCCATCGAAATGGCAGGATACGATAGCATTTGTCATTCTCATTCTGTTTCTTTTGTTCAGGCCGTACGGAATGCTTGGGAAACGGGCGGTTAAACAGGAAGCATGAAAAGCAGCGACACTATAAACGCAATGTCATGCCAGCGAACGCTGGCATCCAGTGTATAGCTCCTGGATTCCGGTTCTTCGTCACATCTGACGACGTGACTCGACCGGAATGACAATTGGGGGTTAAAATGTCAGCAAGAAAATATTATGTATACATCCTAACAAGTAAACGTAATGGCACTTTATATGTTGGGATGACCAATAGTCTGCGCAATCGCATCGATCAACACAAACAAGGGTTAATTCCAGGCTTCACGCAAAAGTACAAAGTGAATTTGCTTGTATATTTTGAAGAATTTAATGATCCTCGTGATGCAATTGCCAGAGAAAAACAATTAAAATGGTGGAAGCGAAAATGGAAATTGGAATTAATTGAATCAACGAATCCTGAATGGAAAGATTTAACAACTGAATTGTAGGATCTGGATTCCGGCTTTCGCTCGTCAGAGTACGGCGAAGTCTGTCGACCGGAATGAAGGAAGAGAAAAACGTGATGTCATGCCAGCGTAAACTGGCATCCAGTGTTCAATATTCTGGATTCCGGCTTTCGCCGGAATGACGTAGAGGGTAATTTTCAGATGGTTACTACTCAGATTCAGCGCAGATTTCAGATTTCTCAGATTTCGGTGTGCTCAAAAACAATCAACAATGAACAATCATCAATCAACACCGACTACATCTGCGGAATCTGAAATCTGAGTACAATCAGCGCGATCTGAGCAATCATAATGAACAAAGCTGCCGACATATCCATTTTACAACTTCTCTCCTCGATGCAGCTACAACGCCTCGCAGGCGAACCTTCCTACTCTCGCGGAGTCGAGTACTTCGATGAAGGAAGAGTTGCCGACGTTCAACTCAAAGGAAATTGTATCCACGCGAACGTGCGCGGGTCGCGAAAATATCGAGTGGAGCTGTCGACCAAAGGCGGGGAGATAAGCTATTCGTGCAGTTGTCCGTTCTTTCAGGATACGACGGCTTTCTGCAAACACTGCGTTGCCACCGGCTTGGCGTTCCTGCACGCTAACGAGGCAGACGGCGGCGCTTCAATGAGAAAAGTTCAAGCGCAACAAGAGACAAACATGAAAGACGTTGAAGTATACCTGAAATCGCAGGACAAAGGGGCTCTTATTTCCATGCTTCTCGATCGGACAAAGGACGATGAGAGACTGCTGTCCCGGCTTCTGGTGAAGGCTGGCAAGGGAAAAAAAGTCAACACTACCACACTGAAGAAAGTAATTGACCGCGCAGTTGATCGGGGCGGTTTTGTCGATTATGAATCGATGCCCCAATACTCGGATGATCTTGATGAAGCGATTGACAATTTGCACGACCTTCTGGAGGAAAAAAATGCCGTTGAAGTGATGGAACTCTCGGAATATTTTCTCACGCGCCTTGAAATTCAGATGGAAATGGTAGACGACTCGGACGGCTATATGAACGACATTCTCGCCAATATCGAGGAGCTTCATCACGAAGCCTGCGTATTGGCGAAGCCCGATCCCGAAGAGCTTGCGAGAAAGTTATTTGCATGGGAGCTTCGCAGCGATTGGGAGGTCTTCTACGGAGCCTCTGAGCGCTATGCCGATGTGCTCGGGGAAAAGGGGTTGAAAGTGTATCAGGAGCTTGCAGAAAAAAAATGGGCAAAGCTTTCTTCGCTTAAAGCCGGAGATGATAGGCACAGTTTTGACGGAAATCGCTTTCGCATTACGAGCATCATGGAGCAACTTGCTTCGCGGACGGGTGATGTAGAAAAGTTAGTTGCGATCAAAATAAAAAACCTTTCATCCGCTTATTCGTACTTCAAAATCGCCGAGCTTTATAAGAAAAACGGTAAGGCGGACAAAGCGTTGGAATGGGCTGAAGAAGGAGTAAAAGCGTTTCCTAAACTAACCGATTCGCGGTTGCGCGAGTTTCTTGCGAACGAATACCACAAACGAAAGCGTCACGACGATGCCATGCAGCTAATCTGGGCAGAGTTTGTAGACGACGCAAGATTTGAGGAGTACAAACTTCTTAAGGAACACGCAGAGCGGGCAGGGAACGCCGAGTCATGGAAGCATTGGAGGGAAAAAGCGCTTCAGCTTATTCGAGAAGGAATAGCAAAATCCAATCGTGCCGCGAAGGGTCGCCCTTCGTTTGGGTACGCGAACGACCGCTCAGAATTGGTGAAGATATTTTTGTGGGAAAAGGATATCGATGCCGCCTGGGCAGAAGCGGAAGATGGAGGCTGTCACGAGTCGTTGTGGCGTGAGTTGGCGGCAAAGCGTGAGGCAGATCATCCTGAAGATGCGTTAGCAGTGTATCAGTCGCTTGTGGAGCCGCAGGTAAAACAAATGAATAATGACGCTTACCGTGACGCAGCAGCGCTTGTGAAAAAAATCGCTCTTCTTTTCAAACAGCTTGGAAGAGAAGAAGCATGGAATCACTACCGGAATACTTTATGCGAGACCCATAAACGTAAGCGCAATTTTATGGCATTGCTTGAAAAGATCAATTAACAATGAACAATCAACATCTAACAATATCCACATCTGCGCAATCTGCAATCTGCGTGCAATCAGCGTAATCTGAGAAATCAATATGGAATATTTACTGCACATACTCATCCTCATCTCCATCTACGCGATCGTCGGGATGGCGCTGAATCTTGTTGCTGGTTACACGGGATTGATTTCGTTGGCGCAAGCGGGATTCTACGGAATCGGCGCGTATACGGCAGCATTGCTCTCACTCAATTACGGTTTGAATTTTCTTCTCGTGATACCTGCCGCCGTATTCATTGCTGTCATTATCGGCTTCTTGATCGGGTTTCCTGCACTCCGGATTCGGGATGATTTTTTTGTCATCGCGACATTCGGTTTCCAGATCATTCTCTTTCAAGTGATGAATAACTGGATGGACTTGACAAACGGCCCTCTTGGGCTGCCGGGAATCCCGCAGCCGGAATTGTTCGGCTACCATATCACGTCGCACGTCGACTTTCTTTTGTTGTCGCTCGCCTTTGCGGTCATCGTCTATTTTATCCTGCGGCGGTTAACACGTTCACCCTTTGGAAATGTCCTCCGCGCAATCCGTGAGGATGATCTCTTTGCACTTTCTCTCGGCAAGAATGTAAATCTTTACAAAGTGACCAGCTTTTCAGTCGCCGCAGGACTTGCCGCAATCGGCGGCGCGATCTACGCATACTATATTACATTTATCGACCCAACCAGTTTTACTGTAAACGAATCTATCTTTATGCTCTCGATTGTCATCGTTGGCGGTGCGGGCCGGTTAGAAGGGTCGATCCTGGGTGCTATCATTCTTGTAAGCTTGCCGGAGTTGCTCCGATTTGTCGGGATGCCAAGCTCGATTGCAGCCAACGTTCGGCAGATATTGTACGGGGGCGCGCTCGTAGCATTCATGATGTGGAGACCGAAAGGGATTCTGGGGAAATACGGTTTTGACAGGTGATTACTCAGATGGCGCTGATTTAGCGCAGATTGCAGATTTCTCAGATGAAGCCGGTGTTGATTACTCAGATAGCGCAGATTTTACGCAGATTTTCCCGAAGGTCCGAAGGACTCCTTTGGAGGATCCCTTTGGGACAGATTCCGCAGATGTGTCAGTTGTCAGTGTTGATTGTTCATTGATGATTGTTGATTGCTTATTGATGATTGTTCATTGTTGATTGATGATGATTGATGATTGTAAAAAATCTCTATAAAAGCTTCGATGGCGTAAAGGCTGTGAACGATTTCTCGCTCACGCTGGAAACGGGAAAGGCGACGAGCCTGATCGGTCCGAACGGCGCCGGGAAGACCACGGTATTTAACATCGCTACCGGCTTTCTCCAGGCGTCCAAGGGAGACGTGTTGTTCCACGGCGAAAGTATTACCGGCAGAGCACCGTGGAAAATTGCCCGTAAAGGAATCTCACGCACGTTTCAGAACCTGCGGCTCTTCCGAAAGCTCACCGCCTTGGAAAATGTATTGTTAGGAAGGCAGAATCAATCGGGGGAACAGTTGCTTCGGGCACTCTTTACTTTTTCAGTAAATTCCCCCGAGCATCGGCAGAATATTGCGAAAGCAATGGAGCAGCTCGAATTTCTTGGGCTGGAAGATAAAAAGAATGACCTGGCAGAAAATCTTTCGTACGGCCAGCAGAAGCTGCTGAGTATCGCCTGTTGTTTAGCGGCAGAACCGGAATTGGTGATGCTGGATGAACCGGTGTCGGGCGTTCAGCCGGCGATGGTCGAAAAGATCGAGGCGGTGATACGCGAGTTGATCCGAAGGCAGAAGACGGTCTTTCTTATCGAGCACGACATCGACTTTGTGTTACGAATATCCGACACGGTCGTCGTCATGGACGATGGCTGCAAGATCGCCGAAGGAACGCCCGATCTTATACGAAATAAACCTGAGATATTAGAGGCATATCTTTCGTGAACATTTTGCGTGCAAACATACCGGAAGCAGGATACGGTAAGAAGTCCGTTCTGCGCAACATCTCGCTCGACGTGGATGATGGGGCCATTGTGGGTCTTATAGGCCCAAACGGGGCGGGAAAGTCGACGTTGCTGAAAGCATTAATCGGCATTGTACAAGTTCCGAACGGAGAAGTATATTTTAACTCGTCGAACATTACACGGCTTACAACGGAAGAGCGCGTTGCTCGTGGACTGTCATTTGTGCCGCAAGGGAACAGAGTTTTTGCAGAATTATCCGTTCGAGAGAATATCGAAGTAGGAGGTTACCTTCTCTCTGACAAACAAGTTGTTGGGGAGCGGATGGAATTAGTGCTGCAATTATTTCCTGAACTTCGTGATCGGCTCAAACAGACTGCCGGGCAATTGAGCGGCGGAGAGAAACAACAATTGGCACTCTGCCGCGCCCTTATGCTCAACCCGAAAGTATTGATGCTTGATGAACCTTCCTTAGGCCTTTCCCCGAAGTTGGTGACTCATGCTTTTGATACGATCAAGTCAATCAACGTCAAGTTCGGCACCACAATTCTCATCGTTGAACAGAAGGTGCGCGAGCTGCTTCATATTGTTCAGCGGGTTCATGCCTTGCGCATGGGAGAAATTGTATTTTCGGGAACGGCTGTTGAGTTGCAAGCCGGCGATACGATGAAAAAAATATTTTTAGTTTGAAGGCTATTAGGGCGTTCATGGGAGAAATTGTGTATAAAGGCTATTGGGGCGTTCAATTGAACGCCCCAATAGGCAAGACGTAGGAGTTCGATGGTCGGGGTTTCATTAATCATTGCGGTTTGATAAATCAAACCGCGATAACTATCATCATCCGCAAACGGGGGGAGCCGTGAAATACAATCCAGCCATTCATCATCGCCAATCCATCAGATTAAAAGGGTACGATTATTCGTCTGCAGGAGCATATTTTATCACTAGAGATTCCGGATCATTTTCCTCATGCGGCATTGGATGAATTTGTTATCATGCCGGATCATATGCATGGAATTATTATCATTTTGACGAATGATGATGATCATTTCCGTCGTGGTTTGAATAATCAAACCACGACGACGGACAGCTTCTTTATAATTCGATATAAACGTGTCAATTAAAACAGAAAAGTAAGAGTGATTCCTGCCGGATTGATTTCCGTTGCAGGGCTGACGGAGGGTTGAAGCAAAGAAGACTGAGCAGGACCCGAATAGACGTTTCGATAATATTTGCCCACGGTAGAACCGACTGCGTACGACATCAGCGCCCCTGCTACGGCATCGGAGAGCCAGTGCATTCCCCCCCGATTGTTTGCCGAAACGCCGAACATTGTGTATCCAACAAGTCCGAAACCAACAACCTTTAACCACGTCTTGTTTGGATAATAGCTTGTCAACGCAGAAACAACCGCCATCGTGGCCGCGGTGTGGCCGGAGGGCCATCCCCAAAATACTCCGCCGCGCAGAAATCCGAACCGGAATGTTCTGCTCAGGCTGTCCATGTCCGAGACGTGTCTCCAATCAGGGTTCGGCCTCCCCGTGACCGCTTTCAGTGCCGAGTTGTAGAAGAACTCGATAAGGCTTGCCTGCATTACGGCAAAAGACGCTCCCAATACTTCCTTGTCATTTCTTATCTTCGCATAGGCGAAGAGCGAACCGCCGGCGATAAACGGGAGATACTCCCCAGTGAAGACGACTGGCCGCGCCCACGATCCATATTCAGTGTGTTCATTGAAATAGTGTTCTACATCGTAATCAACTCCCTGATCCACGATTATCGCGGTTGCGGCGACAGCCGTCAGGTGGAAGTAGATATTATTTCCGCGAAAGCTGTCGAGAACATTGTTGCCAAAATTTCCGAAAAGATTGAGGTCAGGAACATTGTTCTCTGCAACTGCCGCAGCGGGAGATGGAAGCAGGTTGCGCAGCGCATCGGAAGGGAGTGTCTGTGCAACTATGCTTACCGGAGAAAGGAAAAGCGCTACGAAGGCTGTAAAGAGAGCGAACAAGCACATTTTTCTCATCGGGACCGGAGCCTTTATTATTTTAATAATTGTAAGAAATCTTGAATTCAAATGCACGAAAATGATATATTGACAGTTGTGGCGGCTTGATTAATCAAGCCGCCACAACTAATATCTTCAAACCGCGACAACTAATATTATCTGCAACTCTCGGGGGAGCCGTGAAATACAATCCAGCCATACACCATCGCCATTCCATCAGATTAAAGGGGTACGATTACTCAGCCGCAGGTGCATATTTTATCACCGCAGTCCTGCAGCATCGCAGGCATTTGTTCGGACGCGTGTGCGAGAACGGAATGCAATTGAGCGAGGTCGGAAAAATTGCGCGTCGATGCTGGGAAGAGATACCACTTCATTTTCCGCATACAGCATTGGATGAATTTGTTATCATGCCAGATCACATGCATGGAATTGTTGTTATTTTGGGGGAAGATGATTATGGCGAGAGCTATGAGGATGGTTCTGGGGGCGTTCAATTGAACGCCCCCAAAGAATTGAACGCCCCCGCAGCAGATTCCCCTGCAACAAGAAAAGACAACTACTTTTCAATCATTTCTCCCAAAAAGAAAACATTATCTGTTATCATCAGAACATATAAAGCGGCTGTTACGACGCTCTGCCGTGAAAATGGAATCAATGATTTTCAATGGCAAAGAAATTACTACGAACGCATCATCCGTGACGAACGTGCATTTACAACAATTCGAAAATATATTGTAAATAATCCAGCACAATGGCTGCATGATAGAGAAAATCAACATGCGATGTGATTGTTGAGATTCGCATCTTGTCTGGGCCGGGGTTTGGGTCTGGGTTTGGGTTTGGGTTTGGGTCTGGGCGTTCAATTGAACGCCCAGACGCCCAGACGCCCAGACGCCTAGACGCCTAGATAATTAAGCGCCTAAACATCCCGACAACACACAGCTTCTTGCACTTCCATCGCTAAAACCGTATCTTATTGCAGAAAAATTGCCCGCGACATCGTCGAAGGGCTTTTTCGTTTAAACGGAAGACGATATTGTCAGAGGCGTTCAATTGAACGCCACGACCCGACATACAATGAACCATATCCGAAATTTCTGCATCATCGCGCACATCGATCACGGCAAATCCACGCTTGCGGACCGCCTGCTGGAGCTCACCGGCACGATCACGCAGCGCGACCTTGTCGTCAACCAGGTGCTTGATGATATGGATCTGGAGCAGGAACGCGGCATCACGATCAAGCTGCACGCAATCCAAATGCAGTATACGGCAAAGGACGGACAGCACTATACGCTCAATTTAATCGACACGCCGGGGCACGTCGATTTCACGTACGAAGTTTCCCGGTCGCTTGCCGCATGTGAAGGGGCGATTCTGGTTGTGGATGCCTCGCAGGGAGTCGAAGCACAAACCATCAGCAACCTCTATCTGGCAATCGATGCCGGACTGGAAATCATTCCTGTCATCAACAAAGTTGACCTCCCTTCCGCACAAACGATGATAGAGACGGTGAAGCACGAAATTGTCAGCCTCATCGGATGCAAAGAAGAAGAAATTTTATTGGCGAGCGCGAAAACAAAGCTCGGCATCGAGGAAATACTCGACGCGGTGGTGCAGCGCATTCGTCCCCCAAAAGCAGAGGCATCGCAGCCGCTGCGGGCACTTATTTTTGACTCTCTCTTCGATTCGTACCGCGGGTCCATCGCCTATATCCGCGTTATGGAAGGGACGCTGAAAGAGAAAGACAAAATAAAATTCTTCTACAACGGAACAACCGCCGAGGCGGAAGAAGTGGGCATCCTCGAGATGAAACGAAAACGCACCGGCATACTGACTGCCGGGGACGTGGGATACCTGATCGCGGGACTGAAAGATGTTCACGAAACAAAAGTCGGCGACACTATTACGACCGTTGCAAACGGAGCTACCGAGCCGCTGCCGGGATACAAAGAAGTAAAGCCGATGGTCTTCAGCGGATTGTATCCGACAAACAGCGACGACTTTGCGGAGCTTCGCGATTCTCTGGATAAACTGCGTATGAACGACGCATCGCTGATATTCCAGCCGGAGTCGTCGACCGCGCTCGGGTTCGGATTCCGCGCCGGTTTTCTCGGGCTGCTTCACATGGAAATTATCCAGGAAAGGCTGGAGCGGGAGTATAACCAGAACCTTATCACAACCGTACCGAACGTCGAGTACCGGGTAACAAAAACGAACAAGGAAGTCGTTACCGTCAACAATCCTGCCGAGATGCCGCCGATCGGGAGCGTTGAAAAAATGGAAGAACCATACATCAAAGCGCAGATCATCACGCCGACGGAATATATCGGCAATATCATGAAGCTCTGCATGGACCGGCGCGGCATCTATAAGAACACCAACTACCTTGACCCTACCCGGGCCGACATTACGTATGAATTTCCTCTCTCAGAAATCATTTTTGATTTCTACGATAAATTGAAATCGCTGACGCGCGGGTACGCATCGCTCGATTATGATTATCTCGATTACCGGGAATCCGACCTGGTCAAGCTGGACATCCTGTTGAATACAGAGCCGGTTGACGCTCTGTCAACAATTGTGCATCGCGACAAATCATACGACATGGGAAAAAAGTTGTGCAGTAAACTAAAGGAGTTGATTCCGCGTCAAATGTTTGAGGTGGTGATACAAGCGGCGATCGGCAGCAAAGTGATTGCCCGGACGACTGTCTCAGCCATGCGGAAAAATGTTTTGGCGAAATGTTACGGCGGCGACATCACGCGGAAAAGAAAACTCCTCGAGAAACAAAAAGAGGGGAAAAAACGTATGAAACAGGTCGGGCGTGTGGAACTTCCGCAGGAAGCGTTTCTTGCGGTGCTGTCGATGGATGAATGAGCATCAAGCGAGGAAACAGGAGACCGGAGGCGGGAGACGGAATCTAATTACATGTTTTTTCTGTCTCCGGCTTCCAGCCTCCTGTCTCCAGAAATCCGTATACCCGCGTCCCGACATTCAATTAACGAACACAGTTTTCCATCAATCAACCACCAGTTAAAAACCATGTCCAAACAAGAAGAAAAAAAAGCTGAGACACACGTTCCTTTCTCCAGAAAAGTTAAGGATTTTTTCCGTGAGGCTGGGATCGTCATCATCGGATTTTTGCTGTTGAATAATTTTGTCATTGCATCGTTCATGGTGCCGACAGGGTCGATGGAGAACGAGGTGATGACCGGCGACTTTTTGATGGTGAACAAATTTATTTACGGGGGATGTTCGCCGCGCAATATTCCGTTCACCGATGTACGGCTTCCTTGGTTCAGGCTCCCGGCGTTCAAGTCGGTGCATCGCGGCGACGTGATCGTATTCGAGTTTCCCGGGTACCGCGAAGAAGTACATCCCGAAGCCTTCACGTACTATTTGAAACGATGCATGGCGATCTCCGGAGATACGCTGCAAGTGATCAACCGGGTGGTGTATATCAACGGACAGCGAGCTCCGATTCCACGCAATATGAAATTCAATTCACCGCGTATGCTCCCCGCGCAGTACGCCGACGAGAGAATTTTTCCGCCTACCGCGCCGTTCAATGAGGACAACTACGGACCGATTGTCATACCGTACAAAGGAATGAAGCTCCCTCTCACCGCCAACAATCTCGGCATGTGGGACACATTTATTCAGCGCGACGGGCACAAGGCAACGCTCGATGCGCGCGGCAACGTTCTCATCGACGGAAAACCGAACAGCACATACGTTGTCGAAAAAAATTATTTATTCGGGATGGGGGATAATCGCGACAACAGTCTCGACAGTCGTTTCTGGGGCTTTATTCCCGAGGAGAATATTGTCGGCAGCCCGATGATCGTGTACTGGTCGTGGGATACCGACGTCTCCATTTTCAACATTTTTGAAAAACTCCTGTCGGTGCGGTTGAATCGATTGGGAACGTTAATTCGCTAAATTCTTGTGCAGGAAACGGTGGAAGAGAACGAGGAGCAGAACAGACGCGAGAAGCCGCCCCGGAAGCGGTTCAACGATTATGCCGCGACAATCGCCGCCACGCTTCTCGTCGCATTCTTCCTAAAAACGTTCGTCGTCGAAGCTTTCCGCATTCCGAGCGGGTCGATGGAAAACACGCTCCGGATCGGCGATTTTCTTTTCGTCAACAAATTTATTTACGGCGCAGAGACGCCGAAGTACCTCCCGTTTACAAACCTCGAAATCCCGCATTTTCGCCTGCCGGCATTTGTGCAACCGCGCCGCGGCGACGTAATCGTGTTTGAATTTCCGGGGGACAGGGATGAAACGAAGCCGCAAGGGAACATCAATTATATTAAACGCTGTATTGCCGTTTCGGGAGACACCTTGCTTATACAAAACAAAACGGTGTTCGTGAATAATAGAGAATTCCTTCTCCCTGCTCAATCGCCGCACACTCCGCCGAGCGACTTTCTTCCGCGAGAATCCGTGAACACGATCTTCCCGAAAGGAAGCTCGTTCAACCCCGATTATTACGGGCCAATTATCGTCCCGTTTAAAGGAATGGTGGTGAATATTTCCAACGGCTCGATCGAACAGTGGCAGACGTTTATCGAACGTGAAGGCCATCGGGTGGATGTGGACCGCACAGGAACGGTTACGATCGACGGCGCAGCGAGAAGAGACTATACTGTTGAACGGGATTATCTTTTCACACTGGGGGATAATCGCGACAACAGCCTCGACAGCAGATATTGGGGGTTTGTTCCGAAAGAAAACATCGTCGGCAAAGCGATGTTCGTGTATTGGTCGTGGGATACTTCCGTTCCAGTCGGCAACATCGCTGAAAAAATTTTAGCAATCCGCTGGTCGCGGATCGGGATGTTGATACGATGAACACTCCTGCTTGAATTTTTAGATGCCGGACACCTTGGCGATTTATATTGCCCAATAGTTGGTAGTGGGCTACTTTGGATAATTGACCCTTCGACGCTCCCGTTCCGCTGAGGCGGAACGGGATTGCTCAGGGTGAACAGACTTTGCTCATCCTGAGTAAGTGATCCCGCTCGAAGAGCGGGAGAACGCATCGAAGGACGACGTAGCTGCTTTCCAAATCAAAATAGCCAACCACCCAATAGTTCAATTTGCAGAGGTGTCCGACATTTTTTAAACGCATTCCCGTAAAGAAAAGTCATTATGGCGAGCTTGTATCTTCACATACCGTACTGCGAAAAGAAATGCATCTATTGCGATTTCTATTCGATTGACACTATGAATTCAATGGAACAATTTCTCGACGCGCTTGAAAAAGAGATTGCAATGTACGCCGACCAGTATTCATCGCGCGAATCGTTCGAAACGATTTTCTTCGGAGGCGGAACACCATCTCTCCTTCCACCGTCCACACTGGAAAGAATACTTAACGCGCTGCTTTCACACTACCGTATAGACTCCGGTGCCGAGATTACGGTCGAAACAAACCCGGGAACCGTCGACCCGGAAAAACTTCGAGGGTACCGGTCGATCGGTGTCAACCGGCTGAGCATAGGCATTCAATCGTTCCATCCGGATGAACTGAAATTCCTGAGCCGTATTCACACCGCCGACGAAGCGACTTCATGCGTCGAAAATGCATACCGTGCCGGTTTTGACAATGTCAGCGTCGATTTGATTTTTTCTTTGCCGAACCAAACGCTTGAACGCTGGAAGGAAAACATCTGGCGTGCAATTACACTTCAGCCAAAACATATCTCGGCGTACAGCCTGATCATTGAACAGCATACGCCGCTTTTTACAATGGTGCAGGAGGGAACGGTGAAGCCATTACCGGAAGAAAAAGATACTGCGATGTACGAAACAACACTTGCGATGATGGCGGAAAACGGCTTCCGCCAGTACGAAGTTTCCAACTTTGCCATGCCCGGATTTGAATGCCGCCACAACAAAAACTATTGGAATCATTCCAACTACCTCAGTTTCGGGCCGTCCGCGCATTCATTCTGGAAAGAACACTCAACGAAAGGTCGCCGCTGGTGGAATTCCCGAAGTATCGCTCACTACTGCGATGCGATCGGAAAAGGAACATTTCCCGTTGCAGGTTCTGAAAACGTCGAGAAAGACACAATGTTCAGTGAAGCCGTATTTCTCGGTCTCCGCACGGGCGAATTGAGCGCGACGACGCTGCAGCAGCTGTATGGCGTAGACATGCTTTCAGACCGCAGCGAAAAATTAAAAATTTTTTCCGACGAAGATTTGCTGCACATCAACGGCCGCCGCATCACGCTCACCCGCAGAGGAATTATGGTCTGCGATGCAATCGCCGAATCGCTTCTCTAATTGTAAGTATCCACGAAGAGCACGAATAAACACGAAGGTAGTAATCCACCTAGCGAAGGCTGATACTTTTTTTCATAAATAATTTGTTAAGATAATAATCTACAGTAATACGCTTTCTTCGTGCCCTTCGTGAACTTCGTAGAAGCTTCAAACCACTGCCGAACTTTCAATTGCAATTAGAACACATTCAAACTATATTGAGCCTGTTTTCTCCGCCGTCTGACCAAGTTTCACGAGGAAGTAATGGAGCACAAAAAGCTTAACCGGCTTGTTGCAGGGTTTGTTTTTTTCGTATCGCTCGTGGTGTACATCAAAACTCTCTCCGACACGGTTGTTTTTTGGGACGTCGGTGAATTCATCGCTGCAACCTACTTGATGCAGGTACCGCATCCCCCCGGCTCGCCGTTCTTCCTGATTGTCGCAAAAGTCTTCGCGATGCTTCCGACTGCGCATGATCCTGCGGTTCGGGTTCATCTTGTTTCAGCGTTCGCCAGCGCTTTCACTGCCGCGTTTTTGTATCTCTCCATCGTCAAGCTCATACTCTTGTGGAAGGAAAAGCCGGCTGCAACAATCGACAGGCTGGCCGTTTATGGGTCGGCTGCCATCGGTGCACTGTCTCTTACATTCAGCCCGACGTTCTGGTTCAACGCAGAAGAGGCGGAAGTATACGGAATGAGCATGCTTTTTGTCGCGATGATTACCTACCTTTCGCTCCGGTGGAACGAGCAGGCGGACGAACCGGGAAACGAAAAATATATTTTGCTCATTGCGTACCTTGTAGGCCTTTCGATCGGCGTCCATTTGCTCTCCCTCCTCACAATTTTCCCGTTCATGATGATTTTCTATTTCCGCAAATATGAATTTACGATTATATCCTTCTTGAAATTCGTCCTGGCGGGAATCGTCATCTTCGGTGTAGTGTACCCGGGCATCGTGAAATGGTTCCCCGGCTTGCTTGACGGCTCTGTGATGATTGGCGGGGAAGAGTACAAAAGTTTCCTCATCGGCCTCATGCCCTACGCAATTATTGGAGCCGCACTCTATGGAGTGTACTATTCTTACCTGCACAAAAAAAAATCGATGAACATCGCTTTAATGTCCGGGCTACTCATCGTGATGGGGTATTCCACGTACACACTGGTGTTGATTCGTGCCAACGAGCATCTGCCGATGAACGAGAACAATCCGAACACACTCACCCGCCTCGAATCATACTTGAACCGTGAACAATACGGAGACCCTCCGTTGCTCAAGCGCCGGTACAGCACCGAACCGCAGCATCGGGGAATCTACACGAAATATTCAAGCGACAGCGATTATTTTTGGCGCTACCAGGTCGACCATATGTTTCTCCGTTATTTCCTCTGGCAGTATGCGGGAATTGAGGGGGATTGGCAGGATGCCGGCGTGAACTGGAAACAGTTGTACGGTATTCCCCTCCTCTTCGGCGTCATCGGATGCCTCTACCATTACAAGAAAGACAGGAAGATGTGGTTTGTCTTTCTGACCTTCTTCGCCGTCATGGGAATTGTCCTCGACCTTTATTTTAATTTGCAAGAACCACAGCCGCGGGAGCGCGATTATTTTTATGTCGGCTCGTTCTTTGTCTTTTCTGTTTGGATCGGGATGGGTGTGCTCGGGGCAGTCCAGTTTTTACGAAGCGTGCTAAAAAACCGGCATGTCCAGGCTTACACCACAGGCGGTGTGCTTCTTTTCACAGCAGTATTCATACCGGGGAACATGCTGTGGACAAATTACAAAGACGCTGACCGCACGGGCAACTTCGTCGCGTGGGATTATTCGTATAATCTTCTCCAGTCATGCGAACCCGATGCAATCCTCTTTACAAACGGCGACAACGATACATTCCCCCTTTGGTATTTGCAGGATGTCGAAGGCATACGGCGCGACATTCGCATCGTTAATCTCAGTCTGGCAAACACGCCGTGGTATGTTGCCCAGTTGAAAAACGAAACCCCGTTCGGCGCAAAAAAAGTACCGATCAGCATTTCCGACGGTCAGATTGAACGCATTGAGGTTGTCCGATGGGAACCACGGCAGATGACCCTTCCTGTTCCGCAAAACGTTGTCAACGAATTCATATACCTGGAAGATGTTTTAAAACAATCGCCTCTCGTCGATACTTCCGTCACCCGCTCCGGAGTCATTCGCTTTATCTTTCCAAACACGATAACGGTCCATTCCGTCAAAGCGATCCGGGTTCAAGACATTGTAGTATGGAATATTATTTCGACGAATAAATGGGAGCGTCCGATTTATTTTGCAGTGACCTGCCCGCTCGACAGCAAGATCGGCCTGGAACACTATCTTCGCACGGATGGACTGGCGGCGAGGCTCGTGCCGATTCATGCACCGAGTACCGAGGGGATTATTGACGATACAATTCTTGCAGCGAATCTCTACAATTCCCCGTCGGGGTTTTCCAAGACATTTCAGCGAGGATACAAGTTCCGCGGTTTGAATAACAGCGCGGTTTACTACGATGAGAACGTTGCGCTGATGGTATCGAATTATCGCAACGCATTCCTTCGCCTTGCAAAACATCATCTTAGCCTGACACACAATGACGAGAAAACAATCGAAGCTCTCGATTCAATGGAAGCAAAAATTCCACACAACGTTATACCGATCGATTATCGCCTTCTCTACGACGTGGCGAATTTTTACAAGCACGCGGGGGATCAAGACAAATACAACAAATACGCCGACGAAGCCGCTGTGAAGCTGGTCGATATTCTTACAAAGAAACCCAACGAACCGCTGAGTGAATATAACCCTTATATCATGCTTCTCTCAATTTATGAATCACGGGGAGAGTACGAAAAGGCGGTCAATATCTTGAATGAGATAAACGCGAGGTACGGTGGAACGGCCCCCGACATCGCGGAACAGGTTAAGGAAAGGATGGCCAGACTCCGGTCAAAAATGGACACTCGTGCGACGACAAAAGACACCGTTGCACTTGAACCTCAACAAATGAAATAGTCTGTTGTACAGTTTAGAAAAATTCATGTATCATATGTATATTACAGGACGCCGTTTGGCTTCCTTACTTTTTTTAATTATTTTCGGATTATGAAAGAATCTCGCCGTTCAAACTGGGAAGACTTTTGGGACGAAAAGAAAGACGTCCACGAAGTCTATTCGAACTCGGACCGTGTTGTCCGGAATTTATCCAAAATTGTCGATCTGAAGGGGAAAAAAATTCTCGAAGTCGGTGCGGGAACAGGGCGCGACAGCTTTCCCCTGGTAGAGCGCGGCGCGGAAGTTTTTCAACTCGACTATTCTATCAACTCGCTCAGGATTATGAAGCGCCTGGCCGACGAAGAAAAAATCTCCGTGTCTATTATCGGCGGCGATACGTTCTGCCTCCCGTTTCAAGACGAAACATTCGATATTGTCTTCCATCAAGGGCTCCTCGAACATTTCAGGCCGCAGCAAGCCGAGGCATTGCTTCGGGAGAACATCCGCATTCTTAAGCAAGGCGGGCTGCTGCTCGTCGATGTGCCGCAACGCTACCACGTATACACCGTCATCAAACATTTCCTTATCACAATAAACAAATGGTTCGCCGGCTGGGAACGGGAGTTTTCCGTCGGTGAGCTTCGGCGGGAAATGGAGCGGCTTGGCCTCCAAACCGTCCACATCTACGGCGAATGGATGTATCCGAGCCTGTTCTATCGCGCAACGCGGGAGGCGCTTTTGAAGATCGGAATAAAATTGCCCTTGTATCCAACCCTCTTTCGCCCGTTGACGTCCATGAGGCGGTCTGTGCGTGAGGCACTCCGTGATACGCCAATCGCGGTCAATACATCGCTATCGTTCGGACTGGTAGGAAAGAAAAGATAATTAATAATGAAGAATTAATAATTAAGAATTGAAAAACAACTCGTGTCCTATGGAAATTATTAATTCTTAATTCATAATTATTAATTGCTCTCATGCGTATTCTCATTTTCAACTGGCAGGACATTAAAAACCCGCTCGCGGGGGGAGCGGAGGTCCACCTTCACGAGGTCTTCGAGCGTATCGCAGCGCTTGGCCACGACGTCACACTCTTCTGTTCTCGTTTCGAAGGCTCACCGGAAAAAGAAGAAATGAACGGCATTCACGTTATTCGTGAAGGGGGACGATCGTTCTTCAATTATCGTGTCCCGCAAAAATATTTCTCCACGTTCAAAGCGCAGAATTTCGACCTCGTGGTCGATGACATGAACAAGATTCCCTTTTACACTCCCCTTTTCGTGAAGGAGCCGCTGCTCGGTGTAACGCATCATCTCTTCGGGAAAAGCATTTTTCTCGAAGCCTCCTTCCCCGCTGCATCGTATGTTTATCTTACAGAAAGCGCTGCACTCCCCATTTACAAACGGCTGCGGTTCATTGTCGGTTCGCCAAGCACGCATAAAGAAATGCTGCACGCCGGCTTCCCGGAAGAACGGACGCATCTCATCCACTACGGCGTCGATCATGACTCGTTCAGGCTCCTCGGAATTCCAAAAAGCCCAACGCCTCTTATCGGTTTGGTCGGACGGTTAAAAAAATATAAAAGCGTCGACCATCTCATGGAAGCGTTCGTAATCGTCCGCCAGGAATTGCCCGCGGCGAAATTGCTCATCGTCGGCGACGGCGATGACAAATCGCGTTTGGAAGCAATCGCTGAAAAGCTCGGAATATCAGAAGCCGTAACTTTTACAGGGTTCGTCAGCGAAGAACAGAAGGTCAAATATATGAACGAGATGCATGTCGCCGTCAATACATCGGCAAAAGAGGGCTGGGGATTAACGGCGATTGAAGCAAACGCGTGCGGCACACCGACGGTGTCAAGCAATGTGCAGGGGTTGCGCGATGCGGTTGTGGAGGGAGAAACCGGCCTGCTTTACGAGTACGGAAACCGTGAACAGCTCGCCGAGAAGATATTGCTGATGCTGCGGGACGATCATTTGCGTCAACGACTTGCCGAAAATGCAATACGGCGTTCGAAGCAATTCGACTGGAACGTTGCTGCTGAACAAACGATGGATGTTATCGAGAAGGTTCGCTTCGAACACCGCCGCCGATAAGAAGTTAATCAAGCTTCTTCCGCAGCCAATCGCAGACATCCGCCAAACTCTCCCCGCTAATTTCGTGCCCCATTGGATATTCCTTATATACGAACTCCGCGTTTGATTTTGAGAACATGGCTCTTGTTTTCCGGGCCGCCGCGACCGGAATGACCGGATCGTTGACGCCGTGTGTAATGATAAAAGAGCAATCGTTCAGCGCATTCCATTGAAACTCCAGATCCGGGTGGTCGCGGACGAAGCCGCTTTGCGCCACAACGCCTGCAAATTTCTCCGGATGTGTCAGAGACAATGCATACGACATGATCGTCCCCATGCTGAATCCTAATAAAAAAATCCTGTCGGGGTCAACTTCGGGGAGCGACGCAACGCCGTCCACAAATTCCATCAGTCGTTTGTAGCTCTCCATGAACATGACCGGCTCGGCGGTGCCGTCATCGTTTAACTGAAAGTAGGTGTACCCGCCGAACTCGAACGGGTACGGCGCTCGTACGCTGAATACTGCCAGCCGCTCGTCGAAATACTGCGCAAGTCCCAGCAAATCGTTTTCGTCGGCACCGCGTCCATGAAGAAGTATCACCGCGGGAGATTTTCCGCCAACAACGCGTCTTGGCTCAAGAGCTGTGTAGAAGAGGTCTGTCGCGACTTTATTCATAGCGAAAGAGTAAAAGGGAAAAAACTCATTTGAGAATATTCTGGATGCCGACCCGGATCATCATCACTGCGATCGCCGCCATAAAGAGAGAGGCGACCTTGCCGAACGCCCGCGAGCCGGCAACACCCATCACCTTCATCATGAATTCAGAAAAGTGGAAAACAAGCCACACAATAAACAAATTAACGAATAGCGAGGCAATGGACATCCAGTATCCATAATTGTCCACTACGATGATGATCGACGTCAGTGCGGCAGGGCCCATAATGAGCGGAATTCCGATCGGCACAACGCCAACCGACGTTCCCGGGTCGCGCTGGGTGTCTTTTGCAAAAAGCAATTCATAGACCGATAAGACCAGAAGAACAATTCCGCCCCCAATGCGGAAATCGTTTTCAGTGATGCCGAGAAAGGAAAAGATAAGTTTTCCGGAAGCGAGAAAAACGAGTGCGACGGCGCCGGCAGTAAGCGTCGCCTCGATTACGAGGCGTTTCTTCGCTTTTGCACCCATTCCTGAAGTAAGAGAAATGAAGATCGGAAGAGCGCCGATAATGTCGATGGCGACAAAAAGCGGGATAAACGCCATCAAAAGATTGTGGAGGGAAAATTTCATTGCCGATTATTCTACCGAGATCCCCGCTTGCTTGAGCGATTCCCCGACAATCCGGAGAACATCCGACTCTGGAATCAACAAGCGTGCACCGGAGGTATGAATCGCTTGCGCAAGAGTTCCCTGCCGCTCGGAGAGAAAACTCCACACACAAAAGCCAAGCCGGTTCTGATCGTTCGGTTCGCGCGTTGGAATTGTTGCAACACTGCTGTAAGCAATTTTTTCGAGTGTGGATGGAGAAAATTCTTTCACCTTCGCAGGCGGGACAGTTGTCATAATTGTACCTTCCTAACCCATGTTACAAAAAACATTGAATTATCCACTAAGTTCACAAAGTGCACGAAGGAAAAGTGTTTTTTTCAGATTTTTGGCTGTCAGATTCTTTACACTAATTAGTTTTGTCTCTACCATGGCAGACCTAAACCTTCGTGTTTCTTCGTGTCCTTAGTGGATTTTCCGCGCCGATAATTTAACCTGCACGTACTTGAGGATACCGGGAAGCAGCGAAACGAAAACGACTGCGACGATGACATAATTAATATTTTTACCAATATCCGGAATTGCCGAACCGAGGAAATATCCGATCAGCAGCATGCTGGTAATCCACCCGACGGCGCCGATGACGTTAAACGAGGCAAAGCGCGTATACTTCATTTCAGCAATCCCCGCTACCACAGGTGCGAACGTCCGGGCAAACGGCATGAACTGTGCCATAACGATCGTAATCGGTCCGTAGTGTTCATAAAACTCTTTTGTTTTCAGTAAATGCTGTTTCTTAAAGAACCGGGACTCTTCCTTTGCATAGAGCGCATGTCCCCCTTTTTGCCCGATAAGGTAGCCTGTAGAGTTTCCGAGAATTGCAGCAACAATCAGCAAGAAAATTAGAACTGTGATATTAAAATAACCGGCTGCTGCAAACAGTCCGGCCGTGACAAGCAACGAATCCCCCGGCAGAAAAAAACCGACAAGCAGTCCGGTTTCGGAAAAAACAATCAGCGCCAGTCCGGGATAGCCCGCCCATTGGACAAGTTCTTTGACGTTGGTAAGTTTTTGGAAAAGCTCTTTAAATGCGTCCATGATGATTTTCGATTTACAATTTGCAATTTACGATTGCCGAATGACGAATTGTAAACGCTTTTATGGGATTGAGTTTTTCATTCGGAAATCGACATTCGCCATTCGTCTATCATCGAGCCGCCATTCCGAGCAACAACAACCCGAGCGCGATGCGATAAAAAATAAAAACGTATGTCGTATGGGTTTTAAGATAGCGCAGCAAGAATGCGATTGACGCATATCCGACGATTCCCGAAACGAGCGTCGCTACCACAACATTGACTATGCCGAGGTCGTGCATAAAATTGCGCATCTCATACAGTTCCAGCATGCCGCTGGCAAATACCGCCGGAACGCTGAGAAGGAACGAGAAGCGGGCGGCGTCTGATCGGTTGATTCCTAAAAACAATCCCGCCGTAATCGTGGTGCCGGAGCGTGAGGACCCCGGAATCAGCGCCAGCGATTGAGCGAACCCGACAATGAGGCTGTCGAGCCATGTAACGTTCGCCATTTCTTTTTTCCGTGAACCAACCTTCTCCGCCAGCCACAAAACGAGAGCGAGGACAATTGCGCTTATTCCGATAACGGTAAGGCTCTTGGTGAGAGTCCCTTCAATAATTTTCCTGAACGCGAGGCCGATCACCGCCACCGGCAATGTTCCCAAAATAATATACCAGCCCATGCGCGCCCGGCCGAGGCCATTCGACGGCGACTGAACGTACCGTATCCCATCGACAAAAAAGCCTTCAATAATTTCGACAATGTCTTTAAAAAAATAGATAACCACAGCAGCCATCGTTCCAATTTGGATCACTGCAATGAATGCCGTCCATTCGTCCGGCCGGTCAGGATTAATGAGGCCGAGAAGTGATCCGGCAATGGTGAGATGCGCCGTACTGCTGACGGGAAGGAATTCTGTGATTCCCTGTATGATTCCGAGGAGAATCGAATAAAAAAGCGACATTCGGTTACCCTATGAGAGTGGTGAATAAAAAAAGAGGAGGCACCCGATCCTCCTCAACTAAATAATAAGACAAGATACCGAAATTTTGGAAACGACGCAAGAAAGGAGTAGTGTCCTAATTTGAATGGACATGTAAAAGGCCTGAGAATACCCATTATCTCGTTCCCAAACTCTCCCGCTCCCGCGGGACAAGCTGTTTGGGAACGTCCTGGCCCTGAAGCAGAGTTTCCGTGGATTGCGTTCCCAAACCAAAAGGGATCACTTCTGCCGAAGGCATCACTTCGTGAGTGACGAGGACGTTGGGAACGAGATGAAAACGGAGTTTGGGAGCAAGGCAACAAGATCGCAGCGTGAAAATGAGGGGGAAACACAAAGGCCGGGGTGAACCCGGCCATTGTGTTTAAGTATTGTCATCGAACCGCAGCAATGCGGTTCGCTTGGTCTCTCCTTACTTCATCAGCAACATTTTGTTGACCTGCAAAAACGTGCCGGCTTTGAGCTCGTAGAGATACATTCCCGAAGCAAGTTTCGATGCATCGAACATTTTTTTGTAACGTCCTTGCGGCAGCTGGCCATCGACGAGTGTTTCAACCACTTGCCCCATCACGTTATATACTTTTAACGTAACATGCTGCTCCTGCGCAATCGTGAACTCGATTTCGGTCGAAGGGTTGAACGGGTTCGGGTAATTCTGCAAGAGTTGATAGGTCGACGGAAGAGCAAATCCCTTGCTCGCCACGCCTGTGACTGTATTATCCAAAACGAGATCGTCAATTAATGCATACGCGGTGATATGGCTCTTACTCGTGGTCGAGTTTGGCAGCATCATAATATTGATACTGCAAGTGTCGGCGGTCGTACTTGGATACATATCGACTCCAACTGCGAACGCCGTATACACAGATTGGACCTGAAAGAATTTCTGCTCTCCAGCTCCCACAGTAGCACCCACTTTTGAAGCAAAAATGGTAACAAAAAATCCGTCCCCGCTATCCGATTTCAACTGATACCAGCCTTTTAATGAAAAAGAGGAACCGGCGGCAGGCGCTGCCTGATATAACTCTCCCGGCAACACAGCGATTCCCAGAAAAAGATAGTTGCCAAGCTTTACGGCGGCCGATCCGCTATGAGCGTTCGTACTTTCGGTAACAGATAAGATGTCAGTGGTCCAACCTGTAGGCAGACCGTTGGTCCACGACTCGAACCCCCCATTCGTCAAGTAGTTGGTTTGGGCAGCCGTAATCATCACGAAGCAGAGCGTCAATAAAATCACAGGGTATAGAAGTTTCATGTTTTCTCCTTGTAAGTATGAATGATTTATTTGCACCCTCGAAGCCGGGTGAAGGGGAATTATGAGCGACAAGCTCCCACAATCTTATCTCTCTCGCTGGCACTTTTCGTAAAACAAAAAGCCTCCGCCGACTTTCGCCGGCACAGGCTTCTACTTCCTCTTCACTACTTACTCCCCGCACATAAGAGTCCCTGCAAGGCTTAGCCGGGTTCCATGTTGTATTGAGCAAATATCCGTCAATTCTCTGAGATTGTCAAGAAAGGGATGCGATCCCCGTCACTAATACGATGAAATTTTTTGGATAGCGTTCTCAAATTCAGGCCGTCGTATCTCGTTCCCAATCTCTGATTGGGAACGTTCTTACTCTGAAGCAGAGCTTCCGTGGATTGCGTTCCCAACGGGACGTTGGGAACGAGATGAAAAAAAGAAGAACGACCAATCAACGATGAGTGTGTAACATCCACTTTCGACCGCCGGTATCCCGTTCCCGAACTCAGGCCGTCGTACCTCGTTCCCAATCTCTGATTGGGAACGTTCTTACTCTGAAGCAGAGCTTCCGTGGATTGCGTTCCCAACGGGACGTTGGGAACGAGATGAAAAAAAGAAGAACGACCAATCAACGATGAGTGTGTAGCATCCACTTTCGACCGCCGGTATCCCGTTCCCGAACTCAGGCCGTCGTACCTCGTTCCCAAACTCTGTTTGGGAACGTTCTTACTCTGAAGCAGAGCTTCCGTGGATTGCGTTCCCAACGAAACGTTAGGAACGAGATGAAGTGATCACTCCGTATCGAGGACGTTGGGAACGAGATGATACGGTGAAATTTTTTGGATAGCGTTCTCACTTCCGAAGGAATCACTTCGTGAGTGACGAGGACGTTGGAAACGAGATGATAATCTACAGCTCCATTATCTTCTTCCAATCGCCACAGCCGCGTAAGGACTATTTGAACCTACAGCTATAACAAGATTTCCATTTACTGCAACACGGCCAAAAGAACCATTCGCCAGATAGGTTTGATCACGATAACTCTTCCAGCTAACGCCGTTAAAATGTTGCATATCACCATCAGCCCCCACAACAAACACATCGTTAATGTCATTGCCATGCACAGATGTTGAATAGTAACTTGTGACCACGCCGCTTGGGTAAACACTCCAAGGGCTTGAATCTTGCAATGAATGCTTTTGCCCTATGCCCGCTCCGACAATGTAATAGCACCTGTTGGGAACAAACCATACCCCGTTTATAGCACCCGATAGGCCGGTGCCATCAACCGATGCAACCGTTGTTCCCGTTATCTTTACAATTTTCATATCAAGAGCAGTCGGATAATCTGACGCAATTGCAAGAATTTCTGTTTGATTTGTTTGCGCATTGTTCGCGCCATAAATGTCCTGAAAATCTAACATCGTTCCACTCTCGATCTTGGTCCAGGTAGTGCCGTTGTAATGAGCAATGAATCCATTATTGCCAACCACATATAAATTAGCGGAATTACCCCACATCTTTTTTATTCCTACTCCGATAAAAACCGAATCTATTGGGAGTTGCTGAATATTTTTGCCATTCCAATGGAACCATGGGTCAAGCCAAATATTGGTGTCATTGATCGCAAAAACAGAATGAACCACAGGAGGAAAACCCTGAAATAGAAGTTGTTGCACATTCCATGATTGTCCGTCCCATCTTGTAATATTATAAATCGTGCCACCTTGATAAATTTCTCCCACTGCATACGCCAGGGTGTCATTAATTATTGCAACATCGAATAGAGCGCTGCTACCGCTGCCATCACCAAGATTGTATGTCGTCCAGGTAAAAACATGGCTTGTCGTATCCATCGTTGTTGCTTTTGTTGTAACGCTTGCTGCTCCTGCCAGAGAAAGCGTGTACGTATATGTGTGCGAGGGGGATAATCCCGTGTCTCGGATTGTCGTGTCCGTGCCAATTAATTTTATATTTGCCACAACAGAGGTATCTCTCGTAAGCTGTGCCGTGCGACTTACGAAACCGGAACCAAGATGAAGTATAAGCCATGCCTCCGTGCAGTTTACATCGTTTACTGTCAATGCAAGGGTGCCGTCAGGCGGCGGTCCGACTGGGTTTTTCTTACAGGTGAGTGCGCAAAGTGATAAAAGAAAAGGTAAAACGAATAAAACGTTTTTCATGTGAACTCAGTAATATAAAGAGGCAAGTGTTCAAAAAAAGTTTTATCTCGTTCCCAATCTCTGATTGGGAACGTCCTTGCTTTGAAGCTGAGCCTCCGCGGATTGCGTTCCCAATCCCAAGGGATCACTTCGTGACGGGACGTTGGGAACGAGATTATGAGATTGAATTTATTCAGAAGCATTTTGCAAAACCGCTGTCGGCTGCCGGTGCCTGTCAATCCAATACGCCCACAACACAAGGAGCCAGACGGCCATTGCAACGACGGCGAGCGCAACAACATTCGGGGGCGGACCTCCGATGATGTTTCCGGCTGATACAAAAACGAGAAATACAATGAACGACCAGAACGAATATTTCCCCACACGGTCAACAGCGGTAGTTGAGCGAAGGTACAAGACAATGCCGATCACGAAAAGAGCGCCTTCAACGATGATCGTTGCGGGGATAGAATTCCACAATCCCAACCCGACGTACGTCTTCACACCCGGCACGAGGGGCAAATCCGGCCGATGCACAATCAGGTCAAGAAGCCAGTGGCTTAGCACGCAGGCCGCAAGAATCCAGGCATTTCTTGCGGAACGGCGGATGGCATAGTACACCGCTCCGAAAACGATTGCCCATCCGATCCCCGTCAGAAGACTGTGCGATACCGGATAATCGTAGAAGTCGAGGGGCGTATACGCCGTGTCGCCCGGATTGATTCGCACGTGCTCAATACCGAGCAGCAAAAAGATCGGCCAGAGCAGGTCCACAAATTGGGCAGCCATGATGAGTGTGCCGAGCGAAACTTTGGGCGCAGCTTTTTTAGCTCCCAGCGCAACTGCAAAATGCCCGATGAACATTACATCCTCCTGTGTGTAACTGCATCCATTGTAGAAATGAATTCTGCTTTCTTCAGCGACCCCACCCTACCCTCTCCTGTCAGGGGAGGGATTATTAAAGTATGTCGCCAATGCCGAGCGTGAGTGTGAACCCGCGGGGCTCCACTCCACGCCAGGTCAGGTCAAACCGGAAAATATCGAGAATGCGGCTTATGCTTACCCCACCTTCATAGTACCAGCCGTTTGTTGTGTTAAAGATCGGCGGCCCGGCGAGAGCCGAAGGCGAAAGCCACGATTGTGCAACGGACCCAAACACAATCAGCTCCAGATTGCTTTCATAGAGAAACGGAATTCCGCTTGCAAGAAACGGGATCCGCCTGAAGTTGTGCTCGACGGAAAGGAGCACGAAGCGGTCTCCCGAAAATTCCTTTACACCTGCGCCGCGCAAACTTCCAAACCATGCCGTGCCTTCATAACTCGATTCCAGATTGAACAGGCGCTGTGGCAAGCGCTCACCGGTGAGAATTCCCCCGGTGAAAGCGATGGAGAGCGTCGGGTTGAAGAAGATGCTGAGATCGTATGTCGGGAACTTCGCTTTAAGCCCGCCGGAGATCCTCGTGAAACCGAAATCACTTTTCAGGAGACTCTTCGAAGAATACTCAAATGTGGTGTGCGCTGTGAGATATGGATTGCTGAAAAGATACTGCGTTTCGTTCCCGTACTCGGCGTTAAATGTGAGCGACCGAAGCGTTCCGTCGTCAATCGGCGGATTGATCCGGAATGTTCGATCGCGGTCCACGAAGCTGTATTCCGTTATATTTTTGAGCGAAGTTTCTTCTTCATCGGTGTAGCCCAATTGCATCCGGACATCGGGCGGGTCAGTTTGGCGGAGAAAATTCCCTTCTACAAAACCATGCCATCCCCGTGAAAGAAAATAATCGCGATAGTCATCCTTCGAAAAGAGCGAACCGAGAAGAATTTCGAAGTCGCCGTAGTAGCCCTCATCGGGGCGGTTGTCAAGTTTGCGATAGACGTCTCCCCCGATGCCGATCGAGCGCTGAGCGGTCGCATAGTACGTAGCGCCGCCGGAGTACTTCCATCGTTTATCATCGAAGCTGTACCCGAGACCGCCGCGAAGTGCGAGTGAATTGGCGGCTGAATCGAGACTGTATTTTCCGCCGAGGAATAATCCCTCGACCCTGTTAAATCGGAGGTCGGCGTATGACAGGCCGGAGAGACCCGCAGTGATCGAATTCAACGATTTTGTCCGTTTTCCAATTTGTTTATCGAGCGTCGCGTTGCTGTCCAAAGTTTTGTACGCCTGCTCTTCGTCGACATTGAGCGGAAGAAGGGGATGTTCCGCCCAATAGGTCGAATCGAAAACCGCCGCTTCGGGCGCGATAGTCAACCGAGGCAGCTTTGCAACACTGTCGGCAAAGTCCGGGTTGATCGTGTAGTCGGACATCACGACGTAACGAACGAAGGAGAACTTGATGAGTGAAAATCCCAACAGGTTCACGCTGGCTTTTCCCTGCACTCTGTAGTCGACCGGCATCCAGAACCGGTTCTCGTAGAGCCGGAATTGCTGCAGGTAGTGGAACGACACATCTTTCAGAAACGGGATTGCGTACGCTTCGTTCGGTTCGAAATCAACGCCGATAACTGCGTAACTCCGTTCAGCAATGGAGATCTTCCCCCGGAAGAGAGGCCTGATCCTTGAACGCGGAATGACATCGATGTCATACACGTCCATCCCGTCCATCGAACGAGTCCTGACCAGTTTGTAATCATAGAAAGAAAATGCGTCGGGAGACGTCGGCCCGATGAATTTGAAGCCCCCCATGATGACCGTATCGTCATTAAAATTGGTTACCCGTCCAATACTGTTGACGATATCCCCCACGGCGAGATTTTTTGTCTGCCGCTTTTGATGCACGACTTCCCGCAATGAGTCGTTCGCTCGCCAATAGAGCGTAAGATAGGATTCCGTAATTGCGCCGATCGCCGTGTCGAGGTCTATGGTGATCCGGCTGTATGCTTCGCACTGGAACGTTTTCAAGGCACCAAGCCATTTCGGCTTGCTTTCAATCGCCCGGCGGATAATTTCATAAGCAGGATCTTCGTCGGTAACGATTACTTCGGACATTTTGATCGCCTCCGGCTGCAGCTCAACGCGGAGAGCGCGGCTATTCGATGCCGATGCGTCGACCGTGTCTGAGCGATAACCGAGATAACTTATGATAAGAAGGGACTCTCCGGACGAAAGTGAAAGCTGAAACTGGCCTCGTTCGTTGGTAATGGTCCCCTTGTTGGATGGACCCGCAACACGGATTGTCGCAGCCGGGAGGGGCTTGCCGGTCGAAGTATCGAGAACAACGCCGGAAACCATAGAGATCGATTGAGCAAATGCGATGAACGGAAATATCGCCGGCAATAGCAGGAAGGCAATGCGGTGAAACGACATGAAATGCAGTTCTCTCCTTTTCAGTTGTTGATGGGAAATATTACGCAGGATGAAACTGAAAGTTGCTGATCGTAAGTGAATTGTACAATTGATACCCCGATGATTTTTTACGCTGCGAAGTCCCTGTTTTCGCAGGTTGAAATCTATCTGCCGCAAACTGCCACAAAAAATTACAATTATCCTTGCGAATGACTCCGCTTATTAAGCCGCAGTGCTTTAAATGTAAACATATCATGCAATGGATTCAATAAAAAATTGCCAATGGGCTTTATGTTGGCTGTGGTACGTTTTCGCGAGCTATCGGACACCCTGTTCACTAATTTTGGCAGATCTTTGGGGGAAGATGTCAGACAACCTGAGCTAAGCAGGGACATTATTCTTCCCGACGTGACCATACGAAGCAGCCCAGTACTCAATGTTGCATCTCCTCGATTTTCTTCCCATATTCACGGGATCAAATCTGTATACCAATGAGCACAATTCCCGATTACATAGCGAAGTTAAGTCAGCGGGACAGTATGACGATGAAGGGGGGCATTTTTTTCCTTTTTATCTTCATCGTTGCGTTGATGTTCCCAAGCGGAGAATCGATCGAATCCGACTACCATGTCGGAACGATCTGGACCGGCAAAGACCTCATTGCACCATTTTTGTTTCCTATCTACAAAGAAGAGAGGGATTACCAGCGCGAGAAAGCGCTTGCCGCTCAAAGCGTCCACATGGTGTTCGAAGAAAACCTTGCAGTGCCGCACAATAATATTGATTCCCTGCAGAAATTTTTTACCGAGCTCCAATCTGTCCTCGACGCTCGGTCCGCGTATCTCCGCCAACAAGAGCTGCGACGGAGAAACAAGCACGCAAGCCAACACGAGCGCGTTGTCGACTCTACCGCTCTGAGCGACCGCATTCGCAATATTCCCATCAGCATCACAGAAAACGAATGGGAAACACTCCAGCGGCTCCGTTTTGCCGATGCGTTTGCAGGGAATCCACGGTATCAATTTTCAATGAGTCGGCTGCGCCGCGACGTGCTGCTGGTCGTCAATGAGTTGTACCTGCAGGGGATTCTCAATGTCCGCAAGGAATCGGTAGGCACCGGAATCAGCATTGCCTTTCGCAGAAAGACCGACGAACAAATAGTCCCCATCAGCAAGTTTCTCGACGTCGACGACCTCGGCCGGTCAGTGCAGCAAACATTCATTTCCGGGTACAAACGAGACAATGATACAGTCTCGATCGCGACGAAAATCGCTCTTTCGTTTCTTTCACCGAACATAATTTTTCAGAAAGAGCAGACCGACAAAGAGATTGCGATTGCTGTGGATGAAGTCCCGCGAACCGTAGGGATTGTCCAGGAGAACGAGCGTATCGTTGCCACGCATGAGCGTATTACCGAGGATGTTAAACTGAAGCTCGACTCGCTCCGCAAAGCGAAAGCGGAACGCGGTGCGGATATCAACAGAGCGACAACGTTCCTCGGAAAATTTCTCCAAATTTTTGCCATCTCGTTCTTATTCGGCGTATATTTATACCTTTTCCGCAAACGAATTTTTCACGACAATTCGAAGATACTTCTCATCACACTCATCGTGTTGTTGGAGGCGCTGCTAGCATATCTCACCCTCCACATGAACGCAGAAGCCCCCCTGGAATTGCTGATCATTGTCCCCGCCGCGTCGATGCTTCTGTCGATTATTTTCGACTCGCGGGTTGCGTTCTATTGCACGGTGACAATGGCGTTTATTGTTGCGGGGATTCGCGGCAATGACTATTCGATTGCTTTTTTCTCCGTCATTGCCGGCTCGTTGGCGGTGTACACGGTGAGGGATATTAAACACCGGACACAAATTTTCCGCTCTATCATATTTATTTTTCTCGGCTATTTTGTTTCAATCGTTGCGATGTCGCTGGAGCGGTATGATTCGCTGACCTCCGTGCTTAATCAGTTGACGATGGCGGCGGCAAACGCCGTCTTCTCGCCGGTGTTGACGTACGGATTGCTGATATTCTTCGAGCGCTTCTTCCATGTCACGACGGACTTGACGCTGCTTGAGTTGTCGGACTTCAACCAGCCGCTGTTGAAAGAACTGTCGCAAAAAGCTCCGGGAACGTTCAACCACAGCATTAATATGGGATCGCTTGCGGAATCCGCTGCGGAGGCAATCGGCGCAAACGCCACGCTGGCGCGCGTGGGAGCATACTACCACGACATCGGAAAAATCACGAAACCGGCAATGTTCGTCGAAAACCAACTCGGAACCGCAAACAGGCACGAGAAGCTTAGTCCGAAGTTCAGCGCCCGTGTCATCGCTGCGCATGTGAAAGACGGAATTACCCTCGGACAAGAATTCGGTTTGCCCGATGCGGTCACCGATTTCATACCGATGCATCATGGCACAACCAAAATTGGTTTCTTTTATGAACAAGCGCTTCGAAAAAAAGTCGATTTTGAATCCGTTGATGAAGACGAGTTCCATTACCCCGGCCCGAAACCGCAGACGAAAGAAACCGGCATTGTGATGCTTGCCGATGCGGTAGAAGCATCGACGCGTTCCATCGACAACCCGACAGTGCAAAAGATAGAAGAACGGATTGACGAGCTCGTCAAAGCGCGGTTCATGGAAGGGCAGCTCGATGAATGCGACCTGACGCTTCGCGACATCACGCGCATCAAAGTGAGTTTTGCCAAGATCCTTACCGGCATTCATCATCCCCGCATGCAGTATCCGGAACAGCAGCCGGTTGCAGCGGAACCGGGACTGCAGGAAGAAAATCCTGTTCCTCTCAAAAAAGAGAGCCCGGAGGGAAAACGTTCGAAAGGCCGCCGTCGAACAGCCGGTAATGCCTCGAAGCCGTAGACCGCATGAAGTCCGATATAGAAAAGTTCTTCCGATTTCTCCAGCTTGAGAAAAGCCTCGCCACCAACTCCATCGATGCGTATCAACACGACATTGCCCGGTATGCGGCGTTCCTTGAAGCACGCGGCATAGCTTCTACGAATGGCGCAACAGGCGACGATGTTGGCGCGTTCATTCATGAACTGCACCGGCTCGGCTTATCGGCCCGAAGCGTCGCGCGCAACCTCTCCGCCGTCAAGAGCTTCCATAAATTCCTGCTTGGAGAAAAAATAACGACGAGCGATCCGACGCTGACTATCGAGCTTCCGAAGAGGGGCAAGTTTCTTCCGGACGTACTAAGCGTCGGCGAGATTAATAAAATTATCGACGCAACATCACAAAAAAAGAGAGACGACAAGAATCTTTGGATTCGAGACCGTGCAATTCTGGAAACTCTGTACGCAACCGGGATGCGCGTTTCGGAATTAACGGATCTAAAACAATCGAACATCTTTTTTGAGGATGAAATAGTACGGGTGTTCGGCAAAGGCTCGAAGGAACGCTTCGTCCCGATCGGCAAACCGGCGCTAGAATGGATTCAAAAATATCAGACGGAGGTCAGAGGAAAACTCGCCGGCAGGCATGCCGCAAACAATGCGGTCTTCCTCAACTGGCGCGGCAGATCGATGTCGCGCGCAGCGATCTGGAACATTGTAAAAGAATACACCCGCCTTGCGCGTATTACGAAGGAAGTCCACCCGCACACATTCCGCCATTCGTTCGCCACGCACCTTCTTGAAGGAGGAGCCGACCTTCGCGCCGTGCAGGAAATGCTCGGCCACGCGGACATTTCAACAACGCAAATTTATACCCACATCGACAGAGAGTTCGTAAAAGCCGAACACAGGAAATATCATCCGAGAGGATAATAAAGTGCAAAGCGCGCAAGGACGCGAAGCCGCGAATTGATTCCCAAAAAGAACGTCGCGCCTTTGCGACTTAGCGAGAGGCAATTCACTCATCTCGTTCCCAAGCTCTCCCGCTCCCGCGGGACAGGTTGTTTGGGAACGCCGTCTACGACACACTCCGTCATATTGTTATGGGGCAAAGCTTCACAACAATGCGTTCCCAATCCCAAAGGGATCACTTCGTGACGGGACGTTGGGAACGAGAAGAAAATAATCAAGAAAGTCATAAGATCGCTTTCATCTCGTTCCCAAACTCTGTTTGGGAACGCCGTCTACGACACACTCCGTCACATTGTTATGGGAAAAGCTTCACAACAATGCGTTCCCAATCCCAAAGGGATCACTTCGTGACGGGACGTTGGGAACGAGAAGAAAATAATCAAGAAAGTCATAAGATCGCTTTCATCTCGTTCCCAAACTCTGTTTGGGAACGCCGTCTACGACACACTCCGTCACATTGTTATGGGGCAAAGCTTCACAACAATGCGTTCCCAACGGGACGTTGGGAACGAGAAGAGGCGCTGGTCGCCACCATACTCTTTGCGGCCTGGCGAGAAGCAATTCACTGAGAACGTTATGGCATCATTTGACTGAAACTTGACTTTTTTTTGTTTTTTTTGCTTCATATAGACACAAAGAGAACCCGCCGGCACGATTGTCCGAGTAGCGAGGGCACGCCGGCGGGCTTTCTTGTTTTTTTGATAACATCGACAACCTATGATCATCATGAAATTCGGCGGTACCTCGGTTGAGGATGCCGCAGCAATAAAGAATATTACAGAAATCGTCCGGAAGGAAATTCCGCGCCGGCCGGTCGTCGTTGTCTCCGCCTGCGCAGGGGTAACGAACCAGCTTCTAAAAACTGCCGCGCTCGCTTCGAAAGGGAAAAAAGACGACGCACTGCAGAACGTCGCCGCAATCGAAGGCCGCCACAAGAACATCGCCAAGGAATTGTTCGACGCCGACACTGCGAAATTCCTCTTCAAACACATCGCCGTATTTGCCGAAGAACTTGCCGCGCTCGTCAACGGCGTCGTGATACTCGGCGAGCTGACACCGCGCTCGCTCGACACATTCGCGTCGTACGGTGAACGAATGTCGTCGTTCATCATCCATCATTATTTCGAAGCGTGCAAACTTCGGTCGTTCCTCGTCGACGCCCGCTCGTTCATGATTACGGACGACCAGTTTACCAAAGCATTGCCGCTCTTCGATGTCGTCGAGCGGAAACTGCGGGAGATCGTTCAGCCGAAGATCGAAAACAGCTACGTTGTTCTCACACAAGGCTTTATTGGGTCGACCCAATCCGGCATTACGACGACGATCGGTCGGGGCGGATCCGACTATACTGCAGCAATTATCGGCTCGCTCCTTGATGCAAAGGATATTCAGATTTGGACCGATGTCGACGGCATCCTGACATCGGACCCGAGCATCGTAAACAACGCCAAGAAAATTAAGGTCATGTCGTTCAACGAAGCGGCGGAACTTGCCTATTTCGGCGCCCGCGTGCTTCATCCGGAAACCATCCTGCCGGCAGTGAAAAAAGACATTCCCGTCCACGTCCTGAACTCGCGGCGCCCCGAATCGACAGGCACGCTGATCATCGCGAAACCGAAAGTCAACAACGAGTGCATTGTGAAATCGATCGCCTACAAAGAAGGGATTACGCTCATCAGCATCGTCTCGACGAGAATGTTTCTTGCGTACGGATTTCTAGAGAACGTGTTCGACGTTTTTCATAAATACGAAACAGTCGTTCACACGGTTGCCACCTCGGAGGTCAGTATTTCCGCCACCATTGACAATGTCGAGAACCTTGGACTTATCCTGCAAGAATTAAAAAAATTTTCAACGGTGAGCGTGAGCGACAGGAAAGCGATTGTCTGCGTCGTCGGCGAGCACCTCAAGAACAGTCCCGGCGTCGCAGCAAAAGTGCTGAGTTCGATCACCGATATTAACGTCAACATGATTTCCCAGGGAGCGTCGGAGATCAATATCAGTTTTGTCATCGACGAAGAACACGTCGACGATGTTGTCCGCAGGCTCCATAAAGAATTTTTTTCAGACGTCAAACACTTAACCGAAATTTTTGAATAGCACATGAGAGGATGAGAGAGTATGAAGTTGTATAATGTTGTTGTTGCCGGCGCTACGGGCATGGTTGGAAGGAAAATGATCCAGGTGTTGGAGGAGAGGGATTTCCCGGTGGGGAAATTGATACCGCTTGCATCAAGCCGTTCCGCGGGACAAAAAATCAAGTTCAAGGGAACCAATGTTGTCGTGGAAGAGCTGACGCACGAAATTCTCTCTCAGAACAACATCGAGCTGGCGCTCTTTTCCGCCGGTGCTTCGGTCAGCCGCGAATTTGCACCGACAGCTGCAATGCACGGTACGCTTGTCATCGATAACAGCAGTGCATTCCGCATGGAGCCGGACATCCCTCTCGTCGTACCGGAGGTCAACGCCCAGAAAATTTTCGACCACGTCGGAATTATAGCCAATCCGAATTGTTCGACAATTCAAATGGTTGTTGCGCTCAAACCGCTGCACGACCGGTTCAAAATCAAGCGCATTGTCGTTTCGACGTATCAATCTGTTACCGGAGCAGGCAAAAAAGGGTACGATCAGTTGATGAAAGAACTGAACAAGGAAGAAGTCATCGCAAAGAAATTCGCTCACCAGATTTCGTTCAACTGCCTTCCGCACATCGACGACTTTCTCGAGGACGGGTATTCCAAGGAAGAGGTCAAGATGATGAAAGAAACGCAGAAAATTATGGGCGACGATTCGATCAAAGTCACTGCAACATGCGTCCGGGTTCCCGTCATCGGCGGGCACAGTGAATCGGTGAACGTCGAATTCGAAAAACCGTTTGACCTCGTGGATGTCAGGGAAATCTTGCGCAAGGCGCAAGGCGTCGTTGTACAGGATGACCCGAAGGATAAACAATACCCGATGCCGATCTGGGCATACGATAAGGACGAGGTGTTTGTGGGACGGCTGAGACGCGATGAAACGTTGAAGAACGGCTTGAATATGTGGATCGTTTCCGACAACATCCGCAAGGGCGCAGCGACGAACGCTGTTCAAATTGCGGAAGCCTGGATTGCGGGAAAACAGGACTAGAAGCTGTATCTCATAATTCCCGTACAGTCATTCGACCTCGTTCCCAAACTCAGTTTGGGAACGAGGTCCGCGGCACTTTCTTGTTTTGCATTGTTATGAAGCAGAGCTTCACAACAGCGCGTTCCCAACGAGACGTTGGGAACGAGGTGAAAAACTGGATTAGAAGCTGTATCTCATAATTCCCGTACAGTCATTCGACCTCGTTCCCAAACTCAGTTTGGGAACGCCGTCGGCGGCACTTTCTTGTTTTGCATTGTTATGAAGCAGAGCTTCACAACAGCGCGTTCCCAACGAGACGTTGGGAACGAGGTGAAAAACTGGATTAGAAGCTGTATCTCATAATTCTCGTACAGTCATTCGACCTCGTTCCCAAACTCAGTTTGGGAACGCCGTCGGCGGCACTTTCTTGTTTTGCATTGTTATGAAGCAGAGCTTCACAACAGCGCGTTCCCAACGAGACGTTGGGAACGAGGTGAAAAACCTTTTCGATAAAGACTTAAGTATGACGGATTCTTTTAGCTACAAAAACAAGGAAATGTTTTGTGAGGATGTCAAAGTCGCGGATATTGTACGCGATGTCGGGACGCCTGCATACATCTACAGCAAAGCATCTTTCGTAGAAGCCTTCCGCGACTTCGACAGGGCGTTCTCCGGAGTCGACCATCTTGTCTGTTATTCGCTCAAAGCGAATTCCAACTTGAACGTTTGCCGGATATTTTATGATGCCGGGAGCGGCATTGACTGCAATTCCGGCGGAGAATTTTACCGCGCGCTGAAGGCCGGCGTAGACCCGCGCAGGATTGTGTTTACCGGCGTGGGAAAAACAGCGGAAGAAATCCGCACTGTGCTGCAACATCCTATCATCATGCTCAAAGCCGAATCGCTGCAGGAGCTGCATCTCATCAACACTATTGCCGGCGAATTGAACATCAAAGCACCTGTTGGCATCCGCGTTAACCCCGATGTCGATGCGAAAACACATCCATACATTTCTACAGGATTGTCCGAAAACAAGTTCGGCATTGATTCGTCCCAGGCCATCCAGGCATTTGAACTCGCGGCATCGCTGCCGAACCTTCGCATCGCAGGGATCGACATGCATATCGGCTCACAGATAACGAGCGCGGGGCCGTTCATCGAAGCATGCAGAAAACTGGCAGAGCTTGCCGGAGCACTAAAACGCCGTGGTATCGCGCTCAGCCATTTTGATGTCGGCGGCGGCCTCGGAATTTCATACGACAATGGCACAAGCACATCTCCTCAAGAACTTGCAAACCAACTTCTTCCGATTCTCACCGGTGTCGGATGCAAAGTCCTTTTCGAGCCGGGAAGATTCCTCACCGCCAATGCAGGGATTCTTGCAACGAAAGTGCTTTATGTTAAACAGAATGGGAAAAAGAATTTTATTATTGTTGATGCCGCGATGAACGACCTCCTTCGTCCAAGCCTTTACAAGGCTTTCCATGAAATCAAACCCGTCGCACAAACAAACGATAAAAAAATTACAGCAGATATTGTCGGACCTGTTTGCGAGTCTGCAGATTTTTTTGCACAAGGACGCGAGATCCAAAAAAGCGAACAAGGCGATCTGCTCGCTGTTATGTCTGCAGGCGCATATTCATTTGTGATGAGTTCAAACTACAATCAGCGGCGCCGCGCTCCGGAAGTGATCGTTGATGGAAATAAATACTACGTTGTACGGGAGCGCGAAACGTATGCGGACTTAGTTGCAAAAGAACACCTTGTGCCCAACCTCATCAATCCGCGTTAAGAGCGGTCCGCGGTAGAAGCCTTCGGAAAACTGCCTGCTTAGATGTTGGACACCTTATCAAAAAAATGTAATACGGTGAAATAATTGACAATGTAAATCGACAAGGTGTCCGACATCTTTCCAAAATGAGGGTAGTGTTACAATCTCAAAGTAAATGTCTTTCCGGCGAAAGCCGGAATCCAGTTTAATCGGTCTGGATGCCAGCTTTCGCTGGCATGACACACATTTTTCGGTTTGATATGCTTAAACTGTAACACTACCAAAATGAGCGCTTCCTTGTTTGACTAATCCGTCTCCGTTCGTTATATTAGAAGTAATGCCAATCACCCAACGACGACTTATTCCCATCTTGTTGCTCTTTGTTTATGCAACAGGATTATTGCTTGTTGCGCCGCATACCGACCTGGACCTTATTTCCGGCTCCGGCACGGCACAAGTCGCGACGCATGCCGATGCAGATAATTGCAAGCACATTCCTATCTCGAATCTGGATTCGTGCCCCATTTGTGCGTCGGTAGCGGGCAGAGCCATTCTGAATCCGGCGCCGTTTACGCTTGAATTTATTGATGCCGCTCCTGTCCCGCAAGTTTTCTCTTTTTCTTCTTCTTATTCCTTTGCCCTTTTAACTTCTATTTCCCGGCGCGGTCCCCCTTCTCTCCTCGTTTAATCCTCTGATACTTTACGTTCGTTCTAAGCGGATTAATCGTTCCGCCTGTCTTATACTCTATTCATTTTTTGAGAGAGAAAGAATTATGCGCTCTATTCTTATTCCGTTAATGTTTCTCACCTGTACTAGCTGGCTTTTCGGGCAAAACACACTTCAGTCGGATGACGGAACTGGCTCCAAAATATTTCCATCTGTTGGAGATGCTCTTTCCCGGCCAGCTCAAAATATTCCGCCCTCGGAAAAAAATGCCCTCGGGGCGGAAATCCACGGCACCGACGCCGACATGCCGGCGGCAAACGACGACCGTCTGCAATTCCGTGTTTCGGTCAACGATGCCGATGGAAATGTTCCTATTGAGCTTGCACGCGTTGCACTCTCAATCGATGGAAGATATATTGCAAACACTGTGACTAATCCCGCCGGCCAGGCGCGATTTCGCGACATCAAAGCAGGAGCATACCGCATCACTGCCTGGTTCGTCGGTTACGACACGTTTGTCGATTCCATAACCGTCGACAAAGACCATTCGACTTACAAAATCACTCTCCATTCACTTGGCACTACGGAAAAAGAAGTCGTCGTCGTAGGACAACGCGATCCGAGTTCTTCAAACATTAACCCTGTCACCGCCAACCAGGTGTTTGAATCGGAGACGTTCCATGCGCCGCCGACGGCACGGATGACAAATGTTATCCAGGAAAATCTTATGGGAGCAGCGCGAGCTCCGACCGGAGAAGTACATATCCGCGGACAGCATGGTGAATTCACGTACTACGTCGACGGCATTCCGGTTCCGCTCGGAGTTTTCGGAGGATTGAATGAAATCGTCGATCCGAAGGTTATTGACCGCATCACATTTATCACCGGCGGTTTTCCTGCGGAATACGGAGGACAAATGTCTGCAATCATCGACCTCAACAATCGGGTCCCAACCGGTACGTTCCACCTCGACGCTTCAACGTACGTCGGCAGCTATCTTACTTTTAACGGAACTACGCCTTTTTCACCGGGGACACTGGGGAGATCCGCATCGTCTGGAGATACGCTTGGCAGCAGAGTCGGTCCATTTCGCGCTCTCAACTCCAACGGACAAGACCTTTCTCTCAGCGACCACATTGGAAACTTGGGGTTCTTCCTTTCGGGCTCACGCCAGGAAACCGACCGGCGCATCGATCCGCCGACCCCGGACATTTTCAACGACCATGGGTTTGATTACTTTCTCTACGGAAAATTCGATTATGTCCTCAGCGACAACGAATATTTGACCGCGAACCTCAATATCGGGAAGACCAACACGCAGGTTCCATACGATTCTGTAGAAGCGATTGCCAAAGACGTCCAACAGACGTCGAACTCATTCCAAAACGTTTCGTACTTCAGAGCGCTCAATTCCGAAATCGATCGGGAATCGAATCTTTTTATCGGGGGATTCGCACGCGAGGGAGAACTTATTTACACTCCGGGGTCAATCGACCCGCCAAACTTTGAATTCGCGGGGGACACAGTACATAAATACCTGCTTTCCGAAGACAGGACGTTCACGACGATTGGCATGAGAACGACGTTTGACAAACGGCTGGCACATGAGCTTATGTATAAAATCGGTCTCAATTTTTCCAGCACGAGCGGGAAAGAGGATTTTACTTCCAAAGATTCAGTCCAGAATCCCGGCCCCACAGACTTGACAAATTTCAAAGGGTCGGATTTTGGAGTGTTCGGCGAAGTAGATTACCACCCGATGGAATGGACATTGTTTGAACTCGGCGCGCGCTACGACCAGCATATCGCTCCCGATATCCCGCTCCAGCACCAAATTAGTCCACGCATTCGGTGGAATTTCCTTATCGATGACAACAACACCGCATATCTGTACTACGGAAAATTGTTCATGCCGACAAATATTGAAGGACTGAGAACCATCGCTCTCAATGTGAGCAACACCCTTGTTCCGACGCTGCCGGAGAGAGATAATTTTTACGAAGCCGTCTATACGCATGGTTTCGATTTCGGACTCCGGAGCAAGATGGCGTACTTCTACAAAGACGCGACACCGGGAGTTGACGACGAGACTGTCGGCGGCAGTGCCATCAAAACTCCGGTCAATATCCAAGAAGTGAAAACGCAGGGAATAGAACTCGGATTTACCTACAATCTTCCGGAAACTCCTTTTTCAGGGTTCCTGAACGGAGCTCTTACGCATGCGTACGGAACGGGCCTGATCAGCGGCGGGTTTTTGAATTTTGATACGGACGGAAACGGAACGGATCTCGATCATGATCAGCGGCTTTCGATTACTACGGGTCTCAACTATCAACCGCAAGATTGGTTCTACAATCTTGTAGGCATCTACGGCTCAGGGCTTGCGAACGGAAATCCGGATGCCGTTTACAAAAATGGTCTCTTCGATTTCAACACATCGGCGCATACGACCCCATCGTGGATTTTCAACGTTAGCGTCGGTCATACAATTCATCTTCAAGGAGGTTCCTCGCTTGAGCCTTCACTCTACGTAACGAATCTCCTGGATCACGATCACCTGATCAAAGGAACATATTTCAGCGGAGCAAGCTGGGAAGAACCACGAAACGTAGTGTTTAGACTCTCATACCATATATAAATACGGATGCGCGATGCGTTTTGAGACGGGGCTTTTATCTCTTGATGAAGCCCCGTTTTTTTATGAGATTTCGCCGCAAGCGCCGGGATATTGAACCCATTAGTGAATGAATTTCCGCTGTACCAGTTTCGCGTAACAGCGATAGCTCTTAAACTCCATTGTTTCAATACATCATTACCGGGGATTAGCATTTCACAAAGCAACTCTAACTGCGACGACCTTCCTTCCAAAACCTGCTACAAACATCACAAAGACCCTAAAAATACTCAGAATCCCGACTTGTAAATTCTACATTTTTCATATTTTGGCCGAAATGAAAGATCTTCAACCTCTCAACTTGCTGTGACTCTTCCTTTTACCTGAGCGAAAGCCGTTTAAAAAACTGAGCTTTAGAGGCATTCCACATCTTATTTCACCGGTGTAATATTTACAAAATGCCTGAAATTTTAGAAATAGAGGCAACTTCGCGTAGTGCTTGTTTCGGCCTCGTCTACTCTCTTAACTTCATTGTAAGCAATCAATTACAAGTGTTTTTCATGTTCAGGATTCGTTGGACTTCACTTTGCAACTCTTCTCTGCATAACTCAAGGAGAAGGCAACGTGAAAACATCAAGAAAAGAATCGAATCTGATAAAGAGAGTAATGCTGACTCTTCTTTTCGTTTTCACGGCTTCCAACAGTCAGACCTTCGACCTCCTTTCTGCAAAATCAACCGACAAAGTAGCCCAAAGCAAATTTTTTGAGATCGACAGCAACAAAGTCCTCAACGAGTACAACTTGTTTGCATTCAACTCACCCGTCTCCCGCATATACGATTCAGTGTTCGAAGTTGCCGGAATTACTGCCGCCGTCTCTGCCGTTAACAATTCAAACGCCGGCACAGCGAAAGATTTTTCCCTCGATCAGAATTATCCGAACCCATTCAATCCGTCAACAACGATTCATTTCAATGTTGGTAAGAGAGCAAAAGTTTCCGTAGTTTTGTTCGATGCGACGGGGAAGAAAGTAACAACCCTTGTGAACGACAGTAAAGAAGCGGGAAGCTACAATGTGAGATGGAACGGAACGTCGGGCAACGGTGCTTCGGTCGCAACCGGAACGTATTTCTGCCGAATGCTTGCAACTGCCGACGACGGAAGCACGACAATGGAAACAAAAAAAATGGCGTTGATCAAATGAGGATGAAAACATCGGTTAGCTTTAGCGGAATAGTTGTTCTCATCGCCGCGCTCTGCTTGCCGGTGTTCGGACAAAATCTGATTGTAAAAAAATTCGGTGCCAAGGATAGTCTTCAAAAATTCAGTTCAAACACATCGCTGCAGCAGGTAATTCAGGGGGGAAAAGTCCTCTCAGCCATGAGCGTGGATGAAAACCAAAAAGTAAATGTGATTGTCGAACTTTCAACACCGGTGGTATTTCATCCAAAAGGGATTACTGTCAGCAACCGGGCCGCCGCATCTCAGCAGAGAAGCACGTTTGTGAACAGGATTCTTTCCATTTCATCAACTGCGAAAATTCTTCATCAATTCTCGCAAATTATAAACGGCGTTTCCCTCAACGCCGCCCGGTCCGAAATCGAGCAGATGGCAGCCCTCCCGGAAGTAAAACGCATTTATGAAGATAAAAAAGTAACAGCTTTTTCAGGCGCGTCATCAATGAAACCCGCACCCGCATCAGCTCAATCGGATGCAACTCTTACAGCAACCGGCAAGGGAGTAAAGGTAGGAGTCATTGATACAGGAGTTGATTATTTGCATGAAGCGCTGGGCGGAGGTTTTGGTCCGGGCTTTAAAGTGGCCGGCGGCTACGATTTTGTAAATAACAAGCCCGATCCTCTCGACGACAACGGACATGGAACGCATGTCGCCGGAATAATCGCCGGAAACTCCGCATCATTGAAAAGCATGGCGCCCGATGCCCGGTTGTTTGCCTATAAAGTTCTCGACGCATCAGGAAACGGAAACGCTTCAACAGTCATAGCCGGAATCGAGCAGGCGATGATGGACAGCGTCGATATCATCAACCTTAGTTTAGGAACTTCGGACGGCGACCCCGACGATATCCTCTCGCAAGCGGTCGACCGAGCGGTTGACGCGGGTATCGTTGTCGTCGTGGCGGCAGGCAACGACGGCGACTACGGCACGATTTCTTCCCCCGGAGCTGCCCGCGAGGCGTTGACCGTCGGGGCAATCGATTCTCTGCAATCCATTGCCGCATTTAGTTCGAAAGGACCTTCGAATAAAATCTACGGGATCAAACCCGACGTTGTCGCTCCCGGAGTAAATATTCTATCGGCGAAGATGGGGGGCGGTTACATCACAATGAGCGGAACATCGATGGCCGCTCCCTACGCGACGGCCGTTGCAGCAACTCTGCGGCAATTGCATCCGGAGTGGAGCGCGCTTGAAATACGGGATGCCATGATCACCGCGACGGAAGATTTGGGCTCATCGATTTTTTCTCAAGGCAAGGGGAGACTCGATACTTCCAAAATCAACGGAGTTGAGTCGTTCGCGACCCCCGCAACACTGAGTTTTGGGTTCGACAATTCTTCGACAGGGGAATGGACGCATACAGATACGATCTCTTTCACTAACGTTTCTCCTTCATCAAAGACCTATGCATTCAAAAACTTTTCTTCATCCGGCGGAATCGACGTTCAATTCTCTTCCGCCGCAGCGACTCTCTCTTCACATGAGACAAAGAGCATTGTCGTAGAAGTGAGCATCAATAATTCTCTCCTCCCCAACAACACACTTCTTTACCAGGGATACGGCGGACAAATTCTTGCAATTTCAAACAGCGATACGGTTATTGTTCCTTACGTTTTTTTTAAGGGGACGGTATTCCAGGTCTCATTCAGCGAAACCCCGTTTCAAGTCGTCATCCATGACCGGAAAAGCAATTCGTACTATTTCAATCCGACAAATTCATTCCTTACAGCGGTCGTTCCTGTCGGAACATACGACATCATCACAGCGTTTTCAGGATCAGCGTACGTCATCAAAGAAAATTTGAATACGCTGGATAATTTAGAAGTCTCAATTGATAGGCAGCAGGCAAATCACGTTGTAACAGTATCGCCGACCGATGAAAACGGAGAAACCCTGATTCCCGTCGGAACGAATACCTCGTGCAGTTACATCGAGGCATTGATGCACAACTCGTCGGGGATCAGTGAAGTGTTGTTGGGAGGGGGAAAGGTTCAAACAGCGTCGCTCGTTCAGACGATGTATTTTTCAGATGTGAGCAGCAATTATTCCTTCGGGTATGCCATCAATGTCCAGTATGGAAACCTGAAATCTTATACATTCGACATTGAATTGGATTCGGGCATTACCGCTACTCAGTCCGTCCAGTTTGCAGCGTCCGATCTTAAGAGGGTGGATTTCAAGTACGAGATCGATTCAACGGTAACGAAAGTGTTTCCGATTACGTGGTCGACATTTGTCCAGCAGAATAACGTTATTGCTGTGACGTACTACGACGGAAACGACGCGCCTCTTCTTTATCCCTTTGCCCAGACAGGGTATTACACGCGGCGGGCATCCTCAAAGTTTCCTATCTTCCATTTTAGAGAAGCCTACAAGTACTAAAGGTTATCTCAACAAGGTAAAGACAGATCTTTCGACGCGTTATCACACTCAGCAATTTCCATCCTCATCGGTCGTCTCTTCCCAGAGAACATTCACTTGCTAATCGATATTGGGTAGTGTTACAGTTTGAGCATATCAAACCGAAAAATGTGTGTCATGCCAGCGAAAGCTGGCATCCAGGCCGATTAAACTGGATTCCGGCTTTCGCCGGAATGACATTTACTTCGAAATTGTAACACTACCCGAAATTGGAAATTCTCTCCGAGAAACTAACTCAACGATGCATCGCACGTCGTTCTTCATTGCAAAATAAATGCCGCGTCATTATCTATGAAGAAGGTCTTCTGCAAAGTGTCATCGATCGCTCTTTCAAGCAAAGTATCCAACGATTTTACTTGACTATTATATAACGAATACGCAAATTCTCTGCAAGTAATTCAGTCTTATGCATTGTCGGGAAAGGCGGGGCGACATTGTAGTCAGGGTAGCAAATTACTTCCGTCCTCTCTGCACTTCGCAGGAAAGAATTCCAAAATATTTTTGGTGCTCTATCATCCATCCACTGAGAGAAATGATTCATTTTTTCCCCCATCTTTTGCATCGGGTTGGCGGGGATGTATTCCTGAATTACCTTCAATCCTTCAAGGTTGCACTCACATGAAAACAACATCATTCAAATTCTTCGTTCTGTTTTCTCTACTTTCATTCACTTGCAAGAAAAATGGTCCCATAACGCCGCCCGATACTACAGTTGCATTGACGGCAGACAATGCGAACTGCACAGAAGTCTATTTAGAGTTAAAGCTAGGAGCGGGCATTACTACCCGCAGTGTAATACTCAAGCGAGACTCGATAACTATTTTTACAAAAACAATTAACGCAACCGATACGGTGTTGGCGGATACCGGCCTGATTCCGAACCACACGTTTACCTATACTGCAATACTGGGAGGAGAAACACAAAAGTGCACAGCAACCACGCTTGGTACCACGAGCAGCAACTTCACCTGGCAGTCGTTTACATTGGGTGGCGCTGCATCCAGTGCATTGTATGACGTAGCGATCATTAACGATACGCTGGCGTATGCCGTAGGTCAAATGTATATAAATGACTCGACGGGGCTGGTTGACCAACAACCATATAATTTGGCAATATGGAATGGACAAAAATGGCAACTTATCAGAATTTATTTTAACACCGTTTGTGGCCAATCAAATCTGACGCCATATCCCGCGACTGCAATTTTTGCTTTATCCGACACAGATATATGGATAGCGGGAGCAGGACAAGTTGTTCGATTTAATGGACACTCACAGAATCCGCCTACGTGCGTTGAATCACCCACCTCCTTTGCAATAAACAGACTTTGGGGGAATAATGCCAATTCCATGTACGTTGTTGGTGATGGCGGCTCAATTGCTCACTACAACGGCAACAATTGGACGAAGATCGAGAGTGGGACGACCCTGGACGTGCGTGATATATGGGGCGCACAAAATACAAACACAAGCGCGTGGGAGATATATGCAACTGCGGGTAATCCTTTAATCAGCCCAGATCGAGAAATAATACAAATATCCGGCACTACAGTCCAAGCGATCTTAGCTCAAGGAATCGGTGGAGGACTGAACGGGATCTGGTTTTCACCTGAACATTACTACTGGGCAGTTGGAGACGGAACATGGGAGAAGCATCCAACTCTCACTGATGCGATCTGGCACAGTCAAACGTTGACATCTTATACCATTGATGCCGTGAGGGGTAACGGGATCAATGATGTGTTCATGTGTGGAGCGTATGGAGAAGTTCTTCATTTCAACGGAGTTTCCTGGAAGAGTTATCAAACTCAAACCGGGATAGCGGGAGCGTACCTTGGATTAGCTGTACGAGGAAATACAGTCATTGCGGTGGGAGAGGAACCACCGCAGGCTGTTGTACTCATTGGCAAACGCTGACAATCAAGATAAAGGAGGGGGTGATTCTATGAGAACAAAATAACGTTGCCGCTGTTGTTACGAGCATAACGGCAACGCAACAAAGAAATAGTTGCCATTACAACTGTTTGAAAAAGGAAAGTTGATGACAAAATATATTTTACTGGGGTTCGCAGGTTTGTTGATGTTTTCAGGTGTTGACTGCAAGCATAACCCTGTTGGTCCGCCGAACGGGACAGATACAACCTCCAATAACTTCAGTTTCCAGACGTACACCTTCGGAGGTAATGCAGGAAGTTGCATGTTCTCTGATGTTGCCGTTATCAGTGCCAAAGATATCTGGGTTGTGGGGGCGGTGTATCTGGATTCGGCCGATGGAGCGCCCGACCCCTTCCCTTACAACGCCGCTCATTGGGATGGCAATAGCTGGACGCTGATGAAGATTACTGTTCAAACAAAGTATGGCCCTGTTACTGCACCATTTTATGGGATAACTGCTTTTTTATCGAATGATATTTGGATTTCGTCGGGTTTACCAATTCATGGAGACGGGTCAAACTGGACACAGTTTGATTTATACACAATGGGGATTCTTGGTTCAAACGACGGGTATCTGACACGAGCCTGGGGGAGTAGCTCCGGTAACATATATTTTGTTGGTACTTCAGGAAGCATTGTCCACTACACGAACGGCATTTGGAGTAAGATTGAAAGCGGGACAAGTCTTCAGTTCAATGATATCTGGGGTGGGGAAACCTTGTTCGGGTCTCAGATTCTTGCCGTGTGTTTACAGTTTGATCCCCTAGGCGGTGAGATATTCAGTATTCAAGGAAACACGGCAAACCAAATTTCATCCTCTCCGATTCAGGGAGACCAATTGTACGGCGTTTGGTTTATTCCTAACCAACGATACGACCTTGCATTAGATTTCGGGGGTATCTACGAAAAGCGTTCTCTGAGCGACACCAGTTGGGTACCGTTAGAGATCACGGGAGCTGCAACAACAGGAGTGAGAGGCAACAGTGTGAACGATATTGTGGTTGTCTCAGCGACAGGAGATTTGTTGCATTGGAATGGAGGGATGTGGAAGAGCTTTAGAAGTCAAACAGGAGTTGCCGGTAACAGTTATGCAAGAGTCGCTATGAACGGGGACGTTGTTATTGCCGTAGGAGTCAACGGCACCCAAGCGGCCATTACTATGGGTATGAGGCAATAAGAAAGGAGGGCATGACCATGAGTGCTTTCATATAACCACAGGCGGTCTGCTTGCTGCAGTCACAGCTAAAGGGGTACGCTGCGGTGAATCCGACGGCAGGTCTTGCAAAAGCTTCGTTGAACGAATTGACTTTGGGAGGATTGGACATTCCCACGAGCTACGCCCTTGAGCAG
>CAWGZY010000004.1:0-7418 GCA_963827085.1 uncultured Bacteroidota bacterium
TATTAATAGATCGTAGCTATTGGCGTTTGCCTGCCTCCTCTTTTAGTGTACAATATAGTTATATACAATATAGTAAATTTGAAGCATTATCAAAAAAATGCGTATAGCGAGAAGTGATTCATATCAATTCAAAAGTTCTTGAAGCTGCCCCAGATTTCGTCCGCTGACCTTGTGAAAATAGAAGAGACCCTGCATTGGCTGGCAAATTCATCGATAACGACAGCCGTTTTGTTACGACATGTAATATTGAGACAAGACAAGCGGGGGAGGAATAGTGTTGACGGAGCATGCCCGTTCGCGGGGAAATTGTCAGACAGGTTAGAATCATACCCTACATTCGTGAATCGCTGGTACAAAAAAAATTGTTGTCGCTGCTGTAAAATGCAAATCAACGCACTGCTTCAAGGTAAGCAGAGTCAAGTCCATAGGCCTTACCATTGTCCCACGCCTAGCCGTTATGTATTAGACATTCAAAAGGATTGGTTTATTCCCTCCTCAAGAGTTATACACATAGATTGGTTTGTCATTCAATGATTGTCCTGGGGCGCAACGTGAATATAGGTGGATTTCGACGGTCTGGCATAAGAAAAGAGAGTCAGTTAGGCTCTTAAGTGATTGGAAGGAATTATCTCCCCGTGATATCGGATTGACTGTCAATCCGCCGGTCATTACATTAAAGAACGCATGATCAATTTCAACAAAATCCTCCCGTGGCTTTCGATCCGGAACAAGCTCCTCATTGCTTTTGGCGGTCTCTCCATCCTGCCCATGATATTCGTCGGTACGTATGGCACTCTTTCCAACCTTCGAACGATGAAAGCCTCGGCTTTCGAAGGGCTTACTTTAGATGTCCAAACCACCAGGGAAAAGACGGCGGACTTTCTTGAAAATGTTTCATCCGATCTACGATTGATCCAGAATTCCCCCTCCGTTGAACAATGGGCTCACGAACGACTGTCCGGAGGCCATACGAATGAGAGCGAACTCCAAAGGGTGGGCAAAGAGCTTCTTGCCCTGGCAAAAACGAAGCGCGCCTACTACCAATTCCGGTTGCTCGACAACACCGGCGATGAACTCATTCGCGTGGAATGCATAAATCCTAATGATTCGATAAAAACGTATCGACTTGTTCCGCAATCAGAGCTTCGTCAAGGTACAGCCGCATTCTATTTTCTGCTCATTAATAGCGCAGGCTACAACAAGATCACGCTGGCTCCGGCTGAGGTAGATTACCGGGCCAGCGAACAAATCCCTGTCCTGAGTTTTGCTATGCCGCTCGCTGAAGGTCGGAGTCTGGCCGGAATCGTTATTGCGAACGTATTCGAAAAGAATTTTATTCGGGTTATAGAAAGCAAAAGACAATTTGAGTTTAACCAAAAAGTCATGCTCGTCACCGGCGATGGACATTACCTGTATCACTCGGAAAAGAAGACAGACTGGAACCGTCTTCTGGCGTCGAGGGAAGAAGATAATTTGCAGCGAGACTATCCTGCACGCATCGCCGCCGCAATCCTCTCGGGCGGTACGGGAACTCTCGCCGAAGGGGCCGATGAAATTATTTCATACGCTCCGCTTTTCCCTGCCAACGATTTGGCAGGCGACGTCGAGCCGTTTTCAAAATTCTCGGTTCCCGTTTATGCCGTTGAAAGCGTTCCGGAAACTGTAATTATGGGACGTGCCCGGTCGTTTGCATTAGTATTTGCGGGATGGACCATCGTATTCCTGGTGAGTGCTATCGGGCTGGGGTTGGTGGCAACACGGCAGTTTACGCGGCCGATCGCTCAACTGGAGTCGGGAGCCGAAATCATTGCGAAGGGGAACTATGAGCATCGGCTGCATGTGGAGACGAATGACGAAATCGGGACGCTTGCCGATCAGTTTAATGTCATGGCCGCTTCGTTGGAAGCGCGTGGGAAGGAAATTGTACAGCATCATGCGAAGCTTGAAGAAATGGTTCACCAACGAACTCGTGAGTTGCTGGAGGAAAAAACGAAATTACAAGCGCTGCTCGACAATGTCCCGAGCGCCTTTATTCTCCTCGATAAGAACTTTCGGATACAAACAGTGAGCGCTGCTTTTCAGGGGCTTACTCACATTGCTCTTCCAGATGTCAGGGGCAAAGACTGTGGGCACCTTTTTGGGAACGGTGACGCCTGCCAGGACTGTCTTTGCAGAAAAGCGGTGGAAAGCGGAATGGCAGTAAGCCGTATCGAACGAGTCGTTGACCAGGAACAGGGCGAGCGTTTCATTGAACGGATCGCAATTCCAATGAGAGAGAATGAAGAAGTAAACTCGGTTCTTCAAATCATCACGGATGTTACAAAACGGAAACGGTTTGAACAGGAACTGGTGTACACGGAGAAGCTTACCGCGGCAGGAGAAATGTCTTCGTTCGTTGCTCATGAGTTCCGCAATTCGTTGACATCGATCAAGATGATCTTGCAGCTCTTAAGAGAATCGAAGAGAATAAGCCGCACGGAAAAAAAATCGCTCGATGTCGCTCTTGATTCAATGAGCCATATGGAAGGCGTCGTCATTGAATTGCTCGACTTTGCAAGGCCAAAACCGGTAAAGATGGGCGAGGGAAATGTTAATGACATCATTAATGACAGCCTTGATTTCCTTACATCGCATCTGAGAGAAAAACGGATTGAGGTAATCAAGAATCTGGAGGATTCATTACCCTCCTTAGCCCTGGACCTGTCTCAGATTAAAGAGTCCATCATCAATATTCTGTTGAACGCCATTCAATCTATGGACGCGCGTCCTGGTGTTGACCGACGCGGGACAATAACCGTTGCGACGAAAAGAGAACGCCTTGAAGATACACTTCGGGAACTTGCTTTCGGCAGAGAAGTGGGCAACAATGGAGTGGGTGAACGGCATCCTGAGATTGTACTCGAGAAGGGATCAAATTGTACCGTCGTCGAAATCACTGATACGGGTTCCGGCATCGGAAAAGATAAGCTCTCCCGCATCTTCGATCCTTTCTTTACAACAAAGATTAACGGTACCGGATTAGGATTGGCGATGGTAAAAAGAACCGTGAATGCTCACGGCGGGGTGGTTGTGATCGAGAGCGAAGCTGGAAAAGGCACGACAGTAAGAATTTATTTCCCTATCCCATATGAAACATAAAAGACCCGATAAAACGAAAATCCTCGTTGTCGACGACGATGAGAAAATTCTTTTCGCGTTTAGACAAGTTTTTATGCGAGAGGGGCACATGTGCGTCGTAGCAAAGAACGGCCCGGAAGCCCTGGAGATGATGCTGTCAGAAAAACCTCAGATCATTTTCATGGATATAGCGATGCCGGAACTTGATGGGCTGGAAACGCTTCAGCGAATGAAGTTACAAAGCGCAACGGTGCCGGTCATTATGGTCACCGGACACGGCACGATGCAAACTGCAATTAAAGCAATACAACTGGGCGCTTTTGACTACCTCACGAAACCGCTCGACATAACGAAAGTCCGGGATATTGTTCGACGAGTGCTCTCCAGTGTCTCGTTTCAAGAAACAACACATCTGACATTTAAGGCAGAGTACTCAGACCGATATGAGTTGATAGGAAACAGCGGAGGGATGCAGGATGTCTATAAGCTCATCGGTTCTATTTCGACAACGCCAAATCATACTTCGGTCCTCATTGTTGGCGAGAGCGGAACGGGTAAAGAGTTGGTCGCAAGAGCTATTCATGCGCACAGTTCCAATGCCCGCGAGCCATTCATTGGTATCAACTGTACAGTTCTGCCGGAATCGTTGTTGGAATCGGAACTGTTTGGTCATGAAAAAGGTGCCTTCACGGGCGCGGTCGATAAAAAGATTGGAAAATTCGAGATTGCACAACGCGGAACAATTTTCCTCGACGAAATAGGCGACCTCTCATCCGGTTTCCAGCAAAAGCTGCTTCGGGTTTTGCAGGAACGGGAATTTGAACGGGTTGGAGGAAACGAGATCATCAAGGTCGAAGGAAGGTTTATCACAGCTACGAACAGAGATATTGAACATGACGTGAAGCAGGGGAAGTTCAGGAAAGATTTGTTCTATCGGTTTAACGTCGTTACGATCCAATTGCCGCCTTTGCGTGAAAGGAAAGTCGATGTTCCTTTGCTTGCAAATTATTTTTTGTCGAGATATAACATTCAGCTGAAGAAATCCGTAAAGGGATTTTCAAATGATGCAATGTCGCTGCTGCAATCCTACGCATACCCCGGAAATGTACGGGAACTTGAGAATCTCATTGAACGAGCTGTCATGCTCACGAAAGGCGACTTGATATTGCCGGAAGTTTTCAAGGACGTAGTGGATCCGGCTTTCAGGATGGGAGCTCCTCTCCCAATAGGCGGATCGACGTTCAAGAAATCCCGTGCACACATTCTCGCGATATTCGAGAAGCAGTACGTTCTCGACCAACTGAACAAACATCATGGCAATGTCACTGCATCCGCCAAAGCATCCGGCATGACGCGCCAGAATTTTCAACGGCTTATGACAAGAAATAAAATTTCGGCCGGAAGATTCCGCGGGTAAATGCCTCTCTTCAGATCATTGCTCCTATCATCGATACTGCAAACATTCACGTTCCATAGTGTCAAATATTTGTTGACACAAATTCTCCTCGGGATCCCAAAACATCCTCAAAACCGCCTAATCTGCTCTGTCTTAGGTGGCATGACAATTGAGTGGATATTCGTTAATTACACGAGAGTCTGCAATGCTGCAACCTAAAGTGTTGGTCGTCGATGATGAAGAGAATATTCTCTCTGCATTCAGGGATTTTCTCAAGAAGGAACATTGTGAGATGATGGCAGCATCGGGTGCAGACGAGGCGATGAAATTACTTGCGCGCCACCACATGAATCTGCTTATCACCGACATCAGGCTTAAAGGCACCTCCGGTGTCACGTTATTTATGGAAGCAAAGAGGGTTCATCCTAAGCTTCCGGTTATCGTTATGACCGGCTATCCTGACTTAGTAACAGAGGAATCCATCAAAGAGTACGGCGCAGATTTTTTCCTGCTGAAACCTCTTGATCTCGAAAAACTTCGTTATGCGATCTGGAGATGTCTCTGAAGAATAGAGATTTTCATCTTATGCGTCTGCAATTATCCTATAATCACATCACAGTTCACTGCTGCATTTGGAGAAGGAGGATTACGTGAAACACTTGTTCCTTGGTTTATTCGCCACGGCAATTCTATTGACAATCTTCACAGAAGAAGGCCAAAGCACTCCCGCATTCGCCCGGAAATATCAAACGAGTTGCGCGACATGTCATAATGGATTTCCGAAACTAAACGCATTCGGCGAAGCCTTCAGAAAAAACGGCTACCAATTTCCGGCCGGGACGGATGCTGAGTTTATAAAAGAAGAACCCGTTCCCCTTGGCTCCGACGGAAACAAGGCAGCCTTTCCCGACGCAATCTGGCCTGGAAGTATTTCAGGCAGCTCGCCGATAGCAATATTCTTCGATGCCGAAGCCGATTACAATCCTAAGTATAATCCTGCCGATCCGACGACTGTCGAACGATTCAGTTTCAACGGGCTAGGGAACAGTATTGAGGCGGTGGCCGCCGGTACGCTCGGACAAGACCTTTCTTATTGGGGTCAGTTGGCGCTTAACAGCGACGGAACGCTCGAAATCAATCGAACCTTTATCATATTCAGCAACCTCATCGGCAACTCGTACGGGTTCAATGCCCGCGTCGGTGTTTTCGAACCGGGCATGTTTTCCTTTTCGACACATAGGGCCTGGATGGAGGGATACTGGTTTACAACACGCCCCTTCAGCAACGCCATGGGTTGGACATTGGAGGAAATCCAGAAGGGAATAGAACTGAATGGAATTCTTCAAGGAAGGTTTGGATACAGCGCCGGCATTGTAGAGGGATTCGGAGACCCTCATTCCAATAAGGACTTTTATGGTCATATCTATTACAAATTCGACGGCCTGCCACTCGACGGTGTTGTGCAAGGAGGAGGATCGCAGGGCGCCAGCCAGCCGTTCATTGATAATTCATTTACGATAGGAGCTTTTGCGTACGGCGGTCAGGCAGTCATTGATTCAGGCGGAATTTCGCAACAAAACAACTTCACAATGTTCGGTGCGGATTACAATGCATTTTATGGACGATTCAATTTATTCGGCGGATTGCAATTGCGCAAAGATGACAATCCATTTTTGTTTTTATCCGGGCTTTCAGCAAAAAGTACAGTGTTGTTTAGCGAGCTCGATGTGACCATCTACCCATGGCTACTGCCGGGAGTACGCTATGAAGTGTGGGATGGGCAAGGGCTGAATGCATCCAACGCGGTGACATCGTTCACAGATTCACAAATTGTCCCCGGCGTTGTCTTCCTAGTCCGACCGAATCTGAAAATGACCGTGCGGGCGTCGTTCGCAAAACTCAACACGGGAGCAGCTTCAAATGGAAATCCCGTTATCATTCCGGGACAGAGTGTGCAACCCGGGCAGGTTCAATGGCTAATGTCACTCGGGATATAACGCGAATTCTGTTCTAAGATACATCCGAGGGAAAAATTAAATTCAATAAATACATTAAGGAGCAAAGTATGAAAAAGAGTTTTATGGTTGGTATATCGCTGGCGTTTTTGTGTTGCATTCCTTATATCACTACGGCCGGCACAATTACGGGGAAAGTAAAAGCGCATGGCGTAAAGAATAGCGCCGATGCCGTTGTATACATTGAAAAAATCGAATCGCAGACCTTTCCCGCTCCCAAAGAGCATGCGCTCATGGATCAGAAAGGTTTGAAATTTCATCCCCGCGTTCTTCCAATCCTTGCAGGTACGACAGTCGATTTTCTCAACAGCGATGATGTTTTGCACAATGTTTTTTGTCCGGATGCTTGTGCGGAGAAGGTAAATCTGGGAACATGGCCGAAAGGAGAAAAACGCTCGTACACATTTAAGAATGCCGGTTGCCAGGCAGTCTTGCTTTGTAACGTACATCCTGAAATGGAGGCGTTTGTCGTAGTTTGCGCAACTCCGTACTTTGCAGTCAGTTCCCCTGACGGCAGTTATCAAATCAAAGATGTTCCCCCGGGAAAATACACATTGAAAATTTGGCACGAAAAGCTAAAGGGTCAGCCTGTTCAGATAGAAGTGTCAGATAAGGGTGAAACGAAAGCTGATTTCGAAATACAAAAGTAAAAGAAAGAATTAGCCCGTGGCGGAGCAACTCAAATTTGTCGATCTGGAGTGGCTTGACTCCAACTTTCCTTGTATGGCGGCGTGTCCGGTCCATACAGAGGCGGGACGGTATGTTGGATTAATCGAGGAAGGACGGTACCGCGAGGCTTACCACGTTGCCCGCAAACCAAACCCGTTTGCGTCGATTTGCGGTCGCGTTTGTGCTGCTCCGTGTGAGACCTCCTGCCGCCGAGGCACTAT
>CAWGZY010000005.1:0-948610 GCA_963827085.1 uncultured Bacteroidota bacterium
CAGAGCAAAGCAACGGACAATGCTGCCATAAGGCCCATTAGATTGCACCCATTGAGCGTGCAATGGTATCGTAGTGGTGAATAGGCAAAACACCACAAAGAGTAGTCGGAAAATGATTTTCATCTGTTTCTTCTTTCGTGAGATAGTGAAGGGCAATTGCAACTAACCCCCGTAATAATGAAATGTGCTGCGCCCTAACGGACCGGAGCTAAGCTGCGGCGGCGAAGCGCCGCAGCGACGGTAGCCAGTCCGCGCGTGGCGAGTCATGTCCAATAGTAGCTGGTCGTTTCGCGCGTGTTAAATCACCAACGGCTGGTTCCGTCAGCTTGAGCGACTGGTTAGCCCGCAAGCCAACTTGCATAGAAACGATAGGTTTCATTTTTGCTTGTTCAACCAAAATATATTAAATTAAACTAGAATATGATAAAGTTTACCCCAGCAGTCAGAGAACAACTTGGAAAAGTGTTCCTTAATATTGGACAAGGACTCATTTTAGCTGGAGTTGTTGGACGGTTGCTGCAACATGAAGCGACGATTCTTGAATCAGTGGTAGTGTATTTGTTGGGAACGTACACTATCGGGATTGGGTTATATTTCATTGGTAAGGCAAATGATTAGGAGGTAATATGGAAATTGCAATCATTCTTGGCTTGATGACGGTAGTTATCGGAACTGTTCTCGCAACGGTGGTTCATTTCTCAACGAAACAACGCGCCGAAACCCATCGATAGTTTTTCAGTTCTTCATTGCTATTTAGCGAACGCCGAGCATTGCTTGGCGTTTGTCGTTTTATTGATTATGCCACTTCTTGCGGGCTAACGAACCGGAGCTAAGCTGCGGCCACGAAGTGCCGCAGCGACGGAATCCAGTCCGCGCGAGCCAAGTCATGTCCAACAAGTAACTGGTTGTTACGCGCGTGCAAAATCGTTGACGGCTATTTCCGTCAGCTTGAGCGACTGGTTAGGCGGCGTGACTGTTCGCCACGCGTCTCCCATTGGTTATGGATGTAGTTTTTCATGCTTGGCAAGCATTTGAACAAATTTTTGGATACGCTTTTGACGAGTCTCAACCTTTTTTGCCGTCTGTATCCTAAATAGAATGGCATACCTGTTTTGACTGTTTAGCGTTGCGAAGAAGGCATTCGCTTTCGCGCTCTTGTTTAGTGCCGTTTGAAAATCACTTGGTGGCACTGCTGTGCCGTGTGAATCATATGCAGTATCCCAACGACCATTTTTCTTTGCACTTTCGATCGCGCCCAGGCCAGCTGATTTCATTCGACCACGTCGTATGAGTTCTAACGCTTTAGCCCGATTGATTTTGGACCAAATGCTTTTTGGTCCGCGAGGTGTGAATTTCTGTAGCCAAGACTGTTCATCATAAGTACGTTTCTGACCATCGATCCATCCGTAGCATAACGCAACTTCTAGCGCTTCCTGATAACTGACAGATTGAAGTTTGACCGATTTCTTGGCTATTCTAATCCAGAGGCCAGTAGAAGAGTTCAAATGTTTTTGTATCCATGTTTCCCAAGTCTTTGCATTTTTGAAAAGATGCACGGGTAAACTTGGTTTGTCGGTTTGAGGAGTTTTCACCTGCGATACTCTCGGATGTTTTTATTCCTGTATTCGAACCATGATGACACGCCGCCTAACGGACCGGAGCTAAGCTGCGGCGGAAATTGCGTCGGCACGGCAGCCAGTCCGCGCGTGGCGAGTCATGTCCAATAGGAGCTGGTTGTTTCGCGCGCATTAAATCATCGACGGCTACTTCCGTCAGCTTGAGCGACTGGTTAGGCGGCGATACGCGTATGTTGATGAGAATACCCTTTCGTATTAACTTGGCTGCTTTACATTAGAAACAATTTCTAAAACTTACAATACCTAAATCTTGGTATTTGATAAACTACCGAATTTTGGTGATTGTTCAGTGAAAAGGGTAGAAGTTAGTAGGTAATACGACTGCTTGTAGACCAATTCTTTTAACCCCTAATATTTTTTCTTTATAACACCTGTGTATCGCCGCCTAACGGACTGGAGCTAAGCTGCGGCGGCGAAGCGCCGCAGCGACGGTAGCCAGTCCGCGCGAGCTAATTCCCGTCCGATAGTAACTGGTTGTTTCGCGCGTGTTAAATCATCGACGGCTGGTTCCGTCAGCTTGAGCGACTGGTTAGGTGGCGCTGTTTTTATAAACAAGAACTCAGCAACCATTTTTGAATTAGCTCGTACCTCTCGACCTGTTACTTAATTGGTTCTTCGTAAATCACAATTGAACTACCGTTCTTGAGCGCACTGTCGAACGCTCCTTTTAGAATTATATCATCTTCTTCAGGAGGAGCCGTCAGTTTCTTAGTTTGGTAAATTGTTATATCGACCCAATGATGGCTTGCAATTTCTTCGAACGTTCGATGCAAAAGCTCATCCTCGTCATCTGAGCGAATGTTTACGAAAACAAGCATGGCGTACTTATTGCCGTACTTGCATTCTGAGTTATCCTCGCTCGCAGTTGCTTCAGCTCTTACGACGAACATTGTAGTCAAACCTTGTAATAGAGGCGCCACCTAACGGACCGGAGCTAAGCTGCGGCGGCGAAGCGCCGCAGCGACGGAATCCAGTCCGCGCGTGGCGAGTCATGTCCAATAGTAGCTGGTTGTTTCGCGCGTGTTAAATCACCAACGGCTGGTTCCGTCAGCTTGAGCGACTGGTTAGGCGGCGATAAGTGTATGTTGATAAGAACGCGCTTTCGTACTGACTCTATTATATTAGAAACTATCTCCAAGAATGTCATACCAAGCTTTTGGTATTTTATAAAGTGACCGTATTTAGTGAATGCGTTGTCTGAAAGAAGAGTCGTTTGTAGAAAAACCGGATGACTGCTTGTAGGCTAATTCTTTTAACTCCTCCTTTTTTTTTTGCTACAAATTGCTTTCGCCGCCTAACGGACCGGAGCTAAGCTGCGGCGGCGAAGCGCCGCAGCGACGGTAGCCAGTCCGCGCGTGGCGAGCCATGTCCGATAGTAGCTGTTTGTTTCGCGCGTGTTAAATCATCGACGGCTGGTTCCGTCAGCTTGAGCGACTGGTTAGGTGGCAAAGCCAGTTGGTTAACCTGCATACAGCTTCGCACTAAGACTGTTTCGTTTTTGATTTTGCTTATAAACATAGCTCCCAACTATGATTGCTTGGTAAGTTTTCCGTACGAGATGATACCATTTTCTTGCTGTGATTGCAATTAGAAAATCTGACTGCTTGTAGACTCATCTTTTTTGGAGCTTAAATCAATGAACGAAAATCGAGTTACTGAAACTATTTCTTTCTTAGCCAAACCAAGTTTTTCTTTGCCACCTAACGGACCGGAGCTAAGCTGCGGCGGCGAAGCGCCGCAGCGACGGCAGCCAGTCCGCGCGTGGCGAGTCATGTCCAATAGTAACTGATTGTTTCGCACGTGTTAAATCACCGACGGCTGGTTCCGTCAGCTTGAGCGACTGGTTAGGTTGCCATTTGTTTGTTGGAGTCACTTGACTCTATGTCAGATTTGACATATATTGTTTCATATGACGCTTGCCGATAAACCTTTAGTATGGCTTCACGGCGAAATCAAGACGCCACCTTTTTCGAAAACAGCTCGCATAGAAGCTGGTTTTTTGTTGCGTCGACTTCAGATTGGCGAAAAGCTTGGTTTGCCATGGTCGCGTCCAATGCCTTCTATTGGGAATAGGTGTCATGAATTACGCATTAATGATGAAAACCTTAATTGGCGGATCATTTATCGCATTGATGCAGATGCTATTATCATATTGGATGTATTCCAGAAGCAAACGCAACGCACTCCTCAGAATGTAATAGAAAGATGCAAGAAAAGAATTCAAGTGTACGATAGTATTTAAAGAGGAATTTATGAACAAATCCAGAAAACAGCGATTAGAAGCGAAAGGGTGGAAGGTTGGAACCGTTCGTGAATTTCTCTCCCTTTCTCCAGAAGAAGCTGAATATGTTGAACTCAAACTCACTTTGAGTAAAAACCTCCAAGAACGGCGTCGATCGCTAAAGCTTACTCAACATCAAATGGCTAGACTCTTAAAATCAAGCCAATCGCGAATTGCCAAAATGGAAGCGGGCGATCCTTCGGTTTCGATTGATTTGCTTGTTCGATCTCTCCTCACTCTGCGAACTCCCCGAAAAGCCCTTACACGTACTCTGTCTGCGTAGCAGCAACAAATGGCAACCTAACGGACCGGAGCTAAGCTGCGGCGACGTGTAGCCAAATCAATGGTAGACTATACGCGCGGCAGACATCGCCTTTCCCTTAAAAATTTTTTGACGCGCGGCGAAAAGCTGACGGCTGGTTCCGTCAGCTTGAGCGACTGGTTAGGGCGCAATTACGGCATTATCATTTGTCAATTTGCCAAATTCTTATTCCAGCGCGGATGACTGGTGATATGTCCACTTGTGGAATGGAATAGTCTTGACCATTTGTAAACTGAACTGATTGCGACCCGCGAAAATAAAAATGTACTCCGGGCTGAAGATAGAACCATTTCCCAATGAAGAGCTGGTAGCTTGTTCCAAATCCGAAGTCTGTGGAATATAGCATTAACTCCTGCGAACTGGCTTTTTGCGTAATTCCGAAGGTATGGCGTTCAATATAAGTGTAAAAATCCCAGTTTTGCCAGATATTGTATCCGAAGAAGATGCCATATCCGGGTTTGGCATAGTATCGCTCGAAAGAGTCTTTTGAATTGTTTATTCCATTAGGCTCGACGTCATATGTTCCACCTTTGATAACGCTTGCTCTTATACGAAAGTCAGAAAACCGATAGCCTATCCCGAAATGATAGCCGCCGTAGAAGAACATTGGAAAAAGAGACTCGACCTCAAATGCGCTCGAAACCTGAGCCTTATTTTCTGAGAAGAGATGCCAGATTGAATCCGTGCTATCTGAAGATTGAGAGAATAATTGCGATGAGACCGCGAAAAACAGAAGAGTTATTTTTTGAAACACGTTTGATCCTAGATTAATAGTGGAATAATTGCGCCCTAACGGACTGGAGCTAAGCTGCGGCGGCGGAGCGCCGCAACGACGGTAGCCAGTCCGCGCGTGGCGAGTCATGTCCAATAGTAGCTGGTCGTTTCGCGCGTGTTAAATCACCAACGGCTGGTTCCGTCAGCTTGAGCGACTGGTTAGGTGGCAAAGTCAGTTGGTTAACCTGCATACAGCTTCGCACTAAGAATGCTTCGTTTTTGATTTTGGTTATAAACATAGCTCCCAGCTATGATTGCCTGGTAAGTTTCCCGTACGAGATGATACCATTTTCTTGCTGTGATTGCAATTAGAATATCCAACTGCTCATAGACTCCATCTTTCAAAAACCAGATTGATAGACAGAACTTAAAAGATCGAAACTACTTCTCGCTTTGCGAACCCAAGTTTTTCTTTGCCACCTAACGGACCGGAGCTAAGCTGCGGCGGAAATTGCGTCGGCACATCTGCCTGTCCGCGCGTGGTATGTCCAGTCCGATTGTAACTCCTATTTGCGCGCGTGCAAAATCATCGACGGCTGGTTCCGTCAGCTTGAGCGACTGGTTAGAACGCAAACGGTGAATGTTTCAATCACCGTCGCAACAAAGGCCACGTAATGGGGCAAACACACATTGACAATTTCATTTTGAGTAGAGCAAGGTTCATTTTACGTTTTTGCCGATGTTAAGCGGCGGCTGTGCAGTCAACCCGATATGAAGGGCTTGCTGGACATTGGATGAATCACTACGATAGCAAGATTCAAAATACCCGAAGATTCGAGCATTATAGTTGCCCTGTTCTGCCTCAAATGTGACCCGTCCGAGAATTCCAGTAACTATATAAATAACGAACAAGATTATTGGTTTTTTCAACGATCGTTTGTCTTTTACCCACAGAACACCGTGCCAAATCAAATGGACTAATGCAAAAAAAACGAGAAGATATGAAAGAAATGTTAGGGATCGAGTAAAGTCGATTCGAAAGTCAAGACGCGTGAGTTCATCGAAATATGTTTGATTTAGGTAAACCCTGTTGTGCGCTTGGTAATATAGGGCAACTATCTCACTATCAAGGCTTGCCATTAATTGAGGAGAGCATGTAATCATTCCAGTCGAGTCGCATTCTTTCGTGATCGCGGGAAGAAGAATATCTTGAGTGTAATTTCCTTTGTCACCGAAATATTTGAAAAGCTGGGAACTGACAATTCTGAAAAAGACAGCCTTGGGTCTATATTTTCGTTGGTTGGAATTGGTCGAACTTTCATCTTCGTTATCATAAAGACTTCTTATCCGAAGAGTACGATCTCTTGGAAGTATTTCTCCTGGAGTCAACTGCGATAACACGATGATTCCTCTCTCAGACGTTATCCCTTTGGAGAGGTCTTCCAATATCACACCTGTAGCAAAAATGAGAGCGGAATATATTACGGGATAAAGCACGGACAGATTCTTATGCCAAGGCAGCATCGGCTCCTTGTCTTCTTTGGCTTCCTTCGCTTGAGTGAATAATTTCCTCATTCTTTCGGGGATGAGAAGATATATGCCAAGTACGGCCAAAGCTCCAATCGCAAAAGTTTGTGTCAATTGCCCCAAATCGAGATTCATATAGACCTCCTTGATGTAATTGGGATCTAATATTTTTCAGGCTGCATTGTTGAATATGAGCCACTGGCGTCTATCTCTTTTGACAGCGCAGTGTTTTTTTTGCGTTCTAACGGACCGGAGCTAAGCTGCGGCGGCGAAGCGCCGCAGCAACCAAATCCAGTCCGCGCGAGCTAAGTCCCGTCCGATAGTAACTAGTTATTTCGCGCGAGTTAAATCGTCGACGGCTATTTCCGTCAGCTTGAGCGACTGGTTAGAACGCAAACGGTGATACTCTTAGTTGACTATTCTCGATTTTGCGTTCTGTAGACTATCTTGATTATCGCAATCTCTTGATCTCTGAGCCTTCTACAACGAATCGCCAGACCTCGGACTTTGAAGGCCAACGGCCATCGCCTTCCTGATGAACCCACATCTTAATTGAAACAACTCCTCCAATAATTGTAATGGAATCGGAAGCGTAAGCGTTCAATGGTTGGCAAATGATTCTGCCGGGTTTGCCAGAATCGTTCAGCACAGCACAGATAGATTCATCAGGATCATTGCCTCCTGCATAAGAAAAGAGAATAACTATGACATCGTTGCACCCATCCGAGTTGAGATCGCCCCAAGCGGCCCATCGTAAATCCGCTTTTTGTCCATTTTCCTCGTTCCCGACGTATTGGCCATCTTTCATCGTGATTTCGCCAAATGTGACATCCTTGTATGTCGCGCTCTGCAACATTTCCAGAGTAATTTGCTTGCAGGTATCATTGGCCGCAGATTTGAAAACCATGTATGGGCTTGTTGGACCGCCTGGTGCAGCCTCTAATGAGAGGCAAAGAAGGAGGGATATCGAAGATAAAAAGAATCTCTGGACCATATGTTTGATCCTTTCGGGAAGCTGCTCGTCGTAAAACTTCTGTGACAAGGAAATGATATTTTTGCGTTCTAACGAACCGGAGCTAAGCTGCGGCGACGAAGTGCCGCAGCGACAGAATCCAGTCCGCGCGAGCTAAGTCATGTCCAACAAGTAACTGGTTGTTTCGCGCGTGTTAAATCATCGACGGCTGGTTCCGTCAGCTTGAGCGACTGGTTAGGGCGCAAAAGACTTAATGGACATAGAATTTTGTCTTTGCGGTGTTATTCTCGATTAGCATTAAGGAGTCTGCAACATTTGAATTAAATAAAATAAAAATAAAAGACTTTAAAACAGGAGTCTGGGGGTTATTAACTGGAAGAGGAGTACGTTGATAGTCAATATACAGGCCATTATTATATAAGTATAAGCCTTTGACAAAATAATCGACGTACTGGCTATCCCAAATATCGGACACAAGTATTCCGCACTGGTAGTTGAATACAGTACCAGGAATATAGGTAGAATCCCACGACACCCGAGCATATGCAAGCTTTTGGTGGAACGTTACAGAATCTTTAATGCAATCATAGCGAGTCGTATCGATTTGTCCCACAGGAGTATAATTTGATGTAGTCCCAATGGAATAATAACGATAATCGACTGTCTGATAATTGCTATTTTTCCACACAGGGTCAATTGGGGTACTTGAATTAGTGGAGGTGGTAGGGTTGTCTTTTCTGCAACCAGCCATAAGACATAGCATTACACCAATCGATACTAATAGAGTTCTAGAGTGTGTCATATTACCTCCTCGATTTGTCATTGTGTTGAAGCCAAATTTGCGCCCTAACGGACCGGAGCTAAACTGCGGCGGCGAAGCGCCGCAGCGACGGACTCCAGTCCGCGCGTGGCGAGTCATGTCCAATAGTAGCTGGTCGTTTCGCGCGTGTTAAATCATCGACGGCTGGTTCCGTCAGCTTGAGCGACTGGTTAGGGCGCAGCAGTTAGTGTGATTGTGTTTCTTCCTTGTTGGCATCTCCTCTTAATGTCTCTACGGTTGAATCTCCAGTTTTCTGAACAATATTGTTAGTTAATCGGACAGATAACCATAAGATCAAAAGTATTATTGCGAAGAAGATTACCCAAGAGGGATAAACCTCAAGAGAAAAAAGCAGAGTGAGGACAACAGTTAGGATCCCGGTATTAGCCAATTGCTGAATGAGATTAAATTTCTTCTTCGGATAACGAGGAATCAACTTGATCCAAGTCGCAAACGCAGAAACGAGAATTGATACCCCTATTACTTCTAAAAAGAAATAGAACATTGGATTCTCCCAAATTTTGTTATCTTCACTGTTTGGACAATTTAACAAAAAGCACAATGCGCTGCTGCGCCCTAACGGACCGGAGCTAAGCTGCGGCGGCGAAGCGCCGCAGCGACGGTAGCCAGTCCGCGCGTGGCGAGTCATGTCCAATAGTAGCTGGTCGTTTCGCGCGTGTTAAATCACCAACGGCTGGTTCCGTCAGCTTGAGCGACTGGTTAGGTGGCAAAGTTAGTTGGTTAACCTGCATACAGCTTCGCACTAAGAATGCTTCGTTTTTGATTTTGGTTATAAACATAGCTCCCAGCTATGATTGCCTGGTAAGTTTCCCGTACGAGATGATACCACTTTCTTCCTCTGATTGCAATTAGAATATCCAACTGCTCATAGACTCCATCTTTTAAAAACCAGATTGATAGACAGAACTTAAAAGATCGAAACTACTTCTCGCTTTGCGAACCTAAGTTTTTCTTTGCCACCTAACGGACCGGAGCTAAGCTGCGGCGGCGAAGCGCCGCAGCGACGGAATCCAGTCCGCGCGAGGCAAGTCCAGTCCGATAGTAGCTGGTTGTTTCGCGCGTGCAAAATCGCCGACGGCTGGTTCCGTCAGCTTGAGCGACTGGTTAGGGCGCACCCTTGATTGGTTGTAGACGTAGAGTTTTGAAATCCAGAAAATATTGCTTTGGCACGAAATGTTCGCTTTGATCGATTGTTGCACAGTTATCCAGCGAAGTTATTATTACCAATCCAGAATCAGTTTTTGCATGGACTCGATATCCGTTGGGACTACTAGGGGAAATGATTTCGCGAGACTTGCCAGTTCTGCCATTGAAGAAGCCAATTCCATCGTGGCAATCGTTTTCATTATTTCCAATTGCCTCAATGGAATTGATCCATTTGAAATCAGTAAGTTGAAACAGCGAAGTTTTCCAGCCGTAGCTGCCTGTCAAATTAACTGCCGTATAGCGGTGAGGGACTGGATAACTAGCCCAATCCTCTTCGGGCAGAATTGCGATATCGTCTTTTGGGCTCCAATCAATATATTTGAAGATATCCTTTATCTGAGATGGTTTTCTTCTGTTATATACATCTACATACTTTGCACTAAATTGTCGTAATGTAGCGCCTTCAAGGAAGCTTATTGTGTAAATAATGTGATTGAATTCGTCAATATTGTCGTGCCTTTTGTAGGTGACATTTTTGATACGTTTGAAGGTAATGGAATACCGTCGAGTTGGAGACGAAAATGTCGTATCAGTCGATGGGAGGTCGGCTGCGATAGAGGTCGAGAAGAGCGTGAGTATGATTACAATGGTTTTCATATTGTGAGGACGTGCGCCCTAACGAACCGGAGCTAAGCTGCGGCGACGAAGTGCCGCAGCGACGGAATCCAGTCCGCGCGAGGCAAGTCATGTCCGATAGTAGCTGGTAGTTTCGCGCGAGCAAAATCATCGACGGCTGGTTCCGTCAGCTTGAGCGACTGGTTAGCCAGCCAAGCTTAATGTTTGCTTTGTTGAATCTTGTCTATAAACTTTCCAATCAGATTTCCTTGCTCAGAACCATCGGGCTTTGAAATCGTCCAGTCAAGTATTTGTGATTCGTACAACGAGTATCTATCTCCGAGACTGTATCCCATTACGACGCCAATTGGACTTGCTATGATTCCGTTTATGACGCTGTCGCTGATACTTTTAACTTCGAGGAAGACCTGTTCATAATGGTTCAGTGAGTCACGAAGCCCTGCAGTCACAAAGAACACGTTGCCTTGGGGAAGTCCTTTAAGATACATCTCTTTTGCATCTGGAAATGTATGTCTAGCCCTGTTAATCAGTGGTTGGATAAATTTAAACAGATCTCCGAAGTACAGCGAATCGTTTATGGCCATCGGTTGATCCTTGGGCGCATTAGACGCTAGTCGTGATGATTGCGCGGGAGCAGAAAACGATACCGCCAGCGAAAGAAAGATCAATATTGTGTAAATAGGATGCATAAAATTTCGGATCGCGAGGCTTGGCTGGCTAACGAACCGGAGCTAAGCTGCGGCGGCGAAGCGCCGCAGCGGCGGAAACCAGTCCGCGCGTGGCGAGTCATGTCCGATAGTAGCTATTTGTTCCGCGCGTGTTAAATCACCAACGGCTGGTTCCGTCAGCTTGAGCGACTGGTTAGGTGGCAAAGTCAGTTGGTTAACCTGAATGCAGTTTCGCACTTAGAATGCTTCGTTTTTGATTGTGCTTATAAACATAGCTCCCAACTATGATTGCCTGGTAAGTTTCCCGTACGAGATGATACCACTTTCTCGGAGATTTTGCAATTAGAAAATCTGACTGCTTGTAGACTCATCTTTTTGGAGCTCAAATCAAAGAACAAAACTTGAATTACTGAAACTGTTTCTTTCTTGGACAACCTAAGTTTTTCTTTGCCACCTAACGAACCGGAGCTAAGCTGCGGCGACGAAGTGCCGCAGCGACGGAATCCAGTCCGCGCGTGGCGAGTCATGTCCAATAGTAGCTGGCTGTTTCGCGCGTGTTAAATCACCAACGGCTGGTTCCGTCAGCTTGAGCGACTGGTTAGGCGGCAACTTACCGGGTTCTTGGTGGATGAAACATCTCAATACCTATAATAGCTTCAATTTTGATCAATGATCGCAACGATTCTGGTTTTACCCAGCAATAGATTTTTCCCAAGTAGTCCTTAGCTATGCTTCCGCCCGTTTCCTCGATTGCTGATTGAGCGTCGCCATTTCCTCCGTGAACTTTGACTATTACATAAATTCGATTTGTGGTATCGCGCAGGAATTGATGAAAGCAGGACATGGATTGATCGGGCGGAACACCTGCTGAAAGAGAATCCTCGAACTGCATAAGAGAAACAAAAATTGGACCGTCGATTTTCTTCTCTTGAGGGGTTCGTTTATCTAACTTTTGTTGATCCTGAGGAAAAATAGATGCAACTGCGGCGAAAATCAGAACTATGCAAGTAACGGATTTCATTATGCGAGAGAATGTTAGTTTTATACTTACAGTTGCCGCCTAACGGACCGGAGCTAAGCTGCGGCGGCGAAGCGCCGCAGCGACGGTAGCCAGTCCGCGCGTGGCGAGTCATGTCCAATAGTAGCTGGTTGTTTCGCGCGTGTTAAATCATCGACGGCTGGTTCCGTCAGCTTGAGCGACTGGTTAGGCAGCGCGACTCTTAAGCATTAAATTTCAGTTTCTTCATTATGACCATGATTGCAATTCGATAATATTACCTTCAGGGTCTGTTACATAGCACCAAGTTACCTTAGCTTCTGTTGATGTTTGTAACATTACAATCTCTCCCACTGCATTTCCACCAGCCAGCAACACTATTTCCTGAGCTTTGATTACATCAATAACAGAAAATGCAATATGTCCAAATCCAGGACGATTAACCGCCGGGGCAACACCGTCTTTTTGAATCGAGTAAGAATAAATTTCCAGCGTCGGACCACTATCATCGTATCCGGGCATTCGCAGATGAACACCATGAAGTTCAGATCCTCGAACTGCCGTGCCGCGTTCAAGGTCAACACCTTTATAATGTCGTTCAGGGGGAACTGGTTTAAGTCCGAAGACTTCTTGATAAAACAAGGATAGCTTTTGCCAATCGCGTGCGATCAAATTTGTATGGACATACTTTGCATCTATAGAAGACATTTATTGTCCTGATATTTATTTGAGACTGATTTCCGCGCTGCCTAACGGACCGGAGCTAAGCTGCGGCGGCGAAGCGCCGCAGCGACGGACTCCAGTCCGCGCGAGCTAAGTCCTGTCCAACAAGTAACTGGTTCTTTCGCGCGTGTTAAATCATCGACGGCTGGTTCCGTCAGCTTGAGCGACTGGTTAGGCGGCGATAAGTGTATGTTGATAAGAACGCGCTTTCGTACTGACTCTATTATATTAGAAACTATCTCCAAGAATGTCATACCAAGCTTTTGGTATTTTATAAAGTGACCGTATTTAGTGAATGCGTTGTCTGAAAGAAGAGTCGTTTGTAGAAAAACCGGATGACTGCTTGTAGGCTAATTCTTTTAACTCCTCCTTTTTTTTCTTTTGCTACAAATTGCTTTCGCCGCCTAACGGACCGGAGCTAAGCTGCGGCGGCGAAGCGCCGCAGCGACGGTAGCCAGTCCGCGCGTGGCGAGTCATGTCCAATAGTAGCTGGTCGTTTCGCGCGTGTTAAATCACCAACGGCTGGTTCCGTCAGCTTGAGCGACTGGTTAGGCGGCGAACATGACAGTAAAACAGTACGTTGTTGCGCATTAAGTATGTTTTCGTATTTGATACCGTTTATAAACATAGCTCCCAACTATGATTGCCAGGAAAGCTCTCCGTACCAGATAATATCGTTTTATTGCAGTTATTGCAATTAGAAAATCTGACTGCTTATAGATTCATATCTTTGGGAACTCAAATCAAGAGACGAAGCTTGGAAAACCGAAAATACTTTTTTTGTAGATTACTTATTTTTTTCCGCCGCCTAACGGACCGGAGCTAAGCTGCGGCGGCGAAGCGCCGCAGCGACGGTAGCCAGTCCGCGCGTGGCGAGTCATGTCCAATAGTAGCTATTTGTTTCGCGCGTGTTAAATCACCAACGGCTGGTTCCGTCAGCTTGAGCGACTGGTTAGGTGGCAAAGTCAGTTGGTTAACCTGCATACAGCTTCGCACTAAGAATGTTTCGTTTTTGATTTTGCTTATAAACATAGCTCCCAACTATGATTGCCTGGTAAGTTTCCCGTACGAGATGATACCACTTTCTTGCTACGATTGCAATTAGAATATCCAACTGCTGATAGACTCCATCTTTTAAAAACCAGATTGATAGACACAACTTGAAAGATCGAAACTACTTCCCGCTTAGCGAACCTAAGTTTTTCTTTGCCACCTAACGGACCGGAGCTAAGCTGCGGCGGCGGAGCGCCGCAGCGACGGAATCCAGTTCGCGCGTGGCAAGTCATGTTCAATAGTAGCTGATTGTTTCGCGCGTGTTAAATCACCAACGGCTGGTTCCGTCAGCTTGAGCGACTGGTTAGGCGGTTGCGCCTGTGAAAAATTTTGAGTAAAATAAACTATGCCTGAAATAAGTCGGTTTCTTGGAATCGTTGTTGCAATGTTTTACCGAGACCATGGACCAGCTCATTTTCATGCTTTTTACGGTGATTATCACGTCACCGTGACTATTGAAACCAACGTTGTTTCTGGAGATTTTCCAAAGCGAGCACTCTCACATGTACTTGAATGGCTTGATCTCCATAGAACCGAATTACTTGAAGATTGGGAACTTGCTAAACAACGGCAACCATTAAAGAAAGTAACTCCACTTGAGTAAAATATGATTGCACAAGTCACGGATGCTAGACATATTGACAAGTACACCATTTGGATCAAATTCCATGATGGTTCCGAAGGAGAAGTTGATCTTAAAGATGAACTTTGGGGACCTGTATTTGAACCGCTGAAAGACATCGATCAATTCCGTAGATTTTCAGTCAATCCTGATTTACACACCATTACGTGGGAGAATGGTGCGGATTTCTCGCCTGAGTTCCTTCACAGTATTCTTCGCGCAACCGCCTAACGGACCGGAGCTAAGCTGCGGCGGCGAACAGCCGCCGCCAAGTAGTTCGTTGCGCGGACGTTCCAGTCAGGTGCTCCTAAGCCCGTCCAACAACGCGCGGCGAAATCGTCGACGGCTGGTTCCGTCAGCTTGAGCGACTGGTTAGGTGGCACCTTGGGTCAGTCGTCTGTCATTTTAGCTTCAGCAGGTAACGTTGCTCGAATGACATCTTTTAGAACTTCCATTGCTTCTTGAATAATATCATCATGCCAAAACACAGTAGTATGATGATTAGTATCAAAATGGGTAGTGATGTTTTTCTCTGGTTCTTTTTTTGAGAGGTAAATTACAGGTTTGCCAAGTCCTTCAGCATAACCTGCCTCCCAATAAACTCCATTATTGTTGTGGGTAAGTTCAGCGAGTAAAAACCGAGAATTTCGAATTTCAACCCGCAAGCGACTATCTATAAGACCAGCTGGTTGGTGTTCATCAAGCCTTTTAAGGCGAAAGCCAGTCTGCCCAATAGTAGGTACAAGATAATCATTGTAAACACGGTCCAATATTGGATCACCAAATGGCATTGCCATAAAAGCAATCTTGGAAATACTTGCAGCGTTCTCCATAAGAAGCTTGACGCGTTGCCAACCAGATACATTAAGACGTACCGTTATTGGACTATCTGCGATTCTGTCTACAAATCCAAGCGCAAGTGTTTTTGCATGAACAAAACGAAATTCATTATCTGATTTGCAGAATATTAGCGGGTAATCTTTTTCAGGATAAAAATCGATCCTATCGTCTGCCGATTTAGTACGGTTGTATATTAGGAGTAAGTATTCGTCTATTAGTTCAAGAAGATTTTGAGGATAAATTGCAGACTTGATAAGTTCGGGGATTGATTTTTCAGAGAGTTGAAGCGGATGCCCAGCCTCAAAGGCTCTTCTTAGAACACCCGATAGGATATATGAATTGGATTTATCTTCGGGAGGGAAAAGTTCAAGAGGTATTGCATATTCACCGCATCGGTCACACTTGACTGTACGTATGAACAACTTAGTAGTAGATGTTGCTGCGGGCTTCCCGCAAACGTAACAAAGATATTCTTGATCCATAACTGCCTCAGTAAATCGTTTCTTTGGTGCCACCTAACGGACTGGAGCTAAGCTGCGGCGGCGGAGCGCCGCAACGACGGTAGCCAGTCCGCGCGTGGCGAGTCATGTCCAATAGTAGCTGGTCGTTTCGCGCGTGTTAAATCACCAACGGCTGGTTCCGTCAGCTTGAGCGACTGGTTAGGTGGCAAAGTCAGTTGGTTAACCTGCATACAGCTTCGCACTAAGAATGCTTCGTTTTTGATTTTGCTTATAAACATAGCTCCCAACTATGATTGCCAGGAAAGCTCTCCGTACCAGATAATATCGTTTTATTGCAGTTATTGCAATTAGAAAATCTCACTGTTTATAGATTCGTATCTTTGGAAACTTGAATCAAAGAAACAAAAACTTGAATTACTGAAACTGTTTCTTTCTTAGACAATCTAAGCTTTTCTTTGCCACCTAACGAACCGGAGCTAAGCTGCGGCGGCGAAGCGCCGCAGCGACGGTAGCCAGTCCGCGCGTGGCGAGTCATGTCCGATAGTAGCTGTTTGTTTCGCGCGTGTTAAATCATCGACGGCTGGTTCCGTCAGCTTGAGCGACTGGTTAGGGCGCAGCTTTGTTTAATTTTTTATTTTCGTGTTATGTCAAGAGCGTCGCCTTTTCACGATTTCTCTTGAGCCAAGATTCGAACCCAAAGGACAGGGCTATTTCTTACCCGCTTTTTGTCTTGTGATTGTCGCAGATTCGTGCATGAAAACTATCTTCCAATTTCCATCGATCTTCCTGTAGACAAACGTTTGTGCATCCTTGTCAAAGTTCATTCCATCTCCGGATTTATAGATAACTTGACCATTGCTAGTAAAGAAATAGACCACTTGATCCTTCGTTACGATTGGGAACTCTTCATGGATCAGAGTGATTTTGCAAACTGAAATGGCGCTATCACACCACTCAGACGCGCTTTTAAGGGTCTGGAAATCAGACGTTGAACCATCAACGCGGCAATAGAGAAATTCAGGCGAGTCCCAGAAGTATTGGAGTGAACTTCGATCATCTAGTCGACGGTATTGTGCAAGAATGCTATCATTTACGGCCTTTACCTCGGTCTTGATCTGATCCCGTTGTTGCTGGGTCAATTGATCACTTTGCTGTGAGCTGCAGCCCACAAAAACGAGCATGGTAATTGCAAAAATAGTTATCGTTTTCATGATATTCTCCTTGATTAATGTTGTCGAATATATGGTGGAGATGCGCACACTGAAGCACCTCGGAGTTGCAAACCAATGCTGGCTAATTTCTGAAATAACGAAATGCGCTGCGCCCTAACGGACCGGAGCTAAGCTGCGGCGGCGGAGCGCCGCAGCGACGGTAGCCAGTCCGCGCGTGGCAAGTCATGTCCGATAGTAGCTATTTGTTTCGCGCGTGTTAAATCATCGACGGCTGGTTCCGTCAGCTTGAGCGACTGGTTAGGCCGCACTTACGATTTACTTTAAAACGGTGTGAAGTTAATGTCATAACCATATGGCTTTTCTTTCGGCGACTGGGTCGGCTCTGTTTCATAAACTTGGATTCTTCCTGTCACTGTAAACCCAATTTGCTCTCCAATTATTTTGATCATATCACCTGATTCACCTGAGGATGTCGCCCAGACTTTCATCGCCATCCAAGCATTGCCGGGCGGACAAGAGAAGCCATCCGACAGGTTGCCAACTATTCCTTCAGCCAATACAGTAAAATGCTGATATGGGGTTTTTATCTTCCCATAGCGCAATTTTGCATTAAGGCTTTTGTCAGATTTCTCCGTTTTCATAAAATGTCTTTCGTGCGGCCTAACGGACCGGAGCTAAGCTGCGGCGACGGAGCGCCGCAGCGACGGTAGCCAGTCCGCGCGTGGCGAGTCATGTCCGATAGTAGCTGGCTGTTTCGCGCGTGTTAAATCATCGACGGCTGGTTCCGTCAGCTTGAGCGACTGGTTAGGCCGCCAACTACTTTGTCTGTATTTCGGTTCGATGCTTCCAATTGACAAAGAATAGAACGCTTATGATTGCCATTGGTCCGGCTATTGCGAAATATACAAACAAAGGAAATCTGCCCCAAACAAAGACGACATATAAGACAGCAAGGATAAGAAACACCACACCACCAATCCATTCCCATCGCCAAGCAATAATTAAGAAAAGAATAATGATGGCCGTTGGAATGAGATGAATTGCGAATGCGAGTAAGGTTCTCCAGAAATCATATCCTTCGCTGAATACGTCGAGAGCAAAAATGGAGATAAAAATTGCGAACAGAATGCTTAAAACTCGTGGAGACCAAAAGAGAATTTGTTTCGATGGCTTGTTCATGAGAATTTGCTCCTCTGTTGCTTTGGCGGCCTAACGGACCGGAGCTAAGCTGCGGCGGCGAAGCGCCGCAGCGACGGTCGCCAGTCCGCGCGTGGTATGTCCAGTCCGATTGTAACTCTTTGTTTCGCGCGTGCGAAATCATCGACGGCTGGTTCCGTCAGCTTGAGCGACTGGTTAGGCGGCGATAAGTGCATGTTGATAAGAATACGTTTTCGTACTGACTGTATTATATTAGAAACTATCTCCAAGAATGTAATACCAAGCTTTTAGTATTTGATAAAGTGACCGTATTTAGTGAGTGCGTTGTCTGAAAGAGGAGTCGTTTGTAGAAAAACCGGATGACTGCTTGTAGGTTAATTCTTTTAACTCCTCCTTTTTTTCTTTTGTTACAAATTGCTTTCGCCGCCTAACGGACTGGAGCTAAGCTGCGGCAACGAAGTGCCGCAGCGACGGAATCCAGTCCGCGCGTGGCGAGTCATGTCCAAAAGTGGCTGGTTGTTTCGCGCGTGTTAAATCACCAACGGCTGGTTCCGTCAGCTTGAGCGACTGGTTAGGGTGCACACAGGAAAACAGAGGTTCTGTTTTCATTTCCACCAATCTGTGTTTCTTTTTTCTGACTCTTTGTTATAATCTTCCCAACCGTTTTTTAGATATTTATCATCAACGTGGAAATCACTTGCACCAGAATCCAATTCTCTGCTATCCGGAATACGAAAATCACCCCAATTGCATTTTTTTATCAAAGTAGAATCATAACTTTGCCATATCCCTTCGAACTGATTATTCTCAAAACCATCAGCTACCAACATTAAAGCGTCATACTGGATTTGATCATGCTTATCAATAAAAAAATTAATAGAGAAACTACCTATTAATTTACCACTATGTTTTTGTTTTCTGTTTTGATATAAATTGTATTTTCCTTTTACAAATCCTTGAGTGTATCCTGGAACATCTGATTCTTCAAACAGTTGTGCTTCGTTAATCAGCAATGATCCTTGAAAAGAGCAAATGATATTTCTAGTCTTTGTCTTGCCATGAACAAAATATCGGTGTTTATTATCTCGATCTTTAATGACAGAACTAAAATGAATGAAGAATCGATAATAATTATCACCGATATATCCTATTGGTTCAGGGCGTTTAATTTTTCTAGGTCCAGTGTCAGCAATGATACTATCGCAAGTCAAAATGTGGCTCAAATCGTATTTTTGAACTTCATTAAAGAAGTCTTTTGTCTTGGCATCATTTGAACTAAATGAACAAAGCAGAATATATAACAACACTGAAGGCATTGTATTTATCAACGGCATCTTTATTCCGCTTTTCTAAGAATGAGAATGTTTGTTTGTGCACCCTAACGGACCGGAGCTAAGCTGCGGCGACGAAGTGCCGCAGCCACGGAATCCAGTCCGCGCGAGCTAAGTCCTGTCCGATAGTACCTGGTTGTTTCGCGCGAGCAAAATCGTCGACGGCTGGTTCCGTCAGCTTGAGCGACTGGTTAGGCGGCAACATTTTTTTGCCTATTAGACCTAAGCCATGTTACTACGATAGCAAATACAATACTCCATGTTACTGCACCAAACGCGGTCAGGGTCTTACTTACAATTATCGTGTCTTCGTACCCGTGGGGAGTATCGAACCCGTTGTCGAGTATCGCACCTGCGAGTAAGAGGCTCGGAAATCCTGGAAGGGAAACAGCACCCAATAGAAAAAAAACGATCGATGCATGAAACGGTAATTGATACCCACCTAAGGTTGCGGTATCGAGAGACCACCAAAGAAGAAATAGTAAAATAGAAAGCGCGCCACTGGACGAGAAGGAAAGTTTCCAGAATTTCTGTGGCTCAGTTGCGCTGGCTTCGAGCTTTTGTCCTTTCCAGGTCTTCACTGCGGCGGATACGATTAGAGCCCAAACTAACGCGGATCCGAACAGAGCAAGAGGCGCGATAAATGCGTTCGACATTAACAGTACAGAATCTTTTGAAGTCAAAAGTCTCCAGGATGGTAGATTAAAAAGCCAGTGAGTTGGGAATATAAAGGTTTTTACGACAATATGCCGGAGATAGTCGTTTCGGATCGTGGCATCTATGGGCAAGAGAATACCGCTCGAGATGATAGCCATGAAGACGACGGTATATTTGAATAGCCTATTCATGAAGTCGTACTTAGTTGATTTTGCCGCCTAACGGACCGGAGCTAAGCTGCGGCCACGAAGTGCCGCAGCAACGGAATCCATTCCGCGCGTGGTATGTCCAGTCCAACAAGTAACTGTTTGTTTCGCGCGTGTTAAATCATCGACGGCTGGTTCCGTCAGCTTGAGCGACTGGTTAGGCGGTTAGCGATAAGAAATTTCAAACCAATTATCGTCAAGTTGACGAATCGCTGCGCGTTTAGTGTTTGACAATTCTTTAAATTGTGTAGGATTGCCGCCATTTTGTACGTAAAGGTACCCGTCATAGTTGGATGAAGTCATTAATAGAGGTAAGTTTGTGTAGAACATAACATATCGTATTCTAGAATGTACCTCTACTTGGATAAATGTATCGGAAATATTTGAATTTGGTGTATCGATATTTTTATAGTCTGTGCTTTGATAAGTCGTATCCTTACATATTTCTCGGACAATTGCTTCGCGATCATGCTTGTAATAATAATAATCGACTTTATCCCTAGCACTAGGTAAGAGAAAAGAAACAATATTTACGGCAAGCGGGACAAGAGAATAAAATCGTGTCTTTTTAAATGACCACAAGCAAGTAATGCTTGCTACTATTGACGCCAAGTACAGAGGCATAAGCAATACTGGTATCAAGCCAGTACCGTTTACGTGTCTCATTAACTCATAGACAAAAATGCCTATGAATAAAAATACCGAGAAATAGAATCGAGCGATTATCTCTTCTAGATGATCTAACATGTGTTCAAAACAAAGCATATTCTAACCGCCTAACGAACCGGAGCTAAGCTGCGGCGACGAAGCGCCGCAGCGACGGTAGCCAGTCCGCGCGAGACAAGTCCTGTCCGATAGTAGCTGGTTGTTACGCGCGCATTAAATCATCGACGGCTGGTTCCGTCAGCTTGAGCGACTGGTTAGGCGGCGAGCAGCTTAAGATGTATGAACTTTTCTCCATTGGTATAAATCGTTAAAATATTTCTTACGTTCTTTGAGTTTTGACTCAGCCCATTTAACTGCTTTGTCGATAGTCAAATGTATATGGGAAATCTCCGGGTATGTAAAAACTTTCACGAAAGTTAAATCAATCATATAATCCGATTGCATCCACGTTGCTCCTTTTCCTTCTTCTTGAAGAATGGCGGTGACAAAGCGGTTCATTGCGCAAATTTTGAGTTCATCAATATGGCCAGAAGGATAAGAGTTCTCGCAGACAACAAACTTTGAGATGGATGCAAGCATATTCATTTTTTCTTCAACTGACTGAATCTCTAAGTCGGATAGGTCTTTCGCTATGATAGGTCTGTAGCCCTTTTTCTGCAATCGATGCTGAATAATTCTGAGACTATCTATGTGTTTTGTATCTTCCCCGAGAATAAGGACAGTTTTATCCTTGATTGGTTTTATATAGCTTACAATGTTGATTAGTTGATCAATGACAACAGATTCAGTGGTTATTTCAAAAAAATTCCGCTGCAAAATATCCCACCCAATAAGAGGGAGCTGTGATTCGACTGCAATGACTTTATGATTAGGGAAAAAATGTTTACCGACTTTTATATCACAATAATACTCCTCCAACTGCAAAGTGCCGCCGACAGATGTTACCGAAACTACGCCTGTGGCTTTTAATTGTAGTTGTGAGATAAAACTCCGGGGAACGCAAGTCACTTGAGCGCCAGTATCTAGTAATGCATTAGATTTAAGAGTGGTCCGCGTTTTCTTGTTAGTGAAGCTTGTCTTAACTAAAGGAGTTGCTAAATTCATTGAGTTCTTTCAGATGTCTGTGAATTCTCGCCGCCTAACGGACCGGAGCTAAGCTGCGGCGGCGAACAGCCGCCGCAAGGTAGCTCGTTGCGCGGACGTTTCAGTCAGATGCTCCTAAGTCCGTCCAACAACGCGCGGCGAAATCGTCGACGGCTACTTCCGTCAGCTTGAGCGACTGGTTAGGCGCAGCCACATATTGACAATGTATACGAATTGTAGTAAATTGATTTATGAACATCATCTGGGATGATGAGAAAAATGAGAAACTCAAGAAAGAACGCGGGATTTCGTTTGAAGAAATCGCATTACTTATCTTGGATAAGAAGTATATCGATATAGTGAAACATCCGAAACGGCAGAGCCAGAGTTTATTCATACTTCCTGTAAAGGGATACATTCACGCCGTACCGTTCGTGTTTGATGAAAACAAGAATATTGTTTTAAAAACTGCATTTCCGAGTCGCAAATTTCACAAAAAGTATGGACAAAAGAGCGATGAAAACAAAACTTGACAAATTCGAACGAGAGATCGAAAGATCTGCTGACTCCTATCGCCCGGTCTCAAAAAGACAGCGAGATAAAATAGAGGCTATCTTAGAGCGCATTCGAAAAACTCGGAACGTTAACATTCGTCTTTCTGAATCAGTTCTTGAACAGCTAAAACGACGTTCTCTTGAGGAAGGTATCCCTTACCAGACCCTTATCTCAAGTGTTTTGCACAAATTCGTTACTGATCGTCTCGTGGATGAGGCCGCGATACGAAAGTCTGTGCGACTGCTGCATTCTAATCAATAGCCCTTTCTCACTTTATTCTGCCAACGTCACCTTCATCTGTTCTGAGTAACTGCTGGATTGGCTGCGCCCTAACGGACTGGAGCTAAGCTGCGGCGACGTGCAACGTCGCCGCGGTAGTCATTCCGCGCGTGGTATGTCCAGTCCGATAGTAGCTGGATGTTTCGCGCGTGTTAAATCATCGACGGCTGGTTCCGTCAGCTTGAGCGACTGGTTAGGGCGCAAAAACAGTTCAGTGGAAATGGATTAGGGCCTTTTCTAATAAAACCATCCGACTGGATTTGGGAAATTCTGCGTTAGCTCCCAACGTGGTGGCGGTAGTATTATAGTATCTGCAGAAAACGGATTCATGCGCTCCAGTCTTTCCATCGAAACGGATGGATTTGTAGATGTGCTACCGGAAGATGGATTCCACGTTAGATTAAACACATTTTGACCTTTTATTACTTGCCGGACATAACTTACAGACCTGGAAGTTACTGTATCAATCAGTGTAATAACTATGCTTTGAGAAAATGAAAAAACGCCAATGGGGGCTGGTCCTGTTGCGTTGGTTTCAACAATTGGTGGCAATGTTAATATATTTGGAAATGATAGTGAATCTGTAGTTTCAAATGTACCTGATTTAGAGGTATAGCCGAGTATTGAATTCTCCGGGCTGTTATCTAAAAGAGTAATATAAATAGAATCTTTAAACAGTACTTGTTTGGTTGTATCATTCACTGCGGTTAAAATACCCTTATATACCCTTGTTCCAACATTTTCTACATTGAGCGAAACAACATATTCAAAAACGCCCTGGCCTAAATTTCTATCGGTAGCCAGATTTTGGACCAGTCTTCCATCCAATTCATAAATCCCAAGCGATACCAATGAACTTTCCGCTACGCTGAAGAGAATACTAGTATTTGCCTGAAGAACTTTAGGACTTTCGGCGATCCCCAAAGACGATGAATCGGCGTCATTGTATATGCTTACCGAAATCCCTTGAACTGGTTGACCATTTGAATCTTTGACATTAATTGTCACCGAAAAATTGTCGGTATTATTATTTATGCTGGCGGGATTGTTCTTGCAGGAGATGTTAGCAAGAAACAAAATCAGAATTGCAATTCTCAAAATCATAGGAATATTTGTTTTCATAGAATTTTTGCGCCCTAACGGACCGGAGCTAAGCTGCGGCGACGAAGTGCCGCAGCAACGGAATCCAGTCCGCGCGAGCTAAGTCATGTCCAACAAGTAACTGGTCGTTTCGCGCGCATTGAATCATCGACGGCTACTTCCGTCAGCTTGAGCGACTGGTTAGAACGCGCGCGGGGGAGTAATTGGATACTTGATTTTATCATTATTTAGTACTAATTTGTGTTACACAATCGAAGGAAAACGAATGCCCATTATTAAATCCATATCGAGTATGCGCAATCGTACTCGGGAAATCTCCACCCTTGCACGTGAAAAGGATGAGCCAATCTATCTAACCAAGAACGGCGAAGGTGATTTGGTTGTAATGACAATTGATCACTATGAGAGACTGAAAGCTCAGGCGGAACTCTTCGAGAAATTGGGAGTTGCTCAAGCTCAGGCAGCCGCTGGAAAGAGGGGAATAAAACATTCCCAGATGATTGCAAAACTTCGGCGTCGCGCTCATGCCTAATCAATATGTTATCCGTTACCTTCCCATTGCTCAGGACGACCTCATTAGTATTTACGATTGGATAGCGAAAGATAGTCCTGCACGCGCATCGTCGTTTGTTGAAAAAGTTGATAAACGAATAGGGGCTCTTGCTCAATCTCCATATCTTGGAAGAGTTCCTCGTCATCCGCGTCTACAGGAATATGAATACCGAACGTTGATTCTTGACTCTTACCTTGTTTTTTACAAAATCCGCAATCAGCTAATTGAAATCCATCGAGTTGTACACGCCTCTCGAAACCTAGACCATCTTATTTAAAATTTGTCTTCAACGATAATTAGTTCGTGCGTTCTAACGGACCGGAGCTAAGCTGCGGCGGCGAACAGCCGCCGCAAGGTAGTTCGTTGCGCGGACGTGCCGGTCAGATGCTCTTAAGTCCGTCCAACAACGCGCGGCGAAATCGTCGACGGCTGGTTCCGTCAGCTTGAGCGACTGGTTAGGTTGCAAAACAGAGATCAGTATATTGTTTTGGTTGAGTCTAAAAGATGTTGAATGCTTAATCTCTTAGATTGGTTTCTATAATATTGAAATAATAATGTATCCCTTGTCGAGAGGCTATCAAATATAAATTTGCCGTGCTGATCAGTCGCGATAACTCTTTTGGCGCCAACGAGGATAACATTGACTCCTTTGAGACGCCACTGTGTGGGGGCGGAGTCACAAACTATTCCTTCGCAGGTAAAATAATTATTTATATCGGACTTTGAAATATCAGTAATAATTATTTGCATAGGTGGCTGGGAGATTGGACCGTAGCTTATCACTATTCTCCTCCCAGCAATGACGGTGTCAGCCAGTTCAAAATCGATGACTGTTAATTGGTTTTCGCGAAGCTTTATATTGCTCAGAACAGCCGTTTTATATCCGATAGTGTCTACAAGACCGATATCGCTTGCCCGAAAGGTATATGTTCCCGGCAAAATACCCAATATCTGATATTCTCCATCCAAATCAGTCGCTTGCCCGAAAGATGTGTTAGCGACCAAAATGTTCACGCCGGGCATGGGTTCTTTATTTTTGGCGTCAACGACCTTGCCGACGATTGCCGCACGTCCGTTCAAAGGAATATCGTAATGAGTTGAGTGAATAATGCCTTTTGACTGTGCGATATCTTGAGTGGTGAAACCTCCAAGCAGAAGTAAGATGGTCAGCAAAGAGATAGCGCGATTAGATTTGTATTTTTTTGTCATTGGAGTAATCGAGATGTTTGTTTGCAACCTAACGGACCGCGGCTAAGCTGCGGCGACGTGAAGCCAATTCCATGTAGACTGCACGCGCGGCAAACGAAGCCATTTCCCTAAATATTTTTTTTTCGTGCGGCGACAAGCTGACGGCTGTTTCCGTCAGCTTGAGCCGCTGGTTAGCCAGCACACTTAGTTTGTTTTTACAGAACTAAAACGAACTTTACCGGGACCTGCGATTGAAATCAACTTAATACTAAGTTCTGAAAATGATGACTTAGACAATAACTGTATCGCATTTTCGATCGACTCGATATATCTCGAAGGATAATGGTAAGACTTTCTGAACGATTTATAAGCGTTTTTCGCCGCATTCAATTTTGAAAGATTCATTGGAATAGCCGTAAAACTGCCGGTAATGCATTCCAATGGATCGCCATAATCCATAAGAAACATTCTTGCATCTTCGTTTGCTTTGGCAAGAATATCTTCTTTTGTAACTGACATCAATCCATCCGAATTTGACGGACCGACAACAAGGGAAAAGCTATTTTTATAATTGGTTTCAGCTGTAAGCAGACACAGGAGCCCTTTTATTGGCTTGCCATCCGCGTGAATTTGAAACTCAATACGATTTGGAATAATTGAGGCCATATACGAATGTTAATTGTGCTGGCTAACGAACCGGAGCTAAGCTGCGGCGGCGAAGCGCCGCAGCGACGGTAGCCAGTCCGCGCGTGGCAAGTCATGTCCAATAGTAGCTGTTTGTTTCGCGCGTGTTAAATCATCGACGGCTGGTTCCGTCAGCTTGAGCGACTGGTTAGCCAGCAACCACTTATAGAGTATAGCCGAAAAGAACTCTAAACTGGTTTTCTCTTATTTTTGCCACTGAAAAGATACCAGTTTCTAATTGAGTAATCCCGAACCAACTTTCCAAATTCAAACTGAAATGGTCATAGTTGTAAGACACCCGGACGCCTGCATCACCAGACCATCTTTTAAACCAACTTGTTACATCTTGTTCATCCCACGAATCATTCGCCGAAGTTGTCTGATAAGCTGAACCAAACCACCGACCGGTAACTTTACAATTATAATTTGCTTTAAGTCCAGCACCGAAGGAAATGTTGCCTAATGCATACATTCCTGAAGCACCGCCTTCGAGAGAATTAAACCAAAACTGATCTTGATAACCATTCGATTGTTTTCTCTTCCCGCCAAACTGATTATATCCAACAAACGGTATTAAGGATACATCTGGAATGATATCCCATTGGTAGGTAAAATTAATAGTTGGCGTAAATGAGAAGTCGGTTCGATTAGCACTGACAGTTGATACTTCCCAGAAGAGTTGATTGTAACCTCCACCTGCCTCTATGCCGAAACCATTTAAAAGGGGCTGAGAATAGACTAACCGAGAAGATAGAAAGATAAACATGACAAGTAAAAGCGTTGTCACAAATGAACATGATTGCTGAGACTTGATGCGCATGGTCACTCCTTTGTTAATCGTTATGAGTACAGCGAATTAGGGATGGTGCCATCGTATCAATCTGCTGGATATGTACCTTTCTTTGACATTATGTCTGCTATGCGGTTGCTGGCTAACGGACCGGAGCTAAGCTGCGGCGGCGAAGCGCCGCAGCGACGGTAGCCAGTCCGCGCGTGGCGAGTCATGTCCGATAGTAGCTGGTCGTTTCGCGCGTGTTAAATCATCGACGGCTGGTTCCGTCAGCTTGAGCGACTGGTTAGGCGGCGATAAGTGTAATTTGATAAGAACGCCCTTTCGTACTGACTCTATTATATTAGAAACTATCTTTAAGAATGCAATACCAAGCTTTTGGTATTATATAAAGCGAGCGTATTTAGTGAATGCGATGTCTGAAAGAGGAGTCGTTTGTAGAAAAACCAAATGACTGCTTGTAGACCAATTCTTTTAACTCCTCCTTTTTTCTTTGTTACAAATTGCTTTCGCCGCCTAACGGACTGGAGCTAAGCTGCGGCGGCGAAGCGCCGCAGCGACGGTAGCCAGTCCGCGCGTGGCGAGTCATGTCCGATAGTAGCTGTTTGTTTCGCGCGTGTTAAATCATCGACGGCTGGTTCCGTCAGCTTGAGCGACTGGTTAGGCGGCGATAAGTGCATGTTGATAAGAATACGCTTTCGTACTGACTGTATTATATTAGAAACTATCTCCAAGAATGTAATACCAGGCTTTTGGTATTTGATAAAGTGACCGTATTTAGTAAGTGCGTTGTCTGAAAGAGGAGTCGTTTGTAGAAAAACCGGATGACTGCTTGTAGACCAATTCTTTTAACTCCTTCTCTTTTTCTTTGTTACAAATTGCTTTAGCCGCCTAACGGACCGGAGCTAAGCTGCGGCGGCGAAGCGCCGCAGCGACGGAATCCATTCCGCGCGTGGTATGTCCAGTCCAATTGTATCTGTTTGTTGCGCGCGTGCAAAATCGTCGACGGCTGGTTCCGTCAGCTTGAGCGACTGGTTAGGGCGCATGCGAGTTTTAAGTTGACCCAACATCTTCCGCTATAAAAATTAAATTCTTATTTAAGTCGTAGAACCCAAACTCGTTAGTTCCCCAAGGCGTATTAGGCTTAAAAGCGTTTTGGGTAACTGTACCTCGTTTGACGAATTCCTCAAAGAGAGGTTTTATGTTTTTTACAAAAATTCTAATGACTGAACCACCAAGCAAGGGATCGTCTTTTGTATCAGCGTGCCATTGCAAATGTACAGTGAGATTCTCTCTGTAAAGGATAGCGTACATTTTATCGGAATAATATACTTCAAAGCCAGTTTTTTCTTTGTACCAAGCGACATCTCTTTCAATGTCTAAAGAGGGGAGAACCGGGATAATATTTACAAAATCGGTCTTCATGTCTCAAAATGGCTTTGTGTTTAAATCAATGTCTAGATAAAGTCATTTCATGCGCCCTAACGGACCGGAGCTAAGCTGCGGCGGCGAAGCGACGGTAGCCAGTCCGCGCGTGGCGAGTCATGTCCAATAGTAGCTGGTTGTTTCGCGCGTGTTAAATCATCGACGGCTGGTTCCGTCAGCTTGAGCGACTGGTTAGGCGGCTTGGGGTACACTTTGTTCACCGCGCGAAATTATTTAATGCAATGGCACTTTTACAATTGGGGCAAAACTTTTCTTTGACTTATTGCTTAGTTAAAGTTGAGCTTTCTTACCGCATTCTGGGCAAGTAAATTTTCTCTTGCTTCGCTCTTCCTCATCTAAATCTAATTCTTCTCCACAGGACGGACACTTAACTTGTTCAGGCAACATGTCTCTATGTTTTGTTTCATGAACGTTTGACATGTTGGATGAATCGGTAGATGGGGTAAGTCCTATTCGATTCGTTAATTGCGCTTCAATCCTTTTTAAAATTCTAATTATTTCGTTGATTTTCCAGTACCAGGCATTGAATTCTCTCAGAATAAGGAAAATTAGAAACAATATGATTGCAACACCGATTAATGATGAAATAAAATTGTCAGTCATAATTCATGATTCTCCAAAATAAAGTGTTTCCAGCCGCCTAACGAACCGGAGCTAAGCTGCGGCGGCGAACAGCCGCCGCAAAGTAGCTCGTTGCGCGGACGTTCCAATCAGAAACTCCTAATCCAGTCCAACACCGCGCGGCGAAATCGTCGACGGCTGGTTCCGTCAGCTTGAGCGATTGGTTAGGCGGCTTTCCCTTTACCGCGATGGAGAGTTGTTTGTTCCCGCACTTTGTCCGCGAGTAGTATCTTTAACATCGATTGATAAGGAACATCTTGTTTATTCGCCAATACCCTTATCTCTTCAATCAATGATTCCGGTAACCGTATAGAAATAATTCGGCTTGTTGCCTTTAAATTTGGAAAGCGAACAGGCTTTGCCTTACTCCAATCCAAATAGTCAGTAGAGTCATTCTTTGACCAGAAATTCCTCTCCTCTGTCTCAGATTTAAATTTTGGTATACTTTTCTTTTTGTTCATTATAGTTATTCCTTTCTTTTCTGCTCATTTCCCGTGCCGAGATGACTCTGATTTTCTCTTTTCGAATTGTGAAGGAGATAAATAGCAATCGGTCTTTGTTAGTGTGGCCCAGTGCATGATATCTTTCTTCCTTTTCAGAATGTTTTAAATCAGGAAGAATGAAAAGAGGTTCATTAAAGAAAACATCTTCACATTCCTGCCATAAAACTTTATGTTTAGCCCAATTCTTAGTTTGGTTAGCCTGATCCCACTCAAAACTGATAATTTCCAAGTTTAAATTCATATATATTGAATATATACCTTTTTTATCAAAAAGCAACTTCCGTAAAAGGGGGAAAGCCGCCTAACGAACCGGAGCTAAGCTGCGGCGGCGAAGCGCCGCAGCGACGGAATCCATTCCGCGCGTGGCACGTCATGTCCAATAGTAGCTGGTTGTTTCGCGCGTGTTAAATCACCAACGGCTGGTTCCGTCAGCTTGAGCGACTGGTTAGGTGGCAAAGTCAGTTGGTTAACCTGCATGTAGCTTCGCACTAAGAATGCTTCGTTTTTGATTTTGCTTATAAACATAGCTCCCAACTATGATTGCCTGGTAAGTTTCCCGTACGAGATGTTACCATTTTCTTGCTACGATTGCAATTAGAATATCCAACTGCTGATAGACTCCATCTTTTAAAAACCAGATTGATAGACACAACTTGAAAGATCGAAACTATTTCTCTCTTTGCGAACCTAAGTTTTTTTTGCCACCTAACGGACCGGAGCTAAGCTGCGGCGGCGAACAGCCGCCGCAAGGTAGCCAGTTGCGCGGACGTTCCGATCAGATGTGCTAAATCCGTCCAACAACGCGCGGCGAAATCGTCGACGGCTGGTTCCGTCAGCTTGAGCGACTGGTTAGGCCGCAGCCTTGATTAATCTTTTGTTTGTGTGTTGTGGAGAGTCCACTGCCATTTCGAGGTATCCCCAAGGCTTAGGATTGGAATTCTTTACTTGAGAGTTGTGATTGCCTTATGATCGATTTTAATGTTCCAAGTGCAATCTCTTTGTGGTTCGGTACTGGGATTGTAATTGTTGAAATGCCAGTCTTCTTTTGCATGATAATATGACTACCCCGCTGACGAACATTCTGAAAACCGTGCTCTGCCAGTATCTTACAGACCTCTTTTCCGGAGAGTACCTTCGGTCTAGGCAACAGCGACCTCAAGTCGGGTCACAAATACTTCGTCGTGTAATCGTTCACGAATTTCTTGTTTAGAGGCGGTCTCGAAGAACAATTCTATTGCTTCTTGGAGGTTGTTCCGGGCATCCTCGACGGTTTTTCCTTGGCTGGCAATGTCGAGTTCGGGGCATAGGGCAACATACATGTTTTCCTCTCGCTCAATCACAGCCGTAAACTGGTGTTTTTTTTGCATCCTATGTGCTCCTTTTTCTATAAGATTACATGTAGTGTACCAAATTTAAGGATGGAAAACAAACTGCAGGGGACTGAATACAGCTTGTTTGCAATAACTTGAGGGATAGCGCAATGTGCTGCGGCCTAACGGATCGGAGCTAAGCTGCGGCGGCGAAGCGCCGCAGCGACGGTAGCCTGTCCGCGCGTGGCGAGTCATGTCCGATAGTAGCTATTTGTTTCGCGCGTGTTAAATCACCAACGGCTGGTTCCGTCAGCTTGAGCGACTGGTTAGGTGGCAAAGTCAGTTGGTTAACCTGCATACAGCTTCGCACTAAGACTGTTTCGTTTTTGATTTTGCTTATAAACATAGCTCCCAACTATGATTGCCTGGTAAGTTTCCCGTACGAGATGATACCACTTTCTCGGAGATTTTGCAATTAGAAAATCTGACTGCTTGTAGACTCATCTTTTTGGAGCTCAAATCAAAGAACAAAACTTGAATTACTGAAACTGTTTCTTTCTTGGGCAACCTAAGTTTTTCTTTGCCACCTAACGGACCGGAGCTAAGCTGCGGCGGCGAAGCGCCGCGGCGACGGAATCCAGTCCGCGCGAGCTAAGTCCTGTCCAATAGTAGCTGGTTGTTTCGCGCGTGTTAAATCATCGACGGCTGGTTCCGTCAGCTTGAGCGACTGGTTAGGTGGCAAAGTCAGTTGGTTAACCTGCATACAGCTTCGCACTAAGAATGCTTCGTATTTGATTTTGCTTATAAACATAGCTCCCAACTATGATTGCCAGGAAAGCTCTCCGTACCAGATAATATCGTTTTATTGCAGTTATTGCAATTAGAAAATCTCACTGCTTATAGATTCGTATCTTTGGAAACTTGAATCAAAAAACAAAACTTGAATTATTGAAACTGTTTCTTTCTTAGATAATCTAAGCTTTTCTTTGCCACCTAACGGACCGGAGCTAAGCTGCGGCGGCGAAGCGCCGCAGCGACGGTAGCCAGTCCGCGCGTGGCGAGTCATGTCCGATAGTAACTGGTTGTTTCGCGCGTGTTAAATCATCGACGGCTGGTTCCGTCAGCTTGAGCGACTGGTTAGGTGCACAGCGGTCTTGCTTTATCATGTAAATGATATTATATTGATACAAAAAAGGAGCTAAACAATGCCAACAATCAGACCAATTTCTGATTTGAGAAACAAATCGAACGAAATTTCAAATTTCGTTCATAGTTCTAGTGAACCTATTTTTATCACCAAGAATGGTGAAGGTGATATGGTTGTTATGTCTATTGCTCAATATAGCCAACTGCAGAAAAAACTTGAACTCTATTCTAAGCTGGCAGTGGCTGAATCTCAGCGAGTTGCCGGAGATAAAGGGCGGCCGCTTGGTAAGATTATGAAAGACATTAGAAAGCAAATTCGTGCCAAAGCCTAAATATCGTGTTCGCTTATTAACTGCTGCCGAGCAAGATTTCAAAGAGATCATAGATTACATTTTAGCAGACAACGCTACGGCCGCACTTTCTATCGCTGATAAAATAGAAACCAATTTAGAGTACCTCGAAAACAATCCGCAATTGGGTCGCATTCCTAATGATGACGAACTACTTCGATTGGGCTATCGTTATCTTGTTGTTTTAGATTATTTGATATTTTATAAAATCGAAGGTAGTACAATTTTTGTTTACCGCATCTTGCACGGTGCCCGCAATTACAAATCATTACTTTGACAATATTTCTTCTGTGCACCTAACGGACCGGAGCTAAGCTGCGGCGACGAAGTGCCGCAGCGACGGAATCCAGTCCGCGCGAGGCAAGTCATGTCCGATAGTAGCTGGTAGTTTCGCGCGAGCAAAATCATCGACGGCTGGTTCCGTCAGCTTGAGCGACTGGTTAGCCAGCGCACCGAATTGATTAACGAGTATGAGTAATTTTACCTTGATTATTTTTATCCAAAGAGATTGATTGAGAGTTCACATTAAATAGACACGTCCAATTTTTAACCCCTAAGCCATGTGCATCATCCCAGCCGCCAATTGACAAAAGAAAGGACTTTGAGCTTGGTAACCACCGTATCAATTGAGCTATGCTATGATCAAGTCGAGGAACTTGATGAAGATGCTCCGTTCTTGTTAAAAACTTCAGGGCCTTTTCGTAGATTTCAACATTTTTGATCTCGGAGTATTGTATTCCTTTAATTCGTTTGAAAAGTATTATTGTGCGGAAATCACTTACAACCTCAAAATTTGCCGCTATCCAGTTTTCATCGGGAGAGAAAAAATATTTCGTACCAAGAACAGTGGCAGAGTCAAGCATAAATTTCTGTGTTGTATCTTCTTGAGAAACCAACCAGACATCCATGCAGATGCACGAATCGTCATCTGCATATTGAAGTTCAATATCTCCTTTTGGTGACAATTCTGTATCCAGAACTTCAATTGATCTCTGGCCAAAGAGCCCTTGAAGAATGATGAAATCAAGAGTAATAATGATGATGTAACGCATGATTTCCTTTTGCGCTGGCTAACGGACCGGAGCTAAGCTGCGGCAACGTGCAGCATTTAGATTGTAGTTCATTGCGCGGACGTATCTGCTGATCATATCATTCTCGGCGTACTGCCGCGCGGCGAAATCGTCGACGGCTGGTTCCGTCAGCTTGAGCGACTGGTTAGCCGGCAACGACATAATTGAATTATTCAGCGACATCTAAATCACCTTTTGCAAGGTTATGTTCTGCACACAATACTTGTAGGTTTTCTAAAACTGTTTCTCCACCTTTTGACCAAGGTTTTATGTGATCGAAATGTATATCTTTGCCAGTTATTGTGACACCACAAAGTTTACATTTATTGCCGTCTCTTATTAGAACTTGGACTTTTAATCTAGAACTGATGTTTCTTTTAGTCTTATGTTTGTTAATAATTGAATCTTTTGTGTTTGAATGAAAATGGGGTGTAATCTCTTTTTCTTCTTTTGGTTGTATGACTTCTTCGTCGCCAATGTAATCAACAAAAGCTTGGAGGGCTTTTCTAAATGTACCAAATCTATATGTGTAGGCACCGCTTGAATATTTGGAAAGAGGTTTTGCGACTTCCGCGTATTTCGGTTGCCTGCCTAATTTAATCCAGACTTGTTCAAGATTGTGAAAAAGATCTTCGTCTTTGATGCGAGAAATCTTCGTTAAGAGTAAACTCGCTGCTTCGAGAGCATTATTCCAAGAGCCAAATTTTCTTGCTACAGCAGATTCGCTATACTTACCATTATCTTCGTATTCCTGTCCTGAGAACGAATTCCGGCTCAATTTGCGTGCTACCAATTTCAAATCAGAAACTATATCTACTTTGCTTATTTCTTTGTTTTCTCTTTGAGTGTCGAGACCTGCTTTATCTAGTGTCTTTATCCAGCTTCCGAATCTTCGACTCAATGTGGACGAGTGAAAGTTGCCAAGCTGGTCATAATTTTCTTTTGTGAGAGTTTTCTTGCCCAGCTTTTTGGCAACCCATTGAATGTCGCTCAATAACTTTTCTTCGGGTACGTCGCGGTTATATTGATTGAGTTTGAATTTCATAGTTGGTTTTGCCGGCTAACGAACCGGAGCTAAGCTGCGGCGGCGAAGCGCCGCAGCGACGGTAGCCAGTCCGCGCGAGCCAAGTCATGTCCAACAAGTAACTGGTTGTTTCGCGCGTGTTAAATCATCGACGGCTGGTTCCGTCAGCTTGAGCGACTGGTTAGGGCGCAGCATTGTCGTAGCTGCGGATATAATTACCACGCATGGTAGTAAACTAGTAAATCCTCTATCTCTAGAATACGTTCGCGAGTTAATTGGGTTCCTTCAATGGATACTACTTGTGAGAGTTCTGATCCACCCGCGAAAAGCTTTTCGCGAATATTATATGCTGAATTACGATATTCGAGCCATTCTTTTTGAGAACTGATGATGAGTTTTTCAATGTTTTCCTCTCGTGCGCGATCTTCTCCCTGTAGACTAGCTTTGTAAGCTCGAATCTTGCTCAGCAACCGCTGGTATGCGTTATCTAGATCTTTATCTGCTTTTTCGAATTCTTTGCGAGCGCAAATTCTTCCTTCCGTATCATTTTGTGTGCTGTCGCATGGAAGTTTATATCGAGTTTGTGAAAGAGTGCAATAAGAAATCATAAAGAGTAACAATAGCGAGTAACGATATTGGTTCATTTGCTTACCCTTGGAATTGATGATATCATTTGGAGCTCATCAGTGATAAAAGCAGCTGTCTCGTTGTGCATAATTCTGTGTTACCAAAATGCGCTGCGGCCTAACGGACCGGAGCTAAGCTGCGGCGGCGAAGCGCCGCAGCGACGGTAGCCAGTCCGCGCGTGGCAATCCACGTCCAATAGTAGCTGGCTGTTTCGCGCGTGTTAAATCGTCGACGGCTGGTTCCGTCAGCTTGAGCGACTGGTTAGGCCGCAAGAACTAATACTTAAAGGTTTCGGTGACTGTCGTGTCCGGCTGATCTTCTCTCTCGATACCTAGTTGAACGTTAAACACACCATTTTCGTAGCTCAAATGGTTACAATAATAGGATCGATATTTATTTGTAAAATCTATTTCTTTTAATAGCATGCCGGTTTTTAGTGACCATATGCGGAACACGCCATTGTCAGGAGTAAGTTCTGGTAAGGAAATTATCAGGTCCGCATCGATATACTCCTTAAACCACGAGGCGCACTTTGTCGTGATTTTCGCAAGCGTAGAATCATATAGCTCAAAACACACGCAAGAGGAACCACATCCACGCATCAATAGGATATTATTATGCTTAGTCCAATATAAGCCACCGCCAATGCCTGGCTTAATAGAGTTTATTATTCTTAACGATGCTATATCGAGAATGGACAACTGATTGGCATGCGATTTATTTGCAGTATGACGAATTAAGAGAAGGGTGCCATCAGTTGAAAGGTGAATATCGTGAACCTGTTCCCAAGGTTTGAAGCGTGTAACATTAGTTTCTTGCCCTGCTTCTTTAAGATACACTTGTCTGTTCGATTCTTTCCCGCCAATGTAGAGTTTTCCTTTTGAACATGGAATGGTATCATTTAGCATGGCATGTGTGTGCGAAGCAGCCAGAAATACAAGGAGTATAGGTAAGAAGATTTTCATATAGTGACCCAATCTGTTTTGCGGCCTAACGGACCGGAGCTAAGCTGCGGCGGCGAAGCGCCGCAGCGACGGTAGCCAGTCCGCGCGTGGCGAGTCATGTCCAATAGTAGCTGGTTGTTTCGCGCGTGTTAAATCATCGACGGCTGGTTCCGTCAGCTTGAGCGACTGGTTAGGCGGCAAACATGACAGTAAACCAGTACGTCGTTGCGCATTAAGAATGTTTTCGTATTTGATACTGTTTATAAACATAGCTCCCAACTATGATTGCCAGGAAAGCTCTCCGTACCAGATAATATCGTTTTCTTGCAGTTATTGCAATTAGAAAATCTGACTGCTAATAGATTCATATCTTTGGAGACTCAAATCAAGAGACGAAGCTTGGAAAACCGAAAACACCTTTTTCCTAGACAACTTATTTGTTTTAGCCGCTTAACGGACCGGAGCTAAGCTGCGGCGGCGAAGCGCCGCAGCGACGGTAGCCAGTCCGCGCGTGGTGAGTCATGTCCAATAGTAGCTGGTTGTTTCGCGCGTGTTAAATCACCAACGGCTGGTTCCGTCAGCTTGAGCGACTGGTTAGGTGGCAAAGTCAGTTGGTTAACCTGCATACGGCTTCGCACTAAGAATGCTTCGTTTTTGATTTTGCTTATAAACATAGCTCCCAACTATGATTGCCTGGTAAGTTTCCCGTACGAGATGATACCACTTTCTCGGAGATTTTGCAATTAGAAAATCTGACTGCTTGTAGACTCATCTTTTTGGAGCTCAAATCAAAGAACAAAACTTGAATTACTGAAACTGTTTCTTTCTTGGACAACCTAAGTTTTTCTTTGCCACCTAACGGACCGGAGCTAAGCTGCGGCGGCGAAGCGCCGCAGCGACGGAATCCAGTCCGCGCGAGCCAAGTCCTGTCCGATAGTAACTGGTTGTTTCGCGCGTGCGAAATCATCGACGGCCCCTTCCGTCAGCTTGAGCGACTGGTTAGGCGGTGCCTCGCTAGCCACCGTAACTATTTAGTTTGCGCAAGCAAGGCGCCGGTATTTGCATCAATTATAAGACCCAAGGTTACTGATCCACCCTGATAGGTGATTGTCCAGTTCGTGACAGAAGTCGGGGTCAGGGCTTGACCTAAAAATGCGTTGATTGTCGCGTTTGGGTTTTGATTCTTGTACTCCGATCCTCCGTATGATTGGGCAAAGACCATGGCTGAATCGCTGTCAAACCATCTGAAAGTAATCACGCTTGGGCCAATAAGAGGGGGTGCCGAGCTATCAAATGCAACTTCGCCTAGAGTTGCATGAAAGTAGTATGTGAGATGCTCTCCGGGCGCGGTATCAACGTAACAATATGACCAATTTAATGCCTTGCCATCAATAGCAATGCTCTTCGTTGACGCACTAAGCAATCGCAACCCTGCATGATAGGAGTTGACATAGGCATTGATAGCGCTGTACCTTTGATTTGCCGTGATCGCTTGGGTTGAGGGCAACGAATTTGTAGAATTATCCTTGCAAGCGCATTGGAGCAAAGAGAAAGCAAGAATAACGATTGCAGTTTTCATGTGACCTCCTTTTTGGAGAACAGACAGCTATTGCACCGCCTAACGGACCGGAGCTAAGCTGCGGCGGCGAATAGCCGCCGCAACGGAATCCAGTCCGCGCGAGCTAAGTCATGTCCAACAAGTAACTGGTTGTTTCGCGCGTGCAAAATCGTCGACGGCTGGTTCCGTCAGCTTGAGCGACTGGTTAGGCGCCACGGCGACGAGCAACAACGAATGTGTAAAATCCACGGAAAATCTCATCATTGAGTCGTTTGAGGAGTTTGAGATAGTTCCAAAACAGAAGCGCCGCCAAAATCAGGTAGGTGATGATGACTATCCAGGCGAGGTGAAAGCCATAAATAATTTCGTAACCGAATATTGACACGGCAGCGAGAACAAAAGCCATAGACAAATTTCTAGAGAAACCATACAGATTCAAGAAATGAATTGAACGTGCGAATGTTACGGGACAATTCTGGCCCACGAATACAAATGAAAGCCAAAACGCTTCACTTGAATTCGAAGGCGGAAGCTTGAAGTAGTTCGTAAAATGTTGATTAAATTTCGTGATGAATGCTTTATCGTATGATCGTCTATATTTTCGAAAGCAGATAGGATTATTTGCTGGATCGGGTAACAACAAATTGGCTGCTGGCCAGCCCAGCCATTTCTCAACCAAAATTCGTTCTAGGAAATAGCTGGAAATCGCCGCGATGACGTGACCCAAAATATATCCAACAATTAGCGAATAGCCCGTAACGAACCAAGGAGAAGCATGGAAGAATTCTAGGAAGGCACCTGTTAGAAAGGAATGAAAATCCCCGAAAGAGATTGGAGTAGTATGGAGGGCGAAATTAAGTGCCTTTCTCGCATCAGACGGGAATATGATGAGCATGATGTACGCAATGCCCGGTAGCAAATAGCCAAAGAGATCATATAAGGTAAAAGGGAGTTCCACTTTTCTGACATCACTCGCATCCATATTGGTTTGTACTCCTTATGTTCGTGGCGCCTAACGGACCGGAGCTAAGCTGCGGCGGCGGAGCGCCGCAGCGACGGTAGCCATTCCGCGCGTGGCGAGTCATGTCCAATAGTAGCTGTTTGTTTCGCGCGTGTTAAATCATCGACGGCTGGTTCCGTCAGCTTGAGCGACTGGTTAGGCCGCCGAAGATTTCTTGTCTCGGAATTTCTTTCTCATGTAGAGCTGAGATATGCCGAAAATGAAAAAGGCCACTCCGAGCGCGACAAAAAACCAAATTGGACCGTGGTCTCCAAAGTAGTACAAACCGAACCAGACGAAGGCCACGCCTAATACCATTAGGAAGATTACTCGGTCGTAGCCAACAAGGTTTGACGGGTTTGGTAGCCCAGGTTGGCTTCGAGTGAGCATTCCATTGAAGCGCGCAACATCAGATTCACATCTGCTTTTGCAGGCACAAGATAGACCGACTTCCGAAATGCAATCGGGGCACAATGCCCGCCCGCAGGATCTACATACTGCAACGGCGTCCGAACTTCGATGTGTGAAACATTTCATAATGTTAATCCTCCTTTACCATAAATCTCAGAGAAGGGAGGGACAAAAGCAACTGCTGAGTAAAAAGGAACTTTTGCGGACCTAACTGACCTCCGCACGTTGCGGCGGCCTAACGGACCGGAGCTAAGCTGCGGCGGCGAAGCGCCGCAGCGACGGTAGCCAGTCCGCGCGTGGCAAGTCATGTCCAATAGTAGCTGGTCGTTTCGCGCGTGTTAAATCACCGACGGCTGGTTCCGTCAGCTTGAGCGACTGGTTAGGCGGGCAAGCCAGATGAATTAAGAACTTGCACATATGACGTTAATGTCGTATTTTGTCTTATGATAATCAACTTCGCCGACAAAAGTACCGAAGACCTGTTTAACGGTTTTGATACAAAAGCGGCGCGCCGTATTCCACGAACAATTTGGAAAGCAGCAATACTTAGACTCGATGCCTTGGACGGTGCGAAACAGCTTCAAGACTTGAAGTTTCCTCCTGGCAATCGACTTGAAGCATTGAAAGGCAATCTGTCGGGATTTCATTCTATTCGGATTAACGATCAGTTCAGAATCATCTTTCACTGGCTTGATGGTGATATCCATGACGTCGAAATTACCGATTATCATTAAGGAGCATATTATGATACCCAAGAACCGTCGTCCAAGCCACCCAGGTGAGATACTTTTGGAACTCTACCTCAAGCCGAGCGGCATGAGCCAGTTGGAATTGGCTCGTCGTATGGGTGTGCCCATTCAACGAGTGAACACACTCATTAATGGAAAGCGCGACATGAGTCCTGAAACTGCAATTTTACTTGCCAAAGTACTCAAGACGTCTTCACAATACTGGATGAATCTCCAGATGAATTGTGATCTCTACGACGCACAGAGACGTCTTGATCATGCCGCTTAATTTTCAACGTACAATCATTCTTTGCTTGCCCACCTAACGAACCGGAGCTAAGCTGCGGCGGCGAAGCGCCGCAGCGGCGGAAACCAGTCCGCGCGTGGCGAGTCATGTCCGATAGTAGCTATTTGTTCCGCGCGTGTTAAATCACCAACGGCTGGTTCCGTCAGCTTGAGCGACTGGTTAGGTGGCAAAGTCAGTTGGTTAACCCGCATACAGCTTCGCACTAAGAATGCTTCGTTTTTGATTTTGCTTATAAACATAGCTCCCAACTATGATTGCCAGGAAAGCTCTCCATACCAGGAAATATCGTTTTATTGCAGTTATTGCAATTAGAAAATCTGACTGCTTGTAGACTCATCTTTTTTGGAGCTTAAATCAAGAAACGAAACTCGATTTACTGAAACTTTTTTTTTCTTAGCCAAACCAAGTTTTTCTTTGCCACCTAACGGACTGGAGCTAAGCTGCGGCGGCGAAGCGCCGCAGCGACGGTAGCCTGTCCGCGCGTGGCGAGTCATGTCCGATAGTAACTGTTCGTTTCGCGCGTGTTAAATCATCGACGGCTGGTTCCGTCAGCTTGAGCGACTGGTTAGGTGGCAAAGTCAGTTGGTTAACCTGCATACAACTTCGCACTAAGAATGCTTCGTTTTTGATTTTGGTTATAAACATAGCTCCCAGCTATGATTGCCTGGTAAGTTTCCCGTACGAGATGATACCACTTTCTTGCTGCGATTGCAATTAGAATATCCAACTGCTGATAGACTCCATCTTTTAAAACCAGATTGATAGACACAACTTGAAAGATCGAAACTACTTCTCGCTTTGCGAACCTAAGTTTTTCTTTGCCACCTAACGAACCGGAGCTAAGCTGCGGCGGCGAAGCGCCGCAGCGACGGTAGCCAGTCCGCGCGTGGCGAGTCATGTCCAATAGTAGCTGGTTCTTTCGCGCGTGTTAAATCACCAGCGGCTGGTTCCGTCAGCTTGAGCGACTGGTTAGGTGGCAAAGTCAGTTGGTTAACCTGCATACAGCTTCGCACTAAGAATGCTTCGTTTTTGATTGTGCTTATAAACATAGCTCCCAACTATGATTGCCAGGAAAGCTCTCCGTACCAGATAATATCATTTTATTGCAGTTATTGCAATTAGAATATCCAACTGCTCATAGACTCCATCTTTTAAAAACCAGATTGATAGACAGAACTTAAAAGATCGAAACTACTTCTCTCTTTGCGAACCTAAGTTTTTCTTTGCCACCTAACGAACCGGAGCTAAGCTGCGGCGGCGAAGCGCCGCAGCGACGGTAGCCAGTCCGCGCGTGGCGAGTCATGTCCGATAGTAGCTGTTTGTTTCGCGCGTGTTAGATCATCGACGGCTGGTTCCGTCAGCTTGAGCGACTGGTTAGGCAGCAGGGATGTGTTAATGTAATTTCTGCTTCCTTTCCACTTCTATATAAGCTCCGCTTTTGTCATCCCAAAGACTTTCAACCTGTTTGACGAAGACTAGCTTTGTGCCTTTGTATCTGTAGATGTTTTTGATCCAACACATATCGCCACATCCCATGGAATAGAACTCTTCAATCGTGAAATCTTCTCCAATTGATATTGATCCTTCGAGCTTGTCAAATTGCGTTGCTTTCTCAAATAACTTTGTTTTTGGATTATACTGTCGGAAAAACATAAGCTGGACGGGAGGTTTCACGCCAGATATTAATACTTCAAGGCAATAATCAGCATACCCGTCGAAGTTAAAGTCGATAAATTGAGGCACGTCAGAAAATGACATAAAGCCCAAATCTTGATCAACTAAGGTATCAGACCATATTTGTTTTGTTGTGGTATCATTTCCAAAGGAGATTTCAGTTGTCGCAATTAGATTCTTACTTTCAGCGATAGTTCTTGGCACACAATAGTGAACCCTTAATTTCGGCATTGCTGAATTAATATAAACGTATATCGTTGTATCAATTGGTGTCTCTTCTGCCAATGAATCTTGTGCGCGCAGTTGAGTGCAACAGCACAGTACTATGGCGATGATAATTCTTAAGTAGTTTCTCATAGTGCTTTTCCTGCTGCCTAACGGACCGGAGCTAAGCTGCGGCGGCGAAGCGCCGCAGCGACGGTAGCCTGTCCGCGCGTGGCGAGCCACGTCCAATAGTAGCTGGCTGTTTCGCGCGTGTTAAATCATCGACGGCTGGTTCCGTCAGCTTGAGCGACTGGTTAGCCCGCAACAAACTATTTTTTCTTGACCTCGTAATAAGTATAACCCATTTTTGACCATCTTGACAAAACAGATTCTGCGAGAGTATGGTTATTTGATTCAATGTGAATGTCATGCTCATGGCAAAAAGTGAACTCTGCATCCAAGGATCTGTCGTACATGATAAAGTCATCGTTACCGAGATGGAATATATCTTCGGCAATTTTATCTTTAACAAACTTTCTCAACAGAGTTTTATTCATCTGTATCTCTTCGTACATCTTATCGCCAGGGATGTTACAACCAATGCCGAGCATAACGCAGGTGTTGTCCTTGGAATGTGAATTGAAGAAGTTCAAAACGAATTCAAGTTCGTTTTGCAGCGCTTCATCTGTAATTATGTGTGTTCGGAATTCCATATGTTTTGCGGGCTAACGGACCGGAGCTAAGCTGCGGCGGCGAAGCGCCGCAGCGACGGTAGCCAGTCCGCGCGTGGCGAGTCATGTCCAATAGTAGCTGGTCGTTTCGCGCGTGTTAAATCATCGACGGCTGGTTCCGTCAGCTTGAGCGACTGGTTAGGTGGCAAAGTCAGTTGGTTAACCTGCATACAGCTTCGCACTAAGAATGCTTCGTTTTTGATTGTGCTTATAAACATAGCTCCCAACTATGATTGCCAGGAAAGCTCTCCGTACCAGATAATATCGTTTTATCGCAGTTATTGCAATTAGAAAATCTGACTGCTCATAGACTCCATCTTTTAAAAGCCAGATTGATAGACACAACTTGAAAGATCGAAACTACTTCTCGCTTTGCGAACCTAAGTTTTTCTTTGCCACCTAACGGACCGGAGCTAAGCTGCGGCGGCGAAGCGCCGCAGCGACGGTAGCCAGTCCGCGCGTGGCGAGCCATGTCCGATAGTAGCTGTTTGTTTCGCGCGTGTTAAATCATCGACGGCTGGTTCCGTCAGCTTGAGCGACTGGTTAGGTGGCAAAGCCAGTTGGTTAACCTGCATACAGCTTCGCACTAAGACTGTTTCGTTTTTGATTTTGCTTATAAACATAGCTCCCAACTATGATTGCCTGGTAAGTTTTCCGTACGAGATGATACCATTTTCTTGCTACGATTGCAATTAGAATATCCAACTGCTGATAGACTCCATCTTTTAAAAACCAGATTGATAGACACAACTTGAAAGATCGAAACTACTTCTCGCTTTGCGAACCTAAGTTTTTCTTTGCCACCTAACGGACCGGAGCTAAGCTGCGGCGGCGAAGCGCCGCAGCGACGGTAGCCAGTCCGCGCGTGGCGAGTCATGTCCAATAGTAGCTGGTCGTTTCGCGCGTGTTAAATCACCAACGGCTGGTTCCGTCAGCTTGAGCGACTGGTTAGGCGGCGAACATGACGGTAAACCAGTACGTCGTTGCACATTAAGAATGTTCTCGTATTTGATACTGTTTATAAACATAGCTCCCAACTATGATTGCTAGGAAAGCTCTCCGTACCAGATAATATCGTTTTATTGCAGTTATTGCAATTAGAAAATCTGACTGCTTATAGATTCATATCTTTGGAGACTCAAATCAAGAGACGAAGCTTGGAAAAGCGAAAATACTTTTTTCCTAGACAACTTATTTTTTTCGCCGCCTAACGGACCGGAGCTAAGCTGCGGCGGCGAAGCGCCGCAGCGACGGTAGCCAGTCCGCGCGTGGCGAGTCATGTCCAATAGTAGCTGGTCGTTTCGCGCGTGTTAAATCACCAACGGCTGGTTCCGTCAGCTTGAGCGACTGGTTAGGTGGCGGCGGATTATTTGCTCTTGTCAACAGAATATTTGCCGCCGCCATATTGTATCAATAATAACAATAGAATTGTCATTGCAAAATCGGTACGATATTCATGCGCAAATATCCAAAACCCTTTTTCTACCAGCAAAGGATATTTTGTCGTTACAAAAGCAGTTGCCATAATGATAAGAAGTGGGATTGATGCTATTCGAGTTAAGTAGCCAAATAGGACAAGAATTCCACAGATTATTTCAAAACACGCTGTAAACGAAGCCCAAAATTGAGGACTAGTGAAGCCTATTTTAGCAAATCTTCCAGTTCCGAGCAATTCAGGAAGGATGAATTTCTGGATGCCTTCAGAAAGAAAAATCAACCCGACGATAATGCGCGGAAGCAACATCGGAACATTTTCTGTTCTCACAAATCGTTTTATCATAGGATGAACCTTTTTATTATGCTAATTCGCAATAAGGTATGGTTCCGCCACCTAACGGACCGGAGCTAAGCTGCGGCGGCGGAGCGCCGCAGCGACAGTAGCCATTCCGCGCGTGGCGAGTCATGTCCGATAGTAGCTGGTTGTTTCGCGCGTGTTAAATCATCGACGGCTGGTTCCGTCAGCTTGAGCGACTGGTTAGGGCGCAAACCTGTAATGAGTTTCTAAAACTTCATTTCTGCTCTGACTTCATAATGTTGCGAACGTGCGTCGAATTTCGAAAGCAATGTTCTCGCTTTTGGAGGAACGACCGCAACTTCATAGTCTTTGCCTGCGAATGTACGCACTGCATCGATTGATTCAAACCACATTACTGTAATAAACTGGACTTCAGAATCGACATTACGGCGAAAAAGCTGAATTCCTTTGTAGCCGACCATCTGACGATCTTTTATACCGATGAAGATTTCGGACTTGAGAAGTGCTTCATAAGCGTCAGCATTTGCTGTTGTGGTGTAACCATGCCAAATTCGACTTATCATGATTGTACCTCTTTTATAATATTGCAATTATATTGACTGAATGTTAGATGGATGTTTGCGCCCTAACGGATCGGAGCTAAGCTGCGGCGGCGAAGCGCCGCAGCGACGGTAGCCAGTCCGCGCGTGGCGAGTCATGTCCGATAGTAACTGGTTGTTTCGCGCGTGTTAAATCATCGACGGCTGGTTCCGTCAGCTTGAGCGACTGGTTAGGCGGCGATAAGTGCATGTTGATAAGAACGCGCTTTCGTACTGACTCTATTATATTAGAAACTATCTTTAAGAATGCAATACCAAGCTTTTGGTTTTATATAAAGCGAGCGTATTTAGTGAATGCGATGTCTGAAAGAGGAGTCGTTTGTAGAAAAACCGGATGACTGCTTGTAGGTTAATTCTTTTAACTCCTCCTTTTTTTCTTTTGCTACAAATTGCTTTCGCCGCCTAACGGACCGGAGCTAAGCTGCGGCGGCGAAGCGCCGCAGCGACGGAATCCAGTCCGCGCGTGGCGATCCACGTCCAATAGTAGCTGGTCGTTTCGCGCGCATTGAATCATCGACGGCTACTTCCGTCAGCTTGAGCGACTGGTTAGGCGGCAGAGATTTAATAAAGTTGATGATCATACCTAATTTATGAGCATTATCTTTTTTGTCTACGGATTAGAATGATGACTAACTTCTGCCGCTGAATGATACTACCCAAAAAGTATGCGATAGAAGGAATCAATAATAATTGAGAAGAATATTGTATGACAACGTTACCAATGAATATTGCTCGGACCATCAAGAATGAAAACGTAAAAGTGATAATACCGTGCCAAGCTATATTTTTCCGGGCACGTTCTACGACATTTTGAATCGTACCTTTAGCAGTCCACTTTTCTGTCCCTTTTTTTGTGACCCAATGCCTGAGCGCTCTAATATTTAATTTCTGCCAACACCTCAGTTCCGCTATCGTGGCGGGTAAGTACATTATTGGAAACGACACGACCGCCAATATTATGCAAATAAGCGATGGTATTAAGAGCAGAGATTGCATTATGATTTACACTTCGGGACGATGCTTTTTCTGCCGCCTAACGGACCGGAGCTAAGCTGCGGCGGCGAACAGCCGCCGCAAGGTAGTTCGTTGCGCGGACGTGCCGGTCAGATGCTCTTAAGTCCGTCCAACAACGCGCGGCGAAATCGTCGACGGCTGGTTCCGTCAGCTTGAGCGACTGGTTAGGTTGCAAAACAGAGATCAGTATATTGTTTTGGTTGAGTCTAAAAGATGTTGAATGCTTAATCTCTTAGATTGGTTTCTATAATATTGAAATAATAATGTATCCCTTGTCGAGAGGCTATCAAATATAAATTTGCCGTGCTGATCAGTCGCGATAACTCTTTTGGCGCCAACGAGGATAACATTGACTCCTTTGAGACGCCACTGTGTGGGGGCGGAGTCACAAACTATTCCTTCGCAGGTAAAATAATTATTTATATCGGACTTTGAAATATCAGTAATAATTATTTGCATAGGTGGCTGGGAGATTGGACCGTAGCTTATCACTATTCTCCTCCCAGCAATGACGGTGTCAGCCAGTTCAAAATCGATGACTGTTAATTGGTTTTCGCGAAGCTTTATATTGCTCAGAACAGCCGTTTTATATCCGATAGTGTCTACAAGACCGATATCGCTTGCCCGAAAGGTATATGTTCCCGGCAAAATACCCAATATCTGATATTCTCCATCCAAATCAGTCGCTTGCCCGAAAGATGTGTTAGCGACCAAAATGTTCACGCCGGGCATGGGTTCTTTATTTTTGGCGTCAACGACCTTGCCGACGATTGCCGCACGTCCGTTCAAAGGAATATCGTAATGAGTTGAGTGAATAATGCCTTTTGACTGTGCGATATCTTGAGTGGTGAAACCTCCAAGCAGAAGTAAGATGGTCAGCAAAGAGATAGCGCGATTAGATTTGTATTTTTTTGTCATTGGAGTAATCGAGATGTTTGTTTGCAACCTAACGGGCCGCAGCTAAGCTGCGGCGGCGAAGCGCCGCAGCGACGGTAGCCAGTCCGCGCGTGGCGAGTCATGTCCAATAGTAGCTGGTCGTTTCGCGCGCATAAAATCATCGACGGCTACTTCCGTCAGCTTGAGCGACTGGTTAGGTGGCAAAGTCAGTTGGTTAACCTGCATACAGCTTCGCACCAAGAATGCTTCGTTTTTGATTTTGCTTATAAACATAGCTCCCAACTATGATTGCCTGGTAAGTTTTCCGTACGAGATGATACCATTTTCTTGCTGTGATTGCAATTAGAATATCCAACTGCTCATAGACTCCATCTTTTAAAAGCCAGATTGATAGACAGAACTTAAAAGATCGAAACTATTCCTCTCTTTGCGAACCTAAGTTTTTCTTTGCCACCTAACGAACCGCGGCTAAGCTGCGGCGACGTGCAGCCAGTTCCATGTAGACTATACGCGCGGCAGACTTCGCCTTTCCCTTAAAAATCTTTTGGCGCGCGGCGAAAAGCTGACGGCTGTTTCCGTCAGCTTGAGCCGCTGGTTAGGTGGCAACGTTTATTATTTAAAAACTATTTACGTGGCACTTGTGCCCAAAAATCCAGCTCTCGAACAACATACTCAGCCACTGCTTCTTCAAGTGAACTGAAATATAAATGTAATTTTGGATCTTTTATTGTGCCGATCTCTCCGGTGTGAAGGATGTACCAACCACCAGCTGTCCTTTTATCATTCGAATATGAGATCCATTCATCGACAAAAGATCGCGTTTCGTGGATTAGAGGGAGTAGATCATTGGGTCCAAATTGCAACCTGTTATTGATATAATTGGTGCGCTCCAATGCGGTGCGCAATGATATTCCTTCGCCCCTCATCGAAGTATCATGGCCAACTCGAAGTATATCAATTAGTATGGATTTGTCTATTGGCATATTCGTTGCCACCTAACGAACCGGAGCTAAGCTGCGGCGGCGAAGCGCCGCAGCGACGGTAGCCAGTCCGCGCGTGGCGAGTCATGTCCAACAAGTAGCTGTTTGTTTCGCGCGCGTTGAATCATCGACGGCTACTTCCGTCAGCTTGAGCGACTGGTTAGGCGGCGATAAGTGCATGTTGATAAGAACGCGCTTTCGTACTGACTCTATTATATTAGAAACTATCTCCAAGAATATAATACCAAGCTTTTAGTATTCGCTAAAGTGAGCGTATTTAGTGAGTGCATTGTCTGAAAGAGGAGTCGTTTGTAGAAAAAACAAATGACTGCTTGTAGGTCAATTCTTTTAACTCCTCTTTTTTTTCTTTGCACAAATTGCTTTCGCCGCCTAACGGACCGGAGCTAAGCTGCGGCGGCGAAGCGCCGCAGCGACGGTAGCCTGTCCGCGCGTGGCGAGTCATGTCCAATAGTAGCTGGTCGTTTCGCGCGCATTGAATCGTCGACGGCTACTTCCGTCAGCTTGAGCGACTGGTTAGCCCGCAGACACGCTTTTTTTCGAAATTGCAAACTCCTCGTTCACTTTTTCAGCCAACAAAATCTTAAGCATGGATTGATAGGGAACATCCTTCTTATTTGCTAAGACTTTTATCCCTTCTACCAACGATTCCGGTAATCGTATAGAGATAGTACGAGTGCTCGGCTTCAAATTTGGGAAAACAGTCAACTGTAATTTCTTGGGATCGAAGTAATCCAGTGGGCTATGTTTGGCCCAAAATTTCCTCTCCTCATCTTCCGATTTAAATTTTGGAAGTTTCTTCATGGTATATCTTCCTTTCCTTCTTGTTCATATCTCTAGCTGAGATCACTCTGATCTTCTTCTGTCTGATGGTAAAAACGATTGTGAGTAGCCGATTTGCCTGACTACGGCCAAATGCGAAAAAACGTTCCTCATGTTCCGAATGTTTTATGTCTGGAAATAAGTATAAAGGGAAATTCAGAAACACTTCTTCACATTCCCACCATTCTACGTTATGCGATTTCTTACTCTTGTCTTCATTTCCTTTATCCCAAACAAACTCGATAATTTCTGGCAGTATTTGCATCGTTTTCCTGTTTGTATATTGGAAACATATACATTTTCTAATCTAAACGCAAGGCTTTTTCTGCGGGCTAACGGACCGGAGCTAAGCTGCGGCGGCGAAGCGCCGCAGCGACGGTAGCCATTCCGCGCGTGGCGAGTCATGTCCGATAGTAGCTGGCTGTTTCGCGCGTGTTAAATCATCGACGGCTGGTTCCGTCAGCTTGAGCGACTGGTTAGGCGGCGAAAAGTGCATTTTGATAAGAACGCGCTTTCGTACTGACTCTATTATATTAGAAACTATCTTTAAGAATGCAATACCAAGCTTTTGGTATTTGATAAAATGAGCGTATTTAGTGAGTGCGTTGTCTGAAAGAGGAGTCGTTTGGAGAAAAACCAAATGACTGCTTGTAGGTTAATTCTTTTAACTCCTCTTTTTTTTCTTTGCACAAATTGCTTTCGCCGCCTAACGGACCGGAGCTAAGCTGCGGCGGCGAAGCGCCGCAGCGACGGTAGCCTGTCCGCGCGTGGCGAGTCATGTCCAATAGTAGCCGTTTGTTTCGCGCGTGTTAAATCATCGACGGCTGGTTCCGTCAGCTTGAGCGACTGGTTAGGCGGCGATAAGTGCATGTTGATGAGAACACGCTTTCGTACTGACTGTATTATATTAGAAACTATCTCCAAGAATGTCATACCAAGCTTTTGGTATTTGATAAAGTGACCGTATTTAGTGAGTGCGTTGTCTGAAAGAGGAGTCGTTTGTAGAAAAACCGGATGACTGCTTGTAGACCAATTCTTTTAACTCCTTCTTTTTTTTTGTTACAAATTGCTTTAGCCGCCTAACGGACCGGAGCTAAGCTGCGGCGGCGAAGCGCCGCAGCGACGGTAGCCAGTCCGCGCGAGACGAGTCCTGTCCGATAGTAGCTGTTTGTTTCGCGCGTGTTAAATCATCGACGGCTGGTTCCGTCAGCTTGAGCGACTGGTTAGGTTGCGCCAGATTTTCCTCTTCTCCTTTTTGTCCTATGAGCAATTTCTGGAACAGCAGGACCAGGGGAAATGATCGTTGTTACTTTTGCATCTAACTTTTGAAGAAGGCTCGAAACTGGCACTTGTTTCTCCTTGCTTTCTTGGATCAATTTATAGATTTCATCGCTGCTGATAGTTTTGCCTGGCCCTGCTTCTACGATAGTATTGAATTGATAAATAGCTTTCTCTTCATCATGAGTTGGTGTTGAATGGTTAACGATGTCTTCCGGACTAATACTATTTAAAGCAACTTGCATCCCTTCCCCGAATGGAAATCTATGCTCGATTTTGTCTGATTGGTCCATCATCATTTCCAAAGCAATAATATCACGCTCCATCAATGGAACGTGGAATTCCCCAAACCTTATAAATGGCTTTTTATTGATTCTCATTTGGAAGTGATAATGCGGTGTTTTCCCAATGAATTTATCACGATGTCCTTGATAATCACTCTTGGAACAAGAGAATGACCATTCAAGATTCTTATATTTTATTGTATTATCGATAATTTTACTTGAATCCATCTCTTCAGCCAAGTCGTTAATATTTCCAAAATCTTTTTCTGCATTAGCAATCCACCGAAGAAAAGATTGGATGTTAGTGTAAGAATATTTTTGATAGATATAAGGGAAACTCCTTTTGTCAAAACCTTTAGGGTTTAAAAGCCAATGCAAGCAGACTTTTGTTCTTTCAAAAATATCAAATGAGAGACCACATATAAAGCAAATGTTTTCTTTATTTCCCTTTATGAATAATTCATGTTGCTGAACGGAATCCTCATGTTCTTTTTTATTGATTGCATTAATTCGTTCTTCAGAGAGTGAAGAAAGAAAGTTCTTAAAACTATCATATGTCGTTTTGTGAATATTCATGCGCAACCTAACGAACCGGAGCTAAGCTGCGGCGGCGAAGCGCCGCAGCGACAGAATCCAGTCCGCGCGTGGCGATCCACGTCCAATAGTAGCTGGTTGTTTCGCGCGTGTTAAATCACCAACGGCTGGTTCCGTCAGCTTGAGCGACTGGTTAGGCGGCGATAAGTGTATGTTGATAAGAACGCGCTTTCGTACTGACTCTATTATATTAGAAACTATCTCCAAGAATGTCATACCAAGCTTTTGGTATTTGATAAAGTGACCGTATTTAGTGAATGCGTTGTCTGAAAGAGGAGTCGTATGTAGAAAAACCAAATGACTGCTTGTAGGTTAATTCTTTTAACTCCTCCTTTTTTCTTTGCTACAACTTGCTTTCGCCGCCTAACGAACCGGAGCTAAGCTGCGGCGGCGAAGCGCCGCAGCGACGGTAGCCAGTCCGCGCGTGGCGAGTCATGTCCAATAGTAGCTGGTTGTTTCGCGCGTGTTAAATCACCAACGGCTGGTTCCGTCAGCTTGAGCGACTGGTTAGGCAGCGCACACATTATTGTCTCTTGAGTAGTTGTTCGTTAATAAGTGTTTGTGACGAATCAATTTGCTTTAATCGTTCACCATCCCAGATATAGTACCGTGTTTTTAGCCAATCAGGAATATCGTTTGAATAAAAATCCATAACGTTTTTGTCAATTGGATCAGTAATAAAAAGTTTACTATTTCGGTAATAGAGAACACCAAATCCAGTCATTCCGCGAAATATATAAACTTTTCCACTCTTCAAGTTTACGATTGCAAAATGCTGGCATTCTGTACCACACCCCCAAATAATTACCTTGTAAATGTCAGCGAAATCTGGGCCCTTGTTTGCACCTCGATGCAATCGAGTTCTATACCTTAAAGCTTCTGGATCACTTCTGAGATTGACTTTAGGCTTCAAAATTGAAGAAGAAGTGTCGACTAAATATTGACTGAAACGAGGAAACTCATGTTGCGAGAATACCGTAAATGGAAACACAAAAAGTAATATTAGCGTGACTTTCATTTAGATCCTCTGTGGATTGCCCTGCCTAACGGACCGGAGCTAAGCTGCGGCGGCGAAGCGCCGCAGCGACGGTAGCCAGTCCGCGCGTGGCAAGTCATGTCCAATAGTAGCTGGTTGTTTCGCGCGTGTTAATTCGTCGACGGCTGGTTCCGTCAGCTTGAGCGACTGGTTAGGCGGACGGCACACCATTTTTAACAGTTGTGCTGTCCTTTTTCTGAGGGTGTTGCACTTGAATTGTCAAATTAAGCTCCAATAGTTCCTGTTTTGACTTTTCCAGATCGTTTGTAATTGGCAATAATCACTCCACTTGGTGTAACTAAACTCTCTGTTAATGTAAAGGCTGCCGGAATCGTGCCATTGTCAAACAACTTTTTCCCTTTACCAAGAGTCAATGGGTAAATTTTGAGCCAGAGTTCGTCCACTAAATCATTCTTAAGTAGCAGTTGAATAAGCTTACTACTTCCCCAAACTTTAATGTCTGAACCTTTTGATTTTTTGAGCTTTTTGATCTCTGCCAAGCTCTTGAGAAAAACTGAGTTTTTCCAATCTGACTTTTTCATGGTCTTGGACATGACGTATTTTGTGACATCATTGATACCTGGCCAAAAGTCTGCATGTTCAGGCCAGTAGGAGGCAAAAATCTCAAATGTTTTTCTGCCCAAAAGAAGATCTGCAGGTTGCATCTGTTTTTGCATGACCTTACCGCCAACTTCGTCACCATACGGTGCACTCCAACCGCCATATTTGAAAACGCCCGATGTATCTTCCTCAGGTCCACCAGGTGCTTGCATTACTCCATCTATTGTAATAAATGATGAAACGATTATTTTTCTCATATTATTTCACCTCCTCATATGAATTATTTTTTAAAAAGCTTCTTCAATATTGGTTTTGTTACGATACAAATTTCGCCAACAAAGATCGTGCTTGAAGAAGCAGAGAACATTTTTTCCGTCCGCCTAACGGACCGGAGCTAAGCTGCGGCGGCGAAGCGCCGCAGCGACGGTAGCCTGTCCGCGCGTGGCAATTCATGTCCAATAGTAGCTGGTCGTTTCGCGCGTGTTAAATCACCAACGGCTGGTTCCGTCAGCTTGAGCGACTGGTTAGGTTGCCGCAGAGCAATAGGCATATTCGGTTGGACTTCCTCCGCCAATCGAAAATCGAGAATTACAAGTTGATTAGGGTTAAGTTTAATCTTTGAAGAATAGGCTTTTTTATATCCGAGAAAATGAGTGGAAAAAACATAAGTCCCGGGAGGAATTCCGATGATTTGATAGTTGCCACAACTGTCAGTAGATGTTATTATACGATTTGTCAGGTTCTCGTCACTTACTACTTCGGCGAACGGAAAGGGATCAAGTGTATTTGCATCAATAACACAGCCCATTACCGCCGACATTCCATTCAAATTTAAGCTATGCACTGATTGGACTGTTGCTGTTGACTTGGTAAATTGTTGAGTGCTTGCACAGCCTATAAGAAAAACAACTGTGCAGATGCATATTAGGAATAGAATGATGTATTGTCTTAACATATTGTACTCGATCTATTGCGGCAACCTAACGGACCGGAGCTAAGCTGCGGCGGCGAAGCGCCGCAGCGACAGAATCCAGTCCGCGCGAGCTAAGTCATGTCCAACAAGTAACTGGTTGTTTCGCGCGTGTTAAATCATCGACGGCTGGTTCCGTCAGCTTGAGCGACTGGTTAGGCGGCGGACGAACTTTTGGTCCAAAATGCAGCCGCAAGAAGCGCCAATGCCGGAACACAGACAATTGCTGTTGCAACAACGAAAGGGGTAGCACCAAAATATCGAGTACCCATCAAAATGAAGAGTACTACAGGTAATGCCGCTACCGTTATGGCCGATGCTCGGGTGATAATCACTGCCCACTTTTCGCCAGCTACAGCTGACGGTGCAGCATAAAAAGTTATAAATCCTAACGGGAGTAAAAGTATTCCCACAACTACATGATTAAGAAGCATCGGTGGAGTGAGCCAAACGGCAACTGCCTCGGTCACATTGTCAATGATTAAGTGTGAAATGAAGGGCGTAACAGCGAGATGCAATATGCCGAGAGCCATAAGCATGACCCCACCAAATTTGAAGATAGATCTTCTTAATCTAGGACTCATTCCTGTTTGACAATTAGTTTGTGAAAGACGGTTCCCGCCGCCTAACGGACCGGAGCTAAGCTGCGGCGGCGAAGCGCCGCAGCGACGGTAGCCAGTCCGCGCGTGGCGAGTCATGTCCAATAGTAACTGATTGTTTCGCGCGTGTTAAATCACCAACGGCTGGTTCCGTCAGCTTGAGCGACTGGTTAGGCGGCGATAAGTGCATTTTGATGAGAATACGCTTTCGTACTGACTGTATTATATTAGAAACTATCTTTAAGAAAGCAATACCAAGCTTTTGGTATTTGATAAAATGAGCGTATTTAGTGAGTGCGTTGTCTGAAAGAGGAGTCGTTTGTAGAAAAACCGGATGACTGCTTGTAGGTTAATTCTTTTAACTCCTCCTTTTTTTCTTTTGTTACAAATTGCTTTCGCCGTCTAACGGACCGGAGCTAAGCTGCGGCGGCGAAGCGCCGCAGCGACGGAATCCAGTCCGCGCGAGCTAAGTCATGTCCGATAGTAACTGGTTGTTTCGCGCGAGCAAAATCGTCGACGGCTGGTTCCGTCAGCTTGAGCGACTGGTTAGCCTGCGCAACTTAAATGTTACTCGTAATGAGTCCACATTCGTATTACTTTTATAACTCTTAGATCGTCAAAAATTTGGTACACTAATCGATGTTGGATGTTGATTCGACGAGAGTAGGCTCCCGCTAAGTCGCCGACAAGCTTTTCGTAAGGTGGGGGATTTTGATAAGGATTTTCTTCAAGAATTCGAAGTAAATCTTCTGCCTTTGTTTTCAACCCTGCTGAACGTAATTTCTTCGAATCCTTCTGAGCTTGTTTTGTGTAAACAAGTCCCCACTTTACCACGGCAACTCCGTGGCGCAGTTTTCTATTGGTGTTTTCAATCCTTTTCGGATGGATTCACGCATCTTGGGAATGGAAAGCAGGTACAATGTTTCTTGTATTGCTCTCCAATCTTCCTCTGAAATTAAGATCCCATGAGCTTTCTTACCAGTTATTTGTATTGGCTCATGGGAAGATACTGCGTCATCAAGTATCTTCGAGAAATTGGTTCTTACCTTTTCTGCTGAAACAGAACGCATATTGACCTCTTTTTTATTAAGGTACACAATCGGATTCGGAGTAGCAAGTTGCGCAGGCTAACGGACCGGAGCTAAGCTGCGGCAATGTAAGGCCAGATCATCGTACCGCACACGCGCGGCAGATGTTGCTATTTCCCTGAAAAAATTTTTGGCGCGCGGTGAAATCGCCGACGACTGGTTCCGTCAGCTTGAGCGACTGGTTAGGCGGGCTTCCCTGGATCGCAATGAGACAAGAGTATGCGCAGACTTTTTTTGTTTCTTTTGTGCTGCACCAATAATCGCTTTAATGTCAAAATTTAATTTCTCCGCCTGATTTTCACGGATCTTCCGCACTTCTTCAACAATATGATCGGCATTCATAGTTATTCTCCCAGCAATTCTTCAGGTGTACAAATTATTGGAAATGAAAATCCCTGTTCTATGCAAACTCTTTTAACCGAATTAAAAATTGTAGCATTCGCAATATGTGTACAATTCCAAGTCATGAGATAATCCATTCCATGCACTGCCGCCACTGCAATATGAGCGGCGTCCGTAGCTGCCTTTTTTGGAATAATTCCATCGCTTAGCAAGGCTTGAGCTAGTGTTGTAACGTCATCTGTGATTTCAAGCTGTGCGCAGTTCGCAATAATCTCTAATCTTTTCTTGGCCTGTTTTTGCTCGCCAGCGGATACTTCGTCTATGGTAAATTGTGAAATGAAAATATCAAATTGATTCTTTCGATTTTCCCACCAAAGGCGAGTAGTCTGTTGGTGTCCAGCTACTATTAAGTCTCGACTTGGCGCAGAAGCAAGATAGCTGGGGATCGTAGTTTCCATGTAAAGCTTTGGTTTCATAAGGACCAAGATACCCGCTTTTAACGAATCTTGCAACTTTGAAAACGGGAAGCCCGCCTAACGGACCGGAGCTAAGCTGCGGCGACGAAGTGCCGCAGCGACGGAATCCAGTCCGCGCGAGGCAAGTCATGTCCGATAGTAGCTGGTAGTTTCGCGCGAGCAAAATCATCGACGGCTGGTTCCGTCAGCTTGAGCGACTGGTTAGCCAGCGCACCGAATTGATTAACGAGTATGAGTAATTTTACCTTGATTATTTTTATCCAAAGAGATTGATTGAGAGTTCACATTAAATAGACACGTCCAATTTTTAACCCCTAAGCCATGTGCATCATCCCAGCCGCCAATTGACAAAAGAAAGGACTTTGAGCTTGGTAACCACCGTATCAATTGAGCTATGCTATGATCAAGTCGAGGAACTTGATGAAGATGCTCCGTTCTTGTTAAAAACTTCAGGGCCTTTTCGTAGATTTCAACATTTTTGATCTCGGAGTATTGTATTCCTTTAATTCGTTTGAAAAGTATTATTGTGCGGAAATCACTTACAACCTCAAAATTTGCCGCTATCCAGTTTTCATCGGGAGAGAAAAAATATTTCGTACCAAGAACAGTGGCAGAGTCAAGCATAAATTTCTGTGTTGTATCTTCTTGAGAAACCAACCAGACATCCATGCAGATGCACGAATCGTCATCTGCATATTGAAGTTCAATATCTCCTTTTGGTGACAATTCTGTATCCAGAACTTCAATTGATCTCTGGCCAAAGAGCCCTTGAAGAATGATGAAATCAAGAGTAATAATGATGATGTAACGCATGATTTCCTTTTGCGCTGGCTAACGGACCGGAGCTAAGCTGCGGCGGCGAAGCGCCGCAGCGACGGACTCCAGTCCGCGCGTGGCGAGTCATGTCTAATCGTAGCTGGTTGTTTCGCGCGTGTTAAATCATCGACGGCTGGTTCCGTCAGCTTGAGCGACTGGTTAGGTGGCAAAGTCAGTTGGTTAACCTGCATACAGCTTCGCACTAAGAATGTTTCGTTTTTGATTTTGCTTATAAACATAGCTCCCAACTATGATTGCCTGGTAAGCTCTCCGCACCAGATAATATCGTTTTATCGCAGTTATTGCAATTAGAAAATCTCACTGCTTATAGATTCGTATCTTTGGAAACTTGAATAAAAAAAACAAAACTTGAATTACTGAAACTGTTTCTTTCTTAGACAATCTAAGCTTTTCTTTGCCACCTAACGGACCGGAGCTAAGCTGCGGCGGCGAAGCGCCGCAACGACGGAATCCATTCCGCGCGTGGCGAGTCATGTCCAATAGTAGCTGGTCGTTTCGCGCGTGTTAAATCACCAACGGCTGGTTCCGTCAGCTTGAGCGACTGGTTAGGCAGCGCGCGCCATGTTTTTTTATTTTCGATTTTCTATGTCAAATTTAAAAAAGGCCAATATCTTACCATTGGAATCCATGAAGACTATGTTCTTTGATGAATTTAGCAACTTAAGCTTGAAATAATTCAAATCTTCATTTTGCACTTTCTTTTTTAACAATGGCTCAAAATGATCGAAGCTCAATTTCGTTTTAGGATCGAGCTTCTTATAAAGTTCATCTTCATCACTAAATTCTAGTCTTATCTTGGATTTCGGTATAAACGAATCTGGCAACTCTTCCAACCTGGTTGTATCATAGTAGACGCTGTCGGTTTCAGTTAACCCCATTATTACATAGAAACTCATCCCTCCAGTTGAACACGGTGCAATGACTGACTCGATATTCCAGCGCGGCGCGAACTCAATATAATGTTCAGACAGCACTAATTTTACGATTGTGGTATTAGCGTGATTGAAAATGCTAAACCCTATTCTGTTAAATGTTTGGCTGCTAATGACCTTCAATAGATCCGTATTCTGTTCAAAATTAATTTCATCCATGCTATTGGCTTCTAACACAACGCTTCTTATTCCGTAGTCGAATATATGTTTACCCCTCAGAAAATTAAGGAGGTTTACTTGATTGTGGCCATATGCATCTATTAGCTGCGAAGGGTCCGTTGTATCAATCAGTTCAGACGCTTGACTTAGAACGCTATCGACAATCAGCCCATCCAGATTTAATTTGTCCCTTGTTGAATTAATCTTATTTATTATTGTGATGCTGTCAGCGGATGGATTAATTTCCGTGGTGCTTGCTATTGATTGATAGGAAGTATCCTGACAAAATAGAAGCAGTAAAAATAATGGTGTTGACATGTTGTCTTCTTTATTAGCGCGCTGCCTAACGGACCGGAGCTAAGCTGCGGCCACGAAGTGCCGCAGCGACGGAATCCAGTCCGCGCGAGCTAAGTCATGTCCAACAAGTAACTGGTTGTTTCGCGCGCATTGAATCGTCGACGGCTGGTTCCGTCAGCTTGAGCGACTGGTTAGGGCGCAACCCATTGATTCTAACTTATATCCGATCTTCTTCTGGATCCTCTGGCAAATGGTTCAAATTATTGACAAATCTTTTAAGGTTGAAAGGTTCGTTTTTCTTTATGATCCAAAATGTCTCGGTGACAATAACTTTGGCGATAAGCTTCTTTGCATCCAGTTCACTGAAGCCTTCTTGCAATAATCGTTCAAAGGTAATTCGAGATTCTGGCGGATCGTTGTTCTTCAATTGATTTTCGACGGCATCCATGTAAACGGCGTAAAGTACTGGATTTTTTCTATTCTGTTTCATTTGGGATACGGTTGCTTGTTGCGCCCTAACGGACCGGAGCTAAGCTGCGGCGGCGAAGCGCCGCAGCGACGGCAGCCAGTCCGCGCGTGGCGAGTCATGTCCAATAGTAACTGATTGTTTCGCGCGTGTTAAATCACCGACGGCTGGTTCCGTCAGCTTGAGCGACTGGTTAGGTTGCCATTTGTTTGTTGGAGTCACTTGACTCTATGTCAGATTTGACATATATTGTTTCATATGACGCTTGCCGATAAACCTTTAGTATGGCTTCACGGCGAAATCAAGACGCCACCTTTTTCGAAAACAGCTCGCATAGAAGCTGGTTTTTTGTTGCGTCGACTTCAGATTGGCGAAAAGCTTGGTTTGCCATGGTCGCGTCCAATGCCTTCTATTGGGAATAGGTGTCATGAATTACGCATTAATGATGAAAACCTTAATTGGCGGATCATTTATCGCATTGATGCAGATGCTATTATCATATTGGATGTATTCCAGAAGCAAACGCAACGCACTCCTCAGAATGTAATAGAAAGATGCAAGAAAAGAATTCAAGTGTACGATAGTATTTAAAGAGGAATTTATGAACAAATCCAGAAAACAGCGATTAGAAGCGAAAGGGTGGAAGGTTGGAACCGTTCGTGAATTTCTCTCCCTTTCTCCAGAAGAAGCTGAATATGTTGAACTCAAACTCACTTTGAGTAAAAACCTCCAAGAACGGCGTCGATCGCTAAAGCTTACTCAACATCAAATGGCTAGACTCTTAAAATCAAGCCAATCGCGAATTGCCAAAATGGAAGCGGGCGATCCTTCGGTTTCGATTGATTTGCTTGTTCGATCTCTCCTCACTCTGCGAACTCCCCGAAAAGCCCTTACACGTACTCTGTCTGCGTAGCAGCAACAAATGGCAACCTAACGGACCGGAGCTAAGCTGCGGCGGCGAAGCGCCGCAGCGACGGCAGCCAGTCCGCGCGTGGCAAGTTATGTCCGATAGTAGCTGGCTGTTTCGCGCGCATTGAATCACCAACGGCTGGTTCCGTCAGCTTGAGCGACTGGTTAGGCGGCGAAGCGTGTCGGTTAAACCGCAGACCAGTTCGTATCAAGAATGTTTCGTATTTGATACTATTTATAAACATAGCTCCCAACTATGATTGCTAGGAAAGCTCTCCGTACCAGATAATATCGTTTTATTGCAGATATTGCAATTAGAAAATCAAGCTGCTTATAGATTCATATCTTTGGAGACTCAAATCAAGAGACGAAGCTTGGAAAACCGAAAACACTTTCTTCCTAGACATCTTATTTTTTTAGCCGCCTAACGGACCGGAGCTAAGCTGCGGCGGCGAAGCGCCGCAGCGACGGTAGTCAGTCCGCGCGTGGCAAGTCATGTCCAATAGTAACTGGTTGTTTCGCGCGTGTTAAATCGCCGACGGCTGGTTCCGTCAGCTTGAGCGACTGGTTAGGTTGCACTTCACAATCAATTGTTAATAACTATTTCAATAAAACTAATTTTGTTGTTTTTAAAAAACCATTACCACTCATTGTGCAGTAATATATTCCGCTTGCACAATTTGATGCATTCCACTCAATACGATATGAACCTGGTTGTTTGTATGAGTTCACAAGGATTGCGACTTGTTGGCCAATTTCATTGGTAATTATGATCCTTACATTCATGCCAGTTGAAATCTCATATTCAATTGTTGTAGCTGGATTAAATGGGTTAGGATAATTATGAGACAAATATGGTGTGTTGGGAATAAGGCCTTTTTTTGTGGCGACGGATGTAATATATCCATAACTGATTCCTGAAATTATTGCCCCTGTTAATTGGTAGTAATCTTCAGTACCCAGTGAGAAATCCATAATTCCAATGCTATCAACGACATCATCCCATACGCCACCATTACCATGGAAAGTCATAACTCTTCTAGACCGGCCCAATACGGTCTTGTCTTGGTCGCCAGTTATAATGGTTGCATAGACATAACTTCCTAGTGTAGTGTATAAGATAGTATCACCCAGTTTCTTTGAAAAATCGTAACGAACAAATTCTGAAGTATCACTTAAGTATTGATAAATTCTTAAACTATCTTTTCTAAAATAAAATATTTGGTCATTAGGTAAAGCTTTCCCATAGGGTTTATAGGTTTGTCTATTCGGCATTAAAGTATCCTTACCAAAGTAGTATGTAATTGTGTCTGTAAAATCTGTAAATGCATTAGAGTGAACATATATCCATCTACTGCTATCTGAACTAAAGGGGAAAGTAAATGTGCTTTGTGAAAAAGAAATTGAAGAAGACAAAACAAAAATGATAAATATATGTTTCATGTTGTGCCTCGCTGTTTTTTGAAGTGCAACCTAACGGACCGGAGCTAAGCTGCGGCGGCGAAGCGCCGCAGCGACAGAATCCAGTCCGCGCGTGGCGAGTCATGTCCAATAGTAGCTGGTTGTTTCGCGCGTGTTAAATCATCGACGGCTACTTCCGTCAGCTTGAGCGACTGGTTAGGCGGCGTGCAGCTATTATGTTATTCGATTGAGTATGATGTTAGATCATTCATTTGTATTTGGTTCCCATATATTGCCCATATTCTGATGACACCGACGTGGGGCAAAACATACGCCTCCGCAGCTAATGAATCACCTTCAAAGAAATCATAGACAACACAATTATCGAATCTTCCAGCAGGTACGGTCAATGATTGACCTATTGCCTTTGTTTTTGTCAAAAGCATCTTAAACCTTAAAGTGTCTCCTGGTTGAGTTGGAAATAGAATGGCTCTTTTCGCAATTGGAGGCGGTGATGGAGTAATTGGAATTGGAAGCTCACTAGGGTCGTCAATCGCATAAAGCCCGTCGGTTTCATTAGCTAATAGCGAAATCGAAAAAGGCCAAAAAAAATCTTTGATTCCATATCCCACGAAGGTTCCAACTGTATCCGGACCGTACATTGTCATTGATATATTAAAAGTATCGATTGCCGTTTTGTTTAGGTCAAGCCAAGTACGTCTATAGTTCCAATTATTTCCATTTCTCATAGGCAAGAGACCAGGTATCATCCCATTTGAATTTACAATCTTGTCGTCGTTGCATGATAATAGGAGGGAAACAAAGGCTAAGATGGAGAGAAGGTAGGATAGATTTTTCATAAGATTAATGATTTTACGTGATGCAACGATTTTTAGCCACTGCAACTTCACGCCGCCTAACGGACCGGAGCTAAGCTGCGGCGACGAAGTGCCGCAGCGACGGAATCCAGTCCGCGCGAGCTAAGTCATGTCCAACAAGTAACTGGTTGTTTCGCGCGAGCGAAATCATCGACGGCTGGTTCCGTCAGCTTGAGCGACTGGTTAGGCTGGCGAACAAAAGTCATTTGAGCAGTACCATCTTCCTAGTAATCGTTTGGCGCAAGGTTCTCAGGCGATAAAAGTATACACCTGTCGGAAGGCCGCTGGCATCCCAAGTCAGCGAATGGTTCCCAACTGACTGTATGCTGTGAATGAGTTTTGAAATACTCTGACCAAGGGAAGAGAATATTTCCAATTCCACGTATTCGGTCGCTGGCAATGAATAAGTGATCTTTGTTGACGGGTTAAAAGGATTCGGGTAGTTTTGGGAAAGAAAATAATCAGGAATTGTTGCGACGTTATCTTTACTGCTTGTAACTGTTGAACGTAGAATAACTTCTGTTTTTAGATAGTTCCATGACCTGTTCCCAACAATACGAAATAAATAATACATCCTTGTGATTCCAATCCCCATTTTGAAGGTGTTATCTAGGGGAGTTCCGTAACGGTCATTGATAAAGTAGTCTATGCTGTCTGACCCTTGGTTGGAATAGCGATCCTCAGCACCATCTAATTTCAAGATACTCATGTTGGCAAATAGTTTGTGATTGCCACTATTTGACTCGAAGAGTGAATCATCTTGCGTTTGACTCCAGGAAGAAAAAGTCGTATCGGGCACATTCGAGCTGTTCAAATGCCATTCTATCGTGTTAATGTGAATAATTTCGCGTACGGTCCATAAAGTAGTGGTGTCTTGGTAAGTTGTTGAGTCAAGAATCTGATAAACTACTGAACCACTATCTTGAGTTACGTCGTACGCCGGGTCGCATGGTGGCCCTCCTGGTGTACATCCGACATAGAACGAAGATAATCTGTAGTAGGCATATGTTTGTTGTCTTCCTATTTGCAAAGGGAAGTAATCATTTATTTGACTATAGCTGTAAGAAAGGCAACCAATTATTCCCATCGCGATTTGAAACTGAATTTTAGCTATCATGTTCTCACCGCTATTTTACATTTACCATATTGAATTCGTTTTCCGCCAGCCTAACGAACCGGAGCTAAGCTGCGGCAACGAAGTGCCGCAGCGACGGTAGCCAGTCCGCGCGTGGCGAGTCACGTCCGATAGTAACTGGTTGTTTCGCGCGTGTTAAATCACTGACGGCTGGTTCCGTCAGCTTGAGCGACTGGTTAGGCGGCGAAGCGTGTCGGTTAAACCGCAGACCAGTTCGTATCAAGAATGTTTCGTATTTGATACTGTTTATAAACATAGCTCCCAACTATGATTGCTCGGTAAGCTCTTCCTACCAGATAATATCGTTTTATTGCAGTTATTGCAATTAGAAAATCAAGCTGCTTATAGATTCATTCTTTTACCACTTCTTCTTTTTTTCAAACTTGTTTTCGCCGCCTAACGGACCGGAGCTAAGCTGCGGCGGCGAAGCGCCGCAGCGACGGTAGCCAGTCCGCGCGTGGCGAGTCATGTCCGATAGTAGCTGGCTGTTTCGCGCGTGTTAAATCATCGCCGGCTGGTTCCGTCAGCTTGAGCGACTGGTTAGGCCGCCAACTACTTTGTTTGTATTTCGGTTCGATGCTTCCAATTGACAAAGAATAGAACGCTTATGATTGCCATTGGTCCGGCTATTGCGAAATATACAAACAAAGGAAATCTGCCCCAAACAAAGACGACATATAAGACGGCAAGGATAAGAAACACCACACCACCAATCCATTCCCATCGCCAAGCAATAATTAAGAAAAGAATAATGATGGCCGTTGGAATGAGATGAATTGCGAATGCGAGTAAGGTTCTCCAGAAATCATATCCTTCGCTGAATACGTCGAGGGCAAAAATGGAGATAAAAATTGCGAACAGAATGCTTAAAACTCGTGGAGACCAAAAGAGAATTTGTTTCGATGGCTTGTTCATGAGAATTTGCTCCTCTGTTGCTTTGGCGGCCTAACGGACCGGAGCTAAGCTGCGGCGGCGAAGCGCCGCAGCGACGGTAGCCAGTCCGCGCGTGGCGAGTCATGTCCAATAGTAGCTGGCTGTTTCGCGCGTCTTAAATCACCAACGGCTGGTTCCGTCAGCTTGAGCGACTGGTTAGGCGGCGATACGTGTATGTTGATAAGAATACCCTTTCGTATAACTAACTGCCTTACATTAGAAACAATTTCTAAAACTCACAATACCTAAATCTTGGTATTTGATAAACTATCGAATTTTGGTGATTGTTCAGTGGAAAGGGTAGAAGTTAGTAGGTAGTATGACTGCTTGTAGACCAATTCTTTTTACCCCTAATATTTTTTTTCTTTATAACAACTGTGTATCGCCGCCTAACGGACCGGAGCTAAGCTGCGGCGACGTGCAGCCAAATCAATGGTAGACTATACGCGCGGCAAACATCGCCATTTCCTTAAAAATTTTTTAGCGCGCGGCGAAAAGCTGACGGCTGGTTCCGTCAGCTTGAGCGACTGGTTAGGCGGGCGACGTTAGTCTTTAGGGATTCTCTTCAAGCCATTTTTTTTCTATTACTGGGCTAGGCAACCTTAAATCCAGGTTATCATAATCACAAAAGCATCGACCGCAATTATTGCATAAGAAATGTATGCATTTTGCCTTTGGACATTTTTTATTCCCTAACCAGAGAACGCTAATTTGATACTTTAAGAAATGTTTTCCTTTTGCTTCTGTTTTTACAGACTTGATTGGTGATTGACAATACCAACAATGACTTTCATAAATTATGGTTTCGGACAAAATCGTGCTTTCCGCCTTGGCAATTACCTTGCTCCAATTTGTTTTGACCCATCTTGGAAGGAATGACTTTATCTTAACAAATAGCCTATAGAAAAAATATTGTATTTGTCTCTCTGGCTCAACTCTAAATTGCAATCCACAAGTAAAACAAGATAAAATTGTAATGCCTTCGCGCACACTAATGCTGTTTGCACATCTTGGACAAATTACGTTTTTGTAGTCATTAAATGAATGAGACGTAATGTTTTTCATCATATCATTGTCGACCATAGACATTGGTCCAATGGCCGTGTAACCCTTGCTTTCGAGAAACTCTATAATCGCAACACTTGAGATGTTCATATCGTTTGCCACATTAAATATTCTCACTTTCTTGTCCGTTGTTTCCGTCATTCAAATTCCTGCAATAAACATGATAATTAGATGTTGCGCCCGCCTAACGGACCGGAGCTAAGCTGCGGCGGCGAAGCGCCGCAGCGACGGTAGCCAGTCCGCGCGTGGTAATCCATGTCCGATAGTAGCTGTTTGTTTCGCGCGTGTTAAATCATCGACGGCTGGTTCCGTCAGCTTGAGCGACTGGTTAGGCGGCGAAAAGTGTAATTTGATAAGAACACGTTTTCGTACTGACTCTATTATATTAGAAGCTATCTCCAAGGATGCAATACCAAGTTTTTAGTATTTGATAAAGTGACCGTATTTAGTAAGTGCGTTGTCTGAAAGAAGAGCCGTTTGTAGAAAAACCAGATGACTGCTTGTAGACCAATTCTTTTAACTCTTCCTTTTTTCTTTTGTTACAAATTGCTTTCGCCGCCTAACGAACCGGAGCTAAGCTGCGGCGGCGAAGCGCCGCAGCGACGGTAGCCAGTCCGCGCGAGCCAAGTCATGTCCAACAAGTAACTGGTTGTTTCGCGCGTGTTAAATCATCGACGGCTGGTTCCGTCAGCTTGAGCGACTGGTTAGGCCGCAGCATTGTCGTAGCTGCGGATATAATTACCACGCATGGTAGTAAACTAGTAAATCCTCTATCTCTAGAATACGTTCGCGAGTTAATTGGGTTCCTTCAATGGATACTACTTGTGAGAGTTCTGATCCACCCGCGAAAAGCTTTTCGCGAATATTATATGCTGAATTACGATATTCGAGCCATTCTTTTTGAGAACTGATGATGAGTTTTTCAATGTTTTCCTCTCGTGCGCGATCTTCTCCCTGTAGACTAGCTTTGTAAGCTCGAATCTTGCTCAGCAACCGCTGGTATGCGTTATCTAGATCTTTATCTGCTTTTTCGAATTCTTTGCGAGCGCAAATTCTTCCTTCCGTATCATTTTGTGTGCTGTCGCATGGAAGTTTATATCGAGTTTGTGAAAGAGTGCAATAAGAAATCATAAAGAGTAACAATAGCGAGTAACGATATTGGTTCATTTGCTTACCCTTGGAATTGATGATATCATTTGGAGCTCATCAGTGATAAAAGCAGCTGTCTCGTTGTGCATAATTCTGTGTTACCAAAATGCGCTGCGGCCTAACGGACCGGAGCTAAGCTGCGGCGGCGAAGCGCCGCAGCGACGGTAGCCAGTCCGCGCGTGGCGAGTCATGTCCAATAGTAGCTGGTTGTTTCGCGCGTGTTAAATCATCGACGGCTGGTTCCGTCAGCTTGAGCGACTGGTTAGGCGGCAACATGCTTTGCTTCTGAAATCGTTTTGCTTAATGAATAGAGAACAAAGAAAAATGGCAATAGAATAACGATAACAAAAAGAAGAGCCAACAAGTCTTCAGCCAGACTCATGTTTGATTTGTTTGCAGCATTATAATAGAGGCTAAATTCCGTTGTCTTGCCTATCAAATAACTAACGTAAAGCGAAAAGATATAAAGTGTTGGAATTCCATATACCAGCAATGTTAGTTTTATCGCCAGCTTCCATTTTTTGACTGATTCACTGAGCAGACGGACGTCAGAATATTCTTTCATCATAAAACAGAAAAGAAACAACGAAGTTGGCAGTGTGAAAGAAGTGATGACTTCAATGTGCTTTTGAATCGTTTTGAGATAATCGACTAGTTCAAAATGAGACAAGATGCTTGACATGAACGCAATGCACCAAACGATTATAATTGAGAGAAGGAGACTGTAAAATCTCGTAGAGACATTGAAGTCGATAAGGAAGAGCATGCCCGCCACAATTAATGCTGTTGCAAAAGAAAATTGATAAATGATGCCTGTAGGAGTTGTTAAGATCAAAATGATGATAAGTGAGCCAATCATAATGAAACGAAATGTCCACTTGAGCGAATTAGATTCCATGGTACCTTTCATGTTGTGCCGCCTAACGGACCGGAGCTAAGCTGCGGCGGCGCAGCGCCGCAGCGACGGTAGCCAGTCCGCGCGTGGCGAGTCATGTCCGATAGTAGCTGGTCGTTTCGCGCGTGTTAAATCATCGACGGCTGGTTCCGTCAGCTTGAGCGACTGGTTAGGGCGCACCTTTGATTGGTTTTAGACGTAGAGTTTTGAATTCCAGAAAATATTGCCTTGGCACGAAATGTTTGCTTTGATCGATGGTTGCACAGTTATCTAGCGAAGTTATTATTACCAATCCAGAATCAGTTTTTGCATGGACACGATATCCGTTGGGACTACTAGGGGAGATGATTTCGCAAGACTTGCCGGACCTGCCATTGAAGAAGCCAATTCCATTGTGGCAATCATTTTCATTATTTCCAATTGCTTCAATGGAATTGATCCATTTGAAATCAGTAAGTTGAAACCGAGAAATCTTCCAGCTGTAGCGACCTGTCAAATTAACTGCCGTATAGCGGTGAGGGACTGGATAACTAGCCCAATCCTCTTCGGGCAGAATTGCGATATCATCTTTTGGACTCCAATCAATATTTTTAAAGATGTCCTTTATCTGAGATGGTTTTCTTTTGTTGTATACATCCACAAACTTTGCATGAAATTGTCGAGAGGTAGCACCTTCAAGGAAGCATATTGTGTAAATAATATGATTGAATTCATCAATATTGTCATGCCTTTTATAGGTCACATTTTTGATTCGTTTGAAGGTAATAGAATACCGTTGAGTTGGAGACGAAAATGTCGTATCAGTCGATGGGAGGTCGGCTGCAATTGAGGTCGAAAAGAGCGTGAGTATGATTACAATGGTTTTCATATTGTGATGACGTGCGCCCTAACGGACCGCGGCTAAGCTGCGGCGACGTGCAGCCAAATCAATGGTAGGCTATACGCGCGGCAGACATCGCCAATTCCCTAAAATTTTTTTTCTCGCGCGGCGACAAGCTGACGGCTGGTTACGTCAGCTTGAGCCGCTGGTTAGGCAGCCACAAAATATTTTTAAACCTATAATAAAATGGAAAAACCAAATAGCATACCAACGTATGCATATCTGTAGCCGACGGTGCGAGTTAAAGGGACGGCGGTGTTATTGATAAAATACAGGCCTATTGGAACTTCATCATCAAAGGTTTCTCTGCGATAATTCAATTCAATGTTTAAGGCTACATGCTCAATAAGCAATATTTTTGTTCCCCCGCTCGCATTGATTAAGTGGACATTTGATACTGTGTTTATACGAATGGGCACAAATCCAACCACTGGGGAAGAAAGAGAATTACTTATACCATATCCACCGCGGATAAATAGCGCGATCGCCGAAGTTGAAATGCGATGTGTATATGAAAGATTTAAGAGCGCTGATTGAGAAGGAAATGTATTTTCTGTTGCGAGCAAGCCTAGTTGCGGTTCTATCGAGAATCCATCAAGAAGATAATAACCAACATTCGTATTAAGCATGACATAGCCGATAGATTGTGAACCATATAAATTAGCAGGAAGGTTGTCTTCTAGATAGCCGGCGGTGCCGTTGAATGTAATTTCGACTTTGCCCTGTTCAAATTGCGCAAGTGTTGTTGCAGAGCAGATAGCGTTCAATAATAGTAATAGGAGAAACCTTTTCATAATATCTCCGAGATTGTAACTGCTCTTTGGCTGCCTAACGGACCGGAGCTAAGCTGCGGCGGCGAAGCGCCGCAGCGACGGTAGCCAGTCCGCGCGTGGCGAGTCATGTCCAATAGTAGCTGGCTGTTTCGCGCGTGTTAAATCACCAACGGCTGGTTCCGTCAGCTTGAGCGACTGGTTAGCTGGCAACTCTTTGATATTGTTTTTCAAGGTTCTGTTGTTTTTGCACTTGGACCTCGAAAGAGCATGACGCCAAATGCAATTGTAAAAACCAAATAAAGAACAATTTCTATCCAAAAGTAATCATTACTAAAGCCGTTAAGACGCGCCTTGATACTAGCGAGGAAACCAATGAGCGAGTATGCAAAGTTGCCATAAACAATCGCACGTCCATAAATGCCGCCAAGAACTAAACCCCGCGCTGTCCAATTCATTAATCCTAAGCCTATCAATGCTGCACTCAAAAACTGTGCGCTAACCGATGTTTCAGGGGTATTACTTAAATTAAAAAGTTTGAACAATACTTCAGGAGCAAAGAGTAGCACTACTCCGTGTGCTAAAAGCAAAGAAGCGTTTGTACTCATTACCAATTTAGTTCTCACAGAAGCCACCTTGAGAAAAGAATGCAAGTGAATAAGTGCTGAGTTGCCAGCTAACGGACCGGAGCTAAGCTGCGGCGGCGAAGCGCCGCAGCGACGGTAGCCAGTCCGCGCGTGGCGAGTCATGTCCGATAGTGGCTGGTTGTTTCGCGCGTGTTAAATGACCAACGGCTGGTTCCGTCAGCTTGAGCGACTGGTTAGGGTGCAGCACAGTAGATACAACAATTAATGTTTGAAATAATAATTGATAATAAACAAAATAATAGCCAGCAAAATAAATTCTAACAATTTAGAAATAGTTTTTAATGATGATACAACTTGCCGTTTAAAGTTGTCATCCTCCATAAATCCGTTCATTTGAAAATCCTTTCTGCAAGGGTAACAGCACGTTCTTTAATAATTGGTACCAATATAAAATGAGGGAGGCGCGGTTTCTTAATCGAGAGAGCCACTCTTGATAAGTCACTATTGAACCGCGATTCTCTCTTTAATGGCATTGGCTTGCTAATAGTGTGCAATGTATTGGCTAATACATTTGAGGTTTTAGGCTCGACACACGACCCAAAACTGAGTTTTGGATTCATTTGCTGGCTAACAACTTCATTAAAGACGCGCCCCGCTCAAAATGGCTTTGAACATATCATCTGCCTTTCTGAGGAATTAGCCCTCTTTATTTTATCAAAGAACAATGTATTGTTTAAAGTTTTTTTGCTGTCTGCTGTTTGTGCTGCACCCTAACGGACCGGAGCTAAGCTGCGGCGGCGAAGCGCCGCAGCGACGGTAGCCAGTCCGCGCGTGGCGAGTCATGTCCAATAGTAACTGGTTGTTTCGCGCGTGTTAAATCATCGACGGCTGGTTCCGTCAGCTTGAGCGACTGGTTAGGTGGCAAAGTCAGTTGGTTAAGCTGGACAAAGTTTCGTGCCAAGACTGTTTCGTTTTTGATTTTGCTTATAAACATAGCTCCCAACTATGATTGCCAGGAAAGCTCTCCGTACCAGATAATATCGTTTTATTGCAGTTATTGCAATTAGAAAATCTGACTGCTTGTAGACTCATCCTTTTTGGAGCTTAAATCAAGAAACGAAAATCAAAATACTGAAACTATTTCTTTCTACGCCGATTCAAGTTTTCTTTGCCACCTAACGGACCGGAGCTAAGCTGCGGCGATGTGCAGCCAGTTCCATGTAGACTATACGCGCGGCAGACATCGCCATTTCCCTAAAAAATTTTTCTGGCGCGCGGCGAAATCGTCGACGGCTGGTTCCGTCAGCTTGAGCGACTGGTTAGGCAGCCACGACGTTTTTAAGTAGTATTTTTCCTGGTCTCTACAATTCTGTAAATTCGTACGTGACAATAGAAACCCTCAGTTATTACCTGCATCATTCATTATCGACGATGATCGAAATAGAATAGAATACTGGCGGTTACGATTAATATCATTGACAAAACCCTGATGATAAAATTAAACTTATTGATGAAAGGTCGCGTTTTCCAATCCTTATTCTTCCTATAATTCCTAACATCCCAAATTACCCATACGATCATAACCAGCGCACAAAAATCTATAGGATTGATACCTAATGATTCTAATGTTGTACGGATTTCATTTGCAAATTCTTCTTTCACGGGGTAATAGTCTTTAACCTGTTTTGTCGCGGAGTCAACGTCCGAATTTTTGAATGAATATACTCATAAGCCGTTTTGGCTGCCTAACGGACCGGAGCTATGCTGCGGCGGCGAAGCGCCGCAGCGACGGTAGCCAGTCCGCGCGTGGCGAGTCATGTCCAATAGTAGCTGGTCGTTTCGCGCGTGTTAAATCACCAGCGGCTGGTTCCGTCAGCTTGAGCGACTGGTTAGAACGCACGCGGGACTCTTTGCTTATGAGGACCAAGCTACAGTTCATAATCGACCATTCTTCTCTCACTTCTAACCTCCGAAACGAATGGCATGACTGCTTTGTGTTCGGGATGAACTTGGTATTTTTCTAAATCTTCTCTTGTTGCAAACTCTGAGTAAAGCACCAGATCGGCACTATTTTCGGTTTGAGAGTAGTTGATTCCTACTTCCAGTCTCAACATCCCTTGGATTTTTCCGTTTAGTGCCTCGAGTTTCTGTTTAACCAACACAGCATTTTCCGTCTTGCTGTTTCCAAGAGCATTCGCTTTCAATTTCCACATTACAATATGTTTGACCATTTGTTGTCCTATTTTGTTCGATAATGTCTCACGATCTGCCGAGTTAATCGCTGTGCGCCTATTTTCTCCGCACTCGCCTAGAGATGTTCGTGCGTTCTAACGGACCGGAGCTAAGCTGCGGCGGCGAAGCGCCGCAGCGACGGAATCCAGTCCGCGCGAGCCAAGTCCTGTCCGATAGTAACTGATTGTTTCGCGCGTGTTAAATCATCGACGGCTGGTTCCGTCAGCTTGAGCGACTGGTTAGGTTGCGCGCCAAGTCGAGTGCAGTTTTTTGAAGAAATCCGTAAGTAAATTAATATTTCCATTCAACTTTTCTCGCCAGAAGAAATACGAAAAGAGCCAAAACAACATATCCGGAAATGGTTTCTGAGATAACGAGAATCTGTCCAATAGGAGAGATCGGTTTTATTCCTTCTAAGCCGAGAGACGTGAATATTAGCATGCTGTCATAAAAAAGGGTGAAGTAATTATCACTCAATTGCTCAAAGTGATGAGAACAAAGCAAGAATAAAGATGGGTAGATAAAGTTCAGAATGAGGGCAAAGAAAGCTAATGCCCAATAGGAAGTCCAGTGCTTTGTTGCAATAACGGAGAAGAGAAAGCCAACTTTTTTTAGGAAGGGGATATTTGGAAAGTCAACTACCTTATCCATAGTGAATTGATACCAAGTAATATATTCCTTGAGAGCGCGTGTTTGTGGTAGAGTCATTTCAGATGTTGGATTGTTCGCAAACGCCGTGTGCCTGCCGGATTCTCTACCAGGAACTGAATGGGACTTGATATGTAAGAGAGATTTTATCGTGATTTTCAGTAAATAAAAATATGATATTTCGGTGTACTTGAATGGCTCAGTTAGGCACTTGTCGCCGAGAGGATATATGCCAAATACGCCAGCTGTAGTGAAATCAGCACTGTTGAAATATGAACCGTTCTTGACATGGATTCCGCCAAGGTTGGCATGACGGAAAGAGGTATCTTGAAAGGTTGTTGCAATTAGTTCGACATGAGACATGGTTGCGTTATCGAAATTCGCGTTTCCAAAGCAGAGGCCAACAAGTCTACAGTTTTTTAAACTGATGCCTGAAAGGTCAATTCCAATTAAATCCAGCTGCCCGCCTATCCTACCGGTTTTGAATGAGTAGGTGAATTCATTTATGGTCCATGAGCGGTTTTGATATTGAAAACTGAAATCGCTGAAATCGATAGTGACATAGAGTTCTTCAGGATCGAACTTGACCTTTTTCTGCCATTCTGGATCATTCATCATGAGATGATGTTGGGAGAAAAACTTTTGGTTGACTATTGTTTCGTGATGGTAAAGCTTCTCCTCAATATATCTTTTGATAGCATTAACACATGCAACCCCGAATTCGGATTTCCACTTGATTCTATTTGCAAACTCATCGCTATGATAATTAGGTCCAAAGATTAAAGGGTCCAGTCTTTCTCTATTGTTGAAGTAGAAATCTGAGACGTTTGTTGTTTCGTCATAACCATTTTGCTTTAGGATTGTGAGAATGGATTCGTATGATTTCATATGGTGTGGACCAAAATAGCGCAACCTAACGACTGGAGCTAAGCTGCAGCGACGTGCAGTCGCACTGGACTTTGTTATCGTGACTTTCTCGGTTTTGTAGTGGTTAGATGAGCACGGATAATTGATTTTGCTTCCATCTTGTCTAGTTTCTGGTATTTTGATCGATTTGGCGTTCGACTTTGAACTTAAATTTATCGTTTCCAATGTTGAAACCGAGCCACAATGGAAATACTAAGTTATAGCCATCCCACATTAACAGCCCTTGTATTGCGGCCTGTGGAGGAACTGTCGTAGGTTCTAAAAATCGCCCGATTAACGCTGAACGAACCACATTCTCATCAAGGTAACCTTGTCCTTCCAACACAATTAATTTCGTAGTCTGTTCAAAAGTAAGCTTATTTATAATTACAGAATTATCGTTCAATAAATAGATACTTGATGGATCTATTATAACATTTTCGGATGAATTATTTCGGAAAGTAAAATCCAATTTGAAGACCCGAGTATTCATGAAATTGCCTGTACAGGTGACAACGATTTGCTGATTGTCAGACCTTTGAGGTACGGCCTCGTAGTAGACTATCTTCTCCGTCGAGGCACAGCCTTGAAAGAGAATGGAAAAACAAAAAGTAAAAATATACAGACAACCTGATTGAAGGATTTTCATTTGAGGCTCTTTTGAATAAGGATAAAGCTTGAGACTTTCTTCATTGATGGGCCGTTGATTCAAGAACCATGACGTGCACTACCAGGTATATCCATTTGTTTTTAGCCATTGCTGTGCACCTTTATCTCCCAATTGCGCAGCCTTTTTATAAAGTTGAATTGCTTTGTCGAGATTTCCTTCATCCTGGTAAACACCCCCCAGAATGTAGTAGGCTGTGGAAACCTGAGGTTTGAGGTCAATAGCCTTTTGCAGAAGTTCAATCGCTTTATTAGGATTGCCTTTATATGAGTAGGCGGTTCCCAATCCGAGGTAAGCATCGAAAGAGTTAGGATTGAACTCGATAGCCTTTTGCAGAAGTTCAATCGCTTTATCATCGTTCCCATTAGCTTCGTAAGCCATTCCCAAACCGACGTAGGCTTGAAAATTCTGTGGATTGAGGTCAATCGCTTTTTGGAAAAGTTGAATTGCCTTATCGAAATTGCCTTTCTGTATGTAAGCACTTCCCATATTGTTGTAGGCCGCCGAATACCCTGGATTGATTTCAACTGCTTTTTCGTAAAGTTCAATTGCTTTGTCGAGATTGCCTTTAGCTGCATAGGCAGCTCCCAAATTGTTGAAGGCCATGGAATTCTGTGGATTTAGGTCAATCGCTTTTTGGAGGACTTGAATCGCTTTGTCGAGATTGCCTTTATCATGGTAAGCAAGTCCCAAGTTGATGTAGGGACTGGCATTATTTGGGTTGAGGTCAATCGATTTTTGGTAATACAAAATTGCATTATCATATTCCTTTAATTCAGCAGCATTATATCCTTTCTGAAACCAATCTGAAGCTGAAAGATTATCGGATGCAACGATATACTCTTTTTGTTTTGCCAGTTTTTCGTTCTCTGATTTTGTAGAATCAAATTCTTTTCGCAGTTGTGCAATTTCTGAAATGGCTTCGTCGGCTTTGTGTTCAACTTCCTCCAACTCTTTAAGTTTGTTCTGGTCGGCGGCGATGCGGGCAATAGTCTTAGTTACTTCGTCGGGGTCAACTGTGATTGAGGCTTTGATGTAGTACGTTTCGCCATTCCATCTTTCTTCAAGAATTTTTGTTTCCGTAATTCCCGCAGTAATGCTTTGGGTTTGTTCTTTGGTGAGCTCGCTATATACACCATTTTTCTCTTGCTTTGCTGTCTGGAATTCGCTTTTAAGGTAAATGCCAATTTCTTCTAGCAACATTCTCTTTACTTGGTCGAGCGCAATTGCGCGGGAAGTGATTTTACTATCAGCTTCACTGGCAGTGTAAGTGTATTCGCGGATAAATGTTTTTGTTTCCGCAAATAGAGGAATGGAAATAGCAATCAATAGGACGGAAAAAATATTTTTCATATTGTAGTCAATTCGTTGGAATAAAGTATGTTTAATCAAATCTGATTGCAAATCCAGCAAAAGCAGCATCCAATTCAGATTGTGGAACTGATTTATCGTGTTTCCAGAATTTTTCAAGCCCGCCTGATGGGCCTGTCGGTAAATAGACTGATAGTTGATATAGATCAGATCCAGTTTTCTTGACCTTTATTACAATGTTTAGAACGGGGAAATCGAATTTATGCGATTTTTCCTCACCAATTTGTGTCGGAAGATTGTTTTTCACTTTATTTGGGAGAGACATATCGGTAGAATTAGATGTTGAAATCAGTTAAGAGGGAAGTATTCCCATTGATTCAGGAGTTGGTTGTATTTGTAGTAACCAATTTGTTGTCCGCTAGAGTTGAAGACGTCGTATCTCTGTAGGAGTTGATTCCATTTTTTCACATACTTCTGATTGCCGGTATTATCGTAGGTTTCGTTCTGCTTTAACAGATTGTTGTATTGTGAGTAACCTTGTTGGCTTCCATTGGGGTCGTAGGTTTCATTTCGATTCAGAAGATTATTTCTTTTCACAGTTTTGATAAGTGTGCCATACGAATCATAATACTCCAGCTGGTTCAACAGATTGTTTTCCTTTGCGTACCCGACCATTTGGCCATTAGAATTGTAAAATTCTGTTCTGTCCAAGAGGCTATTATATTTTTGTGTGAGTTCTTGAGCATCTACGGAAAATGAGCAACATAGAATAAAGAGCAATATGATTGCGGCGCTAGTTCTGTTTATAGTTCCTTTTCTCGGTGACATAAATTCGATCCTTGTAGTTTTGGAGAATTTGGCGTTGACTGCATATTGCGCAACCTAACGGACCGGAGCTAAGCTGCGGCAACGAAGTGCCGCAGCGACGGTAGCCAGTCCGCGCGTGGCGAGTCATGTCCAATAGTAACTGATTGTTTCGCGCGTGTTAAATCACCAACGGCTGGTTCCGTCAGCTTGAGCGACTGGTTAGGCGGCGATAAGTGCATTTTGATGAGAATACGCTTTCGTACTGACTGTATTATATTAGAAACTATCTTTAAGAAAGCAATACCAAGCTTTTGGTATTTGATAAAATGAGCGTATTTAGTGAGTGCGTTGTCTGAAAGAGGAGTCGTTTGTAGAAAAACCGGATGACTGCTTGTAGGTTAATTCTTTTAACTCCTCCTTTTTTTCTTTTGTTACAAATTGCTTTCGCCGCCTAACGGACCGGAGCTAAGCTGCGGCGGCGAAGCGCCGCAGCGACGGTAGCCAGTCCGCGCGTGGCGAGTCATGTCCAATAGTAGCTGGCTGTTTCGCGCGTGTTAAATCATCGACGGCTGGTTCCGTCAGCTTGAGCGACTGGTTAGGCGGCGAACATGACAGTAAACCAGTACGTCGTTGCGTATTAAGAATGTTTTCGTATTTGATACTGTTTATAAACATAGCTCCCAACTATGATTGCCAGGAAAGCTCTCCGTACCAGATAATATCGTTTTATTGCAGTTATTGCAATTAGAAAATCTGACTGCTTATAGATTCATATCTTTGGAGACTCAAATCAAGAGACGAAGCTTGGAAAACCGAAAACACTTTTTTTTCTAGATGACTTATTTTTGTCCGCCGCCTAACGGACCGGAGCTAAGCTGCGGCGGCGAAGCGCCGCAGCGACGGTAGCCAGTCCGCGCGTGGCGAGTCATGTCCGATAGTAGCTGGTTGTTTCGCGCGTGTTAAATCACCAACGGCTGGTTCCGTCAGCTTGAGCGACTGGTTAGGTGGCAAAGTCAGTTGGTTAACCTGCGTACAGCTTCGCACTAAGAATGCTTCGTATTTGATTTTGCTTATAAACATAGCTCCCAACTATGATTGCCAGGAAAGCTCTCCGTACCAGATAATATCGTTTTATTGCAGTTATTGCAATTAGAAAATCTCACTGCTTATAGATTCGTATCTTTGGAAACTTGAATCAAAGAAACAAAACTTGAATTACTGAAACTGTTTCTTTCTTAGACAATCTAAGCTTTTCTTTGCCACCTAACGGACCGGAGCTAAGCTGCGGCGGCGAAGCGCCGCAGCGACGGTAGCCAGTCCGCGCGTGGCGAGTCATGTCCAATAGTAGCTGGTCGTTTCGCGCGTGTTAAATCACCAACGGCTGGTTCCGTCAGCTTGAGCGACTGGTTAGGTGGCAAAGTCAGTTGGTTAACCTGCATACAGCTTCGCACTAAGAATGCTTCGTTTTTGATTTTGCTTATAAACATAGCTCCCAACTATGATTGCCCGGAAAGCTCTCCGTACCAGATAATATCGTTTTATTGCAGTTATTGCAGTTAGAAAATCCAACTGCTCATAGACTCCATCTTTTAAAAACCAGATTGATAGACAGAACTTGAAAGATCGAAACTACTTCTCGCTTTGCGAACCTAAGTTTTCTTTGCCACCTAACGGACCGGAGCTAAGCTGCGGCGGCGAAGCGCCGCAGCGACGGTAGCCATTCCGCGCGTGGCGAGTCATGTCCGATAGTAGCTGGTCGTTTCGCGCGTGCAAAATCGTCAACGGCTGGTTCCGTCAGCTTGAGCGACTGGTTAGGGCGCAACAACTTCGGACATTTGATTGACAGTGTTCTATTTAAGAGAATATCTCCATACTGCTCTATAATCGGACGTGGCAAAAACGTAATCGTTTTGAATAAGAGCATAATGAAACTCGGCAAGTGTTGTATTGTCTAAATCTAACCCTTGATTGCAAGTGCTCCAATTATTTCCATTATCAAATGAAATTTCCATTCCGTGGCCGGTTGAAAGGAGTATTGTGCTACCTTGAGCCACAACAAAGTTTGGGGTGCTAATTGTTACTGTATCTGCAATTTTCTTCCAACTCGGACTGCTAAGGGCTCGCTGGTATAAGCCCTGCTCGACAATCGATGATGTAGATATTGTAGCAAAGTAGAAAGAATCAGATACCGCGAAACTCGAAACATACGGTTGATAGGGCAATCCTACACCCATCGATTGCCAGTTGCTACCATTGTTATTGGAGAAATAGATTCCACTCGCAAATGGACAAGCATAAAGTATGGTATCGTTTCCAACAAGCACATAAATTCTAGGGAAGTATTCTTCTGTTGTCATGGGAAAGCCATTGCTGACAGATACCCAACTGACGCCAAAGTCAGAAGATCTATAAATAGAGGCATCATTTCCTGCACCGATAAACAAAAATTCGGAAGTCATTAGAATAGAATGAACAGACTGGGCACCTGCGTCTAAACCGTTATTTACTGATTTTATCCATGTAACCCCAAAATTGGTTGAAGTAAAAACACCATTTCCTTCTGTCGCCGCAGCAAGATTGTTATTAATTCCGGCGATGCCACTGATCCAAGAGCTATCGGGCAAACCGGTTCCTATTGGAATCCATGACCCGCCATTATCTGATGATGAGAATAGCTCGTTGCCGGCGTACACGTAAAGCCTACTCCCGATGCTGGCAATTGTGTATGGTGTGTTTGTTGGTAACCCATTTGTCATTTTAGTCCAAGAATGGATTTCATTCTGGTTACTGTTGGACACCTCTGTTGGATTGCTTTTTTTGCAGCTCTCAATTAAACAAATATAAAGTAAAAGCAACGCAACTATGATTTTTGAGAACGTCTTTTTCATAATAGATGCAAGATAATTTGTGCGGTCAAGCCGGTATACAGTTTGTTTTGCGCCCTAACGGACCGGAGCTAAGCTGCGGCGGCGGAGCGCCGCAGCGACGGTAGCCAGTCCGCGCGTGGCGAGTCATGTCCAATAGTAGCTGTTTGTTTCGCGCGTGTTAAATCATCGACGGCTGGTTCCGTCAGCTTGAGCGACTGGTTAGGCCGCCGAAGATTTCTTGTCTCGGAATTTCTTTCTCATGTAGAGCTGAGATATGCCGAAAATGAAAAAGGCCACTCCGAGCGCGACAAAAAACCAAATTGGACCGTGGTCTCCAAAGTAGTACAAACCGAACCAGACGAAGGCCACGCCTAATAGCATTAGGAAGATTACTCGGTCGTAGCCAACAAGGTTTGACGGGTTTGGTAGCCCAGGTTGGCTTCGAGTGAGCATTCCATTGAAGCGCGCAACATCAGATTCACATCTGCTTTTGCAGGCACAAGATAGACCGACTTCCGAAATGCAATCGGGGCACAATGCCCGCCCGCAGGATCTACATACTGCAACGGCGTCCGAACTTCGATGTGTGAAACATTTCATAATGTTAATCCTCCTTTACCATAAATCTCAGAGAAGGGAGGGACAAAAGCAACTGCTGAGTAAAAAGGAACTTTTGCGGACCTAACTGACCTCCGCACGTTGCGGCGGCCTAACGGACCGGAGCTAAGCTGCGGCGGCGAAGCGCCGCAGCGACGGAATCTAGTCCGCGCGAGCTAAGTCCTGTCCGATAGTAACTGGTTGTTTCGCGCGTGTTAAATCACCAACGGCTGGTTCCGTCAGCTTGAGCGACTGGTTAGGTGGCAAAGTCAGTTGGTTAACCTGCATACAGCTTCGCACTAAGACTATTTCGTTTTTGATTGTGCTTATAAACATAGCTCCCAACTATGATTGCCTGGTAAGTTTCCCGTACGAGATGATACCACTTTCTCGGAGATTTTGCAATTAGAAAATCTGACTGCTTGTAGACTCATCTTTTTGGAGCTCAAATCAAAGAACAAAACTTGAATTACTGAAACTGTTTCTTTCTTAGCCAAACCAAGTTTTTCTTTGCCACCTAACGGACCGGAGCTAAGCTGCGGCGGCGAAGCGCCGCAGCGACGGAATCCAGTCCGCGCGAGCTAAGTCATGTCCAACAAGTAACTGATTGTTTCGCGCGTGTTGAATCATCGACGGCTGGTTCCGTCAGCTTGAGCGACTGGTTAGGCGGCGGCATCCTAAAGTTTCATGAATCTTCTAACGATGAGGATAATAAACATTGGAGCTAAGTAAAAGAGAATCTGCGTCGGATCCGGTTTAAAAAAGAAGTGTATAAGTCGAGATGGGCGGAGTGGCCTAGTACCTCTTTCATAATCCATTATCTTGGCATAATCTATCTTATAAAAACGATAATCTTGCGGTGACACATTTGCGAGTTGAACAATGCCGTTATCTAGGTACCCTTTTTGGAACTGTTCACGATTATTGGAATCGATCGTTCGGACGTCATTCAAATATACAAGTAGACCCAAGGCTAATATCGCAAATGAAATTACTCGGTTGTGGTCTTCTTTCAGTGAAAGTGAAGCAGCCCAAAGGCCAGCGATCAAGGTAGCGAACAAGATTCTGTTTTGAGTTCTTTCACTTTCACGTGCTCGCTGATCTTGACCGTAATCGGATTGGTGTTGGAGTACGATCGTAATAAGGTCATGTAGGCGCGATATTTTCTCTTCCGAGGATAGTCTAAGAGAATCCACAACCTCGATGCAAGAGGCCTTATTCTCAGTTTCACGGACGGGACAGAAATATCCATCTAGCCCCATGAACACGAGAATAATCATAATTAGAAACTCAATCATTGTGAAAAGTCTCTGAGACATTGTTTTTGACACTGGTAAGCCTCTAGAATTGTGCGAATTCCGCCGCCTAACGAACCGGAGCTAAGCTGCGGCGGCGAAGCGCCGCAGCGACGGTAGCCAGTCCGCGCGCGGCGAGTCATGTCCAAAAGTAGCTGGTTGTTTCGCGCGCATTAAATCATCGACGGCTACTTCCGTCAGCTTGAGCGACTGGTTAGGCGGGCAAGCCAAATGAATCAAGGACTTGCACATATAACGTTAATGTGGTATATTGCATTATGATAATCAACTTCGCCGACAAAGGTACCGAAGACCTGTTTAACGGTTTTGATACAAAAGCGGCGCGCCGTATTCCACGAGCAATTTGGAAGGGTGCAATACTTAGGCTCGACGCCTTGGACGGTGCAAAACAGCTTCAAGACTTGAAGTTTCCTCCTGGCAATCGACTCGAAGCATTGAAAGGCAATCTGTCGGGATTTCATTCTATTCGGATTAACGATCAGTTCAGAATTGTCTTTCGTTGGCTTGATGGTGATATCCATGACGTCGAAATTACCGATTATCATTAAGGAGCATATTATGATACCCAAGAACCGTCGTCCAAGCCACCCAGGTGAGATACTTTTGGAACTCTACCTCAAGCCGAGCGGCATGAGCCAGTTGGAACTGGCGCGTCGCATGGGCGTGCCCATTCAACGAGTGAACACCCTCATTAATGGAAAGCGCGATATGAGTCCTGAGACTGCAATTTTGCTTTCCAAAGTACTCAAAACGTCTTCACAATACTGGATGAATCTCCAGATGAATTGTGATCTGTACGACGCACAGAGACGTCTTGACCATGCCGCTTAATTTTCAACGTACAATCATCCTTTGCTTGCCCGCCTAACGGACCGGAGCTAAGCTGCGGCGACGTGCAGCCAGTTCCATGTAGACTATTCGCGCGGCAGGCATCGCCTTTCCCTTAAAAATGTTTTGCGCGCGGCGAAAAGCTGACGGCTGGTTCCGTCAGCTTGAGCGACTGGTTAGGCGGTCACGAGTTTGTTCAAGACTAACCATAAGCTGGTAGCCCAATCGCTCTGAAATCTTCTTCCGGAATGAAACCTTCTTTACCGTCGATGATAATGTGTAGCCACCATGGATTTCTTTGCACGCTAGCATCCCATTCACTTCTAGTAGCATCAAGAAATTTAATCTTTGTGTTTGCTCGAATACAGATTTTAATTGGTATATTTCCTTTGTTTGAAGGAATATCGTAAAGAGTGACCGTGTCGATCTTAACACGTTCGCGTTCTTTCCTTGCAAGATTGGTATCTATTCGTACTTCATACTTGGATTGTTCGATTGCCTTTGCATTTCCATCAACGATGCTTTCTAAGTGAACGGGATAGTAATTGAGATAGTAGAAGTTACCTGACCAATCCTGCAATTGGACAAATAAGCTGTCGATTCCTTGGATAGTTCTTTTCACGATTGGCAGCTGGTCCGAACTCTCCTCATTAGTATATGGGAAAAGTCGACCAGTGATTGGCACGAACTGGCCCTGATTGTTGTATGAAAAGAACTGTGCGTCAATCCATTCCGCAGGATCTCCTGGGAGCTCTCCATCCATCACCAATAGGGCGGAACCTTCAGTTGGCAATTTTACTTCTTCGGCACTGAATATTGACTTTTCCTCACAATCACTGGAACGATCTACTCTGTAGACTATTTTTGATCTCTCATCAAGGCATACCAATGATAAATCACTTGTTGGATTGAGACAATCTTTTTTGGGCCTCACAATACTTCTGATGCGGACTTTAATTTTATGAGGACTTTCGATTCCGATCTTGAATGGGCCATAGGTTCTCGTTTCATATTTGATTCGGGATTGCGACGACGCAAGACTGAAGGCTGTTAAAAGAAAAGATATTATGGCGAGTGTGAAAAGTTTCATTTCAACAAGGATTTGTTGGTTTGACCGCCTAACGGACCGGAGCTAAGCTGCGGCGGCGAAGCGCCGCAGCGACGGTAGCCAGTCCGCGCGTGGCAATTCATGTCCAATAGTAGCTGGTCGTTTCGCGCGCATTAAATCATCGACGGCTACTTCCGTCAGCTTGAGCGACTGGTTAGGCGGCGGCAATACCGATTCTATGATGGCTTTCGACGGTTTGATGACGCCTTTCGTTCGGCCTCCGCGGCCTTGCCCAGCGAATCAGTAACCAGGTGAAATGCCTGCAAATCCAAATGCGAAAAATTATTTGTTTCGTAGATGTACCGCCACTGGACGAACGGTTCATCACCCTGAGCAATCAATGCTTCCCTAAAGCCACCGATGTCTGTCTTTTTGCCAGAGAGCGCTGTGAAGGAGTTGGCGATCTTCTCTTTGGTAGCAGGAAGTAATTGATCAAACAGTTGAGAGTACTTGTGACAATTGAGTTTCACTCCGGCATTTTTTAATTCGTCAGTAGTCGTGGCCATTGGATGATCGATAGCTAAAAAGAACTTCAGTAGTAGTTCGATTGCAAAGCTCTGGCACATGATAGCGGGTGCTGCTAAGTCAGCGTTTCCGGTTGAAGCCCCATTTTTCCGCGAGGCGTCGGCAGCAAGGGCGTATGCATGCGCCAAGTTGAACAGAGTGCTTTCCAGTGATCGTGGTTGAGTTTCTTTTGTCATGGTAGTGATTTCCGTTTCTAAATCATTGACTAATGCAAGGTGCAATGGATTCCGCCGCCTAACGGACCGGAGCTAAGCTGCGGCGGCGAACAGCCGCCGCAAGGTAGTTCGTTGCGCGGACGTTCCAGTCAGATGCTCTAAGTCCGTCCAACAACGCGCGGCGAAATCGTCGACGGCTGGTTCCGTCAGCTTGAGCGACTGGTTAGCCAGCAACACATTTCTTTTTGCTCAATCCAGTTATTCCGCTGTTTGTAAGGTTTTGCATTGGTGTACCAGCTTTGTCCACTATATATATATCTTCTGTCTCTGTATACTTGTTGACGCTGACGTCATAGGTTAAAGTTTGGCGGGAGAACATAATATGTTCATTATCTTTGACCCAAAGTGGCATATCATCTTCAGTTTGATAATCATAATAGTCCCCGTGCGGTCCACCCGTATGTAATTCTGACATAAGAGCTGTTGTTAAACGACGCACATTCTTTCCGTCTATGTCCATGCAAAACACTTCACCGAATCTAGAAGCGGGAAACGAGCGGTATGATATAAAAGCTATTGACTTTCCGTCAGGCGACACATTCAGCTGATTATCATCAGAAAGGCCATTTTGTGTATCGGAAATAAAGGTCAATCCGGTACCATCCAGATTAATTGAAGAAATGTACGATTTCACAAAAGGAGCAACGTTATGACCAAATCTGTTTTGCCTATCTATATACGAGAAAAATATCCTTTTACCATCAGGAAACCAAGTTGCGTTATAAGCACCTTGGATGCTATCATTGAAAAGTGATCTAACTGCACCGCCATATGCAGGCATTATGCCAATATAGTAGAGGGTTGTCGTATCCTGAATTGTTACGGCAATCGTTGAGTTATCAGGAGAGATATTGTAGTCAGCTATCGTTATACCTGGTGTTGTAGCTATAACCTCTTGATCGTTAGACCCGTCAATATTCATCCTGTGACCAACAGATGGAGTGATACCATTTTCATTTATGTATAAAATCCATGACTGGTCATCCGATAACTTCGGCCCTATTCCATCTTTTAAAAACTTAGAGTTGAACAGCCTAAATGTATTGTTACCATTATACAAATCCGCAACGTAGATCATTGGTTGATTTTGGCCTGCTGCTCCATTTACGTATGCCACCTTTTGAACAAACACTCCATTCGGATTATCTTTTTGTTCCGATGGAGCTTCCTTTTTGCATGAAGTGAAGAGTAATGTAATGATAAGGATTACTGTTGCGCGTTTCATATTGGTACCCTAGAATAGTTTGTTCACAAATTGTTTTTACGTTGTTTGACCAGGTTTAACAATTTTGTGAACGAACCTCCTATTGGATGATCAAATGCATAAATCGATGCCGGTTGTTGCTGGCTAACGGACCGGAGCTAAGCTGCGGCGGCGAAGCGCCGCAGCGACGGTAGTCAGTCCGCGCGTGGTGAGTCATGTCCAATAGTAGCTGGCTGTTTCGCGCGTGTTAAATCACCAACGGCTGGTTCCGTCAGCTTGAGCGACTGGTTAGCCGGCAGCAACATTAATATCCTAATTGGGCATGATTGTTTTCACAACTGTCATTTTCCCTTTTATTAGCTTTTCAATTGTTGTTTTGACAGTCATGACGCCGTTTTCGTCTTCACCTATCCGTTCGTCCCATTGGTGTTCTATTAACTTCAAATGATTATTTGAGATCTTATAAACATCCTGGGTTATACACACAGAGCAAGTTTCCCTAAATGTACAGGTAATTGTCTTGCTTAATGAATCGGTTACAAGTTGGCCATAAATGTTTGAAAACTCTTCATTGTAAAAATATCGATGTTTCTTCTGGTCAAAAAGCCAGAATCTATATGATTGATCAGCGTACGCAGGACTTTCTCCGCTTACAAGTTTAACATCTAAATAGCCGTCGAAATTAATGTCAATAAGCTCGATGTGTGCTCCCCAGCAAAAGTCCACTGTGTCAATAATGGACTGGAATAGTGAACTGTCCGTAGAGTTTCGAAGCTCGATTAGATATTGAATCTTATCATCAGGAGGTAATTTCGTCATCTTGAAGTGAGCAATAAACTCCGGCATTGCTCGATTAATTCTTACCGTGTAGGTAGTATCTCGAGAACTGTCGTGATGTGCTGAATGTGTTAAAGCTTGACCAAACAAGCTGGAGAAACAAAGAGGGATAAATGGAATCAAAGATCGAATTGTCATTTGTGGTATTGTCGGTGTGCTTGTTCTGTAATATTAATTTTGAACGGATATGTTCTGCCGGCTAACGGACCGGAGCTAAGCTGCGGCGACGAAGCGCCGCAGCGACGGTAGCCAGTCCGCGCGAGCTAAGTCATGTCCGATAGTAACTGGTTGTTTCGCGCGTGTTAAATCACCAACGGCTGGTTCCGTCAGCTTGAGCGACTGGTTAGCCCGCCGCAGGCTCTAAATGAGAATCAACGAGATCGATTAAGTGAACGATCATATCTTCCATTTTTGCCTTTGGAATGGAATGATCGAAGTATAGAACATTATTCGACTCAAATAAACAGGCTTGTGCCGTACAAAGCGCGAGTCTCGAAGCAACAAGCAATTTCTTCGTTGGTGCTGTGAATGCCATAGGTACAAAATGCTCGTAGTTGTTTCTGATATTCTCGTGAAGCCATTCAAGGGTCTTCAATTCTGCATTCGTCAGTTTGACTACTTGACTGTGCCCAAACTGAAGCATAAAGAGTTCAGCTTGAGCTTTCGCGAGAGCGTCGTAAAATGGAATCAAATAGTTTTCTTCTGGAGGTAATGTTCGTTCAACATTCTCGAATAGTCTTTTAACTTCAACGGGAGAAGAGAAACGCCAAGCGTGCTTGCATCCTGGGATAGATTCCATGTGTATTTCTTTGATTGGTTCGCTGCCAAATTGATATCTGTGTTCTTGACGCCCCTTAGGTTTACCAGTTACTGTGAAGTTAGCCGTTCCTTTGAGCGCCTCAACAAGCGAACGATAAAGAATTTGATGTGCTTCTCGAGCTATGCGAAAGTAGCTGGTGGAGGTGCGCGTTAGTTCGAATTCAACGTGCTCGAGGCCGTTGAAAATTAATCGAGCGTTGTCTATTGTTTCGGAGGAATTCATAATCTGCTCCTTTCGGCGGGCTAACGGACCGGAGCTAAGCTGCGGCGGCGAAGCGCCGCAGCGACGGAATCCAGTCCGCGCGTGGCGAGACATGTCCAATAGTAGCTGGCTGTTTCGCGCGTGTTAAATCATCGACGGCTGGTTCCGTCAGCTTGAGCGACTGGTTAGGTGGCAAAGTCAGTTGGTTAACCTGCATACAGCTTCGCACTAAGAATGCTTCGTTTTTGATTTTGCTTATAAACATAGCTCCCAACTATGATTGCCAGGAAAGCTCTCCGTACCAGATAATATCGTTTTATTGCAGTTATTGCAATTAGAAAATCTCACTGCTTATAGATTCGTATCTTTGGAAACTTGAATCAAAGAAACAAAACTTGAATTACTGAAACTGTTTCTTTCTTAGACAATCTAAGCTTTTCTTTGCCACCTAACGGACCGGAGCTAAGCTGCGGCGGCGAAGCGCCGCAGCGACGGTAGCCAGTCCGCGCGTGGCGAGTCATGTCCAATAGTAGCTGGCTGTTTCGCGCGTGTTAAATCATCGACGGCTGGTTCCGTCAGCTTGAGCGACTGGTTAGGGCGCAAAAGATTTATTAAGTAATTCCAAATAATTTAAGAAATATGTCAGCACTGCTTTCTTTTGGAATATGCAATAGGTAAAGCTCGTTGTTTGATCTTAAAGCGCATTGTTCGAGGCTTTGACTTATACTTCCTGGAGATACAAAATATAAGTAGATGATACCGCTGATTGCGAAAACATAGCTAACCCCATTTTTGGATTTGCTGATACGTGGTGGCGCTATCATTTCGCTCGAAAACGATTTATCATTTAACCAGGTCATTAGCACGACGGGAAAAACGCTTTCTTCTTTCGGATCACCGTTTAGGAGCATCTTGCGGATTACTTCTTCATAGGGGCCTAACTTAACCTCGTTGAAAAATGGACGTGAAGATATGCTAGCGCGCCAAAGGACAGAAAGGAGAAAGAGTTTATATTTGCGATAGTCTACATTCTTGCAAACTGTATATTTCTGGCCCTCAGCTGTGGGAAAAGTATGACTTATGACTTTGCTGAAACCCTTGCGATTTCTACCGTATAGAAGCTCGCGCGCGTATGTTTCATATTGGCCGATGGTTTCGTTATCACATTTTTGGCAAAGTATTCCACTTTCGTACTCACCAGTCGATGGTCTTTGCACTATGCCTTTTCCCTGTAATCTCTCCGACGGAGAAAATACTAATGCTTTGTGGTCAGCGTCGAAAAGAGACTCGTACATAAATTCAGGAATAATGTGAGACTTATTCTGCAAAGGCCTTTCATTTTGACAAAGTCTGCATGTTCCTATTGCTTGCATAATACTTGCAGGAATTTGTTTTTGCGCCCTAACGGACCGGAGCTAAGCTGCGGCGGCGAAGCGCCGCAGCGACGGAATCCAGTCCGCGCGTGGCGAGACATGTCCAATAGTAGCTGGCTGTTTCGCGCGTGTTAAATCATCGACGGCTGGTTCCGTCAGCTTGAGCGACTGGTTAGGTGGCAAAGTCAGTTGGTTAACCTGCATACAGCTTCGCACTAAGAATGCTTCGTTTTTGATTTTGCTTATAAACATAGCTCCCAACTATGATTGCCAGGAAAGCTCTCCGTACCAGATAATATCGTTTTATTGCAGTTATTGCAATTAGAAAATCTCACTGCTTATAGATTCGTATCTTTGGAAACTTGAATCAAAGAAACAAAACTTGAATTACTGAAACTGTTTCTTTCTTAGACAATCTAAGCTTTTCTTTGCCACCTAACGGACCGGAGCTAAGCTGCGGCGGCGAAGCGCCGCAGCGACGGAATCCATTCCGCGCGTGGTATGTCCAGTCCAATAGTAGGTGCTTGTTTCGCGCGTGCAAAATCGTCGACGGCTATTTCCGTCAGCTTGAGCGACTGGTTAGCCTGCACACGCGTTGTTTGGGTCGATGCAAGTTGAAACACGGTTGTGATAAGAAAATCCCATCTGAGTTAATGATTGGAAAATCGAATCATTGTTGATGGACGCTCCAAGCCTTCCAAATGTCTCGGGAAAGAGCTTTATAATTATCTGCAAGTCCTGCTATCTTACTACCAAAAGTTTGGACAAATACGTTATGCACTAACTCGTTCACGTCTTTAGATGAGGAACACTTCTTCAATCCCGCCAAAATTTCTGCCGTTTCGAGATCATATTCATTTTTAGGTGCTTCTGCATTTGCTAAGCCCATAGGATCGTGTCGATAGAGAATGCCCGACATTTCACTGAACAAATTTCTGTATTTGCGTTTCTTTGCCCGCTTATGCTCAGCGTCTTGATTTGTCATTGTACCATCCTCTTGGAATTGCAGTCGGTTGCCATTTTGTGCAGGCTAACGGACCGGAGCTAAGCTGCGGCGGCGAAGCGCCGCAGCGACGGTAGCCAGTCCGCGCGTGGCGAGTCATGTCCGATAGTAGCTGGTTGTTTCGCGCGTGTTAAATCATCGACGGCTGGTTCCGTCAGCTTGAGCGACTGGTTAGGCGGCGATAAGTGTAATTTGATAAGAACGCGCTTTCGTACTGACTGCATTATATTAGAAACTATCTCCAAGGATGCAATACCAAGCTTTTGGTATTTTATAAAGTGACCGTATTTAGTGAGTGCGATGTCTGAAAGAGGAGTCGTTTGTAGAAAAACCAAATGACTGCTTGTAGACCAATTCTTTTAACTCTTCCTTTTTTTCTTTGTTACAACTTGCTTTCGCCGCCTAACGGACCGGAGCTAAGCTGCGGCGGCGAAGCGCCGCAGCGACGGTAGCCAGTCCGCGCGTGGCGAGTCATGTCCAATAGTAGCTGGTTGTTTCGCGCGTGTTAAATCACCAACGGCTGGTTCCGTCAGCTTGAGCGACTGGTTAGGTGGCAAAGTCAGTTGGTTAACCTGAACAAAGCTTCGCACTAAGAATGCTTCGTATTTGATTTTGCTTATAAACATAGCTCCCAACTATGATTGCCAGGAAAGCTCTCCGTACCAGATAATATCGTTTTATTGCAGTTATTGCAATTAGAAAATCTCACTGCTTATAGATTCGTATCTTTGGAAACTTGAATCAAAGAAACAAAACTTGAATTACTGAAACTGTTTCTTTCTTAGACAATCTAAGCTTTGCTTTGCCACCTAACGGACCGGAGCTAAGCTGCGGCGGCGAAGCGCCGCAGCGGCTGTAGCCAGTCCGCGCGAGCTAAGTCATGTCCAACAAGTAACTGATTGTTTCGCGCGTGTCAAATCACCAACGGCTGGTTCCGTCAGCTTGAGCGACTGGTTAGGCAGCCGAAGCTTTTATCAATGCGTGAGCCATCGGAATGCTCGCTCTACGAATGGCTTCGCATCTTTCTCAATGCAGGCGCCATGTGCGATAATCAACTTGTCGAAGTCCCAAGAAAGTAGTTTTTCAAGCGATCGCCGAGCGAGATTTCGATTAGTAAAGGATAGCCTGATATCGAGTCCAACGCCCCCATGTGGCTCTGTAACGCCCTCTAGCCTGAACAGAGTATTGAGAAAGGGCTTACCTTTCACGATCGGATGCAATTGGATTAAATCATCCAGGATGACCGTGCGAGATTGTTTATGAAAGAAAAGAACTTCTTCAATGAAAGGGTTGCCTTTGAAGGCAAGTTGGTCGAAGTCATTCGTCCAACCGTAATACGGTGCGTCACTCAGAATCCCAGTGAATGGCAGGCGCCCTTTCTTCAAGGTAAATGGGGTTGGTCGTGGTATCCATAGTTGCGCTTCAGGAAATAGTGCGTGCCACCTTTCTAGTCTCCAGACATGCCGTGGGGTAGCTGCCACTATGTATCTAACAGGCCCTAAGTCAGTGATACGTTTAAGTGTCTCGAATGGCACAGGCACAGGGGAATCCAACCATAATGAACCGTCAGAGAGCTTCACGATGGTCATGCGAGTAGTAAACATGACACCCATGTCGCGTACATCTGGACCGTCTACGATCCAAACGTTCTTAGCAAATGTTTCAGATGGTAGCATGCCGAAAAACGTCAAGTTGTTCTTCGCATTTGGTTTCTTAATTGGTAATCGTATTGTTTCGTGCAAATTTTGATGTACAACAAGTTTACTCGACTACTGAAATTTCCGGCTGCCTAACGAACCGGAGCTAAGCTGCGGCGGCGAAGCGCCGCAGCGGCGGAAACCAGTCCGCGCGTGGCGAGTCATGTCCGATAGTAGCTATTTGTTCCGCGCGTGTTAAATCACCAACGGCTGGTTCCGTCAGCTTGAGCGACTGGTTAGGTGGCAAAGTCAGTTGGTTAACCCGCATACAGCTTCGCACTAAGAATGCTTCGTTTTTGATTTTGCTTATAAACATAGCTCCCAACTATGATTGCCAGGAAAGCTCTCCATACCAGGAAATATCGTTTTATTGCAGTTATTGCAATTAGAAAATCTGACTGCTTGTAGACTCATCTTTTTTGGAGCTTAAATCAAGAAACGAAACTCGATTTACTGAAACTTTTTTTTTCTTAGCCAAACCAAGTTTTTCTTTGCCACCTAACGGACCGGAGCTAAGCTGCGGCGGCGAAGCGCCGCAGCGACGGTAGCCAGTCCGCGCGTGGCGAGTCATGTCCAATAGTAGTTGGTTGTTTCGCGCGTGTTAAATCATCGACGGCTGGTTCCGTCAGCTTGAGCGACTGGTTAGGCGGCGATAAGTGTCGGTTAAACCGCAGACCAGTTCGTATCAAGAATGTTTCGTATTTGATACTGTTTATAAACATAGCTCCCAACTATGATTGCCAGGAAAGCTCTCCGTACCAGATAATATCGTTTTATTGCAGTTATTGCAATTAGAAAATCTGACTGCTTATAGATTCATATCTTTGGAGACTCAAATCAAGAGATGAAGCTTGGAAAACCGAAAACACTTTTTTCCTAGACAACTTATTTTTTTTAGCCGCCTAACGGACCGGAGCTAAGCTGCGGCGGCGAAGCGCCGCAGCGACGGTAGCCAGTCCGCGCGTGGCGAGTCATGTCCAATAGTAGCTGGCTGTTTCGCGCGTGTTAAATCATCGACGGCTGGTTCCGTCAGCTTGAGCGACTGGTTAGGTGGCAAAGTCAGTTGGTTAAGCTGCATACAGCTTCGCACTAAGAATGCTTCGTTTTTGATTTTGGTTATAAACATAGCTCCCAGCTATGATTGCCCGGAAAGCTTTCCGTACCAGATAATATCGTTTTATTGCAGTTATTGCAATTAGAAAATCCAACTGCTCATAGACTCCATCTTTTAAAAGCCAGATTGATAGACACAACTTGAAAGATAGAAACTACTTCTCGCTTTGCGAACCTAAGTTTTTCTTTGCCACCTAACGAACCGGAGCTAAGCTGCGGCGGCGAAGCGCCGCAGCGACGGTAGCCAGTCCGCGCGTGGCGAGTCATGTCCAATAGTAGCTATTTGTTTCGCGCGTGTTAAATCACCAACGGCTGGTTCCGTCAGCTTGAGCGACTGGTTAGGCGGCGATACGTGTATGTTGATAAGAACGAGCTTTCGTACTGACTCTATTATATTAGAGACTATCTTTAAGAATGCAATACCAAGCTTTTGGTATTTGATAAAGTGACCGTATTTAGTGAGTGCGTTGTCTGAAAGAGAAGTCGTTTGTAGAAAAACCAGATGACTGCTTGTAGGTTAATTCTTTTAACTCCTCCTTTTTTTCTTTTGCTACAAATTGCTTTCGCCGCCTAACGGACCGCGGCTAACCTGCGGCGGAAATAGCGTTGGCACGGTTGCCCGTCCGCGCGTGGCAAGTCCAGTCTGCTTGTAGCTATTTGTTTCGCGCGTGCAAAATCATCGACGGCTGGTTCCGTCAGGTTGAGCCGCTGGTTAGGCCAGTGCACCTTTAGCATGTGAGCGCGATTGTTGATTTGGTTTCTGCTTTTATTTTGATATTTGTTCCCGATAAACTCGCTGGCGGCGGGGAAGTGCCTGTTTTGGTTAATAAAACAAAACGTCGCCAGAAGATTTGAAACTTGTTTTAGAAAGTTGCTTTGTTACTTACTTTCTTTGATACTAACAACGACCCGCCGCCAGCGAGGCTTAACGGACCGGAGCTAAGCTGCGGCGGCGAAGCGCCGCAGCGACGGTAGCCAGTCCGCGCGTGGCGAGCCATGTCCGATAGTAGCTGTTTGTTTCGCGCGTGTTAAATCATCGACGGCTGGTTCCGTCAGCTTGAGCGACTGGTTAGGTGGCAAAGCCAGTTGGTTAACCTGCATACAGCTTCGCACTAAGACTGTTTCGTTTTTGATTTTGCTTATAAACATAGCTCCCAACTATGATTGCCTGGTAAGTTTTCCGTACGAGATGATACCATTTTCTTGCTACGATTGCAATTAGAATATCCAACTGCTGATAGACTCCATCTTTTAAAAACCAGATTGATAGACACAACTTGAAAGATCGAAACTACTTCTCGCTTTGCGAACCTAAGTTTTTCTTTGCCACCTAACGGACCGGAGCTAAGCTGCGGCGGCGAAGCGCCGCAGCGACGGTAGCCAGTCCGCGCGTGGCGAGTCATGTCCGATAGTAGCTATTTGTTTCGCGCGTGTTAAATCACCAACGGCTGGTTCCGTCAGCTTGAGCGACTGGTTAGGCGGCGATAAGTGCATGTTGATGAGAATACGCTTTCGTACTGACTGTATTATATTAGAAACTATCTTTAAGAAAGCAATACCAAGCTTTTGGTATTTGATAAAGTGACCGTATTTAGTGAATGCGTTGTCTGAAAGAAGAGTCGTTTGTAGAAAAACCGGATGACTGCTTGTAGGTTAATTCTTTTAACTCCTCCTTTTTTCTTTTGCTACAAATTGCTTTCGCCGCCTAACGGACCGGAGCTAAGCTGCGGCGGCGAAGCGCCGCAGCGACGGAAACCAGTCCGCGCGTGGCGAGTCATGTCCAATAGTAGCTGGTCGTTTCGCGCGTGTTAAATCACCAACGGCTGGTTCCGTCAGCTTGAGCGACTGGTTAGGTGGCAAAGTTAGTTGGTTAACCTGCATACAGCTTCGCACTAAGAATGCTTCGTTTTTGATTTTGGTTATAAACATAGCTCCCAGCTATGATTGCCTGGTAAGTTTCCCGTACGAGATGATACCACTTTCTTCCTCTGATTGCAATTAGAATATCCAACTGCTCATAGACTCCATCTTTTAAAAACCAGATTGATAGACATAACTTAAAAGATCGAAACTACTTCTCGCTTTGCGAACCTAAGTTTTTCTTTGCCACCTAACGGACCGGAGCTAAGCTGCGGCGGCGAAGCGCCGCAGCGACGGAATCCAGTCCGCGCGAGCTAAGTCCTGTCCAATAGTAGCTGGTTGTTTCGCGCGTGTTAAATCATCGACGGCTGGTTCCGTCAGCTTGAGCGACTGGTTAGGTGGCAAAGTCAGTTGGTTAACCTGCATACAGCTTCGCACTAAGAATGCTTCGTATTTGATTTTGCTTATAAACATAGCTCCCAACTATGATTGCCAGGAAAGCTCTCCGTACCAGATAATATCGTTTTATTGCAGTTATTGCAATTAGAAAATCTCACTGCTTATAGATTCGTATCTTTGGAAACTTGAATCAAAAAACAAAACTTGAATTATTGAAACTGTTTCTTTCTTAGATAATCTAAGCTTTTCTTTGCCACCTAACGGACCGGAGCTAAGCTGCGGCGGCGAAGCGCCGCAGCGACGGAATCCAGTCCGCGCGAGCTAAGTCACGTCCGATTGTAGCTGGTTGTTTCGCGCGAGCAAAATCGTCGACGGCTATTTCCGTCAGCTTGAGCGACTGGTTAGGCCGTGCCCTCGGGAAGTTCAGCAGGGATGCTAGCCCAATTTCTAAGTGATTTTGCGAATCGCTGACTTATGATATCTGTGTGTGTTTCGACGTAGGCTGCGAATTTGTTAAAGTCACATACGATATGCTCCGAAGGTGTATTGTTAGGTTGAAGATAGATTATTGAAATATCATAGTTGAATTCAAGAATACTATAAGCCTTGTCAAGAAACCCACACTCTACTAAATCGTCGAGCAAGTAATTATACTTTGTTTTCGATTGACTCTTGCCGTATATATCGAGAAGACCGCGAAGTAATTGGGGGATGTTTACGTCTTTCGCTAATTGGAGATAGTCATCTTGAGTGTCATTCCGCGAATTGTTGTCTGTTTTCAATTCTATGAAAAATACTTTATTATCGGCCGCTATCGCTACATAGTCAATCCTTTTTGCGTGAAAGTGAGTAGTGCCTGGATGAATTGTTCTGATTGCAACAGGAAACTCTGGAACAATGTGTAGAATGGGCGTTTGAAATTCGGTCTGGAGGAAACCAGGCAAATAGAGCGAGAAGAAAATGTCGGCACGTCTTTCAAGTTGATATGCTGGGAAATGTCGCCATTTATCCATGTTGTCGAATATTTGATGAACGCGTTTTTCCATATTTTACCTGAGAGGGTTATTGATGTGTTATTCCTCAGTCGATTTTTTGTTTATTTGTGTTGAAATCTTTTTGTTTTTCGGCTTGAAGGCTGTTAACAAAGGCATCATAGAACGATTTATCCGAATAGGTTATACTTTCATTAGAAGCATCGTAACATTGATAGACTATTATTCTGTCTGAGTTCGAAAACCATGCCTTGAATTCAATTTTTGCACCGCCATAAAGCAAAAATTGCGAGTCAACACTTCCATACTTTTGCTCTAACTCACCGATCATACTAGAAAGTTGGGATCCAAAACTTATCGTGACAGAAAGAAGCTTCTTATTTTGAAAACTAAACTCCGTAAGCTTATCTTTTGTAGAGTAATTGTCGTACTTATAGGATTTTGAATACAGCTGTCGCTCAGGATAAATCTGGTCAGGGCTATAACGCCCATACTGGAAATAGTAGGCATAAAGGATTGCACTAACTCCTTGACCACCAAGCGCATCCTCATTTAATGAGCCAGCCTTTGATCGAACGGTTTGAATGGATTCTCCCCAATGAAACTCTTTGTATCCTTTCTCGATTGGATGCAAATTTGTGTCAGGGTCAGCCGCGTTCGTTTGTAGCGAATCACTTTTTTGAGGATTATCTTGCTGTTGTTGAACGCAACCGAAGGAAAAGAATGACAAAATTAGAACGGAAACGATTTTCATGATTGCGCCTTTCTTAAATGAGGCCTCTATTTGAGTAGACAACATTTGCACGGCCTAACGGACCGGAGCTAAGCTGCGGCAACGAAGTGCCGCAGCAACGGAATCCATTCCGCGCGTGGTATGTCCAGTCCAACAAGTAACTGTTTGTTTCGCGCGTGTTAAATCATCGACGGCTACTTCCGTCAGCTTGAGCGACTGGTTAGGCGGCGATAAGTGTAATTTGATAAGAACGCGCTCTCGTACTGACTCCATTATATTAGAAACTATCTTTAAGAAAGCAATACCAAGCTTTTGGTATTTTATAAAGTGACCGTATTTAGTGAGTATATTGTCTGAAAGGGGAGTCGTTTGTAGAAAAACCAGATGACTGCTTGTAGGTTAATTCTTTTAACTCCTCCTTTTTTTCTTTGCTACAAATTGCTTTCGCCGCCTAACGGACCGGAGCTAAGCTGCGGCGGCGAACAGCCGCCGCCATGTAGTTGGTTGCGCGGACGTTCCGAATCAATGCTCCTAAATCCGTCCAACACCGCGCGGCGAAATCGTCGACGGCTGGTTCCGTCAGCTTGAGCGACTGGTTAGGCCGTGCAACGATTTATTTTAAAGGAGTTGAGTGTTATTGTCATTTCGTTTCAATCCCGAGTTTTCGCATCTCGGTCAGCAAAGAGCGTTGAGATTGTTTCAATGTCTTGGTAACAGGCCTAAGTTCTTTTTCCGCCCATGATTTGATTTTTTCTATTGTATCTGAAATGGACAAAAAGCTCTTATGTCGTTCATCTGATAACTTATGCTTTGCGCTCTCAATTGATGAATCCATTCGTGATTTTGTTGTATCGACGGTATTCTTATATTGGAAAAGGTGTTTTAGAATATCTGTATCGAGAAGGCCTAATGCACAAAGGATTTCAAAAGCTGTGTTCGTTTTTTCCTCCGATGATTGATTAAGCTTGGTCGAGAAAATTGTTTTAATACTCGCTTCGAGGTCTTTCATCTCCGCGAGTAGTCTCTTTTTATGATGGTTTAGCTTAAAAAATATTTCCGATGGCCAAATATACCTTTGAAAGAATGGCAAGCTATTAATCTCTGCTGTGACCCCATACAGTTCTTTTTGCAATATTGACTGGGCTTTTTTAAAAAGTTCGGAGAGCGAAGTGTTATCAAGGCAATAAGATTGTCTTTGATTTTTTGTCAATTTCTCTTTCAGTTCAAGGATCTGTTGGCGTTCCTGCTCGGCGAGTTTGTTGAGTCTTGCGCTTTCTGTATCTATGGCTTGATCGTAATCCTTCTTCGCCTTTTCATCTACTTCCTTTAGTGTGGCTTTATAGCTTTTGAGAGAAACTTTATAACTGTCTTTAGCTTGCCTAAAGGGTTCGGTCTTAACTTTGTTTGTTACTAAGCGTCCACCTATGGCACCAGCCACTGCGCCAATAATACCGCCAATAAGTGACCCAGGGCCCGGCGCAATTGCCGTTCCAATTGCCGCACCAAGTTTTGCTCCCGCTAGCCCACCGATTCCGGTGCCTGCCACATCAAGTCCAATATTCTTCAAGGAAGTAGCGATATCGGTATGTTTCTTGAGAAGGAGCTTTCCCTCTCTATAAGATGAAAGAGTGAGAGTAATTAACGGAATATGGAATTCAATGTTTCCTGTGATGGCGTCTGAAGCGTCATGAACTTGCCCGACAACAGCATCGTGGTCAAGTCCGCTGTCTTCAATGATAAAATGATCTGGGTTAGCGTTGTCGAGATTGTTCAGTTGATCAATGCCATGAGCCGCATCGATATGGAGAGTATTTTCCAGATTGCCGTGAATGTCTCCGTTAACAATTACTGGAATATCGGGATACTTTTGAAAGTGCTCATGGATAGAAGTCATATCCACAACATCTTTGACATTCACAGGATGACCGTCTACAATAAAATCATAACCTGCTTGATTCGATTGCCCTGCGAATTGAACATTATGACCAAGTTGTCGCAAGTGATCAGCAACGACATATTCCGCGACATGTCCCTGTAAATTGTCGATCGTACTATCTTTTAATCCGCCGAGCCAATCATGTTCCCAATTATCAATGTGATTGTGTAGATCTCCAATCGAGAGAAGTTGTTTGCCCGCCATTTGAGATAAAGCGTCGAAGACGTGTTGGTTGACAGCTTGTAAATTATGAATCATATCAGCGCCAAGCCACGCTGATTCTCCTAAACCACTAAACAACGACAAAGAATCGATTCTTTTCCTGCTCTGATTTGGGATATTCGAAGAGGAGGGATTTGCTTTTTGTGTTGAATCAAGCCGCTCATCATTTGGTTCGGAGAATTTAGGAAAAACCTGCTGAACAAGTTCTCTAAATGGTTTTGGATGACGGTTGTTCGAATCCAATGGCATGAGAAAATATTTCTTGACTAGCCACAATCTGCCGACCAGAAAAATTGTTGATAAAGTGGCCAAGAAAATAACTACAAATATTTCCATTGCAATCTCCTTAGCATACTAATCACTGGTTATTTCTGGGATGTCCGTTTTGAGTGATCGATTAGGAGGCAGATCATTCACTACAAACGATGATCCCCGATTTATCCCAAAGGCTCCTGAACTTAGCCTTATCCCACTTAACAAATGGCCGCTTGATAGATGGATCAAGAACAAAGATATTTTTATCCGAATAACCATAAACTACTATCCAATGATCTTCGTTGTCAATTGTTGTAAGGAAAGGAGATTCGTATTCATCAATTGCTTCGACAATTGTTGCCAACGTAGCTTTATTCTTTCTTAACAGTTTTAAACCTTTGTTTTTAAGCAGGCGATAAATTGCCTGTTCGTCAGCATGGCCGTTTTTTTTAACCTGAAGTTTCCTCTCTAAATCTTGTCTTGAAATTGAAACGTCGTAGTAATCTAAAATTGAATATGTTGATTGAGCACCACAAGTGAAATCATCTATTTGAATAGACCGTCTTATGTTGATATATGATGCATTATCAAAAGACAACATCTCTTCAACCCGTTTTGGAATTTGAATTATTATATCAATTGGTTGCCTTATTTTATCTGTAATAGTCAATAAATCATTTTTGTTGTCCTCATAGAAATCAACGACAACTTCTTTAACACCCCTTATACCTGTTTTGAATTTCTTTCTAAAAGAGTTAAGCATTTTTTGTAATAATAGTATTGTTTTGTAGCTTGCGCTTATTGCTCTAACGATAGAGAATGTACGTATGCACGGCCTAACGGACCGGAGCTAAGCTGCGGCGACGTGCAGCCAAATCAATGGTAGACTATACGCGCGGCAGACATCGTCTTTCCCTTAAAAATTTTTTCGCGCGCGGCGAAAAGCTGACGGCTGGTTCCGTCAGCTTGAGCGACTGGTTAGGCAGCAACATTTATTGTATAGATAGACTTAATGATAAGTTAGAGAATGAACCTGCACTCAACACATAGGAACCCACTTGGACTGGGTTACCTGATGAATCCGCTATTGGTTGACCCATTGCACCAATTAAAGTGGATTGATGTGAGGTAATGACTTCCGTTATTATATACTTGCTGATAACTCGAGGACCGTACATTATTACCTCCCCGTTGTCATTTTTCAATGTCCATGGCATATTGCCAATATTAACTAATAACGTCTCTGGAGCAGCACGTAAGTTCAGCGCCGTGAGTGATGCTTTCAACGTATCGTGAATCCCAAAGACAGCCTTAGGAATCGTAAGCATGTATTGTAAACTATCTATAACCGTGCTAACGCTTAAAGTTGGTTGAGTAGTTGATTCAACGGGGTTGGTGTCCTTCTTGCAGCCATTGATAACAAGTACGATGGATAAGATAAAGAGAATGTTTCGCATATGTTCTCCTTGTGTCTGTAGTTTTTGCTGCCTAACGGACCGCGGATAACCTGCGGCGGAAATAGCGTCGGCACGGTTGCCCGTCCGCGCGAGGCATGTCCAGTCCGAATGTAGCTATTTGTTTCGCGCGTGCAAAATCATCGACGGCTGGTTCCGTCAGGTTGAGCCGCTGGTTAGGCCAGTGTAGGTTTAGCATGTGAGCGCGAATGTTGATTTGGTTTCTGTTTTTACTTTGATACTTTTTCCCGATAAACTCGCTGGCGGCGGGGAAGTGTATGTTTTGGTTAATAAAGGAAATCGCTGCCATGAGATTTAGAAACTTGTTTTGAATAATTGCTTTGTCACTTATTTTTCTTTGATACAAAAACGACCCGCCGCCAGCGAGGCCTAACGGACCGGAGCTAAGCTGCGGCAACGAAGTGCCGCAGCGACGGAATCCAGTCCGCGCGTGGTATGTCCAGTCCGACAGTAACTGGTTGTTTCGCGCGTGCAAAATCGTCGACGGCCCCTTCCGTCAGCTTGAGCGACTGGTTAGGCGGTTATTGCTTTACGTTTTTATTTACAATGTCAAAAGGAATTTTTGAGTCTACATAAACTTGCCACAAATCGATTTTTCCGTTCTTGATAACTGCTTTCCACGAAGCAGGCAAATGCCAGTAGTTTTCTTTCCTATCACTTTGACCTTGATATGTTCCACCTGCAAAACCAAATGCTGCAACTGTATTTCCACTAAGAAACATGTCCGTAATTTCGATTTTGTAGTCCGGAAACAACTGAAAGTATCCAATCCATCCTGCCCTCATTTTTTCTTTTCCCATGGTTTCATTGCCCTGGGAATCAATGAATTTATGGTCTTCGGTCATGAGTAAACAGAGCTTGTTGACGCTGTGTTCATTGATTGCGCTAGCAAAGTTCTGGACAATCTGCTTGTTCATATCAGTAAATCCTTGAAGGTTATTTTGTCCTTTGATCGTTGGTGCGACGAATAGAAGGCCGAAGAGAAGAATTCGGGTAATAGTAAGTGATTTCATTTTATGTCATCAATATGAATGTAATTTGATTTGTGACTGCGCAATAACCGCCTAACGGACCGGAGCTAAGCTGCGGCGACGAAGTGCCGCAGCGACGGAATCCAGTCCGCGCGAGCTAAGTCCTGTCCGATAGTAACTGGTTGTTTCGCGCGTGCAAAATCGTCGACGGCTACTTCCGTCAGCTTGAGCGACTGGTTAGGTGGCATTTACCGTTTATTCCTTTTCCCAATGCTTGCAAAATGAGCGACTATTTTTTCAAAGACTTCTTTGGAGATTATAGTTTGTCTGAGTATTGCGCTTCCGTCCTGATACATGTCTTGTTTTGGGAAATGGTAAACTGATATTGCATATTCAGATATTTTCTGATAGAGCTCATCCCCGGTATAGTTATATGGGAATGAATAATTACGCCCAATGAATGAGTCAACATCAGTCATTTTATATAACATTCGATAATTCGTTATTGGAGTTGGTTCTTTATATCCTGCTTTCGTAATCGAACTTGCACCAAAAATACGAATCGTTTCTTCTAAAATGGGATTGTATAAGTCAATGTCAATTCTGTTGTTTACAATAATGCCCATTTCGTAATTATTTACTTGTGAGTATTCATACAAGTTCATTGAAGAAACAATTGCTGATTTCTCATTGATAAAACATTTAGCATGCAACTCTTTGCAATAGTAAACTCCGACATTATCAAGTTGTGACAGCCAAGCTCGCTCATCCTTCGGCAGCTCTTCTTTACGATAGATAATTCTGATGTCTTTAATAGACGATATTCGCTCTGTAATAATCCGTTGTAATCTGGGAACGATCTTTAGATATGGTGATAGTATGAACAAAAATTGCTCTGACGAGGCAATGAGTTTTTCTAATTCAGAAGATATTGCAGTTGTTGTTATGAATGATGCCATGCTTGATTGGAGTTTTGTAAATGCCACCTAACGGACCGGAGCTAAGCTGCGGCGGCGAACAGCCACCGCAAGGTAGTTTGCTGCGCGGACGTTCCGATCATCGGCGCTAAGTCAGTCCAACGCCGCGCGGCGAAATCGTCAACGGCTACTTCCGTCAGCTTGAGCGACTGGTTAGAACGCGCGCGGTAGAACATTGATAACCCTATTGTCTTCTAATAACCCGCAATGCTGATTATTGTATATATGGTCACCAATAGGAAACCAATAATACCAATTACGCCATTGAAAGTATTTTTTTCCAAAACAGCCATTAGTCGGTAATACTTATCGGCGAATATAGAGAAGTAGATAACGAATTCATTACCGACATAATACGGAAGACCGAAAAGAATGATTATCGTCAGCCACACATCCAAAATTATCCGGTAGTATGGTACATCGGAAAATATCATGATATATTTCATCAATAAATCAGAGGTTAGCGACAAGAGGTGTGTGGAAAACAAGAGCAACATAATAAAAATCAACCCTATGGCATATATGATTAATTCCGAAAATTTTCTAAGTCCTTCGTAGCCTTTTGCCACTCCGATTCTCATAGGCCGTCCTTGTTCATTTTCGGCATACGGCGAGTTAAGTGCAATTCTTATGTTGTGCAGAATTGGAATGAGTTTCTTGAGGTTTTCCAATTTTATAGCTTCAATAGATAAGAACAGGACGCCGACCCATTCGATGATATGGTTTACGATCTCCATGAGTGTGATCCACGCATTTTGTCTGAACAATTATTCAAATTGTTGGCCATGGTAAACAACTTTTGTAATCACGCGATTAGCTTTTCGCGCGTTCTAACGGACCGGAGCTAAGCTGCGGCGGCGAACAGCCGCCGCAAGGTAGTTCGTTGCGCGGACGTTTCGATCATCGGTGCTAAGTCAGTCCAACACCGCGCGGCGAAATCGTCGACGGCTAGTTCCGTCAGCTTGAGCGACTGGTTAGCCCGCATAGCCATTAATTAGCTCGTTTAAATACTCCCGAGTATTTTTGAATACTGTGCCCCCAGAGGAAAAATTGGCCTAGGGTGTCAACGCTTCCCGAACTTAGTCCCACCAAATTCAGACTATCTCCTTGTGCCTGAATTAAGAATCTAACCGGTACGTCATCTCCATTGAGATCGAATTCTATTCGACCTGAAGACAAAGAATATGTGCCTGAGTATGATGTATCTGATGATAGCGTTGAGACAGAGTTCGGGGGCACGATCACAGTATGTGGAGGAAGAATTGAAACTTTAAATATACCGCTCTGAATCGAAAGGGTGGAGGTCTTAAAAAGTGATGCCTGAGAGATCCCTGGAGCAACGGGGTTGGCTAACCAAAGAAAGTTCTCCTGCCAAACTCCGTCGATGGCTATTTGATTGTTTGATGGTTGTTGTTGTGTTGAGACAGGATTATGATTATTGCAACCGATCATCGCAGCAAGGAAAACGAAATAAATTGTATGTTTCATAGATACGCCTTTTGCTATGCGGGCTAACGGACCGGAGCTAAGCTGCGGCAACGAAGTGCCGCAGCGACGGAATCCAGTCCGCGCGAGCTAAGTCCAGTCCGATAGTAACTGGTTGTTTCGCGCGCATTAAATCACCAACGGCTGGTTCCGTCAGCTTGAGCGACTGGTTAGGCGGCAATACTTGTATGTTGATAAGAATACCCATTCGTATTGACTGACTGCTTTACATTAGAAACAATTTCTAAGAATGACAATACCTAAATCTTGGTATTTGATGAACTACCGAATTTTGGTGATTGTTCAGTGGAAAGGGGGAAGTTAGTAGGTAATATGACTGCTTGTAGATCAATTCTTTTAACCCCTACTTATTTTTGTTTATAACAACTTGTTATGCCGCCTAACGGACCGGAGCTAAGCTGCGGCGGCGAACAGCCGCCGCACGGTAGTTCGCTGCGCGGACGTTCCAGTCAGATGGACTAAATCCGTCCAACGCCGCGCGGCGAGATCGTTGACGGCTGGTTCCGTCAGCTTGAGCGACTGGTTAGCCTGCACGGCTTATTTCGTCGCGCCACTTCTTAATAGATGCTAGAGTTCTCACTTGTATTGTTGCAATGTTCTTAATGGTGGTCTCGTTGTTGCCTCTATAATCTCTCTTCTCTCGTCGAACATTGTCGAATTCGTTACATAAGTCATTAAGGCAAAGTGTAGCGTCAGGATCATCAATATATTTTTTAAATGATTGAAGAGTTTGAATAGCCTCAATTTCTTTTTCTGGATACATGTCAGGCCTTGGAAGGTGGGTTACAAAAGCGGCCGGGTACATTTTCTGGATGAACTCAGCGGCTTCTAGTGCCTTGCGTAGATCGTCAAGCCTTTGTCGCTGCTTTTCCATCTTGTCTCGATTCTCTTCAATGTTAACGAGAGAATGAGTCAAGTTCGAAAGTGCGTTTGTGTATTGCGCTAGTTTAAACGTAGCCCAAGCAAGAACAGCCGTGAAAAGGGCAATCGCGAAATTCGTAATTATTTCCATATTTGTATTTGCCTGAGTTAATGGAAAGCCGTGCGGGCTAACGGACCGGAGCTAAGCTGCGGCGACGTGCAGCCAAATCAATGGTAGACTATACGCGCGGCAAGCATCGCATTTCCCTAAAAAATTTTTTTAGCGCGCGGCGAAAAGCTGACGGCTGATTCCGTCAGCTTGAGCGACTGGTTAGGCGGTGCACAGATTTATGAAACTTTTTCTCATAATATCTGCCTATATCCTCATTGGTTTCGCCAAACGATTTAGAAATTTTTAAGAACACGTCTTACTATTCGGAATGGAATCGTTTGATCTTTCCGTTGGATTGTAATATCAATTGATGTACCTGGATCACCAGTCATGTCTGTGGTGCGTGACCATGAGAATCCGTTGGCAGTGATTATCTTGTCGCCAATAAGAAGCCCTGCTTCTTCAGCCGGAGTGTTTTTAAAAACCTCGATTATGACACCAAGGCTGTCGAAACGAATACCAAGCCTTCCTTGCCATCGTTTACTGAATGCTTCAAGAAAATTCTGCCAACTTTCTCCGGCCTTGCCGGTGCTAGCATCGGTTACTCTTTCAAATGCACTTCCCGGATTTGTGATAATGAGGTTGGTTAATACTATCCGTACGGCATCGCCAGTCTCAACGACCATGAACGAGGGCCGGTGTTCTGGCGTAACGTCATATTGCGAGCCGAAAAGAAGCTGAGCAGAGAAAGAATCTAATGCTTTGCTGAATACAACATTATAGTCTGATACCGATTTTATTGTGAATCCTTGGCTCGCCATTTGACTAACGAGAGCATCTGTTACATCTTTTTTGGTTGCGTTCTTAATTGTAACTTCTGGTCGTCCCGAAGGTGTGTTCATTGGTCGGGACGTTGCACAACCTATAAACATGAAAATAATTGGGATAAATGTTATTGATAGGTACTTCAATGTGATTACTCCTTATTTTTGTGTACTGTTAATTGCACCGCCTAACGGACCGGAGCTAAGCTGCGGCGACGTGCAGCCAAATCAATGGTAGACTATACGCGCGGCAGGTATCGCCATTTCCCTAAAAATTTTTTGGCGCGCGGCGAAAAGCTGACGGCTGGTTCCGTCAGCTTGAGCGACTGGTTAGGGCGCAAGCACATAATGCTAAAACAGTAGTGGAACAAACATCTTTGTCCGCGTCATGTAATCTTCGTACGCTGAGCCAAAGAATCGAATGCACTCGGTTTCATCTGCTTTTGCAGTTGCCATTAGAAAGATCGTTGCAATGACTACTAGCCTTGATGAAAGCAAGCTCAAATCCTTAAAAAATGTTCCCCATGCGAGGAAGAGCAACGATCCGTACAATGGATGGCGAATGTATCGATATATCCCAGAAGTCACAAGGGCAGTTGTCTTTTCGAAACCCATCAAGGTAGTATCGTGACGTTGATGGCTCGGTTTACCAGATACCAGTATCAGGTAGGCACCTTGTACGACGAGGAAAAGAGAAACCGCGAGGCAGATCCAAGACAGAATTTGGAGAGCAGAGAATGGATCTGCAACCCAGAATCGAACATTCAGAAGGATGAGCACAACAATTGCCTCAAGTGCAAAGAAGCGGTAAAACCCATGAGATTTGGCGACTCGTAGCGAGCCTCGCGAAATGTAAAGGATCACGGCCGAGACTAATACGAATGTTATCAGTTTGAGTGTCATGGGTTCGATTCCATGCCTTCAGATTCTCGGTTAATTGATCGCAGAGCAGGAATCATCCTGCTGATGCTTGCGCCCTAACGGACCGCGGATAACCTGCGGCGGAAATAGCGTCGGCACGGTTGCCCGTCCGCGCGAGGCATGTCCAGTCCGATTGTAGCTATTTGTTTCGCGCGTGCAAAATCATCGACGGCTGGTTCCGTCAGGTTGAGCCGCTGGTTAGGCCAGTGCACGTTTAGCATGTAAGCGCGATTGTAGATTTGTTCTATTTTTTGATTTGCTACTGTTTCCCGAAAAACTCGCTGGCGGCGGGGAAGTGTATGTTTTGGTTAATAAAGGAAATCGCTGCCATGAGATTTAGAAACTTGTTTTGAATAATTGCTTTGTCATTTACTTTTTTCGATATAAAAACGACCCGCCGCCAGCGAGGCCTAACGGACCGGAGCTAAGCTGCGGCAACGAAGTGCCGCAGCGACGGAATCCAGTCCGCGCGAGATAAGTCCTGTCCGATAGTAACTGGTTGTTTCGCGCGTGCAAAATCGTCAACGGCTGGTTCCGTCAGCTTGAGCGACTGGTTAGCCAGCGCGACCCAATTTGCGAATCGATGATATGCTAATTCATTCGAGGCATATCCGTTTCAATAATCAAAAGGCTCGGATCAAAATCGTAGGTGCGTTGCTTGAATTGAAATAAAATATGAAAGCGCGTTATGGTCGAATAGGGTTTGCCTTTAGAATATCTTGGATACCACTTCACTTTTTTAACAACATCTTCTATACAGCGAATGAAGAGGGTGTCTGCGTATATATTTGTAGCTGTCACATTTCCAGCCGAATCTATTTGAACATCGACTCGTGCGTTTCCTTGAACGCCAGCTCGCCTCGGAATTTCAGGAAAAACGATCAGGCTCTTTAATGAATCCCATCCGATAATGGGAGCGCCTTCTAGATTTTGATTAATTTGTGCTAAAGGACGGTAATGAATAGTCATTGACACCGTTAGTACAAGGATATATTTATTCATAGAGTGTCTTTTCTGGAGCCTGTTGTCGCGCTGGCTAACGGACCGGAGCTAAGCTGCGGCGGCGAAAAGCTAGTTTCATGTAGTTCGCTGCGCGGACGTAATCGCTGATCATATCATTCTCGGCGTACTGTCGCGCGGCGAAATCGTCAACGGCTATTTCCGTCAGCTTGAGCGACTGGTTAGGTGGCGCCATCTTGTATTAGTTGATGTAGACAGTTTTACATTGATTTTTTCTTTATGAACTTCATAAGAACATCATTTTGATTTACGAGCATCCCGCCCTCAAATATAACGTAATAGCATGTATCAGCGTCTGGCAATAAATTGAAAAATGATTGTTCAACTCTTAGGATGCTAAGAGATGAGTTAAGAAGCTTAATAGCGTATTCGGGCTCTATAAACGGACTCTTAGCATTCACGTCGAGCGTTTTAATTACTGCTGTCTCAGTATTTTCTACATAAACAATGTCATTGTATCTGGAAGTATCAATGACTCTATCGAGCTGCGCTATTTTTGCTGCATCGGAGCAAAGCATTAATATCGTTCTTGCCTTTGCGTTGATTTCTTCACGATTGTGGTTAATGATCTGCGATGAATCACCTACGAAGCTGACGGTGAGAGTTCCTTTCGGCGTTTCATATCTTTCGCCGACCTTCACTAAAATGGGAGATTTCAAAGAGCACGAACTGCAAATTAGGACGGCAATGATGACAAGCTTTGTCATAATTACACCGCTATAGTTTATAAATTATGGAGGCCATTATAGCATATGGCAACTAACGCGCCACCTAACGGACCGGAGCTAAGCTGCGGCGGCGTGCAGCCAAATCAATGGTAGACTATACGCGCGGCAGACATCGCCATTTCCCTAAAAAATTTTTCTGGCGCGCGGCGAAATCGTCAACGGCTGGTTCCGTCAGCTTGAGCGACTGGTTAGGCGGCAACACGAGCTTTTGTTTTTGCACTATGATCGGAGCCATGAATCGCTGAATCGATCTCGAAACTCGTCAATTACCTCTTCGAAGCGGACAAATCCTTCACTTCGCATTTTTCTTGCGAACTCAGTACTGCGCTCAGTACCCTACAATCGCTGACCAGTAATAATGGATGATCCCTTCTGCATCTAATTGTTCAATTCTCATGATTGTATATCGGACTCCTTGTTTAAGCTCTGTTGATGATGAAGGAGAATCCAGAATTGGCTGAAAGATGTTATTTGTCAAAAATGCCAATATCTCATTTTTCTTTTTTAAAGGGTTTTGTGCCATGGTTTTTTATCAGCATTGTTCTTTGGTTTGGTCGTTTTTCTTAAGAGGTCTGATTGGGATTTCAGTTGTTTCCAGCCTTTTGTTGAGATCATATCCACCCACGCACGGTAGCCCATGATTGGCCTTTCAGAGAAACGGAGACAGATAACGTAATCTTTTAGTATCCACGATGCATACTGTGCTACTAGTCCGCCGCCGTAATCTTCTGGATGTGCCCCGGGGGGAGGAGGATATTTCCTAGTGAACCGTTCTACTGGTGACTGTTTTGCTTTTGCCGATATAGTTGCCATGAAATCTTTGAATTGATTTTCCCAGATGGTATTATATTCTTTCGAGATCCAAAAAAGCTCGAAATTATTTTCATTTGAGGGGGTTCTCACGAAACCTAGCCGGATGCTGGTCAACTCTCCACTCTTTGATTGTGAACCATCTTCGACAACGGTGCAATCATAGATCTTCAAAATAGTGCTATCAAATTGTTTGCAAACCGGCAAAAGATGTCGGAGAGATGAAAAATCAGTGTAGTCTTCAATACCATATTGGCTGAGATCTTGAGTATCGTAGCTCTTTATCAGAGGCATGACGGAATCGATTGACCGCCCGAAGGGAACCGAACCGATGTTGAGTTCCTCAAGCCCAGCTGGCTGGGCGTTAACTATGTTGGAGCAGATAATTGAAATGGATGTCAATAGAAAGGCTATTCTCATATTTATCCTATATTGGTTTTGCCGCCTAACGGACCGGAGCTAAGCTGCGGCGGCGAACAGCCGCCGCAAAGCAGTTCGTTGCGCGGACGTTCCAGTCAGATACCCCTAAGTCAGTCCAACGCCGCGCGGCAAAATCGTCGACGGCTGGTTCCGTCAGCTTGAGCGACTGGTTAGGCGGTGCGTCAACTACCATTGGTTCAGCTTTTCGTAAACAGAATAGATGAAGTAAGCGACGACCAAGAAAAGTCCCGCTTCGATAGCGAAAACAAGATCAAAAACAAATGATGAAAAGGATTGTTGGTTCTTGTAAATGCCTGTCAATATTGAGAGGCCGGATATTCCAAGAAACAGAGCGACAGTTGCAACGCGGTGCCATTTAAATAGCCGTTTTCTTTGATTGATTTCGTTGTCAGCCCTGAGCCACTGTTCCCAGTGTAGGACAGGCTTTGATGGATCAAAACACTGGTTAATTTCCTTCTCAATATGATTATGAATGAAACTGCTGGCTCGGAATCGACGAGCTATTTCTCCAGCCCAGATCATTAGGATTAAGTAGCTGACCAACGGACAGAAAAGGAGAAAAACGATGATGGATGTCGATTGGCTTTCCCAATTCGTGAGACCAAAGTAGACCAATCCGCTAATTCCAATAATTCCGAACTGCAAAATCGAAACCGAGTTTGTGCCTGCTTGGATTACTTCTGCCCGCAGTGTTTTGTATTCCTGGATTTTAATGTTGAGCCATTCAGTTTGGTTGGAGTTATATTCATGTTGCTTAGTCTTGTTATTCTTTGCTGGCATTTCGTTATTCTCCATCTGTGAATGTAATATGTATGTGAGCACCGCCTAACGAACCGGAGCTAAGCTGCGGCGACGTGCAGCCAAATCAATGGTAGACTATACGCGCGGCAGGCATCGCCTTTCCCTTAAAAATTTTTTGCGCGCGGCGAAAAGCTGACGGCTGGTTCCGTCAGCTTGAGCGACTGGTTAGGTGGCAACGGTGACGGTAGACTCGGATTCCGTTTCGTGTTAAGAATGTTATCGTTGTTGATACTGTTTATAAACACAGCTCCCAACTATGATTGCCTGGTAAACTTCCCATGCGGTATGATACCAATTTCATGCAGTGATTGCAATTAGAAAATCTGACTGCTTATAGATTCATATCTTTGGAAGCTTGAATCAAAAAACGAAGCTTGAATTACTGAAACTATTTCTTTCTTAGTGAACCCAGGTTTTTTTTGCCACCTAACGGACCGGAGCTAAGCTGCGGCAACGAAGTGCCGCAGCAACGGAATCCAGTCCGCGCGTGGTATGTCCAGTCCAACAAGTAACTGTTTGTTTCGCGCGTGTTAAATCATCGACGGCTATTTCCGTCAGCTTGAGCGACTGGTTAGGCGGGCACGGCCTGCCTTAATGTGAATTTATTGAAATAGATTGTACCAAATCATTTGTTTCAACTAATACATTTGTGGCGAGTAATGAAGCTTCGATAGCTTCGCGGGAGCTCGGTTGATAATGAAATGCTTTAACGATTTCAAGGATAATGAATCTAAAGATAATTTTTGCTATGTCTACAAAATTGTTAGATACCACATCACTAGTGAGCTGTGTAATTAATTTATCTGAAACGTTTGAGCCTTGCAAAAGAGAAGCAAAAATATTGGTGATCTCTGAATCCGAGTCAGCTTTGGTTGAGTCAGAAATGCTTGCTGGATATATAACCGAAATTTGCTTTGATCTAAGAAGTTTGCCCTTGTTGATAAAAGACGGGCCGCAAAGTTCAATCGTTAAATCCGTTTTAATAGAATCGCCGATATTTGCTCTTCTAAGGTTTGTGAGCCATAGCGAATATTTCTCTCCAAATTCGGTTGTCCTGTACGATTTAGAAGTGTCCAGGGAGCGAATAACGGCAACCTTTATTATATGGAGCTCTTTCTTTTCGACAAGGCTTGTTTTCACATCAATCAAAATCTGAGTAAACGATTGAGTGGAGACAAATAAAATCAGTAGGAAGAATTTGAATTTCATATGTTTATGAGAAAATTTAAGATTTATATGTTGCTATTTTGCCCGCCTAACGGACCGGAGCTAAGCTGCGGCGACGTGCAGCATTTAGTTCGTTGTTCGCCGCGCGGAAGTTGATAAATAAACTCAATGTGTCGGTAGCTCCTCGCGCGTTGAATCCGTTAACGGCTGGTTCCGTCAGGTTGAGCGAGTGGTTAGGTGGCGACTAGTATTTTACCGATATTCAATAATCAATTCTGATCTTTCGTAGCCAAACTTTTCGATAATATCTCTACAAAAATTGATCGTTGCTTCTGCGTTCCATTTTGTCTCGACAAAATAATTTGAATTACTAATTTGCATTGGGATATCCATTCCAGATTTGCTTGTGCTAAAATATTTTCTTTTTGAACCCCGCATATCTAAAACCACCGCAAATTCTTTTTCGTATTTATCGTATAAGTAATTGCAGAGAGTTAATAATACTTCATTCCATTGATTGACAGAAAACCTTTCGTTTTCAAAGACAAAGCCAGTTGGTTTTCGTTTAGAAACTCCATTAATGTTACCCGTTGTTTTCTTTGGTGTTGTTTTTAACAATGCGGATAAATCCTTAGGTTTGGTAGCATTGTCATATCTTGAACGAGAAGTATTACAAAAACGGTGAGTTAAACGCGCATTTTGCGGAATTGTTTTTCCTCCAAGCCAATACTGTTCGATATGATCTACTGCGGAGTCATCAATTTCTTGGATTCTTTGCCCGCAAATTGCACAGGTTGGATTCGCATTAAATAGTTCCTCCTTTAGCTTAAAAGAAAACAATCGTGGCTCTTTTTGTCCAATTCCGATAATGTTCTGCAACGTTAATCGCCATTTATCAAATCGTATTGTTACTGCCTTTAATCCACTGGTTCCGAGCTCGATTGCATCAATAAACTCTTGGTCTTCGGTCATTAAACATATTAATGCTTCTCGAATTGAATCCAGGTTTTGATGTACTTTATTTTTGTCCTCTTTCGCAAAACTATACATCATAATATCAAACAGAGAGGCATTGAAACGTTGAGATTCCCAATAACCATTTGGATCGGTTGGTGTACCTGAATAAAATCTTTTAAAAGCGTGTTCTCCAAACAATGTTTTAATAATTGCGGTTGTGTTTTTGAAGGCGTTCACAAGTTCATTTGATTTACTCTCGGTTATGTACCTATATTCATCCATATCATTGTTTAGAAAGCGCAAAATTGGGGGTTTATAATGCAAATAAGTTGCGTGATAGAAAGCGGCAAAACGCAAAACCAATTCAACATTTCTCATTCTGTCTCTCGGAGGCTCCTGACCTACGATAGAAATAAAATCTTGATGTAACGAAAGGGTTTTTATGAGTTCATTGTATGGGCCACGGTAAATGCAATTTCTTAATTCTTGCTGATTTAGAGAAACAGCGCCACTGTTCAATCGTTCAAATATTTCAAATTTTAAATCGTGGTTTGAATCTTTTTTGAATGTTATAGTCCTTATTATACAGTGTCGAATTTTATCTTGGTAGATCTCATCGAGTTCTTTGTATGTGTTCTTGTTTAAATCTTGGAATACTTTAAGATTGCTTAAGCGAAAAGCCTGACCATTAGGGAAGCTACCATCTATAAATGAAAAAAATGATGTCAACCTTTGTTGTCCGTCGATTACAATTTCTTTGCCATCTTTTTCTTCAGATAAATAAATAACAGGCAAAGGTATGTCAAGAAGAGCGGATTCAATTAAGCGGCTAGATTTTTTATTATCCCAGACGAAATGACGTTGGAAGTCTGATTGTAATATTAATTTTCCACGCTTATACTTCCCATGAAGGGATTCAATTTCTGGTTCACCGGTTGAAGTATAAATCTTTCTTGCTTCAATCGCTGGTTCACTGTCTTCTTCGAGGTTTTCTTCTGACTCGCTATTCATTGATTCTTTCCTTGGTTATTGAAATGTTTGTTGAGCCACCTAACGGACCGGAGCTAAGCTGCGGCGACGTGCAGCCAGTTCCATGTAGAATATACGCGCGGCAGACATCACCTTTCCCTAAAAAATTTTTTGGCGCGCGGCCAAATCGTCAACGGCTGGTTCCGTCAGCTTGAGCGACTGGTTAGGTTGCGCCAACGTTTTGAGAAATGTTCAGTGTTCATTTCAAGAGTTAATTCCCAGCCAATGCTTAATTACTTTTTCCCAGAGAAATGTTGCTATTAAAGACCCAATGGTTCCGAGTAGAATAGCAGTGATAGATGAAATTAGTATTGCCGTTTTGGGATGCGTTTTAACAAAGTCCAAAAGGCGATAATAGAGACCCTTTTTGATTTTTTTCAGTTCTTCCTGGACGTTGTCGATAAGATTCTGCTCGATACGATGCTTTGGATTGTTGACCAAAATTTCAACGCATGAAGGACAAAGTTTCGGCTTGTTAGTAGAATAGACCACATCCGTTTTGATGCCATTCATGTCGAAAATACAACCTCTCGTGTCGTCATGAGTAAAATTAGTGTTTTCTGACGTTAATGGTATTCTATTTCCATATCGTTTATAAACTAATAGGGCAGAGTATAGAACTCTATATAAAAGGTTTTCAAGAGGAATGTTCTCCGAATAGAGAATTTCTGTCATTTCATTGTATGTTAGGCAAATTCGATTGTCTGAAAATCTCCTTGCAAAGAAATTCTCTTGAATTGGCACATTAGTTGCCGCAATAAGAAAATCGCAGTTGGTCCGCTTAGGTAGTTGGCGTTCTATGTTCTTGTCCGAAAAGACCCAATTTGCCGCATCAGATTTTTCGACAATGCTATAAGAGTCAATTTCAGGGTCGATTTCAAAGAGGTCAGATTTCCAACTCAGAACTTTAGAAACACTAAATGAGTGTGGTAAATGTCCGAGTGTGACGATTTTGATCTTCAACTTGCTCATATATGTTGATCGTTGGTGTTTAATCGAACTGTTGATTGCGCAACCTAACGGACCGGAGCTAAGCTGCGGCGGCGAAGCGCCGCAGCAACCAAATCCAGTCCGCGCGAGGTAAGTCCTGTCAGATTGTAACTGGCTGTTTCGCGCGTGCAAAATCGTCAACGGCTACTTCCGTCAGCTTGAGCGACTGGTTAGCCTGCAAATTCAATTTGTAATTACTTATTGTCTTCAATATTGATATTTACAGTCCGATCAAATGGATTTTGATTTCTATACCGATCAGGCAAGTTACCTATCGCAATTAAAACACCATTTTTAAAAGTTAATAAACTTCTGACAATCGTTCTGTTCCAACTCCAGCCAGCATCGTCCCAAGTTGTTTCTTGATATTGCCAAACTTCAATATTATCACCAGTAGAATCTACAAATGCGGCTTTCTTAAGAGGTTTGCCAACTTCCTTAGCAACTTGCTCTTTTGTCATTCCGAGTTCTGCTTTTTCGGCAACTTGCGATGTGGTAGCACAGGAACTAAGCAAAAAAGTTATTACAATGCTAATGCAATAAATAAATATTCGGTTCATTAGTGCACCTTAGACAAATGATAAGTTCTATAAAACAATTCTAATAACCCAATTTGTTCAACGCGGAATTTTCTTCCGTTGCACTACTGGACAAAATAACTTTAATTTTTTGTTCCGCTTCAATCATTAATGGATGATTTGAATTCATTGCTAAAGACTCTGCTTCGAACTTTTTGAAAATTTGTATATCAATGCTTCCATTGTTGCTTATTGCTTGCTTCACTTTTTCTATAAGTATTTGAGCGCGAGCTAGTTGGATTGAAAGGCTGTTATATTGAATTGCCAATTCATTTAATTGCTGTTCCGTGCTCTTTTTTTGTGTACTCATGAAGACCTCCGTTGTTATTGAATATGAATTTGCAGGCTAACGGACCGGAGCTAAGCTGCGGCGACGTGCAACGTCGCCGCGGTAGTCATTCCGCGCGTGGTATGTCCAGTCCAATTGTAGCTGCTTGTTGCGCGCGTGCAAAATCATCGACGGCTGGTTCCGTCAGCTTGAGCGACTGGTTAGGCGGCGATACTTGTATGTTGATAAGAATACCCTTTCGTACTATTAACTGCTTTACATTAGAAACAATTTCTAAGAATGACAATACCTAAATCTTGGTATTTGATGAGCCACCGAATTTGATGATTGTTCAGTCGAAAGGGGAGAAGTTGGTAAGTAAAATGAGTGCTTATAGACCAATTTTTTCACCCCTAATATTTTTTTCTTTTATAACAACTATGTATCGCCGCCTAACGGACCGGAGCTAAGCTGCGGCGACGAAGTGCCGCAGCGACGGAATCCAGTCCGCGCGTGGCAAGTCATGTCCAACAAGTAACTGGTTGTTTCGCGCGTGCAAAATCATCGACGGCTGGTTCCGTCAGCTTGAGCGACTGGTTAGGCGGCAATACTTGTATGTTGATAAGAATACCCATTCGTATTGACTGACTGCTTTACATTAGAAACAATTTCCAAGAATGACAATACCTAAGTCTTGGTATTTGATGAACTACCGAATTTTGGTGATTGTTCAGTGGAAAGGGGGAAGTTAGTAGGTAATATGACTGCTTGTAGATCAATTCTTTTAACCCCAATATTTTTTCTTTATAACAACTTGTTATGCCGCCTAACGGACCGGAGCTAAGCTGCGGCGGCGAGCAGCCGCCGCAAAGTAGCTCGGTGCGCGGACGTTCCAGTCAGAAACTCCTAATCCAGTCCAACACCGCGCGGCGAAATCGTCAACGGCTGGTTCCGTCAGCTTGAGCGACTGGTTAGCCCGCAACCCATTTGTCATAGGTTGTTTTTCATTCTGTTTATTATCGAGCACGAGTTCCGAGTTTAAGTAAACCAGCCACTTTGAATTGTTCGAATGCTTCTGGTGAGAACTCAAAGCGCTCACCACCTTTTGTTATTATTGATTGCAGCTTTTCTTCTGAGTTGTATTCAATTTTCTCGATTCCAACTTCACGGATTTTTTGCTGGATGTAGGTCCAATTATTCAATGTCATTTTCATAGCGGTTTCCGTTTATGATGAAGTTGCGGGCTAACGGACCGGAGCTAAGCTGCGGCGACGTGCAGCCAGTTCCCTGTAGAATATACGCGCGACATGCATGGCCATTTCCTTAAAAAATTTTTTGGCGCGCGGCGAAAAGCTGACGGCTGGTTCCGTCAGCTTGAGCGACTGGTTAGGGCGCACGACGTTTTGTTTCTAGCTAACATTTCCCCATTATCCCCCTTACAGCTATTTTTCTGTTGCCGAAAGTTCGTTACTTTTCATAAATTATTTTTGCATTTCGGTCTAGACAAATAGTTTTTACCTTAACCCCTTGCTCGTTATATTCAAATCGCATAACGGCAAAATGATTATCCTTCCTTTCTTTCAACCGCTCATTGGTACCAAAGTATCTTGCTTCTACTACATTACCGTGCTCGTCATATTTTATGCGAGTGATAGCAGTGCAATTATCTTTAGATTCTTTTAGTTGCTCATCGAGGCCGAAATATTTTTGCTCTACTACATTTCCTCGTTCGTCATATTGAAAGCGGATAATGGCAACGCCTACATCATTCCTTTCTTTCAACTGCTCATCAATCCCAAAGTATCTTCCTTCTACTTCATTGCCAGACTCGTCAAATTTTGAATGTATAATAGCAACAGCCCAATCTTTATCCTCTTTTAAATGTTCATCTGCCCCAAAATATCTTGTCTCTAGCACATTTCCGTGCTCATCATAATGCCAGCGAGTGATAGCAATACCATCAATTTTATCCTCTTTCAACTGCTCATCAGTGCCAAAATATCTCTGTTCTGTTTTATTCCCATGCTCGTCATACTTCCAGCGAGTGATAGCAATGCCATTATCTTTATCCTCTTTCAATTGTTCATCGGTACCAAAATATCTTTGTTCTGTTTCATTCCCATGCTCGTCATATATCCAGCGAGTGATAGCAATGCCATTTTTATGTTCTTTCAACTGTTCATCAGTGCCGAAGTATGTTTCTTCCACTACATTTCCGTGCTTGTCATTTTTCCAACGAATAATAGCAACATTATCTTTATCTTCAAGTAGTTGACCATCCTTTCCGTGGTTTGACTGTTCAGTAATTCTAGTTCCATCTCTGTCATATTTAAATCTTAATTCATAATATCCCACATTATCTATGATTCTGTTCCCCTCCTTGTCAATACGTATTGATTTGATCCTTCGACCCTTTTCATCAAGAGTCCATAAATACTGCGCTACGCCATACTTGTCTTCGGTCAGATTTCCATAATTATCATAATTGAATATTGAAATTGGGCGATTATTATTGTTAAGTTTTAGACGAACTGAATAAACACCATCGCCGTTAGAAATCGGTTTACCTTTGGCATTTTGAAAAATCTTTTTTTCATATCCGTCTGAATACTCGAATAAAATTCGTGCGACTTCAAAATAAGAATCAATATGTAATTTGCCTCCTATCAAGTAGTCCACTTTGATAAGCTTATTATTTTCAGCATAATACAAATGATAACAATTAATTGTATTTGCCATTTCAGGCGCAATCGGATATTTCCCAACGATGGTTTCTGCATCTACACTTTCTATGCTTGAAAAATAGTCATTTGGTTTCTTTGAACAACCATTTATCAAGAAAACGGATACAATAATCACAATGATTAACAGATGATGATGTTTATTCATTTATTAGTCCGGTTTATATTGTTTTCGTGTCCATTGTGAATAGTTGCCGCTTGCCATTAATCAATTTCACACCGCTCTTTATATGAAACGCGGCGTCAAGTATGTATAAGGTTCATTTTGATGATGCCTTGCGCGTCGTTTTCGTCGACAGTAATTTCCCTCAGCGACCGGTTAGGGGTAAGCCACTACTTTAAGTAATTTCAACGAAGTCAATTCTATATTGAGGCGCGATGAATTCCTTCTTCCAATTTTGATCAGTAAAAGTCCTCATTTCTATTAACCTAATTGAAAAACCGCATTCCTCATTCAAGTAGCGTACGGTTTTTAAGATTTGCGGCTTAAATATTTCATCCATTATGATGCCAGACCTTGGCAGGACGCGAATAAACTTATCAGAGATGTTGTTATCATGAAGAAATTCATCAAATTTGTCGCGCAAAATACCATTGAGGGAACTCTTACGTTTGTCCAAGTATGAAGCATGTAATTCATTTATATATTTCAGATTAATTTTTTGAAACGAAAGATCTGCTATATATCTGATCAATTGACCATGAGTATTAAGTGAGTTACCACCAATTTTTAATTCACATGGCAATAGAGCACCATCGTCCCGTAAATACAAGAGATCAATGTATTGATCTTCATCGCCCGCCTTAATCTCTGACGATACAAGAGTGTAACCGTCGGCTGGAAAATTATTAAACATATCTGAATCCTCTATCAACCGCCTTAAGTCTTTTTCTTCAGTCCAACCGAAATCATTCTTGAGATTGATTCTACGATCAAAAGTTTCGTATTTCTCCCAATCCCTCGACATTGGTTGGATTCCGAGAAAATTTTTTGTCTGTGCGAAAATTGATTGTCTCATAATATCGAAGGCATGTTTTGCGCCCTAACGGACCGGAGCTAAGCTGCGGCGGCGAAGCGCCGCAGCGACGGTAGCCAGTCCGCGCGTGGCAATTCATGTCCAATAGTAGCTGGCTGTTTCGCGCGTGTTAAATCATCGACGGCTGGTTCCGTCAGCTTGAGCGACTGGTTAGGTGGCAAAGTCAGCTGGTTAACCTGCATACAGCTTCGCACTAAGAATGCTTCGTTTTTGATTTTGCTTATAAACATAGCTCCCAACTATGATTGCCAGGAAAGCTCTCCATACCAGAAAATATCGTTTTATTGCAGTTATTGCAATTAGAAAATCTCACTGCTTATAGATTCGTATCTTTGGAAACTTGAATCAAAAAAACAAAACTTGAATTACTGAAACTGTTTCTTTCTTAGACAATCTAAGCTTTTCTTTGCCACCTAACGGACCGGAGCTAAGCTGCGGCGGCGAAGCGCCGCAGCGACGGAATCCAGTCCGCGCGTGGCGAGTCATGTCCAATAGTAGCTATTTGTTTCGCGCGTGCTAAATCGCCGACGGCTGGTTCCGTCAGCTTGAGCGACTGGTTAGGTGGCAAAGTCAGTTGGTTAACCTGCATACAGCTTCGCACTAAGAATGCTTCGTTTTTGATTTTGCTTATAAACATAGCTCCCAACTATGATTGCCTGGTAAGCTCTCCGCACCAGATAATATCGTTTTATCGCAGTTATTGCAATTAGAAAATCTGACTGCTTGTAGACTCATCTTTTTGGAGCTCAATCAAAGAATAAAACTTGAATTACTGAAACTGTTTCTTTCTTAGATAATCTAAGCTTTTCTTTGCCACCTAACGGACCGGAGCTAAGCTGCGGCGGCGAAGCGCCGCAGCGACGGACTCCAGTCCGCGCGAGCTAAGTCCTGTCCAACAAGTAACTGGTTCTTTCGCGCGTGTTAAATCATCGACGGCTGGTTCCGTCAGCTTGAGCGACTGGTTAGGCGGCGATAAGTGTATGTTGATAAGAACGCGCTTTCGTACTGACTCTATTATATTAGAAACTATCTCCAAGAATGTCATACCAAGCTTTTGGTATTTTATAAAGTGACCGTATTTAGTGAATGCGTTGTCTGAAAGAAGAGTCGTTTGTAGAAAAACCGGATGACTGCTTGTAGGCTAATTCTTTTAACTCCTCCTTTTTTTTCTTTTGCTACAAATTGCTTTCGCCGCCTAACGGACCGGAGCTAAGCTGCGGCGGTGAGCCGCGTCGGCACGGTAGCCAGTCCGCGCGTGGCAATCTACGTCCAATAGTAACTGGTTGTTTCGCGCGTGCGAAATCATCGACGGCTGGTTCCGTCAGCTTGAGCGACTGGTTAGGCGCCAAAGCTACTTATTTTTGTGTTTAGTCGAAACATGCAAGGAATCTTTAATTAAAGGTTTTGAATTTAATATCAGCACTTTTGTTGTATCGGGAAAAGCGCTTTGATTTTTTATAATTACGTTTCTTTCAGTTGTATAAGTCAAATACTGGAATAGAGAACTGAGAAAAGTTGCAGTGATAGATATGATCGCAATAATAAGTGTTAGTCGTTGAGCTTTTTTTCGATCGCGGTTTTCTTCTTTTGCAATGTACTCTTCAGTAGTTAGATACCCGCGCAGAACAAACTCTGAAAGTTCAGGCAACGGAACAATCTCTTTTTTGAGACGATCAATAACCAGTGAAAGCAGAGCGACATCAGGACCGAACGCTGCTGTAAAAAGAGGGAATAATCCTTTAGCTTGTAAATCGAATGACACAGTATAAATTAAGCCTATCTTTTGCAGCCTATCTAAAAGTGAGACATATTCTTTCAAACGCGTTTCAGTTAATTCACGATTCTTCGGAACGTAAACCGGAGAATCCCTTTCGAAAGAAGTGTTGGCAATATAACTATTACCGCTAGCTTTCTCCTGCGTCAATTCACCAAACTCAGTAAGAAAAGAGTCAATTGTGGTACATTTACCAGAAAGAAGTGATTTGATAACTGTTTTCTGAAAATCAGATAGTTTCATAAATGTTTGTTTTTGGCGCCTAACGGACCGGAGCTAAGCTGCGGCAACGTGCAGCCAGATCCATGTAGTTCATTGCGCGGACGTATCTGCTGATCATATCATTCTCGGCGAACTGTCGCGCGGCGAAATCGTCAACGGCTGGTTCCGTCAGCTTGAGCGACTGGTTAGGTGGCGCACTCATTTGTCTGCTGCGGGGATTGTTGCCACTTGAACAATACGCCATTGTGTTCCATCCCTTTCGAGTACGGCAGCTTCAAGCAATGATAATGGTAATTTGCTTCCGTTATTTTCGAATTCTCCAATAACTTTATAATTTGACCAAGCGACTGACCCTCGAATTTCTGTATGAAAGTTCGATGGAAATCGTTTCATTTTCGCGCCAGTGGAAAGGACTTGTTGAATCGACAAGATCATAGCTTGGAAATTGTAGGTCCGACCTTCCTCAAGGAGAACAAAAGTCGGTCCGGTCAAACGTTTGAGTGATATGGTGTCAGCTGTTGCAAGTGCAACACTAAAATCATTTAACGATTTTTCAATTGCAGTAACATTTAACTCGTTTTCAGAAGTTGGCTTTTGAATGCCAAGGCTTGTAAACAGAAACCAAATTAGACAAAGAAAATGTGGTTTCATAAAAAGTGTCTCCATAAGCTGTTACTTGCGCCACCTAACGGACCGGAGCTAAGCTGCGGCAACGAAGTGCCGCAGCGACGGAATCCAGTCCGCGCGAGGTATGTCCAGTCCGATAGTAACTGGTTATTTCGCGCGTGCTAAATCGTCAACGGCTGGTTCCGTCAGCTTGAGCGACTGGTTAGCCTGCATGCAATGAGTTTATTTGAGTAATAACATTTTCTGATTGCTCACTTCAGTAAAACCAGCATGATAATAAGTGATTCTGTAAATGTAAATACCGCTTGATAAGCCCTTTGCATCGAATACTTTTTCGAATTCTCCTTGACCTTCAGGGCCATTCTGTAGTACAGAGATTCGATTACCCAAAAGATCGAAAACTGACAGATTCACATTTCCCTTAACAGGAATTGTATATCGTATTTTTGTTGTTGGGTTGAAAGGGTTTGGAAAGTTTTGTCTGAGGGAGAACGTAGTTGGCGTTTTATTCATTGGAGGTACAGATGTTACGCCTCCGCCATTTATTGTATGCAAGATGACGCCGTTATTCCCGACAGCCCAACCTTCTTCTTTGTTTACGAAAAAGATTGATTCTAAGCTCCCTTTGACGTAAGTCTCCTGAACTGTCCAGTTTTGTCCACCGTCGATTGAGTGTGCTATGGTTCCATCAGCACAAGAAATCCACCCACTACTGCTGTCTACGAAAAAAACTGAACGCACGGTGGAAGAGACACCAGTGTTCCCTCGGACCCAGTTTTGTCCGCCATCTGTCGTCAAAATGAGGTAGCTGTAGGTTCCGTCGTCGCCAACAGCCCACCCTTTTGATGTGTCAATAAAGAAGACTGAATATAAATCTGGGGCACCCGGAACTGACTGACCGATCCAATCATTCCCACCGTTAAATGTGTGTAGCATGTAATATTGTCTTGCAGCCCATCCGTGGAGACTATCTACAAAGAAACCTTGGTACAGTTCTCCAGGAATAGATGGAGGCTGATCTAGCTCATATTCCGGGTTCCATGTGTTCCCTCCATCTGTGGTATGAAGAATAATTTCGCCCGATGGAGATGTGCCCCATCCACTTCCAAAGAGCCAGCCTCTCAGACTATCTACGAAAGAAATTCCATGAAAATCATAAGGGGTTTTGTCAGTGAATTTCAAATTTAGTGTCTTGCCGCTATCCCTAGACAAATAAACTTTGCCGTAGTCTGTAGAAGTCCAGAGAAATCCATTTCTTACAGAGAGACTCCGTAAAACCCTATTGTCTCCGGTGTTCGTTTGATTCCAACTCGTTCCACCATCTGTTGTCGAAAGAAGACCATACCCGGCAATGTATCCATGCAAGCTATCAACGAATACTACATGCTGGTAGGAGTTTGATGAATCGTTTCGTTGAATGACCCATTGCCCAAAAGACGATTGGAGAACAATGACTAGAGAAAGAACTAATGTATTTAAAATTGGTTGCATGGGTTTCCTCGTCATGTCTGTTCATGCAGGCTAACGGACCGGAGCTAAGCTGCGGCGACGAAGTGCCGCAGCAACGGAATCCAGTCCGCGCGAGCTGAGTCATGTCCAACAAGTAACTGGTTGTTGCGCGCGTGTAAAATCGTCGACGGCTGGTTCCGTCAGCTTGAGCGACTGGTTAGGTTGCCGCGAGCTATTTACTAACGATGCATTGAACTTCTACCTGAGTCTGAAAACCCAAAGCATCATTAAAGGTTATATAGTGAATTACTGTTGATCCCGGTTGATAGCCAGTATTAAAAGGATATGATGTGCTATCTATCAGGAAGCGAGAAGTAACAGCCATGGTGTCGCTTAGTGGAGGAGCCGCTGCACTGTTTATTCGAGATGATGTATTCGACCACGTTAAGGTGTAAGAAGCAAGTTTATCCTTATCTGTCGCGATAATGTTGTAACTAACCGAATCGCCGACATGAGTGACAACAGATCCTATTAGACCTTGAAACTTTGTATCGTTGACTTGCAAAAGGACTATTTTCGTTGGATTTTGATCAATTGGTTGAGTTGGGGAATTTTTCTTGCACCCGCTGTGGATTGTTATCATTCCGATTATTAACAAGAGCTGCATGTTTTTCATACGACCTCTCGATTCTTTTTATCGGCACTGATTAAATTAAGTTGAAAGCTTGTTCCGGCAACCTAACGGACCGGAGCTAAGCTGCGGCAACGAAGTGCCGCAGCGACGGAATCCAGTCCGCGCGAGCTAAGTCCTGTCCGATAGTAACTGGTTGTTTCGCGCGTGCTAAATCGTCGACGGCTACTTCCGTCAGCTTGAGCGACTGGTTAGCCAGCATTTTTTTCTTGTGATTAAAACCGAAATTCATTGTAGAATTGGAATTTTATGCAGGAGATATTCTGTGTTAAAGTGTAACAAGGCGTATGCTTCGCTGGTAATATTGTTGGTGCTATCGCTAATTGTATTTGCAATTACCGTTTGGAGTGTATCTCGTGCAGAGTTGTTATGACCAACTTGGATCAAGTGTTTTGCCGTTGTAAAATAATTGAAATACTTATCTGCTGTAGCTTGATTGGGTATCCAACCGAAAGTGCGAGATTGGGTGGTGTAGTTGATGAGTGTATCAAGAAAGGTTAGGGGCAATAGTTTAAGCAAGCTTGTGTTAGGGGCCACGGTCACATTTTTATATGAGTCATCTTCCCATCGAGGCATAATTTGTTTGTCTGTGTACCCCAGGGCATGCAAACTATCCATCTCACCTTCAGTCAAAGGTAAGGCAAAGCTCTGTGCATAGTAAGCCATTATTGAAGGTAAGCCTGGTGAGGGAAAGGAAATAGACATTGATTCTCCTGGGAACAAAGCATCCTTTGGTGCAATAGGAAAGTCAAAAAAACGATTTGCGGCACTTCCCGAAACGAATCCTTTCCTTCTGCCGTCAATGTACCATTTTTTATTGATGGGCCCCCTTATTTTTGTAATATTAGTCGTAATTAATGAATCTGAGACAATTAATCTAATACAGTCGCATGCTTCTTGGCTATTTTCTTTATTGGAAAGAGAATATGCATAAATAAAGTAACCGGCTGAATCTTGACTAATCGAAGTGTGAATATTTACCTTTGCCTTATTTCTTGGGTGGATAATTTGTGAGTTTAAGAAAGAATTACAAAGTACTAATATCACAGTTAGTTGAATTACCCTTTTCATATTTATTGCCCCTCGATTCAAAATGCTGGTAAGATATGTCGCTTCGGGATACGCTGATGTCGGTTTTGGAGTGTTATGACAATGCATATTTGATGTACCAAAAAATGCTGGCTAACGGACCGGAGCTAAGCTGCGGCGGCGAACAGCCGCCGCAAGGTAGGCTGTTGCGCGGACGTTCCAGTCAGATGCTCCTAAGTCCGTCCAACAACGCGCGGCAAAATCGTCGACGGCTGGTTCCGTCAGCTTGAGCGACTGGTTAGGTGGCAAAGTCAGTTGGTTAAACTGAACGAAGCTTCGGACTAAGACTGTTTCGTTTTTGATTTTGGTTATAAACATAGCTCCCAACTATGATTGCCAGGAAAGTTTCCGTACGAGATGATACCATTTTCTTGCAGCTATTGCAATTAGATAATTTGACTGCTTATAGATTCATATCTTTAGAAGCTTGAATCAAGAAACGAAGCTTGAATTACTGGAACTATTTCTTTCTTAGTGAACCCAAGTTTGTTTTGCCACCTAACGGACCGGAGCTAAGCTGCGGCGGCGAACAGCCAGTTCCATGTAGTTCATTGCGCGGACGTATCTGCTGGTCATATCATTCCTGGCGAACTGTCGCGCGGCGAAATCGTCAACGGCTACTTCCGTCAGCTTGAGCGACTGGTTAGGCGGCAACGGAATTGTTCCTAGTTAGTTTCTGATTGGTTTAGATGGTTCATTTTCATTCTAGCAATCAACAATCCGTAGTAACCCCATATGACGATGAAGAAAATGACCACAATAATTATTCTGTTGTCGTTCTCAAGGAAGGATCGCAAGTCGAAGGCAGCTACAAATATTGCTAGAATAATGCACCATCCAAAAATGCTGATCCAAAAAAGGAAGGGTCTGGTTTTTCTAGCGAATCCAGGGCCATTCTTTGACCATGTCTTCCCTGATGCTATTTGATTGCCGATGAATGCCGATTGCATCATATTTATACACAAGATAAATATCTGCCTAAGAGGTGTCTTTAAAACAGATTCAAAAAAAATGGGCACGACAAATGCCGAAATACAAACCGCGGTAGTTGTTATTTTCCATATTGTGACCACCGTAGCAGGGATGTCTTTTGGCGATGTAGTAGAGTTATCCATACAATTTCATTCTTGCCGCCTAACGGACCGGAGCTAAGCTGCGGCGACGTGCAGCCAGTTCCATGTAGAATATACGCGCGGCAGGTATCGCCAATTCCCTAAAAAATTTTTCTGGCGCGCGGCCAAATCGCCGACGGCTGGTTCCGTCAGCTTGAGCGACTGGTTAGGCAGCATAAAGATTTAAATCGAGAATAGGGCGCTCGCAAATATTTGAATTCCTCTGGTGTGAGTAGGATAAACATTATCCTTCTCTATATTTAGTAAGCCCAATGAGTATTTGTAGTCTAGGGTTGCCCTAATTAAGGGCGCAATGCTATATTCTAAACCTGCGCCAAAATCCAAAGCACAATCCAAATCCTTGAAACGGCTTTTGTTATCTAAGTCTATACCACCGGATTGATTTGTACCTTCTTTGGCGGATAAGAGATAACCTAAATTAGGACCAATTAATACGTGCGGTGAAAATACCGCTACAGGTAAATCAATTTTGAGTTCGACTGGAACTTGAAAATATTGATTTCGCTCTTTGAGTATGTCCGGTCCACCTAAGTCAGGAAAATAAACATCTGAGCCTTTCTGAATATAAGATGGCTCTACTCGAATTGACAACAATGGAATCATTGGAATTTCTACAATTGCACCAAATGAGGGGCCCAGTGAAGATTTAGTTGATGCTCCTATAAGATTTCCAATTGAAAATGCACCCCAGTTTAAACCAATAGTTGGGCCTATCAGTACTTGGGCGGTTTCTTTTTGGATGCCAAATAGGAGAAAAGAGATGATCAGGTACGTTTTGATTTTCCAATAAGTTGAGACCATGAGTTTTATTCTCTTACGTTATCATGAATGCCGGTTCATGCTGCCTAACGGATCGGAGCTAAGCTGCGGCGGCGAATAGCCGCCGCGACGGAATCCAGTCCGCGCGAGCTAAGTCATGTCCGATAGTAGCTGCTTATTTCGCGCGTGCAAAATCACCAACGGCTGGTTCCGTCAGCTTGAGCGACTGGTTAGGTGGCATTTACCGTTTATTCCTTTTCCCAATGCTTGCAAAATGAGCGACTATTTTTTCAAAGACTTCTTTGGAGATTATAGTTTGTCTGAGTATTGCGCTTCCGTCCTGATACATGTCTTGTTTTGGGAAATGGTAAACTGATATTGCATATTCAGATATTTTCTGATAGAGCTCATCCCCGGTATAGTTATATGGGAATGAATAATTACGCCCAATGAATGAGTCAACATCAGTCATTTTATATAACATTCGATAATTCGTTATTGGAGTTGGTTCTTTATATCCTGCTTTCGTAATCGAACTTGCACCAAAAATACGAATCGTTTCTTCTAAAATGGGATTGTATAAGTCAATGTCAATTCTGTTGTTTACAATAATGCCCATTTCGTAATTATTTACTTGTGAGTATTCATACAAGTTCATTGAAGAAACAATTGCTGATTTCTCATTGATAAAACATTTAGCATGCAACTCTTTGCAATAGTAAACTCCGACATTATCAAGTTGTGACAGCCAAGCTCGCTCATCCTTCGGCAGCTCTTCTTTACGATAGATAATTCTGATGTCTTTAATAGACGATATTCGCTCTGTAATAATCCGTTGTAATCTGGGAACGATCTTTAGATATGGTGATAGTATGAACAAAAATTGCTCTGACGAGGCAATGAGTTTTTCTAATTCAGAAGATATTGCAGTTGTTGTTATGAATGATGCCATGCTTGATTGGAGTTTTGTAAATGCCACCTAACGGACCGGAGCTAAGCTGCGGCGACGAAGTGCCGCAGCGACGGAATCCAGTCCGCGCGAGCTAAGTCATGTCCAACAAGTAACTGGTTGTTTCGCGCGTGTAAAATCGTCGACGGCTGGTTCCGTCAGCTTGAGCGACTGGTTAGGCAGCAACATTTATTGTATAGATAGACTTAATGATAAGTTAGAGAATGAACCTGCACTCAACACATAGGAACCCACTTGGACTGGGTTACCTGATGAATCCGCTATTGGTTGACCCATTGCACCAATTAAAGTGGATTGATGTGAGGTAATGACTTCCGTTATTATATACTTGCTGATAACTCGAGGACCGTACATTATTACCTCCCCGTTGTCATTTTTCAATGTCCATGGCATATTGCCAATATTAACTAATAACGTCTCTGGAGCAGCACGTAAGTTCAGCGCCGTGAGTGATGCTTTCAACGTATCGTGAATCCCAAAGACAGCCTTAGGAATCGTAAGCATGTATTGTAAACTATCTATAACCGTGCTAACGCTTAAAGTTGGTTGAGTAGTTGATTCAACGGGGTTGGTGTCCTTCTTGCAGCCATTGATAACAAGTACGATGGATAAGATAAAGAGAATGTTTCGCATATGTTCTCCTTGTGTCTGTAGTTTTTGCTGCCTAACGGACCGGAGCTAAGCTGCGGCAACGAAGTGCCGCAGCGACGGAATCCAGTCCGCGCGTGGTATGTCCAGTCCAACAGTAACTGGTTGTTTCGCGCGAGCTAAATCGTTGACGGCTGGTTCCGTCAGCTTGAGCGACTGGTTAGGCGGCGAACATGACAGTAAACCAGTACGTCGTTGCGCATTAAGAATGTTTTCGTTTTTGATACTGTTTATAAACATAGCTCCCAACTATGGTTGTCCGGTAAGCTCTCCGTACCAGATAATATCGTTTTATTGCAGTTATTGCAATTAGAAAATCTGACTGTTTATAAACTCGTTCTTTTTTGAGACTTGAAGCAAGGAACAAAATTCGAATCACCGAAACTACTTCTTACTTAGCCAACTTATTTTTTTAAGCCACCTAACTGTGATTAGATTGTGTAAAGCAAGTATGTGTCGATTTTTAATGTGATAGACTGCTCCCCGCAGGATAATATAATAATTGAGGGATTGCCCGGTAGGTTACTGAACGCCCCCTCGCTTTTTTCTGTGAGGTTTAGTATCTTTCCGTTGTCGCTACCGCAAAACTACTGCATTCTATAGACAAATGCAACTTCAAAAAGGGGGATTCCAATGGAAAAAGGTAAATTGCTCGACCAGGTCCGGACTCGCATTCGACTTCGGCACTTTAGCATGCGAACTGAACAAGCATACATCTACTGGATTAAACGATTCATTTTGTTCCACAATAAACGCCATCCTCGCGAAATGGGGGAAAAAGAGATCGAAGCGTTCTTGTCGCATCTCGCGGTCATCGGAAAAGTTTCTGCCTCGACACAGAATCAAGCGTTCAACGCTTTGCTCTTCCTCTATAGAACAATCTTCGGCCGCGAACTTGGGCATATCGCAAATGTCGTCCGCGCTAACCGTCCACGACGGCTCCCGGTCGTCTTCACAAAAGAGGAGGTGCAATCGATTCTGGCACGGCTGCGCGGAACGAACAAATTGATTGCAAGCCTTCTCTACGGTTCCGGATTCCGTTTGCAGGAATGCCTCAGACTACGGGTGAAAGATGTCGACTTCTCGCGCGGACTTATCATCGTGCGCGAGGCAAAAAGAAACAAGGACCGCATCGTCCCTCTACCGGAAAAATTAAGAGAGGAACTCACGCTTCATTTGAAAATGGTTTCGGTAATGCACGAACGGGATCTGCTCAACGGCTACGGCGAGGTCGCTCTGCCGGATGCGCTCGGAAAGAAATATCCGAACGCGGGAAAAGAATTTGCATGGCAATATGTTTTTCCCGCCTCAAGAATTTCTACTGACCCCCGCAGCAAGAAAACGTTGCGCCACCATCTGGATGAAAGTTCAGTGCAACGTTCTGTGAAGGAGGCAATGACGGCAATCTGTCCGCGCAAGAACGGCAGCTGCCACTCTTTTCGCCATTCGTTTGCAACACACTTGCTTGAACAAGGATACGACATCCGCACCGTACAGGAATTGCTCGGACACCAGAATCTTCAAACGACGATGATCTATACTCACGTTCTTAATAGAGGAGGACTCGCCGTCCGAAGTCCTTTGGATAGGTAGGAGGATGTGCCGGGTTGGAAATTATCGCGAAGATCGTAGAGAGTATTTTCCCTCCCCTCACAGGGGAGGGACTAAGGGTGGGGCCGATGTGTCACTCATGACTCTATTTGAAACCGCAATTGTGGCATGAACTCTTCGCTCCGCTCGGGGTGACAATGAGAAGGTATGAATCTAAATCATTCTGATCCCGCCGTGGATTGTGGGGAGAAGAATGACGATCCAAAACATTTATTCTATGTTGAACCCTTCAATCGCAACATCGGGCTTTTCTCCCTGAGTGTCGGCGTCCTCAAGCTCCATTGTGATCGTTCGTTTCTCTCCCGGCATGAGCGATACAAAGTTATCGCTGAAGATGACCGGCAATATCCGTTCCCTGCTTTTTATCCGGACGACTTTCAACTTGACCATGAGAGCCGGTTCAGCGGCAGCGTTGATGAGCTCGGTTGTGATGTGCCATTGGTTTCCTTCTTTCACAACTTTTGTCTTCGTCTCAAGTTTCACTTTGGGGAGAGCCCGTGCAGCTTTGAGGTCATCATCTTTCATGCCGCGCCAGTAGAGGTTGCTTGAAAGCTCAACTCTGCCTCTTCGCAGTATAAGTCTGATAAAGTAGACGCTGCTGAGGCTGTCGGGATATTCAACCTTAAAACATCGTGCAGTGTAATCCTCGGGGCAATCGATAACAGATTTCTTCACCATCCTTATCGTTCCATCAAGGTTTACAATCTCCATCGTTGCCGTGAGACCTGCTCCATCCTGAATACTATAATTCACTACTTCAATGCTGTCGGTCGCCGCATTCCATTGTATATGTAGCGGCTCGTTGGCTTTTTTGCAGCCGAAATACGCAGCAGTCGGTTCGAAATAATAATCGTATGTCTGCCACACCATCGAAGGCCACGCAGGATGACTCATCCACAATAAAACTCCCATCCTGTTCTTACTCTGTGCTTCGAACATCGCCCGGTAGCCTTGATAATTTACCCACTGTGCAAGCGTAAGCCAGTCTTTTACATTGTCCGTCGGTCCGAAGTTGTCGGTAATTTGCTGGATGAATGAGTATCCGTATTGTGCGCTTTCCAAATTGAAATCGTGGATACCCCACATGCGATCAATGGGCCACAACGTGGAATCGGGAAGCATTTGTTTCAGACTTTCATAAGAAACCATGTTCGGCATTCCAAGCTCGCTGTGCAATTTTTCAGTTGCTCGTTTTTCAAAATAGAATTTTGCAGGCATCGCCCGGTACGGTCCGCCGCCGCTGACGACGCCGAAAGAAGAGCTCGAGATGTAATGCAGTCCCGGATGGAGCTGCGGCAGCATCACTCTGATCGCAGAGTCGATGGGTTGCGGCGGATTTCCTTCGTTCCGGCCGCAATACAATCCAATTGAAGGATGGTTGCGGATTCGCTTCACGAAATCATTAGCATTTTGCATGAACATTGCATTGTCGTTCGGGTCCGGACCGTCCAGCGGATTCGCCAGCCAGAAATCCTGCCACACCATAATTCCGTAACGATCGCACGCTTCATAAAATGCATCGTCGCCTACCTGGCCGACCCAATTTCGGATCATCGTGAAATTCATTTCTTTGTGATAACGAACCGCAATGTCATATTCCCGCGCGCGGTAGCGAAGCATCGATTCGGAGAAACCCCAGTTGCCTCCGCGACCGATAAATCTTCTTCCGTTAACCCAAATTTTTAATGCATCTCCTTCCTCGGAGTATGACATTTGCCTGACGCCGGTCTTTAAGGATTTTGTATCCGATGTCCTTCCGTCCGCTGCCCGGAATTCCAAATTCACGTCGTAGAGATTTTGTTCTCCGTAACCGTTCGGCCACCAGAGCTTCGGATTCTTTAATCGCAGGGAAGGATGTGTTGAAGGATTGAAACGCACGGTCTTCGTTTCGGATGGATCTAACGAGACCGGCTGTTCAAACTTTACGTCGCCGAAATTTCCCCGCACGATTCCTTTCTGTTCCTTCGATGTATGATTGCGAAGCGTCAGTTCGACGGCGACGTCGGCCGATGATGTATCGGGAAGAGAGAGACTCGTCGAAACGAAGGGATCTTCAATGGTTACTGCTCCCGTTGTCGAAAGATAGACGTCGCTCCAAATACCGGTATCCCTTCCCCGAATTGTCGGTATCCAATCCCACCCGACGGTTGCATGGAATGTCGGATTATCGGCGCCCAATTCACCGCCGTTTGCATCGTGGCTGAACTTCGTCTGCTCTTTTATAAATCCGGGGGAATCATTCTTCTTGATGCGTACGGCAAGAACATTTTTCTCTCCGGGAATCACAATATCGGAAACGTCAAATTGTCCGCGGGTAAATGCGCCTGCGATTAATCCGAGTTTTTTCCCGTTGAGATACACTTCCGCTTTCCAGTTTATTCCGTCAAAGTTGAGGAACATCCTTTGCCCTGCAGAAGAAGCAGGAGCAGTAAATTCGTCGCGGTACCAGAAATCGGAATAGAAATACGAATCCGAAATTGACAGCTGGTTGTCCGCAAAGTTTGGATCGGGTAAAGCTCCGGCGTTGAGATAGCTCACAAGCGCAGTACCCGGCACGGTTGCAATGATCCAATCGCTGTCGTTGAATCCGGACTTGGAAAGTGTTTCGCCATCCGCTTTCACCGATGATTCACGCTGAATTTTCCATGCCCCGCCGGCCAAATCCACTCTTCCATTTGTTCCGCTCGGAGCTTGAACGTGTGCGACCGCAACGGGACCGCCTGTTCCGAAAACTTCCATCTCGCTCAAAATATATCCATCGGAAGAAGCAGGCTTTTTCATCAACACGCGCACGTATCGTCCTTTTGCCGGCCCGTCTAATTTGATGTTGTCTGTTTGGCCTTTATCCGAATTTTCGGGAAGCGCGGATATATCGTGCCAATTCGCGGCATCGTCCGATGCCTGGATTGATCCGACTGCCGCCCGGCGAATCCAGCTCAGCACGATTCGATCGAACGTACATTCCGCTCCGAGGTCTACATACACCCATTCCTCCTGTGAACCGGCGCTCATCCATGCGCTTGTGAAGCTGTACGGGCCTCCGATAGGAGCGCGATTTCCTTTGTTGAACATTCCAAACTCTCCGACAGCCCAGTTTTTTGCGTTTGGAACATTTATGTCAACCCGATAAAAGCGGAAGTGTAATGGTGCAGCAGGTTTAAAAGAATAGTTGAACGATCTCAAATTTTTTGGGGAAATTCTTCGCCACCATCCGTTCAGCGAATCGCCGGGCAATTCATCGCCGCTGACTCTTCCAGCCTGTTCCCACTTTTTTCCGTCATTCGAACCGCTCACCGTTATCACCCAATGCTTCGGCGGGAGACTGTCAACCAACACGTTGCCCTCCAGATTCATACTGTCTATCTCAGGAATGACACTATTACCCGCAAGTTCTATTTGAAGCCACGCGTTTGATCCTTCAATGTTTTTTCTCGTCATTGGATTTCGGTCTAAAACCCATCCTCGCTCGCTTCTTTTGACAACTCCATCGCTGCTGGTTGTAATGACTATCCATGAGGGAAGCTGCGACTCTTTTATTCCATCGGTTATGAGCTGGGCAGTGCAATTATAATCGTAACTGCTCGATTGGTAGGCAGGCCGGTGCAGCGCAAGGTTGCGATAGTTCTTCGCATCGATCTTCATTGCAGGAGAGAAATCTGCTTTTACATCTCCCGGATATACGCCCACGCCGCGCGAATATTCCTGCGCTGTGAGTGTGGGTACGGCAGTGATGGCGAATAAAAAAATCAGACAGGAAGAAGCTAGACGTTTGGATATTGGCATAGGATTGAAATGTTTTTGGCTTTGGATGAAGGGGTTTCAAGATTTGAATTATTCAGCAAGGAGAATATACAGATTCTTGCTGCATGTGTGCAAGTAGTATTTAATGAGCGGCGACAAGACTTCTTTGATTCTGATTGTTCCACGGTTTCATTGGATAGGTCATGGGATCACTCAGGCGCCACAAATTTGTGTGACAACTAAGTATCAATAGTGTCGCAGTAGTGGTGGCAAGTCCCCTCTGTGCGTAGTTAGCGCGATGGCGAGAGGGGATTTAGGGGTGTGTCTTGTATATGATGCAAGCTTCGTTCATGAAGTCTTCTAAGCGAAAATCAATTTGAGCCTTCTGAATAACCCCGAAAGTGCGGCTCGCGCAAAGGGATGGTTCTCCAGACGCAAAGTCGCAAAATGATTCTATATATCCGGTCGAAAACCCTTTTTCTCTGTGGAGCTCTGTGAATCTCGGTGCCGCTCTGTGTCGCAAAAGAACTGTTTCACAGAGAAACACAGAGGCTGCACAGGGAACCACGGAGAAAAAACCCAGAGTCGAACTTATCGGTCGCATTTCTAGAAAAGAATCTTCGCGCCTTTTCCCCAAGGGATGGTAGTGACTCAAGTTCAAAGTATCTGTATGTCAGACATTTGGCGAAGCCATTCCTTCGGAACTTGTCTGACCTATCTGACAGGCATGAATGCCTGTCCCACCCAGAAAATTTGTCAAACTGAGTCATTACTGAAGGGATGGCTTCGCCAGCGGCTTAGCGCGAGACAATATTCAGATGTTCCAATTTGTAATTACGCGGTCACAATCGCTTGCTTGATTCTCTTCCACTTTTTTCGGATATTATTTCCCGAATATTTAACCGAGTCAACGTACTTCGCGGTCTCTTTCACCATACCATTTTCCTTCCCACACCATGAAATCCTCGCCGCGTAAAATTCGTTACGGCATTCTCGGATTTGGTTTGTTTGCAGAACGTGCCATCGCTCCGGCTATCCGGTCTTCGTCCAATTCGGAATTAGTCGCAATCCAGAAGCGATCGATGCCGGCAGCGGAAGCAAAGGCAAAAGAGCTAGGAATTCCTCTGGCGTTCGATTCTGTGGAAAGGCTGGTCGCCCATAAAGACATCGATGCGGTCTACATCGCTTCTGCGAACGCATTTCACTCTCCGTCAACCATTCTTGCTGCGCGGGCAAGAAAACATGTCCTCGTCGAAAAACCGATGGCAATGAATGCGACTGAAGCGCGAAAAATGATCGCGGCGTGCAGACAACACGGCGTTAAGCTGATGGTCGGACATATGCTGAGGCTCTCACCGTTGGTTCGCCGGATGCGGGATATCGTTCAATCGGGAATGATCGGCGATATCACGGCTGCACGGGCAGATTTTGTGTACGACGGACGGCTCAGCCACCGTTCCTGGCTGTTCGAGCGAAAACTTGCCGGAGGCGGTCCGGTGTACGATATCGGCGTTCATGGTCTCGACACGCTCCGTTTCATCCTGAACGACGAGGTCGTGTCCACTAAAAGCGATTTGAGTCCCCGCCCGACTGCAAAGAAGACGGAAGAAAACGCGAATATCCTTTTGAAGTTTTCCCGCGGAACTCTCGGCTCGATTTACTGCTCCTTCACGGCTCCGCTGCGAAGAACGTTTATTGAGTTCATCGGAACAAAGGGAATTATTTCGGCGTATGGGTTCACACAAAACAGTACAACAATCTCTCTTCGCATCACCATGGGGAAAGAAGGAAAAGAAGAGCCGGCGTCGATAGAGGAAATAGCTGTCCCGAATTTGTATATCGAGCAGATTTCAAAATTTTCGGCGAACATTATCGACGATACGGAACCGTTTGCGCCGGGGAGCACCGGGTTGAGGAATCAAATCGTGCTCGACGCTGCGATGAGGGCAAGAAAATAAACCGCCAAGGCGCCATGAAGAGCTAAGTCTAATTTTTTTAAATGCTCATGATAAAGTTTTCCAATACTCTTTGCGCCTTAGCGTCTTGGCGGTTACCATAATTCGGAGAATTAAACCGTGAAATTTTATTCCTTATTTGCAGGGCTACTGTGTATGGCAGTTATAACCGTTAATGCAGGATGGAAAACTATCGGCGATGCCCGGGTTGTGCTGAATTCCGACCAACAGATTGCCGTTAACTGCGGCGAAGCAGAAGTTCTGATCACGCCCTTAGCAGACGACATGGTGCATATTCAAATCGTTCGCGGCGTCGGATCAAAGCATATCAACTCGTGGGCTATAGCAAAAGAAAAATGGGATTTGCCGAAGCATGAACTCGAGCAGGACGAGAAAAGTATCACGATCACGCTGAAGGATATGACCGTCAGACTTACGAAATCGCCGTTGAGAATTTCTTTTTTGACACCGCAAGGCGAAGTGATCAACCAAGACGACTCGTCAAAAGGCATGGCATGGGACGGGGAGCAGGTTCGCGTGTGGAAGACAATGCCGGAAAATGAATTGTACTACGGCTTTGGTGAGAAGACGGGAATGCTCGAGCGCCGCAATATCGCAATGACCGATTGGAATACCGACATTCCTGCGTATACTCCAGGGACTGACCCGGTATATCAATCGATTCCATTCTTCCTCGGGATGAAGAGGGGAAAGTTCTACGGAATATTTTTCGACAATACATTCCGATCTTCGTTCGACATGGGCAAAGAATCGGAACGGTACTATTCATTCGGCGCTGACGGAGGGATGATCGATTACTATTTTTTCTATGGGCCAAGCCCGAAGAAAGTGATTGAACGCTTCACGGAATTGACCGGACGGATGAACCTTCCGCCGAAGTGGGCTATTGGGTACCAGCAATGCCGATGGAGTTATTATCCCGAATCTAAAGTACGCGATATAGCCGGCAATTTCCGCAAGCGGGGAATTCCATGCGATGTCATTTACCTCGACATAGATTACATGGACGGCTATCGCTGCTTTACATGGAACAACAAAAATTTTCCGGATCCGAAAAAGATGATCGCAGACCTTGCGGGAGATGGTTTCAAAATCATCACGATTATCGACCCGGGAATCAAAGAAGACTCGACATACTCGGTGTTCAAAGAAGGCTTCAAAGGAAAACATTTTGTCCTGAATCCGGACAGCTCGCTGTTCATCGGTCCGGTGTGGCCGGGCGATTGTGCCTTCCCCGATTTTGCAAATTCGGAGGCGCGTGCATGGTGGGGGACGCTCTATAAAGATCTGGTCGGGATCGGAGTCAGAGGATTCTGGAACGATATGAACGAGCCGTCGGTCTTCGATGTTCCTTCAAAAACATTTCCGCTGGACGTCCATCATAATGTGGATGGCGCTATACGAACGCATGCAGAAATTCACAATGTGTACGGAATGGAGATGGCGCGCGGGACGTACGAGGGATTGCGCCTCCTCAGCCCGAACGAGCGCCCGTTCGTCCTCACACGGGCCGGATACGCCGGAACGCAGCGGTACGCGGCAGCGTGGACGGGAGATAATGTCAGCAGCTGGGAACATCTCGCGATGGCAATTCCAATGTGCCTGAATTTCGGATTGTCCGGGCAGCCGTTCGTCGGTCCGGATATCGGCGGATTCATCGGGAGTCCGACCGGTGAGATGTACACACGATGGCTGCAATACGGCGCCTTCCTTCCGCTGTGCCGGTCGCATTCGGTAAAAGGAAGCATCGACAAAGAGCCATGGGTCTACGGCGATGAGTACGAGAAAATCAACAAGAAGTTCATTGAATTACGGTACCAGTTGCTGCCGTTTCTCTACACGGAGTTCTACAAAGCGTCGGTCTCCGGAATTCCGATCATGCGTCCGCTGATGCTGGAGTTTCCCGACGATAAGACGACGTACCGGATCGATACGCAGTTTATGGTCGGCGAAAATATTCTCATCTCGCCTGTGCTGGAAGCCGGGGCAAAAACCCGCTTGATGTATCTGCCGAACGGCGAGTGGTACGATTTCTGGTCACGAGAAAAAATCGCCGGCGGAAAGTGGATCGAAGCCAAAGCTTCGCTCGATGTGCTGCCGGTTTTCATACGCGCAGGCGCTGTCGTGCCGATGCAGCAGGTTGTCCAATACACGGACCAGGAGCCCGCCGACCCGCTGACGTTTGAAATATTTCCATCTACCGAAGCAAAAGGAATGTGTTACGAAGATGACGGCATCAGCTTCGATTATCAAAAAGGAAAATACAGGACAGTCGGCATAAAGGCGGCGGCGCAGGGTTCAGAATTTACGATCATACGGTCAGCCGCTGAAGGAGAGTTCGTTCCGGCGCAGCGTTCGGTCGTCTTCGCGCTCAACGGCGTCGGCCGGAAACCGGCGTCGGTCTCGGTTCGAGGGAAGACGGTTCCGGAAGTTCCATCGCTGACCGAAGTGAAGGAAGGTTGGGTTTTCGATTCATCGCTCAAACGACTGAGCGTAAAAACGCCGGATTCGCAGGAAAAGATCGATGTTGCTGTGCGTTAGGATACCTTGTCAAGGTTTGGAACCTTGACAAGGTATGCAATTCTCCTTTACGATGTTCAAAAAATTCCGTACATTATAGTCTGAAACGAAACATCGTGTGCAACTAATTAGAAGGATTATACGTGGCTGAAAAGAAAGTGAAAAGAGTTGGAATTCTCACCGGAGGCGGCGATTGCCCCGGGCTCAATGCGGTGATCCGCGGTGTCGGCAAGTCCGGCATCAACGACCATGGGTTGACGGTCGTCGGAATTGAAGATGGTTTTGAAGGGTTTGTGGAAGGAAGAATGCATGAATTGTCACGAAGGGAAATCTCCGGCATTATCGGATTAGGAGGGACGATCCTCGGCACCTCCAACAAAGGAGACCCTTTTCACTACCCGGCGGAAGGGAACAACGGGATTGAAATTGTCGATGCCTCGGCACGCACGTTGAAGCATTACAAGGGATGGGGTCTTGATTGCCTTATTGCCATCGGCGGCGACGGGACGATGCACATCTCGAACAAGCTTGGCGAGTTAGGGATGAACATCATCGGCGTTCCGAAAACTATCGACAACGACCTTGAAGCAACAGACCAGACTTTCGGGTTTGATACTGCGCTGTCGATAGCATCGGAAGCGATCGACCGCCTTCACACAACCGGTTCTGCGCATCATCGCGTTATGGTAATCGAGGTGATGGGAAGGTATGCCGGATGGATCGCCCTGGAAGCGGGTTTGGCGGGAGGGGCGGATATCATTTTGATTCCGGAGATACCTTTCAAGTGGTCGTCGGTGTTTGAAAAGGTGATCGAGCGGAGTACGCGCGGCAACCGGTTCAGCATCGTCTGCGTTGCGGAGGGGGCCAAAGCTGCGCATGAAGAGGTTGTCGTGAAAGAGACCGATATTAAACGGACAGACCCTCTTCGCTTCGGCGGTATCGGCGAACACGTTTCGCAAAGGATAACCACTGAGACCGGATTGGAGTCCCGTGTTACCGTGCTCGGCCATCTTCAACGCGGCGGAAGTCCGACAGCATACGACAGGATTCTTGCGACGCGTTACGGGACGAAAGCAGTCGAGCTCGCAGTGCAAGGGAAATTTGCACACATGGTGAGCCTGCGCGGACTTCGCGTTACGTCCGTTCCAATCGCCGAAGCCATTGCACACCAACGTCTCGTTCCGCAGGACGGGGAAATTGTAAAAGCGGCGCGCGCCGTCGGCATTAATTTTGGGGACGAATAGAATAATAACCGCCAAGGCGCAACGTCGCCAAGAAAAGATTATTTCCTTTACGTCTTGGCGGTTGAGTATACTTTTGTGGATTATGAATCCATGACACGCGTTGAACAACATACAATGATCGGCGAGCTAAAGGATTACGCGCGCTTCATGAAGGGAAAGGACGCGTCCGACTTTGAAATGTTCGTGAAACGGGATAAAGACGATGAAGACCTCGACGAACTTTCGCAGCGGCGGCTCGAGTCCCTCTACGAGATGTACAAAGCGATGAGGCCGAAGCCGAAGATGAAAAATCCGTTTGAGAAATAAATCGGACCCCGCTATTAGCCTCTCCGCTTGAATGCAAGGAGCCGCAGCATGGATGTCCAAACCGCTAAGAGACAAACCTCGCCACTAGTAATAATCCTGGAGTATTGACATGAAACTTCGTCCGTTAGGTAAAACTGGAATCAACGTTTCCGAGATCGGATTCGGCGCATGGGGAATCGGCGGCCAAATGTGGAAGGACTCCGACGATAAGGAGTCGATGGTTGCTTTGCAGAAGGCTGTCGAACTCGGGGTGAATTTTTTCGACACGGCGCTTGCGTACGGCGAAGGACACAGCGAGCAGCTCGTAGGAAAGCTCTTGCGGAGCGGCGTTGAAAAGATTTTTGTCGCAACAAAGGTCCCACCGAAAAACCGCCATTGGCCCGCCCGCGCGGGCGTTCCGTTCAACGAAACGTTTCCGAAAAACTATATCCTTGAATCGGCGAATCAGAGTTTAAAAAACCTCCGGATGGAATGCATCGACGTTCTGCAGCTTCATGTTTGGATCGATGAGTGGGTTGGGGTGGATGAGATTTGGGAGGCCGTTCGGTTATTGAAATCCGAGGGGAAAATAAGAGCCTTCGGAATTTCAATCAACGACCACCAGCCTGCATCGGCGCTCAAAGCGGCTAAAACCGGAATGGTCGACACATTCCAGGTTATCTATAATATCTTCGACCAATCGCCGGAAGAGGAATTATTCCCATACTGTCAGAAGAATAATATCGGCATTATCGCACGCGTCCCATTCGACGAGGGGGGACTCACCGGGCGTGTGAGACCCGATACCGTATTCCCGAAGCGCGACTGGCGCAATGATTATTTTCGGGGGGATAGAAAGCAGCAAGTCTATGATCGCGTCGAAAAGCTGAAGCCTCTTCTCGGCGCGGAGGCGAAGACACTCGCTGAATTGGCACTCCGGTTCATCCTGTCTCGTCCGGCAGTATCAACCGTTATTCCCGGCATGCGCAGCATCGCCAATGTCGAAACCAATACCGCAGTTTCCGACGGCAGACCTCTTTCCGAAAAACTGCTGAAAGAGTTAAAGAAACATAAATGGGTGAGAAATTTTTACGGGGAGTAAAAGGGAATCGATCGGTGCGATGGTAACAGTTGGCACGTTCAGCTACGATCTCACGCAAGAAACCAAGCCAGCTTCTATTTTATGCCGATCCCTAAAAGCCTGTCGCCAAGGATACCAAATGATTTGGTGATGAAGTAATTCGGATATTGCAGCCCCCTCTTTGCCATTTTCTCGAAGATCGTGCCTCTCAACGTAATGCTGTCCGGACGCTTGATCCGCTGAATGATGACGCTTCGTTTGTATCCTGCCATTTTCAACATCGCCCTTAAGGTTTTCGGGGTAAATTCATTAACATGGTACGGGGGCATTAGCATTTTCTTCTTTGTACCAAGTATCCTGTATGCTGTAATAGCGCCGCGACCGACAATGCTGTTGAACATGGATGGTACCTCGACTGCGACAACTCCCTCCGGTTTGAGCATTTTATTCGCCTTTTGAAGCATCTCAAGGGGAGTGATCAAATGCTCCAACACATCTCCCATGAAAACCACATCGCACATTTCGGGTTTGACGTCGTATTCTTCAAACGAACTTTGATGAACATTCAGGCCGAATTTCTCGGCACACATTTTTGTCCCAAGCGCTGAATATTCGATCCCCTCAACGTCATATCCATGTTTCCGCGCATAGTCTAAGAAATACCCCATGCCGCATCCGATTTCAAAAAACTTTCCGCTTCCTTTAAATTTCTTTATCCAACCAAGAATTTCCGGAAATTTAACCGAACCCCGAATTGCGGCAGTTTCATAATCGGTGGGAGAGTGGGCCCCGAAATCGGCCCCGTCATGCAAAAAATATTCATCGCTGTACATTAACTTCAAGTCTTCTGGGGAAGGCCGTGGATCAAGGAAAACGAAATCGCAATTCTTGCACTGTTTTGCATTGAATGGTTTTTCCTTGAGCTTGTAATAAATTGGGAAGGATCGGTGGTCAGTGCTGTTGCAGAGGGGGCATGAAATCATTGAGATGCATAGTTTTTAAGAATGAAATTATTCATTCTGAAGAATAGATGCAACTCAAATTTCTCCAATATGTCCAAATTGCGTTTCAGGGCTTTTTTTTTACTCAATTTTTATTAAATTACTACGTGCAGCCAGTTCGTATACAACAGTCCTCCTCGTCGGAACTCTCTATTACGTGGGACAACGGCCATTCCAGCCGGTACACGCTTCAGCATCTTCGCAAGTCGTGTCCGTGCGCCTCGTGCAAAATTGAGCGCGAGGAGGAACAAAATAAGGTTCTCCTTCCTATTTTCAAAACGGGAGAATTTCAGATTACGTCGGCCAAGCCGGTCGGGCAATATGCAATTCAAATTGTGTGGGGGGACGGACACAGTTCCGGGATTTATCCTTTCGAGTATTTGCGAAGCTTGTGTCAATGCGAGCAATGCTCGGTTTCAGTTCCACCGAATATTCATTGATGGTATTATTGGAACTTCTCAATCACCGAATTCTTGCTGATTCACTTTTCATCGGAGTTATGATGACAAAATATTCTTCCATGATCGGCTTCGTTTGCGCGTGCCTGGCTCTTGCGGCGACGGGCCGTGCCGGCGAGCCGATACAATCGATTGACATTTTTCCGTATCCTGTCGCCAAAACGGTATTAGAGAACGGCCTCACGGTTTTGACTATTCCGTTTGACAGCCCCGGGCTTGTCGCATACTATACCGTGGTAAGAACCGGTTCGCGCAATGAGATCGAAGCCGGCCACTCGGGCTTCGCGCACTTCTTCGAGCATTGCATGTTCCGCGGCACGGTGAAATATCCTGCAGATAAATACAACGACATTCTGAAACGTCTTGGCGCTGATTCCAACGCTTTCACTACCGACGACTGGACCTGCTACCATGTTGTCGCCAGCTCCGATGCGCTCGAAACGATAGCGGACATTGAGAGCGACCGGTTCATGAATCTCAAATATTCCGAAGAGGCATTCAAGACGGAGGCGGGAGCGATTCTCGGCGAGTATAACAAGAATTATTCCGTCCCGTTTCAGTCGATGTTCGAAGAATTGCAAAACACCGCCTTCACGACCCACACGTACAAACACACGACAATGGGATTCCTTGCCGACATTAAGGATATGCCGAACCAGTACCAGGTACAGCTTGAAGTTCTTTGACCGTTTCTACCGCCCGGAAAATTGCACGGTGATCGTCGTCGGCGACGTGAAGAATGACGACGTCGTAAGGATTGTAAAAAAGTATTACTCGGATTGGAAGCGGGGGACATATCAGGTTCAAGTTCCGGCAGAACCGCCGCAGAAGGAAGAGAAAGTTGTCCACATGCCGTGGAAGAACCGAACCCTTCCGTATCTACTCATCGGCTACCACGTGCCGGCATTCAGCGACGCCGACGTTGAGCGGGCATCGCTCGATATTCTTTCGCAGCTTGTTTTCTCCGAAAGCTCCTCGTTATACCAGTCGCTGGTGATAAAGAAACAACTCGTGGAATTCGTCAGCGGGGGAGTGGACGATCATCGCGACCCGTTTTTGTTTACGGCAATGTCCCGTGTCAAGGATGCAAAGAATGTCGATTCCGTCCGCGATGAGATCTATGCGGCGCTCGAAAGTGCAAAGACAGTCCCCGTCGATGCCCAGAAACTTCAGGATATCAAGTCTCACATCAGGTACGCTTTTGCGATGGAATTAAACAAACCGGATAACGTTGCCGTTACCGTTGCAACCTATATTGCACTTACCGGAAACTATGAGTCGATGAATAAACTCTATTCTCTCTACGACAAGGTAACCGCCGCCGACATCATGCATGCAGCACAAAAATATTTCACGAAGGAAAATCGCACTGTTATCATCCTCGAACACGAGGCAGCCCAATGAACACGCGAATATATTCTATTACGTTTTTCTTCTTAATGCTTATGGCCACCACTTTCGCGACCGCGCAGCAAACTCCCCGAATAATTGAGGTCTACGTACCGAACTCACCGCTTGTCTCGTTCCGTATCGTCGTCCGGAGCGGGTCTATTGACGACCCGGCAGGAAAGGAAGGCTTGAACGCGTTGACGGCAACGATGATCGACCAGGGGGGCTCACAGTCTCTCTCGTATCAACAGATTGTCGACAAGCTGTATCCGTGGGCTGCGAGGATTTCTGTCCGTGCGGACAAGGAGGTAACGACGATTATCGGCGAAGTGCACCGCGACCATGTGCAGGAATTTTATGGATTATTGTGGGAGTTGATTGCATCGCCCCGTTTCGACCCCGACGACTTCGTCCGGAACAAGGATGATCAGATCAATTATCTCAAGAATACGCTCCGCGGTAATGATGATGAGAATCTCGGAAAGGCGGGATTGAATCTGCTGATGTATGCCGGCCATCCGTACCAAACCGTTGTAGCAGGAACCGTTCAAGGACTGACGTCGATTACACTTGACGACGTCAAGGCATTTCACAAAGCGATGTATACTCAAGCGAGGATTGTCTTTGGCATCGCGGGTGGATATCCGAAAGACTTCATCGACCGGGTGAAAAAGGACATTGCCCGCCTTCCGGCGGGGTCGTTTACCGAAGTCGCTCTTCCAAAACCGGCGGATCCGATCGGTGTTGAAGGAATGATCATACAAAAGGATAATCGTGCGACGGCTGTGTCATTCGGTTATCCGATCGATGTCACGCGTGCCGACAAAGATTATTACGCCCTCCTTGTTGCGAATTCGTATCTCGGCGAGCACAGGACGTTCAACGGTGTGCTGATGAACCATCTGCGCGGCGACCGGGGGCTGAATTACGGAGATTATTCGTACATCGAAAATTTTATTCAGGACGGCGGATCGACATTTCCCGACCCGAACATTCCCCGCCGGCAGCAATTTTTCAGTGTCTGGATTCGCCCGGTCGAGCCGAAGAACACTCACTTCGCCATTCGTGCCGCCATGCGCGAAGTGCAACTTCTAGTGGAGAACGGGCTCACGAAAGAACAATTTGAGACGACGCGGGATTTTCTGATTCATTATTCCAAGCTATGGGTTCAAACGCAAAGCAGAAGGCTTGGCTACGTGATGGATTCCGAGTTTTACGGAATTCCTTACTATGTCGATTATCTCGCGAAACAATTGTCGGCGCTGACGGTGGACGACGTCAATGCGGCGATCAAAAGACATCTTCAGGCGAAGAATTATTATCTTTCGATTGTCGCCAAAGACGCCGTGCCGTTAGAGAAGGAGCTTTTGTCGAATGATCCGTCGCCGATCCAGTATAATAACCCGAACGTTCCGGAGGAGATTCTTGCGCAGGACAAAGTGATTGAAGTGCTTCCCATCAACATCAACCAAGAAAAATTCCGTATCGTACCGTCGGCAGATTTATTTGAGAAATGAAGTAGAGCCCGTATCAAGAATTGATGGCGCTTCCCCTTCCCGACGGATCGATAGACCCGTGGGAATCTTCGACCGACGAAGCGATGTGTTTTTGAGATAGCTGCGAGTGCCGTTTCTCAAAAATGTTCTTGTATTCTAACCGCAGAGAACGTTAAGGTCGCAAAGAGGTTTTTTGAATAATAGCAAGAATTGCTTGCGTCCTTTGCCCCCTTTGCGGTGAATTAATTGTTAAAAAATACAATATTTATTTTGGGAAGTGGCACTGCTTCAAAAGGCGTCATTGTTTAATTTTGTGGAGGATGGTATGAGCACTCATGAGCTTGATGATGAGATGGAGGAGATGTTCGGGCATGAGAAGAAGGTGAAGAAAGTTCTTTCGAACGAGACGATCCAGCAGCCGATCAGGATTCTCGACCTCAGGCGCGCACTCGTTGTCGAAAGTTCGGAGAATGTCGGTACGGCCATCGAGTTGATGCAGCAGCGGAAGACCGGCTCTGTGCTGGTCGTGCGCGATGGAGTGCTCGCGGGGATATTTACCGAGCGAGACATCTTGATGAAGGTCGTTAACAGGAATACCGATCTCTATAAGCTTACAGTGAACGAGGTGATGAAACCGTCGCCGGAGGCGCTTCATCTTGACGACTCGATCGCGTATGCGATGAATATTATGTCCGTCGGCGGATACCGGCATGTGCCGATCGTCGATGACCGGCGAAAACCGGTCAGCATACTTTCGGTAAAGGATGTCATTTCGTATATTGTAGAACATTTTCCCGACGAGATTCTCAATCTTCCGCCGAAGCCCCTGCGGACAACGTCGGAACGCGAGGGTGCGTAATCGATTCCGAGTGCTGAGTCGGCTTGACGAGCGGGCGGAATCTTCCGAAGGTTTTCTTTGAAGAGTGAGCCAATGTTGAAGTGTTTGAAAATTCCAGAAATAAAACCTTCGGAAGGTTTCTCAAAGTGACCCGGACCGTCACTCGCGATATCATCGATCCTGAGCTTCTCTTGAACGCTTACCGCTGCGGGATATTTCCGATGGCGGAGAATAAAGAAGGAGAAATCCATTGGTACGAACCGGAATTTCGTGCCGTATTTCCCATCGACGGACTGAAAGTCTCGAGAAGTTTGCGTCAGACAATGAAGAAAAGAATATTCGACCATCGTCTGAATACCTCGTTCGAAGCCGTGATGCGCAGGTGCGCGGAACGGGAGGAGACATGGATTTCCGAGGCGATTATCCAGAGTTACTGTGAACTTCACCGGCTGGGGTTTGCGTATTCAGTCGAATCGTGGCATGACGGCGAGATCGCCGGTGGATTGTACGGCGTCGCACTCGGGGGAGCTTTTTTCGGAGAATCGATGTTTAGCAAAATGAAGGATGCGTCGAAATCCGCCCTTGTGGCCCTTGTTTATCACCTCCAACAAAGGGAGTTTGTCCTGCTCGATGCGCAATTCATGACGCCGCATCTTAAGAGCTTGGGCGCAGTCGAGATTTCACAGCGAGAGTATCTGAGCAGGCTTCAGGCAGCGCTCCAACTCAATCGCGCATTCATGTCATGAAGGCGAAACACTGGTATATCCACCAAGAGCACGAAGAGTCGGTCTGTCGTATGATTGTTCTTTAGATCCAGGTTGTTGTATCGAGAGAGAGTGATATTTTTTCAGCAAACGTTTTTCACTTTTCACTTTTAAATTTTAACTTTCTTATGTCATCTGTTATAATCGAAACCAATTTTTCCAAACTCCGGTTCGTCAAGCGCGGCAAGGTTCGCGATATGTACGACGCAGGAGATTATTTTTTAATCGTTGCGACCGACCGCCTCTCGGCATACGATGTCGTCATGCCGCAAGGAATTCCCGATAAGGGAAAGGTGCTCACGCAAATTTCCAAGTTCTGGTTCGACATCACGAAAGGGATTATCAAAAACCACGTTGTCTCGACGAATGTGGATGAATTTCCCGCCGAATGCCGGCAGTACGCCGACGAGCTTCGGGGACGAAGCATGCTGGTAAAGAAAACCCGGCCGCTCGGCGTGGAATGCATCGTCCGCGGCTACCTTTCCGGGTCCGGTTGGGCCGAATACAAGGAAGCGAAAAGTGTCTGCGGCCTGCCGCTTCCGGCCGGTTTAGTCGAGAGTTCGCGGCTGCCGGCTCCGATCTTCACGCCGTCGACAAAGGCCGAGCTTGGCGTCCACGATGAAAACATCACGTTTGAAGAAATGGTGAAGCTCGAAGGGGAGGCTGTCAGCACAAAAGTGCGCGATACTGCGGTTCATATTTTCAACACTGCATCGGGAATCGCCGAGTCGAAGGGTATCATCATCGCCGACACAAAAATGGAATTCGGTACTCTTAACGATGAATTGATTCTCATCGATGAGCTTTTGACTCCCGACTCATCCCGCTTCTGGCCGAAGAGCAAGTATGTTCCGGGGGGAAGCCAGCCTAGCTTCGATAAACAATTTGTCCGGGATTATCTTACATCCATAAAGTTTAACCGCCGGGCTCCCGGACCGATGATGCCGGAGGAAATTATTCAAAAGACGGCTCAATTATACCGAGAAGCGCTGCTGACGTTGACCGGTAAAAGCGTTGAATAAATTATTTCTCGCGAAGCCGCAAAGACGCAAAGGTTTTTTTCAACGACCGATTTGCGACCTTGCGCCTCTGCGCGAGATGCCCTTTTGGGATTATTCAGATGCCAATTTATTCCATCAAAAATAAAGGCGAATGAAATCACTCACTCAAGACCATGTGTTGGAAGCGCTCCGCACTGTGCGCGACCCCGACCTTCATAAAGATATTGTCGGGCTCAATTTTGTTAAAGATGTGAAAATTGAAGGGAGCGATCTTCGTTTCACGATCGAGTTGACCACGCCGTCATGTCCTGTCCGCGACGAGTTGAAGGCAGAATCGGAAAGAGCAATCCGTTCGGCAATTTCCGGCGTCGGTACGATTGACATCACGATGACTTCGAATGTCACATCTCGTCAAGCGCCTCAACCGAGCCCGCTTCTGACCGGAGTGAAAAACACCATCGCCGTGGCCAGCGGCAAAGGAGGCGTCGGAAAATCGACGGTCGCCGTTAACCTTGCCGTTGCGCTGGCAATGGACGGCGCAAGCGTCGGTCTGATTGACTGCGACGTGTACGGCCCGAGCATTCCCCTGATGTTCAACATCAACGAAAAACCGAAGCTTCACAACCAAAAACTTCAGCCGCTGGAAAAGTACGGCGTGAAAGTGATGTCGATCGGCTTTTTGGTCGATCCGATGCAGGCAGTCATCTGGAGGGGGCCGATGGCGAGCGGCGCGGTGCGCCAGTTTATGTCGGACGTCGAATGGGGTGATCTCGATTACTTGATTTTCGATATGCCGCCGGGAACGGGGGATATTCAATTAACGCTGGTGCAGCAAATTCCATTGACCGGTGCCGTCATCGTGACGACGCCGCAGGAAATTTCGCTCGCCGACGCCCGCAAAGGGCTGATGATGTTCAACAAGGTGAATGTGCCGATTCTCGGAATCATCGAGAACATGAGCTACTTCATCTGCTCTCATTGCGGCGCGCGGGAGAATATTTTTGACGCCGGCGGAGGTGCGAAAGCATCGAAAGAACTTGGAGTTCCGTTTCTTGGGGAGATTCCGATCGACACAAATATCCGCATTGGCGGCGATGTCGGAAGGCCGATTGTTGAAGCGGATCCGAAGAGTCCGCAGTCAAAGATCATTTCGCAGATTGCGCGCAATCTTGCCGCACAGATCAGTATCAAAAATCTATCGCACACTTCCGCTCCCTCGATCGAGATTTCTCTGGGAGCCGAGCAGCAAAACTGATGAAAGAAAAAATCCTTTTAACGTTGGAGAATGTCCGTCCTTTTTTACGGATTGACGGCGGCGATGTCGAGCTGGTCAACATTACAAGCGACGGGATCGTCGAAGTGAAGCTCGTCGGCGCGTGCGCGTCGTGCCCGATGTCGATCATGACCTTGCGCGGCGGGATCGAGCGTGCGTTAATGCTGGAAATTCCTGAAGTGCGGAGAGTCGAGGCGGTAGCGGGGTAAAAAAACAACGGCAATAGAGCGGTCTCACTGCTTTAACTTCACGTCGAATACTTTCCTGTCTTTGATCTGGACAATCCTTCCCTGAGCTTTCCTGACTAAATCATAATTGTGCGTTGCCATCAGCACGGCGGTACCCTTTGCGTTGATGTCTTTAAGCAGCTTGAGGATGTCGAGCGAGGTGGATGGATCGAGGTTTCCTGTCGGCTCATCTGCAAGGAGGAGAATCGGCTCGTTGACCAGCGCCCTCGCGATCGCGACGCGCTGCTGTTCGCCCCCGGAAAGCTGGTGCGGCATGCTGTTGCGCTTGTGGCTGAGCCCGACATTCGCAAGGACGTTCAATACCTTTCTCTTGATGTCGACGGAGCGGGCGTTCGTGACGTAGAGGGAGAACGCAACGTTGTCATAGACAGAACGGTCTTCCAATAATTTGAAATCCTGAAACACGACGCCGAGTTTCCTTCGTAACATCGGAATCTGTTTGGAGGTGATTCCGCTCGACGAGAATTTTTCCACCGTGACCGAGCCGGTGTCCGGACGCAAATCCATATACAGCAGCCGTAACAACGTGCTTTTTCCGCTTCCGGTTGTGCCGACGAGCGAGACGAATTCACCCGCCTCGATCTCGAGGCTGACATGGTCGAGAATGGTTTGCTTGTTGAATGAAACGCAGACGTTGGAAAGCCGTACCATATAAGGAATGTAATAGATTTAGTTTAGCCAGAAATTGCCTTAAAACTCAAAATACTGTTATTCTTCGACCTTCCCAGAACGACAATATATTTTTTCTCTCATCCCATTTAAAGCGAAGGGGCTGGACCTATGCGCGGATGATCTTTGCTTCCTACGTCGTCGAAATATCCGCCGCCGCGCGCTGTCCAGATTCCTCACTGCGCTTCGCTCCGTTCGGAATGACAATGATTGTGCTGAGTCCATTTACAATACCTTTAACCATCACTTCTACATGTCGCCCGGAGCAGAAAGAAGGGTCTGGATCGTGCGTGGGCACTCTTACCTCACCATTCAGACAAGCCGATCATTTTTTTCTGTTCAAAACAATTGTCCGGGCGAGTTGGGCAGCCGCGTTCATACTGCGCGGGTCGGCAATGCCTTTGCCGGCGATGTTGAACGCCGTTCCGTGATCGGGCGAAGTGCGGATGATATTCAGCCCGGCTGAAAAATTCACTCCTTCGTTGAATCCCATCATTTTCAGCGGAATCAGTCCCTGGTCATGATACATTGCCAGTACCGCGTCAAAATTTTTCTGCTCCGACGTTGCGAAGAATCCGTCCGCCGGAAACGGACCCGATGCGTTAATCCCTTTTTCTTTCGCTTTCACGATCGCGGGTTCGATGATTTCTATTTCTTCAAGCCCTAGGGCGCCGTGTTCACCCGCATGCGGATTGAGGCCGAGAACGGCAATTGTCGGTGCCGTGATGCGAAAATCACTTTTCAACGAAGCATCAATCGTTTCGAGTTTCTCAACGATCCTCTCGACGAAAATGTTTTCCACTACCTTTTGGATCGGAAGATGGATCGTCGCAAGGCCGACGCGGAAGGATTTCGCTATCAGCATCATCGTTACCCGTCCCGACCGGCTCAGCATGGCCAGCATTTCCGTCTGCCCGGGAAAATTGTATCCTGCAATATGGAGAGACTCCTTCGAAACGGGTCCTGTTACTATTGCGTCGGCTTCTCCCTCCATGCACATCCGCACGCTTCTTTCAATCGACATGCCCGCACAGATGCCGGCGTCGGGGGCCGACTTCCCGATTTGAAGGTTCTTCACCGTGCCGGTGTAAACGTTCAAAACCGGGATGGCGTTCGGCGGGACATGCTCCGACGGCGATTGCACCGGGACGAGCTTTCTTTTCGTCTTCAGTTTTTTTGCGTAGTGATCAAAGATTTCAAAGGATCCGACGAGAATCGGTTGAATCGTTTTAAGGAGGGCTGTGTTGTCGATATTTTTGAGAATAACTTCGGGGGCGATGCCGTTAAAATCTCCGATGGTGAAAGCGATGCGAGGCTTCATTTAGTTCCGGATGCGATGAGTTTATAGTTGCCCTGGCGGCTTGGGTCTTCAAATATGAATTCTTTGTTGAGTGAAGCGTACGTCCAGGTTTCTCTCGGCGGTCCCCCGGGGGCGAGCGAACGCTCGATGTTCGACGGCTTGCCGAACAGGATATAGATTTTCCCGCGATCGGTCAGGACGCCGTTTTCCTCTTTCAACGTTCTGAAATTAGTAAACGCATAGTCAACTCGCTGGAAGTATACTGTCATCATTTCATTGTATGCAGCCCCCGGTACATTGTTGCGTTTCGCCCAGAACTCTTCAAATTTCTTTATCCGGCTTTCCCTGTTGCCGCTCCGAAGGTCGTCGTATTCACTGTCGGTCGTAATGTACTTCATTGACGAGACTGCAAAATCCAAATCGTACAGCGACAACGGCATATCGTTCCAGTGGATCGAGAATTCTTTACTGACAGCCGCAGTATCCCCTGCGGAAATATGAATGTGTGCAACGTACCGCCCTTGTTTCAAGCGCGAAGTCAGAAGGGGAAAATAAACGGTCTCTGTCGTTGCATTGCTGTCCAGGGCGTACTCGACGTTTTCCGAGTTTGTTTGCTCTAACCGAAGCAGTGAATGGCGAAAGACGATTGCGGTCGCTGTTGTTTCTTCCTGGACGACGGATCGTTCTTTCCCTTCGAGCAGAAATTGTGTCAACGAGTAGCGTACTGTCAACGGGGCGTCTCCGTCTTTGAGCGTAATGAATGTGCCGGTGTTCTTCGAGAATTGGGCGGCGTTGTTATCGTTCAGCGCCGTAAAATTCCGTTCGGCCAGCGGCTGGCTCGCCGGCTCCACAAACAATACCGTCGATCGGACAACCGCGCCGGGATGGAATGGGGAGACGCGTAAAATTTGTTTTCGGTCTCCAAATTCGCGTTGTGATTCTTTGTCTTCGATGCGATACACGGAAGTGAATCGCCCCGGATGCACAACGAACGACGCAGATCCCTGATAATAGCGCAATCGCAGGCGGGTAATTTCGTTGTCCTGCGCCGTCAAACTGATGGCCTGCACTTTCCTGGAAATGGAAGTGTCGGTTGAATCGATCAGCTCGATGAGGAGTTCTCCATGAGCCCGGTAGGAGGGCATGTCTGCCGAAAAATCCCGCGTGAAGACAAAAAAATCGTACCGCACACGGTACAGAATATCAACCCTCACCAATTCCGAATCTGCTGCAAACATGTGAGGCTCGAAGCTAACGACATCCATCGAAGATTGTTCTCTAAACCGGCCTTCGTCGCCGGACCGTTCCCTTGGCCGCTCCTCGTCCTGGGCCCGCAACGGCGAAAACACCGCGAAGAGGCACAGCAGGCCGATGACGGCGACAAAGGCTTGGATCTTGTCTCTACGCATATTTAATGTCATGGAGGAATGCCCTGTCTCGTCTGCCGATGATTTTTTGTGGATTCAATATGTTCTGAGGGTCGAGCGTTCGCCCGACCAAGCCCGAGCCGCCTCCCCGTGGGATGACCGCGATGTCGTTTTCAGCACAGAGGCGAACGACGCGTTGGACATCCTCAATGCTTTTTGGAGCAACAACTCCAAACGGCATCACGTTGTACATGCATGTTGCAGTGCTGTACTCCGTTCGTTTTTCGCCGTCGGACCAGACCTCTCTCGAAACCTGGCTGCGTAATTTTTTTTTAACGGTTGCAAATGGAGAAAACATACTAAGAAGATAGAAAGATGATGCCGCAAACGCAAGACGATGAATGATGAGGTAGTGTCTTAATTAAGGAAAGGTGTGAAGCTTGCTCACGCAAAGTCGCTAAGCCGCAAAGAGAATGGATATGTTCCCCTTGCGGCGTAGCGCCTGGCGAAGCCTTTTCTAATTTACCGGGATTTGCGCGATATTTTCATCTCTCCATAAAAAGTCCATTGGATTTTGTTCTAATTACGACACTCCTTACGATGAGGGTTTGGTGAAATGTCGGGCATCTTGTCGATGTAGCTTACCAAATATTTCAACATTTGACGATAATTCCGGTAAGGTGTCCGACATCTCTATGCGAGAGAGGAAAATAAAAAAGGCAACGCCGAAGCATCACCTTTTTTATCGTGCTCGATGCACACGTCCATGTTCTGTTACAGCCCTATCAATGACGCCTGGATGATCTCGTCTCCTCTTTTTCGTATTTCCGCAAGAACATCGTCGGAAGGGCGGGCGTCGAGCTTCATTGTGCAGCATGCGGTCTGCTGTCCTTCGAAGATCACGTTCTCAACTTCCTGGACGTTAATCTTTGATGTCTTCAAATATTCTAGGACGTTGGCGAGGACTCCAGGTTTATCAAAGTGGCGTACCACCAATTCCCATTTCGCCGCGGTTTTCTTTGCGCGGTTGACCCAGTTGCGGACGGTCCCATGCTGAATATAGTCGTTGATGATGGAGACGGCTTCAGCGGCAACGGCATTCTGCGCCTGGTTCGTTGACGCGCCGATATGGTGAGTTCCATACACTCCCGGCATTGATGCAAGCGGATGCGAGAACGGCCCGCTTTTTTCTTCCGGCTCATTGGAAAAAACATCTGCACCAACTTTCATGGCTCCGGCGGCAACCGCTTCGCGAAGGGCGGCTTCGTCTACAACCTCTGCACGCGAGGTGTTGAGGAAGATTGTTCCCGGCTTCATCAATTGGATGATGCTCTTGCTGATGAGATTTCTTGTTTCAGGTTTCAATGCAACGTGGACGGAGACGATATTGCATCGGGGAACGAGCGCTTCCACCGAAGGGGCGTATTCGACTTCTAATTTCTCCGCTTTTTCCGGCGTGAGCGACCGCGACCATGCAACCACATGGAGGCCAAATGCTTTTGCCCGCGAGATCATTTCTTTACCGATCTGCCCGACACCGATAATACCGATTGTCTTTCCGAAAATTCCGTCGGCCTTGGAATACTCGCTTTTGTTCCATTTGCCATTGTGCAGGTCTGTTACATTCTCAACGATTCGTCTGTCGAGCGAAAGAAGAAGCGCCATGGTCAGCTCCGCTACTGCGATTGAATTTTTTCCGGGACAGTTGGCAACATAAATGCCGCGGGCGTTTGCCGCTTTAACATCGATAGTGTTCACGCCCGCCCCGGCACGAATAATCAGGCTGAGGCTTTTACCGGCATTGATGCAGTCGGCATGAACTTCCGTCGAACGGACAATAAGGATTGAAGCGTCGCCGATGTTTGCTGCGAGCTCTTCTGCTTTGAGCTTCGGTTTATACTGAGCTTCTATGCCGAGGTTGGAAATTTCAGAGATGTATGATTGCGGAAATGAATCTGCAATGAGGATTTTCATAGAATGTTCCTTTCACGTTAAGATTTAATGTTCAAAAGGTACCATTCCATTCATCAATTATCAATGAACAATGAGCAATAAACAATGAACGGGGGGGCAACGGACTACGGACCAAGGACTACGAACCAAGAACTTCCTCTCCCATGAAGCACCGCACGCTAGCGGTCATCCAGCACACTGTCAATTTCTGATTTAAAAGCCTTTAGTGTCTTTTGCCCGAACATGAAGACTCGTTGTGTGCCGCTTGCATCAAAGATGAACGTGGCCGGAACCGCTCCACTCCACGACGGATTGAGTTCATTGATGAGAGCTTCATCCTTCTTGATGTTTGCAACATAGACTTTGAATGGAACGTGTTGTCCGGCTAGAAACGGGATGATTTTCGAATCGATCTCGTCAGGATAATCTACGCTGATCGCGGCAATATCCACACCGGCATTCTGATAATCGTTGTAAAGCTTCACAAGGTAGGGGAACTCTTCCATACACGGCTGGCACCAGGTTGCCCATACATTGAGGAAAAGAATTTTGCCGTTGCGGATATGGACAAGATGCTCAATACCTTTCACGTCTATCGGTTCGACGGATGGTGAAGTGTTTTTATTCTGGGCAGGCAAATTATTCGTGCCGCCGCAGAGAACGCAAACGACAATAACGATGAGAACGTATTGTCTCATCAATCAACTTTCTTAATTGTGCAGCCAAAAGCTTTCGTGACGGAGACGGAGACCGGTTTACCGGCCAGGATTTCATCGAGAGCGTTTCGAAGGTCGTGCGAGGTAACGTCAGCTTCACGCCGCGAGTCATCGATTCTGCCGTGATAGAGAATTTCGAGCGATGGGTTGAGAACAAAAATTTCTGGAGTTACTGAGGCGCCAAATTTATCGGCGATGATGTTCTTCTCGTCTTTGAGGATCGTGAATTCGAATCCGTGGTCCTTCGCGTGCTGCTTCACTTCTTCAACACTTTCCTGCTTGTTGGAGTTGATGCCGATAAAAACTACGTTTTTATTTTTGTAGTCGTTATACAAAGATACCATGCGTGTATTATATCCGTTTGAAACGGGGCACTGTGTGGCGATAAACATCAAGACGACGGCTTTGGATTTGTTGAAATCTGTGAGCGTATGGTTAACGCCATTATAGTCGGGGAGTGTAAAGTTTTCTGCTTTTACCGGCTCTCCTGCGAGGAGCATGGAGAAAACAAAAAGAGATAGGATGAAAACTATCGCAACATTTCGGACCATATAATGCCCTTTCCATTTTTGTTAGACGGAGGAAAATGACAAAAGTTGAACTGTGATGCCTTTCGTTATTTCCTGTTCTTCAAAAATTCTATGAGCAGCCGTACACCGACGCCGGATCCTCCTTTTGGTGCATAGTCTAGATTCTCTTCCAGGATTGCCGTCCCCGCAATATCGAGATGCACCCACTTGTAATCTCCGATAAATTTTTTCAAAAACCATCCCGCGGTAATGGCCCCGCCCCAGCGCCCGCCCGTGTTTTTTACATCGGCGACATCGCTTTTGATCATCTTCTCGTATTCATCGAACATTGGAAGTTGCCATACTCTTTCATACGTTGTTTCGCCGGCAGTTTTCAGCGCATCCATAGCTTCCTGATCATTTCCCATCATCCCTGTTGCAAGATGCCCAAGTGCGACAACACACGCTCCCGTTAACGTTGCGAGATCGATCACAACGTCCGGTTTATAGTGGGACGCATAACCGAGTGCATCGGCAAGGATCAGTCTTCCTTCCGCATCGGTGTTGTCGACCTCCGAAGTTTTTCCGTTATAATGACGGACAATGTCTCCCGGCTTCATAGCGGTTCCGCTTGGCATGTTCTCAACAGCAGGGATCAATCCCACAACATGCACCGGAAGCTGCAGATCTGCGAGCGCCTGAAATGTTCCGATGACTGCTGCTGCACCGCTCATATCCATTTTCATCTCGCCCATGTTCGCCGCCGGTTTAATGGAGATGCCGCCGCTGTCGAACGTTACTCCCTTGCCGACCAGAACGACGGTCCCGGTTTTTACCTTGCTCGGATTGTGTTCGAGAATTATAAATCGCGGAGGGTGGTTGCTTCCTTTGCTGACGGAGAGGATTCCCCCCATTTTCAGGCTCTCTATTTTCCTTTGGTCGAATACGGTCGTCTTAAACCCATGCTTATACGCCGTCTCTTGCACATGGTGCGCAAGTGTCTCGGGATAAATCTCGTTTGAAGGAGCGTTCTGAAGGTCCCGCGCGAGGCAGGTTGCGGCGGAAAGGATTGCTCCGCGTTGTGTACCTTCACGAATTTCGCTCAACCGTTTTTTGTCCGAAGTAAAGACCGTGAGACTCCCGAGTTTTTTCTCTTCTTCTTTTACCGTGATGTATGTGTCATATTTGTAGACGGAGAGGACTGCCCCCTCGACGACGGCTTGCGCTATTTCGGACGGAGCAGCCTTGAATGAAGGGGCGGCGAGGGCGGCCAAGGGAAATTCAATTCCAAGAGAACCGATTTTCATCTTCTGAGCTGTAGCAGCTGCAGCGGCAGAGCCACGGCGAATTCTTTCCAAGGAGAGTTTTTCTGTCTCTCCCATCCCGATCAGAAATAACCGGGGGGACGCAAATGATTTATCGGTGTAGAGTGAAAGTAATTCCCCCTTTTTAGCAGAAAAATCTTTCAGCGAAACTGCAGGCTGTATTTTTTCGCCGATCTGTTTTCCCAGGGAGGCAATCTGTTGGGTGAGCCCATTCTTATCCTGGAAGATGAAAATAGCAACTGCATCTACTTTTGCTTCAGACAGCGCACTGAGTTCACATTTAACTTCCATTTCCACTCCTTCGTCATAGTATTCAAATATAGTGTCCTGACCGTTCAACGACGTTTTTCATCACATCGTCGATTGTACTGCCGTAAATTCTGGCTCCCGCGGCATTCATGTGTCCGTTCCCGCCGAATTCTTTTGCAAGCGCATTAACGGGTATCGTTCCCTTCGAACGAAAGCTCACCTTCACTCCTTCCGCGAGCTCGATGAACATCAATCCGATTTTTACGCCCCCTATAGTCAAAGTATAATTGACCATGTTGTCGGTGTCTTCTTCTGAGGTAAACGTCTCTGTGAAATCCTTTCGCTGAAGAGTTATGGCGGCAACTGCACTGTGATGATACATGCTCAATGAATCGAGTGCCCGGCCCAGCAGTTTCAATTTGTTCGCCGAGCCTTCTTCAAATATTTTTTGATAGAGCTTTGACGGGTCGGCGCCGCGCTCCAAAAGCTCGGCGGCAATGATGTGCGTTTCCGGGCCGGTTTTGGGGAAACGGAAAGACCCCGTATCGGTCATGATCGCGGCATACAATGCTTCTGCGATCGGAGTCGTAATGGAGTTGCCGTTGAGATATTTCAGGAGTTTAAAGATGATCTCCCCGGTTGCCGTCGCCTGTTCGTCGATGATATACAGATCGGCAAAGGCTTCCGGGTCGGGATGATGGTCGATGCATATTTTCAACGCCGGGCTTTCAAAGACGGAATCTTTCAGCGCCGAAAAACGTGCCGGCGTGTTCGTATCCAGTGCAATGAAGGCGTCGCTCTTCTTGATGATATCACGATGTTTTTCGCGTGAGAATGTCGCGATGGGGAAGAGCGATTTCATAAACGTGTAATAGGCCGGTGTTTCACTCTGATTGATGACCGAAACGCTTTTTCCTTCGCCGGTCAGATACAATGCAAGAGCGGTCTCGCTTCCCAAACCATCGCCGTCAGGGTTGATGTGTGTCGTGAGAACGAAGTTTTTCTTCTCGGCAAAGATCTTTTTGCACTGCTCAAATAATTGAATCAAGTCCATGGAAATAATCTAACAGGATGATGAAAAAGTCCAAACAGCTTGCCGTTGGCAGAAGACATATCGTCACTAAGAATTTAAAGTAAAAAACTATTGTCGCCAATATCATCACAGGTTGAGATAGCGATTTGCTTAAAATTATTTCGTGCCTTCATGACTTAGTGACTCAAAAAAGTGTTTTTCAGCAATCTGCAAGATGACATCTTCTTGAACTAAAAAAGAACGCACTTCCTCTCCCGAGAAAGTGCGTCTCTGGATTCCTATCCCGCTTTATTCAATTGTCCAGGTGTCGCCCGAGCCGAGCAATTTATCTAAATCGCCTTTGCCCTTCTTATCGACAGCATTTTTTATTTGAAGAGCCATTTGCGATTCGTATGTTGGGCGGTCGATGCTCAAGAAAATACCGACCGGTCGCGGGAGCGAAGCGTTGTACGTCATGTTGGCAAGGATGAATGCCAGTGTTGAATCGTTCTCGTTGTGGACGATTAAATCGCTCACCGAATGCTTTCCATCTTTTAACGAAACCACTGTTGGCCTGAATCCGTCGAGGTGGACTCCCTTGTCCCGCTCTTTCCCAAATATTAGCGGCTTGCCGTGTTCGAGGTAAATAACGGTTTCGTCTTTGGATTCTTTTTCAGTGAACATGAAGAATGCACCGTCGTTGAACACGTTGCAGTTCTGATAGATTTCAACGAACGATGTTCCTTTATGCTCGGCTGCCCGCTTCACAATTTGCTGAAGGTGTTTTGGGTCGCGGTCCATCGTTCGCGCGACAAACGTGCCGCTCGCGCCGAGCGCCAAACTGACCGGATTAAACGGGTAATCGATAGAGCCGTACGGCGTCGACTTTGTCACTTTACCGAATTCGGATGTCGGCGAATACTGCCCCTTCGTCAACCCGTAAATTTGATTGTTGAACAGCATCACGTTCACGTCGATGTTGCGGCGGATCAGATGAATCATGTGGTTCCCGCCGATGCTCAGCCCGTCCCCGTCGCCCGTCACCACCCACACCGATAAATCTGGCCGCGCCATCTTCAAGCCGGACGCAATTGCGGTCGCCCTTCCGTGAATGCTGTGGAAACCGTACGTGTCCATGTAGTATGGGAACCGGCTCGAACATCCGATGCCGGAAACAAAAACCGTATTCTCTCTTTTTATATTCAGCTCGGGCATGATGCGCTGTACTTGGGCGAGGATAGAATAGTCGCCGCAGCCGGGGCACCACCGCACATCCTGATCGGATTGAAAATCTTTTGTCGTGTACTTCGCGTCCGGAGGTCCACTCTTAGAAACTACTTCTTCAACAAGCGTGCTCATGCTTTTTTGCCTTCCAATATTTCGTCAATTCTTTCTTCGATTTCTGATGATTTGAACGGCAGGCCCTCGACTTTATTCAGCCCGACCGCCGGTACAAGATACTTTGCCCGCAGCACTTTGATCAGCTGCCCCAAATTAATTTCCGGGACGAGTACATGCTTGAAATTGTAGAGGATCTCACCGATGTTCTTCTGCAGCGGGTTCACGTACCGGAGATGGAGATGCGATACGGATTTTCCTTGCGCCCGTTTTGCTTCGACTGCGGAACGGATAGCACCGTATGTCCCGCCCCAGCCGACGACGAGCAGATCGCCTTTTTCATCCCCCTCGACTGACGCCAAAGGAATGTCGTTCGCGATGCGTTCGACTTTTTCCGCACGGAGGTGAACCATTTTATTGTGGTTCTCGGGTTCGTAATTGACGTTTCCCGTTTTGTCCTGTTTTTCCAGTCCGCCGATCCTGTGCTCAAGTCCCGGCGTTCCAGGTATCGCCCATTCGCGCGCAAGCGTCGTTTCGTTCCGCAAGTAGGGGAGATAATTATTCGGATCCTTCCTGAATTTCGGAGAAATATCAGGGAGGTCGGCAACGTTCGGGAGCTTCCATGGCTCCGAGCCGTTGCCAAGGTATCCATCGGACAACATCATCACAGGGGTCATGAACTTCAAAGCGATTCGCGCAGCTTCGAAGATTGTATCGAAACAATCGCTCGGCGTTGACGACGCGAGAACCGGAACGGGAGCCTCGCCGTTTCGTCCATACAATGCTTGGAGGAGGTCTGCCTGCTCCGTTTTCGTTGGAAGTCCGGTGCTCGGGCCGCCGCGCTGGATATTAATAATGAGAAGCGGAAGTTCAACCATGACCGCCAAACCGATCGCTTCCGTTTTCAGAGCGATGCCGGGTCCGCTCGTTGTGGTTACTGCCAGCGCGCCGCCGAACGATGCGCCGATTGCGCTGGTGATTGCGGCAATTTCATCTTCCGCTTGGAAAGTTTTTACTCCATATTCCTTGAACATCGCGAGCTCGTGAAGAATATCGCTCGCCGGCGTGATCGGATAACTGCCGAGGAAAAGGTCGAGCTTGGCTTTGCTCGCAGCAACCACCAGTCCTAACGCCACAGCGGTGTTGCCGGTGACGTTGCGATATTTCCCCCGCGGCAATGAGGCGGCTTTTACATCATACCGCACGTTGAAAATTTCCGTCGTCTCGGCAAAGTTCCATCCGGCCTTCAACACTCTCGTATTCGCCTCGACAATGTCCGGCTTGGTTTTAAACTTCGCCTTGATCCATGCGACGGTGTTGTCGATAGAGCGATTGTACATCCAGTACATCATGCCGAGCGCGAAAAAGTTTTTTGTCCGGTCGACAATCTTTGTCGGCAGATTCATATCGGCGAGGGCAAGGCTCGTCAGCTTTGTGATGTCGGCCTGGTAAACGGGATATTTAACGAGCGAATTATCCGTCAATGGATTCGACGTGTAGCCCGCAAGCTTTAAATTCTTGTCGTTGAACCCGTCGGTGTTCACGATGATGGCGCCGCCATCGACGAGACCGCGGAGGTTTACCTTCAACGCAGCCGCATTCATGGCGACAAGAACGTCGCATTGGTCGCCCGGCGTATTGATTTCCGTGCTTCCGAAATGAATCTGGAAACCGCTGACGCCGAAGAGAGTTCCTTGCGGCGCGCGAATCTCTGCCGGGTAATCCGGGAGCGTGCTCAGGTCGTTGCCCATGGCCGCGGAAGTGTTTGTGAATTGGGTTCCGGTCAGCTGCATCCCGTCCCCCGAATCGCCTGCAAAGCGGATCGTCACTTCGTCAAGGGATTTTGTTTTCTTAACCATGTAATGCTTGTCCTTTAAATTTGTCTTTACGACAGTTCATTGAGAAATGGAAGCCAGCGCGAAAAATACGCTGAAAGAATTGTCAAGTAATTGGTGATGATGAGGATGCCTAAGACTACCAGCATCGCTCCCCCCACAATTTCAATCGTATGAAAATATTTTTTTATTCTGTTGAACATCGAGAAGAATATATTGATGCTCACGCCGGTAAGAAAAAAAGGAATGCCGAGGCCGAGCGAATAGCTTGCCAGGAGCGCAATTCCCTTGTATACCGTGTCCTGCTGACTTGCGATCACCAGGATCGCGGCAAGCACCGGTCCGATGCATGGCGTCCATCCAAAGGCGAACGCGGTGCCGACCAAAAACGACCCAAACATTCCTAATTTTTTCTGCTGGACGTGAAACCTCTGCTCATAGTTCAAGAAATTTATCTTGAACAGTCCCATCATGTGCAACCCGAACACAATGATCAGCACCCCGGCAATTTTGCTGATCGTCGAATAGTACTCGTTGAAGGTTTTTCCGAGCGTCGTCGCGGTCGCTCCGAGCAGAATAAACACCATCGTGAACCCGCAAATGAAAAACAGCGAGTTCAGAATAATTGACCGCAGGGCAGACTTGTTCTGTTCCACGCCCTTCATTTCATCGAGCGAAACGCCCGAAATAAAGGAGATGTACCCAGGCACTATCGGGAGCACACAAGGGGATACAAAGGACAGCAATCCAAAGACAAATGCCGTTAGAATTCCTACATTCTGCAATTAAAACCTCATCTTCCTGCAATAATGTAATTCATTTACTCAAGAATATCAAGACGAAAGCGGGATGTGGTTCACAGTATAATTTCCAACAAATAAAAAAGCCACCTCGTTTCATTCCGAGATGGCTTTTTACTCCATACTGACTGCTGCTTACTGAATCCTCTCTACTTTCTTCGCTTCAACAGCTTTTTTGCTCTTCCTTCGTTTGTCTTATTAACCTTATGGAATGTTTTTAATGGTAAGCCGTATATTTTGATAAAACCTTCCGCGGCCGAATGGTCGAATGTATCATCGATGGTATACGTTGCGAGTTGCGTATCATAGAGGGAATAAGGTGATGTCCGCCCGCCGACGGTAAGATTACCCTTGTACATCCGTACGTTCACCAATCCGGTCACATTCTTCTGCGTCTCATTGATAAATCCATCCATTGCTTTTTTTAACGGAGAAAACCAAAGACCGTTGTAGATGAGCGTTGCATAATCGTCCGACAGCTTTGATTTATAATGGAAAACTTCTTTATCGAGCGTGAGCCGTTCTAACTCGCTATGGGCAAAGTGGAGCGTTACTGCAGCGGGTGCCTCGTACACCTCGCGCGATTTAATGCCGACAAGCCGGTTCTCGACCAGATCAATTCTCCCGATGCCGTTTGCGCCGGCGATTTTGTTCAGCTCTTCAATCAACGACACGCCGTCCATTTTTTTCCCGTTAAGACCGATCGGAACGCCCTCCTTGAAATTAATAGCGACGTACGTCGCTTTATCCGGTGCGTCTTCGGGTGCAACCGTCCGCTGGTATGCGTCTTGCGGCGGTTCGACCATGGGGTCCTCAAGAATTCCGCATTCGATCGCCGTGCCCCAGATGTTCTCGTCTATCGAGTATGGATTTTTCTTCGTCGCCGAAACGGGAATGCCGTGCCGTTCACAGTATGCGATTTCTTCCTCGCGGGATTTGAATTCCCATTCACGAAGCGGTGCGAGAACCTTCAGCTCCGGCGCCAGCGCCATCACCGAAACCTCGAAACGTACTTGATCGTTTCCTTTTCCCGTGCAGCCATGCGCAACGGCGGTGCATTTTTCTCTCTTTGCGACGTCGACTAACGCTTTTGCGAGCAGCGGCCGGCCGAGCGATGTTGCCATCGGGTAGACGTGTTCATACAGCGCTCCGGCCTTGAGCGCGGGGAAAATATAGTCCTCGACAAATTCCTTCCTCAAGTCCTGAATGTAGACCTTCTTTGCCCCCGTTTTGTACGCCTTATCGGCGACGCCGACAAGCTCTTTCTGCTGTCCCAGGTTTCCGGTGACAGTAATGACATCCGCATCGTATTTTTCCTGGAGCCATTTTACGATAACGGATGTGTCGAGACCGCCTGAATACGCGACGGCAATTTTCTCTTTCTTCACAATGATTCTTCCTTATGGTTAATACGTCGTACTGTGAGCGTAATAAATTTATAGATTCAGTGCTGCCCGGCACGTTCCACGAGAGCATTTTTGACGTCTCGCAGCGTTGCATGAATTCTCTTGATCGTCGACGGCAGCACAACGACCGTGTCGTCGCCCGCAACTGTCCCGAGCAAGCGCGGATGATGAAGTGAGTCGAGGAACGATGCGACGCCCGGTGCCCTCCCGGGCAGCGTTCGGATGACGATCATCGCTTCGTTTGCGTCGATGCTGGTGACTTCGAACCCGATGAGCGATTTCATTTTGCGCTCTTCCCCCTCCGTACTGAGCACGTACCGCATGCCGTCCTCGGAGTGAACGCGGTCAACGCCGAGTTCCTTGAGGTCGCGTGAAAGCGTCGCCTGGGTAACGTCGAAGCCCTGTTTCTTCAGGTCAACGCACAGCTCTTCCTGGCTCGGAATCGCTTTCGACAGGATGATTTCTTTAATAGCAAAATGTCTTTTTGCTTTATTCACGTTCGATGGCTGTTCTTTTTGGAAATGCTTTCGCGGACCATTTGCGTCCCGATTCCCTCATCGGTGAAGATCTCAAGCAAGAGGGAATGTTTGATGCGTCCGTCGACGATATGGACTTTCTTCACACCGGCATTCAATGTCTTAAACGCCGAGTGTACTTTTGGGATCATCCCGCCGAAGATCGCACCCTGTTCGATGAGACGCTCGGCTTCCGTTTCAGTCAATGAAGAAATGCGCTGGTTGTTGATGACGATGCCTTCGATATCGCTCAAGTAGACGAGCTTCTCGGCTTTTAAGGCATCGGCAATTGTCCCTGCGGCGAGGTCGGCGTTGATATTATAGATCGTTCCTTCTTTTCCGACTCCGAGCGGTGCGATCACCGGCATCATGCCGTTTTTCAAAAGCAGTTCGATAAACGGAACGTTGACCGACGTAACTCTTCCCACCAGCCCCAGATCAATTCCGCCGTCGACGATTTTCTCGGCGCGGAGAAGCATATTGTCTACGCCGCTGAGTCCGATGGCATCGCCGTCGTTGCAGTTGATGAGATTGACAATCTCTTTGTTGATCTTGCCTGCCAGCACCATCTGGACGACTTCCACCATCGCATTGTCGGTATAGCGTTGCCCGTTGACGAATTTCGTTTCGATGCCCAGCTTCTTTGCAATCTCCGTAATTTCTTTTCCGCCGCCGTGAACGATGACGATGTTGATCCCTATCTTGCGGAGTATCGTCACATCTTTCCCAAACGTTTCCCTGAGGAGCGGGTCGGTCATCGCTGCGCCGCCGTACTTGATCACGAACGTTTTCCCCTCATACTTTTGGATGTAGGGGAGTGCTTCAATTAAAACTTCTTCTTTTTTCATTTCGCCCGTAAGATCGATGTTGAGCAGCGACAGGTTAAGTGTGAAACGTAAAATGTAAGACGTAAATTGCAAAACCTCAATGATAATTCTTCAGTCGTTTCACGTCTAACCTATCAACAATAATTATTTGAAATTGAACTAGTGCCGTTTCCGATATTACATCTTGTATTGTAACCGCAAAGGACGCTAAGAAGTTTTTGTCAAAATACTAAGAAATCCTCGCGTCCTTAGCGACCTTTGCGGTGAAGGAGTTATTGGAAAATACAATATTTGTTTTGAGAAGCGGCACTAGCTTCTGTAACTCGCATTAATATCAATGTAGCCTTTTGACAGATCGCACGTCCATAGCGTTGCGGAGTGGCTGCCGCCATGCAGGTCAATGGTGATCGTAATTTCTTTCTGCCGCAGAATTTCTTTTGCCTTCTCTTCCGAAAAAGAAATATTATATTTCTTGCCGAGAATACGCAAGCCGCCGAAGAAAATTTCCGTTTTGTCGGGATCAAAAGAAATCCCCGACCTGCCAACGGCGGCAAGAATTCTCCCCCAGTTCGCATCTTCGCCGTGAATTGCGGTCTTGACCAGCAACGAATTGCAAATTGTCCGTCCCGCTGCTTCAGCCTCTTTTTTTGACACAGCGCCTTTGACCGTTACTTCAACAAACTTTGTAGCCCCCTCGCCGTCTTTCACGATCATTTTCGACAGTACGCCAAGGACATGTTCAAAGGCTTTGTAGAAAAGCATATAGGATGGAGAATTTTCTTCCAATGGAGCATTCGCCGCTTTTTTGTTTGCCAGCACAATGACCATATCATTGGTGCTGGTATCGCCGTCAACGGTAATGCGGTTGAAAGACACCTCTGTTGCACGCTGAAGCGTCTTCTTGAGCAGAGGGTGGGAAATATTGGCGTCGGTCGAAACGAACGCGAGCATTGTCGCCATATTTGGCGCTATCATACCCGACCCCTTAGCCGTGCCGCCGATCCGCACTGGCACATTACCTATGATCACTTCGACTGCATATTCTTTGATGAACGTATCCGTGGTGCAAATTCCTTCGGCGGCATCAAGGTTGCCCCCTTTTCGCAAATGCCTGGCAGCGGTGATAATTCCGGCTTTTATTTTATTCATCGGGAGGAACTGGCCGATGACGCCGGTGGAGGAAACGAGAACATGCGAAGGAGGAATTCGCAAAGCCCGCGCCGTTGTTTCAACCGATTGCACGGCGTCACTCATCCCTCGTTTTCCCGTGCATGCGTTCGCATTCCCGCTGTTCACCAATATCGCCGAGCAATATTTTGATTTTTTCATCCGGAGTTGATCGAGCGTAACGCATGCCGCTTTTGTAGTACTCGTCGTAAACACTCCGGCAGAAAACGCCGGTACATCCGATACGATAAGCACTATGTCTTTTTCTCTCGGTTTTATTCCGCAATGAATACCGGCGGCCCTAAAACCCATTGGCGCGCAAATGCCGCCGCGTATCGTTCTAACTTTTTCAGCCGCAGGCTGATCCGCCTTTGGCGGAAACTTTTCACTTTTCAATCTTATCAAAGTCCTTCCGTTTCTTCAAACCCCAGCATGAGATTCATATTCTGCACGGCCTGCCCTGCCGCTCCTTTCACGAGATTGTCGATCACACTGAGAAGGATGAGCATATTGTTTCTTTCGTCAATGCGAAAACCGATATCGCAGAAGTTCGTATAGTTAACATTTCTTATCTCCGGGATTGCCGTGCCGTTGACACGGATAAACGGAGCAGCTGAATCGTATTTTTTATAGATGGCGGAGATGTCATCATGTTCCACCTTCTTCTTTAACCGGAGATAGATGGAAGAATAAATTCCCCTTGTGATTGGGATGAGGTGGGGAACGAACGTAACCTTCACGGCAGATGAAGTAATTTCCGTAATGGCTGATTCGATCTCAGGCGTGTGTTGATGAACGCTCACTTTGTATGCCCTGACGCTTTCATTCACTTCAGAAAATGAATAATCGAGGGAAGCGCTCCTTCCAGCTCCCGAAACTCCCGACAGAGAACTGATGGCAATCCCCGTTTCTTCTGCAACATTTTCTTTTAGAATTGGGATGATAGGAAGAATAGCGCTCGTTGCGTAGCATCCGGGATTTGCAACAAGCGGCGCATTTTTTATTTGTGCGGCGTTCCATTCCGGCAGGCCGTATACCGATCGGCCTAAAAATTCAGCCGAGACATGCTCGCGTTGGTAGTATTTTTGATATGCCTGTACGTCCTTCAGTCTAAAATCCCCCCCAAGGTCGATGACTCTTTTCTTCGCTTTCAATAGTTCCGGCACAACGTGCATTGCTTCGCCCGACGGGAGCGCTACGAATACAAGGTCTGAGTGGGAGACTCTATCGATCGAGTATTTTTCAAAAACGAGATCGGATTGCCCCCGAAATATTCCGTACATCTCGTCGACCCGTTTCCCGGCGCTGTTGTGCGCAAAGACGTTCGTGATCGTGACCTGGCGATGCTTCAATAGTATTCTGATCAGCTCAGCGCCGGAATATCCGGACGCGCCGATAATTGATATGTTCATACAATAATTTCCTTCAAATTACGATGGTATAAATATACAGTATGATGTATAATTATGCAAGTTTTTTTATGCTAAAAGGTGCGGCCCGCTTTTAAACTCGCCATCTTTTCCGTATCTTTATGCCGTCCATTATCAAGTTTCAATTTTTCATTTTTCACTTTCCACTGAACCATGGGCTTCAACTGCGGTATCGTCGGCCTGCCGAATGTCGGCAAATCGACGCTCTTCAACGCGATCACTGCCGCCGGTGCGGAAGCTGCGAACTATCCGTTCTGCACCATCGACCCGAATGTGGGAATCGTTACCGTTCCCGATTCCAGGATTGACGGTCTGGTCGACATCTACCACCCTGCAAAAATTATTCCTTCTGCGATAGAATTTGTAGATATTGCCGGATTGGTCAAAGGAGCCAGCAAAGGGGAGGGACTTGGGAATCAATTCCTCTCGTATATCCGGGAGGTCGATGCGATAGCGCACGTCGTCCGGTGTTTTGATGATACAAACGTTATCCATGTCGACGGCAGCATCAATCCAAAACGCGATATAGAAGTTATCGAAGCCGAGCTGATCTTTAAGGATCTGGAAACTGTTGAAAAGAAAACAGCCGATGCTGAAAAGCGGGCGAAGACCGGTGAGAAGAAATTCAAGGCGGAACACGAATTCTGCCTGCGGCTGACCCATCATCTTTTTGAAGGGCGCCTCGCCCGATATTTTCTTCTCGCCGGCGACGACGAGCGCCTGTGGATAAGAGATATGCACTTGTTGACGAACAAGCCAGTGATGTATGTGTGCAATGTCCACGAACAAGATGTTGCGGGTTCGAACAAGTATGTTATGCAGGTGAAGGAAGTCGCGTTGAAAGAAAACGCAAAGGTGGTCGTTGTGTGTGCAGCGGTTGAAGCTGAAGTGGCGGAGCTTCCGGTTGAAGAGCGAGCCGGTTTTCTCGCGGGGCTGGGATTGAAAGAGTCGGGGCTCCAGAAGGTGATTCATGAAGGATATGATTTGCTTCATCTGCTCACTTTTTTTACGGCGGGTCCAAAAGAAGTTCACGCATGGACGGTGCGGAATGGTGCCACCGCTCCGGAAGCGGCAGGTGTCATTCATTCCGATTTTGAAAGAGGCTTTATTCGTGCCGAGATAATAAAATATGAAGATTTAATCCGTTTGGGGAGCGAGCAAGCTGCGAAAGACACAGGCTTGCTTCATATTGAAGGAAAGGAGTACGTAGTTGAGGACGGAGATGTTGTTCATTTCAGGTTTAATGTCTGACAACGCTAACATGGAGTTTCTTTGGACGAAAACCTTTACAACTAGCAGTTGGGTAGTGTTACAGTTTGAAAATCTAGACGAAAAAGGTCCGTCATGCCAGCGGAAGCTGGCATCCAGGACAAATAAACTGGATTCCGGCTTTCGCCGGAATGACCTTTACTTTGAAAGTGTACCATTATCAGCAGTTGCAAATATAAAATTCTTTGATTAATTTTGTAATATCAGTCGTTGCCCTCTTCTTGCCGGAAGAGTTTTCTATCCAGGGTAATTCAATCTTGAAGACATGATGTTGGAATGGGGAAACAAAGAGGGACGTTATCTCAATCTCGGATTCTGATTGCTAACGCCCCATAACCAACAACCTTTCCTAAGCCATAGCTCTCGAACCAGCAATGCTAATCGAACAACGGTGCAAAATATTTATAGGGATGTTGCAGTGTAATTTGTCCCCAAAATCTGCGCCCTGAAGAGAAATCATCATACAAATGGAGGAGGAGCAATATGAAAAGACCGATTATTCCCATATTGAAGAGTGCGGTAATACTGTTTGCAATTTCACTTACATGGCCTGCGGCGGCACGCTCTGATGATAATTGGCCAATTCCGACCGTGGTTCTCTACGATTGCAATCATCTTTCCGCAGTTACGAACTCTTCGAACCCTGACTCGGTTCTTGCAACCGCTTCGGGTTTCGTTTATCGGGTAGTGCTCAGCGATACGTCCTTCAAACATATTTTTCTCTTGAATTACGGTACGTCCGACACGCTATTGACCGATTCCGTTTTTTCAGGAAAAGTTGGATCACTCCCCGACACCGCCGGCATCGCCTTTGGTGACTTCATTATTGAGAGCACTATTACCGGCTCACCGGGAAGTTACACACTCACTGTGTATCTTCTCGATGCGAAATCTCGAACTCAGGTCGCAAGCGGATCCGCAAATTTCAGTTCTGCGACCACAGCCATGGTGGAAGGAGCCAGCAACAATGCAACGGCAGGCATACTTCCCATTATTCTAAAAATCAGGAATTACCAGATCCAACTGAGAGCGTCAAATCCGGGGAAATGTATCTCGCCGGTAGTCACAGTTAGCCCTTCAACGCCAATGGTTGCGTTAAATGGGTCAGTTCCGGTGACGGTGAATGTAACAGACTGCGATGGCACACCTTTGGGCGGTGTGCCGGTTCAATTTTCCGGCGGCGAAGGGCAATTTGCGGCTCAAAGTGCCCAGACGGATGGAAAAGGAAATGCGACGGTAAATTTCAACGCCGGAGGTACGGCTGCGATCACAATTCTCGCGGCGGATATCTCGAACTTGATTACAGTAATGAAAGATACCATTAACATTGGCGGCCAGAGTTTGTTGACGGTAGGCAATCCGGATACTTCCTCGGTGTGGCGATTAGATTTCTCGCTGACGATCACAAAATCAGCCTACACTGACGCAATTAATTCCACAGGCGCAAGACACAGCAACGATTCTGCGGAAGCCTACACACTAAGGGGAACGGAAATTGGTTACGGTTTCATTAATGGTTCATCGTTCGAGTTTTCCTCGGACAGTGGAGCTTTGTCCGGGAAAAAATTCGCTCATTACTTCGCGTACTACACAGGTTTTGGCGATTGCCTCGATATTCTCATGAGTGGAACCACTATTAATGGCAAAGTTCTCACAACTTTTCCGTGGCTGGCTGGCCTGGCATTTTTATATTACGACCCTAGTATCGGGCTGAGCGAATTCAGTACAGGGGCAACATTTAAAAGCACGAAGATGTCGTACGTGTGGTCGGAGACGCCGAGCCCGGCAGAAGGTGGGGGGTGCCAGTACAATACTCAAGACTCAGACACTTACTCACCCGACCAGGATGGCAAAGGCGTCTCTTTCGCTTCACCGGACCCGCATGGCCAGATAACGCCGACTCCATACGGGTACCTTGTCACATACAATAACACCGACGTCGAATCGGATAATACATTGTCTTCTGACGAGACAAGTTCATCGCTTTCCATCACCGTGACCAGCTACACCGGCAAGCTGACTCCATTTGCCGCTATTACATCGGTGAAAAACTCTAAGGAAGTTATACCGAATACATATCAGCTTGACCAGAATTATCCAAATCCGTTTAACCCGGCGACGGTCATCAATTATCAACTGGCTTCGGCAGGCAAAGTGAGTATAAAAATTTACGATGTGCTCGGAAGGGAAGTGAAAACGCTTGTCGATGCTTATAAGAATCCTGGAAAATATTCGGTGAAATGGGACGCGAGTGCTCTCACGAGCGGAATATATTTTTACCGCATAGATGCGCTAGGACAAAACGGCCAGAGGTTTGTTTCAACGAAGAGACTTGCGTTTGTGAAATGACAGGTGATTGAAAAAGATTTTCGCAATTCATTGCCTGCAAAGCAACGAATCCGCGGTACAAAAAAAGGCATCCTGACGAGCAAGGATGCCTTTTTAATTGAGAAGATCTCTATTAGTTTTTCCAGCCCAATTTTGCCCGCGCGGATTCGCTCATCATCGCAGGACTCCACTGAGGCTGCCAGACAATCCGAACATCGGCGTCGCTGACGCCGGAAATTTTTTTAACCCGATCGCGCACGCTGTTGGCAATCATCGACGACATGCCACAGCCGGGGGAAGTCAATGTCATCTTCACACCGACCCAGCCGTCAATGATCTTAACATCATAGACTAATCCAAGATCCACAATGCTGACCGGAATTTCAGGGTCGTGCACATCCTTCAAGGCTTCGTACACGAGCTCTTTGGTTACTTCTGCGGTTTGTTCAGTTTGATTTTCCATAGTGTCCTCGATTTACTTTAACACTAATATAGTGAATTTCATTCAAAGTGTGAAGTGTCTTTGCACAATGGCTCAGATCAATCTGAAAAGTGATGCGCGGATTTGCTTTTCTGGTCAAAAAGGCGCTTGTAGCTTGCGCTGAGCCGCGAACATCACATTGTCGCCGATAGTCCGATGTAGAACATTCGTCCAACGGAGGGGATGATCCCGGGACCAGGATACTCATCGGTTCGCATAGTGAAGTACATCGCATTTGTGATATTGTTAACTCCAATCCTAAATTCACATTTTGAAGTTTTGTACGCGGCGGAAATATCTATGACGCTGTATGCTGGAATAGTTCCTACCAGACCGCTAGGATCAAATTGCGTGTCGTTTGCATCGCTGTAGCAGGATGAAGTGTAAGAATACTGTGCGTTCATCGAGAAGCCTCCGAAGCTATAGTCAATGCCGAAACGCTCTGCGTATTTTGGAGCATACGGAACATAGTTCCCGTCGTATTCGCCTGAGACGTAGCGTGCGTCTGTATACGCAAAGGAATTGTATACGCCCAATCTCCCTAAATTGTCATTAGCAAGGAGGCCGCCGAGAACGTTCAGTTCTATATATGTTTCCACTCCTTTGTGATCATCGGCTCCGGTATTGGTTTCGAACTGGTAAGACGAGGTATCCTCAGTTTGTTCAATAATTCCGATATCGTTCTTTACGCGTGTGTAGAAAAGACTTACGTCAAAGTTCAGGAAGTTCTGGACCATTCCTCTGAATCCAACATCCACATTGTTTGCGGAGGCATCTTTCAAGTTTTGGTCGATCCTTGCGATCGTGCCGAAGGGAGTTAAATCATCGTACGTGACGGGCCTATATGACTGGCTGAAATTGGCGTAGATGTCACTTGCCTCGAAAAATTTGCACTCTGCACTGACTGAACCTAACAAAAATGTCCGCGTGTGCTCTTCGTTATTTACATTGACGTATGGCTGACTTGCGGCTGTGGTTGCATCGTTGTTTTCCGTATAACCGTTTGCAGTCGTGCTCAAATATTCAAAGCGCATGGCGGGCGTTATGCTGAATGCGTCGCTGATTCTAAAGTTGTTCTGAACATAAGGTGCGACGTTCGTCGTGTAAAAATTCATATCCCCTCCCCACGGAGAAAACGTGGTCAAATCGAAATCGCTTCCTGTCGTACCTTCCCCCTGGTCTTTTCTCACAAGATGTGAATACGCATACCGCACACCGAATGAGAATATATGGTCCTGACCGAGGAGGTTGTAATTGCACAAGTACCTGAGCTCATTTGCGAACGTATTGAAAAATTCTTCCTCTACCTCGCGCGGGGTGTACGCCAGGCTGGCTGTAATGGTATCCGGAACCTCAGGCGGCACATCTTCGTTTCTCCAGACTAAATCGCGTTGACTGAAGAGATAGGATGATACGAGGTTCAGGGATGAGTTATCATTTATTTTGTAATCAATATGCGAAGCAACGATGTTCCACGGGCTGGAGAGCCAGTTCCGGCTGCGAAGTGACCCATGGGGATTTGCGTTAAACATGGAATCGTTTTCACCGCCGGGCATTTGTATAAGATTGCGTAGAATCGTGTACTCTAATCCGATTTGAAATTTCTCAGAAGGATCGAATTTCAGGTTCCCATAACCCGACCATTGTGTCTGCTGGGAATTTTCCCTCCAGCCCTCCATACGTCGATACTGAAGGAAGCCATAGTACTTGAAATCTCCATCAGTGCCGCCAACGGAATTGAAACTGTTAAAGAGCCCATAACTGCCGCCAGTCTGGGAAGAATTGACTTGAAAGGAACAATCTCCGCCGTCCTTTAATTCATAGTTCACAACACCGCCTAATTGCGGGCCGAACGCCAAAGCGGAGCCGTCCTGTAAAATGGTTATGCTTTTCACAGCTTCCATCGGAGGGAGGTAGTACGCTTCATTGTATCCGAACAAGTCTGCAGAGATATTGTACCCGTTTTGCCGCGTGTTGGTTTCAATGCTCTGATAAGGACTAAATCCTCGAAAGCCGATTCCATTTGCCGTGAATCCGCCCATTTCATTCTCGGTAATATCCACTCCTGGTATCCGTCCAAGTATCTGCCTCGTGTTGTTTATAGCTTTATTGGCGTTCAGGCTGTCTATGTCAAGCACTTCGTTTTTCATTCCCGCGTATATCACGCAACGTGCATAGTCATCCATCTGACCCATGCCGTTCATGACCTTGTAGCTTGTAATGGTAACCTCCTTCATGATGTAGGTGGAATCGGATGACGGATCTTCACTGGACGTTAATGCATCGGAATTATTTTGATACACTGGGATGCCGTAACCGCCGGCTGCTGTTGTATTCGTCGGGGATAGCGCCGAAGTTTGCGCTTCCTCGGATGTCTGTGAAGAAACTGTTTGGGAAAACGAGGGAGGTGCAAAGGGGAGCATGATGACAAAAAAAAGAATGCAGCGGGTAGAACTCATAACGCGCTCCTCTAAAATGTTTCGGAGCGCATCCGTGTTGACAAACCATCGCTTCTTCCGTACATTAAAAACGAAAGGGGTGTGCACAACGCGCTCCTTTTGATTTGGTGCATTGCCGTTGACCTTTGGCGAGGAAGCGGCAGTGCATTTTTTTAATATGGTTGTTGCCTTAGAACTTATCTGGTGCTTGCGGCAAGGATTTCTTTGACGGGGAGGAGGAACTGGTACAGCCGCAATCAGAATCGCATCCGTTCATTTGAGCTCGCTTTCGCTTTTGGATCTTATTCCCTACCAAAAGTGCGGCGCTCAACGCGACAATACTGAGTGAAACTATTTGCTGCCAATCGCCCATAGTCTTATATCGCTAATAAAATGCCGACCCGATACACGATAAATGTTCCCACATACGCGAGAGCCGTCATATAGCCGATTTGAAATATCGGCCACTTCCATCCGTTTGTTTCGCGGCGCATCACGGCAACGGTGGACATGCACTGCATCGCCAGAACATAGTACACCATTAAACAGATGGCAGTAAGTGCTGTGAAGGTGGGCAGCCCGGTTGCAGGGTCGGTATCCTTGTGGAGATGTTCCTGCAAGGACATGATTCCGCTCTCCTGCTTCGAATCTTTTATGTTGTAAATCGTCCCCAACGTACTCACAAACACCTCCCGCTGCAGAATTGATCCTATCAATCCGATCCCAACTTTCCAATCGAAGCCGAGCGGCTTAATGACAGGTTCAATAAAATGTCCTGCTCGGCCGGCAAAGCTTCGGTCCAAACTTACTGACGCTGAAACATTCTCTGTTTTTGGATATGTAGCGAGGAACCACAGCACAATCGACACGCCGAGGATTATTGTCCCCGCACGTTTTAGAAATAATGCCGAGCGTTCCCACATGTGCAGGAAGACAGATTTCAGGGACGGCATTTTATACGGCGGGAGCTCCATAATGAAAGCAGGAGTTTCACTTCTTAATAGAGTCTTTTTAAAGAGCCATGCCATTATGAGCGCTGCAATCAAACCCAAAAGGTACATTGAAACGAGTGTGAGGCCCGGAAGCGAGAAAATGCCGAGCACCCGTTTGGATGGAATAAACGCCGCTATCATCAGAGCGTAAACGGGAAGCCGCGCGCTGCAGCTTACAAGCGGCGCAACGAGCATTGTTACAAGCCGGTCTTTCCGGTTTTCAATGGTCCGTGTCGCCATAATGCCGGGAATCGCGCACGCGAACGAACTGAGAAGAGGGATGAATGATTTTCCATGCAGTCCAACCTTGCTCATTATTCTGTCCATGATGAATGCAGCTCGCGCCATGTAGCCGGTATCTTCAAGAAATCCGATAAAGAGGAACAAGAAAAGTATCTGAGGAAGAAAGGTTACGACAGCACCAACGCCTGCAATCGCTCCGTTCACAAGAAGGTCGCGAAGATCACCGGCGGACATTGCCTGCATTATTTGCGAGTCTATCCAGTTGATCCCGTCGCCGATCATGAGCATCGGAAGGTTTGCCCAGGAAAATATCGCCTGAAACATAACGGCCATTAATCCAATAAAAATCACGAATCCCCATACTTTGTGCGTAAGCACTCGATCGATCTTGTCGCTCGTGGTATTCGTATTCTGCCGTTGGGAAACGACCGACGATGTGCAGACGCGCTTGATCCATTCATAGCGAGACTCCACCACGATAGAATTTCGGTCGATGCCGAGCTTCTCTAACTGCAGGCGGTCTTTTTTAACATGGTCAATTAACTCCGGAGCGTACCGGTCATCGTGTTCAGACAACGCAGCGGTCGATGTGAGCAGGACGATTGCTTCGTGAAAGGCGAGAGGTTCGGCGAGATGGTGCATCGATTGCAGCATCCCTTTGAGTTCGTCGCATTCACGCTGCACCGGTTCAGGCAGTATCCATTGCCGCGACTTGCGGGACGGCTCAACGTGGCTTGCGATTGCGGCCTTCAGTTCCTCTATACCGACCGACTTGCTTCCGACAGTAGGAATAATTTTCACTCCAAGTTCCGCCGATAGTTTTTGCACATCAATGATCAGGCCTTCACGTGTTGCAACATCGAACATATTCAAAGCTATAACAACGGGAAGATGATTGTCGATGATTTGACTGATAAGATAGAGGTTCCGTTCGAGATTGCTTGCGTCGACGACACAGACGACAAGTTCGGGAAGGGGAGTGTAGTCAACACGGCCGAGGAGAATATCGGTTGCAACTTTTTCATCGGGAGAGTTTGCTGTGAGGCTGTATGTGCCGGGGAGGTCGAGCAATACCGCTTCACTTCCATCATCGAAGACAATTCTCCCTTCCTTCTTTTCAACTGTCACTCCCGGGTAATTTCCTACCTTCTGCCGCAATCCTGTCAGCGCGTTGAAGAGAGTTGTTTTTCCCGAGTTCGGATTTCCAATGATCGCAATATGACGAAGCCGGGTTTCAGTATTTAAAGTTTTGATCATTAGGAATGTTTAAGGACAATAACGGATTCGGCTTCGACGCGGCGAAGGGAAAGGCGATATCCACGGACAGAAATTTCAATAGGATCTCCCATCGGGGCAAATCGAATTATCTCGATATCCGTCCCTTTTGTCAATCCCATCTCCAGCAATCTCTGCTTGATCGAGGATGCCGCCGAGTCTACTCGTTCGATAATTCCATGCTCGCCGGGAAGTAGAGTATTCAGAGTTATCCGCGCCATAGGCTACTCGAATGGTGATACGATAATGTCGTCGGCGAGTGCATGGTTTAATCCTACTCTCGTGTTGCATATTTCGCAAATAAGGTTGCCTTCTCCATTAACGACAAGCCTCACTATCGCATTTTCACAAAATCCCATTTCGCGCAGTCGGAAAGAAACGTCCGGTTGCGATTGAAGCTGATGAATCCGAACATATCGTCCTGCAGGAATTTCAGAAAGCGATGTCGTTGAATCATTCATGTGTTCCTATTCCTTTTCTTGGCATTTTTTGCACGTCCCGAAAATCTGAAGAGTTGAACTCTGAGGTTTAAACGCATTTCCTTTACATACATCCGTTTGAATTTTTGAAAGTTTATCGCTGACGAACTCTATGATATCACCGCATTCAAGACAAATTAAATGATCGTGGTGCGGCCGGCCGAATGCTTTTTCGTATCTCGAGTGATTTTCCCCAAACCGATACTTGGAAATCAGGCCGCAGTCTTGAAGGAGATCGAGAGTATTGTACACCGTTGCTCGTGAGACTTTTGAGCCGCCCGACTTCATCTGAAGGAAAAGTCCGTCAGCGTCAAAGTGCCCATCATTGCTCATAATCGAATCGAGTACCTGGAATCTTTCCGGCGTTATTCGGTAATTGCCAGCCCTCAGAAACTTCGTAAAATTATCTTTTGCAGCTTCTATATCCATGAAAATCGTAATTCTGTTGGTCCGGTTACATAAGGATATTTACAATATCCGTACCAATCATTTTATTTAGACTAAATCTAAATAAAGATAAGGATGATAATGGCTCGAGTCAATGAAAATCTTTGAAAACATCGAAAATTCGTAAATTGGACTGAAACAGTCTTGTTTAGTCCAAATAATTTTATTGCAGACAAGCCATCTAATTCGTATATTTACAAGGAAAATTATCTCAGATTCCGGAAAAACGAACTGTTAATTAATAAAGGGAAATGATAGAAAAATGGTCATAGACATAGAAAATCAAGTTGCCATAGTTACCGGCGGGTCGCGGGGAATTGGTGCCGCCGCCGCCATTATTTTAGCTAAAGCAGGCGCGAATGTAGTATTCACCTACAACAGCAATGAAAAAGCAGCTAAAGAAGTTCAAGACGAGATTGTTTCGTTGGGGCGGAAATGCATCATGATGAAAGCGAACGTTTCCAGGCCGAAGAATGCAAAAAAAGTGGCAGAAAAAGCAATTCAGAAATTTGGGCAGATCGACATCCTCGTAAACAATGCGGGCATTTGGACCTATGGCGAAATTGGAAAGATCTCCGAGGAAGTGTGGCACGAGACGATGGAGATCAATCTCGACGGCACATTCTATATGATTAATGCTGTCGTCCCATATATGAAGAAACGCCATTTTGGAAAGATCATAAACATCTCGAGTACCGCTGGTCAGCGCGGAGAAGCATTTCACTCTCACTATGCAGCGACAAAAGGGGCTATCATTTCACTCACGAAATCGCTTTCTACAGAGCTTGGCGTTTACAACATCAACGTGAATAGCGTCGCGCCGGGGTGGGTAAAAACCGACATGAGCATGGAAGCGCTCCGCAACCCGAGGTTAATGGATGAAGTCGTGAAGGGAATTCCGCTTGGGCGAATTCCAACTGGAGACGATATAGCCGGACCGATTCTTTTTTTGGCCTCAGATTTGGCCCGGCATATCACGGGCGAAATTTTAAACGTAAACGGCGGCAGTGTTTTAGTCGGCTGAGAAATTTCTGGTCAATGACAAAAACATCTTGAAGCTGACGGGGAAAGCCAATCGTTTCTATCTTTTATTGGTATCGGTTCTCTTTGTCTTGTTATGTTCTGAGGCCTTAGTCCGTTTAGGGCTAAAGACCCAGTTCTACATTTGGGAATTCAATATAGATTTAAGATATGCGGTGTTTGGTGTCATCTGCTACTTTTTCAGCAGGAAATTCCAGGTCGGATTTAACCTTGCAAAGATCGGAATACGAAGCTGGGATTGGCCGACAAACCTTCTGGCTTTTTTTTCTCCGATCGGGCTTTTTGGTCTCCTCATCGTGGCAGGGATTTTATTCAAGGCAACTTCGTACCAAGGAGTTGAGAATTCCGCCACCTTTTTGTTAGCGACAGCTTTTGATATTCCTGCCACGTTTTTCTTTTCGATTACAACGGTCCTTTTGGAAGAGATAGTTTTTAGAGGCTTCGTATTTAGGGCGATTTCAAAGAAAGAAAGCTTTGTCCTACCCGCGCTTCTTACTTCAGGCTTGTGGGCGCTAATGTCATTTAGCAATGGCTTCCAAATTCAGAATTCGAATCTTGGGTCAATTTTTGTCGGATTCCTCAATTTGACCTCAATTGGATTCGTTTGTTCTGCATTGCTTTTGTTCTCGAAATCGATTTGGTCAAGCTATTCGTTTAGGCTTGGCCTTTTGGTTTTTTCAACTGCACTCTTATGCGGAAAACAGGACGAAACAAACTCTTTCTTTATTACAAATTTGGCCTCTTTTTCCAACAGCGGAATTTTGCTTTCTCTCCTCAACTTTATTTTTGCATCCTTCATATTTAAAATCCACAAAAACCGCCAAAAATCTGCTATTCTTCAGTAAATCGGGCTCCTCACGCATACCCTCAAAAACACACCATTTTCGCAAGTTTTTCCTTGACTCTGTTCAGAAAATATCTTTATCTTATAGCCAGAAAGGGTTAAGTGAACCCTTAAAAGGAAAAGACTAAGGATGGCTTCTAAGTCAAGGTATTTAAAAGGCAGGGCAATAGTTCCCGAACTTATTGCAAAAAATGCCCGAATTGTTGAGCTTGTTGACGATTTTTTTCAGGCATTTAATGCAGGCCGACTGCGAGGAGCTTGCCAACTTTTTGTAAAAAAATATCTCGTTCCTGATGTTACGGTCGGGATGACGATTACCGGCGCATTAACGCCTGCCGGCCTGGGGGGATCGTGCATCGTTCCTCTTATGAAAGCCGGTTTTGTTGATTGGATTGTAAGCACAGGTGCGAATTTGTATCACGATACCCATTTTGCTATTGGAAAAACGCTTCACCAGGGAAGTCCTTTTATCGATGACAGGGTATTACGGCGTGAAGGTGTTATCCGGATTTATGACATTTTGTTCGATTATGACGTTCTACTATCAACAGATGCATTCTATCGAAAAATAATCATGTCTCCGGAATTTCAAAAGCCGTTGAGCACCGCTGAATTCCATTTCAAGGTGGGCAAATATGTCTACCGGCGTGAAAAAGCCCTGGGGATTAAAAGAAGCAGTGTCTTGGCCTCCGCCTACAAATATGGCGTACCGATCTATACTTCCTCACCTGCCGACAGTTCAATAGGAATGAATGTGGCGGAGCAACAAATTGCCGGCAATATGCTAAGTTTTGACACGCTCGCGGACGTGAATGAGACTGCCTCCATTGTCTTTAACGCGAAGAGAAGCGGTGGGAAGAGTGCCGTATTGGTCTTTGGCGGCGGTTCCCCTAAGAATTTTATCCTGCAAACTGAACCGCAAATACAGGAAGTGCTCGGAATTGAGGAAAAAGGCCACGATTATTTTATTCAGATCACGGATGCGCGTCCTGATACAGGCGGACTTTCGGGTGCGACGCCGTCCGAGGCTGTGAGCTGGGGAAAAATTGACCCCGATAAACTGCCGGATACCGTCGTGGCGTATCTCGATTCGACCATCGCGATGCCGATCCTCACATCGTATGCTCTTGCAAAGCACAAACCGCGGAAGTTGAAACGTCTGGTCGATCATAGAGTTGAGAATCTTGAAAAGCTGAAAAAGGAATATTTCAGGGTGAAAGATAAACGTAAGTATGCAACATAAACTAAAACCTGTCAGATGTAATCTGACATAACACTAACTTTTTGAGGAGGTATCAATGAGCCGATTCAGCGAACTTGTAGATCTTGTCCATAGTTTTGAGAAAGATTTCATAAAATTCTACGACAAAGGGAATAAATCTGCCGGGACACGCGTGCGGAAGTCAATGAATGAACTGAAGAGGAAGGCGCAGGAAATCCGGAAAGAGGTCCAGGAAGTAAAAGCGCAAGCGAAAGAAGACGTTCCTACTACTCCCGCGATGTAATTGTTGGTTATCGTATTGAGAACAACGGAGGTTATCCTCCGTTGTTCTTGTTTTTTCCCTTTACCCCGCTTTTTGCCCTTAGGCCTTTCCTTCAGTATATTTCCTTGGAACATATCATCGCAGAGCTCGTCTAAATGGGTGAATCCAATAACATACCGCGGCGGATGGTCAACCAAGCAGTTGTTCGCGCTTCCGATTCTTCTCTTGACGAAAAGAGCGACGATGTTCTCATCACCCTTTTTCAGAGCGGTGAAGAGGAAGTGTTCCGTATTCTCGTCGAGCGATACACTCAACGGGTGAGAAATCTGATTTATTCTATATTTAACGAAGCGTCACTCGTCGACGATATCGCCCAGGAAGTTTTTATCAGGGTCTACGAAGCATTGCCGAGGTTCAGGTTTGAATCGTCGTTCTACACATGGTTGTACCGGATAACAGTCAACAAAAGCAGGGACGAACTGCGCAAGAGGAAAACGCGAAAATTCTTTTCCCTTCACTCCATGCTTGATGCGTCGAGCGAGGAACTTCAGTCGAAAATCCGGGTATTCCCTGAAGATGGTTCAGCAAAGGAGCTAGTCAGCAAGGGATTGCAACAGCTTCCCGAAAAATTCCGGATCCCGATCATCTTAAAAGATATCGACGGATTATCGTATGAAGAAATGGCGGAAATAATGCAGTGTGAGGTCGGCACGGTGAAGTCGCGGCTTTCGCGGGGCCGCGCAATGCTGCGAAGGATTTTGGGAGCATTGCTTGATGCGTAATGATTGTTAAGGAGGAACGGCACCATGAAATCAATTTCTACAAAAGAATTACAACGGATGTTGTCTCTTTATCTGGACGGTGCGCTTGATGAAGAGGACAGGAATCGTTTTGAGGAATATCTTGCGAGCAACCCCGGTGCTGCGTCGGAATTGCACCTTTGGAAAAAACAGCAGCAGCTGTTGAAATCGAAACGGGGCGTTCAGCCGAACGAGTGGTTCTGGCAAAAACTGTCTGTCCGGCTCGAGCAACAGAGGAGCAAGCCCGAAACCGCCTATCCGTTTGCCCGGAAATATGTGCCGCTCGCTGCGTCCCTTGCCGTATTAATTGCTGCGTTCGGCGGGATGGTCGTGTTTCAGCAGCGAACGTTGTTGACGAAATTTTTTTCTGAGAAAAAAGAGCAAGTGCAACAGCTTTATCAGGGGAATGTTTTACAAGGCAAACTTTTGCCGCTCTTTGCCAATCTCGACAAAGATCAAGTTTTGCAATTTGCCTTTTTTGGAACTTTACCCCTCGATGCACAGGCTGAAACCGCTTTGCGGGTCGATGAAAGCAAAGAGAACGGCACCCGGATTGAATTTTCTAAAAACGAAGCACAACGGCATCCTCCGGTTACGGTGGAACAATTTTGCAGAGAAATCGACGCCACTCCCGCGCAGCACCGGTCGGTCGATTCGATCTTGTCAACAGCGAGGGACAAGATTCAGGAATCGGTTTTCTTAGGAGAAAACAAATCACTTGCAGTGCACGCCGACCTTGCTTCGTTCAACCGTGCGATGATGTCAAACATCGCTGCGAGTTTAGAATCACCGCAGCGAAAGAAGTTTCAGAGATTTCTTGCGGCGTCGGGATCGCCGTACACATTTGTTATCGCCTCATCACCCCAGGCAGCTCCCCCTATGCCGGAGTCGCGAATGCCTCGTCTCCCCGGGATGGAACAATTTGTTGTGATAACTCCGGATAGTTGTACGATTGCCCGTGTAAAAATTGACCTTCAGCAACTTCAACGCAATGAAGCTTTGACAGCTCAGGAAGTCCGGTCGATGAACGAAAGGACGCATGCGTTGATTCGAGAATTCGCCGAACATGCGCACGGGCCGAAGAAACCGAATTCGCCGCTCAGTGTTTTTTCCGGCTCGGATTATTTCAGCATTAAAGTGGAGGATAATGCTCTGGAACCTCCGCCTGATGCCATGCCTTTTGAAGTCATTGCGCGTGCTCCCCGGGCAGTTCAATTCCAATATGAACTGCATCAGCTGCCCGGCGGTCCAAATATCTTCAACGAAGATTCCGAGAGTGCGGACCATTTTTTCGAGAACACTTCTCCTCCCGGTGCATGGAGACAAACTACAACGCAAAATCGTAACATAGACCTTGATTCCGTGATCAGCGCTCCACGAGACAGGAAGGCTCGGCCGCAAACGGATCAAAACAAAAAGAAGTACAAAAATCCGTTTGAGTTATAGGCCGTCGTTGCCGGCGGAGCTATATTCTACGATCAAATCCATTCAGCGCAAAACATGCATTTACTTTGCGCCGCTGAGCGAGTAGATAATTCCGGGAAAAATTTTTATCGCGCAGAGAGTCGAGGTTGTTCGCATGTTTCTCATAATGGAATAATGATGGGGGAGGGGGATTTTTTGCAATGGTGTTGTTGCAGGGAGAGTAAGGGGAAAATTCGGTGAGAGTTTTATCAAATAATTAGCATAGAACGAAAAAAACCCATCACGAAAGTATCATGATGGGTTTTTTATTACATCTTTTCTTCTGCATCCGCACGCTGCGAGCGCCGAATGGCTTTAACCTTCTTCATTCGTTTCTTCACAGATGGTTTCGTGAAAAACGTGCGCTTCTTGAATTCCTTCAATACGCCCGACCGCTCATATTTTTTTTTGAAGCGTTTTAAAGCACGGTCGATCGGTTCATTTTCATTAACAACTATACCGACCAAAAACAATCACCTCCTCAAATTTGCACTAAGATCAACTGTCCCAATTTATTCCGCCGGCAGGTTTTCAATTAACCGACGCGACCCAAGCTTCTCAAACGTGACAAGAATGGCCCGTCCGCCGCTCGAGGTCTTTTCCTTTGCGGTGACTTTTCCCATATCGTCCCAATCGGAATGATAGATCAATTCTCCGACCGTATAACTCCGTTCCGGTGAATAGCTGATGCAGTCTTCTTTGCTGAATTTTATGACGTTATTTGCCGACGGGCTTTTCAAGGTATCTATCATAGTGCTGTGATGGCACCGGGTACATCGGTACCACACCTTGTTCCCCTCGCCCTCCATTGAACCCACAATGGCCATTTTGGCCTCTTTGTTGCAAGAAACACAAAAATGCAATACGTATTTTGTTTTACTCATCAGTAAAACTCCCTTCGCCTTCGAAAAGCTTTTGAGTCAAATGAAAAACGTCACGATGAAAAATTGGCAGGTAAAGCAACCTCGAAGAGTTATGGTTGTCTGCAATTCATTCTTAAAATTAATGAAAGAATGCCTGTAAGTCAAGCATATTTTTGGATGCTTGTAATCGGTTTTTGCGGTTCCATGGAAGAGAATGTTGGTGCAAATTCGCTTTTTCTACTTAACGTTCTTTGTTGATATTCGACTCATTTTATGGTAAATTCTTTGCATTAAAGGTATCGGGCCCTTAGCTCAGTTGGTTAGAGCAGCTGACTCATAATCAGCGGGTCGCAGGTTCAAGTCCTGCAGGGCCCACTTTCACACATATCTTCTTACTCTCCCCATACGGTCGATTTCCGACTGCCCTAAGATTTTGTTCTTATGAAGTAATTACCAGGGGGTAAACAAACGCTGGTCAGGCGCCAAAAGAATGAAAGCATATGAACAAAACAACTTTTTCGACTATTCGAGTTCACTATATTCTGCGATGAGTATCAGAGCAGGGATAAGTTTATGACGGAAAATGACAAGGATATTGAACTCCTTCAGTCTGATCCCCACACTCTCATTCTGAAATATCAGGAGACTGTCAAAATCATCGTGAAGAAGTATATTCTCGCGGGGGTATTCAGATCGTCAGATTTCGAAGATATCGTGCAGGATATTAACTCGGCACTTCTCAGTAAGATTCCGGCTATGCAGATCCAGTATAACGGGATGTCGCTATTCAGAACTTATTTCTCTGTTATTGTCCGTAATATTTGTATGAAAGAGCATGCCAAAATTAACAGGGAGGTCACAATAGAGCAAGAAGACATCACCGGTCTCATCGATCGGGCTTGTATTGAGGAGAAAATTGTCTTTGAAAAAGAGGTTCAGCGATTCAGGGCAATTCTAAGCCTTTACTATAGACAACGGGCAAAACTTTTGTTTTGTCTGAAACTGCATTATAGAATCCCATTGACCCCTGAAGACATCAATTTATGGTATCCGAAGTGCAGCTCTTCGGACCGCATCATGTTGTTAAAAAATTTTGGAAAAAATTTCGACGGGAAAGATGATATTGAAATCTACCAGCTCATAACCCCCCTCATGAATGAAAATGAAAATAAATCCAATTCCGTTGATGCTGTAAGGAAATGGACCGATTCTAAAATTCATGAAATTATTCAATTGTTGAACGGAAATCCCAAAAAGTTGAATTACACTGAAGACACGTTGAAGACCCTTGTGGATGATTTTTTTTCTCCATTTTTACTTGAAAAATGATATATATATACGGAGTGAATCGGAATAAAAGGGTGATAGGTTCGTTCATGGTAAAGGTGAACAAATTGTTCGGTGAAGACACTCATTTAAGTGATGAAGCTCTTGCTCTTTACGTCGATGCTCTCATACTGAATAAGGTCTACTTATTACCAGGGGCACTTCTTGGACATGTCGACGATTGTCAAAAATGCAAATCGGAAATTGTTGAGGCTTTGTCGCTTGTTGAGGAACAAGCATACGGCGCCAAAGGACCGCACCCATATTTAGGCAAGAAAGTTGAGTCAACGCCGGCGAGGTTTTCATTATTTTATCGCATGGCTGCAGTTTTCCTTATTGGAATAAGTCTGGCATTTTTTTTCTATTTTTTCCGACCCATGAAGGATGACCATACCGCCGTAATCGACTCGATACGGTCAATGCAGATCGCTCATCCAGAAATCCGGAAAAGCCCGATAAAAGAAGGCGACGAGGTCAATCAACAAAAAAACCTCGCGGATAATTTTTCCGCATCACCAAATTTGGAGAATCTTGTAAATTCTGTATCACGGTCTGAGTCGCCTCTTATTATCTCACCTAAGAACAACGCAGATGTAGGTCGAGAGATATTGTTCGAATGGAAAGTTCAGGAGGTTGGGTCCGTACGTTTCACGATCTTTTCGAACAGAGAAGAAGTGCTAAAAGCCATTACGCTCAACAAAACGAAATTGGTCTTTTCAGGAAAGCTTGATCCTGGGTTATACTATTGGAAGCTTGAGCGCAAGGACGAGTTGTTATATATTGGGAAATTTTTTGTACGATGAACGGTGACTCATTTGCCAACGAGAATAAACCCGCTCCATTTTGAAGGGAACGCTGTTGACCGGTCGGCGATCATCTGTAACTTCGATTTTCGCAATGCGGAAGAAAATGTTTCCCCTTCAAGTAATTGTTCGTAGAAGTCTACCATCAGTTCATTCGTTTGTTTATCGTATACTTTCCACAAAGAGAAAATGATATTGTGAGCGCCGGAATAGAAGAACCCGCGAGTCATTGCTATTACCCCTTCCCCCTTGACATACTTTCCAAGGCCGCTTTGGCAGCTGCTTAAGACCAGTAAATCTGCATTCAAGTTTAAGTTATACATTTCGTTCGCGTACAGTACCCCGTCTTCTGTCGTCGATGAGTTTTGAGGCTGAGAAAAAAGAAGCATGGAGAGTTGAGGATGTTCCTCATTAATATATCCGTGTGTTGCAATGTGTATACATGAATATTTTCCAACATTCATCTTAAAATTTTCTTCGCTTGCATTGTTATATAAAAAACTCGTTGCCGGTTTTCCCTTCTTTTGGAAGTCTTCGGCTACCAAAGAAACTTCTCGTTCGGAATATTTCAATTCGCTGAATCTTTTGCCATCGACGGTAATTGAGCGTAAGACTGCTGAGTCTTTTTCTAGTGCCGTAGCATTGGTTGAAAGAAATATCCCATTGCTGTCTGTATCCCGGAAAACCGGCGCAAAGCCGACGAAGCTTAATTCCTTGGTTGTTGTTGTGTCTTTGTGTTGAAGGCGATTCAAATAGAATGAAGACGAATAAGAATATGATACCTCATATAATTTTAGAAGATACTCCAACTTTGTGAAGTCCACGGTCTTGTTTATCTGGTGAGGAGCAGTGGAGATAAGGGCTTCAAAAGGAATATAATATAAAGTACAGTCAGGGATAATGATGAGCCGGTTTTTGCCTGATATCTGTCTTTCCAATGGGCGGATAAGAAGGTCGTACAAATTGCTCCCGGTTCGCACATATTCCATTTCTCCGATGGTTTTTATAGATTTGTAAAAAGTTGACGTTAAATGATCGAAATTTGGTGGGATGGGAATTGTGTGGACGTCGAACGACGATTTCGTGATTACAAAGATTGTGAGAGAATGTTCACCGACACAATATTCGATTACCCCTGTCCTTGCATCGATCGCACTTTGTATCTTGCTGATTGTTACAGTCTGGTTTTTGTACTTCAATTCATAATATTGCGGGTATCTATTTTCAAGGAGAGCCGACAATTTCTGGGCCTCATTGTTAAGAGAGAAACATTTGTCCTGGAGTGTAGTAATTTTTGTGCTGTCTCTATATTGTTTTTTGTCGTTTTCCTTTTGGAGCTGAGTTTCGTTATAGGCAAGGTCGATTTTCAACACTCTCTCTTTTTCGATGATGGAATCGGGAATGCCGGAAAATTGTTTTGCCTCGGAGTCATGGATGCCGTCAAGTAATACATTCGCTTTGCTATTTTCCGCGAAATAAAATGCTGCTTCAATGTATTGTCGTTGTCTAGTCGCTTTAAACAACATCATGCTTACACGAATTGCATTTTGGTACAAAGAGTAGCTTTGCTCTTCAAGAAAGAGTTTTGAGCTTTCGGTAGCAATTTTTTCCCTCAGCATGTTGAGAATGTTTGCAGCGCATTCATATGTTGCAAGAGCAGTTTGAAGGTCTCGGAGAGCGTGCGATGTGTATAAATAGTATTTTTCAAACGCGGCCGCTTTTGCCGAGAGTATCTCGATAAGGTTTTTACTATTCGCGACGCTTCCCTCTGTTGGGTTGGAATAAATTGATGAGTCGGTAAATTCTTGTACTAGAGCATTGATGGATTGCTGATAATACTGCAAGGAGATGGAAGGTTCATTTAAGTGCATATAAACATCTCCGATTCCTTTTAACGTTGCAGCGCGCTGTGGTCGATTCGGCTCAGGCAGTTTATTGTGAAGGCGAAGAGCCTTGTTAAAGTAATCAAGTGCCCGATCAAAGTTCTTCATTTCTAAATAGGCCGATCCGATTTCTGAATATAGACTTGCTACGTCGTTTCGGTCGTCTGACTTTTTTAGGCGCGAGCGCAAGGTCAGTGCTTTTTGGAAGCACTTCATCGAAGCCGAGAACTCCCGCCGCTTTTTATAAATATTGCCTAATATTTTGTAGGTGTAGGCAAGCTCCGGGTGTTGGTCTCCGACTACCTTTCGATGAATGGTGAGTGCCTTTTTGGAGTATTGAAGCGCCCTATCCAGGTCATTCTTGTTTGCATAGGCTAGGCCTAATTGCCTAGTATCCAGTGCCATAAATGAGTGTTTGTCGCCAACGTATTTTTTATCTAACGAGATCGCTTTTTGGTAATATTCAATCGCCTTGTCTAAATCGCCTTCGGCCTCGGACATATTTCCCAATCTAGAGTAGCAGGCGGCAAGAAATAAATTGTCTTCACCAAATAGCTTATGATAAAGACTTACTGCTTCTGTAAGATGGGTAATTGCCTGCATATGGTCGCCTTTTTCGGAGTATGTCAATCCGAGCCATTCATGGCAATCGGCGACAATGGAGAGGTATTTTTTATCACCGTCATTGACCAATGAATATGCCCGCAAGAAATAACCCAATGCAACATCAAAATCGCTTCGAAGAAAAGATACATATCCGATTCCTATGAAAGTAAGGCTGAGATTAAAATGGTCATCATCATTTATGATCGTGTAAACCCTTAATGCCTCGTTAAAAAATTCAAGCGCTTTATCAAAATTTCCTTCGCGGAGGTATGCAAAACCGAGGAGATAGTTGCTTGCTGCGACGTATTTATGATCTTTCCCTAATTTTTCTTCCCGTATGTGTTTCCCATGTATGATGTTTTCAATCGCTAAATCAAATTTCTCTCTGTAGATATATAATAGCCCGATCATGCTGTACGTAAACCCACACTCAAGATGGTTAGGTTCGATTTTTGTTGCTTCGATGTTTTGCGCTTGATGTAGGACGGTTTCCATCGAGTCTAGCGAGGCTTCGCGTGATAAGCAGTCTGCAATAATGTTCAAGCAATGAGCATATCGCTCCCAGCTCTTTGCTTCTAGAAAAATTTTGGCCGCTTTCTGAAGGGAAACGATGGAACTGTCGTATTGTATTTGGATACTGTACTCCATCGCCCTCTTAACAAGAATTTCTGCCTGGGTAGTATCTCCTCTAACTGATTGGGCGCGACAATGTTGTGCAGACAATAGTACGCCGGCAAGAAACGCACTTCGAAGAGAATGCAGAGTCCAAAGGGTTTTCATCTCAACTGGCAAGAGATTTTGTTAATGCAAACTTTATTTCGAAGGGCGACAAGGGAAGCGTCTCTTGATTTGTGCTGCGATGGGTAATATTGAAATGGATGATCCACTCGTTGTCGTTGGATTTAGTACACAGAGTTGCCTCGCCTGAATTGAATCAATTGTACAAAATCGGTCAGAAAAAAACAAAAGCTGTATGGGCTATCGACTTATCGATGGAAAAGTACACTTTAAATCCCACAAGGTAGATGAGAATCACTCTCTCGCCCGTGAAGTAATTTTCACCGGCATTGGATTGTTCAATTGCTCCTAAAAAGGTAACTATTGTGCACAAGGGAACAGATCGTATTTTTGTAAACATCCCCAATATCGCGCTTTCAACGTCCCAATCAATTGTGCAAGCCGCAGCCGCTCTCCCCTAGTAGCAGACGACTTGCACAATTCTTTCGTCCCAGTGGTTTCTCAGTTGGTCCCGAGCGCCTCTGTCTCCCTGCGAGGAACGCACTGTCCGTTGATTGGGTTATCTTGTATGCCTATATATATCCGAGATTAAGTCATTTTGGAGATTATTTTCGAAAGAATTTTGTTTTTTTCGATAATTCCTGGTTAGTCTATAATAAAATTTGCAGAAAGTGTGCTAATAAACCCTGGCTCCAATTCATCCCCACGCAGAGAGCGCAAAAATTTTCAAATGGAGGAATTGCGACAGTTCATAGTGATCATAACGGCCGATGCGGTTCCAGCCAAGGGAAGGGCTGAATGTGCGCCGGCAATTTTATCGATGTTCCTTGGCTCGTTACGGAAAATATGATTTGTCGTTCTTGATACTGTTGAAACCGTCGAATAAAGAAAGTTCCCCGGTTATTCTTGACATTGAAGGAAATAAGGTCGCACTGTGGGAACCACTCGATTCGCCATACGAAAGGATGTTTGGCAACGCGAAGATGTTCTAAAGATGAGATAGATAAAAAGGAAAAATGAACAAAAAAACATTCTCACATTATCTCGTTTTTGCACTCTGGACATTGACAGAATTAGATTTTTTTATTATTTTTGTTCCCGTCAATTTGAAACACAGAAAACCTTCTTCGTAGGGAACAAAAAGACTACGGCGTTCGTCCAAGTAGGTTGAAGTAACATTATTCCAGGTTGTATGGTTTGATTTTCTTCTCTGAGACTACACTTCATCTTATCTGAAATAATATTCGACAGAAATACAATGTCCATTACAGTTCGGAATTTGACCAAGTTGTACGGCGAGGAAAAAGCGATAGACGATATTTCGTTCGACGTGAAGACGGGAGAGATTCTCGGATTCCTCGGGCCGAACGGCGCCGGCAAAACGACGACAATGAAAATCATTACTTGCTATATGCCGCCTAGCGCAGGGACAGTGACGGTTAATGGCTACGACATCGCAAAGAATTCGCTTGACGTACGGCGCAAGATCGGTTATTTGCCGGAGTTGAATCCGCTCTATCTCGACATGAATGTTCTGGAATATCTCGAATATTCCGCTCAACTCCATAAAATGGAGAAGCCTCAAATCCGGCAGCGCATGCGGGAGATGGTGGAAGTTTGTGGATTGTCCGGAGTCCGGCACAAGGATATTGGTGAGTTGTCGAAAGGGTACCGCCAGCGTGTCGGTTTGGCCCAAGCGATGATTCACGATCCTGAAGTGCTGATTTTGGACGAACCGACAAGCGGTCTCGATCCCAATCAAATCGTCGAAATACGAAATCTCATCCGCAAGCTCGGCAGCGCGAAAACAGTAATTCTCTCCACGCACATACTTTCTGAAGTTCAGGCAACGTGCGACAGAGTAATTATTGTCAACGAAGGGAAGATCGCCGCTGACGGAACTCCCGACCAATTGCAGCATGAATTTCGCGGCTCCGACATTATTTCCCTGGAACTGAAAGCAAACGTTGAAAACGGTATGACCGAAATTTTCCCCAAAGTAAAAGCTCTTGCACATGTTGAGAATGTTCAGTACCAAAATCCTTCTCCGGGGATCCACCGGTTGCTTATTACAGCTGAGAAAGGTTCGGATATTCGTGAAGATCTCTTTCGTCAGGCAGTAAGCGAGAAATGGCTCTTGCTTGAAATCCACCGCGAAGCAACGAGTTTGGAAGAGGTATTCCACAAGTTGACAACCGTGAACTGATCGGATATTATTGTCGGTTGGGATTGAGTATGGGATCGGAAATTAACTGCTCTTTGAAATTCAACGGGAAGGTGTTCAAAGGGAAAGCCTTGCTTGAAACCGACGAACTGATTTTCCGCGGCGAACATCGGCTCACGATTCCATTCAAGGATATGAAGTCTGTCAAAGCCAATGACGGGGAGTTGACGGTCATCTTCCACGGCGGGACGGCATCATTTATCATCGATAAGAAAGCCGAGCAATGGGAAGAAAAAATTCTGCACCCGAAAAGCGTGTTAGACAAACTCGGTGTCAAAGAAGACTCGCGGGTGAGCGTGGATGGTGTAACAGACAAGGATTTTCTAAGCCAATTGAAGGACAGGACGAATAGTGGGTTAGTGAAGGGGCTGCAAAGAGAATCTGATTTAATTTTCTACGCGGTGGACAGCAAAAAAGAACTCTTGAAGATCAAGGGCCTGAAACAATTTCTCAAAAGCACGGGGGCATTGTGGATCGTCTCGTTGAAGGGGAGCCCGGCAAAAATTAAAGATACGGAAGTAATGGCGGCCGGAAAAGAGGCAGGCTTCATCGATACAAAAGTCGTCGGTTTTTCTGCCACGCATACGGCATTAAAGTTTGTGATTCCGGTAAGCAATCGTTAACGGGCGCCAAGAATGCACAAAAGGCTGACACCTAATAGCCAAGACCTAAAATCTATAACCTAAGCCTTCAACAAAACCATGCAATTCGATTTTAAGAAACTGTTGAGTGAATATTCGAATATCGGACCGATCTTCCGCAAGGAATTGCGTTCATATTTTAATTCAGCGGTGGCATACGTTGTCATCGTTGTCTTTCTCGGAATCGTCGGTTGGTTTTTCACGAGCAACCTGTTTTTGATGAACGTCGCATCGATGCGAATGATGTTCGAGGTTGTCCCCGCTGTCTTTCTCTTCATCATTCCGGCGATTACCATGCGGTTGTTGTCCGAGGAGAAAAAGAACGGAACCATTGAGCTGCTGACGACGAAACCTCTTTCCGATTCTGAAATTGTCCTAGGAAAATTTTTTGCCGCCTGGGCTTTGGTTGGGATTGCCCTGGTACCGACGCTTCTCTATTATGTTACAATTGCATTCCTCGGCGGCATCGATAACGGCCCGGTCGTAGGAGGATATTTTGGTTTGATGCTCATGGCGGGTGTATATGTTGCGATAGGCTTATTCGCATCGAGTTTAACGGATAATCAAGTGGTTGCGTTTATTCTCGGCTTCGTTTTTATTTTCGCAATCTTTATGCTCGACAAAATTTTGTTTTATGTGCCGGAATGGATGACGACGACAGTAGAATTTCTCGGCATCGATTATCATTTATCAAACATCGCTCGGGGAGTGATCGATACACGAGATGTCATTTATTTCTTCTCGATGCTGGGATTCACGCTGTTGCTTTCCATCGGCTCGTTGCAGCGAAGAAACTGGTAAGCAAACTGGAAATCGTACACTGAAACGGTTATGACGATAATGAACACAAAACGAAATCAGGCAATTATTCGGGCATTGCTGGTGCTCGGTATTCTCATTGTTGTGAACGTCATCTCGGTCCGTCTTTTCGACCGGCTGGACCTTACAAAACAGAAAGTCTACACTCTTTCGGAGGCGAGTAAGAAACTCGTGCGCTCTTTCGATGACAGGGTGACCGTTCGTGCGTATTTTACGGAAGACCTTCCGTCGCCCTACAATAACAATCGACGCGAGGTGCTGGACATCTTGAACGAATACAAAGCGTATGCCAGCGGCAATCTGCAGTACGAATTTATCAACCCCGAAGGAGAGAAGGGAGAACAAGAGGCGCAACAGCAAGGAATTCCGCCGGTGGACGTGCAGGTGGTGAAGGAAGATAAATTCGAAGTGAAGCGGGCGTATCTCGGGCTTGTTATGATGTATGAGGATAAGAAGGAAACGCTGCCGGTTATTCAAAACCTTGGATCGCTGGAATACGATATCAGCAGCGCGTTGAAACGGTTGACAACGCGGGAGAAGAAACGCATCGGCTACACGCTTGGCCACGATGAAACGGATTTGTCTACGATGAAACAAGCATCACAAACCCTTTCATCTCAGTACGAAATTACGCCGGTCAGCTTGCCGGGCACAGGGAGCATTCCTGCCGACCTTTCAGCCTTATTGGTGATAGCCCCGCAGAAAAAATTCAATGATTCTTCGAAATTTCAAATTGATCAATATTTGATGCATGGTGGAAAGGTCGCATTCCTGCTGAACAAAGAAAACGCAAGTCTCCAATCGCAGTATGCTCAACCGTTGGATATCAATCTCGACGATCAGCTTGCTCAATACGGCTCACGTGTCAATACCGACCTTGTTCGTGATGCGCAGTGCGCGAGCGTTAACGTCGTTCAGCAACAGGCGGGCTTTACGATGCAGAGCCAGGTTCCGTTTCCGTACATGCCTATGGCGTCGGGCTTCAATAAGGAAAACCTGATCGTCAAAGATTTGCAGAACGTGATTTTTTATTTTGCGAGTTCTCTCGATACTAGTCTTGCCGCTGTCAAAGGGTTGAAGGAGCAAGTCCTTGTGAGTTCATCCAAACGGAGCGGCCGGCAGACAGGTTTTATTATGATCGATGCGTTCCATCGCTACACGGCTGACGAACTTGCAGAGTCAAGCATCCCGTTGGCCGTTGTTGTTGAGGGGGCGTTCAAAAGTTTTTACGCCGACAAGCAGATGCCGGAACTGGTCGGATCATCTTCGCCGTTGACGTCGAGCCCAGAAACAAGAATCATCGTTGTTGGAGACGGTCATTTCATGAAGGATGATTTCGCTCGGAATCCGGGCAACCTCACGTTCTTTGTCAACATGGTCGATTATCTTGCCGACGATGCGGGATTAATAACCATCCGGTCGAAGAATGTCGCCATGCCTCCGCTTGAACAGGTTTCGGATGGCACAAAAAAAATGCTGAAGTACGGCGACCTCTTTCTGCCGCCGATAGCGGTTATCGGTTATGGCCTAGCGCGATGGCGGACTCGCCTGGCGCGGAAAAAAGCAATGGAAGCTTCATTATAACATTTCTGTCGATTGGTATGAAAAAAAATATTTATGTACTCCTCGGAGTTTTTGCACTCTTAATCGTGGTTGCATATTTCATGATGAATCGGCCGGGGGAGAATGATATTTCGATCGGTAATTCTCAATCCCTGGTGGATGTAGACTCTGTCGCTGTCGACAAAATCGAGATCAAGTCGCCGAAGAGCGCAGCGACATTGGAAAAAAAAGGAGCGGAGTGGTCGCTTAGTGAGCCTCTCGTGTACCGAGCCAACCAGTCGAGTGTAACATCTTTGATTCACCAAATAAAGAACCTCGCGGTAAAAGAAATTGTCTCCAGTAATCCGGAAAAGCGTCCTATATTTCAAGTCGATTCGACCGGGACGCTTGTAAAAGTATTCCAAGGGGGTCAGATCCATGCTGCGTTCATCGTCGGAAAACTCGGGCAAAGTTATTCCGAGACATATGTTCGCAAAGAACAATCGAACGATGTTGCTGTTGTAGATGGTTCGCTTGCTGTGTGGTTCAACAAAGCAGTCAGAGATTGGCGGGACAAGACAATATTGAACGTTCCGAAAGAAACCATTAAAACAATATCGTATCAGTACCCCGGAGAGTCTTTTTCCCTTTCGTTGCACGACAGTGTTTGGATGATTGGGGATAACAAACCCAAAGTCGGTGAGGTAACATCGCTGCTGACTTCGTTATCGCATCTTGAAGCCGACGATTTTGTCGACTCAGTTATTACGCCGACACCGAAGATTTCTGCTGTGGTTTCGGCAGGCGATGTCCAAATTCGCTTTTCGGAAGTTAAGGAGAAGGATAAATACTTGCTGCAGACTTCCAACTCTCCTCAATGGTTCGAGTTGCAGGGCTGGCACGCAAAACAGCTCCTTAAACACAAGAAAGATATGCTGTAGCCAAAATCCTTTTTGTTAGACCGAAGTGCGCTCTGATTGGCAAACCCAGTCAGAGCGTTTTTTTTAGAACTAATAATCCGAGAGTTCTCATTTTCAATATTTGAGAAAAAAATAGATAAATGCTCTCTAATTGCCGATTTACCGCTGTATTTTTGTGGAATGAACCTTGAGTACATAAAGAAAGCGTGTTTTAGATTGACTCAGAGGAAACGATCCTCGAAAATAAAGAGTAAAATCGAACACATGTTTTTTCTCAAATCGTCTTTTTGAAAGCATGCCTCCCCGGCATGCTCCTTCTGACTCGTCAGAGAATTTTCGGAAGCTCTTCACCAAAGGAGGGTTCAAAATGAATGTAAACAAATCACCCCTTTTTAGGAAATTCCACTCCCTTTTTCTTAACCTTTTCGTCGTCATCATCATACTTTTTATATTTCCTTTTTTTCTCCTTACTGGTTGCAAAAAAAATGAAGCGAAGGAAGTGAAGCCGGAAATTACGCTTCAAAATTTGCAAACGGCATATAGCCAGGAAATGAGAATCAGCAATGAATATGCACGTTTTTCAGAGAACGCTGAAAAAAACAGGTTTGGCGCGATTGCAAATCTGTACAAAGCTGTCTCACGTTCTGAAAAAATTCATGCAGAAATGGCCGCAGCGCTCCTGCGAAGTAAAGGAGTTGAAGTAACTCCGTACGTAGCGAATTCCATTATTGTTGGCAGTGTTATGCAGACACTCCGCATGGCGTATAGCGATGAATCGCTGGAAACTGAATCGATGTATCCTAATTTAGCGCGCACGGCTAAGGCCGAAAAATTTCCGGAAGCGGTGGAATTATTCGGGCACTCGCTCAATGCGGATAAATGGAATGCGGGACTATTCAAGGATGCCGTGGACAAAAGTGGATACATCGCAAGAGTGCAGTATTACGTTTGTCCTTGCTGCGGGTACATCGTCACATCGGACACAACGAAAGAATGTCCGGAATGCCACGAGAAAAAAGAGAAGTTTGAAAAAGTCTAAAGGCAGTCAAGGGAGAAATGATTTTCCGTCCGACGAAAGGGGGTGGCGATTTTCATCCAAAGAATGTATTCCACCCTCAGCCAGGTGAAGCGTTTTTCTCCTACTCCCACTAAAAGTGCAATGCTATGATTATCATACAGCGCAAAGACTTCGATGTTCTCGTCGGTGCCCTTCGAAAGCGTGATTATGCAATCATGGGGCCGAACGTACGCGATGGTGCAATCGTGTACGACGAAATTCAGTCGTCCGCCGATTTTCCTGAAGGTTGGACGGACGAACATGAGAAAGCCCGGTATCGGTTAAAGCGCAGGGCAGATAAGGCTTTGTTCGGTTATACCGTCGGACCTCACTCATGGAAGAGGTTTCTTTTTCCTCCTCTGGCAAAGATTTTAACCGTTGAGAAAAAGGGAAGGGTGATGGAAATCAAGCAGGATACTTCGAAGGAGACTCTTCCTCGTTTTGCGTTTTTCGGTGTTCGGTCGTGTGAATTACATGCTATCATGATTCAGGATAAAGTGTTCATGAATAGCAAGTTTTCCGACCCGACGTACACTGCTCGCCGGAACAATATTTTCATCGTCGCAATAAATTGCACACACTGCGGCGGAACGTGCTTCTGCGCTTCAATGAATACCGGTCCAATTGTGAAAGGAGGATACGACATTGTCCTCACCGAAGTTGTAGGAGACGGTGTTCATTATTTTGCAGCGGAAGCCGGAAGCGACAAAGGCAGTGAAGTATTAAAAGAAATTCCTCACAAGAATGCCGAGGCAAGCGAGGTCGAAGTTGTCGGTGAGTTGGTCGATGCCGCAAGTACAAGCATGGGGAGAGCGATGGACACGGCGGGACTCAAAGAACTTCTTGCCGACAATATTGAAAGTGCGCATTGGGATGATGTTGCTCGCCGATGCCTGATGTGTTCCAATTGCACATTGGTTTGTCCTACCTGCTTTTGCTCAACAGTCGAGGATGTAACAGATATTAGCGGAGAGCGGGCCGAACGGTGGCGGCGTTGGGATTCATGTTTCACCATGGATTTTGCGAAAGTCACCGGCGGAAATTTTCGTCTGTCTCCCAAAGCACGGTATCGCCAATGGATGGTGCATAAGCTCTCCACGTGGGTTGACCAATTCGGCACTTTCGGATGCGTTGGATGCGGGCGTTGCATTACCTGGTGCCCGGTAGGCATTGATATTACTGCCGAGGTCGAGGCGATCAGGAATAATGGTGTTCGAAACGATTCATAGCTTTATACAGGAGTCGAGTATGCTAAAAGAAAACCTCAATGAAGTTTTGCGGAAGCATCCATTTGTCGGAAATCTGGACGACAAGTATCTTCAAATCCTCGTCGGATGTGCAAAGAACGTACATTATCAGGAGGGCGATTATCTTTGCCACGAAGGGGAGGCGGCTGACTTGTTCTTCCTTATCCGAAGCGGAAGAGTCGCACTGGAAATTCACGCGGGCCACAAAGGGAAAAGGAGGATTCAGACGATCGGCCCCGGTGAAGTGCTCGGCTGGTCGTGGCTGATTTCTCCTTATCGCTGGCACTTCGATGGCTGTGCGGTTGCTGAAGTACGCGCGCTGGCACTCGACGGGAAATGCCTGCGCACAAAATGCGATAAGGATCATGATTTCGGTTATGAAATGCTCAAACGGCTTGCGGATGTTTTCCAAAGCCGCATGGAAGCCACACGCCTTCAATTACTCGATGTGTATGGTTCACGGTAAGGAGTACATCAATGAATCAACCCGCTCTTATTGAAGTTGACGGACTTAGCGACCCGATGCTTCCCCAATTGATGTCTATCAGGAAAATTGTGTGGGAAACGGACGATACGTTTACACTTCAGCTCGAAAATATGGGGCACAATGGGGCAGAGTTTTCGTTTTTGCCCGGACAATTCAACATGCTGTATGTTTTTGGGATGGGTGAATCGGCGATCTCCATTAGTTCGGATCCGTCGAAGGCGAACACTCTCGCGCACACGATCCATCGCGTCGGTACCGTGACAAACGCTCTCTCACTGATGAAGCGGGGCGATGTTATCGGAATACGCGGTCCCTTTGGAAGTAATTGGCCGATCGAAAAAGCGAACGGGTTGGACGTGTGTATTGTTGCGGGGGGTATCGGGCTGGCGCCTCTTCGGCCGGTGCTATACTCGCTCTTTCGGAGGCGAAGAGACTACGGACGAGTACTGCTTCTCTACGGCGCGCGCAGTCCGCTCGACCTCTTATATAGAGTAGAGCTTGAACAATGGAGCAAGCAATACGATGTTGAAGTTTTAGTAACGGTGGACCGGAGTGATTCAACGTGGAAAGGGTACATCGGTGTTGTTCCGAACCTCTTCTCGTACATCAAACTCGATGCGCGTGCGACGATGGCGATGGTGTGCGGCCCGGAGATTATGATGCAGTACACAATAGCGGAGATTGTACGGTGCGGTGTCCCGCCGGAACAAATATACTTGTCGATGGAACGCAATATGAAGTGCGCAGTCGGTTTTTGCGGTCATTGCCAGTACGGCCCGAAATTCATCTGTAAGGAAGGACCGGTGTTTGCCTTTCCACAAATAGGCGAGTTCTTTGGAAAGAAGGAAATCTAATATGAATCCCCACAAACCCAAAGTTGCGATCTACAAGTTCGCTTCGTGTGATGGCTGTCAGCTTTCGCTTCTCGACGCTGAAGATGAACTGCTTGCCGTTGCCGGTGCGATCGACATTTCATATTTTCCGGAAGCAAGCCGCAAAATGGTGCGGGGGCCGTATGACCTTGGCGTAGTTGAGGGAAGCGTCACGACTCCGCACGACGTGGAGCGCATCCGTGCCATCAGAAAAGAATGCCGCACGCTCATCACTATCGGCGCATGCGCAACGGCAGGGGGTATTCAGGCGTTGCGCAACTGGAAAGACGTAAAAGAATTTGCGCGTATCGTGTATGCAAACCCCGAGTATATATCAGCGCTTGACCGCTCGCTTCCCATAGGTTCGTTTGTCCACGTCGATTTTGAGCTTCGCGGTTGTCCGATCAACAAGCTTCAACTTATCGAAGTTATCGTTGCGTTTCTCCACAAAAGAAAACCGAATATTCCTACGCACAGCGTTTGCATCGAGTGCAAGCTCAAAGGGAATGTGTGTGTGATGGTCTCCAGCGGAACATTCTGCCTCGGTCCTGTTACACAAGTAGGCTGCGGCGCGCTGTGCCCGTCGTTTCAACGGGGGTGTTACGGATGTTTTGGCCCCATGGACAGCGCCAATACCGCCTCCCTCAGCAAGCAATTTGTCGATAGTGGAGCGACTGAACAAGAAATAAAGCTCGCGTTTCGCAATTTCAATGCATACGCCGAAGCCTTCAGAAGGGAGAGCGACTCCCATGAATGATAAAACCATCAAGGTCGATTACCTCGCGCGCGTTGAAGGCGAAGGTTCGATCTACGTGAAGATCAAAAACAACGAAGTCTCGGATGTGAAATTCAAAGTCTTCGAGCCGCCGCGATTTTTTGAAGCATTCTTGCGCGGGAGGAATTTTTCCGAGGCACCGGACATTACCTCTCGCATTTGCGGCATCTGCCCAATTGCGTACCAGATGAGCTCCGTTCACGCGATGGAAAATGCGTTCAACATTTCGGTTGACGGACAGCTTCGCGCTCTTCGCAGGTTGTTGTACTGCGGAGAGTGGATCGAGAGTCATGTGCTGCACGCCTATATGCTCCATGCTCCGGATTTTTTTGGTTTCGAAGATGTTCTGGAATTGGCCAAAGACCATTCTGCCGTTGTGCAACAGGCGTTAAAAATGAAAAAGATCGGAAACGATCTTGTTGCTTTACTCGGTGGGAGAGAAATTCACCCGATCAATGTGCGGGTTGGCGGTTTTTATCGCGTTCCAGCAAAGAAGGAATTTCTTCCGATCGTGGAAAAATTGAAATGGCTGCGCGATGCGGCAGTTGAAATGGTTCGGTGGAGTGCAACGCTCCCGTTCCCGGAGTTTGAACGAGACTACGAGTTCGTAGCGCTGTCTCATCCTAACGAGTATCCGTTCAATGAAGGGCGGCTTATCTCGAACAAGGGGCTCGACATCAATGTCAAAGAGTACGAATTCTATTTCCATGAAGAGCATGTCTCATACTCAAATGCGTTGCAGTCGGTGTTGAAAGAGCGGGGGGCGTATCACGTCGGTCCATTGGCGCGGTTCAACTTAAATTTTGAGAAGCTTACGCCGACGGCAAAAGAGCTGGCGCGTGAAATTCATTTTCTTCCTGTGGTCCGAAATCCGTTCAAGAGTATCATTGCACGGTCGCTTGAAACACTCTATGCGAGCGAGGAAGCCCTGCGAATCATTGATCAATATGAGCCGCCTGAAAAGCCTGCTGTCGAAGTGCCTCCACGGCCCGGGCTCGGGTTCGGTTGCACCGAAGCGCCCCGCGGAATATTGTATCACCGTTACCGAATCGCCGAAAACGGGATGATTACCGATGCCAAGATCGTTCCGCCGACGTCGCAGAACCAGCGCTCAATCGAACTCGACCTCCGGAACATCGTCATTAAGAATATTGCGATGCCGAAAGAACAACTGACATGGCTTTGCGAACAAAGCGTCCGCAATTACGATCCATGCATTTCCTGCGCAACGCATTTTCTGAAGCTGGAGATTGAAGAATAAGCCCCCGGCTGTCGAATATTCGCAATCCGCGATTTGTATCCAAAGCTGTTGAAGTCGAATGAAAGATTTGCGTTCGTCAATACTGGTCATAGGAATTGGAAATGAATTCCGTTCCGACGACGGTGCCGGCATCGTTGTCGCACGAGCAATCGAGGGGAAAAAACTTCCGGGTGTGACGGTGATTGAACAATCCGGCGAAGGCGCTGCGTTAATGGAAATTTTAAATGACGCTGACAATGTCTATCTGGTCGATGCTGTATCGTCGGGAGTTCCATCAGGAACCGTTTACCGTATTGATGTACGAACAGGAACATTTCCGAATGATCTTCGGTTATTTTCCACTCACGCGTTTGGTGTCGCTCAAGCCGTTGAGCTGGCGCGAAGTATGAACACTCTGCCGCCCAGGTTGATTATCTACGGAGTTGAGGGGAAGAATTTTGAATCCGGCAAGAATTTGTCGTCTGAAGTTTTACACTCAACAGGAAGAGTGGTGCAGCTGATCTCGACCGAAATATTTTCCATTGTAAACGAGGGTTCACAATAAATTGATTTTGATGGCATCTTTCAATCATAAAGGGCTCTATTGTCTGCTCGATCCTTTTGTATATTAATTCAATGTTTGTTTTCTCTTCATTCGCGCAAGTGTTTTTTTCGCAGAAAATGGAGCATTATTCTCTCAGAAGTGAGAATTGTCCTTTTCCCTGCCGTCAGAAATTGCGCTTTGGTCAAATTTTTTTGGTATGATGCTTGCGTAAGGTTGAGTAGTTTAGGAATTGTTTCTGATGCGGCTTTATGTGGCATGGGTTTGAGGGCCAGACGATTTACCTCCTCAATGCTTTTGTCTACGCTGAGTTTCATTCCCCGCGGAAGATTTTACGTCACAAATTAAACATTTTCCAATTTCATGTCTCAACAACCCACAACTGCAAAAAACGGACACCCAAGCGGCGACAATCGCTTTAAGTTGCTCGACCGCGCTATTACAAAAAATCATTCACGCGGAGATGCGCTCATCGAAGTGCTGCACGCAGCACAAGGTATTTTCGGCTTTCTTGAAAACGATCTTCTGGTCTATATCTCTAGGTCGCTCAAACTCCCTCTCAGCACGGTGTACGGTGTTGCAACGTTTTATCACTTTTTCAGATTGAAGCCGAAAGGTGAGCATACGTTTGTTCTCTGTATGGGAACCGCATGTTATGTAAAAGGCGCCGCTGGAATACAGAAGTCAGTCGAAGAGCATTGCAAATGTAAACTCGGAGAGACGACATCGGACAACAAAATCTCTCTCATTCAAGCGCGGTGTGTCGGTTCGTGCGGCCTGGCTCCGGTTGCAGTCCTCGACGATAACGTTGCGGGCAAATTGACTCCGGAAAGCGCTGTAGATAGAATCAGAAAATGGCAGTTAGCAACCGAGGAGGTAGCTGCATGACAATCGAAGATCTGCGGGAATTAGCGGACAAAGAAAAGGCGCGCCAGCAGGGGCACAAGAACCGGATACTGTATTGTTCGGCAGCCGGCTGTAATTCATGCGGCGCAGATGCGACGAAGGCGGCGCTCACGAAATCATTAAAAGAAAATGGGCTCGATGGAAATTGCGAGGTGCTCGGGACGGGATGCATGGGATTGTGTGGTGAAGGTCCACTGGTAAAACTCCAATCCGACGAGAGTCTGTATCAGCGCGTCGACGAAGTGGCGGCGAAGAAAATTGTGGAAGAACATATTCTCCACGGAACAAAAGTCAAAGAGAATCTCGTCGATACTTCCGCTCCTTTTTTTGCTTCTCAGCAAAAAATTGTCCTGGAAAACTGCGGTAAGATCAATGCTGAAAGCATCGAAGAGTATATCGCTGTCGGCGGTTACGATGCCCTTGCAAAAGTCCTCACCGAGCTCCAGCCGATTGAACTTATCGAAGAGATACGGAAGAGCGGTTTGCGCGGCAGGGGTGGAGCGGGGTATCCTACCGGGTTGAAATGGGGAATAGTTCACAAGGCGAAGAGCGAACAAAAATATGTGATTTGCAATGCGGATGAAGGAGATCCGGGAGCGTTCATGGACCGCAGCGTTCTCGAAGGAGATCCTCACAGAATTCTCGAGGGGATGGCGATTGCCGGCTATGCGATTGGTGCGAACCAAGGATTTATTTACATCCGTGCAGAATACCCGCTCGCGATAGAACGACTGAAGCTTGCTATCAAGCAGGCGGAGCGGCTTGGCCTGCTGGGAAACAGGATTTTTGAGTCGCAGTTTAATTTCAGGATAGATTTGCGGATTGGCGCTGGAGCGTTTGTTTGCGGCGAAGAGACGGCGTTGCTTCGCTCGATTGAAGGCCGGCGTGGAAGGCCCAGACCTCGACCGCCATATCCGTCGGAAAGAGGCTTATGGGGGATGCCCACACTTATCAATAATGTCGAGACGTACGCGAACATCGCTCCGATAGTTGTTCGCGGGAGTGCGTGGTTTGCATCCATCGGTACGCCGAAGAGTGCCGGCACAAAGGTTTTTGCTCTTGCCGGGAATATCAAAAACACGGGGCTTATCGAAGTTCCGATGGGGATTCCGCTTCGCAAAGTAATCTTCGATATCGGAGGCGGAACGCTGGACGGGACCGAGTTCAAAGCGGCCCAAACCGGCGGTCCTTCAGGCGGTTGCATTCCAAAAGAATATTTGGATTTGCCTGTTGACTACGAATCCCTTGCAACCGTCGGGTCGATTATGGGTAGCGGCGGAATGATTGTGATGGATTCCACGTCGAACATGGTCGAAGTTGCAAAATATTTTATGGAGTTTTGCAAGGATGAATCATGCGGCAAGTGCATTCCGTGCCGCGTGGGGACTGTCCACATTCACGGATTGCTTGACAAGATTTCTAAGGGAGAAGCTACAAAAGACGATGTCGCATTGCTCGAAGAACTCTGTGCTATGGTTATGAAAACGAGCCTCTGCGGATTAGGACAAAATGCACCAAATCCGGTAATCTCTACTCTCCGGTACTTTCACAAGGAATATGACCGCGTGCTCGTCGAGCCGATGACCTTCGTTTCTTCTGCGGACGAAAAAGGCGAGAGCATTCACTCGTAACAGGAATTTTTCATGGCAATTATTACATTAACGATCGACGGCGAACAACTGAGCGCTAATGACAGCGATACAATCCTCACAATCGCACGGCAGCATAAGATTCACATTCCGACATTGTGCCACCTTGACGGATTGTCTGATGTCGGGGCGTGCCGTTTATGCTTGGTCGAAATAGAAGGCTCTACAAAACTTTTTCCGGCGTGTACAACCCGGCCGGCGGAAGGAATGATCGTCCGGACGAGTACCGAACAATTGAAAAAGTACCGTCGCACGATCATCGAGCTTCTCGCCTCCGAAGGCAACCATCAATGTGCCGTGTGCGTTGTCAACGGCAACTGCGAACTGCAGAATCTCGCGTACGAAACAGGGTTAACGTACGTTCGTTTCCCGTACCTCTACCCTCAAAAAACGCTTGACGCGTCGCACAAGGACTTTGTTATTGACCGCAATCGCTGCATTCTTTGCACCCGGTGTGTGCGGGTTTGCCACGAAGTCGAGGGGGCCCATGTGTGGGACATTGCGTATCGCGGCGTCAGCTGCGAAATTGTGGCCGGATTGAATCAGCCGTGGGGTGAGGTGGATGCCTGCACTTCATGCGGGAAATGCGTCCTGGTCTGCCCGACAGGTTCCCTGTTTGAAAAAGGCTCTTCCGTTTCTGAAATGAAAAAAGAGAGAAATTTCCTTAAGTATATTGTCACCGCTCGTCAGAAAAAAGAATGGATCAATGTCGAAAGCGACGACGAATAAAAGCGTATATACCGTATAAAAGAAAACTGAAACCGGAAAAAAATTTTATGAAACCAAAAGTAGCAACAGTGTGGCTCGGCGGATGTTCAGGATGCCATATGTCGTTTCTCGACTTGGATGAGAGGCTCATCGAGTTGGCGGACAAAATCGAGTTGGTCTATTCTCCCATCGCGGACGTCAAGGAATTCCCGCGGGACGTTGATGTTACGCTGGTTGAAGGAGCGGTAGCAAACGATGAACATGAAGAATTCGCGAAAATTATTCGCCGGAATTCCCGATGCGTTGTGTCGTTCGGCGATTGCGCCGTTACCGGCAACGTGACCGCAATGCGCAACTCTTTCGAACTTGAGCAAGTGCTGCATCGTGCGTATGTCGAACTGGCAGACGTCACACCGCAAATCCCGCGTGATTATCCAACGATTGCGGAACTGATGCCGAAGGCGAGGCCGCTTCACGAGGTAATAAAAGTTGATGCGTTTCTTCACGGATGTCCGCCGACGGCGGATCAAATCTGGTTTGCTGTGAACGAATTGCTCCAAGGAAGAATGCCGGCCTTCTCTCCGGTCTATCTACGCTACGGTTAAGAGAGTGAAACGGGCAAAATGATTTTTAATGAATTGGTTTGGTTAGGAATGATGGCAAAGGGTTAAAGAATCGTATGTCTCAGACTATTACAATTTCACCGGTAACGCGAATCGAAGGCCATGCAAAAATCACGATCCATCTCGACGACCAGGGAATCGTGCAGGATGCGCGTTTTCACGTAAACGAGTTCCGAGGTTTTGAAAAATTTTGTGAAGGCCGATTGATGTCGGAGATGGCCGGCATTACGTCGCGTATTTGCGGGATATGCCCGACGAGTCATCTTATCACATCGGCGAAAGCCGGCGATGACATTCTTGCCATCGAAATTCCTGAAACAGCCGAAAAGCTGCGCAGGCTTATTACGCTCGCTCAATGGATGCAATCGCACGCGCTCAGTTTCTTCCATCTCTCTTCGCCGGACTTCCTGCTCGGCTTCGATTCAGAACCTGCCAAGCGCAATGTCTTTGGTTTATTGGATCAACACAAGGAAATTGCAAAACGAGGAATCCGTTTGCGAAAATTCGGGCAGGAGATTATCGAAGTGCTTGGCGGAAGAAAAATACATACCCCCTGGGCGGTGGCCGGCGGAGTGCGTGAACCGTTTGAAGCGTCGAAAAAAGATTATCTGCTTAACTGGATTCCGGAAGCAAAAGAGACAGCGCTCCTTGCTCTCAGCGAACTGAAAAAAATCCATACGAAATTCAAAAAGGATATTCCAAACTTTGGCAATTTTCGGTCGCTCTTTGTCGGCCTTGTGGCGAAAGATGGAGCTCTTGAATACTACGATGGGCAATTGAGAGTAATGGATGCTGCCGGCAATACCATTGCCGATAAAATAGACCCCCGGCATTACCGCGAACATTTTGGCGAAGCGACAGAACAATGGTCGTACCTGAAATTTCCGTACTACAAGCCCCTCGGATATCCTGAAGGGATGTATCGCGTCGGTCCGCTGGCCCGTGTGAACATTTGCGATTACATCGATACACCGCTGGCTGAGGCCGAACGCGTGCTGTTCAAGGCTATTGCCGGCGATAGGCGCGTTGTGAACAACTCATTCTATTTTCATTACGCTCGCCTGATAGAGCTTCTCTTTACCGTTGAAAAGACAGAAATGCTGCTCAACGACCCGGCAATTCTCGGAACGCATATCCGCTCCAGAGCGGAGATCAATCGGAATGAAGGAGTCGGCGCAAGCGAAGCTCCGCGCGGAACACTCTTCCACCACTACTGGGTGAACGACGACGGCGTGCTGCAAAAAGTTAATCTTGTTATTGCTACTGCACAAAATAATCTGGCGATGAACCGAACGGTCCGCCAGCTCGCAATGCGGTATGTCGATGGAAAAAAGATCACAGAAGGAATTTTGAATCGCATTGAGGCCGGTATTCGCTGTTACGATCCATGTTTGTCCTGCTCGACGCATGCCATCGGCCAGATGCCGCTGCACGTCCAACTCATCAATGCGAACAACGATATCATCGATGAAATACGGCGGTGAAGAAAGCTCTTGTGATAGGGTATGGCAACACGTTACGTTCGGATGACGGCGTCGGCGTGTGGGTTGCCGACCGCATTGCAGCGCTTAATCTTCCGGATGTCGATGTAAAAACCTGCCACCAGTTGTTTCCGGAACTCGCTTCAGATATTCTTCAGTACGACACCGTCATCATGGTTGATGCTTCCGCAAACGGCGAGCCGATGACCGTGCGCAAAAGCATTCCGCCGCCTGAACATTTGCCATCCTCAAACCACAACGTTAGTCCGGAACTACTTCAACAGCTTGCCCGTGACATGTACGGCGTCTTAGTTAATATGCATGTGTACACTGTGCGCGGCGAGTCGTTTGAATTTGGATCGATATTGTCCCCGGCTGTGGAAGAACAAGCGGTAAAAACAGCTGATATGATTGCTGCGCTTCTTCGGCAAATCCATCAAGAGAATATGAATGCTTCATTCATATTGAACTGACGTTTGCCCAACCTCACATTTTCCATCGTTGCGAAACCCCTCCGTTGATTCTCATTTCTTGGAACAATCCATGCAAAATGTGTAGAGAAATTCGTCATTTTCGACGGCATAGTAGTTGAATGACATGTTTCTATAGTTATTTAATGAAGCAGCCAAAATGCACGAGCTTTCAATCGCACAAAATATTTTGGAGATAGTGAGAGAGCACCTTCCTGCAGAAGTGCCTTGCCAGGTGAAGAGTGTCAGGATTAGAGTTGGTTATGGTGCAGGAATTGTTCCGGACTCGCTGGAATTTTGTTTCAGTGCCCTTATAGCAAAAACACCGCTGCAGGGAGCCGTTTTAGAGATAGAACGCGTGCCGTTTGTCGTGAAATGCAATACATGTGGAAAGTGTTCATCAAACGAGAGTGAAATATTTCTTTGCTCTTTTTGCGGCGGGAACGACGTAACAATGGTCTCGGGGAATGAACTTCAGGTCATTGCTATCGATCTGTTCGATGAGAAGGAACTGACAGTATGAGCGTTATAACGATTGAGCGAAAAATTCTGGAAAAGAACGACGAGGTCGCAGGCTATAATCGCGATATCTTTTTGCGTCATAGGATTTTTGCCATCAATATCGTCAGCTCGCCCGGTTCCGGCAAGACGAGTCTTCTTGAACGCACGCTTACATCCATCAAGAATAAGATCAACGTTGCCGTGATTGAGGGGGATGTGCAGACAGATCTCGACGCACAAAGGGTTTCAGCACTTGGCGTCCCGGCTGTTCAAATAGTAACAAAAGGTGGATGCCACCTCGAAGCGTCGCTGGTTAAAGAAGCTCTTGCTTCCGTTGACTTGTCGGGCGTTCAACTGCTCATTATAGAAAACGTTGGCAATTTGGTGTGCCCGGCGAATTACGACCTCGGTGAGGCTATGAAAGTAGTTGTTGCGAGCGTAACAGAAGGAGATGACAAACCGCTCAAGTATCCAACGATGTTTCGCAATGCTTCGGTAATGATTATCAATAAAATTGATTTGCTCCCATACGTGAACTGCACAATCGATGTTTTGAAGAGAAATGCACTTAGCGTTAACCCATTACTCAAAGTGTTTGAGACTTCCTGCGCTACAAATGCAGGTATCGCTGAATGGTGCGATTGGCTGGAAAAGAATATATCAAAAAAATAATGAATGCCAGATTACATATTGCAATCCGGGGAGCTGTTCAAGGAGTTGGATTCCGCCCGTTCATCTACCGGCTCGCGACGGAGTTGCATCTTGCCGGATGGGTAGCAAATTCACCTCAAGGGGTGTTTTTGGAAGTTGAGGGAGAGAAATCCCTGCTGGAAGATTTTTTGATTCGCATCGAAAAAGAAAAACCGTCCCTCTCGTTCATTCAAAGCCTGGACCCTTCATTTCTCGATGTGGCGGGATATGAACGATTTGAAATCAGAGAGAGCGATCACTCCGGCGAATCGTCCGCCATTGTACTGCCGGATGTTGCGACGTGCCCGGATTGCCTCCACGATATTGCCGACCCCCTCAATCGACGCTATCGCTATCCGTTCACCAACTGCACGAATTGCGGCCCGCGATTTTCAATCATTGAGTCGTTGCCGTACGACCGCCCTAACACGACGATGAAACGTTTTACGATGTGCCCCGACTGTCGAAAGGAATACGAAAATCCTGCCGACCGCAGATTTCATGCTCAACCGAATGCGTGCCCGACATGCGGACCGCAACTGGAACTATGGGATGCGGAGGGAACGGTTCTTTCGTCGTACAATAATGCGCTGCTCGAAACCGCCGACGCAATTCGCGCGGGTAAGATTGCCGCTGTCAAAGGAATCGGCGGATTCCAGCTTTTGGTCGACGCGCGAAACGAGGTGGCTGTCGACTTGCTCAGCCGAAGAAAGCATCGGGAAGAAAAACCATTCGCGATGATGTTCCCATCGCTCGACGACGTGAAACGAGAATGTGCAGTATCAAAGTTAGAAGAACGGCTCCTTTTGTCTGCCGAATCGCCGATCGTTCTCCTTATTCGTCATTCGGCAATTGACAATCGGCAATCCCTTATCGCTTATTCCGTGGCTCCGCTTAATCCAAATTTTGGAGTGATGCTGCCGTACACCCCTCTTCATCATTTGCTGATGCATGAACTCGGGTTTCCGGTCATTGCGACGAGCGGGAATATTTCGGACGAACCGATGTGCAGAGATGAACACGAAGCAATGAAACGGCTTCATGGTGTGGCGGATCTTTTTCTCGTCCATAACAGGCCGATTGTCCGGCATGTCGATGATTCTGTTGTGCGGATTATAATGGAGCGCGAGCTTGTGATTCGCCGTGCACGCGGTTATGCGCCGCTGCCGGCTGCAACAATGATGTCATTCGATTCTCCTATCCTTGCGGTTGGTGCACATCTTAAAAATTCTATTGCTCTCGCGAAAGGCGAAAATGTGTTTATCAGCCAGCATATCGGGGATCTTGAAACGAATGAAGCGACGGAAGCATTTCAACTCGTGAACGAAAGCTTCAAGAAGTTGTATGGTGCCAAACCCGCGACGGTGGTTTGCGATATGCACCCTGATTATCGTTCAACTCAATATGCGAAAAGCCTGGGCGCACGGGTGATTCAGGTACAACATCATTATGCACATGTAGCATCCTGCATGGCAGAAAATCACTTGGACGGGCGAGTGCTTGGCGTTTCCTGGGATGGAACAGGCTACGGTCTTGACGGAACGATTTGGGGGGGTGAGTTTTTATTGACCGATGAAACGTCGTTCTCACGAGTCGCTCATTTACGTAAATTTAGGCTCCCCGGCGGAGACAAAGCAATACGAGAACCGCGGCGCACGGCAGTCGGCCTCTTATATGAAATTGCCGGCGATTCATTATTCCGGGGTCTCGGTGTTCATCCGATAAAAACATTTACGGCTGCTGAATTACTTCTCTTGCAACAAATGTTGTCGAAGAAAATCAATTCTCCTTTGACTTCGAGCGCAGGGAGATTATTTGATGCGGTTGCTTCATTGACCGGTGTGCGTGATATCGTGAAATTTGAAGGAGAGGCGGCAATGGAACTTGAGTGGGCTATCGGCAAAACATTGACCGATGAGGTGTACAGGTTCACAACCTCCGATTCAGAATTGCCGTTGACGGTCGACTGGGCGCCGATGGTGCTGGAAATTCTCGATGACGTGAGAGGAACCGTTTCGCCGTCGGTGATTTCCGCCAAATTCCATAATACGATGACTGCAATGATTGTCGACGTGGCGGGAAAAATTGGTGAAGAGCGAGTCGTCTTGACGGGGGGGTGTTTTCAAAACAAATATTTATTGGAAAGATCTGTATGCCATTTGGAGAAAGCAGGATTTCGTCCATACTGGCATCAACGCGTTCCGCCGAATGATGGCGGCATCGCACTCGGACAGATTTACGCCGCACATCGGAAATTAAAAACAAAATCACATCGTAACACTGAATCAATGCTCACAGAATCTCTCACATAAATCCAGAAGGAGTGAATGCAATGAATGTGCTGACCGGTAAGATTGTGGAAATTTATCTCGAAGACGGGAAGACGATGGGAAAAGTTCGAGTTGGGGGAGCGATGACGAACGTAGCCCTGATGCTGTTGATGAACGCGAAAGTCCATGACCGTATTGTGATCGATTCAGGCATCGCTCTTTCGAAAATTACGGAAGAAAAAGCCGTCGTCGAGTAAGTGCGTATTGACGCCGGCATCGTTTGTTCTATTTTTTAATATTTAGGGAAAAAATGTGCCTCGCAATTCCAGGACAAGTTATCAACATTGAAAATATCCCCAGCGACCAAGACGGTACACTGCTCATGGGAACAGTCGACTTCAGCGGGATTCGAAAATCTGTTTGCCTCGATTGGGTGTCCGATGTTAAAATCGGTGAGTATGTGATCGTCCACGTCGGGTTTGCCATAAGCAAAGTAGACGAAGAGGAAGCGCGTGAGACGTTGAAGCTTTTTGAACAAATGAGCGCGTCGATGGATGAATTGAAAGTCGACGGCTCTGAAGAGAATGGCCTTCAATGAAGTACGTCGATGAATACCGGAGTGAATCTGCCGCCCGCAAATATGCGGATCTAATCCGGAAAACCGTGACTCGCCCGTGGACGTTGATGGAAATCTGCGGCGGCCAAACTCACACCATCGTTAAATCCGGGCTTGAATCGCTTTTGCCGAAAGAGATTTCGCTAGTTCACGGCCCAGGCTGTCCCGTCTGTGTAACCCCGTTGGAAATGATCGACAAAGCGGTCGCGATTGCCTCGCAGCCCGGGGTCATCTTCACCTCGTTCGGCGACATGATGAGAGTTCCCGGCTCCCAGAGCGATCTCCTGAGTGTCAAAGCGAAAGGCGGGAGCGTCCGCATGGTCTATTCTCCCCTCGATGCGGTAAAAATTGCACAGCAAAATCCAGATAAGAAAATAGTCTTCTTTGCCGTTGGGTTTGAGACAACGGCGCCCGCAAATGCTATGTCTGTCTGGCAAGCGAAGAAGCTCGGACTGAAAAATTTTTCGATTCTCTGCTCGCACGTTCTTGTTCCGCCCGCAATGGAGGCGATCCTCGCATCTCCCGAAAACCATGTCCAGGCATTTCTCGCTGCGGGACACGTGTGCACAGTCATGGGGTATCAAGAATACATTCCGCTCGCCAAGAAGTATAAAGTCCCTATCGTCGTAACAGGGTTTGAGCCTGTTGATATTCTTCAGGGCATTTCCATGGCAGTGAAGCAGCTTGAAGAAGGGAGAGTCGAAGTCGAAAATCAGTATTCTCGCTCTGTTCAGCGGGAAGGAAATCGTGCCGCGCAAAATCTCCTTTCAGAAATCTTCGAAACAACCGACCGCGCATGGCGTGGCATAGGAGAAATACCGTCGAGCGGCTACAGATTACGGGAACAATATGCCGAGTTCGATGCAGAAAAGATTTTCGATGTGGAAGCCATCCATGCGCAGGAATCGGCCTTATGTATTGCCGGGATTATTCTCCGGGGACTGAAGAAGCCGAATGAGTGTTTGGTGTTTGGCACGGAGTGCACGCCCGAACATCCGATCGGTGCACCGATGGTCTCATCAGAAGGGGCATGTGCTGCATATTATCATTATCGAAAAGTTTAGCTGATTGATATTTGCATTAGTTATCAACGAAGTGTCGGTTAGTGATGTTTACTAAATTAACAGAGGAGAAGAGGATGGAGAGTCAAACGAAGGCGGATTTAAGAATAGAATTGTCGTGCCCGGTTCCGATCAGCGATTACAAGAACGTGCTGCTCGCACATGGCGGCGGGGGAAGACTGTCCCACCAGATAATTCAAAAAATGTTTGTGTCGCAGTTCCACAACGAATTTCTCGATCAGTCGCATGACGGGGCAATTATCCCGATCAAAGGATCGCGCCTTGCATTCACAACCGATTCGTACGTCGTCAATCCAATTTTTTTTCCGGGGGGCGATATCGGGATGCTTGCCGTGAACGGAACGGTGAACGACCTTGCCATGTGCGGCGCAACCCCCCTCTTTCTTTCAGCCGCGTTTATTATCGAAGAGGGACTTTCAATGGACGATCTGTGGCGTGTCGTTCTTTCGATGCAGGAAGCCGCGAAGCGTGCCGGCGTTATGCTCGTCACCGGCGATACGAAAGTGGTGGACAAAGGAAAAGGGGACAAGATTTTTATCACTACGTCAGGAATAGGGACAATCGAAAACGGAATCGATATTGATCCGAAGAATGCCCGGCAGGGGGACAAAATCATTATCAGTGGAAATATTGGGGTCCATGGAATTGCAATCATGTCGGTACGAGAAGGATTAGAGTTCGAAACAAAAATTGAAAGCGACTGCGCTCCCTTGAATGACCTTGTGCAAAACATGTTCAAAGCGAGTCGCCAAATCCATGTTCTTCGCGATCCCACACGAGGTGGAATTGCAAGCGCGCTAAACGAAATAGCCGAGAGTGCAAATGTTGGAATGCTGATCCATGAAGAGAAAATTCCGATAGATGAATCAGTCTCCGGTGCATGCGAGATCCTTGGGTTTGATCCTCTCTATGTTGCGAACGAAGGAAAGCTCCTCGCGTTTGTTTCTCCAGAGGATGCTGATAAAGTCGTAGCCATCATGCGTTCGCATCCACTCGGAAAAGATGCCGTGATCATCGGGGAAGTTACAAATGAGCATCCAAAGACAGTCCTTATGAAAAGCCTCATCGGCGGGACGAGAGTAGTGGACATGCTTTCAGGAGAACAATTGCCGAGGATTTGTTGACCCTTGTTCGATTCATTTGGCGTTGAAATACTCAACGCTAAGCTTATTGGAATTAAGAAGTTATCCGGGTTAGCTTCTTAATCTTGCTAAATAGCATCCATTGTTTCTCGAAAAGTTGCGCCATTCAAAGACTTTGACTTCTCCCCCTATGGCATAATAGTTGAACGACATCAGGTCATAAGAATAGCAGACAACATCACCGCAGGAGTTGCTCATGATACGTGGAACGGTTCTCATCAATCGTGATGTGTGTAAAGGATGTGAGCTTTGTATCGCAGCGTGTCCGCAAGAAAGCCTCGGATTGTCAGACCAAATTAATCGGCATGGGTATCGTTACGCTCTATTAGTGCAGGACAATTGCACCGGATGTATCAACTGTGCTCTCGTCTGTCCTGATAGCGCGATAACCGTTTATCAACAACCGAAAGCGAAAGTGAAAACGCCTGCCCAAGCAATCCCCGTAGCGTAATGTTCGTCTCAGTTACCGACTGTCCAGGGAGTATATGTCATGGAAACTGATTCACGGCCAGAAGCCCGTCTCATGAAAGGAAACGAAGCGCTTGCTGAAGCGGCGATCCGAGCCGGGATGCAGGCATACTTCGGTTATCCCATCACGCCTCAATCCGAAATTCTCGAATATCTCACGGTCGAAGCGCCGAAGCGTAATTTTGTCGTACTTCAGGCCGAAAGCGAATTAGCCGCGATCAATATGATCTATGGTGCTGGAGGGGCCGGCGCGCGCGTCATGACTTCGTCGTCAAGCCCCGGGATCAGTCTGATGCAAGAGGGAATTTCGTATATGTCGTCGGCTGAAATTCCGTGCCTCATCGTCAATGTGCAGCGCGGCGGTCCGGGGCTCGGCACCATTCAGCCGTCGCAGGGAGATTATTTTCAAGCGACGAAAGGGGGAGGCCATGGAGATTATCGCCTTTTTGTCCTTGCTCCAGCCTCAGTGCAGGAGATGGCAGATTTTGTGTTTGAAGGCTTTCGTCTAGCGGACAAGTACCGTAATCCCACAATGATTCTTGCCGATGGGGCTCTTGGCCAGATGATGGAGAAAATCTTCCTTCCTCCTGAAGGCTCGCTTCCGTACACGAAGAAACCGTGGGCGACAACAGGCAAACCGGAAAAAGGTGAACGAAGAATTCTTACGTCGCTTCACTTGGAACCGGAAAAAATGGAAGAGATCAACCTTAAGCTTCAAGACAAGTACAGGAGGATGAAACAAGATGTCCGGTACGAATTGGTCGGAGAAGAAAAACCGGAAATTGTTCTTGTCGCTTTCGGTCTTATTGCCAGGGTATGTCAAAAGACGATCGAGCTCGCAAAAGAGCGGGGGATCAATGTCGCATTATTGAGGCCGATTACCCTGTTCCCATTTCCGAGCGATGCAATTCATTCCTTGGCGGCTACCACGGACGCGTTCTTGACCGTTGAAATGAATGCAGGACAAATGGTAGAAGACGTGAAACTGGCTGTGAACGGCGAACGCCCGGTGTACTTCAAAGGCCGCATGGGAGGGATGATCCCAACTCCGGAAGAAATTCTTTTTGAGATCGAAGCGATCGCAGAGAAACATCAAACGACAAAAGTGTGATGAGGTGAATTATGGATACGGCAACAAGCCCGATGCAGCTCGTCTATGAAAAACCGGAGACGTTGACCGACACGACGATGCACTATTGTCCGGGATGCGGCCATGGCGTAGTCCATCGGGTGTTGATGGAAGTGGTGAAAGAAATGGGCATCCAGAGTAAGACCATAGGAGTTGCGCCGGTCGGGTGTTCTGTCTTCGCGTATAATTATATGGACGTCGATATGCAGGAAGCGCCGCACGGACGCGCGAGTGCTGTCGCGACGGGTATCAAACGCGTTTTGCCTGATAAATATGTTTTCTCGTACCAGGGCGACGGCGACTTGGCGGCAATCGGAACGAGCGAGTCGATTCATACGGTGAACCGTGGAGAAAATATTTTAATGCTTTTCATCAACAACGCCATCTACGGAATGACGGGGGGACAAATGGCGCCGACGACGATTCTTGGCCAGGTGACTTCCACATCGCCGTACGGACGGAATTCCGACCTTATGGGGTTTCCGTTGAAGATCACGGAACTTGTCGCGCAATTGCCGGGCGCGTATTACGTAACGAGGCAATCGGTTCATACGGCTGCAGCGGTAAGAAAATTAAAAAAAGCAATTGAAGCGTCGTTTAAGTACCAGCCGCTGAAAAAAGGGACATGCTTCATCGAAGTCGTCTCCAATTGTCCGTCGGGATGGAAGATGACTCCCGTTGAAGCGAATGTGTGGATGGAAAAGAATATGTTCCCGTTATATCCGATCGGCGATTTAAAAGTGCCGAAACAGAACTAATTTGGACGAGGCAGGAAGATGAACACTGCTCATGAAATTATCATCGCTGGTTTCGGAGGACAAGGCGTTCTGTCGATGGGTCAGATTATCGCGCATGCTGCGATGGAAGAAGGGAAAGAAGTGAGCTGGATGCCTTCGTACGGTCCCGAGATGAGGGGCGGTACCGCAAACTGCATCGTTATTGTTTCATCGGCGAAAATCAGTTCGCCGATCGTTTCAAAGTTTGATTCGGCTATTCTTCTCAACCAGCCCTCACTCGACAAATTCGCCGACGCGGTGAAGCCCGGCGGACTGATTTTGTTCGAGTCATCGAGTGTCATTTCGCCGTCATCCCGCACGGATGTAGAATCTCTGGGCATCGATGCACAGGAAGAGGCACGCAAGCTCAATAAAAAGCAGGTCGCAAACATGATCATGCTTGGAGCATTTCTCGAGCGCCGGCCGATTGTATCGCCTAAAAATGTAATACAGGCGTTGAAGGAAGTATTGCCTGAACGCCATCATCATCTATTGCCCCTCAACGAAGAAGCATTGATGCGAGGGAAACAGATTGCTGTTGAATCGGCGCACGAAACTGTACAGTGAGCCTGTTCAGAATTGAACAGAAACCGGAAAAGGTAGGGTCCTTATGAATCTTGAAAATCTTCGCTGCGATCATCAGTGCAGGAACACCTGCGCTATGTTAACGGCCGCCCTCGCGCAAGAGACGATGACCGTTCGTTTCTATCAGCAAGTACTGACGCAATGCGATGAACCGGACGTGCACAATTTTGTCCGCTCCATCGTCGAAGACCGGAGTGCATCCGTCATCCGCATCATGCAAAAGCTCAATGAGATCAAAGCCCGCTCTCAAACAATGGACGGAATGCAGTCCAGCTTTCAATCCTGACGCACTTCAAAAAAACAGCCTTGTCAAGGTCTAAAACCTTGGCAAGGCCCTCTCTGAATTTATTCGCCTTCCGGCATTGGCTCGCGCGGTTCTTTCGTGAAAGAGAACACGAGCATCATTATTGAAAGAACAAGGTAGGCCGAAGTGAACTGGTATGGAATTTTCTGTGCGATTCCTGCGAGATTCCATGGAAGATACATCATCCCGTCCGGTGAAGCAGAATGTACAATGCCGAAGAAAGACAAAACTGCCAGGATCAGTAAGTAAGCCGATGATCTTTTCAAATGCCGGTCGATGAGTTCCGCCAGAAATCCCCCCCACAACATCGCAGTCAGAATAAATCCGTTTCCCAATGCGATCGTTACAAGCATTTCAGGAAGAGATTTGCCCGGCGTCTCGAGCAGTCTCTGAAAATTGTCAGCCGGTACAATATCCGGGTTGGTGAATTTTATCGAAAGCAGCCGTGCAATCGTCGGGAAGAATGCGAACGCGACAGCCGGTGCGTGGCGAACAGGAGATGCATGGAACGATTGCACGACGATATCCAATGCCACAAAAATCAAAATGGGAGCAAGCACAGCTCGTGGAATCAATTCGACAAAGAAGGAGACATATCCGAGGACTCCGCCAAGACCGATGAATATCCCAGTCAATAACGTGTAGCCTGCGCGCGAGCCCATTCGTTTGTATGCAGGCTGGCCGATGTAGGGAGTCGATTGCGCGACGCCGCCGCACAACCCTGCGACCAATGTCGCAATCGCTTCGGTCAGAAGAATTGTCCGCGTGTTGTAATTATCTCCGGCAACACGCGCGCTTTCAGTAACGTCGATGCCTCCGACCACCGTCAGTAAGCCGAAGGGAATTGCAATTGGCATGTATTTCCATGCGTGGCTGAGTCCTTCCATGAATCCAAGCGTCGGGATGGGGAGCCCGAAATGCAGGTCCATGGCCGGGACGCCAGAAAATGTTCCGCCTATCCATCCTGTCGGCCCGAGCAGATAATAGAGAGAAGTCCCGATAAGTATTGATGCTAAGACTCCCGGAAAATTTTTCGGCAGTTTGATCCGAGCGATAAGTGTGTAGAAAATAAGCCCGAGCGAAATCATTCCGACAATCGGCATGCTAAAGATATCGACCAGCGGAACCATGCCGATAAGTGCGAGTCCGATGCCGGCCAGCGATCCGAGAAGCCCTGCCTGCGGAACAACCCGCTGCACCCACTGCCCGATGAAAGAAAACAGCACTTTAATAATTCCGATAACGACCATCGTCGCCATTCCAATGTACCAGGTCATCATCGCCGCATCATGCTCTCCCAGACCTTCGGCTTTTAGCCCGATAAACGCCGGGCCTAGTACGACAAGGGCGATACCGATTGTCGAGGGAGTGTCGAGTCCGAGGGGCATTGCCGTAACTTTGGTGTTGCCGGTTTTCTTCGCGAGACGGAATGCCATCCATGTGTATACCGCGTCGCCGAAGAGAACGCCGAATGCCGTGCCGGGAAACATTCTTGTATAAACGATGTCGGCCGGAAATTTAAATGCGAAAATCAATATTCCTGCGAGAAAAGAAAGAACCGTCAGGTTATCGAACATCAATCCGAAAAATCCGTTGATGTCGCCAACGGCAAACCATTTATATTTTTTTTCATCTTCCATGATGCGTGCCTATAACGATGATTCAATATTAATAACCCATGTTACCAAAGCGACAAGATTATTGCCACTAAGTCACTAAGAAAAAAGCCTTTGTGTCTTAGTGCCTTCGTGGCAAGTTGTTCAAACTTTACTACCGTCAGTAAATGATCGTCAGCTCAATTGACGAACATTCCTGCAATCGATGCAGTCATCCATGTTGCGATTGTTCCGCCGAGCAGCGACTTGAGGCCGAGCTTCGCAATGTCGCTTCGCCGGTTCTCGGCGAGCGGACTGATTCCGCCAATCTGAATTGCAATAGAAGAGAAATTAGCAAAACCGCACAGCGCGTATGTTGCAATCACGATTGCTTTTTGAGAGAGTTGGTGAGCAGTCATTGCATCGGTCATTTTTGAGTATGCCACGAACTCGTTAAGGACTACCTTAATTCCCATGAGGCTCCCGACGCTCAACGCATCACTCCACGGTACTCCGATGGCGAAGGCGACGAATTGGAAGACAAGGCCGGTAAGGAGTTCGAACGATATCGGCATACCGAACCGTGCTTGAGTGATAGCGCTCCATCCCGTTACATTTCCAACCCACCCGAGGGCGTAGTTGAGCAATGCAATCAATGCGATGAACGCAATGAGCATGCCCGCTACGTTCAACGCGAGCTGGACGCCGGTCGAAGCCCCCGCCGCAGCCGCCTCGATGACATTCGAATAAGTTCTTTCGATTTTGAGTTTCACGGTCCCCATTGTTAGCGGTTCGGCTTTTTCAGGAAAAAGAATCTTTGCGACGACGATCGTTGCCGGACCTGCCATGATGCATGCCGCGAGCAGATGGCCTGCGAAATAGACTTGTGAAGCATCCAGCGATGTCCCCTGCAATGTTGCGTACGCAGCGCCCAGCATGGTGTAGTAAGCGATCATGACGCCGCCGGAAATATGAGCCATCCCGCTTGTCATGATCGTCATGAGTTCAGATTGCGTGAGGGTTGAAAGATACGGACGAATGACCAGCGGCGCTTCAGTTTGCCCCATAAAGGTATTGGCAGCCACGCACAACGATTCACTCCCGCTTGCCCGCATGAATTTTGCCATCACCCATGCCATCGCCTGAACAACTCGCTGCATGATGCCGAGATGATAGAGGATCCCCATGAACGATGCGAAGAAGATAATCGTAGGGAGCACCTGGAACGCGAAAAAGAACCCAAAACTCCCCGGAGAACCGACCGAGGTTGCAAGGGGACCAAAAACGAATTGAGCACCGTTGGAGGTAAAACTAAAGAGACGTACAAAGCATTTGCTGATTGTTGCAAAGATAATGTGGCCGACGGCAACTTTGAGAATGAAAAGGGCGAAAACAAATTGCATCACAATCCCGATGATCACGAGCCGCCAATTGACGGAGCGCTTGTCGGGAGAGAAGAGAAACGCAATTCCGGTTACGAAGACGAGACCGATCAGCCCGCGGACGATAGAAAATATTTCCATGCAGCAGCCTCAGCGAAAATAGTGATATGCAGGTTTTCAGCGAATGGACAATCAGGCATCAAAGTATCAAGTTTTCGATAAAAGTGCTATAGAAAAAGACCATCCTGTCGTAGATGTCGGACACCGTATTCAAAAAATCGCACTAAGTTTAAATATTTGGAGCTGCAAATAAGCAAGGTGTCCGACATCTTTCCAAGCGCCTTCACTTCAATTGACTTTTCTTATGAGTTTAAGTATATTTTAGACGCATTTTTCCCTTGTTGCCGTTATAAAAGAGATGTTGTTATCCCATGAACGATGAAATTCTATGGGTAGATGGTGTTGAATCTTTTCATTTAAAAGAGGGAATTGTTATTCCCTCTTTTCTTTTTTTAATCCCGAAGGGATATCCCAAAGGGATCGCTTCGCAACTTCGTGAGAGGAATTCATGGCAGAAAAGCAATATGATGTTGTTGTTATCGGCGGGGGGCCCGGCGGATACATTGCCGGCATTCGCGCAGGTCAACTTGGTTTGAAGACATTGGTTGTCGAAAAAGATAAACTCGGCGGCATTTGTCTTAATTGGGGCTGTATCCCGACCAAAGCACTTTTGAAGAATGCGGAGGTCTATAACCTTCTCCGGCACGCTGATGAGTTCGGATTTTCGTTCGATAATTTGAAGGCAGATTTTTCCGTTGCCGTAAAGCGAAGCCGGGATATTGCCGGTCGATCTTCGAAAGGAATAGAATTTCTTTTTAAAAAGAACAAAGTTGATTACCTGGCCGGGACGGCGAAAATTGTCTCAAAGGGAGTTATCGAAGTCGCGCAGGCCGGCAAATCCGACAAGATCAATGCTAAGCATATCATCATTGCGACCGGTGCTCGGCCGAAGACTTTTCCTTCTATTAAGATTGATGGCAAACAAATCATCACAAGTTCCGAAGCGATGGTTCTGGGTGCGGCGCCGAAGAGCATGGTCATTATCGGCGGCGGCGCTATCGGTGTAGAGTTTGCATATTTCTATAACGCCTACGGAACGAAAGTGACTATCGTCGAGATGATGCCGAGTTTGCTGCCGATTGAAGACAGAGAAGTGACGAAGACCCTCGGACGGGTCTTTTCAAAAAATGGAATTGAAATTCTTACTGAAACAAAAGTTGAAGGCGTCTCAACGGGAAAGGAAGTAACCGTGAGCGTCAGCAATAAAGAGGGGAAAAAAGATTTGAAGGCAGACATCGCCCTTGTCGCCATCGGTGTTCAAGGAAATATTGAGAATCTCGGTCTCGAAGCGCTTGGCGTGAAGACCGACCGCTCGTTCATCAAGGTCGATCAATTTTACAAGACAAATGTCGACGGCATTTATGCTATCGGGGACGTGAACGGTCCGCCGTGGCTTGCACACGTCGCTTCGGCGGAAGGGATTGTTTGTGTGGAAAAGATCGCTGGAAAAACCCCACACTTGATTAATTACGACAATATCCCGGGCTGCACCTATTGCCAGCCGCAGGTTGCAAGCGTAGGATTGACGGAAGAAAAGGCGCGTGAAAAAGGATACGAAATAAAAATCGGACGGTATCCGTTCCGCTCGCACGGCAAAGCGCTCGCTATCAACGAGCCGGAAGGATTTGTCAAATTGATTTTCGATGCGAAATACGGCGAACTTCTCGGCGCACACATTATCGGTTCCGAAGCAACAGAAATGATTGCCGAGCTTGCCATTGCAAGGACTCTTGAAACGACCCGCGAACAGATTGTCCAAACAATTCACGCTCATCCAACGCTGACTGAAGGAATCGGCGAGGCGGCACTTGATGCGTACGGCGAAGCGTTGAATATTTAACGCTGCATGCGGGCCGCTGTACAGGCGATTCGCAGTTTACAAACCTGAACATGAATCAACTTCTTGTCATCAATCTTGGACGGACGCGGTACGCCGACGCGTGGGATCTGCAGAGAAAAATATTCTCCGCACGTCTAGCTCGGCGTATTCCCGATGTTTTGCTGCTGACTGAACATGAGCCCGTCTACACGCTCGGCAAAGGCGCGGACATCAACCATCTTCTCGCCGGCGACGTTGAATTACAAGAAAAGAAAATTGATTTGCATACGATTGACCGGGGGGGCGATGTTACGTTTCACGGTCCCGGCCAATTGGTCGGATATCCGATTCTCGATCTTAACGGTTACTATCTCGATATCCATCGATACCTGCGCGACATCGAAGAGGTCTTGATTCGCACGGCAAAAGATTTCGGCATCGGAGCAGAACGTTCCGGCGGATATACCGGCGTCTGGGTGAAGAACGATAAACTGGCGGCTATCGGGGTGAAGGTGAGCCGATGGGTAACCATGCATGGATTTGCCTTGAACGTTAACACCGACCTTTCGTATTTCGACAGAATTATTCCGTGCGGAATTTTTCATAAAGGTGTAACGTCTCTTCGGGCTCTGACAGGGCACGAAGTCGCAATGGCCGATGTTGAAAAGGGGGTAGTCCGTAATATTGAATCTGTATTCTCAGTTGCATCTCAGCCGATGATGCTCAAAGAGCTTCTCTCGAACAAACATTTCGAAGATGCTTTACCTGTTGAGGAGAAGATTGCATGACAGCGAAAAAAAACGTGATGATGGTCCATAAATTCGAACCTTCACCCCACTGGAATGCAAAGCATGGCAAAGTCCCGCAAGCCTCCAACGGTCAGTTAACCAACGCACAGCTCATTCAGGCCTTCCGGACGATGCACCTCTCTCGAAGTATCGACGAGAAATCGATGCTTCTCTTAAAGCAGGGGAAAATCTTATTTCATATCAGCGGCCCGGGACATGAGGCGTGCCAGATCGCTGCCGCGATGGCGTTGAAACCAGGGTACGATTGGGCGTATCCGTACTACCGGGACCTCGCATTCGCATTGCAGTACGGCTCAACCGCATACGAAATATTTCTCGAATCGATGCATCGGTTGGGCGGTCCGAGCTCTAACGGCCGCCAGATGCCGTCGCATTATGGGAACAAAGCGCTTCGCATTCCCGCACAATCAAGTCCGACGGGCACACAGTTTCTACAGGCTGTGGGGACTGCATTAGGCGCGGTGAAGGAAGGAAAAGATGAAGTGGTATACGTCTCTTCCGGGGAAGGGGCGACAAGTGAAGGCGAATTCAGCGAAGCGCTGAACTGGGCGAGCCGGGAAAAGCTGCCTGTGGTCTTTTTGATCCAGAATAACGGGTACGCAATTTCCGTTCCGGTGAAAGACCAGATTGCGGGATGTTCTATTTATGAATTGTCAAGCGGTTATCCTGATCTCTGTCGCTTCCACATTGACGGAACAGATTTTGCCGCCTCGTATCGTGCGGCACAGGAAGCAGTACACCATGCGCGTTCCGGGAAGGGGCCGAGTTTGATCGAGGCCGATGTTGTTCGATTATTCCCTCATTCATCGTCCGACGACCCCAAGAAATATCTAACGCCGGATGTGATTGAACGGAATCGAAAAAGTGATCCGCTGCCAAAGCTTGAAAAGATGATTCTTGATTCCGATGTTCTCTCCAAGGAAGAATTGGATCGATTAAAAGCTGAAGTTAAACGAGAAGTGGAAGAAGCCGCGGACAGGGCCGAGTCGCAGCCAAGCCCCACTGCCGATACCGCGGAACGAAACGTATTCTCTCCCAATATCATCGTCTCAAAAAATAATTTTGAAGAGTCGAGGCACGAGGGTAAAAACGTCGTGATGGTCGATGCGATTAATCACGCCCTGCACGAGGAGATGAAGTTCAATCCGAAGATGCTGGTATATGGTGAGGATGTCGCCGGCAGCAAAGGAGGAGTCTTTACCGCAACGAAAGGATTGACTGCCGAGTTTGGTGAAGAGCGTGCATTCAATTCTCAACTTGCGGAAGCAAGTATTGTCGGGACTGCGATCGGACTAGCGATCCGGGGTTTCAAACCGGTCGTAGAGATTCAGTTTGGCGATTACATCTGGCCCTCTTTCATGCAATTCAAAGACGAGCTGGTGAAGCTTCGGTACCGGTCTGACGGAGCTTTTTCCTGTCCAGTCGTTGTTCGTGTTGCCGTTGGGGGATACATCCGGGGCGGGTTATATCACAGCCAGAGCATCGAGGGATTTTTTGCGCACATGCCCGGTTTGTGGATTGCCATGCCGTCCAACGCAGCGGATGCAAAAGGGTTATTGAAGACTGCGTGCCGGGAAGAGAATCCTGTTCTGTTCTGCGAACATAAAGGACTCTATCGACAAGGGTTTGCGTCGAGTCCGGAGCCGGATGAAAACTATCTCCTGCCGTTTGGCCTCGCGAGTGTGAAGAAGGAAGGGAACGATGTAACTATCGTCGCATGGGGAATGATGGTCCAGCGTTCTCTCGAAGCGGCAAAAAAACTTGAGGTGCAGGGAGTGAGTGTTGAGGTGATCGACTTGAGGACGATTTGTCCGTGGGACAAGGAGACGGTTCTTTCGTCCGTGAAGAAAACCGGAAAGGCGTTGATCGTTCATGAAGACACCCGAACCGGCGGATTCGGCGCCGAGATCGGATCAGTGATTGCAGAAGAGTGCTTTCAGTGGCTCGACGCGCCGATCATGAGAGTTGCAGCAAAAGATGCGCCGATTCCGTTCGCACCGGCTCTGGAGAACGCGGTTCTTCCTCAGGAAAATGATATTGTTTCGGCGTTGAAAAAAATGGCGGAGTTTTAATCATCAAACCTATGCCCGCAACAGTGAAATCAAAAAGTGCAAGTGTTGGATCTGCTCATCGCCCCGACGCCGTGAAGCATCAACTCTCTCATGATGAACTGCTTCAGCTTTATTATTTCATGCGTTTAACCCGTGAGTTTGAGGAGTCGATTATTACGCTGTACCGCCAGGGAAAAATTATCGGCGGAGCGTTCAGCGGAAACGGCAATGAAGCAACGGCAGTCGGCAGTGCGTTTTGTTTGAAGAAGGAAGATTATCTCTTCCCGATGCACCGCGACCTTGGTGCGCACTTCGTGAAAGGTCAGACCGTGCGCAACCTGATGCTTCAACATCTTGGGCGTGGAAACAGCCCTGCCCGCGGCCGCGACGGGACCGGACATTATGCAGATTCCTCGCTGAGGATATATGGAAATATCAGCCATCTCGCCGCAATGATTCCGGTTGCCACGGGAGTAGCGTTGGCGAGCAAGCTTCGAAAAGAGAAGTCTGTCGTGATGACGTACATCGGCGACGGAGGGAGCAGCGTCGGCGATTTCCATGAGTCGCTTGCGATGTGTTCCGTGATGAAACTCCCTCTTGTATTGATCGTTGAGAACAACCAGTTCGCGTACTCGACGCCGATTGCAAAGCAGTTCATCGTTGAGAAAGTGTCCGACCGGGCGATTGGGTACGGAATCCCCGGTTTTACGATTGACGGCACAGACGTCGATGAAGTCTATGCGGTCAGCAAGGAGGCGGTTGAACGGGCTCGAAGAGGCGATGGGCCAACGCTCATCGAATCTGTTACGATGAGAATGCACGGGCACTCGGTGAACGACGGAGCAGAATACGTCCCTAAAAAATTACTGGACGAGTGGAAGAAAAAGGACCCGCTTCTGAAGATTGAGAAACAGTTAGTCGACAGGAAAATCCTTTCACCGGAAATTCGGAATAATTTCGAAAAGAAAATTGCGGCTGAGATCCAGGAAGCGACGCAGCATGCGTTAGAAAGTCCATATCCGCCGTCGGAAGATGCCGCTGTTGGAGTATTTGCAGAACAATTAAAAATTAAGAATTAATAATTAAGAAATAGAACTTGTGAAAGCTTAATCTATATTTTAATTCTTAATTTTTAATTATTAATTCATGATTTATCCAAATGCCTGTAATCTCTTATATTGACGCTATCAGCAAGGGACTGTGGGAAGAGATGGAACGCGATTCGTCGGTTTTTCTTCTCGGCGAAGACATCGGCGAGTACGGCGGTGCGTTTAAGGTCACTAAAGGATTCCTTAACCATTTCGGGAGCGATCGCGTTGTCGACACGGTTCTTGCAGAATCTGCAATTCTCGGAGCTGCGACCGGCGCTGCGTTGGTCGGGATGAAGCCCGTTGCGGAGATGCAGTTTGCTGATTTTGTAACATGCGGCTTTAATCAGCTTGTCAATAATTCCGCCTCCATACATTATCGGTGGAATCTTCCCGTGCCGATGGTCGTCCGTCTTCCGTCCGGTGCAGGCATCCACGGCGGACCGTTTCATTCGCGCAATCCTGAGGCGTGGTTTTTTCATCAACCGGGATTGAAACTTGTTGCACCGTCAACTCCCTACGATGCAAAGGGGTTGATCAAAGCGGCAATTCGCGACCCGAATCCGGTGTTGTATTTCGAGCACAAGCGACTGTACCGCCACATCAAAGGTGAAGTGCCGGATGGCGATTATGTTGTCGAAATAGGGAAGGGAGATATTAAGCGGCCGGGGAATGATATTTCCGTCATCACCTACGGATCTGCAGTTCATCTGGCTCTTGAGGCCGCAGAAATGCTTGAGAAGCAGAGCGGCATCAGTGTTGAGGTTGTTGACCTGCGAAGTTTGATGCCGCTGGATAAAGATTTGATTCTGTCTTCGGTGAGGAAAACAGGAAAAGTTTTGATAGCGCACGAAGATACGCTCACGGGCGGAATTGGCGGTGAGATTGCCGCTCTTGTTGCAGAGTTTGCGTTTGAAAGCCTTGACGCTCCTATTAAACGAGTCGGAGCGATGGATATTCCGACTCCATTCGCACCAACGCTCGAGGAATATTTCTTACCGAATAGAGAGAGAATTCTGACGGCGTTGCAAGAATTAGCGGCGTTTTAAAAAGACAAAACGAAAAAAAACACAAAGAACTTATGGCTATTGTCGACGTCATCATGCCCCAGATGGGCGAAAGTATAGCGGAGGGGACAATCACAAAGTGGTACAAAAAAGTCGGGGATAAAATTGCCAAGGACGAAACCTTGCTGGAAATCAGCACGGACAAAGTTGATTCTGAGATTCCATCCCCTTCAGCCGGACTTGTAGCCGAATTACTTTTTCCGGAGCAGAAAACTGTCGACGTCCACACTGTGATCGCAAGAATACAGACAGATGTCCATGCCCCATTAACGTCTAGTCCTGAACATATTCAATCTAAAACCCAAAACCCAACGCTTGAAATCGGTTCGACCATTGACTCTTCTCTTGAACCAGTAACCATCAGACAAAGCACTTCAGCAGCAACGAATAGATTCTTTTCTCCACTCGTCATGAACATTGCCCGTGCTGAGGGCATTTCGCTAAGTGAGTTGGAAAAAATTCCGGGAAGCGGGGCAAACAATCGTGTTTCAAAAAAGGATGTTCTGGATTACATTGAGCGCAGAAAATCGGGAAGTGCAACAGCCCATGTCAAACCGTCGACCGCGGGAACTCCGTCTGGAAGCGTCGAAGTAATAAAGATGGACACGATGCGGAAAGCCATTGCCGAACACATGGTGCGGAGCGTGCACACCTCAGCTCACGTCGGCTCGGTGGCAGAGGCCGATGTTTCGAAGATTGTCGCATACCGGGAAAAACACAAAGCAGATTTTGAGAAGAGGGAGGGGTTCAAGCTTACGTTCACCCCCTTCTTCGTTGATGCGGCCGTCAAGGCAATAAAAGATTTTCCGTTGATCAATGCATCCGTCGACGGCGATTCGATTATTCTCCGGAAGGACATCAATATTGGAGTTGCTGTTGCGCTGGAAAATGGCTTAATTGTTCCTGTAGTGAAGCAGGCTGCCGGCAAAGATTTTGCCGGACTTGCCCGTGCAGTAAATGACCTGTCCAATCGCGCACGGACAATAAAGCTTGCACCGGACGATGTTCAAGGGGGAACGTTTACAATTACCAACCCAGGCATTTTCGGCAATCTCTTCGGTTTCCCGATAATCAACCAACCACAAGTGGCAATACTGGGCGTGGGCGCCATCAAGAAGCGACCGGTGGTGATTAATGACGCGATTGCCATTCGTTCGATGGTGTATATCTCGATGTCGTACGACCATCGGATAATCGACGGAGCGCTCGGTGGAATGTTTTTGCAGAGAATAGTCCAGTATTTGGAGAATTATGAATTATGAATTGAAACTTCTGAATAATTGGTAATGGAATGTCATTCTGAGCGAAGCGAAGAATCTATTCGTTCAATTTGAAAAGAAAAACTAGATTCTTCTGCCGAAGGCATTCCTTCGGAAGTCGCTACGCTCCTCAGAATGACATTACTTAAGCATTTTTCAGAAGCCTCAATTCAAAATTCCTAATTGACGAAATGGAAACAATCATACAAGAAATACACATCGAACGGCAGCGCAAACCGGAATGGTTGAAGGCACGCGTTCCGGGGGGAGAGAATTACTCACGGTTGAAGAGCCTGATCGACAAGAGCCGGCTTCATACCGTGTGTCAGGAGGCCAGGTGTCCCAATATGGGAGAATGCTGGAACTCCGGTACCGCAACGTTCATGATTCTTGGCGATACGTGTACACGAAGCTGCGGCTTTTGCGCCGTGAAGACCGGCCGTCCTGAATTTTTGGATAAAGATGAGCCACGGCGTGTCGGCGAAGCGGTCGAGATAATGAAGCTCCGGCATGCGGTCATTACTTCTGTCAACCGCGATGAGCTGTTTGACGGCGGCGCGCAAATCTTTGCAGAGACTATTCGTGAAATTCGCAGCCGCGTCCCTGGGTGCCGCATTGAAGTGCTTATCCCGGATTTTGTAGGCAGCGAACAGGCTTTGAATATTGTCCTCGATGCTCAGCCGGATATTCTCAATCACAACACAGAGACTGTTCCCCGGTTGTATAAAATTGTCCGCCCGCAGGCGCACTACAATCGTTCGCTCGAATTGCTCTTCCGCGCAAAGCAGAAAGGGTTTCTCACGAAATCCGGCTTGATGCTCGGACTCGGTGAGACAATCGAAGAAGTGATCGATACAATGAGCGACCTCCGGGAAGTAGAATGCGATATTCTTACCCTCGGTCAGTATTTGCAACCGACACAATCTCATTTGCCCGTTGAACGGTATGTTCGTCCCGAAGAATTTGCGATGCTGAAACAGCGTGGCCTTGAGATGGGATTCCGGTACATCGAGTCGGGTCCGCTCGTGCGCAGTTCGTACCACGCCGCCGAACAAGTGTAATTTTTTTCATCATAAGGAGAACGAATGGCAACTGCTACACTGAATAAAGAACCAAAAGATGTAAAAGCATTTCGCTGGAAAGATTTAGGATTGTCCAATGCAAAACTCATCGACCTATACCGCCAAATGCTTCTCATCCGCAGGTTTGAAGAGCGTTCTGCACAAGAATACGGGAAAAGCAAGATCGGCGGTTTTTGCCATTTGTACATCGGGCAGGAAGCCGTCGGTGTTGGCGCGATAGCCGCTTTGCGCGAGGATGATTATATTTTTTCGGCATATCGCGACCATGGCCACGCCATCGCTCGCGGGATGGAACCGAAAGTCATCATGGCGGAACTTTTTGGCAAGTTCACAGGCTGCTCGAAAGGCGTCGGCGGTTCGATGCATATGTTCGATGCTTCGAAAGGGTTTATGGGGGGATATGGCATCGTCGGCGGCCACGTACCGCTTGCTTCCGGCACGGCATTCGCGTCAAAATATCTCGGCAAAGATTCTGTCACGGTCTGCTTCTTCGGTGAGGCTGCCGCTAATCAAGGAGTGTTTCATGAAACGCTAAACCTTGCTGCATTGTGGAAATTGCCGGTCGTCTTCATCTGCGAGAACAATCGTTTCGGGATGGGAACCGCCGTTGAACGGTCGACCGCAGTGTGGGATATTTATCAAAAGGCTTCGGCGTACGATATCACCCGCCAATGGGTCGACGGCATGGATGTGCTGGAGATGTACCGCGTCGTCAAAGAATCCGTCGATCGTGCCCGCAAGACCGGCGCGCCCACAATGCTCGAAGCTCGGACGTACCGATTCCGCGGCCACTCGATGTCCGACCCGATACACGGCCATTACAGGACAAAAGAGGAAGTCGAAGAACAAAAGAAGAGTGATCCGATCCCGGCTTTCGGACATGAAATGCTCGAGGCCGGCATTCTTAGCCAGCCGGTCATTGATGAAATGGAATTAGAGATCAAGAAAATTGTCGATGAATCGGTTGAATTTGCCGAACACAGCCCCGAACCGCCGGCTGATTTTTTGTATGAAAACGTCTACTCTTAATTTTGAAAAGGGAAAATGAAGTATGGCAGTGATTGCATTTCGTGAAGCATTAAATCAGGCAATGTGCGAAGAGATGGAGCGGGATCCGAATGTTTTTTTGATGGGTGAAGAAGTCGGGCAGTACCAGGGCGCATACAAAGTCAGCCAGGGCATGCTTCAAAAATTCGGGGAGAAAAGGGTGATCGACACCCCTATTACCGAAGCCGGGTTTGCCGGGTTAGGAATAGGCGCCGCAATGGTAGGCCTGCGTCCGATCGTCGAGATGATGACATGGAATTTTGCCATCCTTGCCTTCGACCAGTTGTTCAATAATGCGGCAAAAATACGATACATGTCCGGCGGGCAATTCAAAGTGCCGATCGTCATCCGAGGCCCTTCCGGCGCCGCGCATGCCCTCGCTTCGCAGCACTCCCAGTCGCTCGAATCAATGCTCTCGCATGTTCCGGGATTGATCGTGATCATTCCCTCAACCCCGGCGGACGGGAAAGGGCTGTTGAAGTCGGCAATACGCGACGACAATCCGGTGATGTTCATGGAAAGCGAAATGATGTACGGGCACAAAGGAGAAGTTCCGGAAGAAGAATACACGATTCCCATCGGGGTCGGCGACATTAAACGAAAAGGAGAGCACGTGACAATCGTCGCATGGTCGAAGATGCTCCATGTCTCGCTCGCGGCGGCAGACGAATTGATGAAAGAAGGGATCGAAGCCGAGGTGATCGACCCGCGTACCATTCGTCCGCTGGATGAAGACCTGATTATTAATTCCGTCAAGAAAACAAACCGGTGCGTCATCGTCGAGGAAGCGTGGCCGTTCGCCTCCGTCGGCGCTGAAATTGCAAGCCGCGTTTATACCAAAGCGTTCGACTACCTTGACGCTCCGATTGAACGGCTGAACGGCGCAGATATTCCGATGCCGTATGCGACCAACCTCGAGAAGCAAGCGCTGCCGAGTGCTGCGAAGGTCATCGCGGCGGTCAAGAAAGTTCTTTATCGGTAAAAGCTGATGCTACGTGAGAAATTGAATGTGCCACTAAGTTCACGAAGGACACGAAGCGAACACATTTCTGAAGATTGTTCCATAACCACCTTCGTGCTTTTTCGTGTTCTTCGTGGACACTAACAGTGCACATTAGCTAAAAAGTTACTTCACAACGGAAAGCGAAGATCAGATGGCAACAAAAATAGCAATGCCGAAACTCAGCGATACCATGGAAGAAGGAATCATCCTGAAGTGGTTGAAGAAAGAAGGCGAGCCGGTGAAACAGGGGGAGATTATTGCCGAGGTACAAACAGACAAAGCCGACATGGAACTTGAAGCATACGACACCGGCGTCTTGCGAAAAATCTTTGTGCCTGAAGGGAAGGGGGCGGCGGTTGGAAAACCCATTGCAATCATAGGCGGCGCGACAGAAGATATCTCATCGCTGTTGGTTGATACTGCTGCTCCAAGCTCGGGACATGGTCCGGCGGCGAGCGCCTCCACGGCACCGAAGGGAGTTGAACAAACTCAACAGTCCGCGGCATCTTCTCCCGTTGCGGGCGGAGATGGCGACGAGCGTGTGAAAGCATCCCCTCTTGCAAAAGCAATTGCCGCTCAGAATAAAATAGACTTGCATTCCATCAGCGGCTCGGGTCCGATGGGGCGGATCGTAAGAAAAGATCTCGATCTGCCTCTTTCAAAAAGTGCGGGGCACATTGCACGCCCGTATGTCGCCGGCACGTCGCAGGAGATCCCGCTGTCATTGATGCGCAAGACGATCGCTAAGAGGCTTGTCGAGAGCAAGACGACGGCGCCCCACTTCTACCTCACCTATGAAGTCGATATGAAGCGTGCCATCGATCTTCGCGCTTCCTTAAATTCAAGCGGCGAGGTAAAGGTAAGCTTCAACGACATCATCGTCAGGGCTTGCGCATTTGCACTCCGCAATCATCCCAAAGTGAATTCTTCGTTTGCGGGAGACAGGATCATTCAGCATGGCGCGATCAACGTGGGGGTAGCCGTTGCTATCGACGACGGTCTGATTACACCGGTGATCCGCAATACCGACATGAAAAGTCTTTTTGAGATTGCAAGCGAATCGAAAGAACTGGCGGCTAAGGCGAGAGATAAGAAACTCAAGCCGGATGAATTCAGCGGAGGGACTTTCACGGTGAGCAATCTGGGGATGCTCGGCGTCGAGGAATTCGCAGCAATCATCAACCCGCCCGAAGCCGCGATTTTGGCGGTGGGTGCGATCACTGAAAAACCGGTGGTCGAAAATGGGCAAATTATTCCCGGGCATAGGCTAAAGCTGACGCTCTCGTGCGACCATCGCGTTGTCGACGGCGCGGTCGGCGCTGAATTCATGCAGGAAGTAAAGCTGATTCTGGAAAACCCCTGGAAGCTCGCACTCTAATTTCTCTGAAAAAAAAATCTTGCTTTTCCACTGGTTTTGGCGTAAATTTAAAAGCTGTCTAATTTTGAACTTTGAAACGTGGAGGTTGCTGTGGCTTTCGGAGATAAAAGCACATATTTTTTTAAACAGAGTGAAATCGAACAAAAGTGGTATCTCGTCGATGCTCAAGGGCAAACTCTTGGGAGAATTGCAACACAGGTGGCAAAAATCCTTCGGGGAAAGCACAAACCGATCTTTACGCCAAATGTGGATACCGGAGATTTCGTCATTGTTGTGAACGCAGAGAAGATCAAAGTGACGGGGAAGCGAACCGATATGAAAGAGTACTTCCATTATACCGGTTATCCCGGCGGTGCTGTGTTCGAAAGCTTCAAGGACGTGATCAAGAACCATCCTGAACGAGTGATTGAACATGCCGTGAAAGGCATGCTCCCGCACAACCGTTTAGGCAAGCGCATTTTTAAGAAATTGAAAGTGTATACCGGCACCGAACATCCGCACGAAGCGCAAAAGCCGGAAACACTCGCGGTCAAGAGTTAAATTATCAACGCCATTATGACATTGAAGGACTAGAATGCCTCAACACAATATCACTGCAGTCGGACGACGCAAAACTTCAGTAGCTCGGGTAATTCTTAAAGTGGGTACGGGTGCAATTGTCGTAAACAAGCAGCCGTTCGAAAAGTACTTCCCTCAGGAAATTTACCGTGCTGATATCGTAAAACCGTTCAGTGTCACCGACACTGCGGGTAAATACGATGTTGCGGTGACCGTTGAGGGGGGCGGAGCTGCAGGTCAGGCCGGCGCAATGAGACTCGGTATTGCACGGGCGCTTCTTGAAGCAAGCGATGAGTTCCGTACTTTATTGCGCGGTCATGCTCTTCTTACACGCGACCCGCGCATGGTTGAGCGAAAAAAATACGGACAGAAAAAAGCCCGGAAACGATTTCAATTTTCCAAACGATAACAGAGAACGTGCGGACCCCAGATTGTTCGCACTCTTTTGTTGCGTACTATCAAGCATACTTTCCGACTTGTATGGAAGTGTCCCGCTCAGCGGGATCCCGGACGAGGATGACGAAAGTAGAAGACTAAAACTAAACATAAAAGGAATACAATGCCACGTGTAGAACTCGCCGACCTCCTCGGTGCCGGTGCCCATTTCGGACACCTTACCCGCCGATGGAATCCCAAGATGAAGCCATATATTTTTATGGAACGCAACGGGATTCACATCATCGACCTTAAAAAATCTCAAGAATTGCTCGAAGTAGCGTGCACAGCCATCGCGAATATTTCTGCGGAAGGGAAGAAGATTCTTTTCGTAGGGACGAAGAAACAGGCGAAGGACGTTATTCTTGAAGAGGCAAAACGGTGCAACCAGTATTACATCAGCGAACGCTGGCTCGGCGGCGCCCTGACAAATTTCACGACGATCAGGAAGAGCGTGAAGAGGCTGACGAATATCGAAAAGATGGAATCCGACGGCACGTTCGAGAAGATCACGAAAAAAGAAGGGCTTTTTCTTACGAGGGAAAAAGACAAATTGAGCAAGACGCTGTCCGGTGTTGTCGACATGACACGGTTGCCGGGCGCACTGTTCGTTGTTGACGTCAAAAAGGAATCGATCGCGGTGAAGGAAGCGAAGCGGCTTGGAATTCCCGTGTTCGCGATCGTCGATACGAATTGCGATCCGGACGAAATCAACTATATCATCCCCGGGAATGACGACGCGTTGAAAACCGTGCAGGTGATCACCCGCGCAATTGCGAACGCGATCTTGGAAGGCACGGAGCGGGCAAAAGCTCGTCAGCAGGAAGTACCGGAAGAACATGAAAAGCAGGAAGAGGCTGCAAGCAAGGAACATGTTGTCAGCAAGGAAGAGACCGCCAAGATTGAAGAAAAAGAGTAACTCTATTTTTATTATTCACAGCAGAGAAAAGAAAACGTAGCATGCCTATTACAAGTGAAACAGTAAAAAAATTACGCGAAAAAACCGGCGCCGGCATGATGGATTGCAAGCGGGCGCTTGAAGCGACGAACGGCGACATGGAGAAAGCAGTTGAGTTTCTCCGGAAAAAAGGCGCAGCGACTGCGGAGAAACGCGCTGATCGCATTGCAAATCAGGGTATCATTGTGACGAGAGTCGCGAACGGCGGGAAACTCGGCGTTATCGTTGAAATCAACAGCGAGACCGATTTTGTTGCGCGGAGTCAGGACTTTGTCCAATTCGCCAATGATGTAGCATCGATCGTTGAACGCAAAATCCCGAAATCGATCACCGAACTTCTTGCTCTTCCGTACAACGACAAGAGAACGGTAGGAGATGCTTTATCGGATCTGGTTGGAAAAATCGGCGAGAAAATCGAAATCAAGCGGTTCGATGTCATCATGGCAGAGAACAGTGTGATCGAGGCCTATACCCACATGGGAAGTAAGATCGGCGTTCTTGTAGAACTCTCGACCGCAGCGGCGTCCGATGAAGCAAAGACGATCGCGCGCGATGTTGCTATGCAGGCTGCCGCGATGAATCCGAGCGTCGTTTCCCGCGAGCAAGTCAGCAAGAATGTTATCGAGCAGGAACTCGACATTTACCGCCAGCAGGCGAAAAATGAGGGAAAGCCGGACCAAGTTGTCGAACGCATAGCGACGGGACGGCTCGAAAAATATTTTCAGGAAGTCGTTCTTCTCGAGCAAAGCTTCATTAAAGATGCGAGCAAGATCATCAAGGAAGTTTTGCAGGAAGCATCGACAAAACACAACGACAAACTCGCGGTTCGTCAGTTTAAACGGTATCAACTCGGCGAATAAAAAATAATCGTTGAAGAAAGGTCTCCTCCGAGACCTTTCTTTTTATCAAAAAGGTACCCTATGCCGAAGCCAGCGTACAAGCGGATAATGCTAAAACTTAGCGGCGAGTCGCTTATGGGCGAGAAAGAATACGGGATCGACTCGGATGTCATCGGAAAATATGCCGAGGAGATCAAGGGTGTGCAAGAACTCGGCGTGCAGATCGGCATTGTCATCGGCGGCGGGAATATTTACCGCGGCATTGAAAACTCGTCCGACGGAATTGACAAGGTCACGGGCGACCACATGGGGATGCTCGCAACAGTGATTAACGCACTCGCGCTCCAGAGCGCACTCGAACATCACGGTGTTTTTACTCGCTGCCAGACGGCAATCAACATGGAACGAATCGCCGAACCGTTCATCCGCCGCCGGGCGATCCGCCATTTGGAAAAAGGCCGTCTGGTGATCTTTGCGGCGGGCACGGGGAATCCGTACTTTACGACCGACACCGCTGCGGTGCTACGTGCGATTGAAATTGGAGCCGATGTCATCATCAAGGGAACCCGCGTAGACGGGGTGTACGATTCCGACCCGGAGAAAAATCCGTCAGCAAAGCTTTTTCCCCAAATTTCTTACCAGGATGTTCTGCGGAAAGATTTGCGCGTTATGGATATGACGGCTATAACCCTTTGCAGAGAAAATCATCTCCCGATCGCAATTTTCAACATGAACATTCCTTCCAACCTCCGCCGATTGGTTCTCGGGGAAAAGATAGGAACTGCAGTAAACGACAGCGTGGCTGCTATAAACTAATCCAATAACATCATTGGGTGAGGCTATGTTAAAACAAATACTGAAGGACGGCGAGGCCCGGATGCACAAAGCCGTCGATGTTGTGCGCACAGAATTGATAAAAATTCGGACGGGTAAAGCAACAACAGCGCTACTCGATTCGGTAAAAGTCGATTACTACGGTACGATGACCCCGTTGACTCAAGTGGGCAGCGTGAGCGTACCGGATGTTCATCTCATTACGATTACGCCGTGGGACAAGGGAATGCTTGCACACATTGAAAAGGCGATTCTTGCTGCTAACCTCGGACTCAATCCGGGGACCGACGGAACCGTGGTGAGGGTTCCCATCCCTCCGCTCAATGAAGAACGACGTAAAGAACTTGTCAAGCTCGTGAAAAAATTCGGCGAAGAGGGAAAGGTTGCAATCCGTAACATTCGCCGCGACACGAACGAGCATTTGAAAAAAGCAGAAAAAGACGAACACTTTTCAGAGGATGAACGAAAACGGGGAGAACTGGAAGTGCAGAAATACACGGACAATCACATCAAAGAAGTCGACAACCTCCTTGCCGCTAAAGAAAAAGAAATTATGGAAGTCTAGATCTGCAGAAAATTGCCATTGTAAAGCCTCATCCGTTGAATGAGGCTTTTTTATTTATGCAATTTATCGACTTGATTATCCTCTCTCCAAATAGTATCCTTTCGGAGATTTTAAAGAGAAAAAACGCCTTCATCCAACCCTGTAACATTACGAAGAAATATTCGTAATACTGTATGAAGCCGGAATATTTGAAGTCTCTTATTTAGACGACTGAGGCATGTATGGAACCGAAACGATTATTCAAGTCGCGGGCGAACAAAATCATCGCCGGCGTGTGCGGCGGTTTGGCAGAATATTTTGACGTCGACCCGGTGATTATGCGGGTTCTCTTTGTGCTGCTGGCATTTTTTGGCGGCTCAGGATTTATTCTCTACATCGCCTGTGCGATCATCATGCCGAAGCCTGTGATCGATGTGGCCGGAATGGAGGCATCGGTCGAATCGCGGTCCACAAACGCTCGGAAATTGTTCGGGATCGCTCTTATTATTGGAGGTGCAATAATATTGTTCTCGAACCTGGGGTTGTTCTCTTTTCTCCATATGTGGGACATCTCGTGGAGTCTGGTGTTTCCGGTCCTGCTTATTTTGTTAGGAATGGCTATCATTTATTATCGGCAGGCGGAACGTGCTCCTGCCGCTGAACAGCCGGCTGATTTCCAGGCTGAGCAGCCTCCTCCTGCCGCCCCGCCATACCGTACGTTCAGGCGTTCGCGAACCGATAAAAAACTGGGTGGAGTGTGCGGCGGCCTGGCGAAATATTTTTCGATCGATTCCACGCTGTTGCGACTGCTGTACATTATTTTGTGTTTGGCCTCTTTCGGGGCGGGCATTGTGCTGTACATAACACTCGTTCTTCTCATACCGTACGAAAGTCATCCTAACTTATAAGTATCTACTGACAAGGAAAACTCATGGAACAACATACTTTCAATCGGTTTCCGATCATTGGTTTTGTTCTCGTCCTTTTGGGCGTTGCGCTTTTGCTGAATCAAATGAGCGTCATTCATATCGGCGGGTGGGCGCTTGTGTGGCTCGGGCTTCTTGTCTACGGTGCCGCGGTTGTCCTCCGTTCGTTCGTCAGCAACGACCGGAGCAAAGTTTTCTTCGGCACATTGTGTTTCCTCACCGGCATTTTATTCTTTTTGCGGAAAGGGGGTTTCATTCACGGTTCGTTCTCAATCTATTTCCCGGCGTTCATCATCATCGTCGGCATTGCGTTCTTCATGTTGTTCGTTTTCAACGCGAAGGACTGGCACCTGCTCATCCCGTCAATTATTTTTCTCGGGCTTGGCGCTGCGCTGATGCTGACTCATCTCGGATATTGGTACAGCAGAGACGTCTGGAGATCGATCGGATCCTATTGGCCGCTGATCCTGATTCTTATCGGCGCGACGATGTTATTGCGGAGATGGAAGGAGAAGTGAACAATCGGCAGGATGGAGGAGGCGGAAAAGAGTTCTTCATTTAGGTGTCCACGAAGTTCACGAAGCCACACGAAAGTTTAGATTGTCGCTATTGAGGCGCGATACTTATCTTCGATAAATTTGTGTTAGACCAGAAATCCGAGAAATATGCTCTCTTCGTGCGGCTTCGTGAACTTCGTGGATTACGAAGCAGTTTCTCAGTGAGCCTCCAGCCAATTCTTGCCGACACCGATTTCAACCTCGATCGGGACATTAAGTTTCAACGCGTTCTTCATATTGTCTTCGACAAGTTCTTTTACGGCAGATTCTTCTTTTTTGAATACCTCGAAGACCAATTCATCGTGCACCTGCAGAAGCATTTTGCTCTGCAGGTTTTTTGTTTTCAGCCCGTTATGAATTGCGATCATCGCGAGCTTAATCATGTCGGCAGCAGTTCCCTGGATTGGCATGTTGATGGCCTGGCGTTCGGCATTTGACCGCAGGTTTGCGTTCTTGCTGTGGATGTCCGGTAAATAGCGGCGCCGGTCGAGCAGCGTTGTAACAAAACCGTCGCGCCGTACTTTCGCAATCGTGTCTGCGATATATTGATTGACTTTGGGAAACCGTTCGAAATATTTCGAAATGATTTCCTTCGCTTCGGTTTGAGTGACCTCCAGGCGCGACGCTAACCCGAAGGCGCCGATGCCGTACATAATTCCAAAATTCACTTCTTTTGCTTTCCGGCGCATATCCCGCGTAACATCGCTTTGGGTCACGCCGAAAACTTTTGCGGCCGTAGTGGAATGAATATCCTCACCCAACGCAAACGCCTCGAGCAATCCTTCATCCCCGGAAATATGCGCCATGATGCGCAGCTCGATCTGTGAGTAGTCCGCCGACATGATCTCCATTTCTTTTCCGCCGGGAATAAATGCGCGGCGTATTTCCCTGCCGATATCGGACCGGATTGGAATGTTCTGTAAGTTCGGGTCGCTGCTCGAAAGTCTTCCTGTTGCGGCTACCGTTTGATTAAACGAAGTATGAACGCGGCCCGTTGCGGGATGGATGAGCTTCGGCAGCGCGTCGACGTAGGTCGACTTCAGCTTCGAGAGCTGGCGGTATTCGAGCATCCTTTCAACGATCGGATGTTCTTTCCGCAATGCTTCCAGCACCGAGACATCGGTTGAAAAGCCGGTCTTTGTTTTTCGGACTGGCGCCAATTTCAACTTTTCAAAAAGGATCACTGAAAGCTGCTGTGTGGAGTTGATATTGAATTTTTCGCCCGCATCCGAATAAATCTGTGCCACCAAGTTGTCGAGCTGCCTCTCAAGTTCTTTCGACATCCCGGATAGGAACGCCACATCGATTTTTATTCCTGTGAATTCCATGTCTGCGAGCACAGCGATAAGAGGAAATTCTACGTCGCTGCAAAGGGATTTCATTCCCTGAGCCGCGAGTTTGTCATGAAGAATATTCGAAAGCTGGAAAGTGATATCAGCGTCCTCGGCGGAATAATTTCCAACGTCGGCAGCAGGGATGTCCCGGATATCTTTTCTCTCCTTACCTGTCCCCGTTAATTCGTCGAATGACACCATTTTATAGTTCAGGTGTTCCTTCGCAAGGATGTCGAGATTATGCTGCCCCTCTGAACGCAGCACATAGCTTGCGACCATTGTGTCGAACCCTATACCTCTTGTCCAGATGCCTTTTCGGGAGAAGACAAGCATATCGTACTTAATATTCTGGCCGTATTTTTTTATTTTTTCGTTTTCGAAGATTGGTTTGATGTCGGCGATAATCTTTTTCAGCGGGAATGACTTTTCGTTTGAACGTTTTGCCGATGCTTTTGCAGGTTCAAACAGCGAAGCATTGTCGGAAGCCGTTTCTCTTTCAACTTCCACCGGTACGTAATATGCCTTGTTCGGCTCGAAACAGAACGAGATTCCGACGATGTGAGCCTGCAACGCATCGGTCGATGTTGTTTCAGTGTCGAACACAAATTCTCTTACCTTTTTAAGCTCGGACATCAATCGCAGATACTTAGCGTCGGAATCGACGATAATATACTCATGTGCGGAGGTCGTAATATCGTGCAGCGTAAGAGCCTGTGGGTCAAAGCTGACATCAGCGGCGGGCTCAGGCTGGTCCTCTTTTAAGCGCCGGGCAAGGCTGCGGAATTCCAGTGCGTTGTATAACGCATAAAGTGCCGGAACATTTTTCTCCGCTGATTTAAGCTTATGGAAATCGATGGAGACGGGGGCATTGATTTCGATTGTGACCAATTTTTTTGACAGCAGGGCCATTTCTTTGTTGGACCGCAGCTTTTCCTGCAATCCTTTTTGAGGGATTTCGTCAATGTGCGCAAGAAGATTTTCAATTGTTCCGTATTTTTTTATCAACGGCTCGGCAGTTTTTGGGCCGACGCCGGCAACTCCCGGGACGTTATCCGATTGATCGCCGATGAGGCCGAGTATTTCGATGACCTGTTCCGGCGGTACGCCGAATTTTTCCATGACTCCCGATTCGTCGACAACTTCATCGTCATTTCCCCCTTTGCCGGGGCGATACAATCTCACTGTTGGCGAAACCAGCTGCATGAAATCCTTGTCGCTGGTGACGAGGAATGTTTCGACATTTTCTTTTTCAGCTCGTTTGGCAAGCGTTCCGATAACATCATCGGCTTCGAAGCCGGGGAGTTCTACGACGGGGACGTTGAATGCGCGAACGACATCCTTTAATGTTTCCATCATTGCGGACATATCTTCCGGCATCTTTTGCCGCGTCGCTTTGTACTCAGGATACGCTTTATGGCGGAATGTCGGCTCGATGGTGTCGAAGACGACAGCGATGTAATCCGGCTTTTTTTCGTCCAGGATTTTATTCAGGTAATTCACAAAACCGAACACAGCACTCGTGTTCTCCCCCTTCGAGTTCATCAACGGGTTCCGGATAAAGGCGTAGTACGAACGGTAGGCAAGAGCCATTCCATCCAGGAGATACAGGGTTGGTTTCTGTTTCATTGCGGCTGTGAATTAAGAAATTGAGTAACGGAAAATATACCCAAAGGGAACTCCAATTGCAAAATAATGGAAGTCGGTAACTTTAAGAACCCTTCCGAAGGGTTATCCCGAAAAGCTGTTGGAAAAACCGCAGCCCTTCTGTATATTCTTAACTGCTGTTACGCAAAAATCTTTTTAAAACACCCCTAAATCCCCTCTCGTCATCGCACGAGCAACACACAGAGGGGACTTGCCCCGCCGCTCCCCACTGTGCGTGAGCGTGTGGCGAAAGCGAGAGGGGTTGGGGGTGTGTCTGTTGTTGAGTGGAGCGCTTCTTTCACGAATTCTTCAGAATACGTAACATCAATTCTTAGCTAAAAAAACACCTCCATCATGATCTATTTCCTCATCTTCATCCAAGTTCTGCTTGCAAGCGGAACACATCTTGTCGCGAAAGCGGTCGTGGTAGACATTGAGCCGGTAACATTGACGTTTCTGCGAACATGCGTATCAAGCGCTGCGCTGGCCATTCTCTTTATCATCAAAGAAAAAAGAATAAAAATCCTGAAAGCAGATTACGGAAAAATGTTGTGGCTATCATTCGTTGTTATTCCGTTGAACCAGTTCCTCTTTCTGTACGGAATAAAGTTCACAACCGCCGCAAATGCCGCTTTGCTGTATGCGACGACTCCCGTGCTCGTGCTTGTCTTCTCGCATCTCATGCTCGGCGAGAAATTGACAAAGCGGAAGATAGCAGGAGTGCTGATCGCATTTTGCGGCGTAGCGCTCATAATTTTTGAACACGGAGTGAGCTTCTCTTCGGACTATACCTATGGAAACGTCGTTATGTTTATTGCAGTCATTGCATGGTCATTGTACACGATCCAGGGAAAACCATTGGTGGTGAAATACGGCCCTTTTCACATCGCGTCGCTCTCGATGATCGGGGGAATGGTGCTCTTCCTGCCATTAGGAATTTACGGTGTAAGCCGATTCGACCTTTCTACGCTGACGGTTTTTCATTGGGAAGGGATTTTATATTTAGGCCTCGGTACGTCTGTTGTTTCGTATTTTCTGTGGTACTATGCGATAGGGAAATTGGAGACAACGAAGGTGGCAATATTTGCAAATGCCCAACCAATCGTAACAAGCGTTCTATCGTACCTCTTCCTTCATCAATTGATAAGCAAGCATTTTGTCGTTGGAGCTGTTATTACCCTCTTGGGCGTAGTTCTCACGGAACTGGGATAAAAAATTCATACTCCGTGCTATGCTAGTGCTGCTTCTAACATTAATGCTTGTATTATTACCGCAAAGGACGCTAAGGCTGCAAAGAAATTTTTGTAAAAATACTAAGAAATCCTTGCGGCCTGAGCGACCTTGGCGGTGAATTGTCTATTGTAAAATACATTTGTTTTTTTGGGAACGGCACTAGTCTTTCTGATATATCAATCACTTCCAGCGATCCCTTCAAATTTCCCCTTGACTTTATTTCATTGATTGCTATATTTCTATATAGATAGGGTTTCTTTCCAACAACTTTGAGGAGTAATGTCGAGACGATCATTTTGGTTACTATCCTTCTCCTTCATCATTTTTGCCCCATGGGCATCAAGTTGGCCCATTCTGAATGCCCAACCGCTTGAGCAAACTTTCAGAATTGATGCACCTCTTCTAGCCTCCGCATTTCTCCAATCTGTCAAATCGCCCGTCAGCTCGGATTTCAAGGACACTGCTTCTTCCACTTCGCCGGTAGCAGGCATCGATTCAAAGGTCGCCAAAAACGGGTCAGACTCGGCCACTGTTGCGGTGTCTGACTCGACGGATGAGGGGGACGAAACGGTTATTGCGGTGCGCCTGGAATCGGCACGGCAGCATTATCTCTCCGCGCTCCAAGCGCAAACGATGGGTGATTCTGTGCTCTCTGCCGATGAGTTTGAGCAAGCGATCGGAATCCTCAACGAGATCAGCTATTATCCGGATATCGAGAACAATCAGGAATACAACGACCTGAGCCGAAGCGTCGTCGAAGACTACGAGAAATATATTGCAAGCATCGATGAGGTGGGGCCGCAGAGTTCTATTTTTGCGTTGCGCGAGAAACTGAACCTCGACATTGAGAACATCGATATTTCACATGTCAAAATACCGAATGTGCCCATTCCCGAAACCACGATTCCAATGAAAATGAACGACCTTGTCGAAAGGAACATCATGTTTTTTATCGATAAAGGCCGGGAACATTTTGAACGATGGCTCTACCTTTCAGGAAAATATTTTCCGGCTATCGGTCGGATTTTTACGGAAGAGGGCGTGCCGAAAGAAATGATGTATCTTTCGATGATGGAGAGCGGGTTGAATCCATCTGCGAGGTCATGGGCGAAAGCCGTCGGAATGTGGCAATTCATGAAGGGGACCGGTGCATTGTATGGCCTGAAGGGAAATTACTGGTATGACGAGAGGCGCGATTATGAAAAAGCAACCCGTGCAGCCGCTCGTTATTTAAAAGACCTTCACGATCAATACGGCGATTGGCAGCTCGCGATTGCAGCATACAATTCGGGAGGAGGAAGAATAAACAGGGGAATCCGGAGGAGCCACACGAACGATTATTGGTCTATGCGTCGTTTTTTGCCGCGCGAGACGCGGAATTACGTGCCGCAATATATCGCCGTTTCGTTGATGGCAATGAATCCGGAAGCATACGGATTCAAAGGTGTGCCGCGTGCCGACAGCCTGTCGTATGAGTATGTTACCGTGGACGACTGCGTTGACCTTGATGTGTTGGCCGATTGTGCTGGGACAACTGCGGAAACGTTGAGAGAATTGAATCCGGAATTGATCCAGTGGTGCACGCCTCCGAATTATCGCGGCTATAAGCTGAGGATTCCTGACGGTTCATCGGATGCTTTTTCGAAGAAGTATGCTCAAATTCCCGACGACCAGAAGCGTCAATGGGCAGAACACAAAATACGCCGCGGAGATACGCCGGGGGGTATCGCACGGAAGTACGGTATCGCAACGTCGGTACTGCTTGAAGTCAATAAGCTCTCAAAAAGGAGCAGGCTGAAAATCGGAAACTATCTTATTATTCCGATTTCGAAAAAAAGATTACTTGCTGCAAATACTGAGCCCGCTGCCCAACAGGGACCAGAACCCGTCGCCCAAAAGGAGACCGAGCCTGTTCAGAAAACGAGAGTAGTTGCTCCACGAGTCCATCGGCACCGGACCCTCGTGCCGGAGGGCCGGGATAAAGTTGCGTATGTGGTGAAAAGGAAGGATACGCTCGGGCATATTGCTGAATGGTTCGATGTGCGGGCCAGCGATTTACGAAATTGGAACAACATTCCATATGGACGTTCGATCCAGATCGGTCAAACGATTACCGTGTGGGTGCCGTCAGAAAAATTAGATCAATATGCAAAAATTGCCGCGATGAGTTTTGAACAGAAAAACTCGTTGAAAAGCACTCCTCAGCCGAAATTACCGGCGGGTGTAAGCGCTGGCGATCAGGTTGATGATCGGAACCATTGGGTTCAACACGTTGTAAAAAGGGGGGAGACACTCGAAAAAATTGCCGGTGATTACAATGTCGCCATTGCCGATCTGAAGAGTTGGAACAAATTGCGGCGGAGCAGGATTTATGCAGGCCAAACCCTTGAAGTCTATGTTGAACCGTCAGCCGGCGTATCGGCAGAGCCCGCGCCGGTTCAAAAACAGGAACCTGTAAAATCAACCCCTGTAAAGCAGAAGACGATACGGCATAAGGTGAAGAGGGGAGAGACGCTTGAGAAGATTGCAGGAATGTACAATGTATCGATTGCAGATATAAAAAAATGGAATAATCTCACCACCTCCCGTGTCCTTTCAGGCAGGAGATTAAAAATTCGGCTCACTTCAGAAAATATAGATTACTATCGCGTCCGCACCGGCGATACATTGTGGGATATATCGAAAAAATTCGGCGTTTCGGTTGATGAGATCCAACGGTGGAATGCGTTGGCCGATATAAGGGCTGGAGACAAGCTCGTCATTTACCATTGACATCGTTACCGCAATATTGCTTCTGTGTTAAATAATATTTCCCGCCTTGATTCTTTTTCAAGATGCGTGTATATTCCTACCGCGACGTATGTGATCTGCAAAGCTCGCCGTTCTTCTAAAAGCTAATTTCCGAGGAGAAATCCACTTTTACTTTTTGGTACCCCTTGCAAACGCAGTTCTTTCGAAATATCATCGTTCTATTGCGAGCACTATACGTCCGCGCAGAACAGAGTCCCTCTCGGACCAATTCTGGCCGACCTTCTCCTATTCCCCCGAAAAAAATAACCGATAGTGATGCGACGGAATACATCGGCAAAGTACGTATGACGATCACGTACATGGTACAGAACGTCAACAACGATACGATCGACGGGATGTACGTCGGGCTGCGGAATGAAGGCGTCGGAGGATATGAAAATCAGGGGTTCGAATCAGGTGCCTCTTTTTTCAGTACTTCGATTTTATTTGCCTCTCTGCCGGTAAGCAATAAATGTGCGTTGTTATGAAGTACAATAAATTCCTTTTTGCCGTTTTGTCGATAGCCAATTTCGTTCAGGCTCAGGTTTCCGATAACAGCTACACGAACATCGGCAATATCGGTTTGGCGGTAACGAGTTTCGGCAGCATAGGGAATGAGTTCAACGCATCCTTCTGGCCTGCGCAGCCATCATGCGAGTATCCGTTTTCTCCCGTACGTTCACGAATAGAACACCTCTTCAACGGAGGATTATGGGTTGGAGGGTACAGGAACGGGCAGGGACCTTTTGTCAGCACCGTGACCACAGATTATTACAGCAATCCTTCCGAGTTTACGCAGCCCTTAAACAGCGGGCTGACCCAGCGAAGTTCGCTTCTCAATTCACGCTATTATTCTCCCAATGCGGTCAGTCATCAGGATTTCGTCGCAGATTTTACTGACTCTAACACGGTTGATCCGGGAACGAATCAGGTACTGATCGGCCATAATCCATTGAACGTTTCTGTCCACGAGGAGACGTATGCATGGGAATATCCGATAGCGAATTTTTTCGTTATTCTGACTTTTAAGCTTACAAACACGGGCACAACTCCTATCGATTCGATGTTCGTTGGGTTCGTCGACGATTTCGCGGTTCGGAACACCAACTATAGACTGCCGACGGAAGGGACATCTTTCTATAGCGGGACGGGAATCGGTTATGTCGATTCATTGCGGTTGGCGTACGCGTTCGATGCGGAACATCACGCGAGCGACTTGCCGACTGATAATTATGTTTCGATAAAACTTCTCGGCGTCGATCCCTTAGGTTCTATCATTATGTCGCAGCCGGCATACCTTGACTCGATAAACAAGTATACTCACTTTTCCGCATGGCAGTTCAGGTTATCGACGGGAGATGCAAACCTTCTCTCACCCGGGACGGACGCTCTACGTTTTGAGAAGATGGAAACGTCATTGCCGTCCGATTACTACAACAATCCGAAGAATGCAAGCTATCTCGGCGCGGCCGGAAACAGGTACGCGCTTCTCTCGGTCGGGCCGGCAGAGCTGCTGCCCGGTTCATCCATCACGGTTGCGTTTGCGATCGTGTGTGCCCCGAAACTCGATACGGGAATTCCGACCGATTATCAAAATAATGTCGCCGCGTCGAGAAAAACATTGTATGATAATGCGACATGGGCGCAGCGAACTTATAACGGAGAAACCATTAACGGACAAATTACTCGTTATATTTTTCCGAATATTCTTCCGCCGCCTCATGTGCACGTCGACCCCGGCAACCAACAGGCGACGATCTATTGGGACGACACTGCGGAAACTGTCATCGATCCGCTTTTGAACCGGAAAAATTTTGAAGGCTACAGGCTTTACAAGTCAATACCCGGTTATGACTTCCAAGGAATTCAAAACCCTTATCAGGAAATTGCCGATTTTGATTTGATAGATTCCATAGGGCTGGACGCAGGAATGCCCATGAAATTGAATCCGCCGAAACAATTTCCGGGCGATCCGTCCTACTATGTCTATAAATATAACGTTCCGTATTTGCTGAACGGCTGGCAATATCTATTCGGAGTCGAGGCGTATGACAAGGGAGATCCGGCTTCAGGAACACCGAGCCAAACTTCCATTCGTGCGACGGACAAAGTTTTTCCCGGCCCCCCCGCGGCAACCGGCGATTCGCTTACGATCGGAGTATTCCCGAATCCTTATTATACCAGAGCAACCTGGGACGGCGTCGGCGAGCGCGAAAGGAAAATCTATTTTTATAATCTTCCCCCGAGATGCGAGATCAGGATCTATACGATCGCGGGCGATATCGTAGCGACGCTTCAGCACGATGCGGCAACCTACAACGGCTCCGACATACAGTGGTTCCAGCATTATGATTCAGACAATTCGCAGAGAATGCCGGGCGGCTTGCACGCTTGGAATTTGATAACCGACGCAGATCAGGCAATCGCAACCGGACTTTATTTGTTCACGGTGAAGAATTTAAGCAGTGGAGAAATTAAACGAGGAAAATTTTTAATAATAAAATAGATGTAAAATGCCGCAGACCACGCGAAGTGTTCTGCTAAAAAACAAGGAGGATTGAAATGAAAAGAACTTTCAGAGATGCCGTGTACGCGGGGTTGTTTCTTCTGTTGATGACGGCGGGGGCTTTCGCACAAACCTATCCGATCGTTCCGCTGGACAGCGTCAACTTTATCCCACCGGACTCACTCAGAATTGCCGATTCGCTTTTGGTTCACGGCGGGACGTTAAGAGCAAGTCTGACTAACGGCTTTTATTTAGGCGATACGATAACCGTTACGGGGGTTCTCACTACCGATCCACGAGTGATCCGCAATGTTGGTGCTCATTTTTCTTTTTATATCCAAAATCCCGACAGCGCAGCATGGGGTGGAATGGACGTTTTCACCATTGATACTTCTGCAGATATCTTAAATGCCGGTTTCGGAAGCATAGACAGCGGGTACGTAATACAAGTAACTGGAGTCCTGACAAAATATGGAACGGATATCTGGGGAAATTTTGAATTGGAACCTATAGGCAGTGCCTCCATTGCACCCATCCCGATCAACATTCTTGATGCGGGAGGAAATAGACCGGCGCCCGTCGAAGTGAAAGTCAGTGATCTTGTGAGCGGCGATAAAACATCGGGTGGAGTATCCCATTTCTCCATCGGAACAAAATACAAAAATTCCTACGTGATTCTACGGAACCTTACCGTGAAAAGTCGTACGCAGAGTAGCAGCAGCGGGATGTGGACGGTAACCATCGAAGATTCGTTGGGAAATACAATAGACGTATACGATCCATCAGAATATTTTACGGGGAGATCTTTTGGTGTGACGCCGAAGTGGGTCCCGCCTGCTCCAGGTTCAAAGATCGATTACATCAGAGGAATTCTTGGGGCATATTCGTCGTACGGTTATGAAATCATTCCCCTGTATCCTGGAGATGTGAAGGTTGGCAAATATACCCCGAGCATAACTGCAACCGGGTTCTCCACAAGGCGTTCCCCTGCAATACCGACTGCGAGCGATCCCGTCAATGTCAGAGTGCTTGTCACGAATGCAAATCCTAATGCGGCCTCCTTGATCGTCGATTCCGTTGCTTTATATTATTCCGTGAATAGCGGCGCATTTACCCGCATCAAGATGACAGCGGATACTGGGAATACGTACATAGCAACGATTCCCCCCAAGGCTGATGGGTCATTTGTGAGGTATTTTTACTCAGCGTGGCAGGACAGCACATTGGCGTCGCAATCGAATTACCCGGATACTTCGAGAACTGCTTTGTTCTATTATGTGAGGTCTGCAGGATACACCATCAGGGATATCGAGTACACTCCATTCAGCGATGGCAACAGCGGCGTAGCGGATTTACTGGTGACTGTAAAGGGAGTAATTCTGGCGGACACGTCTGACTACCCGGCCGAGATCGACCATGAGAATCAGTCCACGAAAACCCCGTATGCTTTTATGCAAGACGCGGCGGCCCCGTGGAGCGGGGTCATGTTGTATGATACCACAGCCGATAAACTGCACAGGGGGGAAAGTGTTTCCTTGACCGGGATTGTCTCTATGTATAACGGCCAGACCGAAATCTCAGTGAATTCTTTTACCAATTTGGCGGTCCCTGAACCATTGTTCACACCAGTAAAAATAAAAACGTCGGATATCGGACAGCGAGCCAACGGCGACTCGCTTGCCAGGAAATGGCAGGGAGTTCTCGTAGAATTCGATTCCGTTTACATCGTGGATAACGATCCCGATGGTCCCACCTACAGTATCACCGGGCCCAACGGAAGCTTCAGGGAATACATGGTTGATGACGGTTCAGGCAAGTGCCGTGTCGATGATGATGGAAGCAACACCTACAGCGTCGATCCGCATGACACGGCGTGGGGCTTTCACATTATGCCTAAGGGCGCATTCATACAAGGTCTCATTGGCATCATAAAATATAAGAACAGCGAGTACAAACTGGAGCCGAGAACGAATAGTGACTTTGTCGGAGAGCTCGATGGAGTAAGACAAACCTCGTCGGTCGTTCCATCGTCATTCTCGCTGTCACAAAACTACCCGAACCCGTTCAACCCGAGCACGAAGATTAAATACTCAATTGCCAAGGCGGGCTACGTCTCATTGAAAATATACAACATTCTTGGTCAGCAGGTTGCCACGCTTGGAAATCAGTATCAAACTGCCGGCAATTATACGGCTACGTTTGACGCTTCAAGGCTTGCGAGCGGCATTTATTTTTACCGGTTGAATGCAGGAAGCTTCAGTGCGGTAAAGAAAATGCTTCTGCTGAAATGACCGTGAAGGCAGAGAGAACTATGAGGCGATGGAAAATCATACGATGATCTGAAATTTGTCGGCGGATAAAATGGCGTTCGGTTTAAAAAAGAAGGACCACGGTGCAGCGGTACACGGGTGCAGAACGCCATTCATTCTTCACCTCATAGTTTTTTCTCTCTTTCTCTCGCTTTCCGGCTGTACACAACATCTTACCCCCACGAATGTCGTGAATAGCCCGCCGGTTACGTATGTCACCGCATTCCCATACCGCGACTCGATACAGACGACAAATTTCAACGCACAGGCGAGCCTTCTCGAAATCAAGTGGTGGGCAAACGATCCTCACGGCCTTGTGATCGGCTACATCATATCGTTGACTGATCACGCCATACCGGTGAACAATAAAATATGGACATTCACAACGAAGGATGACAGTACCTTCTTTCTTCCGTTGTATCAAAAGGACACTGCCTACACTTTTAGTGTTGCCGGAATTGATAATACATTCAAAAGACCGCTGAAAGAAGGAGATACTGTTGCTTTCGCGGCACTCGGAATGTCGGTCGACCAACAGCCGGCGTCGATAAAATTCCCAATTACCAATACCCCGCCGACCGTTGCATTCGTCATGAACGAACCGCCGTATGTGACGCGCCTCGATATTCCGGATACGACATTCACGGTTGTTTCGTTCGGATGGCAGGGCGCCGATATCGACGGCAACAACACGATTATAAATTATTTCATAGCCCTGAATGACACGTCAGCACAAAGCTGGGTTCAGCTTCCGGCGCAGGCGGATTTCGTTACCCTGGAAGGAAGACTGTCGGAAGCGCCAAGCGGCACAGGCATTTCGACAGTAACCTGCGATGTCTATCCAAACACCTACCCTGCATTGTCGCAGTCGCCTCTTCCGGTACGTTTGCCCAACATGAAGCTGAATGCAAACAACATTTTTTATATCAAAGTTGAAGATGTTGCCGGCGCATTCAGCCGTGCCGTGCGAATGCCCGATACGACACATACCTGGTTTGTTAAGAAGCCCAAAGGGAGTTTATTGATCATCAACGATTATGGAGTGCAGGATCAATCGACAAAATTTTATTCAAGTATTTTCGATACGCTCGCGGGCGGTGCTCTCCACGGGCAGTTCGATGTGTGGGATATCAAGACCGGCTCGAATTATCCGAAGAAAGGAAATCTGGTTCAGCCGTACGTCGTTCCGACTTTTTACGAGACGCTGAAGCTTTACAAATATGTTTTTTGGTATTCCTCCGATGAGCAGGACTTCGATATCGCGCAAACTGCTGTCAGGAATTTCAGAAGGAATTCCGGCGGAAAATTTTTTATGACATTTTCCCTGCCGTCTTCATACTCTTCCGGCTTAGACATCAACCAGGAGATCAGCGATTTCACCGACGCAATAGACAGCTTGACGAGCAACTTTCTTACAGATTCCCTTTCTTCCAGCCCGGTTACTTCGACAGGATTTGTAAAACCGGGAGCCACGGTACAGCCTGTTGCGCCCTATGACTCCACGATGTATACCAATCTCATTCGTGACAGCTATTATTCAAATGCAGCGGACGGAGGAAAAGTTGTTGCAAATTTGCGCGGCATGTATCCTACTCTCGGGACAACCGTGATCTACAGTATGCAACCGTATGGGGCAAACAACCGTCAGCCGATTCTCGGCGTCATGAGCGGTGATAAATCGGCATTCGTTCTCGGTGTACCGCTTTACCGCTTCAATGGGAATTCCACGACGCCGCCAAACTTGAGAGCCTATCTGCTGCTGTATAAAGTCTTCAAAGATTTTGGAGCGTTCTAAGAAATGTCGCCGATGACAAAAAACATCCTGAAAATTCTTGTTGCCGCATTCATTTGTGTGCCTATGTGTGCGGCGATCGCACAGGTGCGCGGAACCATAAAGGGCAAAGTCAGCGACGCTGCAACGAACGAAGGACTCGTCGGCGTTAACGTCCTCATACAGGGAACATATTACGGCGCCACGACAAGCATCGACGGAACGTTCGAAATCAAAAATGTCGGGGCCGGAACATACACTGTAACGTTTCGACTCATCGGCTTCAAAGAGGTCGAACATGCAGGAGTGGTTGTGAAGGACGGCGAGGCAACGGCACTCAATACAAAGTTAGAAGAATCGGTTCTTACGCTCGGGCAGGAAGTCGTGATTGTCGGCGATAAGCCCATGATGGACCGGGCCGAGACGCAAAGCGTCAACACCGTATCTGATAAAGATATAAAAGTTTCAGGAGTGCAGGATATCAAAGACGTGGTTTCGCAGCAAGTCGGCGTTGTCGCAACGGACAACGAGATTCACATCCGGGGCGGGCGATCGTACGAAAATGCGTACCTCCTGGACGGCATCAACATACAGGATCCGCTGGCCGGCACGGGTTTCGGCTTGCAATTAAGCTCCAACATGCTCAGCGGGATGGACGTCATTACCGGCGGCTACAACGCAGAGTATGGACAAGCGACGAGCGGCATTATTAACGCAAAAACAAAAGAAGGCACCAGCCAATACGAACTTTTTCTTCAATCCAAAACCGACAATTGGGGGCTCAATAAAAATTCCCCGTCCGACTTCAATTCTAACGACTTTCAAGCCAACCTCGGCGGTCCGGAGCCGATAACGAAATACCTGCTCCCCGCGCTCGGCATCAATATTCCCGGCGAAGTGACGGTGTTCGGAAGTCTCGCGGGGTCGTTCACAGACGGACAAATCCTTTGGGCCCAGCGTTATCAGAACGGACAGGTCGTTACGTACAAGATCGATCCGCCGGCCCGGCTCAATTCTTCAATTTTCTACGGGACGAGATTTGCACCGAGGCTTTCCAACGACTGGTACGGGCTCGGTAAAATTACCTATAAGCCGAGTCAGACATTCAAGATCACCTACTCTTACAACCAGAACGTAAGCATCAACGAAAACACTCAAGAGCTGCAAACCACTTTGGAATACGTCGAACCTACTCCGGGGTACCAGTACCAATTTCAGAATATTCTCGGGAATGCAGATGTCTACACGCACAACAGCGTTGCTCAATCTCTTGACATAACCCAAACGCTCAGCCCAAAGTCTTTTTACGAATTAAAACTTGCCCAGTTCTTTACTCATCTTCGCGCCGATGCAAACGGGCTTTATTGGACTCAGTACCAGCAGCCGGTCGACGTTGTTTCGCTTCCCCCGCAGTATTATAACACCGGCCGCGATACGATCGGAATAATTCCGGGCGACGGCTTTTACGACCTCGGCAACGCCAGCACATGGCACGATCATTACTTCGTCAACAATGAAGTGAAATTTGATCTGACCGATTTCTTCACGGAGCAAAACAAGTTCAAAGCCGGGTTCGACCTGAATTTCCAGGAAATGCAGCTCGTCGACATTTATGAGCCATGGATTGGCGTCATGGGACTTAATAACGATGTCTATCACGTTTTCCCGGCGACCGGTTCTGCATACACGGAGGATAACATCACGACCAACGGAATGATTTTGAATCTCGGCCTGCGTTTCGATTATTGGTTCCCCGGAAAATATGTTGACGACGCCGTGAACAACCCCCAGGTCATTACAATACCGCAGGCTATTCGCAACGATTATTATCAAGACACATACGATTTCTTCGGCCGACGGTGGAAAGGACGCATCAGCCCGCGTCTCGGCGTTTCGCATCCCGTGTCAGACGATCAGACGCTCTTTTTAAATTATGGTCAGTTTTCGAAATGGCCGAGGCCGCAATTTGTCTACGCAAAGCTGGCGCCGAGCACGGCAATGTCAACCTATCAGGCTTTCGGCAATCCTAACCTGAATCCGGAAACAACCGTCAGTTACGAACTAGGACTTCGAAACCAGTTTACCCCCGATGACGTGCTGACCGTTACCGCATACTATAAAGACATTTTCGATTACATCCAGACTCAACAAGCACAGATTAATTCTGCGGCATTGATCGGGCAAAGCTTCATCACGTACGTCAATTCCGACTATGCACGTTCGAGAGGAATTGAAGTAGAATACAAAAAGAGAATCGGCGACTGGCTTCGAGCTTCGATGAACGGCTCCTATTCTGTCACGACGGGAAAATCCAGCTCCGAAGACCAGGGGATCCTTGCCGTTGAAGGAGTTGTCCAGGAAATATTGAATGAAACGTATGTTGCATGGGATCGCCCGGTTCAGCTTTCCGCAAACATTACGCTCATTGATGAAAAAGACAACGGCACCTTCGGATTCGGGAAAGGCATTCTTGACGGGTATGAAGCCTATTTCAGGGTGTTCTTCGAAAGCGGAAAGAGATACACGCCGTATTATTTTAGCGGCACGTATGCTCAAGACGGTGAGCCTCTCTATGCCGTGAACACTACTGATCAGTACGGCGCAGTCGGCGCCAACTGGTTCTGGGTGGACTTCAATTTCGAGAAATATTTCACCGTGGGCGGCATAGATATGACATTTATGGTTGAGGTAAGAAACATTTTTAACGACCTCAATTCCGATATCATCAATCCCGTTACCGGACGTGCGTACCAACTTGGCGACCCTGTGCCTCCTTCATGGAATGACCCGCGTTACCCGGAACTCACGGCGCCGATAGACCCTTATCCGCTCGACCAATCGCGATATCTGCCGCCGAGGAATATAAAGATCGGCATTTCGGTGAAGCTTTAATGGGAAAAAGGATGGACAAAATGACGAATCATCATGTCCCGTTCCGGAGTTGTCATTTTGCAATTTGAGTTTTGACTTTTAAAATTCCACGATGAGAAAAGCGCCCCTAATTCTTATATTGATTGTCGTAGCAGTTCAATCCGGTCTCTCGCAATTGCTTCCCGTTCTTGGAGCTCAGCGAGTCGGGATAACTGCCGCTGATTTTTTAAAGATCGGAGTCGGCGGGAGAGCCAATGCCATGGCCGAAAGCTACGTGGCCGTTGACGACGACGCTTACGCCCTTTTCTATAATCCGGCAGGAATTACGGAATTCGACAAAAACGAAATAGCCATTGCGCATTCAACATGGTTTGTGGGCTTGCAGCATGATTTTTTGGGCGGCGTGTATCATCTCGATGAACAAAATACCCTCGGAATTTCCGTTATCTCCCTCCAATCGGATGACATGCCTGTTACGACGGAATTTCAGCCGTTCGGTACCGGTGCGTATTTTAAATATGGCGATCTCGCGTTCGGCGTATCGTACGCCCGCCGGATGACGGACAAATTCAGCTTCGGTGTAACCGTGAAATACATAGACGAAACTCTCGCGGACGTGAGTATGGGCGGCGTGCTGATCGATCTCGGAACATATTATTGGACTGGCCTCGGTACGACAAGATTCGCCGTTTCTGTGACCAACTTCGGAGGTCAGCTGACTCCCGCTGGAACTGCGACGCTCGTCGATGGATCCACCGTATCTACATTTCAAAGCTTCTCGCCGCCGACAATATTCAGGGTTGGATTTGCATTCGAACCGTACCAGGATAATGTCAATAAACTAACCGCTTCCGCTCAGTTGAATCACCCTGCAGATAATTCGGAAAACATTTCGTTCGGCGGTGAATATTCATACACTGAAGATTTTTTTCTGAGGGCGGGATACAAGATAAATGTTGACGAACAAAGTTATTCGCTCGGCGCAGGGGTAAAAGTTGATGCGAGATTCGCTGCAGTATCTTTCGACTATTCCTTTACTCCGTACGAGCGGCTTGGCGATGTTCATAGGTTTTCATTAAACTTAAGGTTCTAGGATGAAAACTGCACCGCTCATAATCGCAGCATTGTTTCTTCTTTCGGGCTGCAGCGAAAAATCCGACATCGTCGATCTGTCGGCTCTCCCGAAAGCTACCACACAAGTCATCAGCGACACAAACTATATACAGATACAGCCGGCATGGGCATTTTTCAACAGCCCGAAGGATATAAAAATAGGCTTCGATTACATATTATATGTGACAGAACCGGGCAATAACAGGATCGTGATGGTCGACCTGGCGGGCACGATCCTCGGATATTCTCAATTTGTCAAACGCCCGATTGCCATCGCCGAGGATAGAAGGTTCAACCTCATCATCGGGTGCGAGTACGATACGACGGTCAACGGGAAAGTAATTACCGTCGCGGCGATTGCAAAGATCCACCTCTTCAATTACGATCATGATATATCGTCTGCTCCCGTCGAAATAGTGTACCACGAGGGCCTGCAGGAACAAGTCACCCGCGATCCCATAACAGGTGCCTTGATTTCCGGCAGAGAATATACCGGAGCCGCAGTCCTGCCCGACAACAGTTATTATGTGACCCGGTCGGGAAACAATAATACAAGTTCGGTCGACCCTGATAATCTGGTTCTGCATTTCAATAACAACGACATGCAGTACTCAAGCGATTATATAGACCTGGTGCCGAGTCTCGTGCCGACCGGGACCGGATTTGTCGCCATTAACCAGATAAGCAACATAACGACATTCCCCACGAAACAAAACGGGTCCGATTTTATTCTTACTCAGACCGATCCGGCGAATGCCTTCAAAGTCAAGTGGATTACGTTTAATCCCGGCAGCGAACTTTTTGCGCCGAGCTGGAACTCTGAACTCAGTCTCGACCCGTCAAAATATTCGTCAGGGAAATTGCCGGCCATGCTTTCCAACATCTTCAGAACGCCGCAAGCCGTTATGGTCGACGACCGCAGCAATATTTATGTGCTCGACAGTTCCCTCGACAGCTTGATGAAGTTCGACTTGAACGGAAACCTGCTTCATGAATCGTTCGGCCCGTCAAAATCTGGAAATGCGTTGCTCCATCCATTTGGCATATCATTTTTCAACAAAATCATTTACATCAGCGATACCGGCCATAACAGGATACTGAGGTACGAACTTTCAACAGATCTGCAGTAAGATTCCATAGCCTCATGAGAATCGCATCGTCGCGACCGGCTTCTGATTTTTTCGAATCTCCCGGTCTATCCCTGTTCTCCTGATATTGCTACATCTCAAAAAGATTTTCAATCGCTGCGTAATATTTTCCCCCCATCCTGGCAATCGGCTTCAAAGTTTTTTGGTCGACAGATCCCCGAGAATACAATTCGTCCTTCACGTGGAATTGTACGATCTCGCCGATGATGAGGTCGCCGGGTTCGTTTCCAACCTCCAGGTGCCTATGCAGCACGCATTCCAAATTTACCGGCGATTCTGCAATTCTCGGCGTTCTGATGCGCACACTCGGGGCAAGCGTGAGGTTGCTTTGCTCGATCTCTGAAATTTCCGGCGGAAAATCTGCCGACGAGAGTTTCATCAATTGGAGCAGTTGTTCTGTAACGATGTTGACGACAAATTCCTTCACTCGCAAAATATTTTCTGCCGTGTGTTTCATCGCTCCGTTTTTTCGCCCTGCCGAAATTATGACAAGGGGAGGGGAAGAGGCGATCGCATTGAAGAAACTGTACGGGGCGGCGTTCACATTTTCGTCTACATTCATTGAGGTAATAAACGCAATCGGACGTGGCACTACCGCGCTGACGAGGAGGTTGTACGCTTCCCGCGACGAAAGTGTTTTCGGATCGATGACCATACGCATGCTCCTTCAGATATGAAACGGAATCGCCTATTGTGCGAACTGCAGAACAGCAGCCGCATGTGCTATGAAACGTCAAGTTTCGGAAAATCGGTCCACCTAAGCACCTTGTCTCTTCCGCTTGAGGGATCCTCACAGTACTCTTAGCAATCCTCTTTCCGTCATCATCAGGGAACGGTGCGAGGACTGCCGGAAAAGGCGTTTTTTGTCGGATTGTTTCACGGCTGTGTACAAGATAGAAAAAAAGTTGAGAGATTAAAAGGGGAAGTTTTTGTATATTCTGAAGAATACTATGATCCGGAAATTGTCTATCATCAAGGCTTCGGCAATGCTTGCTTCCACGTCAATTATCATCCTATCGGAGTTAGAAACATCTGAAGAATTGTTTCGCGCCAAGTCGCTAAGGCGCAAAGGATCTGTTTAGAATCATCCCGCGACTTTGCGTCTGGCGAAGCCATCCCGTTGGGATTTTGCGCGAGCCGCACTTTCGGTATTATTCAGAAGGCTCAGTTATTAAATCACGGCCATTCTCTCTTTTAAAAATATTTCATTATGAAAACAGATTACAAGCTTAATAATGTCCCGGACGTAACGTCCGTACAAGATATGATTGTCAAATCAGCGGCTCGGTATGGCGATAAAATTGCTCTTGAGGACCTTAAAGAAACACCGATTTCTAAAGTCACCTACCGTACACTCCTTAAAAATGTGCTGAAGTTCGGCGTCGCTCTTAAAAATCTCGGCATACGAGAACGGAGCCACATTGCGGTCATTGGCGAGAACCGGGTTCAGTGGGGGATTTCGTATCTTTCCGCGATGTGTTTCAATTACGTTGTCGTCCCGATCGACAGAAACCTGCCTATCAACGAAGTCTTGAACATTATCCATGAAGCGGATGTCGTAGCGATTATTTTTTCAGACACGTATGATTCTGTCTTTCGGGAACGAAAAGCATCTCTGAAAAACCTGAAGTACTATATCGGCATGGATTTGTCCGCCGCGAAAGACGGTTTTTATTCCATGAGAGAGCTCATTGAATCAAGCGCTGGATGCCGCGTAGAAGATATGCCAAGGATTACTCCGGACGAAGAAGCCGAAATTATTTTTACTTCCGGGTCGCTTGGCCGCGCAAAGGGAGTGATGCTGAGTCAGAAGAACATTGCTGCGAACCTTGTCGCTATGGTAAGAATGTTTTTCATCTATCCGGAAGATAGATTTCTTTCGGTACTTCCGATGCACCACACATACGAGTGCACATGCGGTTTGCTCTGTCCTCTTTACGGCGGTGCGTCGGCACACTACGCGCGTTCATTGAAAACGGTCGTCGAAGACCTCCAGTTGGTGAAGGCAACGATGCTTCTGGGAGTGCCGCTCCTGTTCGATAAAATGTTCAAGCGGATTTACAGAACTATTCACGAAAAGAAAATTACATCCCTCGTCATTGGCCCTCTCATCAAAGTGAGCGATTTTGCCGAGCGGGTTGGATGGCGCAACTTCAAGAAAATTGTCTTCAAAGAAATCCATCATCGTTTCGGCGGGTCGATACGATGTTTTATTGCGGGCGGAGCAGCCCAGGATCCGATTGTTGCCAAGGGACTGCGCGAATTTGGTTTCAATTTCGTTCAAGGGTACGGGCTTACCGAGGCTTCACCGATTCTTGCCTTAAACCGGATTGATCTGTTCAAAGATGATGCCGCCGGCCTGCCACTCCCGGCCGTCGAATTGATCATTCACGAGCCCGACCAGGAGGGGGTTGGTGAAGTGTGGGCAAAAGGAGAGAACATCATGGTCGGCTATTACAAGAATGAATCGGCGACGAAAGATGCGTTCGAGGACGGCTGGTTCAAAACAGGAGATTTAGGCCGGATCGACGAAGAGGGCTTCCTCCATATTTGCGGCAGGAAAAAGAATGTCATTATTTCAAAGAATGGGAAGAATGTTTACCCTGAGGAGGTCGAAGATGTTCTCAATCGCAGCCCGTTTGTTCTGGAGTCATACGTCTACGGCGAAGAGGATGCGAAGCAAAATGAAATTATTGCAGCGCAGGTTGTTGTTGACGCCGAAGCTTTCATCGAACTTTCGGAATTGAAAGGGGTAAAGATTACACCGGAGTTGATTCACGAAGTGATTGCGGGTGAGATTAAGAAGACGAATGCGGAATTGCCGGCCTTTAAACAGATAAAGACATTCAAAATCCGCGACCAGGAATTTGAGAAAACGACGACACAAAAAATAAAACGGTATTTGGTCGGAAAGTCCTGAGCGCTTAAAAGATCAAGGAAGAAATGGTGAGGAAATAGAACGGCGGATACGCCGTAGAAGGCCATGCTCCTCTCTGCGCTCGTGAATGAGACTTTTTCTAATTGAAATGAACCAGAACCCCCGCCGAGCCCAGACCGACTGTTGGGGAAATCGTGTAGTGCTCCTGGTGCGCAGCCACCTCGAAATGTCCTATCGCCACTCCCAGTGCCCCCCCTAAAACAACGTCCGATAGCCAGTGGTCATGCTGAGTGAGTCGGGAAACTCCACAGAGTCCGGCGCATGTGTATGCGATTGCTCCGACCCACGGACGTTCGCGTTCGGCAATCACTTCCGCAAGGCTAAACGCGGTAATGGTGTGGCCCGATGGGAAGGAATCGTATGGAGAAAAACCTCCGCCTTCATACCGCTTAATAATTACCCTCGGTCCGTACCAAATGCTTTTACCGTTATCTACAAATGGGCGGCTTCTTCCGGCTAGATGCTTCAGCACTTGAACCACTATCCCGGAATGAAGCATCGCCTGCACTTCTAATAATCCCGTATCGATGCGCTCGTCGTTATCAAAAACTAACCCATCCAAACAGGAGAATGCAGCGATACCGTATGGAACGTAGAACTGACCGAATTGTGTAGCAATAGGACTAACTGTTTGAACCCAGTGATGTTCGTTTCGGAAATTGAAAACGTCTTTGGATATTGGTTCGTCAACCGTGATCGCGAGCGCTGTCGCTACGACAATTCCACCCCACAGCTCTGCTTCATCCCCGTTCATTCGAAAGGGGGATGTCCAAATTTCGCCCTCATCGTGGAAGAAGTTTCGGAGAAAATTTTGGTGGTCCATCTTCAAAGTATCCTGATCGCTTATCGGCGCGCCAGAATGCTCCGCGGAATTTGCAACCGTGAGTGAATCGGGCTTTGTTTGGGCGAACGCGGCAAACCCATACAAGCACAAGGTTATTACCCATTGGGCAGAATGCTTCTTGAGAGGGTAACTATTTGCAAGAATGAACATGGTTCGGCTGGCGTTTTTCTGAATCTTCAAGTCGACACTGACCTCAGAGTTTGATCTGATAATGAAACTATAGGTGTGAAATTGCTGGGCGAGCCGGACGCGAATCAGTTTAAATTGAGGCTTATCTTTAAGCCTGCTCCGCCTGGAATGAGCGTCGGCTGCACCGACAGAGCGTGAGAATCATCTTTTCCAAAATTGGCAACATCGTATCCCTCCGGATGTGCTGCAATCATGCCGAACGTGTAGCCCAGGGCTAATCCGAGCGGGTAATCGCTGTACCAATGGATCCCAATATTCACCATGGTCACTCCGATCGCTCCGACAATTACATAACCGACAGGCCGGATCCATGTTATTTGCGGATAATTTTCTGCAATGACCACTACGGTAGAGATAGATGTGCAAAGATGGCCGGTTGGGAATGCGTCATAGTGAGGGACTCTTTTGGCGTAATCAAATTGATTTGGGAAGAATCGCCAAACACCCCCGGGAGCCGTCGAAACAAACGGACTTTCTCTCCCTGTAACATGTTTTATCAGCTGTACAACTATTCCTCCTGAAAGAATTGCTTGTACTATTTCAGTCCCTGTCCGCAACGATCGATTGTCGTCGAATGTCAGTCCGTACAGGAGATAAGCGCCGGCAACGGCTGCCTGAGCGTCTCCCTGGCCGAAATCAGTAATAAAATTGCTTACAGAACTGACCGTTGCAGATTCTTTATCCCATTTTTTTTGTGTTTGGTAGGTTTGATTGTCGGTGGCCATAAGAACTCCCGTAATTCCGGCAATTGCCGCATATTCGCCGATCTTGTCGCTGCGAAATGTTATGTTGTACCACTTCACCCAGTCGCCGGGAACGTTAGTCACCATCGAATGCCATAACGGCTTCCCATCGGGGTTTTGCGGGAATGGCTGAGTGGAGTTCGTGGTATCGGTTTGGAGTGATTGGCCATTGGCATTTTCGCCGGTACTGTCCGGAGCTTGTCCAGCCAGCGAAAACGATGTCAATACGGCCGAAAAAACGAGCACTGCAACGAAATAAATGGAAAAACTCGAACGTAAATTTGTTACTGTCAACCTGGAATGGGCCGAAAATGGTTACAAAATAATAACTCTAGTTAAATAGTACTAAAAAAACATTTAGGAAACAATACTGGGGAATGCTACAGCCTGAAGCCCGCTCGGAAGGATAAGAATGATGCTGCGGTTGCATAGGATGAAAAGGTGAAAACATAAAAGGCGGCAGAATAAATGCCGCCCTTTGTGCCGATGATATGATCTTTACACTGTCGCGCGCGTCATTGTTTGTTTGAATTGATCAATCTGCATTTTCAGGTTACGCAGATCGGGCATGGCTTCCGGGTGTTGGATTCTCAGTTGAATTCCTTCGGGCTGAAACCCGTTAATATCCGGTACGTTCTCAAAATGAAAATTGAAGGATGATGGCGGGTCATCCTTGTCTTCAATTTCAACCGTCAGCATTGTGTTTGCCCCCTTTCTGAGGATTTCAACTTCAACCTTGTCCCCCGATTCGACGTCTTCCAGAGCATCCGAGAGGTCCCGCAATTCTTCGATTGAATTTTTGTTGACCTTTGTTATCACATCACCCGCCTTAAAACCGGCCTTTGCTCCCGTGCTTTTCTTTTCTACCTGTTCGACAAGAAGGCCTCGTCCATTTGGAGCGCCGAAATATTCGCCGAGTTGTTCATTCAATTCAGAGAGTTGAAGCCCCCATGTTCGTGTTGCTCCAAAAAAAGGCATACGGGGGGGCATCGGAGCGGAAAAAGCGAATCCTGAAGAGTGATCGGCGCGGCGAGGTTTTCCGACTGAAATTGCGAGGGATTTTTTTTCGTTGTCCCGAATCACTACGATCGTGGTCTTAATGCCGGGTTTTGATTTTTGGACGGCACGCAAAAGGTCGCCCGCATCATCGATCGTTTTGCCGTTAAACTCGACAATCACGTCTCCTTCCTTCACCCCCGCAGAATCCGCCGGGCTGTCATCGATGACGTCGCTCACGTAAGCGCCGTCCTCGTTCTTGAGATTTTTTTTCTTTGCCATTTTCGAAGTAATGTCTTGAATCGAAACCCCAAGCCATCCCCCTCTTTGATGGTCGATAGATCTGACGATCTGCACACTTCCGTTATTGTCTCCGGCGTCCACGTGTGTGCTAAAGAAGAGAGAAGTGCACACCAGCAACGCAAGAGAGAGTATCGTTGTTTTCATGATACACTCCTTATGATTGTTGTAATCGAATATCTTGCTCGGCCCATCGTTCAAAGGATATAGACGATGGAACCGCCGGTTTGTTCCTGCGGGGAAATTGGAAATTTTCAAATTGAGACTTCTGAAGCATTGGTTATGACATTACTCAGGCATTGTTCAGAAGTGAATTGAGCCTTCTGAATAATCCAAAATGTGGGGCTCGCGCAAAATCCCAACGGGATGGCTTCGCCAGACGCAAAGTCGCAAAATGATTCTAAAACAGAATCTTCGCGCCTTTGCCGCTTAGCGCGAAACAATTTTTCAGATATCTCAATTTCCGATTTCTTTCAGACTTATCAAAAAACGCAAAGGCCGGCAATACGCCAGCCTTTGTTGAATGCCTTGCGCCATTCTTTTTCTACTAATCTCCGAAACAGACTCCTAGATCCCGTCCCGTCAGAATTGTATCGCAGTCGAGGGGAACCGTTTTCATGCGATGCGTTGCATCGGCAAGAGGGACGTACCGGACGGTCGGCGGATCGAGCGCAACCATCACCCCCGATTTTCCTTCTTCTAATGCGCGCACTGCGGCGGCGCCGAAACGGAGCGAGATCAGCCTATCGAAGGTTGTCGGAGTTCCGCCGCGCAATAAATGCCCGAGGACGACGACGCGCGTTTCTTTTCCAGTCAGCTCCTGGATTTGATGTGCGACTGTCTCTCCGGCTCCGCCCAATCGTTCTGCCCGACCCAGCTCTTTTCCGATTACCGAAGTTTTCCCGCCGACCGGCATCGCTCCTTCGGCGACAACAACGATTGAAAAATACCGATGCTCTCTATCACGGTCTTTGACTTTTGCAGCAACCTTCGCGATATCGTAAGGGATTTCCGGTATCAAGATCACGTCAGCAGTGCCGGAGACTCCGCTGTTCAACGCTATCCAGCCGGCATACCGCCCCATGACTTCGACAACCATTACTCGCTGATGCGCTTGTGCGGTGGAATGGAGCCTGTCGATGCATTCTGTTGCGAAAGAGACGGCTGTATCGAACCCGAATGTGATGACTGTTTTGTCGAGATCGTTGTCGATGGTCTTTGGAACGCCGATGACGCGTAATCCCATCTTTTCAAATTCATTGGCGATAGTGAGCGACCCGTCGCCCCCCACTGCGATCAGCGCATCAATTTTGTTTTTTCTGAACGCTTTCATGATCTCAACGGAGCGGTCTTTTTCAAACCATTTTCCATCTTTTCCTTTGGTCGGGTATTTAAGCGGGTTCCCCTTATTTGTAGTTCCTAAAATAGTGCCGCCGAGATGTGTAATGCCCCTTACCCTCTCGTGCGTCAGCCGCATCAATCCACCTTCAGGATAGCGCTCGGGAAGAAAAAGTCCGTTATAGCCGTCGCGGATGCCGATAACTTCCCATCCTCGTTTCTCCGCAGAAACTGCGACAGCGCGAATAACGGCGTTAAGCCCGGGGGCGTCGCCGCCTCCGGTGTTGATTGCAATTCGTTTGATTTTGCTCTTGCTCATGATGTCTCTCCGGGAAAATACAGCCTGTTATTGCCGCGGGTCTTAGCGGCCTGTCGGTGTTCTATCGTACCATCGACGGTGTAGACTCGCAGAATGTAAAAATACGTTACTGCAATTGCAACGGTAAAAAAACGAGTTCGTCGAACGGTCTTGAATTTCGATGGCGCTTTATTTACATTCTTCCACGATATTTTAACGGAAGTAGTAAAGTCCTATAAATACTGCTTTTGACGTATCTTTCACGCCGTTCAGAAAAGAGATGAAACCAATCATGAGAAAGAGCTTACCGATAGTTTTAATTGTTATTAGTTGCTTGCTTGCCGTTTCATCCTGCGGAAAAAAAGAAGAGGAGCAAAAACACACGAAAGTGATCGGGGTAACGCTATTGACCCGCGGGCACATGTTCTATAAGGACCTCGAAGAAGGGCTTCGCACGGAAGCCGCAAAGGATGATTATGAGTTGATCGTTACCGCTGCAGAATTCGATATCGGGAAGCAGATCGCGCAAATAGAAGATTTCGTTGCCCGCAAAGTGGATGCGATTATTGTCTGTCCCGTCGACTCAAAGGGCGTCGGCAGCGGTATCAAGAAGGCGAATGATGCGAAGATTCCCGTTTTTACCGCAGATATTGCTGCGCTCGAAGGAAACGTTGTGAGCCATATTGCGTCCGATAACGAGCTTGGGGGAAAACGCGCCGGAGAATATCTCGCACAGCTTCTTCACGGCAAAGGAAACGTAGCCGTGATCGACCAGCCGATCCTTACCTCGGTGCTCGACCGTGTCGCAGGGTTCAAGAGTGCGATCGAAAAATATCCAGGCATCAAGCTTGTTTCCGATGTGAACGGAGATGGAGTACGGGACAGGTCGCTGGAGGCAGCCTCCGATCTTCTTCAAGCTCACCCCGATTTAAACGGGATATTCGGGATCAACGACGAATCCGCGTTAGGCGCGCTTGACGCTGTGCAGGCGTTCAAGCGGATGAATATTGTCATCGTCGGATACGATGCAACGCCGCCGGCTGTCGATGCCATCCTCAAAGACTCTCCTCTGAAAGCCGACGTGATTCAATATCCGAAGAAAATCGGTGCGGCAACGATTTCCACCATTAAGGATTATTTTGCAGGGGTCAACGTTCAGAAGCGGTATGCTGTTGAAGTCGGTATTGTAGACAAGGAAGCTTTGCAGAAGACAACCTCACCGTAAGTATGCCCGCACTCTTGCATTTGAAAGGCATTTCAAAACAGTATCCCGGCGTTCGGGCGTTGGACGACGTCGAGTTTGAATTAAACGCCGGGGAAGTTCACTGTCTTGTCGGAGAAAACGGCGCCGGCAAATCGACGCTGATGAAAATTCTTTCCGGCGCACTTGCCAAAGATAGCGGGGAAATCATTATTGATGGAAAGAAGGCGGATATCCATTCGCCGTCCGATGCGTTGAAGTATGGCATCGGAATCATTTATCAGGACTTTAAGCTCGTGCCGGAGCTGTCGGTCGCTGAAAATATATTCCTCGGTAAAGAGCCGATGCGGGCCCGGGTTCCGTTCATCGACCATGCAGCAATGCACAGAAGTGCGCGGTTACAATTGGCCCAACTCGGGGAAGAACTTGACACGACTGTTCCGGTGCGCACACTGAGCGTAGCCCAGCAGCAGGTAGTTGAAATTGCAAAAGCGATCTCTCAAAAGGCGACTATACTCGCGCTTGATGAACCTTCAGCGGCACTCACAGAACGGGAGCTCGTCAATCTTTTTGCAATTATCCGGCGGCTGACATCGGAGGGTGTCGGCGTTATTTACATCTCGCATCGGCTGGAAGAAATTTTTCAAATCGGAGACCGGGTGACGGTCATGCGCGATGGCAAAATAGTGAATACCTGCCCCGTTATAGAAGCCGAAAGAAAAAGTCTTATCCGATGGATGGTAGGGCGCGAATTGGAGAACGAATATCCCCGTGCCGACCTGACAGTCGGCGAGGAGCTCTTCCGGGTTGAGGATATTCATGCGGGAATTCTGAGCGGCATAAATTTCTCTTTGCACAAAGGAGAAATACTCGGCTTCGCGGGACTTGTGGGATCGGGGCGCACAGAGCTTGCCCGGGTTATGTTCGGCGCCGACGCGAAGGAGTCCGGCAGAATGTTTTTCCATGGGAAAGAGATTGCACCTCGCTCTCCCCGCGAAGCAATTGATCTTGGTATCGGTCTTCTCACGGAGGATCGAAACAGGCTCGGGCTCATCCCGGAGATGAACGTTATCGAAAACATCTCTCTGCCCAGCCTCTCCGATCTGCTCCGAGGACCGTTTCTCGATACATCAAAGGAAACCCGAAGAGTTCAACCTTTTATAGAGCAACTTCGTATCAAGACACCGGATGGGCGTGAATCGGTTGAAAATCTCAGCGGCGGTAATCGGCAAAAGGTGATTCTCGCACGATGGCTGTTGACAAAATCGAAGGTGCTGATTTTTGACGAGCCTACCGCCGGTATCGATGTCGGCGCGAAATATGAAATTTACTCGCTCATCGGCAGGCTTGCGGGTGAAGGCGTCGGCATTGTAATGATCTCATCCGACCTTCCCGAGCTTCTCGGAGTGTGCAGCAGAATCATCGTTATGCACGATGGATGCATCACCGGCGAATTACAAAGGGGGGAAGCGACACAAGAAAAAATAATGGCGCTTGCGACACTTGTGCCGGAAGAGGTGCATCGTGAAAACTAAAGAGCGCGCTCATTTCCTTTCGCCGCTTCCGGCAAAATTCGGCATCGGAATAACGTTGGCAGCTGAGGTCATTCTTTTCTCTCAGCTTTCGCCATATTTTTTTACCGCTGAAAACATACTGAACGTATCACTGCAGCTTTCGATCACGGCAATCATTGCGGCAGGCATGACCTTCGTTATTCTGACGTCGGGAATAGATTTATCGGTTGGTGCGCTGGTGGCCTTCACGGGTGTTATTTCTGCTAGCATCGCTAAATTGTCTCTCCCCATTTTCGTTGCGCTTCCGTTAGCAATCGCAGCTGGATTGATGGTCGGCGCAGTGTCAGGGGCGTTTGCTGGAGTATGCGTTACACGGTATGCCATCACGCCGTTTATTGCCACGCTGGCTCTCATGACAATCTTCCGCGGTGCGGCGTACATCTACACGGACGGGAGGCCGATTTGGGAACTTCCGCCACAGTTCGGCTTGCTTGCAGGGGGGCGGGTCTTCGGAATTCCGATTCCAACGTTGATTATGATCTTCGTATACATCGGCGCATATATTATTTTGGAATGGACGCGGTTTGGCCGTTATGTCTATGCGGTGGGGGGTAACAAAGAAGCCGCACGGCTTGCAGGCATCAACACGAATCGGATCCTTATCGGAGTGTACGTTATATGCGGCGTGCTGACTTCGTTGAGCGGAATCCTTCTCGCATCACGCGTAAACTCCGGCCAACCGAACGCAGGATTGATGTACGAATTGGATGTCATCGCCGCAGTTGTTGTTGGGGGAACCAGCCTTTCCGGAGGCCGCGGCACAATCGTCGGGACATTGCTCGGGGCCGTATTGATCGGCGTACTGCGGAACGGATTAAATCTTCTCGACGTCAATTCATATATGCAGCAGGTGGTTGTCGGTTTTGTTATACTCATCACGGTGATGATGGATCAATTAAAAAGGAAGTAATGCGACCAAGGGCATAAATGCGCTATACCGGACAGATGTCTCTACCCATCCCGGCCCCTGAATGGTTGGGATAGGAATAAGAATTGATGTCGTAAGATTTGTTGGAGAAGATAACTCAAATGCAACCCGACCATTCATGGTCGGCCCATGAGAGCCATAATCAAATGGTATCATGCCTTCCACGGCATTCAAGTATGACGAGTTGTACGGCAGGAAAACGATCTAAACCTAGTTGACTATCAAAACCGGTTTTGGAAAAACCCAACAACAAAGGAGTCTTAATGAAAAGCCTTTTGTCATATATCGCAGCTATAGTTTTCCCATTCATTGTCGCGGCACAGACAAACGTTGATAGAGTGGCCGGTGCCCTCGATTCTTTGGCAACGCTCCAAATGAATGATTTAAAGATGAGTCCGAACCTCAAGTTTGGTGAGGTGAAGGGAGACCCAACGCAAAAAGGATTCGACGATTCACAATGGCAAACGTTGAGAATTGCTGAATCGGTGCACTCCGATTCGTGCTGGTTGAGGAAGGAAATCGTTCTTCCCGATTACATCATGGGGAAAAAGGTCGGCGGAACGGTAAAACTTCTCGTGTCGGTGGACGAATACGGTTACATGTGGATCAACGAAGCGGGCAAGGGATATTTTCCCGGTGACGGTGTTTTTGTTTTGTCGACCGATGCAAAGCCGGGAGATAGATTTCTCATTGCAATCCGCGCGATCACGACGTGGGGAACAATCAGGCTGCGGCGTGCGGACATTGAGATGGCAAGTACCGACACGATGCGTCAAGCCATCAAAGATTTCTCGCTGAGCATACGCGTTGGTCAGAAACTCTTAAGCCTCGACACGAAACAATCAACTCCATACGACAAGAAAGTTCAGGATTTTGGAGTCGACAGATCGAAGATCGACAAGGGAGAGAAAGAAAGGCTCAACGGGCTGCTCCAGGAACAGGTGGCCCGGCTTGACCTCGATGCCCTCCGGGTGTCAGCGATGGAAAAGTTTGCCACCTCGCTCAACGATGTCCGTTTACAGTTGAAGCCCATTGCGGAATTTGCCAAACGGTTTACCCTCTCTTTTGACGCCAATGCGCATATCGACGCCGCCTGGCTCTGGCGGGATAAAGAGACGGTTGAAGTATGCAAGAATACTTTTACCTCCGTCCTGAATATGATGGACACGCGGCCCGATTTTTCGTACACGCAAAGTGCGGCACTGTACTACGACTGGATGAAAGAGAAATATCCTGATGTGTTCAACAGAATCGCTCAGCGTGTGAAAGACGGGAGATGGGAAGTTGTCGGCGGAATGTGGGTTGAGCCTGACTGTAATTTGCCGAGCGGCGAATCGTGGATGCATCATTTGCTCATCTCAAAAAGATATTTCCAGAAAGAATTGGGAACCGATGTGAAGATCGGATGGAATCCCGACTCGTTCGGCTATAATTGGAACATGCCGGAGTTTTATCAGAATGCCGGCATCGACGCATTCATCACGCAAAAATTGGGGTGGAATGACACGAATATTTTTCCATACCGTGTTTTTTGGTGGGAAGGGCCCGACGGGTCGCGCATTCTCACCTATTTCCCGTACGACTATGTGAACGAGATCGAAGACCCCTTCCAGCTCGTTGACTGGATGCGGCAGTTTGATGCGAATACCGGTTTCACAAAAATGATGGTTCTTTTCGGCGTAGGAGATCATGGCGGCGGGCCGACGAACGACATGCTTGATCGCATCGAACACTTAAAACACCTCGATATCTATCCGAATGTCGAATATTGTTCGGCTGACTCAATACATCGATTGGCTGAAGAAACAGGATCCCGAAGAAATCCCGACATGGAAGGATGAACTCTATCTCGAGTATCATCAGGGGACGTTTACTACCCAGGCAAAGATGAAAGAATACAATCGTCAGGATGAAGCGCTGCTGACGTCCGCAGAAAAATTTTCGACTCTTGCCACGCTATATGGAAAGAGCTATAATCACACATTGCTGAACGACGCGTGGAAAGATGTGCTCTTTAACCAGTTTCACGATATCCTTCCCGGTTCCGGTATTCGCGAAAACTACATCGACGCGACGGAGCGCCACAAAGCAGCAAAGAAAAGCGGAACGTATGAGTTACAAATGTCGCTTGAAACGATCGCCTCCAGCATCAACACTTCAAGCATAACGAAGGGAACGCCGGTTATAGTGTTCAACCCGTTGTCATGGGAAAGGTCAGATGTTGCGGCGGTGAGTTTGCCTGAAGGAGATACGAGTGAGTACGCGATTTTTGAATCAAGCGGGAATGAAGTTCCTTCGCAGATCGTCGAGAAAGGCCTATTGGAGAGGGAAGTGCTTTTTGTTGCACAAAGAATTCCTTCTTTCGGTTTTAAAACGTATGAGCTGCGGAAACAAGCTCCGAAGGCCGTCGCAGTGAAACCCGAAGATTCTTCGTTAACGATCGAGAACGATTATTTCCGCGTGACAGTCGGCCGTGATTCCGGGTGGGTGAAAAACATTGTCGATAAATTGACGGGAAGGCGGTTCTTGGCCGGTAATGGCAACAAACTGCAATTGCTTGAAGACAAGCCAAAGCAATGGGACGCATGGAATCTCGGTCTAACAGGAAAAGAATATCCGTTAAAACTGCGACGGATAGAAGTCGTCGAACGAGGTCCGGTGAGAACGGTGATCCGCGTTGTCCATGACTGTCTCGGTCCGAGCTTCCGGCGCGATTATCCAACGCCCGATTTTCCCAGCTCGTTTTTTACACAGGATATTATTCTATACAGCGGCGTGTATAGAGTAGATTTCAAGACCGATGTGGATTGGTGGGAAGAACATACTATGCTCAAGGTCGCATTTCCAATATCGACGATTGATACGGTCGCGACATATGAAATACCTTACGGCACCATCCAGCGTTCGACCCAGATGCTGAACAGCTGGGAGAGAGCAAGGGTTGAGGTTCCTGCGGAGCGCTGGGCGGACCTGTCGGGCTACGGGTACGGCGTAAGCCTGTTGAATCGTTCGAAGTACGGTTACGACATCAAAGGCCACATGATGCGATTGTCGCTTCTCCGTTCTCCGTTATGGCCGGATCCGACCGCCGACCGCGGGAAGCATTCTATTGAATACAGTCTGTATCCGCATCCCGGAACATGGAAAGAAGCGAACACGGTGGCAGTCGGTTACGAGTACAATAATCCGCTGATCGTCGTAACTAGCGGTATCCACAAAGGGCGGCTTCCTTCATCCGGTTCGTTCCTGCAGCTTGGACCGCCAAACCTTGTTCTCACGGTAATGAAAAAAGCAGAGGACTCAGATGCTTGGATCGTTCAGTGGTATGAAACGAGCGGAGAAGATTCAGAGGCCGTTCTGTGGCTCCCTCAAATCCCCAAAAAAGTCGTGATGTCAAATTTCATGGAGGAAGACGGAACAGCAGTTGCAACTGACGGACATATGGTGAGAGTCCAAACAAAAAAGAATGCCGTCGTAACATTGAAAATTACGTACTAATGCCGATTCTCAAAAATAATCTTGCATTTTTTTGACCGCCAAGCACGCCAAGAAGTTATGAGTATAAAGGACTACAATATTCTTGGCGTACTTGGCGCCTTGTGCCAAAGGCATCTCCCAACGGGATCGCTTCACGAACTTCGTGAGCGGTAAATCACAAGATTATTTATTGGAAATTGCACAAGCAACCGATACAGAAATATTTTGTGATGCTACCTCCACTGTGGTTGTGATGAGCAAGACAAAACCGCAGTGGGTGCGCTGTTTGGACGACCATTGATGCATGTTCCGCTGGAATGCGCCTAATAATATCTTAAGGCCGATTCCTTTTGGAAGCAGTGTTTCGATGGAACCGTGAAAATAACAAAATCCATCTCGGTTAGCATTAGCTAATGGCTAACAGCTAACTGCCAGCCAATAGTCAACCTTAAGAGTCATTTCTTCCTTTTCTTTGAATCCCCCCAGTACCCCGATAAGCTGCATTCGTTATTTGTGCCGATTCCGGCCTAATTCCGTGATTTTCAATGCATACAATCCCACCTCGCTTTTCCTGTAACAGTGAAAAAAATATTCAATTCGGACTACATTTCGCGTTTCATCTGCCGATAATATTCTTAGAAGCTCACAAAGCTTTCCACACACATACGGGCACGGAAGCCCACTTCAAACCACAAACCATATTACAAGGAGGTAGTTATGGCAACAACCACTGGTTCCCGAATCAACACCAACATCAATGCATTGAACGCCCTTAACGCGTTGAATGCGGTGAACTCAGATCTCGCCGTTCACCAACTGCGTTTAGCCTCGGGTAAACGCATCAATTCTGCAGCCGATGATCCGTCGGGCTACGTGATTTCCAGCAAGATGGGTGGAACCCTTGCTGCATTGAACGCCGCGTCGGACAACGTCAGTGATGCGCAGAATATCTACAACGTCGCAGAGGGAGGGTATCAAACGATATCCAACCTTATGACGCAGATTAAAGCTCAGCAAACTGAGTTCAATAACGGCGGACTCGGCACGGACGAGCAGAACGCAATTGCAACGACGATTTCGGATCTTGCGAAAGAAATCGACGACACAGTTGCGCAGACGCTGTTCAACGGCAAGAGCTTGATCAACGGTTCCTTTGACGCTGGCGTTGCTCAGACCGGCGGCACTTTGAAAGCTGGTGTGGCTGGCGCTGACAACACTGTTACCGCCGTCGACGTTTCTGGTGCGCAGGCATCAACGACGTACACATTAAGCAATCAAGGCGCAAGGCGTTCTTCAATTGACGCGCAGCAGCGACAATGCGACCGCACAGGTTACGATGGGCGCATCAACGGTAGGCGGAGCGCAAACTCTGAACTTCGCAGCCCTTGGCGTTACCATCGATGTGATGGGTACAGCAGCCGCTACCGCGACAGCTTCGGCCGCGGATTTGGTTGGAGCAGGAACGACCGTTATCACAGGTGCAGGCGCAACGCCGGCATTCCAGGTTGGCGATACGGGTGCAAATTTCGCGATGTCGCTCACAACTCCCGTTGGATCAGCCGCCCTTCTTGGGACCGCAGCTGGTTCAATTACAGCAGCAAACGTTGCAGGGCTGACTGTTGATACCGGTATCACGACCGTTCTCGACGCGATCGGTAGCATCGGTGCCGAGCAGAACCGTCTTACGGCGAAACAGACGAACCTTTCAACCATGATCACGAACATCACGGCTTCACAGAGCCAGATCACGGATGCTGACATTGCAGTAGAGCAAATTGCGTCAGTGAAAGATCAGATTCTGCAACAGACTGCGACAGCACAATTGGCACAAGCCAATCAGTCGCCGCAAGTCTTCTTGTCGTTGTTCAAGTAACAGCTCATGAACGAATGAGGGGCTTCGACCGGGAGGTCTTAGCCCCTCACGTTCTTTCCGCGACGAAGGAATAAGTAACGAGCATATGACTTAGAATAGGACAAGAGCATGAGGAAGTTATGGAATCTGCAAATCAACAAGTGATTGGGACACTAGAAAAAGAAGCAACTGAGGAGGTGCTTTCGGCCGAACGGCACACAAAAATGATGAAGGCCGGAAGCCAGCATGCCATCGCTCTCGCTGCGAACTCATACAGAAGAGAGCACTTGGTGAACCTGACCCCGGTTCAAGTGATCAAGAAACTGTACGACACGGCAATCTTTGCGTGCAGGAAAAAGGATTATTCTCTGGCCCATAGAGCGATCACGCAGCTTATCCTCGGACTGAACTTCGATTATGAGGAGATGGCAGGGGGATTGTGCGGTTTATATATGTATGCAAAAGAATGTATTCGCAACGGCGAAATTACTGAAGCGATAAAGGTGCTCGAAGAATTACGCTCGGCATGGGTTCAGGCATTTAAACTTTAATAGATTGCGAGGATAGCGCAATGGCAACCGGACCAGCAACCCAGGTATCATCGACGATTCAGACCGCGGTCCAACAATACCAAACGGACCTTCAGACGGAAGAAGTGACGCCCCTCCAGAATCAGGAAACGGCGCTCAATGCACAGATTTCTGCACTTGGGACCATGCAGAGTAACCTGCAGACATTATACACCACGACCACGGCGATGGCGGTGACCAATAGTTCGTCCACCTTCCTGACGTTAAACGCGTCAAGCTCTATGTCGAACATTGTCTCCGCAACTGCTTCCGCCAATGCCACGCTGGGCAATCACTCTATTCTTGTTACGCAGCTTGCAAAAGCGGACGTAGCCCTTTCTAACCAGCTTACCAGTTCTGCTAACAGCATCGTGACGGCAGAGGGGGCAGGACAGAAGACGATCCAGGTTGGAAATGAGAGCGTGAACGTCACGCTTTCCAGCGGCGATTCCAACAATACCGTATTGACAAATATTGCGAATGCCATCAACGCGGCAAAAGGGGATGTCGCCGCATCCGTTGTCACCGACACTTCCTCGACAAGCCGGCTGGTGCTTCAATCGACTCAGACAGGATCGGCGAACGCTGTTACGCTCTCGGATACGACCGGAACGCTCCTCGCGAATATCGGACTCTCCTCGTCGGTGATTTCCGGCAGGACTGCTTTTACTTCTACGGCCGGCGGCTTTATGAACCAGAGCACGTCGAGCCTCGATGCGAATTTTGAGCTTGACGGGATCGAGATGGTCCGCTCCAGCAACACCGTCACCGATGCCCTGACCGATGTCACATTGACGCTGAACGGTGTTCAGAAATCCACCGACACACCGGCGACGATCAATGTCAGCATCAATACGAATCAGATACAATCGATGGTCCAGCAGTTTATCACGAACTATAATGCGGCTCTCTCGTACCTTAATACCGAGACATCGATCACCCCGGCGAGCGGCACATCGACGGCTCCTACCCCCCAGATATTTGCGGGAAATATGACCTTCACGATGCTGAAGGTAAATCTGGAGACCATGATGTACGGGCAGGTTACGCCGGCGAAGTCGGGCGCCCCGGAAAACCTTTTTGAAATCGGGATTACGCCGGGCTCGGACGGCACCCTCAGCATCTCGGATACTTCGAAATTCAATGCGGCCATGGCCGCCGACCCAACCGAGATTACGAATCTCTTTAATGCGTCCAACGGCGTTGCGGTGCAGTTGAACACCCTGTTGAAGTCTTTTGTCGCACCAACAACGGGAACACTGCAGTCGATCAGCAGCACCGCCTCGACGGAGGTGACGAACCTCAACTCCAGGATCAGCACCATCAATGCACAGATCACAAACCAAACGACGCAGTATCAGAATGAGCTTATTCAGTTGCAGTCTGAGTATGAAGATATGCTTGCCACACAACAGGAGATGTCAAGTATCTTGACCGGCAGTCTTTACCCGGACACGACGACTAGTTCAACTACCAGCTCCACATCAACAACTTCATCATAATCGTAATGATGCAGGATGGACACCATGACAACAACACAACCAGTCACCGCTCCAGCAGGAGCATCAGCGCTGGACATATCAGGATCTGGTCAACAAAACGCAGCTCCTAGTCTGCGGAAGAGTCCTCTTTCGCAGGAGGAATTGGCGGCAGCGGTACAAGAGCTCAATGCGGCAATGCAGGTCGTCAACACAAGCCTCTCGTTCTCGATCGACAGCGTTACAAAGCAGACGGTCGTTACCGTGACCGATGCGCAAACGCACGAGGTCATCCGTCAGATTCCCCCGGAAGATATGTTGAAAGTCTCGGATCGTATCGCTGAATTATTAGGAGTTATGTTTGACCATGCAGGATAACGCAGAACGCACCGATCGGCCGGCAACGGCGAACGCTTTGCCGGAGGTAATTTCCTCGGGCAGGCGCGATGAGGAACTATACCGGCTCTTTCAATCGCTCGTTGAAGTGACGCGCACGGCAGGCGACCGCGCATCGGCCGGAGATTTTGCCGGTATTCGGGAACATCTCCATCGACGCAGGCGCATCCTCGATCGAGTTCATGAGTTGATGCCGGACAAAGGACGCAATGTTCTGTCGATTAATAAGGAGTTGAAAAGTCAGTTGCGAGAAATGCTGCAATCGACACAGAAAGAAAATCTTTGTATATTGCAATTAATACATGAAAGGAAAAAGAACGTGCTGAGCAAACTCGTAGAGGTTCAAAACATGCGGCACGTTTTCGCTTATCTACGTTAGGAGGATGCTATGGGTATCAGTGAAGTCGCCGGCAGCGGCGCTCCTGTTCAACCTTCAATTTCCAAAAAAGTCAAGGACGAACAAGAAGCCAAAGCAACGTCAAAAGATAAAGTTAATGTTTCCAATGAAGCACGATCGCTTTACGAATCTGACAAGACAAACAAATTAAATGAGATTGGCAAAAAGATCGACGAAGGCTTCTACTCGCAGCGCGACGTCATTGAGAAAGTCGCCGATGCGATGCTGAAAGATCTCAAAAAACAAGTATCTCAATAAATTTATGGGAAGCAAATCCGTGCCAGGAGTCGAAGCACTGCTCACGAAGGCGCTTGAGCTGTGCACATATATCAACACGATCAGCGCGTCGTGTAACAAAGAGGCGAAGGAGAAACCAAGGCTCATCCTGTCGTTCGACCTTTACTGCCTTCTTCTTGAATATACCGTATACTTGAAAGGGCTCAGCGATACGAATCCGAGTACGGTTGAAGAGCTAATCTTCTGCGACGATCTGTTGTTTGAAACTCCGAATCGCCAGCTCGAAGTGCGCGTCGATTTTTTCCTCCCGCCGAATACCGTTACCGTTCGCTGATATGATGTCCTTCGTATCTTCCGTAAGTTGATCCCGAAAGAAATACTGCTCGCGGTTTTTGAGATAACCTTTAAGAACACAACGTTGTCACTGCCGCTTTTCTGAAGTGTCTCACTCTGAATATCAAATCCGAAATCAGCGTCATCTCCGCTCAGCCGGGCATCCGGAGAAAAAAATGGATGCCCAACGAATCACCTACGACCGTACGGTCGACGACTCGACTTGTCGAGGTCGATAGACCCGTGGGGAGTTCTTGACCGTCTATCGCCGGAATGACATTACAACTGAAATTGAGGCACCGGCGTCCTTCTTCGCTTCTTTCCATTGTAGATGGTGTTTTGTATATTATACATGCGAGTTTTTACCATCATTGTGCAGGAAGTAGAATGATTGGATCAAAGCACCATCCTGTAATTCGTAATTCTGAAGCCAACGCCATGAAACAAGACCGAGGACATCCTCAGGTCATCACCGACGCAGGGCAGAAAGTGCTTAGCGCGAACGATCGATTCCTTCTTATGAGTGGATTCACTCTTAAAGAGCTCGACGCCGTCTGCCTGCAGGATTTGCTCCACCCGGATGACCGCGAGAGGTTTGCTGAGCACTGGCACGTGCTTGCCGAGCACGGAACGTCAACTGTTACAGCGAGACTTCAAACAAAAGGGGAGTTTACAGTGCATGCGCGGTTCCAATCGGAGCTTGTTGAACCCGGAAAATTTCGCACGGTAATGCTGGGTACAGCGGGCGAACGCTTCCCCGAGGTTGAGCTTCGGTACAGGAACAGATATACACTGGCTTTATACGAGATCGGCCGGCAAATGACATCGAGTTTCGATGTTGACGAAGTATTGAAGCTCGTTGTCAAAAACATTGCATGGCTCCTCGAGTGCCACTTCGTTGCGGTCGCAACTCTCGATGCCAAAACCTCGTTAGTTACTTACCGCGAGATCATCGGCAATAAATCAGAATTTTTCACGTCCGGCAAAAACGAAAAGAACAGGGGAATTCCGGGGAGGGTCATTGCCTCGCAGCAGCCGTTCATTATCAACATCTTTCCGAGTAAGCCATCCGTTGATCCGTTGGAATTTCCAGTGATGGAAGCTGAAAATCTCGTCTCGGCATTCGGAGTCCCGGTCACAAACAAAGGGAGATGGTTTGGAGCCCTTGTCGTCGGCTATCGCCGGTACCACGAGATCACTGAAGAGGAAGTCCAGCTTACCACGAATCTCGCCAATCAGACGGCTCTCGCACTCGAGAACGCGATGCTCTATCAGGAGAGCGTCAAGTATTCAAAAACAATGGCCACGCTCACATCACGGCTAACGCTTATTCAGGAAGAAGAACGGAGGAGGATTACGCGGGATTTGCACGACGGAATCGGCCAGGCGCTCACCGGTCTTCGTTTTAATCTCGATTTACTCGTCCGGCAGGCTTCGATCACCGACCACGAAGCGATCGAACGGGTAACGGTCATGAAGCAAGTTATCGATGAGACGTTGAATACGATTCGGCAGATTGCTTTCGATCTTCGTCCCCCGATTCTCGATGATCTCGGCCTCGTTTCGGCTCTCCGCATTTATGTGGATCGTTTTCAGGAAAGGACAAAAATTCTCCTCGCACTCTCATGTCCGGATGAACTCAAGCGATTTGACCCGAAAGCAGAAGCCACAGTTTACCGGGTAATCCAGGAGGCGCTCGCGAACATCGCGAAGCACTCCGGCGCGAAAAACGCCCGGATTGAAATTGAAAAACCAAACGATTCCCTGCTCCTGACAATTTCCGACGATGGCCAAGGCTTCGACAGTAATCACGGCGGCGACTCAGGACTCTGGAGGAGCGGCCTCGGCATCGTCAATATGAGAGACCGGATCGAAGGGCTGCAAGGAGAATTCACGCTCACAAGCGAAAAGGGAAAAGGAACGTCCATTCATATTCAGATTCCTCTCAGTGGCCGATAGGAAAAAAATAAAAATCATTGTCGCAGACGACCATGTGATTGTTCGGAGAGGGATCGTCTCGCTCATTTCGTTAAACCCGGAATTCGAAGTGGTCGGCGAAGCTCCGAACGGCAAAATTGCAGTCGAACTTACGATGCTCAAAGAGCCCGACGTTGTGCTTATGGATATCAGCATGCCGGAATTAAGCGGCCTTGATGCGACGCGCCTTATCAAGAAAAAACTTCCCGATGTCAAAATATTGGTACTATCAGCGTACGACAATGAGGAGTACGTTGCGCAGACTCTTCAAAGCGGGGCAAATGGGTACCTGCTGAAAAATATTTCTCCGGACGACCTCTACTCGGCGGTCAGAGCTGTTTATGACGGCCTGGCTTTTTTTAGCCCGACGATCTCCAAAATCATGTTAGACGGCTACCTTAAAAGGACGATGCCGGGAACAAGCACAGGGGTTGAAAACTATTTATCCTCGTATGTCGGGCCGTTGACAGCGCGTGAAAGGGAGATACTCCAACTCATCGCGGAAGGAAAATCGCACCAACAAATTGCAGACCTCCTCTATATAAGTGTCCGCACTGTGGATACCCATCGTAACAACATTATGAAAAAGCTGAACTTACACGACACGGCAAGCCTCGTGACTTATGCTATCAAGCACGGAATCGCAGTCATTCCGAAATAATATACACCGCCGTTCCCGAAGAGCCATCTCCCAAACCTTGATCCCGCCTCATTCATCCCTTCTCCAACCTAGTATCTTTCTGAAAACCCGATGCTGCGGCCGACACTCTCGAAACCCTCGCTTCTATTGAGAATTTGTCGTTATGTCTAAAAGAGGATGCCAATAGCTCTACGCAATACCGCTTAGTTTCAAAAATACACGATGGCGCGGATTGTATTGTTGTGGCTAATAGTGTAATGTTGCACAGCGTTTTTCAGCCAATTGTCGAATTTTTGTACCAGGCGATCAACTAACCGATGTCGCGCAAAAGATTGAACGATCCGCGAAGTTCACGAAGAGAGTCTATTTGTATAGATTTTTAGCTAATAAATTTTTTATAAAAGAGAGTATTGTCTTTCACATAGCAAATCTCTGTTTTCATGTTCTTCGTGGATTCTTAATAAATGCGCAGCATGATTAACTAACTCTAAGCCCACAATGTCATCATCGCATATCGAAAGCATCCCGGTGGAACGGCAGGCCAATCCACTGACCATCCTCGTTGTTGACGACGTCGAGGAAAACCTCGAATTGTTGCAGGATCTTTTTACAGAAAGTGGCTACAATACCATCTCGGCCCGGAGCGGTGTTGAGGCTTTTGAAATCTTCAACCGCGAAACGGTCCATCTTATTATTGCCGATGCAATGATGCCGCGGATGGATGGGTTCCAGCTTTGCAAGAAAGTGAAGGAAAACCCGAAGCACGCGAAGATTCCTTTCATTATTTACACGGGAAACTATGTCGACGAGGAAGATCAGGAATTAGCGCGGAATGTCGGGGTAGACCGTTACGTAATGAAATATGCGGGGTTGGCAACGTTGATCGAAGCTGTGAAAGAAGTGATACTCCAAAATTACGGCATTCAAATCGACCGGGTCTCCGAACCGCCGGCTGCCATCGACGACCAGTCGTTTCTCGAAAAGCACCACACGCTCGTGACGAAAAAGCTCGAAGAAAAAATGAAAGAGTTGGAAATGTATGCTTCGACACTGGCGAGGAAAAACAGGGAGCTGCAGGTTTCCGAGATTCGCTATCGGGGACTCTTTGAGAACGCGAGCGTGGCCATCTTTGTCGTCGAAGGAGAAACGGAGTCGATCGTGGACGTGAACAACCAGGGAATGGCGCTGCTTGGCTATTCGAAAGAAGAGTTGCTCGATCTTCCTGTGCTCCCGTTTGTTGAAGAACATCTTTCGGACTTTTCCCTCCTTCAGAGCGGCGAGGTGGTCGGACGGGAAGCGTTGATGAAAACGAAAGACGGAGAATTGATCGAGGTTGATGTGAGTGCAGGTCCATTGTCCCAGCCGAACGACTCGCGGGTAATGCTGTTTGTTCGCGACATCACCGAACAGAAAAAAATCAGGAGATCGTTGATGCAAATGGAGAAGATGTCGCTCATGGGTCGCCTGGCTGCGGGTATCGCGCACGAGATTCGCAACCCGCTGGCGGGTGTAACGCTCAACCTCCAGTACCTCCAGAGAAAGATCGACAAAGCATCTTCCGATTATGAGTCGATCGTTGCGGCACTCGAGGGGGCGGACCGCATACAGCAGGTCATCGAGGACACGCTCGGCCTTGCGCGTGTCACGCCGCCGTCGCTTCAGCAGCATTCGATCAACGCCATTATCGCGCGTTCTCTTCACTTCGTCTCGCTTCCGATTCAACAGAAGGGAATTTCTCTCTCGACTTCCTTCGACGAAAATGCACCCGATGTTATGGTCGACCAAAAACAGATTCAGCAGGTCATGTTGAACATCCTTCAAAATGCGATCGATGCATCGCCCGAGAATGGAACGATCGCCGTCGCGACACGATCGATGGAGTCTTTCGGAGGAGGGACGACGGGCCCCGGAGTCGAAGTCATCGTTCAGGATTCCGGGAACGGGATACCGCCGGAGATGAAGGCAGTTCTGTTCGAGCCTTTCCGAACGACAAAATCAGGAGGAACCGGTCTCGGGTTAGCCCTATCAAAGTACATTATCGGACGGCACAATGGAGATATCGGTCTGGAGTCTCCTCCAAACGGCGGGACGCTCGTTCGAATTATCTTGCCATCGCAATCATCAAGCAACGGAGAATGGAATGGAGAAAGGTAGAATCTTAGCGGCAGACGATGAGAGGTCGCTGACAGTGTCGGTGAAAAATGTTCTCACGGATGCAGGCTACACAGTCGCGGTAAGTTCAAACCGGGAAGAGTTTCTTGCACAGCTCGCATCGTTTAATCCCGATGTGATTTTGCTCGACATTTATCTTGGAGCGGCGAACGGCATCCAGATTTTAAAGCAGATCAAATTTGAGGGATGGAAGACCCCGGTCATCATGATGACGGCACATTCCGACGTCTCGCTCGCAGTTCAGGCGATGAAGGAAGGGGCTGCTGACTTCGTTGTGAAGCCGTTCGACCTGAATCATCTCATCGTCCTCATCGAAAAAAACCTCGAATTTGCTCATCTTGAAAACCGGGTTTCGATGCTGCAGGAAGAACTCGAGAAGCAACGTTCCCGGAGCGGAATTATCGGCAACAGCGTTGCTCTTCGGCGCGTTCTTGAAATCACCGAAAAGCTCGCCAGCGGGGAGAGCACGACGGTTCTCATCGAAGGAGAAAGCGGAACGGGGAAGGAGCTTGTGGCCCGGTTTATTCATCAGAAAAGCGTCGCGCGCTGCACGCAGCCGTTTATCGCCCTGAATTGCGCCGCGATTCCAAAGGATCTGGCTGAAAGCGAATTTTTCGGATACGAGAAGGGGGCTTTCACCGGCGCAACGGAGAGGATGAAGCAGGGAAAATTTGAGATGGCAAACGGAGGGACGATCTTGCTTGATGAAGTGGGAGAATTATCACTCGACATGCAGGTCAAGCTCCTCAGGGTTCTTGAGGAACGGAAGTTTTACCGGCTGGGAGGAACAAGAGAAATTTCCGTCGACGTGCGCGTGATTGCCGCCTCAAACAAAAATCTCTCCCAAGAAGTTGAGGCGGGGAGATTCCGTGGAGACCTATTCTACCGCCTTAATGTCGCTGTTGTGAAGATACCGCCGCTTCGTGAGAGAAAAGAAGATATCGAAGCGTTGACGTACGCATTCGTCCAGGAATTCAGCAGGAAATTTAACAAGCAGCTTCCGCAGCTTGACCCGGACGTAAAGGAAATTCTCTTGCGGCTTCCCTGGAAAGGAAACGTGCGTGAGCTTCGGAACGCGATCGAACGCATTGTTCTCTTGAACGACTCCGCGGTGATTACAAAAAACGACATTGCGTTTCTCGGCAGCGAAGTAAGCAGGGGATCGGTTTCGGCGAATCCTGCCGACGGCGAGTTCCTTCTGCGAGTACCTGCAAAAGGAATTGGGATGACCGAAGTGCTGAAAGACCTTATCCTCCAAACACTTGAGATTACGGATGGAAATCAGGTGCAGGCTGCAAAAGTATTAGGGATTACCCGCTCGAAGCTGCGCTACAAAATGGATCAATTGAAGATCAAATCGGCACAACGCGTGTATTCGGTGTAAGCCATGACGAAAAGAACCGAAAAAATCTTTCGATGCGATACTGCCAGAAACATTCAGGGCCAAAGCAGGCAGGAACTGCTCAACGATGTTTTTTTTTATAATATCAATAGCCGATGACCCGTATTCTCATTAACATTAAAGAACGAGTGCGAGGAACGGCCGTGAAGCTGAGGGGCAGTGCAGTGTGGATACGGAAAAAGAGGCAATCAATTTCATTGCCGATTATTCTTTTTTTTCTCCTTCTCGTAGCGGTGATAGTCGTTGCTGTCGTTGTATATTATCGTGATCAGGAAGCACGAATCATCAAAGAGCGCGGATCAGATCTTAATGCCGTCGCTGAACTCAAAGTCAGGCAGATCGTCCGTTGGCGCATTGAGCGTGAAGGAGATGGAATGATGATTGCACACAATGTTGCCTATGCCCGCCAGGCGAAGGCATACTTTGAGAACAGATGTCCGAAGAATGAACTTCTCCGCTGGATTGAGGTGATGTGCACACACGACGGCTATTTGGGTGCGGGACTTTTCGATACTACGGGTGCACTCCGATTATCATATGGCGACATCGGAAAAAATATTGGGAATGATGATCGCGCGTTACTATGGGAATCCCAGGTCCGGAAAAAAGTGATACTCTCCGATTTGCATCTTGAAGAAAATATGGATGAGCCTGTCGCTGATTTGATCATCCCCATTATGGAAATACATTCGAATAATATTTCGGTTGTTGCCGTTTACTTGTTTCGCATAGATCCGGAAACGTTTCTTTTTCCCCTCATCCAGTCATGGCCGTCGGAAAGCCGCAGTTCGGAAACTCTCTTGATCCGTCGTGAAGGAAAGGACATCGTGTATCTCAACGAACTTCGTTTCGCACCAAGATCGGCCCTTCGACTGCGAATACCGGCGTCGACAGAGAAGCTGCCTTCGGCGATGGCAGCAGGCGGCTTTGATGAGTCTATTGCGGGCATCGATTATCGGGGAGTCCCGGTTCTCGCTTTGATAAAAAGAATTCCCGACTCCCCCTGGTATCTTGTCGCCAAAGTAGACCGGGAAGAGATCGATGAATCTCTGTACCAGCAAGCCTGGATGGACGGTGTAGTCGGCGGCCTCCTTATACTTGCCACGATGGCAAGCATTGGGTTTTGGTGGAGGCACCAGCGGGTTCGGTTTTTCCGGTCGCAGTTAGTGGCAGAGCAGGAACGGCGTGCCCTCGTACAGCATTTTGAGTATCTCGTCCGTTTTGCGAACGACATTATTATCCTTGCCGACAAAGAATTGAGGATCGTTGAAGTGAACGACAGGGCGATTGAAGCGTACGGCTACCGGCGCGACGAGCTCATCGGCTCGAAGGTTGTCAATCTGGAATCGGATGAATCGGCGGAACATTTTTTAGAACAGCTCAGGTTGCTCAACCTGTACCGCGGAGGGACGTACGAATCGGTTCATCGAAAAAAAGATGGAACAACATTTCCCGTCGAGGTGAGTGCACGGGTCATCACGATGGAAGGAACGGTATTCTACCAGACTATCTCGCGTGATATTACAGAACGGAAGAAATCCGAAGCAACTCTGCGCGAACGGGAATTCTGGGTAAAAGAATCTCAGCGTGTCGGACATATCGGCTCGTACGCTTTTGATTTCGTGAAGGGGACGTGGACAAGCTCCGAAGTGCTGGACGAGATATTCGGAATTGACGGCGAAAAAGACCGGACCATCACCGGATGGTTGAATCTTGTACACCCCGATCACAAGGAAGAGATGTTGCGATACTTTTCCAACGATGTCATTGCGGCGGCAAAACCTTTTAACCGCGAATACAAGATTGTAAGGCGGAACGACGGAGTTGGACGATGGGTGTGGGGAAGAGGAGAACTGGGTTTCGACCAGACCGGTCTTCTTATCACCATGGTTGGGACAATTCAGGATGTCACAGAGCGAAAGGAAGCCGATGATGAGATCCGGCGGCTCAATGGAGAACTTGAGCAACGTGTGCAGCAGCGGACGGCGCAATTGGAGGCAGCAAACCATGAGCTGGAAGCATTTTCTTATTCGGTTTCTCACGATCTCCGTGCCCCGTTGCGGGGCATTGACGGGTGGAGCCTTGCCCTGGCTGAAGATTTCGAATCTTCTCTCGATGTGAAAGCCAACGAGTATATCGGAAGGATTCGTAACGAAGCGCAGAAGATGGGGGCGTTAATTGATGACCTGCTTCAGCTCTCAAGGGTGGCGCGCGCCGAAATCACGTTCAAGTCCGTAAACCTTTCTGCTCTCGTTCGGTCGATTGCCGCGCGCATGCAGGAACTCCATCAAGGCCGGCACATCCAGTTTATCATCGAGGACGGATTGATCGCCGAAGGAGATTCTCAACTTCTCGAAATAGCGCTGACAAACCTTCTGGACAATGCGTCAAAGTTTACCTCGCGCCACGTCGACGCAAAAGTTGAATTTGGAAAGAATGACTCGAACGGGAGAACCGTTTATTTTGTCCGCGACAACGGCGTAGGGTTCGACATGGCCCATGCGGAAAAAATGTTTGGAGCGTTTCAGCGTATGCATGCGACGTCCGAATTCCCCGGCACCGGGGTCGGGCTCGCCATCGTGCAGCGCATCATTCGGCGCCACGAGGGAAAAGTCTGGGCTGAGGCAGCAGTCGAACGCGGCGCGACTTTTTTCTTCACACTGCGGGAGGTACTATGAAATCCAAAACGATATTGCTTGTTGAGGACAATCCAAGCGACATTGAATTGACAAAGAGGGCATTTGAAAAGGGGCGCATCACCAACGAATTAATCGTCGCGGAAGACGGCCAGGAAGCTCTGGACTACCTTTTTTGTGCCGGTAAGCACACAGGACGTTCGTCAACGGACATGCCTACGTTGATTCTCTTGGACCTCAAGCTGCCGAAAGTAGACGGGCTCGAAGTCCTTCGGCGCGTCCGGAGTTCGGAGACAACGAGACGACTTCCGATTGTTGTTCTCACCTCTTCCAGAGAAGAACACGATCTGGCGACGAGTTACGACCTAGGGGTGAATAGCTACATCAGAAAGCCTGTCGACTTCCATCAATTTGCAGACGCCATTAAGCATCTTGGATTGTACTGGCTTGTCATCAATGAACCGCCACCAATCGTTTGAGGTTTTGCATGGATAATCACCTTCGAGTTTTGATGGTCGAAGATTCTGAGAGCGATGCTGCGTTGATCGTGCGACAGCTCCAGAAAGCAAATTACATTGTCGAGTATGAGAGAGTGGAAACATCGAATCGGATGGAGGCTGCCCTGGCCGACCGGTCATGGGATTTCATCTTCTCCGATTATACCATGCCTCAATTCGACGCGTTTTCGGCGTTGAAGATTCTTCAGGAAACGGGTCAGGACATTCCCTTTATTGTTATCTCGGGGACGATCGGCGAAGAAACTGCAGTCGAAATTATGAGGTCGGGAGCCCACGACTATCTTATGAAAGATAAGCTGGCGCGTCTTGCTCCTGTGGTGAAACGGGAAATTGACGAAACTCGCGCCCGCAAGGAACGACGGCTTACCGAGAGAGCCCTGCGGGAAAGCGAAGCGCGAATCCGCGCTTTGGTTGAAACGGCCCGCGACGTAATATTCACGCTCACTCCGGACGGGAAAATCACCACATTGAATCCTTCTTTTCAAGCGTTAACCGGCTGGCCGACAACGGAATGGATAGGGAGACCATTTGAGGGTTTGTTGGTCCCGGAGGATGTTCCGAAGGCTCTCGAACGCATTAGGAAAATTATTGCCGGGGAGCCAGGCAGAGTTACTGAATTGCGCATTCAGACAAAGGACCGGGGCGTGATACATACCGAACTTATTACGACACAACATCTTCAGAACGGAGAGCTCATCGAGCTGCTCGGTATTGCCCGCGATATTACCGAGCGAAAAGAGGTAGAATATACATTGCAAAATAAGGAAGCCTTGCTCTCCGATGCGATGAGAATTGCCCGTCTGGGTCCATGGAGCCACGATTTGGCGACAGATACATTCACGTTCAACGATCACTTCTATGCGATTTATCGAACAACGGCGGAACAAGTCGGAGGGTACACGATGTCTTCAGCCGAATACATTCGACGGTTCGTTCATCCGGACGATGCCGCGATTGTGGGCGCTGAGATTCGAAAGTCCGTTGAGAACCCCGACTCGCTGCTGAGCCATCGCCTGGAACATCGAATGCTCTACGCCGACGGCGAGATCGGGTATCTCGATGTAACCATTTTTGTCGTCAAAGACGAGAAGGGGCGCACCATCAGGACACGCGGAGTAAATCAGGATATTACTGAGCGGAAAAAAAGCGAAGAGCAGCTGCGTCAAAGCGAGGAGCGCTACCGTCAATTCTTCGAGGATGATCTGACGGGCGATTTTATCAGCACTGTCGACGGAAGAATTCTCTCCTGCAACCCGGCATTTGCGCGTATTTACGGTTTTGACTCGGTAGAAGAAGCAATGCAAATGAGCACAGAATCCTTCTACCTTACGAGGCAGGACCGTGAGAATTTTCTTAATCTCATCCGTGAAAAAAGAAAGCTGGAGTACTATGAGGAAGTGGCGAAGAAAAAAGACGGGAAAACGATTTATCTCGTTTCGAATGAGATCGGTATCTTCAACGAGCGCGACGAACTAGTACAGATAAAAGGGTATATCTTCGACGATACCGAACGTCGATTACTCGAAGATCAGTTACGCCAATCGCAAAAAATGGAAAGCATCGGTACGCTGGCTGGAGGTATCGCACACGACTTTAACAACATTCTCAACAACATCCTTGGTTTTGTCATGCAATTGAAGAAATATTCTACTGACCCGGTGAAGGTTATGAAATATGGAGAAACGATAGAAAAATCTGCGACGCGCGGAGCGGAATTGTCGGCACACCTTCTCTCCGTCTCGCGGAGGAAGAAACGAGAGGAAACTGAGTTCGACATCGGCTTACTCATCAATGAGGTCGCGAACCTCTGCACCGAGACATTTCCACGGTCTGTTTCTATCACAAAAATTCTTGGAGACGAACTCTTCCTGCTCAAAGGAGATCGCGGATCGTTGTACCAGGTGCTGCTGAACCTGACGGTCAACGCCCGAGACGCCATGCCCAATGGCGGAACCCTCACGATCGCAGTCCAGAACCGTCTTGTCGGCCGGGATGTGATCCCGAGGCTTCTTCCGCCCGACTCGTCGCGCTGTATCGAAATCAAAGTCTCGGACACGGGAAGCGGAATGTCGGAAGCCGTCCGCGAGAAGATTTTCGACCCGTTTTTTACGACGAAAGAACAGGGAAAAGGAACGGGACTCGGATTATCGATCGTCTATAATGTTGTCAAAGAACACCATGGTACGATTCTCGTTGAAAGCGAAGAGGGTGCAGGGAGCGTCTTTAAGGTTTATCTGCCGGCTCTCGAACCGGCCCCCGTCCACGATTCGTGTTCCGAGGCTGATCTTGCATCACAAGGGAAGCTCGTTCTTTTGGTCGACGATGAAGAAATGATGCAGGAGTTAGGAAAAGAGTTGCTGGAAGACAGCGGGTACACAGTTCTTATCGCGAGAGACGGCGTCGAAGCGGTCGACCTGTACCGCGAACGTGGAAAAGAGATCTCGCTGGTCATCCTTGACCTGGTGATGCCGAGAATGGACGGGGGACAAACGTATATGGAATTGAAGAAGCTGAATAACAATGTAAAGGCATTTTTCTGTTCAGGCTTCACATCGGATAAAGTGATTACACAGCTTTTGGAAGAAGAACATCTGCAGGCGATAAAAAAACCGTTCCATCCGACTGATTTCATAAGAATGGTGCAATCAACCTTGCGTGGAGGGTGAAAAAAAGTTGGACTTAGCTTTGTAGAACTCCGTGAATATCTGTGCCCATCTGTGTTCCCGAAATACTCTTCACAGGGTTTTTCGGCTGGATATCAATCGACGCACCATGAGCGGAATGACTCCTTGTTGTTATGTCTCTCCCGAATTCTTGGGATTGAAATGCACACGCTGTAGTTCGTGAAAGAAGAAAATCATGGAACCCGCATCGGAAACCGGCGCATCCTTCTTTATTCGTTCCTCCTTGCGCCGTGATTATGGCAAGGTCCTCGTCATTGCACTGGCCTATTTTGCGGCTCATAGAATTGCATTTTTCTTTCCGGATGCAGCGGAGGCCATCATGGTAGTTTGGCCTGCCGGCGGAATTGGTCTGGCTGCTTTCCTTTTGATCCCTCGTCGGTTATGGCCTGGTCTAACTCTTGCTTTATTTATTTCCGGCGTTATGGCAGACGTTCTTCTGGGGGGCCGTTCCATTGTGACCGGGATCGGCTACATGACAGGAAATATGGCCGAATCGATTGGCTGCGCTTGGCTCATCATTCGCTCGACCGGAGATTTTATGAAATTCACGCGTGTGAGAGAAGTACTGGCACTCATCGCCGGCGCAGTATTGGTAAATGCGATGAGTTCTTGTATCGGCGCGGCCACATCGGTATTAACCCGGGGAGCTTCTTTTGTGGAGGAGTGGCAATCCTGGTACATTGCGGACGGTCTCGGTCTTCTCGTCATCGGGCCATTGATCGTCGTCTGGATGAGCAAAGGTACGAATTCAACCCCTGATGTACGCTCGAAAAAAGTCGTCGAGTTTTTGGCCTGTATGATTGTCTGGTCATTTTTTTCCCTAATAGTTTTTTATCCATTGGATGCCACGGCGGGAATTTACCCTCATCCATATATATTGGTTGCCTTGCTGGCGTGGCCTGCTATTCGATTAGGCCAGCGGGGAGTGACCACAGCTCTCGTGCTTTTGTTCGCTATTGCAATTCTTAGTCCGGTGAATGTTGATAGGTTCCAATTCTGGAGAGGCATGGATCCAAGTTCTTATTCAGATCACCGGTTATTAGAACTGCAGCTTTTTCTGGGATTTTTGGCAGTTGTCGGTTATCTGATGGCAGCCGGTTACTCAGGTCAAGAGAGAGCCAAGGAGGCGCTGACAAAGAACATTCGCCAATACGACGATCTGACATCACACATTTCAGTCGGTATCTATCTCATCCGCAGCACTCCCGATGGCGCAATGAAATTCGAATATGTGAGTCCTAGAATCGCTCAGATGCTCAATGTAAGCGTGACCAGTATTTTGGCGGATGCTAACGCTGCGTTCCGGCCGATTCACCCGGATGATTTGCCCGCTCTGAGAGAGTTGAATCGGCGGCACATTCGGGAGTGTCTGCCTTTTGATTGGGAGGGGCGCGCGTTGGTCAACGGCGAAGTATTGTGGCTGCACATCGCATCCACGCCGGAAGCGATGGATGATGGCGCCATATTGTGGCACGGCATTGTTGACGACATCACGGAACGCGTTCGAGAGAACAATCAGCTTCAATCGTCTGAAGAGCGATTTCGTGCCATCTGGGAAAAATCCTTTGACGGCATGCGGTTGACAGACAACAACGGAATCATGGTGATGGTGAATGCTGTTTTTTGTGAGCAAGTAGGTAAGACTCGCGATGAACTTGAAGATCGCCCACTTGATGTGATGTACGATTCCGGAAACGGCAAACGCATCCTGGCGGCGACGATCGACCGATTCCGCAACAAGACTGTAGTGCCTCATTTTGAACGTCAACTGACACTCTGGAACGGACGAAAGGTCTGGTTTGAGCTTTCCAACTCGATCGTAGAATTGGGATCCGGATCGCAATTCCTGTTGAGCATCTTCAGAGATGTTACAGCACGGAAGCTTGCAGAGGAGGCGTTAAAGGCAAGCGAGGAAAAGTTGAAGACTCTTATCAACACCATGTCCGAAGGCATGGCTCTCAATGAAATTCTTTGCAATGATCGAGGGGAAATAATAGACTATCGAATTGTGGAGGTGAATGAAGCCTTTTATCGGGTAGCTGATATTCAGCCGGGGCAGGTGCTGGGGAGTCGTGCGACAGAACTCTATCAGATGTCTCCGGATTTCATCAGAGCTTTTTGGGAATCTCACAAAGACAAAAAAGAGATCCAACACACGGAGATGGTCAGCCCAATCAACAATAAGCGTTATTCCGTTTGGACATCTCCTATTGTCAATAATAAATTTGTCACCTCTTTTGTCGACATTACCGAACATAAGCTTGCGGAAGAAGCCTTGCGAGCGAGTGAAGAACGGTACGAGAGAATCACGAAGGCTATCACCGACTATATTTATACGGTGCGGGTGGTAGACGGGCGCGTTGTGAAGACTTCGCATGGCCTGGGATGCCTCACCGTTACAGGCTACCAGCCGGACGAATTCGTCAACGATCCCTACCTGTGGGTCAATATGGTGGTGCCTGAGGATCGGCCCAATGTGGAAGAACAGGCGCAGCGGATTCTGGCCGGCGAAAACCCGCTGCCGATTGAACATCGCATTGTTCACAAAAATGGAACCGTGCGATGGGTGAGGAATACTTTCGTTCTTCATCGCGATCAAAACGGCGCCATCGCATCGTATGACGGCTTGATTCAGGACATCAGCGAACAAAAGCGAACTGAGCAGCTTCTTGCCGATGAACTGAATTATAGTCAGACAATTTTCGAAGCATCGCCCATCGGCATTATTACCTACAAGGATACCGGTGAAACGATTTCTGCAAACAGTGCGGCGGCGGCGATGGTGGGTGCAACAATTAAACAGTTGCGCGCTCAAAACTTTCGGGAAATAAAGTCCTGGAAAGAATCCGGTCTTTTCGAGACTGCGAACGCCGCCCTCGCATCGGGCAATGAAAAAGGCATCGAATTTCACCTCATATCCACGTTTGGCAATGAGCTGTGGATGTCCGCCCGTTTAGTCCCGTTCATCCACCAAGGCCGGCAGGAACTCCTGACGCTTTTATCCGATATCACGGAGCGCAAGCAGTCGGAAGAAATGCTTAAGCGGTACCGGCTTCTGTCGGAGAACACGCGCGACATCATCCTGTATATTCGCGCGAGCGATCTGCAGATTCTCGAAGCCAACAATGCGGCTTTACATGCCTATGGCTACAGCCGTGAAGAATTGCTGACGAAATCCCTCCGGGATTTGCGAGATCCCGAAACATTGGACGATATTGCGAGACAACTTGATACTGCGGCTCAGGAAGGAATATTGTTTGAGAGCCTTCACCGGCGCCGGGACGGCTCCACGTTTCCGGTCGAAGTGAGTTCACGCGGCATGACACACGGTAATGACCGCATTCTGCTCAGCATCATCCGCGACATCAGCGGGCGCAAGCAAGAGGAGGCAAAAGCAGCCCAACTTGTTGCTATCGTCGAATCATCGGACGACGTCATTATGAGCAAGACCCTGGATGGTGTCATTACGAGCTGGAACGGCGGTGCTGAGAATATTTACGGGTACAGCGCGAGTGAAATGATAGGCAAGCCGGTCTCCATTCTTCTTCCGCCCGACCGCGCGGACGAAATGGTGAATATTCTTAAAAAAATAAAGTCCGGATCGCGTTTAGTCCACTACGAAACTGTACGCCAAAAAAAAGACGGACAATGCATCGACATGTCGCTGACTGTTTCGCCCATCAAGGATAAGGAGGGAAATATTATCGGTGCTTCGACCATCGGACGAGACATTACAGATCGCAAGCGGGTGGAAGAGGCGTTGCGGGAGAGCCAGCTTCGGTATCGTGCGATCATTGAGCAGAGTAACGATGGGATCGGCATTTCGGATCTTCAAGGCAGATATGTATTGGTCAATCAGGCGTTTTGTAAAATGACTCGATACTCCGAGGAAGAGCTGCTCAGGATGCACGTGATCGATTTGGTTCCAAAGACAACTTCCCTCAAACTCTTTAATCAAGTTGTGAACAGTGCGAAGCTCGAATACCGAGAAACAGAGTTGTTGCGTAAGGATGGAACCACTTTCGTTGCCTTTATCACGGGTTCGTCAATTCAAGTCGGCAAGAATCGCTTTGTCCAAGGAATCGTACGGGATGTCACCGAGCGCAAACAGTCGGAAGAAACGATACGGGAGAGCGAGGAACGGTATCGCTCAATCATTCAGGCATCACCCGATAACATCACGATTGCGAATTTGGACGGTCGTATCATCATGATTTCACCGATAGCCGTCCCCATGTTCGGGTTTGAACGCGAAGAGCAAGTTCGAGGGCATTCGATCTTCGATTTCATCGTCCCCGAGGATCGGAACCGTGCATTGTCCAACATTACCCGTAGACTCCAGGGTGCTCTGCCGACTTCGAATGAATATCGTGGATTACGCAATGACGGCAGCACCTTCGACATAGAAGTGAACAGCGATTTTATTAAAGGGCCTGATGGACAGCCAACCCAAATCGTACTAGTTATCCGCGACGTTACCAAGCGCAAACAAGCAGAAGAGGCATTGCGCGAGAGCGATGAGAAGTTCCGAGCCCTCTATGAAAACTCACATGATGCGTTGATGATGTGCGCACCGCCTTCGTGGTCGTTCACCTCCTGCAATAAGTCGACTGTAGAGATGTTCAGGGTAAAGAGCGTCGAGGAGTTCACTTCGTACAGCCAGGCAAACCTGTCACCGGAGCGTCAGCCGGACGGCCGACCTTCGAAAGAAACATCCATTGAAATGATGGAAACTGCTGCGCATCAGGGCTCTCTTTACTTTGAGTGGACGTATAAAAGGATGAATGGCGAAGAGTTCCCCGCGACCGTGCTCCTCACGCGTACTGAATTGAAAGGAAAACTGTTTCTCCAAGCGACGGTCAGGGACGTCACCGAGCGCAAACGAGCGGAACAGCAAATTTCCGATGCGCTAGAATACAGTCAAACCATCTTCGGGGCATCACCTATCGGTATCGTCACATTCAAAGAGAGCGGCGAGGTTACCTCCGCAAACAGCGCAGCAGCGACGATATTAGGTGGAACGATTGAACAATTGCAGACTCAGAACTTCCGAACACTCAAGTCGATGGAGCATTCAGGGCTCCGGGCGGCGGCCATTGCCGCTCTTTCATCGGGCCGCGAAAAGGATGTTGAAGTTCATCACGTCAGCACTTTTGGCAAAGATCTTTGGTTGTCGGCGCGCTTTGTCCCATTCTCTCATCAAACTCAAACGCAACTTTTGCTTCTCATGTCTAACATCACTGAACGAAAAAATGCGGAAGAAGCCCTGCGTCAAGCGCAGAAACTGGAAAGCATCGGAACGCTTGCAGGAGGCATCGCACACGACTTCAATAATGTGCTCGGGGGAATCATGGGATACGGCGAGATGTCGCTTCAGTACGCCGAAAAAGATTCCAAGCTGGAAAAGAATCTCCTGAAGGTTCTGAAAGCCACAGACAGGGCGAAGCACCTGATAGAGCAGATCCTCACATTCAGCAGGAAAACCGATTCGCACAAGTCGATCACATCTATTCGGCCGATTATCAAGGAAGTTCTGGATTTGCTCAGGGCTTCGATTCCTTCATCGGTTATCATTGAACGGGATTTGAAAAAAAATACGAAGCCGGTTCTTGCAGACCCTACAAAGATACATGAAGCGCTTCTCAACCTTGCCACCAATGCTGTTCATGCAATGGATCGGAAAGGTACCTTAACGGTTCGGCTTTATCCAGAGCGTCTTGAGCGAAAGATCTTCGGTCAAGCCGGCGAGATTGTACCGGGCGAATACACGGTGATAGAAGTTGCCGATACCGGCTGCGGGATGGATGCGGCCACCCTCTCAAGAGCATTTGAGCCGTTTTTTACGACAAAAGCTGTGGGTGAAGGGACTGGAATGGGACTGAGCGTCGTTCTTGGCGTGGTTCGGACCGTTGGCGGAGATATCCAGGTTCATAGCGAAGTCGGGAAAGGAACTACATTTAAACTCTACCTCCCCGTCGTCGAAGAGTCGCCGTCCGATGCCGACTCTCATGATTCTACTCTCCAATTGGTTGGTACTGAGCGGATACTTTTTGTTGATGATGAACAGATGCTGATCGAAATGGGCGAAGATATGCTTACCCCGCTGGGCTACACCGTCATCTGCATTTCTAATAGTTTCGAGGCGTTGAAATTCATAAGAGAGAAAGGAAACGACATCGACATTCTCATTACCGACCAGACCATGCCGGGAATGACCGGGATTGAGTTAGCGAAGGAGGTATTGAGTTTCAGAAAAGATCTTCCGATTATCCTTTGCACGGGATTCAGCAATGAGTTGAATCCGGAAAGAGCAGCTGCTATCGGAGTCAAACACGTAGTCATGAAACCATTTAGAATTGCGGAAATAGGCAAAGCAATACGGGATGCACTCGATAAAAAGAATGAGAGAGCACTGCATGGCTAGTGCTGTTTCCCAAAACAAACATTGTATATTTCAACAACTAATTCACCGCAAAGGTCGCTAGGGACGCAGAGATTTCTTAGTATTTTTACAAAAACTTCTTTGCGACCTTAGCGTCCTCTGCGGTTATAATACAAGATTTAATATCGTAAACGGCACTTGAAGAGAATACTGGTGATTGATGACGATGAGGTGATGAATAGTATGACAGTACAACTGCTGTCAGAAGCCGGTTAAATGGATTGTTTAGATTTAAGGCTGAAGGCAAAACCAAGAAACGTCATCTTCTTGGATCAGGTCAGAAGTACTTTCAAACTGGGCTGCAGCGTCCTGTTATCCGTGGAAATTGTTGACGACCCGTTTGTGCATCTCGCCAACCGGCCGATCAATCGGCTGAATCATTGGAACAAAAACCGCATGCTCCCCGATTATCCGCCACCACTCACAATGCAGCGTGGCGGCATTTGCTCGCCATGCGGAAGAGATTATTTATTGTGTGAACTTTCGAAACCCATCACTTGCGCTTTCAACGAAACATCACTGACATGTTCGCAAAACGTGAGGGCGTAGCCGTCCAGGTCTGCCACTGTGAAAATCCTGTCGCCCCAATACTTGGTCGTCGGCCCGCTGATCACCTGAATTCCTTTGGCCTTCACCTGGTTGAAGAACTCGTCGAGCGATCCAGCCATAGCAATGTGGAATTCAACACCGATACCAAACTTATTTTCGGCGAGGTTATCCTTCGTTTTCTGCGTGCGAACATACTCCACCGGCGACAACATGAGTACGGGCGAATCGAAGCCGACAGACGCATGGGCGATTTTTCCGTCATTACGCGTTAGCTTGTCCATTATTCGGAACCCAAACATCTTTCTGTAGAAGTCGAGACTTTTTTGCATATCTCTCACTCTGATGCTTGCTGCCATATTGATATTTTTTCTTGTTCCCATCGCGTAATGCTCCCTTTAAGTTGTAAGGAAGAATGGCTGACTACCGCACCGTGTGACGATGGAGAAGCAGCGTAGACGGTAAGAACCGGGGGAGACTGACGACGAGCGCTGTTTGACGGAACGGCCCCTGCGAGCCTAACTGCAGGCCGCAAAAGCTTGTATTCAGTGTAAACTCTTCTCCTGCTAATAGCAAGGTTTTTACTATGTTTATTTTCGCAATTTGGATTATTTGAATTTGCGTTTAATGTAATAAGAGTTTACATTCCTAAAGACCAACGCGCAAGGGGTTTTATTTCCATTCTCGTCTTCCCTTCCACGATGAGCCCGTCGTGCCGGCTTTTCAATCTCTCAAGACCCTTCCCTGCACGAAGTAACTTAAGCTCACATTTGTTGCGATACTCTGCAGCTATTATGCTTCAGTGTTAGATCTGCGCATAAAGCGCGCTACCTTTCGCTCTGATTAACTGTGCCCGCGAATGTACTATGAAAAACGAAAACAAGATCGATAAGACTACACAGGATATTTCTGCAGGTAGACGAACCGAAGAAGCGCTCGTTGCCTCGGAGCTCCGTTATCGTCGTCTCTTTGAAACGGCAAAAGACGGCATTTTGATTCTTGATGCCAAGACGGGGATGGTTGTAGACGTGAATCCATTCTTGATCAATCTGCTGGGCTATTCACATGAACAGTTCATCGGGAAAGCAATCTGGGACTTGGGTTTTTGCATGATATTGTTGCCAACGAAAATAGTTTTCAGGAATTGCAGCAGAAGAGGTACGTCCGTTATGAAGACAAGCCCTTGGAGACAAGCGATGGCCGGCGAATTGACGTGGAGTTTGTCAGCAACGTGTATGAAGTAGATCATCAGCATGTCATCCAGTGCAATATTCGCGACATTACTGAGCGCAAAATAAAGGAACATCGACTACACGCCAGTGAATATTTCCTATCTCAAGCTCAACGGATCGGCCATATAGGTAGTTGGGGATGGAATCTCGAAGGACCAATTATGTGGTCGGATGAAACATATCGTATCTTCGGGCTAAAGCCGGGGTCGCTCTCACTCACAGAGGCTGCGTTTTTAGACCTGCTTTATCCTGATGATTGTCCAGCGATGCAGCGGTGGCTCCAGGAATGCGCAGAGGGACGATCGCCCGGTGAACTTACGTTTCGCCGTGTCTTTGCAGACGGTTCTATCCACTACCTCATAGGTCGAGGCGATGTAGTCCGCGACAACGCAAACGGACATCCCTACATGGCTGGCACGGTCCAGGACATTACCGAACGCAAACATTCGGAGGATGCACTTCGACAGAGTGAAGATCGATACCAGAAGATCACGGAGGCGATCACCGATTATATTTATTCAGTGCGTGTGGAAGACGGGCACGCTGCGGAAACTACGCATGGCCTGGGATGCCTCACCGTTACGGGTTACCAGCCGGATGAATTCGCCAACGATCCCTACCTGTGGGTCAATATGGTAGTGCCTGAGGATCGGCGCAGGGTGGAAGAAGAGGCGCGGCGGATTCCGGCCGGTGAAAACCCAGATCCTATTGAACATCGCATTATCCACAAAGATGGAACCGTGAGATGGGTGAGGAATACCTTTGTTCTCCATCGCGATGAGAATGGTGTCATTGTTACGTATGACGGTTTGATACAGGATATCACAGAAAGGAAGAGGGCAGAAGAAGCACTTCGGGAAAGTCAACTTCGGTATCGTGCCATGATACAACAAAGCAGTGAAGGGATAGGGATCACCGAACTCAATGGCCGTTATATCAAAGTTAATCCGGCCTTCTGCACAATGACCGGATACTCCGAGGAAGAACTCCTCAAGTTGTGTGTTGTCGATCTGCTCCCTAAAAAAACCTCGCTCACGTTGTTTACACAGGTCGCAAATGAGCGTGAAGCAGGATTTCGTGAGGTAGAACTCTTGCGGAAAGATGGAACGACGTTTGTCGCCCTGATCTCCGGCTCGGCGCTGGAAATCGGCGCCAATCGCTTTGTGCAGGGCTTTGTTCAAGACATCACCGAGCGCAAACGCGCAGAGGAAGCAATACGGGAAAATCATTTGATGCTTGAACTCGCTATGAGCGCAGCCAAAATGGCTTGGTGGGAAATGGACATCCCGACCGGCTATATTTCTTTCGAAAAGCGAAAAGCTGAAATGCTGGGCTTCCTGCCGGAACATTTCAAACACTACAAGGATTTCATGGCGTTGGTCCATCCGGAAGATTCTGAACGAGCAATGAACGCCATGCGGGGACACCTAGCCGGATCGTTGGAAAAGTATGAAGTTGAATACCGAATCTCAACTAAATCAGGAGAATATAAATGGTTCTACGATATCGGTGCTATCACAAAAAAAGACGTAACCGGAAAACCCCTGAGAGTCGCCGGGCTTGTCATCAACATCACCGAGCGTAAACACGCGGAAGAGGCATTGCACCAGGGACAGAGAATGGAAAGCATCGGGACACTCGCAGGCGGCATTGCGCACGACTTCAATAATGTGCTTGGAGGGATCATGGGATACGGCGAGATGTCGCTCCAGTATGCAGAAAAGGATTCAAAGCTGGAGAAGAATCTGCGTAAAGTCCTGAAAGCTGCAGACAGAGCAAAGCACTTAATAGAACAGATACTTACATTCAGCAGGAAAACAGATCCGAAGATGTCCATTACTTCCATTCGGCCAATAGTTAAAGAGGTATTGGACCTGCTGCGTGCTTCGATTCCTTCATCGATCATCATAGATTGGGATTTGGAAAAGAACACAAAACCGGTTATTGCAGACCCAACAAAGATACATGAGGCGATTCTCAACCTTGCGACCAACGCCGTTCATGCGATGAACCGCAAAGGAACGTTGACGATCAAGCTTTTCACCAGGTCTCTTGACCAGAAGCTGTATGGTCAAGTTGGAGAAATCACACCGGGCGAATACACGGTAATCGAAGTTGCCGACACCGGCTGCGGAATGGACGCCGTTACTCTTTCACGGGCATTCGAACCGTTTTTTACGACAAAAACCGTAGGCGAAGGAACCGGTATGGGACTTAGCGTTGTTCTCGGTATCGTTCAGTCGATCGGCGGAGATATCCAGGTGCAAAGCGAAGTTGGAAAGGGAACAACATTCACTCTTTACCTCCCGGTAGTCGAAGAGTTAATAACCACAGCTGGCGATGATGAATCTCTTCCCCGGTTGACTGGAACTGAGCGAATACTCTTTGTTGATGATGAACAAATGCTGGTCGAAATGGCCGAAGATATGCTTACCTCTCTGGGCTACAAAGTGACCTGCATTTCTAACAGTCTGGAAGCACTTCAGTTTGTAAAAGAAAAAGGAAACGATATCGATCTCCTCATCACCGATCAGACAATGCCGGGGTTGACCGGGATTGAGTTGGCAAAGGAAGTTTTGAAGGTCAGAAAAAATATTCCGATCATTCTTTGCACCGGATTCAGCAGCGAATTGAATCCAGAGAGGGCAGCGTCAATCGGTATTAACAGTTCAATGATGAAACCTTTCAGAATTTCCGAAATAGGAAAAGCAATACGAGATGCACTCGATAAAAAGAGGGAGAGATAGCGAAATGTCGAAAATACTGGTGATCGATGACGATGAAATTATGAACGGCATGACGGTACAGTTGCTCTCAGAAGCAGGCTACGAAGTTGAAGGAGCGCACGATGGCGACATCGGACTGAAGATGCTGGCGTCAAAACCTTTTGACCTGGTCGTCACAGACATCGTTATGCCTGAAAAAGAAGGAATCGAAACGATCATCGCAATACGCAAGGGAAGCAAGACTATGCCGATTATTGCAATTTCGGGGGGTGAAAAATTGGGTCCGGATCAATACTTGCTCATGGCGCAGCACTTCGGCGCCGATTATACATTCCCAAAGCCTTTTGACAGAGAACCCTTTTTGGCGGCAGTGAGAGAATGTCTTTCGGGCCCAAATGGAATTCCAAGAATGAGTAATCCTGAAGTGCCAACCTGAAGTAGCCTTTGTTCTCGTTGTTCTCTGAATGCCTTTAACAACTCCGCATTTGAAATGATGTAGCCGCAAAGTCGATTTCCATTTTGCCACATTGCCAACAATTCCGTCAGAAGGCGGAGCGCCAAGATATACTTTGCCATTGCCACACTCTTTATATAGAACTTGGCAAATGGCGAATTTCCACGCAGAACAAGAGCGACAATAATTTGCCAATATAGGAATTTGGACAGTGCTCAAGTTTGGCGCGGTGACGGACACCGTATCAATTTATCTTCCCAAAAATTTCAACATAATGCGGTTTTGGGAGTAAGGTGTCTGTCACCTCTCGCAAGAATGCAAAATTGATCACTACTGGAATTTGGGTAGTGTCTTCATTTAGGATAAGTGTGAAGCTTGTTCACGCAAAGTCGCTCACCTTTAAAGAGAAAAGATCACTCTTAACATTAGGCATTTTGAGTGACAAGCCATTCTGCGGCCTCTTTAAAACTATTGAATGAGGGAAGATTTCTGCCGGAAAATTTCATGATGAGATTAAGTTCAATTTTCTGCAAACTGTTTAATCCAATCACTGCCCCAGCCTTGACGTATGGTCTATTAAATGCTGCAAATTCTTTCAATACTTTGATTGTTCCGAATTGAACACTGATGCCATTGACATTCGTCAGTGTCAAAACCGAGTTCAGTTGTTCTTTTGCAATAAGCAGTTTAGCTTCTTTAGTCAATGCCACGAGATCTTCCATTTCTACATTTGCAATATTAATCAGTAAAATTCTTTTCCCTTTGAAGTCCATAAATTTTACACTTGCCAAGTTCGTTTCCTTTTCTGAAAAATATTCGCGAGGTGAACGAAAAAATGTATCACTTCCAGTATGGAAAGTCAAGTTAAAGTATACTGGACTCGGAGTATGTCGTTCTATTGACGCCGCCAGCATTCGCGGGAGTTGATCGTACCAACCGGCGTTCGCGACTTTGCCAGCAATTTCACCATGCGGCAACTACGTTTACCATTGTCGCGCTATCTAGTGCCGTTCCCAAAAACAAATACACGATATTCACGTCTTTATTTTTATTTTTGCCTCGAAAAGGATTTCGGAACAATCTACGCTCTCAAAAAGCGCACTGTATAATTGCTGAAATAAGACTCAGCCGATTGTTCTAAGGAGGAATTCCTGTAGGACGCCCCGCAGCGCGAGGGACGTCTGCTGTCTATTCAAATACCTTCTTGATGAGTTTTTCAGATTCCGTGAAGCCAGCTTTTTAAATCGCCTTTGACCGAAGGACCTTCCCATCACCCCCCAGTCGCATGCTCAATAGCAACGTGCCACTATCAGACACGTGGCTAATACCCGCCAGTAGAAAAAACTCTCACTAATAAACTTCGCCGGATTCCTAAGCTTTTCCCGCATTTGTTCTCCTTATTCTGTCGCGACAACATGGCACGTGCTTTGAATATCAGCATGCCAAGGGTTATAGAAACATGAATTGCGGCATCAATGACATCACGAGAGAGCAAAAGAACGGCCGATCAACGCGTGCGGCCGGGAGTATTCAAGCAGTGCACAATGTGCGGCAAGGAATGGTCCACGAAAGACGATTTTCTCGGCGACGAAGAAATCCGGTTGAACGGGTATCAATGGAACAAGAAGAAACTCCGGGCTGGGGAAGACCTCGCCGGGTTGTTGATTTTTACTCATGCGAAGAGCGAATGTTTTACCACGTTGGGGATCGAGGCGCGAAGATTCAAGGTCTCTTCACATGCTGACCCATGACGATTGTTGGTTGTTTTCATTGAACGATTCATGTTGTTAAGCAACGCATAACACGGAGGTTACAATGCAAAGTGAAGAGATTCTATCGGAATTCGTGCAGACGATCGACGGACAAGAACAATGTCCGGAATGCGGACATCTCTGGAATGATGAAGGTGCAACGCATTACCACGACTGCCGCTACTTTTTCGTCGATGGGGACAGCGAAGAAGATGAGTATTTCTTCGATGAGAAAGTTGAAGCAGCGCACTTGCCGAGTATGAAGACGGCGGCGTAGCATGTATCCGGACAGAATGGGAGAACTCATTCTGTCTAAACTAAAAACTGAGAATTGTTGACGGACAATGCAGCAGGCGATTAGCTGAGGGCTTCGATAGCTGAAGAAAAGGAATCCGTTATCTCTGCGTCGACATATTTCACCGGTGGAAGCCGGCTCATCGTATGGGACTTTTTAAACATCGTTAAGGACGGGAGATATGAGTTGAAGAGACGTGATGAGTTGAAATGAAAACTCAAGCTGTCCGCGGATTTGCCGCTGGCGGTTACGGGGATTCTCTCCTGCACATGAAATTAATTATTTAATTATTGAACAAATATACACTATTTCTTCTCAATACAACCATCATGAAAGGAAATCGAGAAATGGATTCGAAACCAGCTGCGAAGAAAAACGGAAGTAAACGGTCAGGATCTCGTCAGGATGCAACGATGACGGAGATCCTTCGCCTTGCCGAAGCGGCGAAGGCGGGGCGACTTTCCGAGCGCGCCGACCTTACCAAATTCGACGGCGATGCTAAAGCCTTACTCCAGGGCGTCAATGAAATGCTTGATGCAGTCATCAGGCCGATCAATGTTACTGCAAAGTATGTCGACGACATCAGCAAAGGCATAATCCCCGCGATTATTACCGACAATTATAACGGCGATTTCAATATCATCAAAACGAACCTCAATGCGGTTGTGAAGATGATGAGCGAGCTGTTGGCCGAGACAGACAAGTTAATCAAAGCGACGGTTGAAGGGAAATTGTCGACGCGGGGCGATGCTGGCAAGTTTGCCGGCGGCTGGGGTCAACTGGTCGGCGGAGTCAACAATCTCGTCGATGCATTTGTCAGGCCGATCAATGTTACGGCAGAATATGTCGACCGTATTTCCAAAGGAGACATCCCGCCAAAAATCGTCGATACCTACAACGGCGATTTCAACGAGATCAAGAACAACCTGAACGCCTGTATCGATACGATGACCGGTTTGCTTGCTGAAACGGATAAATTAATCAAAGCGACGGTTGAAGGGAAATTGTCGACACGCGGTGAAGCGGACAAGTTTGCCGGCGGTTGGGGCAAATTGGTCGGCGGCGTCAACACCCTCGTCGATGCGTTCGTCAGACCGATCAATGTCACGGCAGAATATGTTGACCGCATTTCCAAAGGAGACATCCCGCCAAAGATCGTCGACGTATACCAGGGCGATTTCAACGAGATCAAGAATAACCTGAATGCCTGTATCGATACGATGACCACACTGCTCGTCGAGACCGATAAGATCGTCAAGGCAGCGGCAGATGGCGAGCTTGACAAACGCGCCGATGCGACGAAGTTCGTCGGCGGATGGAATAAACTCGTGTCCGGCGTGAACGACACAATCACGAATATCGTAGATCCGCTTATGGTGACGGCCGATTACGTTGACAAAGTCTCTAAAGGCGTCATCCCGCCGGAGATCACTACGGTGTACAAAGGACAGTATAATATCATCAAGACCAACCTGAATTCGGTTGTGAAAATGATGAGCGAGTTGTTGGCTGAGACGGACAAGTTAGTCAATGCAACAGTGGAAGGAAGATTGTCGACACGCGGCGATGCGGCAAAGTTTGCCGGCGGCTGGGGCAAACTAGTCGGCGGAGTCAACAACCTCGTCGATGCATTCGTCAGGCCGATCAATGTCACGGCGGAATATGTCGACCGCATTTCCAAAGGAGACATCCCGCCGAAGATCGTCGATACCTATCATGGCGATTTCAACGAGATCAAGAACAATCTGAACGCCTGTATCGATACGATGACCGGGTTGCTTGCTGAAACGGATAAATTAATCAAAGCGACGGTTGAAGGGAAATTGTCGACGCGGGGCGATGCTGGCAAGTTTGCCGGCGGCTGGGGTCAACTGGTCGGCGGAGTCAACAATCTCGTCGATGCATTTGTCAGGCCGATCAATGTTACGGCAGAATATGTCGACCGTATTTCCAAAGGAGACATCCCGCCAAAAATCGTCGATACGTACCATGGCGACTTTAACGAGATCAAGAACAATCTAAACGCCTGCATCGATACGATGACCGGGTTGCTTGCTGAAACGGATAAATTAATCAAAGCGACGGTTGAAGGGAAATTGTCGACACGCGGTGAAGCGGACAAGTTTGCCGGCGGTTGGGGCAAATTGGTCGGCGGCGTCAATAACCTTGTCGACGCATTCGTTAGGCCGATCAATGTTACGGCAGAATATGTTGACCGTATATCCAAAGGTGACATTCCGCCGAAGATCGTTGACACATACAACGGCGATTTCAATGAGATCAAGAACAATTTGAATGCCTGCATTGACACGATGACTACGCTCCTCGTCGAAACGGATAAAATAGTTAAGGCGGCGGCAGATGGTGAGCTCGACAAACGCGCTGACGCTACAAAATTTGTCGGCGGCTGGAAGCAGCTGGTGTCGGGTGTTAATGACACGATTACGAATATCGTCAACCCGTTGATGGTAACTGCGGACTATGTGGACAAAGTGAGCAAGGGTGTCATACCTCCCGAGATCACAGATGTCTATAAAGGCCAGTACAATATCATCAAGAATAATCTCAATGCGGTAGTGAAGATGATGAGCGATCTCTTGAAAGAGACGGATATCATCATCAAAGCAGCGGCAGACGGAGAGCTCGACAAACGGGCGAATGCCGGAATGTTCCTCGGCGGATGGAATAAACTCGTATCGGGCGTCAATGATACGATCACGAACATCGTGAATCCGTTGATGGTCACAGCCGACCATGTCGACCGGATCTCCCAGGGCAACATCCCTCCGCAGATCACGGACAAATACAAAGGTCAGTACAATGAGATCAAGATCAACCTAAATAAATGCATCGCAGCAGTGAATGCACTCGTCGCTGACTCGACGGCGCTTTCGGTTGCCGCTGTAAGCGGTCAACTTTCGACGCGTGCCGATGCAGCGAAGCATCAAGGAGATTTCCGGAAGATCGTTCAGGGCGTCAACGAATGCCTTGATGCAGTGATTAAACCGGTCCAGGAAGCTGCGGATGTGCTGGCTGAGCTCGCAAAAGGAGACCTGACTGCCCGAGTTGAAGGCCAGTATCAAGGCGACCATGCGATGATCAAAGACAGCATCAATCAGATGGGCGAATCGCTCGACCGTGCGATGCGGGAAGTTGGAGAAGCAGTAAGTGCGACGGCAAGCGCATCGAGCCAGATCAGTTCGAGCAGCGAGGAGATGGCCGCAGGAGCTCAGGAGCAAACGAGCCAGGCTGCCGAAGTCGCCAGTGCTGTCGAAGAAATGACCAAGACAATCGTCGAGAACTCGAAGAATGCGAGCGACACGGCCGGAACGGCAAAAGAGGCTAAAGGTGCTGCCGAAGCCGGAGGCAAGGTCGTCGAAGAGACGGTAGCCGGTATGAAAGAGATTGCCGACGTTGTGAAGAAGTCGGCCGGGACGGTTCAAGAACTCGGCAAGTCGAGCGACCAGATCGGAGAGATCATCGGTGTGATCGATGACATCGCCGACCAGACAAACCTGCTGGCGTTGAACGCAGCCATCGAGGCTGCACGAGCCGGAGAACAAGGACGAGGGTTCGCGGTGGTGGCCGATGAAGTCAGGAAACTGGCCGAACGGACCACCAAGGCGACAAAGGAGATCGCCGGCATGATCAAGAAGATCCAACTCGATACCAAGGGTGCGGTTGAGTCGATGGACGAAGGCACCAAGAAGGTCGACGCAGGTATTGCGTTGGCGGACAAAGCCGGCATCTCACTGCATGAGATCGTCGGGATCAGTCAGAAAGTTACGGACATGGTCACGCAGATCGCAGCGGCGAGTGAAGAGCAGTCAAGCGCGAGCGAGCAGATTTCCAAGAATGTCGAGGGAATCAGCGCGGTAACGGGCGAGACGGCTCAAGGTGTTCAGCAGATCGCAAGGGCAGCCGAGGATTTGAACCGATTGACGGCGAACCTGGAACAACTGGTCGGGAAGTTCAAGTTATCGAACGACAGTTCAGCCCAGCGGACATCAGCACACAAGCCGGCAGGTACAGGTGCAAAAGCGGCTGTGAAGACAACGGCTGGACCGGCCAAGTCGAAGATTGCCGTGCGCGAGAACGGCAAAATAGTGCCGCACGAACAAGAGTAACCCATCCTCCTTCAATTCCCCTTTGCCGCGGTGCGGCAAGGGGGATGCGGGAGGTGAACTCGCCAACGCAACTAAGTTCAGAGAATTTGTCGGCTAGCATGTTCAGTACTTCTGCGATGAGCCGGCTTCCAGGCAGGAAAATAAAAGAGACTGTTCTCATTTTTTACAAGGGCATACGCCCAAATACAACATAGGAGACAACGAAATGTCCGGAACAACAACAGACATCAAAGGAGCAACACAGGGCAAATCGGAAGAGTTGATCCAGTTGGTAAGCTTCAATATCGGCGACGAGGAATTCGGTGTTGATATTCTGAAAGTGCAGGAGATCAACCGGATGCTTGACGTGACACGCGTGCCGAACGCCCCCGAGTATGTGGACGGAGTAATCAACTTGAGAGGGAAAGTTATTCCAATAATCGATTTGCGTCGACGGTTCCAAATGGAACGCAAGGAGCACGACAAGAACACGCGCATAGTCGTTGTTGAATTGAGCGGCAAAGTGGTCGGCTTCGTTGTTGATGCAGTAAGCGAAGTGCTGAGAATCCCGAAGAGCGTCACTGAAGCTCCGCCCCCGATGGTGGCAGGAGTTGACGCGGCCTACATCACCGCCGTGGGCAAGCTTGAAGATCGCTTGCTCATCTTGTTGGATCTAGAAAAAGTTCTCTCGAATGAGGACCAGAAAGCCCTTGCTGCGGCCGCGTAGCCGGCAAAGAGCCTAGACAGTGCAATCGTGCCCTGTCTTTTTGCGCTCCTTATTGAATCATCACATTGCAACTGACATTTTTCCTCCCTTAAAAGGAGAGGGAAAGGGCACGGTTCAAATATTGTTTGAAGCAGCGTCTTGGGAACATGTTGTTGAGGTTAAGGCACGGAGTTTCTTTATGGCATTCACATTCTTCTTCCGCGATATCACCGTTCTTGAGATGATCTCAAAACATGTCATGCCGAATCTTGCCGGTTACAGCAAGGTCAGAATTTGGGATGGAGGCTGTGCCATGGGGCCGGAGCCGTATTCGCTGGCGATAACTCTTGCAGAATCGATGGGGCATTTCGCGTTCCGCAATATTCACATCGACGCGACGGATATTGATGAGCAGGAAGATTTTGGAAAGACTATCGAGTTGGGAGTCTATCCGAAAGACCAGGTTCAGCGTATTCCCCCGGATATATTCGCAAAGTATTTCGTTCCCGCAGATCAAGAAGGCTTTTTCCGCATTATTGATTCCGTGAGACAGTCCATTCATTTTCAGCGGCATGATCTTTTATCCCTAAAACCTATCGGTGAAGGATTTCACCTTATTGTTTGTAAAAACGTACTTCTCCATTTCCATCCGGAGGAACGCGCAAAAGTGATCAGAATGTTCCATTCCGCTCTGGCACCAGGAGGTTATTTTGCAACAGAGCGAACGCAAGAAATGCCCCAGGAATTGGCACATCTTTTTTCCCAAGTTTCCTCGGAGGGACAATTGTACAAGAAATTGGAAGCGGCAGCGTGAAAATTCATCTACTCCATTCGCCAAGTGCAGTGTATTCGGGAAACGCCTACCTCGTGCTCGGGGATTCGAATCGGCTCGATGATATAAATTCGCTGGTTGATGTTGGAACAGACGGCAGCATCGTAGAAAGCATTGGGTCCATTTGGACTGGCGTGGGAAAGAAGCCCGTCGATCGCGTTGTGCTGACCCATTCTCATTTCGATCATGCAGGGGGTCTGTCGAAGATTCGAGAAGCGTTTAATCCGGAAATTTGTGCGTATGCGATGATCGAAGGCGTAACGCGGCAATTATCCCACGGCGACATTCTCCTTCTCGGGGATGAATGGTTTGAAGTTTTGCATGCCCCTGAACATTCATCCGATTCTATCTGTCTGTACTCGGCGCGAACAGGAGTTCTCTTTTCCGGAGACGCCCCGTTCAATATCCACAGCGCGGGGGGATCCTACGAAGAACACTTCGTTATCTTTCTCGAAGATCTCATACGACGTGGAGTAAACGCCATCTATTCCGGACATGATCTTCCACTTGTTAAAAACGCTGGAATGGTTATTCGTGAGACACTCGATAATATCATGCTGAGCACTATTAGAACTCAAGCGCCGAAGTAGCCAAGCCTTAGGAAATCAGTCATTACATTGACAATTGAAAAAACACATTACCAAATCACGTTCTATGGTTTTATACGTGATCCAGATAAATGAAAAATCGGTTGGCCAAAAAAGGCGCCATGTTATTTGAATCCGTGGCAACGAAATCACAATAACCTGAACATATCGCTTGGAGAAATGCAATGGCATTGATGACGTGGAAAGAAGAATACAGCGTAAACATCAAAGTGATCGATTCACAACACAAAAAGCTTGTCGATCTCTTAAACCAAATTTATGACGCAACGAAAGTCGGCAAAGGGAAAGAAGTTCTCGCAAAAATATTGAGTGAACTTGTCTCGTACACAAAAGTCCATTTTACTACCGAAGAGGAATTTTTCAAAAAATTTTCATATCCGGGGTATCTTCAACATAAAAATGAGCATGACAAACTGACAAAGCAGGTCTGTGATTTTCAGGATCAGTACGAAACCGGACGGGCCACCATTTCTATAGAAATTATGCAATTCCTAAGGGATTGGCTCAACGGTCATATACTTGGCACAGACAAGAAGTACTCCGAATTTTTGAATTCCAAAGGTTTGTGCTAGTCGGTTCGACAGCATCCAAGGATATTCGAACATCCGGATGGTTAGCGTTGAATAGTAAAACTCAAGGAAATACAATGCGATCTCGGCTTATGCAATAGTCGGCAAGGAATCTTAACCTCCATTTAAGAGGAGCGTCCGATGCTCAAGGAAGCATCCTACTGCTTCTTGTTGACGAAAGAATCCGAAAGAATGAATTCTTGGATGGAGCGCAGTTGATAACAGTCTCACGGAAAACACTATGCCAATACAATCCGATAATCTCTGGGGTCTCATCCTCGCTGGCGGCGACGGCAAACGCCTGAGAGAGTTCGTCCGCCTCCGTTTCAATTCTGACCGTCCGAAACAATTTTGCGCGTTTCATGGAACGCGATCGATGCTTAAGACTACAGTCGACCGGGTCCGTCGAAGGATACTCCCCCAGCGGATGCTGGTCACTGTCAACAGCCGCCACAGAGAATTCGTTGAAAAGGACCTTTGCGGGGTGTATGAAGGCAACATCATTGTACAGCCCGAGAACAAAGAGACGTGTGCAGGCATTCTTTTGCCTCTGCTGCATATTCAACAATGCGAACCGGGCGCCACCGTTTGCATCTTCCCGGCGGATCACTTTGTTCGCCAAGAAGCCCGTTTCATGCAGTTGATAGAATCAGCCGTCGGATACATTAACGGACATCCTCGCGATTTGCTGCTGGTCGGAGCCGAAGCGCAATACCCTGAAACAGACTATGGATGGATTGAGCCATCGGGGGTTGCCTCGCTCCACGACGGCTTCGAGTTGCTCCGCGTTCGCAAATTCTGGGAAAAACCGTCCTTCCAAAAAGCTGAACAGCTTGCAAGGATCGGCTGTTTCTGGAACACGATGGTTATGGTTGGCCGTGTCGGATCTTTTCTTGACAAATTCCGACGGCTGACTCCCGATCTTTTTGAGTCGTTCCGGCCGGTCGCTGAATCTCTTGGATTTCCGCTGGAAGAGGAGATCACCCGTCAGGTATACGCATCGATCCCATGCATGAATTTCAGCACGGAAATTCTTGAGCGTGAGGTGCATGACCTCGTTGTTCTTCCGGCGAGGGGCATCTATTGGAGCGATTGGGGGAGAGGAGAGCGCATCGAGATGGATCTTAGTCTTCTGAAGGGAGAAAGAATGAAGGCTGTGAGCCAACAAACTGCTTGACCTAATACTCATACCTTCTGATGCCAAGCAGGAAATGCCTGCTGACCGCCCCTTTTTTTCAATCGAATTTATTCAATCCTTAACAGATTTGACTTGCCGCTGATGTTCTCTGCGCCGCCTCTGTGTCTCTCTGTGTAACACTATTTTTGTTACACCGAGCAGCATTGAGATTCACAGAGTTCCGCTGAGATCCAACGACAATAATCTGTTCGCTCAGATACAGCAATTTTCTACTCCCTCTGTTCCATAATGTTCAGGTGCACGAATTCAGCCATCTCTGTTTCATAAGAGTCTGGAACGTCTCCAGAACGCCGCGAAAAGCAAAGGAGTGTGTTGGCACAGTACTTGTCTTATGAGCATTGAATAATAGATTCAACTCAAACAGGATGACTCGGCGAGGGTGAATGGACACGAATACCATGACAGTTACAGAGTCATTGAACGAACATATGAAAGTATCGATCTCCGACGACGGTACGCGCGCCTTCCTGACAAGTGAAGAACTGGCCGAGAATGCTTCCATCACGGAAGAGAGCATCATTCAATTTCTTGAAGAAAAGGGAATCGTGTTTGGAATCAAAGAAGGACTCAGAATCGCCTTAGCCGCAGCAGTGAAGACTCGCACTCCATTTCTTGCTGCAGAAGGGATTGAGCCTGTCTCTGGAAAAGATGGCAGGGTGGAATATCTCGTCGGCCTTAAGACTCTGGAGCCTTTGGAAGAAAAGGGGGGACGTGTCGATTTGCATAATCTCCACAGAATACACAATGTGAAAAAAGGAGAGAGGCTCGCTATTGTTCATCCTCCTGAAGAGGGGGCATCGGGGATGTCAGTGAGGGGTTTGCCAATTGCCGCAAAGGCCGGGAAAAAAGCGAGGATTTTTCGAGGGACGTACGTTTCCGCCGACCCGGGTAATGCCGGCATTCTTATTGCGTCAGAGGACGGCAATCTCATCATGAAACCGGACGGAACGATCGAGGTCCAGCCGGTTATGACAATCCGGGGCGATGTTGATTTCTCAACGGGGGACATCGATTTCATCGGATCGCTAATTGTCACCGGCGACATTAAAAGCGATTTTTCTGTGAAGGTACAAAAGAATTTGGAAGTTCGCGGTAATGTCGGCGACGCGACGATTATAGCAGGCGGCAATGTTCTGATTAAGAATGGGTTTCTCGGCCGGGGCAAAGGGTCGATTGTGGCCGGGGGAAATGTGAGAATACAGCACGTTCTCAACCAATCGATCGCGAGCGAAAAAAAAATCACTATCGATCGGGAAGCTGTCTGCGCAAAAATTAACGCGGGCGATGCTATTGCCTCTCCCAAAGCAAGATTTGTAGGATGCGTCCTGCGCGGAGGAAACGAGGTTGAAGTGTTTAACCTCGGCAATGGCGATGATACTCAGGCAACCGTTCACGTTGGAAAACGTGCGGAACTCATTGAAAAATATAACGCTCTCGTCAAGGGGCTCGAACAGTTCAATAAACAATCGACAGAGATCCGGGACTATGTCTACAAACTCGTCCGCATGCAGCTCGACGCTCCTTTGTCGGAAGAACAAAACAATCTCTTCGCAAAATTGAAGACCCTCCAGGCAGAGCTTCCGGCCACTGCCAAGAACCTGCAGAAAGAGAAAGATGAGATCGAAGCCGCGATGCAGGCTGCCGGATCGGCGCGTGTCATAGTACGAGGAACGGTTTACGTCAATGTGCTGCTGGACATCAACGGAGTAAAGAAGCTGATGCAGAGTGCATTGAAAGAAGCGATGTTCACAGAAAAAAACGGGAAGATAGAAGAACAATCGGCGCCTTCTTCCTGATTGAATGCTAACGACTATTCTCCATTCATTGAGATGTAATGAAAAATGAACTACGGAACCAGCTTGCGGCTCTTCTTTCTGCCGACGATCCCGCATTGCGGAGGCGTGCGGCGGAGGAACTTGCCGAAATAAAAGGCTTCACGCCAATAGCGGCCCTTGCCGCCGCGTTGCGTGACGAGAACAAAGGCGTACGTGATTCTGCGCTCCGTTCGCTCTCCCAAATCGGAAGCGAAAACGTTGCGCGCGCAGCCGTTGAGTATATCGCTGACGAAAATATTGTCACGCGGAACCTCGCAGCGGAATTACTTCTAAAACTCAAGGGGCAATCCGTCGGCGCCCTTCTTCCATATCTTTACGATGTTAATCAGGATGTCCGCAAGTTTGCTGTCGACATCCTTGGGTTGATCGGCGACGAAAAAACGGTGGCTCATATCATTCCCCTGCTTGACGATCCGGATGAAAACGTCGTCGTCTCGGCGGCAGAAGCTTTAGGAAACATCCGAAGTGCGCTCGCCGTTCCGCACCTCATCCGTGTGTTCAAGCTGAACGATAATGCGAAAGTGATCGTTGCCGAGGCGCTGGGAAAGATTGGGGACGAGAGCGGCGGTGAGTTTCTCCTCAAATACTTCTCGGCTGTTGTCGAGAACCAGCAAGCCGATTACCTCGTTCTTTACGCGGTTGTCGACGCGATCGGATGCCTCGGGACCGAAGATGCATTGCCGGTTATCCGCCGCAGCATTTTCTCCGTCCATGGGGGCGTTCGGCACGTGCTGCTCCACGCGATGATAAGGATCCTCGAACGCAACAACAGGCCGCTCACAGAACTCCACGAATTTCAGACCGACCTTGTCGATGCGCTACGCCGCGACAACGAAGCAATCCGATTGAGTGCGGTAAAAGTGCTGGCAGGGATTGAGGGAAAGGCCGTTACAGCTCCCCTCATCAAGGCCGTTGGCGGCTCCGAGGAACTCGATGCGGTCCTCGTTCCAATACTCGAACGCAGGAAGGATACATTCGAGGCAATCGTCGATCTGGCTGACACGCACGAGATCGAAGCATCGAAGGAAATGGTCACTCTCATCGGACGAATAGCGTCGAGCACCGACTATCGGAGTATCCCGAAGGAACTGTTCGATCAGACATTGGGACTGCTTCATCGATCGTTCGCTTTTGTTACCGGCGGCTGGAGCGAAGGATCGGAAGAGACCCGGGGCGCGATCATCGAAACTATGCTGCATCTTGACGGAGACCGTGCTTTCGAATACCTCGCAAAGGTAACGGACGAGCCGGATCCGTGGCTGCGGATTCACGTCATCGAACTTGTTGCCTCGCTTGAAAACCGGGGAATTCCTGATTTCATCGCCCGATTTCTTGCGGACGAAGATGAAATGGTGCGCGAAGTCGCTGCCACGACCCTGGAGTCCAAAGGGTACAACCCGCGCATCGAATCCACCGAGTTTGGACCAGCTGACATTCACTAGGAGATTGTTGTGACAGTACCACTCATGGCGACAACACACCTTCCCGGTATTTCCGCGGCTCCGAAAATGAGCGATGAAATGTTTCGCGCAATTCGCACGTTCATTTATCAGAACACCGGAATCTACTTCCAGGACAACAAGAAATACCTCCTTGAGGGAAGGCTTGGCAAGCGCCTCCAAGTATTGGAGATCGATGAATTTGAGACGTACCTCCAGCGCGTGCGGTTCGGTGCTGATAAAATTGCGGAAATGAAGTTCCTCTATGAAGCCGTCACGATCAACGAGACGTTCTTCTTTCGCAATGAGCCGCAATTCGAGGCGTTTGAACACACCCTCGTCCCTAAACTCGTTGCCGCAAAAGGCTCTTCCAGGACGAAACTTAAAGTGTGGAGCGCGGCAAGTTCGTCGGGGGAAGAGGCCTACACGCTTGCAATGATTTATCTCGAGAAACTGCGCCCGAAGTATGCAGGGTTGGAGATCGAAATTGTCGGTACAGACATCAACCAATCCGTGATCGAGACGGCACGGTCGGGTGTGTACCGCGAGTATTCTGTCCGCAATATGCCGAAGTTGTTCCTCGAAAAATATTTTGAAACTGCCGACGGGCGTTTCCACATCTGCCCGGAAGTGAAGCAGCTGGCGCGATTCCAGCATCTCAACCTCTACGATCGTCCGAGAATGCGCGGGATGGGCCGTTTTGATATAATCTTTTGTGCAAACGTCCTCATCTATTTTGATCAGCAGTCAAAAATCCAGGTTGTGTCAGATTTGTACGACAACCTCAATCCGGGCGGGTCTCTTTTTATCGGTTATGCCGAATCTCTGCACGGTATCTCTTCGGCGTTCAAGCTCGTCAATTTTCCTAAAACAGTCGCGTACCAGAAGGAGTGATAACGCTATGGGCAAGGAAGTGCTCATCGTGGACGATTCCGCCACAGTCAGAAAATTCGTATCTGTGTCTCTCAGCATGCAGGGATTCACCGTTGTTACCGCCTGCGACGGCATGGACGCGCTCGAAAAAATTTCGAAGGGGAAGTTCAACCTCGTGATCACCGATCTCAATATGCCGACAATGGATGGGATGGAATTTATTAAAGCTCTCCGTGAAAACCCGGAATTCCATGAACTTCCCGTGATCATTCTCACGTCTCTCACGGACCAGGCGACAAAGGAGCAGGGAGTGAAGCTCGGTGTCAATTCGTACGTCGTGAAACCGTTTAGCCTTGAAAAGATTCAATACGAAGTCTCAAAATATCTCAGCTGGACGGATTGAGTGACGCGTACAGAGGATGATAAATCTGGGACATCCAATAACGCACAAAAGGGAAAGCAGCCATGGCAAAGTTTCTTGTTGTAGATGATTCGCTCACAATGCGCCGCATCGTTGTCAATGCTCTCAAAACGCAGGGGTTCAATGAAGTGACAGAAGCGAGCGACGGAAAAGACGCAGTTGCAAAAATTCTCAGCGAAGGGGCTCAATTTGTGATTACGGATTGGAACATGCCCGAAATGAACGGCCTCGAACTTGCCAAATGGCTCCGGTCGAATCCGCAGTATGAAAACATCCCGATACTCATGATCACAACCCGAGGAAACAAGGACGATGTGATTGAGGCGATGAAGGCCCGCGTCAACAATTACATCGTAAAGCCATTTACGCCGCAAGGGTTGAAGGAGAAGATAGACCAAATAATGAAAACCGTGGAATTAAAATCGGCATAATCCACAGCAGCCTCGGGCGGAGACTCTGATGTTGAAACGAAAAAACAGGGTGCGAACCGCTTCAGAATCAGCGTATGACAATCAAGGAGTTTACTCGATGGACAATCCATTAATCCAATCAACCCAACCGCCTGTGGAACAGTTTCCGCGCGGCAACGCTCCGGGGACACTCAAGGATTTTATCCACCTCCTGCACGAAATAGTTCCGTTGCTCGAAAATGTGAGAACTTCCATCGAAGAAAGTTCCAATCGGATTCCAAAGGCATCCAGGCAACTTTCAAAAGTGAATCAGGAGACCGAAAATGCGACGGTTGAAATTCTCAATGTTCTTGAGGTAATGACCGCAAGAATATCGAGCGCTGAAGCACAGCTTCATCGGTTGAAGGACATCATCCAGAATTCGAAGGATTCCGCAAAGAAAAATGCGGAAAGGCTTCTCGCGAATACGTCCGACGCCGGCGCTTACTCATCCACAGAGCTTACTGCTCTTGTTGTGAACGAATTCATCAGCGGTATCGACAGCAGCGAAGCGATTCCCTCCATCGAAGAAGTCTTGCGAAAGACCAAAGAGGATTCAATGAACATTGCGATGGCGCTGCAGGTGCAAGACATCGCCAGCCAGCAAATCGCAAGTGTCGCCCATACCATTGAATCTGTTGAAGCCCAGCTTGTCCGTGCTCTGAATCGTTTTGAAAACGGGGACACAAGCGACATCGCAAACGACAATACCGATGAGTTGCCGGCGCCCGCCTTCGACGTCGAGGCCCGTTACACGCGGTCGGAAGAACGTCAAGACATTGCCGATGAGATTGTAAAACAATTTGCCACCAATAAATAGAAGGACAGGCTTGCCATGCAGTTTCGTGAACCGGTCCATCAAGTCGAATGAATCAACTTAAGAAAAGTTCTTACAATGGCTAATGATCAGGCAGCATCAGGACAGAACGGAACATCCCAGGCGCTCGACGGCGAAATGGCCGAGATACTCGAAAGTTTCATCGTTGAGTCGAACGAAATTCTCGAAACTCTTGGCCAGAACCTGCTCGCTCTCGAAAAAAATCCCGTGGACACCGAACTCCACAATGTTATCTTTCGTGCGGTTCACACGCTGAAAGGAACGTCGTCATTCCTTGGGTTCGAGCAAACGACTTCACTCGCACACGTCTTCGAGGATGTGCTTAACAAGATCCGGCGGGGGGAGCTAAAGGTTTCATCCGAGAAAATGGATGTTATGTTTGAAGCCTTTGACCTCCTGAAAGAACTCATGCGGCGTATTGAAACGCACAACAACGATCCGATCGATCTTAGGGAAATTCTCGAAAGGCTTCGGGCTATCAGTGTACCGGGAGGAGACGTTCAGGCAAAAAAATCAGTTGAGCCGGCACCTTCGGGACATGCAGTAACAGTTTCAGCCGATGAGAATCCAGATCCAGCCGAATCCGTTCCGCCGGCAGAGCACGAAGAAGCGGCAGCCCGAGAACCTGCGGCGGCCCAGGCCGCAGCGTCGCCTGCGCTGGCGAAATCCGCAGACTCGACGATTCGCGTCGATGTAGTGCGCCTTGATGCATTGATGAATCTCGTCGGAGAGCTGGTTCTTGGGAGAAACCGGCTGTCGCAGGTAGCGCACCAGCTGAACGAAAAGTACGACGGACAGCAGCTCATGCACGAACTCGGAGAAACGAATTCGCATATCGATTTCATTACCACCGAACTCCAGATGGCCGTCATGAAGACGCGGATGGTTCCGATTGCAAAGGTGTTCAACAAACTCCCCCGGTTGATACGCGAGTTATCAAAAGAAATGGGGAAGGAGATCGAGCTGAAGATGGTGGGCGAGGAGACGGAACTCGATAAATCACTCATCGAAGAACTGAACGATCCGCTGATCCACTTAATGCGCAACTCAGCGGATCATGGTGTCGAAACTCCGGCGGAAAGAGTAGCCGCCGGAAAGGAACCCAAAGGAACGGTTGTCGTCCGGGCAGAGCATGAAGGGAATCATATCGTCATTTCGGTGGAGGACGACGGGCACGGAATGGATCCGGAGAAATTGAAACGCAAGGCTCTTGAAAAAGGGATGGTCACGGAATCACAGGCAAAAGAGATGTCGACGGCCGAAGCTTTCAACCTCATTTTCGCACCGGGGTTCAGTACGGCCCAAAAAGTCACAAACGTCTCCGGCCGCGGAGTAGGGATGGATGTCGTAAGGACGAACGTGCAGAAGCTGAAGGGCGCGATCCAGATCCGATCGGAGATGAACGTCGGGACAACGATCATTATCAAGCTTCCGTTGACGCTTGCGATCATTCAGGCACTGCTCGTCGAGGCAAAGAAGGAAATATTCAGCATACCGCTCGATTCAGTGCGCGAGGTGGTAAGGATCAACCGCGAGGAAATTTCCTCCATCAACGGTAAAGAAGTGATCCGGCTCCGCGATACCGTTCTCCCGCTTACCCATCTTTCCCGCGTCCTCGGATCTGACAGAAATAGTGAAAATGCCGAGTGGATGTACATCGTGGTCGTTGGGCTGGCCGAGAAGAATCTCGGCATTGTCGTCGATTCGCTTTTGGGTCAGAAAGAAGTTGTTATCAAAACGATTGGAGAATATCTCGGAAATGTGAGAGGCATCGCCGGATCAACAATTCTCGGAGACGGGAGGGTCATCATGATCATCGACATTGGAGAACTCATGAAAATATGTTCCGAGCAGCCCGAAGTAATGCATTCGGAGAAGCAGGTAGCCGTATGAGCGGAATAATCAATGTCGTGATCGTCGACGATTCCGCATTCATGAGAAAATCTCTTGCGATGCTGCTGGAATCCGACCCTGGAATAAAAGTGGTTGCCACGGCACGGGACGGCAAAGAGGGAATCGAGAAAATCAGGGAGTTCAAGCCCGATCTCGTCACGATGGATATTGAAATGCCGGTGATGACCGGCCTGGAAGCCCTTGCCATCATCATGAAAGAAATGCCTCTTCCAGTTGTCATGGTCAGTTCACTGACGACCGAAGGTGCACAGGCAACGCTCGATGCCTTAGCACTCGGAGCGGTCGATTTCATACCGAAAGAACTCTCCTACGTCTCACTCGATATCGTCAAGATCAAAGCCGAACTCATTGCAAAAGTAAAAGAGATTGTCCGCAGCCGCTCTCTCGTTTTTCGATTGCAGCGGATCCGTACTGCCAATCAACACATCAGGGGTCCCGTTCCCAAGAGACCATTCGTCGTCCGCGCGCCTTTCGTACCTTCAAAGAGGGACAATTTTAAGGCAGTAGTCCTTGGAATATCAACAGGGGGGCCATTTGCACTCTTGGAAACGCTGCCAAAGCTGCCGGGGAATTTCCCGGTCGGGATTGCAGTCGTGCAGCATATGCCTCCACGTTTTACTAAATCTCTAGCGGAAAGGCTTGACGGATTAAGCCAGGTTCGCGTGAAGGAGGCCGCGGACGGCGATGTTATGGAACCGGGCCTTGTGCTCATTGCTCCGGGAGGGCAGCACATGACGTTTGCACGATCGGCAATGGCCGTTCGTGTCAGGATAACAGATGAGCCGAAAAATACGCTGTATCATCCTTCAGCAGACATCATGATGACATCCGCCGCAGAGACAATAAATGGTCCCTTGCTGGGTGTTATCATGACGGGAATGGGGAAAGACGGACTCGAGGGATTGAAATTAATCAGAAAGAATCGGGGGTACGTCATTGCGCAAGACGAGGAGTCGTGCGTCGTCTATGGAATGCCTAAAGCCGCCGTCGATGGAGGAGTTGCGAACGTTGTTGTGCCGTTGAGCAATATTCCTGATGCCATTGTCAAAGTTATACAGGGAGATGACTGATGGGAAAAAATAACCAACAAGAGCCCTCTTCATTTATAGATTTTGCATCCTTTCAGAATGTGAGGGCGACGAAGAAGGGGAGAAAAGGAAGTGTCCTGAAAGCCGATTCCGTGGAATCGGGAACTTCAAGAAAAATTGAGGTTGAAGCTAATGAAGCTGACCAGCCGGGGATCATTCTTCACCGGAACGGGGAGATCATTGAAAGTGTCGAGGTCGTGTGTGTCTGCGGGAGGCACTCCGAAATACGTCTGGAATATGATGGCGACTAGTTGCCACCTGTTTCATATTAACCATCACCTTCTTTATTCATTCTGCTCTAAGTATCCCAAATCCCCCAATCCTGAGATATTTTTCAGATTATTCTTTGGCATTCTTATTGTCGCTTAGTTTCGAAAATCGGCAAGAAGCAAGCGCAGAGAAAAGACTATGGAATCGATAAGCATTAGCAAGAAAGAATTCGGAATTTTCATCGGCGTGTTTACCGCGGTGATCGCCGTTGTAGCCCTTCTCACCGGCAAACAGCGTGTTCGGCGCAACACTATGAGCCGCTACGAAGGCTGGTACGACAGCCTTGGGATTTAATCTTTAGAATAACAGTTTGCCCCCTCACTCTTGTGAAGGAACTGCAGTGAAACTTTTTGACACTACCAAAGTCCCGCTTCTCGGAAAAGCTCTGGATGTATACACGCTTCGCCAAAAAGTCATCTCTTCTAATATTGCGAACATTACCACGGTCGGGTATCGAGCGAAGAGTGTCACGTTTGAAGATCAGATCGCAGGATCGATGCGGGAAAACGTGATCAGTCCCACGGTCACAGATCAAGGCCACATTGCGGGAGCGGCGCCTGAGGCTGCTGTTGCCGGTCCGCAGATTGTGGATGCACCAGCGGAGAACTCGCTCAGCGGCGATCCACTTGCAAGCGGTCTCAACAACGTCGATATCGACAGTGAAATGGCGAATCTTGCGAAAAACCAGATTCGATTCAAATTTGCTGCTCGGCTTCTGACCGACACATTTCGCGATATCCAGGACAGCATAAGAGGATCACAATCATGAAAATGGACAAACTCTTTGCCGGTTTCAACATCAGCGCCATGGGCTTGACGGCACAGCGAAAAAGGATGAATGCGATCGCAAACAACATGGCGAACGCGGAAACGACCAAAACCGAAGACGGCGGACCGTATAAGCGCAAGATCGTGGTTGTAAAGGCCGGAGCGGAGCAATCATTCTCATCGACCTTAAGTTCGGTGAGTATGAAACTTTCCACTACGAACGCAGCGCACATTTCCGAAGTCAGCGAAGGGCCTGCCGCAGAAGAAACCGTAGGGGGCAGCGTTCAATCGACGGAAACGGTGGATAATTCTCCTTTCAAGATGATCTACGACCCGGGGCATCCGGACGCAGACAAAGACGGCTACGTGAAAATGCCGAATGTTAATGTCGTAACTGAGATGGTTGATATGATTTCCGCATCACGCTCCTACGAAGCCAATGTCACGGCAATCGACGGGGCGAAAACGATGGCCAAAGACGCATTGGAGATTTGACGATGGAAGTGAACGATATTTCATCCTCAGCAATTCAGAATATTCAGCCGAAGAGCAACGCTCCCGCTCAGCCGGAGCAATGGCAGAAGGAACTCGAAAAGGCCGCAGAGGGCAAAGCACCGAACGCAGAGCACACGAGTCCGAGCGCGACGCTCACGCGTGCTGAACAAACCTATTTTGAAGAACTTTTTCCGACTGCGGCGCCGGAGCTTCAAGCATACACGTTGTACAAGCAGGATGGTTCCCGATCCGCTTCGTCTTTAGGCACCGTTGTCGATCGTAAAGGATAACGCGATGAAACTTAATCAGGCCTTGACACTCCTGCCGAATATCGGCGGCCCTACCAGCGGCAGTGAGGTCAACAACGCTCTAAAGGAATCGGGCGCGTCGTTTGGCCAAACACTCACGCAGGCGATCTCGGATGTGAACGATCTGCAATCCCAGGCCGGGAAGGCTGTTGAGAGCATGGTGGCCGGCGAAGGCACTGACCTCCACGATGTGATGATCGCCGTCGAAAAGGCGCGCACAAGCTTCGACCTGCTCATGGAGATCCGCAATAAGACTATCGACATGTACCAAGAAATAATGAGAATCCAGGTTTAGCGCATGGCAGAGACCCAATCAGTCAACCAGCTCACCCAATTTTTCCGCAGGCTTACGTTCAGGCAGCGTGTCATGTTCGGCACAGTTGCGGTGGTCGCGGGCATTGCAATTTCCAGCCTTGTCAGTGTCGTCAATCGTCCTTCGTACGCAACGCTCTTCAGCAACGTCAGCCCTCAGGATGCGTCAAAAATCGTCGACAAACTGAAGGAAAAGAACGTTCCATATTCGCTCGAGGACGGTGGAAGATCCATCCTTGTGCCGAAGCAGCAAGTCTATGATTTGCGGCTGTCGCTTGCCGGGGACGGCCTCCCGCAATCGAGCGTTATTGGGTACGAGATTTTTGACAGGACAAACTTAGGGATATCCGATTTTGTGCAGAAGATCAACTACCGGCGTGCTCTCGAAGGAGAACTTGCACGGACAATATTGGAGCTGGAAGAAGTCGAAGGCGCCCGCGTCCATATCGTCGTACCGGAGAAGGCACTCTTTAAGGAAGATGAGAAGACCGCGACGGCCTCGGTTGTTCTCAAATTGAAATCCGGCAAACCGTTGCGGCAGGAAACGATTCAGAGTATTTCTCACCTGGTGGCCAGCAGTGTAGAAGGGTTGGAATCGAATAATGTTACGATCGTCGACTCCCGCGGGGTTCTCTTGTCGGAAAGCACAAAACCGAATTCGTTGACGGCGCTCAGCTCGACACAATATGAACTCCAGCAAAAGGTGGAAGCGTATCTTTCCCAAAAGGCGCAGGGACTTTTAGAGGGCGTTGTTGGTACGGGGAATGCTCTGGTGCAGGTGAACGCAGATTTGGACTTTACACAGGCGGAACGGAATCTCGAGCAGTACGACCCTGAAAATACCGCAGTGCGCAGCGAGCAGACATCCGAAGAAAAAAGCTCGCTGAGCGATTCTCTTCCACCCTCTACACACACCAGCTCGGTGACGAACTACGAGGTCAATAAAACCGTCGAACACATCGTTGAAAGCGTCGGCTCGGTCAAACGATTGTCCGTTGCGGCGATGATTAACGGAACGCAGAAAACGGTGGAGAAAAACGGCGTGAAGTCTTCCGAATATGTTCCGCTCAAACAGGACGAAATTAATCAGCTCACAGATATCGTAAAACGGGCAGTCGGATACACCCCGCAGCGAAATGACGAAATATCGGTCGTCAACCTGCAGTTCGGAAATGCACTGCAGCAGGACGACTTGGTCTACAAAGACCAGCCGTCCACGAACTGGTACGACATAGGCGAAAAAGGCCTCCTTGTCGGGTTCATGCTTGCAGCGCTTTTCATCATCAGATCTCTTGTCAATAAGACCGTTGTGCATTCGAGAGATCTCGATCCGGCGCTTGAGCTCCGGACTGCCGAGGGGGTTTTAGTCTCGAAGAAGGCCGCGATACGCCTTCCGTCTCCTGAAGAAGAAATCTCCGAAGATGCACTGCTCCGGGCTGAAAAAAGAAAGCGCATCACCGAGTACGTAACAGAAAAGCCCGATGATGCTGCGCGGTTGCTCAAAGTGTGGTTGGCAGAAGAATAATCGTAAACGAGAAACATGCCAGAAACTCAATTATCAAGCAGACAAAAAGCGGCGTTACTCGTGCTTTCACTCGACGTCGAAGCGGCAACGCGAATCATGCGCAAGCTGACCCAGCAGGAAATAGAAGACCTGACTCTGGAGATCACCAATGTTCGAGGCGTACCTTCGCAAGTCATCGACAACGTCTCGGACGAGTTTCACCAGCTCATCATCGCCCAGCAATATGTTGTCCAGGGAGGGTTGGATTACGCCCAGCAATTGCTCGAGCACACGCTCGGTTTTGCCAAAGCCGCCGACGTTCTGGAAAAGGTGAAAGTACTCTCTCACGTGACGGGCTTCGATATGCTGAAGAAGGCGGATCCGAAGCAGCTTGCCGGATTCCTCCAAAAAGAACATCCCCAGACCATCGCTCTTATTCTCTCAAACCTCAGTCCCGAACAAACGGCCCAGGTACTTTCCGAGTTCGCAGACGACCTGCGGAACGATGTCACGTTCAGGATCTCAACATTGGGCAAGGTGAACCCGGCGCTCCTTTCGGAAATGGAAGACGTGCTCGAAGATATCGCGGAAGCGGAGATTAGCCAGAGCATGAGCTCGCTTGGGGGGACAAAATCAGTCGCGGCAATCCTCAATCGGTGTAGCACCGCCGAGGCAAAAGTCATCCTCGAGAGCATCGAGCAAAAAAATCCCCAACTTGCCGGAGAGATCAAACGGCTGATGTTCCTCTTTGAGGATTTGCTTTTTGTGGACGATAAAGGCATTCAACGCATTCTTCGCGAGGTGGACAAGAAGGATCTGGCGATGTCGATGAAGGTCTCGGAAGATAAATTGAAACAAAAGATTTTCAGCAATATGTCCGAGAGAGCTCAGGAACTCCTGAAAGAAGAATTGCAGTACATGGGTCCCGTTCGTCTCAAAGATGTCGAAATGGCGCAGACGCGCATCGTCGAGATCGTGAAACAACTTGAAGATCAAGGCGAGATTGTTGTGGCAGGAAGAGGCGGCAAGGAGGAAGTGTTTGTCTGAGATTATCAAATTGCACAAGCCCGCAGGGCGTGCCCATTTAACGCGACATGAGGTGAGTAATCTCCCGTTCCCGGAACTCACGCCCAACTATGACGATGTCCCGGCAGACTCGCGTGAAACGCCTGCAGCCCTCGTCGATGAAGAGATGGTTCCAACGGTCTTGATGAAACGGAGAGCGATTGAAGGCGACGGGATGATTCAGCGCTCGCTCGACAATGAATACAAACGAGGTTTTGACGACGGATGCCGATCGGTTGAAAAAAGGATGCGCGAAGAATTTGAAATACGTGTGAGCGATGAACGGAAGAAGACTACCCTCAAGGTCATCGTTCAGCTCGAATCCCTTATGGAGAATATTCGAAAAGAATTCTTCAATCTGCAGCAAAGATCCGAGGAGATCGTCATCCGTTTTACGCTTGCAGTCGCGGAACAGATTCTGCGCAGGGAGGTCATCCTTGATAATACGGTGGTGCTTCAACAGATCAAGGAAGGTTTGCGGCGGGTTCTTGGGGTTGACCACATTAAAGTCCGTGTCAATCCGATTGACGAAGCGATGGTCAGGGAACACCGCGCCTCCGTTGCTTCGGGATCCGATTCGCTGCGCGACATGCTTATCGAAGCCGATGAAAAGGTCGAGCGCGGGGGATGTATCCTCGAGAGCGATTCCGGAAACGTGGACGTTCGCATATCAACGCAATTGAAAAAAATCGAGTCTGCTTTACTCGAGAACACACAATGATGAGAAATTCTAACATCCCGGACGTATTGGACGACCTCATGAACCAGGAGACTCGCATTGCGAACGAGAGCGGACGTGGCGGACTTGAGGGAAGGAAGTACGATCTTTTTAATAATTTCGACGGCTATCTTGCCAAACTCCGCAACCTCGACCTGATCAAGGTCAACGGGCGCGTTACGCAGGTGATCGGGTTGGTGATCGAATCGATCGGACCGAACTCATCGCTCGGCGAGGTGTGCATCGTCAAATCGAAGGGGGGAGAGGATGTTTGTCTCTCCGAAGTGGTCGGCTTTAGGAATAACAGAGTCCTCTCAATGGTCCTCGGAGAAGCAAACAGAGTGAGCCCCGGCAGCGAAATTGTCGCGACCGGGAGGACGCTGTCGGTGGGCGTAGGCGACGTACTCCTTGGACGGGTCATCGACGGGCTCGGACAGCCTATCGACGGCAAGGGGCCTCTGCAAACAACTGAAACCCGATCGATCTACAATGCTCCACCAAGCCCCCTCGATCGACGGCGCATCACCGAACCGATCGTGACCGGGATTCGATCTATTGACTCACTTCTGTCGTGCGGCAAAGGACAGCGAATAGGGATCTTTGCAGGGAGCGGAGTCGGGAAAAGTGTGACGCTCGGAATGATCGCACGGGACACGAGTGCAGACGTTAACGTTATTGCCCTGGTCGGCGAGCGTGGAAGAGAAGTCGGCGAATTTCTCGACCGTGAACTAGGCGTAGAAGGGCTGAAGCGTTCTGTGGTTGTCGTCGCAACGAGCGACCAGGCTGCATTAATACGGATCAAGGCCGCATTCATGGCAACAAGTATCGCTGAATATTTTCGCGATCAAGGGAAAGACGTTATGCTCCTGATGGATTCCGTGACGCGTCTCGCAATGTCTCAGCGCGAAGTCGGGCTTGCAATCGGCGAACCGCCGACAACAAAAGGATACACGCCATCGGTGTTCGCGATTCTTCCCAAACTTCTGGAGCGGGCGGGGAATGCAAAAAAAGGAAGCATTACGGGTCTCTACACAGTCCTCGTGGAAGGGGACGATATGAATGAGCCTGTGGCAGATGCGGTCCGTTCGATCTTAGACGGCCATATCGTTCTTTCCCGCCGGCTTGCGTCGGCAGGACATTATCCGGCGATCGATGTCCTGGAGAGCGTCAGCAGAGTGATGCCGGCGATTACGACACCCGAGCATAGGCACGCAGCCCAGCGTTTACTGGATATGATGGCAACCTATCGCGAGGCGGAAGACCTTATCAATATCGGTGCGTATGTGAAAGGGAGCAATCCGCGTATCGATGTTGCAGTCTCGAAAATTGAAGCAATCAGGACATTTCTTCGTCAGGCTCCTGACGAAAAAGAAGACATGACAGAGAGCATCCAGCGGCTTATTTCGCTGATGAAAACGTAAAATGAGCCAATCGACAATTTCTACTGGGATCATCATAAATGGAGTTGAGTGTTCAGAGAATATGCGCTTTGAATTCTCCGGAGTGAGGTGGGATATCCTATGACAATCACAACGATCTGTATCGCCTACTTTGTTATCGTTCTGAGCCTAACGCGGCTCGTTCATGTTCTTCGCGCACAGGAACACAGGATGAGGGAAAACCACGACGCGGTGATTTCGAGTATCGCACCGGGTGCGGAAGATGATTCAAAAGCCGCGGCGTGAAGAAATATAAATTCAATGTCATCATAATCAATTTTTTGCGGTGAAATCCATGCAATTAGTAGACACCGGTCTAGCAACAGTCCTCAAAGTGAAAAAATACCAGGAGAAAAAGGCGCACGAGGAGCTGGTTCACCTTCTTCATTCTAAAGACTTGGAACAAGCAGCGCTCTCCGATCTGAATGACCGGAGAGAGAATGCAATGACGGAAGCGGTTCGGGTTTCTAGATCCAGAGCGTTGGAATTGCAGACGAGCCGTGCTTTTCTGAAGACCCTCTCAACTGAAATCCGGCAAAAAGAAAGGAAAGTCGACGAAATTCAGGATCGGGCAAACGACAAGCGATCAGAACTCGTCGAGCGAACACAGGCTAAACAAATGGTTGAAAACCTGGATCAACGGCGCCAGGCGGAAATTGTGAAAGAAGCTGACCGAAAAGAACAGCGCCTCATCGACGTGTTGGCACAACGAGTGACGAAGGAATTGTAAAAAATGAAACCGGCGATAACATATCTGGTTATCTGGATCGTGACACTCGTGTTGGCAGTACAGGTTGTCTTGGTTCTTTATTTCTTGAAGCCGGAAGTATTTTCGGTCGTCAACCGTCCTGTCGCAGATCAGCCGGCACGTCCCGCAAAAGAGACCGATTCTCTTGTTGCTAAGGCCGATACGCTCCGCTTTGAAAAAACAGATTCAACCGTTTCGGAGATTGCAACCCATGTCGTTGTTTCCTCATCAGACGACAGCCTCAAAGCCTTATCGGAAAGGCTGGAGGCTGAGATCCGGAAAGAAGCATCGTTGCAACAAAAGTTGACGTCGCAAAATGCCGCTGTAGACAGCACACGCGCAAAAGAGATAAAGGGAATGGCAAAAATGCTCGAGTCCATGAGCGCGGAAGATGCTGCTCGTATTCTTCAAAACCTGAAGTTGGACGAGGCAAAAAAAGTGTTAATGGCGGTGAAGAAAAAACAAGCCGGAAAAATACTCAGCGCTATGGAACCCCGGCTCGCTGCCCGCATGATACGATAACGATCTTACAGGCACAGAATGAATATTTTGAATATCCTCGGAATTGTTTCGGCCGGTCAAAAGAATGTTGCAGCAGGTCAGGTATCATCCGTTTCGACGGCCGCGCCTGAGCAGCGATCGCTTTTTTTGCCGATGCTCCTTCAGCTGTTCGCCGGAAGTGCGACGAAAACTAGGACGCCTGCGTTTTCACAGGAGCCGCTGAATGAAACAATGCAGCCGTCGAACGACAGCCGCCAGACCACCAAGCTTGCCGCGAATCGTCTGAGTTCGAGCAATAACTCTGCGGGGACCGGATTAGAATTTCTTACCAACGGGATTGCCCCGCTTGGAGCTGTGTTTGCCACGATTCAAAATATGCAACGAGCGGATGAGCCAAAAGCCGTTCCGTACGGTACGGAAGTTGGAATGAAGAATGGGCGTAATTCAGAGCGAACCTTGGCGACTCGATCTTTGTCCGCCGAAGCAGTCGACGATTCTCGGACAGCGGCGATTGAGGAAGGGGTTGTTTCTGTTGTGAGCGATACACCGCAGAATGCGGGACCGGCCTCTCCAGACGCGCAAGTCGCCGCCAATAATCTACCACTGGCGGTGGCTGAAACATCTTCAAGCACGGAAGCGTCCATAGTCGTCCCTCAAATGGTGATAGGAGAAACCTCTTTGAACGGCAGTTTGCCGTTGGCGGGTTTTGAATTGACGGAAAGCGGTGTCTCACCGGCGATCTCTGAAATGGTTCAAAGTCCTTCCCCGGCAGGAGCCACAGCTCAGCCCGTAGTAAAGCCGGACTTGCATATTGACGAAGTCGCAAAGACTCTCTCTCCGACATTGGCGGCAACAAAAGCTGAGGGGGATGATTTTGATTTGAACGGTTTGCGTCAGCCTCCGGTCCGATCTACCGATTCAAATGTGGTATTGCCGCAGGATGAAAACAACGGCAATCGTGCTGTGGCGGCAGTGCCTTCATCCCCGGCCTCTCCATCCTTGAAGCCGACAGTACAAGTGGGTGATGTAGAATTAAATATGGTATTGCCGCAGAACGGAAGCTCAAGTAATCGTTCAGCAGTTGCGGAGCCTATGTCAACGATATCATCTCCGTCGTTAAAATCGACACTAACATTGGATGACGCAAAATCGACCACTGGTGTGTCACAGAGCAATGCTTCCAGTAATCCTGCGGTAGTTGCCAACCCTTCGTCAACAATATCTTCTTCATCTCCGAAGCCGATGGTGCAGTCGAGTAATGTGGAAGCAAATGTGTTATTGCCACAGAATGAAAGTTCAAGTAATCCTGTAGGGGTAGCTTCATCACCATCGTTGAAGCCGACAATCCAGCCGGCTGATGTGGAACCAGCCATCGTCAGCCAGAATGGTTTTCCGGGAGTCGCACTGCCGAATTCCATTCAGCAAAACAGTGATGGTAAAACGACGGTAGACGCAAAGCCATCCACGAATGATGTGGATCAAACCAGGGGTGAATCGTCCACGGTGAATTTGAGTGATGTGGAAAGCGTTCTTCCTGAAATATCCTCCAAAACAGTGGCCGCTGAGAATATTCATACGCCGAAACCTGTCGCGACGCAGAGACAGGAAGTTCTTTCGTCAATACCGGAAGGTTCATTATCGCCTAAGGCTTCGGTTGTAGGAGCCCAATCGGAGAACCTTGGACGCAAAGATATTACTGCTGTTCCGGCCAATGAATTGCCCCAGCCTGCAGAACCTTCGTCATTGACCTCGTCTCTGCTCGCTTCAAATTCGAAGCCGGCAGCGACGTCGGATGCCATAAAATTAACCGCCGAACTAATACCAAGCGAGAATTCTGGTAATCGTGTGCAGGAGAATAGAGTCAACATCACAAGCTCAATCGCTGAGCCGGTTTCATTGACAGTACCCTTGTCCGCCGAAGCATCCGATGTGGTGCTGACGGCTCCTATAAAGAATGCAGTTGTATCTGTCTCGAAGGAAGCGAGTTTGGAACGGACGCCATCGGCTGCTCAAGCCTCGGTTGCTGTTCTGCCGGAAGCAGCTGGTGTAATTTCTTCAAGCACGGAAGCGTCCATAGTCGTCCCTCAAATGGTGATAGGAGAAACCTCTTTGAACGGCAGTTTGCCGTTGGCGGGTTTTGAATTGACGGAAAGCGGTGTCTCACCGGCGATCTCTGAAATGGTTCAAAGTCCTTCCCCGGCAGGAGCCACAACTCAGCCCGTAGTAGAGCCGGACTTGCATATTGACGAAGTCGCAAAGACTCTCTCTCCGACATTGGCGGCAACAAAAGCTGAGGGGGATGATTTTGATTTGGCCGGTTTGCGTCAGCCCCCGGTCCGATCTACCGATTCAAGTGTGGTATTGCCGCAGGGTGAAAACAACGGCAATCGTGTCGTGGCGGCAGTTCCTTCATCTCCGGCCTCTCCATCCTTGAAGCCGACAGTACAAGTGGGTGATGTAGAATTAAATATGGTATTGTCGCAGAACGGAAGCTCAAGTAATCGTTCAGCAGTTGCGGAGCCTATGTCAACGATATCATCTCCGTCGTTAAAATCGACACTAACATTGGATGACGCAAAATCGACCACTGCTGTGTTACAGAGCAATGGTTCCAGTAATCCTGCGGTAGTTGCCAACCCTTCGTCAACAATACCTTCTCCATCTCCGAAGCCGATGGTGCAGTCGAGTGATGTGGAAGTACGTGTAGTATTGCCACAGAACGAAAGCTCAAGTACTCCTGTAGCGGTACCTTCATCACCATCCTTGAAGCCGACAATACAGTCGGGTGATGTGGAACCAGCCATCGTCAGCCGGAATAGTTTTCCGGGAGTCGTACTGCCGAATTCCGTTCAGAAAAACAGTGATGGTAAAACGACGGTAGACACAAAAACATCCATGAATGCTGTGGATCAAACCAGTGGTGAATCGTCCACGGTGAATTTGAGTGATGGGGAAAGCGTTCTTCCTGAACTATCCTCGAAAACAGCGGCCACTGAGAATATTCATACGCCGAAACCCGTCGCGACGCAGAGACAGGAAGTTCTTTCGTCAATACCGGAAGGTTCATTATCGCCTAAGGCTTCGGTTGTAGGAGCCCAATCGGAGAACCTTGGACGCAAAGATATTACTGCTGTTCCGGCCAATCACCCCGACGCCAAAGGGAGGGTCGAGAAGGGACAAGAAACAGACATTCAGGGAACGGCAAAAAGTGAGACTGTCGCAGTTCGCGAAACCGAAAAGAATGAATCGGGTACGGGGTCAGGAAAAAACTCCAGCTCCAATGAACTGTTCCAGCCTCAAGGGAAAATCGCCGTGGCTGGTACCGCAACTCCCGACACTGATCCTCCTCAAGCCCCTGCTGAAACTCCGGCAACAAAAACTGAGACCGTTCTTCCGTTGACGTCGAACGTTGATAATAAAGATCTTTCGATACCCGCGACGCAAGCAGAGCTCTTAACAAGAATGACAACCCAGATCTCTGGTTTGCATAATCAGCCGATCGCCACACTTCGCTCGGAACCCAGCGTACAGAATGCGGCCCCGGCGCAGTCGAGTTTGTTGCCGGGGAACCTTGAACAAACGATTATGGACCAGGTCTCGAAAAATCTTGCATCAAGCCTCAACAACCCTTCCTCTGAAGTGCGCATAACGATGAAACCCGAGTCCCTCGGAGAAGTGGTGATGAAAGTAAAGATGGATGATGGTAAGGTGTCAGCGCAAATCGATGTTAACAATGTCAACGTGAAAGCTGTGCTTGATGCAAATGTTTCGCAACTGCGTGATACGCTCCTCTCGAAGGGGATCGAAGTCCAGCGCATCGACATTGTCGCCGATGGCCAGGCTGCGTTTGGGAGTTCATCAGGCCAGAACAAACCGAAACAAAAATCCCAGCAGAGAGGCACATCGGGGGTAGACGCCCTCGGTCAATACGAGTCTCTTCGCACAATGGGCTACAACACAATTGAATTAATCATGTAAAGGGTGCCGCCATGCCTCCACAAATTCAATCCGCCAGCTCGACTCCGTCGACAGCTTCTTCGACGGCGGCTTCACCGCAAACTTCGACAACGCCGGTTCTAGGCGAAGATGATTTTTTGAAACTACTAACGCAGCAAATGCAGTATCAGGATCCTATGGATCCGATGAGCGGAACGGAATTTGCATCTCAGCTCGCTCAATTCAGTTCTGTGGAAGAATTGACCAACATCAATACTGAGCTGGGGCAGAGCATTAGCGCGAATTCCGTCCTGACGCAGTCGATCAACAATGACCTTGCGGCGACTTTTATCGGGAAGAATGTTCAAGCGACCACCAATACATTTACGTACAGCGGAACGGGCACGACGGAATTGGGCTACAATCTTCCTTCGGCTGCAAGCACCGTGACTGTCAACATCTCCGACGGATCGGGAAACGTCGTGAAGACGATCCAAAGCGCACCGACCGGAAACGGCGACCAATCGTTCACATGGGATGGAACGAACGATGCAGGAAATCAGGTCGGTTCGGGAACCTACACATTCTCCGTCCAAGCTACCGACAGTACCGGCGCATCGATCACCGCGTCGCCGTGCATCTACGGAACCGTCTCGGGCGTCCGTTTCAATTCCACCGGCACGGTGTTCGTAATCGACGGGACGGAAGTTCCGCTTTCCGATATACTTGAAATTATGCAAGAGTAAACCATGGCTGAGACAATCAATGGCGTCAATGTTCCGTTCCTGCCGATAGGAGGAGTGGATGGGTTGAAAGAGCATCCGGCAGTCAGCTTGCCGGAAGAGCGCTCTTTCGATACTGTTCTTACGAAGGAACTGAACGGGCTGAAATTTTCCAAACATGCGCAGCAGCGGCTCGACTCGCGCAACATCCAGTTGAGCGATGACGACATGGCTCATCTTTCCAGCGCTGTTACCAAGGCCGATGAGAAAGGAGCGAAGGATTCCCTGGTTCTCATGCGTGAAATGGCGTTTGTCGTCAGCGTCAAAAATAGAACAGTGGTTACGGCGATGGATAGCGCACATTTAAAAGATAACGTCTTTACGAATATCGACAGCGCAATAATAGCATCATGAAATAGTTCACATTCTAATTCACTAACACTAAACTAACGGGCTGGACTTCAGCACTTCGCGCAGGCGACGCGCTGAGGAGGCCCTCCGATCAAACCGAATGACAGAGGTTTGACAATCAACAACACAAATACCTAAGGAGGGTATTCATTATGGCATTTCTTAGAGCTCTTCTATCTGGCGTTTCCGGATTACAGAACAATCAATTAATGATGGACGTAATCGGAAACAACATCGCCAACATCAATACGATCGGATTCAAAGCCAGTCAGGCAACCTTCAGCGAAGCTTTTGCGCAGACTCTTCAAAACGCATCCGCTCCGAATGCAAACAACGGTGGATCGAACGCGATTCAGGTCGGTCTTGGTGTGGGAGTCAACAGCGTAGACTCGGTCTTCACACAAGGCACGCTTGAATCGACGGGGGTCTCGACCGACCTTGCAATCCAAGGTAACGGGTTCTTTGCAGTAAACGTAAACGGAACGACAGAGTACACAAGAGTCGGAACGTTTCAACTCGACGCAAGCGGCCAATTGGTTGATCCCGGAACCGGTGCGGTTCTGCAGGGAACGTTGGCATCGGCGAGCGGCGTTGTCTCGCCCGGGACACAGCTTCAAAACCTGAAAATCAATATGGATCAGATATCTCCTGCCAAAGCCACAACCAGCGTGGACCTCGCGGGGAACCTGGATGCAACGGCGACTGTAGCCAATGCTGACCTGACCGGAAATATCGATTCGGGCACAGCCGTCGGCGGAACGGTCCATCAACAATTTACCGTTACGGACGATTTCGGCGCTACGCACAATGTTACCATGACGCTCACAAAAACAGCCGCGAATACCTGGAGTGTTGCAACTGCCGACTCTGCAGGAACCGTCGCCGGCGGGACAGGCACAGCGACATTCGACGCGGCGACGGGGGCACTGGTATCATTCACTCCAGCGAACATCACGCTGACCCCGACAAACAATTCTCCGGCAATTTCTGTGGATATCACTTCAACCGGTTTGACACAGACTGCCGGTGCAAGCACCTTCGCAGCAGATCTCTCTAAAGCGGCTGATTCAACAAATGCATCGGTCACTGTCTATGATTCGTTAGGCAATGCTCATTCATTGTCTGTAAAATTCACCAAGACGTCAACTCCGAACGAGTGGACGTGGTCAGCTGATGTCCCAAATCCTGCGACCATTACAGGGGGACAAACCGGCAAGATAGATTTCAATGCCGATGGAACCTTAAAATCATTCACGTACGATGACGGTTCTTCAGCTCTCAAATTCAACCCGAACGACGGTGCATCGGCAATGTCGGTTGACTTGAGTGCGGGAACGGCAAACGCATTCGGCGGAATTACACAGACCAGCGGAACCTCGACGATTTCGCCCCAGTCCCAGGATGGCTACGCATCCGGCAGCATGAACGGAATCACCATCGATCAAGGAGGAAATATCCAGGCGACATTCTCAAACGGGCAGACAGCTACGTTGGGGCAAGTGGATATTGCCACCTTCAACAATCCAACCGGTCTAACAACTACGGGCGGCAGTCTGTTCAGTGCCTCGGCAAACTCCGGTTCAGCTACGATCACTCCTGCAGGCGGAGCTTCCAATTCTACAATCGTCTCCGGCTCTCTGGAGGAATCCAATGTTGACCTTGCTCAGGAATTCACGAACATGATTACCGCGCAGCGGGGCTTTCAGGCCAGCGCGCGTGTCATTACCGTGGCCGATCAATTCTTGGATGAGATAGTCAGTCTGAAGAGGTAAACACAAAGGGCGGGCGGCCCGTAGATGAGGCCGCTCGCCTTTTTATACACACTCAGGTTGCCATTGAACAGCTCTTTGTGTAGAGTGAAGTATCCCTGTTGCGGCTGGCGAAGATGCGTTTCCAACTCATTATCTAAGGAATACTATGATTGAGGTAACGCGGCTCCACAATCAAAAAATCGTCATTAACGCTGACCTCATCGAGTTTGTGGAAGAAACTCCCGATACGATGATTACAACCACTACCGGGAAAAAACTGCTGGTGAGGGAATCCGTTGACGAGGTGATCAAGAAGGTTGTAGCGTATCGACGCAAGTGCCTGATCATGAAGCTGATGAAAAAGGGGCGATGATGGCTGGAGAGGATTATTCTCCAGCTGTCTGATATTCTCCACCAGGCAGATGCATCCTTTCGACAAGATTTTCCTCGATGGTATGAAACCTCAGTATTTACTCACTCTTGAGTTGATTTAATCTTCTAACACATGGCACATGATTTGCCGATTGTAGTTAAAAACAATTGGAAACCATGGCAAAAGAACCTTCCCCCCTTAGTCAATCGTCAGCCCAGGCTACAGATCCGGCAGTAAAAGCACCCTCGACGCCCTTTTTTTCCAAAAAGACTATTATGATCGGCATCCCTATTTTTGTCGTTCAACTGGCTATCATCTACTTTCTGGCGGCAAAATTTCTTGCCGCTCCTCCTCACGCCGAAAACAGCGCCGCAAAAGCCGAAGATGAAAGCCAAAAGGCGGAGTCTGTAACGCAAAATATTTTTCTTATCAAGGACATTATCATCAACCCCGCCGGGACAAACGGAACGCGTTTCCTTCTCACCACGGTGGGCATCGAGGTCTCGACACCCGAGGCGCAGCAAGAGCTTGAGAAAAAAGAAGTCCAGGTGCGGGATCTTCTCAACTCAATTCTGACAAGCAAAGGGCTGAATGAACTGGTCAGCATCGAACAGCGGGAACTATTACGGGTTGAGATCTCGAAACAAGTAGGGGGGCTTCTCAAATCGGGCAAGCTTCGCAACGTCTACTTCAGCAAGTTCATCATCCAATAAGGTTCGGTATCGTGGCAGAAATTCTCTCTCAACAAGAGATCGACAGTCTTCTTTCAGGAATCCCTGTCGATGAACCGAAAGGCGCTCCTATTCCGGTCCCCGGTACCAAGACCGAGCGGGAGGTCATTACTTTCGATTTTCGCCTTCCCCACAGGCTTTCTAAAAATCAACTGCGGACGCTGCAAGCAGTGCACGAGAATTTTAGTGAAGCGTTTTCATCATATCTCCTTTCACGACTCCAGACGACGGTTGGAGTTGTCGTCACCTCGGTAGATCAGCTTTTCTATTCGGAATATGTGCTCTCCATCCCGAGCCCAAGCTGCCTCTACGTTTTTCGTATCTCCGACACGGATGCGTTTGCGTTGTTGGAGTTCAGTCCGCAACTGGTCATGGCGATGGTCTCCCGCCTCTTAGGAGGCTCGACAGACGGCGAAAAACGAGCGCGCCAGATCACGAAGATCGAGCAGAGCATCATTAAGGGAATCGCCCAGCGGGCTCTTGTCGATTTGCAGAAATCATGGAAGACGATCGCCGATTTCAACTTCAAGATCGAGCGGTACGAAAATGAGGGAGATTTTGCCCAGATCGCACCGACGAGCGAAATCGTGCTCGTCGTCTCATTTGAAGTTTCCTTTGGGGATCAAAAATTTCTCATGGGTCTCTGTTTCCCGACTTTTGCGCTTGAAGAAGAGCTTGCCAAATTGAACGTTCAGCACTTCAATGCACTCCCGGGTGCGAAGAGCCAGGGGGACTGGTCAGACCAGATTCTCAAGAATATCGGACACACGGCTATCGAAGCCGTTGGAGTCCTCGGCTCGACGACGATTACGCTGCGCGACCTCCTGGAGCTTGAAGTCGGAGATATTTTAAAAACCAATCTGCCGATCAGCGGAGAAGTGCAGGTAACAATAGGGAACAGGCCGCGGCTGTGGGGACGCCCCGGTGTATCCAACGGCAGGACGGCGATCAAAGTGGCACGAATTGAAATTGACGGAAAACAAGGAGCATAACGGACTATGGAAGATCAAATCGACAAAGCATTACCTCAAATCCCGGTCGAAACACCGGCAGGGAACGAAAACGTTCAGGTAGAAAGCGCAAAGTTCCAGCAGCTCGAATCGAGCACCTCGGGCGCGGAGAAAGAAAAGAAAATGGGAATGCTCCTCGACCTGAGTCTCCCCGTTTCGATCGAGCTTGGCAGGACAAACCTTGCCATCAGGGACATTTTGGACCTTCAGCGAGGTTCGGTCGTGGAGTTTGAAAAATTGGCAAGCGAGCCCGTTGACATCCTCATTAACGGACGAAAGATGGCTGAAGGCGAAGTTGTAGTCATTGAAAAACATTTTGCGATTCGCATCACCAGCCTCGTTGAGGCATCCGAACGAGTAAAAAATCTGGGTAAATAATTATGGGATGGGTTCTTCTCAAGACGCTTGCTTCGCTCATCGCAGTTCTCGGACTGATGTTCGGTCTTCTGATCGTGATGAAGAAATACGTGTATGGATTTCAACCGACGAGATCGAATCTTATTAGTGTGGATGTGCTCGGACAGCGATTGATCCAGCCAAAACGCTCGGTCGTCGTCGTGAAGGTCCTCAACAAAATTATGATCGTCGGGATGTCGGAAGAGGGAATGATATTGCTGGGTGAGATCAACGATGCCGACATCCTGCACTGGATCGATAGCACAATGACGGAAGCCGATAGTGCTTCTGGTTTTCCTGCCGCGAAGAAGGAAAGCGGAGGCGCTTTCGTCGAGTATCTCGGCCGCAACATCGGCATGCTTCGTCCAAAACATCGAAAAGGGAATACAAGTGCTCAACGGCCTGAGACGGAAGAGGAAAACTGAACGAATATGAAACGCATGAACCGAAATATGCTGCTGGTTTTTCTTCTCGCATTTCTTGCGGGAAACGAGGCACTGGCACAACAAACGGCGATCCCCCTTCCGAAACTCTCCATCGAAGTCGGTAAAGCGACCAACCCGGAAGATGTCTCCGTTACGCTGCAGATACTTTTGCTGATGACAATTTTGTCGCTGGCCCCGGCAATCCTGATACTGACGACGGCGTTTACGCGCATCATCGTTGTCTTCTTTTTTGTTAAACAGGCTCTCGGCACGCCGCAAATGCCCCCGGCTCAGGTTATGGTTGGCCTTGCGATGTTCCTCACTTTTTTTATCATGGCTCCGGTCTGGAACAAAGTCAATACGAATGCGGTACAGCCGTATCTCGAGAAGAAACTCAGCCTCACGGAAGCGTACGATCGCGGGGTCGACCCGCTGCGCGAGTTCATGTTCAAGCAGACGCGCGAGGAGGATCTGGCGCTATTTGTCAAAATGGCGAACCTGCAAAAGCCGAACAGCAGAAATGATGTGCCGACCTACGTCGTGGTGCCGGCGTTCGCAATCAGCGAATTACGAACGGGCTTTCAGATCGGCTTTATAATTTTCATTCCGTTCCTGATTATTGATGTGGTCGTGTCGAGCATCCTCATGTCGATGGGTATGATGATGCTCCCGCCCGCGATGATCTCCATGCCGTTCAAAATATTGCTCTTCATCTTGGTGGATGGCTGGCACCTGGTTGTCAGTTCGCTCATGACGAGTTATCAATAGAGGATACCTTCATGTCGGAAGAATTTATTGTTCATATTTTTCGTGAAGCATTTTATACGATGCTGCTGGTGTCGGCTCCGGTCTTATTTGTCTCCCTCGTGATTGGGCTTGTGATCTCGATCTTTCAGGCGGCAACGTCAATACAGGAATTCACATTGACATTTGTTCCGAAGCTCATTGCCGTGGCGATCGTCGTCGTGCTGATGCTGCCGTGGATGATCGACCTTATGGTGACATTCACTATAAACCTTTACAGTCAAATTCCGAACCTGGCGCGTTGAAGTATGGAAATCTACGTAGCACAATTTCTTCTCTTCTTTGTCATCTTTGCACGGGTTACTGCCCTGATTGCCGTAGCCCCGGTCTTTGGACACCAAGGCATACCCGTCCAGGTCAAAGCGGGACTCGGTACACTTTTGACATTCATCCTCTATCCGATGATCTCGCAGCACGCTCCGGTTGTGGATATGCAGCTCCTCCCGTTCTTCATTTTGATTGTCCGCGAGGTACTGGTAGGAGTTTTGCTGGGGTTTGGTCTTGGAATTCTTTTTTCCGGTATCCAATATGCCGGAGAGCTTATTTCGTTCAGCATCGGGCTTTCAGTGGCGACAATGTTCAGTGCGGACGAAAACCAGCAGACGCCGATCATCGGCGAGTACATGTCGCTCTTCGCGATACTGGTTTTCCTGCTTATCAACGGACATCACTTCGTCCTTGAAGCGCTGCAGCTCACCTACGGAACGGTTCCTATCGGGACGTTTGCTTTCGGCCAGCCTCTTGCCGACCACTTTATTGCTTTTGGATCTATGATGTTTGTTGTCGCGGTAAAAATTGCGGCGCCGGTCATGGTGGCTGAATTCCTGACGAACGTCGGCCTCTCTGTGATGGCGCGTGTGATGCCTCAAATGAACGTGTTTATCGTAAGCTTCCCGCTTAGTATCGGGGTCGGCTTAATCGTGTTGTTCACATCCGCTCCGTTTATGCTCTTTATATTTAAAAAACTCTTGCTGGGATTTGAAGATAACGTTGTTGAACTGGTTAAAGTGCTTTGACCCATGGCCGAAGAAACCGCATCATCACAGGATAAAACAGAAGAGGCGACTCCGCACAAGCGTGAGGAAAGCCGGGAAAAAGGATCCGTCGCTCGCAGTATGGAGATGAATTCGGCATTTATCCTTGTCTTCGGGCTCCTCATCCTTTACTTCGGGGGTGCGGCTCTTGCGACAAAGATCGCCTCGATAACTCAGTCGGTTCTTACGAATTCGTCTACGATTGTTATCTCAACGACGAGTGTCCATTACTATACAATCCAGGGTATTCTTGTGTGTCTTTATCTCCTCGCCCCGATTTTGCTTGGTTTGCTCGTTGTCGGGTTCGGTGCAAGCGTTGCACAAGTAGGATTCTATTTCGCGCCGGAAGCGCTGGCGGTAAAATGGCACAAGCTCAACCCCTTGACTGGAATGAAGAAAGTTATGATCTCTCGGCATGCTATGGCTGAGATGTTGAAGAATCTCCTAAAAGTCGGCGTTATCGGTCTCATCGCATATGTTTCTATCAAAGGGGCGATGGGCGACACTCTTTCTTTGATGGATGGAGATGCACGCGGGATACTTACATTTCTCGTTGATTCTTCGTTGTCCGCTGGCTTCAAAATCGGATTGGCGTTTTTGGTACTGGCAGTCTTCGATTATCTTTTCCAGCGGTTTGAATTCGAGCGGGACATACGCATGACAAAACAGGAAGTGAAGGAAGAGACAAAGACGACCGAGGGAGACCCGTTCGTGAAAGGACGTATCAGAACGGTGCAGCGCCAGATCGCTTACAAGCGGATGATGCACGATGTTCCCAAGGCGGATGTCGTTGTTACCAACCCGACACACGTTGCGGTGGCGCTGAAGTATGAGGCCGGGAAAATGGATGCTCCCCGGGTTGTCGCGAAAGGGGCGGAACTCATCGCACAGCGGATAAAAGAGATCGCCCGCAAACATGATATTCCAATTGTTGAGGACAAGGTGCTTGCACGAGCGCTCTTTAAATCTGTCGACATCGGAGAAGCCATCCCCGAGAAATTGTTTCAGGCGGTGGCCCAGCTGCTTGCGTATATTTTCAGAATGAAAAACTCAAAGTACACCTACAAGGCATTTTAACGTTCTATGGAAGCCACGATTCCACAACTCACTGAAACCTCGAAAAGCATGTCCCCGTTCGACCTCATACGGAGGAACAGCGATATCGTCCTTGCAGCCGGCGTTATTCTCATTCTCGCCCTGATGATACTGCCGATTCCAGCGATGCTTCTCGACGTCCTCCTGGCGCTCAACATCACCGCGGCGATTTTGATCCTGTTGGTGTCGATGTACATCAACAGCCCTCTCGAGCTTTCAGTGTTCCCAGGAATGCTGCTGCTCCTGACCATTTTCCGTCTTTCGCTGAACGTTGCCTCCACACGCCTCATTCTCGGCGAGGGATATGCAGGGGAAGTCATCAATGCATTCGGGTCGTTTGTGGTGAAAGGCAATTATGTAGTCGGGTTTGTGATTTTCCTTATCCTGGTGTTAATACAATTCATCGTTATTGTCAAAGGTGCGGGGAGAATCTCGGAAGTTGCAGCACGGTTCACACTCGACGCAATGCCCGGAAAACAGATGGCCATCGATGCCGATATGAACGCCGGGCTGATCAATGAAATCGAAGCCCGCGAACGCCGCTCGCAGATCGCCCGCGAAGCGGAATTCTTTGGAGCCATGGACGGCGCGAGCAAGTTTGTGAAAGGCGACGCCATCGCCGGATTGCTCATCAACATCATTAATATCCTGGGGGGATTCATCATCGGCGTCGTTCAAAAGGGGCTTTCATTTACAGACGCACTGCACAACTACACTCTCCTCACCGTCGGCGACGGATTGGTGACACAGATTCCTGCTCTTGTCGTGGCAACGGCTGCGGGCATGGTCGTCACGCGCGGCGGGTCGGGAACGCAGTTGGATAAAGAAATACGGACTCAGCTTTTCGGCAGGCCAAAAGCTCTCCTCATTGCGTCCGGTGCCCTCTTCCTCTTCGCCATTGTCCCCGGGCTGCCGACATTGCCGTTTCTTCTCCTGTCGGGTCTGGCCGGATCAGCGGGGTATGTCAGTATGAGGGATAAGCCCGTCAAGAAGACCGCCGCTCCAGTATCCCACGTCGCTGAGAAGAAAGAAGAACGTGTTGAAGACTACGTTCAGGTCGACTCGCTTGAGCTTGAAATTGGGTATGGGCTGATTTCCCTCGTGGATAATGCTCAGGGAGGAGACCTGTTCAATCGCATTACCAATATTCGCAAACAGCTGGCGCTTGAGCTTGGTATTCTGATTCCACCGGTCAGAGTTCGCGACAATCTTCAGCTGGAACCGAATCAATATGTCGTCAAGATACGCGGCAATGTTATTGCGACTGATCGTCTCGTGATGGACCGTCTGCTTGCGATGAACGCTGCGGGAGTTGAGGAACACATCGACGGTATCGCAGTGAAAGAGCCTGCGTTCGGTCTTCCCGCACTCTGGATACGCACGAACGAGCGCGAGCGTGCGGAAATTGGCGGATACACCGTCGTGGAACCGTCCGCGGTTCTCTCGACCCATTTACAAGAGATCCTGCGGCGGAACGCGGATAAAATTTTGGGGAGACAGGATACCAAAAAATTGATCGAGAATTTGAAGAAAGATTATCCGGCAGTCGTTGAAGATTTGACTCCGGAGCTTCTGCCGACGGGGACTGTTCAGAAAGTGCTGCAGAATCTTCTGAAGGAAGGCATCCCTATCCGCGACCTAGTGACGATTCTGGAATCGCTCGTGGACTATGCGCGCGTTACAAAGAATGTCGATGTGCTCACGGAATATGTGCGGCATTCTCTCTCTGAAACAATCGCACACATGTACCGTGATTCGAAGGGGGTGATTCGCGCGATCGTTGTCGGTCCGCGTCTCGAGCAGCTGATTACCAATGCATTGCAGAATCAACGGGAGAGCAGCCCGAGCCTGGGGCTCTCGCCGGCGATGATCGAATCCATCCACAAAGGGCTGACCGAGAAAGTAGAACAATCGATCGGGGCAGGGCTTCGACCGATAGTGCTTTGTGCAGCGACCGTGAGAACATACTTATACCGTTTGATTCATACTGCATTCCCGACTGTTATCGTTTTGTCATTCACAGAATTACCGGCCGAAACAGAAATCGAATTCACAGGAAAATTGGAGATCAATCATGAGAATTAAAAAATTCGTTGGGGCAACCATGAAAGAAGCGACCGAACAAATGAAACAAGAACTGGGTCCGGAAGCGATTATTCTGAACACAAAGAAGATTTCTAACGGGAAGCATTTCAATTTTCTTGGAAAGGAGATGCTGGAAGTGACTGCGGCGATCGACGATCAGCCGGTCCAGCGTTCGGTTCCGGCTCCGATTGGGCAGGACGAGGCGGGCTTTAACCAGTTGTTGCAGCGCGCCGCATCGGCCAGCGTTAGAGAATCAGCGGCAGGAAACACTTTTGAAGGATTGAAAAACGTTGCGGAGCATTTTGAGAAACGGGCTGCAAAGGCTGAGGAAAAGAAATCAATTTTCCCGGCCGACAGGACCGAGATTCGTGAGCTGAAGGCCGAAATGGAAGAAATGAAAAACGCTCTGGAATTGATTGCGGAACATTTTAAATACTCCAAAATGCCGGCGCTGCCGCAGTATCTTCAGCAGGCGTACCGAACGCTGGTGCAGAATGATGTCGATGAACAGCTGGCTGCGGACCTTGTCCAGGTCGTCTATGGAAAGCTTGATGCCTCTCAGCGCGATAACAAACAAGCCGTCGAAAAAAGTCTCCTTACAGAGATCGGTGGGCTCTTGACCACTGCGCAGCCCCCAAAAGAGAAATCGAAACGGCCTCGCGTTATCGCGCTTGTCGGGCCTACGGGAGTCGGGAAGACGACGACGATCGCAAAACTTGCGGCGATCGGCAAACTCGTCCAGCACCTCAGCATCGGTTTGATCTCCGCTGATACGTACCGTATCGGCGCCATCGAGCAATTGCGCACATTTGCAAGTATCGCCGATATCCCGATGGAGGTAGTCTACAAACCGAACGAAATGAGCGCGGCGCTGAAGAAATTCCACACGAAGGATGTTGTGTTTGTGGATACGGTCGGGCGGAATCAAAGAATGAAACCGGAACTGAATGAACTGAAGAGATTGATGCAGGCTCTCGATCCGGACGAAATTCATCTTGTACTCAGCGCGCCGACAAACAAGCGGACAATTTTTGAGGTTGTCGAACGGTTCGGAGTGCTGAGGCCGAACAGAATTATTCTCTCCAAGGTGGATGAGGCTGTCGCGCTCGGCAACATGCTGAATATTACTCTTCATACCCACCTCCCGATTTCGTTCATCACTACAGGACAAGGTGTGCCTGACGATATCATGTTGGCGGATTCTGAAAAACTTGCACGAATGATCTATCCGGGAATAATTGCCCATGCGTGACCAAACAATCATAGTGGATCAGGCTTCACGGCTGCGCGAAATAGCACTCGGAAGTTATAATGTGCAAACTGCGACAATGCCGTACCGCATTTCCGTGACGAGCGGCAAGGGGGGGGTCGGAAAGAGCACGGTCGCACTCAATCTGGCAATTGCACTCTGCAACTTCGGGCAGAAAGTCCTTCTCGTCGATGCCGATTCAAATCTGGGCAACCTCGACGTGCTGCTGGGGATTGCGCCGCGATACCGGCTGGGACACGTCCTCCACGGGAAAGTGGATATTGAAGATGCGCTCGTGAGTCCGTATTCGAACCTAAAAGTACTTCCGGGCAGCTCGGGCGATGTCGATTATCCGGAAATGACGACCCTCGTGCAACAGCGTTTTCTTCAGGATCTTTTTTCGCTTGAGGAACACTTCGATATCCTGTTGATCGACACTTCTGCCGGGCTGTCGAGGGAGACCGTAACATACTCTCTTGAATCGGATGAGGCTATTGTTGTAACGAGCATCGAGCCGACGTCAGTGATGGATTCGTACGCGGTGATCAAGACGATTTCGATTTCCCGTCCCGACGAGCGGATTTCGGTTCTCATGAACGCTGCGCAGATTCCGAATCAGGCAGACGAAACAGTCCAGAAGCTGAGAATGGCCGTTGACCACTTCTTGAAGCGCGATATCGGCTATTTGGGATCGATTCCGTTCGACGTCAATATGCGGAATGCTGTTCTGGCGCAAGAGCCGGTAATGAAAAGATTTCCAGCAAGTGCAGCGTCGCTTTCATTAAGAGCCGCGGCACAAACCATCATTAATCAATCCCTTATTCCCGAATTAGGAAAACACCAATGAAAACAATTGTCTTTGAATTGGGTCTGCTGGCGTTCTTCGTGTCGGCGGTAGTATTTGGAGCGGAGGGCGTAAGCATGTTCGATATGATTTCACGCGCGTTCATCGTGTTCATCGGCGTCGAACTCGCCGCGACAACCGTTCTTGCGATGGTCTCGCCGAATCCGCATCAGCGTGAAGCGGAGGCGCGCGAAAATATCGCAGACGGTCAGCCCGCCAAGCGAAGAACGCCGGCTGTTCAGGCGAAAGCATGATGAGCTTGGCTGTCATGAGACAGTTGTCGTGATGTAAAGTATCACTCAAAAGTACAAAGAAGAGACGATGCGACAGGAACTTCCCATAGTAGATTTGCCAAGTCCAGCATTGCAGAATGCTGTTCGCAACAAAATGTTCGTCGATAACCTTGGCCTTGTGAACTTTGTCGTCAACAAGATAGGCCTCTCCTCGTTCCGATCATCGTCAGCTCTGGAGAGGTCGGACCTTGTTCAATTCGGGATTATGGGATTGCTGGATGCCATCGAGAGGTTCGACCCCGATCGCGGCGTTCAATTTCAGACGTACGCGGTGAGCCGAATCAAAGGCTCGATTCAGGATGAGTTGAGGAAGTTGGATTGGGTTCCACGGTCTGTCAGAAGAGCAGAACGTCAGGCAGAGGCGATCGCTCAGCGTGCAGGGCAGATAGAAAGCCGGACGACAACCGCCGTCGATATCGCACGCCGGCTTTCTCTCTCGCTTGAAAAGTATGCGGAGATCATCCGCCAAGTCAATAAAATGGCCGGGACATCGCACGATGCACCGGAATATGCATCCCGTCTCGATGCGCTTTCGACTGATGAAAAAGACGATCCATCCGAGATTGCAAATCAGCATCAGTTGAAAAACACGATTGTCGGTGCTGTGGAACACCTTCCCGAGCGGGACCGCCTGATCGTAATGCTCTACTATTATGAAGATCTTACTTTCAAAGAAATTGCTGCCGTGCTGCGGATCTCGGAATCGCGGGTTTTTCAAATTCACACCACGGTGCTGGACAATTTGCGCACGGTGCTTGCAGGATCACTCTAGCAATCGGACAAACGCTTATGAAAACAATTGACGTGAAACAACTTCCTCTCGATGTCAAAGTGAAAACGACATCCATGCCTACTGTCGTAGGCGAGATCATGAATCTTGCGAGCGATCCCAGGACCAGCATCGCCCGCCTCTCCTCTATTCTTTTGAAGGACCCGTCTCTCACGAAGGGTATCTTGCGCAAAGCAAATTCACCGTATTACGGATTTTTCAACAGGATCAATTCGCTCGATTTTGCGATCGTTCTCCTCGGATTCGATGTGTTGAAGGAAACGGTTTCGAGCCTCCTCGTCAATAACGCCTTGCGAAAGATGGTGAACATCCTTTTCGAATACGAAGAGACATGGAATCACTCGCTGACCTGCGGTATCATCGCCGGGTACGTGGCTGAGAGTTCGAAGCAGTGCGATTCCAACGACGCCTTTGTCGCCGGACTGCTTCACGATATCGGATACGTCATTCTTCACCAGTTTGTGAACGACGACGCGGACGCGATCCGGTATGCCAAAAATGGGAGGCTTCGCACGACGGTCGAAGCGGCATCGGGCGCTTCGCACAGCGAAGCGGGTTTCTGGATTGCGAGCAAATGGCAGCTCCCTTCCCGGATTGCCGAAGCGATACGGTATCATCACACGCCGCAGTTGGCAACTGTTGATGCGGCGCTGACGGCGACAGTGCATGTTGCCGACGTTCTCTGTTCCCGTCTCCAACTCGGTACGTTCTCGCACGACGGCCCATTAACCTATGACACGGCGGCCGTCAGCCTTATTCAGTTTGACGAAACAGATCTTGACCGCGAACAACTGGAAGAGTACTGCATGCAGATGCGGTCGGATATCGACGGCGGACGATCACTTGAGGATTTTGTGAGCGACATTAAGCGAAAATTTGTTGAAGCGATGGGAGATCTTCCGGAAAAGCAAAGAATTATCCTTGCGCTGTACTACTACGAAAATATCTCCTTCGAAGAAATCGGACGCGTGCTCAAGATCGACGAAACGACGGTAATTGACTTTCACGATAGATCACTAACGATGCTAAAAAACGTACTTTGGAACACACAGCCACAGAGAGTAGCGCTATGATGACGCCAGAACAGATACATGAAAAAGTCAAAACGATTATCCAACTTCCCGCGCTTCCCTCAATTGCGCTCGAAGTGGTCGAACTGGTCGATAATCCGAGAACAAGTGCCTCAAAGCTGGGAAGGGTTATCTCTTCGGACCAAGCGCTTACGGCAAAGGTTTTGAAGATTGCCAATTCTCCGTTCTACGGCTTTCCGAAGAAAATCTCAACGATTGATTTTGCGATCATCGTCCTTGGTTTTGACGCTTTGAAGGAAATCGTTATCAGCATCTCCCTCGTCAGTTCACTGCAGAAGAAATCCGACAACTATTTCGATGCAAGAATATTCTGGGATCATGCGATCTCGACCGGGGTCATTGCACGGCGGCTTGCCCGCGATCTCCACTACCGTATCAGCGGCGAGGTATTCGTCGGAGGTCTCCTCCACGATATGGGCATCTCTGTTTTGCACCGTTATTTTTCCAATGAGTACCGGCGTATCATCGACATCGTCCGCGATTCGGATCTCTCGATGCTTGAAGCCGAAGAAAGCGTCCTCGGAGTTACTCACGCCGAGGTTGGAGGCTGGCTCGCTGAACGCTGGAATATGCCGGATCACCTCGTTGAGGCCATCGCGCTCCATCACCAGCCCTTCAAAGCCGTATTGAACCCCGACCTCGTGGCGTTGATCCATGTCGCGGATGTTATCGCACTCCAACTCAATGGCAATGCGCCGGTAGAATTTGACAAGGGCGCCAATTATGACCCGCAAGCGCTCGAGAGGCTGCAATTGTCCGACGAAAATGTCTTGAAAGAGTACATGGCAGAGTACGGCGAGGTTATCCAAAGCGATGTTGAAGAAGTCACTGCATTCGTTTCGGGCCGAGGGTACTGAACAATGAAAAATCAAACTGAAAAACCGAAAAGCAGAAATGAACTCCTCGATGAGGCTCTCCCGCAATTCGAGTCGTTCATCGAAAGCCGGGAAAAGTATATCAAAGCCCTGGAGACAACAATCCAGGCGCTTCGGCAGGAGAATGCGAATTTCAATAAAAACAATCTTGCGATCCGGAGTTCCATCGACGAACTGGTGGCAATGCAGCGGCTTTCGAATATCGTGAGCACGGCTGTCAGCCCCGAAACAATTTTGACGACCCTCTTCGATTTAACCCAGCAGGTCATCCCGGTACTGGAATCCAATATTTTTCTCCTCGACTCGACATCCAACACTCTTCTTCCTCTTGCTCCGGGGCAAGACCCGCGATTGAAGGAAGAGGCGCAGCAGCAGCTCGAATCGGGAATATGCGACTGGGTGTTCGATGAAAAGAAGACGGTGATTATCCCCGACCTCGAGAGTCTCGTTGCCACCGGCACAGCAAAGAATTTTGTCATTGTTCCTCTTATCCTGCGCAATCGTTCCATCGGAATCTACCTGATCCATACGGAGAAACCGCAGCAGGATTTTTCGAATCAAGATATTCAGCTCCTCTCCGTTCTCGCGAATCAGGCTGCCGCAGGCGTCGAAAACTGGCGTACATACGAGGAGCTTGTCAACGCGAATAAACAACTGAAATCGTCTGAAGCGCAGATGATCCAGGCTGCAAAGCTCGCCGCTATCGGAGAACTTGCCGCGAGCATCGTCCATGAAATCAAGAACCCCGTGCAGGTGCTAATGCTCCAGATGGATATGATGCAGCGCGGAGTCGCCCTGCCGAACGGGCTCGACCTTGTGCGGCAGCACGTTCAACGGCTCAGCACCATTACGAAAAGGCTGATGAATTTTTCGCGCAATGTCTCCGAGGACGTGATGACGCAGCCGACCGACGTCAACAAGGCTATTGAAGACGTCGTGGCGATGGTTCAACATGAGTACCGTACCGACAAAATTGAAATCGAGTTGGCCCTTTCCACCGACCTTCCCATGGTTGTCGGGAATTCGAATTATCTGCAACAGGTGTTTCTCAACCTCGCAATCAACGCGCGCGATGCAATGCCCAGGGGGGAAGAATCTTCATCTCCAGCATGCTGGAAGGGTTCAACGTCACAGTTCGATTTTCGGATACCGGCAGCGGCATTACGCAGGAAAATATTGATAAAATTTTTCAGCCTTTCTTCACGACCAAAGGAGAGGGGAAGGGAACCGGACTTGGTCTTGCGATCTCGCGAAACATTATCGCTCAACATCAAGGACATATTCGAGTCGAAAGCGAGTTGAATAAAGGAACAACATTTATTATTACACTTCCTATCCGGAGGGCGCTTCAATGAAGAATAGTCGTTTTCCGTTTCTCAATGTTCTTCACCTGACTATCGCTGCATCCCTGATTGCTTATCTCAGCACAGCAGATGCTGCTGAAATGCCGCAAACGAAATCGGGCGTTGCCAAGGTTCTTTCGGTACCGCAGAAAAATCCTGGTCCGGTTATTCAAAGGATGGGGCAGCAGAGGATATCCGCGGCAGCGAAGGGAGGTCAGTTGAAGCCGGCACCGGGTTCTGTGGCTCCGCTTCCTTTCAATACGCTGCAACGGGAAACATTTCCTGGATCCCAAAGTTCATCTCGCATGCCGCTCTATGGAGCGAATCCGCCTGAGACAGCGACCGGTGAAACAACTGATAACTCTTCACGCGGTGGTTCTCCCCAAAAGGTTGAGAAAAATAAACTGAATGCAGCCGTTCCATCCGCCACAGACGGCAACAGCGCAGAGGCAGAGAACTCGGGGGCTGCACAAATCTTTCTTGTGTTAGCGGCATTGTGCACCGCGCTCGCAGGTACGGCTGTAATTTTGTACCTGATATCGAAGCGCGCTCCGCAGAAGGAGGAGACAAAAGTTATTTCTTCGGAAATTAGGCAGGAAGTGCAACCCGGACTGTCGGCGCCATTGCCTTCAGAGAAAAAATCCGTAGAACAAGTCGATGTCTATGTTAATGAAGAGCCGGTAGAGGAGGATGCCGCCGCCGAATTGGCTCAACGCTATCAACGAGGACAGGGAGAGATGCAATTGCTCTTCAGCATTCAAGCTCACGAGAATAAAAAAAGTCCCCTCGCAAATTTGATCCACACATCCTCATCGCCGAAAGCGAAGGGGAAGACCAAAAAGCGTGCAAAGAAATTTGGTCTCGGGAAGACCGAAGCTGAGCTTCTCATGCGGCTTCAGAAGTGCGGGACATCATCCAATCATCTGCAGAGGATGTTATGATAAAAGGGATTTACGCGGCAGGTTCGGGTTTGATGCCCCGGATGCTCAAGCTTGAAGTGATTGCAAATAATCTCGCAAATATCAGTACGACCGGCTTCAAGCGGGACAATATTTTTGTCCAGATTATGAAAGACACGGGCGTCGCACAGGCAAAGGGAAACGGAGACCTTTCAGGGCTGAAGGTCAGAGAATATACGGACTTTTCTGAAGGGTCGATGAACCAGACAGGCAATAAGCTCGACCTCGCAATTCAGGGTTCCGGTTTTTTCGCGGCCGAAACTCCGAACGGAGTGCGCTACACGAGAAACGGCAGCTTCAGCCTTTCAACCGATGGAACGATTGTAACTTCCCAAGGATATCCGGTGCTGGGAGCGGGAGGGCCTATTCAATTGCCCAATGTACAGAATTTGACTCAAGGTGAGATTTCCATTAACGAAAGTGGTGAAGTCGTGGCTGACGGAAAAAAAATCGGGACGCTCCAGATCGCACAGTTTCCTGATACTTCGGTTTTGAAGAAAGACGGCGGAACATATTTTGTTGCGGATGGAGATGCAAAGAGCAGTGTTGCTGACGGGAAAACTACGGTTATCCGACAAGGATATCTTGAGGATTCGAACGTTAACGGAATCGAGGAAATGGTTCAGATGATTGAATTGAGCAGAGGATTCGAATCGGCTCAAAAAACGATGATGTCGCAAGACGGAACGCTTGACAAAGCGAACGACGTAGGCAAGCTGTAGAAAGAAATGGGCTTGTTCCCGGCTGAGAAGCCTGAGGTTCGAGCTAGGACGAATTCATCAATCAAGGAGTATTTATGAACAGAGCATTGCGAACGGCAGCGACAGGAATGTTCGGACAACAACTTAACGTTGACATTATCGCCAACAATCTTGCCAACGTCAACACGACCGGGTTCAAATCGAGCAGGGCCGATTTTCAAGACCTGATGTATCAAACGTTGAAAACGAGCGAAATATCAGATAACCCCAATGTACAGCAGGCAACCGAAATCCAGGTAGGGAACGGAACGATCCCGGTGGCGACACCAAAAAGTTTTGCGCAGGGAGACATCACGCCAACCGCCAATCCGCTCGACGTCGCGATTCAGGGAGAAGGTTTTTTCCAGATACGCCAACCGGACGGTACGACGGCGTATTCGCGGGATGGATCTTTCCAGATATCAGGCGAAGGGGAACTGGTAACGGCTCAAGGCAATATCGTTGAGCCGGGGTTAACACTCCCTTCAGATACTACGAGCGTTTCGGTCGCACAGGATGGAACAGTCAACGCGACTGTCGCAGGACAAACTACGCCGACCAAAGTGGGACAGCTTGAGTTGGCAAAGTTTATAAACCCCGTGGGCTTAAACCCGATTGGAGGCAACCTTTATACGGAAACACCTGCTTCCGGTAAGCCGATTCTTGGAGCTGCGGGAAGCGAAGGTTTCGGTACATTGATGCCGCAGTCGCTCGAAGCGTCCAATGTCGATGTTGTCTCAGAGATGGTCAACATGATCGTCGCTCAACGGGCATACGAAATCAATTCAAAGACGATTCAGACAGTCGAAGATATGCTGACGATGGCAAACAACCTTCAACGCTGATAGGGTAAAGTTTCGATGAACGGAATTTTCACTATAATAACTTTTATTCTTCTTGGTCAGACGAACGTCGTCGAGGTAGATGAGATCAAGAGCGCCGTGAGCCAATATGTTTTTTCGCGTTTGGACTCAACGATGCGGAAAGATGCGATGATAGAATTTCGCGGCGGCCTTGAACGGGTAAGCATATCGGGGAATGAACATACACTTCGTGTTGGATTGGGGGAAGAGCGAGTGTTACGTGGGATTGTCTGCCTTCCTGTGGAGATCACGAGCGGTGGGAAAGTGGCGCGAGAAATGCTTGTATCGCTAAAAATTCGGCTCTTCGGCCAAGTTCTTGTTGCCGGTCGGCAATTCGGGCGACACTCAAATGTTTTTGGTCAAGATGTGGGCACCAGATATGCCGAATTAACATCAATGCCCGATGACGTCGTCATGCGGAAAGAGCAATTGAGCGGCAAACGAACATCCAGAATTATCGGCGCGGGCTCCATTCTGCGCGAAAGTTCGCTGGAATTGATTCCGCTTGTCTTCCGCGACGAGCAGGTCACTCTTATCGTCAGGGCAGGGCACGTGAAGCTCTCGATGAAAGGTGTAGCAAAAGATGACGGGGTTTTCGGAAGCATGATCGAAGTTCAGAAGCTTGATTCACACGAACGAATCGAAGCCGTAGTCATTGATGAACATACGGTTCAAGTTACGACGGAGTAAAGTTATGACAACGAAATTTATTCTCACATTATGTATCATAGGTATTTTTGTCTCGAACGATGCGATCTCTCAGGATATGCGCGAAAATCTGTCGAGATCATTATTCTCCGACCAGAAGGCAAATCATGTCGGAGACGCAGTGACCATCCTCGTGGTTGAAACATCGAGCGCGTCGAACACCGCACAAACGACCGCATCGCGAACGAGCAACCTCTCTCTCACAGCTGCCGGAAATATTTCGTCGACTCCCGCCGGCACCACTCCGGGTGTGGGTGCGACGGTTGGAACGACGAACTCGTTTACAGGCCAAGGGGGGACCTCGAGCGCGGGATCGATACAGGCAGAAATCAGCGCTACGGTGGATTCAGTCCTTCCCAACGGGAACCTCTTCGTCGTCGGGAACCGGAGGATCGTCATCAACGGCGAGGAACAAATTATAAAAATTTCCGGCGTCGTCCGTCCGTCCGATATCCAAATGGACAACAGTGTTTATTCATACAACATTTCGGATGCGACGATAATCTTCACAGGAAATGGAATTGTGTCCCGGGCGCAGGAGCCCGGTTGGCTGACAAGATTCCTTCACTGGATATTTTGAGGTAAAGGCATATGAAAACATTGAAGATCGTCATCGTCGCGCTGCTGTGTTTCATGTTTGCGGTTTCGGCGTACGCAGGGTCGCGGATAAAAGATATCGCCTATTTGCAGGGCATACGCAATCAGCAACTGATCGGCTACGGATTGGTGGTCGGACTCAACGGCACGGGCGATTCTCAGCGCTCCACCTTCACCCTGCAGTCAGTCTCCAGCATGTTGAAAAGGTTCGGCATTACGGTTCCTCAAAGTGATTTGCGATTGCGAAATGTTGCGGCGGTGATCGTCACGGCGTCTATTCCCGGTTTCTCAAAGGAGGGAGGTATTATTGATGTTATTGTCTCATCGCTCGGTGATGCAACAGGGCTCCAGGGGGGAACGCTTCTGATGACGCCTCTATCGGGACTTGACGGCTCTGTGTATGCCACAGCTCAAGGCCCGGTTTCAGTCGGAGGATTCAGCGCGAGCGTAGGCGGAAACGAGGTGCGCCGTAACCACACCGCGGCTGGAAGAGTTCCGGGTGGGGCGACGATCGAGAAAGCGATGGTTTCGGAATTCAGCAAAGACTGGTCTATGTATGTCGTGCTCATGCAGTCGGATTTCACGACCGCAGAAAGAATCGCAAGTGCAGTAAATACGAAATTCAAAAGTCAAATCGCTATTCCGAAAGATGGCTCCACGATTGCGGTGAACGTCCCAGAAGAATACCGCCAGGAAGGAAAACTTGTCGAGTTCGTCTCGCTCGTCGAATTGCTTGAAGTTTCTCCCGACGTTGCAGCAAAAGTCGTGATCAACGAGCGGACCGGTACGATCGTCATCGGCGGAAATGTCTCCATCCTGCCGGTTGCAATCTCTTGCGGCGGTCTCAACATCGAAATCCAATCGACTCCCGTTATTTCGCAGCCGGGACCATTATCGAACGGAACTACGGTTTCGACTCAAATGACGACGCTTACGGCAGGGCTGGATTCTTCAGCTGTCTATGCTCTCGAAGGCGTCGCTACGGTTCAAGATGTTGCAAAGGCGCTTAACTCGATGAAAGTTTCGCCGCGCGACATCATTGCAATTTTCCAGGCTCTCAAAGAAGCCGGCGCACTGAAAGCGGAATTAGTAATTATTTAAATGGCGACTTCAAATGACATATCGCCCGTCAACAATGCTCCGTCCAACGGAATTACCGACGACGCCTCCAAAGCAAAACTTCAGAAGGCGACAAAGGATTTTGAATCTCTTTTTGTCGGTTATATGCTTAAGGGGATGCGCAGCACCATCCCGAAGTCCGGTATGGAAAAGGACGATTACGGAGGAGACATGATGGAAGGGATGTTCGACATGGAGTTTGCCAAGTATATTTCCAGCAATAGTAATCTCGGGCTGGGGGCAATGTTATACAAGAAATTAACGGGCGAGGATTTGCCGAAAGCCGCACATCAGTCGTACGTTGTGCCTTCAACTCCGGCGCAGCCAGTGAACACTCCGCATGCCAAGACGGCTTCTCAACCCGTCGCACCGACCGCTTCCATCCAAAAACGAATCGAAAGCTACAGCGACACGATTCAGGCCGCATCGCAAAAATATGGAGTGAATCCGAATCTTATTAAGGCGGTCATGGCGAGCGAGTCGGGGGGAAAGCCGTATGCCCAATCATCAAAAAACGCGAAGGGACTCATGCAATTAATCGACTCAACCGCGGCCGATATGGGAGTGCAAAATGTGTGGAACCCTCAACAAAACATTTTTGGCGGGGCGAAATATTTGAAGCAGATGCTCGATAAATTTCAAGGAGACCTGCCGAGTGCAGTAGCGTCATACAATGCCGGACCGGCCGCAGTGGAAAAGCAGGGGGGAGTTCCGGCGATCAAGGAAACGAAGGATTACGTATCAAAAGTACTCAACTATCTTCAACAGTTCGAACAGCAGGAGATGTACAACAATGACGACAATTGACCAATTTGCAGAAGTTCTCAAAACCGAGGCCGATGTTGCCGATGCAATACTTGGAACCCTTTACGAACAACAACAGGCGATCATTCATTTCCGGGATGGCGCGATTATGGCGGCAGTAGAACGGGAACGCCAATTGATTGAGCCGATGGAATCACTCGAACGAGAGCGGGAGAATCTTTGCCGTGCGTTCGACAGCACGACACGCCCCGAGATGAACGGGAAGTTCAGCCTTTCAGGACTCGCCCGGCAGCTGCCGCGGCATGAGGCAGCGAAAATTCTGGGCGCCGGTAAAATACTGAAGGGAAAAGTGGAAAAGATCATGACGGTGAACAATCAGAACAAAATGCTTTTGGAGCATTCGCTTCGTTTTGTGCGCCATAGTCTGCGGATTATGACGAATAATTACACAAAGAAGTTGATCGACACTACAATGTAGCGAGGAGACAATGGCAGGACTGAACGATATAATGAATTCCGCCCGGAGCGCACTCATCGCGCAGCAACTCGCGCTCGAAGTGACATCAAATAACGTCGCGAATGCAAATACTCAAGGCTATTCGCGTCAGAGAGTCGATTTCGAAGAAAGCCCTTCGGTGCCGACAAATTACGGTCTTCTGGGAACGGGCGTTACCGCAGATAATATCGGCGGGTTGCGCGACAGCATGATAGATCAGCAGTTTTGGGGAGCAAGCGACTCCAACGGCATGGCGACGACGCAACAGACAATTCTCTCACAGGTCGAGGCGGCGGTCAACGAACCATCCGACAACGGCCTGAGCGAGACGATGAACAGTTTTTTCAGCGCTTTTCAGAGCCTGTCGGCCCAGCCTGATCAAAGCGCCGCGCGCAACAATGTTGTGCAGCAAGGACAGCTTCTCGCGCAATCGTTCCACAGCATTCAATCGAGCATTGCACAAACGCAAAGCAATATCGTGAGCGATGTCCAGAGTCAGCTCGCGAACATCAATCAATTAACGAGCGACATCAGCAACCTTGACGTGAAGATTGCGAATGCAACATCGCAGGGGATGCAGGCAAGTGATTTGGTGGACCAGCGAGATCTCAAGATTGACACACTTTCGGGTCTGGTCAAGGTCAACGTATCCGATGAGGGGGACGGATCGGTGATGATCTCGGTCGGCGGCGCGTTGGTCGCTTCCAAGTCCGGAGCAGTGGCTCTTACATCCACCACAACGGGTAACCAGATACAAATCTTTGCCGGCAGTTCGACGCAGCCCACTCGGATTACTTCGGGAGAACTTGGAGGGGATTTGCAGTGCTACAATACGACGATCCCGGAATATTTATCCAGCCTGAACGCTACGGCCAATGCACTCATCACTCAGGTCAATACTCTCCACGCCGCCGGATACGGAATCGACACGCCGCCGTCAACGGGTGTTAACTTCTTTACCGGCACATCGGCAAGCGATATCAATGTCAATCCCGATGTCGTCAATGATCCGAACAAAGTTGCCGCTTCCTCAGACGGGACGGCGGGAGACAACCAGGTGGCGCTGGCAATGGCGAACCTTCAGAATCAACCCGTGATGAACGGCGGAACCCAGACAATCCCCCAATACTATACCTCATTCGTGAGCAGCGTAGGGTCGGCGATCGATGCCGCACAAAATACCTCGTCCAATCAACAATTAGTCGTCAATCAGCTCCAAACCCAGCGTTCGTCGGTCTCGGGCGTATCGATTGATGAAGAGATGACGAATCTTACGCAGTTTCAAAATGCCTACCAGGCGGCGTCGGAGGTTGTAAACGTGGTAGACGAACTAATGCAAACACTCATCACAATGGTGCAATAATGAGAGTAACAGAAAGCAGCATCGCATCGAGTTTTCTCTATAATATAAACGAAACGAACGAACGCATCACGCAGGAACAAACCGAGCTGGCAACCGGTAAGGCCGTGAACAAAGTTTCGGACAATCCGCAGGCGACCGGTACGATTTTGCAATTGAAGTCGCTCATCAGCAACAATACTCAATACCAGCAGAACACCACAGAGGCACAATCGCAAGCCCAGGCGACGGAATCAGCGATGAACAGCTTCACAAACGTCATGATAAGTTTGAAAGGAATCCTCGCCCAGGCCACGAATGGGACACTTTCCAGTGAAGACCAGCAAACGTATGCCGATCAGGTAGACCAGCTTCTCGGACAGGCTGTCGATTTGGCGAATACACAGTCGAACGGAGTGTATATCTTCGGCGGCACAAACACACTTCAGCAGCCCTTTACTCTCGCGGCGGATGATTCTTCCGTTACTGCAAACCCAAACGGCATCACCGGATCGATTCAAGTGCCCGTCAACGAAGGCATCAATCAGACCGTGAACCTCGACGGACAGCAGGCTTTTCAGGGAACGGCAATCTTCAACCTGATGATACAGGTTCGGGATGCGCTCCAATCCGGGCAGAGTCCGACAACGGCACAGGCCACATCCGTAGACACTTATATCGATGACGTCGCGAATGCAACCGGGAAGGCCGGCGCAATTATGCAAAACCTCACTGCCAACAGTACAATGCTTTCCAACCAGCAAACGCAACTGCAGCAATTGCTTTCTGTCCAGCAAGACTCGGATGTGGCGGCGGTGACGCTCAAAATGAATCAAGACCAACTGGACCTTCAAGCGGCACTCAGTTCCGGGGCGAGCGTCCTCCCGGCTACACTTTTGAATTTTTTGGGTAAAACGTGAAAAAGTCTCTCGACATAGGAACCGTTGGCGGTCTCTTTCTTGGAGTAATTTCGATCTTCGGATCGTTTGTCCTGGAAGGGGGCGCTGTGGGAGCTCTCCTGCTGATTCCCGCTATGGTCATCGTGTTTGGCGGAACGTTCGGCGCCGCAATGATCGGCACGTCTATGAAAAATTTTACGGGGATTGGAGGACTCATGAAGATGGCACTTTTCCCTCCGCAGTTCGAGGTGAAAGGGGCTATCGAAAAAATTGTGAGGTTCTCAACGATCGCACGCAAAGACGGGCTCTTGGCTCTGGAGAAGGAACTCGACAGCGTCGAAAATCCGTTCATGAAGAAAATCCTCCGGTTTGCGATAGACGGTACCGATCCTGAAGTGCTTCGTTCGCTGGCCGAGACGGAACTCGTTAACGCGGCACAGCGGCATGCGAAGAGCAGTTCGATCTTTCAGAAAATGGGAGGATATTCGCCAACGATGGGTATCATCGGAACGGTGATGGGCCTGATTGCGACGCTTGCTGCTGCGGGTGAAGACCCGAACCTGCTGATCCATCATATTGCGAGCGCATTTATCGCCACACTGTGGGGTGTTTTTATGGCAAATGTTGTGTGGCTGCCGATCGCAGATAAACTGAAGTATATACAGGGGGAAGAGAATCTCTTTATGGAAATTATCGTCGAAGGAATTCTGTCGATTCAGGTAGGAGAAATTCCTTCGGTCATCAAAGCCAAGCTGAACAGTATGCTCCCTTCAAGCCAACAGGAGGCATCGTAAAGTGAAGAAGAAAGAAAAACAGGCCGAGCACGACAACGAAGAACGCTGGCTCCTGACGTATGCCGACCTTATTACTTTGTTGCTGGGATTGTTTGTCATCCTGTACGCGATGTCGAAGATTGATGCCGGAAAATACGCAGAGATGGTCTCGGCAATGGGGGGTGTTTTCGGGAAAGAAAAACCGGGTGTCCTTCAGGGTCAGCCGGGAATGATGCAGTCGGTGATGCCTCAACTTCAGAGCGAGCGTCAGAAGATTGAAAAGGAAATCCAGGATGCTCTGGGCTCCGGGATGAAGAAAAATCTCGTCAGCGTTTCGCAAAATGAACGAGGAATTACCATCCACATTATGGAGGAACTTTTGTTCAATTCAGGAAGCGCAGAGTTCAAGGCGTCGTCGCTGATCGTGCTCGATTCTCTTGCCAGCGTCTTGAAGAAGCTTCCGAACGATATCCGCATCGAAGGGCATACGGATAATGTTCCGATCAGCACATCTCAGTTTCCGTCGAACTGGCATCTCTCGGTGGCGCGTGCAGTGAATGCCGGGTACTATCTTATCCAAAAACATGGGCTCGATCCGGAAAAAGTTTCTGTCGTAGGCTATGCTGAATACCGTCCCCTGGTCCCCAACACCACAGATGAAAACAGGTCGCGTAATCGCCGTGTCGACATCGTGATTCTTACCAATGTTCCGCGAGAACCGGTGGCCGTCAACCAAGATCAAAAGTCCAACAACAACCAACCGAGGCCGCAACCATGAAATGGAAAAATCGCCAATTCGGCGAGCTTGAATTCGATGACGACCACGTCCTGACGTTTCCCGAGGGAATCATCGGGTTCGAGGACTGCCGGCGCTTTATTCTCATAAACGACGAAGACTCTCAGCCGTTCCGATGGCTTGTTTCCATCGAAGACGAAGACCTTTCTTTTCCGCTGCTCAGCCCGCAGCTCTTCGTCCCGAATTATCACGCCGGTGATCGGCAGAAAGAGAATTCGACCGTCCTGGTCGTAGCAACACTGAACAAGGAAATCGAAAATTCGACAGTGAATTTGCGAAGTCCGGTCATCATCTTGAACGAGAGCAGAACGGGAAAACAAATCATCCTCGAACAGGAGGCATACGCTCTGCAGCATCCGCTCTTCGTCGCATCTCAATCACCCGTGAAAGGATAGGCATATGCTCGTTCTCAGCCGAAAAATCGACGAGAGTATCATGATCGGTGATTCAGTGGTTATCAAAGTTCTTTCGATCCAGGATGGCCAGGTGAAAATCGGAATTGAGGCTCCAAAGGAAGTAAGAATCCTCAGGAGGGAAATTTACGAAGAAATCCACCTGTCGAATGCTCAAGCGGCGAAAGCATCCAAGAGTGCCGCAATGAGGGCAGCTAAAATGCTGCAAAAGAAGATTTCGCCGGGCGATCCCGGCAGATGATAACACTCAACGGTCAACAGCATGTGAAACGTGTGTGTTGGCATAAACAATTATTGAGCAAAGAAAGCCATGTTCATCTTTATTGGAATAGCCGTTGTTATTGCAGGCGTCATGGGAGGTTTCATGCTTCACGGCGGCCCTCCGGCCGTCCTTCTGCAATGGAGTGAATTCTTAATCATCGGCGGTGCATCCGTAGGTTCACTGCTCGTGGGAACACCGCTTCCGGTCCTCATTCGCGTTGCCGGAAATCTCGCATCGCTTTTCAAAGGGGACCAATACACAAAAGCCGAATATCTGAACCTGCTCAAATCGCAGTTCGAACTTTTCAGTATTGCACAGCGGGACGGACTGATTAATATTGAAGCTCATATCGAAAAGCCTGAAGAAAGTGCAATCTTTAAGAAGAATAATTTTTTCCTCCACCATCATCATGCGTTGTCGTTCCTTTGCGATTCCATGAAGCTGATGTTGGGCGGCGGCATTGCCCCTCACGACCTCGAAGCGCTTCTCGATGCAGACCTAGAAACTCACCACGAGGAGTCCGCATCGGGACCGAACATGATGTCGAAACTCGGCGATGCTCTCCCGGGGCTTGGTATTGTAGCGGCTGTTCTTGGCATCGTGATTACGATGCAGGCGATCGACGGCCCTCCCGCAGAAGTCGGAGAGAAAGTTGCCGCGGCATTGGTCGGGACATTCCTCGGCATTTTGATGTCGTACGGATTTGTCCAGCCGCTGGCGAACCACATGGAAATTCTCAACCAATCGGAAGCGCGCTATTTTGAGTGCATCAAAACCGGCGTGGTTGCATTCGCGAAAGGGAATGCGCCGACGGTCGTTGTTGAGTTTTCGCGGCGCGTGATTTTCAACGAAGTGCGCCCATCTTTCACCGAGCTTGAATCTGCGATCAAAGAGCTTCGCTCGTCTAACTCGCAGGCAACGCAACAGGCAGCCGCATGAATCACTCCGGTACCGACGTTCCCATTCGGATCGTAAAAAAGAAAGTGGGCCATGGCGGCCACCATGGCGGGGCATGGAAAGTTGCGTACGCTGACTTTGTTACCGCGATGATGGCGCTGTTCATCGTTCTATGGATCGTGGGCCAGAGCAAACAGGTGAAACAGTACGTCGCAAATTACTTCAAAGATCCCGGCGCTTTTTTTGAGAGCACAAAAGGAGGGGGGATGTTTCAAGGGTCCAACCTTGTCGGCAAAGAGCAGGTTCTCGACGAATACCTGAAGAGAGACGAGGAAAAACTGAAGGAGGCAACGGAGAGCATTCTTAAAAATTTGGGAAAGGATGCTTCGGTCTCGAAATTGATCGATCAGATCAAGATTGACACTGTGGAAGAAGGAATGCGTATTGAATTGCTGGAAGCGACGAAGGCCTATTTCTTCGACGTGGGAACGGCAACCCTCAATCCCGAAGCAATCAGAGTTCTTGCAATTATTGCAAAGGAAGTCGGGAAACTTCCCAATAAAGTGATCGTTGAAGGTCATACCGACAGCCGCCCTTATTCTCGTGCAGACGGGTACACGAATTTTGAATTGAGCGCAGATCGGGCGAACAGCGCCCGCCGGGTCCTCGCCGTCAACGGGATCAGGGAACATCAGATCGGTGAAGTCCGCGGCTATGCCGACACACGGTTGCGAAACGTGAAGGATCCGTATGATGTCACAAATAGAAGAATAAGCATTATCATCGAATGGCAGGATGGGAAGCATCATGGGATTAAGTGAAAAGGTGAGGATCCTGCTCGTCGATGACGACCCGGCTCAGATCAGAATTGCTTCGTACATTCTAAGGAAAAAAGAATTGTATGACGTGATCACTGCCTCGGATGTATCGACTGCTTTCGACATGGCCGAGGAGAAGAGCCCGGCGCTTGTGATCAGCGATTTCCACCTTCCGGGAGACGATGGTCTTGCCCTTTGCCAAAGGATCAAGACACACCAGAAGTTGCGGAACACCATGTTCATGTTTCTGACTGCGGAGTCGGACATCGGGCAAAAGATCAAAGCGCTCGAACTCGGCGCTGACGACTTTATTTCCAAGCCGTACAATGAGAATGAATTTCTATCGAGAGTCCAGGTTCTCTTGCGGATTAAACGCTTGCAGGATGAACTGCAGCGTGATGGGGATGAGTTGCGGGAAGCGAACAAAACGCTCCACCATCATTTTGCGGGGATCGTCGGCCTTCTTACCAAATTCATTACTCTTCGTGTGCCCAACGCATCCTCGAACGCCGAAAAAGCTGCCCGGATGTCCCTTTGGATGGGTGAGCGATTGCATTTGGAAGACCATGAAATGCATGCGCTGGGACTGACCGCCAGGCTTCACGAAATTGGCAAGATCACATTTCCCGACACTCTCTTCAAGCGTCACCCTCACCAATTGACCGAGGAAGAATGGAGCAGGTTTCTTGAGTTCCCGTTGCTCGGAGAAACGCTTCTTCAAGGAATTCCGGAATTACAGCAAATTGCAAAACTGCTCCGTCATCAACTTGAGAATTATGACGGGTCGGGTTTCCCCGATAAACTGATGGGGGATGAGATTCATGTATGCTGCAGGATTTTACGGGGAGTGAATTACCTGGAACAAGCGACGCGTACGGATGTGGCCAGCCCCGAAAACCAGTTTGAAAGTCTCTCGAAAGCGCGAGGTACAACCCTCGACCCTCATGTAGCCCAACTTCTCCGTGAGTATCTGCAGGTCATGCACGAGCCGTCGTGGCTGGAGGGGAAAGAAGAAATATCTATCTTCGATCTGCGCGAAGGGATGGTGATCGCTTCGGACATTTGCACGGGAAGCGGCACAAAATTGCTGCCGAAAGAGACAAAAATTACTCAGCCGTTCATTGCACGCATTATGGCGCAACATCATTTTGACCCTATCATCAACAGCATTTATATTTACAAGACAAAGTAAGCTGCTCTTTCAGACTACGCGAGACATTCTTCTACCTCCGGATTAAGATCCCGTTAGAAATTGTTTTTGATCTTCTTTGCTTTCCCCTGGCGCTTGCCTTTCATGAAGTTCTCTCTTCGGAGGGGATACATATTTTTGAGTTTGATATGCTCAAACAAAGAAGGCAGCCGCAAACGACTTTTTGTTAGGCCGCGGCGCCCGGCGTTCTTGTTTGGGAAAAAAATGCTGGAAACCTTCGATTCAATTAAGAATAGGGCTGTTCAGTTTAATGACATCGAGTCTCCGACCAACTTTTCCACTTGATAATTGCCCTGAAGAATAGAATTAATCTTTCTAGAAAGGTCATGTGCGTTGAACGGTTTCCGAATTAGCCCTAGTGCCCCTTCTTCAATGACATTGTTAAATTTGTCATTATCGGTGAACCCGCTTGCAAAAAGAACTTTCACCGCAGGATCGATAACTTTCAGTTCTCGAAAGGTCTGTCTTCCATCCATGCCGGGCATGGCCATATCGAGCAGCACTAAGTTAATGTCGGCATGTTTGGCTCGATAAAGGTCGACGGCAGAGGATCCGCTATCAGCAATGAGAACACGATATCCCATCACATCCAAAAGTTCAGCGTTAGGTTCCAATAACATTTCTTCATCATCCACAAGAAGAATGGTCCCACTCCCTTTTATCATTTGGCCCCGTGCAAAAGTTTTCTCAAATGTAGTCTCACTTTTGTTAGACGGTTTTAAGTAGATGTGAAACACCGTACCTTTTCCGACCTCACTGTAGACCTGGATCGTTCCGCCATGCCGTTGAACAATTCCGTGGACGACGGAAAGGCCAAGTCCGGTTCCTTCGCCCACTTTTTTTGTCGTGAAAAAAGGGTCAAAAATGCGCTGCAGATCTTCGCGTTTGATCCCGGATCCGGTATCGCGTACCGCAAGCCGGAGATAAGACCCCGGAGCAAAAAGAGGATGCTGTTTGCAATAGGGCCAATCCAGAACTACGCTCTCGGTTGAAATAGTGAGGGTGCCGCCTTCGGGCATCGCATCTCGTGCGTTGATCGCAAGGTTCAGGATCACTTGCTGCAACTGTGTCTCGTCGGCTTCGATGGGGGAAAGATTCTCGTCAAGTTCTAGAGCGACACTGATATTCTTCCCGATCGAGCGTTCCAGGATACGGAGCATATCGCGGACAATTTTGTTAAGGGACGTGCATCGCACATCGATGACATTTTTCTGTGAGAATTGGAGCAGTTGCTTTATCAGTTCTGCCGATCGCTCAATAGCGCTTCCGGCCATTTCACAATACTTTAAAAGCGGCGAACCGACCGGAAGTTTCGTTTTCAGCAGAAACGTACCTGACTCAATGACTGCCAGCATGTTGTTGAAGTCATGGGCCACACCGGCGGCAAGAGTTCCAATGCTCGCCATTTTCTCCGAATGGAGAACCTGCTGTTCGGATCCGCGAAGATTTTCCAGCGCTTCTTTGAGTTGAGAGTTCAGCTCTTCGAGTTGAGCCCCTTTTTCTTTCAGCCGCCGCAATTGCTGCGTATTGTTTCGCCGCTGGTTAGAAAGCACCTGGGCAATTGAAAGCAACCCCAGGTATTTTCCATCCTTTGTAACGACGATGTCGTCATACAGCATGTCTTGTTCCCGTTCGAGTGCGCGTTCAACGACCTCACCCATTGTGCAATGAGAGTCCACAAACAGAAAATCGCGCAACATCAGTGCAGTGACAGGCCGCTTTTGGTAGACCGCGTATCCAAACTGAGTTGATAACAGATCGGCGACCCTGCGGTATGATAGGAATCCGACCGGAGAGCCAGCCTCGGTTACGACCAGCGACTTACTCTTGTACTGGCCAAAAAGGGGCTGAAGCTGTTCGCCAAGCAGGGTGGAGTCAATGGAAGGGACAGAGTGAATGATTTCATCCAGTGATGGACTTGAATTTAATGGCAATGATTCTTCTGGGATTGTATTCATTGTAGGAAGTTTCGTAATGTTCAAGGTTTTTTGTGAAATATCGAATCCAGTATACAGAGATGGTATTAAGACATTATTACGGGGAAGTTGGTTATTTAATAAAAATGGTTCGGGGTATTGTTTCCTTCATCGCGGTCCATTTCGACCGTCAATTTTCCTTTGCTGACATAGTAATGGGCCAGATCCGCAATCTGTTGTGAATCCGGATAATGGTCGGGGGGGATGACAGGATGCGCTTCGACAGATACGGCGATGGATTTTTGTCCGAGCATATTCCAAAAATGTTCTGCAAAATTCATTGCTCCATACCAGCAGACATAATCTCTTGTACGCGGTTCAAACGGAACGTCGTTTATTGCGACGTAACGTATTGTTATTGGAAGAATCTTTACGAGCGAGGATATTGCCGGGCTAAAGAGCGACGGTTTAAAAGGTAAAACGTGATCGCCGTTCGTCGACGTCCCCTCAGGAAATATCTGCACGTTGACTCCTTGTGAGAGTATTTGTTCTATTTCTCTGACAGCGTTGATCGTCCCGTGGATAGCCTTTCCGTCGGCGTACACCGTTCCGCCGAGTGAGACAAACCATCCTATAATCGGCCAATTCTTAACGTCGCTTTTCGCCACAAACAATGTCGGGAATACCGACCCGATGACCACAACGTCAAGGTAACTCTGATGATTTGCAGCGATGAGAAAGTTTTCAGCCGAAATTTCTCTCGGTTTGATGTTGTGGAACAGATGAAGCCCGAGGATCATTGCCATGGATTTTGACCACCAGCGGGCAACATGTGCGAGGAAGCGCCTTTCTGCCGCCGGACTCAAAAAAAGGGTCGCCCGACCCATCACTGCAACAAGGCTAAAAAGGAGTGTGGCAGCGAGCACGGCGAGAAACTTGCGGAGCCGCTTCACACCGCCCCTGCCATTTTACAATAATGAATCTTGTATTTCTCAGTAATCCTCTCCGTTTCCAGCAAAGTAAAAAAGTCAGTCGTCCCAAATTGGCGGTCGTATGCCGGTTCTCCACAGACCATCCCTCCCGCGCGTAAATAACCCTTTAGAAGCGGCGAAAATTTTTGAAAGATTGGTCTCTCGCTGCCCGCATTTTCCGGCGGACTGACCAGGCTCATTGCACACCGTTGTGAAGGAAAAACCCTGTACTGTTCCGGCGAGAAATGATGCGAGTGAAGATATTCGAAGGCCTGAGAAATCTCTTCTTCATCCGTGCTGTGAATGCTCGCACATCCAAACATAGCGCTGATGTTGTGGATCTCGATATATCGTGCGATGCCAACCCACAACAAGTTTGCCACCGGCAGCGATCGGTATTCCTTGGCAACACACGACCGCCCGAGTTCCAAAGCCTGGCGTGGCAGCCTCTTGATGCGAGTAAGGTCAAACTCATTTTCCGAGTAAAACCCGAAGCCTTTTTCCGCCTTTTCCTGCCGCAGCAAACGATATGTTCCGACAACTTTTTTTGTCTCCCGGTCCTTCACGATCAGATGATCGCAAAAGGTGTCATAGACGTCCGAGTCGAAGCCAGTTTCATAGGAAGACTCCAGCCCTTCGTGCAACTCAAGATTGAAAACGTTAAAACGCAGGATGAGCGCCGATTCCAGTTCGTTCAAATATTCAGCGATTTTTACTTCAAAGAAGGGCGTCGATGCTAAGAGATGTTGGTACATATTAATCCTCTCCTTTTAGAATACTTTTTTTTCTAAGGTACATCCGTTGTGTTTCATTATTATTACGCTCCTTTAACGGTCGTGTTATCAAACGGCAAGCTGGGCAATTTGATGTGTGAGAAAATCATCTCAGGTATGGAAGAAAATGATCAAGTAACCCGTGGTAAAGATTTGTTAACTCTTCCGTTATCCTGCGGTAAAAAGGATACGCTAACTTTGCACCGTGAAAAAGTATACAAAACGAATGCAAATAATTTTCCGGGTTGTGTCGATTGCAGCAGGGGGGACGCTTTTGGTTTTTGTTTTTCGAAATGTAGAATTTCCGGCGATGTATTCGCGAATCGCAGATGTAGGATACTATTTCATCCCCATTTATGCAGTCTACGGTATCGGATGTCTTCTCGATACCGCCGCCTGGAAAGCCATTCTCTCAACTCCCCGCAAGACCATTTCTTTCTACAAACTCTTCCAAATTCTTGTTTCCGGCGAATCGTTGCATCGGTTTATTCCTGCGGGTGTTGTTGTCGGCGAGGGGGCAAAAATCTTCTTGCTGACAAAGCAGAGTCGATTTAACGGTCCGGAAGCGGTCTCAAGCCTCGTCATTCGAAAATTGCTAATGGGATTGAGTCAGGGGATGTACATCGGCGTAGGCGTCTTCCTTGGGATATTGCTTTCGCAGGAAACCGGGCTGCTTCGGATTGTTTCCGTCGGCATTTCTTTGATCGTCCTTGGCGTATTCTTTTTGATTGGGATCAAGCTTTCGCGAGGGTCTCTTTTCAATTGGTTATTCCGATTTTTACGGAGGGCCCCTGTTATCGGAACCAGGGTCGAAAACAACAAAGATTTTTTTGAACGGACCGATATTGAATTAAAAGATTTTTTTGTCCATAAAAGGCGGCGAGGTCTTCTCGCTTTTTTCCTCTTCTTCGGTGGATGGCTGACGGAGGCGTTGGAGACGTATATTATTATTGCGGCTTTGGGCATAAAAGTATTGCCGTATCAAGTGATGATTTTTGAACCTATTGTCTCGTTGACCCGCTCGCTCGTATTCTTTATACCGGGTGGTCTCGGCGTTATTGATTCCGGATATGCTTCGGCTTTTGGATCAGCAGGAATTGCGAATGTAGCGACGGCCGGTGCAGCCTTTATCATTATCAAGCGGAGCAAAGAATTGTTCTGGATCCTCATCGGACTTTTCTTCATGTGGCTTCAAGGACGTACCGTTGCAGAACGTATGCTTGGTCAACCGCTGCAGTCAGACTATGCTCCGGAAATTGTATGAAAAAGAAAATTCTTTTTATTTGCGGGTCGCGCAACCAAACGACGCAAATGCATAAAATTGCGCAGGAACTCGACAGCGATTACGATTGCTGGTTTACTCCTTATTATGCCACCGGTGTGGAAGAAGTTCTTCGGATGATGAACCTTACGGAAATGTCCATTATGGGAAGCAAGATGGTCGGACGATGTCTGCAGTACCTTCACGCCTGTCATTTGAAGGTCGACTATCGAGGTGAAAAAAATGAGTACGACCTTGTCTTCACCTGTGCAGATCTAGTCGTTCAAAAAAATATTGCAGGGAAGAAAATTATTCTGGTACAGGAAGGAATGACCGACCCTGAAAACCTAGGGTTTCATCTCGTTAAGCTGTTTCCGTTTCTTCCCCGTTGGGTTGGCAGCACGTCAACATTCAGCCTCAGCAACGCGTATGAAAAACTGTGTGTCGCAAGCGAAGGGTACCGCGATCTGTTTATCAGAAAAGGGATATCGCCTGAAAAAATTGTTGTTACCGGCATCCCGAATTTTGACGACTGCAAAAAATTCTTGGAGAATCGTTTTCCGCATAAGAACTATGTCCTTGTCTGCACTTCCGACTCGCGTGAGACGTTCAAATTTGAAAATCGAAAAAAAATCATTCTCGATGCAGTGAAAGTGGCCCGCGGACGCAAGCTTATTTTCAAACTGCATCCCAACGAAAATATTGAGCGGGCAACTTTTGAAATTGCAGCCTTCGCACCGGGCGCGTTAGTGTATGCTGCGGGGAATGCTGAAGAGATGATCGCCAACTGCGACGTACTAATAACACAATATTCGTCCACCGTCTACGTCGGATTGGCTCTTGGAAAAGAAGTCCATTCAAATTTTTCTCTCGAAGAATTGCGAAAGCTCGCTCCGGTCCAAAACGGGATGGCTGCCTGTAATATTGCAAATGTTGGGCGCGAATTGCTGTCGGTCGAATTGCAGCAAACCGTCCATGCGAAGCGGCGTGAACACCCAATTGCGAAAATGTGGCAGTCTCATTACAGAGAAAAACTAGCACGACTTCTATCCAAGGCGGCATGAAAATTCTCATTGTCATTCAAGCGCGCACCGCTTCTTCGAGGCTCCCCAATAAGGTCTTACTTCCTCTTGCCGGGGCGCCGCTGCTGCAGCGAATGATTGAACGGGTGCGGGCTGCGGAAGGTTCGTATGAAATTGTCGTCGCAACGACCACCGACCCTCTGGATGATTTGATTCGTTCGCTCTGCAGGATGATCGGCGTTCGCTGTTTCAGCGGACACCCGACAGACCTCCTGGACAGGCATCGTGAGGCGGCGCTCCGGGAAAAGGCCGATATTGTCGTGAAGATTCCCTCCGATTGCCCGCTGATCGATCCCATCGTCATTGACACGGTCATAAAGTTCTTTCTTTCACAGACGAAGCCGTTTGACTATGTCAGCAATCTGCACCCGGCGACGTATCCTGACGGCAATGATGTTGAAGTCATGACTGTTGGGGCGTTGGAAACGGCGTGGCGCGAAGCAGCAAAGGATTACGAGCGGGAACATACAACTCCTTTTCTTTGGGAACAACCGGATCGTTTTATTCTTGGGAGTGTTTTGTGTGAATCCGGTATTGATTATTCCATGAAACATCGTTGGACGATCGACTATCCTGAAGATTACACTTTGATCAAACGCATCTATGACGAATTATGGAGCGCTGAAGAGCCGGCCTTTACGATGTACGACATCCTTCAATTGATTGCGAAAGAACCGGAGATCCGGACAATCAACGCGCGCTATATCGGTGTGAATTGGTACCGGCACTACATTGGGCAGCTTAAAACTGTATCAACAACGGAAACACGACAGGCGGTGAATTCATGACCGATCAAGAAAGAATCGAGCTCGAGCTTCTTGCTCTTCGCGTGCGGGAACACATCATTTCGATGGCGACTGACGGCGGCTGTTTTATCGGGGCATCGCTTTCATGCGCAGACTTGATCGTCTATCTCTACTCTAAAGTTCTCCGCATTTCCCCTCAAACATTGAAGGATGAGAACCGCGATTATTTTTTCCTTTCCAAGGGACATGACGTTCCGGCTTTGTACGGCACCTTTGCAGAACTCGGGTATATCGAAAAGAACAGGCTCAAAAATCATCTCAGCACGAACGATTCGATGTACTGGCATCCGAACGGCTCGATCCCGGGGATTGAATTCCATTCCGGGTCGCTCGGCCACCTGCTTTCGGTGGCGATAGGCGTTGCGCTTGATATAAAAATACGCGGAGGCAATAACCGCGTCTTTGTCATTCTTGGCGACGGGGAGCTCAATGAAGGTACTATTTGGGAAGGTTGTTTGGTAGCTGCTGCCCACAAACTCGACAACCTCGTTGCAATTGTGGACAGGAATGAGTTTCAGGCGAATGTGCGGACGGAAGAACTGATCCCGCTTGAATCGGTGGATAAAAAATTCGCAGCGTTCGGATGGTTCGTCAATCGGATCAATGGACATGATTTCAACAAAATGGAGCTCGCTTTTTCCCGCATTCCGATGAGTTTTGACCGCCCTACGGCGATCATCGCAGATACTATTCGCGGGAAGGGCTTGCCAAGCATCGAACGGCGTGCCGACCGATGGTTCGCCAACTTCACTCACGAAGAAGTCGAAATGCTCCTCGATGAATTGTACAGCGGACAGGAGAGTTCGTTATCGTCCGAAACTCTCATGGTCCGATAGGAAGGCGGTTCACTGCCGATGATGACATACGAAGGGAAATTAAAAGAATTAGCCGAGCTCGATCACAGGATCGTTGTTATGACGGCTGAGAACCGGGCTGCTATCCGGAATCTTCCTCAAGCGTTGGGGAAAAGATTTATCGATGTCGGAATAGCGGAACAGACGATGATAGGCGCGGCAGCGGGGCTTGCGCTTCGCGGTCAAACGCCGGTTGTTCATTCGCTTGCGACATTTCTCACGCTCCGGGCATTTGAATTTATACGTACAGACGTTGGCATCGCTAACCTGCCTGTGAAACTTGTCGGAGGAGTGCCGGGATTTCTCTCCGAGGCAAACGGTCCGACTCATCAGGCGCTCGAAGATGTGTCGCTTATGCGCGGCATTCCTAACATGAAAGTGTTTTGCCCTGCGGATCAGGACGAACTTGTTGCAGGACTTCCGCATATCCTCAGGGATAAATCGCCATGGTATATCCGCTTCACCGCGATGGAACCCGTGGTGGAGCATTACGATCAGTTCGTTATCGGGAAAGCCGAGATCCTCGTGGAAGGGATGGACGTTGCATTGCTGACGTACGGTTTTATGAACAGGGAATCGTGGTACGCTAAAGAAATTCTGGAATCGAAAGGGTTCTCCGTTCGATTCATAAATTTACGGACGCTGAAGCCGATCGATGAAGCGACGATTCTCTCTGCCGCAAAAGAATGTTCATTGCTTGTCACGATAGAAGATCATTTCCTGACCGGCGGGCTTTATTCAATCCTGAGCGAAATTCTCGTGCGACATGAAAGGATGGCAAAAGTTCTTCCCATCGCACTGGATAGCCGCTGGTTCAAACCGGCATTACTGAACGATGTTCTTTCTTATGAAGGATTTACAGGGGGACAAATCGCTTCGCGGATCATTGTTGCGTTGGACGAGAGAAAAGGGGTTTTGTTCACCGACAAGTCAGAAATCGCTTCAAAGGATGACAGCTTCTAACAGGATGATGAAAAAATTCAAACAGCTTGCCACTCCCAAAGTTCGCGAAACGATCCCGTTGGGAGATGCCTTTCCAAAGGAACCCTTCGGGTTGGCAGAAGACACAACGTCTCAAAGAAACTAAGGTGAAAAACTATTGTCGCCAATATCATTAACGGTTGAGATAGCGATTTGTTTAAAATTATTTTGTGCCTTCGCGACTTAGTGGCTCATAAAAGTGTTTTTCAGCAACCTCCTAAAGGAGATAAAGAATGAATGACATTGAAAAAAATCAAGAATATCCGCCAACGGCAAAATCGGATGAACTCTACGCACGGGCTCTCGGACTGATTCCCGCAGCGACGCAAACGCTCGCAAAAGGCCCGGGCCAATATGTTAAAGGCGTTGCGCCGAAATACCTGAAGCGCGGCAAAGGTTCGCATGTATGGGATGTGGACGGCAACGAATATATCGATTACACCATGGGTGTGGGGCCGCTGTCTCTCGGATATAGTTACGATGCCGTCGATGCCGCAATAGAGAAGCAATTGAAAGACGGTATTACGTTTTCGTTGATGCATCCGTTGGAAGTAGAGGTGGCAGAATTGATCCGCGATGTAGTCCCCAACGCCGAGTCGGTTCGCTTCAGCAAGACCGGATGCGATGTAACGACAGCCGCCGTCAGGCTTGCGCGCGCGTACACAGGACGCGAAAAAGTGTTGTGCTGCGGGTATCATGGCTGGCACGATTGGTACATCGCAGTGACTGACCGCAACAAAGGGATCCCGCAAGCTTCTCGGGATCTCACATACACATTCGCCTATAACGACATCCAATCGGTCATTGATTCGATTGACGACGAGACAGCCTGTATCATTCTCGAGCCGATCGTGTTCGAGGCGCCCAAGGAGAATTTTCTTCACAAGCTGAAAGAAATCTGCCGGCGGAATGGAACGCTGCTCATTTTCGATGAAATGTGGAGCGGCTTCCGCCTCGCACTGGGCGGTGCGCAGGAATATTTCGGAGTGAAAGCGGACCTTGCATGTTTTTCGAAAGCGGTCGCAAACGGCATGCCCCTTTCCATTCTCACCGGGCGGAAAGAAGTTATGCAATTGCTCGAAAAGGAAGTGTTCTTTTTCACGACATTCGGCGGCGAAGCGCTTTCCCTCGCGGCGGCAAAAGCAACGATTGAAGAATTGCGAGACAAAAAGGTTCCCGAATATCTCGACCGGATCGGCACGACTATCAAAGAAAAATACAACAACATCGCTGCGGGGCTCGGGATGAATTACACGAGATGTTCCGGCTTCGGCTGCCGCACTATCGTCACGTTTGATGCGAGTGCCGGGAATCCTCTAGAAATAAAATCTCTTGTTCAACAGGAATTGATCAAACGCGGAATACTGTGGGGTGGATTTCATACAATGAGCTATTCACATTCGGACGCTGAAATCGATTATACAATATCCGCGTACAGGAAAATCCTGCCCATGGTAAAAGAAGCGATAGCCGAAAATACTGTGCGTCAACGATTGCATGGCGAACCGGTAGAGCCGGTGTTTCGTAAAACAAGCACCTTCAATATGAAACCGAAAAAGGTCCTTAAATGAGCGATCTTTTCTCTCTAAAAGATAAGGTCGCAATAGTTACAGGCGCTCTCGGATTGCTCGGCAAGCAGCATTGTTTCGCTTTGGCTGAAGCAGGAGCGAATGTTGTTGTTACCGATTTGAACGGAGAGAAATCCGAAGCTTTCGCCCGTGAACTCGGGCTTGCTACTTCGACTCAACCGATTGGTTTTGGAGCCGACATCACGCAGCGCGCTTCCATCGAGGAATTGAGGGACCACGTTTACCGAAACCATCGAGCAATCGACATTCTCGTCAATAATGCAGCCGTCAATGATGCGTTCGAAAATCCCATCGCAGCTGCCGAACAATCGAAGTTCGAGAATTATCCGATTGAACTCTGGCAAAAGTCTCTCGACGTAAATATCACCGGCACATTTCTTTGTTCGCAGGTCATCGGCCGATTGATGGCGACCCAGGGGAGAGGGAGCATTATCAATATCGCATCGACGTACGGGATTGTGGGGCCTGACCAATCGTTGTATGCCGGGCCGGATGGCACTCAATCATTCTATAAATCGCCTTCCTATCCGACAACGAAAGGGGCTGTCATTGCATTCACAAGATTTCTCGCGACGTATTGGGCAGGAAATGGCGTTCGGGTCAATGCACTTTCTCCCGGAGGAGTAGAAAATGGGCAGGATAAAAATTTCATTGAAAAGTATTCAACGCGAACCCCTCTGGGCCGCATGGCGCAGCCGACGGACTACAAAGGGGCACTGGTATTTTTAGCAAGCGACGCTTCAAGTTATATGACAGGGGCAAATCTCATTATCGATGGCGGGTGGACGGCATGGTAATAACTCATAAATCGAGACTTCTGAATATTCCAAAAATGCAGATCGCGCAAAGACGCAAAGCCGCAGGATGAATCTAAAGAAAATTCTTTGCGCCTCCGCGGCTTGGCGAGGGACAATTTTTCATATGCCTCAAATCATTTTCTCATCATGATCATGAAGGGAATGACTATGCAGAAACCGATAGTCCAAATTGGAAAAAGGATGGTCGGAGAAGGTGAACCGATTTTTATTATCGCTGAGATTGGGATAAACCATAACGGTTCGCTCGAAATAGCGAAGAAATTGATAGACGGTGCGGTGCTGGCAGGATGCGACGCGGTGAAATTCCAAAAGCGAACGCCCGAGTTATGCGTTCCAAAAGAGCAACAGGATGTCATGCGAGATACTCCGTGGGGACGGGTGACGTATCTCGAGTATCGATACATGGTCGAATTCGGCGAGATTGAATACGGCGAGATCGACCGCCACTGCAGGGAACGAGGAATTGTCTGGTTCGCATCATGCTGGGACGAAGAATCGGTGAATTTTATGGAAAAATTCAACCCTGTTTGTTACAAAGTTTCATCGGCTTCGTTGACGGATATAGAGCTGCTGCAGAAGAAACGGAGGACCGGTAAACCTCTCATCATATCGACAGGCATGTCCACGGAAAACGAAATTGATGCTGCGGTGTCCGTTCTTGGCCGTCAAAATATACTTATTGCACATTCGACGTCGACCTATCCATGCCCGGCTGAGGAGTTGAACCTGCGGATGATTCAAACACTCAAGCAAAAATTTCCGGAATGCCCTATTGGATATTCCGGCCACGAAACCGGGCTTGCTCCTACGTGGGCTGCCGTGGCGATGGGCGCTACGTTTGTGGAGCGTCATGTTACTCTGGACCGGGCCATGTGGGGAAGCGATCAGGCGGCATCGGTCGAGATCGGCGGGTTGATCCGGCTTGTACAGAATATACGCGATATAGAAAAAGCCGTTGGCGATGGGATCAAGAAAGTGTATGAAAGCGAGCTCGGTCCCCGAAAGCGGCTCCGCCAGATCCGTGAAAAAGTGACGGTATGAAAACTTGCGACCGCACCCTTTTTCCATCCCCTGGAGGGAAACATAATCAAGCTGAATGTTGGCATTAGGATTGGATTAGCATGCGGTTGGAATTTTTATCTCCAGTGATCGTTTCGCTTTCAGCGTTAGTGTTGATTATGCTTGAGCGGAGATTTCCGTACACAGAAGGTCAGCCCTTGTTTCGCGAGGGATTTTGGACCGACCTGGGGATGTATACCGTTTTTCAAAGTTATTTGTTGAGCTGGGTGATTTTCGGGTTTATTTATTGGCTTGACAGCGAGACGTCGGTTTCCCGATGGCATATTGTTTCCGGCTGGCCTGTGTGGACGCAGTTTCTGCTATTCCTCGTAACGCACGACCTGTATATTTATTTATTCCATCGTTGGCAGCATCACAATAAATATCTGTACAGAATCCACGAAGCTCACCATTCGGTTCGCGACGTTGACTGGCTGGCCGGCGCACGTTCCCATTCGCTTGAAATTCTTATTAACCAAACTATTGAATTCGCCCCCATCATCCTTCTCGGCGCGTCCCCAGAAGTCGTTCTGCTTAAAGGAGTTGTAGATGCCGTTTGGGGTATGTACATCCATTCTAACATTGATGTTCGATCGGGGAGACTCCAATATTTTTTCAACGGACCGGAAATGCATCGCTGGCATCATGCGAAAGGAAGAGGCAACGCCATCAACTATTCGACAAAGCTTGCAATGTGGGATTGGATATTCGGGACGGGATATCTGCCGACCGTCGAAAAACCTGTATCGTATGGACTCGCTTATTCCAATTTTCCTAAAGGATATTTTCCCCAGCAGTGGTTTGCGTTTCGACCTTTCCGGAAACAAAGTACCTGACACAGTTGCTTCTCAAAGAAAGAATCTACGCTACATGCCTGCGGACGCCTCTCTTTTTATCAGTAACAATTCCAGCGAAAGTGAATAAACAATTCCGTAACAATTTAACCTGATGCGGATTACTGTACAGTAATACAAACGTAACAGTGCGAGAGTATATTTGCGCGCAGTTTACGCAAAGGAGGAGTTGATGATTAAAATAGGAAAAGAAATTTTCCTAAGGCCGCTTCTGTTCTTCACCCAAGAAATAATCTATGGTAAAAATACATTGCACCTTCCTCTTCATACTACTTTTTAGTTCGACACAGGAAACAATCGGCGGAACAATAAAGGGAAATGTCAGGGAAAAGAACACCAAGTTGGCGGTTGTCGGTGCGGCGGTTTTCATTGAAGGAACCAGCTACGGGACTCTCACCGACACAAGCGGTGACTACGTTATTAAGAATGTGCCGGCTGGAAAGTACGAAGTCAGGATCAATGCGCTTGGTTACGTCGGCTCAGACGAGGACGTCGATGTAGAAAGCGAGTCGGGTGTTGTCGTGCAGAATTTTTCTTTAAAGGAGAAGCTGATCACCCTCAACGAATCGGTGATCACGGCGAGGGCGAACAACGAACTTGAGACGACTGCAAGAGCGGCAGAAAAGAATGCCGCCAACCTCGTCAACGTCATTTCTGCTCAGGCGATCGACCAGTCGACTGACCGGACAGCGGCCGATGTTCTTCAACGCGTGTCTGGGATGTCCCTCATCCGCGATCAGGGCGAAGGCCGCTACGTCGTGATGCGCGGACTCGCCCAGCAATACAACAACACCCTCGTCGACGGAATCAAAATTCCGAGCCCCGAATCAAAAGACCGGTTCGTCCCCATGGATATATTTCCTTCCAGTCTGTTCGAGCGCATCGAGGTCACCAAATCGATGACGCCGGACATCGCGGGTGATGCGATTGGTGGGTCCACGGACCTCATGCTCAGGGAAGCGCCGGATCGATTTATCTTTACTGCGAGTGCAGCCAGCGGCTCTACTTCAGGTGTTCTCGGCAGTGCATTCAGCTCGTTCGATAGAAATGCCGTTCCCGAACTTGACCCCGAGCGTCTCCATGGAACGGTAAGCGACGCCGATCCAACAACAGAGATCAAACCCCGGTACAATCCTTCAAGCGGCGACTTTACAACGACTAATTTAATATTCACAAATAAGACAGCTCCTCCCGATGGACTCTTTTCAACGCTGATTGGCGATCGTTTCTTCGATAACAGGCTCGGCCTGATGGCTTCCGGCAGCTTTCAGAATACCTATAACGAGGTTCACACAGACTTTTATTCGTTGGGGTCCGACATCAACACCGTTGATGCAGAAGGGCATCTCATTCCCTACGCGTCCATCTATGACAGCCAGAATTACTTCATTAACAAGACACGCGGTGGCGCACTTGGCAAAGCAGATTTTATCGCCGATGAAGGGCAGGAGGTTTCGGCAACATATTTGTACGTCCGCCAGGAAGAAGCGCAGACGCGTCATGCTCTTCAGATAGAAATCGACGGATCGCGCGGCGGCAACGATCTAACATATACAAACCGCTCCGCTCTTCGAATCCAGGACATCTCGAGCGTCACGCTGGCGGGAGATCATTTCACAACATCGCCTCTTGCGCTGAAATGGACACTCAACTACACGGATGCCTTGCAGGATCGTCCTGACGAAGCAGAATACTCGATTTTGCAGAATTACGGCCCGACCGGACAGCTTCAGGCTTTTCAAGGTCTCGGAGACATCACGCATTCGTGGCGGAAGAATGATGACCACCAGTATCTCGGAAAGGTCGATGCGACCTGGCACCTGACGCCGGACGGGATGAATACGATCCAGGCCGGCATAGTGGCGCAAAAGCTTAACCGGGTCAACTATGAGGATGATTACCAGTTGAATCCTTCAATTATCAACGGAAGCACGCAGCCTTTTACATCGATTACGAACGCTAAGGTTACCGTTTTCGGGTTCGGCAGCACTTCAGGCACAACGGTGTACGGCTATCAAAACTATAAAGCAAGCGAATTACTTCTTGGTTCGTACCTGGAGTACACCCTTATACTTGACCGGCTGCAGGTCCTGACCGGAGTCCGGTGGGAGGAGGCGCAGGACAAATATTTTACAATGGCATCGGCATCATTCACTGGACAACAAAACAATGTGAAAATGGTTGATTTTCTTCCGGGGATTCATTTCAGGTATGAATTTGCCGAGGACCAAATCGGACGCCTTTCGATTGCCCGCACGCTGAGCCGCCCGAGCTATTTTGACCTTGTTCCGGCTGTCGACCGTTCGGACGAAAGCCAGTCCCAGGGAAATCCGAATCTTCGCCCCGCTACTGCAACCAACATCGACCTCCGTTATGAGTACTATCCCAATCCATCCGATCTTTATTCTGCCGGTGTCTACTTCAAGAGAATTATCGATCCGATCGAAGATCAATTTCAATCGGTCGGCGTTCTTCTTGTAACGTCAAAAGGAAACGGCGATCCGGCGACGGTGTACGGCTTCGAGGCCGTGGTTGCAAAACATTTTGGCGGGTTTGGCCTTTCCGCGAACTACAGTTATGTCTTCTCGCAAATAACCAGCACGAAGCAAGTCACATCCGAAGACATCTATGGCGATCTTGTCCAATCATACTATCAGCAGAAACGACCGCTGCAATCTCAATCGCCGCAAATTGTCAATGGTACTCTCTCCTATGTGAGCGACCTGTGGGGCACATCGGCCAACCTGTCGTACAACTACACGGGAAAAAGCCTTATCGCTGTCAGCAGGCTGGATGGGTATGACACCTATCAGGACGGAGTCGGCCAGCTTGATTTTTCAGCAGATCAGCAGTTGCTCTCAAATCTGAAGCTGAGTGTGAAGCTGATCAATATTACAAACTCTCAGGCCGTCACGGAAGTCGTCTCAGGTCAATATATCCAGCACGCGCCGATTACTATTGAGCGGGACCTGAACAAAATGCGCGGGACGATAGGCATTAGCTATAGACTTTAATTTTAAAGAAACAAAACACCAGTCAAATCAAACCGCCCACAACAACGACAAGGAGAAAATATGTTCAAGAAACTTACAGCGATGCTGCTTCTTCTGACTGCAGTTTCTGCTTATTCACAGGCACAGCTGCATTCAATTCTATCGGGAGCCGTCAAGGGAACGACACTTCCGAATCATACTTATGTGATCGCAGATAGTATCTCTATTAATGCAGGAGACACGTTGATCGTGAGTGCCGGAGATACGCTGATCATGGCGAACCCGTTAGGGTGGATCCATGTTCTTGGTGCGATGATCTGCGACGGGACGAAAGCCAATCCGAATCTCATCACGGTACCGGTAGCACACAGGACGGGTCCGGGTCAGTGGGGTGGCATCTACGGTGATTCATGTAACTATTTTGAGATGCGATGGACGACGATACTCTGGGCAGGCGGAAGCAACCCGGCCGGACATGCGTATCGCACGATAGACATCTATTCCAATTTTGCAAACACGACGACAACAGTGTTCACAGACAATACCGTGATTGGAACTGTCGACGATTGTATCGGCATCCATGGCGGGAGTGCAAGCGTTCTTCGCAATACGCTGAAGTGGTGCGGAGCGCCGGATGGCGACAACATCAACATCAAGTCCGGCACGATCGGCGAGATCGCCTATAATGTGATCTGGGGATCGGGCGGAAACGGGATCAAGATCAATGCCGATGTGACGCTGCCGCGGCTGACAAATATGTGCATCCATAACAACACGATCGTTGCAGGAGGATGGCGCAGAGTCGGTGAGTTGGGATATGCGATTCTTGTGGATAAGAGCGCCCGTGGACAGATCTACAACAACATCATGGGGGATATGTACCAGGAACTCGAGATCACCACAAAAGCCGATACCGTGCGAACCGTGTATGACAACAACCTCTTCTTTTATTCTATCGACAGTTTAGGAGGAGCCGCGCGGTATTTTCCATCGGACGGTGTAACCAAACAAGCGCCGCATGACATTGTCGGTGTTCAAGCCAGTGCGCTTTTTGCCAGTTACAGCCCGTACTTTACCACAGATTGGTTCGCTCTTGACTGCGCCAACGACTATCATCTGCTTCCTTCATCACCGGCAGTGGGTCATGGGTTTACGCCTCCGGCAGCGTGGGTCAATCCATACTTTACCGGTAATCTCCCCGGCGATCCCAATATGGGTGCCCTCGGTGTCTATAGGGCTTCAGGAACTTTAAAGACAGACAGCCTCTCTGGCGCCGTAAGCGGAACATTGCTTCCGAACCACACATATGTTGTGAAGGATAGTATCTCTATCAACGCGGGAGACACGTTGATCGTGAGTGCCGGAGACACGTTGATCATGGCGAACCCGTTAGGTTGGATCCATGTTCTTGGTGCGATGATCTGCGACGGGACGAAAGCCAACCCGAATCTCATCACGGTACCGGTAGCACACAGGACGGGTCCGGGTCAGTGGGGTGGCATCTACGGTGATTCATGTAACTATTTTGAGATGCGATGGACGACGATACTCTGGGCAGGCGGAAGCAACCCGGCCGGACATGCGTATCGCACGATAGACATCTATTCCAATTTTGCAAACACGACATCGACCGTGTTCACAGACAATACCGTGATTGGAACTGTCGACGATTGTATCGGCATCCATGGCGGGAGTGCAAGCGTTCTTCGCAATACGCTGAAGTGGTGCGGAGCGCCGGATGGCGACAACATCAACATCAAGTCCGGCACGATCGGCGAGATCGCCTATAATGTGATCTGGGGATCGGGCGGAAACGGGATCAAGATCAATGCCGATGTGACGCTGCCGCGGCTGACAAATATGTGCATCCATAACAACACGATCGTTGCAGGAGGATGGCGCAGAGTCGGTGAGTTGGGATATGCGATTCTTGTGGATAAGAGCGCCCGTGGACAGATCTACAACAACATCATGGGAGATATGTACCAGGAACTCGAGATCACCACAAAAGCCGATACCGTGCGAACCGTGTATGACAACAACCTCTTCTTTTATTCTATCGACAGTTTAGGAGGAGCGGCACGGTATTTTCCATCGGACGGTGTAACCAAACAAGCGCCGCATGACATTGTCGGTATTCAGGCCAGTGCGCTTTTTGCCAGTTACAGCCCGTACTTTACCACAGATTGGTTCGCTCTTGACTGCGCCAACGACTATCATCTGCTTCCTTCATCACCGGCAGTGGGTCATGGGTTTACGCCTCCGGCAGCGTGGATCAATCCATACTTTACCGGTAATCTCCCCGGCGATCCTAATATGGGTGCCCTCGGTGTGTACGTCTCAACAAAGGTGAAGACTCAAGCCAACGCGCTTCCAGCGACCTTTGCCTTGAACCAGAATTATCCGAATCCTTTCAATCCATCGACGATGATTACGTATCAGCTGCCGGCCGACAGCCGCGCGACTCTCAAAGTCTATGATATCCTGGGAAGAGAAGTTGCTACGCTCTTTGATGGGTACCAAACTGCCGGAGTGCATCAAGCTCAGTTTAACGCACAAAATCTTGCAAGCGGCATATACTTCTATCGTCTGAGCGCATCGAGCGAAAATTTCGTCAAGAAAATGCTTTTGCTGAAATAATTCTCTGGTCAACAGGTCAAATCATCACTCGATGCAATCCTTCACAGGGTTGCATCGAGTTTTACTAATCGCATGGAGATACCATAATTGTGAGATCAAAGTTTTATTCCCTTATTGTTGTCATCTTCCTAGTTTTTGGTGCCGCCGCCCAGCTTACCGCCCAGCTGAAGATCGATTCATCCTCGGCTCGTTTTCTGATTCTTGGCGATTGGGGAGGATTTGCATCACAAAATCAAAAAGCAGTTTCTGCTGCGATGGCAAATGAAGTAAAAAAAAATAAAATCCAATTTGTCGTTACTGTGGGAGACAATTACCACGGCGATGGAATCGCAAGTGCGACCGATGTCCGGTGGAAAACGGAATTCGAGGATATTTATTCCGATGCATCGCTCCAGGTGCCATGGTATCCGACATTTGGCAACCATGACTACCGCGGCAGTGCCGATGCCGAGCTTGAATATTCCCAATATTCGAAACGTTGGAAATTCTACGCCCGCTACTATGCGCAGGAAGCGAAGATTGACGATTCAACGAATATACTCATCATTCATTTAGATACACCTCCGTTCATCAAAGAATATCAGCAGCAGGATGAGCAATACCATGTCAAGGGGCAGGATGTAGCCAGGCAGACACGCTGGCTCGATTCTCTCCTGTCCGCATCAAACGACCGATGGGTGATTGTTGTAGGACATCATCCGATTTACTCGGCGGCCCCGAAACATGGTGATACACCCGAATTGATATCCGATGTCTTGCCCATACTCGCACGCTATCATGTTCCGGTGTATATTTGCGGGCATGATCATGTGATGCAGCATCTCTCGCATGGCGCCATGGATTTCTTTGTCTGCGGCGGCGGAGCAGAGCATCGGGAGGTGAACGAGCGCAGCGATGTGGTGTTCGGGAAGGGCTCTCTCGGTTTTCTGTCGATCGCAGCATACCATGATTCGTTGAGCTTTAGGATGCTTGATGAGAACAACACGCTCCTCCACCAGGCGACAATAAGGAAATAGCGGCCCCGAATAGCGGCGATGCTATCCAGGATGCAGGCTATCAAATTCAATTTCACACATCATATCGGAGCTACCATGAGATGGAAGGTCAAACTTAGCACTTTTGTACTGTTCGCGTTTTTTTCCTTCACATGCACTTCATCTCAGTCCAGGCTTCTCGCACAGCAAAAAGTCACGATCGCTCTCTGGGGCGATTCGCGTGAAAATATGGACAATGCCTGCTCTGATATCGCCCATATCCTGCTCTATAATTTGACTGATTGGGACTTCCAAATTCACACTGGAGATTTTACGCATGACGGAAGCGATGCAGCATGGCAAAGGTCTCTTCATTATTCAGGAATCGACAGCATTTTTGTGCGCGGGAAATTCTACATGTGCACGAGCAATCATGAATTCAAGGATAGCTCGGGAAGAGAGAACTTCGATAAATATACGGCAGGGGTGTTGCCGGTAAATTCAGCGGACGGCACGACTCATTTTTACTCGTTTCGCGTTTCCAACGTCGATGTCATTTTCTGCGACGGTTACGCGACCCAAAAAGATGTGATGCAGCATTGGCTCGATAGTCTTCTTTCCACGATTCCGAAGAATGATTGGATCATCGCCGTCTGGCACAATCCGACGTACGGCGACCTCTCATACAAAGAAAGCTACGCCGAAACATGCATGCCATGGGTTGAGAGCCTCTACAAACATCACTGCAAGTTTATCTTCAACGGACATGCGCATATTTATCTCAGGACCAAGCCGCTCCGTCCCGATGGATCGCCGGACGAGAAGAATGGAATTGTCCATGTCATCAACGGGACCGGCGGTGCGAGCTTCAAGGATCCGGCACCAGTCACGACGAAAACTGCGTTCACTCCTTCTGAAAAATCATTTCCTTGCATCACGTTTCTGACGATTGAAGGAAATAAAGCGGAGCTGAAAACCGTTGACGCACGGACGGGACATGACCTTCACGTCATCGATACTTACAAACTGACACAATAAGGAATAGCTATGTACCGCACATTCAAGTGGTTGTTGGTTGCTCTTTTGTTTAGCTGCAGTGCAGTTCAATGCCTTTTTGCTCAGCCGGCTCTTCCCGTCGTTCTTGACACGATTGCCGTCGGCGGTACAGGGGGGATGGATTACATTACCTGTGATTCGGCGTCGCACCGGCTGTACATTTCTCACAGTACACGCGTCGAGGTTGTTCAATACGAAACGAAAGTTCATGCCGGGACTATTGCAAATACGCCGGGCGTTCATGGAATTGCTCTCGTCCAGGAAATCGGGCGGGGCTTTACAAGCAATGGAAAAGATAACACTGCGACAGTCTTCGACCTCTCGACGCTGGCTGTCATCGGAACAATTGATGTGCAAGGAATGAAACCCGACGGCATCCTCTACGAACCGACGACAAAGCGTGTCTTCACATTCAACGGCGGAAGCGAGGACTGTACTGCTATTGACGCCGCGACGATGAAGGTTGTCGGCACACTGGCGCTCGGCGGCGGGCCGGAAGCAGCTGTGGCGGACGGTAAAGGTGATATCTACGTAAACATCGAGAGCACAAGCGAAGTCGTCCGGTTCGATGCAGCGGCGCTCACCATTCGCTCGCGATGGCCGCTCGCTCCGGCACAAACGCCGACAGGGATTTCGATGGACCGAGCACACCGCATTCTTTTCATCGGCGGGCGGAATCAAGTGTTTGTTGCATGCAGTGCGGATGATGGCAAGATTCTGGCAAACATTCCGATCGGCCAGGGAGTAGATGGAACATCGTTCGACGACGCGTCTGGGCTGATCTACGTTTCAAACAAAGACGGCTCCCTCGATCTCATACATGAAGAAGGATCGTCAACATTCACCAAAGTCGGCAAACTCCAGACTTCTCCAGGAGCAAAGACACAAGCTCTTGACTTGCAATCGCACCGAGTGTTTCTTCCAGCGGTTCGCCAGATCGATGGACCCGAGGGCATGAAGGGAGAAATGATGGTACTTGTTGTCGGCATTCAATAGGATTGTGCATTGCCGATTGAACGGCCTCCTGGCATAAATAGGATTTTGAATGATCTCGCAAGAGAAATCTCCCTTAGATGCTCGAGAAAATAGATGTATGAATTCTTTCCATTTAAGAAGCCATACTTCCGGTAGTGTCCTAATTTAGGAAAGGTGTGAAGCTTGCTCACGCAAAGACGCTAAGGCGCAAAGAGAATGGATATGTTTCCCTTGCGGTTTAGCGTCTGGCGAAGCCATCCCCTTGGGACTTGCGCGATATTTTCAGCACTCTGTAAAAGGTCCCTTGGGCTTTGTTCTAATTAGGGCAATGCGTCTCCTCCTTCATCCTTGTAATTCGCCTCTCTTTTCTCTACATTCTTCCGAATTGTTTCCTGTTTAAACCTAGTGCTGTTTCTCAAAACAATTATTGTGTTTTCCGATAACTAATTCACCGCAAAGGTCGCTAAGGACGCGAGGATTTCTTAGTTCTTTCTACAAAAACCTCTTTGCGATCTTAGCGTCCTTTGCGGTTATGATACAAGATTTAATATCGGAAAGGGCACTGGTACGGCCGGTATCGATTTAAACAAATATGAAAGGTTTATGTCGTGAAACATTTACGAATAGCTTTTCTGATAACCACCTTTTTATTTTTATATCCATTCTTTAACACACGCCTTGTCTCAGGATCGCTTGAAAACAGTTCCCCTCATACTCAGTGGATTGCGCCACAGATTGACTCCACTGATGCCGACAAAAGTCCTTGCCCGATTTTAAGGTTGAAATTTCATCTTTCATCGAAGCCGTTGAAAAGCAGTGTCCGGGTTGTTGGCCTCGGTCATTACCAGATCAGGTTGAACGGCATGCAAGTCGGGACATCGGTGATTAATCAAGCCTGGTCGGAATACAATAAGTCTATTTATACGCAGGATTTTGACATTACCGGCCATGCCAACAAAGGGAGTAATGCTTTCGCTGTGCTGCTCGGAAACTCGTTTTGGCGAGTCGGTCCGACAAACGACCCGAAGAGGTATTCAAAGACCGACGCAATGCCGGACTTTTCAAACGGTCATCCGTATCTTTTTTGGCTCGAAGCACATTTTCAGCTTGCTTCAGGAATAGATACTGTCGTTGTCAGCGATACGCTTTGGAAGTGGACGTACGGCCCGTTGACTTTTTCGCATATTTATGGAGGAGAAGACTTTGATGCGCGAAAGAATCCCGACGGTTGGGATCGTGCCGGGTTCGACGATCGATCTTGGCACAATGTTTCTGTTGTACCTGCCCCCGGTGCGAACCTGCTGCCGCTTATTTCTCCGCCGATAAAAGAATTCGAGATCTTTCAGCCGGTAGAGATTAGGGACGTTGGTGACGGCGAGTACACGTACTTTTTCCCCCAAAATTCTTCTGCTCTTCTTCGATTCACCGTATCAGGAAAATCAGGAAGTCGTATCCGATTCAAGCCATGTGAGTATGTTGATTCAACGGGACGCGTTCAATTCACTTACACGTGGGGGACGAATAAAGATATCTGGCATGATTATACTCTTTGCGGCACAGCAAATGAGTCGCACGAAATTCTTTTCTGTTATGTGGGATGCCGGTATGTCGGAGTAACGGGAGCGGTTCCCGCAGGTTCGTCTAATCCCGACGGTCTTCCGGTCATTCAAAAGCTTGAGCTTGTCCACGTACGGGGGGCGAATCGGCTTGTGGGTTCGTTCAGTTGTTCGAGCGAATTACAGAATGGGGCAGAACATCTCATCGATTGGTCCATCCGTTCTAACATGAGCTATGTGGCGACCGACTGTCCTCACCGCGAAAAAAACGGATGGCAGGAACAGAACTGGCACATGATTCGCGCAATCAGTTATCGCTTTGATGTGCACGATTGGTATCGCAAAATCCTCCAAGACGTCAGGGACACTCAACTTCCTGACGGACACATTCCGACGAATTGCCCGAACTACCTGGTGGGCATCCCGCCGCATGGATTCTGGAACGAAGCTCCGGAGTGGGGAATAGCCGGCGTGCTTGTTCCTTGGCATCTCTATGAATGGTACGGCGACACCGCGACCCTTGCCGTTTCCTTTGAAAGCATGAAGCGATATGTCGATTACCTTTCGCGCCAGGCAAAGGATGGAATCATCACGAGCAATCTGGGGGATTGGTACGATTACGGGCATGGGAAAGGTGACGGTCCGGCGCAATGGACTCCTCCGGAAGTTTCCGCAACAGCCGTTTGGGCTTTAGGGGCTCAAACAATTTCACGCGCAGCTGAAGTACTCCATCGTCAGTCCGACTGCGAATATTATGATAGTCTCTTCCGGCAAATAAAATCGGATTTTCAGAAACATTTTTATGACCCAAGGATACACCAGGTCAAAAATAATGGTTCGTGCCAGGCGGGCAATGCAACAGCGGTATGCATCGGTCTTCTTCCGGAGGATGAACGCGATGAAGCAATACAATCAATCGTTGATGACCTTGCAAAGAGAGGATGGCAGCAGACGACCGGCGAAGTGCTCCACATTTTTTTGATTCGGGCCCTTGCCGAAAACGGACGAGGAGAAATTCTTCACAAAATTTACAGTCGTAAAGACCAGGGGAGTTACGGCTACATGGTTCACCAGGGATTGACGACGCTGCCGGAAAGCTGGGGAGCGAAACAAGGGACGGGCAACAGCATGAACCACTTCATGTTGGGCCAACTAAGCGAATGGCATTATGCCTACGTTGCTGGGATTCGTCAACAACAGGGAAGCGTCGGATGGCGCAAAGTTTTTATCGCACCGGAGCCTGGGAATCTCCAAAATGCTTTTGCTGAGTTCAACAGTCCCCGAGGAAGAATCATCGTAAAATGGAACCAGGAGAATCGGAAGTTTCACCTCACCGTCATAGTACCTTTCGGTATCGAAGCAATTGCTGTTATGCCGGATAGGAGCAGGAGGAATTTAAAGAGCGGAGAAAATAGAATTATTTCGTCCATTCAAGAGTGATGGTTCATCTGAGATGCTTGTCGGCTGCAGTTCTTGCATTCCAATTATTTTGATGTACTTCGTTCAGAGAAAATGATCTTGCAGAACGGAAAGTATTTTCTTATATTGAAAATGAAGCTTGTTGAAGCCTCCAATCTTTTTGGTTGCAAAGGAAAAACAAAGAAATTCACACGGGGTCGTAGCTCAGTTTGGTTAGAGCGCCTGCCTGTCACGAGTGTAGAGAGACTCCAGATTTCTTAGCTTTCTTTAGTCATTTTGCAAATTTTCCCTTCAAGCGCCTAACTTTTCTTCTAACACTTTCCTTCAAAAAAGCTTCCTTTAGCCTTCCAACGAAATCATTCAATTCATTTCGGAGGAAGTATGGGAAGCCTCATCCGCCACAAATCCGGCGTCTACTACAGCATTCAATCCGTAAACGGCAAGAGAGTCTGGCGAAGCCTCGGTACGAAAAACCGCATGGAGGCGTACAAGAAATACCTTTCCGAGTCCAAGCATGAAGTCAAGAAGCCGAAATCGCTCTCGCTTGCCGATGCGCAAGACCAATACCTGGATTACGTGAAGACGAATTTCGCACCGAAAACAGTGCGCGTCTATGACAACGTATTCAAGCTCTTCAATAAGTTTATGGGAAATGTGGAGATCTCAGGCATCTCAACCCGCGACATCGACCTCTACAAAGCTACACGTATAAAGAATGTTTCTGGCAACACAGTCAATCACGATCTGCGAAGCCTCAAAGCGTTCTTCAACCGTCTGGTCGTCTGGAAGATGATCGATTCAAATCCATGCACGGGAATAAAGACGATCAGGGTGGTAGATACAATCAGACCATATCTTTCCAAAGAGGACCTTGCCAAACTCCTCAAACATACGACGGGGACGCAGTTGCATGACATCATACTACTGGCAGCAATGACGGGTTTAAGAAGAGGAGAATTGCTTGGACTCACATGGGAAGATGTGGATTTGAAGCAAGGGACGCTCTTGGTCCATAGCACGATTGGCCACACAACGAAAGGGGGAAAGATTAGGCTTATCCCCATGAATACCGTGGTCAGAGACTTATTTGAAAGGTTGCCGAAATCGGAAGGGGCCATATTTACCGGAGAACGAGGTGGATGGAAGAAGGGGGACTTCATTGCAAGAAGGTTCAAGAAGGCGTGCGGGGATTGCGAGTTGGATACTAAGCTACATTTTCATTCACTCCGGCATACATTTGCGAGCCTTCTTGTGAAGGAAGGCGTCTCGCTTTACCACGTGCAAAGGCTATTGGGGCATTCGTCATCGCGGGTTACGGAAATCTATGCACATCTTGGGACCTCAGAGTTGAACATTTCAGTCGAAAAATTGGCAATTGCGGGATAACTCGTTGCCGAAAGAGGTTATTTTTCAAAATGAACGGTATGTAACACGAAATAACATATCATTTGCCATTCATCCATATTTTACTATATTTGTTACATATCATTTTAATCAATATTATCACATGCATATGAAATTCGATCCAGAAAAGCCGTTTGATTTGCCCATCCTTCCACCGGACCTAAATTTCCGGCACGAGGAATTCTTTGATATTCTAATGAAGACAAGAACCGAACTAGGGGAGCTAAACGGATATTCGCACACGCTTCCCAATCCAACATTGCTGCTTTCTCCCGCCGTGCTGAAGGAATCGGTTGCAAGCTCGAATATCGAGAATATCAACACAACGATGGAGGAGGCTTTACAGGCTCAACTCTTCCCGGATGCAGAGCAGAAGAAGCCCGATAAAGAAGTCCTGCGATACAGAGACGCCATTCAGTGGGGGTTTGAAAACCTCAAGAAAATCCCCATCTCAACCCGGTTGATTCTTGGGATTGAAAAAAAACTCATGCCGGATAGATCAGCAGGATACAGGAGAACTCAGAATAAAATTACAAACCTCTCAACAGGGAAAGTCCTTTACACACCGCCTAGTGCAAACGAACTTCCAAGATTGTTAGGCAACTGGGAGAATTTTGTCAACGCTGAAAGCGACGGCATTGACCCGCTTGTTAAATGCGCAATCGCTCATTACCAGTTTGAGGCAATCCACCCGTTTGGTGACGGCAACGGACGGACTGGGAGAATCCTTATGGTGCTGTTTCTTATACAGCGGAAGCTTATCTCTTTGCCGATTCTCTATGTCAGCGGATACATCAACAAAAATCGAAACGAGTACTACCGGCTTTTGCACGAAGTGAGCACAGAAGGAAAATGGTATGAGTGGATTCTCTTCATGCTAAATGGATACCACCTTCAGGCAAGAGAGACAAAAGAAGTTATTCTCAGAATTACAGAAATGCTTGAAGAGATGAAGGAGCTTCTACGCACGAAGCACAGAAAAATCTATTCATCCGGCTTAGCAGAGGCGTTGTTTGCATATCCGATTGTAACACCTGTCAACCTTGGTAAAAGGCTGGACGTGAACTACAGAACTGCAAGCCGTTACCTTGTGGAACTGGAAAAGGGGAAGGTCCTAACCGAAAGCTTCGTCGGGAAGTATCATCTCTATTCGAACAAGCGATTGTTAAAAATGCTCAGATCATAAAGTTTGTTCTTTCATTGAAGAAATAATTTCAAAATAGCATTACTTGAAGATACGAGTGAATATGCGTAGATTTATCGGACTAACGGAAATATCAACTAGGATGCTCAACAATCTCAAAGCGGCGTCATCAGTTCGAGTCTAAGCGGATTAATTCGAATAGAAAGGAAAACCATATTAGGAACAAGTAACAACTAGTACATAGCGCAATCTTGTTTAATGTTTCGCCCTGAAAACTGGTAATTTTCAAGTTAAAGCAAAAACATTGAATGTAGATGCGCCCGATATAACGGGCGCACTCATTTACGTTTTTGCTTAAGGCATACCAGTGCCGCAGGGCGGAACGTCGATGATGTTGCGCCCTTTTTATTTCTTGAAGAAATCAATTGGCAATGGAGTCCAAATGAAATTTGGTCATAAATTAATCAAAGAAAAAGGGAATGAAATTCTGCAAAAGCAGTCATGTACCGAGATTGAATTCCTTCAGAGAGTAATACCAATATTTGCGAAAGACTTACTTGAAAAGGGGCAGAATTATTGGACGGAATTCGGCAGTATTGGTACAACTTGCAAGATGTGATCCGGCATTATGCGCCAAAGGATAACAGGAGCTATGCCGATTACATCGGAGGGGAGGAACTCTTCGGGGCAGATTCCAAAATAAAAAAGGAATAACGTATGGTTACGGAGTTTCACAATTGGATTGCCGCACAATTCTACTTGGATATACGATTTGCTACGATGGAATTCGGTAACTCACCCCACCAGCACGAGGACGCCGATGGAGAAATATTTGAGTACTTAACTGGCGTTGGGATAATACCACCAGGAAGGGAATGAGAGCGGCTGGATGGTTTTTTGTCCATACAAAAATGATAAGCTATCATAAAAAATGAATGCTTATCCTGACTTAAAATTCGCATTTTTCATTAGTTTACGGAATCATTTTGAACTAACTTAATGAGAACGTTGGCGACAATACTGAAGAAGTCGTTTGGAATTACACGTTAAAAAAGGAAAAGCCTAATCGCGAAGCTTTTTAAACAGGCGGGAGATACCCACCACCTCTTCGAAATTCAGAATATAGAGAGTATGCTTTTTTCTGAATTCGATCTTCAGGGATTCTACAGTTCATTGGTTGACTTTGTTGAGAAGCAAAAATATACCAAGCCACCCACCGTGCCAGAGTTGAAAGAGATCGACGAGTTTGTTCGGAAGAAGGTCTATCCGCACTTAACAGGCGCAGAAGGATGGGTAATTCGGGGGTTCGTTGTAGGGAAGCTCATTGAGCATAAAGAGCGGAGCTTGGAGATTATAACGAAGCCGACGCAAGAGGAATTCAACTCGCCGAAGATCAAACAAGCGGCACTCGAATATGGATTAGAATCCGACAGAGATTAAAGCTCTTGAATATTGCATAACGCGAGCCGGAAATCGAATGGTTTTAGCTACCAACGACACCGTGAGCCGAGTGCGATCAATTCTTTTCGACAACATAGCGAAAAACCGAGGAACACGAGCGCTTACGAATGAGCTACACGGTGAATTCTTTAACAATGACCGCGAGATCAACCGTAATTGGAATAGAGTAGCTATCAGCGAGACCAACAACGCATTCAGTTACGGGTATCTTGGCACACTGAAATCCGGAAGTTGGGTTTTGGGAATCTCAACTCCCGACCGTTGCGACGAGTGCGGGAAATACTTTGACGGAAAAGTATATCCCGTGATAACACCACCGGCAGACCTTGAGTACGGCAACCTTGCCGCGGACGATCCACGCCGGAAGAAGTTGGAATGGATTTGGGAGAACACGGTATGGATCAATAAGGACAATTTCGGAAGGAGCCGTTGCCCAAAAAAGCGGAAAGACCCGATGCAAGCTCCGACGCCAGACAACTTGACGGCGCGGGATCATTCAGAGCTCTGGATGCCAGCGATACCACTTCACGTTCAATGCTGCTGCCGATATTTACAAATAATGCCGGAGATGCACTACATAAAGAACGGCGAAATGTTCCTCCGGTTACAGAACGAAAAAGAATGGCAAAGGTGGTACGGAACGCACATAGAACCGATCCAGGATAAACTACAATCATACGGTTTAGCACACGGCCATGATAAAATTAGTAGAAAAATAAGTGAAGATTGATTTCGCGGAATTATCTTAATTTGGGGCGTCATCCTTCTCAAAAAGGTACACTCCCCCAGTAATTCTCACTGTAACACGATCCTTCTCATTTTTTACGAATGGGACTTGGAAAAACCTCGTAAGAAAAGCTATGAATCCACTCGCTTCTTGTTCAGGGTTGGCACTTTTGAATATGTTCGGATTGCTTTGAATCGGTGGAGTTTGCATTTGATTTTTGCGCTATACCAGTTTGATTGTTTTGGAGAGAATGGCGGAAGCCACCACCGAGAGTAACAAAATCTACGACAACCTACTCAAGAGACTTTTCAAGGCTCCAAACTCCGGTAAATCCATTGCAATATCAGTGAGACATACCGCCGTTTCTTCACGGGAGAGCACCCTACCCAAGCATCGACGACTTCAGGAGAATCCTCAAAAGTAGAAAAGTTAATCCATTCACCTTTAGAGTTGACGGCGAATACACGCGGGAGCGCTGGGAACTTAGACCGCTCTTCCGGCGACAATTCCAACCGAAGCCCCTTAAAACTTTCTCGATTGTTTGTTAAAAGTGTTGATTTCATTCTGACCTCCATATCTATAAAAAAAGGATATTATCCGTAAAGTCAAGCCCCTCTTTTCAGGTTGCATTTGGGTACGGAAAGCAGTAGTTTTGCAACAAATGTGGGGGCAAAACACAAAACCTCACTGAATGATGCGAGGGGCGTTCAGAAACCTTCCGAGCAATCCCTCAATAATAATAACATCTTGCGGTAAGCAATCGCTTACCTTAAGATCTAGCACGTTCCTGTGTTATCCAACCTACCCATAGTTGGCGGGCTCATTTTCTATGCATCCTATATTGGGAAAAAACTCATACGGTTGGACCGACGTCGAAATAAAACTCGATGCTGGAAGAAGACAACTTCAATCCGCTAATATTGAAAGCGAATATCAGGCAGTTGGGCTTCTATGTCGCGAGACTATTGTTATGCTTGGCAAGTTTGTCCTCCACGAACGATTTGAAGGAAAGCTCGAAGCAACAAGCGAATCGGATGCTAATAGGATACTTCAAAAACTTATCGACAACGAATTGCCCGGTTCGTCAAACGAAGCGATGAGAGCCTTTACTAAATCCTGTCTTGGTTTAGCGAATACAGTGCAACATAGCAGCACCACTACCTATGCGCAAGCTTCCGTATGCATCGAAGCTTGCACTACATTGAAGAACATGATACGAATCCTGTTATGGCATGACGAGGCTCATCCAGGAAAAGGGTCTATTACCGGCGATTTCTCAAGTGGCGAAACCGATTTTATGGTCGATTGTATGATGAACGATTTTAATAATCACCATGTGGTGAAGACTGAAGGTTTTACAATAAAAGGGATGGAATACGGCGTTGCCTTTATCACAGTGAACGCAATCAGTGGCCTCAAATACTATAGTGCCACTGCCCACAAAAACCAATGGTTCAAAGGTGCGAATAGAAAGATCGCAGCAATGCTGGTTGACGAACTAATTGTCAAATTACTAGCAGAAAAAAGACAAGACCAAATAGAAAAAGCGACAGGTTCGTCCACCTAACCTTATGGCAAATTTAGATACTATATATAACCCCGATGATCGAACGCAGGCGTTCGAAAATCATTCTGCTGGATACCTTATTTCTCTTGCAGGCCCAGGCACAGGGAAGACATATTCTCTCCTCAAAAGAACAGAAGCTTTGACTGCTCAAGGCGTTGCTCAAGATACCATTTGTTATCTCACCTTCATCAAAGAAATTAGTAAAGCATTCATACAAGATTACGTCGAGAAATTTGGCCAAGAATCTTACGATACACATAAGCCGCGCATTTCAACTCTTCACAGTTTAGCCTGTCGTCTATTGCGCCACCAAGGATTTCAAATTGGGTACGATGGCGTACTCTATTTTGCCAACACGGAGGAATCTGACTCCGATGCAGCTGAAACAATTCTCTCCGATCTCTTACCTTACGTTAATGCCCAGAATTGCCGAACGGTCTCTCAATTACGTAAACATATACACTCCATCAAGTGCGCCTGGCGAGACATAGTAGACCCATTAACTCTACCAGCTCCGATTCCCGCAATTCTCCCAGTTGTTCAAAACTTATTCAGAGAATTTCGCCTTATCGATTGGGATCAGACGATACCACTTTCTCACGCCCTCGCAACCACGCTACAACCATTGCCAGACTGGATCACAGATATTAAGCATTATTTTGTAGACGAATACCAAGACTTTAACAAAGCCGAGCAATCCTTAATATCTTTTCTCTCAACCCATGCCACTTCGACAGTTATTGTCGGCGACGATGATCAGAGCCTTTACAGTGGACGAGGCGGCTCTCCGGATGGTCTTCGAACTCTTTACGCCAATTCAGCACACGATCAAGTCTCCCTTGTTAAGTGTTTCCGATGCCGGGAAACAATTGTAAATGCCGCCAACACGTTTCAGCGCACCATGCATCCGGTACCACGGTTGATGTTACCGACTAAAGATGACGGCCAAATCATTGCCTATCGCTTTAAAAGCTCAAAGGCAGAACTGACATATCTGTCCGCGTACTTGCAGGATTGCATTGCGAATCTGCCAGCCTCGCCTGCTCCAAAAGATGGAACTGTATGTCTGTTTCCTAGCTGGAAAGTTCTAGACTCTTACTTTGAAAGGCTCTCACCCATTATTCCGTGCATAAAGAAGAAAGGAAGCTTAAGCCCTAACAGAATATGGCTCGACCGCATTCTTCACCTTCTGATTGAACCTGACCAACGGTTTGTTCAACGACTCATACTTAACAGTTATCCTGAAATTAAACCTCGACATAAACGACCAATCGTTCAAAGAATTGTTCAGCGCGATATTTCTACCGTATCTTCAGTCCGATCTTTAATAAGTGATGGTAGTTTAGTTGGTCTCGCAGCAACTCAAGCCCAAGAATTCTGCAATCTGATAGATCATCTCAGTTCTAAAGACCATGAAGCTATCGCACCACATATCAGCGAAAAACTCGGCATCGATGTTCACGACATATCTGGCCATTTGTCAACGTTCCTAATGAGAGCAGACACAATGGAACAAGATGACCTTCTTGAAGAGTATTGCGACTTGCTTTTACCAGACACAAAAACGCCGACAGATGACCCGCGTTCAATTCTTTTTTTAACTATGCATGGCTCAAAGGGCCTTACAAAAAGGAATGTGGTTATTCCTGGCATGGAGGCCGCTTGGTTGCCCGGCGCTGCGGCGGGCACTGACCTTGAAGAGAGGCGACGCCTATTCTATGTTGCATTGACTCGCGCCACGGATCGTGTTCTTATTACATTACCATGGGCTCGCGCCCCTAAAGACCCTCTCAATTTCCCAACTCCGGGCCGGGGCATCAAAAGCCCATTCATTGCAGATGCTGGGTTGTTTACCATCTCTCATTCATGAATAGCCAACGGTCACATATTTTTCTGGGGGTGCGGGCTAACCGATCGCTCAATCTGACGGAGTAGTACATTCTTCTAACGGAGAAGCGAAATGCAAGACAGATCTCGACTCATCAAAATGAGAATCCAAAACATCGGTTGCATTGGCCCCAATGGGCTTACAATCGATATTGATAATATTCTTTGCCTTGTCGGCGCAAATAATTCGGGCAAGTCCACCGTGCTGCGTGCCTATGAGCTCGCAGTAGGCTCAGAGAAATTTACCTCTGAGACGGATTTATCTCTTCAAGCTGGCGATTTGCCTGCAACAGTTGAAATCTGGGTTCATATACCGAAAGGGACTGAAAATGTTGCTGAAAAATGGAAAGTGGTAGAACAGGATTTGCTACTAGTTCGAAGCAAATGGGAATGGAATAAGAATACAGCATGGTCTAAAGTAAGAACAACTTGGGACCCAGACGCCGGCGAATATTCTCTAGATGACAAGGCAAGCGGTCTTGATGCAGTGTTCAATAGCAGACTTCCGATTCCATTCCGAATCGGGTCATTAGACGATCCGAAGCTAGAACACCAGAAGCTTCTTACATTAGTTCTTCAACCCGTTGCAGATCGAATTACGAAACTCCTCGCTGACGATAAATCTGAACTCAAAAAAGCGATCTCTAGTGTGTCCCAATATGCCCAATTGCCAGTTAGCGAAGAAAGGGAACGACTAAACCAACTAAAGGGGGATCTCAATAAATCGCACAATGAGATTTTCCCTGACCTCTCCATAGATTTCAACATTGATATAGGCCAAATTGAAATCAATCCGATTACGCTACTCCTAAAAAATTCCTCGCTTCAATTTACAGAATGGGAGTCACGAGTTAAATGGTCACAACAAGGGACTGGATCGCAGCGTGCGCTTTTTTGGACCATGCTTCAGGTTCGGTCCAAATTAAAGGCCGTCGCTGATATGGCCGAAAAACAAACTAAAGCAATCGACGATGAACGTAAAGCCATCGACAAACTCCAAAAGGAAGCAGACAAAGCCAAGAAGGAGGATACAAAGCTGGCTAAAGCTGAAGAAATCAAGCATCACGAGGCTAAGATTGCAGAGTTATCCAAACTAGATTCCACAAAGTCAGAAACCATACAAGAGACAGGGCTATCTTTGCCAGGTTTCATGCTTCTGATCGATGAACCCGAGGTTGGTCTCCATCCTAACGCCATTCGGTCTGCCAGCCGCTATCTTTATAACTTGGCGGAAGACCCAGCTTGGCAAATAATGTTGGCAACACATTCGCCTGTTTTTCTTGACCCTATGAATGATCACACAACTATTGTCCGCTTGGATCGCTCAGCAAAGCAGCCCACGCCACTAATTTATCGGTCAAATACACCCAACTTTGATGCTACTGAAAAAGACGCTCTAAAAATGTTAAATCGCTTTGAGCTTTCTCTTGCCGAAATGTTTTTTGGCCAGTATCCTGTTATTGTCGAAGGAGATACTGAATTTGCAGTTTTCGAGGCTGTCATTGCCAGACATATAGACCAATTTCCAGCGAGCAAAAAGCCGATTATCATAAGAGCTCGCGGCAAATACACGACATTGTTGATTATGAGGATTCTAAAGGAATTCAAAGTTCCGTTTTCTATTCTTCATGACTCCGATTTCCCGCTACGCTCGGACGGCTCAAAGAATGGTGCATGGACCGCCAATTCCAAAATCGCTGAGCTTGCACAACAAATCCGCTCGGCAGGCTCCCGCGTGGTTCATCGAGTCTCAGCTCCGAATTTCGAATTCACTTATTTCCCTATGTACAAGGCCTCTGATGGTTCTCCGATTGCAATTTCATCAGAAGATAAACCTTGGAATGCTTACGATTTGGTAAAAACAAATTCGGCCTTTGAGTTTATGGTTATGGAATTACTAAAAGATTTACTCGATCCCAATTCTGCGGAATCTCAATACACTGATGGTTTCGAAAAAGGCCTTGTCCAACACCTTTACAATTGGGCCGATGCAAATGGCATCACAGATCCAAGGCTTGGTCGATGAGCCATGCCTTTTACTCGCATTGACAAACTTTTCGGAAGGACAACATATGCCTGATCAATCCATAACTTGTCCACATTGTGGCAAACGAATACCATTGAGTGAAGCAATCACCCACGATATAGCAGATAAACTCAAAAAAGAATTCGAAGCTGATTCCAAGCGCAAGGAGAAAGAATTTGAAAAGGCTTTCGAGACTCAACAAAACGCGTACGATGAAAAGCTGAACAAAGAAAGGGCGAAACTTGAACGGGCAGCTAGAAAAGAGGCGGAAGAATCGGTTTCCACTGAACTCGCAGACCTCAAAACGGAATTGGAAAGAAAATCTAAACAGGTTAAGGATGCCGAGAAAAAGGAGCTTGACTTCCTAAAGCGACAGAGAGATCTTGATGATAAAGAACGAACCCTCAAATTGGAAACAGAACGAACTCTCGCTAAGGAGCGAAAGAAAATTTGGGATGAAGCTTCATCGAAATCTCTTGAGGAGCATCAACTTAAAGATCGAGAAAAAGATAATCAGCTTTCAGAAATGAGAAAACAGATTGAAGAACTCAAACGGAAAGCTGAATTGGGTTCGCAACAGGCGCAAGGAGAGGCTCTTGAACTAGAACTTGAAGAACTACTCCGTTCAACATTCCGTCAAGATGATGTGGACGCAGTTTCCAAAGGTGTCAAAGGTGGCGATGTGATTCAAAAAGTGAATTCGTCCAGCGGTAGCAATTGCGGTTCAATCCTTTGGGAAGCAAAGCGAACAAAGGCTTGGAGTGACAGTTGGTTAGATAAGCTCAAGGATGACCAACGACAAGCGAAATCTGATTTGGCTGTAATTGTCTCTTCAATATTGCCAAAGGGCATTAACCGTTTTGGAAATATTGACGGCATTTGGATAACTGACTTTCTATCCATTGTTGGCTTAGCAACCGCATTGCGTGCAAACCTAATTCAAGTTTATCAAGCACGAAATGCTTTAGTTGGAAAGAATGAAAAAATGGAATTGATTTATAGGTATCTTTCCGGTCCAGAATTTCGCCAACGAGTTGAGGTCATTGTCGAGTCGTTCGTAAGCATGAATGAAGATTTAAACGCAGAGAAACGCGCAATGGAGAAAACTTGGGCGAAGCGTGAGAAACAAATCCAGCGAGTAATTCATAGCACAGCTGGAATGTACGGGGACCTCCAAGCAATGATTGGTGCTTCCCTTCCGGAAATCAAAATTCTTCAACTTCCAAGTGGGAAGGATTCTGAATGAAAGTAGATCATTAAAATGCTGCACCCTTATCAGTTGCTTAAGATGACGTTGAATTCACCATTGCGGATGACACTTCTAAAGCTTAAAATGATACAATGAAATAAGTATGTCCAAGCTAATAACGAAATATCACCCATGAGGCTCAATTCCTAATGCCGGATAATAAAAGACTCGGTAGCGAACTCTTCATCGTTGACAACAGTGATGCAGACTGGAAAGTTAAGAACTACCTCCACGAATGGGCAGATCTCGCGCATACCTTCGACATTGCTACGGGCTATTTTGAAATAGGAGCATTGTTAGCGCTGGATGGCCAGTGGCAAAAACTTGATAAGCTCCGCATTCTCATGGGGGATGAAGTTTCCAAAAGGACGAGGAAAGCACTACTTGAAGGAGTCGAATATGTCAAAACGGTACTGGACTCCAGTATCGAGAGAGAAAAAGAATCAAACGATTTCTTGAATGGTGTTCCAAGTATTGTAGATGCGTTGCAAAAGGGGAAAATGGAGTGCCGCGTTTATACTAAAGAGAAATTTCACGCCAAAGCATACATCACTCATGCTAAGCAAGCAGTCGTTGGATCGGCGGCTCTTGTCGGTTCAAGCAACTTCACTGCGCCCGGTTTGTCGAAAAACGTAGAACTCAACGTACAGCTTCGTAGGGAAGTTGAAATTCTTCAGGAATGGTTTCAACGCCATTGGGATCAAGCTGACGACATTTCCGCTGAGATTCTAAAAGTAATCGAACGACACACACGCGACTATACCCCCTTCGAAGTTTACGCCAAAGCTCTTCAAGAGTTTTTTAAGGGGCATGAGATGACGGCCAGTGAGTGGGAATTGACGAAGTCGGCCATGTACCCTGTTCTCGATCAGTATCAAAAAGAAGGCTACCAAGCCCTTATGAAGATCTCTCATCAATGGGGTGGAGCGTTCTTGTGCGATGGTGTGGGTCTTGGAAAGACTTTCATCGGAATGATGTTAATAGAACGCCTCATTACCTATGATCGAAAACGAGTAATGTTGATAGTCCCAAAAGCAGCAAGAAAACCTGTGTGGGAGAATGCACTGCGACGTTACTTACCAAAGTTAGGAGGGGGGTTTACAAACCTCCGCATATTCAACCACACCGATCTTATGAGAGGGGGTGAGTACACAAGCGAAATCACAAGAATGAAAGAGCAAGCTGACGTTATCATTATTGATGAAGCCCACCATTTCCGGAATCCGGGAACGCTGGGGGTTACACGCTATTGGAAGATGTATGAATTAACGGAAGGAAAGACAGTTTTCTTTTTGACTGCCACCCCAATTAATAATGGTCTCCGCGATCTTCAACACATGATTGAGCTTTTCTCAAGGCGGGAGCGGCCCGACTTCTTCAGGGGCGCACCTCTTGGTGTTCATTCCTTGCCAGGTCATTTTAGACGACTCGAAAATGAACTTGAAAAACAGTTGCTCGGAAAGCACGATGAACAAGAGACTCTTCAGTTTGAGACGAATCAAGCGGAAGCCGAGCAGGTTCTCTTCAACGACAATCTCTTTCGAGCCCTAGTTGTTCAGCGGAGCCGTGGCTACGTTAAGGCGAGTCAAGAACAACATGGCGGGTCGAGGGCAATTTTCCCTACCCGCCAACCGCCTATAGTCGCTGACTACTCCGTCAAAAAGACCTATGGTCGTCTGTTGGGCATGGTTGAAGAGGCTTTCTCAAAAAAGAAGCCTCTGTTTTCCCTCGCCATCTACTATCCTCTGTTCTACTCGAAGACGAAAGAAAATTCCAAGGAGTACGCCTTTGAAGAGAATAGACAGAAACAGTTGGTTCGTCTGATTCGCATTCAATTCTTGAAGCGATTTGAGAGTTCAGCACGCGCGTTTGAAATGTTGTGTGAAACACTTCTACTAAAATTTCTCGCTTGGATTGAGAAGCACACTAAATCCGATGCCGAGAAGAGACGACTTGAGCGCTGGAAAGCGCAGAATGCCGAGATCATTGGCTACGTTCGGAGACAGCAATCTGAAATGTTTGGAGATGGAGAGGAGGAGTTGGATGAAGACGTGATTACTGACGAAATGCTTGAAGATATTGAAGAGCTACCTGAAAGCGAATATCGAGTGAATGAGATGCTCGATGAAACTTACCTCGATCTCGATCAGTCGGTGAGATTTCTTCAAGAGTTAGAGAAGTTCCAGCCATCTCACGATGACAAGCTGCGTAAGCTTACCTCGCTTCTTAAAAATGACTCCGTTTTGAAGAAACACAAAGTGATCATTTTCACAGAGTATATGGCAACGGCCCGTTATCTACAAAAACAACTGGAAAAAGCTAAGATTGATGGAGTAGACGAAGTAGATAGCTCGATAAAGAGAGACCGCGGAGACATCATCCGGCAGTTTGCACCGTACTACAATGAGTCCTCAAGTTCTGCGTTAGTTGCAGATGGGCTCAAGGAAACACGCGTTCTCATATCAACAGATGTGCTATCGGAGGGCCTAAACCTTCAAGACGCAACTCGAGTGATCAACTATGACCTCCACTGGAATCCAGTGCGGCTCATGCAACGAATAGGACGCGTAGATCGAAGAATGAATCCGGAGATTGAACATCGTATTCTTGCAGATCATCCCGACCAGAAGGAAATCAGGGGCACAGCTCTGTACTGGAATTTCCTACCACCCGATGAAGTGGACGAACTGCTAAAGCTGTACTCGACTGTTAGCAACAAGACCATGAGAATTTCGAAGGTCTTTGGTATTGAAGGTAAGAAGCTGCTCAAGCCCGAGGATGACTATGAAGCCCTGAGAGATTTCATTCACAACTACGAAGGCACGCCTACTGGTACGGAGTCCATGCACCTCGAATACCAGAAGCTGATACAACAATACCCCGATTTGCAAGCTCGACTGAATGCTTTACCCGGACGAGTATACAGTGGCAAAGAGCATCCAGTTAAAGGAACGAAGGCCGTCTTCTTTTGTTATGCCTTACCCGCGCCTCCAATAGCAGGTAGGGAAGAAGAGAGCACGAACGCTGGCGTTTGGATTGAAGATGCAGGTTTCGCGCATTGGTTTCTATATGAAATGAGCAGCGGAAGAATTGTAGAGGAACCGACGGAGATAATCGATCTAATTCGCTGTTCAATGGATACCCCTCGTGATTGCGAAATGCCGAAGGAAACCCTTACAGAGATTAGACAGAAAATCGAGAGGCACATCAAGAACGGATATTTCAAAAGAGTGCAAGCACCTCTTGGGGTTAAGGCAGTCCTGAAATCCTGGATGGAATTGTCTTAATTAGTCCGTAAAATTGTCGAATGAGAAATCATGTCAGAAGCCCGATATAACCTACCGACGATTCCGATAGACATCTTCAAAATTTGCCTCGTGCAAGATGATTGGGTAACTGGTAGAAGGGGTCTGATTGTCGGAAGGACGTTTGTCTATGAGGCAGCCACAGTAAAAAATGAAGCAGCTGAATTGGGAATGAACATTGATGAATTCTTTACATCGCACATTCTCAACGGGATGTTCAAAAAGAAAATGAAACGAAAAGTACTTTTCTTCTATTGTGTGAGTAATGAGTTCTTCTTCATCTCGGCATGCTGCAATACGTTGCAGACCAACTTCAAAATGCTGTACCAGATTCCAGGTAATGTGGAGTCAGGCGATGAGCCCATAAAGCCTCGTTCATCTCCTTACATTTACTGGGACGGCACATCCATTTACAGAATTCACCGGGAACCTGAAGCACAAGGCCGCGCGAGCTTTATCGTTGAAGATTTCTGTGCCCTCACCGGAGATTCCATCAGTGCTGCTTATACGTCAAACGAGGTCTACCAGCGGATTGCAGCACTGAAAACGCCAAATCAAGAATATTCAGCCGTTCCCACTGAAAGCTCTCAGGGAATGTCCTTATACAGCAAGAAGTATGAACTCAAGCACGCATTCTACGAGATTGTTGGAAGGCAAAAATGAAGAATCAAGTTATTGAACGTCTACACTCGATTAAGACGTTTCCCTCGCTGGTAAAATATTTGCGTGACGAGCTCGATTGGCCCATTGAGTCCGAGGATGCGGATGATATTACATTCGAATATGAACCCGAGGAACTCGGACTCGAAAAGGAGATTGCAGTCAAAATAAAGGAAATCAAACAACTCCGCCCTCTTACCACGGGGCAGCCGTGGGGGATCTTCTACATAAACTTCGAGCCCAAGCGTCTTCCCGTTGTTGTCCTTCGGCGTATCCTTCAAAAGCTTGTTATTAAGAAGCGGGCGAGTGCGAACAAATCGCAATTGCGTGCATGGGAGCTGCATGACTTACTCTTTATTTCATCGTACGGTGAGGATAAAGAGCGATCAATTACGTTCGCTCACTTCTCAGAAAATCCCGACACTGGTGAACTGCCCACACTCCGAGTGCTTGGATGGGACGATCAGGATACCGTGCTACATCTTGACCACGCACATGCTACGCTCAAAGAAAAATTGTCTTGGCCTGACAACCCAGACGATGCTGAGGCATGGCGCGAACGATGGTCAGAGGCCTTTACGCTGAGGCACAGAGAAGTCATCACAACATCGAAGGAGCTCGCGATCCGCCTGGCTTCTCTGGCAACGAGGATTCGGAAACGTGTCAATGCGGTTCTTAAGGTCGAATCGGAAAAAGGACCGTTCCGGCAATTGCATCAAGCATTTCGCGAAGCGCTCATCCACGATTTGAACGAGGACGACTTTGCCGACATGTACGCCCAGACGATCACCTATGGTTTGCTTGCAGCCCGCGTATCGCGACCGACGGGTGTCGTCACGGAGAACCTTGCACAACTGGTGAGCAATCCCTTCTTGAAGGAGACGCTGAGCACTTTCTTGACATTTGGTGGGAAGAAAGGGAAAATTGATTTCGATGAAGTCGGCATTCTTGATGTTGTTGACTTGCTTAATAGTCCGGACACAAACGTCGAAGCAGTCCTGCGCGATTTTGGCAATCGGACCCAGCGTGAAGATCCCGTAATCCACTTCTACGAGTTATTTCTAACCGAGTACCGATAAGAAAAAGAAGATAGAGCGCGGAGTCTTCTATACGCCCCAGCCGGTCGTCTCATACATTGTACGGAGTGTTCATGAATTGTTACAGAGCGAGTTCGGGTTGGAGGATGGACTTGCCTCAACGGTGACATGGGGTGAGATGGCGAAGAGGAACAAGAAGATCAAGTTGCCCGAGGGAGTGTCAACCGACGAGTCATTCGTTCAAGTTCTCGATCCCGCTGTTGGTACCGGGACATTTCTTGTAGAAGTGATCGACGTTGTGGCAAAGACAATGATTGCAAAGTGGGAAAAGGCTGGTCGCACTCAGAGTGAGATACAAGAGCTCTGGGACAAATACGTGGGCAAAGATTTGTTGCCCCGTCTCTATGGCTACGAGTTGATGATGGCGCCATACGTAATTGCTGATATTAAACTCACGCTGAAACTCACAGAGCTCAGCCGTCAGTTGGGAGAACTGTTCTACCACGGAGAGGGTAAGGGGCGCTTCAACATCTATCTCACAAACAGCCTTGAACCACCTTCGGAGGTTGCCGACGAGAAGCTGGCCGATTTGTTCTTGCCACTGGCGCATGAGGCGAGTGTAGTGAATCGGATAAAGAGGGAGAAACGCTTCACCGTCGTGGTAGGCAATCCACCCTATTCAATATTCTCAGCTAATTTGACGCCTGATTGTCGTGCAATAGTCGAGCCGTAAAAGTATCTCTCGGGCCAACGAATTCGAGAAAGGAATATGCTCCAGTTTGAAAAGAACCTACAGGACGATTACGTGAAGTTCTACCGATTTGCAGAATTTCAGACTGAACTCAGTATGACGGGAGTTGTAGGAATGATAACGAACCACTCATTTCTCTACAATCCCACATTACGCGGAATGCGGAAGCATCTCATTGATAATTTTGCCCGCATCTATCTACTTGATCTAAATGGGAACGCAAAGTTCGACAACGATGAAAACGTATTTGACATCCAGCAAGGTGTTGCAATCTCCTTGTTATCTCGAGGCGCAGCTCATAAAGGAGAGTCCCGTGTAGATTTTGCCAGTTTCTACGGCTCACGGGAAAGCAAATATGAAATGCTTAATAATATGTTAAATTCTCAAGTAGTTTTTCGTCAAGTGAAAATGAGTCCTTCGGAATACAGATTCATTCCTCGAGATGCCAATTTGCAGGAGGAGTACGATAAAGGATTTCTTCTGACGGAAGTAATGCCGCGCTATAGTGTTGGAATGTGTTCAGCTCGCGATTCATTCGCACTTGATTTTGATAGTGAACCACTGTTGGAACGTGTTCAGAGGTTCAGGAATTCGACACTTTCCGACCAAGATCTTTGCGCGAAGCTAGAAATTCCCCAAAAGAAGGGGTGGAACGTTTCCAAAGCGAGGCGGGACTTAAAATCAGTTAAGAATCTGAACGAGCACCTTGTTCAGTGTAGTTACCGTCCATTCGATTACAGGTATTGTTTCTATCATTCGTCTGTGATATGGGGAATGTCACACCCTGTCATGAGAAACTTCATCCATCACCCGACCAGATTTCGAAATCTCGGGTTTGTATGTATGCGCAATAGTCGGGATAAAAGGAATGATTTATTCTTTTGCGTCAATGGCGTAACCGACAAAGGAATCATTTCTTCAGTAGACAATTCGACTGTCTTACCCCTTTTTGTATTCCCTGAGGAGCTCACCCTTCGCCCCGGCGGCTCTGATTTGAGCAAGCCAGTTTTAAACTTTGCACCGTCGTTTCTTGGGGCGATAACCCAACGTTTGGGGATAAGATTCGACGCACAACTTTATCTACCATCCGTTGACAGCATAGGGCCTTACGACATATTTCAATACTTCTATGCGCTAGTATTTTCAGTTGGTTTCCGAAACCGTTACGCAGAATTTATTAGAACTGATTTTCCACGCGTTCCACTCACGTCTAACATTGAGTTGTTCCGATCTTTAGCAAACCTCGGGCGCGAGCTTATCGGGCTCCACCTCATGGAGTCTAACAGATTGGTCAAGCATGTCACCACGCTTGTCGGCAAAACATCTGAAGTTGAAAAGGTTGAATACGCAAACTATACCGTCTGGATCGACAAAGCGCAAACGAGCGGCTTCAAAGGAGTGCCGGAGAATGTTTGGGAGTTTCACGTAGGCGGCTACCAGGTGTGCGAGAAATGGCTCAAAGACCGCAAGGGGCGTAAGCTCACTAAAGAAGACATTGAGCACTACCATCGCATCGTGGTTGCCCTCTGCGAAACTATCCGGCTCATGGCTGAGATAGATAAGGTCATCGATGAGCACGGCGGGTGGCCGATAGAATAAGACTTAATAAGGTAGAAGGAGATGAACAGATTTGATTTTTACGACCCCGGGATTCATGAGGGCGAGCTACCGGTCAGAGTCCTTGAACAGAATATAATTTTCTGGTTCGAAAAAATCACTCCAGATTTCATTTCAGATGTTAAGTTTGAAGTTGAGACGAACAGTCTGGACCCCGCAATCCAATATCATGTTGACCCTAATCCAATCACGGAAATTGCAAACATCTCACCTGATCGACGTATTCACATATATGAGAACTTTAACGAGTTCCTTTGGACTGTTTGTTACTCAATCATGGTATTGTTTGATGAGGGTATACAACAGCCAATCATTGAGGGTAAGTTTACTGGCCACATGGATTTGGCAAATCCGATTATTATTGGAGCGTACAATGTATTTCAGGGTGGCCTAACTCTGAAATCGAAATATGATGTGAAATTGTTCTTCGATCTCCCCAACCCTGAAAAATATTTGGAATTGGAAAAGTTTTACGTCGAAAAGACAAATGGAGCATTTGTGGGCGCGATGACGTTTGTGCTTCTTCATGAGTTTGCTCACCAGTATTTGGGTCATTTGTCATACTACACTTTCGGAGATTCGGCAAAAGATGATGAGATTAATGCAGATGCCTATGCAATCCAAAAAATGTCCGAAAGTTTTGATACAGACAAAGGAGCAACCTACAAAGTGGGGATTGTCTTAGGACTGTGTTCGTTGATTCTTCTTTCGAGATCCCTTCGGGGTGGAACAAATCATCCCGATCCTGAGGATAGGATTAAACTGGCTCTAGAGAAGCTCAATCCAGATCAGTATCATTACTTGTGGGGGTATGCTGGCTTTGCCCTGCAATTGTGGCAAATTGAATACGGGATCAGATTGGATATTCCTGATGAATTTGAGGATCACCGTGATTCATTTTACAAGATGCACAACGCCATCAAGGAACATAAAAAAACGAACCCATAGTCGGACGACGAGGTATGAATAACCGATCTACAGCATCTTTTGGGAAACGACAGGAATACATCGCGGTCGCCGAACTACTTCGTCGCGGTTTTGACGTTTATATGACACTTGTCGATGACCAACAGATCGACTTTGTTATCAGACAGAAGAAGGGTAAAGTGCTTCGCTACCTTGACGTTCAAAATAAGGCACGATCAATCGGTGCAAAACATGGAGCAACATTCTCAGCCTTGACTGTTCGTGATCCGAGACCCAATTTCTGGTTCATTTTTTATAGTGAAGTGGCAAACACTTACTGGATCATGCCATCACTAGATCTGGTCAAGCTAGCTAACGTCAACAAAGGAGGCAAGAACAAGAAAGGGAAGAACAAGGGCAAATTCAGCATTGTGCTGGCCAATAAAAATAAAAGCGGCTGGAAACCGCGCCCAAAATTCTCAAGGTACGAGAATGCGTTTGAGAGTCTGGAGTGGAAGGGATAGGCTGGCGAGTATAAGCCCCCCTATCGAAATACCTCCAAATGCGCCTTGATAACATGCCGATTGTATAATTTCTTAGCTACAGTAGACTGTCTGAAACCTATCATATCGAATTTACAAATCATACTACCTGCTCGACGAATATATTCTCAACGATTGCAAAGGCAAGCTTGGGCAGAGCGAAAGTAGCAGCTAATACAAAGGGGACATAATTATGCATTTAACGCAACGTGTTGCGTGGCATGACAACAATTGGAATGGAACGGTTTGTCGAAGGCCGTTGGAAAATTCATATTGTATGGCGCTCGACAGAATTCGGGAAGAGAGGGATGATCTGCAAGAGGACCGCGCTGCAGGTCGGAAATGGGATAGTCCTGGGCTAGATGAACTCCCGCCATGTCAGGCGGAAGCGGGGGCATTCATGAGTCCTCATGAATGGGTGCGAGTACAGAAACATCCGTATCAGAAAATTGATAAGGCAAGAGAAACCCATGGCCATTTAGTTCCCACGGCAACCAAAGTGCCTCCGTACTCCACTTTTGCTGTTCCATTCTGGTGGATGAATCGAGAACATCAAAAACAAATCGAGCCAACTCTCCCCGACCCGCTTCCTCCAGACGAGGAACCGCCATTCAACTCTGCTTGGGTTTTCAGTCGATCTCGGCAAGAGGCACTAAACGAATTGTTTTTCGGACGATTGCAGGAAAACAAGTCGCTTGTTTTTTTCTACACGAAAGAAGGGCATCCACTGGGAGACGATATTCGGAGATTAGTCGTTGGGATTGGAGTCCTAACGAAAATCGGGAAGTTAACGTATTTTGACACCAATAATCCTAGTAAGCCATCCTATCCAAACTGGGACCGGCAGATTCATCACTCTATCCGGCCAGAAGGGACTGAGGGGTTTCTCTTGCCGTATCAAGACTACCTTGAACCAACCGGCGATCCCAACGAGGATGCGCGTAGGCAAGACCTCCTCAGAGAGATAGCGGTCGTACCAGCGTATGAAGACACCAGAGCCTTTTCATACATGTCCGAAACTGCAACGGCTGATGTTGCACTCGCGATATTGACTAAGTGTTTAGATGCAGTCCGATTGATCAAGAAACATGGAATCGCAAAAGGACCATGGGATGAGCGAGAGGATTGGCTGAATGGCAAACTCGCATCTGTTTGGAAGGAGCGAGGAGCGTTTCCAGGAGTCGGATCAGCGCTTGAGGCGTTGAATTTCCGATTAGGAACATCGCTCTATTACGAACTCATTCAAGGTGGTAAACTGAAATCTGAGGATAATCCGTGGCCGCTCATAAACGATCTGTTTGCGGGAACAACGGAGCCTCCTCGCAAGGAATATGTTGCCGAGATCGATGCAATCAAAAGCGTTTGGAAAGATCTCTCTGACGAGAGGAAGATGCTGCTATCGTTGCTTTCTCGGTTTGATTTCACCGTGCAACAAATGAAACGGTGGTTTTCGTCGAAGAAGCGACCTGGGGGCTTGAAGGACTCTGACATTATTGCGAATCCGTACAAGATTGTGGAAACAGACGAGGGGGACAGTGAAGATGGCCCAATTCCAATTGGGATTATTGATCGAGGGCTGCTTCCAGATTCCACAATTTCTGCAAAACATCCATTACCTTCTCCCACATGTGTCGAGACTCCGAACGATCCTCGCAGAATACGTGGAGCCCTTGTCAGTGTTTTGAGGCGGCGAACAGATGAGGGGGACTCTCTCCTCTCAGAAACAGAAGCTCTGACTCGGACAAAAGAGATAGACTTGACCCGACCTTTCGATTTGCCTGACAATTGGTGCAAAGCTCATGAGAGTGATCTCGCAGGAGTTATCGAGCGATTCTCAATTTCAAAAGAGGATGAAAAGGGAGAAGCTCTATCGATCAGCATCCTCCAATTGACAGAAATGAAGGAGAGAGAAGAAAGACTGCAAAAAATACTTAGCGCGAGATTGGATAAAGAAATTGACTCCTCAAAGGTGAAGTGGGAGAAATTAATCAAGGAGGCAATAAAGGCTGGTGGAGGGAAATTCGACCCTAAAAACAAGCGTCATCTTGCAACCCTAAAAGAACAAGCTGCTGCACTTGAGAGAGTAACAACCAGAAAACTATCTGTTCTAACCGGGAGGGCTGGAACAGGCAAAACCTCTGCACTTGGTGCATTATTGCTGAATCCAAAAATCGGAGAAGGAGGTGTTCTCCTATTAGCTCCGACGGGTAAGGCGCGAGTACCTGCTGGGAAAGAAATCTGGCAGCGAGGCGATGACAATTGCTGGGTTTTTGTTAAGGATGAAGAGATATAATGCTCATCTACAAAAACCCAAGTTTACCGGTACTGACAAATACACAAAAGAAAGAACTGTAGTCATCGATGAATGCTCGATGCTCACTTCAGATATGTTGTACGCAGTGCTTGATGCTCTGAATCTTGGCCACGTGCAGCGTCTGATACTGGTTGGTGACCCCAATCAACTTCCACCGATTGGAGTAGGTCGCCCTTTTGCAGACCTCATCGGCCACTTAGAATCTTTGGCTGCTTCAAAGGATGCAAAACAACGGAAGATTGCGGGCGCAATGGGACGACTGACAGTCGAAGTGCGCACAACAGCAAAGAAGCCGTCGGATGCTCTCAAGCTGGCATCTTGGTACACAAGAGAACATCAGCCAGCTGACGCGGATAAAGTGTTTTCAGATCTCGAACAAAAGAAACAATTCAACGATCTGGAAATACGGTACTGGAAATCATCCGATGATTTGCACACTGCAATCCTCGATGTTTTTCACAAACATCTTGATATAAAAGATGAGAACGATCTCGAAGGATTTAACAAGGCGTTGGGATTCACTGAGAACAAACAAGTAGATTTCGCCTTTCCGGACGGGGCCGAGAATTTTCAAATTCTTTCGGCTGTCAGGATGCATCCATACGGTGTACATGAAATCAATAGATTCATCCAAGGCAAGTTTCGTGCAAAGCAACTGAAGGAGGCGAGGGCACATTATTGGAAAATGAAGCTGGGAGACGAGGAGATCGTTCTTCATGATAAAGTGATTCAAGTCCGGAACTTAAAACGAAAATCATATAATTGGGAAACTAAGGCGCAAGATGAGATTTATGTCGCAAACGGTGAGGTAGGTATCTGTGCCTTTGAGAAAAACAAATTTCTCAATGTTGTCTACGCGGGTCGACCTCAACTGACTTTTGGCTATGCGGGTTGGGACTTCCCGGCAAGGGGCGGTCCGCTGGAACTTGCGTATGCCCTAACTGTTCACAAATCGCAGGGTAGCGAATTCAAGAAGGTCTTCGTAATACTCCCGAAGAATTGCAGACCCCTTTCAAGGGAACTACTTTACACAGCTCTCACAAGATCACGTGCTCAGCTCGTGTTGCTCATTGAAGGGAATGACCCTTCAATGCTATATGAGTACATGAGGCCCGAGAAATCAGAGACCGCGAGACGAAACACAAATCTATTTGTTGGTGCCTTGCGTCTGGAATACAATTCAGTCCCATACGCGGAGCATTTAATTCATCGATCCCAAAAGGGGCACATGGTACGGAGCAAATCAGAGTTAGTGATAGCAAATATGCTCCATAGCATGGGTATCGAGTATATGTATGAACAGAAATTCATTGGACCTAAGACTCACGACATCTACCTCCCCGATTTTATGTTTGTTGACCCGTCAGGTGAACCGATCATTTGGGAACACCTTGGGATGTTGACGCGCGATGACTATCGAGAATCCTGGGAGCGAAAACGCGAGTTATACAAGAAAAATGGATTGAAAGAAGGAAAGAACTTGTTCACTACCGAGGATGATTCAAGGGGAGGGCTCGATTCCTTGAAAGTGGGCAAAGTCGCAAAAGCAATACAGAAAATGTTATGATAAAATTCGTTAAATTATCTGTTGAGCCATCCACGTTGTCGCCAATATCCTTGATGCAATTCGGGAATTTGGTGAGTAATAATCGACGCCACGAATAACCTTAGTTTTGATAAAACGATGGACACTTCAACACAAAGCTGGACAAATCCTTCTGTTCTCCAATGGGCAAGAGAGCGGTTTGGGCTCTCGTACGAGGAAGTGGAAAAGCAGTCTAAGCGGCTGGGCAACTCCTACACTCCCATTGAGTCGAGCCATCTCATGCAATGGGAATCTGGGTCGGCGCAACCGGAACTTGAACACCTTGAATCCCTGGCCGAGATCTATGTGTGTCCAGTCGGGTACTTTTTCCTCAAAGAGCCCCCGAAGGAGACACTGCCACTCAGCTTCCGCGGGCTATCACCTGAAAAACAAAACAAGCTCAAGCCGCTCTCGCAGCAGACCCTTCATCGGTTTTTGGATCTTGCCGATTGGACGAGCATGCTTATCGAAGAGGAAAAACTTGAGTGGAAAACAGCCATTCGTCATCAGCCGCAACTTAAAGGTGACATTAGTGAGATTGAAAGCCTCGTACAGCAAGAACGAAATAGACTTGGGTTCACGCCAGATGTCCGGAAGAATTGGGCTAGCGCGAACGAGGCGTTTATCTGGTGGCGAAGGCGAATCGAAGAACAGGGAATCTTTTGTTTCCAGATGAAGCTTGAGACTGAGGATGTTCGTGGCGCCTCCATCTGGTTCGAATCGCGTTATCCATTCATTCTCGTCAATCATGAAGACATCGAGTCGGCGGCGGGCCGCATTTTCACGCTCCTTCATGAATACGCACATATCATTTTGGGCGGGGATGGACTCGTGTGTGACTTCCGAGGCCTTCATCCGACTACAGGGCCTGAGACCTTTGCGAATCGATTCGCGGCGCGTATGTTGTTATCATATGACGACCTTCGGAAAAGACTAAGTGAATTGCAGCAACTCGCTTTCAGCGACACGTGGTCCGATAACCTGCTAGACGAGATCCGAAAGACATTCGCGGTTAGCCGTGATGTTGTTGCTATTGCATTGCAGGAGATCAACCTCGCACCGGGTGACTTCTATAACAAAAAGCGTGCCTTGTGGGAGAAGAAAAAATTGTTTGGAAGAGGGGGCGGTGGTCGGCGACCTACAAACAACGAACTAAAGCTGAGAGAGCTTGGCTATTCTCTGACCGGGATACTCTCCAGGCGTGGCAAGGAAGCTTCCCTCCCCGTTGATGATGTCTCTTCCGTATTGGGAATGAAGATCGAGAAGGTTCCTGAGTTTCTAAGTTGGGCGCGACAAGAAGTTCATGCTGAAGGGTAAGCATGAGCTCAAGTCCGGCGTATATTTGTGATACAACTGCGTTGATCGACTTCTTTCAGCACTTTCCTGTTGAATTCAAGAGCCTTCGAAAACATGTTACCAAAGGCATTATCAAGATTCCGGAAGGTGTCTTCCGAGAGTTGAAGCGCAAAACGGATCGACTGTTCCAACAACTTGAGAAATGGGAACGAGAATATCAGGTTGTGCTACGTTTCAGGAGTGATCCTCGATTGCTGCCGGAGCTGTCAAGGATTGAACAGGCATACGGAGAGAAGATCTCAGTAGGTGGCAACGAGTATCCCGGTTTCTGGAAAAGCCCTGCGGGAAGGAAAGCCGCAGACGGTCAAGTTGTTGCGATAGGTGTCGTGTTAGGGCATATCGTTGTCTCCGATGACCGGGCAGTACGGTTGGCTTGTCTGCAGGAGAACGTTCAATGCATCGGTTGGACTGAATTTGCGCGACGATTCAGCAAAGGGGAGCTGGACGGACAAACGAGCCTCGAATTGTAAATTGACAAGACTGCGTCTAATGTTTCAAGTCGTCCATATATTATTGACATAGCTTAAAAGATGCAAGACAAGGTCAAGGCGGACGAGGGCCTCAAGAAAGTTGTGAATGGCGAAAAAAACATATTCCAATGTGTGGTACGGGTTTGAGAAGATGCTCGGCGAGATAATGCTGGATTCTGTGACCGCAAAATTGGAACTCTACAAGATGCTCTCAGATGCCGAGATCAAAGCTGTCGCTGAGGATAGGTGATTCGAGGGATGCTGAAACAAAAGGGAAATTTGACAAAAGTTACGCATATAGTTCATTAATTTCCTCAGTCACAATTAATACCATTTAAGATGCGGCCACTTGCATCAAGAATCCGAATAGGATCAAGTAAATGGCAGAGCTCGTCTCCGATAAGGAATTGAAGCTACGGTCTAGGGTGCAGAGGAATATTACAGCCTTCAACAGGAGGATGAATGCGATCGGAGTGAGATTGGTAGAAGGAGGATCACCGACCTGGGGTACAATAGCTAATATGAATGAAAAATACTTTCATAGTGCTTCGGATGATTTAACCGAGTTTATTACAAACTTAATGGCCAAAGATGAAATTACCAGAGAAGCTATTCTCAAAGAATTCCGACATATATTGGTAGGTATGTGCAGATACATGGAGAAGAAAGCAGGGGTCAAAAAAAAAGGCGGCGTAGATTCGGATACGGGGAATTGAAGACCAAATTGCGTGAGTACGCAAAGAATGAGCACCTTTTGCCAGGGCAGACCGTGACCTCTACAAAAATCGCAAAGCAAGACGATATTTTGAGAAAATCGGATTCAAAACGACAATTGGGAGCATTAGAGCTACTTTGAATCATTTAGGATATTCGAATGAACGGCCCAAACAGAGGGACTGACAGAATTTCGTAACGTTACAAACGTTACAAGATGTATTTTCATTTACCTTAAGGCTCATTAACATGAGCCTTTTTTCATTTCATGCCCTTCCCCTTACTTTCTTGACTGGCTTTGTATTAGAGTTCAAATGACCAGCAATGCTTTATGAGCTAGAAGTTGCTCGCGTATCACTAGTATCCCCGTATTCATGAGGAGTCCAAGAGTGAGACAGTTGACGGCAGGAAGAGCTGAAGAGTGAAAATGGGAGTTTTGCCACAAACCGCGAAAAACAGGAGAACGGAATGAGCTGCGATCTATATTTTCGACCACGATCAGGAAGTAGTAACCTAACAAAAGAGGCGTTCCACTCCTATTTCAGTAATCGCCTTTGGTTCAAGTGTTACGAAGATACCGCGTGGTACCGGAATGAAGATACCGACGTCTATTTCTATTTTAGCCTGAAGAAGGATGCTGACTCGGGACGAGCGGGAGAGATAGCGTCATTTAATGTCAATTATTTCCGACCCCATTTTTTCGCGACAGAAGCTTGCATAGAAGTTGAGGAATTTGTGAAAGCGTTTGACTTTGAAGCAGCGTCAGCTCTCGATGGACGGACGATGAGGGGGGGATTCGATAGAGATCTCTTTGTTGAAGAATGGGAGATCATGAATCTCGCAGGGTCCAAACTGTATATTGAAGAAACTAAATCGCAGCCCTTCAGTTTGCCCACAAAAGTGTTAGAAGAGGTGTGGCAGTGGAATTATTATCGATGGTCGCGCGTCTCTGAGAATCCTAATTTTTTCGTACCAAGGATATTCTTCGTGGAAGAGGAAGGAGTGTTACGTAGCTCTGTGACTTGGGGAAATTACATTTCGATTCTGTTACCAGAATGTGAGATTGTAACCCTTATTCAGATGAATCTCAAAACAAAAAATATTGCCGATCTCCGGAGAATTGACTGGGATGAGTTGAAGAAGCATCTGTCGGGATTCGAGCGAAAATTTGACGGGCTACCTTACTACCGCTTAGAGTCTGAAAAGACAACATCATGGTCAAAAGCACCATTTCGGGATACAGATTCCAAGCTGTCTCGTTTAACCTTGGTGGAATATGACAAAATACTTGACAAAGAGACTCTGAAGAGGAGCATGGATCCATCCACTCTTAAGATGGTGAAAATATCTAATAATTAGGTTTGCGCTTGCCATTGCTATATCGATGACGCAAAGATTCAAGAAAACCGAAAGTTAGGAAATTGAATAATATTTGTTGAGGGGGCCCAAGAATCCCCGCCATTGGTGATGGCCGCACAAATAAGATGTATTCAACTAAACTAGGTCCGTTGGAGAATAAAGATGCCACAAAAACGAAAAATAGCAATTCGAAAGCTCAAAGAATTGTACGAACAAGATCTTACACAAGTTGAGATTGCAAAACGTCTCGGCGTGAGCCCGGCGGCGGTTTCATTAGCCCTTAAGAGAGCTGGATTTACAAGCGTAGAATCAAGAATAAAACAAGGGATTACATTTAAAGTATCAAAAGAAATCGCGCAAGGGGCTGGTGAAGCGAAGAAAAAAGATTGGGACATAATGAGCGGTCTTACTCAAATGATTTCGGAAGCGAACATAATTTACGAAACAGTTAAAGGTCAAATGCAAAATAGAAGGCTAACAGACCGCTCGATCCGTCGTTTTGTACGGGCACAAAAGCTTGTTGAAAAAAGTATCTTTTCATATCTCAGGTATCAGCAAACTCACCAGAGGACACTGAATCTTCAAAATCTCTCCGCCGCAATATGTGAATTCTTCCCGACTTTGAAGTCCGAAGAAAGAAAGAGGTTCCATGAAATTCTACAAAAACATGGAATATTTATTTCCACACATGAATTCACCAGTCATGGAACGGAAAGTGTCAGCCAAGTCAAGAAACCCTGAAAAACTCCAGGAGTTGAAGATTATTAGGCACCCAGGGGCTACTAAGGCTTCTTAATAGCGCAAGATTTCGGGAGAGGTGAAGGAGTGCTATTGCCATATATAGAGTGAAAGTAAATATTGCTTAATTTTTGAACGAAAAAGTGCTTTTCGGTGAAAGTGGATCAACAATTAATCAACTGAACGGGGGGATGGAGCAAATTGTAACACAGAGGGATTGCATTAGTCAATATGAATTTTAGCATTCTAATACCAGAAGATCTATTGTTGGAACCTCGGCTCCTCCAGGTTTACTGTTACTTGTTGAGGTTGGTTTGTAATGAGCCTTCGAAAGTTCGAAAAGACGGAGTTATGGTGGAATTAAAGAGGCTGGAAGTCGCAGTCTTGGAACGAGACATCACCCACGACCTTGCCTTACCGCTTAGCGATATAGAATTGCTATTAAACAAATTGGTCGAAGTAGACCGAATCATCATTGACAGAAAGGATGGCCTTATGAAAATACGATTCATGAAATTGCTCTTCCCTCGATCGAGCGGCAATTCAACCGAACCAGACGTGCGAGACGTCAGCGACTATTGGCTGGACGACTTCAAAGCCGACTACCTGGAATACGTCCAGACGAATCTTTCGAAGAAGTCGCTTGACAATGCAAAAAGGGTAATGAAATTGTTCAGCACTTTTGTTGGGAAGAAGAAGAAGATGAGTGACATTACTTCGTCACATGCGGAAGAGTACAAGCAAATGAGAAAAGCTCAAAAGCCCCAGGTCTCAGATGCTACAATAAACATGGATATTAGAACTCTTAAAGCTGCGTTCCAATATGCAGCGGATGCGGGGAAAATTCATGAAAATACATTGCGCGCTGTGAAGCAAATTCGTTGCCCTCGAAAGCAGATGGCAACCCTGAGCCATACAGAGTTCAAACATTTGACTGATCAAATCAAAGAACGGTGGCTTTTGGACATCATAAGGTTAGATGTGAATACGGGTCTCCGGAGAGGGGAAATAACGAATCTCAAGTGGAAGGATGTTGATCTGGCGAACAAACGCATGTTGATTCAATCATCGCCAGGGTACCAAGTGAAGCATGGAAAGCTCCGCCAAGTCCCTCTCAATAAGGCGGCAATGGCAATCGTCAAGAAACAAAACAAGGAGTCAGAGTGGGTGTTCTCAGATAAGGATGGGAAAAAGTACGTTGATGAATTCGTTTCTAAGAAGTTCAAAGGGTATGTTAGGCTTTGCAAGCTCTCGGAGGAGCTGCATTTTCATTCTCTCCGGGCGACCTTTGCTACCTGGGCAATTGCAGCGGGGATGCCGATCTATGCAGTGAAAGTAATTCTTGGTCACGCGTCAGTGAAAACAACCGAACCCTATGCAGCATATGAAATGGACGCACTGCAAAAAGAAGTTGAGAAAATTGTCATCCTTGAAGACAAAGAAGAAGGGGCCTTCAAAGCACCGCTGAGGCTGGTGGGCAGGAAACGATCTTAGGAGAATGAAAATGTTATTGCACAACGCAAACAATTTTCTTATATTGATTTCGAAGGCTTTGGAAGCTTCTAACACTTCTTCTAACACTTTTGGGGTTAGAGGAGAGAGCAAAAACGCTGAATGGTGTCAGAAATGCTGAAAAGTCTAAGAAATATGCACGGGGTCGTAGCTCAGTTTGGTTAGAGCGCCTGCCTGTCACGCAGGAAGTCGCGAGTTCGAGTCTCGTCGGCCCCGCTCCGAAAACACACAAGGTTAGCGCTTTTTGCTAACCTTGATGTGTTTTCAGGACCCCGCCGTTTTTTGGCGGGGTCGGGTTGTCGCAAGGTTAGCGTTCTTTGCTAACCTTGATGTGTTTTCAGGACCCCGCCGTTTTCTGGCGGGGAAAGAATATCCCCAGACCTCTTTTGAACATAATGCCTCACGAAGTGGGGCATTTTCATTCTGTAATTGCCCTGAGACGTTTCACCCTTGTCCCGCCGAGCTACGCGAGGCGGGATCGGTCCCGCAAAAAAATCCTCCCCAGAGGAGGATTTTTTGTTTTGTGGGATGGAGGACAGGTAAGGGATGCCGATTGTGTATTTTGTATACATTCTCAAGAGTGAGCGAGACGGATCGTACTACACCGGTTCGGCAGAAAACGCCTTGATCCGTTTGATTCGGCATAATGCAGGGTGGAGTCGTTCGACGAAAGGGAAGCGACCTTGGAGAATTGTCCATACGGAGACTTACTCGACAAAGAAGGAGGCATTGAGGCGTGAGCATGAGATAAAACGAATTGTGATGCTCTCCTGCCGACAGGCGAGTCATAACATCACTTTTCAATCGGGCGGCACTTTTTTCCCCTGCCTATTGCATTTTGAGAAAAAGATTCATAAGTATTCGACGCCGAGCGATTCCGGGAGGGAGCTAGTCTCGAGTCGAGCATCATTTGCAGAATGAAAACGTCCGGTTGCGCGACGAGGTTCTTGAATCTTCACCGAAATAGTTCTATGATCACAAAGCATTTACCAATAAAAAACAATTGTACCGATTCAATATGATAAAAAATTTCTACAGAGGTCAGATTCCAAAAGCGTATTTGGTCATTTTGTTCGGTTTTTTGCCCACTATAGCAACGGGGCTTCTCTCAGCCCAAGGAAGATTTCCAATGATAGAAAAAACTCTATTTGGCAAGCTCAGTGATGGCCGCGAAGTGTTCAAATATTCGTTAAGAAATAACGAAGGGATGCGAGTCGAGATTATCAATTATGGGGCGATCGTAACAAATCTTTACGTGAAGGATCGAAATGGAAACTTCGCCGATGTTGTCTTGGGCTACGATTCTCTTCAGGGATACATCAACGACAAATCCTATTTTGGCGCGATAGTCGGTCGCTATGGCAATCGGATTGCCAAAGGAAAATTTTTGTTGGATGGGAAGGAGTATCGGCTAGCGTTGAACGACGGCAAGAATCATTTGCATGGCGGCATCAAAGGATTCAATAAAGTTCTTTGGACTGCCGAACCTGTGGAGGAGGAGGGTAAAGCATCTCTGAAACTGACATACACCAGCCCGGACGGAGAAGAAGGATACCCGGGCACCGTGACGATCACTGTAAAGTATACTCTAACAAAGGAGAATGCGCTCGAGATCCGATACGAAGGGAAGACTAATAAACCGACGATTCTCAATCCAACACACCATTCATATTTCAACCTGACGGGATCATTGACAAAGAAGATTCTTGATCATCAGATCATGATCTTCGCTGACTCTATTACTCCGATCGGGAGTGGATTGATTACGGTCGGAAATTTTGCCAGCGTAGCGAATACGCCGATGGATTTTCGCACGTTGACCAGGATCGGCGCGCATATCGGCGTTCACGATGAGCAGCTGTTGCTCGCTAAAGGCTACGACCACAATTGGGTGCTGAGGGACTACAATAAGCAGATGCGCAAGGCTGCTGAGGTCTATGAGCCTACGACCGGGCGCGTGCTGACGCTCTTCACCGATCAACCGGGACTTCAATTCTACTCCGGCAATTTTCTTGACGGAACGGCAAAAGGAAAAAATGGAGTCGCTTATCAGTTCAGAACCGGCTTCTGCCTCGAAGCACAATGCTACCCCGACTCACCGAACAAATCCAATTTTCCTTCTGCTGTCCTGAGGCCGGGTGACGTTTACCGGCAAATCACTGTTTATCAATTCTCAACAAAATAATACGAGAGTCTGCATGTGGCACAACAAACTCTGGACTGGCTAGCGATCGGAGCGTACTTCGCTATTCTTTTGAGCGTGGCATGGTGGGTTGTGAGAAAAGGGAAAGATGAGGCCGCAGACTATTTTCTCGCAGGCCGCAACTTACGCTGGTGGATTATCGGCGCTTCTATTTTCGCTTCGAATATCGGCTCCGAGCACATTGTCGGACTTGCGGGTTCGGGGGCAAAGGACGGCATTGCACTCGCGCACTCCGAATTTCATGCATGGTGACTGCTTGTGCTCGCATGGGTCTTCGTTCCTTTCTACGCACGTTCTCTTGTCTTCACTATGACCGAATTTCTTGAGCGGCGTTTTTCTGTCCGCTCGCGATACGTCTTGTCGGTCGTCTCGATCGTCACGTTCATCGTTGCTAAGATCGCCGTTGGAATTTTTGCCGGCGGAGTTGTCTTCGCAACGCGGCTACCGGAGATGCAGATCGCAATCGCCGGCCGCATGGTCGATGCTTTTTGGATCGATTCGGTCATCGTGATTGTCCTCACAGGTCTCTACACTGCGCTCGAAGGTATGGGGACCGTCGCGTATAACGATGCAGTGCAGGTGACCGTGCTGATCGGAGGGTCCGCTTTGCTGACATTCTATGGGTTGAACAAGCTTGGCGGCTGGAATGAGCTGAGGACTCTCCGCGGCTCGGATATGTTCAACCTATGGAAACCGCTGACGCCGGCGGGTGTCGCGTGCACCTAGTCGCCGGTGATCGAAAAGAACGCTGCTGGGAATCTTGTGAAGCAGGCTTTGTTGTCGCTGTGATCGCGGGAGGCTATCTCTATCCTACTGGATGAGGCAGAGACTTTTTTCAAAACATAAATACATCAGAGTTTTATCTTTGCCTCTGATGTACAATTTCGCCTAATCATATACCGGAGGTCTGATGGTTTACAGAAAGTTGGGACGTACGGGCTGGGATGTGTCTGTTATTAGTTTCGGCGCATGGGCGATTGGCGGGACGTGGGGCAACGTGGACGACAAGGAATCCATGGAGGCCCTTCACCGGGCCGTCGACCTCGGTGTAAATTTTTTTGATACTGCCGATGTTTATGGGGATGGCCGGAGCGAGCGGTTGCTCGCTGTTTTGCGGCGAGAACGAAAGGAACACTTTTTCATCGCAACGAAAGCGGGGCGGCGTCTGAGTCCGCATAACGCCGAAGGGTACAATCGTCAGAATTTAACTTCATTCATCGAGCGTAGCCTGAAGAACCTGAAGACCGAAGCGCTCGACTTGCTCCAGCTTCATTGTCCTCCCACGGAAGTTTATTATCGGCCTGAAGTTTTTGGCGTGCTTGACGACCTGGTGAAATCCGGCAAGATCCGATATTACGGTGTCAGTGTGGAGAAAGTCGAAGAAGCTCTCAAAGCAATCGAATACCCTGGAGTACAGAGTGTTCAGATAATTTTTAATATGTTCCGCCACCGGCCCGCCGAACTTTTCTTTGAGCAGGCCAGGAAAAGAAAGGTAGGAATATTGGCCCGGGTTCCACTGGCGTCCGCCCTTCTTACTGGAAAATTTAAACTTACCTCGACATTTGCTCCGGATGACCACCGGAATTTTAATCGTCACGGTGAGGAATTCGATCGGGGCGAGACATTTTCCGGAGTGGACTTTGAGTCCAGTCTCAAGGCGATTGAGGAACTTAAGACAATCACCCCTTCCGGTACGACCCTTGCTCAATTTGCCCTTCGATGGATATTAATGTTCGGAGCTGTAACATGTGCGATTCCGGGTGCAAAGCGAAGAGATCAGGAAGAGGAGAACGCTTGTGCCGCAGACTTGCCGCCGCTTTCCACAGATACCATGAGTAAAGTCCGTTCCATTTACGACCGTTACATCCGTGGAAGTGTCCATCATTACTGGTAGTTCTGTAGTTTATCTCAACTAACATATAAAACGCCAGGGGGTGGCTTAGATTGTCTGTTGGCAGTATCCCACGGTTGAGGAATCTCCTCTCTGTGCATTGGTCTAAGAGTTTCCACAATTAAGGGAAAGATGAAAATATCTTTTTTTCTCCTTGCCTTTTTGGTTCATCTTATTTACTATTGAAACGGTTCAATAGTTATTTAACCCATTAAAAAAGAGGAACCAATATCATTATTTCAAGAAGAAACTGGGTAGCCATTACAGTTTTTGCTTGAGAGATTGAAGGCCTCATTTTTGATGCACCCGGCAAGAGGAGAAGTATCGGTTCTGATTGCTATGACGGATGTCGCGCAGGTCTTCATGAACCTGACACTGTGGATATGCATGCCGCGTCATAACCCGATTTCATTTTACACTCATCCTGCTTATGCGCACACGGTAATAGACGATGATTGAAAAACTCTCGCACACAGCACCAGAAGATCAGATAGATCTGCTCGATTACAAAAACCCAAAAATCTCCGTTGACGGCCGCGTTGCCGATCTGTTAGGGCGTATGACACTCGAGGAAAAAGTCGCCCAGATGATATGTATCTGGGGGCAGAAGAAAACAATTCTTTTTGATGAAGATGGGAAACTCAATCTTAAGAAATTGAGTCTCTATCTTAAAGATGGTATCGGTCAGATTGGAAGAATCAGCGATACCGCGGGTGGCCAAGAGGCGGTGGAAATGGCGGCTCTCTCCAACGATCTTCAAAGATTTTTTGTAGAAGAAACACGGCTCGGCATCCCGGCGATTTTCCATGAGGAATGTCTTCATGGCCTTGCTGCAAAAGATGCCACGAGCTATCCTCAACCGATAGGCTTGGCATCAACCTTCAATCCCCAACTTATCGAAAAGATCTACTCTGCTATCGCTGAAGAGACCCGTTCCCGCGGTGCACATCAAGCGCTGACTCCGGTCGTCGACGTCGCACGCGACCCCCGCTGGGGCCGTGTCGAAGAGACTTTCGGCGAAGATCCGTATCTGGTTTCACAAATGGGGATAGCGGCCGTAAAGGGATTTCAGGGTAACGGCACGTTCGCGGACAAGAAACATCTCATCGCAACACTAAAACATTTTGCAGCACACGGACAGCCCGAATCAGGATCCAATTGCGGCCCGGCAAATTTCTCCGAGCGGGTTCTACGCGATACCTTCCTCTTTCCCTTTAAAGAGGTCATCAAGAAAGGGAACGCCATGAGCGTGATGGCCTCGTACAATGAAATTGACGGAATTCCGTCGCATGCAAATCGTTGGCTCCTTCGGGATGTCCTCCGGGGTGAGTGGGGCTTCGAGGGATTTGTCGTGTCGGACTATTACGCGATCACAGAATTAAACGGGAAAGCGGACAGCGTAAGCCATGCGGTCGCAGCGAATAAAATTGACGCGGCGATTCTCTCCATCAATGCCGGGGTCAACATCGAGCTTCCCGACCCGGATTGTTATCCTAATATTGTAAAACTTGTTCAGGAAGGGATTGTCGCAGAGGCCGCGATTGATGAATTGGTTGCCGGATTGCTGAAGTATAAATTTTTGATCGGGTTATTCGACGACCCGTATGTCACTCCGGATGCTGTGTCCCACGAACGGAGGATCGAAGAGAATAGAAAAATTGCTCTCCGGGCTGCACGTGAGACAATTACGCTGCTGAAAAATGAAGGAGGGCTTCTTCCGCTCACTAAAAAGGCGGAGACAACGTTGGCGGTGATCGGCCCAAACGCAGACCGAAAATTATTGGGAGGCTACAGCGGTAAACCGAAGTACTTTACTTCCGTGCTGCAAGGGATTAAGGAAAAGGCCGGGAATGGAGTCACCGTGCTGTACAGTGAGGGATGTAAGAACACCGTCGGCGGAGCGTGGGAAGAAGATGTCGTAACACTTCCGGACCCTGATGAGAACCGGAAACTCATAGCCCAGGCGGTAGCCACCGCCCAAAAAGCGGACACGGTTATTTTGGTTCTCGGCGATAACGAACAGACCTCCCGCGAAGCATGGAGCAACGTCCATCTTGGGGACAGGGCCAGCCTTGAACTGTTTGGAGTCCAGAATGAACTGGTCAAGGCCGTCGTTGAAACCGGAAAGCCGATTGTCGTTCTTCTTTTTAATGGGCGGCCAAACTCTATCGGATATGTTGCTGCTAATATTCCTGCGATCATTGAATGCTGGTACTTGGGACAGGAAACAGGGACTGCGGTAGCAGACGTGCTCTTTGGAGATTTCAACCCCGGCGGTAAACTGCCGATATCGATCCCCCGGTCGGTTGGACATATACCGTGCTTCTACAATCACAAGCCATCCTCTCGCCGCGGATATCTTTTCGACGATATCTCGGCTCTGTATCCGTTCGGCTACGGCTTGAGCTACACGTCATTTAGCTTCGCCCATGTCCGGCTTGAGAAGCCTGTTATTCGAGCCAATGAATCAACAAAAGTTTTTGTCGATGTCGAGAACACTGGAAACCTCGCGGGCGACGAAGTCGTTCAAGTGTATATTCGCGATGTTGTGAGTTCTGTTACCCGTCCCGTGAAGGAACTAAAAGAGTTCAAGAAGATCAGTTTGAAGCCGGGAGAATCGCAGACAATCGCCTTTACAATTTCGCCCGAACAATTGTCGTTCACCAACATCGACATGAAATACACGGTCGAGCCGGGAGATTTTGAAATTATGGTGGGCAGTTCTTCGCGTGATTCCGACCTCGAAAAACTTACATTAACGGTCACCAAGTAAACCCCGCAGGTAAAAAAACGTACTATGGCTGAACACTTTCAACAGAAACTTTCTTTCGCCGAAAAAGCTGGGTACAGTGCTGCTGACGCTGCCGCCAATTTCGTCTTCATGACGATGATTCTTTTCCAAACGAGTTTCTATACCGACGTCTTTGGAATCACCGCCGGTGCTGCTGCGGCGATCCTGATGATCGCCCGATTGTGGGATGCGTTTGCCGACCCGATTGTCGGTACACTTGCGGACCGGACAAATACACGATGGGGGAAGTTCCGGCCCTGGGTACTGTTTACGGCTCTTCCGTGGTGTATTATGATGGTGCTTGCGTACACGACGCCGAAGGGATGGAACATGAGTTCGATGATCGCCTACGCGGCCATCACCAACATTTTGATGATGACGATTTATTCTGCGAATAACATGCCTTACTCGGCGCTGGGCGGAGTAATGACGGGTGATGTCAACGAACGCGCCAAGCTCAATTCATTCCGCTTCATCGCAGTGAACGCGGCACAGTTCATCGTTGGAGGTTTCACTCTGCCGTTGATCGCGAAGTTCGCTGTTGGGCATGACCGGCAGTACGGATGGCAAATGACGATGACGATTTGGGCGGTTGTTTGCTTTGTCCTCTTCCTTATTACGTTCGCAACGACAAAGGAACGGATTAAGCCTAAACCCCAGCAGAAATCTTCACCGAAACAGGACTTTACCGATTTGCTGAAAAACAACCCCTGGAAGGTGATGTTTTTCATGACGCTTTTTCACTTTGCCATGCTCGCTTTCAGAGGAGCCGCGCTGTACAACTACTACCACCACTACGCGGATAAAGCTGCTTTGTATGACTGGGTTCAAGGATTGGGTTTGACTGCACCCGCACTGGTGCCTGGATCTCCCACCCCAGGCGGGATTTTGGAATGGCTCGGTTACATCGTTCACGGGGATAAGACCAGCCTTATGAACTCGAACGTTGCCGATGTAGCGAACAGTATCATCAACATGATCGGGACCGGCATTACGATTATCGTCATTCTTCTCTCCCCCGCACTCTCTAAGAGATTCGGGAAGAAAGCTGTTGCAGTTTGCGGATTCGCGCTTGCAAGCGTCGGTTCGCTAGCGTTTTATTTTGTTGGTCCCGCCGATGTCGCCGGGATGTTGTTCTTGACAATCTTCATTTCCGTAGCATACGCTCCGACCATTCCGTTGATTTGGGCAATCTATGCGGACGTTGCCGACTATTCAGAATGGAAAACAGGCCGCCGTTTCACGGGTATCGTTTTTGCGACCATCGGTTTTGCCCTGAAAACCGGTCTGGCGCTCGGATCGTCGTCGTTTCTTTGGATTATGGCTGGCTTTTTCAACTATGACACGAAGCTGCCCGACATTCCCCAGGCGGTGGAAGGGTTCCGAGCCTGCAGCGGAATCGTTGTCGGCATTCTCTTTGCCATTTGCGCGGTCTTGTTGCTCGTTTACCAGATCAATAAGAACTTGACTATCCAGATCGCCGATGAACTGGCAGAACGGCGGAAACAATTCGCAACATAAATCGCATACAATTATTATGATAAGAAATCGTTTCATCCTTGGATTGTTCATGCAGTTTCGTTTGATTATTCTTCTCATCGGTATTCTCTTCGTACTATCCGCGCAGGAAAAAAACTTTGCTCAACCGAACCTTGACAAGGTAAGCCTTAAAGATGTTTTTAAAGATAAATTTTTGGTCGGTGCCGCGCTGAACGATGCCCAGTTCTCTGGGACGGATCAACGTGGCGCCCTCCTCGCGAAAACCCAATTCAATACGATCACGCCCGAAAATGTTCTCAAGTGGGGATTGGTCCATCCCAAACCGGGCGTTTACAATTTCTCCCCCTCCGATCGTTACGTGGAGTTCGGCGAGAAAACCGGAATGACCATCATCGGCCATACGCTTGTTTGGCACAATCAAACTCCCCAGTGGGTATTTCAGGATAGTGCAGGCAAGCTGATTACTCGCGATGCGCTGCTGGAGCGAATGCGGGATCACATCCGCACCGTTGTCGGGCGTTACAAAGGGAGAATTAAAGGATGGGACGTTGTCAATGAAGCGTTGAACGAGGACGGTTCTCTTCGCGAAACCCCCTGGTTAAAAATCATCGGAGAAGAATATATCACAAAAGCATTTGAGTTTGCTCATCAGGCAGACCCGAACGCGGAGTTGTACTATAATGATTACTCCCTTGAAAATGCTCCGAAGAGAGGGGGAGCAATTACACTGATACGGAAACTCCAAGCTGCCGGCGTGCATGTCGCTGCTGTCGGCCTGCAGGGACACTACAAAATGGATTGGCCTTCATCGGCGCAAGTTGATTCTACCATCGGAGCATTTGAAGCGATCGGTGTAAAAGCGAATATCACCGAGCTTGATATTGACGTCGTGCCGGCAACGCAAAGCAACAGGGGTGCGGACCTGTCAGTGAACAGCTTTCATCAGATAAAAGAAGACGTCTATGCGAATGGTTTGCCCGATTCAGTGCAGACGGAATTGGCGAAGCGTTACAGTGAGCTCTTTTCGGTCTTTGTCAAACATTCCGGTGAGGTCGGCCGTGTCACATTTTGGGGAGTCACAGACGGCGATTCCTGGCTGAACTCTCGCGGCCGTGTGAACTATCCGTTATTGTTCGACCGGAACGGAGCGCCAAAGCCGGCGTTTGAGGCAGTGGTGAAAACCAGCCAGAAACCATAGAATACCTTGACAAGGTTCGTGAGGGGAACTTGAATAGAAGTTCCCTTTTTTATTTCCATCAATTAATTACTCGAAACATCTGGATGACATTACTGAGGAATTTTTCAGAAGTCTCTACTCATAAAAATTGAAGAAGGCACCGTAATGAATTATATGATTCAAAGTTTTTCCCGGCATACTTTGAATCACAAGGGAACAGCGACGCGATCGATATATGTTGCCCTGTCGAGTCTTTTCATTTCGGTCATTGCATCAGCTCAGTCAGCCTCGACAAATAATTCCGAGACCTATGTTTCGCCGGAGATGAAGCCAGGAAGTTTTATTCTTTCGGCGTCTGGAGCATCTGCTGCCGTTTGTGTCAACTCCCGCGATTTCCCCGGAGTGATTCGCGCCGCAAAAGACTTTGCGGGAGACGTCGAACGCGTGACGAATGCAAAGCCTCTCCTCATCGCAGATTCGATTCCCTCTCATGGAGAAATCATTATCGTCGGAACAATTGGAAAAAACCCGTGGATCGATTCATTAATCTCCAGGAAGAAAATCAACGTTGAAGGAGTGGCAGGGAAATGGGAAACATTTCTCATCCAGGTTATTGAACAACCATTCGCTGGTGTGGATAGAGCGTTGGTGATTGCGGGGAGCGATAAGCGAGGAACGATCTTCGGCGTGTACGACCTCTCTTCTCATATTGGTGTGTCCCCCTGGTTTTGGTGGGCGGACGTTCCCGTCAGGCATCGAACGAGTCTGTACGTCCTTCCGGGAAGACATACGCTAGGCGAACCTGCTGTTAAGTACCGCGGTATTTTCATCAATGATGAGGCTCCGGCTTTGTCGGGCTGGGCTGCCGAAAAATTCGGCGGGTTCAACAGTGCGTTTTATGTTCACGTCTTTGAGCTGATCCTGCGTCTAAAAGGAAATTATCTCTGGCCCGCCATGTGGGGAAGCGCATTTTCCGATGACGATACGTTGAATCCCCGGCTCGCCGATGAATATGGCGTCGTTATCGGCACTTCCCATCATGAGCCGATGATGCGCGCACAGGCTGAGTGGCACCGGTACGGAAGCGGACCGTGGAACTATGAAAAAAACGAGAATGTCCTGAAAGATTTCTGGACGAAGGGGATCAAGAGGATGGGTCCGTACGAGAGCATCGTAACGATTGGTATGAGGGGAGACGGCGATATGCCGATGACAGCAGTATCCAATATCGACCTCCTCGAAAGAATTGTTAAAGACCAACGCGATATTATCGGCGCGGTAACTGGCAAAGATATCACGACCATCCCGCAAGATTGGGCGCTATACAAGGAAGTGCAAGACTATTACGATAAAGGGATGCGTGTTCCCGACGATGTCACGTTGCTTTTATGCGATGACAATTGGGGGAACATCCGCAAGCTTCCCGGTGCGGGCGAGAAGCCGAGAAGAGGCGGTTATGGAATCTACTATCACTATGACTACGTCGGCGGCCCAAGGAATTACAAGTGGCTGAACACGAATCAGATTGAGCGGACGTGGGAGCAGATGCACCTGGCGTATGCGTACGGTGCAAGGCAAATCTGGATCGTCAACGTCGGAGATATTAAACCGATGGAATATCCGATTCAGTTTTTCCTGGACTATGCATGGAATCCGGACGCACTGCCGGCCGAGCGCTTACCCGACTACACTCGTCGCTGGGCAGAGCAGCAATTTGGCAAAGAACATGCGGCCGAGATAGCCGACATCGTGACGGCGTACACGAAGTTTAATGCACGGCGAAAACCGGAATTACTTTCTCCCGAAACGTACAGTGTGGTCGATTACAGGGAAGCCGAAACAGTTGTTGCCGACTACAATGCGCTCGCAGAAAAGGCTCAGCATATTTATGACGCACTCTCGCCCGAATGCCATGATGCATTCTATCAACTCGTCCTCTATCCCGTTCTTGCGTGCTCGAACCTGAACGAACTTTATGCGACCGTCGCGAAGAACCGTTTCTATGCAAAACAAGGCCGTGCGGCGACAAACAGCTTTGCTCAAGCAGCCCAGGAACTGTTCAGCAAAGACTCGACAATTTCGTACCATTATAACAAGGTCATGGCCGGTGGGAAATGGAATCACATGATGGATCAGACCCACATCGGGTATACGTACTGGCAGCAACCGGACAAAAATACGATGCCCGAGGTGAAAAGAATCGATTTGCTTGCCCCTGCCGAAATGGGAATCGCCATAGAAGGACAAACCGCATGGTGGCCGGACGAGAGTGCAGACGCTATGCTGCCTGAATTCGATCGGTTCAATCGACAATCGTACTACATTGAGATATTCAATCGAGGGAAGACACCATTTTCCTATTCCATAGAATCGGAGAAACCATGGCTGAAAGCAAGTAAAACCCATGGAGACATTGAGTCGGAAGAGCGCATCTGGGTGAGCATAGATTGGGGAATCGTGCCGGATGGGAAGCAAACTGCGGGGATCACTGTAACCGGCCCGCAAAATCGTCGTATCATTGTCCGTGCATGCATCGACAATTCGTTGAAGCCGCTGCAGGATGACGTGAAGGAATTCATCGAAAGTAATGGCTACGTTTCGATTGAAGCGGAACATTTTACCAAGTCCGTAGAGGCACCGCCTGTCGGTTGGCTGAAGATACCGGGTCTGGGTCGTACTCTTTCTGCAATGACGTCCGAGCCTGCAGCGTTGCCTCCCCAGTTGCCGGGAGGAGCAAGCCCTCATCTCGAATACAGAATGTTTCTTTTGAGCGGGTGTGAGGTGGCCGTCGATGTCTATTTATCACCGACGCTTGATTTTCATAATGAGGGGCTGCGTTACGGTATTTCATTCGACGAAGAGCCTCCGCGAATCATCAGCATGAACGGCGGCAATCTGAACCGGGCATGGGATCAGTGGGTTGCAAACAATATCAACGTGTCGGTATCGCATCATACTATTCAAAGTCCCGGTGTTCACACGCTGAAATTTTGGATGATTGATCCCGGCGTCGTTCTTCAGAAAATCGTCGTCGATGCCGGCGGTGTAAAACCAAGTTACCTCGGTCCGCCTGAAAGTTTTTTGCTCCACCGTAAAAATTGACGGTGCACACGTGCGCTCATGTTATCCAGATCGTTATGAGGTCAATGTTTTCTGAGAAGGGAAACCGTGTTGAAAATTGACAATAATTATTCCAAACGATAATTCATCGAGGAGTTCACTCTTATGATACCTGTAATTCATAAAGCTCTTCAACCTCTCCCCAGCGTTCGTATACTTTTGCTTTTTTTGTTCACAGTCTTTCTGGTTGAGACATCGGCAGCTCAGCCAGGGCATAGTGATTCACTTTCAATTCCTCCGCCGGTAAAGATTGGAGGAACACAATCACTTTCTTTCTTTTCTTCCATTGTCGGGCAAGAGTTTGACCTGTACGTGAATATTCCGAGAGACTACCAGGATTCATCCAAAACATTTCCTGTTATCTATGTGCTGGATGGACAATGGGATTTTCCGCTCATGAATGCGATCGTTGGCGAGCAGTACTATGACGGCTTTGTTCCGGGAGCTGTCGTCGTCGGAATTGCGTGGGGCGGAACCAATCCGAATTATGATTTTCTGAGGGCAAGAGATCTTACTCCATCAGCAACAAAGCAGGCTCCTATCGGCGGGAACGCGCCGAAGTTCCTCCAATTTATCAAGAAGGAATTAATTCCCTTTATCGATGCCAGGTATCGAACGAAGAAAAACGACCGGACGCTCATGGGAAGTTCGCTCGGCGGCCTCTTCACGCTGTACACGCTTTTTCAGGAAACATCGTTGTTCAACCGTTATGTGCTGACAAGTCCAGCGATAGGATGGGATGACGGGGTAATTGAGCGTTATATCAAAAACTATACGCCGAACAAGCCCCAGCTTCCGGTAAGGTTGTTCATGGCAGTCGGCGGGCTGGAGGGAAATGAGAGTTCCTTTGAGAAATTTGCGGACCGGCTGAACGCGAAAAAATTGGCAGGATTGGAAATGGAGACTCGAGTGCTCGAAGGAAGCGGGCATTCTGGAGGGAAGGCCGAAGGGTACTCTCGCGGGTTACAGTTTGTTTTTGCAAAACCATTTGTGGCCGTCGATCCCGCAATCCTTGATCAGTACACAGGCATATATCAGGTTGGCCCGGAGTTTAAAATAAAAATTATGCGGGAAGAGGGTCGGCTTGTTGCTATGACTCCCGATAGTTCAAAACTCGCAATTTCCGCGGAGAGCGAGAAAGACTTTTATCTCAAAGGCCAATATCTGTTCATTCATTTCAAGAAAGATGAAAAGGGAAAAGTGGCCGGTTTCCAATTGGAACAGTTTAACGGCCAGCAATTTGTCGAGAAAGTCAATTAAAGTATGATTAGGAAATTAGTTTTTAGGCCGCTATCATCATCCATCAATTTGGAGAATCATCGATGAGCAGATGTGTATTATGCTTTTCAATGCTCTTGGCGTTCACTGTTTTGGACATGCATGAGTATTCCTTCGGCCAGAGCGCTCCGAGCTTCACGAATCCAATCATTGCCGGCTTTCATCCCGACCCGAGCATTTGCCGTGTTGGGAAGGATTACTACCTCGTAAATTCTACGTTCGCGTATTTTCCAGGCATCAACGTGTTTCACAGCAGAGATTTGGTGCACTGGCAATTAATCGGCTACGTGTTGAACAGGCCCGAGCAACTCAACCTCGACGGTCAGGGCGTTTCACGCGGGCTCTATGCGCCGGCAATTCGTTATCATAATGGATTGTTCTACGTAACGTGTACCCTTGTCGACATCGGCGGGAATTTTGTCGCGACTGCTAAAGATCCGGCAGGCCCCTGGTCGAAACCGGTTTGGCTCCCCGAAATTAACGGTATAGACCCGTCATTGTTTTTTGACGACGGCAAAACGTACATCGTTTACAACAGCATTCCCCCCGGCGATAAACCGCTCTACAATGGACACAGGACGATTCGGATTCATGAATTTGATCCTGAAAGTGTCAAAGTACGAGGGGATGAGAAGATTCTCGTCAATGGCGGCACCAACATCGAGAAAAAACCGTCTTGGATTGAAGGGCCTCACATTTTGAAAAAGGACGGCGTATACTTTCTTATCGCTGCAGAAGGAGGAACCGAGGATCAACATTCTGAAGTAGTTTTCAAAAGTGAGAATGTTTATGGTCCGTACGTTTCATATGAAAAGAACCCAATCCTCACTCAGCGGCAGTTGGATCCGAGGAGACCAAACCCGATTACGTCGACGGGCCACGCAGACTTTGTGCAGACCGAATCGGGGGATTGGTGGGCGGTATTTCTCGGCTGCCGTCCTTATCATCCGTATGAAAAAGAATACTATAACACCGGGCGGGAAACATTTCTTGCGCCGGTGAAATGGGAAAACGGCTGGCCAACGATCAATCCCGGACATGAAGAAGTACAGTATCGTTATCCTTCTCCGATTCTTCCTTCGACCGATTCTATCGACGTTCCAACGAGCGGGAATTTTCGGATCAGAGACGAGTTCGATTCACATGACCTCAACATCAATTGGGTTTTCCTGCGGACGCCTCATGAAAAGTGGTACGACTTGGCACAGAAAAAAGGATACTTGTCGATACGGCTGAGACCTGAAATCTGTGCCGACGGCATGAATCCGAGTTTCCTGGGCCGCCGCCAGCAGCACCTCCGATGTTCTGTAAGCACCGCTTTGCTTTTCACTCCAAAGGCTGACAATGAAGAAGCGGGACTTCTGGTTTTTCAGAACGAAAAGCATTTTTATTTTTTATGCGAGTCGTCCGAAAAAGGCGAGCCCGTGATCCAGCTGTATAGTTCGGACAGCAGCGGAAAAGCAGCCAGCGGTATGGTATTGATTGCATCTACGCCTGCAGAGAAAAGTGTCCGAGGAAACGAAGTGATGTTGAAAATTGATGCGAAGGAGGACGTCTATTCGTTTTCTTACACTTACCATCCCGACCGCTGGACTTTGCTTAAAGACAGCGTCGATGCGAAGTTTCTCAGCACGAAGGTTGCCGGCGGGTTTGTCGGATGCATGGTTGCGATGTATGCAACCTCACAGCGAAAAGAAAGCAGCAGCATTGCCGCGTACAATTGGTTTGAATATTCAGGCGATGATGAAGTGTATAAGTAAGCCGGCTTGAACTGCCGATTTGATTATGCGGAAAAATATCTTACCTTTGTGTGAGTCTTTGAACACGCCGCATCCAATAATTCTTGAAATTACTTCGGTGCGGCAAAAAACCGGCGTTCAGCAGTCGATATGATGTTTATTATGCCACAGCCCCCCTCGCTTGAAATCGGTAACGGTCCTCTTAACGTCAGCGAACAGAGTGCAGCGAAGTCATCTGCACTGGTCAGGTACACAATTCGACCGATTCTTCAATCATCTTTGAATACCAGAGATTCAAACTAACGGTGTAATTCCTCATCGGGAGTACGAAAACTCACATGAAAAGAATAACAATAGAAGATGTTGCCAAACGAACGGGAGTCTCGAAGGGAACGGTTTCTGCCGTTATCAATGCAAAAAATACGGTGAAACCGGCCACGCGAGACCACATCCTGGCGGTGATGAAGGAACTCAACTTCCGCCCGAAGGGGGTCGCAAGAAATTTAAAGAACGGCAATCAAGACAAAAGCATCGGAATCATCATCAAAGATTTGAATTATCCATTCTATACCTCGATCGCCGCAGGAGTGAAGGATTATGCAAACAGCAAAGGGTATTCCGTGCTCGTTACAAGCTCGGACGATAACCATGAAACCGAAAAAAAGTTTTCGCATCTCTTTTCGGCAAAGGATATCAAAGGGATTATTATCGCTCCTATCGTTGCAGGGACGGCAGAGATAGAGCATCTCTTCAAACTCAAAATGATCAACTATCCCTTTGTTTTGCTGGAGGACGTTCGCGGAATACAGGCGAATGTGGTTGCCATCGACAATCTAAAAGCGATCAAAAAGGCAGTTAAATATCTTATCGACAGCGGGCACACGCGCATTGTACATTTTGCAGGCCCACCCCTTTCATCGCACACGATGGAGCGGATCGAAGGTTTTCGTGATGCGTTCAGTGAAAGCACTCTGGTTTTTCACAAAGAGATGATCGTTTCTGTAGGTTCTCACTATGATGAAAGTTTCGGCAAGACGCTGGAATTTTTCAAGGGGAAAAAAACGGAAGATTATCCGACTGCAATCGTCTGCTTCAACGACCATCAGGCTCTAGCCGTAATGTCAGCTCTGAAGCAATTGAAGATTCGCGTACCGGACGATATATCGATCATCGGGAACGACGATATCTACTATGCGAAGATTTACCCCGTTCCGCTGACGACAATTCGAGCACCTCAGCATGAGATCGGAAAAATTGCAGCCGAAATTCTCATCAGAAATATCGAAGCTCCAACACTTTTGCCGAGCGAGCATGTCGTTTTGGAAACGGAATTCATCGTCAGAGAATCGACAAGAGTTCTGAACGCATAATGTCGAAGGGGCAATGAGAAAAAAAATGATATTCCTTCGCGGAGACCGTGAGGGAGTTTGCTGCTGATCTTCAACTCAGGCATTAGTTCAATGTAATTCCGCTTACCCATTTTCCTTTTTGCTCAAAACCAAAGATTTATTCAGCAGTTCATACTTCAGAACAATCAATCGGAGATATTCATCATGCAAAAACTCCTCCTCGGATACGATATCGGAAGTTCATCGATCAAAGCATCCTTCATCGACGCTGATACCGGGGAATTGGTCATCTCGGGAAATTCTCCCGAGACGGAAATGAAAATTGATTCGCCGCGGCCGGGTTGGGCAGAGCAGCGCCCGGATGCGTGGTGGGAACATGTTGTCGCCGCGACAAAAAAGATTCTTTCCAAAATCAGCACGGGATCAATTGAGATTGCCGGAATCGGCATCTCGTACCAGATGCACGGTCTCGTTATGGTTGGGAAGAACATGGAGGTACTTCATCCCGCTATTATTTGGTGCGACAGCCGCGCGGTTGAAATTGGAAACAAAGCCTTCGTCGACCTTGGTCAGAACTACTGTCTTCACCATTACTTAAATTCTCCGGGCAACTTCACTGCGTCGAAACTGAAATGGGTAAAGGAAAACAAACCCGATGTCTACTCGAAGATCGCGAAGATCATGTTGCCGGGAGACTATATCGCTCTGAAACTCACAGATGAAATCTGCACGACCATCTCGGGCCTGAGTGAAGGAATTTTGTGGGACTTTGAAAAAAAGAGATTGGCGGATGACGTTCTGAAATTGTACGGCATCGACGAGGATATAATAGCTGATATCGTTCCCACGTTCGGGTTGCAGGGCAAATTGAGCTCGAAGGCTGCAACGGAGCTCGGTCTGAAAGCCGGAATCCCCATTACATACAGAGCGGGGGATCAACCGAATAACGCCCTCTCGCTCAATGTGATGAAGCCGGGCGAGATTGCTGCAACGGCAGGGACATCGGGAGTAATCTATGGAGTTGCGAAGAAAAATATCTTTGATCCTGCAAGCCGCGTCAATACTTTTGCTCACGTGAACTATACAAAAGAGCAGCCATTGACAGGGGTTCTCCTCTGTATTAATGGAACCGGAATCCAGTACAGCTGGCTTAAACAGAATGTATTCGACAATCGATATTCGTACGATGAAATGAACACAATCGCATCCGGCATTGAGATAGGTTCAGAAGGGCTGTTTTGTTTTCCGTACGGCAACGGGGCGGAAAGAAGCTTGGAAAACAAGGAACTGCATGCGCAGTTCACGGGTATTAATTTCAATATTCATAATAGAGCGCATCTGATTAGGGCGGCTCAGGAGGGGATTGTGTATACTTTCAGGTATGGGCTGGATATCATGAAAAGTATCGGAATGCAATTCAGCGTTATTAAGGCGGGCGACTCCAACTTATTCCAGAGCCGGGTGTTCAAAGAGGCTTTCGTCAACACGTGCGATGTCGACCTTGAAATTTTCAATACCGATGGCTCCCAGGGAGCAGCCAGGGGCGCTGGAATCGGTGCCCGGTACTATTCGTCTCCAGACGAAGCATTTAGAGGTTTAAAAGTGATCGAAAAATTGAGTCCGCAAGCCGAATTGGTCAAAAAATATGGTTCTGTCTATGAAACCTGGAATAGCCGTCTCTCTGGGCTTCTTGGGAGGTAATTCCTTATTATTTCACTTGACATGAAGAAGAATTATTCATGAGATTCAATCGGTTCAATCCTATTTAAACTGATAAAGTAATAAAGGAGCATTTTTTGAAAATCAATGCATTTATTTAGGATTCCTTCGTCAACACAATACCACCTGCCTTATAAAATCGAGACGAGACTTCAAAACGGCCTTGAGCAATAAATATTTCCCGAAAATCAAGTAGCAGATTCCTTATGAAGGAAAGGATCCCAAGAACGCCTTTGCCTTCAAATATTACAACCAAGACCAGCGTGTTGGTTCCAAAACGATGAGAGAATACCTTCGATTCTCTGTTACCATGGCATATACTCATGGCCAACGGCAGCGTCATGTTTGGAGGAGCGAACTTCGACAGAGCATGGCGCAGATCGAACGATCCGATAGATCGTGCCATGAAGGCCCTGGAAGCTGCGTTTGATTTTTTCCAAAAGCTTGGCGTTGACTATTATTGTTTCCACGGCCGAGATATCGCTCCCGAAGGTGAAACTTTCTCTCAGTCGATTAAAAATTTGCAGGCGATTGTTCGCTTGCCAAAGCGTTGCAAAAGGAGACAGGGGGCAAGCTTTTATGGGGAACGGCTAACTTGTTCGGCAGCCCTCTGTATTCGCAGGAGGCTGGAACGAGCCCGAACGCACACGTTATGGTCCATGCCGCGGCACAAGTAAAGAACGCCATAGACGCGACGAAAGAGCTTGGGGGAGATAACTATGTTTTTTGGGGAGGACGTGAGGGATACGAGACACTGCTGAATACTGATTTGAAAAAAGAGCAGGAACACACGGCGAGATTTCTTCACATGGCAGTCGATTACAGACGCACAATCGGATTCAAAGGTCAGTTCCTCATCGAGGATAAAGTCCTGTTCAAGTTCATCGCGTAACGTTATGGAAATTTTGATTCAGGAATCGGCGCGAAAATTGGTTCTGGTGAAGTCGGTTTCGAATATCTAAAAAATTGGATCATCAAAGAAGGCAAACCGGAGATGGAAAGCGGCCGGCAGGAAATGCTGGAGAATATTATCAATTCAAATATTCTCCAACAATGAATCGATACACATGAACCATCCCGGAGTTTTCGTCCGCGGCGTAAGGAGGGTTTTTCAAGGAGAGGAGATGAGGTGTTGATCTAACAGCGGCGCATTACATATTCCTGAATGCCGTTGTTTCAATATTCGCTCGTCCATCAACTAACGACAGTCACGATGCTTCAATTGATACGACGGACTGCATTTTTTATTTCTCAATTGTTTTTGCTGATCTATGTTTCAGCAGACCAGCGAGCGTGGATTCAGATGTGTCGCATTCGGGTGATCGCTCCGCGGTGAGCGTACAACAACTCGCCAACGGGGACGTTCATCCGATTTTTTTATATTTCCAGTGTTTATCTCGTAATAGGAATTTTATACTTTGGTAATAGATTCATAAGAGGCTCTCTACAGGACTTTCAGTTCAGAAACAGTTGTCGGCCCGATTATTTTGTTTCTGGCAACGCGTGGATGAACATATAGTCGAGCATGTCATGCGGCCCGGAAAAGGCTGCAAAAACAAAACAAGGAGAGACTTTTGTGAAAACCTCATGCGGTCTTATTACGGCAGCGATGTGTTCGTCTGCGAACCATGTCGCCCATCGTCGTATGTCGCCATGGCGTTTTGGACAGAAAGTGCGTTTTGTTAAGATATACTTTGAGCGATTTCTTGTGATAGATTATAACGCGATGTGCGATGAGGACGTTGTTTGACACACGCAGCATAGGCATCGAATCGGTGGAACAGATCGGTATGAGAAACCTGCCGAGGGTTTGTTTCCGAGAATCCTCGAGTTCACAACCACTCAGCCAATTTCTGCAATGCAGGCTGTAAGACACTACATGACACACAAACGCCTGCAACCCAAAACCGGTTGCAGGCGTTTCGTTAGGAGAAAGCGGAAAGCGTTCACCGCATTATTATCTCAAAATGCCTTTTTTTCTGACATCGCCGACCTGCAATCGGCAACAGCAATTGCCGTCGACTAACCACTTGCATTCAACCGGAGTGAATGTTTGCTCGCTTTGGGCTCAGCTATGAAGAGTGCAGCAAATTCCGGCCAGAAAACACATTATTCCTTAACCGTCCAACAGCTACTCTTTGATGGATCGCAATCACTCTGCAACGCACGATTGACCCGTTTGAGGCGTATATTATTCATCCTACTATAGAGCGATGCCGCCAGACATCGCACGGCATTCTACGCAATCACCGTTGTCTTCACCTGCCCGCCGATTCCGGTCTTTTTGGCGCACAACTTTGTTAATTTTGTCTAATTTTACGTCGTTTTTGAAGGAGCGGCCTAGTTGAGCCATTGAAATTTTCGCTGGATGGACGTCACACATTTCAGGGTTTTAATTGATTTCTTGACTTTTGCCTAATAGTTATGTAAACTTATTTGTTTTCAATTGACATTGAATTGATTAAATGTCAATTGAATCGGTTTAGCAAATATAAAATAATATATTTGAGAATCAAGTCTTTTGTTTAAGAAAAATTTGACTGATCGTCGGAGAAGAAAAGTGAAAAAAATAACCATCGACGATATCGCAAAGAAAGCCGGAGTGTCGAAGGGGACGGTTTCAGCTGTGCTTAATCAGAAAAACACCGTTCACGTAAAAACAAGAGATTCCGTATTGAGGGCGATGAAAGAACTCAACTATCGCCCGAGAGGAAGTGCCCGCAATCTGAAAAATCCGTCCGTTCAGTTCCCAATCATCGGCTTGCTCATTCGTGAATTGGACAACCCATTCTACATGGGCATCGCCTTGGGAGTGAGAGAGTTTGCCACAAACAGAGGATACCTGGTTCTGACCGCCAGTTCAGAGGGGGATCATACGTACGAGGAAGAGATCACGGAAAATTTCACCGCCAAAGATATTAAGGGGGCTATCATTGCGCCGGTGCTTGAAGGGACGGCGGAGATCGAACATCTTTATCGGCTGAAGATGATCAATTATCCATTCGTCTTATTGGAGAATATCAAGAGTATCCAGGCAAACGTTGTCAGCATCGATAACATCAGGGTGATGAAGGAAGCGCTAAAATACTTGATGGACAACGGACACTCCAGGATAATACATTTTGCCGGACCGAAACATGCTTCCCACACCTATGAAAGGATCGACGGTTTTCGCAGAGCATACAGTGAAAGCCACCTCGCTTTCAACAGCAATATGATCATCCATGTCGGCTCCCACCTTAAAGACGGTCATAAAGCATGCTTGGAATATTTTCAGAACAGAAGCCGCCAAGATTTTCCCACGGCAATTGTCTGCTACAATGACCTTGTTGCGCTCGGTGTCATGTCAGCTCTCTCTGAAATGAGCATTAAAGTGCCGGATGAGGTTTCCGTTGTGGGAAATGATGATATCCCATTTTCAACGCACATTCCTGTCGATCTGACGACGATTCGAGCTCCCTTACTTGAATTGGGCAGAAAGGCGGCAGAGATCTTGATCACCAACATCGAATCTTCTACACCGTTGGCGATAGAGAACATCGTCCTTCACGCTGAATTCATTGTCAGAGAATCCACAAAACCTCTGGTACCGACTCACGTCAGTCAACCTCTGGAGTTATCACAAGACTCAAACTGATTGAGTCCGGACCGAACAAGCGGCAGGGAAGGGAAAATACCGTCTCCATTAAACCTTGATTGCCGGATATTAATGGCAAAGCTGAACACTCGCATCAATCAAAAGAGGACGAGTTATCTCTCTTCGCCGCTGTTTGAGCTTCTGCCTTTTTTGAATCTATCAGGTTTGATCAACTCTTCCGAAAGAACGCGTATCAAGAACTTGTGTGTTTCTTTTTGGTTCAGTATTTTACACGAGAAAGTTCACGAGTAAGGATATATTTTATGGCACATCCAACCCAATCTGACATCGCCGGAAAGCTGAACGTCACACGCATAACTGTTTCCAAAGCATTAAGAGGCCATCCCGATATTTCGACAGAGATGAAGAGAAGAGTTATAGCTGCTGCTACCGAGCTTGGGTATATCCCGAATCTCATCGCTCAAAATCTAACCGCTCAGAGAACTTACACGCTCGGTGTCGTCCTTCCGGATTTGGAAAATAGTTTCTTTGCTTATGCCACCGACAGCATCATTGATGCTGCAGCAGAAAAAAACTACAATGTCTTTGTGACCGTGTCGAGAGAGAATCAGCAGAGTGAAAATCTCAACATCCAAAAGCTGATCGGGATGAGAGTTGACGGACTTTTGGTGTGTGTATCACAGCAAACAGATGATCCGTCAATATTTAATCAAGTAAGAAATCTAAGCATTCCCCTTGTTTTCTTTGATCGTCAATTTGAAGGATTAGACTTTCCGGCTATCACATTTGATGACAGGAACGGAGCTGAAAATGCGTTGGATAAAATCATCAAAGGGGGATACACGAAGATTGCCCATTTTGCGGGCTACTCAACGGTGAGCATAAGTAAAGAGCGGTGTTTGGGCTATAAACATGCACTGACAAAAAATGGGATTGAAATCAATCCGGAATGGATCATTGAAGGCGGATTCGAAATCGAAGACGGCTACGCTGCATTCATGAAACTATATCATTCGGCTGACCTGCCTGAAATTATATTCACTGTCAACGACCGTGTTGCATTAGGCGTTTACAGGGCAATCAGAGAAGCCGGATTAAAAGTTCCAGATAATATTGGTGTTTTGGGATTTGGCTTTAGTGATACGGCGCAGTCGTTTTCCCCTTCTCTGTCGATAATAAGCCAGGATCCAAGAAGAGTCGGCAGCGCAGCAGCCAAGCTTCTGATCGAACTAATAACAAACCCTGAAGCAGTAAAGCCCCGCGACATAGTTATTGAAGAAACGTTCTTGTGGAATGACTCCATCATCAAGAAATATAACCGTGAGTGATTCGAATCCTGAAAACAAACGAATGAATAGATTAACAAGTACACAGAAACACATAGATTCAAATTCGGTACCGAGCATAAATCTTAAAGCTGGAAGTAAAATTCCTGGCATCGGTCTTGGAACATTCGGCTCGGATGCGGTTTCACCGCAGACTGTCGCTTTAACTGTTAAAAAAGCGATCGAAGCCGGATACCGGTATTTTGATTGTGCATCGGTGTATGGCAATGAAAGAGATATTGGAGTTGTTTTTAACGAAGTCCTAAAGAGTGGTTTGGTTAAGCGTGAAGCCTTGTGGATTTCCTCGAAGGTATGGAATGATATGCACGGCAGTGTTGCAGATTCCTGCAGACAATCCCTCCAAGATCTTCAGACAGATTACCTTGACCTCTATTTCGTCCATTGGCCATTTCCGAATTATCATCCTCCTATGTGCGATGTCTCTTCTCGCAGCCCCGATGCTCAGCCGTATATTCATGATAATTTCATGAAGACCTGGAGACAGGTGGAGCGATTATATAAGGCCGGGTTGATTAGACATCTTGGCACTTCAAATATGACAATACCAAAGTTGAAGCTTCTTCTTCGGGATGCAGAAATACAACCGGCCTGCAACCAAATGGAATTGCATCCTCACTTTCAACAGCCGGAACTCTTTCAATTCTGTCTTGAAAAAGGTATTCAGCCGATAGCGTACTGTCCCCTCGGTTCTCCGGGCCGCCCGGAACGCGATCGAACCGGCAGCGATACCGTAGATCTTGAAGACAACGTAATAATCGAAATAGCAAAAAGATTACACCGTTACTCCGGCTCAGGTCGCAATTAGATGGGCGATTCAAAGAGGGCAAATTCCTATTCCATTTTCCGTCAATCATTATTTTGAAAACCTTGAAGCTGCTACCGATAATCCTCTGACTGAAAGTGACATGGAAGAGATCGCAAAGATTGACAAGAACTGCAGACTCATAAAGGGGCAGGTCTTTCTTTGGAAAGATAACCAGAGCTGGGAAGATTTGTGGGATGTGAACGGGGAAATTACTCCGGCGTAACATTCAATCCTCTATAAAAAGGATAAAAGTAATGAACAGAATGATTGGTGCGATTCTACCGGGGAATGATACGGTAGAACTGAGAGAGTTTGACGTGCCAACTCCAGGTCACGGGGAAGTGTTAATAAAAATGAAATCATCGACAATCTGCGGTTCAGATATTCGATGTATCTATCATGAACATCTCGGCAAAGGACCCGAGGGATATATGCCCGGAATGATCGCCGGACATGAACCCTGCGGCCAAATTGTGGAGGTCGGACCGGGCTGCCGGCGATTCAAGATCAATGACCGCGTTATTGTCTATCATATTTCCGGGTGCGGTGTATGTAATGACTGCAGAAGAGGATATATGATTTCATGCACAAGCGAATACAGACGAGCGTACGGGTGGCAACGTGACGGCGGGATGGCTGAATATTTACTTGCTGAAGAGAAAGATCTCGTCTATTTGTCGGATGAGTTGAGCTATTCCGACGGGGCCCAGGTCGCATGCGGCTTTGGAACTGTGTATGAAGGCGTCGAAAAAATTGGTGTTAACGGGAATGATGCCGTCCTGATATCGGGGCTGGGCCCGGTTGGACTTGCTTCCGCAATGCTTTGCAGAGCGATGGGTGCACAGAAAATTTTTGGCGTTGAAATCATCGATGAAAGACTTTCCCTGGCAAAAAGTCTGGGATTATTTACCGAGGTGATAAGAGCCGGAGAAAGCAATGTTGAGCAAATCCGGGACTTGACGTCTGGACACGGCGTAGAAAAAGCGATTGATTGTTCTGCTAACAATAGAGCTCGTCTTACGTGCATCCAGGCGACACGCAAATGGGGAAAAATAGTTTTTCTCGGCGAAGGGGGCACTTGCGAATTTCAGCCTTCAAGAGATATTATACACGATCAAAAAACTATTTATGGTTCATGGGTAACGAACATCTGGCGTATGGAAGAACTTGTTGAACGGATTGTTCGGTGGGGCATAAAACCTGAAACATTAATTACTCATCGGTTCACGCTGAACGAGGTAAGCGCTGCTTATGCATTAATGGCAAGCGGAAAATGCGGGAAAGTTGCCGTTGCCTTTGATGAAGAAATCAAATAGAAAATGGAGTGTGGTCATTGTTAAAGAGCATACCAAATATTTTGAGCCCTGATCTCCTTAAGATCCTCATGGAGATGGGACACGGTGATGAAATTGTCGTCGCCGATGGAAATTTTCCATCTGCTTCAGTTGCTCGAAGACTCGTCCGGCTGGACGGACATGGAGTACCAGAAATTCTGGAAGCGGTGCTAACACTGTTCCCTCTTGATACGTACGTCAAAGCGCCAGTGAGTCTGATGGCAGTGACGCCGGGTGATAACGTTCAACCCGTCATCTGGGAGGAGTATAGAAGAATCATTCAGAAGAGTAAGGAACCCTTTAAGGAGTTTGAACACGTTGAACGGTTTGAATTCTACGAGAGAGCGAGAAAAGCCTACGCCGTTATCGCTACGGGAGAATCTGCTTTGTATGCAAATATCATTCTGAAAAAGGGAGTGGTTGTCTAATTGAATTCATGATGTATAAATAGGAAACAATATGGTCTCAATTCCCCTTACTCTGTACGACTGGGCTATTCTCTTGGTCTATTTCGGATTTATTATCTGGATCGGTTTTTATTTAAAGAAATTCACAAAAACCGATACAGATTTTTTCCTCGCCGGCAGAAGAAACAGCATGTGGGTGTGCGGCATCGCCTTTATGTCTGCGAATATGGGTTCGATGGAAGTGATCGGCTACGCCGGGCAAAGCGTGAAGTACGGCTTGTACGCAGCTCACTTTTATCTGATTGGAGCCGTTCCGGCAATGTTATTCCTCGGCGTTTTCATGATGCCGTTTTATTACCATAGCAAAATAAAGTCGATCCCGGGTTACCTAAAAGCACGCTTCAACGAAAGCTCGCGTGTTTTTAACGCCGCAATGTTTGTTGTGAACATGATTTTGGTTTCCGGAATTGCACTCTATTTACAGGCATTGATCTTTCATACTTTTCTGGGCTGGAATTGGGATTTGAGTATTTGGCTTTCGGCGGTTTTTGTTGCTTTGTATGTTACGCTCGGCGGCTTGCTTTCAGCGATGTTCACAGAAATCCTTCAATTTTTCTTGATATGGGCAGGCATTTTGATTCTGCCGATTCTCGGATTGGTGGATATAGGCGGCCCGGCTGCAATTTCACAATCTCTTTCGGAGGGATTCAAAACTCTCTGGTCAACATCGGGGAGTCCGCAGAATAACCCAATGTATGTGACATGGGGCGGGTTGGTGCTTGGCTTGGGTTTTGCAATTGCCTTCGGATATTGGACGACAGACTTCTTGATCATTCAGCGCGCGTTTTCCGCAAGAGACTTGCGCTCCGCAAGAATGACTCCGATCATCGGATCCTACTTCAAACTTCTCCTTGGTGCAGTTGTCGTCGGAACCGGATTAATCGCCGTAGTGCTCATGAATAATCCCTCAAGCGGATTTACCCTGCTCATCGAAAACGGGAAAACGAATTATGATTCCGTCATACCGCTGCTGATGTTCAGATATTTCACTCCCGGCTTAATCGGTGTTGGTGTGACGTCAATGGTTGCAATGTTTATGGCAGGGATGGCGGGAAACATGAGCTCGTTCAATGCGGTATGGACGTACGACATTTATCATTCAGTAGTGAACAAGGATGCGTCACCGCAAAAACTCGTAAACATTGGAAGAATAGCAACAGTAAGCGGGATCCTCCTCAGTGTTGCAGGCGCCTATATTGCCCGGAGCATGCCGTCGGTCATCGATTATCTCCAGGCAATTAGTTCCATGTTTCTCGCTCCATCGGTGGCCGTCATTTTGCTTGGAATGTTCTGGAAGTTTATTACTCCCAAAGGTGGGTTGTGGGGAATGCTTGTCGGAACGCTTGTTGCCGTGGCATTATTTATCGCTCAAGAAGTAAAATTGATACCGGTCAGTTTTGTCATTCCTGATTTCAGCGGCGCGGACGCTCAATCATATATGGCGGCAAACTTCTGGCGTGCTGTCTGGGCCTGGTTAGTTTCGTCGGGCACTGCAATAGTCGTCAGCTCCTTCACGAAAAACAGAACCGACGATGAATTGAGAGGATTTGTATACGGCTTGGTTGATAGAAATGAATCCGCTGAAGAAAAAGTTGTGTGGTATAAGAAGCCGGAATTTTGGGCAGTCGTGACGATGGTAATTGTCATACTTATAAACGTTGTCCTTTGGTAAGGGAAATCATGGAAAACGACAAACAAGGCATGAGGAGCATCTGGTACTTTGTTGGATTACTATTGTCTGTAATCGGTTTGATTGAGATTGCCGCCGGAATTTCTGAGTTGGTTTTCCCTTCTGCCGAACATGTAAGGCTTGCAAATCTGCACGCGAATCTTTGGTGGGGGATCATCATCTTGATTGCAGGGTTAGTCTATATCGTGAAGAACAGGAACAGCTATGTCAAGATGTAGTCAAGTATCGCGAAGACTGGGAAACTTTGTTTTTCTTTGCGTACTCAGCCTGTGTTCCATACAGACTGTATCGGCCCAAAACAATAACGTACTGAAGCTATGGTATCGTCAACCTGCCAAACAGTGGGTCGAGGCACTGCCCGTGGGAAACGGTCGTTTGGGTGCCATGGTCTATGGAGATCCGTACAAAGAAGATATCCAACTCAATGAGAACACACTCTGGGCCGGCCAGCCAAATCGCAACGACAACCCTGACGCCAGAGAGGCATTGCCGCAGGTTAGAAAATTAATATTTGAAGGCAAGTATAAAGAAGCACAGTATCTGGTTAATCAGAAGTTCATCAGCAAGATTTCAAACGGGATGCCATACCAGACAGTCGGAGATCTTCATCTGGTGTTTCCCGGCCACGAGCGTTATTCCGACTACTATCGGGAACTCGATATTGCGAAAGCGGTGGAAACGACCCGCTACGCGGCGGACGGCGTCCGCTATGAAAACAGAGTATTTGCTTCGTTCCCCGACCAGGTCATCATCGTTCGAATGACAGCGGACAAATCCGGCTCAATCAATTTCTCCGCTGCGATGGACAGGCCGTCGAAGGTCAAGATTTTTACGAGAGGTAACGACGAACTGATCATGTCTGGCGTGACGAGCGATCACGATTCCGTCAAAGGCGCGGTAAAATTCCAGGCTCAGGTGAAGGTCTTTACAAATGGTGGTATTGTCTCTGCTTCGGACACCTCCCTGCAAATATCCAATGCGGATACTGCTACCATCTATATTTCCATCGCGACCGACTTTAAGAATTATTATGACATAAGCGGGGATGCCGGCGCCAAAGCAGACCAGTATTTGCAAAATGCTCTGAAGAGAAAGTATGAGGAAGCCTTACATGATAACATTGTCGCGTATCAGAAGTACTTCGATCGTGTCAGCCTTGATTTGGGAGTCACTGATGCCGTAAGGAATCCCACTGACGTTCGAATTGCCAGGTTTGCCGAAGGGAACGACCCGCAGCTCGCAGCACTCTATTTTCAGTATGGCCGTTATCTTCTTATCTCGTGTTCCCAGCCCGGTGGGCAACCTGCAACACTTCAGGGATTGTGGAACGATCAACTCTATCCCCCATGGGACAGCAAATACACAGTGAACATCAATACGGAGATGAATTACTGGCCGTCGGAAGTTACGAGCCTCAGCGAAATGAACGAACCTCTTATCCAGCTGATAAGGGATGTTTCTGTTACGGGAAGACAGACTGCAAAAGTCATGTACGGCGCAAACGGATGGGTGCTGCACCACAATACGGATATCTGGCGCATGAACGGACCAATCGACGGCTCGTTCTGGGGAATGTGGCCCATGGGCGGCGCATGGCTTTGCCAGCATCTGTGGGAAAAATACGAATACAGCGGTGATAAGAAATATCTTGAAACCGTGTACCCGATATTAAAAAGTGCGGTTGAGTTCTATCTGAGCTTCATGGTCAAATATCCGGGGCACGATTGGTCGGTCGTATGTCCGTCTGTTTCTCCTGAAAACTCTCCGTCTTCCCATCCCGAATCATCCATTTCTGCCGGCACGACAATGGATAATCAGTTATTGTTCGATCTTTTCACAAAGACGGTAAGAGCGGCAAGAATATTGGATGTAGACAAAGATTTTATTATTCAAGTAGATGAAGCACTGAACCAATTACCTCCGATGCAAATCGGTCAGTACGGTCAACTCCAGGAATGGATTGAAGATTGGGATAATCCTGAAGATCACCACAGGCATGTTTCGCATCTGTACGGAGTATATCCATCGAATCAAATTTCTCCGTTTCGAACCCCTGAATTATTTGACGCCGCGCGGACTTCGCTGATGTTCCGGGGCGATCCTTCAACAGGCTGGTCGATGAACTGGAAGATCAATCTATGGGCACGGTTTTTGGACGGCAACCATGCCTATAAATTAATGAGAGACCAAATAAGCCTGGTCGAGAAATGCGATTACAGACATATCGATTTTGAGGGAAAAGGCGGCACCTATCCTAACATGTTCGATGCTTGTCCCCCTTTTCAAATTGACGGAAATTTTGGCTTTACTGCGGGTCTGGCCGAGATGCTCATGCAAAGCCACGACGGTGCTATCAATATACTACCTGCGTTGCCGGATGTTTGGAGAGACGGAAGTATAAAAGGTCTTCGTGCCCGCGGTGGTTTCGAAATCAAATCGATGGAATGGAAAAACGGAAAAATCTCTACACTGGTAATCAAGTCCGACTTGGGAGGCAACTGCCGTATCCGTTCATATTCGCCGTTGAAGGCTGAAGGTAATGCAACACTCGTTCAAGCCCAAGGAGAGAATAGTAATCCATTTTACCAATTGCCGGATATAAAAAAACCATTGGTTTCTCCAAAGGCAAAGTCAAACCCCATTAAGATGAGAGAAACCTATCTTTATGATTTTCGAACCGAAGCAGGCAAAGAATATGCATTGGCTTTATCGGAATAACTGAATTAAAGCGCATAGGAACAACTTGCATGAAAAGACGAGAATTCTGTGAACTTGTTGGATTGGGTGCCAGTGCCGCAGCCGCCTTCCCCCTGACTGCTAAAGCAAAGAATCTTCAGCAGGTAATCTCAGGAGGCGTGGTCCAAAGTTTCCCTGTATCGGAATGGCAAGCCGTGGTCGACAACGGGTGGGGAACTGACGGAGCTGCCGCGGGAGATGGAACATGGGACGGAGCTTCACTTGAAGCTCCGGACATTCCCGGACTGGCTGGTGAAGGGCCATTCAAACCTGAATGGAAATCGCTTCTCGAATATGAGGCGCCGGAATGGTACCGCGATGCCAAGTTCGGCATCTGGACTCACTGGAGTCCGCAATGTGTTCCGGAAGCCGGTGATTGGTATGCACGAAATATGTACATCCAAGGGCAGGGACAGTACGACTACCATGTCGCTCATTACGGCCATCCATCCAAATTCGGCTATAAAGATCTGTGTGCACAGTGGACTCTGCTGAACTGGGAACCTGAAGCGATGATGGAGCGCTTCAAGAAAGCGGGAGCTAAACTGTTCGTGGCGCTCGCTAATCATCACGACGGATTCGATGCCTGGGATTCCAAACATCATTCGTGGAATGCAAGGAAGATGGGGCCAAAGAGGGACGTCATCGGCGAGTGGGCTGCTGCTGCCCGGCGAGAGGGGCTTCAATTCGGAGTCACAGTTCACGCAGCGCGAAACTGGTGGTGGTTTCAGTCAGCACATCTCTGCGACACGTCGGGTCCGCTCAAAGGTGTACCGTACGACGGGCAGCTGACCCAGGAACTAGGCAAGGATCAATGGTGGGAGGGCTTCGATCCGCAGGAACTCTATGGGCGCATACACGCCATCAAGGAGAATCCTGATGAGAAATACCTCCGCAATTTCTATGACAGGGTGCGCGACCTCATCGACCAGCATGATCCAGATCTGCTCTATTTCGACAACGGCGGTCTGCCGCTCGGCTGGGCCGGCATGAACTTAGGGGCATATTTTTACAATCATTATCTGAAGTCTCACAACGGCACGCTCGGTGCTGTTCTGAACATCAAGCTTGTGCCTGATGACATGGCAAAAGCTGTGGTTGCAGATTACGAACGGGGGGTAACTGACCGTATCATGCCGTACGCATGGCAATCCGAAACGTGCATCGGCGAATGGCATTACAACCGGTCGCTTCTTGCTAACCACAAGTATATGAACCCGGTCGAAGTAATCCGCTGGATGGTCGATGCTGTCAGCAAGAACGGCACATTCATTCTCAATATCCCCGGCAAACCGGACGGGACAATCGATTCGGATGAAGCGGCAATCCTCGAAGCGATCGGCAACTGGATGCAAATCAATGGGGAAGCAATTTATTCCACCCGGCCATGGAAAACGTTCGGCGAAGGACCGCACGCTGCTAAGTCGGGCTCCTTTGCTGGCGGCAGCACTGCGTCTCTCGACTCGAGCGATATCCGGTTCACACGCAACAAACGCGGCGACGTCGTCTACGCAATCGTTCTCGGTTGGCCGGCAGAAGGAAGATTTCAGATAAAGAGTCTCGGCACTGCTTCACCTTTGAGCCCCGGCAAGATTGCGAATGCCGCACTCCTCGGTTACACCGGCACGCTGCAATGGAACCAGTCGGCTGAATCTCTGACGGTTGAGAAACCCCCTGCGAAGCCGTGCGATTTTGCATACGCGTTGAAAATTGAGTTTGCTTGAACAGTTGTCAGCTATCCCCGACTTGATTTGTGAACCGATGGAAGATTACTATTATGAGGATCCTTCTGAATGAATCATGATGGGATGGTTCAAAGGTCCCTCGAATGTGTAAATTCACATTTGATGTAACCGGCTTGGCAAGTCTTGCTGAGGGAGATTTGATCAATTTGGTAAAGCTGGTCCAACTGGTGAGAGACCCTATGGCAAGCAGCTGTCGTCCTTATCTCTTCATCGTACCTGCTCTATTAATAACAGTCGCGAACGAGTCATTTGCTCAAAACCCGATCATCACAGATCAGTTCACTGCTGATCCTTCAGCGAGGGTTTTTGAAGGGAAGGTGTACCTTTATCCTTCTCACGATATTCTTGCCGGAGGAGGCCGGGGTCGTGCCGGCTGGTTTTGCATGGAAGATTATCACGTTTTCTCGACGGAAAATCTTGTCGATTGGACAGATCACGGCGTGATTGTAAGCCAGGAAAAAGTTCCCTGGGTAAATTCAAAAGCGTACGCCATGTGGGCTCCTGATTGCATTTATCGCAATGGGAAGTACTATTTCTATTTTCCAGCCCCGGCGAAAGATACGAGTTACGGAAAAGGGTTCTCAATTGGAGTTGCCGTCTCGGATAGACCGTATGGACCGTTTACTCCACAGCCCGAGCCTGTCAAAGGAGTCCATGGTATTGATCCGAATCCATTTATCGACAAGGACGGGCAGGCATACTTGTTCTGGGCGGCAAAAAACTTCTACGTGGCAAAGCTGAAAGATAATATGCTGGAACTCGAAACAGATCCGCAGGTAATTCGAGACCTGCCTGAAAAAGGATTGAAAGAGGGCCCATATTTATTCGAACGGAACAACGTGTATTACTTGACATATCCTCACGTACAGGATACTACTGAGAGGCTTGAATACGCGATCGGTGATAATCCGATGGGTACCTTTAAGCCTGCGGGTGTGATCATGGATGAATCCGCCGCGTGCTGGACGAACCAACAGTCTATTATTGAATTCAAAAATCAGTGGTACCTTTTCTATCATAACAGCGACCTCTCTCCGCATTTTGATAAGAATAGGTCTGTCCGGATAGATAGCTTGTTCTTCAACCAGGATGGTACAATCAGGAAGGTGATTCCGACATTACGCGGAGTGGGTCTGACGGAAGCATCTCAAAAAATTCAGATCGACAGGTATAGTCGAAAGAGCGATAAAGGTGCATCGATAGCTTTTCTCGACACGCTCAAGACCTTTGGCGGATGGAAAACTATACTCAGCGACGCCAACGCGTGGATACAATACAATGCCGTTGATTTCAAGAACAATAAGTTTAAATCGGTCAAAGTAAGAGCCTCATCGAAAACGGGAGGTGTGGTTGATCTCCGGCTGGACAATATTGACGGACCTGTCGTTGCCCGAATAGAAATTCCCCAATCAGACGAGTGGACCTCTGTCAGTTCGCACGTATCAGGGGAGTACTCAGGAATTCATAATCTGATTGTGCTCCTGACACTTGATGGACATGTTGAATTCGACTGGATACAGTTTGAATAATCTGTTACCGCGTCTTCACAAACGCTACAACGCGAGGTCATTTGGAATGCACCCTTCGGCAATTTTTTGGAGATTCTAATGAAACGGAAAATCATCAAATCAATCGTTGGAATTGCAATTCTCTTCCCTCTCACCACATCCTCATTGTTCGCTCAACCGCCGGCAATCAATGCAGGCAAGCTCCGCCGAATCAGGGTGTGCGGGCAAACCTCCTAACACGGATCAGGAGTAGGTATGATGGCTCGAAATCATATTGTGATCATCTTTACGCTTTTGTGCGTTCCACGTGTCCTGACGGCGCAAGTCAATTACCAGCCTGCGGTTCCGCAGGTACTCTTGCCCGACGGGACGCCGTTTCTGAGCTGGAGCGATCTGACGCGCTACACCCGAACTTATCATGTGAGCCAGAACAACCCGCAGGCGTCAGACGAAAATGACGGGACGGCAGAACGTCCCTTCCGAACCATCAACCACGCAGCGCAGGTAGTAAAGCCGGGCGAGCGTGTATGGATACATACAGGTATTTACCGGGAACTAGTACGGCCGCGCTTGTCCGGCGAAAGTCAGAACCGTATGATCGCTTATGAAGCGGCGCCGGGTGAAGAGGTGATCATTCGTGGCTCGCGGGTAATCACCACCACGTGGGAATTGTCGATTGATGCCAATGGTCAGCCAGGGACCCCAGGCGCCCCGGACCCACTGAGCGTACAGCTGGGTTTCCCCGCGAACATCTATTCAAAGCAGCTCTGGATGACGACGTTGCCGGACAGCCTTTTCGAAGATGGCTACTTTCCATTGCGAACGCCCAACGTCACCAGTGATGACTTTGACGTGATGACTTGGGCAGCCCGATGGAAAGGGCGCGTTCCTTATTCGCTACCACGCGGCATGTTGTTTGAGGATGAACGACGCATGACGCAATTGTCCGCATACGAAGACCTTGTGCGTCTGCCCGGCTCTTTTTGGATCGCCCCCGACGGCAAGACAGTCCATATTCATCCCTTCGAATGTGGCAACCCGAATAGCCGGTTTTTCGAAGTCGCTGTGCAACCGCACATCATCCAACCCCTGACTCTGGACCTGAGTTTTATCCGGATCAGCGGATTGATCTTGGAACACTGTGCCAACGGTTTCACTCGATCGGGAGTCGCCGCGCTCTTCACCATGAGCGGGAGTCACTGGATCATCGAAGGGAATACAGTACGGCATATTAACTCGGTGGGAATCGACGCGGGTGGCAGGGCGTATGAAGGAAAGAACGCCCCACGGGAAACGGCTCCTAACCCGGGTCACAATATCCTGAGGGGGAATCGTATCTACGATTGCGGTACGGCGGGAATGCGCGGTCTCGGCGTCTCGCAGGCGCTTGTCGAGGACAATGATATCGTTGATTGCGGCTGGCAGGACGTCGAGTTCCATTGGGAAGTGGCTGGAATCAAACTGCTGGGAACCCGCGGAACTCTGGTGCGGAACAATCATGTCGCACGTATCCAGGGGGGCGACGCGATCTGGCTGGATTTTGCCAACCAAAATTCACGCATCACCGGAAATGTGATGCACGATATCACAACCGTACAGGGCGCTGTTTTCATCGAAGCGTCGCAAGAGACGAACCTCGTGGATAATAATTTTTTTTGGAATATCAATGGACAGGGCGTGCGTCTGGCGGACACGGACAGCGCCATCGTCGCGCATAATTTTTTCGGACGTGTTTCTGAAGAACTGGTGGAGTGCAAAGTGGCCACCGATCGTTCGCTGGGCGGACGCAAACTGACTTCCGTGGGGAATCGGATCGTAAACAACATCGTTGTGGACCATGTGAAACCCTTTTTTTTTGAGGATCCCAGCAATGCAGCAGATTACAACGTTTATGTTTCTACCAAAGACGGACAATCAGCCATGAAAGACGGCGGTCGGCATTCGGTGGCGATTCACGGGGATGTCGCATTCGATGAAGACCGGTTGATGCTCTTTTGGAAATCCGCCTCTTCGCTGCCAACAGTGCCGGTATTGAAGCATTGTGAATTGGACTTTTTTCGGTGTGAAAGGACACCCGATCAGAATATTCCCGGGCCGTTTGTGACGCTGACAAACGCGGCGACGCTGCAACTGCGCGATGGATTGCACGCCAGGCGGTTTCAACAATGTAACCGGGAAAACCATTGAACCCTGCGCGCAACTGTCAGTTCACGCGTGTCAAGACTGCACTCGAAAATTTATAATCTGACTGTGCTTCTGACGGATGACAGCATTGTTGAAATCGATTGGATAATATTTGAATAGGCAGTTTCCATTTCTCAACAAACGCATCGCTACAACGAAAAACCGCAGGGAACGCATTGTTCATCACTTCTCTGGAGAACATCATGGAACGCAGAATCATCAACACAATCATTGGAATTGCACTTCTCTCGCCTCTCGGCCTATCATCATTGTTCGCTCAACACGAGATAATCAATGCCGGCAGTGATCAAATCATTCGATGGGAGAAAACGCACACCGCACAGCTCAGCGGAAGCGCGTCTCCGAAGGAAATCAAAATAGCGTGGACGTGCCCCCAGAATGCTCAAGTGGCATTCAAAGACCCATCGAGCCTTATTACGGAAGCCACATTCCCGCGTCCCGGGTATTATCTGCTTGTGCTCTCCGGCAAAGGTCCCGGCGAAGATTCGTTACGGAGTTTCACAATTGTCAACATCGTCAAGCAAAACTCGTACAAAGAGAGGCTGTCTGATCTGGTAGGGTTGATGACAATTGATGAGAAGATCAGTCAACTCACCAACCAAACAGATTCGATTCCTCGGCTGGGTATTCCCAAATACGACTATTGGAGCGAAGCCTTGCATGGAGTACTTGCGAGTGGAGCTACTTCATTTCCTCAGGCCGTTGCTATGGGAGCTACATGGGATCCCGATCTGGTGTATCGGGTAGCTACAGCCATATCTGACGAAGCACGCGCCCTTCATGTCGTTGCAGGCAAAGGACTGACCTACTGGAGTCCTACAATCAATATTGCTCGTGACCCGCGATGGGGCAGAAATGAAGAATCATATAGCGAAGATCCCTATCTCCTCTCTCGCATGGGCGTTGCTTTTGTCAAAGGTATGCAAGGCAATGATCCCTACTATCTGAAAGTTGTTTCCACGCCAAAACACTTCATGGCGAATAATGAAGAAGAACGGCGTCATACAGGTTCTTCCGATGTGGACATGCGAAGCATGTTTGAATATTATTTGCCTGCATTTCGCCAAGTAATCGTCGAAGGCAAGGCATTCTCTATTATGGGCGCTTATAATGAAGTGAACCATGTCCCGTCCAACGCAAACACGTTCTTGCTCACCGACCTGCTTCGGCGGAATTGGGGGTTTGAAGGATATGTCGTATCGGACTGCGGTGCTGTCTCCGACATGGTCGAGGGACATCATTTCTTTAAAACGGGCGCTGAAGCTGCGGCGAGGAGTATACTTGCCGGATGCGACCTGGATTGCGGGATGGAATATCGTCAAAGCCTGAAGGAAGCTCTGGAGAAAAGACTCTTGGATGTAAGAGATGTTGATCGCGCTTTAGAGAGAGTCCTTTCCGCCCGTTTCAGATTGGGCGAATTCGATCCGCCGGAGGTGGTGCCTTACAGCTCGATAACAAAAGAGAAACTTGAGTGCAAAGAGAACCAAGATTTGGCATTGGAAGTCGCGCAAAAATCAATCGTGCTCCTCAAGAACAATGGCATATTGCCTTTGAACAAGGAGAAGACGAAATCAATTGCAGTCATAGGCCCGAATGCTGCTGAGGCCCAACTCGGAATTTACGCTGGCTGGCCTCAGGTTCAAGTCAGTCCGCTTGAGGGAATCGCGACCAAGGCCGCGGCTCTTGGAATGAAAACAGAATATGCAATGGGATGCGTTATTCAAAAGGGATTCTTGAAGCCCATCGAACCCCAGTTTTTTACGAAGGTTGAAGGAACCGACAAAACCGGTATGAAGGGGGAGTATTTTGATAATATGAACTTGGCAGGGAAACCAGTTTTCACGCGCATTGATTCCATGGTGAATTTTAATTTTGGCACTGGTTCTCCGGCTCCCGGCGTGCCTGAAGATCATTTTTCCATCCGGTGGAAAGGCAAGATCGTTCCGCCGGAAACAGTTCATCATATTGGCACCAGCACGGATGATGGCGGACGCCTCTACGTTAATGGAAAGCTTGTGATTAACGATTGGGTAGACCACGCTGAGACTCCTCATAGCGCTGAGGTTGAATTGCAGGCCGGCAAAGAATATGACATTGAATTCGACCAGTACGATGACGAGCTTGGTGCATGTGCACGACTGACATGGGACCTGGAGCAATCGGACTTCACTGCAGCCAAAAAAATCGCTGCAAGAAACGATGCCGTCATTCTCGTTCTTGGAACCTCTCCCGCCATTTCCCGGGAAGAATTGGATCGTGCTGAAATCGAATTACCTCAGATTCAAAGGGACCTGATCGCTGAAGTGGCTTCTGTCAATCCCAATATTATCGTCGTTCTTGTGAACGGCGGTCCCGTAGCTCTTTCAGGAGCGGAGGAGAAAGTGAAGGCAATCGTGGAAGCGTGGTACGACGGGGAATTTGGCGGAACGGCAATTGCCGATGTCCTGTTCGGTGAGATCAATCCGGGGGGAAAACTTCCTGAGACATTTTACGCATCGACACAGCAGCTCCCTCCGATGTCGGACTATGACCTGATCAATCATCCACGTACGTATATGTATATTGATCAGCCGGTTTTATATCCTTTTGGGCATGGTCTCTCATATACGCAGTTTCAATACAGCGGTCTTAAACTTAGTTCTGAAAGAATTAAGAAGAATGCGGAAATTGAAATCCAATTCACCGTTCAGAACGTCGGCAAAGTCAACGGTGATGAAGTTGCCCAAGTCTATGTCCATGACAGCACTGCTTCGATAAAGGTGCCGGCCAATCAGCTGAAACGGTTTCAAAGGATCACACTCGCTGCGGGAGAGAGTAAGACACTTACATTCAAATTACCGGCGTCGGAATTCTCTTTTTACGATACAAGAACCAACGATCTCAGCACAGCACCGGGAACGTGGGAAATTCAAGTTGGCGGCTCATCGAAAGATATCCGCTTAAAAGAAAATTTTACAATTGAATAAGCGGAGATCAAGTTGTTTTGAACCAGCGATTCAAGAGCAACTTGGTGGATATTCCCGGGCAGACACCGGCAATAACATGAAGCGCTCATTCCCAGGTAATTCACTAACCGTAATTCGCTTAACGACTTCTGCTGGAAGGAAATGAAGTAATCATACTTAACGAAAGGATATCACTATGAAGAGACTATTCATCGCAGTAATTACGATTGTTGCTCTGGCCAATACTTCGCAGAGCCAGTATGTCGTCGATTCAACGTTGCTCTTGTCCAAGAATGATATGCAGTGGTGGCGCGATGCCAAATTCGGATTGTTCGTTCACTACGGACTCTATTCCATTCTTGGCCGGGGGGAATGGGTTATGTGGAGCGAGCAGATCGACACGGCGGAGTACTCAAAGCTCAGGGACAAGTTCACCTGTGAGAAATTCAATGCCACGGAATGGGTGGAAATTGCCAAGGACGCCGGCTGCAAATATATGGTAGTTACAGCGCGGCACCACGACGGCTTTTGTCTGTTTGAAACGCATTTTGGGGACTATGATGCGGTGCATAGCGCCGCGCATCGGGACATCATTGCCGACTATGTCAAAGCAGCGCACACGGCTGGCATCAGAACTGGTATCTATTATTCGCCCCTCGATTGGCGATATCCTGGATATTTCCTTCCCGAATTGTACCGCACGAATGCGGAGGAGATGAAGAAACAAACCTACACTCAGGTGCGCGAACTGTTAACGCAGTATGGGAAGGTCGACATCTTGTGGTATGATGGCGGCGAAGACAACTGGCTCGGATTCGGCGGATTGACGTGGAATCTCGCAAAAGGGGGCTGGTACACGCGCGGATTTGAGGAACCGTATACTGGCAAATTCAGCTGGGAACCGATCAGGTTGAACACGATGGTGCGCAAACTTCAACCGAATGTCGTTATTAGCCAGCGAAGCGGCTGGATGGGAGACTTTGAAACTCAGGAAGTGGGATTCAAAGGGAGACCGAAGGATGATCGACCATGGGAGCTTTGTACACTTCTCGGCGGTGATGCATGGGGCTGGACGCCAAAGTCTGCAAGTCAAATAATGAGCCTCGATAGTGTTGTTCAATTATTGGTGAAAGTCGTAAGTCAGGATGGCAATTTGATTTTGAATGTTGGACCTCGGGCTGACGGATCTGTAGAACCGGCAGAAATTCAACGTTTGAAAGAAATCGGCCGTTTCCTTTCGAAGTACGGCGAAAGTATTTACAGCACACGGGGCGGAATATACGACGCCCGGTGGGGTGGAACAACTACCGCAGACCGGGCGATATACGTTCACATATTGAAGGTACCAAACGACAGGGCAATAGAACTGCCGCCTACTTCTCGAAAGGTTTTATCAGCGACCTATTTGCACGACAATGGAAAGGCAACGTTTGTTCAATCGGACACTGGAATCTCGTTAACGGAGATTGCCGACAAACAGAACGAACCGGATTTGATTATAAAGCTTGTCATGCAATAGTCCTGACAGGCACGACAAATCATCAAAAGAGGCATGACATGAAATCACTTCTCTTTGAAGTAGTATTGTGCACCGTCGTCCTTTTCAGCCAGTTACATTCTCAGGACAGGATGTATCACAATACGTTCCCCTTAAGCGACGTGTCATTGCTGGACGGGCCTCTCAAGCATGCCCGCGACCTCAATATTCAAACGCTCCTGAAATACGATGTCGATCGCTTGTTGGCGCCGTATCGCAAAGAAGCCGGGTTGCAGGCGATTGCTTCGAGCTATCCGAACTGGGACGGACTGGATGGACACGTCGGCGGACATTATCTATCAGCGATAGCAATGAATTATGCCGCAACGGGAAATTCGGAATGCAAAAGACGAATGGAGTATATGATATCGGATCTCAAGGGGTGTCAGGACGCAAACGCCATTCATCACCCAGAGTGGGGCGTTGGCTATGTTGGTGGAATGCCCAAGAGCCGTTTAATATGGTCCACACTGAAAACCGGCGATTTTACCGCTTACCGCGCAGCGTGGGCGCCATGGTACAACGTGCATAAGATGTATGCCGGATTGAGAGATGCATGGATATTCGCTGGAAACGAAGATGCGAAAAATATGTTTTTGAAATTCTGCGACTGGGGTATCAACATCACTGCGGCGTTGACAGACTCTCAAATGCAGTCGATGCTGGATTCGGAACATGGCGGCATGCCCGAAGTCTTTGCGGACGCGTATCAAATGACGGGTGACGCAAAATACTTATTGGCGGCCAAAAGGTTTTCGCATAGGATGCTCCTCGATGCGATGGCTGCGGGGAATGATAATCTCGACGATAAACATGCGAATACTCAAATTCCTAAAGTGACCGGTTTTCAGCGGATAGCAGAACTCAGCCGCGATACGACGTATGCAAACGCGGCTGGTTTCTTCTGGCAGACGGTCACAACCCATCGAAGTTTGGCGTTCGGGGGAAACAGCAGAAAAGAGCATTTCCCGGGTGCATCATCCTGCGACGATTTTGTGAACGACGCCGAAGGTCCCGAGTCGTGCAATTCCTATAACATGCTGAAGCTGACCGAAGATCTCTTCAGGACGAATCCCTCAGCGCACTATATGGATTATTATGAGAGGACATTATACAATCATATCCTATCGACGCAGCATCCGGAGAATGGCGGCTATGTCTACTTTACTCCTGCGCGTCCCCGTCATTATAGGGTGTACTCGACTCCCAATCAGTCAATGTGGTGTTGCGTCGGCACGGGCATGGAGAACCACAGCAAGTACAACGAAATAATATATACTCATCAAAACGATTCATTGTTTCTGAATCTTTTTGTCGCTTCGGAATTGAATTGGAAAAGCAAGGGAGTGAGAATACGACAGCAAACAATGTTTCCGGACGAAGAGCGCTCCAGGCTGCTCGTCGTCGAAGGATCTGCCGATTTCACATTGATGATCCGGTATCCGTTCTGGGTTACGGACGGTACAATGAAAGTTATTGTGAATGGCGAGCCGTTATCAATATCAGCAAAGCCGTCTTCATACATCGCCGTTAAGCGCCTCTGGTCGAAAGGGGACGTCGTTGAAATTATTCTCCCGATGCACACGGCGATAGAACATTTGCCGCACATGCCTGAATATGTTGCCTTCATGCATGGACCGATTCTGCTTGCGTCAAAAACGGGAACCGAGGATCTGGCGGGTCTTCTGGCCGATGATGGCCGTTGGAGACAGACTGCCAGCGGACGAAGGCTTCCTCTCGACAAAGCCCCGATCATCGTTGAAAATGATCTTGCCGGGATGACGGAGAAATTAGTTCCCGTGAAAGGTACCCCTCTCACGTTTACGGTTCCTGATCTGAAGATGATGAATCCTCTGAATGTCGTGCTGGAACCCTTCTTCAGAATCCATGATGCCAGATATATGATGTATTGGATGGCATTGACGGATACTCAATACCAATCGTATCTCGATTCCCTTGCGGCCGTGGAAAAAGAAAAACTTGCGTTGCAGCAACGGACGGTAGATTACGTTGCAACGGGTGAGCAGCAGCCCGAAGCCGATCATGCACTGCAAAGTTCACATTCAAATTCGGGGACCTATTTGGATGAATACTGGCGGGATGCCAGCGACAGCGGTTTTTTCAGTTACGTACTTGCAACAAAAGGTGAAACCGATTTGTCTTTGAGGGTGCGCTATTGGGGATTTGAGTGGGGAGGCAGGAAGTTTGATATCTATGTCGACGATGTAAAACTGGTAACGGAAAATAATACGGACAAGCGCTATCATGCGAAATTTCAGGATGTCGAGTACGCGATTCCAGTCGCAATGGTCAGGGGCAAAGATCATATCAGGGTGAAATTTCAAGCCCTGCCCGGCAATACCGCCGGTGCAGTCTATTATGTCGGCCTGACGAAGCTCTGTTGCCAACTACAAAACGAACATGCGATACGGCAAATACGGAAATGATAAAACTTGCCGCACGTCGCTCACGCAGGGGTTTCCGGGAAACTCACTCACTGTCATCCGTCTTTCGACGTCAGGGAGAGGACGATAAGGCGATCAACGCGCAAAGAGTTGCTCAATTCATCCCAAATCAAATGGAGATCGCTATGAAGAAGTTCCTTCTTTTTTTATTGTTTGCACTGTCTCTTCCGTTGTCCGCCCAGACAGCAAAAATCAAAATCGATGTTGACAGAACAATCGGACAGATCGATCCGAATATCTACGGCGTTTTTATGGAGCCTATCCATTTTAACGGGAGGAGGATGGGACTGCCGGACACGGCAGACTTCAACACTGTGTATGGAAATCTCTACGATCCATCTTCACCCCTTGCAGATGAGAACGGATTTCGGAAAGACTACATCGCTGCGGCGAAAGAACTGCAAATCACCAACATGCGCTGGCCTGGTGGAAATTTTGTCATGGCGTACAACTGGCAGGACGGTATCGGACCGAAGAATCAACGACCTGCTCGTATCAATCTTGCATGGGGGGGCGTCGACAATAATCATGTGGGAACGGACGAATGGATTGCGCTCAATAAATCTATGGGGAGCGAGAATATTGTCTGTGTAAATCTTGGCCTTGCCACAATCAACGATGCCTGCGGGTGGGTTGAATACTGCAACTACCCGAAGGGGACACACTTTTCCGATTTACGCGCGAAGTATGGCCATGAGAAGCCGTACAATGTGCAAATTTGGGATCTCGGCAACGAAGTTGACGGCTCGCCATGGGAACTGGGTCATAAAGACGCTGACGACTACGTCAAGATCGCGCGAGAGGCTGCCAAGGCGATGAGGTCTGTGGACTACAACATCAAATTCGTAGCTTCCGGATCATCGTACTTCGAGAGCACTGGTCAGTGGGTTGAGTGGAACCGGAAAGTGCTGACAGGACTTGGCGATATGATTGACTACCTTTCCATTCACCGTTACTGGGAAAACTCAGCCAACTACTATGAATTCATGGGCGGGAGTGCAATGGATTTTGAAGAGAAGATCACGACAACGGCTGCTGAAATTGAAACCGTCAGGATAATGAAAGACTTCCGCAATCCGATTTACATTTCAGTTGACGAATGGGGGACGTTCGGAAGGAATTTCTTGTCAGTACTGCCGATCGCTGAATGCCTCAACTCGTTCATTCGTCATGCCGATGTTGTCAAAATGGGCAACTTCACAATGTTCACAGGCCTGCTTGCGAGCGACAAAGAAAAGGGAACGTATAAGGCGCCGCTGTTCGAAACCTTCAAACTTTTCTCAACCAACTGCCGCGGCAACTCCATCGATACATACGTTGAATGCGATACGTTCAATACCGCCAAATACAAAGGGATTCCTTTCCTGGATGTCACCTCAGTGTATTCGAAAGAGACAAAAACAGTCTATATCAATGTCGTCAACAGACATAAGGACAAAGACATTATCGCCGTGATCACCAATAGCGCAGGCACGTTTGCAGGAAAAGCAGAGGCAAGCCTATTGAATACTGTTTCACTCGAAGAGCCATTTGCGTTCGACAAGCAGGACCAATACAAGCCTGTGACGAAAGAAATCAAGACCGAAGGGAATCGACTAACCTGTTCATTCCCGCCGCATTCGTTCACGCAGATCAAGGTGAAGATCGAATGATCTGGATACAGCAGGCTTTACGAGAGGGGTGTGCCTGTCGGACGCGAACCGCGGGCGATGTGGACCAATGCAATTGATCGATTTGTACCGTACGTCTCGTGTGAATACGGCCGGGCAATTCTTCCGGATACAGTGGCCATTTCAAGCAACGAGGCTACGTTATGGAGATGGAGAGAAGATTTTCAAATCCAATGATAGTTCGTAATGAGACAATTTTCAAATAAAGGATTAATCATGAAGCATATTTTCCTTTTGATCTCAGCTTTGTTTGTGTTCAGCTTCTGTGCCAATGCTCAGAACATTGTCAAACATGCCCCGCGCGGCTTTGATTCGTTACGTATTGACATACCACACGGGGCAATTGATACGATCTATTACACATCAAAAACAGTGGGCGTTACACGAAAAGCTCTTCTCTATACTCCTCCCGGATTTTCACAAGACAAGAAGTACCCGGTGCTCTATCTCTTGCATGGGATCGGCGGCGATGAGAAGGAGTGGCTTACTGGCGGTCAGCCCCAGGTGATCCTGGATAATCTGTATAACGAAAACGCAATTGAGCCGATGCTAGTCGTCCTGCCCAACGGTCGGGCGATGAAGGATGACCGTGCAGTTGGGAATATCTTTGACAGCGCCAAAGTGCAGGCATTTTCAACGTTTGAGAGAGATTTGCTTGACGACCTGATTCCCTTCATTGAAAGGACTTATCCCGTGTACACAGACCGGGAACATCGCGCAATTGCAGGTTTGTCCATGGGCGGCGGGCAGTCGTTGAATTTTGGATTAGGCAACCTCAATAAATTTGCATGGATCGGCGGCTTCTCGTCTGCTCCAAACACGAAGAAGCCCGAATTGCTGGTGCCCAATCCAGACGAAACAAGAAGGAAACTAAAATTGCTCTGGATTTCGTCCGGCGACGACGACAATCTGATCACGTTCAGTCAACGCACACATGACTACCTCGAGGCAAACGACATTCCGCACATTTTCTACGTCGAGCCCGGAGTGCACGATTTCAAGGTCTGGAAAAACAGTTTGTACATGTTCAGTCGGCTTCTTTTTAAGCCCGTTGACGTCTCGACGTTCTCTCAATACAGTGTTGTGGGTATGTCTGCTTCAACCAATGTCCGGGGAGCTAAGTACCCCCGCATCCTGCCTGACCGCCGGGTTATTTTCGAAATCAAAGCACCCGATGCAAAAAAGGTGCAGATCGACCTTGGGAAATTGTATGACATGGAGAGAGACAGTCTGGGAGTATGGAGTGTGACAACGGAACATCAGGGGCCCGGCTTCCATTATTATTCCCTGGTCATCGACAGTCTGGCCGTGGCCGATCCCGCCAGTCAAACGTTCTACGGCATGGGACGGATGGCAAGCGGCATCGAGATACCGTATGAAGGAGAGGACTACTGTGCACTCAAAGATGTTCCTCACGGCGAAATACGAATCAAAAGTTATCACTCTACCGTCCTTGACAAGTGGCGTCAAATCTACGTTTATACACCTCCCGGCTACGATGCTAATCTGAACGAGAAATACCCGGTACTCTACATCTTGCACGGCGGCGGCGAAGACGAAAGAGGGTGGGCAACACAGGGTAAAACAAATTTGATTCTTGATAACCTCATTGCAGCGAGAAAAGCAAAACCTATGCTCGTCATCATGCCGGACGGAAACGTCGGTGTGCCCGGCTTTGGCGAGAACAGTTTGAGAATGTTTGAGGCAGAATTGAAACAAAACGTCATTCCGTTTGTCGAACGAACCTATCGTGCAGAAACCGATTCGAAAAACCGTGCACTCGCAGGTCTATCCATGGGTGGAATTCAAACGCTCTACGTGGGGCTGAACAACACGGAGCTGTTTTCCTGGCTGGGCGTATTCAGTTCCGGTTGGATATTGCCGATGCAAAGCAATATTGCCGATGCGCAATATGCTCTTATGGGGAAAAATGTTGATAAGATCAACAGCAATCTAAGTCTTCTCTGGATTGGTATTGGAGGGAAGGAAGATATAGCGTACAAGAATTGCCAGTCTATGCTTTCGAGGTTTGATGAGATGAAGATTAGATACGCATATAGTGAATATCCCGGGGGACACACATGGCCAGTGTGGAGACATAATCTGTTTGATATAGCGCCATTATTATTTAAATAATCGTGTGAGGAGCTGTGAAACATGAAGGAGTCTCAATGGTCGGTTTTCGTCCTCAGCCAAATCAGTAACTCCGTTTATTGGTTCAACCGAACAGAGAATTCATAACGACGGCGGCGTTGCGGCATACTCGAGTAGGGCTTCCAGTCCGGAGCAATCATCACGGTCTTCCGACCACAATACGAATAATTATAATAGAGAAAGAAGCTACAATCATGAGAAAAGGATTTAGCCTGGCATCGTTAGTGGTTCTGTTTGTTCCCGTCCTGGGGTTGGGGCAGAGTGAAAAGCTTTCGCCGGATTCATGGGTAGACTTTGCGGCGGGGGACTACGATATACACCCCAATATCTCGTACGCAACGGCAAACAACACCGCGTTGAAACTCGATCTTTACCTGCCAAAGGACCACTCCGCCCCATCGCCAACATTGGTATATTTCCACGGGGGCGGGTGGGTGGCGGGCCAAAAAGAACAGAACGTCCTCTTCCTCCTTCCATATTTGTCGCGCGGTTGGGCTGCGGTCAATGTTGAGTACCGGTTGGCCGGCAATGCCCCGGCGCCAGCTGCCGTGGAGGATTGCCGATGTGCCCTTCGATGGGTCGTGTCCCACGCAAGCATGTTTAACCTTGATACGTCGAAAATAGTGCTGACGGGCGGATCGGCCGGAGGTCATCTTGCATTGATCACGGGCATGCTTCCTTCAAATTCTATCTTCGACCGCCAGTGTCCGACAAACGACAGCGTGCGATGGATCAGCGGAACTGAACCCCGGGTAAGAGTCGCTGCCATTGTGAATTGGTTCGGCATTACCGATGTCGAAGAGCTTCTCGACGGACCAAACGCTAAGCACTATGCAATCGAATGGTTCGGCAGCATGAGCAACAGGGGGGAGCTTGCGAAGGAGCTTTCGCCGATTTCATACGTTCGACCGGGGCTTCCGCCCGTTATTACAATCCACGGGGACAAGGATGACATCGTTCCTTACTCGCAGGCCGTCCGTTTACATGCAGCATTAGACAAGGCCGGAGTCCCGAATCAGCTCGTAACTATTCACGGCGGGAAGCATGACGGCTTCAACCGAAAAGAATTGATAGACAGTTTTGATGCGATAAGAGAATTTCTGCGCAAAAACTATATACTTACGACTGAGCATTCAAAATGAAAAGAACTGCGTTTCTCTTGATCCTGATTTCGATAACATCTGGAGGTGTGTTTTCTCAAGCACACTCATACACGGGTAGCGATACGCTTGTTTCCCCCGTTCAGTTGACCGCTGAACAGGATCTCAAACGGATGATGTCACTGCTGAAGATAGATTCTCTTCGGCCAGGTCCGTCCGGAAATCCCAGCGCGCCCAATGCAGCAAACTCGGATGAATCCAAAGCGAATCCATATCCTGACCTCCCTGAGCCATTGAAATTGAATGACGGTCGAACGGTTACAACGGCTGAAATGTGGTGGACGCTGCGCCGTCCCGAAATCAAGGAGTATTTCGACAAAGAGATTTATGGAAGGGTGCCGAACGATGTGCCAAAAGTGACGTGGGAAGTTGTAAGCATCTCCGCGGATACGAATGCAGTCATTCCGGCGATTACAAAAAAAATTCTCGGACACGTCGATAATGTATCATATCCTCTCGTGCGAGTCGACATAGATATGGCATTGACGGTGCCGGTAAATGCCAAGGGCCCGGTTCCGGTCATGATGGAATTTGGTTTTCGCTTCCTCCCCGAGTTCACAATGACCGATCAGATGAAGAGATTAGTTGATTCCATGTCCAATTGGCAGAGACTGTTACTGGTAAAAGGCTGGGGATATGCCATTGTGATTCCGACAAGCTATCAGGAAGATAACGGCAAGGGTCTCACCAACGGAATAATCGGTCTTGTGAACAAAGGTCAGCCGCGAAAAGCGGACGACTGGGGTGCGTTGCGTGCATGGGCGTGGGGCGCAAGCAGGGCCATGGACTATCTGGAAACTGATCAATTCGTGGACAGCAAGAAAGTAGGTGTCGAAGGTCTTTCGAGATACGGAAAAGCTGCGTTGGTGACAATGGCATATGACGAGAGGTTTGCCATCGCTTTTGTTGGTTCCTCCGGGCAAGGGGGCGCAAAATTGCTACGGCGGAATTTTGGAGAGCAAGTAGAGAATATTTCTTCGAGCGGGGAATACCACTGGATGGCGGGCAACTTTCTGAAATATGCCGGTCCACTAACTGCAAAAGACTTACCGGTCGATGCTCATGAACTTATTGCTATGTGTGCACCACGCCCGGTTTTTATCAGCTGCGGATCGCCAAAGATAGAAGGAAATTGGGTCGACGACAATGGCCAGTTTATGGCGGCGGTTGCAGCAGGACCGGTGTACAGGCTTCTCGGCAAGAAGGATTTGGGAACTACAGAATTTCCTCCAATGGAAAAAGCTTTGATTGACGGGGATATAGGATTTCGTCAACATAGCGGAGGTCATACCACTGGACCCAACTGGCCGACATTCATAGATTTCGCCAGCAAGTACTTCAAGTGATGTCAGTTCTAAACAATTCTGGAACCGAGCCCGGCGCCGCCTGAAATGACGTTCTTTGGTGAGAAGAACAAAAGAAAGGGGATACACAAATAAAATGAGAGACCCGCGAAGTACGTCGGAGTAAAGCCAACAAGCATTGATAATATGACAGCCAACACAGAACCTAAGACGGACATTAAACCGTTGACGCCGTAAAGCCAAGGTATGTAGCGTTCTTGTTTGTTCACCGTCAGCATTTGAATGCACGATGGGAATGGAATTCCCAGCACGAAGGCCAAAGGAAGCACAGCAATGAAGCATGCCGCCGAACGGAAAGGCAAGCTAGATATCAAACTCACCGACAACAGCAAAGGAGAATAGACGAAGAGGAGGATACCAAGAACAACAATCGCGGAACTGACGACGGTGAGCCGTTTTCCGATTTTTTCCGGGAAGATCATTTTTCCGCAGTAGCTCCCCATCCCCATTCCCACCAGCAGCGAACTCAAGAGGATTGCCAGTGAAATCGTCGGCGAGCCCAGGTACAGAATAAGTTTCTGGAAAAGGGAGACTTCCACCACCATAAAACCTACCCCGATACACCCGAAAATTGCCAATGGAAGAGTCAGAGAACTGGCGTTATTCTGCTTCGTACCTTTCTTCAAAAGTCTGAAGGGGAGCCATATGACGAGCATATTGGCTCCGGCAGTGCCCGCCAGCAGCCATAAATATTCGTCGGGAACACCCTTGTCCATATTATAAAAATACGGCTTGTCGTCTATGCAGGGTGAGATGTCATATTTGTTCTTCTCGACATACGCTTGCATGGTTCCGTATGATTGACCGGCCGTTGTGAGAAGATAGTTTGCTGCAGACCGGCTGACGGTCATCATCCCGTACGGGAGAAATGTAACGGGAGGAAAATCCTTTGGGAGATTTTTGCAGACTTCCTGCCAGCGGCGAGTTTCATCCAGGGTGAAGGCACTTTTTTTAATTACAACGGTCGGGGCATATTCCGCTTCGAAAACAGCAAAATGATTCCGCATCTCGTCGTCAGGCACTCCCATTTCTCGGAACACGGATAAAGCGGTTACTATGAGTCGCGTGAGTTCCCAGCTGTTATGTACAGTAAAGATCATCCTGCCATCCGGGGCCAATTTCTTGAGGTAATCCTGAATTGCTTCCCTCGTAAGCAAATAGTTCTCACTCTCTGCAAACGGTTCGATGCTCTGCGTCTGTGCTGTGGAAGGGAGTGCCATCACGATCAAATCAAAATTTTCCTTAGTTTGTTTAACGTAATGTCTTCCCTCCTCGACGACCATCTCGACATTTGGGAAATCAGAATAGATTCCCCCGTCAAAGGCTTTGTAGTCTTTGACGATCTGGACGAAATCTGGATTGACTTCGACACCCGTGATCTTCTCAACTTCTCCAAACAGGCCGATCAAAACTTCCTTCCCTCCTCCGGGCCCGATAACAAGCATCGAACGCTTTTGATCATTGTCAAGACAAAGAAAAGGAATGGCGTTGGTGTGGTGGAACAACAATTCCTGCAATATAGAAGCGGTGCTTCGGATGTTTCCGTCGAAGCGGTACACCTGGGTGCCTGCAGCACCGTCGATGAAAAGTTGTCGAACCATATCCTGGTGACTGTATTTCACCAGATCCGACCTTCCGTAAATGCTCCAGCGGCTGTCGATGATTTGTGATCGGATAGAAGGACCCTGATAGACATGATAGAAGTCCTTTTCGGGGAAATCCCCGATCGGAACACGGCCGAGAAACTCATACTTGCCGTTATAGAATAATGCTCCAGTCAAGACGAAAAGAACCAAGTACGCGTATGTCCGTTTCTTCATACGTGATCCTGTTCTCATCATGACCGTTGACAAACAGAACATCACTAGTGCGAGCAAGAGGATGCTATTCGGCGCCCCGAGAATACCGATCAACCCGAGCGAGGCCACGGACCCAACCGCTGCACCAGACAAGTCAACCGCGTACAGCGGGAAGCTCAACGCTGAATAGGTCTTATAGATCTGCGCATAGACGATACCGCTGATCAGGAAAGGAAGGAACAGGAGGGCGAAGAAGATGAACGCATCGGTAAGGGCGAGTTCTATAACTGCAACGATAAATAGACACAACGAAACGCCAAGAACGAAAAAGGATTGCAGAAGAATCCTTGACGGGTCCTTCTTTGATTTAAGTCTGTAGTATGAGAATACGCCTCCACTCCCAAGACCCAACAGTGCGAGAGAGAGTATAATAAAGGCATAATCCTGTACGAAAATGACCGATGCAATGCGCGTGGAAATAATTTCAAAGCAGAGAACTGAGGCGGAGAGAAGAAACAAGGATAGGTAGACTGGTTTACTGCTGTTCATTCGTACAAAATGCCTTTGAAAATTGATATAAACCGCACATGACCGACAACGATCACACTGACCCCGGAGAGTAAATGGAAAGCCGCTTGGTCAACCCGCTGCTTTGGCCTCCTTATCACTCCCCTCAGTCGTCAAGCTGTACTTCGACTCGATACCACTTGACACCCGAGGTGTGAAACATCATTCTGCCAGCCCCCGAACACCTATTGTCACCTGACACTATTTCATCAAAACTAACTTCTTCGTGATAGACATATCACCACTCTGCAGACGATAGAAATAGACTCCGCTTGCAAGGTCCTGTGCATTGAAAGAAACCGTATACTGACCTGGCGCCTGCATAATATGCACCAGGGTCCTGACCTGCCTTCCCAGAAGATCGAATACTTTCAGCGTTACCTGAGAAGTTTTAATAATGCTGTACCTGATATTTGTCGTCGGGTTAAACGGATTGGGAAAATTCTGATCCAACCCGAATGTTGATGGCACGTCTGAAGCCATCACCGGAACACCGGCCGGGTTGTTCTTGACAAACTGCACCAACCACAAAAAAGCCGGTCGTTCCGTGTAGTCTGCACGAATCAAGTAACACGTGGATTGCCACATCTGACCCTCAAGGTACCCCCAAAAAGTAATGCCTCGTATTGCACGATATTGCCAGAAGAGCGGAAATATCTTTTGATACAGTTGCAATTGTTGGTTGTCGTCTGGCGTTCCGTAATTACTTAAGTTTCCAAGGTCCATTTCGGAAATATAGATTGGCAGACCAGTTGCCGAAAGTCGATCCAGATTGCCTCGGAAGTAGCTCGTGTCTGCACCTTCGATTTCAAAGCGGTGGCATTCCAATCCTATACCATCGATCAAACCTTGCTGCTTCAACAAATTGATGATCTGGAGATAGGAGGTTGTGGCAAGGTTGTCATTGATGATGTTGTAGTCATTAATCAACAGTTTGGCGTTGGGCAGGTATTTCCTCGCCCATGTGAAGGCTTTTATCACCCAGTCCCAGCCTGTTGACCCTTTGCCACCGAGGGCATTTTCATAATTAGCATTCCCGTTGGTACCATCGGGAGGATTATGTCCATCAAGAGGCTCATTGACGACATCGACCAAATCAATTTTTGGATATCGTTGGCCCACCATCCTAATCCATGTTTCGATGTAATGAGCCTGCGTTGCCGAATCAAGACTGGAAATCCAGGAAGGTTGCTGTTCCCCCCAAATCAAATTGTGCTCTTTGAATACTAAGTGATGGTCTATCGCATCGTGATAGACGGTATCGAGTCCGCTCCAGTCCCACGTACTTGTATCGCTTGTGCCTGCGATGGAACCAAACTTTCCTGAGTTCCCGACTGTCACTTGGGTCCAATACGTGGTAAAAACGTCATCCGGTTGGTCACGGGCACAACCGAGGAACTTGTCCTGCCCTTCTGCAAGTGGGGGCCCCTTGTAAACAATAACAGTATCCGTGACCCCGAGCCCGAACTTATCAAGAGTGCCAACGGTGAAATGCAGGTCCGATTTTCCGAAAGCGAACTTGTCGATATCCAATCCCCGGCTTCCGCCGCCGATTTGGAAACTCATTTTAAGACTATCCTTGCTGACGATGAAAAAATTTCCCTTTACACCCTGATAGGAGTTCTTGGTAAGGTTGACCCACTTCCAAACTCCGGTTCCGAGTGTACCAGGGCCATCCACAAAGTCTGCCGGATCTGAGAATCCGCCCGTTGCAAGACCGTTGACGGCGATCCAATCGCTGTTCAGGGCACCGTTCTTCACACCAAACCCGTTGCCATAGAAGAAGCTCCCGGCGGACGCACTCGAGTCGACGCGAACGCGCGCAAAAAAATTGTATGTTCCTGAATCGGGAAACTGCACTTGGTACGTAATAACACGGCTTGTGTCGCCGGGGTTTCCGGTGTTTACGGAGTTGGTGTTCACATCAACAAACGTTGCACTGGTATCTTGCAGAATCGGGAAACTGCTGCCGCGGACTCCGGATTCTGCTTCCACGATCACTGGCCTCTTGTTCGCATTCGGGTCCACTAACTGCAGATTGTCTATGTAGATGCTATTGGCGGTATCTACCGTTCCATAGAAGTGGATCGGTGCCCTGATGACTGTCTTGCCGTCAGTGATGGTAAACTGCATGGTATACTGCTGCCACAGTGTGCTAAGGGTAGCAGGTCGAATCGCACCGTATTCTGAGTATGAATAGTTCCCGGTCGTAAAATTCACTGTCGCGCCTGGCTTCGTGCTTTTTGCCCAAATGGAATACGTGTACGTTACGCCGGGGATCACAGGAATACTGTCTGCCACGATCTGAATATCATATTGATTGGTTCCAACACTGTGAACCGTAACCTTCAGTGCCCGGCTTCCTTCTTCCACGGTATCGCTCACAATCTCGAATACCGGAGGTACGGTGATGTCGCTTCCGATTACAATAACCCAGCCTTTGGTACCGGTTGTCGTGATGTTGCCAACGCCGGAGCTTTCGAAGCCTCCGTTGGTGACAAGCTGCGCTTTGCTCTCCCCTTTGATCCCTATTAGCAGCACTATTAATAGAATGATCCATCTGCCTGTGAAAAGTCTTAATGCTGTTTTCATATGTTCCTTCAATCTTTGTTTCAGAAGTTCATGTACCCTTATCAACTTTCTCTCAAGGGTAATTCTTCTGATTGATATGATGGGAAAGCCTTACTTCATATTCTTGATGGCTACCTTGCACAAATGTTTTTCTAATTACTCTTTATTTATCACATCGTTGACTGCATTCGCCAGGAATATATAGTCAGCGCAAATATCAATAACACATTCATTCTCACCCCAAAGGAACGGCCAATCTTCCTTGTTCTCTAGAAAATCCGGTTTTAAAAGGAGCACTCCTGGAACTACTCCGCCGGCAATGAAGGAAAAGTCTGCCCGATTGCTTCCATAAGTATGTTTCTTTGAATGCGTCCCGACACCCGACACAAATGAAATGTTGGAATACGGGTGGCAGCCAAACAGATACGTCAGCGCTTTGTACACACTTTCCCGGCCGATAATATCCGGGAATTCTTTATTGAGATAATAGTTTGCAATAGACCAATTGATAAGCTCATCATTTCCCGCCCATCCCGTGGTTCCGATTGGAACCCCGTAGGGATTTTGCTGGGTAAGCCTATCTGATTCATCCTTATATTTCAAAACATATTTTTCAATTTTCGATTTATAGTCGTGAGGCATATACGGTACGGCTCGTGCTGCCGTTGCTATGTTCAATGCCAATGCTGAATCCAATTGAGGCCAAATTAATTCATTGAATCGTTGTGAATACCGCTCATCCTTCGTAGTAATGTAGAGCTGCAGCGCTGCAATGCATTCTTCGCTATTGAAGAACGAGGCGAACTGCGAATTTTCTTTCGGCAGCGGTTCTTGACGCTGCTTTTCCCATGCACCGATTGCTGTTGATAGAGCATCCCGGGAGAGGGTAGGATTATAATCCTTCAACGCACGACTTGCAGCGGCGATCGCTGCAATTGCGGAGTAATTAAGGCTTGGAATTGCCGGAGTAAACACCCATCGGTCATCCAATGTTCCGCTTGTCAATCCGTCCGTCTCGTATGGTTTGAGCGCAGGATTGTACAATAAATTATCGGTCATGGTCGAGCCATCGCCAAGATGATGGTATTGATACAAGTGCGGGAAATTAATTCCCCGGACAGCAAAACCGACATTCTTTTCTTGAGCGATCAACTGAAGGGTCCCATGTTCGATTTGCTGCAGAATGTCCGGCGTGCCGTCGGGATGATGAATATCGACATACCGCGTTTTCTGATCGATATACGTCTCATCACGGTTTACTCCGAACAGCTCCCAAGCGTCCACGAAACTCATAATAGCAGTGCAATGATGAGCCGTTTCGATGTCAAAGTCCCCTGCATCAAACCATCCGCCGACATTCAAACCGGGAATGTGTTCAAGCGGTTTATATTTTGTATGAGTCGTTGAATCCATCCAGTACCCGTCAAAGTGTCTGGTGTTGACAGGTGCCTGGAGTGCATCGTCCATAAAGGGAAGACCATGCCAGATGCGGTAGGCTTCACGGACCACCATATGATCCATCTGCACAGGGAACCAGACATCGAGTGTCGGATGCCAAACATCATTATACACCTTAGTCCCAAGAGGAAACGACTCAGTTTGCTGGTCGCCATATTTGATAACATACAAACCAGAATCTTTCACAGACGTGAAATCGAACGTCACATAATTGTACCGGAAATAGTTCCCCCAGGGTTTCACATCGGCTTTGAGTTTCTCCACAAATTTTCCATCCGGCATCACTTGCAAAAGAGAAGCATTCTGTAATGGAGTATCGTTTTTATCCAACTCTATCACGGCAATTTTATTTTGTGAAGGGTGATACCCAACCTGTGAAAATCCGATAACCGGTTTTCGTATCCAATGCGGAATTGTGTTCGGCTCTAGGTACCATTCCACTACTGTGCCGGTTTTATTTGCAGGAATCAAGCTGCGTACGACAAACCAGCCGTTCTGAGCCAGGTTGCGGCCGTCGAAGAGCATCAGGTCTTCAGTCAAAGAGTGAATTTTAACCAAACGCTCGGGATCCTCAGGAGCCAAAATTAATGTCCTGCATGAAGCCAGAGGTTTCGGCACAAGAAACTCCCCCCTGCCTCTGTCGTCAAAGGTTGAGTACCCATTGAATTGAGGGATTTTTTGAGAGAGGGGATGGACTTCCGTATTGCCGGAGGGATATAAAGGAAAAATTCCCGGCGTGCCGTCTGCCAAGTATGTTTTTTCAAAATAGGAGGAAGGAAGAAATTCCAGGTTGAAACCAGCATCCCCGACAAGCTTGTCCGGAAGCGGCTTATCAAGGCTCACGCGGATAATCACTCCGTCGTCTTTTGAGGTTACTGTAACTTTGGAATCGAAATCGTAGTCTTTATACCGTAGCGTTACTTCGATTGAATTGTTCTTCCTGTCGACCTTACGCTCTGTCATATCAGGAATCTGGTCCCATTGTTCAGGCGTCGGCTGCAGCCGAACTGCACCGCCCGTTGCCGTTCGGACGCCATGATGGATGAGTTCTATCCCGGCAGTCTTCTCGTCAAAGAAAAATCCGTTGTACTGATTACTAAACACGAAAACATTGAGTCCTGTCGTTCCAAAGTACTCTAGATCGTTCACTTTAAGTTTCTGGCAAAGGACGACGTTGAGTGTCAACAAGATCAATACGATGATAACACTCCCCTTAGATAGATATGTCATTGGCATGATGAGATTCTTTTGAAATGTTAGTAAGCGAATAAGGAACTCTTCGTCCTTAGAGGCGACTATTCTTAATTTCTGATATGTATTTGGCTCCGCACCGGTGGCAGACTGCTAGCGGCTTCTTGCGCCTGTAATCGCAGAACCGTTGAGCTTTTGAATCGTTCCAGATATCACCGATGCTAAAGTCCTTTACAATTACCGATGGAACAATCAGGAAAATCGACGCAGGAATTTGCTTCGCCGTTCGGTTGTATATCAATCAGTTTTCCGACAATCATGCACGCTGACGACATTACGGGGGTTGTTGGACCGTGAAACCAAACCCTATATTCTTCTTCGCTAAGGGGCAGGAAATCATTGATGTCGCCGAGACTCGCCCTATATTCTTTCAGATCCTCTCTAAATCTGCCGGACTCAATACCTGACTTCTCGTGGTGAAATCCCTTCCAGGAAAAAGCAGCGGAATCAAAATGTTCTTCCATCTCCATCGCATACTTTGCCCCCACATCGTCCGAATAATGGTAGTAGGGGAGAATATTGACAGAGGGAATAGAGAGACTTCGCGCGACGTCGGCCATTTTGCCCAATGGCTGGTAATTGTATCCGCTGATGGTGAAACAGATGCTTTTACTTATTTTGTTGCCGTTCTTCTTCTCCAGATCATTCAATAAGGCGATGTTGTGCGTTATGCGCTGAAAGCTTCCTTTCACTTTTCGCACTTCATCATGAACTTCCTCCGTGCCGTCAACCGAAAACGTTAGAGGCATGCAAAAAGCACGCATAGACTTAGATAGAGTGCACTCCTTTTCTCCATTTATTTTGCCGATGAAAGATTTCGGGTTAAAACATCTTTGTAAACCTTGAAGCCGTATTTTTTCTTCAGGCGTTCAGCGGTTTCATTCACAAGTTTCTGTCTTTCAGCGTTCTTATAATCATTGGGAATCCGATGTCGGGCTTCTTCCAGCGTCAGTTGCTTTTCGGGAGTATTCTCTATGCATTTGATAATTGCATATTGCATCCCGAGGGCAGGATCAAAATATTTCACGGGGCCCGCGACTTCATTGAATGCAAGCGTAAAGGCCGCGTTTCCCAAGAACGGCGGTTCAATACTCAGGAATGATCTAATAGTATCGTCAAACCTGGACTTAGCGAACGTCTTTACAAACCAACTCGTTGCCAATTTGTCAAACGGAACACCCGAGAGATGCTTCTGCCACAACACGTCTATTGAATCTTTGTTAGCCAGGATAATTGCATCGATAGCGACGATTGCAGGTTGATAGTACAAAGAATTGCAATATGCGGCGTAAAATTCCTTAATAGTTTTCTCTCGTATTTCAGGTATTTTTTCTTCAATCTCTTTCTGGTCATAGAGCCATACAATTCTATTCTTCAGGATGGGGTTAGCTGTATTGGCGTTGAAAATATTCTTTTCTAGATGAAGGGCCATGGCGTTCTTGACGATCTTGTCGGTTCGCAGCGCCTCCAACAGGAAATTCTTGAGATCACCGATTTTATATGAAGCTCTTTGCGGCAAGATCAGCACATCGTTCAGCAGCCTGAGATATTCTTTAAGATCGACTTTCCCGCCTGGATACCTTAGGATGAGAAAGTTTCTGCCTTGTGAGATTTCCCGCGTCAAGGTATCGGCATACAGCTTCTTGTCGTAGAAGCCCCGGATGCTCGACCAGGCGATAAGCTGTTCCAGTGCTTTCTGATTCCATTCGCAGCGATTTTCATCGATTAATTCCTTCTTTGCCTTGTCAAAATCATCAAGGCTTTTGTTCGCGAACGCTTTTCGGAGAAGATTGAAGATCTCATTTCTAACTTTTTCAAACGGTTCCACCTCAAGAGGTTGATTCTTCATGACCTTCACAATTTCGAGAGCGTCCCCGCCCTTAAATACCCCGACTCTGCCAAGCCGAAGATTGAAAATCACGTTATCGGACGGACTTGTGAGAGTTTGCCTCCATGCAACGGTTCCCGTATCTTCTTTGGTTTTGGCTGCCGCAAACCATAGACGACAATCGCCGACGAGATCATCGAAGCCTTTGCCATGATCAAGCTCGGACTGAAGACGTGCCGCTGCGGCGTTGACGGAGTCGACGGCAGCGACCGAGTCGCCCCCAGATAGATCCACCAGGAACCTTTCATAAACAACCTGTCTCTTCATCTGCTTGTAGGCATCATGGATCGATTTATTATTTACATATTTCCCTGCAAATTTACGGTCAAAATATTCAATGACCAGCTCTTCGTTGATGCTGCGGCTGGCGCTTTCCAGAAGCTGTTTATCATTCTGAAGCCCAGATTGAAAAAAGTCGATCCTCTTCAGCTGGTTCACGATCATGACGTTCAGCGCCGTATCATAGCAGAATTCTGGCGGTTTCCGTCTATAATTCAAGTCATAGTGGTAGTCGACGACGTAATTCCGGAGTTCCTGGAAACTGATGGCGCATGTGCCCCCGACGAGTGCTACGGTGTCCTGCCCCTGCGGGAAAACCGTCGCGCTGTTTGTGAACATAATGAGGATGGCTGATACGATGGGGAAGCGATTTTTCAAAGGCATAGGCGGTAAAGTTCGAATCGAAAGTGATTGGAAAGTTTTAAGATAATCAAATATTGCTGCAAAAGGAATGGAGACACATTGGGATCTCACCGGACATGTCAATTACCAGCCTTTCAATGCAGCCTATGTCCTAAACACAAGAACCTGATAAACATGTTTACCAGGTTCTTGCGATGTATTCTTGGGAGAAGACACGTTCTGCGTAATGCGTTTAGTTCTGGCACAGCGTGCCTCTGCACTATTACTCCAGCTGTTACTATCCCTCACCGAAGTGAGGGACAGTAACCAGCATTCGATATATCATTACTTAAGGAGAAGCATCTTCTTGGAAATCGATTGCTCTCCGACCTTCAACGTGTAGAAGTACACGCCGCTCGACAAACTGGAGGCATCAAACTTGACGTTATATGTCTGAGCAGACTTGAAGCCGTCCATCAGCGTAGCGACTTCCTGACCCAGGACGTTATAGACTTTCAAGCTGACATTTCCAGCCTGCGGGATTGAGAAGCTAATTTGCGTGCTGGGGTTGAACGGGTTCGGATAATTCTGCTGAAGCTCGAACTTGCCGGGCAAGTTGGAAGGCTCAGCACGAACAGCTGTCAGCTGCCCTGCATCCAGAGCAGTCTGTATTTTGGCATAGTACGTACTGCGATTCTGTGTGAACGTTGCCTTCGCAGTTGGGAACCAATTCAAGTCTCCAATAGGCAAACCATCCGTCCCATGGGTTAGTAACGAGGCATCAGTATATGAAAGATTAACCGGGATCGGCCAGTCGGGATAGATGTAGTTGGATGCGCCCGTACTGGTTACGCGGAAGTCTGGCAGAACAGCCGCGGAGAAAGAATCCGTCGTTGAGGTATCTACCGTTTCATACGCGAAGGTCTTGAGGTTTGCCAGCATTGTCGTGAACAGGGTCTGAACAGTCTTAAAAGTCGGCATCACATTAAGCCACGTATCCGTAACCAAGTGTGTATAGCCGGAAAATCTTCCCAGATGCTTGAACGCACTGTCGGTTCGTGTATTCCAGATGATCATCTGTGACTGCCAGTTTGTCTTTCCGTCCATTCCAGCATTGTTGTTATAGGAATTCTCCATCGTAACGATGTTAGCAAGAGAAGGGTCCCAGTATGCGTCATTATCCTGGCATAAGAATTTCCTTACCGTGCCAGCTGCAACATCGGCGCTGTCGGGGTAGACGTTCACAAGACCCATTGGGAGCCAATCCGGATCTTGTTCCCCAGCATCAATAGACTTGAGACCCGGATACGGCTGTACATCGCAATTCACAAACAAATTGTTGGTCACGCTCATATGGCTCTGGTAACCCAGGCTCATAAAGGTGGAGCCTGCCATGTTAACAAAGGTATTATGGTTAATAATAACTCTCTCCCAGAGATTGCTCCGGAGTTTGTAAACGCTCCCTTGCGCCATAACGTGAGTGCAGTTTTCTACCAGCAACGTGTCATCGTTAGCAAAGCCATCATACACGCCGCCATTACGTCTGCAAGGCTGCCCACTCATATTAACGAAGTAATCACCGATGAAATTGAAGGTACAGCTGTCACCACTATTACAAAATACCCATCTCGTATGCTCCATCAAGCAGTTCTGAATGGTCATGCTGATATGGGTAGTACCCGGGCTAAAATAGCTCCAATTCTCCGTTCCATCCGATGCCGTTGGAAGCACGATACAATTCGCGATAAGAAAGTTATTGTTCGCAGTGATACCGGGCGTCTGTGTCGTTCCGCCCGAAACAGCGTAGCCGCAGATGATGGGCGGGTATTGTGCCGCAACCGTGTTTTCCACAAGCGGCGTACTGATTTGTCCAACGATCGTTGTCGGCTGCAATGTCGTGGTACTTGGGCCGTTAACGAGAGGATAGTAACCGCCTGTTTTCAATTGATAGACACGGTCACTGGGAAGACCGACAGTGTCAGAGAATATAGCAAGGTACAATGAGTTTGCTGAATCGCTCATGTCGTAATAGTCTTTGAGAAGAAGGGTGTCCCCGCTCTGTGCTTTGACGTAGTGCATCACGCCTTGGGGAAATGCTGAAACTAGCGGCAACAGAAGAAGACATGCCCCGAAGAACCGTATAAGGTTTTTCATGGAAAACTCCATTAGTTGTAATTGGATTTTATAGAATAGTTGTTTAAAAGAACCCTATTTATCGCTGTGAATTCAGCCCTCCTTTCTCCTTATTTTGAAAAATTGTTAACTAAAGACTGTATCGTAAATTGAGCTCAAATATTGACGGAGGATAATCAACTGATACCACGTTTTGAACGAGCGGCGCGCTGACATTTCCTCTTCTGAGATATTGGTATGTGTATATCGGATTGTGAAATATGTTCACACCGCTAAGGCTAAGACTGAGACCTTCCAACGGCAGCTTCTGTTGGAGAAGGAAATCCCACTTATAGATATTCCCGGTGTACTGATCTTCTTGATCTGACAAACCAACATTTGTGATCACGTTCCCCTGCATGTTGAACGAAAGACGACCGGAGAATCCCTTATAGTCGATACCCAGCGCTACATTCACGACATCATTTGCCTGGTATAACAGCCTTCCATTGCGCGTCGTATCTACTACGTACCATTGTTGTATCGTTTGCATATGGCCGTTTATAAGGGTATCAACGTTATGATATTCATTGTCTTCCTCCTGATAAAGCATATTGGACGCGGCCTTCGTATAATTCACATCGAGTACCACTGCGCTTAATGGACCAGGCAGGTACCAGAAATTTGTCTGCCAATCCAGCTCAATTCCCCGGACGAACGCGGGGTGAGGATTGTTTACATAAACGGATATTTGCTGGGATGCGGACGGAGCTTGCAGACCCTTTGTTGCCCAAAACGCAGAGTCGGGGAATGACACATTATACTTACTGAGATCCTGATATATGATAGGATTATAGTAGAATATGTTTGTTATCTTCTTGTAAAAAGGTGCTATAGTAAAGAGACCCACCTGGTTGTTGTAAACGGACCAGGCAATATCATAATTCGTCGAGATATCCGGTTTTAGCTCTGTGTTTCCCGCGCGGGCAGATCCCCCCGGCACAAAATATGTGTTCGGGATAATTGCGGTATAATCAGGACGTGAAATACCTTGCGAGAAAGCGACCCTGATGTCCGACCATTCATTGATCTTGTAGCGAAGTTGAGCATTCGGGAAAAAATTATCGTCATTGCGGTTGATCGTATTCAACGTATCGAGGTTAAGCGCGTCCCCGTATACTTCGTGGGTGACGTACGTGTTGTTTGCGTTATATTTCATGTTATAGTGTTCGTACCGTCCGCCTGCGATAAGAGTTACCTGAGGGCCAATATCAAATGTTGCCATCGCATAGCCAGCGCCGAATGTTTCTGTACCGTTCCAGGTTCGGTCCCATTCGCCCGGTTCATACTCTGAGTGACCCCAGCCGGCCGGAGCAAGCAGCATATATTCGTCCATCAAACCGCTAAACGCAGCTTCGAACGGGTGGCTTCCATTAAGAAAATACTTCCCCCTTTGGCTAAGGTAATTCTGATTCCAGACGTCATTAAAATAGAGCGGTCTTGTAGGAGACAAAGTGACGCCGGGGATAATATTTTTAACAGCACCATAGGAATCATTAATACTTTCACTGCAGAACAATTCGGTGGTGGCATTAGCACGCGAAATCTGGTAGACCTTGCCTCCAACCTTGAATATCGACCTGACAGTATTGGAGAAGTCCACTGGCGCGGAGATATCAAGAGATCCATTGTTCAAATTCTCATCAAATTTCGGATAGTCATCCCCTTGCCACCCCGATACAAAAGCGCCAGGCTGATCCGCAGGATTTATGCGAATGGCATTTACGACGTCCGGCGTCATCGTCGAGACCTGGTTTTGGTAAGACATCACATGACCTGAAGCGTCCACATATGGTTGTCCTGTCAGATTTTCGAACCCAAAGTTGGTCGTAGTGTACACAGTGGCACCCCCATACCCCAATGTCGAATATTGGTCGCCAAAGGAATGGGAATATGTCAAATCTACCTTGACATCTCCAAAACTATTATCCGCATCAAAGGAGTTTATCATCAAATCCTTTCCGTACTTCTGGCGCTGCATAGTATAATTGATGTTGGCGGGAGCAAACGATAGCACGTTTTGATAATTCGAGATGTCGCTGAGACTATTTGCGTAAGAATTTTGAAGGACCAGCTTGCCGTGAGGAAGTCTGTAATCCAGAATAAGAGTGCCGCCGGTGTTCGTATATCTATCATAGTCACTTTCGTACGTGTAATTATTCATGTTATAATATCCATTATTCGGATCGAGAACGAATCCGTACGACGCGTAGCCCTTCGAATCTCCTACATCGGATTGGTCCGCATTCCCTTGGATAAAAACGCCAAGCTTATTATCGAAGAATCGATCGCTGACGCTTATCCAATCTTTGTAATTGTCGGATGTGTGATCAGAACCATTGTAATTCCCCTGGCTCAGCACATCAAGATGAAAATCCTCCGGGGCTTGTCTCAGTTTCAGGTTCACAACGCCGCCGATCGCATTAGCATCCATATCCGGGGTCAGCACTTTTGTGACTTGAATACTTGACAGCATGTTTGACGATATGAAGCCAAGATCAGTTGCGCGGTCATTCATACCCGTTGACGGCAGCTCCACGCCGTTCAAAAGGATTTGATTAAGTTTTGCCTGAGCGCCACGGATAACAACCTCATCTCCGTTCATCAGCGAAACCCCGGGCAGACGGCTCAGAGCAGTTGCAGCGTTCTCATCAGGAAGTTTCTGGATTTTTTCCGATGAAACAACGTTGCTTATGGTATTCGACGCTAGTTGCTGGTTGATAGCATCTTTCTGCCCTTGTGCCTGGGCTGTCACTACCACTTCCTGTCCTTGAACTGCTTGAGAAACGAGCAAAAAATTATATTGGAGCATCGCGCCCGGTGTCACTTCGATTGAAATTTCTTTTCCTTTGTAGCCAATGTAACGAACCGAGAGCTTGTACGATCCTGGGGGAACCGCGCGAATAACATAGTTGCCCTCGACATCAGAAGAACCGCCCAAGCTGGTGCCGACCAACAAGACGTTAGCCCCGATCAATGCTTCACCTGAAGTGGAGTCCGCTATAATACCGTGAATTTGACCAGACTCCTGCTGTGCAAAAAGGGAAGTTGCACCGAGCATCAAGAGAGTAATGAGCGCAAAAAAAATGTCAGAAATTTTCATAGATAACTCTCATAGATTTGTTTTTGGTATAGTTAGAATGAGAAGAACTTCGGAGAGTATTTTTTTTATGGGGAAGAATGTTGTTGCCATAGGAAAACCAGTAGGTACATCAAGTGCTGGATATCATTCAATATTTTATTCACGTTCATTTAAATAAATATCGAACTCGATTCTTTCGCACTCGGCCCAGGTTTGAGAGTTGTGGGGTTTGTCTGATAATTGAACTACTTTGAATCGATTCAATGTTAATTAAATCCGTTTAATTGTCAAGGGTTTTTTTAAAAAAATATTGACCCTTCATGAGGAACATCCAGGGGCGAATATGGTTGAAGGCATAAGCACTGTATTAAATATGTGGAAAATTAGCTAAATAGGGCATTTTTGAGGTTCCTTTGTATTTATAGCATCCAATAAGAGGTTCTCCTGTCAACTGATTCGAGTAAAGAAAAACATGCTTGACCGGGCATCTTGTTTGGTTTGCACATTTCATTCTTGTCCTATCTGCTAAAAGTGGTATCAAAAAAAATGGATGTGGCAATAAAGCATGACCTTACTCGTGAACTTTCCCGTGCACAGTGTTGAATTAAGAAGGGGCTTGACTTCAAAAACCCATTCACTTTGAAGGTGGGAAATTTTCATTTTATGTATTGAAGGAAGCAGGAATGAGCAGACAAAAAACGTACAGCGGAAGATATCATCAATGAACTGAGAGATGTGCAATGTTCTGCAGTTCAAGGAGAATTCTTATTGAGAGAGTGATGCGGCAACTTCTTCCAAGGGGGGCGGAAGGAGTACTTGGCTAGAGAGTTGATTTTCCCAGGCGGTTGAAGGAACTTGAGTGAGAGAAGAGTCGATTGCGGAAGGTGCTGGCGGCTCTGACGATTGATAGCTGCAAAGCGTGCCTAAAGTATCCCACGGGAAGAGAAGCCCTACGGGGAAACTACTGAGTCCGGTCGGATGGCCCCGGCATTCGAAGAGATCCATCAATATCTGCTCGTGTCAGAGCGACGAGTATGCCGTTATTTGGGACTACCACGACCAATGCAGCGACAATAGCGCAGAGTCAGTGTCACTGAAGAACAAGACCGCCTTGCCTATCGAATCACAAATATTGCGTGGCATATTGGGCGTTATGGCTATCGTTGGGTACCATTGTAACGAAGAACTGAAGGGTCGCATGTGAATCAAAAAACAGTCGAACGCATATGGCGGCAGTAAGGCGGCATGGAACGATGTCGTGGGAGCGCTGGCAAAATTATTTGTGACGAGAAGAGCCCCGGCACATATCCGAGCGGATAATTGATCGGAGTTTATTGGAGAGACAGTGTGGTCATGGATGGGAAGCTCGGGAGTTCGGACACTCTTCATAGAACGGGAAATTCCATGGAAGAACAGATACATCGAATTATTTAACGGGGAAGTTCAGAGATGATTTGCTTAAGGGAGAGATCTGTCAGACAATTACGGAGGCGAAGGTTGTGATGGAACAATGCAGGAACTACTACAACGAAACCAGTCCACACAGTGCGAAGGCTCTATAGCACCGGCGCCGGAAACATTTTGTTCACTTCAGCTTGCCGATGCATGAAGAAAACTCATGACTTTGCATTGGCATATAAACTGAGTGCCGGTCAGTCCGTTTGACGCCTGTCTATCTTTTCGTTTTCGCAGCACGCTAAAACAAAAAAACCTTCATCATCTCGCTCGCGGAGCTGAGGGTTTTCCTCGCTTACCATTTTTCTCCCGGTTTCCCCGTGGCGGCTAAATTCAAAAACGCAGCTGTCATCGTCGGGGTAGTCAAGAACAGTAAAGCCCGGAGTCGGGGTGGCGGCTCCGGGCTTGGCCATTTCAAACTGCAGGGGTGAGGTGCGGCATCGAACCACAGGTCGGCCGACAACGTAGTTTTTCAATGCGAATGTCTCAAGTCATGTTAGTTCTACAGCACTGCAGCCGACGGCGTGTCTATATCTATAATAGAGCACAATTTGAAGGTTCATTGTATAGCCAGGCGCCCAACAAAGCATTTGCGAAGCATTATGCGGCACTAGTGAATCGGTGAGCATAGCCATAAGAATATATGCTCCATTTTTCTGATGAGTAGCAGGAATTATCTGGCAATGAAGGAACATTCGTTTTGCAGCTCTGTTGGGAAAACCATTCGAGCAAAAGCTTCAAACGAGTGTCCCACAAATATCCGCTCGAGAATGAACTGTATTCAAATTGAAGATTATTTTTTTAATATCGTACTTGCTATTTAAAAATCGGCGATGTAATTTTGAATCACAATTCACGTGTCAATGAGATTGTGATAATTGATAGGTGAATTGTTAGCACAGATGTTCGTACGGTAAGCGGAAAATGTTGGAAGGTTGGAATAAAGTAGTAATGTAATTCGGTCTATCATATAAGCGGTTTGGACTCCACCGCAAACGAAATACTGAACCTGCCGAAAATCCTCGGGGGAAAGAAACTGATCTGCACCGTTATCATCTGCCGCTGACGGCCCCGGAAGATCTTGAAGCAAAACGCAAACCGATTCCATCTGCAAAGACCTCTCGGCCAACATCAAAGAAACAAAGGGAATCTTGTCTAAAGTAGCTGAACAGCATTTGCTCGCCAACGCTGATCGAGGGTTGACAGCTTGTGGACATTTCCTTTCGACTTAACCCTGTCAATTACCATCACGATAAACTTGAGGATACGAATGAACAATTTGCTGGCTCTCATCAAACATGGTCAAAGTTATTGGTTGGACAATCTAACCCGCAATAAGATCAACAGCGGTGAACTGAAAAAGAGAATTCTTACGGAAGGCCTTCGCGGCGTTACTACGAATCCGAGCATTTTCAACAAGGCGATATCCAGCAGCAGCGATTATGACGGGCAAATAGAGAAACTTTTTGGCGAGAAGAAATCAGTGCAGCAGGTTTACGAAGAGTTGACAGTCAAGGACGTTCAGGATGCGAGCGACATCATGCGCCCCGTGTATGATGAATCGAATGGAGTCGATGGTTTTGTGAGCCTCGAGGTTTCGCCGCACCTGGCCCGCGATACAGGCGGTACCATGGCCGAGGCCCGGCGGCTGTTTCAAAAATTGAACCGTCCGAATTGTTTCATAAAAATTCCGGGCACCCGGGAGGGGATACCCGCGATAGAGGAAATGCTCTATGAAGGCATCAACGTTAACGTCACTCTTCTTTTCGAAGTGAAAGCGTACGAAGCGGTCGCTGAGGCTTATCTCAAGGCGCTTGAACGAAGAGCGGCTGAAGGAAGGTCAATTGCGAAGATCAGGTCGGTAGCGAGTTTTTTTGTGAGCCGGATCGATGTTCTGGTTGACCACCGTCTTTCGCAACTATCGGTTCCGAACAAGAACACGCATGCCGCGGCAGACCCTGATCGGCTGTTCGGTGAGGCGGCGATAGCAAATGCCAAACTGGCCTACCAATCCTTCTCCAGAATCTTCAGCGGCGGGAGATGGAAACAGTTAGCCGATAAAGGAGCGTGCGTTCAACGGCCGCTCTGGGCGAGCACGGGAACAAAAGACCCGAAATACAGAGATGTGAAATACGTCGAACCGCTGATCGGGCAGTATACCGTGAACACTTTGCCGGACGAAACGATTGCTGCATTTGCAGACCACGGCATTGCTGCCGCCGATACGATCCTCAATGATGTTCCGGGCGCCAGGAAGGTGCTGGCCGATCTGAAAAGTGCAGGAATCGACTTTGATGACGTGTGCTGGCAGCTGCTCGAAGAAGGCATCGGCAAATTCAACGATGCATACGATGTCCTGCTGGCAAACCTTGAGCGGAAAAAAAATATGCTTGTTCTAAAATAGACGGCCGGCACGGATTATCATGAGCTTGATATTTGGTACTGCCTAGAGATCGTGCACCAGTCCGCCGGAGTACCGGAACAGGAGAAACGCCGGGTCGAAAAGGCAATGTCGGCGGAATCGCTGTTCCGCTTTTCGGCATCGGAGTCAGCTGCTGCCCCCGGCGATTTGTGGTTCCTCGTCCCAAGAGGCTGTCCAGAAAGGCAACACACTTCAACGCTTTTGCGCTGGCATAGCCGCCGGACGGAGTTAATCCCAGCCATTGTTAAAAAATTGCACGGCCTGAAAACTCACAACAAAATCTGATCACTTTCAATAATTATGAAAATAATAATATGACACAACTCGATGAACTCTGCGTAAATACGATCCGTCTTTTATCGGTGGACGCTGTTCAGAAAGCGAATGCGGGACATCCAGGAATGCCGATGGGGACCGCGCCCATCGGCTACACGATCTGGACAAAGTATCTGAAACACAACCCGCGTAATCCAAAGTGGTTCGACAGGGACCGCTTCGTGTTGTCTGCGGGCCACGGCTCGATGCTCCTGTACTCGCTTCTGCATCTGACCGGGTATGATCTCTCGCTCGACGACCTGAAGCAGTTCAGGCAATACGGAAGCAAAACCCCCGGACACCCGGAATTCGGGATCACTCCCGGCGTCGAAACGACAACGGGCCCGTTAGGCCAGGGATTGGGAAATGCAATCGGCATGGCCATCGCAGAATCGTATCTCGCGGCATATTTTAACCGGGATGGATTCAAGATCGTCGATCACGATGTCTATGTTATCGCCGGCGATGGAGACATGATGGAAGGAGTGGCGAGTGAGGCGAGTTCGCTTGCTGGCCACCTTCAGCTCGGCAAGCTCATTGTCTTCTACGATGACAACCGCATCACCATAGAAGGAAACACCGACCTCGCGTTTAGTGAAAATGTAGTGGCGCGGTACGAAAGTTACGGCTGGCACACACAACGCGTCGATGATGGAAACGACCTGGATGCGATCATGAAGGCGGTCGATGCGGCAAAGAGCGCCCCCGACAAACCCTCACTGATCGCTGTCAGGACACATATCGGTTTCGGATCGCCGAACAAACAGGATACGGCGGAGGCGCACGGATCTCCTCTCGGCGATAAAGAGATCGAACTGACAAAGAAAAAGCTTGGCTGGCCGATCGAGCCGAAGTTCCTCATTCCGGAAGAAGCGTTGGCGGTTTTTCGGAAGTCGGTCAAAAAAGGCAACGAGAAAGAAGAAGAGTGGAACGCTCTATTCGGGAGATACCGTGAACAATATCCTGCGCTCGCGAACGAATTCGAGTTATGGTTCTCGGGAAATGTGCTGCCCGACGCGTTGAAGGATATTCCAAAGTTTGAATCTATTGCCGGGGGTATCGCAACCCGAACGGCTTCGGGGAAAGTAATCAATGCTTTCGCTCCGAAGATAAAAAATTTTCTCGGCGGTGCCGCGGATTTGTCTCCATCGACCGACACGACTATGAAAGGGACGGCATCGTTCTCATCCTCAAACAGGCTGGGCCGGAACTTCCATTTCGGGATTCGCGAGCACGGGATGGGCGCAATAATGAACGGCATGGCCGTTCACGGCGGATTGATTCCGTTCGGCGCGACTTTTTTTGTCTTTGCAGACTACATGCGCCCGCCGATCCGGCTGGCGGCGATCTCGCATTTCAGAACCGTTTATGTTTTCACTCACGACAGCATCGGGCTCGGCGAAGACGGGCCGACGCATCAGCCGGTCGAGCACTTAATGTCGCTGCGGGGAATCCCGGGTCTCGTCGTCATCCGGCCTGCGGATGCAAACGAGACGGCGGAAACATGGAAATTCATCCTCGGGTACACAAAAGGTCCCGCCGCGATCATCCTGACGAGACAAAAGATATCTGTTATAGACAGAACCAGGTATTCGGCTGAAGCAGGATTGCGACGGGGCGGATACATTCTCGCTGGATCGGGAGAGCCGGACATCATCATCATCGCGACAGGAAGTGAAGTCGCCGTTGCGCTTCAGGCATATGAGGAGCTAGTATCGAAGGGAATACAAGCAAGGCTCGTCAGCATGCCGAGCTGGGAACTGTTCGATGAGCAGGACGAATCGTACCGAAGTTCTGTCTTGCCGCCAAAAGCATGGCGCCGGATTTCGATCGAGGCGGGAATCACCAAGGGTTGGACCCGCTACGTCGGAGAAAGGGGTATCTCGATCGGCGTTGACCGCTTCGGCGCGTCGGCTCCCATCGACGTTCTAATGAAAGAATATGGAATTACTCCGGAATCGGTTATTGCTGCGGCAGAACATCTGCTTAAGTGATGCAAAGCGCAGTTTTGTCTTTCAGACTATCGATCTAGAAGGCCGGGTATCATAACCAGGCATTTATCGTTGTTCCCTATCGCATACCATACGGAAAAGTGGATGGTATGGAAGCAGCTCTCTGTATCTCTATCTATCGTACAAAATATTGTTTTCACGTGTTATGCATCGAACTTCCTTTTTCAAATTCTAAGATGTAATTACGAATTGAGACTTCTGAATAATCCAAAAAGTACGGCTCGCGCAAATCCCGAGGGGATGTTTTCGCCAGCGGCTTCGCGAGAGACAATTTTTCTGATATATAGAATTACAGGTTCCGTGTTATTGCGGTTGGAAGAACTGTTGGCAAGGCGAGCGGAGAGCCGGAAAGAAGCAGTGATGGTACTCGGTCGGTCATGCAGTAAGTCGCGATTTGCCCGGCAACAAAAAAGTTTTCATAGTGCCCAAAGATATTTGGGGATTTTTTTACACGAATGAGCCGTAATAAGCCCAGGCAAATCTGGGTTAAAAAAGAACGACGATCGACCGCACAATAATTTATTCGATTCAGTTTTCAAGCAGAATGCGAAGCGAAAGTTTTGCATCAATCAGCTAGCCTTCTCGGCTGCGTTTGTCCAGACTTAACAATTTTCCCGATGCCGATTCTCTTTCATGCGTGATGCCTTCGGCGCAACATTGAGTTATCAATCGTCAAATGTGCCAAGACTTCCGTAATTGACTCTTCTCCATTTCCTTCAGTCATTTTGTCTGATCAACTCTCAGCCATCCATACTCCTTCCGCGTATCTTTCTGTTTACTCATTACTGCTTCTTTGATCCGTAGCATAAAAATTCCTAACTTGATATCAGATCGTTTTTGGGGGCAGGTCTATTAGGTTATTCTACAATGAAAGGACAACCGTATGGGTCGACTATCTCTTCACTTCGTTTGTTTCGTCTACCTTCTAGTGATTGCATTTGCGCATGTCGTCAAGGCGCAGCAATCCGTCATGAGCTCGCCGCCGGATGAACGCTTCAAAGCCGACATTCTTGTTATTGTGGCACATCCTGATGATGAGTCGTTGATCGCCGGTTACTTAGCCAAAGCCGTACTCGACGAGAACAAACGAGTTGCCGTAGTTTTTGCAACGCGCGGCGACGCAGGCCAGAACCTTGTCGGATATGAGCAGGCTCGCACATTAGCCGAGATCCGTGAGATGGAGGCGCGGCAAGCGTTGGCCTCCATCGGGATTTCTAATGTGTGGTTTCTCCGCGCGCCGGATACCCCGTATCCTGATGTCCCTGATGTGTTACGCTCGCTAGGCACATGGAACCATGGAAACGTTCTTGGCGAGATCGTACGATTTATCAGATTGACACGTCCGGAAGTCGTCATTACCATGCTGCCGGATATCGTGGTCGGCGAAAACCATGAGGACCATCAAGCGGCCGGCGTCGTTGCCACAGAGGCGTTTGACCTTGCAGGCGATCCGATATGGTTTCCGGAACAAGTGGCGGCACCCGAGGACCCATTATGGTACTCCAATCTTATGGAAGGCTTGCACACATGGCAACCGGAGAAACTCTATTACTTTACCGATGCTTCGCACCTCGACTTCGTAAGAGCCAAAGGCCCTGAATATTCAATGACCGCCGTCTCACCGTCGCAGCATGTCTCGTACGGGCGCCTCGCAGCAAAGGAAACCTCTTTTCATAGAACACAGTATGGTGGAGATCCAGCAAAGGCTCTTGAAACAGGTAATTTAAGTTATTATGAACAAGAGCTGACATTTATACTTGGGAAGTCTTTGGTGGGAGGGTCGGCGACCGGCGACATTTTTGAGGGAGTTGTTTCTAATCCGATCGCTTTTCGGCCTGTGCGTGGATATCAACAATCATCTAATCTGAATCAAGGACAGACTGCTGAGTTTTCGATTGAGCTTGGCGGTGGATGGGCATTTTACAAACGTTTCTGGCCATCACATAATCTCGATTCTCTGCCGCGACTCCTCGCACCTGAACTTGGCGTTGGAAGCGGGCAGGATTTTCCTGTGCCGCTATTGCTCAACAATAACACCGACAAAGCTGCGACATTTAACCTGCGAACCCAATTGCCGCCCGGATGGTCCATAGACAGCAACTCAACTCAGTACGCTCACCATGCTTTGCCGGAGGATGCTTTTCTTGTCGGAGCGCACGATTATTTTCCGGTGCGAATCCGGCTCGTCGCACCGCAGGTCAGCAAGTCGCAATGGCAAGAGATTACATGGACTGCCAAGGTTAACGGACAGTCTGCCGGGTCGGCAGCTCTAAAGATTTACGTCGAAGCGTACTAATAATCATGAAGACAAGGTGGAAAGAAGCATTTGTTCCCAAACTCTCCCGCTGCCGCGGGACAGGCTGCTTGGGAGCGCAACATGCCGAAGCTCGGCTTTCTGTTTCTTCTCCTCGGTAGAATGCGTTCCCAAGCAGAGCTTGGGAACGAGAGAAAAGAAAAAGGCCCCATTCTTTGGGGCCATCTCTTTTAATCGGCGACGTGAAGACTTATTTTTTGTGCAGGATCCTTGCTCCGTCAAACCCGTTGAATGTTGATGAGGATGCAGTACTATACGCTCCGATATTCTCTGTGACCAGGAAATCTCCCACCTCAAGGTTCCAGGGGAGTTCAACGGAAAGAGAAATCTTATCGAAGCTGTCGCAGGTCGGTCCGACCACCGCACAGATTTCCGGTTCACCTTCTTTGAAGGCGTGGAAGTTGGGAATCCAATGATCGTACACTACGCCTGAAAACGTTTGATAGACGCCGTCATTGATGTGGTAGAAAACTTTCCCATCTCTACGGGCTTTTCCGATGATCTCAGAAACCAGAGTCGCGACTGTGGCGACGATAAATCGCCCAGGCTCGGCGAGGATCTGGATATCATCCGGAAACAACCGCGTGAACTCCGAGTTTAGAATGGCGGCAAGTTTCTCGAATTGCGGCACGGCAGGGTCGTAAGGAACAGGGAAACCGCCTCCGATATCGACGAGGTTGAGAGGAAACCCTTTCTTCCGCGCATCGTTGAGAATCGTCGCGGCAATATCGAGAGCCACAGTATAGTTGTCGAAATTTGTACATTGGCTTCCCACGTGGAAGCTGACGCCTTCGACCTTCAGCCCCATGTCGAACGCCTCTTGGATCAGCTGCTGGGCATCGCCGGGCTCCGCACCGAATTTCGAGGCCATCTCAACCTGCGAACCGCTATCCGGAACCTTTAATCTCAACACTAATCCCGCTGTGTCGCAGTGCCGCTTGAGCTTAATTAACTCTGCGTTGTTGTCGTACGTCACCAGCGGCTTGTATTGTTTTATTTTTGCAAGGGTTGAACGGTCTTTGATCGTGTTTGAAAAAATGATCTTGTCCCAGACGAAATGCTTTTTTTCCTGCCTGTCAAAGTGTTTAATATATTGATAGACCTGCATGAATTCATTGTACGAGGCAACGTCGAAACTCGACCCCTCTTCGAATAGTGTTTCGATAATCTGCTGCTGGGAGTTGGCCTTCACCGCATAATAACATTGAACCCGCGGGAGGTGTTTTTTGAATGTGCGGTAATTCTCCCGGAGCTTGTTGTGGTCAACAATGAACAAAGGGGAGCCGTGCTGTTCCACCAGTTTCAGAAGTTCATCATGTCTGTCCAAAAATCTCTCCAGATAATGGGTTGAGGTGTGGGAAACGTTTCACACTGTAAGCTTCTTCATGAGGGATTTCAACTCCTCGACTTCTTTGTTGTTTTCAAGATACGATTCAATCAACTTCTTCCGCAGTTCATCGCCCCGCTCGAACAGCCGCTTCAATTTTTTCGGTTTCGTGGTTTGCAATACGTACGCAGCGAGCAGCGGGAATGCGACTGTCACATCGACGTATGCTGTTATCGTCTCTTCCAATTTTGTTGGATCGATTTTTCCCCAACTGACTGCTTCGCTGGGGGGCGCGCCCGAAAGGCCGCCGGTGTCGGGACGTGCATCCGTGATGTTGATGTCGTAGTCCTGGCCTGCCTCTGGAATCATTAGCACTTCCTGTATCTGCGGTTCCGTTTGCAGCAGGAAATTTTTCGGGCTCCCGCCGCCGATCAGGAGGACGCCGGTTTTTCCTTTCTCATATTTTTTGGCATTGAGGATAATTGCAGTTGAATCGTTGACGTCGATGCTTGGATTGATCTTGAGTTTGAAATGATCCCGCAGTCCCGCCGCGTCGGCCAGCAGTTCCAGTCCCGCCACGTTCATTCCGATAGTCGAATCGCCCGGTGAGGATGTGAAAACCGGGATGCCGTTCCGGTACGCCGCAGCCAGCACGCTCACTTCGCCAAGGTTGTTTTTCCGTTCGTATTCGTTGAGAACCTTACCAAGGTGATGATAGTATTCTCTCGTTCCCATTTCTTTTTGGAATTCCGGCTGCAGCATGATCTTCCGCAAGATGCGGTCGGTCGCCATCAGAACGTCCTGGTAGTCAAAGAGAATGTCGTAGATACGTGTCACTCCCTTGTCGCGCAGATCGGCGTCGTCCACATTGTGGGTCCCGCGGAAGAGAGGCATGTTGAGGGCAAAATGCATGTCATGGTACATGTTGGCCCCTGTCGCTACAAGCCAATCCACAAACCCGTGATTCATGAGAGGAATGATTGTGGATGGTCCCAGACCGGCAGGAGTCAGCGCTCCTGCAATGCTCAATCCAATTGTGACATCCTCCTGCGAATACTTGTCGCGCATCAGCTGACAGGCAGCTCTCAACCTTCCTCCATTGTAAGCATCCATATTGTCTATAACGCTGGCAATATTGCTTTCTTTCGATATCGGCTTGGGCAGCACTCTTTTGCCTGACAGGTATTGGTGCTTGTCCGAATGGTGTTTCATAGAATGATCCATGTTCTTTCCTTCTTATATACTAATTGGGATGAGATTATTAAATGTGTATTCGTCAGCTGCAGTTGTGCGCCGTAAGTGAACAAATAATGTGGTTCAAATCTAAAAAAGAAAGGGCCTATTCGCAAGAGGAGAAATAAGGATTCCACATTGGGGCGCTCATCTGAAGAATTCACGGATGCTCGCTTTTCCGATTCATCACGAAACTGAGGAATAAACGGGTTTTGCGATGACCCCGATGCTTTTTATTGGAGTTCATTCAGCAAGAGGAATTGCTTTTTTATTTTTTGCTCTCTTCTCAACCCAAATACCTCGAAAATGACGGCAACTGTTACCAGCTAAAGTTGTGCCGCAAGCAGGGTATCCCGCCACAATTCTGTCATTAGTTTCATTACCCCAAAGACCATTCTAAATCAGGCCGCTTAAACTCGTTAACCTGCAGACCACCTCAAAAGAAATATTTTATTCACTCCTGCGCTTGCCTATGCCTGCATAAATTCACTAACTTTGCAATAGCACGCAAGCTGATCAATGAACAATTTTCTTTTCACAATGTCGAAATGAGAATTATGAGCAACTCCACACAAGAGGGAACACCGGCTCTGGTAAAAATATTTACAGGCATCATTGTACTCTTGGGGGGTTATTTCAATCCTGGGATAATTTCTTCTTTGGCGCTTTCACAAACGATTGCAAGCTTATCGGTGGTGCACGGGGCGGCGTCGGTTCAGCCGTTGGAACAAATCACTATCATCAGCCAACCCGGTGGTACAATAATCGTGAAGGATGGAGAGGGACGTATCTATCTCCGGACATCATCGGACGAAAAGGTGGCTATTCGCGCAGGAGGTGCACTGGGCACACATACTGTGGCGTTTATCGATAAGAATGGAGACACAGCCGCTCGAACCTCTTTTCGCGTCGAAGCTAAGACCGACATCGCAGACGGCGGCAGAATCAGCGAGTTGTTCAGATTGCTCTACAATGGTATGATCGCAGATTCCCCGGGGGGGTATCAAGAGATAACTTGGAACGGCAGAGCGTACAGGTACTTCGTTAACTGGGTTCTGGACAACAACAACACCATGAAGGGGATGAAGTATTTCAGCCCGTACGGCGGCGACCTTGTAGATCTGCTCCGCCTCACGCAGAAACCTGACGGCATGATCTGGAGTTTCGTCAATACGGGCGACGGCGACTCTCACTACTTCGAAACTGCATATACTCCGCTCGGGTACTTCCGGCGCGACAGGGACGCTTGGTTCGTCCGGCAGCCCGTGGAGAATCACGTCGAGTACAATTATGTAAACATGATGTACCAGGTACCTGGAAAGCGAGCGGCGACAATGAATGGATGGAGAAGAACCTTGACTGTGCGGCCCGGGCTCTTGATTATAGTGTAACGGACTCCCTGCGATGGTCAAGACGATTTCAACTTCTCAAGCGCGCGTATTGCATTGACTCGTGGGATTTCCAGGTGGACGATGAATACACACCTTCCGCCCCTTTGAGTCCCACTATGATGCTTGTTCCCGGCAAAACAAAGTTCGGTATTTTTTTCGGTGACAACACAGGGTATTACGATGCATGCAATCAACTGTCAGAGATGTTCGAACATGCTGGGCATACAGAACAAGCGGTCGTCTATAAGGAGAGGGGGAAAAAGATTCTGGAGCGTTTGGTGGAACTCTCATGGAATGGCAGGTTCTTCACCCATTTTATCGACGATGATCCGAATGTGAAGCGCGATCTTGGTGTGGATGAAAAATCACAGATCGCCCAGGGGAACATGTACTCCATCAACCGCGGACTCCCTCACTCGATGAATGTAGCTATTATTAATACATATCTCGGACTCAGAAAAAATCTTCCCCCCGGTTCCCCGGGAGAATGGTACTCAATCTATCCCCCCTTCGAGAAGGGCTTCGGAACTCATGACGCAAAGTGGCAGTACATGAACGGCGGCGTCGCCGGGCATGCTATGGGAGAGTTGGCAAGAGGTGCGTATGAGAATGGTTTCGAAGACTATGCTTCCGATATCATGAAACGGATGCTCGATCTGGCGAAGCAGTACGGGAACCGTCTCTGGTTTGCCTATACCGGATCCATTCCTCCCAGTCCGCCCGCGCCAAATTACAAATCCGTGGATATCTCTTCTCAGGCCAACATGGATCTCCGCGATCAAGGGGGTGCCGGCATTTTCACGTGGATGGACGCGGGGCAATCGTCGGGCAACGACATGCGCGGACTCCCTACCGGGAGTCAGGTATTTCACGGGATAGAGTTTAATGTAATCAATCCGGACGGCAACCATCGCAGAGCTGTCGTAGCCGTGTCGACGAAGCCGGGATTTCCCAGAGAGACGGAAATTTCCGTGCACGATACTGCCTCAGCTGTTTATCTGCTCCACTCTTCGTCCGACAATATTCCCAGCCGTATCGCTGGCGCCATGACCTTTGTCTACGCCGATGGAACAGAGGCTTCGAGGTACCTTTTCAAAGGGGAAGAGGTTACCAACTGGTGGTTCCCATCGTTGCAAAATGAGAAAGCCGGCGTAGCTTGGTGGGGCCCCAATCCCCGGAGTACTAAGGTGGGAGTCTGCTGGGCTGCCGTCGACAATCCGAACCCACGCAAGGAAATCAGTAAGTTGATATTTCATGCTCCTTTGGAAGGGGGAATCTACGCGGTGATCGGCGTGACACTGGCCGACCGTCCGCACTACGTTCCTCCGAAAGGAGAGTCATTCGGCGGACCCGACAACTGGGCCGCCGCGACCGGTATGGCTGCATTGGTGGAAGGACTTGCCGGAATCAAAAATGAAGGCTTGGCCTACCGCACTGCAGCTCTTTCGCCGAGGTGGACATCTGCAGCCATCGATTCTGTGCGCGTAACAGTGGCTTTGCCGGCGTCGAATGCTTACGTCGCATATGAGTATCTGCACCACACAGACAGAAAAGTGATAGACATGATTCTCACAGGAAGTGGGAATGAAGTCCACGGACATGTTCTGCTGCCTCACGGTGCTTCGACTGCGGACCGTGTGACTATTGACGGTATGCCTGCCGCATTCCGGATTTCAACTATCGAACGCTCGGTCTACGTCGATTTCAATCTGTCGCTGCCGAATGTGCACGTGGTTAATATCTCGTACAAATGATTCAGAAGTACGCACGATGCTATTCAGATTTTTTACGGCTTCCGGTGTTGGGCAAGCAGATTACAAGTGAAGTAAGTTCATTCAAGAAGTGCAGTCGCCACAGAGGATGATCCATTGTAAGAGTTTCTGGATTGATTGCGGGACGCTCTATGGATGGGCAGGTATGAGATGTGAATTGGGATAAGCCGAATGATTCAGTCGCAATAATTGGTGTATAACCGTATATTGCGATAACGCACAAGTGCTCTTTTCAGAGTTCATGTTGCAATAGCAGTAGGTTAGAAAAGATTTGATCCCATGATCGCGGACCGCGGTGTGCTGGAGGTCGTTGCAAAAGTTATCTTGAGCATATTTAGCAGAAGAGCATGTTCTGCAAGCCATCCGATAATGAAGAATCCGCCTGAAGAATTGTCAAAAGAACTAATTTATAATAGAGGATGTCATTATGAACAACGAGTGGGAATTAAAGAATCTCATTATTGAAATGGGAAGACGAATGTGGATACGGGGTTATGTCGCTTCCAATGACGGGAATATCTCTGTTAAGGTAAACGATAATGAAATTCTTACTACACCCCATGGCGTCAGTAAGGGATTCATGACTACGGATATGATAATAAGAGTCGATAAAACCGGAAAAGTGATTTCGGGGAATTCGAAATATCATCCGTCGAGTGAACTCAAAATGCATCTCGAAGCGTATAAAGAGCGGCCAGATGTAAAGTCCGTAATTCATGCCCATCCTCCGTATGCGACAAGTTTTGCCGTTGCCGGTATACCATTGAATAAATGTGTATTGCCTGAAGCACTCATGGTTCTTGGCGCCGTGCCGTTAGCAAAGTACGGTCTCCCTTCAACGTCGGAGCTTGTGGAGACGCTGAGAGAACATTTGAAAACTTCGGACGCCATTTTGATGGCGAATCACGGAGCGGTGACACTTGGACCCGATTTATTAAGTGCCTACCATAATATGGAAACACTTGAACACACGGCGAGCATCGTCTGGAAAGCGATACAACTAGGAAACGTCAACGTATTGCCCGAACATGAAAGAGATCGCTTAATCGATCTGCGAAAGAAGTTCAATATGCATGGGCCGATAGTACCATGCGACTCAAGTCCAATGTTAAAAAGCGAATCACAGCCAGCTCCAGATAAAGAATCAAGAAGCATCGGGGACAATGATATTTCGGAGCAGGATATTAAGGAGATCACGGAAAAAGTGCTTGCAAGGCTTAAACAAGGCTGATTGAATTCTATGCTAAAAGCGAATTCATAATATGAGACTTCTGAAGAATGAGATAACTTATGAATTTTTCAGAAGTCTCAACAAATGAAAATCCTCATAGCAAATCTTGAAACGCATCACGCAAATTCAAGTTCACAGGATTTCGGATGTGAAGATCATGTACCAAGCTGACGTAGAAGGGATTAGCGACACTCAAGAATTTTGTTGTCATAGCTTGGGTAATAGTGCAATAATATTCTGAACGCATAAAACTCCGGCTCAAAGAGTAGTTCCCCCGACCATATTGTGCCCCGGCTGTCTTTTAAGAAATCATATTGTTAAATCATAAGGTTGTTTCACAATCGCCGACAATTCGAACATGTTGTTTACCGATGTATTTCCGTTATTGTTATTAGTAGGGGATTTTTTGCTTGCAGACTTCGATGATGGAGTGAAATTCAATGAGTCTGGAAGGTGACATGGTAAATATGAAAAAAAATTAACTAAATTTATGCAACAATACTGCAATTTTTTTCGTATAATATCGTCATAATAAATGACTGATAGTATAATTTATACTCTGAGAGTCTATGGGCATTCATGAACGTAAAGAACGAGAGAAAGAGCGAAGGAGAGAGGAAATCCTGGATGCAGCCCAAAGGGTTTTCGTGGAGAAAGGACTCACTACCGCGACCGTTGATGACATCGCAATGGCAGCTGAGTTAAGCAAAGGAACTCTTTATCTCTACTTCGAAAGCAAAGAAGACATCTATGTCGCACTGATGATGCGAGGTCTTCGGCTGCTCTATTCGGTGTTCAACGAAATAATTTCCGAGGAAGCCTCAGTCGTAAAGATTCTCCGTCTAATGGAGGGAGCATACATAGAGTTCTTTAACACGCAAAGAAATTACTTCCGCATGCTTGACTCTGCGTATCGTCCCAATGTCCATAAAGAAGTCTCGGAGGAAATGAGGAAAACCTACACGAGTGAAAGTCAGAAAAACTGGGAACAGATCATCGAACTGTTCAATCGAGGCGTGAGGGAGAAGAAGATCAGGAATGATATCAATCCCGTCGATATGGCTATTATTATCTGGTCAAACGCGACAACGCTCATGACAAGAATTGACCGGGAAGGCGAGACTTGGAAGAAAGAAAGAAATATTGATTTAACGAAAACGTTGGAGGCATCATTCCACCTTCTCACGGATGCAATTCTCACTCCGCAAGGGCGCCTGGAGTATACCGCTCTCATGGAAGCGCAAAGCAGTACACACCCATAATTCGAGGAAACGATGGTACAGAGATCACTATCAATTGTTATGCTCTTTTTTCTTTTTTCCTTCGGCACGAGATCCCAACAGAAACTCACGCTGACAATCGAGGAGGCGACTCGCCTTGGTCTTGAGAACAGCAAAGCACTCCACACATCACAATTCAAGCTTGATGCCGCTGCTGCCCGGGCGGCCGAGACAAACACACTAGCGTTGCCGTCGCTGAAATTCAATGGCGCCTATACGAGGCTGAGTGAAGTGCCCCCCGAGGCAGTGAACCTTCCGGCAGGCTTATTAGGACCTGGATCTCCCGCCTATTCGCTGACGTTGTCGCCGACGATACTTGATAACTATACGCTGCAGGCTACTGTTCAACAACCGCTCTTTACCGGCCGAAAAATATCCGGCGCCATCGAGGCGGCGGACTATAATGCTCGGGCGACCGAACAGGATTTTCGAAGAGACAGAGCCGAGATCATCTATAATATCGAAGCGGCATACTGGACCCTCTACCAGGCGATCGAGGCCAAACGGTTCGTCGACGAGAATGTTTCGCAGGTACAGGTCCACGCCACCGATGCGGAGAATCTCATGAAGCAGGGATTCCTGACAAAGAACGATCTCATGAAAGTTCAGGTGCAGCTCTCCGATGCTCTCGTGCGGCAGATCGATGCTGAGAACGGAGTGCAGCTTGCGATGTATGCGCTCAACAACACGCTCGGACTTCCGTTGCGCACGGAAATTGTGTTGGCCTCGACGATCCAGATTAACGGCAAATCATGGGAAACCGCAGACTCATTGATCAAGCGTGCGATGGAGAAACGCCCAGAGGTGCTCGGTATGAACGCGCGCGTGAAGGCGGGTGAGGCCGGCCTTGCATCGGCTCGAGGCAGCTGGTGGCCTCAGGTCTACCTGGTTGGGAGTTATAGTTATCTCAACCCGAACATGCGCTACTTTCCGGTCGCAGACGAATTCAAGGGAACGTGGGATGTCTCGCTCTCTTTATCATACGATATTTGGAATTGGGGGCAGACGGGTTATCAAACTGCGGAGGCGCAGGCGCAGCTGGCACAGGCGCAAGAAGGGCTCTCGATGGTCGAGGATGGCGTTACGCTCGAAGTGACGCAATGCTATCTTTCTATAGAGAAGGCTAAGGAACGCAAGGCGGTTTCCGAGCAGGGGGTGGCTCAGGCAGAAGAGAATTACCGAATCATGACCGGGAAATTCAAGCAAGGGCTTGCCGCGAATTCCGATCTTCGCGATGCGGAAGTAGAACTGTTGCAGGCAAAACTGAATCTAACTCAATCATTAGTAAACTATGAACTCGCAATCGCACAGCTTACGAAAGCGATCGGCGAATAGCAACGAACACTACGGAAGAGGTTATTACTCATGAGCACAAGAACTAGACTTTTACTTATCGGCGGCATTATCGCGGCAATTCTGATTGCGTTGATTGTCAGGAGCAAGGCAGTGCTGAATTCGGAGACAGGTGCCGGCTCGATAGCAACGGCGTATTCGGTCTCCGTCGTCGCCGTTCAAAAGGAGGCGGTCGATGAAAAAATCTCGGCGGTAGGAACCCTCAACGCAATTAACGATGTCGTTGTCCTGTCGGAGACGCAGGGACGGATTCTCAAAGTGGATTGTGAAGTTGGGGACTACAAGAAGGCCGGTTCTGTTCTGGTCGAAGTGGACAACGAACTTAAAGAAGCTGCCTACAAGACAGCGCAGGTAACATACGAGCGGGCAAAAAAAGACCTGGAGCGGTATGATACCCTCTCGACTGAACACTCGGTCTCCGAGACGCAGATAGAACAAGCCCGGTGGTCGTGTCAGTCGGCGGAAGCGCAGTTTATCACCGCACGGCGGCAACTCAACGACACGAAGATCACGACCCCGATTTCCGGGATTGTTACGGCGCGCTACGTCAACGAAGGAACGATGGTTATGGGCGCACCGCAGGCGACACAAATTGCGAATATCGTCGATATTTCAAAAATGAAAGCAAAGATATTTGTTGCAGAAAAAGACGTGTTCCATATTCATGTTGGGGATCCTGCCGAGATCACAACGGATGTCTATCCCCAGACGTCGTTCACGGGAACAGTGTTCACGATCGGTTCGAAGGGGGATGAAGGCCACACATATCCGGTAGAGGTCCTTCTCAACAATCCCAAACAGCAATTGCGGGCCGGGATGTTCATCACCATCACGATCGATGCGCATTCGGCCGGAGAATCGATCGTGATCCCGCGTGCGGCACTCGTTGGAAGTATTCAGGATGCCAAGGTTTTTGTCGTAAAAAACAAGATTGCTTCTTTGCGTTCCGTTGTAGCGGACAAAGAAATCGGGACAAACGTGGAAATATCGAGCGGCCTTGAAGTGGGAGAAACTGTTGTGACCGACGGCTTGAATAACTTGAGCGACAACACTCCGGTCATCGTTCGTACCGAATGACCATAAAGGAAAACTAACATGACGATTACCGAATTATCAATCAAACGGCCGACGCTTGTCGTTGTCGTTTTTACCGTACTGGGAGTGCTTGGCCTCTTTAGTTACTACCAGCTCAATTATGAACTGCTGCCTAAAATGTCCATTCCGGTAGTGACGATCACGACTGTCTATCCGGGCGCGTCTCCCTACGAAGTGGAAAATAACGTCAGCAAAATTATCGAAGACGCCGTCTCGGGCATTGACAAGATAGACGACGTGCGCACAACGTCATTCGAAGGCCTGTCGCTTATCATCATCGAGTTCAAACAGGACGCTAATATCGATTTCGTGGTGCAAGACGCATCGCGCAAGGTTAATGCTATTCTGGCAAAACTTCCGACCGACGCGAAACAGCCGACGGTTTCAAAGATTGCTTTCGATGAAATCCCCGTTCTCCGAATGGGCGTGACGAGCCAGATGGATGCGCGGCAATTCTATCAATTCCTGTTAGATCGCGTCCAGCCGCGGATATCGAAAATTGCAGGAGTTGCGCAGGTCTCACTTTCGGGAGGCGATGAGAGGGAAATTCACGTGAACCTGAACGCGAACAAGGTGCGAGCCTACGCTCTCTCCGTTCCCCAGGTAGTGCAGGCTGTTCGCAGCGCCAACATGGATTTCCCGACCGGTAATTTTAAAGACTCCGACGAACAATTTGTCGTCCGCGTCGCCGGAAAATTTTCATCCATTGAAGACCTTCGGCATCTCGTTGTAGGCCGCACACGCCTGGGAGGCGATATTCATTTGGCCGACATCGCGGAAATCCAGGACGGAAGAAAGGACTATGAACAGATCAATCGTGTCAACGGCATTACATCCGTCGGAATTCAAGTGGTCAAACAGTCGGACGCAAACGCCGTCTCGGTAAGCAAACTCGTACGGGCGGAATTAAAAAAAATCCAGGAGGAATATAAAAAGCAGGGAATCATTTTCACGATCGCGGAGGATAGTTCTACGTTTACCCTCGACGCAGCAAACGCCGTCAAACAAGACCTCGCGTTGGCAGTTGTCATGGTTGCGATCGTTATGCTTCTGTTCCTTCATAGTTTCCGAAACTCGCTAATCGTTCTTGTGGCAATTCCGGCCTCTTTGATCACCACGTTTGGGTTCATGTACGCGATGGATTTTTCGTTGAACATGATGACGCTCCTGGGGATGTCGCTTGTTATCGGTATTCTCGTCGACGACTCTATCGTTGTTCTTGAGAATATCTATCATCATCTTGAAAAAGGAGAGGAGCAGCGTGCGGCTGCTCTCCATGGAAGAAATGAAATCGGTTTCGCAGCGCTCTCGATCACGATGGTCGACGTGGTGGTATTCCTACCGCTCTCTCTTGTCAGCGGCATCGTCGGCCAGATTATAAGGCAGTATGCCCTTGTCGTTGTTGGCTCAACGCTCACAAGCCTTTTCGTTTCGTTCACGATCACGCCGACGCTCGCGTCGCGTTTTTCAAAGCTTGAACGGCTGACGGACAGAACGCTGCTCGGAAAGTTCGCACTGGCTTTCGAACGATACTATCATCAATTCTCCGAGTTCTATCAGAAGCTGCTCAAGTGGGCCCTCGTAAACAAAGCAAAGGTTGGGATGGCGACGACGGCAATGTTTCTTGTATCGCTCCTCTTCCCGGCGCTCGGTTTAATCGGGAATGAATTCATGCCTCAATCCGACCGGGGTGAGTTCGGCGTGTCGATTGAGTTGGCGCCCGGTGCCTCCATCGAGCAGAATAATCAGACCACATTGCGCATCGAACGCATTTTTGCACAAATACCTGAGATTGAAAAAGTTTTTACCGGAGTCGGTTCCCAAGCCACGGGTTCGTTGTCCCTTTCGAGCAGCAATCTTACCCAACTCAACGTGACGCTCGTGCCCAAAGAAAAGAGAAAGAAGTCAACCTTCGACGTCGGCGAGGAGATTAAATCGAAACTGAAGGAAATACCGGGAATAAAGGTCTATGTCAACCCGATCGGGTTATTTGGATCGGCAGACCAGGCATCGATTCAGATTGCGATCAACGGGACAGATTTCGGAGAGATTACGAAAGCCGCAATACAGGTGGAGGATGTTTTGAAGAGTGTGCCGGGAACGACAGACGTTCGGCTATCGTCGGAGACGGGCAAGCCGGAGATGCGCATTGCCATCGATCGCGCAAAAATGGCGCAGCTCGGCCTCTCAGTCGCCGATGTCGGCACAACATTGCGAATTGCCCTGACCGGAGACGATGAATCGAAATACCGCGACGGCAACACCGAATATGACATCCGAATCAGGTTCGACGAATTCAACCGTACCCGGACCGATGACATCGGCAGCATCGTGTTTGTCAATAATCGGGGTCAACAAGTGGAACTGCAGCAGTTTGCAACGATCTCCCTGTCGTCAGGACCCACAAAATTGGAACGGCGGGATCGTATCAGTATAATTTATGTTAACGGCCAGACTCTCGGCCGACCGACCGGGACGATCATGGAGGATTTCAAGAACAGGGTGGCCGGCGTACAGCTTCCGCCGGGAATAACGCTTTCGTACCTCGGAATGGAGAAGATGAGGGCGGAGGGATTCACCGACCTCTTTCTGGCAATGCTTACCGGAATCCTCTTTATCTATCTCATCATGGTAGCGCTCTATGATTCATACGTCTACCCGTTCGTTGTTTTATTCTCCATCCCCTTGGCCATGGTCGGGTCGATGGTCGCGCTTGCAGCTACGGGGAAAGCCTTAAGCATCTTCTCGATGCTCGGCATCATCATGTTGATGGGACTCGTGGCGAAGAACGCCATCCTGCTTGTCGACAGAACGAATCAGACGCGCCTCGAACACGGGCTCTCGGTGTACGATGCCTTGCTCGAAGCAGCTCAATCCCGTTTACGTCCGATCCTCATGACCACGTTGACGATGATTTTCGGGATGCTGCCCATTGCACTCTCGACGGCGTCAGGGTCGGAATGGAAATCAGGACTTGCATGGGCTTTGATCGGCGGATTGACGAGTTCCCTGCTTCTCACTCTAGTTGTCGTGCCGGTTGTCTACATGAAGGTCGATGAGTGGAAGGAAAAGATTCCGGCGTTTTTTAGCAAGCCGTCTGATCTTTTCAGTCGATTCCGGAAAAAATGAATGGCCTTCGATGATCGATGTTTTTCCATTGGCAGGACGAAACTTCGATAGTGATAAGCCTTTACCGTTCGATCTAATGAAAAAGTCTGCAGAAATATCAACATGGAGAAAGGTTATTCTATGAAAAAGAAAATATTTATCGGCAGCGGAATTGCGTTGGTTGTCGTACTCGTAGGGGCGATCGTCGTATTCTATCCGGCCATTCGCTTCATGACACAAAAAGAAGTTATTCAAGTTGATCCAAGCCTTACATTGATGCTTGGAGGAGGCGGCAACAGCGGAGTTATTATTGGCGATAGTGCCGTGGTTGTCATCGATACAAAAATGATGGGCAATGGTGAAGATCTCTATAAATTCGCCAAAGAAAAGGCAGGTCAAAAACCGATCATTGTGATCAATACGCACTATCACCCCGACCATGTGCAGGGAAATAAATACTTCAAAGGGAGCAAAATCTATATCGGGAATTATGAAAAAGAATTTCTCCAAAAGAACATTGACGCAGAGAATCAGCCGACGGATGCTATAAAAGACAGCCTGTTGATTGATCTTGGCAATGAGAAAGTTCACCTCTATGACCTTGGCCGGGGACATACATCGAACGACGTGGTTGTCTATCTGACCAACCATAAGGTGTTGTTCACGGGAGACTTAGTTTTCAATCGAATGAATCCGGTGCTAAAGGATGAAAGCGGGGCGAAAGTCTCTCAGTGGATATGTGTTTTGGATACTATTCTGAGCCGATGGGGGGACAGTAAGGTTGTTCCTGGCCATGGTCCGGTAGGCGATAGAAAAATTGTTGAAGCAATGCGGCAGTACTTTCTTGATATGACAGCAGCAGCAATAGATCCGAGCAAGGAAGATCAGCTAAAGTCCACATACAAGGACTGGATGAAATTGCCAAACATGTCATCCCCCGGAAAGACTATTGAATACATAAAGATGCACGAGATAAATAAGTAAGTAATTGATGTTACGCATTCTGAAGAATTCACGAAGGAAGTGTTCCACCAAATAAAAGACACACCCCTAAATCCCCTCTCGTCATCGCGCGAGCAATGCACAGAGGGGACTTACCCCGCCGCTCCCCTCTGTGTGTGAGCGTGTGGCGAAAGCGAGAGGGGTTGGGGGTGTGCCAAAAAGAATTTTCGCGTAACATCAGTAAGTAAATAATTGGCAGGGGCGCCCCATTTTGTGCGTAGACTACATAAATTGCGTCTAGCGCTAAACTAACGTATTTCCGATTTGTCCAATACGCACTGCCGCGGCCGGTGCTCGCAGAATGACAAAAATGGGGAAAAGTGTTAGCTTGAAACTTATTGCCCCCCAAATGATGTTCAATGACTCAAGAGGCGTCGTAAATCACCAGGAGAAATATTAGAAGGAGGAGTCATGAAAAACTACGTATCGAATGAAGACAAATCGGCAAAAATGTTCGATTCGGACTTCATGGAGTTCTTTACTCACATCCATCCATCGCTGCCGCTGGTCATATATGTTCCTGTTGTGGCCTACTCATTGTACTTTACCCACGTACAAATGAGCGCCTCGCAGCGCTTTGTTCTTTTCATCGGCGGCCTGTTTATATGGACGGCGACAGAGTATTCGCTTCACCGCCATGTGTTCCATTTCATCCCTGAAAATGCCTGGGGAAAGCGCTTGCACTTTATCATGCACGGCGTCCATCATGATTATCCCAACGATTCACGGCGTCTCGTTATGGCACCGGCGATTAGTATTCCGCTCTCTATTCTTTTCTTTTTCTTATTCAAAGCTGTGTGCGGGCCAAGGTTCGTGTATCCGTTTTTTGCAGGGTTCATCACCGGTTATCTCTGTTACGATATGATGCACTACGCCATTCATCATTTTGCGATGAAGAACCGGGTCGGCAATTATTTGAGGAAGCATCATTTCCGTCACCATTACTCCGACGCCGGCATAAATTTTGGAGTGAGCTCGCCGATGTGGGACGTTGTTTTCGGAACGCTGAACGATGAGCGCACAGAGAATTCTGAGCCGGTACTCCTTGACGTGAATTCTCGCGTTAAGCAATCTTAGACTGAGCTATTTGGAAAATCCCATACTTGAAACGTATCAGTTGACACGCCGCTATGGAGCGCTTACAGCCGTTAATGCAGTCTCATTCGCCGTACGTTCCGGTGAAGTATTCGGTTTGATCGGCCCTAACGGAGCCGGCAAAACGACGACAATAAAAATGTTGACCACGCTGCTGCCCCCCACATCGGGGAGAGCGCTTGTTGCAGGATTTGATATCGTTCACAATGCTCGGGATGTTCGACGCTCTATCGGATATGTCCCGCAATTGGTTTCTGCCGACGGCAATCTTACCGGTTACGAAAATCTTCTCCTCTTTGCCAAGCTGTACGATATTCCCGCGATCGGGCGTCAGAAGCGCATCCAAAAGGCGCTCGACTTCATGGAACTCTCGGAAGCGCGGAACAATCTTGTCAAAACATATTCCGGCGGGATGATCCGTCGGCTGGAAATTGCGCAGGCGGTACTGCACCGGCCGCGCATTCTTTTTCTTGATGAACCGACGGTAGGACTCGACCCTGTCGCGCGCCAGTCGGTTTGGAAGCAGGTCGAGATGCTTGCACAGCATGGGACGACGGTAATCCTCACGACGCATTATATGGAAGAGGCGGAGTCGCTGTGCTCGCGCGTCGCCATTATGCACAAAGGCAACATCGTTGCGGACGGGAGCCCGGCAGAGCTGAAGAAATCCGTCGGCGGAAAGAAGACATCGCTTGACGATGTCTTTGCATTTTATTCTGGGAACACAATTGAATCCGGAGGAAATTATCGTGAAACATCAAGAGTCCGCCGTACTGCAAAGCGTCTGGGATGATCTGGCAGTCGCTCCAGAGGTTAGCGGAGGACGAGCCGTGCTGCAGTTTGTTCGCAAGACATTTGTGATTGCCGAACTCGAAGTCCGAAAATTGCGCCATGATCCGACCGAATTGCTGACTCGCGCACTGCAGCCTGCACTCTGGATGCTGATTTTCGGAGAAGTGTTCTCGCGTCTTCGTTCCATTCCTACCGGCTCAGTGGACTATCTTGATTTTCTGGCGCCGGGCATCCTGGCTCAGAGCGTTCTCTTTGCCGCCATCTTTTATGGGATTGCAATCATCTGGGAACGAGACCTCGGGATCATCCACAAATTTCTCGTCAGCCCAACTCCGCGCTCAGCCCTCGTCCTCGGTAAAGCACTCTCCGCTGGCGTGCGTGGATTGTCGCAGGCCATCATCATCTATCTTCTTTCGCTTGTGCTCGGAGTCCAGATTAGCTGGAATCCGTTATCGCTCCTCGGAATTCTTCTTTTCGTCTTCCTTGGCTCGGCGCTGTTTTCGACGTTCTCTCTTATCATCGCATGCATAGTGAAGACGCGCGAACGTTTTATGGGGATAGGCCAGGTGATGACGATGCCGCTTTTCTTTGCGAGCAATGCAATTTATCCGATAGCGATCATGCCCCCGTGGCTGAAGGCCATTGCACAGGTCAATCCGCTGACGTACGAGGTCGACGCGCTGCGGGGATTAATGCTTGTGGGGGGAACGAGTGTGTACGGCCTCCCGTTTGATTTTGCTGCCTTAGCTGTCTCAACGACGATTCTGGTTTTAATCGGGGCATTTCTCTATCCTTCTGTTGTCGCATAAATTGAAAGTGAGTCCATGGGAAATTATATAACTGTGAAAGTGTCGGATGGTACAGAGATGCGTGTCTATGTATCGCGTCCGTCAAGCCTGGGAAAACATCCTGGGATAGTCGTTTATCATGAAGCCTTCGGTGTGAACCCCCATATCCGCGATGTGGCAGACCGTTTTGCGCGCGAAGGATATGTGGCCATCGCTCCCGAATTGTTTCACCGAACGGGAGTTGCCGTTGAGGGAGACTATAATGATTTCGCGGGGATGCAGAAGCATTTCACAGCGATTAAAGAGGAACTTGTCGAAGCGGATGTGCGAGCGTCCTATGACTGGTTGATCGGGGATTCGTCGGTTGACGTCAATCGTACTGCCTGCATCGGCTTTTGCATGGGGGGACGCATTGCGTTCCAGACAAACACGGTTGTTCCGGTGAAAGCAGCAGTAAGCTTTTATGGAGGCGGTATCGCAGAATCGTTCGTCGGCAGGATTCCGCAGCTTCATGGCGCGGCGCTGATGTTCTGGGGTGGACGAGATAAACGAATTCTTCCCGAACATATTCATTCTATTATACAAGGCTTTCGTTCGGCCAATAAGCAGTACACCAACATTGTCTTCTCAGATGCCGAACATGGATTCTTTAACGATGCCCGGACTACATACCACAAAGAATCAGCCGAACAAGCCTGGCCGCTCCTCCTTCATTTTTTGCGGACGCACGTCGGAAGCTAAGAACATTTCGATTACGCCGGTATCCCGCCTATTAGGCCGACTGCATCTCACAAATTGGAATCTTACGGCTAGATGCCGTGTTGTGATATCAACCAAAAGAGTCTAATTCCTCCAATCTTCCACCCTAAGCCTTGAACAACCTATGAACGTGAAATCGGCTTGTGTTGTCGTCCTTCTTTTCCTCTCCGCATGCGGCAGCTCAAAGCAGTTCGATGCGATCCCCTCCGATATTGACAGGCAGAACGTTCCCAAAGACACGGTGGAAATGACCGCTGAATCGTACAAGTTTATGCCGGATGTTATTCGGGTGAAGTCCGGAACTCTTGTCACTCTGGTGATCAAAGCGATCGACGGCACTCATGGATTTCAATTGAGTGCATTCGGAATTGATGAACGGCTCGACGAGAATGAGACGAAGACCATCGACTTCTACGTTTCAAAAAAAGGTGAATACGGATTCCGTTGCTCCCACTTCTGTGGTCTCGGTCATCTGGGAATGACCGGCAAAGTCATCGTTGAATAACATCATGCAATCAACCACCAATAGTTAACAGCCAACAGCTAACAATCAACACTAAACTTCTAATTTCCATCTACTCATTGAAAAGACAGTTCACCGAGTCCACACCTGAGATGATGGATCTGCCGGATGCCGATCCTGAAATGCTCGTAGACGACCTTCGCAATCTCCGCATTATCAATCGCTATTTTGGAGGACTTTCGGCGCTTCGAAATGCTCTTGTGCCGATAGTGATGAAAACGAAGAAGGGGGAAGTTGTTGCTATTCTGGACCTCGCTACCGGTTCCGGAGACCAACCTGTTTCTCTCGCGAAAGAGTTCCGGCATCTCGGCAAACGTGTTCAGATCACTGCTGTCGACAGAAATGAAATCATGCTTAATGCCGCCCGAAGGTACGCATCGGGATATCATGAAATACAATTCGAGCGCTGCGACATTCTTGACCTGCCATACGCTTCGGAGAGCTTTGACATCGTCTCGTGCTCCCTCGCGATCCATCATCTTTCACGCAGCAATGGAGTGAAACTGATTCGGGAAATGAATCGGATCTGCCGGCTTGGCTTTGTTGTAAATGACCTCTCACGAAGCTACATTGGAGCAGCGACCGCCTGGGTTTACACCCGCTTGACAACAACGAACCCTATGACCCGCTATGACAGCGTCGCCTCGGTTCAACGTGCCTTCACGAAAGACGAACTGAAGGATATGGCTGAAGAAGCGGGAGTCCAACCTGTAAGGATTTTCACGGCCCCGCTTTTTAGGCTTGTGATGGTAAAGGAAAAGTGATGCACAAAGAAGATTCGATTCTGATAAAGGCTCCTCGTGCCAGCATATTCGAAGCCGCGGCAGACCTCTCTCGGTGGCCCGAAATCCTTCCGCATTACCGATGGATTCGGTACATCGAAAAGTCAGCGTACAAAAATGTCGTGGTGATGGGAGCGAAGAGGGGATGGATTCCGATTCAATGGACATCGGAACAGGAAATTGATGATGCTCGCTGCGAAGTACGGTTTCACCACTTGAAAGCGTTCACAAAAGGAATGGATGTTGTCTGGACTTTCAAGGAAACAAGTGAAGGCGTTCAAGTAATAATAGCCCACGACCTGAAACCGACGATCCCGCTGATCGGATCATTCATCACTGATTGGATTATCGGCGATTTCTTTATCCATCATGTCGCGAGTGAGACGCTGCGTTTTATGAAAATCTATCTTGAAGAAACACTCTCCCCTGTAGGGAAGGGATGGGTGGCGTCGCAGAAGTCTAAGGTAGAAAGTAAAAGGGAATATGGAACGTAGACGCGTTGTTATCACGGGACTTGGAGCAGTCACGCCGATCGGACACGGCAAGGACGGACTTTGGAAAGGTGTCAAAGAAGGCCGAATCGGTATTCGCACCATTTCACGTTTCGACACGTCGCAGATCAAGACAAAGGTGGCAGGAGAGATCGACGATTTTGACCCGTTGAATTTTTTCGACGCCAAATCGGCCCGCAGGATGGATCGATTTGCCCAGCTTGCACTTGCCGGGGCGAATATGGCGATCGATGACGCGCGAATCGAGCGCGATCCAAAGAAGACTCAGGAAAAAATCGGCGTAACGTTTGGAACTGCCCTCGGCGGCGTGGCGGGTGCAGAGGTTCAGCACGAGCGGTACGTGAAAGACGGAATAAAAGCCGTCGACCCAAATCTTGCGCTGATGGTCTTCGGCGGCGCAGGTTCGAGCAACATCGCCATTCATTATGGATTCACCGGACCGAGCAATGCAAATTCCAACAGCTGCAGTTCTGGTGCGATCGCTATCGGCGAAGCGTATCGGTATGTGCGCGACGGCTATGCGGACATTATGGTTGCCGGAAGTGCCGAGGCTCCTTTATATGCGTTGACCTTCAGCGCGTTTACCATTATTCGCTCGATGAGCACCAACGTCGATCCGATGACTGCGTGCAGGCCGTTCGACCTTCATCGCGACGGGTTCGTCATGGGAGAAGCGTCCGCAGTTCTTGTTCTTGAGGAACGGAACTCAGCGGTACGGCGCGGGGCGCATATCTACGCTGAGCTTCTCGGGTATGCGTGTAACAACGATGCGTTTCATTTGGTGCAGCCGCGTCCCGACGGCGAATCCGCTGCACGGGTCATGAGGGATGCGCTTGTGGAAGCAAAAATCTCGCCTGAAGAAATAGGATATATCAATGCGCATGCAAGCGGGACTGTCCTTAACGATAAGTGTGAAACGATTGCCATAAAAAAAGTTTTTGGAACGGAGTCGAAGATTCCCGTCAGCGGCACGAAAGCGATGCATGCCCATGCGCTTGGCGCGACGGGCGCAGTCGAGGCTGTGATTTGTGCAATGATGTTTGAAGGGAACTATATTCCGCCGACAATTAATCTATCCACTCCGGACCCCGAATGCGACCTTGATTGTGTACCAAACATCGGCAGGGATGTGCGAGTTGATTATATCCTTTCCAACTCATTCGGGTTTGGCGGGATAAATGCAGCTCTTGTATTCGGAAGGTACAGCCAATGACTACGTTGCACAATTCCCGTTTTGATGTTGTGATTATAGGAGCCGGACCCGCGGGGACAACGTGTGCAGCGCTTCTCGCGCGAAAGGGAATTCCCGTGCTTCTCTGCGATAAAGCAACGTTCCCGCGTGAAAAGATTTGCGGCGATTGTATCAATCCAGGATGCTGGGATTTTTTCAATGTGCTCGGCGTCGCCGATGAGGTTGCCTCCAACGCCGAACACATAACAGGCATAAAGATCGCCGGCCGGTCCGGAAAAGTTTTGGATATCCCATTCGATACTCACCTGCCGCCAAAGCCGTTTCCACCGTTCATGGCCATCAAGCGGCGCAATCTCGATTCATTGCTTTTACATCGCGCCGTCGCGGAAGGTGCAGCACTTTGCGAAGCAACATGTATCGATTCTATTTGTTTCAGGAAGTCCGATAAGGGCTCCTGGAAAATTTCCTTGCGGAAGCAAAAAACCGGAGAAACATTCAGTATCGATTGTGCTCTCCTCATCGGTGCCGACGGACGCAACTCGCATGTCGCGAGACTTCTTGCTGGAAGTAATGATGAAAAGGACAAAGTGAAGGAAGCAGGGTCAGATCGGATTGGTGTTCAATTTACCGTGGGGCGTACAAACACAACGGCTTCGGATGTTTTAATGCTTTTCTTTGATGGGGGATATGGAGGAATTGTGGATGTAACAGCCGGCGAAGCAAACGTCGCAATGGTCGTAACACGAAGCCTCGCTCGCCTTGCAGTTACCAACGTCGGATCCTTTATTGCCAGGACGATTCATTCCAATCCATACGCGCAGAAAACTGTCCCCAAATTGGATGTCATTGGAGAAATCCATACGGCATTTCCTATTACTCCCAGAGTAAATAGGCGTCGATATACATCCGCGTATCTTATTGGAGATGCACGCCACACAACAGAGCCGTTTACGGGCGAAGGAGTTTTCTTTGCAATGCAGGATGGTTTCTGTATAGCCCACGAGGTATCAAAATCCTTGGGCTTGGTGGATGAGAGGGTATCGATTCCCACTCGAAATCGCTTTTGGAGGGATAATATTTTCTCTCCGGTTCTTCAGCGAGAATTAATGACTGAAAACCTTCTTGCTCTTGGCTTCCGACATCGAGGCCTTGTAAAATTCGCATCGAATATCGTGTTTCGTTGAGAAGCAGAATACAGGATACAGAATACAGAATACATTTCTCTACCTAGATACTAAAAACTGCGGTTTGAAAAATGAAGTACGATGTTATCGAAACTCTTCGGCTGGAGTGGATTTCACTGCAATGCGCAAGGGTGCACAGAGCCACAGCTTTCAACTATGGCTATTAAGGAAACTTTTCATATTTTGCAGTTGTCGAGAAGGGAGATCCAAAGGAAATATTCTCTGAATCGAACTCTTTGCTGGGAACGGAAGCCCCTGATATCCAATCGGGAGAGAGTATTAATTCACGTCCGCTTAGGCTGAACCAACTCCATTCCTTATGTAAAGGCATGGGACGACAAATTCAGCATCGACAGTTTGGTCATTATCGGCGTGCATAACACCGGATCGACCTCGAAAAATTGCCGCACCATATTGAACGCCAGACGGAAGAGTTATAGATAACATAGGCGGTTGTAACGGACAGTGATCTCAAAACGTGGAAAGAATACCGGCGGGAGTGTTGGCTGACGCTCTATTTGATCGACAAGAACGGGACTGTTCGCTATGTCCACATCGGAGAAAGAAGTTATGATGAAATTGAACAGAAAATTATTTCTTTGCTCGCTGAATAGTCCGGAAGCTAAGAAAGCCGGCGCTCCACAGTTCATTGAGGAGAGACTAAAACCTAAAGCCCAAAAGCAAACTTTTAATTTGAGAAAGGTTTTTTTCTTATCGCTATTCTTAACATTGTGTATTGGTTCTTCTCAAGCGATTAGCTCCGGACAGCTCCATTCAGGTCGGCTTGCCGTGAATAACCTTAAGAGGTCATTTCTCTTTTATGTCCCAAAGCATCTATCGGAGGCTCCGAAGCTGGTATTTGTTCTTCATGGCTCCGGGATGGAGGCAAAAGGAATGCAAGTACTGACGGGAGGGCAATTTGACAAACTTGCCGATCAGCATAAAGACATTATTGTCGTTTATCCCCAGGGGTATGGGCGGTGCTGGAATGATTGCAGAAAATCCGCCACGTTTGATACAAAGAAGTTGAAAGTTGACGATGTTGCTTTTTTTGATAGTATGGTCAAGTATTTCAAAGACAATTATGCGATCGACGAGCAGAATGTTTTTGCAACAGGTTACTCGAACGGAGCACAAATGTGCTTCAAGCTTGCAAAAGAGCGTCCGAGCATTTTCAAAGGATTTGCCGCTGTTGCCGCAAATCTTCCGGCAGCAACAAACGATGATTGCATCCAGTCGAATCAGCCTGTTTCCATCCTCTTGCTCAACGGAACCGCCGACCCCATCAATCCGTATAACGGCGGCGTGGTGAAAGCAGGGGACGGTAAGGAACGGGGAGAAGTGATGTCTACCAATCAAACAATGCAGTACTGGCTGGCAATGGACAAGGGAGATACAACCACACAAAAAGTGTACGAATTTCCCGATGTCAACAAGAGTGATAAATCGACGGCGGTCGAATATACATACGATTGTGTTCAATCGGGGAAAAAAGTGGTGTTGATCAAAGTGATCAACGGCGGGCACATTTTTATGAATGCGGGTTTCCATTTGTGGCCGAGAGTTTTCGGCAACGTCAATAAAGACATTAGCGCTCCGCAAATCATTATGGAGTTTTTCCGGAGTCTCCGGTAAAAAAACTCAGATATGAAAGTCAGGATAAAGAAATATATTGATCGTACCGGTTCGTTGCTGACATTTTTCTTTTTCCGCCAGCCAAAGAGAAATTGAGTTGATACCCCTTGTCGGCGACGGATGGAAGGCCTACCTTCATCCTTCTAAAAATTGTTTACTATGTGCATATATTGTATCTTTATAGGAGGAATCGATGATTGTTGAACACAATAGAAGGAAAAACAATGTCTGAAAACGTATCTGTCGAAATGCGCTGCAATAAAAATAACGGCGGATCGTACACGGCGCACACGTATGTTAACGGCAAAAAAAATGACGGAGCGGAATTTTCCGTCAATCGGGGAAATTTGGATCTGATCGTTCTGTTGCACGCCAAAGTGAAAAAGCTTTATCCGAACGCGGAAATTCGTGTAAAAGGTTTGGATAAAATGTCCATGGATATGATTCTCCGCGCAGAACGCAGCGAACCTCAAGCGACCAAGACAAAGTAGCATCTTTGGGACCAACGACTACGGACTCAGGACACCACGGATCTTTCAACTAACATACCATCGCCTCCGCCCCGTTCAACGTTCGTAACAGGATTAGCTCTTGTTTCGATGATTGTCGCATTATTTTTGACTGTCACCGACATTGCCGGACTGGTCTCGTACGAAAACCTTACCAGCAGTTCTGAATATCAGATGGCAATGCGGTTGATGCAAGCGTACCAACCGGACGCTTCTTCGTTGCCCTTTAATTCAGGATGGATGTTGGTGTCGAGCATCATGAGTATCGCGTTAAACGCCGGAACGATTGTTGCATCATACGCGCTGTTCAAACGCATGAAATGGGGAAGGATTTCCTTTATCTTACTCGTCTGGCTGCAAACGGCGTATTATATCCTGTCTTCGATCGGCGGATACTACATGGCGCAATCATTTCTCGGTAATACTGGAGTTGCTCAAATGCTCGGCGGTTCTGGCGTAATGGCGTTCGGAGAATTTGCAACGGTCCTTGGCGGCCTGTTCGCGGTTGCTATCGCTGTGTTTATTGTTCGGAAGTTGTCGTCTGCAGATGTAAGGCGGGAATTCAGTCATTAAGTCGCGCGCTATTCCAAAATTCTGCAATAAGAACTCCACACCCAACCACACGAATCCAAGTAATGTCTTTATTAGAGCAAAATCCAAGGGACATTCTAGGATAGCTGCAAACATCGCGCAAATCCCAAGGTGATGACCTCGCCAGACGGTAAGCCATAAGGAATATATCCATCCTCTTTGCGGCTTAGCGACTTTGCGTGAGCAAGCTTCACACCTATCCTAGATTAAGACACTACCCGAATCCATCGGCTGTTTACTTCTCCAATTGAAAATCGTATCTTTATAGCCGATGAGCTTTCTCATCACATTCGAATACTTAAATCACGAATATGCTCCATCAAATAATTATGAGAAAAGATTACGCTTATGTTGAATATTGCATTATTTGGCCCCCCTGGCGCCGGAAAAGGGACTCAATCAGAATTCCTCATTGAAAAGTATAATTTATTTTATATCTCCACAGGTGATCTGCTACGAAAGGAAATCGCGAACCATACAAAATTAGGGCTGGAAGCTCAGAGTATTATCGCATCGGGGGGATTAGTCTCGGATGAAATTATCGTTCAAATTATTGAAAAAACGATTACTGATAACCCCGATTCAAACGGCTTTTTGTTCGATGGTTTTCCGCGTACATATATTCAGGCCTATATTCTCGAAGGCTTGATGTTGAAATTGAATACATCGTTAAATTGCCTTATCAGTCTCAGTGTGCCGGAAGAAATTTCTGTCGCGCGTCTGTTGAATAGAGGTAAAACGTCCGGCCGCATGGACGACAATGAAACTGTCATTCGTAACAGACTTAAAGAATACCATGAGAAGACGCTTCCCGTTCTGCAATTTTACAAGGACAAAGGAATCTACTTTGAAGTTGACGGAAGTGCCGGCATCGAAGATGTAACAGAGAGCATTACAAGAATCATAAAGCAAGAATTAAGCAAGCGCTTGCTCAATATCGTTCTTTTCGGTTACCCTGGATCGGGACGGGGCTCTCATGGCAAAGCATTGGCGAAGGAGTTCGGGCTGGAATATGTGGCGACGGGGGAGATGCTTCAACAGGAAATCGAAAAGAAATCTGAGATCGGAAAAAGAATTACGGAACTGTACGAGAATGGCCAGCTCGTAGGCGACGAAATAGTCGTGCAATTGATAGAGAAGAAATTGGCGAATCACAACAACGTCAAGGGTTTCATATTTAAAGGATTTCCGCGGACATTAGTGCAGTCATACATTTTAGACGGGCTGTTGAAAAAACATGATTCGTCGATTGCCAAAATCATCGAAATAGAAGTCCCGATGCTGGAGCTTATCAATCGCCTGGACGCAAGAAGTAAAACTGACCGCTGCATGCCTTACGATACCAGCACCGCAAAGATTGTCAAGCGCCTCGGAGAGCATGAAAAGAAAACAGTCCCCGTTATCGAAAAGTACAATCAATTGCACGGGGTTATAAAAATCGATGGCATGGGTACATTCGAAGAAGTATACAGAAGAATTTCGTGCGAGGTAGAAAACGGATTCAAAAATATGAGATAGGGACGGCCACGGACAAGGCGCTATCGACTTCCAATGAATACTAAATCGCGCATCGGACGGCCGCCTTGATACCGCCACAAAAGCAATGAGAAACGAACTTCTGCCGTTTCTCAAAAATGTTCTTGTATTCTAACCGCAGAGGACGCTAAGGTCGCAAAGAGGTTTTTTGAAAAATAGTAAGAATTCCTTGCATCCTTGGCGCCCTTTGCGGTGAATTAATTATTAAAAAATACAATATTTATTTTTAGAAATGGCAGTGCATATTCGGAAAAAACCGTTGCTTAATCAATCCGGAAATAATACATTAACAATATGTAGGGTCGTTGCCGCTTTTTATCACCCCAGGAGGAATCATCATGGCCGATGCTCCAGCACAATCGAATAAGCTGCAGTGGAAGTGGGTTGGGATCACTTTTCTGATGGAAATCGTATTTTATCTGCTGCCAATTCTTTTTGCCAGCGGTGTATTTGGCAATAATGTCATCAGCATTAAGGCGGAAATGTTTATCGGCGCATGGTCGTTCGGCGGGGCAATCCTCCTTCCCGCGATCGCCGGGTTCCTTTCTGAGGGGATTACAATCTGGGAACCGGCCATGGCGGGCGTAATGTTGGTCGCAATCTGGTACATTGCGTTCCGTCTTTTTTTTGCACAGTACATCGCTCCGGGCATTTCCGAAGATGTTCCATATCTCATTCTCATCATGGTCTTAATTTTCCTCCTTTCCTTGTTGGGAGCGTGGTATGGCGAACGTGCGCAGAAATTTTGGGGAACAAAAACTTCCGAATAAGTTATAGGATTGTTCAAGACTGTGACATCTTGTCGAAGTAGCTCGTGCCGTCGAAGACAACCGGTGAGATGCCACCGATGAGAAGTTTTTTTTCTACTTTGGATATGCCTTTGCGATGTTAATCCTTGAACGCCTCTCCTCGGAGAACCCAAATGTTCAATTACTCTTAGTCCTCGCTGCTTTTTTTGATTTCGGAGATGCCTTTTTTATTGAAAAACGGAAGTAGAAGAATACAATGAAAACTATAGGACTTATCGGCGGAACAAGCTGGATCTCGACAATTGAGTACTACAGAATAATCAATCGACTCACTAACGAACGGCTCGGCGGCCTCAATTCGGCCAAAATTCTTCTCTACTCGATAAACTTTGAAGAATTCAAACCTCCCGCAAACCCTGACGGTTGGGGACCCGTCGCCGATACATTGACGGGAATTGCCCGTCGGCTTGAAAGTGCTGGAGCAGACTGCTTGCTTTTATGTGCTAACACTCCGCACATGGCTGCAGAGAGCATTCAGAAAAATATTCGAATCCCCCTTTTGCATATAGCTGAAATGACAGCAAAGGAAGTAGCAAAACAAAAGGTTACCACCGTTGGTCTGCTCGGCACAAAATTTACAATGGAGCTCCCATTTTTCAAGGTGAAATTGTCGGATTGTAATATTCAGACCATTATTCCGAATGATATTGACAGAGAGTTTATCCACACTTCAATTTACGCTGAGCTGGGCAAGGGAATTTTTACTGCCGAGACAAAAAGAAGGTATCTTCAAATTATTCACGAACTCAAGACAAGAGGCGCGCAAGGAGTTATTTTTGGCTGCACTGAAATTCCGATGCTGCTCAACCAGAATGATTGTGATATTCCCGTATTTGATACGACCGCCATACATTCCCGGTCGGCCGTTGATTTTGCGTTAGGCGAAGAAGGGATGAAAAATTAACACACCGAGCAACGGCACCATTCACTAAATTACACTAACAAAGAATACTATGAAAATACGACTCGTCATATTCCTCCTTATTGCCGCTCTGGCGTTCGGAGTTTCCAGCCTGGTCAGTCAATCCAAGATGCAAACAGAGGGAACCGACGCCCTCGCGTCGCACATAGACTCAACCGTGCAAGCTCGGGAGGATTTTTTTCTTTTTGCCAACGGAAAATGGTTTAAGGAGAATCCGATTCCCGCCAGCGAACCGTACAACGGTCTCTGGCAAATGATTCAGGACACGATCAATTCACAAATTCGCAACGTTTGCGAATCTTCTGCGGCCTTGATTAATGCGGAAAAAGGGAGCAACAAGCAAAAGATCGGTGACTTCTTTTACACGGGGATGGACAGTGTCTCCCTGAACAAAAAAGGAATTTCAGATTTGAAGAATGAGTTTGAAATGATTAACGGAATTCAAAACATGAACGGTGTCATCAAAACTGCGGCATACATTCACGCAGTCTCCGCTTCTCCGATATTCGGGTTTGGAGTAGGGCAAGATGATAAGATCAGCAGCAAAAATGCTATTTTTATCTGGCAAGGTGGATTAAGCTTGCCCGACCGTAATTTTTATTTTGATACTGATTCACGCGCTTTGACAATCCGCCAAAAATTCCTGGCCCATCTGAATAATATGTTTGCGATTATGGGCTACGATAGCGCCAAGGCACGCCAAGCCGCCGGACGCGTAATGGAGCTGGAAACGGCAATTGCAAAAGTTTCCCGCAAACGGGAGGATACGCGCGACCCGCTCAAGAATTATAATAAAATGTCTTTTGAACAATTGAAGGAGTCGACACCGAACCTTGACTGGGCTGCGTTTATGAACGTGGCAGGATTGAAGAATGTGGACACAGTCGTTGTTGGTCAACCGGAGTTTTTGGCAGCCATTAATAACTATCTGAAATCATTCTCTCTGGACGACTGGAAGTATTATCTCAAGTTCCATCTCGTTCGAGGCCTCGCCCGCTATATGGACGATAAAACATATCTTGAGTCGTTCGATTTTTATTCGACAACGCTTCGCGGAATTCAAGAACCGAAACCGCGGTGGAAGCGCGTCGTGGAAGAAACTGACGGTTCGCTTGGTGAATTGATCGGCCAGGTATATGTTGCGGAATATTTGCCGAAAGGGACAAAAGAGAAGCTTCTCGAAATCGGGAATGCGATCAAAGCAGTGTATGCCGAACGAATAAAAAAATTAGACTGGATGAGCGAACCGACAAAGGAAAAGGCGCTAAAGAAACTCAATGCGATAATCATGAAAGTCGGATACCCCGATAAATGGAAGGATTTGAGCGGTATGCAGATCGACCGCTCGTCATTCGTCCGGAATGTCATGAGCGCCAACAGATGGGAATTTGAATACATGGTCTCAAAATATGGGAAGCCGGTGGACCGGACGGAATGGGACATGGAACCGCAAACGTATAATGCGTACTACAACTCATCGAACAATGAGATCGTTGTTCCCGGCTGCAATATTATTGTATCCGGTTATGAACACGTCCTGGCCGACGACGCGATACTTTATTCGGTCATCGGCGGATCTACCTTCGGCCATGAAATCACTCACGGGTTCGATGACCAGGGGAGCAAGTATGATGAGTTTGGCAATCTGAACAATTGGTGGACTCCTGAAGACAGCGCCAAATTCTACACAAAAACAAAAATGATCGTTAAACAATTTGATGATTACATTGCGGTCGACAGTTTGCACATCAACGGCGAGCTGACGCAGGGAGAGAATATTGCCGACCTTGGGGGCATCATGATGGGATACGAGGCGTTTAAGAAGACCAGCCAGTACAAGAATCATGAAATTATAGCGGGACTGAATCCCGACCAGCGGTTCTTCCTCGGCTATGCTCTCGCCTGGATGGTGAACGAACGCCCCGAAGCGATCGCTAATCAGGTGCGAAGCAACGAACATTCCCCGGCCAAATTCCGTGTCATCGGCCCGTTGACGGATATGCCGGAGTTTTATTCAACGTTTGGAATCAAGCAGGGCGACCCGATGTGGCGTGCGGACAGCGTACGGGTAAAAATTTGGTAATCGCACTGCGAATCCCCGCTTTGTGCGCTGCAATGGCACGATCAAGGAGATAGAAATTTATGAAGAGCCTCTTCGACATATCCGACAACAGAGAAATTGTCAATCGTATCAACAGTCTGACCCCCGAAACCAAAGGAGGGTGGGGGAAAATGAACGTTTCGCAAATGCTGACACATGCACAAGCACCTTTGAAAGTCGCATTCGGTGAATTGAAACTAAAGCGAACCTTCATAGGGTTTTTGTTTGGGAGGATTGCAAAAAGGAAATTGTCGAGTGAAAAACAGTGGGGAAAGAATATGCCGACAGATAAAAACTTCGTCGTCACGGAGCAAAGGAATTTCGAAGATGAGAAGGAAAGGTTGATTTCATTGGTTCAGCGATTTACACAATCGGGCCGCGCGGGGATTTCAAAAGAGACACATCCCTTTTTCGGAAAATTAACCGTGGACGAATGGGACAGGCTGATGTGGAATCATCTCGACCACCATCTGCGGCAATTTGGAGCATAATCATGCCGGATTGAAATCGATATTTTATAGAGATCACCTCTAATATCATTGAAACCTTTTTCCAATTTCTTAACGGAGGCAAAATGGGAAAAAACATTGTTGTCGGCGCAGCAATAATTTTTTTAGCTTCGTCGTATTTGGCCGCTCAGGACTCGTCCCCTTTTCAGAGACTGGGGCAGGGACCGGAACGAGCGAAGCTTGCATTTCTCGTCGGGACATTTTCAACTGAAACCCGTGTCATGCCGAACTCCATGTCCCCAAACGGAGGAGCCGGTAAAGGTACTACGGTAGCGACGTGGGGATTGGATTCGATGTTTGTGATGATCGACGAGCAAAGCGTTAACCAGATTTTTGGGAATTACAAAGGACACGGTATGCTGGGATACGACAAGCGGAATGGAAAATATGTCTTATCCATGTTCAACAATTTTGGCGACAATCCAGAATATCGAGGGAATTTTAACGGAGATACTCTAACGCTTACGTCCAAGGTGGAGTTTCCCGGCGGTTCATTCCAGCAAAAACTTGAGTGGTTCAAAGAGAAGAATACGATCCGTCTGAAAATATTTAACGACATGGGTGAAGGACCTACGCTGACGATCGAAGAAACATCGACTCCTTCAACGAATACCATGAAGTAGAAGCAGCCCCGGATATTTGCTGAAATTCTGTTAGTACTACTGTTGTTTTCATTATCGAGTCTTCTTGAACAACTTTCATCCTCTGCAGCATGGGAAAAAGAGACGACAGGGTAGATTCGTACATAGCAAAGTCAGCGGACTTTGCAAAGCCAATCCTTACCCATTTGCGTCGGCTTGTCCATAGCGGTTGTCCCGGTGTTGAAGAAACAATTAAGTGGGGCTTCCCCCATTTTGTGTACAACGGACTTCTCTGCAGCATGGCATCCTTCAAGCATCATTGCGCATTTGTTTTGTGGAAAGCGTCGGCGATGTCCGATTCACGCAAACTCCTTTCGAAAATTGGGAAGACGGCCATGGGGAATTTCGGACGGCTGAAATCCGTAGACGATCTCCCCTCTGACAAAACTATCATCGGCTATATTAAAGAAGCCGTTAGGCTCAACGATGAAGGAGTGAAAGCCCCCTCCAGATACAAAACTGCTGAAAAGAAATCATTAAAGGTTCCGCAATATTTTAAAAAAGCCCTCAGCAAGAATAGGAAAGCTTTACAGACGTTCGAAGGTTTCAGTTATACAAATAAAAAAGACTACATCGATTGGCTGGTTGAGGCAAAAACCGAAGAGACAAGAGAGAAGCGGTTGATCAATTCTATTGCATGGCTTTCGAAGGGGAAAACACGAAATTGGAAATATGTGAAAAAGTAGGAATTTCACATTGCCGTAAGATTTGTTTAGATATAATTGAAAATGAAAAAAATCGTTTTTGTCCACGGGATGTTCGTGACCAACCGATGTTGGGACGGGTGGGTAGAATATTTTGGAAAGCGCGGTTTCACGTGCGCGGCTCCACCGTGGCCGTTGAAGGATGTCTCTGCGAACGAACTAAGGGCAAAACATCCCGACTTCGATGGCGAAGGAAAAATCAGGCTCGGCGACATTGTTTCGTTTTATGAGAAGTATATTTCTCATCAAAGCGAAAGTACAATTCTCATCGGCCACAGTATGGGTGGATTGATAGTGCAGATTTTGTTGAACAAGGGACTGGGTTCGGCAGGAATTGCAATTGACAGTGCTCCGCCGAAAGGAGTTTTGACAACCAAACTCTCATTCTTGAAGTCAAATTGGCCTCTGTTGAATCCGTTTTCCGGTATGGGGAGGCCTGTTCTCTTGACGAAAAAACAATTTCAATATGCCTTTGCTGACCATCTGGACGGCAGTGGGTTGGATCAAGCCTACGAAGGGGTGGTACCACAAAGCAAGTTAGTTGGTTTGGGCGCGCTGACAAGCGTTGCAAAAATTGATTTCTCCAAAAAGACGACTCCATTATTGGTGATAGCAGGAGAACGCGACAAGATTATTCCGGCGTCGCTGAACAAATCAAACTATAGGAAATATTCAGGAAACACTTCGCGTACTGACTTCACAGTGTTTCCTCGAAGAACGCATTATCTGATCAACGACGAAGGATGGCAGGAAATAGCGGACTATATTCTGAATTGGTTGAATACGCTGTAACTATTGATCGGAACAACTGTTGCGCCTCTGTGTCATTGAGTCTTTTTCATTTTTTTTACCGACGATCGATGACGATCTGCCCAGATTTGTTTTACTGAAAATTTTTCCATTCGTGAGTCAGCATTCTGTATAGCACCAAATCCACAAAATGATCGTAGAGCCACTCTCCGTCTTTGATGACGCCTTCTTCGGTGAAATGTAATCGCTCGGGAATAGCGCAGCTTTTTGTATTCCCGGTCGCGCATTTGATCTCGACGCGATGCAGCTTAAATTCATTGAAAGCATAATTCACAAGAACTTTGCAGGCTGCGGTCATAATCCCTTTCCCCTGGAATTGCTCCCCAAGCCAGTATCCGATCATCACCGACCTGTTTTGCCAATCGATGGGATGGTATCCAATAATTCCGGCAATTTCATTAGCAGACCATATCGCCGTTTGAAACCCCCTTTTGCTCGAATACTGTTCTTGAGAATGACGGATAAACGTTTGAGTATCGTCGATGGACATGTTGCCGTCCAGCCAGGGGAGCCAACGGCGAAGATGCTGACGATTACGGTCGATCAAATCAAAGAGCTTTTCGGCATCTGCTCCTTCAACAAGTCGCAGTTCGGCAGGGAAATTATGGGGAAATGGTATTCTCATCGATCTATCCGCTTGATGGAAGTTAAAATAATCCTTAACTGTCCCATTTGCAAGCAGTAATGTGAGCTGTCGGACACGTTATCAAGGGAGTCGCGATATGTGAAAATATTTAACAATGCAAATCAAGGAGATGTACTAAACTATACCTCTGTGCCCAGGTTTCGCCGAGATCATTCTACGATCTTGAACCGTATTCCAGAATCTCGTATTTTGTTTTCCGATGCCCAATCAAAAGAAATATATCGCGCATCTTGACCTCGACTGCTTTTTTGTTTCTGTGGAACGGATTAAGAACCCGGCGCTCAATGGCAAGCCGGTGGCGGTTGGCGGGAGTGCCAGCGGAAGAGGAGTCGTTGCATCTGCTTCTTACGAAGCGCGGAAGTTCGGTGTTCGTTCTGCGATGCCGACCGGCCGTGCGCTTCAGCTCTGTCCGCAATTGCTTGTGGTCGGCGGAAATCACAAGGATTACGGAGAGTACTCGAATAACTTATACAAACGAATGCTCGATTTCACGCCGATTATCGAACGTGCGTCGATTGATGAAATGTATTTGGACTTTACTGGCTGCGAGGCACTCTACGGCAACAATCTCCCCGCATTTATGAAGACACTGCAGCAGATTGTTTGGAAAGAATTCTCCCTGCCGTGTACTATTGCTCTTGCTTCAAACAAGTACATTGCAAAAATTGCTGCCGGCACGGTGAAGCCGGCGGGCGTCTGCCATGTTCCCCACGGAGAAGAGAAGAAGTTTCTTGCAAAGCTTCCGATTGATGTGATTCCGGGTGTCGGGCCAAAAACAGCACCCTTGCTGCGCGCGAAGGGTTTTCACACAGTTGCGGATATTCAACGGACTTCGCCCGAACGCATGAATACCCTGTTAGGAGAGGTAGGGATTCATCTCGGTCAAATCGCTAACGGCGAAGGGCCAAACACGTTAACGGTTGACTGGGAGAGGAAAAGTATTAGCAGGGAAGAAACTTTCGACCATGACATCGGCGACCTCGGTCAACTTACAAAAATCCTTCATTCGCTCACAGAAGATGTCTGTTCGAACTTACGTTCCTATCGCTGGAAATCAAAGACGGTTTCATTGAAATTGCGGTATGCCGATTTTAAAACAGTGACACGCGCTGTTACCATCGAGCCCACTGACGACGATACCGTTGTTCTCGGGTCTGTTGTCGGATTATTGCGCGGAGCGTATTCAGGGGAAAAACCGGTCAGATTGCTGGGAGTCAGGTTGTCCAATTTTAGCGGGAGAGAGGAGGGCGATCTTAATCTGTTTCCGGGCGACAACAAGCGTTCACAGATGTTTGATGCTGTCGATAAACTGCGTAAAAAATTTGGCGGCAATGTGATTCACGTCGGAGATTGATAAATGCGGCGGGGATAAAAATCAGAATGGGTTTAACAACGATTCTCTGTGGCACTCTGTGAATCTCAGTGCCGCTCTGTGTACTAAAAGTCCAGTTTCAAGGGGGAAACTGGAAAGCGGCATGGAGATGCTTCAGTCTTTTTCTATCTTCCTGCCGACTTCAATGCTTGTTTCAGCAGTTCCTGAATCGAGGCCTCTTTTCCGCTTAATTCCTGCAGCGCCGTTCGTATTGCCTTCTCAGCCGTAGCACGATTATAGCCGAGCGATATTAACGCCATCAGCGCCTCGGCACGGATGCCCTGAGCGGCATCTGTCGGAGCGGATGAAAGCAAACCCGAATCAAGTTTGGCGATCTTATCCCGAAGTTCGACGATCAACCGTTCCGCAGTTTTTCTTCCCACGCCGGGAATTGCAGTCAATGCGGAAACGTTGGCCTGCGCAATTAAATTCTGCAGTTCATTCGGCTGAACTCCCGACAAAATACCCTGCGCAATTTTCGGCCCTATCCCCGACACTGAGATTAACAATCGAAAGATTTCACGCTCTGCTTCTGTCGCGAAACCGTACAGCTGGAGGATGTCTTCTCGTACGTGAGTGTAGGTGAGTATCGTAACAGCGGCACCCGTTTCCCCTAGTTTTTCATACGTCGATAAAGGAATACTGACGGCGTATCCGACGCCGTTCACATCAACGACAATTTCTGTTGGAGACTTATGGTCGAGAATCCCTTTGAGATGGCTGATCATGAGGGAAAAATTATACGTTAAAAGTTAAAAATGAAAAGTGAGGATTGGTAGTGATTATGCTGGAATTATGTCGAAATAAAATTTTCTTCGTAAAATATAATATTTGAAAAAGGCATTCAGTAACAGGGTATTGGTGATTAATTACTTATAAAGCCTATTTCGTCTGTAGTTCCTCGTACCAGTTTTTCAACACAAAAAATGCTTTCTTCTTTTCTCCTTTGTCCGACACTAAGCCTTTTCGGTTGAAATCGTCCTGAAAACCCGGAAGCTGACGGCGCGGCGATCTGAAGTCTTTTAAAATCCACGGTGTTGTACCGGCTAATCCGGGAATACGTTTGAACATATTCACGCTGTGAATAAACAGATCTTCCTGGAAGTCCTCCGTGAAACGATCGGTTTTTGCACCGCGTAATCCATAAACGCATTCTCCGCCGAATTCACTTATGATGACAGGCTTTTGTTCTGAAAATGTCCAGTTAACGCGATCACATTTTTCAGGTAATCCATCGTACCAACCGACATATTCGTTGAAACTGATGATATCAAACAATTTTCCTAATTGATCGTTGACTGTCATGAGCCCAGGTTTTATTTCTTCCTTTTCCAACGCTGCGCTAACGAATCTCACATTATCCATGCTGCGTGCTTTAGCTGCTAGACGACTTAGAAAATCGTAACGCTCAGGACTTTGAGGCGTTTCGTTGGCAATGGACCAAATAATGATATTGGTTCTGTTCTTATCGCGTGTAATCATGTCGACAAGCTGATTTTCAGCATTTCTGTATGTTTCCTGATTGCTCCATTGAATAGTCCAATACACTGGTATTTCGGACCAAACTAAAAGTCCCATTTTTTCAGCCTGACGAATCATTTGTTCGTTGTGCGGATAATGTGCCAAGCGAACGAAATTGCAGCCCAATTCTTTAGCCCAACCTAACAGGATTGCGTCCTCGTCAGATGAATACGCTCTTCCATTACGGTACGCTGCTTCTTCGTGAATGCAAATACCGCGACAAAAGATTTCCTTACCATTAAGTAAAATCTTAGTCCCTTTGGGTTCAATGGTTCTAAATCCGATGTCATCCGAAATCTTATCGCTTTCAGACGAAATGGAAACTTTATAGAGTTTCGGATTTTCGGGACTCCAGTACACAGGCGTTGCGTGCATTTCGAAAGAGGCATAACCGTTTTGGTCGGTATTCACTTCCCGGCTTATTTTTAGCTCAGGGATTTCGATTTTAACTCTCTGAATGGTTTGTTTTCCGTCTAGTTGAACCCATCCATTAATACTGTTTTTATCGCCTTTTTTCAATTGAACATAATAATCGCGAATAAACGTAGCGGGTGTTTCAATGAGATTAACCTGGCGGGTAATTCCTCCATAGTTCCACCAATCGGTGTTGATGGTTGGAACACCTTCGAGCGTTCGCTTATTATCTACTTTCACTACTATTGAATTTTCGCCGGATTTTATCAGCCCGGTAATTTCGAAATTGAAAGGTGTAAATCCACCTACATGCTTGCCGATTTCTTTTCCGTTAAAAAAGACAATAGCTTCATAGTTGACAGCAGCAAAATGCAGGAATTGACGATTTCCGTTGGCAGGGCTGTAATCGAATCGTTTTCTGTACCAAACCGTTCCTTCATAATAATACAGCTCAGGGCGCTGCGTATTCCAATCTCCGGGGACTGACAGCGTTTTGTCGGTAGAAAAATTGTACTCTTGTAAAACGCTTTTATCCACGATATCTTTATCGCTTCCGAAACCGTCTGCTAAGGGTTTTCGGCGGTAATCGTAATACCCGTTTTCGTACGGATCAACGATGGTTTTCCAAAGTCCGTCAAGCGATGTGGTCTTTCGCCCATCAACATTAATGATTTGAGGAGAGACCTGAGCCGAAACAGATAAAGAAACACCGGTTACCATGATGAGTAGACTCTGTTTTAGAAAACAATTTTTTTTCACAAAATTGATTTTGAATTGTTTGTAAATAATCAACGAAATAGCTCTACATTGTCCACGGTTCGGCATGAATATCCAATTCGTCTGACCAACGGCGCTGCAAAGTGAAAATTTCTTTTACTATATCTTTTGGCAATGGTTGATGATTGTTTTTTTCCGCGAGAAATTCGTTGAGGTTGCCGATTTTGCCGCTTGCACCGACAGTGGCAAGTACAGTGGGAATACTATAGGCAAAGCGAATGCAAAACTCTGTCCAGCTTTCGATGCCGGAACGTTCAAATATTGGAGCTACCTCAACAGCCCGTTTTTGAAGGTATTCTTTCCATGCGGCACCTGGAACATCGCGTAATCTGTGCACTGGTCCACCGGCAACAGTTCGCAAAGCAATGATTGGTTGTTTTTGTTTGATAAGCAGCTCCCACAATTCATTGCTTGCAAAACGCTGCAAAGGATTCAGGTAGAAAATATAGGCATCAACAATTCCTTTGGCATAACCACCGTGCAAAGCTTTAATAGCTGTTTGCGATGTCCACGGAAATACTTCCAGGATATAGCTTTTCACAAGGCCTGATTCACGAATTTTTTCCAACTCTCTCAATGAATTACCACCGGCTGCAAAATTTTGTGCTAAATCACCGCCGATACAGAGTTGGCCCACATCTAAACGCTTTAAGCCAAGAGGCTCAAGGTTTCTTTTAATATCTGTTTTAAGCGCTTCAATACTCTCGCCGCCTATTTTGGCAATTAACTTCGGAACTTTTGTCCGGTCTTTGTTAAAAGCAGCCGATAAAAGTTCAAGCGCGTTACCATACTGGCGGCTTGTGTGAAACCAAACACCCGCGTTCATGGCTGCATACGCTACATTTACTCTTTCATCGAACGGAATTTGTTCATCCCCTAAGCGTGTTGTACCGTAAATGTAGGGCGAAATGCTTGCCAATATTTTTGAGTCGTTCATTATGAATATTCTGAATTATGGAAATAGATCGTAAGTCTGTTGAGAGATTACTCCCCGTCAGCTATACCCGCAGCCCAAAGTATGGCGCCGGTTAAATGTTTTCTGAACATTTCATTATCGTATAATTCTGCTGAATGACCCAGTGCTGTATAAAAACTTCGTCCGCGGCCGATGTATTGACACCAAATTAAAGGATGGTCGCCCATAACGAGATTGACATTTTTAAACCATAAGTTTTCATCAATGTTATACGATTTCTCATCAATTGAAACTAACACTTTCACATTACTATTGCTCCTTGGATTTCGGTCAAAAGTGTAGAATTCATCTTTCCATTTTAGAGTATCGGCGCCAAAACATATTGTTGCAGGATGATTTCTGTTCTCAACGATCAGCTTCCCTTCATGTACCGGAGGATGACCGAGAAAATGGGCTCCTACTAATTTTTCGTACCATGGCCATTTGTATTCCGTATCGGTGGCTGAATGAACACCAACAAAACCGCCGCCGCCCTCAACGTATTTTTGAAGCGCAAGTTTCTCTTCGTTATCCAGCAAGTTGTTTCCGGTGGTTAACAAAAATACAACCGCATTGTATTTACGTAATTCCTTTTCCGAAAACATAGTGGAATCTTCGGTAAAGGTGATTTGCCATTTCTTCTCATGTGCAATCTCATACAACGCCTTTATCGCATTCGGTTTGGAATCATGATAGAAACCCAATGTCTTGGTAAAAACCAACACATTCATTCCTTTTCTTGATTGATGACCGTTTTCAACGACTGGATTTTGGGGAAAAGTAATACTTGTAAAAAAAAACGCACTGATGAATAATAAAAGTTTATTTATCATTGTAATATTATTTAAAAGTTATCATTTGTTTGCACGCATTCCGAACAACTATTTTTATTTTTCAATTTTCTTTTAGTCGCCTTTAACCAAAGAATAAACCAGCTCGATGCCTTTACCGTTTTTGTCAAGATTGCGACTGTACTTTTTGTCGGTGGCATTGTTCCAATGTTCTGATGTGCCGAGGCTGGTTAGTCTTGTGCCGCTTCGTTCCGGATCGTAAAATGTTCCTGACGGCGGATTATCGGCCAAAGCGCTTTCATTGACGGAATAATCGCTGTACATCATATCAGGAGCATCTGGCCATTCGGCAAGGGCAAAGTCCAGCACAACGGCATCAATTGCAACACCATCCTGCGAAGCAAATACACTGCAGGGCCAGTTATCATTGAACGGTGCAAGCGACCATTTATAGGCAGGCGTACCTCCAACAAATTTGTTGCTGTAAATACCATCAATCAAAAACAACATTGTCTTTCCCCCTAGATTCTTATGTCCTAAATAATCGGGATAAACAGAATATGTGTGGAGGCCTTCCTTGTTTTGGCTAAAACCGCTGGAGTGTGCATTCTTATGCCAGTCGTCTTCGATGCTTGTACAGCCGAAGAAATTCTTCGCACAAAGACTTACTCCCTGAGTAACATGTCCCTTCACTATTGCCATATTGATGATATAGTTGGCTTCGACTATACATGTTGCCAGTCCCGTTGCTACTTTTCCATTATCGATGGAGTAAGGAATTGCATTGTCAACAAAAGCCGACTTCTCACGCCCATCGCCCCCAATATGATCGATGTAGTGAACATTTGGGTACGCCGCATGGCATTTGTCGTACACATTATTGGTAATGAATCTGCTGGGGTCGGTTACTGTAATGTTTTCCTGCGGAATTCCGGCTTCACTCACCAGACTTTTCAATAGAGATAGAATCAACTGAGGATTTGCATTTATTTCATTATTACTTTCGTGTGAATAGGTATTGTTTAGGTTAATTTTAATAGCCAGCTTCTCTCCTGCTTTATATCCCGCGTCAATATTTCGTTTTGTTTTGTTGAAAGAACGGAACAATGCATCCCACGAGTCTCTTTCCTTTTGAATTCCGGTTAATGTGAACAAGGTCTGCGACAACAGCTTGTCTGTTTCTTCCTGATTGTTGAAACGATCTTCCCACCAAAAACCGGTTTTTCCGTCCCATGATGCAATTTTTGGGTTATGACCCCAAGCGACCCTCCCCGGATGTATGCCCTTGGCTACGCCAAGAGGAATGTTGGGTTTGTACCAAATCTCCAATTTCGTGGAGCTTGCTGCTGGGCCAGACTGAGCAGTAAAAAAAGAGACGGCAGCAATTCCTAGTATTAAAAAAAGAACTGCAGCAATATACTTGGCCTCGAGGAGTTTACGTTTTGCTTTTTTGAAAGCAAATGTTGCACCTGTCAAGGATAAAACCCAAAGTACAAAACCCGACATAATCGGAGATGCCGCTTGTATGCAAGGATAGGTCGCACGTGAGGGTTTGGGTATGACACGTATCACAAACCAAAAGGTAGAACTGATGCCCAGAACTATAAAACTCAAGTGTACCCAAAGTCTTTTGGCATTATGAGAACATTCGAATCGACTTTTCAATTTTCTCACCTTTTATTCAATTTACTGTTTACTGCTTACTTACTACTCCGTACTTTTCCATTCCTCGTGATAACTCTTTCCGGATGCGCTTCGACGAATGATTTCCAACTCTTGAAGCCTGCTCGTGGTCGTGTGATTCGATGCGAATGGCACACTGCAACGGCAAGGGCGTCCGTTGCATCGAAAAACTTGGGCGTCCCTTTTAATTTTAGAAGGCTCTTGATCATGTATTGGACTTGCTCTTTGGATGCGGCGCCGTTGCCTACGACTGACTTTTTGATCTCACGCGGAGAATATTCAGATACCGGAACCTCGAAGTTGACTCCTGCCAGAATTGAAACCCCTCGCGCCTGGCCGATCTTGAGTGCAGATTGCGCATTTCTGCTGTAGAACGCGGTTTCGATTGCAAATTCGTCCGGGTGAAATTTTTCTATGATGCGGCACAATTCAGAATAAATTCTCCGCAGCCGGAGCGGCATGGAATCTCCTGAAGGAATGTGGATAACGCCGACGTCAAGCACACTCAGCGCAGCGCCATTTTTTTTGATGACGCCGTACCCTGTGATGAGAGTTCCCGGGTCGACTCCGAGGATTATCATTGGCTTTGTTGGGCGTCAATTGCCAAAATTCGCCAGGACCTTTTCGTCAATATCAAAGTTGGCATAGACATGCTGTGTATCGTCGTGCTCTTCAAGCGCTTCCATCAATTTAAGTACTTTTTCTGCATCCGGTCCTTCAACTTTTACGGTGTTTTCAGGAAGTTTGTGGATCTCGGCTTCTTCTATTGGAATGTGCTTGTCTTCGATCGCTTTTTTTACCGCTTCGAAAGCTTCGGGTGATGTTGTAATTTCAAACGAATCGCCGTCAAGCCGGAGATCATCCGCTCCGGCGTCGAGAACGATTGAGAGCATATCATCTTCTGTCATTGCTCCTTTTGGCGTCCGGATAGTTCCTTTTTTGTGGAACATCCATGCGACGGAACCGGTGGCGCCGAATTTGCCGCCATTTCGTTCAAGCAAATGTCGAATTTCAGAAACGGTTCTGTTCTTGTTGTCTGTGACTGATTCGATGATCACTGCAACGCCGCCAGGTCCATAGCCTTCGTATGTGACATCCTCGTACGAAACGCCGGGAAGTTCGCCCGTTCCCTTCATGATGGCGCGTTTGATGTTGTCCGCAGGCATGTTGCTGGACTTCGCTTTATCGATTGCTAGGCGAAGGCGGGGGTTGCCCGACGGGTCGCCTCCCCCTGATTTTGCGGCGATGGTAATTTCTTTGATGATTTGCGTAAAGATTTTTCCGCGGCGTGAGTCGGTGACCGCCTTCTTTCTTTTTATCGTTGCCCATTTTGAATGACCAGACATATTCTGTCTCCTTGAATTTCCGAATACAAGAGATTCTAGTGAACTCCATTCCCTGCGGATGCCGTCCGTAAATCTTTGATTTTCAATTGCGGAAGCTGAACTCCAGAAAAATCGCTTTCATCGACCGCGAACACGATGTCAAAATATTTGTCCCCGTTGTTGATGCGTCCTAACAAGTATCCAAGATTGAAGCCAATACAATCTAACGTCACCGTATTCTTTTTGATCTTAAACCGCAAATGATTTCTTCCGACAATTCTTGCCTGCCCTAACGCTTCGACGTTCCGGGTAACAAACGTAGGCCTCATATTTTTCGGTCCAAACGGAGCGAACTGTTTCAGCACGCGTGTGTACTTTGGCGTCAACTCTCCAAGGTCGATCTCCGCATCGATCGTAATGACCGGAGTGAGGAGCTCTTCTGTCAACAATTCCTTTGCGACCGCGTTGAATGCTTCTTTGAATTCTTCCACGCGGTCGACCTCGAGCGTCAGCCCCGCGGCATATTTATGTCCGCCAAACTGGAGCAGCTTATCCTCGCATCGTTTCAAGGCCTGGTAGATATTGAACCCGGCGATGCTGCGTGCCGAACCTTTTGCAACCCCGTCTACGGTTGTCATCATAATAGCAGGGCGGTAGTATTTTTCCACCATCCGCGAAGCGACAATTCCGACAACTCCGGGATGCCATTGTTCCTGATGAAGGATGATCGCACCTTCGTTTTCAACGTCGAGAAATTCTTCGACGAGCTGTTGGGCATGGATGAAGACATCCTCATCGATTTTGCGTCGGTTGATATTCTCAGTTTCCAGCACACGGGCAAAATCCACTGCCGAAGCGTAATCGTCGGTGACAAGCAATTCAACCGCTCTCTTCGCATCGCCAAGCCTGCCAACCGCATTGATCCTGGGAGCCAAGACGAATACGACCTGACCGGTCGTCATCGCGTCGGGCTTCAATCCGGCGCTGTCGAGGAGAGCTTTGATGCCCGGCCGCGGATGCGTTGTAATAATTTCAAGTCCCAGTTTGACGAAAATGCGGTTCTCATCGATCAGTGGAACGATATCGGCTGTCGTTGCGAGTGCGACGAAGTCGAGATACTTTCCGACCGTTGACTCGGTGCCGACCGTGCGTGCAAGCGCTTGTATCAGTTTGAACCCGACTCCAGTTCCGCATAAGCTCTTGAACGGATACTTGCATTCCGGTTTCAACGGGTCGAGGACGGCGACTGCTTTTGGGATATCATCGTTCGGCTCGTGGTGGTCGCAGATGATAACGTCGATTCCGAGCGATCGCGCGTATTCTACCTGGTCGACGGCGGTAATCCCGCAATCGATGGAGACAAGAAGTGTGGTGGCTCGTCCTTTTGCGTGGTCGATTCCGGCACGGGATATTCCGTACCCTTCCTTGATCCTGTCAGGGATGTAATATGCAACGTCGCAACCGAGCTCTTTGAAAAAAAGATAGAGCATGCCGGCGCCGTTTGTCCCGTCGACGTCATAATCGCCATACACTAGAATTTTTTCATTTTTTGACCGTGCAGAGAGAATTCGCTCAACGGCCAGGTACATTCCATCCATGAGGAATGGATCGTGGAATTCGCTCTCCGAGGGACGGAAGTAACGGCGCGCTTTTTCGAAATCATCAATCCCGCGATTGACGAGAATCGTCGAGAGCGAAGGGGCGATAGAGAGCTCATCGGACAGTTTCTTAACGAGCGATGGATCGGGAGGGTCCGAAATTGTCCATCGGTATTCTTTGATAGGTGTCAATGCTTTCTCCTCCAAGTGATTGAATGCACCGGATGATTCGGTCATTCAACTCCTGATTTGAAAAAGCATCTATAGCACGGGCGAAAACGTTCTTCCTGCAATATTTCTGAGGTACGTCGGTAAGCCGAATTCTGTCTGCTTCCGCCAACGCTTGCGCGCGAACGGAAGGAGGCAACCATTTATCTCGAATCGTTTTTACAAACGAACTGAAGCGACCTACCCATTCCGTTTTTGCTTTCGCAAAGTTGAGTAGGCGTCTCTTCTCCCGGCGAACGTTGTGCGTTCACAGGAAAACGGAATTTACTTGGTCTTTCTCCCGGTGGGGTTTGTCATGCCGGCGTTATCACTAACGCTGCGGTGCGCTCTTACATTAAGGTCTCCTGGGAGCCCCGCACCATTTCACCCTTACTCCGGCGGATGCGAACGCATCATCCGGAGCGGTATATTTTCTGTGACACTTTCCGTAAGATTGCTCTTCCTGGATGTTATCCAGCACCGTGCCCGTCCCGCCGTCTCTCGAGGAACGACGACGGGATGGAGTTCGGACTTTCCTCCTAAATAATGTACAGCAGTATTTAAGCGATTGCCTGACATGCGCCCAGTGTTGCTTGCAAGAATGTAAAGTGAACGAGTCAGCACGTGATATAGATGAATGAATTAAATTTTGTCTTGGTTGCGACCGAGCACCCTTCGTTACCGGGTCTGCTCGTCGATGCTTTCGTTTGCCAATGCATCGGCTTCTTTATTCTTCTCGCGCCGCACATGTTTGATTGAGAATTCAAACTGTGCGGAACGCAGGATTTCATGCACTTCATCAAAAAGCTTTTTTAGGGTCTTGTCTTTAACCTTATACTCGCCGTTTATCTGCCGAACCATCAATTCGCTGTCGGAATGAAGCACCAATTTGCTGCATGAAAATTTGTTTGCATCTCCGAACAAGGCATTCACCTTCTGCAGGCATTCGATGAGTGCCGTGTATTCAGCGACGTTATTAGTAACGCGGCCTAAATATTTTTTTCTCGTCGCCAGCACATTCCCTGATTCATCCTTCAACACAACGCCAATTCCGCCGTGTCCGGGGTTCCCTCGCGCTGCACCGTCGGTGAATCCGTGAATTGTCATAGGGCTTTTTCGCTCGCTTGTGCAAGCTCTGCAGAAATAATGATCCTGCCGCAATGTTCGCACATGAACATCTTACTCTGAGTGCGCAGCTCGAGCAAGCGTTGGGGCGGTATTTTGTTATGGCAACCGCCGCAGGAATTTCGCCGCACTGCTACGACGGCTTGTCCGTTGCGGCCTTTTCTGATGCGGTCATAACGAGAGAGTGTATCCGATTCCAGCCGCACGACAATCTTTTCGCGCTGATGCTTGAGTTGCAATTCCTCGTCCTCATTCGTTTTGGAAACCTCGGCCAGTTCAGCCTGCTTTTCATCCAACTGCACTGTCAGTTCTTCAAGCTGCTTCGTCAGACTCTCAATCTCCGTTTTCGCGCTTGCCATCGTGTTTTCGAGAGTCTCGAACTGCTTTTGTAAAGTTTTAATCGCATCTGTCGAAAAATCTATTTCTTTTGTCAACGCGTCGTACTCTTTGTTGCTTCGAACTTCATACTGCTGTGTCTTGTATTTTTCCAGCTTTTCTTTGAATTCAAGAATGTCGACATCGGCTTTGTCCCGTCCGATGATCGATGCAGTCACGAGGTCCTGTTTTTCCTTTATGAGCCCGCGTAACCTGTCGGCTTCGGTTTGCAGCTTTCTTACCGCTTCGGGTAAATCCCCTTTCATTTCTTCCAAGTCGTCGAGTGAACTATCGACTATTTGTAACCTGTATAACAGTTTTAATATTTCGTCCAATTCCAACTCCTTGACAGCGATTCTGTGCTAATAGTATGATACTGGGTTTGTATTTTTCTTTGTGATGAAAACTTTTGAAGGCGCTTTTTCTTTTTTAACGATTTCCTTCACACGGCGCGCCAGGACGGGAAGGATGTGGTATTCTGTTTCAAAATGTCCTGCGTCGATGAGGAAAATATCCCGTTCTGCATCTTGAAATCCATGATACTTAAGATCAGCTGTAATAAAAGCGTCGGCGTTCTGGCGGATGGCTTCCGAAACAAGCTCGCCCCCGGCTCCTCCGCACACGGCAATTTTTTTTACCATTCTTGTTGTTTTCCCCGTATACCGGAGAAACGGGGTGCCGAACACTTTCTTTACGAGCGACAACAATTTTTCCTGAGGAATCGGTTTCAAGAATTCCCCGATTGCTCCGAGCCCGTACTCCGTATTTTCATTTTGAAGGGGGGAGACGTCGTACGCCACTTCTTCGTATGGATGTTCTCTGAGCATCGCTGCCATCACAGCGCGGAGATTCCACGTCTCCACCGGCATTTCCAATTTTACTTCCGGAGTCTTTTCGAGGATACCTTTCGTTCCGATAAATGGTTTCGCTCCGTCCATCCCCTTGAAAGTTCCGATACCTTCGCTGCGGAAACTGCACTCTTCATAGTTGGTGAACCTTCCCCCGCCGGCATCGTGCATTGCCTTTGCTACTTTTTCAAGATGGCTGGACGGGACAAATACTGCAACTTTGACGAGCGTGTCCGTCAAGGGAGAAAGTGTTCGGACGCCATGCAATCCCAGAAGAGACGCCATCACGAAACTGACTCCGCCTCGGACGCAGTCGAGGTTAGTGTGGGCTGCATACAGGTTAATTTCCCGTTCCGCAAGATAGATCGCAATATGACCTTCACGTGATTCTTCTGTCAAAGAACGCAGCGGGTGAAACAACAACGGATGATGAGTGATGATCAAGTTCGCGTTGCGGGCAGCCGCCTCATGGGCAACTTCGATAGTTACGTCGAGTGCAAGAAGGATGTTGCGGATTTCCGATCTTGTCCGACCGACCTGTATTCCACAATTGTCGCCTTTCCATGCGGTCGCAGGCGGAATCCATTCTTCCAGAAGGTGTTGAAATTTTCCGAGTGTCAATGAAGTCTGGTATCAAAAAAAAGTCCCGTTGGTAGGACGGGACGTTAAGAGTTTGCTAAGTCTGGTTTTTGATCATCAAAAACTTGGTGGAGTAGACTTCATCCACCTGTGAAAATTTTTCTTTTATTCTACTCATTCGTTTGATGATGGTTTCTGCATTCAAGATACAAATTTGAAAGGAAAAATGCAAGAACGAAGCGGCGATGAGATTCTTATTCACGGTTTTCTTCCTTGATTCCGGGAGTTCGTTCCTTAATTCCGCTACCTTGACTTTACCTCTTTTTTTCGCTATCATTTCAACGAAATTCAGCAAATTGCTTCCTCGATTTTTCTTCAGGCACGTTCTGGAGTGCAACGATTGATTACGGAATATGGGTACGATAGTTTTTTCACGGTAACGGTTGTTTGTTGTGTTGTCATCGCTGGCTCTTACTTCTTTATCCCCAATCCTCTTGTCAAATACACGCTGATGGCGCTTGCGGGTGTGGCATTTCTTCTTACGCTTAATTTTTTCCGTGATCCCGATCGCACGACTCCTCCCGGGAATAATATCATTGTCTCCCCGGCCGATGGGACTGTCGTGGAAGTCAAAGAAGTGGCAGAAGATATATATCTAAAGGGAACTGCTGTGCAAATCAGCATTTTTATGTCTCCTCTCGATGTTCATGTGAATAGAATTCCAGTTTCAGGTAAGGTCGGCTACTTCGATTATGTCAAAGGAAAATATTTTGCCGCGTTCGAGGATAAAGCGTCGCTTGATAATGAACAGACTCATATCGGGATCGACAATGGCAGCTACAAAGTTTTCTTTAAGCAGATTGCCGGATTTATTGCTCGCAGGATTGTGTGTCATCTCAAAGTTGGTGACAACGTCGTCGAGGGGAAAAGATTCGGGATGATTAAATTTGGCTCGCGGGTAGATGTTTTTGTTCCAAAAAATTCAGATATTAAGGTATCAATAGGGGGGAAAACGATGGCGGGGGAGTCCGTTCTCGCCGTCGTGCGAAAATGAATATTGAACAAGGCCAGAAAATGCCATGAAGATAACGAGGGCCGTCGTTCCAAGTCTGTTCACAGTGTTAAATATGTTCTGTGGTTTTCTGTCCATCGTAAATTCAAGCGAGGGGCAGTTCGACGTAGCAGCATGGTTTATTATCCTCGGGGGAGTTTTTGACTCGCTCGACGGAGTGATGGCGAGAATTACGAAGTCGTCAAGCGAATTTGGCGTCGAATTCGATTCTCTTTCGGATGTCGTAACGTTCGGAGCGGCTCCGGCTCTTTTGGTGTACAAGCTTCATCTGTACCAGCTTGAAGGTTTGGGCCTTATCATCAGTTCGATGCTGGTCATTTTCGGGGGCATTCGGCTTGCACGTTTCAATGTGCAGCTGGTTGGTTTTGATAAGGACTATTTCACCGGACTGCCGATTCCGGCGAGCGCGATAACGGTTGTTGCCTTTGTGCTGAGCTTTCATGATGAAGTGTTCGGTCTGCGCGGCATAGCAGCGGATCTCCTGGCGCCGATGGTTGTCGTCATATCGCTGCTGATGGTCAGTAAGGTCAAGTATGATCCGATACCGAAGTTCTCGAAAAAAGAATTCAAGAAACATCCGATACGTATAATTTCGTTTGCCGCCGCCGGACTTATACTCATCTTCACGCGCGGAAAAACGCTATTTTATTTCTTAGTAGCCTATCTTTTATTCGGCCTCGTTCGCTACGGGTATGTAGTCCTTCGGAAACTGCTGGGCTTCGTTGATGCAAAAGCGGAAGAAGAACAGGCCGAAGAAGCCACGAGTTACGACATTTGAGCGGAGTATCTGTGTATCATTCGAACATTGCAATCACATTAAGAAAGTCAATTCTGGATCCGCAGGGCAAAGCGGTTGAACATGCCATCCATTCTTTGGGATTGACGTCCGTCCAGGACGTGAGAATTGGAAAGCGTATCGAACTGTCGATTGACAGTTCAACTAAAGAAGAGGCCGAGCAGATAACGGAACAGGTGTGCAAGAAACTCCTTGCTAATCCGGTGATGGAAGATTATTCTTTTATTGTTGAAAAAATAGACCGAGGGTGATTCAATGTCAAAAACGAAGTTCGGCATCGTTGTATTCCCGGGTTCGAACTGCGACCATGATGCGTACCACGCGGCGAAACACATCATGGGTCAGGATGCGCGTTTTATCTGGCATAAGGATTCCTCAATCGGCGACGCGGATGCCATCATTCTTCCAGGGGGCTTTTCGTACGGAGATTATCTTCGGACGGGGGCTATCGCTCGTTTTTCCCCCGTCATGAAAGAGGTTGTCCGGTTTGCAAAAAACGGAGGCACTGTCATCGGGATTTGCAACGGGTTTCAAATTCTCCTCGAAGCGGGGATGCTGCCGGGAGTCATGCTGCGGAACAGCTCGCTGAAATTCGTCTGCAAATTTATTCAATTGAAAGTTGAAAATGCAGAGACGCGCTTTAGTTCAGAGTGCGAGGCAGGCGATGTGCTTAAGATTCCCATTGCCCACGGCGATGGGAATTATTTTGCGAGCAGTGAGATTATTGATTCGCTGCAAGAGCACGATCAAATTGTTTTTCGATATTGCAGCAAAGCCGGGGAGATCGATGACGCATCTAATCCGAACGGCTCATTGTCGAATATTGCCGGCATCATTAACAAAGAGGGGAATGTTTTAGGGATGATGCCCCACCCGGAACGAGCCGTTGAATTGTCGCTGGGTTCAGCCGATGGGAAAAAAATCTTTCAGTCGATGATTGAGAGTTTAGTGTTAAGCTGACGCAAAGAATGACCGGGATGACTCTCGGAATCCGTGAACTGATTTTGATTTGTCTCGCGATTCTGGTGCTGTGTGGCCCGCAAAAAACTTTCCGAAATTGCGGAAGGCCTGTGAGAGGGATAAAGGAACTTCGGAAAGCCATGAAACTCGTTCGAGAGAAAATTGAACAAGCCGGCTCGAAAGAAGCAAGTAAAAGCAAATGGATATTCAAGCCACGTTGTCTTCACGTGAAGGAGAATTTCAATGTTTGAAAACATAGGATTTCCAGAGGTGATGCTCATCATGCTGGTGGTCGTCATCTTTTTTGGCCCGAAAAAAATTCCGGAAATTGCCAAGGGTCTTGGGAAAGGAATTGCGGAATTCAAGAGGGCGATGAGCGATGTTCAATCCGAATTAACAAAGACGGACAACTCGCTGCCGGAAAAACCCGCCGATACCAACTCTTCAACACCAAAGAAATAGAAGAGAGTATGTTTTTTTGCACAAGGGAATTGCACGAGTGAATGTAAAAGAGCCCTTCGATTCATTTCGCGCCCGTCTCATGGCGGGCGATGATTCGTGCGAAGCACATACCAGCGAATATCTCTCGGTCATTTCACGCCGGAACAACCTCAACGCATATCTTGTAGTTTTTGAAGAAGAAGCGCTTGAACAAGCGCGTTCTATCGATAAAAAAATTAGAGCAGGAAAAGCAGGACCGCTTGCGGGAATGGCCGTTGCAGTGAAAGATGTCCTTTCCATGCAGGGAAAGAGAACGACGTGCGGATCGAAAATTCTTGCCAGCTTTGATGGAATCTACGACGCAACGGTCATCGGGAAGCTGCGGACGGCAGACGCGATCATCATCGGCAAGACCAACATGGATGAATTTGCTATGGGATCGTCGACCGAGAATTCAGCTTTCGGTCCTGTGAAAAATCCTGTTGACGAATCACGCGTCCCAGGGGGATCAAGCGGCGGCTCTGCGGTCGCCGTCGCGGCGGGTATGGCGACTGCTGCACTTGGAACCGATACCGGCGGCTCGATCCGCCAGCCTGCCGGTTTATGCGGAGTTTGCGGACTGAAGCCGACGTACGGGAGAGTGTCCCGTTATGGACTTATTGCGTTCGCATCATCGTTCGATCAGATTGGTCCGTTCGCAAATTCAGCTCGCGATGTTGCCCGGATATTGGGGGTTATTGCGGGGCACGATGACCGTGATTCGACGTCGGCAAAGATTCCGGTTCCCGATTATCTTTCCGCGATGGATCGAAACGTCAAAGGATTAAAACTTGGCCTTCCAAAAGAATATTTTAACGAAGCGTTGAACTCGGGCATCCGGTCCGTGCTTGAGCGGCGTATTGCCCAATTGAAGGACGGCGGAGCGGAAATAGTCGAGGTATCTCTTCCACATTCTGAGTACACCATCGCAGCATATTACATCCTTGCGACTGCGGAAGCATCATCAAACCTTGCCCGGTACGACGGCGCCCGCTATGGTTACCGGAGCAAGCACGCCAATAGTTTAATGGAAATGTATACGAAGTCGCGCAGCGAGGGATTTGGTGCGGAAGTAAAACGGCGTATCATGCTTGGCACGTATGTCCTTTCTGCCGGTTATTATGATGCGTATTACAAGAAAGCGCAAAAGGTCAGACGATTGATTCAGGAAGATTTTTTCAACGCGTTCAAAAACGTTGATTGTTTGATCACACCGATTTCGCCGACGACAGCATTCAAATTTGGGGAAAAAGTTGACGATCCGCTTCAAATGTACTTGAGCGATATCTACACCGTCTCCGCAAACTTGGCGGGGATTCCGGGAATCAGCGTGCCCGCCGGTGTCGACAATCAAAATCTTCCGATAGGAATGCAGCTCCTCGGCAGGCAATTTGACGAAGCAACGTTGTTGAAGGTGGCAGATTTTTTAGAAACCGCAAAATAACTTCTCCTCAACTCGGGCGAATGGAGATTTTTTGCAAGCGCCATCACATTAGAATAAAGAGCAAAATCCTATGAGCATACTCGTCAATAAAAAAACTAGACTTGTGGTCCAGGGCATTACGGGAGGTGAGGGAACATTTCACTCGTCGCAGATGCTTGCCTACGGCACGAACGTTGCTGCGGGCGTGACTCCCGGCAAGGGGGGAACAATGTATAAAGGGAACGAGAAGGACCGATTCAAGAGTGAAGTGCCGGTGTTCAACACGGTCGCCGAAGCCGTTAATGGAGAAGGAGTGGATGCTTCTGTCATCTTTGTTCCGGCGGCATTTGCGGCTGATGCGGTTATGGAAGCGGCAGATGCGGGTATTGGGCTTATCGTTTGCATCACGGAAGGAATTCCAACAAAGGATATGATTCGCGTCTACGAGTACATTAAACAGAAAGGATCTCGGCTGATCGGTCCGAATTGCCCGGGGATCATTACGCCGGGTGAATGCAAGGTCGGGATTATGCCCGGCTTCATCCATAAACGGGGGCGCGTTGGGCTTGTGTCGCGCAGTGGAACACTCACGTACGAAGCGGTGTGGCAGCTTACCGAGCGCGGTATAGGCCAATCGACGTGTATCGGAATCGGCGGCGATCCGATTATCGGGACACGTTTCATCGATGCTATCCAGCTCTTTAATGCGGATGAACATACGGATGCCATTGTCATGATAGGCGAGATCGGCGGAAGCGCTGAAGAAGAAGCAGCGGAATACATCGCCAAACATGTGAAGAAGCCCGTTGTTGGATTCATCGCAGGACGGACTGCGCCTCCGGGAAGGCGGATGGGGCATGCGGGCGCAATTATTTCCGGCGGAAAAGGAACTGCAGCAGAAAAAATGGAAGCGATGCGCGATGCAGGCATCCACGTGTGCGACAGCCCTGCAATGATCGGCGAGACGATGAGGATTGCGCTGGCAAAGAAGCGAACGAAAAGTGCATCCGTTCGAGTACCAAGAGTGGGAAGGAAAGTTGCCGGAAAAAAGAAGTCAAAATCGAAAAAGAAAAAATAATATTTGAGAGCGAAGGAGTCGACGAGTGACGGAACGTACTCTTTGTATTCTAAAACCGGATTGTGTAAGAAAAAACCTTCAGGGCGAAGTGTTGTCAAGAGTCCAAAAGGCGGGGTTCAAGATACTGGGGATGAAACAGATTCGATTGACAAGCGAAGAGGCGGGGGCGTTTTACGCTGTGCATAAAGGACGCCCGTTTTACGATGGGCTCGTGAACTTTATGACGTCCGGTGCTTGCGTTCCCGTCGCGCTGGAAAAAGAAAATGCAGTGGCCGATTATCGCAAGATCATCGGGGCGACCGACCCGAACGATGCCGATGAAGGCACGATTCGGAAGCTTTTTGCCGACAACAAAAGCGAGAACATCGTTCATGGCTCTGATTCTGTTGAGAACGGCAGGATTGAAGTTGCCTTCTTTTTTTCCGAGAGTGAATTGCTCTAAGAGAATTCAGGAGACAGGAGTCAGGAGTCAGAATAAAATGCAGAAAAGTTAAAAGGCAAATGTTCTTTAGACGGCAGTTGTTTGGAATTATACAACACACCCTCAATTAAACTCCATCCATCTGAAATGCTCTCCCACTGGAAAAAACTCGCATCAAAAATTGTCCATAAAAATCCCTGGTGGAATTATCGCCTTGATTCATTCCAAATTCCAAATGGAGTGAGGGGAGAATATCATTATGTGCACACCGAAGGGTCGAGCCTCATCATTCCGGTGATGGATGACGGAAAAATTATCCTTGTCAATCAATACCGCTATTTACGAGATCGGGAAAGTATTGAATTTCCATGCGGCGGTGTGAAGCCGGGACATACTTACGATGAGATGGCCCGGTTGGAGCTGGAAGAAGAAACGGGGTACGTTGCACAATCATGGAACAAGGCGGGAGAATTCAACCCCTTCAACGGTGTTACCGATGAAATGTGCACGGTGTTCATCGCTCGCGGCCTTTCGTATGTCGCTGCAAAGCCTGAGGCGACCGAAGAATTTGAGCTCTTGCAGGTTTCTCCTGAAGAATTTGAGGCAATGATTGCGAGCGGAGATATCTGGGATGGGATGACGCTTGCAGCGTGGCTCTTGGTGAGAAAACAATTTATTCAATAGTAAGAGCCAGTCGCGCATAACTCAACGTTATGGCGCGGCTATTTTTCATATTCCCTTTAGTGCATTCTTCAAATCGTCAATCAAATCTTCCACATCTTCGATGCCGACAGAGATCCGAACCAATCCGTCGGTAACTCCGTTTTTGATTCGCTCTGATTTCGGAACTGACGCGTGTGTCATCGTAGCAGGATGAGAGATGAGTGTCTCTACGCCGCCGAGGCTTTCGGCAAGCGCGCACACACGAACTCGTTTCAAAAATCGTTTAGCGTTGTTAAGGCTTCCAACGTCAAACGAAATCATTCCGCCAAATCCGCTCATCTGCCTTCTGGCGAGTGCGTATTGAGGATGGCTTCGTAAACCGGGGTAGTTTACCTTTACGATTTTTTTCTGAGTCGCCAGCCATTCAGCGATAATCGTGGCGTTTTCGCAGTGCTGCTTCATTCGGACCGCCAGCGTTTTCGTCCCGCGCAGACAAAGCCATGCATCGAAGGGACTCATAATTCCCCCGACGGCTTTTTGACAGAAGCGGAGTTTTTCGACGATCCCCGTATTGTTCGTAACAATCATTCCTCCGAGCATATCACTGTGCCCGTTCAAATATTTTGTTACGCTGTGAACGACGACGTCGATGCCGAATTCAATCGGCCTTTGTAAAAATGGGGTGGCAAAAGTATTGTCAACGACGGAAATAAAATGATGTGCACGTGCAAATTTTGCGATCGCTCCAAGGTCGGTAATTTCCATCGTCGGATTCGTCGGCGTTTCGACGAAGATCATTTTCGTGTTTGGTTTGCGAGCCCGAACAACACTGTTCATGTCGGTCGTGTTGATAAAATCGAATTGGAGTCCAAATATTTCGAATACCATTTTTGCGATGCGATAAGTTCCCCCATAGACATTATTCGTGACAATAATGTGATCTCCGGGGGAGAGAAGGCGAAAAAGTGCATCGATAGCTGCCATCCCGGATGCAAACGCCATTCCTTCTTCCGCATTTTCAAGTGCGGCAATATTCTTTTCCAGCGCTGTGCGCGTGGGATTTGAAACTCGGGAATATTCGTACCCTTTATTCTTACCTAATTCTGTCTGGACGTACGTGGAAGTAAGAAAAACCGGAGTCATGACGGCACCGGTTGTCGGGTCAGGCTGCTGCCCGGCGTGAATTGTCTTTGTTGAGAATTTCATAGTGCTCCATTATTGTCGGAGAGGGGAGAATTACCGCGAAAGGTACCCTAACACATCGAACCGGGTAATAATGCCGATCAGACTGATATCGTCTTTCACTAAGACTGCGGGCTCCTTTTTTGCAAAGTACTCCACTGCTCGGCTGATTTCTTCGTTCATGTGGACTTCGGGGAAAGGAGGTTCCATCACCGTTTGTACCTTTGCATCAAACTTGGACGAATCTTTCAGCAATATGGTGAGGAGATTCCCCTCGGAAACGCTCCCGATGCATTTTTTATTGTCGAAGACCGGCAATTGGGAAATGTTCTTTCCGGTTATCAGATCGAGGGCGGTGCGAATTGTCGAGGAGGCATCAACGGTTATCAATTGGGGAAGTTTCGCCGGTTTTGATTCGAGCACGTAGCGGAGTGTGATGCGCTCGGGCGCGAGGAAGCCGTTTTCTTTCATCCAGTCATCGTTATAGATTTTGCTGAGGTACTTTGAACCGCCGTCCGGCAGCAGGACAACGACAACATCTTTTTCCGACAGACGTTCGGCAAGTTTGAAGGCTCCTGCAACGGCAGCGCCGCTTGAACCACCGGCAAAGATGCCTTCTTCCCGTGTCAACTTTCGGGCTGCGAGGAACGACTCTTTATCGGTCACTTCAATCACTTCGTCGATATATTCGAAATGGAGCGTACCCGGAATGTAATCCTGCCCGATTCCCTCCACCTTGTATGTTCTGAAAACCGGGGAGAATTTTTTTGTATAGAAGAACTCGCGAAGGATTGATCCTTTCGGGTCTATGCCAATCACGCTAATCTTAGGATTTTTCTCCTTCAAAAATTTTCCGGCACCGCTGATCGTCCCTCCCGTACCGATGCCGCACACAAAATAATCGATTTGACCGCCCGTCTGCTCCCATATCTCCGGGCCCGTTGTGTGGTAGTGCGACTCTTCGTTTTTCGGATTGTAGTGCTGGTCGGCGAGGATTGAGTTTGGCGTTTCGCGGACGATGCGTTTGGCAACTTCCGTATAGCTTTCAGGAGAATCGTGCGGAACCGCAGTAGGAGTTACGATAACTTCAGCACCGAATGCACGAAGCAGTTGAATTTTCTCGCCGCTCATTTTGTCGGGCATTGTGAACACCGTTTTGTATCCTTTGATTGCTGCAACGATCGCAAGTCCCATTCCCGTATTGCCGGAGGTTGACTCGACAATTGTTCCTCCGGGCTTTAGTCGGCCTGTCCTCTCTGCTTCCTCAATTATTTCTACGCCGATCCTGTCTTTCACGGATCCCCCCGGGTTGAAACTTTCCACCTTAGCAAAAATGTGGGGCTTATATCCCTTTGCAATTTTATTGAGTTTGACGAGGGGAGTGTTGCCTATAGTCTCTAAAATATTTTGTTTAAATTGAATTCTCTTTAAGTCGCTGAGCATGGACGTTTTTTTCCTTCCCCTCTATCAGAAAACAGTGAAATAATTTGTTTATGATTTTGCTATCAGGCTGGCCGCGTATGCCGCGCCGAATCCGTTGTCGATGTTCACCACGGTTACCCCCGCCGCACATGAATTCAACATTGTCAGCAGCGGCGCAATTCCGCCAAACGAAGCGCCGTAGCCTGTCGATGTCGGAACGGCAATAACAGGAACGCGCACGAGGCCGCCAATGACGCTTGCGAGGGCGCCATCCATTCCGGCAACAACGATGATAACGCTAGCTTTATGAAGTTTGTCGCTTTGATTCAACAGGCGATGAATTCCCGCGACGCCTACGTCGTACATTGTTTCAACTTTTTGTTGCAGCATTTTCGCGGTGACAACAGCTTCTTCTGCAACGGGGATATCCGAAGTTCCCGCCGTGACAACGAGGATCATCTTCTTCGTCAGGGGAGACAGCTTGGGCTCGTTCGCTGTAATCGTGCGCGCATCGGTTTGGTAATGAGCGTTTTTTACGACTTTTCGTACGGCGGTGTAGTCTTTTTCGGACGCCCGGGTGGCGAGGAGCGTGCTGCCCCGTTCAACGATCTTTTTTGCGATGATGGAAACTTGCTGAGGAGTTTTTCCCTCGCACAGAATGACTTCCGGAAATCCCTGACGCAATTGGCGATGATGGTCGATCGTTGCAAAACCGAGAGACTCGTACGAGATGTTTTGGATTGCGGAGAGAGCTTTCTCTTCCGAAATCCGTCCTCGCTTCAGGTCAGCTAAGATTTTTTTGAAGTAGGTCTGGTCCATTCGCAATCATTTTTCTTTGACGAATATACTCGTTTCGACATGAAGAATCAAGGAAAGCCGGCTACAACTGCTGTATTCACTTACTGTTATACGCAAATGTCCCTTGCCTTACCTTGACTATCGGAGGTTTTTTTGGTAATTTGCTCATACGAAACATACAAACATAAGGCGGCAGCACTTTCTTGCTTATCCTTGAAGCTTTTGTCCTGAGTTATCTCATCGGTTCCCTACCCACTGCCTACATTGTTGTAAAACGAAAAGCAAACATCGATATCCGTTCCGCAGGCAGTGGTAATGTGGGGACGTTGAATGCATATGAGGTGACTGGCGAACGGTATGTCGGTCTCGTTGTTCTTTTCGTTGACGTGCTGAAGGGTGCATTTGCAGTTCTCCTTATCTCCTTTATTTGGGGTTCTACGTCCGATGCCATTTCGGCCTCTCTTATTGGTATCGTTATCGGGCATTGCTTTCCCGTATGGCTGATGTTTAAAGGAGGGAGAGGTCTTGCCGCAGCAGCCGGGGCAATGTTGGCAGTAAGCTGGATATTTGTTGTTTTATGGCTTGTGTGTTGGATTATCGGATATTCTTTTTCAAAAAATGTTCATGTCGGGAACATTCTTGCCATCATTGCTTCACCTTTGCTTGGCTATGTTATGCCGAAGGAAATAATTTTGAAATTCACTATTGCGGCATTTTCAGCCGCTCAGATACTAATAATTTATAGTGCGATGTCGGCCGTTTTGTTCATCAGGCATATCGGACCTCTTCGAGATTTGATTACATCGCGAACGACAGGCGGAAAATAATATGCCACGAAAAGTTCTTCTGTTATTTCTTGTTTTCGTTTGTGCCGGCGGGATACTCGGGTATTCTCTTGCACCCAGGGGATCCGGCCAAATTGGTGCTGGAATGGGCTCTGAGCAAAAGAGCTCGCTATTTACGTCAGGAGAGCAGCAGAAAAGTTCAGATGATGAAATTTCGAAATCGAGAAGAAACGCCATAACAAATACGGTCGAGAGTGTCAGTCCGGCGATCGTCGGCATTACCGTGACCGAAGTCAGAGAATATCGGGACCCATTCTCGAATTTTTTTGGTGATGATCCGTTTTTCCGGCAGTTCTTTGGCAACCGAAGTCTAAAGCAGGAAGTTAAGGGGCTCGGATCCGGTTTCATCATCTCGCCCGAGGGGTACATTCTCACGAACGACCACGTCGCTGGAAATGCAAAAGAAATTATCGTCACAATGACGAACGGAGAAAAATATCCTGCGGAACTCGTCGGTACAGACATGGTATCGGATGTTGCGTTGCTTAAGATTAAGGGAAAAGATTTTCCATGCGTCAAGCTCGGAAATTCCGACGATGTTATCATCGGCGAATGGGTCATCACCTTCGGCAACCCATTCGGGTTGTTTGAGAATATCGATAAACCAATCGTAACCGTTGGCGTCGTCAGCGCCAAAGGAATGAACCTGAACGTCGACGAGAATCGTTCATACCGCGGCTTGATACAAACGGATGCGGTGATCAACGCCGGGAACAGCGGCGGGCCGCTTGTCAACAGCGCAGGAGAGGTTATTGGCATCAACACGCTTATTTACACTGCCGGCGTGAGCCAGGCGTACATCGGCTACGGATTTGCAATTCCGATCAACCGTGTGAAGTCGATTGTCGATGAGCTTCAGAAAAAAGGGAAAGTTGAACGCAACTTCTGGACTGGAATGGAAGTCAACATTGTCGATCAGCGCATTGCAAAGTATTTCGGATTAAAAGATGCTGAGGGGGTTATCATCAGCGATATTAAGAAAAATAGTCCGGCAGAAAAGGCGGAATTGAAAGTTGGCGACATTATTTTGGAAATAAACGGAGAAAAAATTCAAAGTGAAGAAACGATTATCGCCATCATTAATGATGCGAAGGCAGGGGATGTTCTTGATTTGAAGATCTACCGCGACAAGCGGACATTCAATGTACATCTCACTCTGGAAAAACGAACATAAGGCTGTCATAAAAATGATTGCACGATATACCCGCCCTGGTATGGGCAAAATTTGGAACGACGAAAACAAATTTACAATCTGGCTGCAGATAGAGATTCTCGCATGCGAAGCACAGGCTGAACTTGGTGTCATCCCAAAAGAAGCGGTAGCAAAGATACGCGAAAAAGCAAAGTTCGATATCGCACGGATCGATGAGATTGAACGGGAAGTGAAACATGACGTCATCGCGTTCCTGACGAACGTCGGCGAATATGTCGGTCCGGAATCGCGCTACATCCATCTCGGCATGACGTCGTCGGACGTGCTTGACACGGCGCTTGCGGTGCAGATGAAGCAATCCGGCGAGCTTCTTTTCAAAGGACTGGAAGCTTTGCGGGATGTTCTCGCCCGGCGCGCAAAGGAATTCAAGAAGACCGTAATGATCGGACGTTCTCACGGCATTCATGCTGAGCCGACGACCTTCGGGTTAAAATTAGCGCTTTGGTTTGATGAGACGCGCCGGAACATCGAACGCCTCCGCCGCGCTATCGAAACTGTTTCGGTGGGCCAGATCTCCGGCGCGGTCGGAACATTCGAGCATCTGAGCCCCAGCGTTGAAGAATACGTTTGTACCAAACTGGGGCTGAAACCGGCGCCCGTATCGACACAAATTCTTCAGCGCGACCGTCACGCGGAATTTATGACGACTCTCGCCGTGATCGGCAGTTCGCTGGAAAAATTCGCGACGGAAATCCGCCATCTCCAAAAAACGGAAGTGTTGGAAGCTGAAGAATATTTTTCGAAGGGGCAGAAGGGGTCTTCGGCGATGCCGCACAAACGCAACCCGATTACGTGCGAGCGAATCGCCGGGCTGTCGCGCGTTCTCCGAGGAAATGCACAGGCAGCGCTGGAGAATGTCGCTTTGTGGCACGAGCGGGACATCACACACTCATCCGTCGAACGAATTGTCGTTCCGGACAGCTGTATCCTCCTCGATTACATGATTGCACTCACAACGAACGTTCTAGATAAGCTTCTCGTATATCCGGAGAATATGAGAAAGAATATCGATCTCACCCACGGACTGGTTTTTTCACAGCCCGTTTTGCTTGCGTTGACGACGAAGGGGATGAAACGGGAGGATGCCTATCGCATCGTTCAGAAAGATGCCATGGACGTGTGGCAGTCCAAAAAGAACTTTAAAGAAGTGCTTGAGGGAGATGGTGAAGTAACTGCACTGCTCTCAAAACACGATCTCGACGATGCCTTTGACCCGACGAAAAGCCTGCGTTATGTCGACTATATTTTTGAGAGGGTTGGGTTGGGGAAATAGCCACATGAAATTTAACCTCGTCTCCGGATAACGCTTCAGAGCCGTGTGGATTTTTTTGGAGTAATCATGCCTCAGAAATTTCAAAACCTTATCAACGGAAAATGGATCGACGCGAAGTCCGGGAAGACATTCGAGAATCGTAATCCTGCGAATTGGGATGAACTGATTGGTGTTTTTCCGAAGTCATCGAAAGAGGACGTCGACGAAGCCGTGAAAGCTGCCCGCTCGGCATTTGAAAAATGGCGGCTCGTTCCTGCGCCGAAGCGCGGCGACATTTTGCGGAAGATCGGCGACATCATGGTCGCCCGGAAAGAGGAACTTGCGCGGGAGATGACCCGGGAGATGGGAAAAGTCATAGCGGAAACTCGAGGGGATGTTCAGGAAGGAATTGACACTGCATACTATGCTTCATCGGAGGGACGACGCTTGTTCGGCCATACTGTTCCTTCGGAGCTGCCGAATAAATTCGCCATGGCGATCCGCGTTCCGATAGGAGTTGCAGGCGTCATCACACCATGGAATTTCCCGATGGCAATTCCAACGTGGAAGATTTTTCCCGCCGTTCTTTCCGGCAACACCGTTGTGTTTAAACCGGCGACGGACACTCCGAAAACAGCTGCCACGTTGGTTGAGATCATGATGGATGCTGGGATACCGGATGGTGTTGTGAACATTGTCCACGGAAGCGGAAGTGAGGTTGGCAACGCTATTACTTCCCATCCGGACGTCGATTTGATTTCATTTACCGGCTCGACGGTCGTCGGGAAACAAATCCAAAGAGATTCAAGTGAGACTTTAAAGAGAGTCTCGCTTGAGCTTGGAGGAAAAAATGCCCAGATCGTGATGGATGATGCAGACCTTGACCTCGCGCTGGATGGAGTTCTGTGGGGAGCCTTCGGAACAACAGGGCAGAGATGTACGGCTACAAGCCGGCTCATCCTGCACGAAAAAATTTATGACAAATTCATGTCGATGCTTGTTGAGCGAACGAAGAAATTAAAGCTCGGCGACGGTTTGTTGCCGACGACCGACGTCGGTCCCTGTGTAAATGAAAAACAGCGTGAATCTGTCCATGCCTATGTTGAAATCGGACAGAAAGAAGGGGCAAAGCTTGCAGCGGGCGGTTCGATAGCGAGTGGGGACGGACTCAACCAGGGGTGGTTTTACGAGCCGACGATTTTCACTGACGTAACTCCTGAAATGCGGATTGCGAAAGAAGAGATATTTGGCCCCGTGTTGTCAGTGATCCGCTCGAAATCTTTGGACGAGAGCATTTCGATTCTCAACAACACCGTCTATGGGCTTTCGTCGTCGATCTACACTCGTGATGTCAACAAAGCGTTTATAGCGGTGCGGGATATCAAAGCCGGCATTACGTATGTCAATGTTCCTACAATCGGGGCAGAGGCCCACTTGCCGTTCGGCGGGGTGAAGCAGACCGGCAACGGCCATCGAGAGGGAGGCTGGACGGTGTACGATTTCTTCACAGAGTGGAAAGCTGTGTATGTCGATTACAGCGGTACGTTGCAGAGAGCACAAATAGACAACTACTGACATGACAAGCATGTTTCGCCTTTATTTCGTTTCGTTGTACGAGCATCAGGAATTTTTCTGAGCGATGGTGAGTGAGGTAAGGTTTTTGTGCCGCTCATTCATCGAACTGAATAATCCTGGAGGTGTAACATGTCAGAATCAACGACGAGAGCAGTAAGCGCCGGATTAGGCGCGAAGAATAACGGCGGCGACAGCCGTCAAAAAACAACACTAAGCAAACCTACCACGAAAACTTCGATTGTAGTCCCATCGACAGACGTCCATCTTACGCTATCGCGGCATATGCTGGTCGACGGATTTGATTTGGTTGTCGATTTGAAAAAGAGTCAGGGCTGTTATTTGTACGATTCACGATTTAACAAGCGGTATCTAGACTTTTTCTCCTTTTTTGGGTCGTCTGCGGTGGGAATGAATCATCCGAAGATGACGGAACGAGAGTTCCTGGAGAAACTTGCCGCTGTTGCAGTCAATAAGCCGTCGAATTCCGATGTTTATAGCGTAGAAATGGCGGAGTTTGTCGAGACTTTTTACCGCATTGTTCAGCCGGAATATCTGCCGTACGTTTTTTTTGTTGACGGCGGCGCGCTTGCAGTCGAGAACGCGTTGAAGACGGCATTCGATTGGAAGGTGCGCAAGAATTTTATCAAAGGATACACAGAAGAGCGGGGAAGGCAGATCGTGCATTTTCGCCGCGCTTTCCACGGACGGAGCGGCTATGCATTATCCCTCACAAATACCGACCCGACGAAAACAAATTATTTTCCCAAGTTTAAATGGCCAAGGATATTAAATCCGGCTATTACATTCCCCCTTAATGACGTCCATTTAAAAGAAGTTATGGATGAAGAAGAGGCTGCCGTTCGGCAAATTAAGGAAGCGATTATCAATAATCCTGACGACATTGCGGCGATCATTATCGAACCGATCCAGGCTGAGGGGGGCGACAATCATTTCAGAAAAGAATTCTTGGTGAAACTGCGTCAACTCTGCGACGAGAATGAAATCCTTTTGATCTTCGATGAAGTCCAAACGGGAATCGGGCTTACGGGAAAAATGTGGGTTCATGAATATTTTGTGAGGCCGGATTTAATGGCGTTTGGCAAGAAGACTCACGTCTGCGGCTTCATGAGCAGCACGCGAATCGACGATGTGCTGGATAATGTTTTTCACAAGCCGAGCCGTCTCAATTCGACGTTCGGCGGAAATCTTGTCGACATGGTCCGTTTTACAAGGGTGATGGAGATCATCGAAGAAGAACGACTTGTGGAGAATGCACAGATTCAGGGAGAGTTTATGCTTCAGGAACTCAACGCGATGGGGATGGAATTCCCATCACTTGTTTCAAACGTCCGTGGGCGAGGAATGATGTGTGCGCTCGATATGGACTCCGCTCAGAATCGAGATCAACTCCGCCAGAAAGCGTACGAAGAGGGTTTGATCATTATCGGATGCGGCGACCGTTCCATTCGCTTCAGACCGCCGTTGACAATTCAGCGCGGGGAACTCGAGGAAGGATTCGGAATCATGCGAAAGGCTCTTCAAGAACTAAGCGTTGGTGAACTTTAAAATACGATACTATGGAAACGACAACGAGAACAATTTCCGGCAACGAGCTCCTTCTCAATCCAGCATTTGTGCGCAAGATGTTGGTCGATTTTCTTCGTGATCAGATTCATAATGCTGGATTCACGAAGGCGGTGATCGGATTGTCCGGAGGGGTGGATTCTGCGGTCTCCGCGTACCTTTCTGCCGAGGCGTTGGGGAAAGAAAATGTTTTTGTTGTCTTGATGCCGTACGCATCGAGCAGTCCGGAAAGCAAAGCCGATGCCGAGTTGGTGGTAAAGGACTTGAAAGTACATGCGGAAGTGGTCGATATTACTCCGATGGTGGATCCGTTTATTACTGCTCAACATATCAAGGACCATGTTCGACGCGGCAATGTTATGGCGCGCATGAGAATGATTGTTCTCTATGATCGTTCTCTTCAACACAATGCCCTCGTTGTGGGGACATCAAACAAAACGGAAACGATGCTGGGTTACGGAACCTTGTTCGGCGACATGGCGTGTGCGGTGAACCCGCTCGGGGATCTTTTTAAAACCCAGGTATGGCAGCTGGCGGAAGCGCTTGGCGTTCCCCGAAAAATCATTGAAAAAAAACCGACGGCGGATTTATGGCAAGATCAGACCGATGAAGGCGAGCTCGGCTTTTTATACAGCGATGTCGATCGGCTTCTCTACTACATGATTGATGAGCGCCGCAGGGATGATGAATTGGCGGCAATGGGTTTTGAGAAGAACTTTATTGCGAAGATAAAGAAACGAGTGAAACAAAACCAATTCAAACGCCGCCCGCCGATCGTGGCAAAGATCTCACAACGAACGGTCAACGTCGATTTCCGTTACGTTCGCGATTGGGGCATATAAACCGATGGCAGAAGAAATTCGCGCCGGAACACTCTACATTGTTCCAACTCCGATAGGCAACCTTGACGACATAACGTACCGAGCCGTGAAAATCCTGTCGGCAGTTGATATCATTGCGGCGGAAGACACACGCACGACGAAGATTTTGCTTGACCATCTCCAAATTCAAAAGCCCTTGCTGAGTTTCTTCAGTCAAAACGAAACTATTCGTGTCCCGCAAATAATTGAAAAGCTGAAAGAAGGTCGGGCGGTTGCACTCGTTTCTGATGCGGGAACGCCGGGAATTTCTGACCCCGCCTATTCAATTATTCAGGCTTGCATTCAGAACGCGTTGCCGGTTATTCCGCTCCCGGGTCCTACCGCGTTTATTCCTGTGCTCGTCGCGAGCGGAATGCCGACGCAGTCGTTTGTCTTTGAAGGATTTCTTCCGCACAAGAAAGGGCGTTCGACAAAACTAGCTCAACTCAAAGATGAACCGCGAACAATTATCTTCTACGAGTCCCCCCATCGGATTCTTAAAACCCTCCAAGATCTTCAAAGCGTTTTTGGCGACCGCAAAGCCGTTATCGGCAGGGAAATGACCAAGAAATTTGAGGAACTGCTTCGAGGAACTCTGTCTTCGCTTCAAGAAACATTATCCTCCCGCCAAATCAAGGGAGAATTCGTTCTTATCGTTGCCGGGACCCAAATCTGACCACTAGAGCTTGACTTTGGTCAATTACGTGAGTATATTAGCACTCATTGATAGAGAGTGCTAACAAACGTCAACGCTCTAAATTATCTAATTAAATACAGTTACGCGGTATCAACTTAAAGTTAAGGAGACTTGTATGAAATTACATCCTTTGGCTGACAGAATTGTCGTAAAGCCTGCCGAGGCTGAAGAAAAAACAAAAGGCGGAATTATCCTTCCGGATACTGCCAAAGAGAAGCCGGTATGGGGTGAAGTGATTGCTGCAGGACCGGGAAAGCTTACGGAAGAAGGAAAGAAAGTTCCGATGGAAGTGAAAGTCGGCGACAAGGTTCTTTACGGAAAATACTCGGGAACAGAAGTCACAGTCGACGGGGAAGAAGTTCTTATCATGCGTGAGAGCGATGTTTTTGCAATCATGCCTAAGTAATTGAAGCAACGAAAAACCAAAATTTAAAAGGAGTGTTAATTTTATGGGAGCAAAGATAATTCAGTACGACTTTGATGCTCGCGCTGCGCTGAAGCGCGGTGTTGACCAGCTCGCCAATGCAGTCAAGGTAACGTTGGGACCGAAAGGCCGCAACGTGGTTATCGACAAGAAGTTCGGTGCACCGACTGTCACCAAAGACGGCGTCACTGTTGCAAAGGAAGTTGAACTCGAAGATCCAATCGAAAACATGGGTGCTCAGATGGTTCGGGAAGTCGCGTCAAAGACATCGGACGTTGCAGGCGACGGAACGACGACAGCCACCGTTCTTGCACAGGCGATTGTTCGCGAAGGCCTGAAGAATGTTACGGCAGGCGCGAATCCGATGGATTTGAAACGCGGTATCGACCTTGCGGTAACAAGAGTGATTGAGGAATTGAAGAAGATCAGCCGTCCTGTCGAAGGGAAAAAAGAAATTGCGCAAGTCGGTTCCATTTCGGCAAACAATGATTCAACAATCGGAAACCTCATCGCAGACGCAATGGACAAAGTCGGCAAAGACGGTGTCATCACTGTTGAGGAAGCAAAAGGGACTGAGACGACGATGGACGTTGTCGAAGGAATGCAATTCGATCGCGGCTATCTCTCACCGTATTTTGTGACGGATGCAGATACGATGGAGTCGGTGCTCGAAGATCCGCTCATTCTGATTCATGATAAGAAAATAAGCTCGATGAAAGATCTTCTTCCGATTCTTGAAAAAGCAGCTCAATCGGGCAAGTCTATGGTTCTTATCGCGGAAGAAGTCGAAGGCGAAGCCCTTGCGACCCTCGTCGTGAACAAGATCCGTGGAACGCTCCGCGTCGTCGCAGTGAAAGCTCCCGGTTTCGGCGATCGACGCAAAGCTATGCTCGAGGACATTGCCGTGTTAACAAACGGAACAGTGATCTCGGAAGAGAAAGGGTTCAAACTCGAGAACGCCACGCTTTCGTATTTAGGTACGGCGAAGAAAGTCGTTGTCGACAAAGACAACACTACAATCGTTGAAGGCGCCGGCAAGAAGGATGAGATCAAAAAGCGCATCAATGAGATCAAAGGGCAGATTGAGAAGACGACCTCTGATTATGACAAGGAAAAACTCCAGGAACGTCTCGCAAAGCTTTCAGGCGGCGTTGCCGTGCTGAAGATCGGCGCCTCAACCGAAGTTGAGATGAAAGAGAAGAAAGCACGCGTCGAAGATGCGCTTCATGCAACCAGAGCAGCCGTTGAAGAGGGAATCGTCCCCGGCGGCGGTGTCGCGTATCTGCGCGCTATCCCCAAACTGGATGAAGTGAAGACCTCAAACGAAGACCAAAAGACCGGCGTTGAGATCATCAAACGCGCGCTCGAAGAACCTATTCGTCAGATCGTCGCAAACGCAGGCCTCGAAGGTTCCGTTGTTGTCGATAAAGTGAAGAACGAAAAAGGCAACTTCGGTTTCAATGCATTTACAGAGAAATATGAGAACCTCGTCGAATCAGGCGTTATCGACCCGACAAAGGTTACTCGTATCGCGATTGAAAACGCAGCGAGTGTTGCGGCGCTGTTGTTAACAACAGAAGCGACAATCGTGGAAAAACCCGAGGAAAAGAAGTCGATGCCGGCGATGCCTCCTGGCGGCGGCATGGGCGACATGTACTAAAAAACATTGCCGTAGAGAAAAAAACAAATCCCCGAATGCGAAAACGCGTTCGGGGATTTTTATTTGAATGAGAATTATTTATATTGCCGCATATATATTAGGCGGCGATGCGCTCTCAATAATCGTAGAGGACATATTCTATGTCAAAAGCTGATGAAGTAGTTCAAAGAATCTCTGCAATTCAGACAACGCTCAAAAACTATAATCTTGACGGATGGTTGTTATATAATTTTCGGCAATCAAATGTCTTTGCTTCAAAATTGTTGGAACTTCCATCTCATTTAACCCAGATGCGGCGGTACTTCTACTTTATTCCTGCAGAAGGAACGCCGCAGAAACTGGTTCATGGTATCGAACAATACAATCTTGACCATCTTCCCGGGGAAAAAACAGTGTATGTCAGCTGGCAATCGCTTCAGGATGGATTGAAAAAGGCTCTTGCCGGAGTGGCATCTGTTGCGATGGAGTACTCCCCAAATAATGCGATACCCTATGTTTCAAAAGTCGATGCCGGAACGGTCGAACTGATCCGTTCATTCGGCGTCACAGTTGTCTCCTCCGCAGATATCGTGCAATATTTTGAAGCCCGCTGGACGGATGCGCAGCGCGCCGATCAGTTTGAAACGTCAAGAGTATTGCGAAAGACGGTTGATGTCGCATTCGGATTCATCGGTGAAAGACTGCGCGCCGGACAAAAAATAACGGAATACGACGTCCAACAGCGAATGGTACAATACTTCAAGGAGAATAGTCTCGTTATCGACGACGCTCCAAATTGCTCGGTAAACGCTAACGGAGCAAATCCTCACTATGAACCGACGAAGGAAATTTTTTCGGAGGTCAAAAAAGGAGATTGTGTCTTGATCGACCTTTGGGCGAAGAGCAACAAACCGGAAAGCGTGTATTCTGATATTACGTGGGTGGCGTATGCAGGAGAGAATATTCCCGCCAAGTATCAAAAAGTTTTTGAAATCGTCAAAGGCGCGCGTGATACGGCAGTAGACTATTTAAAGAGAGAATTCGCGGGCGGACGGAAAATACGAGGATGCGACGTGGATGATATCACCCGCAAATACATCGCCGACAAAGGTTATGGCGAATATTTTATTCATCGCACCGGCCACAACATCGGCGAGGAAGTCCATGGAAACGGCGCCAACATCGATAACCTTGAGACCCATGACCAGCGCGAAATTATTCCCGAAACGTGTTTTTCCATCGAACCCGGTATTTATCTCCCCGGCGAATTTGGCGTTCGACTGGAAATTGACGTTTACGTGTCGAAAGAAAAAAAGGTCATCATACCCGGCGAACCGATCCAACAAGAAATTGTCAAGATTCATTGTTGATTGCTAATCAAGAGGAGCCGTGTGGCTATTTTTCTCCGGCCAAATCGAAGGCGTGCGTTCGCCTGTTGTTTCGAAAGGACGTTTCACGGTTCATTGTGTTTACACTTTTCTATTCCTGAGCACACGCGTCCAATGGACAATTTGTTTTTTCACTTCCTGGGGAGACGTGCTGCCGGCGGACTTCTTGTGTTCGATGCTTTTGTGCGGATCGAGAAGATCGAACACATCCTCTTCAAGTAAGGCCGAAAAGCGTATCAACTCGGGCAGTGAAAACTGTGAAAGGCTTTTCTTGTGTTCAATTGCGTGAGCAACAACCTTTCCCGTAATCGCATGAGCATCTCGGAAAGGAGTTCCTTTTTTTACAAGGTAATCTGCTATCTCAGTAGCAGTCAGAAAATCGTTCTTCAATTCCTCTTCAAACCTATTCTTTTCAAATTTCGTGTGGACGAGAATGTGGGAGAAAATAAACAGACATTGCCGTGTTGTCGCGACCGCATCGAAAAGAGGGAATTTGTCTTCCTGCATGTCGCGGTTGTAGGCAAGCGGCAGTCCCTTCATTATTGTCAGTATATTTACTAAGTCTCCGAACACCCTTCCCGCTTTTCCGCGAACAAGCTCCACCATGTCGGGATTCTTTTTCTGGGGCATGATGCTGCTTCCGGTTGTATAGGCATCGTCGGTTTTTGCAAAGGCGAACTCTTGCGAGCTCCAGAGCACGATCTCTTCTGCGAGCCTGCTCAGATGGGTCATCACGATGCTGCAAGCGGAAATGAATTCGATAAGATAATCGCGGTCGCTTACAGCATCCATGCTGTTCTCAACTATGCCATCGAACCCGAGCTTGCGTGCAACCATGGCCCGGTCGATCGGGAAGGAGGTGCCGGCTAATGCCGCGGCGCCGAGGGGAAGTTTATTCATCCGCTTGTAGCAGTCCTGGAGGCGCTCAAAGTCTCGTTCGAACATCGAGGTATATGCGAGAAGATGATGTGAAAGGTAGATCGGCTGCGCGCGCTGGAGGTGCGTGTAGCCGGGCATGATGGTGTCAAAGTATTTCTCAGCCTTGAACAACAAAACGCGTTGAAGCTGCAGGATGAGTTTTTGCATCTCGCGGATTGCGCCTCGAAGATGCAGCCGCTCGTCCAGCGCAACCTGATCGTTCCTGCTGCGCCCTGTGTGAAGTTTTCCTCCGATCGGCCCAATTTTTTGGATTAGCCGTTGTTCAATCGCCATGTGAACATCTTCTTTTTCCCACGAAAGCTCAAGTTTCCCTGAGTCAATTTCTTTCGCGATGGTTCTCAATGCGGTTCGAATGCGGCGCGACTCCTCCAATGAAATAATTTTTACCGCTGCAAGCATCTCCACATGAGCGATACTTCCGGCGATATCTTCCTGGTACAATTGCTTATCGAGATCAACGGAGGAAGAGAATTTGAGAGCTATTTCCGACAGCGGTTCTTTAAATCTTCCGCTCCACAACGGCTGTTGATGTGCCATGTACAACTCCTCACTCTAAAGGGTATGATAAAAAAAATACCTGACAGTCTCTTTCGCGACGTCAGGTATAAAAAAAGATTATCGGCAGGTCATTCCCGGACAACCCACACTTTTGCTTTTCCACTGACTTTAGTATGGAGTTTCACCGGTACCTCAAAAATGCCGAGGGTTTTGATCGGTTCTTCAAGCTCGATCGTCCGCTTATCTACCGTGAACCCTTTTTCCTTCAATGCATCGGCAATCATCTGGGATGTGACGGAGCCGAACAGCTTGTCGTCTTCGCCGACTTTCATCGGAATTGTCACGGAAAGTTTTTCGAGCTCAACGCCGAGTTTTTCCGCATCCTTAAATTGCTTCTGTTCCTGCCGTTCATGCTGCTTCTTTTCTTCTTCGAGGGCGCGCAGGCTGCTTGTTGTTGCCCGGTACGCTATGCTCCTTGGAATAAGGTAATTCCGTGCGTAGCCGTCTTTTACGGCGACGACTTCGCCGATTTTTCCCAGGCTTTCAAAATCCTGACGTAAAATGACTTTCATACTTTCTCCAGCGTTCTTATTGAGTGCAATTTATTTAATGGCATCGGATACAAAGGGGAGCAGCGCAAGATGCCGCGCTCGTTTGATCGCCTTCACCAGCTGGCGCTGATGTTTGGCGCATGAACCGGTGATACGCTTTGGAATTATTTTTCCCTGTTCGGTGATGAAGCGGTATAATTTCTTTTCATCCTTGTAATCGATGTAGATCTCTTTCGAGTCGCAGAAACGGCATGTGCGTTTTTTTCGAATTGCATTCGAGTCGCGCTTTTCCCGCCGGTCGTCGCCGCCTCGCCGATTTTGACTTTGATGGAACACGATGATTTCTCCTTTTTAATTTCTATTACTGTTTTCGAAAAGTTTACAGGAATTTCGCACTCTACAATCGGTTAAACGACGACATCTCCCACGCCGGGTGCAGCCGCAGCCGCTTGACTCTTTAGGAGTGCAGAAGCGATTTCCTTTGCTTTCAGCGCTTTTTTGTCTAATTGTATCGTCAAATAACGGATGATTTGCTCGTCCAATTGATAGTGCCGGTCCATTTTGGCGATGAGGTCGCCGGGTCCTTTGAATTCAAAGAAGGCGTAGAAGCCGTTGTTCTTTTTGTCGACAGTGTAGGCGAGGCGTTTTCGGCCCCATTTTTCAAGCGAGCGGACTTCGCCGCCGTTCTTCACGATGACTTCCTTTACTTTTTCGATGACGGCGTCAATCTGAGCGTCGTCGAGCGTAGCATTGACGATGAATGTCGTCTCGTAAATTTTGTATTCCTTTTCCAACGATGTACCTCCTATGGACGTGTAATGATGGTCCCATCTCTTTTATGATGGAACAGGGTGCTGTATTTTAAAAAATAAGTGAAAAGTGAAAAGTTAAGGGCTAAAAGCTAAGAGCTAATAACCGATTACTTTAAACAAAGAAAACTTAATACTGATTTACACTGCAAGGTTGTCATCTAAAAACGACCTATTGAAATTGTTCATTGCGAATTCAATTCCATTAATGATCAATGCAAGGACGGCATCGCGCGCATGTGCGATCATTGTTGCCGCCAACTGAGCCTCGTCCTTTTCAAAAGGAGAGAGGACATACGCCGACATCAGCTCTTTTCGGTCCTGCGTCGGACATGTTGAGCCTGCAATTCCAAGACGCAAACGGGGGATATTTTCTGTTTGCAATTGGTAAATAATCGAAGCGAGCCCGTTATGTCCGCCGTCGCTTCCATCAGCTCGAATTCTTAATGTCCCCAGCGGGAGCTGAAAATCGTCGACGATGATGAGCAAATCAGAAGCCCGGACATTGAATTGCTCCATGATCTGGACGACCGCCGCTCCGCTTTCATTCATGTATGTCAGAGGAGTCGCAAGAAGCAAGCGCCGGCTTTCGATCGCACACTCGGAAAAAAGGAAATCCCCGTTGCCGTCGAGCATCCGTGAACGCAACGACTGCGACAGCGACGCCACAACATCGAATCCAACATTGTGCCTTGTCGATGAATATCGTTTGCCGGGATTGCCTAATCCGACAACGCATAATACTTTCTCTGAATCCGCTTCTTCGTCAAAGAATTTCTGCAATGAGGGAGATGCTAATTAAGAAAAATTTCTCAAAGAACAAAAAAAATCACTGTCGGGTGTTGAATTACTTCTTATCATCTTTCTTAGTGGGAGCTGCCGGCGCTGTTTTTGCAGCCGGTGCCGCTGCTTTGCCGGCTGGAGCTGTTTTGGCGCCCGGCGCCGTGGCTTTCGCTCCGCCAGGTGCTGGTTCAGCGCCTTCTTCGCCTTCTTCAGGCTTCTTGCCCTTTGCAATAACCTCCGGCTCGGCAAGAGTTGTCGCGGCTGCCGCGTCAGCAGGCGTTTCCTCTTTCAATATGGTCGGCGGAACGACGGCGACAATCGTGCTGGATTCGCTTTCAAGAATCTTCACGTTATCGACCTTGATATCACGGATGTGGACCGACTGATTGATTCCAAGTTCCGTAATATTGACTTCAATATGATCGGGAATAAATTTAGGTAAGCAGGATACTTTGAGTCGGTGCATCACATGCTGAACGGTTCCGCCGTCTTTAACACCTTTCGGCGTACCGCTGAGCATCACAGGCACCTCGATGGTTAATTCTTCATCTGCACGAACTCCTTGCAGATCGAAGTGGATAGGTAGCTCTGATACGGGGTCGAACTGAACGTTGCGAAGCACACAGGTTTTTGATTCGCCGTTGTCGAGCTTGAGGCTCACGATGTGCGCTTCCGAGGTATAGATGAGCGGTTTCAATCCAAACGGAGTTGCCGCAATGTGGATATTCTGTTCGCCGCGCGAATAGTATTCGCCCGGAATTTTACCGGACCGCCGCATTGCTTTTGTACGCTTCCCGGTGTGTGTGCGGACTTCCGCTTGAAGAACTACTTCTGACATGACTTACTCCTTTAAGAAACTAATCGTCTTGAGTTTTATCTTTATCGACATCAAAAAGCGAGCTGATGGATTTGTTGTCGAAGGAACGGTGGATTGCTTCGGCAAAAATCTTGGCGACGGACATGACTTCGATTCTCAGCGATGATTGCTTCAATTGTATGGTATCCGTTACGAGCAATTTCGACATGTCTGATCCGTTAATGCGCTCCATCGCTTTTCCTGAAAGAATCGGATGTGTGCAGGCGCCGTAGACCTCTTTTGCGCCGGCATCCTTCAGGGTTTTCACGGCGCTGGTAAATGTTCCTGCCGTATCGATCAAATCGTCAACGATGAGGACATTTCTTCCTTTGACCTCACCGACGATGTTCATGACTTCTACCTCGTTAGGAGCCGGCCTGCGTTTGTCGATCAACACGAGATCGGCATCCAACCTCTTTGCATACGCTCTCGCCATCTTTATTCCTCCCACATCGGGGGAGACTACCGTCAAATCGGAAATTTTTTTCTTTCGATAGTAATCGACAAAAACCACGGACGAATATAAATGGTCGACCGGAATATCAAAAAATCCCTGGATTTGAGGTGCATGCAAATCCATTGTGATAATTCTATCAGCGCCGGATTGTGTCAACAGATTTGCAACGAGTTTTGCCGTAATTGCTACACGGGGTTGATCCTTGCGATCCTGCCGCGCGTATCCGAAATAAGGAATGACCGCAGTTACCTTTCGTGCCGACGCTCGTTTTGCCGCGTCAATCGCGAGCAAAAGCTCCATCAAATTGTCTGCGGGTGGATTCGTCGGTTGAATAATGTAGACGTCGGCGCCGCGGACATTGTCAATGAACTTTACCCAAAGCTCGCCGTCGCTGAAGTTGCGAATGTCAATCCCGCCCAGTTCTTCGCCGAGATTTTTTGAAATCTGCTCGGCCAATTGGGGGTTTGCCCTGCCGGAAAAAATCTTTAATCGATACATGCGACGTTCACTTTATCAAACGAACTGGAGTATCGGCACAGCCGACCGGTTTTTTTTGTCTCTGCAATGGGGAAAACTCTCAACGAATTTTCTTTTAAGCTTATAAATATAATAAATCCGGCAAAAAGAGTCAATAATTTTTTAGTAAAGAATATGGCGTTGACGAAGGAGTCGGATATTGTCCGAGGTACATCTGCGAGAAACATCGCAACGAAATTTGGAAGTGATGATATCACTTTGCACTGTTGTATTATGCAGTTACCGTAGTCATATCCTTGACATTCATACCTTCGTTGGCTATTTTCTTAATGGATTTTTATGGATGAAATCATTGAACGTGCTTTCCAAGTCTCGACGCCGTCAGGAGTTGAATTGTATGGCGATATTCGATGGAAAGAAGGGATGTCGGATTCGGCGGGCAGAAAATTGCCGGTCATTATCGTCTGCCATGGCTTTAAGGCGTTCAAGGATTGGGGGCCGTTTCCTGCGATAGGCCGGTATTTTGCCGAGTCCGGTTTTGTCTCTATTGTATTCAATTTCTCGCATAATGGCATCGGAAAAAACTTTCGAAAATTTTCAGAACGAGAGAAATTTTCCGTTAACACATTCAGCCTCGAGTTAGAGGATGTCAACTCAATTCTCGACGCAATTTCGATGGACCGAATTGATTGTCGGTTTATGGACAGCTCAAAAATCGGAATCGTGGGTCATTCCCGAGGCGGTGGAATAGCGATCATCAAAGCTCGAGAGGATAAAAGGATCAAAGCGGTTGCGGCATGGTCGACGGTCTCGCATTTTGACCGGTATACTGAAGCGCAGCGAAAGCGATGGAGGGAAAAAGGTTATGTTGGGCTTCCCTCCATTAATCCAGAGAGCTTGTTCAGATTACGTACAGATTTGCTCGACGATCTGGAAAAGAACGGAGAGAGGTTGAACATAAAGAACGCGGTGCATTACCTCGGGAAGCCGTTGCTCTTGATTCACGGAACCGCCGATCTTCCAGTCCCTATCGATGAAGTAAAGAGTCTTTACGAGATATCGGACAAGACGATGACTGAACTCATTTTGCTGGAAGGAATCGGTCATATGTATGGAGCGCGGCAACCATATGTAAAACCAGCTTCAGCAATGAGTCGTGTTCTAGAACTCACTACTGCCTGGTTTCATAAACACTTCTGACAATAAAAGGAGATATGATGGAGACAACAGATAAATTCTTTCAACGTGCGGCAGTATTGCCATTCACTGGAGAAAAATCGAACATCCTCGTTCAAACTTTATGGATTGTTGTTTTTGCTGCGTTGACTGCTCTTGGAGCACAAGTCGAGATTCCGCATCAGCCCGTTCCATATACACTGCAAACATTCTTTGTTCTGCTGGGAGCTGCGTTTCTCGGAAGCCGCAACGGATCGATGAGTCAACTGTTGTATCTGGGTATTGGTTTGGCCGGTGCGCCCGTTTTTTCCGGCGGCAGTTTTGGTTTAGCACGAATGATTGGGCCGTCGGGCGGCTACCTGCTATGTTTTCCGATTGCATCGCTTTTGGTTGGATATCTTGTCCAGATTAGAACAGGATATTTGTGGACTCTGGTTGGAATGTTCTTAGGGCTTGTTGTAGTGTTTGCATGCGGCGCATCGTTTTTGGATCTCTTCTATCTTCACAATGTAAAAGAGTCGGTCGTTAACGGCTTTTTGATTTTCTCGTGGTGGGATATGTTGAAGCTTTCAGCAGCGGCCGCCATCTATAATGAGTTTGCAAAGCGGTACAAGAAGCTTCCTGCGTAGGAATATTCTTCGACAAGATTACAAGCCTCTCAGAAAATGAGAGGCTTTTTTGTTTTTTCTCATTCCTGAGGTCTAAATTCAGCATGAATCTCCTCTTCGGCAGCGGCATACAGTGCATCTTCTACGAAACCTTTTCAACGGTTGATCCCGAAAAATATATGTTCTTGAACCGTAACGCCACATTCACGAGCAAAATCAACACGGGCACTTCCACTAATGGACCGATCACCGTCGCGAACGCCGCTTGTGAATTAATGCCAAAGACTGCAACCGCAACTGCAATTGCCAACTCAAAGTCGTTGCTGCCAGCCGTAAACGCCATCGTTGTGGTCTTTTCATACGAAGCCCCCATGCGTCTTGCCATGTAAAATGTGGCAAAGAACATGACAGCAAAGTAGACGGTGTATGGGATGGCAACACGGAGAACATCCAACGGTAATTCGATAATCTTCTCCCCCTTGAGTGAGAACATAACAAAGATAGTGAAGAGAAGAGCCACGGGGGTAAGTATCGAGATCTTCGGAACAAAACTGCTGTGATACCATTCTTTCGATTTTGCCCGAACCATGATTGCGCGAGTCACGATTCCCGCCGCAAAGGGAACTCCTAAGTAGATCAACACCGTTACTGCAATCTTTGATATCGAAATCTCGACTAACGCTCCCTTCATTCCAAATAATGGGGGTAGAAATGTGATAAATACGTAGGCATAGACCGAATACAAGAAGACCTGGAAAAGTGCATTGAATGCGACGAGACCGGCTGCTAATTCCGGATCACCTTTGGCCAAGTCGTTCCAGACTAGAACCATTGCGATGCACCGTGCAAGTCCCACCAGGATTACACCAATCATCATCTCCGGTTTGTCGGGCAGCAATACGATCGCAAGCAGAAACATGATCAACGGTCCGACAATCCAGTTCTGCAGTAACGAAAGTCCCAACAACTTTACATTACTGAAAACGACAGGCAGTTCCTCATACTTGACCTTTGCAAGCGGTGGATACATCATAAGCACCAAACCGATGGCAATCGGAAGGTTAGTTGTGCCGGAACTTAGTGAGTTCCAAAAACCGGATATGCCCGGATAGGCATAACCGAGGAGAACGCCAAGGAACATGGTCAGAAAGATCCAGAGTGTGAGATAGCGATCGAAGAACGACAACTTTTTGGAAACTATGCTCACAAAGATTTTCCTTTCTTCGCGCTGCACGATATATCGGAGTTAATCATTTTATCTCCTGTTCTGCCAGCGAAGATTCTATCTTACGGGCAATTTGATCACGAATGGTTATCGTCTGTTCTAGTTTTTCCTCATACGTTCCGTGCAAAGAGGACGGATCGGGAAAACTCCAGTGGAGCCGCTTTGTAATACCTATAAAGATTGGGCAGCGTTCGGCGGTTGCCTCGTCGCATACGGTAATGACATAGGCAAAGGAACGGCCGGCTTTGACCAGGTTGAACACGTTTTGAGTTTTCTTGTTCGATATGTCGATGTTGATTTTCTTCATCGCATCAACAGCGAGGGGGTTGAGTTTTCCGGGCTCAAGCCCTGCACTCTCAGCCTCGAATTTATCTCCGGCAAGACGATTCAATAATGCTTCCGCCATTTGACTGCGTGCGCTATTGTGGACACAAACAAAAAGGACTTTTTTCTTTGCCACTGAACCCTCTGTTGTTTATAGTATTAATGATAGACTGTTGGTTTATATTATGATACCCTGTGACAATTCGAGGTTATATAAATTAGTGAACGCTCTTTTGATTTCATCCCGAACGTGCCGGAATACACCCAGAACTTCTTCTTCCGTTCCGACTGCTTCAGCAGGATCTTCGAATCCTATATGCAGTCTATGTTGGACTTTGCCGATGAAGACGGGACAAGTTTCTTTGGCGTCATCACACACCGTAATGACGTAATCAAAAGAATCGTTGACAAACTCCTCTACATTTTTCGGCTTGTTCCCGCCGATGTCGATGCCGACTTCTTTCATCACTTTGATTGCAAGGGGATGGACACGCTCTGCAGGTTTTGTACCGGCTGAAAAAACTTGCAACGTTGGGTTGAGCGATTTCAGAAGTCCTTCAGCCATTTGACTGCGGCATGAATTGCCGGTGCAAAGGATGAGTATTCTCGCCATCATTTTGTTCCGGAAATAGTTATCGAACTTAATCGAGCATTATCCAGTTTGTAATCGTAATTCTTTTCAGAAACAATTTCGATGTTTTTGAAACCTGCTTTTCTGATAATGTCGATGTATTCCTTCCTATCTATTGCACCGCTGATACATCCTGCCCAGAGGGCGGCATCGTTTCTTTCTTTCGCGGATATGGCGCCATCAACAACGATATCGGACACGGTGAATTTGCCTCCGGGGTTCAATACACGGTAAATTTCGCGGAATGCGTTCTTCTTGTTTGGCACAAGATTGATAACGCAATTGCTGATAACGCGGTCGACAGAGTTGTCTTGAACCGGCAATGCTTCAATCTCGCCCAGCCGGAACTCAACGTTCGTTGCATTGATTTTCTTCGCGTTGACTTTTGCCTTTTCGATCATTGCCTCTGTCATGTCGACTCCGATGGCCTTTCCAGTCATGCCGACATACCGGGCCGCGATGAACACATCGATGCCGGCGCCGGAACCGAGGTCAAGAACCGTATACCCTTCTTTTAAATCGGCAAACGCAGTTGGAACGCCGCAGCCAAGTCCCAGATCGGCACCTTCAGGTAGAATTGAAAGGTCTTCTGGTTTGTAATCCAACGACATTTGGACAAGAGATTCAGAGCCGGTTCCGCAGCAGGAACCCACACCTGATCCACATGAAGAGGCTTTTGTGGCAATCGCAGAAATTTGGCCTTTTGCTATTTCAGCATATTTCTCTTTCACATCGTTCTTAATTTCCAGGTCCGTTTTCATGGAGATCATCCTTTCATCAATTATTGTTGATGCGTTAATTCAAAAAAAACTAACAGCAGATTTGCATTCTGTTTTTTACTCTTTCGAGCGTCTGTCGATCCTTTTCGATGATGGAATTATCGTCAACCCAGCCGGCAAGGGAAGAGAGAAGCTCTTTTTTCATCGGGTCGAGGCTGTTCGTATCGATCCGATAATAATTCCATTTTCCTCTTTTTTCGTCTTTGATAAACCCTGCATCGCGCAAGGCGATCAAATGGTGAGAAAGTTTGGACTGAGCCATATTGAATGTTGCCATAAGCTCACAGACACATGCTTCCTCGTTTAACAGCACAAGCAGCAGCCGGATTCGAATTTCTTCTGAGAGAGCCTTTAATGCAGCCGTTACTTCGACCATGTTTAATCCATCAACTTAATTTGATACGTAAAAATACGGAAATAAGTTTCAACCGTCAAGAACTATTTTTGCCGAAGTCGAGGTACTGGCTCCATCGTCTGAACAATTCGGCTGTTGCCCGGGCATCGCCGAGGCAGTATTCGGCGATGTCGTGGAATCGTTTTTCCTGAATCAACTTCCCCATATCAAGCCCGGTGATTCCATGAGCTTTAGGGCTGTCGATGCCGAAAGACTTACAATAGAAATCGAGACTGAATCTACGTGTGGTATTATAGAAAGTGAGCTGTTCCAAGAGGTCGCAGTGCTGGCTCGCATCGTACCGGTACGGAACAAGGTTTCGCGACGGCTGGACGTTTAAGAGCGCCGAACGCACCATCAGGAATGGGCAGTCGAATCCCCGGCCATTAAAAGTAATGAATTGATGGTATGATGGAATCAGTCTCCAAAACTCTTCGAGGATTTCCTTTTCCGAACCGGATTTGTATTGCACAAGTCCGTCTGCGGAAGTAAACTCTTCCTTTTTGTCCGATTGAAAGAGGACTTTCCCCATGCTTGAATCCGGATTGAAGAGTGCAATCGCCACAACCTGCGACGTAAGGGCATGCAGGTTCAAATTTTGTTTCGTCTCCTCTACTTTTTCCTCTGTATCGGCAAACTTAAAAAGATATTCGCGGCTTGACTGGTCGAACGAGTCGAGCGGAAGAGCGAGCGTTTCGATATCAAAGACGACGCGTGTCATGAGCGTGTTATCCTGTAATTTTTTAACCCCCAGTTAGTTTCTCGAGCTGTAACTTTGATGATGGTGTAGATCGGAATAGCAAGGACCATCCCCACAATTCCAAGCAATTTGCTCCCGACGAGGATGGTGAGGACAATCGTCAGCGGATGCATATCCAGAATTTTTCCGTACACATTCGGCTGGATAAACATTTGATCGATTTGCTGAACCACAAACGTTGTGAGAACGATCGGGAGAAGCATCCGAAAGTCGCCGAATTGGATCAGCGATGCAGCGATGATGGGGACGACTGCAATGATCGGTCCCGCCATCGGAATAATATTCGAAAAACCGCACACGATGCCGAAAATTATCGCATACCGAAAACCGAGAATCGAATACGCACTGATGTACAGGATGGCCACAGAAATTAATTCGATGCAGACGCCCCGGATGTATTTGCTGAGCTGCTGCTCAAGCTTGTTGATCACATTCAACGACATCTCGAAATATTTGTTCGGGACATTTTCGATGATCGCTTTTTGGATACGGTGATAATCGTTCAGCAAGAAGAACGTAATGAACGGAACAACGATGAAGGATCCGGCCATTCCGAGCGCGCTCGTCATCGTGTCTTCGGCTCTGGCTGCGATAACAGGGAGCGTTGTTTCAATTTTTGCCGTTAAATCGCTTGATTTGAGGAACGGAATGATCCCGGCGACGGAAACGCTGAGCTGGTTCAGCAAATGAGCGAGGCGATCTCCCGTTAAAAATGCCGTAATGTTTGTGGCCTGGCGTACGATGACGGGATATATAGTCAAGAACCCGGCGAATGATAGAACGCCCAGGAGAAGAAAGAGGCTGAGAATTCCGACGGCTCTGGGTATTCCTTCTTTTTCGAGGAAGTCGACAATAGGTTTGAGAATCATCGTGAGGGCAAATGACAGCACGAGCAGTAGAAAAACTTGTCCGAAGAAGGAAAGGACAAAAATTGGGGCCGCGATGGAGAAGGTAACGATGAAAACTTTCCAATACCGGCTAGAAAAGAAATTATCCATGGTATTCGGTGATCCGATAGTTCTTGAGTCCCCAGTTTGTTTCGCGCGCGGTAACAGTAACCACCGTGTAGATTGGAATTGCGAGCACCATTCCTAGAATCCCGAGAAGTTCGCCTCCCAGGAGAATGACGATCATGATTGTCAACGGATGCATGTTGAGCAATTTGCCGTAGAGGTTCGGTTGAACAAAAATATCATCCACCTGCCGCACCAAGACAGTCGCGATTACGATCGGTACTATCATCCGAAAATCTCCGAATTGAATGATAGAAACGATCATGACAGGGACCGCGCCAATAATCGGTCCTGCCAACGGGATGACATTGGTGATCCCTCCGATCAATCCGAGCACGGTGGCGTATTGAATGCCCATCATTTGATACGCGAAGATGTACATAATCGTCACTGCGGCTGAATCGATGCACACTCCGCGAATGTATTTGCTGATTTGGCTGTCCAGTGAATGAACAACGTTCAATGCCATTTCGAAGTATTTATTCGGGACGTTTTCAATCAGTGCTTTCTGCATCTTGTAATAGTCATTGAGGAGAAAGAATGTGATGAAGGGGACGATGATCAGGGATGCGACAAGGCTCAGAGCGCTCGTTAGTGAATCTTCGGCTGCTTTGGTTAATGCGGGGAGGAGACTGTTCAGCTTTGCGGCGATAACGTCCGCTTTAATGAACGGCACTTTATCCGAAATCGAAGCGGCCATCTGTTTCAACAATGCTGAAAGATGTTCGCTGTTCATCAACGATGACAGGCTTGACAATTGAAAAACAACGATCGGATAGATGTTGATGAATGTAAAAAAGACGACCCCTCCGATGACGGCATACATCGTGAGAATTCCTGCCGACCTCGGAATGTTTTTGTTTTCGAAGTAATCGACGAGAGGCCTAAGCACCATCGTGAGTACAAACGACATTGTGAGGAGGAGAAACACCTGGCCAAGAAGGGAAAGGGCGAGAATTGACCCGATGATGGCGAACGTAACGAGAAAAACTTTCCAGTGCCGGCTTTTAAAGAATTTTTGCATACCTATTGCGAAAGGATGTGTCTTGTTGCGCTCAATGCAGTATCAAAAGCAAACCCCCGGCGTACAAGATAGTCCAAGATTTTTTTTTTGAAATGATCGTCGTCGAGCTGCTTCGTCGATCGCCCGATTCGCTCGCTTTGCCGCTCCGCCGCTTTGACTGCCATTTGAAATTCCGACTCCGGCGAGGAGAATTCAGTGAGAACCGATTCTATCAGAGGAGGCGGTACGCCTTTTCTTATCAGCATTTGGCGGAGCAGCTTCGACCCCGCCGGTTTTTTCGCGAGGGCATCCCCGCACACCATGCGCGCGAAAGCAGCATCGTCGAGCATGCGTAACGCTTCTAGACGTTCAATAATTCTCTCGGCAATCTCCTCCGAAAATTCTTTTCTCAATAAGTAATCGCGGATCTCTCTCTTACTTCGGGGACGAATTGCCAGAAATCGAAGTGCTTTTTGCTTTGCCGCCTCTTCATGGTCGGATGCAACAATCTTCTCTATAGTACCCTCGTCGAGCAGAGCCCCTTCGTGCAATGCAAATTTTAGCAGGATATCATCGCTGACGCCAAACGCAAAGCTCCCGTCGATGAAAATAGACTTTCGCGATGACCGTTTTTTTTGCCGTTCTATTTTTGTAATGTGCATCGCGCTTCAACACGTTTTATTTGGCTGCCTTCTTCGGTGATGCCTGCTCAGCTTGTTTTGTCGGAGGCGGAGCCTGTTTCGCCGGTGCTGCGGGTTCGGTATCCGCAATCATTCCTAATTTTTTGCGGACTGCCGTAAGAATATCCTCGGCAATTTTTGGCGATGCCGTCAGGTATGCCTTTACTGCGTCGCGCCCCTGGCCGATGCGGTCTTCTTTATAGGAGAACCATGACCCGCTTTTTACGATGATGTTGTGCTCGACGGCAATATCGATCAAATCTCCGAGCTTTGAGATACCCTCGTTGTACAGAATATCGAACTGTGCTTCGCGGAAAGGAGGTGCGACTTTATTTTTCACGACTTTTACTTTTGTCCTGTTGCCGATAACCGTAGTGCCGTCTTTCAGCGCTTCGATGCGCCGGACGTCGAGCCGAACCGACGCGTAGAATTTCAATGCGTTGCCGCCGGTCGTCGTTTCCGGGTTGCCGAACATGATGCCGATTTTCATCCGAAGCTGATTGGTGAAGATGACGGATGTTTTCGATTTGCTGATGGCGGCAGTCAGTTTCCTCAGCGCCTGCGACATCAACCGTGCTTGCACACCCATTGACGGGTCGCCCATTTCCCCCTCGATCTCCGCGCGCGGCGTCAACGCTGCGACTGAATCGATGACAACGACGTCCAACGCGCCGCTGCGGACGAGCGTTTCGACGATCTCAAGAGCCTGCTCGCCAAACTCGGGCTGCGACAGCAGCAAATTATTAGTATCGACGCCGAGGCGCTTTGCGTACGCCGTATCGAGTGCATGTTCCGCATCGATGAATGCCGCAAGCCCGCCCGTCTTTTGCGCTTCCGCGATAATGTGAAGGCAAAGCGTTGTTTTGCCTGACGATTCCGGTCCGTAAATTTCGGTGACTCTTCCGCGGGGAATTCCGCCGATGCCGAGTGCGGCATCGAGCGATATCGACCCGGTCGAGATACAATCAATCTTCACGATGGGGCCTTCGCCCAGCTTCATGATCGAACCTTTGCCGTGCTGCTTTTCAATTTGATCGATGGCGACTTTCAGCGCCTGGATCTTCGACTCTTTTTCTTCGGACATAAGAGCTCCTAATGTGTCAATGGAATACTGGATAGTTGTGAATATGCTGAACCCGAGGGGGAGAGGTCGCTTTTCATGATGAGCAACTCGGTACAGAGGAATTGTAATGATTCAAAGGTAGTATTTTCAATCTTCGTAATCAAGTTCTCAGTGATTTTTCCTTTTACTCTGCCGAGCGTGATATGCGGATGAAACGGGCGCTCTTCCTTTTTAAAGCCGGCAGAAGTGCAAGCATTTTCGACAACTTTGAAGCAGTCTACAAGAAAAGTGTTTTCATCACCTGAAGAACCTATCCAGACTATTTTTGGCGAGTGCTCGGCGGGGAAACAGCCAATCGTTGTAAACGGTATTTCGAATCGACGGATTGAGCGACATTCTTGATTCAGAGAAGATTGAAGTTGACGAAGTTGCTCAGGCAAAACGTCGCCCAAAAACTTCATTGTGATATGAAACTTCTCTTGTTTTTCCCAGCGAATTGCGGTCGTCTCCGGCTTGAGAGGCGATAAAATATCTGCGATGGCTGATTGAATGTGGGGAGGGGGAAAGATACCGATGAATGTACGTATGCCTTTCATTGGGGGCTATTTTTGGATTTCAATTTTTAACAGCTTCCTTCTCAGCAGCTCAAGTGCAGCCTGCGACGCTCGTTCTTTGAATCGAAGGCGATGGTCGCCAAAATTGAACTTCAATGCAAAAGAACTGTTGAGATCTGCGTACCCTATCCACACCAAACCGACCGGTTTCTCCGGCGTTCCTCCGGTTGGCCCGGCAATTCCTGTCGTCGAGAGCGCGATGTCAACGCCCGCATTCTTTCGAGCGCCTGCCGCCATGGCCGCTGCGACTTCCCGGCTCACTGCCCCATATTCTTCGATCAGCTCCTTCGCAACGGAGAGTAATTCAGTTTTCGATTCGTTCGCATAAGCCACATATGCGCGGTTGAAATACTGTGAGCTGCCGGAAACATTCGTAATGCGGTGTGCGATCATTCCACCTGTACACGATTCGGCAACGGCGATAGTCAATTTTCGCTCCGTCAGCAGTGCTCCAATGACATCCTCGAGTTCCATCTCATTCGAACTGTAGATGTACTTCTGAGCATGTGTTCTGAGTTTTTGTTCGGCCGCTGCTAATTTCTGCTCCGCGGCGTCGATAGAATTTTCCCGAACGGTAATGCGGAGTTTCGTGCCGAGAGGGTTCGGGAGAAATGCAAGTGTCGTGGTCCCGTCCGTTCCGATCACCTGATTGACGTTCCCAATTTCTTCGGCCAGCGTCGATTCCCCTATGCCGGTTGTCTTGAGTGTACGGTGGCGCACAACCGTGCCGAAATGTTCTTTTTCAAAATAGGGGAGGAGCTCTTCATCGACGATGCTTTTCATCTCGAACGGGACACCCGGCATCACAACAAAGTATTTCATTCTCCTCTTCCCCGATTCTTCGAAGAGCATCCCCGGGGCTGTGCCTGTGCTGTTGCGAAGAACTTTACACGTGCGCGGTACGAGCACCTGGCCCTCCGCCGATTGCGTCCATGTCATGTTCCGTTTTGCAAAAAGTGCCTTCACGTCGCTGAACACGTCCTCGTTTTTCACCAGGTCGGTATTGAAAAACTCACACACAAGTTTTTTTGTGATATCATCGTGCGTTGGGCCAAGTCCGCCGGTAACGCAGACGACATCGTACATCTCCCATGCCGATCGAAAGGCTTGAAGAACATCCGCCCGGTTGTCGCCGACGGTCGTCATGCGCTCGACGAACACCCCTACGGTGTTCAGCTTCTCGGCAAGGTATGCTTGATTTGTATTAATGACCTGACCGATGAGCAATTCGTCGCCGATAGTAATGATTTCAGCAGTCATTGTAACGATCCATAAACACTGTTGGGTGCTTGATATGAATTAAAAAATTCTGACGGCGATTTGAAGAAGGAGGTTTGTGTACAGTCCGGCAACAACGTCGTCGAGCATGATGTTCCATCCTCCATGCTTTCTGTCGAACACACGCGCCGGCCACGGTTTAAATATATCGAAAACCCTGAAAAGAAAAAAAGCCGCAACGATAATAACGACTGATTTTTGCAAGAAGAGGAGGCTGATCCAAATTCCCAGCACTTCATCGATGGTGACGATGGAAGGGTCGTGGCCGTACGCTTTTTCCATCTTTTCGGAGGCAAGGCTTCCGAGGACGAAGACAATAATACATGCCGGGAGGAGGATAATTGTTTGTGAAAATGATGGAATGAGGTAGATGAGTATTCCGACAAATGTACCGACGGTTCCGGAGGCAAACGGCGCATACCCTGAAAATAAACCTGACGCGAAAATCTTAATGAGGGGAGATATGGTTTGAGGAGACTGCGATTCTGAAGGACTCGCTTTAGTTGGGTTGTCCTGTTTCGGCTGCTTGGTCATTCGCTATGAATAATTCTTTAATGGTATTCCGGTTTTGAATAAGGTACAAAATTCCCGACCACGCTGTAAGGGTCGTCGCTATGACCATCAGTCCGACCATGACTTCCTTCGTAGCAACAATTTCAACCCAGGCATCGTATCGCGCGTATAGTGAAGGAGAACTTCTGACGATGTAAATGACGATGAAGAGATAAATGACAACGAGCTGGAAAAATGTTTTTGTTCTTGCAAATTTCATCGTTTCGACCGGCTTGCCTTTATACTCGGAATAAGAACGGAGCAGCGTTATAAGGATGTCTCGTGTAACGATAATCCATACCATCCATGCGCTTGCATAGCCGATAAATATAAAAGAGATGAATGCCGCAGATGTCAGCACTTTGTCGGCGAGCGGGTCAAGAAATTTTCCCCAGTGAGTAATGTAGCCCCATTTCCGTGCAACCCATCCATCATACCAATCCGTCAGCGCCGCAAGGCAGTACACCAACAATGCAATTTGTTTGTTTGTCGGCGAATCCGAAAACAGAAGGAGTGCAAATGCAGGCGTTAATATGACTCGCAGCAGTGTAAGTTGATTAGGTGGGGACATCACTTCTCCTCGATTGTGCCCAATCTACAAATTTACAGAGAAAAATGAAAGCCTTCCGCAAAACTAACTATTAAATCGCATTAATGTTACGGCAGGATGAAAACAAAAAAGGCCATCGCTGCGATGACCTTTTCAATACCCAGAACCCTGCCGGTTCAGATGGCTTTTTGAATCTTTCCCGCTTTCAGGCAAGATGTGCACACTCGTACACGCTTGACGGAGCCGTTGACTATTGCGCGAACTTCCTGCAAATTCGGAAGCCATCGGCGCGGCGACCTGTTATTTGCGTGGCTCACGTTGTTTCCCGCAATCGGCTTTTTACCGCATATTTCACATGCTTTTGCCATAATGTCCCAAAATTCCTTTCATTCACGCGCTTAATTTCTTCACCAAAGTACGCAAATTTCCTCTTCTATGCAATACTTTTTTCAAAATTGTTTTGCAGAATCCTAGTAACTCACGTTACGCTATGGGGGGGCGACTAAGAACACGAAAAAACACTAAGGTTCAGGTCTGCAAGAGAAAGGTCCATTACCAATAGTTGAACAACAATCTGCGACAATAAATTCTCTTCATACCCTTCGTGAACTTAGTGGATCATTGAATGTTTTGCGTAATCCCAGTCAAAAGTCAGCACGTTAATACTTTTGTCCTCTCCTTGTTATTCAGCCTCCTTTTCGATATTTTTGTTCGGTGCGACTGCAACTTTCCCTCATTTTCAACGAAGTAAAGTAGACATCACACGTTTTTCGACAACTGTTTTAGATGAAAATTAGAAAACTTCTCACACTCTTCGGTTCCATTCTCCTCTTTGGCGCGGTATTCATTATCGATGCGACAATGAAAAGTCTCGATGCCGAATTGGGAAACTTTTCCATTGCCCGGGGAGCGCTGGTCATTCTTGCCTTTATTCTCGGCATATTGTACGTCGAAACACTGCGAAAAGAAAATCAACTCACGATGATTCAACGCATCGGAAGGATTGCTGGGTGGGCCGGACTCTTCGTGGCTTTATCGATTATTGCAAGCGTCCTTCGGTTCAATGAATTTGAAACGCGAGCCTTTAAACTCTTTCCCCGTGATTACATCACCATCCTTTTTTCCACCGTCCTAAGCATTGCCGCAGGAATTGTAGGGGCGATGACGATGATCAACATTAAGGACATGCTCCTGTATAAAAGAAAAAAGGGGACACAGCGTAATTTTTGGATATTGCTGGTCTTTTTCTTCCTCGCTTCCGCTACGACAATCAATCTTAGGCCGCTCGAGCTTTCAGTCTATACGACGGTTTTCTTTGTCCTTTCGATTGTCATGATCATTATCAACTCCTTCCGACTGTCATGGATCGCATACTTATCGCGGCGGGAGAAAATCTATGCGATGGTGTACGCCTTGCTCGCTTTTTTTGCCTTTATGGCGATCAACATTCTTCTCTCCATTTCCGACAAGCCGTTTTTGGCGAAAGCGCTTCTCTATTTCAGCTATCCGCTCTACATGTTTGTGAAATTGACATCGCTGTTTGGCGCTGTGTATTTCGGAATGGCATTCATCAGCACGCTCTTCCATTTACCAACAGCCGAAGCGTTCGACCGAAAACAGACGGAGCTTAATTCACTCCATAATCTCAGCCGCCTGATCACACAGGTATTCGACCTTAACGAACTGGCGGAAACGGTGACCAAGATGACATTCGAAGTCTGCGAGGCATCGAGTTCGTGGCTGGAAGTTTTTCCGAACGAAGCGGAACGGAAGTCATCCTTGAGCGGTAGCGGGATTGTGTCGGCCAGAAATATTACTACGGAAGAGATTCAAACTATTTTATTCGGCGGCGAGACATCAATCCGTTCGCTGGTATTTTCTTTAAAAAAAGTTCTCCTGATCGATGATGTCAGCACCGACCGGCGGACCGCATACATGACAAAGCTCAAGAAAGTCGGTTCCCTCTTGGTCGTGCCTTTGGTTTCGCATCAAAACTTAATCGGAATTCTCTATGCGACGAAAGAAATGGATTTCGGTTTTGACCAGGATGATATCGAAGTGCTGTCGGGATTCGCGGACCAGGTAACGATCGCGATAGAAAATGCAACATTGATTCAGAGGTCGCTTGAGAAGGAACGGCTTCAGCGTGAGTTGCTCCTTGCGCAGGAAATGCAGAAGCGCCTCCTTCCTCAAACGCTTCCGACGTTTCCCAATGTAGAAATGCAGGCCGTCTCTGCACCCGCGCTCGAAGTCGGCGGCGACTATTACGATATCGCAATTCTGGACGACCGCCGTGTCGGCATAGTCATCGGCGATGTTTCCGGCAAAGGTGTCGGCGCAGCTTTTTACATGGCAGAAATGAAAGGCATTTTCCAATCGCTGAGCAAAATCTATTCATCTCCCAGGGAGTTTCTCATAAAAGCAAATCAATCGCTGATCTCCAGCATTGACAAACGCTCTTTTATTAGTTTAATTTATGCTGTCCTTGACACTTCAACCGGCGAGCTTGTCCTTTCTCGTGCAGGACATTGCCCGATGCTGTATGCAACTTCTTCCTCCATTGAGTACATTACACCGACCGGCATGGGTTTAGGCTTGAGTGTCGGACGGTTGTTTGAAGATTCGTTGGAAGAAAAAAGGATTAGGATGAATCCGGGCGATGTCTCCGTGTTTTACACGGACGGCGTTACGGAATCACGGTCGGCGGCAGGAGAAGAGTTCGGCTACGAACGTTTGATGAGCATCGTCGAGGAAAAGCGCTCGTTTTCCGCGGATGAGATCAAGGAAGAAATTATTCAGCGCGTCTGGAGTTATACGGACGCCCAGGGGTACGATGACGATCTCACCGTCTTTGTGGTGAAATGGAACGGGGCGCCTCGGTGAGAGCTACGATTTTCAACTATTATTGTGAGGAGCTACACGATGAATGAATTCAAGATTTCATTTCGGGTGAGCGGCAAAGTCCATGTTATGGACTTGAAAGGATATTTGGATGCACATACCGCCCCCAACCTTGAAGAAGCATTTCAAAAACTCATCAAAGAAGAAAAATTCAATATTCTGGTTAACTGCAAAGACCTTGCGTACATCTCCAGTGCGGGGCTCGGAGTGTTTATGGCCTTCATTGAGGATGTGAGAACAGGAGGAGGGGACATTAAAATGTCCAACATGTCGCCGAAAGTGTACAATATCTTCGACCTTCTCGGTTTTCCGATGCTGTATGAAATCTTCACCGACGAGCATGAGGCGGTAAAAAAGTTCGATGCAAAAAAACAATCGAGCAAATAGGGACAATGGATATTACCGGAAAAAGGAGATTGGAACGTTGACCAGCGGCGGTAATCAGAAAACAACTCGATTGAATTTGCGCATTCCCAGTCAGACGGGAAAACTGAACATGGCGCGTGAATTTGTTGCCGATGCGGCGAAGGTGTTCGGCTTCAAGGACGACGATGTCAACAACATCGCCCTCGCGGTTGATGAGGCTTGTACGAACATCATCAAACATGCGTACAGCTATGACACAGACAAGGAGATTGACATCGTTGTATCGATGAAAAAACCCGAGTTTGAAATTCTCATCGAGGATCGGGGAAAACACTTTAATCCCAACCAGGTGCCGGTTCCGAACATGAAAGAGTACATGTCTCATTATAAGCGGGGAGGGCTTGGGATGTATTTGATGAAAAAACTGATGGACAAAGTGGAATACTCAATCCATCCCAAGAAAAATGTTGTGAGACTTATTAAATATCTCCACTGATACATTCTTGCCTCTCATTGCTTTTTCATGAGAACTCCTGATCATGAACGTTAATGGCCGTCCCTCGTTGAAACCTTCCAGACATTCACCGACCGTCAATCGTCTTGCCGACATCACACCGCTGTTTGAATTCAGCAATGTTGTGAATTCTTCCCTCGACCTGAAATTTATTCTCGGCACCGTTCTACTGACACTGATGGGGAAGCTCTTGCTGTCCAAGAGCGTCGTGCTCATAAAGACGAAGGAAAAACATTTCCGAATCGAAAACTCCAAGGGAATTCCTGTTGAGTTTGCCTCAAAAGAACTTTTTTTCCCCCGCGTTCCCCGGAGGAGCTTTGCCCTTTCCCAAACGATGGGTCCCGATGAGGCGCAGCTCTTTAAGAGCGGCATTGTGAGGATGTTTCCGATTGTTTCTCACGGCATTGTACTGGGCTTCTTCGGGATAGGCAAACGTGTGAGCAAAGAAAAACTTACGACGGAGGAAAAAGGTTTTATCGAAGCTATCATCAGCATCTCCGCTGCTGCCATTGAAAAGGGAATTGCGTTCGGAGAAATCAAGAATGTCAATCGGGCGCTCGACGAAAAAATCCAGGAGTTGCGCACGCTGTTCGAATTGAGCAAAGAGTTCAACGCTATTTTTGACAGAGACAAACTTCTTAAACTTTTCACATTTACGTTGATGGGGCAGGTGGGGGCGAGCCGCTACGCAGTCTGCCTCAAGAACGGCGAGACCGTTTCATCCCGGATCGATACGCATCGACTCTCAGAATTCAAACAAGTACTCTTTGAAAACATCACTTCGCCGGTTTTAGTAACCGACCTTCAACGGAAAAAAGTTCTTCTCGATCTTCGGGCAGCATGTCAGGAACAAAGCATTGTTGCTCTGATTCCGCTTCAAGTGCAGAATGAAGCAAAAGGGATGTTGTGTATCGGCGAGCGGCTCCGCGGCGGGACATATTCTGGTGCGGACCTGGAGTTCATCTACAGCCTCGGCAACCTCGCGATCATCTCTCTGGAAAACACCCGCCTTTTTTATGAAGCGGTCGAAAAGCAAAAGATGGAAAATGAACTGAACATTGCGCGTGAAATCCAAAAAGGATTGCTTCCGAGGTCGCTGCCGGCGATCCCGGGGCTGGATCTTGCCGCGCTGAACATTTCTTCGAAACAGGTTGGCGGTGATTACTACGATGTTGTTGTTTTGGAAAACGGGACTTGTGTTATCGCCATCGGCGACGTCTCGGGCAAAGGGACGCCTGCATCGCTCTTGATGGCGAACGTGCAGGCGACGATCCGTACACTGGTGCATTTCAATCTCCCTCTTTCTGACATGACATCGCTTGTGAACCGCCTTATTTGCGACAATACCGGCAGTGATAAATTCATCACTTTTTGTTGGGGAATTTTCGACCCGAAAACAAGGATTTTCCGTTACGTGAACGCAGGGCATAACCATCCATTTGTTCTGCGGGCGGATAAATCGATTGAGAGGCTGTCGGAAGGAGGGATTATTCTCGGCGTTACGAAAGATGCGGCGCCCTATAAAGAAGGAATCATTCAACTTCTGACTGGGGACGTCATCGTGATGTTCACCGACGGAATAAGCGAAGCGATGAACGTTGGTGGAATCGATTATACAGAAGAGCGGGTCGAAGAGTTTCTGCGAAATATCAGACCAATCACAGCCCAGGGCGTGCTTGACGAAATTCAGAACGAAATTGCGCGGTATACTTCGGGGGCGCCGCAATCCGACGACATTACGTTGGTGGTGATGAAATGCGTTGAATTCAAAAACAATGATCAATGATCATTGTTCATTGATCATTGGAAAAGAGCTAGTTTCTCGATCTGCTGCCCTGTTCTTCACTCCTACTTTCGGATCTGTCCCTTCCCGTGAACGACATACTTCATGCTTGTCAGTTCAACCAGGCCCATCGGACCGCGTGCATGGAGCTTCTGAGTGCTTATCCCTATTTCTGCACCAAGGCCGAATTCAAACCCGTCGGTAAATCTTGTCGAGGCATTCACATACACAGCGGCCGAATCGACCTCCCGTAAGAATTGTTCACCATGGCTCTTGTTCTCGGTAACGATTGCATCGGAATGGTGAGAGCCGTACCGGTTGATATGGGATATTGCCTCGTCGAGATTCTTCACTACTTTCATTGCAATGATCAAATCAAGATATTCTTTAGACCAATCGGATTCTATCGCGGCTATTGCGTTATCAACAAAGGCCAGCGCTTTTTTGTCGCACCTGATTTCGACGCCTGCAAGGCTCAATCTCCGAGCCACGCGGGGGAGAAATTTTGCCGCAATGGAACTGTGGACTAATAGTTTTTCCGCCGCGTTACAGACAGACGGTCTTTGCACTTTAGCATTGAATACGATTTCTTCCGCCATTGCAATGTTCGCGGAGCTATCCACGTAGACATGACAGTTGCCTTCACCGTGAGCGATGACGGGCACCGAGGAATTTGTTTGAATAAAACTGATGAGCTGCCGGCTTCCGCGCGGAATGACGACGTCGAGGTATTTTTCCTGCTTCAACATTTCCAATACCGCAGTTCTGTCCGTTGAGTCAATAAATTCTACGCAGCCCGATGGGAGGCTGATGTCTTCCAACGCGGTCTTGATCACAGCAATAAGTTTTTTGTTCGTATTGATTGCTTCAGAACCGCCGCGGAGAAGCACTGCATTGCCCGATTTCAGGCAGAGCGCTGCCGCATCGATTGTCACGCCGGGCCGTGATTCGTAAATAATGCCCACAGCTCCAAGAGGAACCCTCATTTTCTCTATAATCAGTCCATTTGGCCTTTTGATTTTCTCTACCACACTCCCAACAGGATCGGGTAATTTAATAATGTCGTTGACTCCATCGACCATCTGTTCGATTCTTTTTTCATTCAGAGTCAGGCGATCTGTTAAGACTCCTGAAAGTCCTGTTGCTGCGGCATTGATGAGGTCTTTTCTGTTTGCATTGAGAATCGAAGGAGTTTGAATCCGTACGTGCGACGTGATCGCATTGAGGAGTGAATTTTTTTTCTTCGAGGAGCAATTGTATAACACGCCGCTCGCTTCTTTGACGGACCTGGCCTTTTTCCGGACGATGTTGACGGGCATCATTCTTCTCCAGTCAAAACAAGATTATTTCGGTGAATGACCTCGTCGCCGCTTTTCCGGTTGAGGATCTTTTGAATCTCGCTTGTCTTCTTCCCCTTGATCGTATTGAGGTCGGACGATGTAAATCCGGCGACACCCCGTGCAATTTCAATGCCCCCGGTGTCCACGACTGATATCGTATCGTCCGTTTTAAACTCTCCGCGCACTTCGAGAACTCCGGAGGGAAGGAGGCTTGTTTGTCTTTTGAGTAAAGCACTTTTTGCCCCATCGTCGACGACGACCGTCCCTTTCGAGTCGGAAACGAATCCGATCCATTTCTTCCTCACATTCAATCTGTTTTTTACCGGCAAAAACAGCGTTCCGGAAATGTTACCCGAAAAGATTTCATCGAGGATGCCGGGTGTGGTTCCGTTCGCAATCATCACCGCAATGCCCGCCGAGATACATTGTTTCGCGGCTTGGATTTTTGTGATCATCCCTCCGGTACTCAATTCACTCCTGTGCTTTTTCGCCAGCTTCTCAATATCCGGCGAGAGTTTTTCAACAAGAGGGATTAATTCAGCGTTCGGATTTTTCGACGGATCGTCTGAAAAAAGCCCGTCGACATCGCTGAGGATGATGAGGATGTCCGCTTGGATAAGGTTGGCGACGAGCGCCGAAAGGTTGTCGTTATCCCCGAGCTTGATTTCTTCGACGGCTACAGTATCATTCTCGTTGACAACCGGGACGACTCTTTTTTCGAACAGAGCAGAAAAGGTGTTCTTGGTATTGTTGTAGCGCGCCCTGTTGACGAAATCATCCTTTGTCAAGAGAATTTGGGCAATCGTACAATCGTGTTTTCTGAAAGCGCTTTCATACGCTTCCATCAGAATAGGCTGGCCGATCGCCGCTGCTGCCTGTTTTTCGGGAATCGCCCGTGGGCGTTCTTTCATTCCAAGCAGGAGCATACCCGCACCAATAGCGCCCGAGGTAACAATCGCGACCTGCTTGCCGCGAGATTGCAGAAAGGAAACGCTTTTCGCGATCGTTTCAATCCTGTCGCGATTAATCCCTTTGGCTCTATCGGCCAGGAGATTTGTGCCGATCTTGATAACAATTCTATTCCCCGAAAGAAATATTTCTTTTGCGCGATGCATAATAATGAATGATAACAAATAAAAACGCTAATTCAAAAAAGGGTAGTGTCTTAATTTAGGATAGGCGTGAATCGTGCTCACGCAAAGTCGCTAAGCCGCAAAGAGAATTGATATGTTTCCCTTGCGGCTTAGCGTCTTTGCGCGATGTTTTTAGCTATCCGTAAAAAGTCCCTTGGACTTTGTTCTCATTAAGACACTACTAAAAAAGGGAGTATTGCATTTTGCCTTTCATTCGTAGTTGTCGGACACCTTATCCGAGAAATCGTGAGAATGTGAAAAATTTGGCAAGGCAAATCAAGAAGGTGTCGGACAACTCCCCGAACTGTACCAGTGCCCAAAAAAGGACAGTAGCTTCCTTCGTTGCTTCTCTCTTCAATTTTCGTTAATATCTGTTATTGAGAAGAAAGAAGAGCGAATCTTCCCACTAAAAACTCTGCTGTAGGCGAATGAGACCGTCGCAATTTTCTTCTGTCCGGATTTCTCACCAGCGATTGCTCGGTTATTTCGAGGGATTTCTGAAAGAGCTGCGAAAGAGCAAGCCTGAAACTCGCGGCACGTATGAACGTTCGCTGCATGAATTTATCCGCTGGTATCCGGCCGATCAAAAATTTCAGTTCCGTGTTGAGGATGTTGAGCGCTATAAAACATATTTGACAAAAAAAGTCAAGCTTTCGCCAGTCTCAGTTTCCACGTACCTTACGGCACTGAGACGGTTATGCGATTATCTGGTCGAGCTCAAAGTTCTCCATGGAAATCCTGCAAAGGAAGTGAAGGGGAACAAGCGGCCTCAGCAGCATTCACGCGAAACGATCTCGGCGCAGGATGTTCAAACAATTTTTCAATCCATAGACCGGAATGACGAACGAGGGTTTAGAGATTTTGCAATCATTAAAGCGATGGTCGGTTGCGGCTTGTCGGAAATAGAGTTGATCCGCGCGAATATCGGCGATTTGAAGATGATAAGTTCGACGATGGTTTTTTATGTTCAGGGTAAAGGGAAAACGACAAAAGAGACAACGGTCATCCTTCCTAACGATGTGAAAGAAGCGTTCCAGGGCTACCTTGCTTTCAGAAAAGATGCCGATGACAACGAGCCGTTGATCATGAGCGCGGGGAACCGGACGCGCGGAAAAAGAATGACAACGCGCGGAATCAGGCAACGCGTCGACATGTATCTTGAACGGGCGGGAGTGAAAAACGGAAAAAGCCGCCGCATTACAGCGTTTTCACTTCGCCACACTGCTGCAACGATTATGGCGCAAAATGGTGCGACGGTAGAAGAGCTGCAATCGAGATTCCGCATCGGGACGGCGGGAACGGCGATGCTCTACATTAAAAAGACAATCAACAATGAGCAATGAACAATGATCAGTGCACAGCGAACAGAATAGGTTTCAGCATAGGACAGACAAGAACATCAACGAAAGAAAACGGCTGGGATGAAATACAATTTTTTAGAAATAGAAGCTAAGTGGCAGAAATATTGGGAAGAGAATCAAACGTTTCGAACTGATAACTCTTCGGCAAAGCCCAAAGCGTACATCCTTGATATGTATCCTTATCCTTCAGGGGCCGGGCTGCATGTCGGGCATCCCGAAGGGTACACGGCGACCGATATTCTTTCACGGTTCAAGAGGATGAAGGGGTATAATGTCCTGCACCCGATGGGTTGGGATGCGTTTGGACTGCCGGCTGAACGGTATGCGATGCAAACCAATATCCATCCCCGCATTACCACCGAGCAGAATATCTCAACATTCCGCCGTCAGATCAAAATGCTCGGGATGAGTTACGATTGGTCGCGGGAAATAGATACGACCGACCCCGCATATTACCGATGGACGCAATGGATATTTCTTCAGATCTATAATTCATGGTACGATGAACGGGTCCATACGGCACGCCCGATCCAAACTCTTGAAGATGAATTGCTTCGTGATGGGACGAAGGAATTGCCCGCAGGAGAAAATTTCGCTGCTGAAGAATGGAAGCGGAAAAGCAAAAAGGAAAAGCATGATTTTATCACACAATTTCGCCTTGCCTACATAGCCGAAATTCCGGTGAATTGGTGCGAGGCTTTAGGGACCGTTCTTGCGAACGAGGAAGTTGCTGAATGGACCGACAAAGGATACACCGTTGAACGCCGGCCGATGCGTCAATGGATGATGAGAATTACCGTATATGCAGAACGGCTTCTCAATGATATGAAGGAACTTGATTGGCCCGTATCAACGTTGGAGCAGCAAAGAAATTGGATCGGACGGTCAGAAGGAGCAGAGATTAATTTTTTGGTACAGGGGAAAAACAAAAATATAAAAGTTTTTACGACAAGGCCGGACACAATTTTTGGAGCGACGTACATGGTGCTTGCTCCCGAGCATCCGCTTGTCGACGCAATAACGACGGGAGAACAGAAAAATGCCGTCGAGAGTTATCGATCTCAAGCAAGCATGAAAAGCGATCTTGAGCGCGGCATCGACACCGAGAAAACCGGTGTATTTACCGGCAGCTATGTCGTTAATCCGGCCACGAAAAAAGAAATTCCCGTTTGGATTGCCGATTACGTTTTGACCGGTTACGGCACGGGAGCAATCATGGCCGTTCCAGGGCAAGACGAGAGGGATTGGGAATTTGCCGAGAAGTTCGGTTTGCCCATCGTTCGTACCGTTCAGCCGTCTGCCGGTTTTCAGGGGAAAGCGTATACGGATGACGGACCGGCTATCAACAGCGGATTTCTCGACGGATTACATGTGGATGCTGCGAAGGAGAAAATGATTCAATGGCTCCAGTCTGAACGGATCGGCGAACGGAAAGTACATTACAAATTGCGTGACTGGCTTTTTGCACGCCAGCGGTACTGGGGAGAACCGATTCCTATCATTCATCTGGAAGACGGAACGATGAAGCCGCTCAGCGACGATGAGCTTCCGCTGCTCCTTCCGGACTTGAAGAAATTCCAGCCGAGCGGAACAACTGAATCTCCGCTTGCCCTTGCAACTGAATGGGTGAACGTCGTTGATGCAGAGACCGGAATGAAAGGGCGCAGGGAAACGAACACGATGCCTCAGTGGGCAGGCTCCTGCTGGTATTATCTCCGGTTCATCGACCCGAAAAATGAAAAACAATTTTGTTCTCCTGACCTTGAACGCACATGGATGCCGATTGACTTGTACGTCGGGGGTTCTGAACACACGGTGCTTCACTTGATGTACGCGCGGTTCTGGCACAAAATTTTATACGATCTCGGGTATGTTAGGACGAAGGAGCCCTTCACCAAGCTCAGGCATCAAGGCATCATCCTTGGCGAGGATTCACGGAAAATGTCGAAGTCGCGCGGCAACGTTGTCAACCCGGATGAAGTCGTCAAAGAGTACGGAGCGGATGCGGTGCGGCTGTTCGAGATGTTCATGGGGCCGCTGGAAGAGATGAAACCGTGGAGCACGCGCGGCGTGGAGGGAGTGTACCGATTTCTGAACCGCGTATGGCGTTTGTATGTCGGCGAAGATGGAAATCTCGACCCTGCGGTGAAGAAGCTCGAGATATCATCCGACCTCCAGCGCTTGTACCACTCGACGGTGAAAAAAGTCGGCGAAGATATTGAGGCGCTCCGGTTTAATACCGCCATATCCCAAATGATGATCCTTGTCAATGAATTAACGAAGACTGAATCCCGTCCGCGGCAAGTCCTCGAGCCGTTCGTATTGCTGCTTGCGCCGTTCGCTCCTCATATAGCGGAAGAGTTATGGCAAAAGCTGGGGCATGCCTCCTCGTTGGCGTGCGAGCCGTGGCCGTCATTCGATGAATCGAAAATGCAGCAAAAAACCGTTGAAGTGGTTTTTCAGGTGAACGGAAAAATTCGAGCAAAAAGCAATGTTCCCGTCGACATCGATGAATCCGCTTTGAAACAACTTGCGTATGCGGAGCAAAATGTGAAGCAGTACCTCGACGGGAAAGACGTTGTGAAAGAAATTATCGTCAAGAACAAGCTTGTGAATTTTGTCGTCCGCTAAACAGGCTATGCAAAAACTTTCTGTCGTTGTCGTTACATTTAATGAAGAACGGAATATCGAGCGGTGCGTGCGCAGCGTTCAATGGGCTGACGAGATTATTGTTGTCGATGCTTTTAGTACCGACCGGACAGTGGAGATATGCCGACGGTTGAATGCCAACATCATACAACGACCGTGGGAAGGCTATGCACCGCAGAAACAGTTCGCTCTGTCGATGGCATCGCACGCGTGGGTGCTGCTGGTGGACGCGGATGAGGAAGTTTCGCCCGAGCTTCACCGCGAAATTGAAAGCGTGATCTCCATGCAGCACGATTGCAGCGGATATGAAATTGCGCGCAAGAGTTTCTTTCTGGGACAATGGATGCAGCACGGCGGGTGGTATCCCGGCTATCAACTTCGGCTGTTCATTAAAGCGAAAGCGAGTATCCCTCAGAGGCCGGTTCATGAGGGCGTTGAGGTGCAGGGATCGGTAGGAAGATTGCAAAATCCTCTAAATCACTACACATATTATTCGATCTCTCAATACCTCGCCAAACTCAACGATTACACCTCCCTCGATGTCATGAATAGATTAAACGATAAACGTCATCGAACCGTTCGATGGTTCAATTTTATCATTAATCCGCTTTCGGTTTTCGTAAGAATGTTTTTTGTCTTAGCCGGCTTTAAAGATGGCTTTCGCGGATTGTTGCTTGCCGTGTATTCTTCTTTTTATAAACTTCTGTTGCTCGCGAAAGTGTGGGAGTACCAAACTGCAGAGCAGCGCGGCCAGGAGATGCCTCCCGTGACAAACGAGGCGTTGAATTCCATAAAACGGTTATCCTGATATGAAAATATTTTTTCGGATTTTGCAATATCTTCGTCCATACTGGAAAAGACTTGCGCTCTCCATTGTGTGTACAGTATTCTATTCGGTATTCAGCGGTGCATCGATCTATCTTTCCATTCCGTTGGTGGAAACGCTGTTTGACCAATCGTCGTCCCAGGTGCAGGCTCCGCTCCGCAATAGTGTTGTCCCGAATGGAATTGTCGGCGGGAAGCAGCAACTCGAAGATCTCATCAAATCGCTGATTTTCACCGGATCGAAGACCGAGTCTCTGTTCAAAATCTGTGTTGTCATTCTTATAGCTTTTCTCCTGAAGAATTTGTTCGGTTATGTTCAATCATATTTGATGGCCTATGTTGAGCAGGGGCTGATGATGGATATCCGGAACGAACTGTACCGTCATCTCCACAACTTGTCGTTAAGTTATTTTACGAATGAGAGAACGGGAAATCTCATTTCCCGCATCACGAACGACGTCAACGTCGTCAACGGAGGCGTCTCGGCAAGTTTCGTCACGCTTATCCGCGAGCCCCTCCTCGTGGTCGTGTTTCTTTATATTGCGTTCACCTTGAGCTGGCAGTTGACGCTCCTTTCATTCGTCGTTTTTCCGTTTTCACTTTTCATCATCAGCTCAATTGGTGTGAGGCTTTATAAAGAAAGCGGCGTTATGCAGGAAAAGATGGCGGATATTACGTCCGTACTTCAAGAAACGATCTCGAACGTAAAGGTCGTGAAGGCGTTCGCTATGGAAGATTTTGAAGACAAGAAATTTCAGAAAGAAACGAAGAGCTATTTTCGGACTATGCTTACGATGACGCGTGTAAGAAATCTCGCCGCGCCGGTAACGGAGTTCCTTTCGATCGTGGCCGGCGTTGCCATTATCTGGTACGGCGGGAGACAGGTCCTTGTCACGGGAGAAATGAAAGCCGCTGAATTCCTTGGATTCCTTTTTGCAATTTTTCAGGTTATGCCGCCGATAAAAGAATTGAGCAGCGTTACGAACAGGCTGCAGGAATTTGCCGCAGCCGGCAGGCGCATTTTTGAAATTCTCGACACGAAACCGGCAATTCAGAACCTTCCGGACGCGATCCCCTTATCCCCATTAAAAAAGAGCATCGAATTCAAGAATGTCTCTTTTCTTTATTCGAACCATGACAATGGCAAGCCCTCGAAAATGGAGATACTGAGTGCCATCAACCTTCGAATTAAGAAAGGGGAAGTCGTTGCGATTGTTGGTCCCAGCGGAAGCGGGAAAACGACACTCGTCGACCTTATCGCCCGTTTCTATGACCCGGTCGACGGAGTGATCGCTTTTGACGGCGTCGACATTCGGCATTTTGTGTTGCAGTCGCTAAGGGGACAGATCGGCATTGTCACGCAAGAAACAATCTTATTTAATGACACTGTTCGAAATAACATCGCCTATGGGCTCGCTGACTTTCCGGATGACAAAATCCGGGAAGCGGCGCGGGCTGCGAATGCACTGAGTTTTATTGAAGCGATGCCGGAAGGGTTCGAATCGATCATCGGCGACCGCGGCACAAAGCTCTCCGGCGGGCAGCGGCAGCGAATTTCGATCGCTCGCGCACTGCTCAAGAACCCTCCTATCATGATTTTTGATGAAGCAACGTCTGCGCTCGACTCGGAAAGTGAAGTCCTTGTCCAGGAAGCGATCGAGCGGTTGATGCAGAATCGAACATCGATTGTTATCGCGCATCGATTATCCACTATTCGTAACGCCGACAGGATCATCGTCCTCGAAAAAGGGAAAATTGTTCAGGAAGGAAGGCACGTCGAATTGTTGAAGCAGAAAAACGGACTCTACAAGCGGCTTTGCGATCTGCAATTTAATGCATAACGAAGTTCGTTTTGCATACGCCATCATTAAAAAGAGGAGCAGGTATACGCCTCATGGATGAAGTACTTCTCGATTCTCATCGGCAGCGTTATGTTTCAATTCTCTTTGCGCTGCTGGTATTTCAAGTAGCTTCTGTTTCAATCTCCATCGCAGCATCCTCAATCTCATTCGGGCTGTCTCTTCTCTTTGTGGCCTACTGGAGTTTGACAGAAAAGGAATGGCTGTTTTTTAGAACGCCGCTCGATTATTTCTTCCTCGCCTATGTTTGCATAGAATTTCTAACCACCGCAACTGCGGTGTTTCCTGCTCAGGCTGCTGTTAACACGAAACGGCTGTTGCTTATCTCAATCGTCTACTTGGTGGCGTTGTCGTTCGACTCCCGAAAAAAAGTGCTGAACAGCCTGCTCATTATTTTTGGCGCCGTCGCAATCATCTCGATTATCGAAATAATCTATTATTTTGTTGCCCACGAGGGAAGACTCTACGTCTTCCAGCATTACATGACGACAGGCGGATTGAAGATGATAGTCTGTTTGCTGATCGTCCCATTTGTCCTTCACGAGAAGACGCCGTCGTCGGTCAAAAGGTGGATGGCAATATTTTTCGTCCCGTCTTTTCTTGCATTGATACTTACCAATACCCGCAGCTCGTGGGTTGGATTTCTCGGCGGATTTATCGTTATAAGTATTTTGAAAAATAAATATCTTTTTTTTGTGCTTGTGTCATTCCTTGTGTTGTTTTTTTTGTTCGCCCCGGCCAGCCAGGTCCATAGGGCAAAAAGCATTATCGACCTTTCCGACCCGACAAACCATTCCCGCTTAGTCATGTGGTCGACGGGCATTAAAATATTTGCCGACCATCCGTTGCTTGGCATCGGCGATTCCGATGTTCACGAAGTCTACGTTCAATACAAATCTCCCGATGACGAAGAGCCCGGCGGGCACCTTCACAACAATTTTGTCATGCTGCTGGTGACGCTTGGTAGTGTCGGCCTCTCCGTGGTTGTTGCCTTGTTCGGCAAAATACTCTTCGTTGAATACCGAATTTTCCGAAATTCGGCCGCTGATTGGCTTGCCGGATCAGCGGCGCTGGGGGCATTCGCGGTATTCATCGGATTTCTTCTGAACGGATTATTTGAATGGAACTTTGGCAGCCACCAAATTATGGTTTTCGTCTGGTTTACCGTCGGCATGACGTTTGCAATGAAAAGGCTGCTTGACCGGGAGACTGTATGACGGCGTTGTCGGTTATTGTTATTACCCGCAATGAAGAGCGGAATATCGTTGCATGTCTCGAGAGCGTCACATGGGCAGACGAGATTATTGTTGTCGATGCGGAGAGCAAGGATGCAACGGCTGCACTGGCTCGCAAATTCACGCAGAAGATTTTTCTGGAACCGTGGAAGAGTTTCTCCGAAGCGAAGGAATTTGCAGTCTCGCAATCGCATCATGAGTGGATCCTCTGGCTTGACGCCGACGAACGAGTGACCCCGGAACTTGCGGCGGAGATCCAATCGTTGTTGAAAATCTCGCCGACACAAGCCGCTTATTCCGTTGCTCGACGGGCATATTTTCTAGGCCGCTGGATTAAACATTCCGGATGGTACCCTGGGCGAGTACCCCGTTTATTCAGAAAAGATCGGGCGTCGTTTTCGACGGCGGCGGTTCATGAAGGGCTGAACGTTCAAGGTGCTGTCGGCGAACTTCGTCATGACCTGCTTCATTTCACCGACCCGAATTTGTACCATTATCTTTCAAAGTTTAATCGTTACACGACACTTGCAAGCAAAGAATCGTTCGATGAAGGAAAACGCTTCCGGCTGATTGACGTGTTTGTCCGTCCGCCGTGGATCTTCGTGAAAATGTACATTCTTCGCTTAGGGTTTTTGGATGGTCTGCCCGGGTTACTTCTTGCGCTCCTCTCATCTTCTTATGTATTTACGAAATACGCAAAGCTATGGGAGGCATGGACTTCCGGCTCCGCTTAAGGATATGCCGGACACCTTTTCCGGAGGATCGTCGTGATAAACTGAAATATTTGGTACTTGAATCGAGAAGGTGTCCGACATCTATCTACGCCAAGTTGATTTTAGTACATCTCTTTCGTACCATTGCATCGTCCACCTCGGAATCCTATCGTTGATTTCGAGCCATTTGTGTCGAACAGTGAAAAACAAGTTATGGATACCGTAGAAAAAAATGAGATGATGTTTGTTCAGCTTGTTTCGATGTTCCAGGCCGCGGCGCTTCAGCAGATGGGAAAAATGAAAAACCCGGCTACCGATAAAGTTGAAAGAAATATGGAGCAAGCCCAATTGTCGATCGACCTGATCGATATGCTGAAGGAGAAGACGAAAGGAAATCGTTCGCCCGATGAAGAAAGATTCCTCTCCGGCGTGCTTCAGGATCTGAAATTGAATTATGTTGATGAACTGGCGAAAGAATCTTCTTCGCCGGCAGCGAAGAACGAGGCGGCGCAATGAAATTCGGCATTGTAGGGAATCTTTCGAAAGATACGCTGGGGGAAGCAGTGCTGAGGCTTCTCGGCACTGGTGAAAAGCGTTTGATCGAATTTGTGACTCATGACGAAATTGCCAAGATCGTCAACAAACAAACGGGGAAGAGAATTATAGCAAAAAAAGACATGGCGCCTCTTGAGGAAATTGCATCCGAGTGCGACATGATGATCGCATTTGGGGGTGATGGAACGATCCTTTCAGCAGCGAGGCTTGTCGGCCGCGCCGCCGTGCCAATCCTGGGAGTGAATCTCGGGAAGCTTGGGTTTCTTGCAGAGCTCTCAGTTGACGAAGTGGAATCGTTTGTCGACGATATCCTGAACAACCAGCATGTTATCGAAGACAGAATGGTCATCAAGGTAACTGCGGAGGGGGATGATATTCAGTTCTTCGGGGTGAACGATATCGTTATCGACAAAAGCAACTCTTCGCGCGTCATCGACCTCGAGACATACGTCAACAACGATTATTTGATGACGTACCGCGGCGACGGAATTATTGTCGCTACACCGACGGGAACTACCGGCTACTCGCTGGCAACGGGAGGGCCTATCGTCGTTCCAACGAGTGACGTTCTTGCGATCAGCCCTATTTGCCCGCACACGTTGACTGCGCGGTCGGTCATCGTCCCGGATTCGAGCGTTGTCCGCATCTTGGTCGAATCGAAACTCCAAAATGTGAGAGTGACCGCCGACGGCCAGCAGGAGCAGATGTTTACACCGCCGGTGAATCTCTTTATCCAAAAGGCGGATTATAGCGTGAAGCTGGTGAAACGAAAGGATAAAAGCTATTACGATGTTCTACGTTCAAAACTTATGTGGGGCAAAGATATCAGGGTCGCAAAGGTGGATTGATTTGGGACGAACGATGGTGTTACTTGCAGTACTGTTGTGTATGGCAGGCTGCGGGGCGACCGATTCATCTCATGTTTTGTTCGAGTCGCATGGATCAAAAATGGTTACCGGCAGAATATCGCCGTCGATGTTGGCATCCGACTCCTCTTTCCGATGGTACAGGGAAAATTACGCGGCGTTCACGCCGGACTCAGCGTCGGTCGTCTATCTCTCCGCGGAAGCAAGAAATATTCACTTTATCGTTTTCGGCGGAACATGGTGCGGCGATACGAAACGTGAACTCCCGAAATTTTTTAAGACGGTCTCTTTGGCCCAGATTCCTGAATCGAACATCGAGCTGTACGGCGTTGACAGGTCGAAACGAAGCAGCGACGGATTGACGGAAAAGTATCACGTGACGAACGTACCGACCTTTATTGTATTCTCTGACGGAAAAGAGGTTGGAAGGATTGTAGAACACCCGGAAGAAGGAATAGAGTTCGATTTGGTGCATATCCTGCAGAAAAAATAGAGCGCATCACTGCGTATCGTTTGCCCCCTCATAGATCCATTGCTTCAGTCCCTGAATTTGGTTTGCGACCAGAGGCCGCGACGGCGGCATTGGCGGGGAACCCGGCTTCGCTTCGATGCACCAGACGAACCTGCTGTTGACTGTATCCCTACTGTTGATAACCCCTGGGTCCAGTTTCCACAGGCCGTAACTTGTAAGGTTGAGCGTTTGGTCCTGACTGTCGTGGCACGAGGTCGTTGCGCAGCCGATGTTGAAGAGGGGCTGCACTTGTTTCTCATAGCTGATACCCTTAGCTGGAAAAACGATATCGTTGAGGGCTGAGACCGAATTCGACGAATCTTTGCATGATGAGAGAACAACTAGGAAAATTACGGCATAGCTTATGGCGGCAGCGTTGATAGCAAAACGCCAAAGTCTCATTTTTTTCGAGCAGTTATGCATAACTAAATATACGGTGAATGATGTTGTTATTCAAATTTATTGTGGCGTTACAGTTTGGGATTTGCCGGACACTTTTTCGGTTTACCGTGTCTAAATATTTCACAGTATCGCGATTTCTTGGACCAGGCGTCTGACGGTTTCGGATGCTGAAACTTTAAAAAAAAGATGTACCTTTCATCAGTCAAAATATATTACAAATGAGTCGGGTGGAATGTATGAGCGGCGCTAGGTTATCATGGCTTTTCGTATTTCTCATCTGCATCGCAAATGAATCTCGATGCCAGCTTTTTGAAGAGAGTTACCCTTCGCTCGATGATTACCGAACTCTCGGGATTAGTACAACGATCCAGAATTTCGAACCGGCCGGAGGGAACACGCTCCCCGATTCGGCAAAAATTCATATTAAAACTCCAATGTGGCTGGCAGAATACCGGCAAATGGGTGTACGGATTGCCTTTGGTTATTCGTCGTATACATTTAACAACGAAAGCCGTTCGGAAATTTCCATGGCCGCCGAATCTATTACGGATATCTCGTTCACTGCGGTTTCCGACCGCGGCAATTTTTTTCTCCCCGTGGTCATTTCGACAAATTTCGTTCAAGCCAGCGGAGCGACAAATTCATCAAAAGATTTCAACATTGCAAATGTCGGAATTGGCACGGGAGTGAAATACAAACGGATGGCGGAAAAGTTCGGAGTTCAATTTACAGGGGTCGGTATTATATATTATAGTACTCCTGGATTCAGTGTGGAAAGCGGTTCTTCGACCGCAGTTGTTGCCGAACTTCAATTCTTGTTCCGTGAATTGATCGGCGACGGTGTGACGGCGGGTTACAGGTTTGAAACACAGACATGGTCAATGAGCGACAAAACGCAGAATTATGCACGTTGGTTCCAGGGACTATTTATTGGAATTTTCTTCTAAATTTTTTATATTGTCAATGATTTGCTGAAGTAGCTCAGCGGTAGAGCAGCGGTTTCGTAAACCGCAGGTCGTGGGTTCAAATCCCACCTTCCCTTTCTGATTTCGCATATTCCTGCCTCAGTGGTTGCCCATCTGGTTGCCCTTGCCTCAGAAAGTGAGGCTTCCGATGTACCTCTCCAAGCGTTCTAACGGGGTTTATTACCTTTGGTACCACAATGAACTTGGATGCAAGCGGAAGGTTTCTACACAAAAGAAACTGAAAGCGGACGCATTAGAGTTTGTCAAAAACTTCCGGCAAACCGACCGGGAACACAAAGCCCGTCTTCAAAACATCACCCTTAAAACATTTCAAACCGATTTTCTCACCTACTCTTCCGGCGTTCATACCCAGAAGACACAACGACATTTCAAGGTTGCATTTAAAGAGTTCTGCCGGGTTATTGGCGACTTGCCGCTTCAAAAGATAGGTATTCGCGAAATAGAGCACTTCCTCAGCGTCAAAAAGGCTGAGGCGAGCGATTGGACGGCACGGAAATATTACACTGCCCTTGCCTCAGCATTTGAGAAGGCCATTGATTGGAATTTTCTTTCGGTCAATCCTTTTCGCAAGGTACCGAAACCAAAAGGGAATGAAACCTACCCGCTGTTTTTTAGCCGGACGGAGTTTGAGCACTTACTCAGCTTCATCACTGACAAGGACTTCCGGGAGTTGTGCATCTTTGCACTTCTCACGGGTACGAGGTTAGGTGAGATTCTATCTCTTGAATGGAGCGACATAGATTTCCTTCAACGAATGGCCACAATCCAAAACAAGGAAACTTTCCAAACGAAGTCTAAGCGAAACAGAGTTCTGCCGCTCAATGATACGTTGCTTGCAGTACTAATCAAAAGGCGAAAGGACGCTCTGAGTGAAACGAGATATGTATTTCACAGGAGAGGGATGAAGTTGAAGGAGGACTTCGTTTCCAAAACTTTCAAGCGGCACGTAAGGCTTAGCGGACTGAACCCTGCACTACATTTTCACAGCCTGAGACATTCCTTTGCAAGCTGGCTCGTGCAGGATGGTGTTTCCATCTACGCAGTGAAGGAATTGCTCGGACATTCAGACGTGAAAACAACGCAAGTATATTCTCACTTACAGCCGGAGCAATTGCACAGCACAGTGAACAAGATACAGGTTTCCCTAAACTAAAGCGATTGATTCTCTGATATTAAAAAGGTATTTTCGGAGTGCAAAAGGCTTGCTGAAAAGGGGAGAGCGTCAAACATTTAATTCTGTTTTTTCCATTCTTGTAATGGAATCATAACCCGTAGGGCAAAGCCTTCAGCAAGCCTTCCTACGGGTTTTTTGTTATATGCGATGAGAAGGCTTTTTGGTAAACAGGGTAAACACGGATTACATGATAACAAGGGTGAACGCAATGAACCGAAAGAAAAAGACTACGACACGCATTTTACTATTTATTTTATGGATGCTCGCAGCATCTACACTTCCACTGCATTCTCAATGGGTGCAAACTAATGGCGTTTACGGCGGCTATGTTCAATGTATTGCCGCCTCCGGCGCGAATCTTTTTGCCGGGACTGAGGGCGGTGTCTTTCTTTCTACCAATGATGGGTCAAACTGGACTGCGGTTAATGCGGGGTTGGCAAACACGGATGTCCTTTCTCTTGCCGTTAATGGTACGAACCTCTTTGCCGGGACTAATGGCGGCATCTTTCTTTCCACAAACAACGGCACAAGCTGGATTGCGGTCAATACGGGATTGATGAACACTAATGTCTTTGCACTTGCCGTCTCTGGCACGAATCTCTTTGCCGGGACTTTTGGCGGCGGCGTCTTTCGTTCCACTAACAACGGGACAAGTTGGACTGCGGTCAACAATGGCCTTTCGAACCTTTATGTCCTTTCTCTTGCAGTCAATGACACGAGTCTCTTTGCCTGGGCTAATGGAGGCATCTTTCTTTCGACAAACAACGGCACAAGCTGGACTACCCTCAGTACAAATATTGGTGGTCGTTTTGCCTTCATCGGCACAAACCTCTTTGCCGGAGGTAACGGAGTTTTTCTTTCCACCAACAACGGCACAAGCTGGACTGCGGTCAATACTGGGTTGCCGACAAACCCTTATATAACTACCCTTGCTGCCTCCGGTACGAATCTCTTTGCCGGGACTGCTAACGGCATTTTTCTTTCCACGAACAACGGCACAAGCTGGGCTGCCGTCGATACAGGCCTTTCGAACAATTATATCATTTCTCTTGGAGTCAATGGCACGAATGTTTTTGCCGGGACTGAGGGCGGCGTCTTTCTTTCCACTAACAACGGTACAAACTGGACTGCGGTCAATACGGGCTTGACGGACACATGGGTTTATGCCCTTGGCGTCAGCGGAACGAATCTTTTTGCAGACATTTCGACCAACAACGCGTCTTTTGAAAACATTTTCCACGGAGTCTTTCTTTCCACCAACAACGGCACAAGCTGGACCGCAGCAAACACTCCGTTCTTCGGTTTCTTAGAGATGGTTGAAATTGGCACGAACCTTTTTGCTGCAACGGAAAAGGGAGTCTTTCTATCCACGAATAATGGTTCAAATTGGGCTGCGGTTAATAACGGCCTACCGGACACGGCTGTCACGGCTCTTGCCGTCTCTGGTACGAATCTTTTTGCAGGGACTGCTACCGGTGGAGTTTTTCTTTCCACGAACAATGGCACAAGCTGGAATGCGGTCGATACGGGGCTGACGTGGATATGGGCACTTGCCACCTCCGGCACGAACGTCTTTGCTGGTACTTGGCAGGGCGTCCATCGTTCCACTAACAATGGGTCAAGTTGGACTGCGGTCAATACAGGCCTTTCGAACAAATATGTCAGTTCTCTTGCAGTTGAAGGAACGAATATCTTTGCTGGGACTGCAAATGACGTCTTCCTCTCCACGAATAATGGCGCAAGTTGGATTGATGTCGATACCAGCTTGAGCACTTCTGTCTCATCTTTGGCCGTTTCTGGCACTAATATCTTTGCTGGAACCGGCTTCGGGAGCCTTGTATCTCTATCGACCAATAATGGAGCGAGTTGGACAACGGTCGATGCCGGCTTGACTTTGCCGAACACCGCCGTTTTTGCTCTTTTCGTCTCCGGCACGAATCTTTTTGCCGGAACCAGTGTCGGCATCTGGAAACGACCATTGTCCGAGATGACTGCTGTAAATCTGAGTGTGAGTGGAATACCCACAAGGTTCTCGCTTTCTCAGAACTATCCAAACCCGTTTAATCCCACAACAACAATCTCATTCGTTCTTCCATCCCGGTCATTCGTATCGCTGAAGGTCTTTGATATGTTAGGAAGAGAAGTATCAACGATTGTTTCCGGAGAATTGCAGGCAGGAAGTTACACTCGGCAATGGAATGCGGCGAACATGGCAAGCGGCTTGTATTTTTATCGCTTACATGCAGGAACATATAGCGAGACGAAGAAACTTTTGCTGTTGAAATAGTATCAGTTATGCCTGACCATAGCAGTTGGTTTTTTTGTTGCTATCGACTTAAGGTGTCAAATCATGAAAGTACATGAAGAAGATTACTATCGGCTGTTGAGTCGGATTGGCAAATCAATAGACTGGAAAGCTTTGCATCGAGCTTTCGATAGACGATTTGATGATTGGTGGAAGTCGTTCGGTACTTACGTCAGAAGAGGGCTGGAGAACGCCAATTTCGTCAAGGGGAGCAAATTTCCAACAGAGAAATGGCTTGAAGCGGGACGCAAGGGATTTTATTCGAACTTGCTTGGCCTGTTCAATGTAAAAATGCGTGGATGTGTTGAGAACTGGACATCGCTGCCGTTTGGGTTGAACGTAATTGATTCTAACTTCGATGCTACCGAGTATGTTCTCCGTGCAAAACGCATGATAGAAGAAGAAAGTCTCAACGTTTCACTGGATGCAGTCTTCTATGTTCCTATTCACGCTGCCGCACTGTTTGTAGAAGTTGAGAAGCGAACGCTTTTGGTGGAAAAGTGCAGGAATGAATGCAAGCGTCGTGGACTCAAGAAGAACCAAACAGTGCTTCGGCAAACCAAGTTTGAAATTGCTGAAAAGATTGGCATGAAACCGGGAAGTTTTAGCGAATTTAAGTCAATAGAGTCAGATGTATATCATCGAATTAGTACGTTGCTTGCTGGTATAGGATACCACAAGAAGAGGAGCAATGATGAATAAATAAATATTATCCCTTAGTAATATTTGATGTGTTCCTTAACTTTTACATGAGCTTGATTAAGAGAAATCGGTCAAGCAAGTGCAGAAGTAGAGTTCTCAGCCGAAATCTTTGTGACGTTTCTGCACACGCCGCAAAGCTCTTTCGGCATTTTTATTTTAAAGAGGCTTCCAATGGACACACAAACAACAGATGCACAGATTGTTTTACTTAGAGACTTTCAACACTGGCTCGACCTTCGCACCTATTGGGTCAAGCGAAAGCACAAGTCGTTTGAACGATACTGCGAAAGCAAGTTGGAGGAGATACAGCGAAGAATGAGGGCGCTTGAGGGCAGCAACTGACATGGACTGGATTAAACTGCATCGGTCAATACAGGAAAATGAGTTCTACTTTGCTGAGCGATTCACCAAAGCGCAGGCATGGATTGACTTGCTGCTTTTGGCAACGTTTAAAGAAAGAACGGTATTTCTTAGAGGGGTTGAAGTGCATTTGATGCCGGGGGAGCTTTGTTATTCACAGGTATCACTTGCGAAGCGGTGGAAGTGGAACGAAAGAACCGTCAACAAGTTCTTGAAGCTGCTCGAAAAACGAGAAATGATACAGAGCAGAATAACGTACGTAACAACTGTAATTTCAATACGAAATTGGAATCTGTATCAAAGCAATACAGAGCAGAATACAGAGCAAAGTAAGAGCAAAATACAGACAAACAAGAAGGGAAAGAAAGATAATAATGTTTCCTGTGGGGAAACTCTTTTTCCATTAGCTGAAAAGATATATCAGCACTATGCCGCCAAGGTGCGTGCCGGTGCGAAGGCGGATGCTGTCAACAATATCGCAAAGCTATTGAAGGAACACTCTGAGGAAGAGCTTCTCGCTTGTATTGACCGGTACTCAACGAGCGGAATGTCGAAAGAGGCACAATATCGGATTCAGGCAAATAACTTTTTCGGAGAAAAGGAGAGGTTCAAAGACTATCTTGGCAGGGGTTCACCGGAAACAAGCGAGATTAAGACAGCCAGCTTAACGCCTCAACTTACTGAAACACAAAAATTTCTTATGGAGCAAGAACCATGAACAAAGAAGAACGAGAACAGCTTGAACGAAATATAATTGGGGCAATTCTCAATATGCCGAAGGGTTTGCACGAGGTACGACGGGCGCTGAAACCTGAAATCTTTAGAACGCAATTTCATCGAAAGGTTATGCAGTCAATATTTGCTTGTTTGAGTGCTGATGTTGAAGTGAACGTAGTGAATATAGCAACGCTTGGAAAGTTTAACCCGCAAGAAAATGTTGACTTGTGCGGAATTCCAGCGGGTGGCGGTGACTTGCAGTTGTTGGCAAAAACACTCACTGAAGCTGTCATTGTGGAACGGTGCGAACTTTTCAAGAATCATATCAATGAGGATGCAGATGCCTTTGAGATTCTTGATGAACTCCGAAAGTTAGATAATGAAACAACGGCACTCATAACGATGAACACCCGCAAGGACAAGTTGGACTTGCTGAGCGAATTCACGGACTACCTTTTAGGAAATGCGAAAGATGGGGTGCGGAGGATAGCAACGGGCTTCCCGACATTAGACAAAATGCTGAAGGGTGGACTTGAGGCTGGAGGGTTTACGTTGTTGGGTGGAACGCCGGGGGCAGGGAAAACCTCGTTAATTCTTTCACTTGCTTTGACTGCTGCGAGAAAGGGAACGAGGGTTGCGTTTATCGAAGGCGAGATGACAGCAAATGAAATTCTTGAACGGCTCAACGGAATTGCGACAGGAAGTGACATTGACACAATTCGTAAGGGAAAAGACTTTGATGCACTTTCCAAAAGATTTATTTCAGAATTGTATGAACTTCCGCTTGAAATCGTGATTGCAACTGAACGAACGCTCGATTCATTAACGGCTGAAATTCGACGCTGTGTGCATGAGGGAAGTAAGTTGGTGTTTGTGGATTATCTTCAGGTGTTTGCTCCGAAAGGGAAGGCGGAGGATGAATACTCACAAATTAAGAAAGTGTCCGAAACACTCCGGCAACTTGCCTTGAAAAATGCGGTGCATCTGTGCGTTTGCTCTTCACTCAATAGGTCAGAAGTGAACTCCGAGAGGGTAACACTCAATTCCTTCTATGGTTCGTCACAGCTTGGACATGACTGCTCAGTCGGATTGGTTATTACCGGAGAGCAGAAAGATTTTCAAGAACTTGTTACACCGGAACGTGATGTTTCGTTGCATGTAATCAAGAACAGACCTGGAGCGCGGGGGGAGGTTGCGCTAAAATTTCACCTTGCAAGTCAAAGATTTGAAGAAGTGACTGTTTCCGCTCAGCCTTTAGAGCGTGATGACGTTTTCATGGAGAGGTAAACCAATGGCATCGGAGATTTTTGACAAGTACGGAAACAAGCTTTATTCCCTCAACGGGGTCATTCATTTACAACTGAAGAGCGGACAAAAGCGCACGTTAGGGACTATTGAGAAGGATACATTCATCACATCCCGCAAGTTAGCTGTCCATCGATTTCAAAAAATGGACGGCATCGGCTTTAATTGGCAGTTGATGAACAAGGGGAAGTTCTCAAAAGTAGAAGTTGCGCTATCGGACGGTAGGACGCTAAGAACAACGCGGAGTTCGATATTAAAACACGGCTCAACGAAAATGTTCAAAGCGCAGGGTTTTGAACTACAGATGTTCCTTCCCCTGGAAATGTTCAAAGGATTTATTGAGTCAGAGCCCGCTCCAGAGAAGGAAAATATTCCTTTTGAGGTGGCTGGATGAGCGAAAAAATTGCCAAAATTGAAGAGGAGATATTGTTTGTCATGCAAGACGTTGACGAATTGCTCGACGAAAAATTTCAATCCGGCGAAATGAACACAGAGCAGTACCTCAACGTGATTCAGCAGATACGGGCTTATGCAGACGAAAGCAGGAGAATCATTGCTTTACTGCACATGCAAATAACGCACGGAGCCTCCAGCGTTCACAATCTCTTTAGCCCTTAAAAAAGTGATAGAATCGGATACCTAAAAAGAGGTTATCTAGATTTTTAGACAAAAGGAGTCTAAAGTAGAAAATGTAGAGGGGGCGCTACTCGTTTTTTTAAAAGCAAAGAGGGAAGCTGAAGCTAAAGTAGTTTCAATTTGTTACTACACTTTGTGGCTGTATGAATTATGCCACCTTTTTAGACAAAAGGGGGAAAGTAGTATAAAGTATTACAAAGTGTAAAAAGTGTGATGCTCAGACAGGGTCATAAAGTATAAGGAAATATGAAGGGTATCGCAAAGTGTGATAAAGTGCTATTGAGTTTTTGCTAGTCCCTAAAAGGGCTTTGAAAAACAATCAATGGAAATCAAAATAGTAACTCGAAATATGACAATCACCAACAAATACAGGCTCAGAATTGAAAAAGTCGTTTGAATTAATGTCCTTTAAACCCATACTATTTAGGAAAAAATAAAATGGGTGGCTCCGGCAGTGGTCGATACGGGTTCCGTTCAGTCGTTGAAGACGCGCTCAAGCTTGATTCGTATAGCCTTCAGCGGAAAGGTTTACTGAGCACACGGCTCACTGGAATCGTTCCAATTTTTCTGGTATGGAGTAACACTGTAACAGGCGAGAAGGTCGCTTCGATTAATTATGAAGTGAATTATTCCTTCGACCGAATGACCCTCGACTATACCTGCACTGCGGGAGGAGAGAAGCATCAAGTAAAGGAGGCTATTTCGCTAAGCAGGCAGAAAACAAACTTTGGAGGCTCCCGTTTCCTGTTCCTTTGTCCCGGTTGTAGCAGAAGGACGGCAAAGCTATATGTACCAAGCGGCGGGATTTATTTCCGCTGCCGGACGTGCTACAGGCTCACTTATCAAAGCTCTAATGAAAGCCATAGGTTTGACGCTATGTTTGCTCAGTTTGCAAAAACTTCAGGGGTTCCTCTCTTACAGGTAAAAAATATCCTCAGCCCAAAAAACTTTAAGGTTTAAACATCTTGCAGATTGATGGATGGCGTCGTATATTTGTATTGAACATAAGAGACGGCTTCCGCAAAAAACCAAGTAGATTTTCATCCGTAAGGGTGAAACGCACAAGTGTTCAAGGGTCGGAAGCCTCTCGCTTGTGCGTTTTTTATTTGTGGCAAGTGGTTGCTCAAGTGGTTGCCCTGAGAAGAGATTTTGAATAAGCTCAGAGCGGGAACTTGGCGAAAGTAGACTGAATTCGAGATGCTGAAGTAGCTCAGCGGTAGAGCAGCGGTTTCGTAAACCGCAGGTCGTGGGTTCAAATCCCACCTTCAGCTCTTCTATATGTGAAAAAGAGATCCGTCCCCTGGCTTTCGAAGAAGGACGGATTTTTTTATGAGAAAGGGAATCATATGTATGATGTCGTGATCATTGGAGCGGGGCCGGCGGGGCTTTCGGCTGCTATCGAAGCGCACAAAGCCGGATTACACTACATCGTTATTGAAAAAGGGGGAGTGGTCAATTCTATTCAACAATTCCCGACGGCGATGTCTTTTTTTTCCACTCCGGAATTGCTCGAGATCGGCGGCATCCCGTTTACTTCGTCATCGATCAGGCCGACAAGAACGGATGGCCTGGAATACTACTTAAAGGTCGCCGAGTATTTCAAACTGCACATACATCTTTTTGAACGGGTAGTTTCCATCCGGAAAGGAGAACAAAATTTCGAGCTGAAGACAAGTAAAACCTCATACACTTCAAAGAATGTGATCGTCGCAACCGGTTACTTTGATAACCCGAATCTATTAAACATTCCCGGCGAAGAATTGCCGAAAGTATCGCATTACTACTCGGAGCCATTCTCGTTCTACCGGCGGAATGTTGCCGTTCTTGGCGGCAAGAATTCTGCAGCAATTGCTGCTTTGGAGCTGTACCGGCATGGTGCTTCCGTCACACTTATTCATCGGAAGGAAAAATTGAGCGAGGGAATAAAATATTGGATTCTTCCGGACATCGAAAACAGAATAAAAGAAGGTTCGATCGCCGCGCATTTTTTAACTGAGGTTAAAGAGATACATGCGGAATCAATCCTTCTCGAAAATAACGCTAAAGGGAGGTTCTCAATTCCAAACGATTTTGTTTTCGCTCTCACGGGATATCACCCCGACGTTTCCTTTCTCGGGTCAATAGGTGTGGAAACTAATCTCGAAACAATGGCGCCGATACACGATGAGGGAACGATGCAAACAAATATTCAGGGTCTCTATATCGCAGGCTCAATTGCGGCAGGGAAGAACAACAACAAGATATTTATCGAGAACGGCCGCTTGCACGGAAAATCTATCATTTCATCGATTCTCAAGCGATGATCTTTTAGAAATTCGGCGGGGTTACAGTTTGAGTCTTCTGAATAATCCAAAAAGTTTGGCTCACGCAAATCCCGAGGGGATGGCTTTGCCAGACGCGAAGTCGCAAATTGATTATGAAACAGAGTCTTCGCGCCTTTTCCCAAGGAGATGGCTTCGCCAGCGGCTTGGCGAGAGATGATTTTTCAGATGTCTTATTTTTCAATCAAATTTGCATTGATTTTTCTCTAGAATTTGAGTAATTTGAAATGTTAGTTACGTTTGTTATGAATAAAGGCTCATGAAAGGATCAGAATGGCCGAAGGAAAAATAGTTCAAGTAATCGGACCGGTTATCGATATCGATTTCTCGGATGGTGCGTTGCCTCAGATTCTCAACGCTGTGATAATTTCACGGACAAACATTGAAGGAGTTCAAGAAGACCTTGTCGTTGAAGTGCAGCTGCATCTCGGCGAAAACCGGGTGCGCACCGTTGCTATGGATTCGACCGACGGTTTGGTAAGAGGGATGAAGGCGGTCGACACCGGCGAACCGATCAAAGTGCCGGTTGGTCCGAAAGTGCTCGGACGCCTGATCAACATCATTGGAAAGCCTATCGATGCGTTAGGACCTGTTGAAGCAAAGGCCTACTATCCAATCCATCGTCCGGCTCCGGATTTCAACGAACTCAGCACACAGAAAGAAATGTTTGAAACGGGGATCAAGGTGATCGACTTGCTCGAGCCGTACACAAAGGGGGGCAAAACAGGTTTATTCGGCGGAGCGGGTGTCGGAAAGACAGTATTGATCACAGAGCTGATTCATAACATCGCTAAGGAGCATGGCGGTTATTCCGTTTTTGCCGGCGTGGGCGAACGGACGAGAGAAGGGAACGATCTCTGGCGTGAAATGAGAGAATCCGGAGTATTAGAGAAGACCGCGCTGATCTTCGGTCAGATGAACGAACCTCCCGGTGCTCGTTTACGGGTCGGACTGACGGCGTTGACGACGGCGGAATATTTCCGCGATGAAGAGGGAAAAGACGTTCTTCTTTTCATCGACAACATTTTCCGGTTCACACAGGCAGGCTCCGAAGTTTCCGCTTTGCTCGGACGCATGCCGTCGGCGGTCGGGTATCAACCGACGCTGGCAACTGAAATGGGTGCGTTGCAGGAGAGAATTACCTCGACGAAGAAAGGATCGATCACATCGGTCCAGGCAATTTATGTTCCTGCGGACGATCTCACAGATCCGGCTCCGGCGACGACGTTCTCCCATCTCGATGCAACGACAGTGTTAAGCCGCCAGATTTCCGATATGGGAATTTATCCGGCAGTGGACCCGCTTGATTCGACTTCCCGCATCATGGACCCGGAAATTATCGGGCAGGAACACTACGAGATAGCCCGCTCAGTAAAAAACATTCTCCAATCATATAAAGATCTTCAAGATATCATCAACATTCTTGGAATGGATGAATTGTCCGACGAAGATAAGCTGGTTGTGGGGCGTGCACGCAGGATTCAGAAATTTTTGTCGCAGCCGTTCTTTACCGCTGAACAATTCTCCGGCGTCCCGGGGAAATACGTGAAACTTGCGGATACAATCAAGGGCTTTAAGGGCATCATCAACGGGGACTATGATTATTTGCCGGAAAACGCTTTTTACATGGTCGGTACAATAGAAGAAGCTATCGTACAAGGCAAAAAATTGCAAGCAGCGTAAAAAAAGAAAAGCAGTCAAGGGACATGGCAGGCAAAAATTTTACACTCGATATCGTTACCCCGACGAAAACGGTTTTTTCCGGAGAAGTCCAGAGTTTCAGCGCGCCGGGCGAAGCCGGAGGATTCCAGGTGTTATTTGATCACGCTCCGTTTCTCTCGTCGATTACGGTCGGACAAGTGAAGGTTATTGACCCCGCCGGGGCGGTAAGCCGCTATGCAACAAGCGGAGGCTTCGTTGAGATCAACGACAACAAGGTCATACTTTTGGCCGAGACGGCTGAGCGTTCCGATGAAATCGATGTCGCGCGGGCTGAGAAAGCAAAAGAGCGTGCCGCACGGCGACTACAGGAAAAAGAAAGCATTGATGAACAACGTGCCCGCGTTGCCCTGATTCGCGCCATCAACCGTCTGAAAATTGCGGGAAACGGCTGAGCTGTACCAATAATTTGATTCGCGGCCCACAAAGATTGAATCAGTTTGTGGGCTTTTTTGTATGTTCGTTGATTATTCCTCATTAATCTGCTATATTGGCATTGAATTTTTTTACAAGATTGAATTCATGAGACCGACCTACGCAGAAATTGACCTCGGCGCAATTCATCACAATCTTAAGCAAGTTCGAAAACAGGTCGGGAGACATCCCCATATTATGGCAGTGGTGAAAGCCAATGCGTACGGCCATGGGATGATACCGGTTGCAAAGTCTGTGTTGCAAGAGAAGTTGGCTTCGTATCTTGGCGTAGCAATTGTTGAAGAAGGAGTAACTCTCCGTCGCAACGGAATCGAGGCTCCGGTGCTGGTGCTGACGGCGCCGCCGGAACCGCAGCTTAGCTTGTTCGTTGAACACAATCTGGGCGCGACACTGTGCTCCATTTCAATTGCGCGGGAACTTAACAGGCTTGCGGCCGGTTCGGGGAAGAAAGCTGTCGTTCATGTGAAGGTCGATACCGGCATGGGAAGGATTGGCATCGCACCGCGAGATACGATGGCTTTCATCGATGAAATAAAAACGCTCGCCAACGTAGAGGTTGCCGGTATATTTACTCACTTTGCTACTGCGGATGGAAAAAACCTGTCGTTTGCACGTAAGCAATTGTCAGAATTCACTTCGCTCCTGCATGGGCTTGATTCAGCCGGCATTCACATTCCCATAAAACATTGCGCTAACAGCGGTGCTATTCTTCAATTGAATGAGTCGTATTTCGATATGGTTCGTCCCGGGATCGTAGTGTACGGCTACTACCCTTCCCGTGAAACCCGGAAAGCATTGTCGCTGAAACCCGCGATGTCGATTCGTTCAAGGATTGAGTTTATGAAAACGGTAGAGAAGGGGACGAGCGTTAGTTACGGAAGGCGGTACTTCACATCGTCGAAAACGAACATTGCATCGGTCTCGATCGGTTACGCGGACGGTATCAGCAGGCGGTTGACGAACAAGGCGAGCGTTCTCGTCAACGGGAAAAAATATCCCGTTGTCGGCGCAATCTGTATGGATCAATTGATGATCAACGTTGGTGGAAGGCCGGCGTGCAAGGTCGGCGACCGGGTGACACTCATGGGACGAGACGGGGACTTGGAAATTCCCTGCTGGAAAATTTCCGAAACGCTCGGCACCATCCCGTATGAAATTTTCTGTTCAGTTTCGGATAGAGTTCCAAGAAGTTACATTCATGGATAACCCAGAGCAATATTTATTACAGGTGCTTCATCGAACCCAGGCAGGACTGCAGGACAGCCTGATTCCGTTTCACGGAAGCAAAATGCGGCGATTGACCGATCGTCTTGAGCAGGCTGCGAGCCTGAAAGATGAACTTCAGTCCCTGCAGCGAGTAAGCGGCTTTACGAAGGCTGCACTTTTCATGGAATGGATGATGGAACGCGTGGCACGGTCGGGGGAGGACTTTTCGCCGGAACAATTTGAAATCGACGCAACGCTGCTGAGCGACAAATTGTTCGAGGCATTCTTGAGCGAGCCATTCGATGCACCGGTCGAGTCCTCGGTTCCACCGGGAATTTCGGCAGCGGCAGTGAGTGAACCTTCCGTCGAATCCGTTATTCCACAGACTGTGGAGGAAGAGCAGCACACGGAATTGTCCGTCGCTTCTGCCGCTGAGACCGCCGAACTTCCAATGCCGGAAGCACAACCGGAGTCTATTCCTGAACTTGAACCTGAACCTCCGGCAACGCCGCCGGAAGAAACTCCAGCGCTGACCGAATTGCTGGACCAGAATCTCTTACTCGGTTTCCAGCGCTTCACGGAGACAGTTTCAAAGCTTGGTGAGAAGAGTCCCTCGGAACGAAAGAGTGTGTTCGCAGTGCTTGCGATGCTCGCAAAAAGTTCAACGGAAGTTGCGCGTGCGCAAGGAAAGAAGGAGATTCTTGAATTTTTTCAATCGGTGATCAAATTCATTCAGTTTGTGGATTCAACGGGATCCGCCGAGGATTCACGTGTTGCGGAAATTATGCGGGATGTTGGCGAGCATCTTTCGAAGGCTCTCATCGAACGCTCGAACGGCGCGGCATTGCTCCAAAGCATCAATCAACTGCTGCAAGACGCCGAACACTCTCTCAAACCATAAAGGTGAAATGTGGGTAAGGCTAATATTTTTGCTGTTATCATGGCGGGAGGAGTAGGTTCCAGATTCTGGCCGCGCAGCCGCGAACGGTCGCCGAAGCAGTTGATGGAAATTGTCGGCGGGCGCACGATGATTCAGAATGCGGTCGGCCGGCTTAACGGCTTTGTGGCATCTGAGAATATTTTTGTCGTAGCGAATAAGGTGCAAAAAAATGCCGTCATCAAGCAGCTCCCCGGTATCCCCGTGGAAAACATTGTTGTCGAACCGATCGGACGAAATACAGCACCCTGCATCGGATTGGCCGCCATGTTTGTGCGCCGATTGGATCCCGACGGAGTAATGGTGGTCTTACCCTCCGACCATATCGTGATCGACGAAAAGGAATTCCGCCGTGTCTTAGAAGTCGGCGTGGACGTCGCACACAAAAATTCTTCCCTGATCACTATCGGAATCCAACCGACGCACCCTGAGACCGGTTACGGCTATATTCAAATCGTTGACGACGATCGAAGTAAGAATGGAATGCTGCCGCAAGGGGTGTTCAAAGTGAAGACATTTGCCGAGAAGCCCAATCTTGCGACTGCGCAGAAATTTGTCGAAAGCGGCGACTTCTTCTGGAATAGCGGCATATTCATTTGGCGGGCGGATGTGATTTTGAAAGAAATCAGCCAGTCGCTTCCGGAACTTTATGATCATTTGATGAGCATCGAACCGTCTCTTGGAACACCGCTCCTCGATCAGAGCCTTGAACACGCTTACGGGTTGATGCGCGGGATCTCTATCGATTATGGTGTGATGGAAAAAGCGACGAATACGTACGTGATACGTGGAGATTTTGGATGGAGCGATGTCGGTTCATGGGACGAGGTGTACCGGCTTTCATCGAAGGACGAACACGGAAACTCCGTTCATGGAAAGGTGATATCCTTCAATACGAAGAATTCTTATATTCACACAAGCGACAAATTGGTGGCGACGGTCGGCGTCGACGATCTTATTGTTATCAATACGGCGGATGCGCTGTTGATCTGCAAAAGGGGCGCATCGCAAGATGTGAAAGAAATCGTCGATCATATACGCCGAAAGCAGATGAACGATTATCTGTAGCGCGACTGATTCCGAATATACGCCAGAACAATTATTGTGAACGTCCCCGTTCTGCAACATACCAAGGTGCTGCTCGTCTACTCCGGAATCATTGTCATCGCACTTTTCTCGGCGGCGATTGTTTCGGGATGCGCTTCTTCTCCTCGGTTCACGCGAGAACGGTCTAAGGGATCGGACACTCAGAGCAGCGCCGGCAGCGATTCGAAATCTTTGAAAACCATGGAAGGCATCGCCTCGTATTATGCCGACGACTTCAACGGGAAGAAAACGGCGAACGGGGAGACGTACGACATGTACAAGATGACTGCCGCTCATCGATCCCTGCCGTTCAATACAAAAGTTAGAGTGACAAACCTCGACAATAAAAGATCGATTATTGTTCGTATCAATGACCGAGGCCCATTCAAGCTGGAACGGATCATTGACCTTTCGCTGGCGGCGGCGACCCAGCTGGGAATGAAAGGAACGGGAACCGCGAACGTGAAGCTTGAAGTTGTTGAATGGGGAGATGACGAGTACGTGAAATAACCGATTCATGCTTCACAAAATCTGCCCCTAAGGCATGAAGGCACCAAGAGAAACGACTTTTTGTATTTATAGCAAATATGAAATGACGATTCCCTTAAAAGTCTTCGTGCCTTGGTGGCAGATTTTTTAAGCCTTGCATTTGGAAATAACTTTGGTCACGGCAAAAACTATAATCACAGAACGCGATATCGTCAACGCACTCAAGCAGGGGAAGAAAAGCATCTTCGCTGACGGGAACACCGTGATCACCACTTCCAGGAAAGATTAAGCCAGAGAACTGAAGATCGTGTTTACCGACACTCCGGAATTTCCGGACCAATCCCGCCTCACAAAGCTTGCGGAGTCATACACTGATGCAACAATCTCTTCGACGAACGTCGGCTCAAACCTCATCGTTATCGGCAGCGACCACGGCGTTTTCAAACGAAGGAGATACTGAAGAAATATCTTGCCGATTTCGGGTACCGGGTGCTGGATGTCGGAACAAATTCAGAAGATGCTTGCGATTATCCCGATTACGCCTACGCGGTTGCTCGTTTCGTTGCGAAGGGGGGAAGCGTGGCGCGGCATTATGATCGACGCAACCGGAGTTGCCTCATCGATTGTGTGCAATAAGGTTCCAGGAGTGAGGGCTGCATCGTGGTGCAACGAGTTTGTCGCACAAAGCAGCCGTGAGCATAATGACGCCAACGTTCTTACCCTCGGCGCAAAAGTGCTTGGGCCGGAACTCATGAAATCGATCGTCAAGGTGTGGCTTAAAACGTGGTTCGCCGGAGGGAGACATAAAAAGCGCGTCGATAAAATATCGGATGTGGAAAAAAGGTTTACGAAGTAGATAGTGTTGCGCAGAAAACGCGGATTTTTCACAGATTGCAGATTTGAGCGGACGGATTGACGCTCTGCAGTGATGACAAGTTTTTTGCCAAGCTATGAAAGTGAACGAGGGGGAAAAAAGATGCTATTTCTAAATTGAGACATCTGAAAAATTGTCTCTCGCCAAGCCGCAAAGTCGCGAAGATGCTGTTGTAGAATCATTTTGCGACTTAACGTCTTTGCGCGAGCCGCTTTTTTGTCGTACGCGGATACTGTTAGAAGCTTTCAACCGCTTTCTTTACCGTATCAAAATGTTCGAAAACGGAAAGGAGTTTAGTTACCTGCAAAAGTTTGATAATCTTTTCGGAAGCCCCTGCAAGTTTGAGGTCTCCTTTGACGTTACGCATCGTCGTTACGCCGCCGATGAGCATGCCGAGACCGGAGCTGTTCATCGTGGAAACATGTTTCAGATCGACGACAATCTTTTTCTTCTTTGCGTCAATAAATTTGTGAAGCGTATTGTTTAACTCGGTTGCATCGGGGCCGCCGAGAACATTTCCTTCGAGCGTTATTACCGTGACGCCTGCAGTTTCTTTCGCTGTAAATTTCATTGCTGGTATCTCCGTAAGCAAAGCCAAAAAGAATTGCCGGCTTATTGGACTTGATGAGCTTTGAGATTTCTGTACCGCGTGTAGTCGAGGACGATCGCACTTGCAACGTAAATCGATGAATAGGTACCGGTAATAGTCCCGATTAAAAACGTAAATGCAAATCCCCGGTTTACCTCGCCGCCGAAAATAATCAATACCACCAGCACCATAATTACCGTGCCGCTCGTAATGACCGTTCTGCTCAACGTCTCGTTGATCGACTTATTCATTACCGTAAAAAGGCTTTCGCTTCTATAGATCTTCAAGTTTTCCCGAATGCGGTCAAAGACAATGACGGTATCGCTTGTTGAAAATCCGATCAGGGTCAGGAACGCGGCCATGAGATTCTGCGATATCTCAAGATTCAAATGAGAAGAGACACCGTTAAAGAGTATGACCAAGCCCAGGGTCAACAGCACGTCATGGAAAAGCGCAATGACGGCCGCAACTCCGTAGATGAACTTGAAACGGAAGCCGATATAGATGAGAATGATGAAAAGAGTAGCGATGACGGCGTACACTGCGTTTCTCCGAAGCTCAGCCCCAATTTTCGGTTCTATTTTTTCTTTCCGAAGGACTTCAAACTTATTGTCCTGGAATTGTGCCGCCAACCCGGCGTGAATCCTGTCCGAAATCGTTGTCCCTTCCTCTTGGGCAGAGGTCCGGATAAGAATATCTGTGGGGGCGCCAAACGTTTTTATTTCAGTTCCCGGCAGGCCGATCTTATCCAGCGTCGTTCTGACTTCATTAATGGAAGGCGGTGTCTGGAACCGGACAAGAAGTTCTGTTCCTGAAACAAAGTCGATACTGTAGTTGACCGGCTTGAAGAGAATCGCGAGCAACCCCACGAAGAGGGTTAATCCTGAAAGCGAGTACCACAGGTACCGCTTTCCCATAAAATCAATATTTGTTTTCTTAAATAACCTCATGGAAAAAACTCCGAGTCCAATGATTAGCCAAAATTAATGGTAGAAGTTGAGCGCGACGTCATGAAGTTGAATATGACGCGCGTGATAACAATACCGGTAAACAGATTTGCCGCCGTTCCCATCATGACTGTCAACGCAAATCCCTGAACCGGACCTGTTCCGAACTGAAAGAGGACGACGCCGCTGAAGAACGTCGTAAGATGCGAATCGAAAATTGCGCTGAACGCTTTCGAATATCCTGCCGAGATCGCGGCGCTCAACGTTTTTCCCGTCGTCATTTCTTCGCGTATTCTTTCATAGATGAGGACGTTCGTATCGACTGCCATGCCGATCGTCAATACAATGCCGGCGATGCCGGGGAGCGTCAGGGTTCCGCCGAATGCCGCGAGTGTTGCAAAAACAAATACGATATTAATGAATAACGCGGTGCTTGCCACAATTCCGCCCGTCCGGTAATAAAAAAGCATAAAGAGGACGGTGATGATAAGGGCATACGTGAATGAATTGATTCCTGCATGGACTGAGTCTTCACCGAGTGAGGGTCCGACGCTCCGCTGTTCAATGATGTCCACCGGTGCAGGGAGGGCGCCGGCTTTGAGGACGATTTCCAGCAATCGCGCTTCGTCGATGTTTTCCATTCCCTCAATCTCGGAACGGCCGCCTGAAATTTTTCCTCGAATCACTGGAGCGGAAAAGACCGCGTTGTCGAGAACGATGGCCATCCGTTTGTTTACGTTCGCTCCCGTGATTCGCGCCCAATCGCGTGAACCTTCGCTGTTCATGTTCATTGTCACGATCGGCTGGTTGAAATTCGGGTCGATCGTTGCACGTGCATCGACGATGACACCGCCGGTCAGTTCCGGTCTTTGCTCCAGACCATAAAGGCAATAAAACTTTACTCCTTCACTCGTGAAGCTGGGTTTTGCCCCCCAGTAGTATGCCATGTCGCTCGGAATCAATTTCAGCACGTCCGGCCGATTAAGAATACGGTCGACCTTTGCACGGTCATTTTCCGAGGCATAGCCCTCGCCCGATCCTTTTTGATTCGGACGAACGAGTGCGAAGAATGGATGTTCTTTTGTGAATTGTTCCGGATTTTTTTCACCGGGGAGAGTTGATTTCGACGAATCTGCTCCAGTGAGCGCTGAGAGAGCGTCAACCTGTTGTCTGGCGGTGTCTTTCGAAACCCGCGCAGCCGCCGTGTCGGTGAAGCCTTGCGAGGCAAGATATTTGTCGACCGCTTCCATAGTTTTGTAAATGATATCGGGGTCTTTCATCAATTTAAACTCGAGGAGCGCGGTGCCCTGCAGCAGCTGCCGCACTTCATCTTCCTTGGAAACGCCGGGAAGTTCAACGATGATTCTGCGTCCTCCTTGTTTCTGGATGGAAGGCTCAGAGACACCATACTGGTCAACTCGGTTGCGGACAATTTCTATTGCGCGGTCGACCGCCTTGTCGGATTCATCGCGAAGCCTTTTAATGATGTCATCATTTGTTTCGCGCAGGCTGCCGTAGTACCGGCTCAGCCTGATTTGCTTTTCGTCGAACTTCTGCTTGAAAACATCCGTAACATTTTCTTCGCCCAACTGCGTTTCTTTCTCAACGTCTGCGACGATCGCATTATATTGGTCGTCTTTATTTTTTGCCATCTCTTCAAACATTTTCAAAATGTTCACTTCGAGCACGACACGTACGCCCCCTTGCAGGTCAAGACCCACCTTAATGCGTTTTGAGCGCACATCGCGTATTTGCTTTTCATTTGTTTGGAGAAACGCGGCGCTGTCGGCGCCGGAGAGAGTCTCGAGATGCTTATTCAGCCTGTACGACTGATAGGTAGGGTAAAGAAAGAAAATGGCAAGGCCAATTGCCGCCAAAATCAAAATCAGCCTACCGCGATACTGTTTCACGTAGTAACCTCCGAGCGGATATGCATTTCTTTATTTTCGAAATAGGGAGCCATCGTTGCAGCGTTCATTCAAAAGTTAAAAAATATAACTCAAACTAGCTCAAAAGTCAACGGTAAACTAAGGCAAATGTCTCTTTCGAGGGATGTCTACAGAAATAGCTCAATTGAAATTTTTTCAACGTTGAAGAGGAGAGAAGCCATTCATTGTCAAACTCTGCGGACATACCAGTAAGACCTTACCGAAAATACCCTTTTGTTTGGAATTGTTGTTTTAATATATTAGAAAGAAGAAAAAACATTTTGATAACGACATTGATGAAGAAAGAGAATTTATGAAGTCGATACGGGCATGTGCGTGGGGTATTTTTTTAGTGGGACTGTTTGTACAACATGCAGTTTCCCAAATAGCAAACCATGTGGTGCTGAGCGAAATTTATGGCGGAGGAGGCAACACCGGCTCAACATACAAGAACGATTTTGTTGTGTTATATAATCCGACTTTATCGCCGGTAAATCTTTCCGGCTGGTCTCTTCAATACGAATCCGCTACGGGAACATCGTCGTGGCAGGTAACTAACCTCGCTGGGACAATCGTTGGGCACGGTTATTTTTTGGTGGAAGAAGCAGCCGGTTCGGGCGGCAGCGTGAATTTGCCGGCACCGGATGTTGTTGGAACTCTCGCATTAAGCTCTACCGCTGGAAAGATCGCTCTTGTTAATAGTACTACCGCATTGAGCGGAGCGAATCCTGCCGGTGCTTCCATTGTTGATATGGTTGGATTTGGACTTACGGCAAACGGTTATGAAGGCACCGGTCCTGCACCGGCTCCAAGCAACACTGCATCGATTGAAAGGAAAGCTAACAACTTGTCAACCTCAACGACAATGGGGGTTGGCGGCACCGACGAGTTTGCAGGAAACGGGTACGACTCAAATAACAATGATTCCGATTTTGTCACCCTCACAACTCCTCAACCTCAAAACTCTTCCAGTCCGGTGGAACCGGCTCTTACAGTTGGAGGCAACGGAACTGGCACTGCACTGATCACACCGTCAGCAGTAAATGCTCAATCAACTTCTTCGTTCACGATATCAATTGCCGGCGACGGAACCAATACACTCGACAGCGTTATCATTATTATTCCCACCGGATGGGCTTGGACTCAATCAGCCTCCAGCGTATCGCTCTCGGGGAGCGGCGTTGTAGCGGGGAGAGAGATCGTTTCGGGGGATACCATATTTGTCGGCAATGCAGCGATCACAAAAACTGATACCGGCAAAATTATCATCGCATCCCTCACAGCACCGGACTCCTCTGCGGCGTCGGCTTTCATTGTAAAAACCGGCCTGAGCGGCGGTGCGCCTGTTAAAATTGGATCGACAGTAAGCGTTACGGTGATAAAGGTCGTTCACATTATCGACCTTCATATCAACAATGCGCAAGGAGTGCCGGTGGCGCCGTATCAGATTGGCTCGACGGTGACAATTTCCGGAATTATCACCGCGGATTTTGATTCAACGTATACGAATATTTTTGTCCAGGACGCCACCGGAGGTGTATGCGTTTACCGTCAGTTTCGATCGTTTAATTATCAGATAGGGGACAGCGTCGCTGTCACTGGAACAATCACACAATATCGGGGATTGGTGGAAATTTCTCCCGACACGACAAAATATATTTTGTATTCGAGTGGTCATCAGCTTCCCGACCCGCTCGTACTAGCGGCACACGATGTCAACGAGACGTTCAACACGGATACGTTTACCGAGCCAAATGAAGGGAGGCTGGTCAGGATCAACAATGTTACCTACAATGCCGCAAACGAAACGATCACTGATGCAAGCGGAACCACCGGCGGATTCGTGCCAAGCGCGTGGACAGCGCCGACGGGGACTTTTGATCTTATCGGCATTCTCAAACAGTATAAGCCCGGTACATCCGTGAGTCCCCCCTTTACTGCCAATTACGAAGTTGATCCGCGGATACCCGCAGATATCATTCCCCTGCCGGGCCCGGTGCTCACGCAAACGCCGTATGAAATTGAAACCGGGCCAAATTTTGCAGTCATTGACGTGAGGACTTCACTGCCTTCTAACGCCACTGTGAAGTACGGGTTAACGACAAAGTACACCGATTCGGTGGTTTCATCTTCGAAAACTCAGCATGATATATCTCTTACGTATCTTGCGACCTCGACGGTGTATCATTATCAGGTGGCTGTTTCGGATACCTCCGGAACGAACACAACCAGCGACGCCATTTTTATTACCGGCTCAACGTCGAGCGATTCGATCGGAGTCTTTTTCAATAAAACCGTCAGTTATTCGGTTGCACAACCCGATAGTGCCAGGGAATTGATTGACATGTCCAAAGTTCTGCTGTACCGCATCGGCCAAGCACAACATTCTATCGACATGTGTGCTTACAGTTTCAGCGGAGCGGTCGGAGCAAATATTGCATCGGCTCTCCTCGCGGCGAAAGGCCGCGGCGTAAAGATCCGCGTGATTGGAGAACACGATAACATGACAACGGCTCCCTGGAGTACATTGAAGAATGCGGGCATAACTGTTATCGACGATACGTATGACCTCATCGACGCCGGCGTCGGTTTAATGCACAATAAATTCTACGTCTTTGACCACCGAGATTCGGCGCTCGTTGACTGGGTCGTCACAGGCTCATGGAACGCAACCGACCCCGGTACCAATGATGACGCCCAGAACATGATTGAAATTCAGGATCGTTCACTTGCAGAAGCCTATACGATTGAGTTCAACGAAATGTGGGGAAGCAGCGGAGACAGTCCGAACCAGGCAACGTCCCGTTTCGGTGCAGACAAATCGGACATCACCCCGCACCGTTTTACCATTGCCGGATATGCGATGGAGCTCTATTTCAGTCCGTCGGACAGGACAACATCAAAGATCAACGCGGCGCTCAGTGCTGCCACATCGTCAATCGACGTTTGCATGTACACTTTTACGCGTGACGATCTTGCAGCAACGTTAATTGCGAAAATGAATGGCGGAGAGAAAGTGCACGTTGTGATGGACAACAATACCGATACAGGAAATGAATTTTCAACGCTGCTGAACGCCGGTGTGGATGTTCTCCTCAAGAATCTCAGTCCAAGCCCGAGCACTGCCTTACTGCACCATAAATATGCCGTTATCGATGCGGAAAAATCATCTCCTAATAGTGTCGTCATCACTGGGTCTCATAATTGGTCAAGCTCTGCAGAGACTGCGAATGATGAAAATACTCTTGTCATCCACAGCCAACGTATCGCCAATCTTTATCTTCAGGAATTTAAGCAGCGGTATGTCGATGCCGGCGGGAGCGATGATATCGTTCTTTCGGTAAAGCCGTTTACAAACGAAGCACCGAGGAGCTATGAACTTCAGCAGAACTACCCCAACCCATTTAACCCATCGACGAATATTCGCTTCTCGATCGTCGATGCGAGATTCGTAATATTAAAAGTCTATGATATCCTCGGGAGGGGTGTCGCAACGCTCGTCAATGAAAGGATGAGCCCCGGAGTCTACACCGTCGCATGGAATGCCTCCCGGTTTGCCAGCGGTATCTACTTTGTTCGCCTGCAAGCGGGAAATTTCACAGCGGTTCGAAAAGTTGTGCTGATGAAATAGGAGTGATTGGTATACTCTTGCGTAAGCGCCGCGAGTACGAAGTAAACTATATACAAGCGGCGTTTATGCTTTAGCGATATCGGTCCCCGACTGATTTTTTAGTAGCACTCAAGTTTCGAAAAGTGACGGACACCGTATTGATTTATGCCCCAAATCTTTTGGCATATCGTGATTTTTGGAGTAAGGTGTGCGTCACCTCTGCAACAAACGCAACATTAAACACTACCGATTTTTCTCGCTGTTGATTTTCACGACAGCGCTCCGTATTTTAATCCTCAATTTGAGGAAACGATGCCTGATTTCTCTCGTGAAGAAATACGCCAACGTTTTTTTTCTGCAACGAGTTTCAACGAGATTTTTGATGCGTTCGAATCGGCAATCAATCAACACATTGACGACATCGAACTCTACCGGCAGTTGTTCTGGAACGATTCCCTCCATATCGACGAGATCATTTTGTTTGGGGAAAAGCTCGCAAAAGAATTTCCCCATAACGCGTACGATGTCTATATGTGGATGGCAAACGTTTTCGAAGCTGTCTTCTCTTCTGAAGACAATTTTGAGCATAGCCTGATGTATTATCAAAAAGCTGCCGCTGTCAGTCCCGCCGTTGCGGATCCGTACCTCGATGCCTGCGATTGTTATGACCAAGACCTGAATATTCCGCCGCTTGAGACGTTAATCGATTTTGTAAAAAAAGGGCTGGACAAAGCGGCGGATAAGAAAAGCCTGTGCAGCCGCCTCTCGTATCTCTACCACCTGCTGGGGGATGAAGACCTCGCCGAATATTACCGTGTGAAGGGGGACGAAACGGAAGATCTGCCCCCGTCATGAAGCAATTGAAAGGCTATCTCTTTATCGCGATTGCCGCGACGCTGTGGGGCGCTTCGGCTACGATTGTAAAACATCTCTTTAATATCCATTATCCTCCGCTCATCATCGTTCAAACGCGTGTTTCCATCGCGTTTGTCGTTCTTGCTGTTTTCTTCCTCGTCACGAATCCGCGCATCCTTGCATTCAGGATACGCGATGTACCGCATTTCTTCTTTGTGGGAGTCTGCGGGATTGCAGGGTCGAACTACTTCTATTACTTCGCGATAAAGGAATCGAACGTGGCGACGGCTATCGTCGTCCAGTATTCTGCACCGATCATGGTGGCGCTCTACGCCATCGTCGTGCAGCATGAGAAAATGACGCGGTTCAAGTTTTTCTCCCTGATATTCTCCACTGCCGGCATTTTTCTCGCTGTCGGAGGTCTGAACGGTCTGTTGATTGCAAATCACAAAGGGATTGTGCTCGCCCTCGCCGCAGCCGTTTCGTACGCCATTTTTAATCTCGCCGGAAAACCGTTGACAAAGAAATATTCTGTCTGGTCCTCACTAGTGTTCACGCTGGGTGCCGCGACCCTCTTTTGGCTGGTGGTGCAGCCGCCGCAGACAATCCTTGCGGCCGGATATTCGTTTGCCGATTGGAAGGTCTTTACGCTCGTCTCGACGACATCGATCCTGGTTCCGTATTTGTTTTATTTTTTTGGACTCCAGTATCTTTCTCCAACGCGTGCGATCATCACCAGCACCCTGGAGCCCATCGTCGCGATTGCAACGGAGTTCATCTTTTTGGGCGGGACGATGGGGCCGCTGCAGATTGTCGGCGCAGTGCTCGTTATCGGTTCTATCATTTTGCTGGAGACGACATCTGGAACACGGCAGGAAGGTGTGGAATAGCGCGAATGAAATCGGAGAAGAGAACAAAGAAAATATTTTCGGTCTTGTTGAGGCGCCAGCCCGATCTGACCATTGTGATGGAGAATATTCATGACCCGCATAATGTGAGTGCGATGCTTCGGTCGGCCGATGCGGTGGGTATCCATGAAGTGCAGTTGGTGTACACGAAAGAAAAATTTCCAAGGGTGGGAAAGAAGAGTTCTTCGAGTGCCAACAAATGGGTGGAGAGAAGGAAGTTCGATTCGATTCAATCTTGTTACGAACGCTTGCACGGCGAGGGTTTCACAATTTATGCCACACGTTTGGACGAGAGCTCCCGTCCGCTGTATTCTTTCGACCTCACTGCGAAAACGGCAATCGTCTTCGGCAATGAGCACGCAGGGGTGTCGGATGAAGCTGCTGCGCTGGCAGACGCCGTGATCATGATCCCAATGATGGGCATGATTCAAAGCCTCAATGTTTCGGTCGCATGCGCTGTCGCGCTGTACGAGGCGCTGCGGCAGCGCATTGTCAAAGATAACTACGGAAAAGCAAAGTTCTCAAAGCCGGATTTTGACCGCTTGTATGATGAATGGATGAAAAAATAAATCTCTGCGTTCAAAAACTATTTACATCCATCATGGTTTTGAGAAGAGCATCATCACTTGCACGATGAAATTTCAAACTATGCTCTCCCCTTTGTAGGAATATTCTCATGTAAGAAAAGCTTAGTTATCAGATATCGCTGATTTCTTTTCTCTCTCTATACAACCCGCCAATTGCAGCTCCAAGAATAAACACGATGCTCGAACAGTACACCCAGATCATCGCCACAAGGATAAAAGCGTACGCGCCGTAAACTTTTCTAAAAGGCTGGAATGTTGTCAAATAGAGAGCAAATAAGAAACCGGCAATTTTCCAGAGGATTGTAGTCGCAATTGCCGAAAGGAGTGATGAACGCGTCGTTGTGCCGTAGAACGGAATGAAGCGGTACGCAAGGAACGCCATAAGAACGGTGAGGATAAATGAAGTGAGTCGCGCAAGAAAGTCGGGAAGAGCTGTTTGCATAGCGACAAAATTAGGTCCAAACATTTCCACGCTGTACCGGGAAATGAGCGTATACAGCCAGTTCAGCGTGTTGATGGAGATGAACAGCCATCCGAGAGCCAGGACAAGGATCAGATCCTTCAACTGACTTAAAAAAATGCCGGTCGTTGATGTGATGTGGTAAATTCTGTGAAGGGCCGATCGAACCGAGCTAAAAAGCGATGTTGAGGTGTAGATGAGAACGATCGCTCCGAAGACTCCCATCGATTGCCGGAATTCGACCAGGTCGTTGATGATTCGAAACGTGAGGTTTTTGATCGCGATGGCCTGCGATTGATTGGGGAGCGCTTTCGTTAAGAATTTTTCTATGTTTTGCATCGCCATGTCGGACGAATTCAAAACGACGCCGAGCAGGGCTGAAACAAGCAGCAACAGCGGGATGATGCAAAGCAGCACGTTAAAGGCAATCCCGGAAGCCAGGAAGAGTACGTCGTCCTCGATGAAACGAACCATCAGCCCGTGTGAGTAATACCGTGTTGCATCCCAAAAATTTCTGAAAAAGTAACTTACTTTCTTATCAAATCGTGTCATCGTGATGAGCGTCGGTTAGAGTTTGGCAAGTTGTCCAAGAGTCTGAGACTGCACTAAGATTCCCCAAAACACGACAAACGGCCATCCCACGATCATCGACATCCAGCCGAAAAAAAACGATGCGACAATCGTTAAAAACCCCGTCGCTAACGATATGACGTACAAGTAGGGATGAAGCGAACAGCGTTTCAAAATTTCCATGATTGAGAAGCATGAGAAAAACGTTGAACGTTTTGTAAACTGGATAAGAACGAGGGGCATCCAAAAAAAAATGAGAACAATAAGTACAGCGAGCATGAGGATCGTAGCAGGCACCCCGTATACCGCCACAATGAACGACAAAAGAAGAGTGGCATAAACGAGAGCCGCGCACAGCACAATGAGACCTTCCTTAAAAAGCTTCCGCATGTTTTTCCACTCGGGGAGAATAGATTCTTTTTGCTCAGCAACTCCGCGAATGTGTTCGATTTCGTACCCGAGAATAAATGGAAGACCGACAACAACTGCGCTCAGAATCAGAAATATCCCTCCCAGAAAGACTTTGAAGAACCACGAACTGTCTTTAAACATATAAGAAAATGACCGAGCGATATCCATCCGTATCCTTCATGAGAAACAAACTGTGAGAGAATAGGAACTTTTTAGTTCTTAATCAAGGATGATTAAAGGAAGGTAGTGGACCTTTTCACGAGATGGTGGACTTCTCGTTAATTAAGTTTGTCAAATTTTTCAAGTAAGATGACCGACATTTTCTCAGTAAAGATGTTGATGGATGAGAGCTGGCCGGTGAACAGTTAAACCATTTCTCTAATACAGGGGTCGAATAATGTAACTATTATGAACCATCTCTATTGATGACAAAGATTACTTTTTTCCCCTTCCTCATTATTCTACTGCTAATTCCGGCAGAATTGTCAGCCCAAACCGCAAGCATTCGAGGTAAAGTCGTAGAGAGCAAAACGAAAACGCCCCTCCCGGGTGCCCATGTGAAGCTTATCAACTCCGATGATCCGACAGAAACTTTCATAACCTCTACTGACGATAACGGAGTCTATAAATTTTCAGGCATCGGAATGCATCCGTACACCCTCGAAGCGACGTTCGTTGGTTTTAACATGTATGCCAAGACCGTTCGCGTCGATAATCAAACGATGGAGTTAGCGGATTTGTTGATGATTCAGACGCCAATTCAAATGGTAGAGGTGGACGTCGAAGGCTCACCCCCTCCCTCTATTCAGAAAGCGGATACGACGGAGTTCAATGCCGGAGCGTTCAAAACAAATCCTGACGCGACAGCAGAAGACCTTGTTGGTAAACTGCCGGGAGTGATTGTCACTAACGGCACGTATACCGCGCAAGGAGAAGTTGTTCAACAGGTGCTTGTTGACGGGAAACCATTTTTTGGAAGCGACCCCACAGTCGCTCTTCGCAATCTTCCCGCAGACGCCATCGCAAAAATTCAGATTTTCGATCAGATGAGCGATCAAGCTCAGTTTACTGGTTTCGATGATGGAAATTCTGTGAAGACGCTTAACATTATCACACGGCAAGACAAACGAAAAGCGCAATTTGGAAAAGTGTACGGCGGGTATGGGGACGATGACAGGTACAATGCGGGGGGGAGCGGCAATTATTTCCATGACGGAACGAGAGTGTCCGCCATTGGGCTCTCAAACAATATCAACCAGCAAAACTTTTCTACGCAGGATTTGCTGGGAGTAGTAGGGAATACAAATCAGAGCGGAGGCTTCGGTTTTGGTGCTGGTGGCGGTGGAAGAGGTGGAGGGGGCGGCGGTTTTGCGGGAGGCGGTGGAGGGGGCCCGGGCGGCGCTGGAGGGAATGTCAGCAACTTCCTTGTTGGGCAGCAGAATGGCGTTGCGACCACAAATTCAATCGGGCTGAATTATTCGGACACATGGGGGGGGCATCTTACAGTGAACGGAAGTTATTTTTACAATCTTACAAACACGGTTAACGACCAGAAGCTGCACATGCAATATTTTCCAACGCCTGATTCCAGCACGTTCTATGATGAAAACAGCGATGCAAACAGCAAAAATGGCAATCATCGGGTAGACATGAGGCTTGAATATTCAACCGATACACTGAACTCGATTATCGATCTTCCAAAATTGTATTTTCAGAATAACAATTCTACGAGTGCATTAAACGGTGTGAGCACTCTTTCAACACGGGACTCAATCAACCAAACCTTAAACGACAATAATGCAAATACGAACGGCGATAATCTGTCAAATCATATCGTTCTGAGGCATAAATTTGATCTCCCCGGAAGAACGATTTCGCTCGACCTCGGGACAAGTTACAATGAAAAAAGGGGGACAACCCTTCAGCAGGCGACCAGCAAGTATTATCAGAGTATGCTGACCACAGTAGATACGCTGAACCAGCAGACGCCCCTGTTCACGGATGGTTACACAATCTCCCCGCGGTTAGCATATACAGAACCCTTGGGCACAATCAGTCTTTTGCAGTTTACGTACAACCCATCGGTACTCAAAGAACAATTCAGACAACAAAAAATACAACTTTGATCCCTATACGAACGGATACAGTGTCGTTGATACATCGCTTTCAAACACGTATGAGAATGAATACACCACGCAGAACGGCGGTGTCGCCTATCGGTTGAGATTGACTGGATTGAACGCAATGGCCGGTGTTTCATACCAGGTAGCTCAACTCCGAGGCAAGCAGCAATTTCCTTATTCGAGTTCTATAACGAGATCGTATTACGATGTTCTGCCAAACGCGATGTTGACTTACAATATCGCCGAGCATACCAACCTCCGTATGTTCTATCGCACGACGACGACTGCGCCGAGCATCAGCCAGCTGCAGGATATCATCAATAATTCCAATACGCTTCAGCTTTCAACGGGAAACCCGAACTTGAACCAGTCGTACGCTCAGACTTTGACCACACGCTACATGGTCACAGATGTCGATAATTCACGGAGCACGTTTCTGTTATTGTCGGTGGTACACACCGATGATTACATCGGCAATGCAACCATAACAGCACGGCGAGATACCGTTCTGGCAGGGGGCGTTCTCATGAATCCGGGCACACAGCTTTCGTATCCTGTAAACCTCAACGGCCAATGGAATGTCAATTCTTTTTTCACGCACAGTCTGGTCGTCGGTTCTTTGAAGAGCAACCTGAACCTGACTTCCGGATTGACGTTCGCACGTACTCCGGGGCTTATCAATCAGGAGTTGAACGTTGTCGAGACGTATGGACCTAGCGCCGGAGCAGTTCTCAGCAGCAACGTGAGCCAGAATGTAGATTTCACATTGTCCTACCAAGGCAATTACAATATTTCAAGAAATACATTTGAACCGAGCTTAAACAGTCAGTATTACTACCACACTGCGACCATTAAAAATAATTTTATTTTTTTTGATGGCGTTGTCTTCAGGAACGAAATAGACAACGTACTGTACAGCGGGTTAACCGGCGGGTACGACAAGGACACGTATTTATGGAATATGAGTCTCGGTAAAAAACTTTTTTCGAAGCAACAGGGAGAACTGACATTTTCCGTTGTCGACCTGCTGAACCAAAACAAGAGTGTGAACCGGACCGTTACAGGTACTTATGTTGAAGATACGCAAAACAATGTTTTAGGAAGATATTTCATGCTGACGTTCACATACACCGTGCACTAAGAAGTTCGGCGTACAACGGATGGGAACAACACACATTCTCTTTGTCAGATAATTCCAACTCAGAGATTTATAGAGCTGCTAATCATGGATCTTCTGAGTCGGAATCAGACGCGTATGCGGGCGACCGCGGCACATCTCACAGCTGCTTTCGTACCTACTTCTTAAATATCATCCCGAAGAACTCCTCCATATCAGTCCACGATTTCTTATCCGCCTTCTCGTTATAGGCTATCGGTATATTGTATTTTTTTCCAATCTCAGTTGAGGCGGGGTTGGTGAAACTGTGCATTGCATCGGCGTAGCTGACAAACTTGTAATCGACTTTTGATGAATCCATCTCCGCTTTAAAATTCTTAACAACTGCTTCGGGATTAAACTGATCGGCTGCCCCATTGCAGATGAGAAGCTTTGCTTTCACCGCTCCCGGCTTTGCAGGTGCAACAGCCGCCAGGCTGCCGTGAAAGCTGACCACACCCTGCAAATCGACTCCGGAGCAAGCCATGTTGAGCGCGATACCGCCGCCAAAGCAATAACCGATTGCGGCGATACGCGTTGGATCGACGGCTTTGTTTTTTTTCAGCAGATCGAGTGCGGCTATAAATCGGGCCTTCATCCCGCTCATATTTTTCATTGCCTCGCCGGATAGTTTTCCCGCGTCTGCCGGCGTGTCGACCACTTTTCCGTCGCCGTACATATCGACGGCAAAAGCCACATAACCAAGCTCAGCGAGCATGTCTGCGCGTTTATGGGCATAATTGTTATTACCCCACCACTCGTGGACAACAAGCACTCCGGGCCTTTGCTCTTTTATCGAGTTGTTGTAGGCCAAGTATCCTTTAAGGGTTTGTCCATCCGCTGAATATGTGATTTCTTGTCGGATGATTCCGGCTTGGGAAACAGCAGCAGCCAGTAAAGCAAATGCGAGTATAGCAAGACGCCTCATGCGACCTCCTTATTGTATTGTTCAAAATAATTGGTTTGGGGGATTGGACGAGAGCATTGTACTAAATTGCTGACTCAAGAGCAATGGCTGGAGGATCGGGCAAAAATCTCCCAAAATTTTTCTTTGAAGAGTAAGCAAACGCTGCGGTGTTCAAAAAATCTAATAACAAATTCTTCGGAAAGCATATACGCATTAACTGTGGCGTATTGATATGATATCACCGTCGCTCACGAGGTATTCTTTTCCCTCCAACCGCCAGTGTCCCGTTTCTTTTGCCTTGGCGAATGACCCCCCTTGTTCGATGAAGTGGTCGTAATGAACGACCTCCGCCCGGATAAACTTGTTGACGAAATCCGAATGGATTGCCCCTGCCGCTTCTTGCGCAGTCATTCCTTTTCTTATTGTCCATGCTCTGCACTCGTCTTCGCCGACGGTAAAAAACGACTGCAGGCCGAGAAGGGCATAGGCTTCTCGGATCAACGTGTCGAGAGCCGACTCTTTGATTCCGTACTCATTCATAAATACCGCTGCCTCGTCGTCCGGCAGTTCCGACATTTCCATCTCGATCTTTCCGAAGAATGAAACAACTTTCGTGTGGATTCCTTCCTTCTTTCCTGCTACAAGCTGTACACTCTCACCATATGTCTTGAGTTGGGACTCATCAAAATTCAATGCAATAAGCATGGGCTTCAGGGAAAGGAGCTGGTATGTTTTGAGAATGGCGGCTTCTTCTTTCGTGAATTCAACTTCGCGCAACGGCTTTTCTTTCTCGAGATTCTGGCGGCACTTTTCGAGTACAGGTAATTCCTTTTTGAGATGCTCATCCTGAGTCTTTTGGATTTGCTTGTTGATCCGGTCGATGCGCGTTTCAACGATCGAAAGATCGGAAATAATGAACTCAGTCTCGAACGATGAAATGTCCCGAAGGGCATCGATGGACCCGTCTGGATGCGGGACGGATTCATTGTCAAAGAGCCGGACGACCTGGACTAATGCATCGTTCGTTTTTACATTGGAAAGAAAGTTCGTGGTGAACTGTGTCGAACCCGATTCTCCCTTTTTCAGTCCGACAACGTCGACGAACTCAATCGTCGCGTGCACCGTGCTTTTTGGCGAGAAGATTGCGGAACATTTGTCGAGCCGGGCGTCGGGTATTTTCACAATGGCGTGATGTGCTTCAACCTTTGTAAGGAAGGAAGGGTCGAGATGCGTTTTTGTTATTGTCTGAAAGAGTGTTGATTTTCCCGAGAATGGAAGTCCAACAATGCCGATTTGCATAGGAGTGCCTTCAATAGTTACGAAGTTATACTCTGGAGCAGAAGTTGCCCGCTCAAGATACAAAAATTTGCGGAAAGATATAGGAGGGAATTGAGAAGGCATGAATCAGCCGGCAGGCGACGCACCCCGGAGATCGCTGACTGCCTGCAGCGAGTCGTCCTCACGTAGTAAAAAAAAAGACGGCCTCGAAGTATCCTTCGAAGCCGTCGGTTAAACGGTAGAATTGATAGATGTGTTAAGGGCTTACGAGAATGGGATTTAGTTCTGTCGTTGACGCATCATGGCTTCTCGGGCCTTCTTCATTGCTTCGTACTTATCTTTTTGATCCGGCGTTAGCAATGCCTCGATCTTGTCATCGATCGCCTTCATCATACCCATCATTGCTTCACGTCTTGCGTCTCGGTCGCTGACGGAATCCATCAACGCTTGCCGTTTTGCACCCATATCTTTAAAGATACTGTCGATTTGTGCTGTCTGTTTATCGTCTAAGCCTAACGAATCTTTGAGTTGTTTTACACGTTCTTCAGGCGTCATTCGCATCCCCTGCGCCATCGTAATGGTGGTGAAAAGGCCGGCTAACAGCACCGCGGCAAACAGCAGCGATAAATAGTATCGCATAGATTTCTCCTTATGAAGTGATAATGCAGTTGTTTGATACCCTGAATATAGTTCGAAACGAAAAGCTTTCATCCAGTGGTTAGAAAGTCAGCGCCGGTAAAGGTTTAACGATCCCGGAGAGACGCCGCATGGTAAACGAAAGAGAAATTATGGCTTAATATGTGTAATGGAAAAAAGAGAAGCAATCTTACGTAGTGCTTTTGCGAGAATATAAAATTGATCACCACCCAATATTACGTGATGTCGTAATTTAGGATAGGTGGGAAGCTTGCTCGCGCAAATCCCGATGGGATGGCTTCGCCAGTCGCTAAGCCGCAAAGAGAATGGATATGTTCCCTTGCGGCGTAACGACTGGCAAGGCAATCCCCTTGGACTTTGTTCTAACTTATGAACGGCGGCGCGTTGCAATTGGCAGTCATTTTTTTTACTTTTTTATATTCACGTGCCATGAAGAAGATGAAATTAAAATCTCTTTCCGATCTTCAACAACTTTTATCTGAAACTGAACGTCAACCGATACCGATCCGAAGTGAGAAAATACGCTCACATGACGGGAAAGGAAAAAGTGTTCATGTCTCATTGGAGACTCAAGGAAGAAAGGGAAAAAGCGTAACGATCGTTGCTGGTTTGCAGCATAATCCTTCCACGTTGGAAGAGATTGCACGGATGTTGAAGCAGCATTGCGGTGCAGGCGGGACAATCAAGCAAGGGAATATTGAAATTCAGGGGGACCAGCGTGGAAGGGTAAAAGAAAAGTTGAAGGAGATTGGATACGTACCGAACGAGTAAGGATTCAACTGAAAAAGTCGGGCTTATATTTCTGTCATCAACAAATTCAATGAAAGTGAAAAGGAACTCAATATGAAAATGAGAACGCTTGGCAGCAAAGGCCCCAAGGTATCAGCCATTGGTCTGGGCTGCATGGGAATGTCGGAGTTTTACGGTGCTGGCGACGATAGAGAGTCAACTGCAACCATTCACCGTGCTTTGGAACTCGGAGTGACGCTGCTTGATACAGCGGACATGTACGGTCCGCACAAAAATGAAGAACTCGTCGGGAAGGCGATCAAAGACAGGCGCGATAAAGTATTTCTCGCGACAAAGTTCGGCATTGTGCGAAATCCCGCAAACCCGATGCTCCGCGGTGTCAACGGCAAGCCTGAGTATGTCCGCACATCGTGCGACGCAAGCCTGCGGCGTCTGGGGGTGGACGTGATTGACCTATATTATCTTCATCGGGTCGACCCGAACACACCGATAGAAGAGACGGTTGGAGCAATGAGCGAGTTGGTTAAAAAAGGAAAAGTCCGTTTCATCGGCCTCTCCGAAGCAAGTGCAAAAACAATCCGGCGTGCGTTCAAGGTCTATCCGATAACCGCACTTCAAACGGAGTATTCGCTTTGGACGCGCGATCCTGAGGAAGAAATCCTTGCCGCGTGCCGCGAGCTCGGAATCGGTTTCGTTGCCTATAGTCCGCTTGGACGCGGATTTCTCACCGGGGAAATCAGACGCATTGAGGATTTGGCGCCGGATGATTTCCGTCGTAACTCGCCCCGTTTTCAAGGAGAAAATTTTCAGCATAATCTTGACCTCGTGAAACGAGTCGAGAAAATTGCATCACAAAAAGGATGCAGTCCATCACAGCTGGCTCTTGCATGGGTAATGGCGCAGGGAGAAGATATCGCCCCAATCCCCGGCACGAAGAGGCGGAAATATTTAGAAGAGAATGTTGCGGCGTTGGATATCCATCTTAGCGTGGATGAGCTTGACCATATCAACGAAGTGGTGCCGCGCGGCGCGGCGTCTGGCACGCGTTATCCCGAAACGGCGATGCCGTCGGTCAACAGGTAGACCTGTTTTTCAGCAACGAAACAAGAATTTGCCATTTCTGTTTTCATGAAGCGAAGAACAAACAAGAACGACGCCAGCGCGCACCCCCGTTCGATGTATCGGATTGTCGTTGTAGTTGGTATTGCACTGGCAGCACTAGCATACCTTCTCTTCGCACTTCATGCTTCCGACACCAAGACGTATGTTACAAAAATTGTTCAGAAGGAAGAACTGAAGGGACTGAAGCCTGAGGATGCCTTCGCAATAACTGTTCAGCGCGCGTATGCTGTGGACGTTAAGTTTCAGGAAGTCTATAACGCCGGGTGGGAAGCTGCGAACGGAGCGATCGGTGAAGCGTTTCTCTACGCCGCGACCGGCGATAAGAATCTACTGAACAGGTACATCAACGATCGTAAACTGACCGACATGTTCAACGGGACATGGGTTGATGATCGCGCATGGATTTGTCTTGCGGAATTGTACTGGTGGCAATTCTCGGGGAGAAAAAATAAAGCATGGGTAGAAGATGCGGAGAAACGATACATCGAAGCAAGAAATGAAGGACGTTTTTCCAATCAGGAAGGATTCTGGACTTGGTACAGTTGGCCTCCGAATGCTAAAGTGAACGATATGATTATCACCAACAGCAACACAAACCAGATGGTCGCTGTCGCCTGCATGTTGTACGAGGCGACGCACGATCTGCGGTTCTATAGTGATGCTATGGTAGCATGGGAGGGGGATCATAGGTATCCTGGAATTGAAAAAACATTTTACCGTGGCGATGGTAAATGGGAAGGGAAAGGGGGAAGGGCTGCGTTCGGCAAACAACTTCCATGGGAAGAAGCGTCGTACCTGTCGGTTGTCGCTGCGATGTTTCGCATGACCGGAAACCCGAAATACAAGATGATTGCCGCTGCATCGGCGAAACGGATCATGGACCCAGCGAATGGCTGGGTCGATTCGACAGATTTTTATCAGCTCCGGATGGATGGAAACGGAGCGTTCGTTCATTTCATATTGGATGCGTACCTCATTGCTCCGGAATTGCTGCCTGACATTCCTTTGAAGGTGGAACGAATGTTGGAGCATGTCTGGTCGAACCATCACGGCGCTTCGTATGTTCTACTGCACAGGCTGGGCGACGATGGTATCCGGAATGGGTGGAACCCGACAGGCGGCGAGGAAGGCTATGGTGTTGATCAAATTGGAACCGTTCACCCGCAATCGCAGGCGGTGCGGGCATTCGGAGTATTTGCTTACGTTTTGCATGAAGGATTGAAGAAAAAGTAAGGGAAAAATATCCACCTATGCCCCGGCGCACGGGAATTTTTGACTGCAAAAATTGGTTGTGAGGAAAATCTGAATAAAGGCGGAATGATGAAAATATTTTTGCTCATTTTTGGACTTGCGGTGGTTGGTGCGATTCTAATTTTAGCAGTCACAGGAACGGGCAAGAATTCTGCAGGACATCAAGGAGAGGAAAAGGCGATGACAGCGACGGCTTTGGATACGGCGACATTTGCTTCGGGCTGCTTTTGGTGTGTTGAAGCGGTGTTTCAAAACTTGAAGGGCGTTCAATCGGTGGTGTCGGGTTACACAGGGGGCTCGGTGGCAAATCCCAGCTATGAAGAAGTCTGTTCCGGCTCGACCGGACATGCGGAGGCATGCCAGATTGCCTACGACCCGAAGATCATTTCATATCCGGAATTATTGGAAGTCTTCTGGAAAACGCACGATCCGACGACGTTGAATCGACAGGGAAACGATTCCGGCACGCAGTATCGCTCCGCGATTTTTTATCATAATGAAGAGCAGAAGAAACTCGCCGAGCACTACAAAAAAGAACTCGATTCTTCCGGCGCATTCGAAGCGCCGATCATTACGGAAATTGTTCCGTTTACGAAGTTCTATAAGGCGGAAAACTATCACCAAAATTATTTCAATGAGCACGGAGCGCAGCCGTATTGTCTTTTCGTCATTAGGCCGAAAGTGGAAAAATTCAAAAAGGCATTTCATACTATACTGAGGGAGCAATAAGCTATCTTCATCCCATAGAATAGATGACATTCGGGTTTCGCATGAAAAGTAATTTTGTGAAGCGAATGTCCGCCCCTGTTGTTCTTGCCGTGTCGTTGGCTGTGGTTCTTTCTGCCCAAGCGGTTTCTCAGCAGCAAATGGCGGACTCGGTGAAAGCGGAATTCCTCCATGCATGGAACGGGTACAAACAATATGCCTGGGGGCACGATGCATTAAGGCCGTTGACAAAAAAGCCTCGGGATTGGTACGGTGTGTCGTTTTACATGACTCCGGTTGATGCCTACGATGCGATGCTGCTTATGGGGCTTTCTTCCGATGCCCGCGATGCGAAGCAGTTAATCCTCGACAGCTTGTCGTTCGATAAGAACATCGAAGTCCAGAGTTTTGAAATAACGATTCGCTTATTGGGAGGATTGCTCAGCGCATACGAATTAGACAAAGACAAACGTTTTCTTATCCTCGCCGAAGACCTGGGCACACGCCTCCTTCCTGTTTTCAATACACCGACGGGAATGCCGTACCGTTATGTCAATCTCCAGACTGGTACGATACGAGACTCGCTGAACAATCCGGCAGAAATTGGCACGTCCCTTCTTGAATTTGGAACACTGAGCAGGCTGACGGGCAACCCTGTTTACTACCAAAAAGCCAAAGAGGCTCTCATTGCGTTGTACAATCGCCGCTCTGCTATTGGCCTTGTCGGCGAATGGATCAATGTCCAGACCGGAGAATGGGTGGACAGCACGAGCTTTATCGGCGGAGGGATAGATTCATACTATGAATATCTCTTTAAAGCCTGGCTACTTTTTGGCGACGAGGATTGTAAGAAGATGGCAGACGAGAGTTTTAAGGCGGTCAACAAATATGTTGCCGACACAACGTTCGACGGATTATGGTATGGGGAAGTCAATATGTTCAGCGGAAAGAGAACGGGAACTTCGTTCGGATCACTCGAAGCATTCTATCCCGCTCTTCTCTCTCTTTCAGGCGATATGAAAAGAGCCAAGGCGCTTGAAGAATCGTGTTTTAGAATGTGGACCCTCCATCATATAGAACCGGAAGAAATCGATTATGCGACCATGAAGGTAACAGCAAAGCAATATCATCTGCGCCCGGAAATTATCGAGTCTGCATACTATCTTTATCGGCTTACCGGCGATGACCGATACAGGGCAATGGGGGAAACCTATTTCAACGATATCGTAAAATATTGCAGGACTGATGCTGCCTATGCAATGCTCAGCGACGTAACGACGAAAGAAAAATCGGATGAGATGGAAAGCTTCTTTTTTGCCGAGACGCTCAAATATCTGTACCTCTTATTCGCTTCCCCTGAGACATTAAACTTTGGGCAAATTATTTTCAACACGGAAGCACATCCGCTCCGAAAGTTATGGGAGAAATAATGTTATGAAGATGTTCCTAGTCATGATCTGCGAAAAGTTTCTTCACCGGATATATTTCAGTGCCAAATGGAGCTGTGGAATCGTCGCTGCGGTTTTGGTGAGCGTTACGATAGTGTGCGGACAACCGCCGACGGAAAAAGGATACAAAATAATTAACGGGGTCAGTCTCTATTATGAAACCATCGGTGATGGGATTCCAATCGTTGTCGTTCACGGGGGGCCCGGCTTAGACCACAGCTATTTACTTCCGCAAATGGGTGAACTCGCAAACGGCTATAAATTGATTTTTTACGACCAAAGAGCAATGGGGAAATCATCGGCGGATTTTGACACGAGTCTGATGACAATGAACAGTTTCGTCGAAGACCTCGAAGGAATCCGAAAAGCATTCGGCCTGGACAAAATGAATTTGATGGGGCATTCGTGGGGAGGATTGGTGTCGATGTTTTATGCGATAAAATACCCGTCACATTTGCAGTCGCTGATCCTTGTCAATACCACGCCTGCAAGCTCAAGGTTGCGGAATTTGTCTTTTGCCGTTATGTCCTCGAAGACGACGAAAGAGGACAGCATCGCTCAGTCACAGATTGCAGAAACGGAGGGATTTAAGAAAAGAGATCCGGCGGCAATGGCGAAATTCTTTCGACTCCTTTTTCGCATTTCATTCCACAATAAACAGTACAGCGACAGCCTTACACTTGCCTTCGATTCCTCATATTCCGCAAAAAGTGCGATGGTGCGGCAGCTCAGTAGAGACACCACTCTTCGTTCGTACGACATTCATACCAGACTTGATACTATTCAATGCTCTGCTCTCATCATCGGAGGATCCGACGATGCAGTTGTTCTCGGTACCAACGAGCAGATTCACGATCACATTCGTGGTTCGCAGTACGTCCTGCTCCCGGGTTGCGGACACTTTCCGTATATTGAAGCGGGTGAAAAGTTTTTCCCTCTGGTGAGAGAATTTTTGAAGACCGCTGCGCAGTAAGAATTCACGCTTCTTCGATTTTGTCTAAAGTTATGATCCCTGAAATTCGGCGTCATTACCTTTTTGTGCTTGCGGGAATTTTTTGGACCGTTGCCGGCGGTATCCTTTGTGTGCGGGCGGCTATCTGGATGGGAATGCTCTCTCCGAATGAAGCGTTCGTCTTTGCCTTCGTAAGTATTGTTTGTGCCGGAGGCGGGTACGTTCTAGGATTTTCGAAGATTGTTGTAAAAAATATTGCCCGCATTAATCGAATGCCCGAGCGTGCAAACATCTTTGCGTTCACTGCTGTGCGGGGTTACGTTATGATCGCGCTCATGATGACAATCGGAATTACCCTCCGCAATTCATCAATCCCGAAATACTATCTGACGATACCATATTTTGCGATGGGGGGGATACTCCTTATCGGAAGCGTTCAGTTCTACCGTCAATTCATCGCCTTTTTTGTTAAAGAAAACTCGTAGGCGTTTTATTTTTACAAAAAAAAATCCCGCCGTAAAGGCGGGACTTTTTTACTGCTCGTTGTCGGTTTACTTAGACAACCGAAACGTTTGTCGCTTGGAATCCTTTCGGACCCTTTTCGACTTCGAATTCGACCTTATCGCCCTCGTTCAGGCTCTTGTAGCCGTTGCCGGTAATGGCATTGAAGTGGACGAATACGTCTTCAGCTCCGGTGCCGCGGGAAATGAATCCGAATCCTTTTGTTGCGTTGAACCATTTGACTGTTCCTTTTTCCATGGAACACATCCTTTCGTGTATATGTGTAACCCAAACTACCGTTGGGCAAGGTGTACGCCGAAAATACTGTCTCTTATAGCACTCATTGATGGCGTTTCGACCTTGGAAGGATTCGTTCGGTTCATCAGCAGGATTCTAAAAGCTCCCAACCGGGAGATAAAGACGGTGTACTGTTTTTGGTACGTTTAATATAAACATATCTATTGTTAATTCCTAATTGAATCTTTACGAGCAGAATCTTTACGAGCTTGGTTCCTTCGACGTTCGGGCGTTAACCTTCCGATGGTTCTTCTATTAGAATTCTAGAATATCCAATATTGGCTCACATTTCAAAGAAAACCTTTGGAAGGTTCCTCAAAGTGAGCCGCCTCAATTTTTGATTCTCACCAATCATTTCGTATTTTTGTCCTCATGCGAGACAGACTGGAATACATTGGCTACATATTCATCGGGTGGCTGGTGCGACTAATGCCGTGGGAAGCCGTTAATCGGTTCGGCTCAATCCTGGCGTCGGTTATTTTTTATGCTATCCCGATTCGACGGTCGTTGACACTCGACCAGCTTCATAAGGCATTTCCTCACAAATCTTCCGCAGAGATAAAAGAAATCGCTCTGGCGGCGTACCGCAATCTTGTTATCTCACTCCTCGAAGTTTTTTGGTTCTCGCACCTAAGTGCAGACAAGATAAAAAAAATTGTCAGCATGCCGGATATTAGTGTTATGGACGCACGGTTAAAAGAAGGGAAGGGCTTGATCATGCTCGGCGGACACTTTGGCAATTGGGAATTGATTGCCATTGCCGTTGGCCTTTTAAGCCGCCATCCGTTGACGATTATTGTGCAGCGACAACGGAACAGATTTGTCGATGCGTTTATGAATAAAAATCGTATGCTGTTCGGCAACAAAGTTGTAGAAATGGAAAGAGCCCCCCGGGAAATCATTGCGGCGCTTCGGAATAACGGCGTCGTTGCGATTCTTGCCGACCAAAGCGGTCCGCAGGAAGGATTGTTCGTAAACTTTTTCGGTCGACCCGCTTCAACGCATCGTGGGCCTGCGCTGTTCAGTGTTAGAACAGGCGCGCCGATTATCATGGCATTTATCATTCGTCAAGCAGACGGCATGTACAAAGTCGAATTCGAGGAAGTCGATACGCACAATGTCAGCGGCACGGATGATGAAAAAGTCGAACAGATTACCGCCCGCCATGTCGCGATGCTGGAAAAATATGCCTCTCGTTATCCGGACCATTGGTTGTGGATGCACAAACGATGGAAACATTCTCCTCCTGTCAATTCTCTCACCAACGACAAAGTGCATGCAGCCGCCAGATAGAATTCTCATTTTTCAAACAGCGTTTCTCGGCGATGTGGTGCTGACCCTGCCTCTTGTACAAGTGCTTCACCGGGAGTTTCCGAATACACTAATAGATTTTCTCACGACTCCCAAGGCTGCGGCCATTCTTCGGAATCATCCAGCAATCCATGCAGTGATTGAATATGACAAGAGGGGGGGACAGCGGGGTTTGGGGGGAATGTTTTCGATTTCTAGCATTCTCAGGGCACAACGGTACGGCGTTGCGCTGGTTCCGCATAGGTCTCTCCGCAGTGCTATTGTTACAGCATTGAGCAGAATTCCTGAGCGAATCGGTTTTGATGTGAGCGCTGGAAGATTACTTTTTACGGAAACGGTTCAGTATAGAAAAAATGTTCATGAGATTGAACGCAATCTTTGTTTTTTAAATGCACTCGACATCAGGATTCCGAAAAAAGAACTTCCTTCAGTGTATCCTTCCACGGCAGATGTACATGCAGTGGATCGATTTATTTCGGAAATACAAATTAAACCAAACGATAAACTGATTGCGATCGCCCCCGGGTCGGTATGGAATACCAAACGGTGGCCTTCCGAACGTTTTTCCGATCTCGTGAGAAGGATTACAGCTGTGGGAATGAAGGCAGTTCTTGTCGGCGGTAAAGAAGATGAAAGTTTGTGTAAAGAAATTGCGTCCAATGCGCAGGGAACGGCTGTCTATTTATCGGCGGGAAGGTTTTCCATCCTTCAGTCAGCTGAACTTTTACGCCGCTGTGCAGCGCTCGTCTCGAACGACAGTGCGCCGATGCATCTTGCAGTCGCAATGAGGACTCCCGTTGTCGCAGTCTTTGGTGCGACGGTCCCATCATTTGGATTTGCGCCGTACGGAGAGAAGGATGTTGTCGTTCAAATAGAAAGATTGCCCTGCAGGCCATGCAGCATTCATGGCGGCGACACATGTCCGATCGGGACTTTTGACTGCATGGTTAAGATCTCCGCTGAGATGGTTTTCGAGAAAATCGTTCAACCGTAGCGCAGCATGCTGCGTACCTGTTTCCCCTCTAAAACTTTATGTCGTTGGGATTCTCTTCCCCTTCTTTCCAGTTTGCAGAAGTATGCTTATCGCATGTCGAAGGCTGGTATTTAACGTTGAACACTTCTGTAATTTTTTTCGGGCAGAATGGTGTGGCAAGTTTATACGTATCGGCGCAAATAGTATCCACCACCACGCCGTCCGGCATTTCAAAATACTCGTTGGTGATTGGAATCGTTTGATCCTCATAAATGTATTTCATAACTCGTCCCCATAACGGTGCCGCCGTTCGACCCCCTTGCCCGTCTGCGGAAGTAAACTTTACCTGCTGGTCATCGAACCCGATCCAAACACCGGCGGCAAGCTGCGGTGTAAAGCCGACGAACCATGCATCGGCAAAGTCTTGCGTTGTTCCGGTCTTTCCGGCTGCGGGAAGATGGAAGAAGTGCCGTACACGTCCGCCGCTGCCATGATCGACAACATCCTGGAGCATTGATGTCATGATGTATGCCGTCTCTTTGCTCATCACTTCTCTCTTCTCCGGGACATTTTCTTCGATGACATTTCCATCTTTGTCTTCAATCCTCAAAATGCTTGTCGGCTGGACATAGACTCCTTCGTTGGCGAAAACACCAAATGCGGCAGTGAGTTCGATTGGTCTGACTGTAGCGGTGCCGAGTGCAATAGATTCAAAAGGAGGTATCGGCGTCGTGATTCCCATGTGATGCGCCATTTCGATGACTTGGTTTTTCGGCGCAATTTCCATGATGGCGCGGACTGCAATGAGGTTGATCGATTCACGCAGGCCTTCACGCAGCGTATATTTTCCTCCGATAGTACCCGTCGAAATTCCCCGGCGTCCAGCGCGAGCCGTCCTCCATCATGAGGGTGACAGGTTGATTCAACAATTCAAATGTCGGCGGATACCCGTTGTCTATTGCGACAGTATATACGAACGGCTTAAAAGCAGACCCCGGTTGACGCATGATCTGGGTCGTATGGTTGAGTCCATATTTGAACGAACGAAAATTTGCCCCTCCGACCATCGCGCAGATACTACCCGAGTGCGGGTCAATGATGATCAATCCTACTTCAATCGTTTGCCATACTCTCTTGATAGAATCGACGAATGCGCGGTTGCTTCGAAGCGCGGCATAGATGCTGTCCCGTTCACCGCGGCTCGTCGATTTTCGATTGGAAATAACATCCTCGACGCTTTTATCAATAGCTTTGTTGAGAATTTCGGTGTTTGCTTTCCAATCCCATGTCGAATCGAAGGCCGGCTGAATATCTGCGAGATGTTCTTCAACGGCGCGGTTTGCGTACCGTTGCATCCGGCTGTCAAGCGTTGTGTAGACGGAAAGGCCGTCTTTGTAAATATCAAAACCATACTTGTCGGCTTTTTGGAGAAGCTGCTGCCGAACGTATTCGACAAAATGTGGTGCAATTCCCGTGAGTGTTAATGCATCACTTCTGTTGAACTGGAGCGAATCGCGTCCGACAGAATCTGCTTCTGCCTGCGTGAGCTTGCCATACTTAACCATTTGGGAGAGGACGATTTCCCGGCGCAGGAAAGCCCGCTCCGGATGCTTGATCGGGTCATAATAAAATGGCCCCTTCGCCATGCCGATAAGAAGGGACGATTCTGCGAGCGTTAACTCTTGCGCCGATTTGTCGAAATAGATCGATGCGGCTGCCGAAATGCCATAGGCTCCGCGCCCGAGATAAATGTAATTGAGATACATCTCGAGGATTTCTTTTTTCGTATACGTTCGTTCTATCTGAACGGCAGTAATGAACTCGCGAATTTTTCTTGTTGCCTTATCGAATGCATTTTCCTGTGCGCTTTTCCAATTGTACAGGTTGCGCGAAAGCTGCATCGTAATCGTGCTCGCTCCTTGACTTCTGACGAACGCCAGCGGAATTCGCCAGATGACAACTCCCCAATGGCTGTAAAAATCTTTATCCTCCGTGCAAATCAGGGCGTCTATCGTACTTTGCGGGATTTTGTCGTATGAAATATACGTCCGGTTCTTCAAATAGAATTGGCCGAGGACTTCTCCATCGTATGAAAAAACTTTTGTCGCAAGCTCCGGCTTCGGATTTTCCAGCTGTTCGAGAGAAGGAAGCCCGGCAAAGACCAGTTTCATGAAAACGATGAACAAGACCAGAAGGGCAACACCGCCGCCGGCGAAGCCGTACCAATATTTCTTAAAGAAGTTTTTGCTTCGCAGATACATCTCGTCGCGATATTTCGGCTCGGTAAAGTACCGGCGCATTTGTTCTGAGCTGTAACCCCCTTTTGGGGTTTGCTTGCGCGGGTCGTTTGGCGGTGTTTTTCCCATACGTTATTCTTTTTTCCAGGTTTTTAGTTCCACAGTATTTCCGTCGAACTCAGCATAGGTGGAATACGAGATCCAATCGCCGAGGTTGATGTATGTTCCGCGGCCGATCTTTTGAGACGACGGTACATGCCGGTGTCCCATAATCACCACGTCGCACCCCTCTTTAATTTTTTCTGTCGCGAACTGCAGCATACCGTCGGTTTCACCGTAATCTTTGTTTGCAGTATACTCGCGGCTGCTCCGTGACGTCCCTTTTGCAATCGGAGCGGTGATGCCGGGATGTACAATCGAAAACAAAAAAATGCTGAACTTGTTCCTTAATATCTTTTTAAGAACTCTGTACCCGGTATCCTTCAATGCCAGTCCGTCGCCGTGATGAAAATAAAATTTCTTTCCCCTCAGCATCATTGCAAAAGGGTTTTTGTAAACTGGAATGCCGAGATCGTTCGGGAAAAAATCCTTCAGCCAAAAATCGTGATTGCCGGCGACATAATGAACGGCGATGCCTTTTTCGACAAGTCTTGCGAGTTTTGAGATCGTGTGATGGTAACCGCGCGGAATGACGTATTTGTATTCAAACCAGTAGTCGAAGAGATCACCGACAATAAAAAGCTGCTCTCCGTGTTCTTCTACATGCGAGAGAAACGACAGCAGCCGCTCTTCCTTTTCTTTTTCCCGGTCCCGATCGTGTAAGCCTAAATGTACATCTGAAATAAAGAAAATGCTTTTCATCGACTATTGTGTTACCGTGAATGTCAGTTGTATCGGCTGGGAGGACCGATTGCACCAGCCTTCAGTATCCGAACAAAAAAAATACAGGACTGAACCTTTTAAGGTATGTTTTCCCTTTGGAATATTCTTGTCCAGCGTAAAGGAGTATTTTATCGGCCTCTTTGTGTCGAGGTAGCCGGTTTTTTCCACTTTAGGCATTGCCGCGACGCCGGTAAAATGAACGAGAGTATCTTTTTCAAATTCGAATTCGATTGCCGGGTCGGTGTTGATGTGTATACCTTCTTTCGGAGCAAAGGAGACGACGATTTCACCTTTCGCGCCCGGTTTCAAAGTCGTACTTGTCAGATGAATATCGGACTTAACTCCCGTAAACGCTCGACTGTTCGACGGCAGGAGAACCGAACACAGTGACAGCAAAAGCAGAAACAGAAGCACATAAATGGTTCGCATAGGACTCACTCCACAATGCTACGCGGTTTGCGCCGCACGGGTATCGTCAACCCGCTGCAGCAGCACCAAACCTATTATGAAAAAGGCCCCGACGGAGAGAATGGAAAGCCGTTGGTTATTTGTAAGATACGAAATCAATCCGAATAAAAAAGTACCGATGACAGCCGAAGCTTTTCCGCACAGTCCGTCGTAGAATCCGAAGAATTCGGCCTCCCGTTCCTTCGGCGTGAGCAATGCCATCAAACTCCTGCTTGCCGATTGGGCAGCGCCGAGCGAACTCCCCGCAACAACGGCAATACAAAAGAACATTGCTTTCGACTGTACAAAGTATGCTGCCGTAACGACCACCAGCCACAAAACGAGGTTGATGTCGATCGTCTTTTTTGGGCCGATTTTGTCGGTCACGACGCCGAAGACGAGCGATCCGACGATGCCGGAAGCCTGAACGACGGCAAAGAGCGCGATGATCTCCCGTAAGGAAAAATTGAGCGATTGCTGCGCAAAAATTGACGCGAATGAAATAACGGTGAGAATCCCGTCATTATAGATAAAGAACGCGAGCATAAACCTCGCCACCTGACGGTAGTCTTTCATATGGTTGATGGTTTCCATCACTCGCTGCCATCCGGCCCGGACATACGAAGGTTTTTTCTGGAACGTCACTTTGTGGTCCCGAAAAAAAAGGAAGAGGGGTGAGGCAAACACGAAAAATATTATCGCGGCAAGAACAAAACTAAACTTCACATTCCCGAGGTTCGATGCAACAAAGCCGTTTGCATACAGCGGCATGACAAGAAGGAGGGTGGTCAGCGAGCCGATATACCCCATCGCATACCCGTAACCGGAGACCCTTCCGTAGCTTCTTTCCGTCGTGATGTTCGGCAGAAATGCATCGTAGAATACAATGCCCCCTTCAAAACCGATGTTCGCGAGGATGAACAACGCCATGCCGGCGATAATCATTCCCTCGTTTACAAAATACAGGAGGGACGTGCAAATAACACTTACGGTCGTAAAGCCGAAAAGGAATCTTTTCCTTCGGCTTGAAAAATCTGCCGCTGCGCCGAGAATCGGGGCGATGGCGGCTGTGATGAGCATCGAGATGCTGACAGCGATGCCCCAAAGGAAATCTCCCTGGCCCTTCCCGCCCGCGACTACGTTTTTGAAATACAGCGAGTAGCCGACAGCGATAATGATCACGGAAAACGACGTGTTGGCAAAGTCGAATAACGTCCAGACGAAAATTTGAAACCGTGATGCTTTCCGATGAGGCGGGGAGGGGAAGCTCGTCATCTTATTTATCGCTTCCGGATTTTTTTTTCAGCGGTACTTTTTGTTTGTGGTCCGACGATTCGATGAGTCCCCGTCCTCGTTTTTCGAGCGTTCCGTCCGCCTTCATATCATGCAAGATTGAATCAAGGATGCCGTTGATGAACTGTCCGCTCTTCTCCGTGCTGAAGTGTTTCGCTATTTCAATCGTCTCATTGATCGTTACTTTTGGGGGAATATCCTCAAAATAATAAAGTTCACAGATCCCCATCCGCAGGAGGAGTTTGTCGATCAATGCAATGCGATCGAAGTTCCAATTTGCGGCTTTCTTTTTAATGATCACGTCGATGGAGGGTTGGTGTTCGATGGTGGTCTGCAGGAGGCTTTGTGCAAATGCAAACTCGTCAGGGTGGTCACAAAGCTCCGCAAAAATGTTCTCTATGATATGGGCAATCGGATCTTTGGAAATTTCGAAGGCATACAGCGCCTGCATCACTCTTTCGCGAATGATCCGCCGTTTGTACACTTGCTGATGTTCTTTCATTGTCATCCTTTGGTATCTGTTTTACCGTCCCGCATTATGGATTTCAACTGAACGAACAAAATTTGCCGGCGCGTTTTTCAGATTGTATTAAGGTACGGAAAAAGTCGCATGGAGGCAACGCTTGCTAGTGTCTTAATTTAGGATAGGTTTGAAGCTTGCTCGCGCAAAGTCGCTAAGCCGCAAAGGGAATGGATATGTTTCATTTGTTGCTTAGCGTCTAGCGAAGCTATCCCCTTGGGATTTGCGCGATGTTTTCAGCTATCCGTAAAAAGTCCCTTGGACATTGTTCTAATTAAGACACTACCCAACGCTTGACAGCTTTGTTATAGAGGGAGATTCCGTTTGTTGCGGAGCAGCCGGCAGAAGTCGGGACTGAAGAACCGGCACCCTTTCTGGAACTTGCGCGAGAAAAGAATTCCTTGTATTTTAATCCGAGAATGTTGACGCAAGTATTCCAGCTTTCGAAATATCCAGCCATTGATTCTCCAACGCTTCGCTCCAATCTGCGTGCACATATCATGGACGGCGCTTTATTCGGGCTCGCCATGAGTTTCGTTTCATTCAATACAATTCTCCCTGTTTTCATTCAACAAGTCGGCGGAAGTGTTGTCGCAATTGGAAGCGTCCCGGTACTCTGGACAATCGGCTTGAATTTTCCGCAAGTCATCGTTATTCGCCTCACGAATTCCAGAGAACTGGTTAAGCCATTGGTATTGCGTTTTGGCCTGCTCAATAGGCATTGCTTTCTTGCAGTCGGTGTCTTTACCTTTTTTTTTGTCAAAGACCTATCGGCGACAATTTCTGTCCCTTTATTATTAGCTCTAATTTTCTTAACGGCAGTAACGGGGAGTTTCGGAGGTCCGGCGTGGTTCCACCTCTTCACGAAAACAACACCGATGAAGCTTCGCGGAAAGCTCATGGCAATTCGTCAGCTTCTCAGCTCATCGCTCGGAATACTTGGCGGGTCGGTGGTAACATTTGTTCTTGCAACCTTTGCGTTTCCGAATAATTTCGCATTTCTGTTTGTCATTGCCTATTTGCTTTCCATGGCCTCGTACCTCTATTTGCGCAAACTGAAGGAGCCGGCCGCCGATTCGCAGTATCCCGATCCGGCGCTTTCAGCAAGTACTTTCGGGGATGGGAGAGCGATTTTCAGGAAGAATAAGAATTTTAGAAACTTTTTGCTTGCGGATGCGTTCACTCTAATGTCGATGTCTGCATCGGCGTTTTACGCGGTGTATGCAATTGAAAAATTTGATGTACCGGCCTCCTATGCAGGGACATTTACAGTCATCGTTATGGCGGGGATGGTTGCAGGCAACAGTGTATTCGGCTACCTGGCAGACTCTCTCGGACACAAGATGAATTTGATTGCTCTTGCTTTGTCCTCCATGGCGGCAAGCATGATCGCCATCTTCGCCGGAAACATCCTTGTTTATGGATTTACTTTTTTCTTTATGTCATGGACTGTTGGTTTACAAGGCATTTCGCGATTGTCGTTCGTTGTCGAACTTTGTTCGGAAGCCGAGCGTCCGACATACATTGCATTGACGAATACGCTTACGGCGCCGGCAGTCGCGGTTGGAATCTTGTTCGGTTGGATGGCACGAGCATACGGATTCCAGATAATGTTTGCTGTGGCGGCTTTTATCGGATTCTTGGCAGCTGTTTGGCTTTATTTTTTTGTACATGATCCCCGCATCGAAGAGAGGATGGGTGCAGCCAGCACCGGTTGAGCCGCAACAACTAATGATTTTTTCTGTTATTACTTCGTTATTATTGAAAGGAAAACATTGGGCGCTATCATATTACTTGGCGATTCGATTACGGCCGGGTTTCCCACGGATACTCTATTGAAAGAATTCTCGGTTGTTAACAAAGGGATTGCCGGCGACAGGACCGATCAAGTGCTGGAAAGATTGAATCGCGATGTTATAAAGCTTGCACCGTCTGCCGTATTTCTTCTTATTGGAATCAACGACATTGCGGCGGGCTTCTCGAACAACACTCTGTTGGTAAATTATGAACGGATGATTCTGAGAATAACAAAGAATGCCGCAGGTACGAAACTTTTCATAGAGTCAATTCTTCCAACTCGGGGTAATGATAACCTTCCGTTGGAACGCATACAACTTCTCAATGTTGAGATACACAAACTTGCAATCAAATACGGCATCAAATTTTTGGACATTTACCCGCTGTTTGTCGATACAAAAGGAGAACTGGCGAAGGAATTCAGCGAGGATGGAATACATTTGACGATGCCTGCATACGAGAAGTGGGCGAACTACCTCACACAAATTTTCACAACAATGTTGTAATATAACTCGGATGCATGTAACTTCGGTAAAACAGACGAGCAAAGATATTTTAACGATGAGATGGGATGACGGCCACGTCAGCCCGTTTACTCTTCATCATCTTCGCGATGAATGTCCATGCGCCGGATGCAAAGGGGAAACGGTACTGCTGCACACGTTTCAGCCTTCGCCCCAGCCTGAACTTCCCGGACGCTACGACCTGAAATCGATTTCTCCTGTCGGTAATTATGCCATTCAGATTGTCTGGGGAGACGGGCACGACACCGGCCTCTATGCCTGGGATTATTTGCGTGCGATCTGTCCGTGCGATGCATGTGTGGAAAAAAGGAACTAATCGGCAGCGACATGATCATTCGAGGTTGCCGGATGCCTTATCAGAGAAATCTTTAGATATTGAAATGTTCGGTAAGGTCAATCGAGAAGGTGTGCAACAGCCTCCCATACGGTGTTGATTCTGTTCCTTCTTTTTCGGATGTTTGACACATACTTGGCGACGCTCTCGTTAACAACAATAGCCGGAGAAGATGTGGCAACATCGAACAAAGAAAAGACAGAACTTATTGCAGCAGCAATACGAGCGAAGCACTATGCTTACGCCGTCTACTCTAACTTTCGCGTCGGGGCGGCGCTGCTGACGGATAAAGGAGATATTTTCGAAGGATGCAACGTTGAGAACGCATCGTACGGCCTCACAATCTGCGCAGAGCGAAACGCCGTTTTTCAAGCTGTTGCGGCAGGAAGAACCCGCTTTCGCGCTATCGCGATTTCATCCGACGATGCAGGGTTTATTACGCCTTGCGGTGCATGCCGCCAGGTCCTCGCCGAGTTTGCTCCCCGGCTGGAAATCATCCTCACCAACGGAGCAGGGAAGAAGAAGAGGACTACGCTCGATAAGCTATTTCCCATCCCCCCGGACATCAAGAAGCTCTCCCGCTTCACAAAAAAATCCAGGAAATGAAAATTCTCATCGCCAGCATGCGCACGCCGAAAATCAACGGTGTGCAGCGAGCGTTCCGAAAGCTCTCGCACATCCCTCCATTTCAGAGCGTTGTTTTTGAAACGATGCATGTTGAGAGCGGCGTACAGGCGACGCCCCTCTCGATCGACGAACTCATGACGGGTGCACGGCAGCGCGCTGAAACGGCTTTTGCAAGAGGAGGTTCGAAAAGTTCCGAGTTAATCTTGTCTGTGGGTGTAGAAGGAGGATTGTACGTTTCCCAAACACATGCATTCCTCCAAAGTTGGGCATGTATCTACGACGGAGAACGATTTTCATTTGGCAGCTCCGGAAGCATTGAAATTCCCCGGGCGCTTTCCGATGCGGTGATCCGCGACGGCGCTGATTTGGGAAAAGTGATAGACATTTTTGGAGGACAGAATGATGTCCGGAGCAATCAGGGGACGTGGGGAATTCTTACCGGCGATCTCATCACACGAGAGGATTCGTTCGAACTCGCCACGCTTACCGCGCTCACCCCGTTTTTTAATAAAAAAATGTACGAGAGAAAGACACTTGAAGAGTAATTGGTTCGGAGCAAGGTGCCGCCATGATTTCTTCCTGTTCCAATCGCTGATTGCGAATGCAATCCCAATGTCAGAAGCTCCGTTTCAGTGTGAGGATGGTTCATCGAATACATACCCATCGGCGCAGGCGATATGTGGAATTACTCAAAGGTAGTGCCGCGATGAGACGATCTCGGACACGATTGTCGCCGCCGTGTAGAAGAAGGAAGAAGGTCATCTCATCAATCAGCCTGGTTTTGTGAAACCCGGGCGCACCATGAGCCGGGTTAGGGGATAAGAAATTAGTCTGCCATTTTCAAGCGTTTTTAGCTTGATTTCGCATTATGATTTTGCTTCTTTTGCTTCAGATAGAGTTGAAGTGAAGAAATTAGGTTTCCATCCCGCATTTTGTCTTCGTGAACGGACTCGAATTTCATTTATTCTGTTGCTTTTATGGGATTACTCTCTTAAACTTGGTGCAACTCCGATCTTTCAGCTCCCTTCTAAAATCTACGAGTCATGCGGCGGGCATTTTATTTTTTCCTAGGTTTTGTCCTCTTGATTTTCGCAGCGTTTGCAATTCTCGCGGTTCTCATTCCGCTTCCGCAATCTAAACCTTACTCACTGATAGTTCTGGACCGCAACGGCGAATTCCTTCATGCATTTTTGGCTCCGGATGGAATCTGGAGATTTAAGACTTCACCTGCGGAAATTCCGCCGCGGCTAAAAGAGATTCTCTTGCATAAAGAAGACCGATTTTTTTATTACCATCCGGGCATAAATCCCATTTCTGTCGTGCGGGCAGTTTTTCAGAATGTCGTTCGGGGGAAAAAAGTCTCCGGTGCGTCGACCATTACCATGCAGGTCGCCCGGATGATGGAGTCGCGCGACCGGACGTATCTCAACAAGTGCATTGAAATGTTCCACGCGCTTCAGCTTGAGATGCGGTACTCGAAGGAACAAATTCTTGAGATGTATCTTTCCATGGTTCCTCTCGGAGGCAACATCGAAGGACTGCAATCCGCAGCATATCTTTATTACCAAACTCCGTTAGAGCGCTTGAATCTTGCAGAGCTGGTGGACTTGATCCTTTTGCCGAACAATCCGAATGGCCTTCGTCCGGATAAGAATTCCGAGAAACTTTATAAAGAGAGAATACGCATTGGACGGAAATGGCTGTCGGAAGGGTTCTTGACAAAACAGGATTCCGTCGTGCTTTGGCAAACGCCATCTTCCGTGGCCCGTAGCCAGCTGCCTCGCTTTGCCCATCATTTCGTGCTGAGGGTAAAGGAATTGTACCACAGCGACAATCTCGTCGTGAGTTCGTTAGATAAAAAAATGCAGCTGGCTGTCGAAAAGATACTTGTACGTCATGTGCAACTGTGGGCGGCGCACAATGTATTCAACGGAGCGGCAATAGTCGTCGATAATGCGACGCATGAAATCACGGCGTATGTCGGCTCTGAAGATTTTGATGATTCGACACACAACGGCCAAGTTGATGCAGTGCAGGCTCTTCGGTCCCCGGGATCGACTTTGAAACCTTTCCTGTATGCTCTCCAGATCGACAAGGGGACACTCACTTCCAAAACACGATTGCTCGACGTTCCGTACGATGCAGATGGATACAGCGCCGAAAATTACGACGGGACGTATGCGGGCTGGGTCTATGCCGACGACGCGCTGAGACATTCTTTGAATGTGCCGATGGTGCGATTATTGGAAGGCGTCGGCGCAAAAGCATTCACCGATTATCTCATCGCGTCGGGTTTCAAGTCCCTCGAAGCACAAAAAGAAAAATTAGGGCTGAGCGTCATTCTCGGCGGATGCGGAGTAACGCTAGAAGAATTGGCGTCTGCATACAGCACATTCCCTCGCGGAGGATCATATACCAGGCCTTCCTATGTAAAGGGTGATTCTGGGACATCCTCGCGGGTGTTTTCACAAGCGGCTGCCTACATCGTTACAGACATTCTCTCGAAGTACGATCAATCTGAACCGTCGCTGAATTGTTCTACTACAGCTTCGCTGCCGGAGGTCGCATACAAAACCGGGACGAGCTACGGCCGTCGCGACGCATGGTGTATAGGCTATTCATCGCAATACACCGTCGGAGTTTGGCTTGGAAATGCCGACAATACAGGGGCGCCCGATCTCGTTTCAACCAAAGCTACTGTTCCTTTGTTGTATGACATTTTCGAGATCATCTCCGGACATTCGTCAAAGGCAATTCTGCCGATGCCTCCCGACGTTGCCGTGCGAGAAGTTTGCACTCACAGCGGCAAGCTTCCCACTCCATTGTGCACTTCATTGACGACAGACCTGTACTCCCGATCGCAAACGCTCCAAAGTTATTGCGACGTTGACAAAGAATTTTATGTCTCGCTCGATGGAACTATGCATTATTGCACAAGCTGCCTTGCCGGGCATCCATACAAGATTAGAGTATTCGAAGATTATCCCCCCGAGTACGTTAATTTTTTAGACAACGCCGGCCATCCTTATACTTCTTTGCCGCCTCATAACCCGTTGTGCGAACGCGTATTTTCCGGAAAGGGTCCGCATATTATCAGCCCGACGAAAGATATGACGTATCTGCTGATGTCAAAAAAACAGACGATCGCTTTGTATGCAAGTTCGGGAGTTAATGTCAAAGAACATCATTGGTATGTCGACAATAAATTCATCGCCAGAAGAAAGCAGAATGAAAAAATATTTTATGGATTGAACGACGGTCAGCACACCATTACCTGTGTTGACGACAAAGGAAGATCTTCATCGGTCAGTATTAAAGTGAAACATCTGTAAAACGCTCTCTATATTCACGCTTCGTTCATCAAGGGAGACTACTATGCGCACACATCTTTCGAAATGGTCCGTTCTTCTTTTCTGTTTATTTATTTCCTCTTGCTCAATATTCGACTCGAGTGCACTACGAGTCACTTCAGAATTGCCGCACGGTGTTGTGCAGGCATCGGGAGTGCTGCAATTCGAATTCTCGCGGAGCGTTGTCCTGCCTGAATCGACCAACGTTTGGGTTGAGACTCCGTTTATTGAATTTACGCCGCACATTGAAGGGAAGTTTGTCTGGCAGGACTCGTCGAAGCTTGTCTTCAGCCCCGACGCTCCTTTGGCCGGCGATACAAAATTCAAAGGTAAATTCAATACGGATTTGTTAAAGAAACTCTCGCACGCGCGCTCGTTCAAGGGCGACGATGAATTTTCATTTTCGACGGAACCGTTCACGATGAAAGGAGCCGAATTTTTTTACGACAGGATCGACAATAAACGGACGGTCGGCGTAAAGGCAAACCTGGAGTTTTCGTATTCGGTAAAACCGGACGATGTCGCAAAGTATCTCAAGTTGGAAATTGACGGTGTGCAGCACACGGAATTTAAGGTTATGTCGACAACGCAAGCGAAAATAATGCCGGTCGAAATCGGTGCGCTTACCCAGTTGGAAAAGCCCCGGAGCATCAGCGTTTCCTTCAATGAAGGCCTCATTTCTCCGGAGACAAACACTCGAATTAGCATGGACAAGCCGTTTGTTTATCCATTGCCCGGTCTCGAAGAATTAAAGATTTACGGTCACGAAGCCGGGTTCGACGGCAAAGAAGGAACGATAAAAATCTCGACCTCGCAGGAGGTTGACATGTCAGCGGTACGGTCATTCATTTCTATTTCACCCGAACGGTCGTACGTTGTGGAAGGGACCGATCGTTTTGGATTTTTGATCCGCGGCGATTTCGAGACGGCAACATCCTACCATCTCATGATCCACAAGGGACTCCAGAGTGTGCTTGGCGCGAAAACGCAAAATGACTACGAGGCTGATGTTGTCATTGGAGATATCAAACCGTCGTTTTCGTTTGCCTCCGATGGAGCATACATGCTGTTAAGCGGGGCGAAGTCGATTGCCGTGAAGACTGTGAATCTTTCCAAACTTCACATGCAGGTAAGCCAGGTCTTCCAGAACAACATTGTTTTCTTTCTGGACAATGGCCGTTCGTACGATTATGAAGACTATGAAGAAGACGAAGAAGGGTACCATCCTTCACACAAGTTTCGTTTCTCGGTCGGCAATTTCGGACGTTTGCTTGAAGGGAAAACGATCGACATACAGAACTCACGCAATCAGGAGGTGACGACGGGGATCGATTTATCGTCGTATCTCCGGAGCGATTACAAAGGTTTTCTGCTCGTCGAAGTTTCAGATCCGGCGCAGGCGTGGCGCTCGACGGCGAAACTGATTTCTATCTCGGATATCGGCCTCATCGTCAAGACGAGCAAACAGGAACTGACGGTTTTCGCAACAAGTCTGGAGGACAACGAGCCCCTTTCCGGCGTGAAGATCGACCTCATTTCGAACAACAATCAGATCATGTCAACGCAGAACACGAATTCCGACGGTGTCGTTGTCTTCAAAGATTTCGGTACTCTGCAGAACGACGACTTTCATCTGAAACTCGTCACAGCGACGAAAGGCGATGATTTTAATTTCCTAAACCTCGCTGACTACCGCGTCGAAACATCGCGGTTTGACGTCGGAGGAAAACTCGACAGCCAGGGAGAGTACGACGCGTTCGTCTACGGCGACCGCACCCTGTATCGCCCCGGCGAAAAAGTAATCCTCACCGGCATTGTCCGCGGCCTGCACAACGAATTGCCCGGAAGTTTTCCCGTGAAGGTAAAAATGTTCAGCCCGCTCGGAACTGTAGTGTCTGAATTTATGCGGACGATCAATGAGGAAGGGTCTTTTGAAATATCCTACCAAACAGATCAGAGTTCGCCGACCGGAGTGTATCGTTTTGATGTCTCCACGGGCAACGATCTCTTCTTAACATCGTATTCCGTGAGTATTGAAGATTTTGTCCCCGATCGGATTCGTGTGTCGATGACGGCCGATCGTACAGCGGCAGCACCGGGGGACACTATTAATTATTCCTTCCAGGCGTTGAACTTCTTCGGACCTCCCGCGTCGGGAAGAAATTATGAGTTTGAAGGAACCTTTGTTCCGGCGCCATATCTCTCAAAGCAATTCCCGGAATTTCGTTTTGCTAATGACGGAGCAGAGAATTTTTCTCCCCAACCGGTCGTGAGCGAAGGAAAGACGGACGATGACGGAAAAGCGGAGGAATCATTCGGCGTTCCGAAAGAGGCCGCGTGGAACGGCGTTCTCATTGCGCGCGGACGGGTCGGAGTGTTCGACGAATCCGGCCGGCCGGTGTATCAGCTCGCGACTACCGTTGTGCATCCGAAAGACTATTACATCGGCGTATGGCGAAAGATGGATTATTATGTTTCGCCGGGGACTCCGCAAACGATAAAGCTGATCGCGGTCAATCCCGACGATCAGCCGATCAAAGGGTTTTCCGCACAATTTCGATTGTTCCGCAAGGAGTGGCATACAGTATTGCGGATGTATGAAAAAACGAACTCTTTGCGGTACGTTTCCGAGATGATTGAGGTACCTGTTGAAAGCAGGGACGTTGCATTGGACGATACTCCAACATCCCTCACGTTTACCGTCCCCCCAATCTCCGGCGATTATGTCGTTCGCGTATCGAAGAAGAGCGATGATGGCTTTAATCAGTTTGATTTCTATTCATACAGCTGGGCAACAACGGACATCACATCGTTTCAAATCGACCCCGAAGCAAAAGTCGATATTTCTTTTAATAAACAATCATATGAGCCGGGGGAAAAGGCGAACATTCTGTTCAAGACTCCGTTTGACGGGACGATGCTCGTCACGCTCGAACGAAACAAGGTTATAAGTTATCGGTATCTGAACGTTGAGAATAATACTGCGTCGATGGAAGTTTCCGTGGAAGACGACTTTATGCCGAACGTTTATGTCAGCGCCGTACTTTTCCGGAAAATAAAAAGTATGAACATCCCGTTGCTCGTCGGCCACGGCTTTGCTCCGTTGTTTGCGGAAAGGAAGGCGAATAAACTAGCCGTGTCTATTTCTGCTCCAGAAAAAATACGTCCGCGGGGAAAACAGAAGGTCACGGTTTCAGTGGCAGGAGAGAAGAACGTGTTCGTAACCCTTGCCGCCGTGGACGAAGGCATTTTGCAAGTCAAGAATTATGCGACTCCGCAGCCGTATTCCTATTTCTATGCACGCAAAGGTTTGGAAACGCAAACGTTCGATTTCTTCCGCGACCTGCTGCCGGAGCCCGATAAAAAGCAAAAGAGTAGCAGCGGAGGAAGTGATTATGAAGCAAAAGCGAAAAGAACCAATCCTGTCTCAGCGCTTCGCTTCAAGCCCGTTGCATTGTGGTCTGGCATTGTGCGGTCCAATTCTGACGGAGAGGCGGAGGTGACATTGGATGTGCCGGAATTCAGCGGCGAATTACGCCTGATGGCCATTGCATACAAAGGAGGAAAATTCGGCTCGGCAGAAAAATCGATGAAGGTTGCCGACCCGGTTGTTGTAACTCCCGCGCTCCCGCGCTTTGCGAGTCCGAATGATGTCATTACGATGCCGATTACAGCTTTCAACACGACGGAAAAACCCGTAAGCGTGAAATTTACAATCAACACCGAGGGACCGCTTACGACGACTCAGCAATCGGCGACGCTGGACATCAACGCGAATCAAGAACGATATGTGAACATTATTCTCAAAGCGACGGACCAGATCGGAAAAGCGACGGTGAAAGTTGTTACCGAAGCACTTGGCGAGAAATTTGAATCTGTAACAGAAATTCCGGTCCGTCCCTTATCATCCTATGTTACAGAGAGCGTTGCGGGCATCGTCACGGGCGGCAGCACGGTTTCACTGACGCTGAGCGACAAGTATCTGCCGAACGGAAGAAAATCGTATTTTACCGTGAGCCCGTTTCCTGTCGCAAATTTTGCGAAGGAGTTGAAGTATCTCGTCGGGTATCCGCACGGCTGTCTTGAACAGACAACGTCGAAAGCGTTTCCACAGATTTATTTGCGCGATATCGCCGTACTGCTGGATCCGTCCATACTTGAACGAGGAAGCCCGACCTATTTTGTGAACGAAGCCATCACAAAGATCGGCAGCATGCAGGGAAATGACGGCAGGTTTTCGTACTGGCCTGGAGGTTCGGAGTACAATACCTGGGCGACCGTCTATGCCACTCATTTTCTCGTTGAAGCGAAAAAAGCAGGGTATTCTGTGCCGGAAGGAACGCTCAAGGCCGCTTTGTCTGCGATTGCGACCATCGCACGCAGCAAACAGACCATGGATTACTACGTGTATTCGAATCACAAAACAGAAATCATTCGTATAGCGGACAAGAGTTCCGTCTATGCTCTCTATGTGTTAGCCCTCGCGAGTCAGCCGGAGCTTTCGATCATGAATTTTTATCGGACGGCGCCGTCGCTTCTTACGACCGACACGCGATACCTTCTTGCCGGATCCTTCGCGCTGAGCGGCGATCGCAAGTCATACCTTGACCTCTTGCCTCCTCAATTCGTCATCGAAGATCCACGAAGAACATCGGGCGAATGGTTTGATTCCCCGATTCGTGCGAACGCGATCGTCCTCAACGTTCTCCTCGAGACCGATCCGACTAACGCAAACATCCCGAGGTACATGGATTATCTTTCCAAGACGTATGAAGCGCACGAGTGGTACAGCACTCAGGACGATGCGTTCACGCTGCTTGCTTTTGGGAAAGCCGCTCGCCGTGCCGGAAGCGGGAAATTTGATGGAACGATAAACATCGCTGGAAGCACGCAACAGTATTCCGGGGGCAATCAGAAGTACGATATATCTGCAGTCGAAGGAAAAGTGACGTTTTCGCTGAAAGAAGGGGGACAGGTGTACTACTCGTTGATCACCGAAGGAATCCGGAGAGACGGCAACATCAAGATTGAGGACAAGAACCTTCGCGTGAGAAGAGAATTCTTTAACCGCTTCGGTGCCCCAGTTAGTCTTGAGGCGATAAAGCAAAACTCTCTCGTCGTCGTGAAGATCACGGCGACAACGGATGTTGACCAGCTCGAGAACGTTGCGATCACCGACCTGCTGCCCGCCGGATTTGAGATCGAGAATCCCAGGCTGGTTGAAACGTCTCAGTATGATTTTATCAAGGATGCAAGTACACCCGATTACGTGGACATTCGGGATGACCGGATAAATTACTATACCAATTTCAACGAAACCCGTGAACGGAAGTTCTTCTATCTCGTACGCGCTGTTTCCAAGGGAGAATTCCAGTATGCGCCGATTGCCGCAGAAGCGATGTACGATGGGAACTATTACTCGGCAAGCGGGCGTGGCGTTGTCAAGATTGTCGAATAAACTATCACGGTTTGGTTCATCAGCAGCGAAACGGTCAAAGCGGCGATCTGAACAATCGACCGCGGCCGTTTCGCGCTGTTACGGACTGTGCATTCTCTATAGATGCTGTTGATTACATGCGGGCAGTATCTTTTGCCCGTCGATAAACAATCGACGGGCTGAAGAAAAATCTTTCGTTAGAGCGCGTGTACAGGGGATGCTGTTTTAAAGCGTTGCCGCTTCGTTCTTCTCGATTTTATTGATTCTCTTCATAACACTTCGTATATTTACACCGTTTATCCACCGAAACTTACCCCGAAATTGATGCTATGACATTTGAGCAAGTTGTTTTCTTCGTTCTGGCTGCCGTCGCGGCATTTGCAGCGGTCATGGTCATCCTTCAGCGAAACCCTGTCAACAGTGCCCTCTATCTTATTCTAAACTTTTTTTGCCTCAGCGGCTTGTACCTGACGCTCAATGCGCAGTTTATTGCAATGGTGCAGGTATTAGTGTATGCCGGCGCGATCATGGTGCTTTTTCTTTTCGTGATCATGCTGCTGAACCTTGGGGACGATAAACGGCTCAGGGAACATCTTGGAGTGAGAACGTACCTGGGCATCGGGTTTAGCGTAGGCTTGGTCCTTGAACTGCTCTATATATTCGTGTATCAATCCGGGAATACGATGATCGAGCAATCGTCCAATTCTGTTGAGATCGGGACCGTTGAATACATCGGCAAAGTCCTTTTTAGTAAATTCATTTTTCCGTTTGAGATCACCTCGTTGTTGCTGTTGGCGGCAATCGTTGGTGCGGTCATCCTTGCAAAAAAGAAACTTACAGAATGATACCAATCGATTATTACCTCCTCCTTTCTGCGTTTATGTTTTGTGTCGGTGTGCTGGGTGTGTTGATCCGCCGCGACGCAATTATTGTTTTTATGTCCATTGAATTGATGCTCAATTCAGTGAACCTGACGCTCATTGCCTTCTCTTCGTTCCTCGGAGATCCGACGGGACAAATGCTCGTATTTTTTGTGATGACCGTGGCAGCGGCGGAGGCAGCAGTAGGGTTAGCCATCATTATTGCGCTCTTCCGCAACAAGCAGACGGTGAATATCGATGAGATTAATATTTTGAAATGGTAACTATGTATCAGAACGTCGGCCTTATTGTTCTTTTCCCCCTTCTCGGATTTCTTTGTATCGGACTGTTCGGTTCGAAGATAAAATCGGAGAAACTCATAGGGATAATCGGCTCGGCAGCGGTCGGGTTGTCATTTCTTGTTGCGGTATCAATTTTTGTTGAAATGCTTTCGTTTCCGGCAGGTGAACGTCAGCACATCGTACACCAGTTTGAGTGGATCAGCGCCGGTTCGTTTTCAGTGAATGCCGCTTTTCAAGTCGACCAATTGTCAATTATTATGACGTTGATCGTTACCGGCGTGGGGAGCCTCATTCATATTTATTCAATCGGGTATATGCATGGCGACAGGGGGTTTTGGAGATTCTTCACGTACCTGAATCTTTTTATTTTTGCGATGCTCACGCTCGTTCTTGCCGACAACTTTTTGCTCATGTTTGTTGGATGGGAGGGCGTCGGTCTCTGCTCGTATCTTTTGATCGGGTTCTGGTACGAGAAAAATTTTGAAAAAGGAACGACGGGAGATGCGGCGAAAAAGGCATTTATCGTCAACCGAGTTGGTGATTTCGGATTTCTCCTTGGCATGTTCCTCATCTTCACCACTTTTGGGTCGTTAAATTTCGAAACCGTTTTCTCGGCGGCCTCGGTTTTTAGCCGCGGCGATTCGACGATCACGTGGATCACGCTTCTGCTCTTTGTCGGAGCGACGGGGAAGTCAGCGCAAATTCCGCTCTATGTATGGCTGCCGGATGCGATGGCGGGCCCGACGCCGGTCAGCGCTCTGATTCACGCCGCCACGATGGTCACGGCCGGTGTGTACATGGTCGCGCGGAGTTCGATTCTATTTGCACTCGCTCCCGTGACGATGGATGTCGTCGCTATTATCGGCGTGATGACGGCTTTTTATGCCGCGACAATCGGTCTTGTCCAAAATGATATTAAAAAAGTGTTGGCGTATTCGACGATCAGCCAGCTCGGGTACATGTTTCTCGGCTTGGGCGTCGGCGCGTTTGCGTCCGGAATATTTCATGTGATGACACATGCGTTTTTCAAAGCATTGCTATTTCTCGGTTCGGGAGCTGTCATTCATGCGATGCACGATGAGCAGGACATCCAAAAGATGGGCGGACTTAAACGGTATCTGCCGACGACGTACAAAACATTTCTTATCGGTGCGATTGCGATCTCGGGAATTCCCCCTCTCGCCGGTTTCTTCAGCAAAGATGAAATCTTGTGGAAGGCTTTTTCCGACGGCTCGCCGATCCTGTGGCTTGTCGGAGCGGCCGGCGCCGGGTTAACGGCGTTCTATATGTTCCGGCTTGTCTCGTTGACCTTTGACGGTTCGCCTCGCTTCGACGAACATCATCTTCACCCGCACGAAGCGCCGAAAACGATGACTGTCCCATTAATCATTCTCGCAGTGCTCTCCGTGATCGGTGGATTCATCGGCATCCCCGAAAGTCTCGGCGGGGGAAATCGGTTTGAACATTTTCTCGAACCCGTCTTTGAGCGTGCGAACTCAAAAATGTTGTTGCCATACCACGAAGTTTCTGCGATGGAATATGTGCTTATGGCTGTTTCGGTTGTGATTGCCGTAACCGGAATATTCTTTGCAAGAAGGATATATCTGGAGAGGAAGGAAATTGCGGAACGAACGGCTGCTAAATTTTCCCGAGCCTACAGAATTCTCCTCAATAAATATTTTGTCGATGAATTCTACGATGCTGCGGTTGTGACGCCGATGGCAAAAGGCTCTGAAAGATTGCTTTGGAAGCGTCTCGACATAGGAATCATTGACGGCCTGATAAACTTTACAGCAAAAGCCACGGAATATGCAAGCCAGTTTTTCAGGCGCCTGCAAACCGGGGTTGTTCAAAGCTATGCGGTTGTGTTCGTAGCCGGCATCTTGTTTATCATCGGCTGGATCATCATTCGATAATATGAAATTGCTTCGTCAACAATGAATTACATCCTCACATTCGTATTATTCTCGCCCGTCGTCGGAATTGCGATTCTTCTCTTCCTCAACAAAGAGAAATCCAATCTGATCAAATCCGTGGGGATTGGTACTTCGCTGCTGACGTTTCTGCTCTCACTCGTTGTGTACTTCCGGTTCGACCCATCAAGCGTACAGTTGCAATTTGTGAACCAGGCAATGTGGATTCAGGGCTTGGATATCAGCTATGCTGTCGGCGTTGACGGGTTATCGCTGTTGCTTGTAGTCCTCACGACATTTCTTACGCCGATTGCTCTTCTTTCTTCCTGGGGATCGATCTCCGTTCGGCTTAAGGAATATGTGATCTTTATCTTGCTTCTGGAAATCGGCATGCTCGGAGTCTTCCTGGCCTCGGATTTATTCTTGTTCTATGTTTTCTGGGAAGCAATGCTGATCCCGATGTACTTCATCATCGGCATCTGGGGAGGGCAGGATAAAATTTACGCGGCAATTAAGTTTTTTCTCTATACGATGGCCGGCAGCCTCCTGATGCTGATTGCGATTTTGTCGCTCGGGTATTACGCATCGACGATTCCCGGCGGACATTTCACAACAAATCTATCGACGTTGTATCAGATTGCCCCATTGATTCCACGCAACATTCAGGTCTGGATGTTTCTCGCGTTTGCGCTTTCGTTCGCAATAAAGATCCCGTTGTTTCCATTCCACACATGGCTCCCCGATGCACACGTCCAGGCGCCGACGGCTGGAAGCGTTATCCTTGCCGCAGTGCTCCTGAAGATGGGAACATACGGATTGCTTCGTTTTTGCCTGCCGTTGTTCCCGCAAGCGTCATTTGAATTCACTCCGCTGCTCTCAACGCTGGCGGTCATTGGCATCGTGTACGGCGCACTTGTTGCAATGGTGCAGACAGATATCAAAAAATTGGTGGCATATTCATCGGTGAGCCATCTCGGGTTTGTTGTGCTTGGAATATTTTCTATGACGGAGGAGGGGATTCAGGGGGCGATGATCCAAATGATCAACCACGGACTTTCCACAGGTGCGCTTTTCTTAATTGTCGGCATGCTGTACGACCGAAGGCACACGCGCGACATCTCGCAGTTCGGAGGATTGTCAAAGCAAATGCCCGTCTTCGCAGCCTTTTTTATGATCGTCATGCTTTCGTCGATCGGACTTCCCGGGCTTAACGGTTTCGTCGGCGAGTTTCTAATTCTGCTCGGTTCCTTTAAATCAACATTTTTAGGGTCGCATGTCTATACTGTCGTTGCGGCGACGGGAGTGATCTTCGCTGCGGTCTATATGCTATGGATGTTTCAGCGCGTCATGTTCGGCAAATTGACAAACCCTTCGAACCAATCTCTGCATGATTTATCAGTACGAGAGATTGTAGTGTTGGTTCCTATCGTCGTATTCATTGTGTGGATCGGAGTCTATCCGTCGACTTTTCTCAAAACTTCGGCAGCATCGACAAGACAAATTGTAAAAATGCTGGAGCAGACGAGAAGCGGAGAAATCCATTCGACAGTTTTAAGCCCAGGCCAGGACACGCGGTGAAAATGTCTCTCATTCGGTCGGCTGCAAAAATAACATTCTCTCTTTTTGTCTTCTCCTCACTGGCGCTTGCCGGAGAGGAATCGAATGCGGTGCAGGCTCCGCCGATTCTGATATTGCCGTTTGTCGTTCTTCTCGGCGCAATCGCCATGTGTCCTTTTATCAACCGGCACTGGTGGGAGAAAAATTATTCTTTTGTGGCGGCGGGGCTGGGGCTCATTACTGTTGCCTACTACCTTTTTGTTCTCGGCGATGGAGCAAGAATGCTGCAGGTTGGCAGGGAGTATATCAGTTTCGTTGTTCTCATCGGATCGCTGTTTGTCGTTTCGGGCGGCATCCATTTGCGCATCATAGGGAAAGCGACCCCGTTCGCAAATGTCTCGCTGCTCGCGGTCGGTGCTGTTGCAGCGAATTTTCTCGGCACCACGGGTGCGTCGATGATTTTGATAAGGCCTTTTCTTCGCGCCAATAAATACCGATTACGAAGTTTTCACGTCGTTTTCTTTATTTTTGTGGTCGGTAATATTGGAGGGGCACTGACGCCGGTCGGCGATCCGCCGTTATTTCTCGGCTATTTGAAAGGAGTTCCGTTCTTCTGGGTTCTTGCGTCCGTGTGGCATATCTGGCTTCTCGGTATCGGAATAGTGCTCGCTTTTTTTTTGCCATCGATTATCTCAGCTTCCGAAAGTTCGAAGCGGGCAAAGAGCATGTTCCGGAGTCTGAACTGCATGAAAGCGCCTCGGTCAGCGGAATGCACAACGTTTTCTTTTTGGCCGTCATACTCGCGGCAGTGTTTGTGGAACATCCATTTTTCCTTCGCGAGTTTCTCATGATCGCTGCGGCTGCGGGATCATATTTCACGACGAAAAATGAAATTTACACAAAGAATGATTTCAATTTTGTTCCTCTAAAAGAAGTTGCGATTCTGTTCATTGGAATTTTTGCTACTATGGTTCCCGCGCTTGATTGGCTTGAACGTAATGCAGCGTCAACCGGTATGACCACTCCCGGGCAATTTTATTGGGGAACCGGTGCACTTTCGAGTTTCCTGGATAATGCTCCTACGTATCTGAGTTCCCTCAGCGCTTCGATCGGACTGCTTATCGACCAGAATATCATTGCCCAGGTACGGCACCTTGTCGCGGTTCACGGCGTGGACATAGGGGGAGTCAGCGTTGTTCATGCGGATGAAATAAGGAACACGTCCGCTGCGCTTACAAAATTTCATCCGGAGCTTGTTGCAACAGGTAGCATTCCTCTTTCCGTTGTCCAGGTATCGTACTTGATCGGCAACCACGACGCATATCTGAAGGCGATTTCCGTCGCGGCAGTTTTTTTCGGTGCGTGCACGTATATCGGCAACGGTCCTAATTTTATGGTCAAGTCAATTGCAGAGCAGGCCGGCGTGTCAATGCCCTCATTTTTCGGATACATTGGACGGTACACAATTCCGGTATTGCTTCCGACGTTTGCCCTGATTTGGTTTTTGTTTTTTCGTTCATAGATTCTCGTAGAGGTCGAGTGTATGGTCTTTTCGTTTTCAGATCTATTTGGGATTTCCCCCGTTCTTTCGGTGTCGATCACGGCGATCGTGGCCTTGATCGTCAAATCATCGAAGCGAAAGAGCGAAACCGCCATCCTCATTATCGGAATTGCCGGGATTCTCATCAGCATGGGTTTCAGCGTAGCGACGTTTTCATTGAGCACCACTGCTTTTAATGACATGGTACTCGTCGGCGGCTACGCAAGCTTTTTTGACCTTCTTTTTCTTACTGCAGGCCTGCTGACGTTTCTGCTTTCTGAATCCTACCTGAAGAAAGAAGAAATCAATTTCGGCGAATTTTATGTGCTCGTTCTTCTCGCTGTCGCCGGAATGATGCTGATGGGATCGTCTGCGGATCTGATCACGTTGTTCCTCGGCGTCGAGTTGATGTCGGTATGTTTTTACGTTCTTGCCGGATTCATGAGAACGAAGATCAGTTCCAATGAAGCAGCTTTAAAATATTTCCTTCTCGGGGCATTTGCCACAGGGTTCCTTCTTTACGGCATTGCGCTTGTCTACGGAACAACCGGAACAACAAACTTATTGCGTATCGCGTCCGAACGTCCGAACGAGACAATGCGGTTGTGGTACAGCGTTGGATTTGGTCTGCTTCTCATCGGACTGGCGTTCAAAGTAGCCGCCGTCCCGTTCCACATGTGGGCGCCGGACGTGTATGAGGGTTCGCCGACAACGGTCTCGGCGCTGATGTCCACCGGAGGGAAATCGGCGGCGTTTGCGGCTGCGATACTGGTTTTTTCAATTCCGATGGCGCAGCATGATGAGCATTTCACATTGATCCTCGCCGTGCTTGCGGCAAGTTCGATGATTGTCGGCAATCTCTTCGGGCTCGCTCAAACCAACCTCAAACGGATGCTCGCGTATTCGAGCATTGCTCATGCGGGATATATGCTTGTCGGCCTCGCATCGGGGGAAGCCCTTGGACAACAAGGTATTCTTTTTTATCTTGTATCATATACGTTTACCAACCTTGGCGCGTTTGGCGTTATTTCGATCCTTGAAAAAGAATCGGGAAAAAACATATCGTATGAAGATTACGCCGGCCTCGGCACTCGCAGACCGGTCGTCGCAGCGCTCTTATCGGCGTTTATGTTTTCGCTGACGGGCATTCCGCCGTTCGCCGGTTTTGTCGGAAAATACTATCTCTTTACAAGCGCCGTGCAATCACAGATGACGTGGCTCGCCATCCTCGGCGTAGTAACGAGCTTGATATCGGCGTATTACTATCTGCGGGTTGTTGTGTATATATATTTTCGCGATGCAAAAGAAACATTGGAGATTGGAGTCCCGCGACTCGCACTGTGTTCCATCGTTATTTCGGCGGTCGGAATTGTCGTTCTCGGAATTCTCCCATCACTCATACTTAATGTCACGCAATTGCTTTTTTAATATTCATTCGGGAATTTGTACCGTCCATTTCATCCGCTGTTGAATGGACGGTTTTTCTTTTTTTTGGAGTACTCGTGCTCTCTCTTGTCGATGCCGAACAAATGAAGGAAATAGACGAGCTGGCGGTTCGCCAATTCGGAATACCCTCGCTTCTTTTGATGGAAAACGCCGGGCGCTTGGTCGTCGAAGAGATTGAACATCGTTTCGGCTCGGTTGAAGCGGCAAATGTCCTTGTCGTTGCAGGGAAAGGGAAGAACGGCGGGGACGGTTTTGTTGCTGCCCGGCATGCCGTACAACGCGGGGCAAATGTAACGGTTCTTTTCTTCAGTGATGAAACTGAAACGCAAGGGGATGTAAAAACAAATTATGACATTCTCAAGCGAATGGGCGACGCTCGATTGACCATTCTTCGCTCGTTCAAAGAAAAGGAATTCACGCAAAAGAGATTTGATTTGATCGTCGATGCGATTTTTGGAACTTCGTTTCATGGTGAGATGAGGGGAAAATTCAGGGCCGTTGTAGAATGGATCAATCGCCAACATGATTCGAAAATCATCGCCGTTGATGTCCCTTCAGGACTTGATGCTTCGACGGGGAGGTGTTCGTCAACAGTTGTCAAAGCATGCCTGACGGTGACAATGGCACTCCCGAAAATTGGCCTGTGCCTCGGGAGGGGAAGAGAAGTAACAGGCTCGATTTCCGTTGCCGATATTCAGATGCCCGGTCGCTTGATTAAAAAGTACAGATCTAAATTATTTCTCACCGAGGAGAGGGATGTTCAAAGCGGTTTGCCCGTTCGTTCAATCACAGCGCATAAACAAAGTGTCGGAAAGATCTTTGTCCTTGCCGGATCGAAGGGATTGACGGGTGCAGCGTTGCTCTGTTCGCAGTCGGCGATGAAAGCAGGCGCAGGCGCTGTTGTGCTTGGCGTTCCATCTGCGGTTTTCTCAAGCGTAGCGCGGAGAACTCTGGAAGTGATGCCGTATGAATTGCCCTCGACCTCCGAAGGCTCTGTGGGGATTTCAGCCATGCAGTTGATCGGGGCAAAAATGAAATGGGCGGATGTGATGCTGGTAGGTCCCGGTTTATCACAAAATTCTGAAACCGTGGAAATAATCCAAAAGGTTATTGCGACAACAGAGAAAACGCTGGTGGTGGACGCTGATGGACTGAATGCATTGTCCAAGAACCTCGTTCTTCTCAAAAGAAGAAAATGCAAATCTGTTATCCTTACACCCCACCTTGGAGAATTTTCCAGGCTAATTTCACAAACCGTAGGAGACATCGAAAAAGACAAGATTGAGGTTGCCCGGTCGTTTGCCCGAAAGAACGATGTTGTACTTGTGCTGAAAGGCGCACCGACAATTATTGCAGCTCCCGATGGAGATATCTTCGTCAATCCAACTGGAAATGCAGGGATGGCGACAGCGGGGTCTGGAGATGTTCTCGCCGGTGTCATTGCCGCTCTCGTCGGACAGCACAATACCCCTGTTCAGGCGGCGATCAACGCCGTCTACGTTCACGGACGCGCCGGAGATATTGCGCGCGACGATGTCGGAGAGATGGGAATGCTGGCAAGCGACATCATGAACCGGGTTCCGCGTGTTTTAAAAGTATTGCAGAACAGCGCTCGAAGTTCAACTGTATGACTCTTCAGATTACTCTTTTGCTCGTCCTTATCGTGTTCAGCGGTTTGTTCGCTTCTTCCGAGATTGTCTTCATTGTGGCGAATAGGGCGAAGATGGAAGTACGGGCTCGCCGGAAAAAATTCGGCGGCGCGCGCGCATTGTCGTTTGTCAGCACGCCCGAAGAATATCTTACGACGGTTCTCGTCGGCAACAATATCGCGAATGTCGCTTTTTCTTCAATTGCGGCAATTCTTCTGCAGGAACATTTTCATTTTTCCGATACCGTCATCACGATTCTTGTCGCATTCGTGATCTTGGTTTTTGGTGAATTATTCCCGAAATCTCTCTTGCGCATCGTGGCGGATGCTGTTGTTCCGTACGCTTCATCGTTTCTCCAAGCATGCCGCGTTCTTTTTTACCCCTTAATATGGGTGACGCAGCAAACTTCGAGAGTTATTGTGGCAGCGCTTGGGTTTGGAAAATCGAACGTCGGCAGGTTCTTGCATAAAAGAGATATCGAAATACTTTTAAAAGAGAGCGAGGAGATGGGGGAAGTCGGAAAGGAAGAGGGAAAAAAAATTATCAAGGTTATTACGTTGAGCGATGTTCTTGCGAAGGATGTCATGAAAGCAAGAGCAAATGTCGTTGGTGTCGACATAAAAACTCCTGTAAAGCAGGCTTTGCAGGTGTTGGTCGAACGAGGCTATTCAAAACTGCTCGTTTTTGACCAGACAATCGACAATATTATCGGAGTTGTTTTTGCACGCGATTTTTTTTCAAGGCCGCGGACGCTCTCTCAAATTTTACGGGAAACGGTGTTTGTCCCTGAAACGAAAAATTGTTCCGACCTGTTTCGGGATTTTCGGCTCAAGAAGATTTCTCTCGCCGTCGTCGTCGATGAGTTCGGAGGAACGGCGGGAGTTGTCACATCGGAGGACATCCTTGAGGAATTTCTCGGAGAAATTTCCGATGACCAACAGGATGACGATCAAGAAGTAAAACGGTTGTCCGACGGGGCGCTTCTTGTGAGCGGGAAAACAGAAGTTCAAAAGCTGCAGAATGTTTCAGGCCTGCAGATACCCGACGGCCCGTACGATACGATTGCAGGTTTCGTCATGCATACCCTCGGGCGTATTCCGTCTGAGAAGGAAGAAGTCAGAATCGGTCCGATGTTCATCCAGGTCGTGAGGGCGACAAAAACAAAGATTGAATTACTCAAGATCCGCGTGCAGTAACTGATATGAGGATGGTGCATTTCATTGTGCGGTGGCTGACCACGCTTCCCATGTTTCGATCGTTGCGTCACAGGAATTATCGCCTTTTTTTCTTCGGGCAGCTCGTCTCCTTGATCGGCACATGGATGCAGAATATCGGGCAAGCGTGGCTCGTGTATCAGTTAACGCATTCATCGGTTTGGCTGGGGGCGGTTGGTTTTCTTACATCGCTTCCCGTTCTTTTGTTCTCGATGTTTGGCGGGACTCTTGCCGATAAGATTTCGAAAAAGCGTTTGATCACGGCGACCCAAATCGCATCGATGGTACAGGCGTTTATTCTTGCACTCCTGGTTTGGACTGATTCGATTACACCGGCGATTGTCGGGGTATTGGCATTCACCCTGGGGACAATCAATGCATTTGACATGCCGGGGAGGCAATCGTTTGTCGTTGAGATGGTGGGAAAAGAAGATTTGCCCAATGCCATCGCGCTCAATTCCGCAGTTTTCAACAGCGCGAGAATGTTTGGTCCGGCCATTGGCGGCATCGTGATCGGCCTTCTTGGAGTCGGTTGGTGCTTTTTTCTCAACGGCGTTTCTTTCATTGCAGTCATTATTGGGTTGCTGCTGATGAATGTAGAAAATAGAATCGCCAGAAAAAGCACATCCTCAGTTTTCGACTCGATACGGGAAAGCGTGGCGTATATCCGTTCTGAAGTTACCATGAAAGCGATTATGATTCTTGTGGCTGTCGTGACAATATTCGGATGGTCGTACTCGGTAATGCTTCCTATATTTGCCGATAAGATTCTCAATATCGGAGCCATTGGCTTCGGGAATCTTCTTACTGCAAACGGCATTGGTGCGCTTATCAGTGCGTTAACCGTGGCGTCGTTCGGACATAAAGTTCACCCGAGCAAATTTATTTACACCGGCTTATCTATTTTTATTTTTTCTATCTTGATTTTCACGGCGTCGAGTTCGCCGCTTCTTTCGATGGCGTGCTTGGTTGGTGTCGGCCTTGGGCTTATTGCATTTTTCGCAACAGCAAACGCGTCGTTGCAAAGGCGCGCTCCCGATCATTTGCGGGGGAGAGTGATGGGATTATACTCCCTGGTGTTTCAGGGTTTTTTCCCGTTAGGAAGTTTAGGAATCGGAGTGCTGGCCAATGTCGTTGGCGTTCGGCTTGCCGTTGCGGGGGGCGCGTGTGTGTGCGGTGTTTCCGGGGGCATGATGTATCGAATCATGAAGAAAAAGAATGGACTTCTTAACTGAAAGAAAACTTCGTTATGAAATTATTGCAACGGTTATTAGTGTGCTGCATGGTGTTACCTCTTGGCGTCCATGGCCAATCGGCTGACGACCAATTATTCCATGCAGCGATTAGCGCGTCTTCGGACAGTGCGAAGCTGGCCGGACTGAACAATCTCATCGTCGCACATCCTCAGAGTAAGTTAGCAGGGGATGTATACTACGCGCAGTTTAGCGTTCTCATGTCTTTACGCCGGGACAGCGCGGCTTTCTTCGCAGCGCACAATTATCTGGCAGCAAAGGATTCACAGAGTCTCCCCGGAGCACTCCAAAATGTTGCGATGGAACTTGCATTCAGGAAACAATACCCCGACAGCGCGTTAAAGTTGGTGGATTCGGCGATATTGATATACCGAGAAAAGCACCGGAGACTCACTCCTATTCTATTGTACACGAGAGCTGCAAATCTTTTTCTCCTGAAGAGATTTGCGGAAGCTGATTCGACTCAGCGAGAGGCAATCTCACTGCTGCCGCCATCGGCTATTTTTGATCCCAACTATAATGACTATTTTGCCCAGCTTGGCATGATCCAGCTCGAAACACATCGAGGAGTAGTAGGTCTCGAGGGATATGTTCATGCCTGTTTTCTTTCATCTCAACCATCGGTGGAATATTCGAACCTTGACTCGTTATTCCACTCGAGGGTCAGGGATTCAACCTCCGCAGTTCGTGCCCGCGACAGTCTTTTTGAACGGGTCGCCGACGAGTATCTTCACACTGCAGGCGATAGTTCCCGGGCAAAAAGATTTATCGCGGAGAGTTTTTCCCGAAATCGTGTATTTACAGGACGAGCTCTTCAGTTTGCTCGTGAAGCATACCGTGAAGCTGCCATGAGGTCTTTTCAAGAACGCTGCGATGCCGCCGCGTCGCTTGGAATCGTGTTGTCCAACACCGGCAACAACACCGAAGCGGAGAAATTTCTGGCGGAGGCTTTGCAAACTGCCCTCCCGTCCGAGACGGAATTGTTTCTTGCGCTCGGTTCCGTGCAAGAAAGCTCGGGGAAGAAAAGTGAGGCGTTCAACACGTATCTGGCTGGAGTAACGGTAAGGAGCCGGCCATCGGTGTTGATGAAACCGCTGCAAGCGTTGCAAAAAGAATTGTACCCACACGCGTCGATAGATTCCATGATTGCGTTAGCTCAACGAAAATGGATCGATTTTTTCCCGGAGAAGTATCAGCGCCCCGATTCCCTTGACGATCAACCGAATCAGAAAGCGGTTCTGGCAGAATTATTTACCGGGTCCGAGTGCCGTCCATGCCAGGCAGCCGATATCGCCTACAATAAATTGCTTGAGCGTTACGACCGGTCGGAACTTACGGTTTTAGAATACCATCTCCACATACCACATCCCGACCCGATGGCAAATACCGACACAGAATTACGGTCTGAATATTACGGAATCAACAGCACTCCAACGTCTGTTATAGATGGAACGAACATGACAAATTCCGGCGGACTAGGAGTTGCCGCACGCGCTAAGTTTGCAGTGTATTCCGACGCGATTGACCATATTCTCTCCACGCAGGCGAAGGCCTCTGTGAAAATTTCCGCTAAGATCCGGCGGAGCAAGGTTTCGTTTGCTGTCTCAGCGAGTGTCGCGAACACACGCAAATCGTATAGGCTCCGGGTTGTACTGGCGGAAGATGGGATCCGGTATCAAGGCGCGAACGGGATATCGGAACATCGATTTGTAGTGCGAAAAATGTTACGCGGTGCAGGAGGAGTAGCATTCAATCAAAACGGGAAAGCCGCCGTTAAAGACGCTTTCACAGTGTCTACCATAGAAGACCAATTGGAAAAATATCTTACGACATACGAGCAGAAAATGCCGAGGCCGGGAACTCCGTTCAAAGAAAAGAAATCCGAGATTGATCCCAGACAATTATACATCGTGGCATTTGTGCAAGACGATGCAACCCGCAGAATACTTCAATCTACGATAGTCAAGGTGAAACGATGAAAATATCACGAACTGTCATTGTAGGTGTTATTCTTTCCGTGATGTCGATCCGGGCAGAGAGCTCGGATCGATTTGAACAATACTTTTCGGACACAACGTTCCGGATCGACTATTATCATACCGGAACGAAGGGGGAAGAACGAATCGCCATGGATAAAATGTACATCGAAGGCGAATGGCCGGGGAGTCTGACAAATCTCATCGATACATTGAATTTAGGGGAATATTTTTTCCGAATCACCGATGTTGCCGGCAACCGGACGATCTATTCGCGGGGATATAGTTCTTTGTTCAACGAATGGCAAACAACAGACGAGGCGGCATCGGGAACATACCGGACGTTTCACGAAACAGTTCGATTCCCGTGTCCCCTCAATAAATTCCAGCTGACAATATTGCGGCGCTCGAAACAAATGGTATTCGATGAAGTATTTTCGACGGTCATCGACCCGAATGGAATCGACGTTCATCGCGGGAAGACTCATGATGCCTCCGGGGTGGTCGATCTTATGACGAACGGGGGTATCCATTCAAAAGTTGACATCGCTATTCTTGGAGACGGGTACACAAAAAATGAAACGCAAAAATTTCTAACCGATGCACGCCACTTTACCGATGTATTGTTTTCTACCGAGCCGTTCAAACGCCGCAAAAAGGATTTCAACGTCCGGGCGGTCGAAGTGGAATCGCGGGAATCGGGAATCGACCAGCCCGACCAAGCCATTTGGACCGATCACGCTCTCGGGACAACCTACGACTCTTTCGGCTCTGCCAGGTATGTCCTTACGGATGCGAATAAAGCTGTCAGAGATCAAGCGTCGGCGGCGCCGTATGACTTTCTCTTTATCCTTGTGAACACGAACCGTTACGGCGGGGGGGAATATTTCAGCTTTATGCAATATGCTTTGCGACCGGTGAAACGCCGGCGACGGCGTGGCAAGCTGATTATGTTTTTGTCCATGAGTTCGGGCATTCATTTGCGGGGCTTGGTGATGAATATTATTCGTCGTCTGTCGCCTACAATGACTTTTATCAAAAAGGCGTTGAGCCCTGGGAGCCGAATATCGCTGCGAATATTTCCAGGCAAGGTTTGAAATGGAGGGATCTTGTGAGTCCTGAAACGCCGCTGCCTACTCCATGGAATAAAGCTCTGTATGACAGCATGGAAACCGAGCGCGGAAAATTGAAACGCGATACGCCGGGCTATGCAGAAAAACGACAGGCAATTTTGGATGCGGAGCGCGCAATACTGAACGAGAAACAATTGTCCCGTGTTGTCGGCGCGTTCGAGGGTTCCGGATACAGCTCCACCGGTTTGTACCGTCCCTCGCTCGACTGCCGCATGTTTTCGCTTAGTCTCACAGATTTTGACCCGGTATGTGCGAGGGCGATTAACAGGATGATAGACTTTTACACGAAATAATTTTTCCCGCGTTCGCTGTTTGGTCATTCGGTAACGTGCGACATGTACATTCTTGGAATTTCCGCATACTATCATGATTCTGCCGCATGTCTTCTCGCGGATGGAGATATCCTTGCCGCAGCGCAGGAAGAACGTTTCACGCGGAAGAAACATGACCACGATTTCCCTCGGCACGCCGTTGCGTATTGTCTGAAAGAAGCGGGAATAACAGCGGACCGGCTGGAATGCGTTGCCTTCTACGACAAGCCGCTGCTGAAGTTTAATCGCATTCTCGAAACATATCTCACCTTCTCGCCGAAGGGGATCCAGTCGTTTATGATGGCGATGCCTTTGTGGCTGCAGGAAAAGCTTTGGATTCCGGACCTTATCGAAAAAGAAATCCACTTTGGGGGGAAAGTTCTGTTTCCCGAACATCACGAATCCCATGCAGCATCGGCATTCTTTCCGTCGCCCTTTCAGCGCGCCGCAATATTGACGATCGACGGAGTCGGAGAAATGGCGACGTCGTCGATTGGAGTCGGGCGCGACAATGCCGTCGAGATTCTCTCAGAACTTCACTTCCCGAATTCGCTGGGGTTGTTATATTCCGCCTTCACATATTTTACCGGGTTCAAAGTGAATTCGGGAGAATACAAGGTGATGGGATTAGCGCCGTACGGGGAGCCGAAATACGTTCAGCGCATTTACGATCACTTGATCGATCTCAAAGACGACGGTTCGTTTGCGATGAACATGGAATTCTTTGATTATTGCGCCGGGCTGACAATGACCAACCGCAAATTTGAAGCGCTGTTCGGCGGAAAGCCGCGCACGCCTGAATCATTGCTGACTCAAAGAGAATTGGACATTGCCCGTTCAATTCAAGATGTGGCTGAAGAAATTATGATGCGGATGGCGAAGCATGCGAAAAAAGTAACATTGGAAAAATATTTGTGCCTTGCCGGCGGCGTTGCGTTGAACTGCGTCGCGAACGGAAAGATACTCCGTTCGGGTTTGTTCGACGATATATGGATTCAACCCGCTGCGGGAGATGCCGGCGGCGCTATCGGGGCGGCATATGTTGCACACCATCATTATTTGCACAATCCTTTGAAAGAAAAGAATGGGAGAGATTGCCAGCATGGATCATACCTCGGACCGTCATACGATAACGAAACGATAGCCGCATTCCTGAAAGAATATCATTTGTCCTTCGAACGAGTTGATAACTGGGATGCACTCTGCGCCACAGTGGCTGAGTACCTGGCGCAAGAGAAGATCGTAGGATGGTTTCAGGGAAGAATGGAATTCGGTCCGCGTGCATTGGGCAATCGTTCCATTCTTGGGGATGCTAGGTCGCCCACTATGCAAAAAAAGATGAACATCAAAATAAAATTCCGAGAGGGGTTCAGGCCGTTCGCTCCTTCGGTGTTGGCTGAAAAAGTCGGCGAGTGGTTTGAGCTCGACCGTGAAAGTCCGTATATGCTTCTCGTTGCCGATGTGAAAAAAGAAAAGCAAAAGCCAATGACGGATGCGGAGGAGAAATTATGGGGAATTGATAAGTTGAACGTTCTGCGCTCCGAGATTCCGGCTGTTACTCATGTTGATTATTCCGCGCGAATCCAAACAGTCAATCAATCCGACAATCGGCTGTACTACGACCTGATTAACGCATTCTATAAAAAAACCGGATGTCCCGTTATTGTCAACACATCGTTCAACGTGCGGGGCGAGCCAATCGTTGCTACTCCTCTTGATGCGTACAAATGTTTTATGCGAACGGATATCGATGTGCTTGTCGCCGGACAATTCATTTTGCAAAAGCAAAACCAGCCGGCTTTCCGCGATGATATTCAATGGAAGGAAATGTATGAGTTGGATTAGTGATGTTCGAGGCGAATTGCGCCGGCTGAAAAGAACGGCAAAAGAATTGCGGAAGTTTGGTTATCTTGTCGGATCTGTTTTCATTCTTATCGGCGGTGCCGGACTGTTCAAACATTGGCACGTTCTTGTTATCGCGGCTCTATGGGTTGCCGCGTCCATGCTGCTGCTTGGCGGATTGTTAAACCCCAAGTTGCTGGAAGCGGCATACGCAGTTTGGATGGGAATTGCGTTTGCCATCGGCTGGATCGTCTCACGCGCAATATTGATTCTTTTGTTTTATTTTGTTGTTACGCCGATCGGAATAATCGCACGCTTCTTCGGGAAAAAATTCATCGACATTTCCTTTCTCCGATCAAGTGAGTCGTACTGGGTCCCAAGAGGGAACTCAAAAAAAATAAATTACGAAAAAATGTTTTAACGGAGGTTCACGTGGCTAAAGCCAAGATCATAGCTGAATACATTGAGTTCTTGAAAGAGAACAAGAAGTGGTGGCTGATGCCCATCGTATTCGCATTACTCCTTTTCGGATTGCTCATCGTGATCACAAAGGGGAGCGCTTTAGCGCCCTTTATTTACACTTTATTCTGATTCTAGACTGTAGTCTTGCCCAGATTTAGGCTCGCTTCTGACCCTCCTTATCTTCCAAATTTTTGGAAGAAAAAAGGCTCAAACCCTTTTTCAAAAAAAATAATTCAATTTTCTCTTGACAATAAGCACAAAAAGGCCTACATTTTTTGGAAGCCCTTCCATTAGGTAGTCTAAAACTACTGGTGTCAATTGGCCATTACCATATATGACATAGCGAGAGAAGCCCAGGTTGGAATAGGGACCGTCTCCCGCGTTTTCAACAACCATCCGAACGTCACTCCGAAGACGCGCGATAAAATCCTTTCAGTCGCGAAAAGATTAAATTATCACCCCCATGCGTATGCTCAGGCCCTTGCGCGGAAACGGACAAACACTCTCGCAGCTATTATTCCGTTTTTTACAAATTATTTTTTTATAGAAGTGCTCCAGGGAGTTCAGGACAAAATTTCAACCCTCGGATACGACCTGATCCTGTACGGCATTAATCATCCGGAACAGATAGATGAGTATTTGCGTAAGAGCGTTCAGCGAGGAAGGGTCGATGGTATTTTATTTTTTTCCATGAAACTGCCGATATCGTTTGTTGATAAGTTCAAGGACCATTCAAAGCCGGTTGTTCTTGTTGATACATTTCATGAACAGTTTGATTCGCTGGCCGTCGAAAATTTCCAGGGTGCAATGGTTGCAACAAATCATTTGGTTTCCCTCGGCCACAAAAACATCGGCATGATCAGCGCGAACATCAACAGCGTTCCGGCGCGGGAGCGTATCGCAGGATTCAAGGATGCGATAACGTCAGCAGGGCTGGAAGTCCATCCCGAGAACATCACCGTCAGCAAGCTGACGAAACAGGATGGGTTCAGCAGAGAGGCCGGGTATCAATCGATGAAGGAAATGCTGAGCAACGGTTCTCGATTGCCTACCGCCATTTTTATTTCGAGCGACGTGCAGGCAATCGGCGCGATGAGCGCTCTTCGGCAGCATGGAGTTAAAGTGCCCCGCGACGTTGCCGTGGTGAGCTTTGACGATATCGAACTCGCAGAGCAGTTTGGCTTGACGACGATGAGGCAGCCGATGTACGAAATGGGAGAACTGGCTGTCGAAAAACTGATTTATCGTATGGAACATCCTTCCGCACCGCCGTCGCAGATAAATTTTTTACCGAAGCTGGTCGTGCGCGCTACTTGCGGTATGAACAAAATGTATTCTCCAGTTGAAGATTTTGTCCACGCAAAAGATTAGATCGTCTTTTGCCCAACGCGTGAAACCTTTTTAAGCGGAGTCTTATCGATGATTAATTTTTACCGCTTGTTCTTGGTCGTATTGCTGCTGAGTTCGGTCGCTTCCGGCGGAACCACCGGAAAAATCAGCGGCACAGTGAAAGACAGTCAAACGGGAGAAGCTCTTATTGGGGCCAGCGTCGTAATCGAAGGGACATCGATCGGCGCGGCAGCGGACCTCAACGGTTTCTATGTGCTTCTCAATATTCCTCCTGGAACGTTTACGCTTGCAGCTTCGGCGGTCGGCTACCATAGAATGGAGGTCTCGAACGTTGCAGTCTCGAGCGATCTGACTACTGCTATTGATTTTCCGTTGGTCTCATCGGCTGTGGAAGAGAAAGAAGTCGTTGTCGTCGCCGAACACCCGCTCGTTCAGAAAGATCTCACGGCGACCACCGCCATTGTCAACGGCGATCAGATCAACGCTCTTCCGGTCACGGAAGTCGGTCAAGTGCTTTCGCTCCAGGCGGGATTTGTGGCCGGCAGTTTACGTGGAGGAAGGAGCGGCGAAGTGGCCTATTGGATTGACGGTGTTCCAATTACCGATGCGTATGACGGGGGTGAAGTTGTTGAAGTGAACAAAAGCTTCGTTCAGGAACTCCAGCTCGTCTCCGGTGCGTTCAATGCGGAATACGGACAGGCGATGTCTGGTATTGTGAACATTTCGACAAAAGAAGGGGGACCGAGATTTGCGGGGGGCGCGGGAGTTTATATCGGCCAGTATGCCTCCTCACCCGGGAAAACATACGATAGTCTCGGCCATGAAACTTCGGAACTCTTTCCCGGACTCAATAAGCTCAACCCTACGGCAATTCGCAACTATGAATTCAACCTCAGCGGTCCCGTTGTCGGCAACGATCTGACGTTTTTTGGAAACGGCCGCTACATTTATTTTGGCGGGTGGCTCAACGGTTTCAATCGCTTTAATCCGAATAATGTGTCGTATACCGACAGCACCGGCGCATATCATCTTTACAGGGATCCATCAGGCAAAGGGGATAGTTCTCTTGTCTCCCTGAATTCGAGTGAACGCTACTACGGCCAGGGAAAATTAACATGGCGTGTATCACCGATGCTCAAGATAACGGGGAATTTTATTTATGACAATACAAAATCCAAACCCTACGGAAGCTCGAACGAAGGCGATCGTTCTTATTTCTACGATCCGAATGGACTGGGAAATGACTACAATACCAGCAATACGTTCATCTTCCAGCTTACGCATACTCTGAGCCAGAGCACCTTCTATACTATTGATGGCTCCATCTTCGAAAAGGAGTATCAGCACTATCTCTACCAAGACCCCCACGACCCGCGTTATGTGAATCCGATGATTCTCCAGACCACAAGCGACGGATACAGCTTTCTGACCGGCGGCACGGACATGAATCACACGGAACACCGGACAAACACGGATCTCTTAAAAGTGGATCTGACAAGTCAGGTTGATGAAACAAATCTTTTCAAGATAGGTGTTGAAGGAAGACGGCATAGACTTCTGTATGACAGCTATACTCTGTTGCCGGTACAGTCGGAAAGCAGCTTCAACTTCGCATCTGACAACCCGTATATCACTACACAGATCCCGGATATTTCCTCCGATTATCACGATTACTATGAACGCCACCCTGTCGAGCTATCTTCGTACGTGCAAGACAAGATGGAATTCAAGAACCTGATCGTAAATATCGGTCTTCGATTTGATTATTTCGACCCGGACGGGAAGGTATTGGTTGATCCGACGGATCCGAGTATCTACAATCCAATCAAGCCCAGCAATCGGTTCTTCGATTATAATGGCAACGGTATACAGGATCCGGGTGAACCGGACAAGACCGTTGCCGACAGGTTGACGTACTGGTACCGTAAAGCTTCTGCGAAATCACAGTTGAGCCCGCGCTTGGGTTTCTCGTTCCCAATCACTGCGCGAGGCATCGTGCACTTTTCTTACGGCCATTTTTTCCAGACGCCAAGATTCGAATACCTATACCAAAATCCTGATTTCAAGATTCCGGCGGGGACGATTCCTGTTGTCGGAAATTCGGACCTTGCTCCAGAGCAAACGATAAACGGGGAACTGGGAGTTCAACAGCAACTCTCCGACGATGTGTCGATCGACGTCACTTCCTATCTTCGTGATATTCGTAACCTGACAGGAACGAGAGGAAACCTTATCACTGTTTTTGGCGGATCTCAACAGTACGTCCAATATGTTAATAGCGATTTTGGTTTTGTTAAGGGGATTGTGATGACTGTGACCAAGTCATTTTCCGGTGGCTTTACCGCGACAATTGATTACACGTTCCAGATCGCGAGCGGCACAGCATCCGACCCGCAGGAAGCTCTAAACGCCCTTGCTGCGGGGCAACAGCCCGAGGTTCAGCTTGTGCCTCTTGCGTGGGATCAGAGGCATACCCTCAACACGACGCTCGCATACAGCGCAAAAGCTTGGGGCGCCAGTGCGATAGGACAATTCGGAAGCGGGACACCATACACGCCCCGTGCATCGACCGACATCTCTTCTTTACTGACGAACAGCCAGACCAAGCCTGAGTTTTTCGACCTTGACGTCAGAACATTTTATCAGTTTAAAGTCGACATGCTGACATTTGTCGCTTTCCTGCGCGTCTTCAATATTCTGGATATCCGGAATGAAGTCGGAGTGTTCAACGACACCGGCCGTGCCGGTTTCACGACCGACGAGCAAGTTGCTATCACGAGCAATACAAAGCAGCTCGTGAATACTCTCGACCAATATTATGCTTACCCGACGCACTACTCAGAACCGCGTCGTATCGAATTTGGAATGAATCTGGAGTTCTAACACTATGAAAAAACCGGCTTGCTTCGTTGTTCCAGTGTTGGTTGCCGTTTGCCTTCTTCCTTTGATCCTTAAGGCTCAGAGTGGAGATCAGTACACCAGAACGGCCATCATGAATGGCAACCAGTGCTTTTGCGTTTTCGGAAATTGGGGTGTTTTAGGCCAGCCCGCCGATCTTGCGAACAGATGTGCATGGAAAAATCCAAACGATGGCTATTGCGGCGATGTGAGCCCTTTTATCGGTGCAGAGATAAAATGGAAGGGTACCACATTTCATTCGGTGCTCACATGCCCCTTCTATCCTACTCAACGTCCCGCAGCGAGCCAGGACCGGGATCCCGTGACAAACAAATGGTGGACCCAGGAACCAGTCGGCGGATATTTCAACGCGAATCAACAGAGCATCGCCTTAAGCAACGACCCGAACTCGTGGCCTCCGTACTGGCCCGACAAACTCAATGATCCGAAAGATCCCGGCTGGCGGACAAATCCCGATCCTTCGCTTTCGAAGTACGCTGCTTGGGATGGATATTTCGGCAAGAAAATCCAAGCCGACCTGGAATCGTATTTTGTTATGGATGACAACAACGACCTGAGATTTAACGTTGCATCGAACAACACGTGGGGGGTTGCTTTTAAACCTGACTCGAATAACCCCAGCCGCAACGGTATGGGACTTGTCACGAGCGTCCGCGGGATGCAGTGGGCACAGTTTCTGTCGAAGGATAATATCTTCTGGCTTTATCAAATTACCAACACCGGGACCACAAACTACGACAGAGTCTGCTTCGGAATGCTTGTTGGGACCTACGTCGGCGTCACATCGACCGAGGATTATGGAGAGTACAACAACGATTGGTCGTTCTACGACCCCACACAGAATATAACGTATTCTGGGAATTATCCCTTGACCGAGATGGCGGATCCCCTTTGGGTAGGACCGGTAGGATTAGTGGGATATGCATTTCTTGAGAGTCCGGGGAATCCGTACGACGGAATCGACAATGACGGAGATGCAGACTCATCATCGGTCGGCATTCTCGCACCCAAATTCATTGCTACGGATTTTGACACAACACTCATTACCGCAAATAGCAATATTGTTCTCATCAACAGCGATTACAGCCGAAAGATTTTCACGGTACCGAACGTGGACTCTGTAAAGGTCTGGACGCTGGGTATGCCGGATTCAATCTGGATCTACCCGGGAAAGACAAAAGTTGTCGAAGGAAATGTCATCAAAGACGCAGCCGGAAACGATATTATAAACCCGAATGCATACGACGGGATCGACAACAATTTTAATGGATTGATCGATGAAAATTACTATCTCCATTTCCATCAGATTAAAACAACTCCAACGACCCCGCCGGTGGTTCTTATCGATATCCCGCGTGCAGTCCGTCATATCGATTATTTAACGGGCGTGGGAACAAGCCCATACAGCATGATCGACGAACGACGCGACGACCGGATAGACAACAATCGCAATTGGGTTATCACTACCGACGATGTCGGGAGGGACGGTATTCCAAACACTGGCGATTACGGCGAGGGGGACGGACTGCCGACTTCAGGCTATGATAATCTCGGGAATGACACCGGGGAGCCCGGCGAACCGCACGTCGACAAGACCGACGTTAAAGAGTCCGACCAAATTGGTTTGACGAGCTTTTTTTATTTCACGCCCTCAAATCAGGTCCCCCTGGGCAACGACGAAGCACTATGGAAACAATTAGCCCCCGGGTATTTCGACGTCCCCAATACGATCATCAATAATACTCCTGTCGGGGGTGAGGATGGTGATTTTATTTACGGTTCCGGATATTTTCCTCTTCTGGCAAAAACCACTGAGTATTTCTCTCTGGCTCTGGTGTATGGCGGCGGCTTAGGTCAGGGCCTCGCTGTCGATCTGGCGGACCTCCTAAAGCATAAAAAGACAGTGCAAGATATCTACGATGCGAATTATCTATTTCCGCAACCTCCCGCCAAGCCAACGCTGACGGCCGTAGCGGGCGATCATCAAGTAACTCTTTATTGGGATCGCAAAGCAGAGGCTACAATCGACCCCGTTCTACAGACCCACATTTTTGAAGGATACAAAATCTATAAGTCAACGGACCCGACTTTTTCGGATATCTTCAAGATCACGGACGGCGGAGGAGTTCCTCAGGGCTACGTACCGTTGGTGCAGTACGACTTGGTGGATGGCATCGTCGGATATTTTCAGCCTCCACCGGACTTATTTAACTCAATCTCCGCCTACCCGATATATCTTGGAAACGACACTGGACTGCAGCACAGTTATGTAGACAAGAATGTTGAGAATGGCCGCCGATACTACTATGCCGTGGTTGCGTACAGCAAAGGAGATGCAACACTCGGCATCCTTCCCGCAGAAAATTCGAAAACTGTTACGATATCATCCAGCGGTCAAGTCTCCGCCGATATCAACGTAGCAGTTGTTGTGCCAAATTCGAAGACTGCAGGATATGTGGCCCCGGTGTCAGGGGATACGTTAATTAAGGAATCAAATTTCGGAACAGGATCAATCACCTTCCAGGTTCTCGATCCTACACAAGTCACAACTCATAAATACGATGTGACATTTCTCGACAGTCAAAATGACGGGGTTGACAATAACGGGAATGGGCTCGTGGATGCTGCTGATTCATCAGAAGGAACCCGGACCACATCATTCTATTTTGTGCAGGACATGAACGTAATTACCGAGCCCTTCGTCAGTTCCGATACGATTGCGACAACTCTGAATCATAGCCACCAAATACCTTCGACAATTGTAGTTCACAATCAGGCGGGGGCGCTAGTTTCACCCTCGGCGTATATAATTGACACTTCCCGCGGCACAATCAAAAGCTCTTCGCCCGGTTCTTTACCAACTGGAAATTACTCAATGATGTATCAATATTATCCAGTGTGGAATAGTCCGCACATGCAGGGATCTCCTTATTTGACCGAGACAAAAGATGCCGATATATTCGATGGCGTTGAGCTTGTGTTCAATAACGCCTGGTCTGCGCAAGTGATCGACAGTCTTACGAAGTGGGTGGGTGGAAAAAATCCGTATCTGTACAGCATTGCTCCATTAAACACTCAATTGACCGGGCCGCCAGTCGTGCAGTTTAAGGGTATAGCCCGACCGAGCGATTACTCAATCATATTCTCGAATACGATTGTTGATACTTCGTATGCCGACCCCAATCTGGAACCGACGCCTATTCCCGTGAACTTCCGGGTCTATAACGAGACTGAAAGTACATACGTCAAATTTATCTTCTCGGATGTTGATGGCGACACCAAACTTTCGTCGACAGACGAGCTTGTATTTCTCGAGAAAGCTGCGAATGGAAATTATGTTTATACGTGGGACGTGAAGTTTTCGAACAAACTTACGGATCCAGCCGACACGACGTACGCGCTCGGGACAGGAGACAAGTTTGTGATCAGAATGTTAAAGCCGTTCCGCAAAGGAGACCTTCTTGATTTCACGACGGTCCCCGCACACGTTGACAATCCAGCAGCACACGTGGCTCTTTCACGAGTGCGGGCGGTGCCGAACCCATATGTCACGGCGGCATCCTTCGAGCTGCCATTAAATCCAGGAATAACAAGCGGGCGAGGCCAGCGGAGAATCGACTTTATACACGTGCCGGCCAATGCCACTATTAGAATCTACACTGCAAGGGGCGACCACGTCCGGACATTGCACCAGGATGGCAGCATTGAAGACGGAGTGATCTCGTGGGATCTTAAGACTAAAGAAAACCTCGATGTCGCATTCGGAGTTTACTTTTACGTTGTAGAATCTACCGTTGGCAACACAACGGGAAAACTTGCAATCATAAAGTGATCCGCCTATGAAAAGAATATCTACTAATTTTTTGCTGCGCTTTATTCTTTTGCCGCTCGTTGCGATAGTCGGCTGTTTTTCGTCGGCATCTGCCCAGTCGAAAGTCGGAACGACCGCTGCTCAATTCCTCGGCATTTCAGTCGGACCGATAGCGAGTGCGATGGGAGGCGCTTACGTCGCGGCGCCGGGCGACGTGAGCTCTCTCTACTGGAATCCCGGTGCTTTTGTCCAGGCAGACAGGTCGGAATTAATTTTTTCGAATACAGACTGGCTTGTCGGAACTAAATTCCGGTGGTTCGGCTTCATCACGAATCTTGACGGCGAAAATGCGATAGGGGTACAGATCACGCAGCTTGATTACGGTGAAGACGACGTCACGACCGTCGAGAATCCGGATGGAAACGGGCAAAAGTGGTCGGCGGCCGACCTTGCAGTCGGGTTATCATATTCTCGCCGTTTGACCGACCATTTTTCCATTGGCGGCTCGGTGAAGTACATTTCCGAAAGGGTGTGGAATGAGTCGGCAAACAATATCGCGTTTGATGCGGGGCTGCTCTTCGTAACCGATTTCAACGGCATGCGTTTGGGCATGTCGATGTCGAATTTTGGTGGAAACCTTCAACTCGATGGAATGGATCTTTACACCCCCGTGGACATCGATCCCGCCGATGCGGGTTCGAACAAAACTCTCGTCGGTAAACTGAAGACAGACCCATGGCCGATGCCGCTGTTGTTTCGCGTCGGCGTAGCGATGGACGTTGTGAAAAATGACTTTATTCGAGGAACCATCGCTGTGGACGCGCTCAGGCCAAGCGACAATGCAGAATCTATAAACGTTGGTGCTGAAATTGCCTGGCAAGACATGTTGTTTCTTCGCGGGGGATACCAGTCTCTCTTTTCACAAGAGAGTCCCTTCGATAAAGTGGATCAGCAATACGGACTCTCCCTTGGCGCAGGCGTAAAGATACCGATCCAGGGGTTTGCGTCCACGCAGTTCGATTATGCTTTCAACAAGTTCGGAGTGTTCGGAAATCTGGACACGATTGCTCTCTCGATCGGATTCTAAGAAAATTTAATCAGAGATCGTTCACATCAAATAGACTAACTGAATCATAAACTAAACACTGATGAAAGGAGGATAGCTGGAAGGCGGAATGCTAGAGAGCTGTACAAACCCGTAATCAATCAACAGTTTCACAATGAAGGAGAAAGCTATGAAGAAAATCCTACTTTTTGCGTTTGTCGCGTTGGTCGTGACAGCTTCTGTTCTGTCGCCCGTTGCGCAGGCGCAAAGAAAGAACTTGACGTTTATCGTCAATACAGCAACAGTGCCGGATACACTGAAGGCGAGTGAAAACGACATCGTCGTCATAGGATCCGGCAAGCCGGCAGATGCGGACTCGGTTTTAACGAGTTGGGCAACCGGCCAGGCAATGACCAACATCGGCGGCGACTATTGGAAGGTCACCCTCGGTTTCAAAGTTGGCGACACGCTGTTCTATAAGTTCAAAGTTCACAGCGGCGGCTAGGAACAAGATCTTGCCGGCGGCGATGGCGGTGGACATCGATACTTTACCGACGTAACCAAAGACACGACTTTTCCCGTTCAGTTCTGGAACAACGGTCCGAGTGCAGACTCGCAATACTTCCGCCCGTGGACAACGGTGCCGGATAGTTTCATCAGCGTCTACTTCCGCGTAAATATGCAGGCCATAATGGACAATGGATCGTTCGGATGGACGGCTGCTGACGTCGATTCAGTCGGCGTACGTGGAGCGGGAAAAGCGGGAGATGACCTCTCGTGGGGCCCAACGACCTATCTCAAACAGGAAGTTGCCCCCAGCGCCAATGGCAGTGCCTTCGCAATCGCACCGGGATCATTCTTCTCAGGTCGGTTGAAATTCCGGAAAAGTAAGTGGAACGCAGGCGACACAATACAGTACAAATTCCTCCTCGGATACAACTGGGGCCGCGACGAACTCGAAGGTGGAAAGCCCAATCGTCAATTCACAATCCCGGTTGGGAAGGCGGATACAACGTTGGAATGGGTATACTATGACAATGAAGTACCCGTTCTCCGCTCGAACATCGACTCGTGCACGGTGACATTCCAAGCCAATATGACTGCTGCGTCAAACAATGGAAGCTTCAAGATCGGCAGCGACACGGTGCAGGTTCAGGTTGGATTCTTTACCACGGCGGATTCCACTCGAACACTCAACCTGAGCAGGCAAGGCCTCACGAATATTTACAAGGGAACCATGGGCCTGTTCTCTTCCAAAGGCAAATTCCTTGACTATCAATACTACCTCGTTAAGGCCCCGAATACTATTCGTGAATACTTCTACAACTTCCAGTTCACGGGTACAGTTGCATCGGAGCAGGAACGCCGTCAGTTCACGGTACCTTCATCTGCTGGAGCGTTCACGATCAAGGACACCGTTGTTAGTATTTCAGATGGGCGGCGTGAACCCTACTTCTCAAGTCAGGCACAGTTCACTCAGAATGTTCTCGTCACATGGACTGTCGATATGCGTCCCGCATACTACCAGCTCATTCTCGGAGGAATTAAAGACAGTCTCGTGGACGGTCAGGGTCCTTCAACGGTAGTATACGCAGACAGTATCAAAAAATGGGGCGTAGCTATTAATGGCCCTGGGATAAATCTGCCGAACGTATACCCGGTTACCGATTGGGCTGATTGGAATTCGCTCTTGGTTGCGGATACCAGCAAGCGCAAAATGTGGGATGATGGAACTCACGGCGATCTTGTTGCAGGAGACTCGATTTACTCCGCGCAATTCAGCTTTACCACCGCAAATTATATCGGAGCGGTAACCAAATTCGGAATCCGGGGAGGCGACAACGAAGGTGGCTTTGGCAATAATCACCTCGATAATATCCCTACTTCGGCCTCGACGGCAACTGTGGCAGCGCAGTGGGGAAGCATCGATCCCGTCAAGTATAATCATTGGAACTATGACACGCACTCGATAGCGACACTGGTCACAGACCGTCTCAATGTTCCCAAGGTCTTTACGTTGCAGCAGAACTATCCTAATCCGTTCAACCCAACGACAAAAATTGCATTCTCCATTCCATCCCAAATGAAGGTGGAATTGGCCGTCTACAACATCCTCGGCCAGAAGATTGCAACACTTGTCAACGAAACGTTGAGCGCAGGCGGACATGAAACCTCATTCGATGCCTCGCGGCTTGCCAGTGGTATGTATATCTACAGAATTACCGCCGGTCAATTTACGAGCGCGAAGAAGATGATGCTGTTGAAGTAAAAATCTGAATTCTCCGAAAAGGAGTCTCAGAATAAAGGCGATCCGAAAGGGTCGCCTTTTTTATTTATAAATATTACGAAAAAGTCGAAAACCCTTTCATATGCTGCATCTAGCAGGTTGCTGAGACACTTTTATGAGCCACGAAGTCACTAAGGCGCGAAATAATTTTAAGCACATCGCTATCTCAACCGTTGATGATATTGCGGCAATAGTTTTTTACTTTAATTTCTTAGTGACGTTGTGTCTTCTGCCAAGGGCATCTCCCAACGTGATCGCTTCGCGAACTTTGGGAGTGGCAAGCTGTTAGGATCGATACACCAATCGTATTGAGCGAACTCGACGAATAGTCAGTTATTTATAGTCAAGGAGTTTGTTGCGCAGAATTTGTGCGGGCTGATAGGAAGGCGAAAACGAGAGCGATGTATCGATGTATTTCTTGGCGATTGCGAAATTCCCTTTGTTCGCGGAGGCAGCGGAGAGTCCATAATAGATTGTAGCCGTTTCATTCGGCAATCGTTTCCCCTGGGTTAACCGCAGTGCCGCTGTGAAATTTTCGATGGCGTCATCAATTTTTCCTTCGTTGATTTCTAGAAGGCCGAGGTCGATTCGTGGATATGGGTATTGCGGATTGTATTTGATCGACGCGGAATAGTGGTTTTCAGCGTTCGCCAACTCCCCCATTTCTTTATACACAAATCCGAGAAGATAGTGCGAGTAATAATTCGTCGGATATTCTTCGAGCAGGGCTTCGTACGTTGTCGCAGCATCTCTGAAGCGTCCATGGTGCTGAAAATACATTGCACTTCGCAGACATCCTTCGCTCCAGGAAATCCTTGATAAGTAAAGATCGTATGCGATGTTCTGAAGAATGCTGTCTGCCGCTTCAATGACAAAGGTCCGGGACTCATAGTTGCTGAACGGCCAATGTTTTGTAAGATTTCGCATGGCAACATCGCCGAATGCAAGGTCAAGCCAACAAATGCTTAAGCTGTCCACCTGAAACGGGAGCGGGTGAAATGATTCATCGTTCAGAGCAGAGCCGGGAATGAGATGGAGGTCCAATATCTTTTGAAGATAGAGGTTGGCGATTTCGTAATACCCACGAGCAGTGGGGTGAAGATGTTCCCAAAAGAGTTCCTTTCCCGGAATTCCGTTAACGCTCAGCGCGTTGAACAAAGAGTCGGATGATATCATCGGTATTCCTTCTCTTGCGCACACGCGCCTGATAATCACATTGCTTCTTGACGGTGCACGGAATTTCAGCAAGTCATTATCGCGGGCGAGAGAAAGGAAAATCCGAGCGGAATCGGGATTTCCCATGGCCAGGCAAATTCTCCCCATCCAATAATTGACGAGAGCGTTTGTCGAATCGATGGCTCTCAGTAAAGCCAATTTCTGCAATCCCTCAGGATATTTTTTTTCATAAAAGAAATGTTCGATGGCCGCGATACTGTCGTCCATACCATGAGGAGTTCTCATGGAATCGGAAGCAAAAGGGGGAAACATCAAGTTTGACGCGACGTCGCTGACGATCAGAGGGATGCGGCGGGTTTTACACAGCTTTGTCAATGCGGTGAGATTAGCTTCAAATTGGCCGAACACCCATTCGGCATCGGGTGAATTCAGCTCAACCCTGTCGTTCCGGGAGACCTCCTTCATCAAATTTCTCTCTCCAGAGTTTACTGAAGCGGCATACTCCCGCATTTTTCGCTGAAACCATGCGACAATTCGCAGCTCTCTCAGATGATATTTCAGCGGTATCAGAAAAGGAAAGTCTCTCTCAAGGAAGGAGGCTCCGACTCCGTCGGGGCCATAGAATTCATTGTGTCCCATGTACGCAACGATGAGATCGGGTTCGTACTCAACCGCCTGTTTTGCAAGATCGAGAATAACATTGCTGTTGACCGCGGCGGCGCCAAGGTTGATGACCTCGAATTCGAGATATGGAAACTGATGGCGAAGCTGTTTCCTGAGAATGGATGGGATGTTCGCATTCATCTGGTACGGAGTGCCAAACATCGAAGACTCACCCAGGCATACGATACGAAAGTCCTTGGCGGCTTTGTGTTTTTTGAAAAGGCTCGGCTTCAACTCCGGAACAATAACGTTGTCGGATGGAAAATATTTTACGAGCGAGCCTCTGTTGATTTGATATGCCTCTTTGCCGTCATTTTGAACAGATTCGACAAGAGGGGAATTGAGCGACGGATCGAAAATTCGGAGCAAAAACTCGACGCTGGCGAGGAGAAAGAGGAAGAAGAGAAGAGGAATCAGTCTGAAAACAAGCTTCTTCGATTTCGAGATCATCCTATTAATCGGTTTGAAAGGTTTTGTGGTACCAATAACGCATAAAGTAATTTAAATTTATGGATATAGACGGCGACTTGCAAGGAAATTGTCTTTATAAAAGTGGATTGGCTTGCTGCTCAATTGCGAAATTTCCGACAGCTTAGAATAAAAAGACAACTAGAAATACAGCCGAAACGTTCGACTCTGAGCTTTTTGTTCGTGGCTCCCTGTGCCGCCTCTGTGCTTCTCTGTGAAATAGGATTTTTGTTACACAGAGAAACACCGAGATTCACTGAGTTCCACAGAGATAAAGAGTTTTCGTCCAAGATTCTAGCAACTCTTCAATTTCATTGCCTTAGGAGCACCAATTTTGTACATTACAGTAAACTTATGATTTCGCATCACACCTTCCATAGATTACCGATTCTTCTTTTCCTCTGGTTCATGGGCTCAGTTCTCCATGGCCAGACACAGAAATTATCCGACGACTACATTGCGAAGGCCGGAAAGACCTTCATCTCTGAAGACGAATTCTTGAGTCGCTTTGAACTGCTTCCGGGTTTTGGGCGCCATCGAGCAAATCAACTCGAAGGGGCAAAGGCAGAATTGCTGTACTCAATGATCGCCGAAAAGCTCCTTGCAGAAGAGGCTGCAACGAGAGGCCTTGACAAGGACTCGACGTTTGTGCACGCATTTCAAGAAGTGAGGAAGATGCTCTCGCGCGATGAGCTGTATCGTGAGGAGGTCAGTCAGAAAGTACATGTCACGAGCGATCAGGTTTCAGAAGGGATCGCGATGGCAATGCGCCAGCTTTTGGTTTCGTTTATTTATTTCAGGAAGGAGGAGGATGCCCGTTTCATTCGGTCGCAGATGAAAAAATCGACGGATTTTGAGCTCCTCCACATCGATTCCTCGTTCAGTGTCATAAGAGATACAGCGACGGTGATTTGGGGAGATGCCGATCCGGCAATTGAGAAGACGGCTTACTCCATGAAGGGAGATGAAATATCGGATGTTATTTTTGCGGCAGGTGGTTATTACATTCTGAAGATGAAGGGGGTTCAGAGGAACAACACGTACGCGTCGATGCAACCGAGTGTTTTGAACGACCGTGTTGAGGAGAGAATCAGACTGCGCGAAGAAAAAGAGCGCATGGAGAAATTCGTTAAGGAGGTATTGAGCGACAAAGTCGGGTACTCGGTGTCGCGAACGCTGCACGAGCTTGCGGATGCAATCAATTCGATGTGCGGTTTGGGAAATGACACTCTCATCACCTTTACTCCTGAAGTTGTTGGTCAGGTAGCTTCACGTTGCAAACCATACCTCGGGGACACGTTAGCGGTCGTGGAAAACTCCGCATGGTCTCTCGAAAATGTTTTGAATAGGTTTTCGAGCAAAGGCTTCACGCTTCGATGTGCGAAAATCACAGGGATATTTCACCAGCTGAATACCGAGATGGAACTATTGGTACGTCAGGAGCTTCTTTCTCAGGAGGCTCTGCGGCGAGGACTCGATCATGACCCTGCGATCAGCAAAAGGCTGGAAATGTGGCGGCAGGTACTATCTTTCTCTTTTGATGAAAGATATGGTTAAGCGGTCGGCATCCGTCAACGATGTCGAAATCTACTCATACCTTGAGTCGAAGGGGAAACTGCCCAGGGTTCCTCGCGTGCAAATACGCGAGCTTCGAACCGCCAGTCTTGATGAAATGAAACTCGCTATCGATCAATTGGAGAAAGGCGCCTCGCTCGACAACGTGATTCGACAATGGTCTGTCGATTCCGCAGCGAGGAAGAACGGCGGAATTTCAGATTTCTTCCCCATCACGGAACATCAGCCGATCGGCGAGCTCGCATGGGAAATGGAAGTAGGTCAACGCTTCGGGCCTTTCTCAACCCCGGAGGGAGCGTTCTACTTTGAGCTGCTGGCGAAAAAGACAGAAACAACACCCACCGATACTTCCATGGCTGATCAAATGCGAGAGGCTAGGATGGAATTGCTCCGGATGAAACAAAGAAGGCTTTTGGACCTGTACTTATCACAAGTGGCAGAGCAGCGAGGCTATTCCATTTATGAAGATAAATTCAGTAAAATCGCTGTATCTCCCATACCGATGATGACCTACCGTCTGCTTGGATTTGGGGGGAGAATGTTTGAAGTTCCTTTTGTCGAGAAGCTTATTGATTGGCTGAATGTTGAACCCCCCGGAAACAAGATACTTCCTTAATTTTAGTTAAAATACGAAGTTTTCCTTGACAATTACGTTAAAAACGGCTAATTTTTGGAAGCCCTTCCATAATCATTATGAAGGATTTTCTACGGTGAAAAATCAATAATCTTTATTCTTTACTGCGGTCGATCTCATTCACTTTGGGCAAAAAATGTGGACTCTGATCAGATTTTTTGGGAAAGATTCTTGAACATGGAAAGAAGAACTTTTGTGGTGTTGGCGTTTTGCATCCTCTGCGCCCAAATTGTTTCGGCCCAAACTGTCAGTGTGAAGTTCCGGTACGAGCCGCAAGCCGTATATGTTCGTGTTAATTTCCCCGGCACATTTAATAACTGGGGGCCGAACAGACGGCCAGGGACAATTGCAGCCGGGACTCCTTCTCAGGCAGACAGTCTGGAAACTGCTACCGGGATGTGGGTGAAGACAATTCCATTGGCGTTCGGAACGTATCAATATAAGATCTATCAGCAACTTAGCAATACGTCTACAAATTGGAATTGGATTTCGGATCCTCTCAATCGTGTCGTTATTACTTCGGACGAGAATTCGCAATTTGTCGTAGACAGTCTGGTGTTATTCCAGATATGCGCTTATCCTTATACTATTGAGACTGGTGTAAACGGAAATGTCTTTGTTGTAAAGACCGGATTACCAAAACTTTCTGCAGGAATTTTTCAGCCAGCAGGAGGACCTTCTCTTACGATCAATGCATTCGTGGACGGAACGCCAATTGCGAATGCCGGCAGTTACTATGATGCGCCAAGCGGTATTTTCACATATGCACCAACAAACGTTATTGCTGATGGGAATCATGTCTTCAGAATCATCGCAAGTGCCGGAGGGCTGAGCAAGACCGATTCGGTTCAATTCACGGTGAGTGCTCGCCCGGTTCAGATACTGACGCCCTCGTTTGTTACGCATAAAGCTGTTTACGTTACGGCAGGTATCCTTCTCAAACCGGATGGTTCGGGTCCGGACAGCAGCATTTCCTCGGTATCGCTTTTTGTTAACGGAATCATGACGAGCGTTCCTGCGGCCAATGGCGCTTTCGCTGACAGCACGTTGTTGTATGAAGGAACTAATCTGATCAAGGTCACAACTCCTAACGGAGCAGACAGCATCGTTGTTACTCGCCTCGTCAATCATTCGCCGAACGCGCTGGATTCAGCGCAGCTTTCCGGAAGTTCGGTGATCTTGAATGCCTCACTCACTACGGATCCTGATTCGCAAACGGTGACAAATTTCAAATGGTTTGACGATCCTGTGTATCCTTTAGGCCTGAGCGGAAAAACCGGAGTAACAGCAACGGTCAGTAAACCGGCAAAGCCGGGGGAATATTATTATGGGCTTGTTGCTATCGATTCTGCCGGCTACGTCGATACAACGCGGTCGTATTTCATCATTAATGCGGACGGATCGCTGCAGAATCCTCGTTATTCAGAATAATCCGGAATGGGCAAAGCAAGCACGCGTCTATTTTTTATTTCCAAAAGCATTTACGCAGGCAGGAACGATCGCCGCGGCTACGGCGAACCTCCAGTATGTGAAGAACATGGGGTTTAATGTTATTTGGGTGATGCCCGTGATGAAAAATGCCTCTCCGATTGATCAACAATCCGGCCCGGGCTATAACATCGTTGATTTCTATAACGTCGCTCCTGAGTATGGAACAAACCAGGATTTCAAAAATTTCGTAACGCAGGCGCACTCACTCGGTCTCAAGGTCATTCTCGACGTGACGCCGAACCATTCAAGCTGGCTTCATCCCTGGTCGGTCGACGCGCACGCAAACAGGTTGAACTCTCCATACTGGAATTGGTATGAACACAACAACCAGCCAGATGACTCAAACAAATGGGCTCGGCTCGTCACTTGACGCTGGCGGATTCAATTATTATACCGGCTTCAGCAGTGAATTGCTCAATCTCAATTGGAGCGATGTGGATATGCGTTCGGAGATGATCAACGTTTACAAATTTTGGGTGCAGCAGTTTGGTCTTGACGGGTTCCGCTTCGACGTTTACTGGGGGCCGCATCGAAGGTATGGCGAACAGTATATGGGCGACCCGGTGAGAGCTGCGCTCAAACATATTAAGCCCGATATTTTGCTTCTTGGCGAAGACGATGGAACAGGGTCGGGGACTCAGTTTATTTACGCCGACCAAAACGGCGGGCTCGACGCCTCGTACGATTTCAATTTATATTTTAGCCAAGTAGAAAGCTTTGGTTTCAGCAGTACAGCTGTCAACAACCTCGACAATGCAATCAACAACGGCGGTTACTATCCCGGCCCCGATGCGCTGTACATGCGATTCATGGAATCGCAGGACCAAGACCGGATTACCTACTTATATTCTGCGCTCTATCAGAATGAGAGTCCAGCGACAACGTTTATGCGTACGATGCCGATGGCGACAACCATTTTCACCGTGCCGGGTTTTCCTATGATATGGAATGGTCAGGAAGTGGGCTGGGGATACGGGATGTCGGGTTCCACAGTAGACCGCGATAGAAGCACGATTGGCTGGGACTTTCAGGGAAAAACTCTGCTGGCGCCTCACTATCAGCGACTGGCATGGATCCGCGGAATGTTTCCAGCATTTGCAACGCAGAAGTATGTCAGGCTCTCCACCGGGAACGGACTTGTGTACGGAATAGCTCGTCCGTATAACGGGGGTAACGGCATTGCGCTAATAAATTTCAGTGCATCGCCTGAGAGCACAACCGTTGCATTGTCAGCCGGGAACGGCAACCTTGCTCCGGGCATCAAGGACGGAACGTATTATCTCAACGATGTGTATAATGACACGTCGCATACGGTTGCCGTCTCATTCGGGGGAATGAATTTTTCAACGGTACTCCCTGCGTACGGATCGGCAGTCTATGTGCTTTCTGATTCGTTGATCAAACTAACAGTACCTTCTCTTACCTCGGTCAAAATTCTACCCGGTTCAAATTCACTGCCGACAGAATTTACGCTCTCCCAGAATTTTCCGAATCCGTTTAATCCGTCAACATACATTGAATTCGCGATTCCCAATCAGCAGGTTGTCACGATAAAAATATATGACGTATTGGGAAGAGTAGTTGCGACTCTTGTAAATGAACGGAAGGAAGCGGGAAAATACAGTGTTCAGTGGAATGCCTCGGGGTCTTCGAGCGGTGTTTATTTTTGCATGATGCGGGCAGGAACTTACGTCCGAACGAATAAAATGTTGCTCGTGAGGTAACGAGTGAAAACGCTGATTGCTAATGGCTTTCTTATTATTCTTGCGAGCGCGCTTCTCTGTGCGCAGCCAAAAGTGGTCGATGGCGGAATTCTTTTCACCGTAAAATCGTCCGCCGCTTCTGTTGTCCTTGCGGGAGATTTTAACGGATGGTCGCACGATGCCGATCGAATGACGGTGGACAAAGAGGGAACATTTTCCATCGTCAAGAAATTAAAGCCTGGTGTATACGAATACAAATTTTTAATTGACAGCACGTGGGTTCTTGATCAATCCAATCCGGGAAGTCTTCCCAATTACGACAACTCAAGCAAGAATTCAATCTTTACGCTTACCGAGAACAACAAAATCCTTTACCATGGATATATCCCATCTACGACCAAAACTATGAACGATACGTATCCTCATTCCGGCGGAACGCTTTTCCTCAATCTCATCTGGCACCAGCATCAACCTCTCTATCTCGACCCACAAAGCGACCAGCTCCAGGGTCCATGGGTTCGCACGCACGGCACGAAGGATTATTACGACATGGCGTCGATTCTTGAGAAGTATCCGAACGTGCATTACAATGTAAACCTCACGTCGTCGCTCTTATTTCAGCTGGAGAAATATTACGTCGACAGGCTCCGGCCGTTTGTCGATGTCAAGAATAATCGCGTTGATACGGCACGCTTCTTTGCACGGTGGAAAGGGAAGACCGATCCTTGGATCGACCTGGCGTTGAAACCGACGCAAGATTTCGACGAGCGCGACAAGAATTTTCTCTTATACAACATTTGGAATGCATTCGGCATCAGCGAAGTGCAGATTCTGCGGTTTCCGGGATACAATTTGTTAAAGGAAAAATATGCGCGCAAAGAGAAATTTTCCGAGCAGGAGATGCGCGACCTCAAATTCTGGTTCTACCTCGCTCATTTTGATCCTGATTTTTTGGAAGCGAGAGTGCAGCTTGCTGACGGAACTATTATCGACTTGACGGATTTGGTCGAAAAAAGAACCGACGGAAAATATTATCTGAGGGGGAAGATTTCGGAACAAGAGTGCAACCGCATCGTTGCCGAGACGTTTAAAGTTCTCGCAAACATTATTCCAATCCACAAGAAGTTGATGTATCACCCTTTGAGCTATGAAGGACAAATCGAGGTTGCCACAACGCCTTTTTTCCATCCAATTCTCCCTTTAATTTTTAATTCGGATATTGCAAAGGTGTGCCAGCCGAACGATCCGATGCCAAACCGCTTTCAGTATCCCCAGGATGCGAATGCTCAGGTTGCAAAAGCTATTGAATTTTATAAGGAAAAATTCGGACAAGCACCGTATGGAATGTGGCCGGCAGAGGGTTCCGTTGCACAGGAGATTGTTCCGCTATTCGGCAAAAATGGGATCCACTGGATTGCAACGGATGAGAAAATTCTTGCTCGTTCCAAACCGCAGAATCAGCCGAAGTTCTATCCATACGGCGTGTATGCCAATAGTGATGAATTGGACTCGGTCGTTGTTGTTTTTCGCGACACAGAATTGTCCGATAAGATTGGCTTTACCTATCAGAATTTCCGCGGTGAAGACGCAGCCGATGATTTCATTAAGAGCATCTTGCTGTATGCCCCGAAAGAAGGAGAGCCGGACCGATTGCTTACGGTTATTCTTGACGGAGAAAACGCATGGGAATGGTATCGGCAGGACGCTGACGGAAAAGAATTTCTCCATGCACTCTATAGAAAGCTCAGTGCTCTGTATGACACAAAGCAGATTATCTCCGTTACAATGACGGAATACATGCAAGGTAATCCGAAGCGCGGCGTTGCTCCGCATCCGATCTCTTCAATGCGGAAACTCGACTGGCTCTACCCCGGGTCGTGGATCAATGCAAATTTCGATACGTGGATCGGTGAAGAAGGACAAAATCGCGCATGGAACTACCTGCTTACGGCCAGGCAAGATTTAGAACATTCTGGTTTGCGTCAGCCCGATCCGAAATCTTCGGAACCAAAGTTGGGAACGAAGGAGGACTTCGCGTACAAAGCGTGGCAAGAGATGTACGCTGCTGAAGGTTCAGATTGGTTCTGGTGGTATGCCACAGCTCAAACAGCACCAGCCGGAGACAAACCATTTGATGTTGCATATACCACACACTTAAGGAATATCTATACATTTGCGCTTCAGGCAGGCGGCACTATGCCTCAAAGAGTGTTTAAAGGAATCGATGTTGTTAAAAAAGCTGCCCCACGCCCTTCTCAAAGCACCATGGCACAGAGCAGTAAGACGGATTCTGTTTCGGTGGTGTTTCAGTGCGATGCCCGCAGCGTGTACGTGCGGAAGGGTATTTTCATCGCAGGGAATCAAGAGCAGCTGGGGAATTGGAAGCCTAACATTGTACGAATGTACGACGATGGAACCCATGGGGACCGCCAGCAAAACGACAGCGTATGGACGATCGAGCTCCATTTTCCTGTCGGGACGGAGATCCAATATAAATTCACCAACAGCGGTCCGAGCGGTGAATGGAATCCGGGCGAAGAATTTCCAAACGGCAATCGAAGAGTATTTCTCGATGGCTCACTTGACAAGGTGGTTCTCACCGACAAGTTCGGAAAAATGTGACCGGGCTGAAGGAAGGAAAATGTAATTGTATCACGTAAAGCCGCAGAGGCGCAAAGAATCTGTTGCTGCGTCGTGGCGCCTTTGCGTGAGCCAAACCCGTATTCAACCAAGATTTTCAACGTACTGATCTCGAACTCTACACACTCGACCGTGCTGCAGATCCAGAAAAATCTCTCCCGATCCTTCTACGCAATCATCAGCTTGCCGTCGACCGCAATGGGCTTTGCGCTCTCCGTCCAGATTTCGGCGCTCAGTTGGATTCTTACCACAAAGTACAATCTTGACATCCATGAAGTTGGAATCGTGTGGGCCGCCGGGCCGCTTGCCGGAATTTTCGGGCAGGTCATCATTGGCCTGATCAGCGACAACGTTTGGTTTTGGGGAGGGAGAAGGCGCCCATTCATACTCATCGGAGGAGTTTTGGCCGCCTCGATGCTGCTCGCTTTGCCAAATATCGACAGCATCCGATCGTTCTTCGGGATCGAGAGCCTGCTCGGTGTCGCGGTATTCGTAGCGCTCACCCTCGATCTTGCGATCAACATAAGTTTTAACCCGACCCGGTCGGTAATTGCCGATGTAACACCCGAGGGAAATCCGCGCACGAAGGGATATACCTGGATGCAAACGATTTCGGGATTCTTCGGAGTTCTTGCATACGTCATCGGTGCAGTCTTCGGCAATTATGTTCTTATCTATTTCGGAGTTTTCATTGTTTTGTTCTTTTCCATTCTGCCGGTATTTTTTATTTCGGAAAGGCGAACACTGTCGGAGACAGAGATGTCAGAATCTGTCGACAAAGGAAGGAAGGTCGAATCAACAACAAAATGGGGACAGCTCATTCGACTTTACGTTGCACACGCTTTTTCCTGGATCGGCGTGCAAACAATGTTCGTGTATATCATCGCTTACATCCAACAAAAATTAGCTGCGGATTCTAATGGTTCAGCTCTTTTCTCAGGCCAGGTTATTTCGATTTCTTTTGCCGTATTGAACACCATCGGCTTCATTCTGCCCGGTTTGGTCCTTGAACCGATCGCAGAAAAAATGGGCCGCGTCAAGACGCATCTGAGCTCTGTTGCAATTATGGCAATCGGTTATTTCCTTATTGCTTTTTTTGGAAAGACTCCGTTCGCTTTATATGCCCTCATGGGAATTGTCGGCGTCGGGTGGGGAGCGATTGTCAGCCTGCCTTTTGCCATCATGTCTGAGAATGTTCAGAAAAGCCGCATGGGATTTTTCATGGGCATCTTCAATCTCTCCGTGGTTCTCCCTCAGCTTTTCGTGAGCCTCGGACTCGGCATTCTCATCCAGCATGCGGCCGACAAGAATATCATCTTTCTTATCAGCGGTGTCAGTGTGGCTCTCTCTGCATTCTTCTGGTCATTTGTCAAAGAAGATAAGGTTGGCTCAATCATGGTTGAAGGTGCACATTGATCAGGCCGGGCATTCCAACATTAGGAACGATTAAGAAAAGAACTCTTCACGTTTTTCTTTTTTCGTTCTTTGTCGTATGTGTCGTTCTTTGCGGTCTTTCCGGATGCGGGCCGAAGAAAGGAGAAAAGATACGAATTACGATCTGGCATCAGGATAGGATTGACATCCGCGTCGTGCTTGAGGCACAGCTTCAGAAATTCATGAAGCTTCATCCTGAAGTGGAAGTGGAGCAGCTTTTCAAAGAAACCGAAGAACTTCGCTCCGGCTTCATCGTCGCTGCGATCGCAGGGCAGGGGCCCGAGATTGTCTACGGCCCGGCGGATCAGGTTGGACCGTTTCAGGTAATGGATATTATTCTCCCTCTCGAGAACCTTTTTGACAAAGCATATCTCGACGAGTTTGACTCAAAAGGGCTGACGTACTATAAAGGTCATCTTTATCAGATTGCAGACAAACTCGGCAATCATCTGACTCTTGTGTACAATAAGAAGCTGGTTCCGAAGCCTCCGACCACCGAGAAAGAGCTCATCGACATCGGCAAGAATCTCACTCACAAGCCTGATCGGTACGGTTTAGCGTGGAATTACACCGAGCCTTTCTTCTTCATTCCGTTTATGACGGGATTCGGGGGATGGATCATGGATGACAGCGGTAAACCGACATTGAATAATCAGGGGACAATTGATGGGCTGAAATTCATTAAAGACCTTCGCGATAAATACGGCATCATCCCGAATGAGGCCGACTACGAAATCGCCGATATTCTCTTCAAGGACGGGAAGGTCGGAATGATCATCAACGGTGATTGGTCCTGGTCGGGGTATGAAAAGGCGGGCATTGATTTCGGCGTTGCACCTCTTCCGAGAATTACAAAAACCGGTCTCTGGTGCGGAACGATGGTCTCTCCGAAAGGATTCTCGATTAACGCGAACATTTCGGAAGAGAAAAAGAAATGGTCGATTGAACTTATAAAGTTCCTCACATCCGACGAGAACGAACTTGAAGCTGCGACAATCCTCCACACCATGCCGACGAAGAAATCGGTTCTGGGGAGCGATTTTGTGAAGAAAAATGACATCATGAGGAATTCGGAAATTGCCATCGAGCACGGTCGTGCGATGCCGGTTGTTCCGGAATTACGGGCGATCTGGGATGCGATGAGGCCGAGCTACCAGGCGGTGCTGGGAGGCTACAAGTCGGCGGAACAAGCAGCGATGGATATGCAGAATGATGCATTGAGGAAAATAAAAGAGATGAACGAATGACAAGCGAAAAAATAAAGACCAAGGTATTCGTATACTTCCTGGTCGCACCGGCGTTTTTGGTGCTCATCGGTGTAGTCATCTATCCATTTATCTTCAACATTGTTATTTCCCTCTCGAATATGAGTCTTACTCACATCAAGGATTGGCATTTCGTCGGCTTCCGACAGTATGTGAAAGTATTTACGGAAGAATCGAAGCCGAATTTCTATAGTGTTTTTCTTAAGACGATAATATGGACCGTCGTAAATCTTATTTTCCACGTTGTCATCGGAGTCTTTCTTGCACTCCTCCTGAACCAGAAAGAAATCCGGGGGAAAGCGATTTTCCGAACCATTCTGGTGTTGCCCTGGGCCGTTCCTCAACTTATCGTGGCACTGACGTGGCGCGGCATGTTTAATTACGAGTATGGCTCCATCAATCTCATGCTCACGCAATGGTTTGGGCTTCCCGCTGTTCAGTGGTTGAAAAGCCCGGTTGAGACATTCATCGCCGTTATCATTACAAATGTGTGGCTCGGATTTCCTTTTATGATGATCATCGCACTCGGAGCGCTGCAGAGCATACCACATGAGCTCTACGAAGCCGCCGATATGGACGGCGCATCGTGGTTTCATAAATTGAAAAATATCACTATTCCGCTCATCCGCCCTGTTATGGTCCCCGCCATCACGCTCGGGACGATATGGACATTCAACAACTTGAACATCGTTTGGCTTGTGAGCAACGCCGGGGAACCGTCGGATCAAACGCATCTCCTCGTCTCATTCGTATATAAGGCGGCATTTAATTTTTATAGATACGGGTACGGCGCAGCATTGTCGATGGTGATCTTCTTCATCCTCTTGATCTTCAGCCTGACGTTTATGCGCAGAACTAAAGCCACGGAAGCGGCATACTAATTTTATCGATGATCTTATGATTGAAGCAAAAAAGAAAACATATCTCAGAATTGCGGGAACATATCTCGTATTGATTCTCTTTTGTATAATCGCATTGTATCCTGTTTCCCAGATTCTTACTGTTTCGCTTCGTCCCGCTGACAGGCTTATGTCGACTTCCCTGGAAATCATCCCGAAGGATGCTTCGTTGAAAAATTACAATGCCCTTTTTACGGAACGCCCGTTCTTTCTTTGGTTGATGAATAGCACCTTTGTGGCATTCGTTGTTACCCTCACGGGCGTTGCTCTTGCTTCGACTGCCGGGTACGCCTTCTCACGGTTCAGTTTTATCGGGAAAAAAATAGGACTCCTTAGCCTCCTCGTTACGCAGATGTTTCCCGCTACGATGCTTTTGCTTCCGATGTACATCATGCTCGTGAAGCTCCATCTCATCAATTCGTATTTGGGGATCATCATCATGTACTCCGCCACTGCGCTTCCGTTCTGCGTCTGGCAGATGAAGGGGTATTACGATACGATCCCGACAAGTCTTGAAGAGGCAGGACGAATCGACGGATGCAATCGGTTTCAGACCTTCTATAAAATTATTTTACCGCTGGCTTCCCCGGCGTTGGTTATTACGGCTCTCTTCTCGTTCATGTCTGCGTGGACCGAGTATATTGTCGCCGCGCAAATCCTTCAGGATACGCAGATGTGGACGCTCCCGCTAGGGTTAAAGTCGTTCGAGTCGAATATGGGATCCGAGTGGGGGCTTTATGGTGCAGCTTCAATGATTGTCACGATACCTGTTGTCGTTCTTTTCCTTTCGTTGAGCAAATGGCTTGTATCGGGACTGACGCTCGGGAGCGTCAAAGGGTAAGCTTTGCGTGTAGCTATCGGACACCTTAGAGGTGTCCGATAGCTGGCAAGACTGGTACTCCGGTAAGATATTTGTACTGAAACCATTCATCAGAAACGAAAAAGCAAAATGGAAAAGCCCAAACTGAGTTTTTGGCAAGTCTGGAACATGAGTTTTGGTTTTCTCGGCATCCAATTCGGGTTTGCATTGCAGAATGCTAACGTCAGCAGAATTTTTGAGACGCTGGGAGCAAACTTGTCGGATATTCCGATACTTTGGATCGCCGCGCCGACGACGGGGCTTCTTGTTCAGCCCATTATCGGTTACCTGAGCGATCGGACGTGGAATCGTCTCGGCAGAAGGCGGCCGTATTTTCTTACGGGAGCGATCTTAGCGACAGCGGCGCTTATTGTCATGCCGAATTCTCCGGCGTTATGGGTTGCCGCGGCCATGCTGTGGATTCTCGATGCATCGATAAATATTTCGATGGAGCCTTTCCGGGCGCTTGTTGCAGATTTGCTCCCTTCAGAACAGCGGACCACCGGGTTTGCAGTGCAAAGCTTTTTCATCGGCACAGGGGCCGTCATAGCGTCTGCTCTCCCATACATTTTTACAAATTGGATCGGCGTCAGCAACACCGCGCCAAAGGGAGAAATTCCGAGTTCGGTTCTCTATTCCTTTTATGCAGGAGCCGTTGCGTTCATCACGGCAGTGAGTTGGACTGTTTTTCGGACGAAAGAATATCCTCCGGAAAATCTGGAAGAATTTAGCCGTCAAAAAAAGGAACATCAGGGATCGCTCGAATTAATAAAAGGCATATTCGTAAGCCTGAAGGAAATGCCGCGGACAATGATTCAGCTTGCCGTCGTGCAATTCTTCTCGTGGTTTGCACTCTTTGCCATGTGGATTTATACAACGTCTGCAGTGACAAGTCATATTTACGGCGCCACGGACCCAACTACGCCGCTCTTCAACGAGGGTGCGGATTGGGTCGGCGTGCTCTTTGCGGCATACAACGGTTTTGCGGCGCTTGCGGCATTCCTGCTTCCTGTGATCGCAAAAAAGACGAGCAGAAAAACTGTACACATGCTCTGTCTTTTCTCCGGCGGATTGGGTCTCATCTCATTTTTGATCATCCACAATCCTCACGTGCTTTTGATTTCCATGGTGGGAATAGGATTAGCATGGGCCAGCATTCTTTCGATGCCGTACGCAATTCTCGCCGGGTCTCTTCCACCTGCGAGGATGGGAGTTTACATGGGGATATTCAATTTTTTTATCGTTATTCCGCAGATTGTGGCGGCAGGGATCCTCGGGTTTGTTATGAGGACAGTTTTGGGAAACGAAGCGGTTGATGCGCTAGTCCTGGGGGGGGGATCAATGATCATCGGTGGAGTCATGGTTCTTTGGGTGAAGGATGTTGACGCGTGATCACCGGCGAAACGTTTGTCGTAAAGAAATCTCGATTGCCATCAACAATCTTTTATGTGCGAAGAAAATACAAGCACCCTTGCAAAGTAGAAGGCTGACAGCCGGCCGGGCAAGATATTCCGATTCTCACATTGGCAGTGTCTCAGTTTAAGTATGTCAAACTAAAATAATCGTCATACCCGCCCAGGCGGCATCCAGAGCCATCGAACTGGATTCTCGCCGAGTCGTCTATTAATCTACGATTCGTAGATTCGTGGAACGGACGGTTTTCGCCGGAATTCCATTAAAATTGAAATTGAGGCACCTTCCTCGCATTGGAAAAGAACCTATTTTTCCATATATTTCCTTCCGAAAAACAGAAAGGCTTCGCATGAAATTTGTCAGTCTCTTTGTATCTCTAGTTCTTGTCGCCATCATCCTGCCGCTGTGTACTCACGCCGTTGAAGCCCAATCCGGCTTTCGCGTTGGAATTGATGTTGCAAGGTTTCGGGGCGATTCAACGAAAGAGTACGTTGAAGTCTATTACTCGTTCGATGTGTCAAAGTTAAAATTTGTTAAGGTGGACAGCACTTTGAAAGCTGAAGCGGTGATGGATATCTATTTCAAACGCTCAGCAAATGATTCTATCGTTGCGCGCCAGATGTGGAGAATTCCTTTTACAACGAATGATTCAACATTGCTGGGCACCTCTCGTACTTACGCCGATGTCCTTGGCTTCTTTCTGGCGCCGGACGTGTACCGAATGTACGTCGTGGGCGGAGGGAGAGATAACTGGGCAAAGCATGATAGTTTTTCTATCCCGATCGATCTTCACCCGATTGAGAACAAGCATGTTTCTTTGAGCGATGTCGAATTGTGCACATCAATAGTCTCGGTAGGCAAGGATTCGTCCGGTCGATTTATCAAAAACACCTACGAAGTAAAACCAAATCCCTCCAGGATTTATGGAGCCGAACAGCCGGTGGTGTACTATTATGTTGAGGCATACAATCTGTTGAAGAATAGCTCACCGAATTATTACACAAGGGTGGCCGTAACAAATTCGCTCGGAAGAGAGGTCATCACCCGCACTCGAACGAAGAACCGGGTGAACGAATCGAACGTAGAAGTTGGAGCGCTGCAAATTAATACCTTGAGGACCGGCGCCTACACGTTGAATTTCAGCATTGTTGATTCCGTGGACAACTCAAACTACGCGTCGTCGAAGAGGCTCTTCATCTACAATCCCCAGCTTCCGATGGATTCGTTGACTACCGGGACAGAGGGGTCAGTGCTTTCAAGCGAATACGCAGCGATGACTGAAGACGAACTCGACCTCGAATTTGCTCAGCTGAAATACATTTCCAGCCGCGCCGAACAGGCACAATATAAAAATGTCTCAGGTGTTGAGGCAAAACGTAAGGTGCTGTACGAGTTTTGGAATCGGCGTAAAAACGATCAAACGGATCCAAATGCAGTCCAGAAAACCGAGTATTTCAAACGTGTGGACTATGCCAATGAGCATTTTAGAGCCGGCTTCAAAGACGGATGGAAAACTGATCGCGGGCGGGTATTTATCGTCTATGGCCCGCCCGACGATATTGAACGGCACACGAACGAAGTGAACACGAAGCCGTATGAAATCTGGACCTATAATTCTATCCAGGGGGGAGTGATATTTGTGTTCGGCGACAGATCTGGATTATCGGATTACGATTTACTCCATTCGACCCATCGGGATGAATTGCAGAATGTCAATTGGATGAATCAGCTGCAGATTCAGTAGAGGCATACTTCATGACTTGGCGATACGAAAACTCCGGTCTTATGTGCCGGAGTTTTTTTATACCTGACGTTTGTTTGATCATGCCGCGATCTTTTTAGCGAAAGAGTTTTTACAAGGACATTCCTGCCGCACGAAAATTATCGCCGGCCTGGGGATAAATAATGGTAGCCGTAGCTATTGAACAGCCCTTATTAGAACAAGGTCCGAGGGAGGTTTTACGGAGAGCTGAAAATATCGCGCTAAGACGCTAAGCCGCACGGGAAACATATCCATTCTCTTTGCAGCTTAGCGACTGGCGAAGCCATCCCCTTGGGATTTGCGTGAGCAAGCTTCACACCTATCCTAAATTAAGGTATTATTAGCTATTGATTTAGCGAGAAAAACTATGTATATTTTTATGCAGATAAGGATCCTTTAATTCTATCCGGAGAGGTAGGAAAGGAAATAATGAAATCGAATATCCCAGTTTTTTCAGTAATCAAAGAAAGCCTCCGTTCATTTATGGACGGAGGCTTTTTATTGTACACCTTTTAAGAACTGTGAGCTTATGAACGACCGACGAATAATTCTCGACGCTCAAAACTTCATCCGGACCGTCAATCGGCTTTCGCATGAAATCGTTGAACGGAATCACGGAGCCGCTTCCCTTGGAATTGTCGGCATCAGGACAAGGGGAGAATACCTTGCCCGCCGGATTGCTGCCGCCGTGCTTGAAATGGAAAAAATCGCCCCGCCGATTGGCACGCTTGACATTACTCTTTACAGAGATGACCTTCGCGGAAAGTTGTCGCAGCCTCGATTGAACACGACGGATATACTCTATGATATCGCAGGCAAAGATATTATTCTTGTGGATGATGTTTTGTTCACAGGGCGGACAGTCCGCGCTGCGCTCAACGCTCTCATGGATATCGGCAGGCCGGCTTCCATCCAGCTAGCCGTTCTTGTGGACCGGGGACATCGTGAACTCCCAATCAAGGCGGATTTTGTGGGTAAGAACGTGCCGACGTCGGTTGACGAAGAAATTCAAGTTCGAATGAACGAAGCAGATGGAGAAGACGCTGTTTTTTTAATCCCGGTGAAACAATAACTCTAGGAAGGATAATGCATGGGACTATCATCGCGGCATTTGCTTGGTCTCGACGGAGCACCGAAAGCCGATATTGAGCTGATTCTCAATACGGCCGTATCGTTCAAGGAAATTTTGAACCGGCCGATCAAAAAAGTGCCGACGCTCCAGGGCAAAACGATTGTGAACTTATTTTTCGAGAATTCGACACGTACCCGGATTTCTTTCGAGCTGGCCGAGCGCAGGCTTTCTGCGGACGTTGTGAATTTTTCCGCCTCAGGCTCAAGCGTTAGTAAAGGGGAAACGTTAAAAGATACTGCCCGAAACATTGAAGCGATGAAAATTGATATGGTCGTGATACGGCACAACTCGGCCGGCACTCCGCATTTTTTGACGCGTGTTGTTCAATCGGCTGTGCTTAATGCGGGGGATGGCTGCCACGAGCATCCAACGCAGGCATTGCTGGATATGTATACATTGAAAGAAAAGTTCGGATCGCTCGACGGCTTACGGGTCTGCATTGTCGGCGATATTTCCCACAGCAGGGTTGCACGGTCGAACATCTATGGACTGCGGACAATGGGTGCGAAGGTCTCAGTCTGCGGTCCGGCAACACTCATCCCAAAAGAGATCGAAAAACTTGACGTTGAAGTATACCACCGTATCGACGACGTGCTCCCGAATGTTGATGCGTTGAATGTTCTCCGAGTGCAAATGGAACGGCAATCCGGCGGTCTGTTCCCGTCGCTTCGCGAATATCATCGCTTTTTTGGAGTGACGAAGGAGCGCCTGGACAGGATCGACCACCCGATCACGATCATGCATCCCGGACCGATCAACCGCGACGTGGAACTCTCCGCCGACGTAGCGGATGGACCTCACTCTGTTATTCTTGAACAGGTGTTAAATGGCGTTGCCGTCAGAATGTCGGTGTTGTATCTTCTGGGAACGGTAAATTAATTCATATAAGAACATAGGATATCCATGGCAAAGAAATATCTTTTGAAAGGCGGGCGCTTTATCGACCCGTCGACAAAGTCAGATATGGTCGCGGACATACTCATCGTCGATGGGATCATTGATTCGATGAAACCGTCAATAGCTTCGCCGGCTGATTGCGAAATAATTGATCTCCGCGGAAAAATTGTTGCTCCGGGCTTTGTCGATATGCATGTTCATCTGAGAGAACCGGGTTTTGAACACAAGGAGACCATCGAGACAGGAACGCTTTCTGCGGCGCACGGCGGCTTCACAGCCGTGTGCTGTATGCCGAACACAAATCCTGCGATTGACGACGAATCGATAGTCCACTTTGTCCATTCGCAGGGGAAACTGGTCAATAAAGGTATTGTCGATGTGTATCCGGTCGGCGCAGTTACGAAAGGAAGAGCGGGCAAAGAATTGTCTTCCATTGCCGAGCTTGTTCAGGCGGGAGCCGTTGGCTTGAGTGATGACGGCGCTCCCGTTTTCGATGCGGAAATTATGCGGCGTGCGCTGGAATACGCAGGCATGTTCGATGTTCCCGTCATTCAGCATTGTGAGGAACCTTCGCTCGTTCGTGGCGGAGTGATGAACGAGGGTTTTGTCGCAACGGAGTTAGGGCTGCCCGGAATTCCCCCGGTTGCTGAAGAGATCATGATTGCCCGCGACATTCTTCTGACAGAATACACCAGGTCTCGGTACCATGTGGCACACATGAGTACTGCCGGTTCAGTGAAGCTTGTCCGCGAAGCAAAACGGAAGGGTATCGCGATTACATGTGAAGTTACGCCTCATCACTTTACATTGACCGATGATGTTGTCCGGTCGTTCGATACGAACACGAAAATGAATCCGCCGCTGCGAACCCGCGACGACGTTGAAGCGATAAAACAGGGCATCCGGGAAGGAATTGTCGATGTCATCGCGAGCGACCATGCACCTCATTCGTTAGACGAGAAGGAGGTCGATTATTTGCAGGCACCGTTCGGCATTGTAGGGTTAGAAACGGCAATCGGTCTTGCGATTACGGAGCTGGTCGCATCGAATGTCATCTCATTCTCCCAGTTGATTGAAAAGTTTTCGACACATCCGCGTAAAATCATCAAACGGCCAATCGATATTCGTGAAGGGAGTTCTGCGAATCTTACATTCATCGACCCGGAGATTCAATGGAAAGTGGAAGTCAGTCGCTTCAAATCTAAATCAAAGAATTCTCCTTTCGATGGAAAAGTGCTGAAAGGGAGAGCAGTCGGCATTTTCAATCACGGTGAACTCCTCCTCGTGTAATAATCGTTTTAAAAAGTGATGCTGTCACTTTCCTTCTTAAATCGGGATGAATTTGGCAATATAGAATTCCAAACTAGCTGAAGTTATGACATCACTGGGGCACTGAATTTGATTTTCATTTCAATTTTAACGATACTGTTTAGTATATGGAGATTATTCGCTCCGAAGCCCTTTCCCGTTACCGACAAATAGTTTTTGGGATGAGCACTCGCGCAGGGGGGCGAAGTCCCGGCGGGTTGGGAATGAATTTAAGTTTTAATGTCGGAGATGACAAAGTAAACGTTGTTGAAAACCGGAGGCTTTTTTTCGGCGCCCTCCATATTGGCCTGGATGAACTTGCTTTTCCCATGCAGTGCCATTCAAGCACGGTTCGCGCGATTCAGACATGGGGAGGATATGAGGAATGCGACGGGCTCGCTACAAATGAATTTGGCGTTTTTATCGTTGTCAGTGTTGCGGACTGTGTTCCGATATTTCTTTTCGACCCCGTAACCCGGACGGCTGCCGGAATTCATGCAGGATGGCGCGGTACGAGTTCAGGTATCGTTAAGAATGCAATCGGGCTCATGGCGGATACGTTCGGCACAGACCCCAAAAACCTTGTTGCGTTTGTCGGTCCTGCCGCTGGAAAATGTTGTTACGAGGTTGGTGAAGAGGTTGCCGGGAAGTTTGACCATGCCTTTCTCTCGAAGAATGAATCGGGAAAATGGAAAGTCGATTTGAAAGGCGCAAATCGTCGGCAGTTGGACGCGGAAGGCGTTCTTTCAACAAACATTGAGGTGCACGAAGGCTGCACAATTCATGAACCGGAGAAATTTCATTCGTATCGGCGTGATGGCGAAGCGTCGGGCCGCATGATGGGAGTGATTGGCATTGTTCGATAATTTCAGGGAGAATATATGTGTGGAATAATTGGCTATGTCGGAGAAACAAATCCGTTTCCCATTTTGATCGATGGATTGAAGCGGCTTGAGTACCGCGGATATGATTCCGCGGGTGTTGCATTGCTTGCCGAGAATTCTCTGCTTGTCTATAAAAAAGTCGGGAAAGTCAGCGAATTAGAAAAATCGCTGCCAGCGCTGCGTCTGAACACGACAGCCGGAATTGGACACACACGATGGGCGACGCACGGGATGCCAAGCGACATTAACGCTCATCCCCACACCGATTGTAAAAATGAAATCGCGCTCATCCACAACGGCATCATCGAAAACTATCTTTCTATCCGTAAAAAGCTCGAGAGCACCGGGCATGTATTTGTTTCCGCGACAGACACTGAAGTGTTGGTCCATCTGGTTGAAGAAATGAAAAAGTTCAGCGGTGATTTGCCCACCGCAGTCCGGCTTGCTCTTCGGCAGGTGGAAGGGACCTACGGCATTGCGGTAGTATCAGCGCTCGAACCCGGCAGGATCGTTGCGGCGAGAAAAGGAAGCCCGCTCTTGCTCGGCATCGGCACCGACGCGCATTACGTGGCATCCGACGCGGCTGCACTCGTCCAATATACCCGTAACGTCGTCTACCTTGAAGACGGAGAGATTGCGGTGCTCACAAGAGACTCTTTTGAGACAAGGACAATCGACAATGTCGACATCGAAAAAGAGGTTCACCAGGTAACGATCGATATCGAAGAAATTGAAAAGGGGGGCTATGAGCACTTTATGCTCAAGGAGATTATGGAGCAGCCCGAAACCCTGCGAAACTCGATGCGCGGAAGAGTCTTGCTCGACGAAGGAAACTCCAAACTCAGCGGACTGGGCGATGTCATGCCAATTCTGGAAAATGCGCAGCGAATTATCATCACCGCATGCGGGACATCATGGCATGCCGGGCTTGTCGGCGAATATATGCTCGAGCAGTACGGAAAAATTCCGGTGGAGGTAGAATATGCTTCGGAGTTTAGGTACCGAAATCCTATAATCAAAAAGGGCGACGTTGTCTTTCTAATCAGCCAGAGCGGTGAAACGGCGGATACGCTTGCTGCTCTTCGAGAGGCAAAACAGAAAGGCGCTGCGGTATTCGGGATATGCAACGTTGTCGGAAGCACTATCGCGCGCGAAAGCCATGGGGGCGTTTATATCCACGCGGGGCCGGAAATTGGTGTGGCATCGACAAAAGCGTTTACATCGCAGCTTGTCGTTCTTTCACTCATCACACTCATGATTGCGCGGCAGCGGGGGATGTCGGAGGCCGAGGGGAAAAAAATTGGGCAGGCACTTCTCGACCTTCCGGGCAAAGTTGAAACAATCTTGGCGAATACCAGTAAGATTCAACTGATTGCGGAAGAGTTGAAAGACAACGTAAATGTTCTTTACCTGGGGAGAGGATATAATTTCCCCGCAGCGTTGGAAGGGGCGCTGAAGCTCAAAGAGATTTCATACATTCACGCGGAAGGATATCCGGCTGCGGAAATGAAGCATGGCCCCATTGCGTTGATCGACGAGAATATGCCCGTCATCGTGATTGCATCGAAAGATAACACGTATGAAAAGATCATTTCGAATATTCAGGAAGTCAAAGCAAGAAGAGGAAAAGTGATAGCTGTCGTGAACGAGGACGACACGGCCATTGAGTCAGTGGCCGAACACGTAATCCGCGTCCCACATACTGCCGACCTTCTCTCGCCGATACTGAATATTATTCCGCTGCAATTGTTGGCATATTATATCGCTGTTAAACGCGGCTGTAACATCGACCAGCCGCGGAACCTAGCAAAGAGCGTGACTGTTGAATAGCGTGTATGAAGAAGTTGGATGGCGGGATGTTTGATGTGCTTTGTGCTCTTGGCGGTCAAAAGAAAAGCGCAGGGGCTGCCAGGGAATATCGTTATTCACGGACCTATTTTCTTTCAATAAATGGCAAGGTGTGAACGTGGCAAGCGATTATAGATTCAAAAAAACCGACTGGGCTCTTATTCTCGGAGCTTCGAGTGGTTTTGGCGGAGCAACTGCCGTTGAACTTGCGCGCCATGGGATGAATATCTGCGGCGTGCATTTCGACCGCGCAGTGACGCTCCCCAACGCCGAAAAAGTAAAAAAAGATGTCGATGCTCAAGGAGTTCAATCGTTATTTTTCAATGTCAATGCATCCGATCCGGAAAAAAGAAAAGAAGTTGTCGATGAATTGAAGAAGGAATTTCACAAAAGCCCTGAATCAACCGTCAGAGTGCTTATGCACAGCCTTGCGTTTGGGACATTGCGCCCCCTCGTTTCAAAAGATATAAAGGAACAAATGACTCAAGCCCAGGTCGAAATGACTATGGACGTAATGGCGAACTCTCTGGTGTATTGGACGCAATCCGTATTCAATGCCGGCTTGTTGAAAAAGGGGGGGCGTGTCTACGCAATGACGAGCTCAGGCGGCCACTCTCAACTGCCAAACTACGGTGCAGTCTCTGCCGCAAAAGCAGCGCTGGAATCGTACATTCGTCAATTAACGCACGATCTGGGACCGTACGGTATTACCTGCAATGCAATTATGGCCGGCGTCACGGATACTGCCGCCCTGAGAAAAATTCCGGGCGCATTAATGATGTTGAAAGTCGCACAGGCAAAGAGCCCGGCAATGAGGAATACTACTCCGGATGATGTGGCAAAGGCCATTGCACTCCTCAGCCACGATGATGCACATTTCATTTCCGGTAACGTTATCGGAGTCGACGGCGGCGAAGACGTTGTAAGTTACATTGGACAGAAGGATGCACTCACTCTTGAATGAAAATAATAGACGGCCTTTTCTAAAGGAGCTCGCGTTCAAGCGTGATGTTAGGTAGGCATGTAACGGAAGTAATTTCTATTCTCCGCTGAACTTCCGTTGCTGTCAGCGGATTTTTTATTTGCTATCACCGATGAACACCATCTTCATTAATGACAGGATTCAAATTCCTCTTTCGGACGTACGGTTCCGATTCTCGAGAAGCGGCGGACCTGGAGGGCAGAATGTTAACAAGGTTTCCACTCGTGTTGAGTTGATTTTCGATGTACACGGTTCTTCCCTTGATCCTGAGATAAAAAAGAACGTACGATCAAAACTGTATCAAAAGCTGGATTCGGCTGGATGCCTTCATGTGGTGTCACAAGAATCGCGCAGCCAATGGAAAAATAAACAGGATGCAATTGAAAAATTCGCCTTCCTCTTAAAGAAAGTCACCCGTCCGGTGAAACATCGGACGCCAACGGCTGCAACAAAAAGTTCAAAGAATGCCAGGCTGGCAAGAAAAAAGGGGAGAGGTGAGTTAAAAAAAACGCGCAAAATCAACATAGAAATGGAGCTTCATTAAAAAGTTGCTAATTCCTCTTGACAACTTTCAGAATTATCGTATATTAATTATAGATTATTTTTTGACAAAGCCGTTTTCATCAAGAGTGGTGGAGGGACAGACCCTGCGAAGCCACAGCAACCGGATCCTCCCTTAGTCGATCGTCAGGTGCTAATTTCTGTTCCCGGGTTTTTTGCGGGAAGAAAGATGAACTTAAGAGCAAACAACGTTTGAGACCTCTTTTGATCATCTTCAAAAGAGGTTTTTTCATTTTCTCTAATCCATGAACATTTTCAGCTTACATCTTTTCTACGCGTGCAGACCAGTGCTCGAGCATTTGTCTGCTTACTTCGTTGGTAACTTCCTCTGTTGTCGCCCATCCGTCGTATAAATCCGTATACGTTTACATCGCATTGAAAATTAACTAGTCCGGAGAGCGTTCAGCTCTTCGAGGCTCACAAATACTTCATTTATTTTACGGAGATTAACATGGCTACAAACGGAAAAGCACGACATTACCGCTTCGAAACGCTGCAACTGCACGCCGGTCAGGCACCCGACCCGACGACAAAGTCGCGGGCAGTGCCGATCTATCAAACAACATCGTACAACTTCAACGACGCAGGACATGCTGCTGCGTTATTCGGTTTGCAGGAATTCGGCAACATTTATACCCGCATCATGAACCCGACCACGGCGGTGTTTGAAGAACGAATCGCAGCGCTTGAAGGCGGAGCGGCTGCCGTCGCGACGTCATCGGGCCAGGCGGCGCAGTTTCTCGCGATTGCCACAATAGCCCAGGCAGGCGAGAATATTATTTCGACGAGCAACCTGTATGGCGGAACGTATAATCAATTCAAAGTGACCTTTCCCAGGCTCGGCATCAATGTAAAGTTCGTTGAAGGGGATAAACCGGAAGATTTCCGGAAATTGATTGACAATAAAACCAAAGCGCTGTATATCGAAACGATCGGTAATCCGCGATTGAACATTCCTGATTTCGAAGCAATCGCAAAAGTCGCTCACGAAAACAATATTCCGCTAATTGTTGATAATACATTTGGTGCCGGAGGATATTTAGTCCAGCCGTTTAAGTTTGGTGCCGATGTTATTGTGCACTCTGCGACGAAATGGATCGGCGGGCATGGCACGTCGATCGGCGGAGTGATCGTCGACTCGGGAAAATTTAATTGGGGTAACGGTAAGTTCCCTATCTTCACCGAACCGAGCCCGGGATACCACGGTTTGAAATTCTGGGATGTCTTCGGTTCCGGCGGACCGTTCGGCAACATTGCATTCGCCATACGTGCCCGTGTTGAAGGTCTCCGGGACATCGGCCCTTGCCTTAGCCCGTTCAACTCGTTTTTGTTCCTTCAGGGATTGGAAACACTCTCACTTCGCGTTGACCGTCATAATGAAAATGCATTGAAGGTTGCGCAATGGCTGGAGCGGCATCCGCAGGTCGAGTGGGTTTCATATCCGGGGCTTCCCAATCATCCTTCGCATGCGAACGCAAAGAAATATTTACGTGCCGGTTTATTCGGGTCCATCGTTGTATTCGGGATCAAAGGCGGCGTCGAAGCGGGAAAAACGTTCATCAACAATGTTAAGCTTTCGAGCTTGCTCGCCAACGTTGGGGACGCGAAAACGCTCGTTATCCATCCCTCGTCGACGACGCATCAGCAGCTTTCTGAAAAAGAGCAGGGCGATTCGGGTGTCACGCCGGAGTTGATCCGTATATCGGTCGGCATCGAGCACATCGATGATATTCTCGAAGACTTCGATGAAGCGCTTCGTGCAGTCAAGACCGCTGTTCATGCCTAGATTGACCGCTCCCTACGCTTTACGTTTTCCCCCCTCCTCAAAGAGGAGGGGGAAGGGATGGTGAGAAATATATGACGACATTAACTGAAAATATAGTCGCGACAAAGGATGTTGAGCTTTTCGACGAAGCAAGTCCTTTTGAAATGGATTGTAGGGAGAAGCTTTCACCGGTTGCCGTTGCGTACGAAACGTACGGAGAATTGAACGCCGCCGGAGACAATGCAATTCTTGTCTGTCATGCTCTGACAGGGAGCGCACATGCCGCAGGTTTTCTTTCAAGCGACATAAAGAGCGCCGGCTGGTGGGATTCATTCATCGGAGATGGAAAGGCTCTCGATACAAGAAAATATTTTGTTATCAGCTCAAATTTTCTTGGAGGATGTTACGGTACAACGGGATCGGTTTCGCTGAATCCCCGCACAGGCAAACCGTATGGAGTATCCTTTCCCCAGATGACAATCCGCGATATGGTTCGCGTTCAGAAAGCGTTGATTGATTTTCTCGGAGTAAAGCAGGTGAGGACGGTCATCGGTGGGTCGCTAGGCGGAATGCAAGCGTTGGAGTGGGGGGTGATGTTTCCCGGAGTAGTTCGTTCAATCATTCCGATAGCAACGGCAAGTGCGCACTCGCCATGGTGCATTGGGCTAAACGATATTGCACGCCAGGCGATTATGAACGATCCCGAGTGGCGCAACGGCGATTATTACGGCCATGGCCAGCCGGAACGAGGATTATCACTGGCACGTCAAGTTGCAATGGTCTCGTACCGCAGCGATGCGTCGTTTCAAGACCGATTCCACAGAGACAGAATCAAGTCTAATGGCAACGGTACGCGGACACGATTTGATTCCAAAAATCTTTTTCAAATTGAAAGCTATCTTCGCTATCAAGGCAAGAAGCTTGTCGACCGGTTTGACGCGAACACGTATATTTACATTTCTCGCGCGATGGATCTTCATGATGTCGGATATGGGAGAGGCGGCGTTGCGGGTGTTTTATCCTCTGTAAATATTCCAGTCCTGTGTGTTGGAATTGACTCCGACGTACTCTATCCTGTACACGAGCAAAAAGAACTTGCATCGCTGCTTCCGCGAGGACGCTACCGGGAAATATCTTCGCCGTTCGGGCATGATGCATTTCTTATTGAGTTTGAACAGCTTGGCAGATTCGTCAGGGAATTCCTGCGGGAGATCCGGTAGACGCACAGATGCAATGAAGGGAGATACGGGTTGGATTCTGAATTGTCGCGAACCGCGCACGTATCACTCTGGAAAACAACTCGGGTTATTCCAGCATCTTCTGCAAGATATGAACATCCAGTAACTTTCCAAACTTCCTTCCGACCTCTTTCATTGTACCAACGTGCACAAAACCTGCCTTTTCATTTAAATGGAGACTCTCTTGGCTTCCTTCTGCCACGCGCGCGATGAGTGTGTGGAAATGATGCCTCCGAGCTTCTTGGATGATGGATTCCTTGAGCATTCGCCCAACTCCCCGGCCTCGGTATTTCGATTGCACGTAAAAAGAAGTCTCCGCTGTGTCGTCGTAGGCGGGGCGGTCAGACCATCGGCTCAATGACGCCCATCCGACGATTGTTCCTTCGACGGCCGCGACTAAAATGGGATGTCTCTCATCATGAGCCTTGAACCACTCCATGCGTTCGGCCGTCGTCTTCGGTTCTGTGTCAAAAGTAGCAGTTGTTGTGAGAATCGCCTCGTTGTAAATTGCGGTGATAGCCTCCATATCTTCGGGGAGAGCTTGCCTGATCTGGATTGATAAGTTCATTGAGCATCATAGTTTGTTAAGTGAATTTCACACGTCCACTAAGTTCACGAATTACACGAAGAGGATATTCTTGCAGATTATTTGCTGACAAGGTTTTTATGAAAGAGAGATTGCATCTCATAGAGTGAATCTAAATCTTCGTGTTCTTTCATGTCCTTAGTGGATACCTTGCAAAAATACCCACGGAAATAAATTCTGCGTTACTTCATACTCTATCAATCGGCCGAGATATTACTAGTTCAGAACAAGAGATCACAATTGAGTCGAACGCCGCGCGCGGGCTGCGGCAAGAAGTCTTTAATAACGGAAAGGTTGTCGCGATACACTTGATTAAAAAGGTTATCGCAGTGTAAACTGATAGTATGTTCAATTCCTGCGCCTGCAAACCGAATTCCCGCACCGAGATTCACAACGCCATAACCCGCAGTCGGGGTATCGCCATCGCCAAGACGTGTCTGTCGGGCAGCCAACCGCCATTCCACCATGCCGGAATACATCTCGCCCTGGAAGGTCATTCTCAAAAGCCCGCGCATCGGCGGCGTGAAAGGGAGCGGAACGTTGTTCTTGATGTCTTCTGCGTTCACAAAATCAATACTCGCTCTCAGTGCAATTTTTTGAACCGGCTGGATCAGCACTAATGCCTCAAACCCTTCCAAGCGAGAGTCCGTCGCAGAGAATTGGCGGACCGGGAACGCCTGCAGTGTATCACCCGTAAGAAAGGCGTAGATATAATTATTGATAAAATTCACGTATGGCGAAAGCTCAAACGACACATCAGTGAATGCTCCTTTTAAAGAGGCATCAATGCCGAAGCCGGTCTCGGGCGTAAGGCTTGCGTTGCCTATTGAATATGTGGCGCTTGCTGCGTCAAGTCCGTTCGCGAAAAGTTCTTGTACTGTGGGGGGGCGAAATGACCGGGCAACGCTCATCGATGCTGTCAATTCCCGCGATACCTTTTCAATTGCTCCGATTGATGCCGTTACAGCGTTGGACTCTCGAGCGACGTCCAGCACCTGGAAAACTGAATCGGTCGAAGCGGCATACGGTTTTGTTTGTATACGGTTGAAATCATACCGGATGCCGGCTTGTAACCGCGTGTTTTCGTTGGTGAGATACTCTTCATATGCATAGCCTGCGATGCCCGTCGTAACAGAATTCGGCCCCAACGGCATATCTCCCTCGATTGTGAGATATTCAATGTCCGTCCACAATCCGACTACGCCTTGAAATTTGCCGAGCTGCTGATGCTCGAATTGCAAGGTTGCGTTGAACGCCTGCTTATGAAATTCATTCGCCTGCGGATCGGAAACGCCCGTTGAGTCTTCTGCTGTAGGGTATTCCGAATGTCGGTAATCGACATAGTTTGCATTAAACTTACCTTGCTTAACCAGTGAACCGTCAAATACGAACAAACTGCGCATCTCCAAAGAATTCTTATACTGGGTGATGCGGGAAGTTGCCGGCGGCACATTCATCCAATTCGGATTTGGCGGCACGCCCGGAATACCATAATTCATTTCATAATGCTTTCCCCCGATCCCAATCATGCCAAAATCGTCCTGATACGAATAGCCGATGCTTCCTTCTTGTGTATGGTCGAATGATTGGGGCATGCGGGTAAGTTTAAATTCCTGACCGCTTGCGGGGTCGGCGTACTCCCCCGCCGGAATACGGAGGTCTTGAGAATGAAGTCCGCTCCCGGAAATACCAAGGGCACTCCCGCCGTTGCTGTACACTCCGTCAAAGTAGCCGGCGTACTCATCGCTCACAGAATTTCCCTCGAGTGAAACCCTTCCCGAAAATGGATTAGTCGAGAAAGTCGGTATCGTGTTGGTGATGACATTGACCAATCCACCTATCGTACTAGGACCGTACAAAATACTCGCCGGGCCTCGCACGACATCGATTTGCGAAATGCTCAACGCATCAATCGGAACGGCATGTGCGGGGTCGTACGTGGAAATATCGCCGGTGCGGAGTCCGTTCTCCAAAACTAAAACACGATTGTCCGAGAGCCCTCGGAGTATTGGGCGGGACGGTGCCGAACCGTTGCCGCGAACTGCTACACCGGGCAGGTCTGAAATTTTTTCCGTAAAACTTGAACCGGGGCTGTCGTGCAATTCCTCCATCGACTTCGACTCAGCCGATTGATATTGGTCGTCCGCTGTGCGAGCGTAAGGGGACGCGGAAACGACAACTTCTTCTATGTCGATCGCCGATTCATGAAGCATGAATGTTGTTTCAGCCAATGGGCCATCGACAGGTACCGTGTTTGTTGCAGACGCATAGCCGATCGCGCGAACAAATATTCTGTATATCCCTTTCGGGACATTTGGAAAGACGGCCCCACCTTGGGAGTCTGTATGATTAGTCCGGTCCAGTTCCAGTAGGCGCACGGTTGCTCCGGCGATCGGGTTTCCAGATCCGTTTACCGTTACCGTAATTTGTTGAGAGTAAAGAGATGCAGCTCTTAAGAGTAGAACGAGGAGAATAATAAAGAAATTCTTCATGACAGGTGGGTTCCTTGCGTCATCACATTCCTGCGAAGTTGAGCAGGATTGACCGTCCGATGGAGCTGCTCGCTCAAGGCGCTGACACTTTCTTCTTCAATGAGCGCCATCCCGTTCAGGACCGAGCGGTTCAGCTCCAGAGAATGTGCGGGAGTTTGCATAATAACGGTCTTTCACGAAGCCTCGATGCGCAATTGCCTTAATCGAATTGACAGAAACCGGAAGTTGTGCTTTCTTTGCAGCAATGAAAATTCCAACGACCTTTCCCGCCATGACTTTCATCCTATTGTTCTTGTTAATGGAATATTCGTTGTCGTTCAGGCTGATAGTTAATTTTTAAAACTACGGTTTTTTTTTGAACGGGTCAATTGTTCGTTCCAGAAAATGGCACAGAGCATCAAGGTAAGCCCCTCCATACGCGTTCCTTTCATTGAAACTCTGCTCGTTTTTATCTATTATGTAAATAGGCATGTTATGTCCAATATGTGGGCATCGATCTTGCCACACTCCAATTTCTTAATTTTGCAAGTGTAGCTAATAAATGTACACTCACCTTATAGCTATTATCGGTCGCCCCAACGTGGGCAAGTCTACTTTGTTTAACCGCATTGTCGGTTCGCAAGACGCAATTGTACACGACCAGCCGGGAGTTACGCGCGACCGTCACTATGCATCTGCCCAATGGTGTGGGAAGTCATTTACGTTGATCGACACGGGCGGTTTTGTTCCAAAATCGGAAGAATTATTTGAGAAAGCGATTCGCGAGCAGTCGCATATCGCCATTGACGAAGCGGATGAGATTATTTTCGTTGTCGATGCGAAGGAAGGGATCACTCATATCGACAAGGAGATCGCGTCAATTCTCCGGAAAACCAACAAGCAAGTTATTCTGGTCGCGAATAAAATCGATAATGCAGCTTCGGAATATGAATCGGCAGAGTTTCATGCACTTGGGCTTGGTGAGCCGACTTCCATTTCCGCCCTCGGCGGAAGACAGATCGGCGATTTCCTTGACGTCATCACAAAAAATATTTTGGCTAATGATAAAGACGAGGCAGAAGACACACGCCTGAAGCTTGCGGTTATTGGAAAACCGAACGTCGGTAAATCGTCTTTGGTGAATGCTATCATCGGTGAAGATCGCACCATCGTAACTCCCGTTGCAGGCACGACCCGCGACCCAATCGATACCGTGCTGAAACACTACGGAGAAGAGATTATTTTGATCGACACTGCAGGGCTCATTAAAAAGAAGCGCATTCGCGAAAGCATAGAGTTCTATTCAACTGTCCGTACGTTAAAAAGCATTGAGCGGTGCAACGTTGCGGTAGTGCTCTTCGACGCCAGCGAGAAAATCGAAAAACAGGATCTCATGATCATTCAATCAGTGATCGACCGGAATAGGGGGGCCGTTATTGCAGTGAACAAATGGGACCTCGTGGCTGATAAAGATAATTCAACGACAAAAAACTTTGAGAAAACGATCCGCGAAAAACTTCGCACATATGATTATATACCCCTCGTGTTCATCTCGGCCAAGACGAAACAAAGAATTTTTAAAGTCATAGACCTGGCAAAGCTTGTCCACGCGGAACGCTCGAAGCGTATCGGAACAAGCGAGCTGAATAGAGTCCTTCTCGCTGATATCCAGCATTACCCGCCGTCGACAAAGACCGGCAAAGACGTAAAGCTGAATTATGTAACGCAGGTAAAGACGCTTCCGCCGATTTTTACTTTTTTCGCGAGCGAACCGAAATTAATCAGCGACAGCTACAAGCGTTTTCTTGAAAACAAGATTCGTGAGCATTGGGGATTTGTTGGAGTACCGCTCACGCTCCAATTCAGAAGGAAGCATGGATGAAACGCCGCATACTCGTCATCGGAGGGTTGGCAGCCGGGCCGAGCGCAGCGGCGAAGGCGAAGCGGGTTGACTCGGATGCGGAGGTCGTTCTCTTTGAACAGGGAGCGCATATCTCTTTGACTTAATTTATACACCACCGTATGCGCCGCTGTGGGATGGAATTACTATTGCGGCGGACCAGTTGAGGAAAAAGTTAAAAGTTAAAAGTGAAAAGTAATAAGGAGCGCAGAATTGCTGGAAACGGATCTAAAAGCTAACCCCTGAAATCTAAATGTGGTCTACAATCTATGAAAAACCTCACTATCGTCAAACATCCTATCATACAAAGAGATGTGACATATTTGCGCGATGCGAAAACATCGAACGAGCAATTTCGTCATATCTTATCGCGAATAGCAGGAATGATGGCGTTTCAGGTAACAAAGGATTTTGCAGTGAAGGAGTTTACCGTTCAGACACCGCTCGAGCGAACGAAGGGATTTTCGCTGAAGCATCCGGTCGTTGTTGTTCCGGTGCTTCGCGCTGGGCTTGGAATGGTAGAAGGGTTTCTCGACATTCTCCCCGATGCCCGTGTCGGTCATGTTGGACTTTACCGTAACGAAGAGACGCTTCAGCCGGTCGATTATTATTCGAAGTTTCCGCGGCAGCTTTCGAAAGCGCTGGTAATCCTCATTGACCCCATGCTGGCGACCGGAGGAAGTGCAACCGCGGCGATTTCCTTCCTAAAAAAAAAGGGGGCAAAGAACATCCGCATGGCGTGCCTGGTCGCGGCCCCGAGCGGAGTCAGGATGGTCGTCAAACATCATCCGGATGTAAAAATTTTTTGCGCAAGCCTTGATCGCGCTCTCAACCGCAAGGGCTATATTCTGCCCGGACTGGGCGATGCGGGAGACAGAATTTTCGGCACAGAGTAACGATGGCTAATTTTGGAGAAAGAAAATATTTCAATCGCGAAATCGCGAAAGCGCAAAGGAGAAATTCTTTATTGTACTCCGGTTATTGTACTGCTTTCTTGCTTATTTTTGCCCTGGCTGTTATGACGCCGTATCAAACATCAGCCTGGCCTTTGCAGGACCAAGAAATTCACGACGCACTTCTTCGGGGAATTGACTTGACGCTGAAACAGGATTACCCCGAAGCAAGGGCACTTTTTCAATCTGTGGCCAAGAATGATCCTGATAATCCGGCGGGCTATCTATATCTTGCTGGAACTATGCAGGCAGAGTATTCAGATTATGAAAACACCTTCGATCAACAGCTTTTTGATTCCCTACTTGCGAAAGGCGAAGCGCTCGCAGAACGTCTCATAGAAAAAAAAGACTCGGCCGACTGGGGATGTTATTATGCCGGAACCGCGTTTTCCTACCGCGCGTTTTCAGAATCGGAAAATGGGAGCTGGCCCAGTGTAATCATCGATGGAATGAACGCCGCAAAAATGTTCGAACGATGCTTGGAACTGAATCCGCAGTTTTACGATGCCATGAACGGTCTGGGGACATACTACTACTGGCGGAGCAAAAAAACCGAATTTCTATCATGGCTTCCGTTTGTAAGCAACAAAGAAAAAGAAGGAATCGAACTCCTCTCATCGGCTGCGGAAAAAGGAACATACGATAAGTTCATCGCAATGAACAGCCTTGCAACGGTATTTATAGAAGAGAAACGGTACGATGAAGCGTTAACGATCATGCAGAATGGTTTAGCGTTGTACCCGGATAACCGTTCCTTTTTATGGTGCCTCATGGGCATTGTCGAACGCATGCCGCAGAGGGACACTGCTGCGATCAAGTCGGCGGTTTCCAGGATGCTGGCCAGCGTTATGAAAGCACCGGTCCGGAATCAATATTGCGAAGCCGCTTGCCGGTTGAAGCTCGCACAGTTTGCAATGGAAGAACGCCGGTACAGCGTTGTGGTTGACGAATGCAGCACGATTCTGAAGTATCAAAGCCTCGAAGGTAAAACGAGACGTGATATTGGAAAGAAAATTAAGGCGGCGAGAACATTATTTGAACAAGCGAAAGAAGCGGTAAATAGTGAAAAGTGAAAAGTCAAAAGTGAGGACTGATCAGGTTTGTTTCCCTTTTCACTTTTAGCTTTTCACTCAATGATTGTTAAATTGCTGATAGCATTATTTGCGTTAACGGTGTGGGTCACGATAACAAATGGTTCAGCCAAAGTACAAAAAGAAACTCGACGATTTGCTTGCAATCTGCAGGAAGAATCTTCGTTCAGTCAATGAAGATCTTATCACGCGGGCATTCGAGCTGAGCCTTGAAGCGCACAAGCATGACATTCGCGCCTCCGGGGAGCCGTATTTTTATCATCCATACGAGGTGGCGACCGTCGTTGCAAAAGAAATCGCGCTGGATGATGTTTCGGTCGCGTGCGCATTGCTGCATGATGTTGCAGAGGATACGGATTTCAGCATTAAAGATATTCGGGAAGAGTTCGGCGATACGATTGCCGACATTGTCGACGGCACGACGAAAATCACCGATATTTTCCGCAGCCACGAGATCACACAGGCAGAAAGTTACCGCAAGCTCCTCCTCTCGATGGTCAACGACATCCGCGTGATGATCGTGAAGTTTGCCGACAGGCTTCACAACATGCGGACGCTCGAATATCTTCCGCTCGAGAAACAACAGCGCTTGGCCAAGGAAACGCTGGAAATTTATGCCCCGTTTGCGCATCGATTCGGACTAGCAAAAATCAAGTGGGAACTTGAGGACCTGGCGTTCAAACATCTTCATCGCAAGGAGTATGAAGAAATTGTCCATGCAATCAAAGCCAAGAGGCGCGAACGCGAGCATTACATCCGAAAATTTACCGTTCCGATTGAAAGCCATCTAAAAGAGGGAGGATACGCATTCGAAATCGAAGGGCGCCCGAAACACCTCTACAGCATTTACAATAAAATGGTAAAGCGGAATAAACCGCTGGATGAGATTTACGATATGTTCGCAGTGCGGATCGTATTGGATACTACCGACGACAATAAATGCTTTTCCGTGTACGGAATAGTTTCAGAGATCTACAAGCCGGTGGCAGAGAGGTTTAAGAACTATATTTCCATCCCCAAAAAGAACGGCTATCAATCACTTCACACGACGGTGATCGGACCAGAGGGGAAAATGGTTGAAGTGCAGATTCGCACGAGGTCGATGCATGAAATTGCCGAACGAGGCGTTGCCGCTCACTGGATGTACAAGGAGAATGTGGGAACCCTTGACAAGGAGCTGGAGAACTGGGTGAACTGGGTGCGGGAGATCTTCGACCAGCGTACCGATGAAACTCCGAAAGAGTTGATGGAGAGTTTCAAGCTCAATTTATACCAGGATGAGATTTACGTTTTCACTCCAAAAGGAGATTTGAAAATCCTCCCGAAAGGAGCCACGCCGATTGACTTCGGCTTCGAAATTCACTCGAATGTCGGTTCGCACACTATCGGAGCAAAAGTCAACGGACGTATCGTCCCCTTGAACACGATTCTTCAGAGCGGCGACCAGGTGGAGATTATCACCTCCAAGAAGCAAACACCGAATGCTGATTGGGAAAAATTTGCCGTTACCCACAAAGCAAAATCTGCGGTTCGTCACTGGATTAAAGAGGAAGAACGGAAACATATTGAGGAGGGAAAGGAACTCTGGGACAAGAAAATCAAGAAAGCAAAACTTCATATCAATGATGACGAGCTGACGAAATTTGTCCACCTCCAGAGAATTAACAATACGCAGGATTTTTACCTCGGTATCACGACCCAGACGGTCGACCCTGACGCCATGATTGGCTTGTTGATTGAAAAGACCAAGCGCCCAGCTGCGGAACAAGAGCAAAAGGGAGAAAATGGCGCTTCGCAGTTGTTCACCCGTTTTGTCAAGAGTGCACGGAGTATCACGAGCGGGATATCCCTCTTCGGCACTCACGACAATTTTATGCACAATTACGCCAAGTGCTGTAACCCTATTCCCGGCGATGAGATTGTGGGTTTTATTACAACTGGCGAAGGGTTGAAGATTCACAGAAAGGATTGTAGAAATGTTGCTTCAATGCGATTAAACGATGAAGAACGAATTGTCGAAGTCTCCTGGCCTCCGACGGACGATGTAGACTTTATCGTCGGGGTCAAACTTTCGGGCCAGGACCGTTCAGGATTGCTCAACGAAATTACCCATGCAATTTCGACCTACAATAATACGAATATTCGCAGTGTTAACATTGCAACAAAGGATTCCCTTTTTGACGGACAGTTTATTTTATACGTCAAAAACACCGAGCATCTCACCGGGATTGTCGAACGCTTGAAACGGCTGAAGGGAATAACAAAAGTTGAGCGGTTTGAGGAAACAAATGGATAAGAGGATTTTAGGAATCGATTTTGGCACTGTGAGAGTCGGCGTGGCGGTAAGCGACCCGCTTCGAATTATTGCGCAGAGCGTCGGAACATTTATCAACAATGCAGGAATTATCGATACGATAGTGGACATCGCACGCCGATACGATGTCGGGGTCGTGGTCATCGGCATGCCGTTCACATTGAAAGGTGAGAAGGGAATGAAAGCAGAGGAAGTCGACAAATTTATCAGCCGCCTGAAAGAGAAGCTCAACGTCAACGTGGTACCGTGGGATGAGCGATTTACATCGCGTATAGCCAGGCAAACGTTGGTTCAAATGGGGACGACGAAAAAACAACGTCGTACCGACAAAGGAAAAGTCGACGCAATGGCATCGGCGCTCATCCTGCAAAGTTTTCTCGATCAGACAAAACATTCTATCGGTTGTTGAGATCTCTTTTGGAAAAAACCTTCATCCAATTTCGTGCTTCCATCAGGGAAAGAATCGGCTCGATTATCGATTGGTCCCGCAGGCATCCTGTACGGTTTTTTGTGTACGGTGCGTGCCTGATCGTCGTCCTCGAATATCTGTCGCTCCCGAATATTCGTCTGCAGGAGCTTGACAGAGTAAACCCGCACCGGACTGCCCTTATGCAGCAGCGGGAACGGGAAGCAACGGCAGCTGGAAAGTCGTTTCATGTGCAGCAATTTTGGGTTCCGTTGTACAGAATCTCCCCGCATCTCGCGCACGCCGTCATTGTTTCCGAGGATGGAACTTTTTATAAAAATGGCGGTGTTGACTGGTATGAAGTAGAAGAATCGATTGAAAAAAATGTAGAAGAAGGAAGGGCGGCACGCGGTGCAAGCACAATTTCTCAGCAGCTTGCGAAGAATCTCTTCTTGTCCACTTCGAAAGACCCGCTTCGTAAACTTAAAGAACTAGTTATTACACTACGGATGGAAAGAGTGCTTTCAAAAGAAAGAATATTGGAAATCTACTTGAACGTTATAGAATGGGGCAACGGCGTGTTTGGTGCGGAAGCCGCCGCCCAAAAATATTTTGGCAAATCTGCGTCAGCCATTACTCGGGAAGAAGCTGCACGATTGGCGGCGGTGATTCCGAGCCCGTTGCGGCACCAGCCCAATCAACCGTCTCAGTACGTCGATAGACGGACATCACTCATATTGGACCGAATGACTGCTCGAGGATATTAAATGCAGGCACATGATATCAAGGAATTGATCGACGGGGGGGAAGGACCTCATGTCGAGTTCAAACGAAAGATTTCGTCGGCGGAGAAAATTGCCCGTGCTCTCATTGCATTTGCGAACACAAAAGGAGGGACTATCCTTTTCGGCGTGGATGATGACGGGTCTATCGTGGGAGTGGAAAGTGAAAAAACGGAACTTGATCTTATTGAACTTGCCGGGAACCACTTTTGCGATCCGCCGATTGAGCCGAGCATCGCAATCATCCCGTTCAACAGCAAAGATGTGATCGCAGCTTCCGTCGACGAGAGCGATGATAAACCTCATTACTTCTTGAGCACCGATGACGGAGAGGAGAACAAGGTGTTCATCCGGGTCAACGACAAAACTGTTCTTGCCAGCAGGGAAGTCATCAAGGTTCTTCGGAATGAAAGGCAGGACCGGCCGCCGCTGAGGATTTCTATAGGGGAAAATGAAAAACGGCTATTCGAATTTCTTGAGACAAATGAACGGATTACGGTGAAGGAGTACGCGCATCTTATCAATGTTTCAGACAGAAGAGCATCGAGAATTCTGACGACATTAGTGAGAACCGGCGTTGTACGAATTCACACTTTGGAGAAAACAGATTTCTTTACGCTGGCGTAGTCTCAGTATGGCGCTGTGAGGAGGCGGACGCAATCGTAGACGACGATACCGAACGCGACAGCAACATTGAGAGACTGTTTATTTCCGAACATGGGAATTTCGATTGCAATATCAGCTTCCTGCATGATCTCTTTTGAGACCCCGGTTATCTCATTGCCTACCACAAGACAGAGGGGAAAATCTTCTTTCTTCAATTGGAAATAAGGTTTGCTTTCAGCCGCTAATTCCAGGACACAGATTTTTATTTTTTCTTTTTTCAGCTGTGTGATGACTTCCATCGGATCTTTGTGGAATTCCCATGGAACGGTCCTGGTTGCGCCGAGTGCAGTCTTGTCGATTTCTTTTCTCGGAGGATGAGGCGTAAAGCCAGCGAGAAAGAGTTTTTCAATCAATGCTCCGTCGGCACTTCGGAATATCGACCCTACATTATACAGGCTTCGTACATTGTCCACCATTGCATATAACGGCAATCGAGGACGGGAGGATATCTCCTCCAGGGGCGTCCGTTTCGACGAAATTTCTTCATGTGTCAATTTTCTCACGGCAATTGCAAGGTAAACGGGAAAAGCTTTTGAAACAAGCATTTTTTCACGGATTTCCTGCCAAAAATAAGTTGCCTCCTTTTTAGAAAAGAAGTATATTTCATACTCAAATAGAATTCTGAGATTTTGAAGCAACTCATCATTGCCATTGACGGACCTGCGGCTTCCGGTAAGAGCACAACAGCAAAGCTTGTCGCATCGCGTCTCGGATATTTACATGTCGATACCGGCGCGATGTACCGCGCAATGACGCTCAAGGTTATCGAGAATGGAATCGATCCCCAGAATGCGAAAGCGATTGCATCTCTGGCGCGTTCAACGCGGATTCGTTTAGTATCAAAAGATGGCGGGTGCATAGTTGAATTGGACGGCGTTGATGTTTCGGAAAAGATTAGAACGCCGGATGTGACGAACGCTGCAAGTGCGGTCAGCATGGTGCCTGAAGTTCGTCGGCTTATGGTACAGGAACAAAGGGAGATGGGAAAGAAGGGCGCGATCGTTCTTGAGGGAAGAGATATCGGCAGTGTGGTTTTCCCGGACGCCGACGTAAAAATTTTCATGCTGGCACACCCTCGTGAACGTGCCGTTCGGCGCAGCAAAGAATTGGCAGCGAAAGGAATTTTGACAAAAATTGATGAGCTGGAGAAGGAGATCGCCGAGCGTGACAAGAAAGACACGAATAGGTCGATCAGTCCGTTAACAAGGGCCGACGATGCGATCATCCTCGATACGACGAACCTGACCATTGAAGAGCAAGTGGAATTTATCGTGAAGAGGGCGAAGGAGAAGTTGAGTTGACAGTTACCGTAGACCAGAATTCCGGGTTCTGTTGGGGCGTTGTTCGGACCATCGACATCGCCGAGCAGGAATTGCATGAATCGAAGAAGCTCTATTCGTTGGGAGATATTATTCATAACCCAATCGAGATCGAGCGGCTGCAGGAAAAAGGACTTGCGACGATATCTCTTGCAGATTTGAAGGACGTCAAAGACGCAAAGGTTCTCATTCGAGCTCATGGAGAGCCTCCCGAGACATTCCGTCGCGCGAAAGAACTTGGCATTGAACTGATCGATGCGACGTGTCCGGTCGTGACGAAAGTCCAGGAGCGTATCCGAAAATTTTACGACAACGGCTACCAGGTAGTCATCTTCGGGAAAAAAGATCATGCAGAAGTTATCGGTTTGGTCGGCCATACGAATGGAACGGCAATTGTCATCAAATCGAGTGAAGAAGTAAACAAGCTTGACGTGACAAAAAAGACGGTTCTCTTTTCTCAAACGACGATGGACAAAGCGACGTTCTATCTCATCCGCGATGAAATTAAGTCGCGCATCAAAGCCGAGTTCGAGGTCGGGACGTTTGAGGAGATGGCGATCGACTTCCATGCGAAAGATACAATTTGCGGCCAGGTTTCCGGACGCGACAAGAAGCTGCGTGAGTTTTCCCGGTCGAATGACGTGATGGTCTTTGTCGCCGGAAGAAAAAGTTCAAACGGAAAAGTCCTGTACGAGATCGCGAAAGAGGAAAACCCGAAGACGTATTTTGTTGAAGACGAAAAGGAATTGCAGCCGGAGTGGTTTAGCGGCGTGGGGACGGTTGGTGTGAGTGGTGCCACGTCGACGCCTCAGTGGCTGATGGAACGGATAAAAGGGGCTATTGAAGCAATGGTCCCGATACCGGTATAAATTTTTAATGGTCATCATAATCACTATTTTCATTCACTTAATCAAGTATCTTGTCGATCATTTTTGAAACGAATCCGATGACTGTTCGGTGCAAAAATAAACGGCAAGCAGTTCTCATCAGTGAGGATCTAAAGGAGATGTAATGTCTAAAGGAATAAACGCAGCACCCCCCGTGTTCGAAGAAGAAAAAGGATATACGGAGTCGGAGTTCAAGGAATTAGCCGCGATCTACGAAAAGACCCTTGGCAAGATCTCGCAAGGCGAAATCGTTAAAGGCAGGGTCGTCCATATCGGGGACAACGAAGTGGCTCTCGACATCGGATTCAAATCCGAAGGAACGGTTCCTGTTAACGAATTTCCCAACATTAACGATGTAAAAATTGGCGACGAAGTAGAGGTCTTCCTCGAAAGCATCGAAGATAAAGACGGGCAGCTCGTGCTCTCACGAAAGCGCGCAGACTTCATGCGCATCTGGGAACGTGTCACACGCTCATTCGAAAGCGGCGAAGTGCTCAAAGGCCGTTGCCTCCGCCGAATCAAAGGCGGAATCGTTGTTGACCTTATGGGGATCGACGCTTTTCTCCCCGGCTCTCAAATCGACGTTCGGCCTATCCGCGATTTCGACGCGCTGATTGGAAGGGAAATGGATTTCCGTGTTGTGAAAATAAACCACCCGTCGGAAAATGTCGTAGTCAGCCACAAAATTCTCGTCGAAGAAGAGATGGCCGACCAGCGCAAGGCAATTCTGAGCAGCCTTGAAAAAGGGCAAATCCTTGAAGGATCTGTTAAGGCGATTTCCGATTTTGGCATCTTCATCGACCTCGGCGGTGTTGACGGCCTCGTGCATATCACGGACCTGTCATGGGGACGCGTTAATCATCCCTCAGAAATTGTCAAGCTCGACCAGACCATCAACGTCGTCGTGCTGGACTTCGACGAAGAGAAAAAACGAATTTCACTCGGATACAAGCAGCTTCAACCGCATCCGTGGGAAAACATCCAGAATAAATATCCGGTCGGGACAAAGGTCAACGGCAAGGTCGTTTCGCTTACGGATTACGGCGCATTCATCGAGATTGAAAAGGGCATTGAAGGCCTGATTCATATCTCTGAGATGAGCTGGACGCAGCATGTCAAGCATCCCTCCCAGATTGTTTCCATGGGACAAATGATTGATGCGATTATTCTCTCTCTCGACAAAGATGCCAAGAAGATTTCGCTCGGCATCAAACAGCTCGAGCCGGATCCATGGCTTTCGCTGCTCCAAAAGTACCCTGTCGGTTCGAAACACACAGGTATCGTGCGGAACCTGACGAACTTCGGCGTGTTTGTGGAACTGGAGCAAGGCGTAGACGGGTTAATCCATATTTCAGACCTCTCCTGGACAAAAAAGATTCGTCATCCCGGCGAAGTTGTCAAAAAAGGCGATTCCATCGACGTCGTCATTCTTGGCGTGGATGTAGACCAGCGCAGAATATCGCTCGGGCACAAACAGTTGAACGACAATCCCTGGGAAACGTTTTCGACATCGTACAGGGTCGGGACGGAAGTTGAAGGAAAAGTTGTCCGCATTATTGAAAAGGGCGTCATCGTTGAACTTCCTCTCGGTGTCGACGGATTTGTTCCGCTGTCGCAACTTTCGCAAACCTCGATCAAAAATATCGCTGAAGCATTTCAGATGGGCGATACGTTGCCGTTGACGGTCATTGAATTCGACCGCGACAGCAAAAAGATCGTGCTTTCGGTGGTTGAATACCTGCGAGGAAAAGAACAGAAGCTCGTTGATGACTATGTCTCGCAGCACAAGCTTCCCCCGATCACACTGAAGGATGCAGTGCCTGTGGCTCCGTCGCCGGATGAACGGGCCGCGGCTGCCGAAGCGTCGCTTCATTAATAATCGGTACTGGCGTTACGAAGAGTCCCGATCATCGGGACTCTTTTTTTATACGTTGATTATTTTTGTTGATGGATGAAGAAAGTATCCTTCCATACCTTGGGGTGTAAGCTCAACTACGCCGAAACGGCAAGTCTTGAAAAACAATTTGCCGACCGGGGGTTCACTATCGTTCCGTTCAGTGAGCAGGCGGATGTGTGCGTGATCAATACCTGCAGCGTTACCGAGCGCGCCGACCGCGAATGCCGGCAGCTTGTGCGGCGTGCAGGGCGCACTTCCCCCGAGGCGTTTATCGCCGTCCTCGGATGTTACGCGCAGCTTCAGCCCGAAGAGATCGCATCGATCGACGGCGTCGACCTCGTCCTTGGCGCAAGCGAAAAGTTTCATCTATTTGACTATTCCGGAAATTTCCAGAAATTTGATTCGCCGCGTTTGTTCGTTTCTCCAATCAGCGACGCTTCAGATTTTGGGCCGGCATACTCCGGGGGCGACGATGAGCGCACGCGGGCATTCCTGAAAGTACAGGACGGCTGCGATTTTAATTGTTCATTTTGCACAATTCCGCTGGCCAGAGGAAAAAGCAGGAGCCAGTCGATTGAAGATTGTGTCTTGCAGGCAGTTCATCTCGTCGACCAGGGTTATCGGGAAATTGTTCTTACGGGGGTCAACGTCGGAGACTTCGGCCGGCACAATGCAACTTCGTTGATTGAGTTGCTGAAGCGGTTGGAGGCGATTGAGGGCCTGGAGAGAATTCGCATAAGCTCAATTGAGCCGAATCTCCTGACGGAGGAACTGCTTGATTTCTGGGTGTCGTCGAAGAAAATCTGCGATCATTTCCACATCCCGCTTCAAAGCGGGAGCGATGAAGTTCTTAAGAAAATGCGCCGCCGGTACACCGCTTCCGATTATCGAAGCCTTGTCAATGCAATTCGCGGAAAATCGCCGAATGCCGGCATAGGAGCCGATGTCATCGTCGGATTTCCCGGAGAAACTGACATCCTGTTTAGAACGTCGTATGACTTTTTGCACGAACTTCCGGTAAGCTATCTCCATGTGTTTACGTACTCCGAGCGCCCGAATACGCCATCATTGGAATTAGAGGGACGCGTAGAACCGCGCATTCGGTTCAAGCGGAGCGAAATGCTGAGAACACTGGGCCAACAAAAAAAACAAGCATTTTATTTCTCCCAGCTTCACACGGCTCAAAAAGTATTACTGGAAGATTCAATCGAGAACAATATGATGTCGGGCTATACAGAAAATTATGTTCGTGTGCTCGTTCCTTACTATCCTTCCCTCGAGAATTCGCTCGCAGAAGTTATTTTACAAGAACGTTTGTCGGATGGATGCATTGGAATTGTTAAAAACTTAGGTACGACTGCGCCCGGGGTATCCGTTAGTATCCCTGTTGTGCAAGCAGCTGCTCGATAATTCACGGCCCATCAACGGAGGAACGACAAAACTTGGTACAAGTGATAGCTGTAATGTAACAGGCACTTTTCACTACAGTACTTCAAGAGAGGACACCGTGAAATCAATAATCATTTTCTTCGCAGCTACAGTCGCTATGACTGTTTTATCTCAGGGGCAGACTTCTTCTCAATCGCTTCGGTATGACCTCATCACCGTCTCCGGAGGGGAATCGATTATTCCAAATGCATTCCCGGACAATGCCCCGGTGTTCAAGAAGAAGAGTCAAGCTGCCGCAGTTCTCTATTCCCTGATATTGCCGGGAATGGGGGAGTGGTACGCAGGGGATTTTGGGAGCGGGAGATATTCTCTGGTCGCTGAAGCGACGCTGTGGCTGACGTATGCATCCTTCCAACAGTACGGCAGCTGGTATCAAAGCGATGCCCGGCAATTTGCTGTGAGTCACTCAGGGGCATCGTTAAGTGGGAAAAATGATCAGTTTTTTGCCAATATTGGCAACTTCGATAACGTGTATGAATATAACGACCAGAAACTTCGTGAAAGGGATATTCCGGATGTGTATGACCCCGCTGCGGGATATTTTTGGAGTTGGGACACCGATGCCGACCGTGCTCGATTCAGGGCAATGCGGGTTACGGGGGATGAGATATTTAATAATTCGAAATTTGTGCTCGGAGCAGTGGTTTTGAATCATATTATCAGTGCGATCAATGCTGCGCGGCTTGTCAGGCATTACAATAAAAATGCAGACGAAGGACTTGGCTCATGGCAGCTCGAGCCTAATCTGAACGGCGGAACTGGACAGATCGACGGGATGCGGCTGACGTACACTCAACGTTTTTGATTCAAGCGTATTATCCTGAAAGGATCGCAAGCCCCGAAGCAACCGGGGCTTTTTTTTTAAGAGAGGAACAGATGCGGAACATTAAGATAGTTATCGAATATGACGGAACCGATTTCGTAGGTTGGCAGCGGCAGGCGAACGGACGGGCTGTCCAAGAAGAGCTTGAGACCGTTCTCAGGATGTTGACCGATGAGATGGTTACCGTTACCGGTGCCGGAAGGACCGACGCGGGCGTCCATGCAAGAGGTCAGGTGGCAAATTTCACAATTGAGTCGTCCATCACCGTGAATGACATTCAGCGCGCACTCAACGGCCTTTTATCGGACGAAATTATTGTTCGTTCCGCAGAAGATGTCCCGAAGGAATTTTCAGCACGGTACAGCGCGCGGGAACGCTTCTACCGTTATTTTATTTCAAGGGCGCCGACAGCCATTGACAGGAAATTCTGCTGGCAATTATTTTATCCCTTAAACGTTGAGTTGATGAATCGGGCAAGCGGCCTTGTCCGTCAGACGAAAGACTTTCAATCTTTCTGCAGGGTCAATTCCGGTGTAGACAATTATTTATGTACTATACTCGAAGCTGAGTGGAATGCAATCTCAACAAGGGAATTAGTCTTCTCGATTCGAGCAAACAGATTTTTACACGGTATGGTTCGCGCCTTGGTCGGTACGATTGTAGATGTAGGAAGAGAGCACATCAGTATGGAAGAATTCAAAGAAATCATCGACGCAAAGGACCGTCGAATGGCCGGAATGGCTGCCCCTCCTCAGGGATTATTCCTGGAGGAAGTGGTGTATTGAAATACTGCGATAAAATCAGCTTATCTTCTTTGCGGAATTTTAGAAAATGTCGGACGCTTTCTTAACTTCTCCGCCTAAGATTTTAGCATATCGCCATTTCCCTGAAAAGGTGTCCGGCATCTTCGGAAATTGCAACGCCACCATCATTTTCGTCAAATTGATTATCTAGCTCACATACGTTACATTGTAACAAATGATACGAGAATCGATCCATAAATTGGTTGAGAAGAAAGACCTTTCGAGGCAGGAAGCCTACGATGCCATGACGGAAATCATGTCAGGGAATGCCTCCGAACCCCTTATAGCTTCATTTTTGACTGCATTAAGGATGAAAGGTGAGGTTGTGGCTGAAATTGCAGGCTGCGCTCAAGCGATGAGGGAAAAATCAACAAAAATTGAAACGAAGCACGCCAACGTTATTGATACGTGCGGCACGGGAGGAGATTCGCTTGGCACATTCAATATATCAACGGCGGCCGCAATTGTCGCATCCGGTTCGGGAACCATCGTAGCAAAGCACGGCAACCGAGCGATCTCCAGCCGGTGCGGCAGCGCTGATGTGCTAACGGCGCTGGGAGTCAATATTGAGATTCCGAAGGAGAGAGTCGAACAATGTCTCGATAATGTCGGTATTGCGTTTCTCTTTGCACCGCTGATGCACGGAGCGATGAAATACGCCGCCCCGGTGCGACGCGAGCTAGGCATACGAACGGTGTTCAATGTCTTAGGGCCCCTCACAAACCCTGCGGGTGCGCGGCGTCAGGTGTTGGGTGTTTTTGCCGGACGGCTTACTGAACTGCTTGCACGCGTCCTTTTGGATTTGGGTACAGAACGAGCAATGGTTGTACACGGCGAGGGGGGAATGGATGAAATTTCAACTGTCGGAAAAACAGTAATTAGTGAACTGAAAGATGGAACCATTTCATCCTACGAATTCCATCATTCATCCGTTGGAATTTCATCGAGTAGACTTGCAGATATTGCCGGAGGCGATGCGGAGTTGAATGCCGGGATCATTCGAGATATCCTCGACGGGAAAAGGAATCCGCATCGGAACATCGTTGTGCTCAATGCCGGCGCCGCAATATACATTTCAGGAAAAGCGGCGACATTTTTCGACGGGGTAAAGCTTGCAGAAGAGTCCATCGATTCACGGAAAGCAAAGAGAAAGCTTCAAGAACTGATTGACGCGACAAATTAAGCCGTGAATGACGAAATGCTTGGAAGGATAGAATTAGAAATGTCAAAACTTGCGGGAAACCGCCCTTATTGGAGAATCAGGCGGCAGAATGTTTCCGGGGCTCCGGTTCAAAAGCCTCCGTATTGTTCTGGAGTGAAATGAAAGAAGGGAAAAACATAGAACGCGATTCGAAACCGCATCCCTACCTCAGTTCCTTCATTGCACGTCTGCTGAGTGCGTCAAAGAAGAAGCGGCAGAAATACTCTGAAGACGATGTAAAGCAGCTCCTGGAAGAGGGGAAGAAAAGCGGCGTCATCGATTCCACCGAGCGCGAATTGATCGAAAGCGTTCTTGAGTTTACCGACACGACGGTGAAAGAAATCATGGTCCCCCGCACCGACGTCGTTGCAGTCGAGCTTTCTGTGCCGCGGGAAAAGCTCATCAGCGTTGTCATCGATGAAGGGTATTCAAGAGTCCCCGTTTATCAGGGAACGATTGACAATATTATCGGCATCGTCTACACGAAAGACTTGTTGAGCATGTTCGAACATCGCGACATTATCCTTCTCCAGGATATTATCCGGCCCCCCTATTTTGTGCCGGAGTCAAAGAAAATAAGCGTGCTCATGCGTGAGTTGCAAACGAAGAAACAACATATGGCTATCGTTATCGATGAGTTTGGAGGGACCGAGGGGATTATTACGATGGAAGACATCCTGGAAGAAATAGTAGGGGAGATCCGAGATGAGTATGATGAAGACCACCGCGATGTTGAGACATCTCTGGATGGTTCGGTTGTTGTCAATGCCGGAATGAGCATTCACGATTTTAACGAGAGATTCCATTCTGCAATTCCCGACGATGCCGATTATGAAACGATCAGCGGTTTTCTCCACAAACAGACGGGGAGAATACCGGAATTACTTGAAGAGATTCCGTTCGAAAATTTGACTTTTGTTGTGGTGAAGAAGAATGAGCGGCGAATTCGCCAGGTAAAAGTCAAAATTGTCGAAAGTGCTCACGGTGATCGGCATGATGAATAAACTGAAAGAGATACTGGAGCATAAGCGTGGTGAGGTGGCTGAAAAGAAGACACGCTTTCCGCTCTATGATATCGTCGAACGCCTTGAGAGCACTCCACCGACGGCAAGTTTTATCGAAGCAATTCGTTCCCGCGAAACGGACGAACTGGCCTGTATCGCAGAGATCAAAAAGGCATCTCCGTCAAAAGGCGTCATTGCAAAGACCTTTCGGCCGGAAAAGATCGCGCGTGAATACGAAGTGGGGGGGGCAAAAGCTCTCTCCGTGCTGACCGACCATAAGTATTTTCAGGGTTCGCCGGCGTTTATCAAGCTTGTGAAGGATCATGTTAAGCTTCCCGTGCTTCGAAAAGATTTCATTATCGATGAATATCAAATTTATGAGTCGCGCATCATCGGGGCGGATGCGATTTTACTGATCGTCGCCGCTCTCAGGGAATCGGAACTTCTGAAATTTCAGAACCTTGCGCGCGACCTTGACCTCGATTGTTTAGTCGAATGCCATACAAAGAGTGAAATTGACCGCGCTGTGAACTGCGGGGCGCCAATGATCGGGATCAACAACAGGGACCTTCAAACATTCGACGTCAATGTTGAAACCTCATTAATGTTAAAACGTTTTATCCCAAATTCGACAGTGGCGATCAGCGAAAGCGGAATCCGCAACCCGCACCATGTCGATGTGCTTCGTCAAGCCGGATTCGACGCAATTCTTGTCGGTGAACATCTGATGCTGCAGCAAAATCGTACAAAAGCTCTTCGCGATCTGCTTCACGCGGATGAATCGCACTAAGATGGGAGAACTATTTGTCAAAATCTGCGGTGTCACTGTTTTGGACGATGCATTGTCGGCGGTACAATGGGGTGCCGATGCCATAGGGTTTAATTTTTATCGACAGAGCACACGGTACATTTCGCCGGATCACGCCGCTGAAATTATCGGCCGCCTGCCGGGCAATGTCATGAATGTTGGAGTATTTGTCAACCCGGATCGTGAATATGTCGATGCGGCGATCAAGAGCAGCGGAATAAGCGGTCTTCAGTTTTCCGGAAATGAATTGCCGGAAGCTGTGTCGGGTTTCCATCTGCCGATAATAAAAGCCATTCACGTAGCAAATGTCGATTCAATCCATGCAATGAAATCGTTTGGCGCCATTACCTTTTTGCTGGACACATTTCGCGATGCTGATTTTGGAGGTACCGGGAAACTTTTTGACTGGGACATTGCCGTGGAAGCGAAGCGATTTGGCAAAGTCATAGTAGCCGGTGGACTCACTCCTGAAAATGTTGCAGATGCTGTTCGGAGAATCAGGCCGTACGGTGTGGACGTCAGCAGCGGCGTTGAAGTGCGCCCCGGCGTAAAAGACCATAGAAAAATCAAAGAATTTATTCATCGTGCTCGAGAAGCTAACACCACTGAATAGGACTATGGAAATCTCTAGGAAGAATATTTATCCCGCCGACCTTCCCGACGCGTCGGGGCACTTTGGAGTGTACGGCGGACGCTACATTCCTGAGACACTCTTGCCCGCTGTCGAGGAATTGACGTCGCGGTATTTGCAGCTCCGCGATGACGTAGACTTTCAAAAGGAATTTCGCTACTATTTGAAAAATTTTGTCGGCCGCGAAACGCCGCTGTACTTTGCGGAACGATTAACATCGCACGCGGGAGGAGCAAAAATTTACCTCAAACGCGAAGACCTTTGCCATACCGGCGCCCACAAAATCAATAATACCATCGGACAAATTCTCATTGCAAAAAGGATGGGAAAGAAGCGAATTATTGCCGAGACCGGAGCCGGACAGCACGGGGTCGCGACGGCAACAGTCTGCGCACTGTTCGGCCTTCAGTGTATCGTGTATATGGGGGAAGAAGATATGGAACGCCAGGCCCCGAACGTTGACCGGATGAATCTGCTCGGAGCCGAAGTGCGCCCGGTTTCGTCCGGAAGCAAAACGTTAAAAGATGCAACGAGCGAAGCAATCCGGGATTGGGTGACGAATGTCGAAACAACTTTTTACATCATCGGGTCGGTGGTTGGTATGCATCCATACCCAATGATGGTAAGAGATTTCCAGTCCGTCATCGGTGAAGAGACGCGGAGGCAGATTATCGAGGCAGAAGGGAGGCTGCCGGATGTGATCGTTGCTTGCGTCGGTGGGGGAAGCAATTCGATGGGAATCTTCTATCCCTTCTTGAACGATGTTCCCGGAGTCAAGCTTGTCGGGGTCGAAGCTGCCGGACTTGGATTCGAGACTGGAAAACATGCGGCGGCGTTGGCTCTCGGTCAACGAGGAGTTTTACACGGTGCAATGCAATACTTGCTGCAAGACGAAAACGGACAGGTTCAATTGGCGCATTCAATTTCAGCGGGGTTGGATTACCCCGGGGTCGGACCAGAACATTGCTACCTCAAAGACAAAAATCTCGTCGAATATGTTTCAATCACCGACACAGAGGCACTTGACGCTATGCTTCTTCTCTCGCGGATTGAAGGAATTATTCCTGCACTGGAGTCGGCTCACGCGATTGCGCATGCAATAAGGATTGCCCCACTCATGAAAAGCAGCGATACGCTGGTCGTCAATCTCTCAGGGAGGGGAGACAAAGACTTGGCCACAGTGACGAAGGCGATGAAGTCCTCATTGTGAATGCTTGTTTATGTACACGAACGAAAAGTCTTCCGTGAACAGGTTCGGCATCAAATGTTTCGTCTGATCAGCTATTATTCTCCGTACCGCGCTGCTCGATAATCTTACGGTAGACATCGATAGTTTTCTGAGCCGTTTCTTTCCACGAAAATTTCCCTGCCTGAATTCTTCCTTTCTTCTCCAGTGCCGTTGATAACTCATGGTTGGTGTGTAGAGTTATCATACCCCTGGCAAGTGAACGTGGGTCAGAGACGTCGACATACATCACTGCATCTCCCCCCACTTCTGGGATAGAAGAATTCCGTGATGCAATCACTGGTGTTCCGATAGCCATCGCTTCGGCGATAGGAAGGCCAAAACCTTCGTACAAAGAAGGGAAAACAAATGTGCTTGCGCCGGCGTACAATAATGGGAGTTCTTCCTCGTGGACGTACCCCGTCAAATGCACCCGGCGAGTAATGCCCAATGATTCAATTTCTCGCAGGATTTTCGGGTACTCACGTTGATTCGCGATTTGTCCCACGAAAGCCAGATCCGGGAAATCAGGTTTTTCGTTATACACTATCGCTAATGCTTTGAGAAGGGATAGTACGTTTTTGCGCGGGTCAATTCCTCCGATATAGAGACAATATCTGCCGTGCAGGCCGTATCTCTTTCTCGTTTTTTCAACTAGCTCTCGCGAGTACACCTGGAAGTATTTTTCATCAACGCCAAGAGGTGTTACGAAGATGCGCTCGGGATTTACCCCAAGGTGAGCAACAATATCTTTTTTCGAATGCTCTGAGATTGTCAAGACGGCTGACGACTGTTGCACAGTCCGTTTTGACCATGAGCGCAAAAACGCTTGCTTCAGTTGTTGTCCCGGGCCGTACAACTGTTTCATCGATGTCGTGATAGTGTCAAGGATGGTCACACAGAATCGACCGGTCGGAAAAAATGCGGCGTCATCCTGCGTCGCAAAATGAGTGAGATTAAACTCCTCCTTGGATAGTGTTTTCGAGAGAAAGAGCTGAGTGGCCAAATACTGCATCTCATAAAAATGGAAATCAACTGTTGCATGATACAGGAATCTCACAGGGAGGTTAGCAATTGCTGCATCGATCGGTTTCGAAGGATCCAACAAATATGTAAACTCGATGTCATTCGTCAGCGATGGAAGATACACGAGAAGGTTTTGTACATATTTTCCGATTCCTCGACGCTTGTGCTGCTTATAGCCTTCTTGAGTTGCTCGAGCATCGATGAGCATCTTATTCATAAGTATCGGATTGCAATGAATGATCTTGCATGAGTAATTTAAGTCTTGTGAGTTCGTTCCATGAAACCGTTTTTGTTATAAATAAACCGCTTGCGTACAATGCAGTTCCCAGGAAAAGGAGCCATAGCAGCGGAAGTACATTGGCCAACACAACAACCGGAAGCAAAAAAGCGTTTGCAAATGCTAGTTTCTTCAGAGGCAAAGATTTGAAAACATTCCCAAATTGCTTCTTCACGATTATGGAAAGGAGAAGAAGTCCTAGCAATTCTGTCAACACTGTCACAATTGACGCTCCTACAAAAGAAATGATGGGAATGAGAATGAGGTTCGCGACGACGTTGAAGATTGCATTGACTGTGGAAACTCCCAGGACGTAACGCTGAAGATTCATTCCTCCGAGGATGTGTCCAAGGATGGATGTGACAGAACTTATAGGCACCCACCAAAGAAGAATCTGCAGTATAAATGCTGCCTCGCCGAATGAAGGCAAATATAATTGACCAATGAATTGGCTTGCAATTAATGTACCGCCAAACGCGATAGGAAGGGAAAAAATGAGAGCATAGAAGATGACGTCAGAGGACAGTTTGACTGCATTCTCTCTTTCAGTCTCATAGAGTCTGGCAATCATTGGAAACAAGGCGATCACGAATGCCGATGAAAAAGTTGTTGCCGCAAGGACAATGTTGTACGCAGCGCGATAAATTCCGACTGCCTTTTCGTTGACGAGCATTGAAAGCATTACAGTATCGATATGGAAATATATCATCACGGATAACCCGGTAAGCGCGAACGGCATGCCGCCTCGGAGCAGCTTACGCGCGAGCCGCACAGAAATAACAATAGATACATGAGTGTGACGATAAGCGACAACAATCGAGTACACGAGTTGAAACGTAGCGGCGACGATCAAGAACCAAAGAATTTTTTCTAAATCGGAATATAGCCAAACAGCTAAAAGAGTCAATCCAACTTCGACAACCTTCGCCACAATTGAAATCCTCGCATCCAAATCCATCCGATGGTTGCCCCGAAGGAGACTCACGAATGACGTGCTAAGATTCTTAAGGAATAAAGCGACTGCGGCGAGGATAATGATTCTTTCGTTACTGTGAGCTGCCTCAACAAAAAATGACATGAGAAAAATTGCCGCGAAGCCAAATATCGAAAGGAAAAGCTTCGAAACGACCGCAGATCCCAGCAGACGTTGGCTGTCTTCTCCTCCGACTGCAACTTCTCGTACCAGAAAAGCGTCCATTCCGAAGTCAAAAATGGGAATGAATAACGTTGTAAAGGAAATGGCAAAATTGAAGAGTCCAAAATTCCCAACATCAAGATGGTTGGCGACTACAATTGTTGAGTAAAAAGCGAGCAATTTCAAGACTATTTGTGCAGCGAATAGCCAGGCGGTATTTCTAAGCAGGATTTGGGCAGGTCGTGCGGTTGAATCCACTTTAACTATAGGAAATTTGAATTTTTCATCGTAATGATGATACATAGAAGTTTCAACTTAATCAACGGATGGATTATGTGATACATGCACCAATCGGACAAGAGCGGTAGACTCGCTTCTACAACATGGCGTCAGAATGAAGGGAAAACATTGGCTGCCATCTGTAGAACAAGTTGGCGACAGAGGAACACCATAAATAAAGCTTCGATTGTGCGACGAGGCCCAATTTGCCTCTTGGGAGATTAAGCAGAAGATGTGTTTGATCAGCGATTTACTGCTTCATCCCAGGTTCAGTTTTATTAGAATTACAAGCCGACGAAATTGGTCGAAACCCTTCCTTTCTATTTGTTTTTTCGTAAATTTAGATTACAAGCGAAAAGAAACGCTGATGCGATAGAGAATCATGCGACAAAATATTTCTTCATTGATTATTGTAATGACTTCTATGTCGTTGATTGGATTGGATATCAGAAAATACCATGATTTCGGGATTGGAACGTACATCCAGAATCTCATCAGGGAGTACGTATCAATGCAAGATTCCCACGCCTTCGTAGTATTCGCCGCCCCGGAAGAAGCGAAAGCGCTTGTTTTCCCTAAAGGATGGAAGACTTCTGTATCAGCCTATGAGAAATATTCTTTAGGCGAAATTGTTTTATTCGGTCGTCAAATCAATGCCCATAACGTCTCGGTGTTCCATTCACCGCATTATACTCTTCCCTTCGGGCTCAAAGGGAGATCCGTTGTCACTATTCATGACCTTATTCATTTACGATTCCCTCAATACTTTTCTTTATTACAGCGCTCGTACTCCTACGGAATGATCTGGCACGCGATCCATGACTCGCGATTCATCATTACGGACTCGGAGTTTAGCAAACTGGACATTCTTCGTTCATTTCATGTCCGCGAGGAAAAGATTGTCCCCATACACCTCGGGGTCTCGGAGCAATTTCATCGGAGGATAGCTCCTTCTTTGGTGGCGGATTTCAAGGTAAAGTTTAAACTCGAGTATCCCTACATTCTTTTCGTTGGAAATACCAAGCCTCACAAAGGCCTTGATGTCCTCCTGCGTGCCTTTAAAGAAGTTCTCACTCTGTTTCCGGATGTTGATTTGGTTTTCGCTGGTGGAACTCCCGAGTCCGAAAAACCGCTGAAGGCATTGATGAATACTCCTGCTCTATCGAAGAGGGTAAAGTCGCTGGGCCGGATATCAAACGATGAATTGATCCTTGCGTATCACGGGGCAGAAATGTTTATCCTGCCTTCACTCTACGAAGGATTCGGGCTCCCCGCATTAGAGGCAATGGCATGTGGCGTCCCAGTTATTGTTTCCGACGCGGGGTCGCTTCCCGAGATAGTTGGAAATGCGGCGATCATTTGCGAGTCGGGAAATCACGGGATGTTTGCAGAAGCGATGATCAACCTGTTTCGGGATCCAATGTTAAAGAACGAAATGATCGAAAAAGGGAAAAAACATTCCGCCGGTTTCCCGTGGCGGGTAACAGCCCAGAAAACAATGGAAGTCTATGAGAAAACCATGTGAGACTGCATGTCTAAAAGAACGATGACGCGCATTGGAATATTTGGCGGAACGTTTAATCCTCCGCACACCGGGCATCTTATTGTCGCTGAAAGCGTTTGTCAACTATTAAAACTTGACAAACTATTCTTCGTACCGTCATATATCTCTCCGCATAAAGAACGAGGAGAGGATAAACTTGCGCACCATCGAACGCGGATGGTTCGCCTGGCTATCAAATTCAATCCGCGCTTTAATCTCTGCGACAGTGAAGTGAAGAGAAAGGGAATCTCGTACACGTATGAAACCGTCGAAACGCTTCATCGGAGGTACCCTACATGTAAATTGTACTTAATAATTGGCGCAGATAATTTTGCCGAGTTTCATACATGGAAAAACCCGGAACGAATCACCCATGCAACTTCGCTCGTCGTCATGAACAGACCGCTCCATGCATCGGGTAATGCTGGAGGGAAATTCCATAAGGGAATACAATTCGCCCCGGTGCCTGACATTCAAATTTCGTCGACACAAATTAGGACGATGGTCCGCCGGCATCTTTCGATTCGATATTTGGTACCGCAAGCCGTCCTTCAGTATATTCAGCGGCATAAGCTCTACAGGTAATCTGCGAAGCATTGAAGGATCCACGAATTACACGAAGGGCACGAAGGGAGCGTATTTCGACAGATTGTTCTCGTCGAATTTTTTATGAGAGTACATATTGTGTCTCGTTCAGTGGAGATAGGCCCTCGTACTTTTTTGTTTTCTTAGCGGACTTCTCCCAGTGTAAGGCCTGAGTATTAAAATGCAAAACCCCCGTATTACCGGGGGTTTTGTATATATTTTGTTCCGCTATTTTTACAAGAGGCGGAGGACGTTCATTTCGTCAGCTGTGATGCAGGAGGGGGAATTTCTCCACGTTTTTTTTCGAATTCAAGTTCGGATACCCGGCCTTCAACCATAGTGCTGATTCCAGGAACTCTTGAGTATGCTTCAGCAATATGATTCATTGTGGCAATTGCCTTGTCGTAATCCTTAAGCATTTCGTAGGACTGCGACAACACGAAAAGCGGGTTATATTGGTCCAACGGTTCAGTCATTTGTGCATTCATGTAAGGACTCAATTCAGCAACGAGTTCACTCGCGTATGTACGGGCATGGAGAGTGTCTCCGGCCATTTTGTAAATCTGCGCAATGTCCGACTTCGTGCGATAATCGAGGGCGATAATGGAATGCGGAATTACCTGTTCCATTCTATCCAACACGGCGATTGCACCGGCTGATTCGTGTTTAATATTTGTAAGATAGACTGTCAGCGACAGAAATGCTTGCCGGTAATTCGTGATAAGACGCCGCTGGTTTTCGTCGAAGTGTACTGTTGAGTCCTGTAATCCTCTCCACCGGAAGCCAAACGCAGGTGTTTGTACCGGAGTTTTGAGGTCGGTCATCAGTTGCTTAGTCAGCGCATCCTGATTAACACCTTCCCAGAATGAACGGATTTTACGCGGAACGAGCTTCATCGCAAGCCCGCGCATTTCCATGTGATCCTGAAGTCCAATCTTGCTGTCATCTCCTCCTGTGGTTGCAAAGTAGATCGGTCGCTGCCACCGGTTGGTACGAACAATATCGAAAACAAGAATGTCCTGCACGCGAAGAGCCTTAACGCTGCCGAACTGAAGCGTTGCCGGCATCACAAATTTCAACGTATCGACGATTTCCGAGCCGCGTGAAGACTGAAGGGCGACATCCGCTCCCCCGGGGTTTGCATTTGATGAGTCCCAGCCCTCCTCTGCACTGCGAGGGACAGGGAGTGAAAACATCTGAGGCTCATATTGAACAGGCTCGATACCTGTGATCTGATCGTCAGTCATGCTGATCGGCACTTTCTTTGCACCGAAGGGTTCCGAGTTTTTCAATTGCTTAATGTACCAATCAGTATTGGCGAGGCTCAGGCAAATAACCCGAACGTCTCGGCGGACACCTTCGACATCCTGCAGGTACCACAGTGGAAAAGTATCATTGTCGCCGTTGGTAATAAGTATCGCATCTTTTTCCGTGCTCTGCAGCAGGTTGTAGGCATAGTCCCATGCCAGGTAATGTCCGTAACGGCTCGACGGATGGATATTTGTACGAAGCATATTGGCCGGAACAAAAACAAACGCGGCAGCGAGCACGCAATACCCCGCGATGCGGGCGGACTGTTCTTTGAGCTTTTGTTCGAGAAAGTTGACTATGGCCAGCGTTCCCATGCCTATCCAGAGACAGAAACCGAAGAATGAATAGACAAAGAAATAGTCTCGTTCACGCGGTTGTTCCTGCTGCATGTTGAAATATATTGCAAGGGCAAATCCGGTGAGCACAAAATAGAACGTCATGATGAAGGCCATCTTGGGGTCTATTTTCCAATGATAGAAAAATCCAATCAGGCCAATAAGTAACGGTATTGCAAATAGTTGGGCAAACCGGACGCCTGCGCCCTGCCAATCATCTTCTTTACCGATGAAATTCCATCCAAAATACCGCAGGTACATGTGGTTGATCTGGTAACGCCAGAAGTAGTCGCCGTCGCTCGTATAATTTTTGAAATACTCCATTTTATCCGGCTCGTTTGACCAGCGCCGTTGGAGGAGCGGCGTCTCGCCGTACTGCTCGCGTTCGAGGTACATCACGAGGCGTTTTAGTGTGCTCGGATCGTCTTCGTTTATCGGCGGGTTCGTGTTCGATCGGATATACACAACCGCATAGATTGAGTACCCAAGGAGGATGAAGAGGAACGAAAGCGCGGCGATATTGAGAATTCTTCTCTTATTCTTGATCGAGTAGTACAATAAAAAAAATGCGGCAAGTGGCAGCACAACGGCAACGACAACCCATAGGTCGGTTGTTATTCCGAACACTTGGCCGTTCATCATGGAAGGATACCATTTTACAATCCCCGGATACGCGCTGAAAAAAATCAGGGACGCCACCACGCCGAACTTAATGATGTCGGTCGAGAAAATAAACTGCTTTAACGAGTTCTTATAAAAACGGAAATACACAACGAGGATCGCTACCGAAAACCCCATGAGTCCATGGATATGTATACCGGTTGTCAAACCAACGAGAAATGTGATAAGAAGCAAATAGGCGTCGCTGTGCGGCTCTTCATATTCTTCATGCCACCGAAGGGCAAGCCATATAATAAGAGCGGTGAAAAGAAGACTTGTGTTTCGAGTTTCGGTTTCGGTCGCATTGAACCAGAATGTCGTGCTGAAGGTGAGCGCGAGCGCTCCGATTGCCGCCGACCCGTACACTGCTACACGGTCAAACGTCGCCTCGGGCAAAGCGTGCCGCAGCAAAATCATCCTTACCGTGATGAGGTAGAGCAGCGTTACGACAAACGCACTTGCCAGCGCGTTGATGAAATGCATGCGCACGGCGATGTCGGAGAATAGCGGTATCATCGAGGCTACGCGCATCACGATGACCAGCAGCGGAGAGCCCGGCGGATGCTGTACCTGGAGAAGGTACGATGCCGCACAATGTTCGGGTACGTCCCAAAAGACAACTGTCGGCGGCAGAGTATAGAGATACGTAAAGAGTGTAATTACAAAAACTGCGAGAGCTGCGAGGCGATTTATTTTTTTGTGTCCCATGTCCGATATGTATATGGATGAAGAATACGGTTCAAAAGCTATATATTATATGGCATTATTTCCTCGAATTCAACATCGAATTAACTTTCGTTATTATGCATGCCGTTCCCGATCGTTCCCCTCCTCAGAAAAGGAAGAAGCCTCACTTTTTTCATAAGGGCATAGTTAGAGAAGGCGGAGGTCTCGAATGGCCCAAAAAGATAGTTGTCGATCGGCTTGAAATCGAGGCTTCAAGATTGAGTAATGTCTGGATTTTACGTATATTATGCAGTTAAAATCGCGTGATAGTAAGCATGTTCCGAGGATTCATTCGGCAGTTTATGCGCGAATTGACATTTTTTTCTTGAAAGCGTAGATTAAGTGAGACAGGGGAAATGGACACTCAAGGAACACGTAGCGGAATTTCTATAAAACAGAAAGGAAGAAAATGGGAAAATTTGATCCATTTGAATGGCTGCTGATTATTCTTGTTATCGTGCTCTTCTTCGGAGCCAAGAAAATACCGGAAATCGCCCAGGGATTCGGTAAGGGCATTCGAGAATTTAGAAAAGCGAGCAGAGACATCCAGGAAGATATTGCAGTTGAAGAGTCCAAGCCAGTCGAAGGAAAGAAGTTGATCTGTCCCTTCTGCAGTTCCTCGGTCATCGAAAATGCAAAATTCTGCCCCACGTGTGGAAAATCCCTGGTGGGAATAAATTGTCTCAAATGCAATACGATGAACCCTGTAGGGAGTAAGTTCTGCAAAGAGTGTGGTAATCAACTCGTGGCCTGAGGTTTTATTCCCGGTCTCGAAATGCTCCGGATATAAAAAGATGTTCATCGCTTATGATATCTCAAGAGTTTCTGGCTAAAATTCCGATTTTCGAAAAGCTTTCTTCGGCAGACCTTCAAGTGCTGCGGACGCTGTGGCATCCGCGCGACTTGAAGCAAAACGAGGTCCTGTTTCGGAAGGGGGAGAGCGGCTCTTCGATGTACATTATTGAAAAAGGGACGATAGAGATTTCTGTCCCAGCGGAACTGGAAAAGAAAGATATTCGGGTTTCTCTTTTGAGCGAAGGGGAGTTTTTTGGCGAACTTTCTCTTGTCGATGGTTTGCCGAGAACTGCAAAAGCGACAGCGACCAGCGACAGCCGGGTTCTGGAAATGATGCGCGATCACTTCATTCAATTCGTCACGGGGCGCCCGACGGTTGCAATTTCTATGATCAGCGAGATGGGCAAACGGCTTCGGGCGACGAACGACCTTGTGACGTCGCTTGCCTCCAAGAATGTCAACGTCGAGATGGAAGAACAGTTAAGCTTTGGCGACAAGCTTTCCGACAAAGTCGCCGATTTTGTCGGAAGCTGGACATTTGTGATTTATTTTTTTGTGGCACTTATTGTTTGGATTTTACTCAATGTGGTGGAATGGGTATTCAAACCATTCGATGTCTATCCATTCGTTTTTCTCAACCTCGTTCTTGCTGTCGTCGCCTCTCTTCAAGCTCCATTGATCATGATGAGTCAGAATCGGGCACAGAAGCAAGACCGCTTGAAGGCGGACCTTGATTACCAGGTCAGTTTAAAATCGGAATTGATGCTGCAACAGCTGCACGTAAAAACGGATGAAATGCGGGCGCTTGAGTTTCAAACCATGGAAGAAATACTGAAAAAAGAACTTGCATACATTCGTCATCAACTGGAAGAGATCCAAAATATCCCTCCTGGTTCACCTCTGGCGAAGACCCACTAAGAAAATTCTCCCGCGCGCGTTCCTTTTGAAACTTAATATCTCTGTAGAGCTTCGGACGTTGATTTGGAATAATACAAATTCCGCCGGGAGTAAATACCCGGGAAGAGAGTATCCGGTAAAAATAACGCGCCGGGCACCGGTGGATAGTTAAGAGATAGGATGTTACAAAGGGCGATTCGACAGCTAGACAACGATGTGGTACCTTATATTCCTGAAAGGCATTCTCTGACAGCCGCCAAAAAATGTTCTCTGTTAAATGGTTTTTGGAAGGTATAATCTGCACCGAAGTGCTGTGCCATCCGCAGGTACTGCTCTGGCCCTAATTTCTCACCCCCCGAAATAGCAATAATCGGCATAGTTTTGTTTTTATTGCGTATTGCGATTATCGTTTCGATTCCTTCTTTTTCGGGCATGACGATGTCGGTGACAACCAGGTCAAACGGTTTTGATTCCAGAAGCTTCAACCCGCGATCGCCATCCTGCGCACCCTCTGCCTCGTAGCCGGCTTCTGACAGCAGCTGCACGGTCATGCCGTTCATAATCTCATCGTCGTCTATTACCAGTATTTTCGCCATGCGATACCCTTTACTTTTTATTATCAAATATATTTCGAATCGATTTTCCTATTTCATCAGCCCTAAAAGGCTTCATAAGTATTTCGTTGATACCGATTGCCGCCGCCCTCTCCGGATTCAACTCATTGCTGAATCCAGTGCAAAGGAGGATGGGAAGACCTTTTCTGATTTTCAGAACCTCTTTTGTCAACTCAATTCCGGTCATTCCCGGCATTGTCTGGTCCGTGATGAGGATATCGATGTCGTTTCCATTTTCTTTTATGAATTGTAAAGCATCCCGGCTGTCGGAGATGCCGATCACCGTATAGCCAAGCGGGGTGAGAATATCTTTGGCCATTTCGACCAGCATCTGTTCATCATCGACAAAAAGTATTTGCTCGGTGCCGGACAATTGGAGCAGAGCGTTATCGTTCATGGTACCGAAAACTGACTCTTCCGCCACCGGGAGGTAAAGCCTAAATGTGGTCCCTTTTCCCACTTTGCTTTCTACCTGGATATCTCCGCCAAGCGATTGGAGCACTCCCAGGACAACGCTAAGTCCCATTCCTGTTCCCTCACCCACGGCTTTTGTCGTAAAAAATGGTTCAAATGCTCTTGAAAGGGTCGTCGCCTCCATTCCGCAGCCGGTGTCGGCAACTTCTATCACCGTGTATTCTCCCGGTGCAATTTCTCCGGCATGACCAATAACGACCCGGTCAAGACATGCAGCGTAAAGCCGAATCGTCATCATTCCCTTTCGATTCATTGCATGAACCGCGTTGGTGGCAAGGTTGAGGAGTACCTCATGTATCTTCGTAGGGTCTGCAAGAACCGGTTTTGTGTTTTTATCCAAATCCGACTCGATGATGACCGACGAAGGAATCGAAGCCCTGAGCAGATCCAGCGCTTCTTTGATTATTGGCCGAACGGAGATGATCGACTTTTGCGGGGTTGTCTTCCTGCTGAAAGTCAGAATCTGTTCTATCAAGTGCTTTGCCCTGTCTGTTGCTTTCAGGATTTTAAAGAGATTCTTTTCCAGCTTGGAATCTTTCTCGGTACAGCGAAGCGACATTTCGGTATATCCCATGATCCCTCCTAACACATTATTGAAGTCATGTGCAATGCCTCCTGCAAGTGTACCGATGCTTTCAAGCTTCTGTGCCTGGAGAAGCCGGCGTTCCAAATCCATCTTTTTAGCTTCCGCCAGCCTTAACTCTGTAATATCCCTCGTGATCGAGAGATTGTAGGGGACTCCATCCACCTGTATAATCGCCGCTGACATGAGACCGAGAAGAGTTGTTCCGTCTTTTTTCCGGAAGACGGCTTCCAGATTTTCCATTCTCCCGTGTTCCCGCAATCCCTCAACCAATTTCTTTCTGTCCTCGGCGTTGTCCCAGATATTTAGCTCGAGCGAAGTCTTGCCGAGTACGTCTTCTTCCGTATAACCGGTCGTTCGTGTGAAGCCTTGATTGATCGAGATATACATTCCATCTTCCAACCTGTTGATATTAATAGAATCCGGGCTTGTAAGAAACGCAGTTTTGAATTTTTCTTCGCTCTGTCGCAGAAGCAGTTCTGCCCGCTTGTGCTCCGTAATGTCGCGTCCGATTGTTGACGCTGCGATAATTTTGCCTTCCTTGTCCTTGATCGGCGAGACGGTCAACGATACGTCGATTCGCCGCCCATCTTTTCTTTGGCGCACCGTTTCATAATGAACTAAGCGCAATCCGGTTTTTATTTGTTCGAGGATATTTGCCGTTTCATCCGAGCGTTCGGGGGGGAGCAGAATTGAAATTGGCTTGCCGATCATTTCGCTTTCATTGTACCCGTAAATGTTTTCTGCTCCTGTATTCCAACTTGTGATGATGCCATCCAATGTCTTGCTAATGATGATGTCATCTGATGATTCCACGATTGCAGCGAGCCTTCGGGATTGTTTTTCGCTTTCGCGGAGTTCCTTCTCCGCCCGCTTACGTTCAATAGCGAAGGCTACCTGGCTTCCAATAGATGAGAGGAATTTGAGGTCTTGTTCAGTATAGATGTTCTCCTGTTCATAGTGCTGCAAAACCAGAACACCGATTGTCCTCGATGGCGTCTGTAATGGAACGCCGATCCAGGAGGGCGAAGGTGATCCGATCAATTCGACTTCGTTGTGCTCCAGGAGTTGGTTGAAAAAATTTTTCTGGATCAACATTGGTTTACCGCTGCGGAACACATACGACGTGCAGCTTTTTGCAAGCGTCGCCGATGGGGGGGCCGAATCGAACTTATCGACAAAATATGGGAAGCTGAAGAGTCCTGTATTCTGATCATAGAGTGCGACGAAACAGTTCTCTGCATACAACACATTCCCGAGCGATTGCTGTATCAATTTCAAAAGTTCGTCAAGATTCGCAGTGGTGGTAACACCTTCAACAATTTCGTACATCGCTTGGCGTTCTTGTTCAACCCGTCTGCGCTCGCTGATGTCCTCAATGATTGCAACATAGTGTTTCGGAGCGCCCGCTGCTTCGCGAAGGAGTGATACCTTAAGAGTAATCCAGACAACCGTTCCGTCCTTACGGGAAAATCGTTGTTCTGCTGAATAGGCCTGGTTCTCATTTGCCAGCAGTGATTTAAGGAATGCTGTATTTTCGTAACGATCGTCGGGATAAGCGAGATCTTCAAACGATTTCATCATCAGATCATCACGCGTATAGCCGACGATTGTGCACCAACGGTCATTGATGTACAGGAAATTCCCTTCAAGAGAAACATGGGCTATCCCGACAACAGCCCGATCGAACGTACTCCGGAATAGTTCTTCAGATTCGCGGAGCACTGATTGCAGTTTTTTTAAAGGGTGAAAAGAAAAGAAATAGAGGAGGGGAAATATCACAAAGATGAGCACCGAGGCATCGGCGATGTCAGACAACCAACCAGAAAAATTTAGCAAGCGGGGAAGCGCGTGGTTGATAACAGTTTCGCACACAAAGATTGAACCGCTCAATATAATCATCAACTCGATAGTTGATCTGCCCGGAATCCTAAGCCTCATTCGCATTCTACCTCTCTTCGTTCTTCGTGGCGGTATTATGAACCATTGTCTCTCCCGCGCAACTTAACAATTGCCGGTTTTACGTGGCTTTCATAACACTCCGGACAAATTCCGTGTGAGAATGCAGTATCGGTTTTTTGTTTGATATGTTTTTCGATGGAAACCCATGTATCATCGTCCTGCCTAATTCTTCGGCAGTAGGAACAGATAGGTAAGATTGCATGGAGTTGTCGTATCTCGTGCTGCATTCCAAGAATGCGTTCCGCAACCCGTAAACGTGCTGAGAGCTGCTCCAAATCAAAAGGCTTTGTGATGACGTCGTCCGCTCCGGCATTCATGGCTTCAAGATAGCTTCCTTTTCCCCGAAGGATTGTCAGAAAAATAATAAAAGTATAAGAATCCCGATTCTCTTTCCGGATCATACGCGTTAACTCGATGCCATTAACGTTGGGCATCATCCAATCTGTAATGACGATTCTAGGATTTTTTGCCTGATAAATCCCCCATGCTTCCTTACCGTCAGCGGCGACGGAAACATCGTGGTTGAGATCCTCCAGTTGCTCTGTTAAGAGCACCTGGGAAACAATATCATCGTCGACGATAAGTATTTTCATTATAGTTCTTCCTTTGGAACTAATGTTACTAGCTGCTCAACGGCTTGTTTGAACGCATCTTCAAGGACATCGATAAGGAGGCTTGTCCCTTCAACGGACTCCTTAATTGCAAGGATCTCTATTTGTTCACATACCTTTGCCACGACGATAGCCCCGACCTGAGCGCTGCTTCCTCGCAATGCATGTGCGGCCTTTCGGACCTGGAACGCATCCCCATGTTCTGTCCCCTCACGCATTGATGCAACTTTCAGAGGAAAATCATGTTGGAAATGCTGAATAACCCGGCCCAATAGGCTTGGGCGCGAATGAGACTTGATGCTCTTGATCTCCTCAATACGTTCTTTGTCGATCACTTGCGCAATTGTTGTCGACGGCAGCAGAGAGGTTTGTTTATCGTCCCGGGCATTCTCCCGATTGGCGCGCAGGTGGGCGGTCCATTTAGTGATTATACTACGGAGTTCCGCCTGCTTAAAAGGCTTCGCAATGTAATCGTCCATTCCAGCTTGAATGCAGCTTTCCCGATCGCCTGGGAAAGCATGCGCCGTCACCGCAATAATAATTGCCCTTCTTTCCGGACTTTCGCTTTGACGTATTTGACGCGTTGCTTCATATCCATCCATCACCGGCATTTGGCAATCCATAAAGATGATATCAAAGGGGGAACGGTTGTTCTCCTGCACGGCGCGGAGCCCATCCGGGACAACAGTAACTTGAAATCCGATTTGAGTAAGCATCGCTCTGGATACTTCCTGATTCACTTGATTGTCTTCGGCAACGAGAGCACGAATTTCATTATTGAAGGATTCGCATTCTTTCATCCCTCGCGAATAATCGAAAGGAGTATTCTCATGTGTTGTGAATCCGCTCAGGGACGCTTCCTTCTTGTTTGCGTGGAGAGATTTTGATTCTTGCCTTTGAGCCTGGCTCGGCAGCGGGAGGGTAAACCAGAAGGTACTCCCTTTGCCTGCATAACTTTGCACTCCGATCCTTCCCCCCATTAGTTCGACAAGTTGCTTCGAGATAGCCAGTCCGAGCCCGGTCCCTCCGTACTTCCGCGTCGTCGATCCATCACCTTGAGTAAAGCTCTGGAATAAGTTCGCCTGCACTTCCTCCTCAATGCCAATACCTGTATCTATTACCGATATCTTCACGACCGGCTGCTCTGCACCTTGCTCCTCGATGGCGGCACGCACTGTTATGAAGCCTTGATTCGTGAATTTGATTGCATTGCCGACGAGGTTCATAATGACTTGACGGACTCGTAACGGATCTCCATAATAATTTGGCAAATCCCCCAAAGCATATTCGCATTTAATTCTCAGTCCTTTTGCATCAGCTTTGCCTTCAAGAATTGCGACCACTTCGGCTATGATTTGAACAAGGTCGAATGAAATTCGTTCGATCGTGAGTTTGCCTGCTTCGATCTTGGAAAAATCAAGAATATCGTTGATGATTGCAAGGAGGGTATCGCCTGAGTTGCGGATCATTGTTGCATATCTGCGCGTTTCTTTTCCCTCTTCTGATTCTATAAGCAATTCTGATATGCCGATAATGCCGCTCAAGGGCGTACGCAATTCATGGCTCATGTTGGCGACAAACTCTGATTTCAAACGAGAAGCACGAAGCGCAATGTCTTTTGCGTTCATCAGTTCCTTCGTACGCTCTTCGACTTTTTGTTCAAGAATCCTGTTCTGGTTGCTGATACGCCTGTAGAGTTCGAGCTGCTCCAATCCGACAGCCGTCTTGAAAAGGACAATCGACATCAGGTTGAGAGCAAATTTATTTGGAATCGATTCACTGCTTTTTGCAATACCCACAAACATTCCGATAACGTTCCTTCGTGTTTCCAGGCCATGCAGCACAAAGACGCGCGTGCCATTTCGAGAGGGAATAGGTATCGGCCTGTTTTGATGTAATGCCCAGCCGAAAAGTCCTTCATTGATAAGTTGATTAACTTCGTGTATGATGGACTCCCGTTCGCCGGCCGGGTCGGCTTCCTCGAGGACAAATTCATTGTTGGTTTCATCGGGTCTAAAGAAAGCCATTGCTTCAAACCCGACAAGGCGGCGCAGGTGTGCACGCGCTGTTCCGTAGATGGAACTCTTATCCCAACGCGAGTTGGAGGATGCCCGTTGATCATCGATTGCCGAGACGTCCTCGAATGAATCGAGCATCCATTGATTGGTTTCTTCGAGGAATCGAATACGCTCCATCAACGCTTCGACGCTCGGGATCGTATGTAGATTCTCTTCTATCATAATTCATTTGAATGAAACATTTTCAATACACCCTCAAGCTGCCGTTCGACGAGGTCGACAATTTGAGGAAGGGATCCCGGATTTAGTCCCAGGAGATTCCATGCATCTTCATCGAAGGGGGGGACATTGAGCTCTCCGCTGCTGCCGCATTGCATCGCATGAGCAATCACATCTGCGATATGAACGACGCTCGCTTCGAGTCGGTAACGATTCGCGCTCTGGGGAGTATGGTGGTATCGGACCATCTCTTCGAGGCTCCCCGGGAGATGCCAGGCTTCGATCAATGCACCGCCCACCGCTGTGTGGTCAAAACCGATGATTTCCTGTTCTACTGAGAACATTGGCGCCGGATGGTTCATGACGTGAGAAAACGCTTCGTCCATCATCTCGGGAATTTTGTCATACATGATCAATCGTCCGACGTCATGCAGAATGCCTCCGACAAAAAAGCGTTCGACATTTGATTCCCGGTTGAGCCCTGCAATCACTCTGGCGGCCAGGCCGCAGGCGACACTGTGTTTCCAGAATGATTCCATGGAGACAAAACGTTCGGGAATACGTTGAAATAGCTTCACGATGGAAGTGGCGATAGTAAGATCGTGCAGTTGCTGGGTTCCGACTACCATGACCGCACGGGAAATAGTATCGATCTCCCGTGGAAAACCGAAATATGCACTGTTGACAATGCGCAAGAGCCTTGCCGTAAGGCCCGCATCCTGCATGATGATAGAGCTGATTTGGCCGACAGTGGCTCGCTGGCTGAAAATCGCTTCATTCAGTCGTTCATGAACAACCGACACGGAAGAAAGTTTTTCGGTGCCGTCCAAAAGATCTCGAGGGCTGCTGAACATACCTATCTTCTTTCCGATCTTGCTTCTGCAATTCGAATTGTCGCTAACCGCATCAATTCCTTCGCGAACAAGTTGTTCCGGTTGGCGTGTTGAAAAAGCACTTGCACTTCGTTCTTTGCTTCCTGCACGAAGCGGGGATCGATGTCAGGCTCATGCGATACGCTGTGCTCTTTTACGCTCGCCTCGTCAATACTGACTTCGAGCACGCCCCACGTTTTTAGAATCTTAATGCCATTTGGAGTGATAGCAGTTCCTTTTTGCATTAGAATGGTTCCGTGAAAATCACTGACGGGATCATCTACGATCATTCCCTCGCTGAGTTGGTTGACGCCTATTTTTCCCATGTGAGCCTCGAATAATTGTGAATTACTAACTCACGTTACGCAATCGTAAAGTATCCACGAAGAACACGAAAGTTTAGAATCGTTTTTGAAATACACTACTATCTTTCACAAGGCATTAAATAAGCCCTGTCGTGCTGTTTGTGAACTTCGTGGATCATTCAATGGTTTGCGTAAATTCAGTTACTAATTCTTAATGTGCAAAACACCAATAGTATTGCCACGAAGTCGCAAAGGCGCGAAACATCAATCTTCCTAATTAATCAGCTCTTCGTAATGAAGCTTGCAGCAAGGTTTTTAAATTCTGCGTAACATCATTATGAAACTATTTGACTTAGGTGAATTAAATGGAGAAGGATAGAGATGTAGAAAGGTTATTATTCCCCGAGTTCAGATACGATCGAGGTGCAGTACTTTCTTGCATCCCTTCACCCTTACCCTGCGAAAATGCGGAAGCCAGTAAGAAGTTGTTCTGTCTAAATTCCGCGTAGACCGGATAACCCGAATCGATATAATTAACCACCTGCGATAGTAGGTCATCTTCGCATAATGAGGAGCAACAGATGTGCCACAATACGCTTAGGGATTCACTCTTGAAGACGCAAAAATAGGCGAGATTGAGGGAAACAACTAGTTCAAAAGGAGTTTCAAGCTTGTGGGACCGGACGGTCTGTCCACTTTCAGCCAACTGTCCAAGAAAAGGGGTTCAGATTATCGTCCGCAGGAAACTCTGTAATCAAGAGATGGCGGTCGCAGGTTTATCGTAATGCGATGGCTTGACTATGAAATGTCTATAAATGTCCGATATACTGAGATAGCAGTACATCCCGGTTCATCGTAAGATTCCTCGCGTTACTACTTGTTCCCGAGGGCGAAAGGCACAATGTTATTGAACTTCAAGATAATTTTAGGCGAGTTGACTGATTCAATGTCGATGCTCTTATCTTCCCTGTAACTGTAGTAAATACTTCCAATGATTGTGCCAGAAAAGCTTACGACTTGTCCGATAGAAAGTCGTGAAACCTGTTGATATGTCTTTGTTCCTTTTTCCAAGATAGAGTTTTCTTCCCATGTCGGCCAACGCTGATAATGAGTCTGGTAAGAAATTGGAAATCCTCCGGCGTCGCTAACAATCCTCAGAAAAGCCCAGGCGCCTTTGTTTTCATTTCTAATGTCCGCAATTTTGCCAATCCAGTTATTTACTCGGGATTTTTTTTCTTTGAAGAATTTTGACCTTGCCTTATCGCATTCGTTGGCCAGTGCGATTCGTTGAATATCATTTTTTGCAACGCTCAATTGGTTTCGAAAGCGGAGATTAGTCTCATGAAATGAGATTTGTTCCGCGGGGTAATGAATTACTGAAGCGGGCGGCGTTATCGACGCTGCTTCGATTTTTTGAGAAGGGGGTTTCTGATCGACCTTCTGATTACGGCAAGAGAGGAGAAGGATCAAGATCGAACATAACAAGCACGGAATACTGTTGTATTTAGTCGGTTTCATTGAGCGATATGCCTATCGTGTGTTTGCAGACGTCAGTTGAAATGAAAAATATGTACACAGAAAAGAAAACATAACCAAAGAACTATGCCACCGTTTTTGTGAAATGCCCGTCAGGCCGAGGACTGAAGCTGTTTTCTGATTGGATAAAGGCCTAATGCATCTTTTCTACGAACGTTATACTCCCCATTATACTTATGCAAACGACGCCGGCAAAAAAAACGAGAAGACTCCATTTGTTCGATTGGGAAAGCTTGCCCCACCTCAAAAGGAGATACCCGGCTAGCAAATTACCTAACGCCCACAGGACATTTATTATCGGTGATGACAATCCTTTTCCCGGCGGGGTAGCAAACGGGGTAGGAAAACTGTCGCCGGATATTCCGTGTACGAAATGAGGAATTGTGTTGGTCAAGAATAGTCCCGCGAAGAAGCAAGCGACATAATGGTACCATTTCATAAACTTCCCTTGCAAAGTGTTTATTGAGTATACCCGAAACCATGCGAGCAATGCCCGTGCAGCCAGGAGCCCTTTCTGCTGCTGATTCTTTGGGCATTCAGCGTTAATGATGTGGGGGAATCTTACTGAAATTTATGCAGGGAAGCAATGGCAACTTTTCAACCCGCAAAAAAGACGGACTGAATCCCAGAGAACGGTATCGATCGATGTGTGGATCTTCTTTGTCAATAACTGATGTTACGCAAAATATTGAAGTATCCACTAAGTTCACGAAGGACACAAAAGAACATATTTACGCAGGTTGTTGCCGAATAAATTCTTTATGGAAAACAATTATTGACTCTCATAACCTGGATTTAATTCTTCGTGTCGTTTCGCGCCCTTAGTGGAAACCGAGCAATGAGTAATGTGCGTCAATAACTCTCCTTTGACAATACGACCTTCCCTCTGAACACACGGTAAATAAATATCGTATACCCGATAACAATAGGCATCCCGATGAGGGCGATGATGAGCATCGCACTGAGAGTGCCCGGAGTTGAAGAAGCATTGTAGATAGTCAGACTATACGCCAGGTTGATGTTCGAAGGAACAAGCCGCGGGAATAAGCTTACGGCGGCAAGTCCGATCACCGATGTGACAAGAGTTGAGGAAGCGACAAATGCTCTGAAGTATTTCTCTCCCTTCATTGCGACCGGAACATACAGCACCGAGCCAAACAGCAAGAGAATCAACACCCAGAACAGCGGGTTCGTGAGCAACCCTTGGAAGAGAAAACCTGCCTCAAAAAAAGTAGCTAAGGTCGTGAGTGAGTACAACACGATGAATGCAATCCAACAAGGAGTAATCCACTTTAACGTCCACTCCTGCTGAGTGTCGCTTGTCTTCATCGTCATGTAGATTGCTCCGTGCATCATAAACAGCACAAGCGTGAGGACGCCGACCGCGATAGAATAGGGATTCAGCAGGCCGAGGAACGAGCCAGTGAACGAGCCGGTCGCATCGATCGGAATGCCGCGGAGGATATTTCCAAAGGCAACACCGAAGAGGATGGCTGGGAGGAGACTTCCGATTCCAAATGCCCAGTCGCAAGCGGCGCGCCATTTCGGCGATTCGACTTTACCACGGAACTCGAACGAGACTGCCCGGAGAATGAGTGCAAACAACAGGAGCATCAAGGCAAGATAAAATGCGCTGAAAACGGTGGCGTACACGACGGGAAAAGCGGCAAATAACGCGCCTCCGCCAGTAAGAAGCCAAACTTCGTTGCCATCCCATACCGGCCCGATCGCATTGATATTGATGCGCCGGCGATCTTCGCCTTTTGTAAATAAATGCAAAACGCCGACCCCCAGATCGAAGCCGTCCAGAATTGCGTAACCGATTAAAAGTACCCCCACGAGTAAGAACCAAATTGTGTTCAGATCCATTAGCTTAACACCTCCTTTGCTTCGTTAGGGAATGGAATACTTGAAACGGGCTCAGGCCCGTGCTTCATCTCCTGAATAAAGAGATAAATGTACAGCGAACCGAGCAGGAGGTAAATCGCGCTGAAAAGGATGACCGAAAAAAGGATTTCGCCGGCCCCGACAGTCTTTGAAATCGCATCGCTTGTTTTCATGATGTGATAGACAATCCACGGCTGCCGGCCGACTTCCGTGGTGATCCATCCTAATTGACACGCGATAATAGGAAGAGGCATAGACCACATGAAAGTTTTCAGAAGCTTTCGGCTTTCCCAAAGTTTCTTTCGGCGAAGCTGTATCACACCGAAGAGCATAACGGCAATGAAATACATTCCCAGCAGCACCATGTTATGGTATGAAACGAATGTAGGCCAGAGCGGAGGAATTTGGTCTGGCGGAAACTCATTAATTCCCTTGACCGGCGCACTCAGATCGCCAAATGCCAGCCAGCTTAACAGGCCAGGAATTTCAACCGGTGCCCGGAGCTGAGGAGGGGGTAAGGTTGGGTATGCAAAGAAGACGAGGGGAGCCCCTGTTTCCGTGGTGTAGAGTCCCTGTATTGCCGCGAACTTTTCCGGTTGTGTTCTTGCAACCTGCTGTCCGTGAATGTGACCGAATGGGAACACTTCCATGAGCGAAACGATCAGTCCAAAAGCCACTGCGAGTGCCATTGACCTCTTAGCCGTTTCGACTTCTTTTTCTCTGAGGATCAAATATGCCGAGACACCGGCCATGATGAAAGCGCCGGCGATCAATGCCGCGTCTAGCGTGTGGAAGAACCGGGGGAGCGTTGAGGGATTGAAAACCGCTTCCCAGAAATTAATGAGTTCGGCCCGTCCCCCTTGAATATGAAAACCTGCCGGGGTTTGCATCCATGAGCTTGCGACGAGAATCCAAAACGCGGAAATGGTCGAGCCGACTGCGACCATGAGAGCGGAGAACCAATGAACGCCCTTTGAAACTTTATTTCGTCCGAAAAGATAAAGTCCTAAGAAGGTGGATTCGAGGAAGAAGGCAAACACGCCTTCGGCTGCGAGCGGTGCTCCAAAAATATCGCCGACGAACTTTGAGTATTCTGCCCAGTTTGTGCCGAATTGAAATTCCATTACAATTCCTGTAGCGACGCCGATGGCGAAGTTGAGAGCAAGAATTCGTGCAAAAAATTTTCCAATCCGGATGTAGGTCTGGTTATTCCTTTTCCACCCCAGCGCTTCGACAATCACCAACAACCAGGCAAGACCGATAGTGATTGGAGGGAAAATAAAATGAAACCCGACAGTGATGGCGAACTGGAGACGTGATAAGAGTAGAGGATCCATTGTTATGTGTACTCCATGTTTGTGACAGAGAATGCCGTTTGATTAAAGGGAAAATATATCGATCGTGCGACCCTCCCGTGAGCTTTGACCGCAGCAATCTCTGTGCCGCATTCGTATCCAACAAATAATATTTCACGGAGCGACACAGAGATTTGTGGAATTCCACAAAGCCACAGAGTTTGTGAGCGAATAGCTGATTTCATTTTTTGATCGGACAAGTACGCTCATGCTCCGAATTCCTCTTCTTTGAGAATGCTCGAAGCTTTCTCCAATAGCGAACTTGGCTTGTATGGTTTTTGGATAAAAGCGTGCGGGTGGATAGCGCCGAATACCGATTTTATTTCTTCTTCCGTATAGCCGGAGCAGAGTAGCACTTTGACATTGTGGTTGATCTTTACAAGTTCTTGGAAGGCGGCTTTTCCGTTCATGCCCGGCATTGAATAGTCCAGTATAACCATCAGTATGCTGTGTTGATTCTGTCGGTACAGCTCAATCCCTTCGGTTGGATTCAACGCTTCAATGACTTTGAAATTCGCATCGGTGAATACGTCCGTCAACAACTCCAGAATTGAAGGTTCGTCATCAATGACAAGAATAGTATTTCCCTCCCCGTTGATCGCCGGTGTCAGCTTTGCTTCCTGCACTGTAGATGTAGCGGAAGCTTTGACCATTGGAAAAACGACGTCAAACTCTGTTCCTTTTCCTTTTTCACTTTGTATACAGATCCCTCCGTGGTGTCCCCGTATGATGCCCAGCACGGCAGCAAGCCCAAGACCCCGTCCGGTGAACTTCGTTGTGAAAAATGGGTCGAAAATCCGAGCCATCGCATCCGGCTTTATCCCTTGCCCTGTGTCTTTTACCTGGAACGAAACGTATTTTCCCGGTGGGAGTGGATTGTGGGTATATTTCCAAAACTCCGAGTCATTCTTTGTCAATTCAATATGCCTTGTGCGAACAGTGATGGTACCCGGATTTGGGCCGAGTGCTTCGCCGGCATTGATGATGAGGTTCATGACGACTTGTTGAATTTGTCCTACATCGCCATGCATGTAAAGAATTGCAGTATCCAGTTCATACCGCAAATGAGCCGATTTTGGCACGGAGACTTCGAGCAGCTGTGCGTTTTCTTCAACTAAGCGGTTGAGGTCGAAATCATCGGTAAGAAACTTCCCTTTGCCGGAATATGCAAGGAGCTGCCGTGTAAGGTCTGCAGCTCGCTCGGCAGCTTTGAGAGCTTTTGCGATGTTGTTGCCTGCTGCGCTTTCTTTCGGCAGTCTGCCAAGAGCCAGCGAAGATTGTCCCATGATGGCATTGAGGAGGTTATTGAAGTCGTGGGCGATGCCTCCCGCAAGTGTTCCGATGCTTTCCAGCTTCTGTGCGTGACGTAAAGCTTCTTCTGCTCGTTTGCGCTCGGTGATGTCTTCTTTCACTGCAACGAAATTGGTAATGTCGTTGTTTGCGTTCTTGACGGGGGAGATCGAGGCCATCTCCCAAAAGAGTTCGCCGTTCTTCTTTTTGTTATGGAATTCCCCGCGCCAATCATTGCCTGAACTGATGGCCTCCCACAATTTCTTATATTCTTCCGGCGAAGTCTCGCCGGATTTCAAGATGTTCGGGTTCTTTCCACGGACTTCTTCCATTGTATAGCCCGAGACCTGTGTGAATTTGGGGTTCACGTATTCTATGTTGCCACGTGTGTCTGTGATAACAATGGAAGCGGGGCTTTGTTCAACGGCAAGGGAGAGTTTACGGAGCGCTTCTTCCGCCTCTTTGCGTTCCGTAATATCGTGAATGATTGAAAAGAGACTTTGTTTCCCTCCCAATGTGATCGGGGAAGAATGGACTTCCACAATACGGACGTCGCCATTTGCAAGGCGGTGTGAAAAAATGAATGAAGTCTTATCGCTTGCGACTGCCCGCGAGCGCTCAACGGCGATTTGTCCCGACGGCATCACATTGATGTCTTGTATGAACATTCCACAAAGCTGATTAACGGAGTATCCGTAAAATTTTTCAGCTGCCGGATTGGCGTCGTTGATCTGTCCTGATACGGGCTCTATGAGGAGCATCACTGTGTCATGCATTTCAAACATATTGTGAAAGCGTTCCTCACTCTCCCGGAGCGCCTCTTCTGCGCGCTTGCGCTCGGTGATATCCTGAACAATACCCTGTACAAAACGATCGTTGCCTATCTCCAGCGATGAACCGGTGATAAGGGCGATAAATGTTGTTCCATCTTTTCTCTCGAGTTCTACTTCTCGGTACCCTGCTTCATTATTTTTGGCGATCTGGGTGAATAACCTCAGGGAGGATTGTTTAGGCATTAAATCGACAACCCGCATTTTGAGAAGTTCACTTTCGCTGTATCCCGTCATTTTGCAGTACGCTGGATTGACCATGATATACCGCCCGTCGAGATCAGCAATGGTAATGCCTTCATTGCTTTGCTCGACGGTAGCACGATACCGGAGTTGACTTTCCCTCAGCGCCTGCTGTGCTTTTTTCTTTTCGGTGATGTCCCGAACGATAAGTTGAACGGCAGATTTATTTCCATAGGTCACCGGCAGCGCTTTGACGTCAACATCCACTTCTGATCCATCGAATGCCAAGAACTTTTCTTCCAGAAGAGGGAGCGGTTTTCCTGTCGATAGCGCATCCTTCATCCTCGCCGTAATCACTTCTCGGTACTCTGGATGAACCAGATCGAGGACCGGCATTCCGATCAAATCCTCCACACTTGAAGCTTTGACCAGCGCAACACCGGCGCTGTTTGCAAAAACAATTTTTCCGTCCACATAGATCGCAATAGCGTCGGGGGATCCTTCAACCAGCTGGCGATATTTGAATTCACTTTCCTGGAGCGCTTCCTCTGCACGTTTCCGCTCTGTGATGTCCTGGATTAGTCCGTCATACGCTGCAACAGCGCCGTTTTGATCGCGATGAAGAACGAAAGTGTTTCTCACCCACCGAATCGACCCGTTTTTGTGGACGATGCGATGTTCGACGGGGGGCGGGTCTTTACCGGCTAGAACCAGCTGCGCCTGTTCTTCCACCTTGGGGCGATCCTCAGCCATCACCATATTGAGCCACAGATAAGGATTGTTGGCGAACTCGTCGGGCTGGTAGCCCGTAACGGCTGTGCACCCCAGGCCATGCGACGTTGCCGCGGCACGCCCGTCTACGACGCGCACAGTGTAAATATAGTCGGTGATCGCTTCGGTGATACTCTGGTATCGTTCTTCGCTTTCGTGCAGCGCTTCCTCCGCTTGCTTGCGTTCGGTGATATCGCGGACGGCGGCCATCTGTGCAATCTTCCCACGGTACAGAGTCTGCTTGGAGAAAACTTCGAGTATCAGTCTTGTGCCGTTTGGCCGCAAGGCAGGAGTTTCAAAACGCCCCCCTTCAGCTGAATCAATATGTTCACGAAGAGCAGCGTGCATCTCTTTTGGTGCAAAATCAAGCAGTGATTTGCCAATCGCCTGTTCACGTCCGACTCTAAACAGTTGACACATGGCCTCGTTTATCTCGAGAATTATTCCCTTGTCGTGGATGGCAATTCCCTCAACCGTAGATTCCCACAAGTCGCGGAATTGGGATTCGCTTGCCCGCAGTGCTAATTCTGCCTGTTTGCGTTCAGTGAGGTCGCGGATCACGGTAACCCGCATCATCTTTCCATTCCACATCGTTAAACGTGCGTTCGATTCTACAGCTATCGTAGAGCCGTCTTTTCGCAAAAGGGAATGTTCATACTCTTTTCCAATGTTTTCCCCGATGCTTTCGAGCTCTACGGATTGAGACTCAGGTGCAATGAAATCTGTTACCGGTCTTCCGATCATTTCTGCCAGCGTGTAGCCCAACATCGTTGCAAGTCGCGTATTTCCATCGACCAGCATTCCCTTATCTGAAATTGCAATTCCTTCTAATGTCGCATCGCTTAACTGCTGGAAACGAGTTTCGCTTTCGCGCAATGCTTCTTCTGCCAACTTGCGCTCAGTAATATCGCGTATCGTTCCGGAGATAATTTCAATATTTGCGTCGGTGCTCTTCTGCAGCTTCGCTGAAATCGAACACTCAACAAGCGAGCCGTCGCGGTTTTTTAAAGTGAGTTCGAAGTCTGACACTCGCATGTGCTCTTTCAGCGAATTAATAAATATCGCTCTCATTTCAGGGTTACGGTAAAAACCGATGAATGGCTTTCCCAGAAGATCGTCTCTGGTATACTGGCCTTTAGAAATGAGCTCAATTGAAGGGCTGATCTCTATTATTGTTCCGTCGAGCGTCGTTTCGAAATACACATCGTGTATGTTTTCGAAAACGCTTCTGAATTTTGTCTCGCTTTCAATCAGCGCCGCTTCAGCCCGCTTGCGTTCTGTGATGTCGCGTGCAGTGGTGTGCATATAGAACACCCCGGCTATTGACACACGTCTATTGTTGAACTCAGCATCCACTTTCGAACCGTCGCGACGAAGGATTTTTGCCTCGCTGACAATTTCTTCTCCGTCGAATATTTTCTGATTGTATGTTTTATAAGCAACTAAATCGGGCTTATCGTGAAGATCGGGAATCCGCATTTTCAACAGTTGCTCGCGGGAGTAACCCGTGAGTTCACACGCAGCGTTATTCACTGCGACAAATCGGGAATCGTGGTCCGAGATGAAAATGGAATCGCGTGAGCCTTCAAAGATTGCCTCCTGCCACTCCACAGCCTGTTTCAATCGTTCTTCCGCCTGCTTACTCTCAGTGATATTACGAACGTTTGTGATGAAACATTGTGGATTATGCTCCGAATCGCGGATGAGAGAGCTGGAGACATCGGCCCATATGACGTCACCCCGTTTGTGAAGATAGCGTTTCTGCAGATTAGCCTTCTCTATTCCGCCGATTTGCTGCCAAGGTATGTAGTTCAGGGTCACATCCTTATCGTCCCGATACGTTATGTCGGAGATATTCATTTGCTCAAGCTCTTGAGAACTATAGCCTAGCATCTTGCAAAGCGCATCATTCACTTTCAGAATACGACCTTCAAGGCCGGCGAGGAAAATCCCTACATTCGCATTTTCGAATGCGAGGCGGAACCGTTCTTCGCTTCCTTCCAAAACGCCGGGAATCAGTTCAAAAGGAGCGACGAACCCTATCGATACGCCGACAACGACAACGATCATCAACATCCATGCGATCGCAGACCTGACGTATCCGTCTGGAGAAACTATAGGGTCAATTCTTCCGGAGGTGAAGAGAAACCCTATGATCAATAGGTAAATAAAAATTGCAATGATGCTTGCATAAGCAGATTTTCGATGGCCGAGAAGCATCAAATACAGGGCAATAATAGGTACAACCACAAACGTCACCGAGAGAAGGCCTAACGTTGCCACGCTGGAAATAAGGAATAGGGCAACGATTCCGACAATCACGAGGCCGGAAATCTGGGTGCGGAGTCGTTTTCTTGCAAAGTAAAGGAGAGCGCTTACACAAAAAAGGAACAGGTGCAAGAGCATAAATGGATGAAAGCCTATCGCTGGAATTCTGGCGAGGGATAGGAAGACATCAATCAGAAGGGAAATAAAAAAAATGGGTATGAGTCGGCTTGTTATTCGACTTCGCAACGATTCAACAGAAATATAGAAATTCTGTCCGTCGGTTTTCAAAGGATTTCTCCTTATGGGCTTCAATTCTCAAATAGCGAAAATCGCGGAATGTCCGCCTCATGGATATTGCACACGTATAGAGCAGAGACGGTGGTGATACAGAGTCGTCATTTATTCGGCTAATAACTCCCCGCGGCGTTTCCTCTATTCCAAGACAGCGGAAACACCTTACCTATAAGTATATCGGCAAAATCAGCATCAATCTTTTCAGATTTTTCAGAGTAATTTCTGAGCAGTCTTAATCAGTTACTGGTGTTTGGCAAAACATTGAGCTATCCACTAAGTTCACAAAGTGCATGAAGGGAACTTATTTTTGGCCAACCCGTCGAGCTTTGTCAACCATGCCTGTCGGAGAGATGGAAAAACTCATTAACCAGCAAGATTCCACAATAATTATGCCCTCAAAACAAGCATTCTGATGGAAATTCTTAGCCAGGCTTATCAAAAATGGGAAGAATTTGTGTTGGATTCGCTGGTCTGATAAATTAATGAGAGCCGGTTCAGGTTTCTTAAACGAAGCGGATATGGTACCACTTCTCCGATAAGGAACCGACTTCCTGAGGAAAAAATATTGATGGGACATCGAAATTGTTTTCGATTGTGCAGACCGAAGCCAATAACGCCTGCTGCAACAACTGATACTCACTAACTTTGCACGTGAGAGAACAATGGGGGAGTGGATGCAGTTTGGGTAGTATCCGGACACCCTCTTGCTTTACCTTATCAAATCTTTCTCCATCGTGCGATGACCCGGATAGGATGCCAGCAACGACTACACGAAAGGAATAATGTACCGCCACAGACAAATGTGGAGCGGGGCAAATTAATACGGCATAAGCTCAACAGACTTATAGTACACCTCAGCTCCTTCCGATTGTAAAAGAATTTTTCCGTTCGACACGGATGCGTTTGTTCCGCAGTTAACGAGGTGGCCGTTGACATAATGCTCCGACTGGTTTCCGGAGCAAATAATTTCCATAACATTCCATTCGCCCGTGGGATTTTCGAAATTTTCTGTCCGGAAGATATGTTTCATTCCCCACGCGGTTTCAGATTTGTTCGGAGAGTCGATTGTCGTTCCGACGCACCAGTAATCGCCGCAGTCGCCTTCCTGGATCTGGCACTCGAATGATTTTGGCCAGACAACATCTTTTTCTGTGTCGGCGAAATGATAGAGAATGCCGCTGTCGCGTTTGCCGGTCTCGCGCGGCGGGTATTGTTTCACACCCCACTTGAAGACGACTCTCAAATAATAATCCGCGTATGTTTTTTCTGTGCTGATGTAACCGAAATATTTTCCCTCGATTCGCAGAAGGTTGTGGTCCACGGAAAAGTTGTGATACGGGTCATTATTTTTCCCGAGCGAATCAAGATAGGTATACCATCCTTTCGTATCGTTCCCGTTAAAAAGCCGGGTGACGTTAATTTCCCTTATCCAAATATTTCTGAATGAAACGGGATTACCATGTTCCTGCAGCATCAGGGGGAGCTTAAACGGATGCTTTGTGTAGTGCGGTTGACCGGCATATAATGTCCCCCCTTTGATTTCCATATGGTTTTGAATGAGCACGCCGTTGTGAAGAACCGTGACGTATGCCGGTCTCTTTACCGTACTGTCGATATTGAATCTGGGAGCGGTGTAAATGATATCGTAGGTTTGCCATTCCCCCGGCTTGCGGGACGAGTTGACTAAAGGGATGGCCTGCTTATAGACCGACCCTGCCTGTCCGTTGGAATAAGTAGGATTATTGTAGCTGTCGAGGACTTGGATTTCGTACCGGCTCTGCAAAAATACTCCGCTATTCCCGCGCCCCTGTCCTTCGCCTTCTATCTTCGAAGGACAGCGCCACTCAACATGAAGCTGGCAATCTGCAAAAGTTCTCTTCGTTTGAATAGATCCGCTTCCGGGTTTTACTGTAATGATGCCGTCGCGAACTTCCCAATCTGCTTCCCCACCCTTCGCATTCGTCCATTCGTCAAGATTGCGGCCGTCAAAAAGGGGAATCGCATCGGACGGCGCCTCATTCGCATTCCCGGGTGCGACGATTTCCGGTACAGGATCCCAGACCTCGGTCACTTTCGGATCATCCTGGGGAAAAAGGGTGTGTGGAACGAAAAGAAGGATCGGGAAATACAGCAGCATTTTTTTCATGGTGATAGTATTCGTCTTGCAGTTGATTCTTAACTCCTCCATAATTACCTACTCCAGACTATTGAACAACAATTATTTTAATTTCCCGACGTACTCTTACCAGTGGATTTCATCATAATAAATGTTTCCGTTCCAACCGGGTTGTTCGTTCGGATGAAGAATGCTCCAACCGAACCGGCGGACTTCATTGAGATTGCCCTTGATTTGTGCGCTGGATAAGTCCCAGCGGATATTGTTCCATCCGGCTTTTAACGCGATAAGTTTCTGCTCATCGGAGATCCAATTATCTGTCGAAAAGACAAATGTTTTTATAGAACAATTCATTTCTGCAAGATCTTCAGGAATATAGACTTTCACTGAAATTGTTTTACCCGAAAAATTTTCGGCGTGATCAAAGACGGTTCCGACGTATGCCTCACTCGAATCGGAACCGGCGAAATGGCACACGGCTTTGAGGCTTCCGGAGCCATCATGCTCTGAACTCTTTACAGAGTCGAAAGAAAGGTTTTGAATCACCAATTGCTTATCGTCGAGCGAATAGTCCCAGTCGTAAATTTCTGCAGAATTTGCGAAATGATACGAAAGGCTGTTTTGAGGAAAATCTTCGAAACCGACGCCACGATGTACGCTATCAGCGAGGAACAAGCGGATGCCGTCTACCAAGGTAGGACGCATGTTTGTATAATGATTTTTTTGGGGATAGACGTGACAGAGAAATTCCAATCCCTGGTAGTTTCTCTCGTCGAAACGTCTGAACATTTTTTCGTCCGGACCGACCATGAAATCGTAGCCTTCGAGTCCGCCATACGAAAGGAATAATTTGGAGTGAATGGAGTTTCTCTGTTTCGAAAATAGTTCTTCGAATTCATAAAGCTTGTCGGCGTCCTTTGCCGGGAGATAAGGACTGGCTCCTATATAGGCGAAAAAGGCGTTGTTTGAGTCGGCGGCATTATGGAAGAAAGAATACAGCGTAAAATGTCCCCCTCGCGAAGCGCCGAACAGTATTCGTCTGTTCGAGTCGCACGAAAACTTTTTCTCGACAAAAGGGATGACTTCCTTGATAATGCACTGTCTGAAGTTCTCCGGACTTTCGCTTAGGTCGCGGGTTCGAGTTTTCTCATAATCATAATTTTTTGGATAGCCGATTGCAACAACAATCACAGGCGGGATTATTTTCTTTTTTGTCAAATAATGAATGTATTTATGATCGAAACGCCGCCAGTATCCGTCTGTGATATACACAACGGGGGAATTGAGAAGCTTTTCGGAACCGTTCAAGTAACTTATGTCGATCTTCAAATTGTCGTCGATTTCTTTCGAATGCATGTAATATTCTTTAAACACCAAATCCATTTGATAGATATCGGACCCGCAAACGAAGCTTTTGATCGGGACACTGTCTCTCTTGTTCTCTGTTTGTGCAGGTGTATATTCAATCATGAGAAAAAGGATAAAAACTGCGATAAATGGTTTCATATAAGGTCTCCATCGGTGAGCTTTGTTTGCGGTATCAGTGCTTTTGTTCTCTTGGTTTCTAATCTATTGAAGAACAATAACGATAGTATGCTCTCCTTTGATCGTTGAAGCTATTGAATGGTCAGTTTCTTCCTTCCCATCAAGAGTAAAAGATTTTATTGAATGACCTTTTCCGTTAATTAAAATGTTCAATTGTGAATCACGATAAGTAAGATTTTTTAATTCGAGTGAACCGATATCCCCGGGTAAAAATGGAGCAAAGGACAATGAGTGCTCATTAAATGTCATCCCAAACAAACCGTCAATGACCATTGAAATATAGGCCGTTGCCGACCATGTTTGAAATTTACACGACTCCCAGTGATAGTTAGGACGTGATTCGCCCCATGCTTGATAGCCTCCATCGGGTTTGCCGGAATACGGGTTATAAATTTCCCTGAAATTATAGTTGCCCTTATCTTCATCAAGTGCCAGGTGCGTCAGGCTAAAAAGCTCATGAGTAAATGTTTCATAATCTTTTGCGGCGATTGCTGCCTTAGCAAAAAAACCGTTTACCATGGGCCATATAATATTATTATGTCTGCCGGGCATTTCTTTTGAATACCTTGGAAAGTCAGGCGTTATTGATGTAATTCCATATTTAGAAACCACTGCATTTTCGACCAATTGCTTCGCCTTTTCCCCATGGATGATGCCGAACATTACAGCAAATGATAACCCAAGTGCTTCTTGCGACGTGTCAACTTTTCCCCGGTGGTCAATCAAATAGTTAAAAGTATTTTTACGGCTATTGTAAAAATTCTTCAAAATATTGTTCTTCAAAGTTTCTGCTTTGTGCTGATATGTTTTGGTGACAACGTTCTTCTCGTTCAAGAAGCTACTCATTTGAGCTAAAGCAATATAAGCTCCGTAATAAACACAATTGGTGCTTAAGCATTTAATATGGTATGAATTTTTGTGATCGAGTACGCCGCTTGAGTAATTTTTCGGTTCGTAAATCGGTTCGGGGTACGCCGCAATACCGTCGTTAAAAACTGAAGGCCCCATAAAGAGACCGTACGTTGTGTCGAATGTCGTTTGTTCTAACTCTGTCACAGTATTTGCCGAACATTTATAGGCTTGAGCAAGGAACTCTGTATCTCCAGTTACACAGTAATGATTACACGCCGCAATTGACCATAGAATTTTATCCCAGTATTGATGGCCTATGGTATCTTTATTGATGGTAACGCTCCACAACGATTGTTCCGCTACTTGCGGACGGAATAAACTGACTCCATTCCACGAATTTATGGAAATGTCGCGAGTCCATTCTCCACCGTAATCGCCTCCGGCAGCGAGTATGCCCCGGCGAATGTTGATATCAACGGTTTGAACCGCTAACTTAAATGCATCATTCAATGCTGGATTATCGGAAGATAACTCCTGTGCAAATGCATTCATTGAAACACACAAGGATATAGCGCAAAAGATTTTTATTGTTCTTTCTTTGATAATAACCGCCATAATTATTTTACACTAACGCTAGAGAGATCGTTCCTGGTCAATTCGTTCGGGGAAAAGGCACGTGAGTTAAAAAAGTTTTTTCCGAACAATCAGATATTTCACTTGCAGTAATTTTAGCTTTTGATTTGTATCTTCGGGATTGTATAGCAGCTACGGAACATCAACTCATAAAATGAGCCTTCTGAATAACCCCGAAAGTGTTGCTCGTGCAAATCCCAAGGGGATGGCTTCGCGAGACGCAAATTCGCAAAATGGTTCTAAAACAGATCCTTCTCGCCTTTGCACGAAACAATTTTTCAGACGTTTCAAAATCTTTCTCCGGGGTTCTTTGTATTTTCATTTACAAATTGTTTCTAATGTTTTTCTCCCTTACGGTTGGTTGTTCCATTGCCTCTGTAGGTCAACGTGAGGCTCTGGTGCTCAAACGAGGGGCCAAAGTATTCCAATTCGATCGAATTTTTCACTTCCGAACCTTCAACCCGAAAGTGCCATAGATGGACGATTCCTCCAATTGGGTCATCAGTTGAGTTGTCGGGATTTCCATATTGTTGCGCGAGAATTTCCAGGATGGCGTAATAAGTATCAGCAGACGCATCTTTGAACGTCAGCCTAGCCATTTTGAACTTCGAAACGGAGTTAAATTGATTAGTTAAACTTCCACCTAAACAACATGTGTCAATGATATATCCATCCAAAGTAAGGCCTGTGAAAAAATAAAAAGGCCAGGACACTTTCTTGCTCTGGCTGGCGTCACGCTTCTTGACAAATTTCACTCCCGGTTTACCAAGCATAATCTTTTTAGCACTCTCCATAGACGCACCAAACGGAATACCCAGTGCGCCATCAAGTTCTGGCTGAGCGGATAGTGTATTTATGTTGATGCAAAGAATGACAAATAGAAAAACATAGCATCTTCTTCTCACTAGAGTCTCCTTAAATTGGGACAACAACTGTCCAATCATCAATTTTCTTTGTTGTTTTATTGGTCAAAATCACTGCAAGGAAGGCAAAAGAAAAGCCTGCGATCAAAGCGCTGATAAGAGCACACTGTCGGAATAACTCAGCAATTATGTCTGGGGATAAATTCATTGTATTTCCTTCTGTGGCGCCCTGGCTGTGATCAGATCTTTTATGACAAGTATGCGCTAGTTTTTGTACGACAGATGGTTTCCTGCAAAATACTGCAATAATGAGGAATTTTCTGGTAAGTTTACGAACGCCCCACTATTGCAAAACTACTGCTATTCAGATAAAAATGCAACAGCCCAGATGAGGAGTCTGGGCTGTTTTTTTGAGGCGAGAAACCTTTCATGCTACTTCAACAACAACATCTTTTTCTCGCTTGTGAAGTTAGCGGCAGTGAGGCGATAGATGTACATGCCGCTGGCAAGATTTCGGCCATCAAAGTTTACGCTATGCGAGCCGGCGCACAGGTTTCCGTTGACCAGCGTCGCCACTACCTGACCGAGCGCGTTGTAAACCTTCAACTGAACAATCGACTGTTGCGGAATTGAGAAGTCGATCTGTGTTGAAGGATTGAAAGGGTTAGGATAGCTTTGCGAAAGTTCGAACGAGGTTGCAACACCCGTCCCTTTCGGTTGAACGAAAACGGGAGGGGGGGGCCGCCGACTAATGCATAATATCTGTTCATGACGGTGCTCAACTCATTGGAGTGAGCCGCGGCATACGCGGCATTTAGTGTATCGTCCCAAATTAAAGATCCTACTGGGAAGTTGTCAATCGTCGATACAACAGAGGACTGTCCGAAATTCTCTGTAAGATCGGTGAATTTCGAGATTCCGACCTGGTCGCCGGGTGCAAGGGTGTTTGTCGAAGTGATCCCGTCCGTTTTCACACCACCAACAATACCGGGCAGAGTTTGTGGATTGTAGTCGCCATAAATATAGGCGCTGTTAGTAATGGCGGGTTTAGCGGGGAACCTTGGATCGAAATACTGGTTTTGATTCCATTCCGCAATCATAGTCACAACGGCTGCGCTCATTCCGTACGAAAAAGGACTGATTGAAGGCATTGTGGTGCGTTCTTCAATCATCCCGCCATATGGCGGCGCATAGTCTGATAGCATTGCTTGAGTGTGAGCGTTCTCCCACTCGCAGGGAATGTTTTCAACTCTTTGCGGACTTGGATAGAACCATCCAAGGTATGATGGAATCGAGCCATACGGTTGTGGAGGATTGCCGGTATCGGCCAAGATGTAGGTGGAGTTGTTGTAGTAGCCACTAACGAGAAGCGGGTCATAGTAATTGATGTTGTTCGAAATGTAGACTTGCAGATGCTGAGCGTTCAGGGTTTGCGAATAGTGAGTTGAATCGCCCGGTGATTTTTCATACTTAGGCTGGACTACGACCCCGTAGACGGCACTTACAGAGTCGATTATAATCGTGCTCGTAAAAAATCTGTAAGGATCCTGACCGTTGTTCGTCTCGTTTGAATCTTCGCCGGCCCAGTTCTGGTTGACAAAAATATTATTTGTGACAAAGAAGGTGCGGTGGTAGGGAGAGGAAAGCCAGTTTTTTTTGTTGTTGATGATCGTGTTATGGTTGAAGTATGCAAAGTCGGTAAGTTGATTTTGCTCTAAGAATGTAAGACCTCCGGTTGTCACAGTGCAGTTTTCAACCCATAATGTATCAATTGGATGCTTGCATTGGAAGACCCTTGAACTCCACCACTGACCAGGCTCGAACATGTTCCGGAAATAGCAATTGGTGATGAAGAACTTCGCTCCGTACGGCCAGCCGCCGATCGCGCCCGTTTCGTTCGTGCAATCAAAAATATCGGTGTTGCAGAATTCGAACAGGTCATTGTCAAGGATCAACCCTTGCGGACGCTGGTTCCTCGTGCCGCAATAGAAGAGCTCGCCCTGCAGGGTTCCATTCCATTCCATGACCTGCCAATGAACATTCACAATTTTAATACTGCCGTAGACCACATTGGATGGAACAGCTTCGGCCGATGGCACTATGATGATGATTGGTTTTGTCTTTACCGCAGGGTTTTTTGGATCGGGAACGCCAACGATTGTCAGTGTATGATTCGGATCGTTGAAATAGATCGGAGTCGTTTGATAATAGACTTGGCCTTCATACAATGCGTACACCGCATTCGGATTTTTTCTCGCTCCTGAGGCGGTAGTATCATTATCGATTGTGGAATCCATCACTCCGATAAATCCATTGCCCCCAAAATCGGATCCGGAGATGTAGCTTGTATCTCCGCTTATTTTCACCTGAGCAAAAGATAAGCGTGATATTACCAAACACATTAGCATGGAATACAAAATCTGGGTTTTCATTGGACCCTCCGGTAATGCCGATTTATTCAATATTCACGAACCTGATAGAGGGGATGTCAAATGCTCGAGGTCATTGTTCTCCCCACAAATAATAAAACCTCTTTCATTCCGCAAAACGGAAATCCAGAGGTCGATTAATATTTTCAGCCCAACCGTACCATCCTCATCCCCGTTAGATCGGTTGTCATTCTCTATGCGAAAGTACACCGATTTAGTGGTATTGTCAAGTCCCTGCCAAAAAGGAGCAGCGTCTTCATTAGAACAAGTTCGAGGGACGTTTACGGAGAGGTGAAAACATCGAGCAAAAACGCAAGGGAAACATATCCATTCTCTTTGCGGCTTAGCGACTTTGCGTGAGTGAGCTTCACACCTTTCCTAAATTAGGACACTACCCAAAAAACATTGTAGAATGAAGATTGGTCCTGGTGAAATGGAATGTTCAGCCCCTCAGCTCATAAAGGAATCTCATTTATCCTTACTCGCAAAGATGGATTCGAGCACTTGAATCAAGATCCAAAACAATTTAAGACTTTCGTACAAGAAAAATGCGACACATTCAAATCTTGTATCGCATTTCAAAGGAAAGGATTAATTTCTGTGAAGATAGCTTAGCTCAGCCTCGTATATTCAGCTGCATGTGGTTGCTGATAAATTCGCTGGAGCGTCCACTTTACTCCGTTGTACTGCAGGATCGCAACCGTCGTTACCTGAAATCCGTTGTAGGTTCCAGTCGAAGTCACTCGTATCTGCGTTCCCGAAAGGCCGACCGGCTGGTCTGCGATGTATGTCGCACTTCCGCCATTGAAATTCACGGTGCTCGAAGGGAAAACAGCCGAGGCATTGCCTCCAACTTCTCCCAGGGCAAACTTTACGCCAGCATTTGAAATTTGTCGTGCCTGGTCGTGGAAGGCCTGCGACTGCGCCACATTGTATATAGACTGGTCTGTCGACGTAAAGAGCAACGTATACATTCCGATCATAACGTATGCGCCAAGACCTACTATGACCTTTGATGTTGCCACGTGTTATCCTTGCTTTTTTGTCTTTGAATTGAATGTAAGCTACTCAACGGCTCTAAAAAAGCAGTGCTGTAGATCACATATTTGTGAAGCTTCGGTGCAGACGGGAGAATGGCTGTATGCCGATAAAGCGCTATTATTGCTAAAGATCGCGCCGTTATGGGGTTGTTACCGCCCATTCCCCCGAACCGGATCTGCGCTATCAGGAAGTAAACACCGTCAACAGGACCCAGAATGCCCTCAACCAAAGTAGTGTTAAGGGGATATCCAAAGAGCAGCTTCAATTGAAAGTGAAGTGCGACCAGATTGTAACGAGCAGTTACCAGAATGCAAAAAAAGTGTATACAAGTATAGCCTCGGTCGCATTCTGGATATCATTCCATCCAAGCCAACCATCCTTCCATCGCGGAATGCTTCAATCAGTTCATTTTCCAAAAACTGAAGACTCGTTGCATTTACCAGCATTATCACATACATTGGCAAAAGTTTGATTCTTTACATGACTAATACAAAATGGGAAAATTACTTTTCATCGTCGCAATCGCATATTGCCTCATTGCAGACATAAGACTAAACGGGCGCAAGTGGTACTCGCAGGAAGTAATATTCTCGGATTGGCGTGGGATTCCTGCGGTTGATTACTCGACAAACGTCCCGGTATCGACCTGGTATTCGGGGCATGCGCCAAAATATCTTCGTGCCGTGAATTTACAGCAGTTTCTTGCTGAACCAGAGACGGTAACGCTCGGAATTGATTATTATGCCCTTACTTCTGTTTCAGGAAAGTTTGCTTCAGGATTTCATTTTCAATGGGAAACTGATTCGTTAAAAAAAGGGGGTGTATTGGTTGCTAAGTCTATTCATGGAAAAATAATTATTCAGGGAAGATAATGAAACAGACAAAAGACTTTATCGGAATATCGCGATTGAATTGCGGCAGTAACAAGTATTAAAAACGATCACTGGCGGCGGGGAGACTCCGGTGCTGATGTTTCTTGATTTGAGCAGCGGTCTTTCGTAAATTGATACGGCTCAATTGAGAATTCCAACACAAATAAAAGATCTTGCGATTATGGGTTGTTTGCTCAGTGCAAAAGTACTCTCAATGATTTGTTTCCCCGCCCTTGTAGTTCAACAGGATAGAACGGGAGTTTCCTAAACTTCTGATCGCAGTTCGAGTCTGCGCGAGGGCACATGTATTAATGCTGTGAACGACCGTAACCGGTATCATTGTTCTTCCGATCGGGGCTCCTCCAGCGAGACCAATCGTCAGCCCGTGTTCGATAACTTACGCCTTGCGATATCCTCTAACCTAAAGGCATCCCAATCATCGGCCTTTAACATTCATTAAGCGACATTCCTCTAATGCCTAATGTCTTTCCCGTCAAGTCATATTCTATTTCATCGCCAAAGTGCGGAGAACACCAAGAGTATTGTTGTTATACTCACAACGTATTAGCGTACGCGGCGGCTTAGCGCGAAAAAGCGTTTCGCCGATACTCCCGGCATTTTTGCTCATAGCGATGGGCCGGATTTGCGACATGGCGTTGGAGCATCCGACCTTTCATCTATCGAATCTCTTCGGCGTGTCAGCGTTTCCACCTGAGCTTGCGTTTTCAATTTTAGGGAACATCACCGACGTTGTAGGTATCTGATTTTTAATTTATGGCTTTGTGAAAATTGTCAAATATGAAGAGGTTGAAAAGAAACACATCCAAGAACTTGAAACCCTTCTTCCTATTTGTACCAATTGCAAGAAATACCGAAACGAAGCGGGGGAATGGTTGCCAATTGAAAAGTACCTCGTTGATAGCGGTTCGCCTAAATTATCTCACGGTATATGTCCGGACTCTCGTCAACTTCTCTATCCTTCCTACGGCGTACGGTCAAGCTCCAAAAAGTAACACGAGCACAGGGGAGACAATGAACCTTCGTTGCTGACAACGACTGATTAACCAAAGCTGGGGCGATGATGCGCGCGATACTTGAGATGGTCCATATCCTGAACCTTATCGCTTCACGAGACCGAGCGGCAAAAGCGGCTTCCCGTACAATTCGTTCAACACTTGTGCTATTCCGGTGTACGCTGCTGAAAGTCCGCAAAGGATTCCTTCGAACCCTGTGAATTGTTTGAGCGGCGCGCTATCAGTGGCATCGCCGATCGCGAGAAGAAAAAAGAGGATTGTCAGCGATCCAAAGACAACTTGCAGTGCGCGGGATAATTTAAATGTACCGACGAACATCAGCAGTGTGAAAACTCCCCATGAGGAGAGAAAGCAGATCATCCCCGTTTTTGAAGTAGCCTCTCCCAACCCCAATTTCGGCATAACAATGAGCGCGACCAGAATAAGCCAAAAAAATCCGTAGGAAGAAAATGCAGTCATTCCAAAAGTATTGTTTTTCTTCCATTCCATTATCCCCGCGACAATCTGGGCTAATCCACCATAGAATATTCCCATCGCCAAAATCATTGAGTTGAATTCATAGAAACCTGCGTTATGAAGATTCAACAAAACCGTTGTCATCCCGAACGCCAGCAACCCGAGTGGCGCCGGGTTGCCGGTAGTGTCCTTTATTTCATATCGTGCGACGTCGCTCATGGATCATCCCTTCCGATGGTTGAATGATGTGTTTGAAAAAACTATTTTCCGGATGTTGCGTCATTTAGATGATTTTCATTTCCTCGGTTTCGCGGGGGATTGAATTTCCGTGGACGGGCTAATGATGAGGCCGAGCAGTTCGGGAATAGAAGGATCCTGCTCCAAATATGGATATCGTTCGCCGCCACGATAGCTCACCGAGTATGTTTTGAAGAATTCGCCGTTGGCGGCAAGAAGATCGAGCGGCAGGGAAGAAGTCTTTCCAAGCTTCAAGGCATCCCGGATAATATCTTTCGAATATTTTCGTTCGTTTACGGCAATCAACTTCATGCCCGGAGCGAGGCCGGCTTTAAACGCCGGCGTTTCGGGAATGACATCGATGATCGTTCCATCTTCTTCCACAAGGATTCCAAGAGAAAAACGAAGGTCGGTGTTCTTCCTTGTTTCCTCAAAGGATTTTTGCATTTCATTCATCGTATCTCTGTACACCAATTTCCATCCGCTCTTTTCGATCCCGCCCAGCGGTGCACGAGGGTCGAGTGATTGCAGCCGTGTGGTAAAGAATGTTTTCCAATCGTACGGCGCAACTTCGTTCATTACCGCGACGACATCTTCAAACACATACGGTTTTACTTCCGGGCCGTTATTTTTTCCACCGTGAAAGATTTTACAGAAATCGTCGAGAGACTTATTCCCCTTCGTGAGCTGTCTGATCTTTACATCCGCTTCCAGCCAGATAAGGTAGCCTTCGTCGTAGAAATCTACATCCCTTCGCCAGGAATCCCAATCGGGTCTATTGTTGTATAACAACTCTGCTTCATCGTCCGCATCCTGCAATGGGCGCCATGTCCGGCCGGGACGATTATCCATTGTGGCTGCAACAAGTGCGAGGTCATCCCGGAATTCTTCGGGGGAAAGAAGGCCGGAGCGGGCGGTCAGAATTGCGCCTAGGTATTCCGTAAGTCCTTCATATACCCAAAGAAGGTCATCCTTCATAGGGCTCGAATAATCGCCCGTCGCAAGCCCTACCGGGCGGCGAAACTTACCGTTCCACGAGTGCACAAATTCATGCGGCAATAATCCTGCTCTCACCCTATACAGGTCCCCGTCAATCAACGATCGTTCTGCAATCCGGTCGTCGCTGCATTGATGATGCTCAAGTCCAAAATGAGCAACTTGGTCGGAGAGCGTGTAAAGGAAATCATAATGATTATAATGGTGCGTTCCGAAAAGTTCGTCCGCTTCGACGACCAGATGTTTGTAGGCAATAATCTGTTCCGGGCTAATATTGAGTGCAGCTTCATTGTCGCTGAGGATGTCAAGGTAGTGTGGAACGCCCGACAGCGGAGTCAAATCGACCCGGCGCAGGTGAGTGCCTGTAAGGAGAGGTGAATCGATAAGCATCGTCAGTGAAACCGGGGCGAAACTGATGGAATTATTCGTTTCACTTTTTGTTGTAAGGGCCGATACAAATTTCCAGCCGGCAGGCACAATCAGGCTTGGAGCGACGATGATGTCATCGGGCCGTGCTGAAACGGGATACACAAGCACCTGATTCCAACTTAAGACGAGAAGCTGTGCGGTGGAAGATGCTCCGGAAGAAAAGCCCCCCTCTTGCGGCGGAAGAATGAAGTCAAATGAAACGTCAACCCGGCCTATCCCCGGCGGAACTTCACAATGAATGGCAAACATTTCTTCAAGGTCGCGCCTCCACGGAATTGATTTTCCGTTGCCGGTAATTTTTAAACCCGCCATATCAATGACGGGCCCGGTCGGCCCGTGTTCGCCTGGAATCCATTTCGGATAAAAGAGCGTCAAATGTCCGGGGTGGACGGAAATCGATTCCCGCGTGTGCAGTATTTTTCTCGGTGCCTCAGTTGCATCGACGGTAAGAGTTATGGATGATTGTTCTGCCTGCGAGAGAGTTATTTGCGGAGCAAGAAACAGCAATGCGATCGAAATCTTTGCGCACAATAAAAAAAATCTTGAGGTCATTTCTATCCCTTCAAACATTCCTAAATATGTTAGAGTAATTTCGGGTTTGGATTAAGATTTAAAGCCTCGTTTGCAATGAGCTACCGGAATATAGTTTTACAAATGAACGATTTACATAATTTTTGAGATTCAGGCATATTCCGTTGGGGAGAATTGGAGGGAGGAGTGGCGTTTGCGGCGATACTCCAAATCTCCGGTTGGCGTCGATTATATACCAAATAATATAATGAGTTGCAAGTGATGTTCTGTTACAGGTTTGACCAACATCGGTTGGTCAAGTATAATGCCGGCCTCGCTACAGAATGCTTTCGAGCTGTAAAACTTATATTGGAGGTAATTTGAGCATCAAAAGCTTGGAGATGGCCAATATGTGTAACAGGGAAACATGCAAGCCGCCATCAACGACAAAACCCCGTCGAGCGACGGGGCTTTGTGAAAGCCGAGATAAGTATTTGCAGCCTTAACGGCTTGCTCATCCAACGACACGAATTATTTGAGAACCGTCAGCTTCTTCGTCTCGCTATATTTTCCAGCCTGCATCCGGTAGAAATACACACCGCTCGGCAAATTTGATGCGACAAATACTGCCGAATAATATCCGGCGTTTTTGCTCTCATTCACCAATGTTCTTATTTCTTTTCCAAGCATATCGTACACCTTCAGAGTGACCACGCTGCTAACCGGCACTTGATACGTGATGACCGTAGATGGGTTGAAGGGATTGGGATAGTTTTGGGAAACATCGAATTTATCGGGAATCCCGGTGCCGTTTGATTTAACTCCGGTCAAAGTTAAGTTTACTTCATTCGAGTATGTCGACGTACAAACCAAGTTATATCCTCGGACTCGATAGAAGTAATCGTTACCCGGCACTCCTTTTGTGTCGGTATAGGTTGAGACGTTAGCACCAACGGAATCTATCACTGCATAGGTTCCGGAGGAACCAAGCTTCCTTTCTATGTAATATCCAACCTCACTATTTGAATTATCCTGCCATGTTAACTTGATTTCTCCGCCAGGGATTTGACTAACGTTGAGGTTTGTTGGCGGGCGCATCGGCGTGATTCCGCTTACGACATTGGAAAACCCGGAGTTCCCGCTGGAGTTTGACCCGAAGACGCGATAAAAGTACTTTGTTCCGTCGACCAATCCGCTGTCGAAATCAGAAGTTGTATTAGCGGGAAGGATCGCTGCGTTTGACCATGAAGCGGTAGTGTCCGTCGTTCTCTGGAGTGTGTAGCTCGTTTCATTGTTCGCGTTGTCCTGCCAGCTTAGATCAATTCTCCCGTAATTTATCACAACAGCGTTAAGACTCGTTGGAGCGGCGGGGACGCCGACTGCTGCAGTTGTAATATTGCCGTTGACTACAAACGCTCGTGGTGTTCCCTCGTTTATCATCAACTGCTGCAGGTTCAGACTTGATACTCTCCCCGACGCGACGTACGGCGGAACGACAAAACGTATGGTACAGAAGACACCCGGCCCGGCAGGAGCTACAGCTCCGGCACCTGCAAAGACCATTTGAGTTCCGCTAATGTTGGTGGTATATGTCCATCCGTTTGTAAGAGTTCCGGTATTGACGATTCCGACTGCATGGACCACGGATGAATCGAATGTAATCGTCGCCTGGAAACTTTGGACATGCATCCCTGGCGTCAAAGGCGAAACAGTAACCGGAATATTTATGCTATCACCGACCATGTCCATGGTATCTGGGATTGAGACACGGGTATCATAAATCTGAATTGTACCCGAAACGCCGCTTCCGCCGTATGTGTCAACTGCCTGAACAACAACTGATCCCCCTTTCAAAGCGGTCAGCAATCCGCTATTACTTATTGAAGCAATGGTCGAATCGTTCGTTGACCAGGTGTATGGAGGAGTTCCGCCGGTTGCCGTAAATCGTAATGTGTCTCCGTCGATCAGATTGCCCGAAGGGGGATTGATATTCAGGGTCGCAAGGTTTATAGTTTGAAAATTGCCGGTTGCGGAATCTCCGGGGAAATTTTCATTGAAGATGATGTTGGCCGGATAAAGTCCCGATCCCCCGGAGTTTGTCTTGGACACTTTAAACTGGAGATATACGAGTATGCCAGCGCCGGTTAGTGGTGTAGTTCCGGCAAAAGATACGTTCAAAATTCCGCTGCTGACATTGTTAAAAAGGGGAGCGCTATACGATGCAAGAAGTGTTCCGGTCTGGTTAACTCCTATTGGAGTCAGGATGCTCTGGTTAAACTGAATTTGAAAAGATCCTGAAGTAACGTTCAAACCTGTTAAACTGCTCGTGTAGATCGGCAGATTGAATGTTTGGCCCTGTATGTACGACGTGTCGCGAACGCTTAAACGAAATGCCCGTATTGAAACCACTCCGCTTATCGTATCAATCGTACCGGCAAAATCTCTCGCCACAACTTTAGTAAAGCCATAGTTGGTTGCGGTCAATAATCCGCTGGAATCAATGGAAGCAACGGATGGATTTGTCAGCGACCAATGATAGGGGCTGACTCCGCTGTACGCATTAAACTGTTGTTGATCACCGACGGTCAGCAAACTGCTTGCAGGATAAACGGAGATGGAAGGAGCCGGAAGTATATTAATGCTTCCATTCCGGAATACAATCGCAGGACTCCCCTCATTGAAAAAATTCTCTGCAGTCCCTCCGGAGAAAGCGAGAGAAACACCTCCTGAGCCCATAAGTCTGAAACGGACATAAATCAACACCCCTGTGCCGGCAAGCGGGGTAGAACCCGCTGAAGCTATAGTTAAAGTGCCCGGGGTAGGAACATTGAAGCTCACCAGCCCAAGCGACTGGCTCAAGCTGCCGGTGGCGATAACGCTGTCAAACGCCATGTACGAGTAGTTATAGCTTAGTTGAATCTGGTACGACGTAACTCCCTTTCCGGTAAGGGTGCTGTCAACGTAAATCGGAATTACGAGCTTCGATCCGCTTGCTGCGCTTGTGTCATGAATGCTCAATCCTATCTGTGCCATCGCCGCGGATGACCACATGAGCAGCATGAGGAGAAGTGTCGTATACTTTAAAGTTCTAACCATGGAACACCTTTTGGTTGTCAGAGCCGTGCGCGTCGCTGCGAGCGGCGCGCTCAGAGATCTGCGGTTGATCACTTCAGTAATAAGAGTTTCTTCACCTCAACAAATTTACCTGCTGTCATTCTATAAAGATAGACGCCGCTGCTTACCCGCGCACCGGAATTATTGATACCATTCCACACAACTTTGTACGCGCCGGCATTTTGATTCTCATCAACAAGCGTGCTTACTACTTGTCCGGTCAAACTATAAATTACCAACCGGACGTGAGTATTGTCGTCAGGAAGCTGATACCCGATGGTTGTCGATGGATTGAACGGATTCGGATAATTCTGATCGAGAGAATACGATGTAGGCTTTCCTATCACCTTGACGAGACCGGACAAGGCAGTGTTCGTCATATCAGTCTCGTTAGCGAGAAACTTTACAACTTGAATCGGAGAACTTATTGTTCCTCGGACATCCTTGGAAACTTTAAAGGCGATATACGCCAGGGTTCCATTATTCTTCAGCACGTTCGATCCTGCTATCGCAATATTGAGCGTCCCTTTCTTATCATCTGCATGAGAGGAGATGTAATAGCTCGACGTCAGGTCTCCCGTTGCAGTTTTCTGGAAACTAAAAACAGTAGGATCATAATTCAAGGCGAGTTGTGCAGACCCGACACCAGCCACATTCTGGAGAGAAATTGCAAGAACCAAAGAATCCCCTCCGTGCGCGCTTGCATTCTCAACAGACAACTGAACATTCGAGGCTTTTTGCAAAGCCAGAGTCGCTTTGTCGGTTTGAGAGAGTTGTTTTGCAGCTCCTCCAACTTCACTGGGAAACGCTGTAATTAAACCGACGACATACTGTAGAATCAGAGAGGCATCATACGCGGTAATTGATCCATTGCCGCTTACGTCTGCCACCGATTGCTGAAGGGGATTCAGAGGATTGCCGCCGGGGTTAACAACGTACTCTAATATAAGAGATGCGTCGAACGCCGAGACGGAACCGTTCAGGCTCACATCGCCCTCAATCGGATTCGAAGCACCGCTGCCAAGGAACGACGAGTAGTTGACTGAATCGGTTATCGCCTGGCCGGTCCCTCCGGGGTTGCTCGCAATTGTCGGCCCCGAATTATTCCCCCACCAATTCCATCTTGCGTCAATCGTGAACGATTTATTTACGTTATTGACACCGTATTGTGAATTATTGTATATGTCATTGTAATTCACGACCGGGTTCGAAGCGCCGTTTGCAGTAATGCCATTGTAATTATTCGTTATAGCGCAATATGTCACTGTCGGACTTATACTGTTTGCAGTAATAGCGGAACCGCCATACGCAATACCTGCGTACTTGAGAACACAATGGCTAAACTGGCATAAAGGATTCAGCGATTGATTTGAGAATGTAATCCCGTTCCAACCGGCTTGCCAACCTTGCGGATAGGTATATGTGGTAGGCGACGAAGCTGTGCTGTCGGCATTTGAGTCGCCTCCGTAATAATCGTCGCGCAAATCAGTGAAGATAATCGTACTGTCCGGCGTTGAACCGCCGACTGCTATGAGACCTTTGTTCACGGTCATTCCGGTCCCGGGGAAGAATTTCACAATGACGCCCGGCTCGACAGTAAGAATAGCGTTGGTGGCAATGGTGTAGTTCTGAAATAGATAAGGGATATTTTTATAACCGGCAAAATTTTTCTTCGATAATGTAGTGTCCTGTACTAATGTCTCGTTGTTCAGAACTCCGATCCCTCTGTATGTCGTTCCGCTGATAGAATCGCTTAGAGTGGATTTCGGGTACGAGACGAGCGATATTTGCATCGGAGCGTACGTCAGATTTCGGAACAAGCAGGAATCCAACGAAGGGTTGGAAACGCCATTGAGATAGACTCCCCAATTGGTCCTATCGAACGTACAATGCGTGATGCTCGGCGCCGCCTGCTTCAAATATATTCCGCCGTCAGTAAATCTGAAAAGAGCATACCTCAGCGTGCTCAGGCTATCTGTACTTACATCCGCGAAGTAAACCCGTTGAAAGTTTTGGATATACGGGCTCGTGGCGGAACCGTCTTGGTTAGTGTCATGCGGGTTTCCGTAGTTATCATCCGCAGGATCGGTGAAAACAACATTCTGGAGCGCAGTACCATTAGTAGCGAGAGCCCCGTTTACAACCCAGTTGCCTCCTTTAAACACTACACCGGCCGGGATCGTAATCGTGGTTCCAATATTGATAGTACATGTTCCGAACAGGAGATATGTAATATTCGTATACCCGGCAAAATTACGGATCGGAACGCTGGCGCTCAAGGAGTAGTTCTCGGGTATAATCCCGATAGCCATGTAACCGACGTTCAGTGCAGTGATGCCGGAAAAAGTCGGATTTGAAAACATGCTTATCGAAACCGGAGTGGAATAGATGTTGTTCATCTGTGTGTTTGTTACCGTTGGATAGCCGCTTCCGAAAGCACCGAATGCAGAAGAACTGGATTGCTCGATGGTGGAGGAATCCATAACCATTTTACAATTGAAGTCACGAACGATGCCGTATTGATAGCTGTACGTATTGCTTCCTCCATACCGAAGGATGCAATGTTTCATGGAATTCAGACTGTCCAGGCTCGAGGCATCAAAATCAATCGTGCCCCAGTTTCCTTTACTCGGGGCTGATGCATTTCCATCGTTGTTTGTGTCTCCACCGTAAGAATCGTCCTCTATCGATGTGAAAACAATTGGCTCTGCGACCGTGCCATTCGCAACAAGCGCTCCCTGAACGACAATTCCGTCGTAGTAGTTCGAAAATTTTATTACAACGCCGGGGTGGATAGTCAGTGCGGCACTCGGTGCAATTGTTATATCGTCCACGATGTAGGCGATGTTGGTGAAGCCTGCAATGCTTCGTTGGATAAGATTGGCGTTTGAAGAAAGGGTCCCTTCCAGTATCCTGATTCCGCTACTGCCGTTTGCGGCGAAGGTTATATTGGTAAAAGTAGGGTTGGATAAAAGAGACATTGCAATAGGATCGAGGCGAGAATTCTGGAGGACGACATTTTTGATCAGCGGAGTCGAGCTGTTTTCGCACCGCACTCCAAAATCATTAGAATTAGAAATCGTCGAATTGGAAAGCGTGCTTCCCGCATCTGTATACGTCACGCCACCCCAGCTACCGTTTCCACCGAATAATATAGTGCAACTGTCTAGCAATGAGAAGACGTCATCGCTCGTCGCCTGGAACCTGATAGTGCTCCAATCGCCGCGGGCCGGCGACGTGGCGGAGCCGTCGCCATTGGTATCTTTAGGATTTCCATAATTATCATCCTTGAGCGAAGTAAACACAACATTGCCGGCGGTTATTGTTCCTTTTGCCTTGAAACCTCCGTTGACATAAATTCCCGGCCCGTTAGATTTAATGACCACACCAGGATCCACAATAACATTAGTACCAGTGTTTATTGTGATGTCCGCTAGAAGCACATAGGTAATGTTTGTAAATCCTGCTACGTTTCTTTGCCTCACTTCTCCGTTAAATGCTACATATTCGCCGAGGAGACCAAGCCCTTTCCAGCTGGCATTGATAAATACGATTCCGGAAAAAGTCGGATTCGCGGATACCGACATTGCAATCGGAGTGTATTGAGTATTGAAAAGTGTATCGTTCAGAATTTTCGGGTTCGATGACAATGCTGCGTAGATGGCATAAACAACATTGCCGATATTGCAATTCGAGATCGTGGGACTCGCATTGAATGTCGCAACCTCGCCGCCGGAATAATACGTGTTATTGTAATACTGGCTGTACGGCTGATTGCCATACGTCAGCCGGCAATAATTCAGCACTGAGCTTGAGTCGCTCCCCGGCTGGAAGATGATCCCGCCCCAGTCGCCGACTCCAGGGACGGTTGCGTTTCCATCTCTGTTTGTGTCTTTGGGATTTCCGTAATTGTCGTCCTTTGCCGATGTGAAGACAATCGTGCTGTCCGGGGTCCCGTTAGCAACGAGTTTGCCTAAGACTGTGATAATTTGATTGCCGCTATAGCCTTTGATGACGATGCCCTTATTGATTGTCAGCGTAAGTCCGGAGGGAATCGTAATCTGGTCAAGAAGCAAATATGTGACATTTGGTATTACCCTCGCTCCCAATACTATGTCTATGCGCGTTATCGATCGTATCGGAAGAACTGAATTCGCTGGAAGTGTGCCGCCGAGTAAGCCGATTGCATCGTACGTATTGTTGGAGGATGAGAACACGATATTGGCAAAGATGGGGTTCGCCGAAAACGCCATGGCTATCGGCACAAGCTGGCTCGAACCGATGGTGTCGTTTGTAAATGTCGGATTGGATACACCTTGCATCATAACACCATAGTAATTGGTGTTCAAGCTGCAGCTGTCAACGGTCGGGCTCGCGTTGTTCATCGTGATACCGCCAATGTTACCGCCGCCTGCAAAAAAAACGACGCATCTTCTCATCACCGAAAATGGGTCCAATGTTGAACCGGTAAAATAAACGCCGCCCCAGTTTCCAATTGCTGGCGCTGTTGCAGTTCCATCGGCGTTAGTGTCCCCGCCTAAGTTGTCGTCTAGGTAAGAAGTAAAGTAGATTCTCTGTCCCGGCGCGGCGATGGCAACCAAAGCTCCGCTGACATACAAATGTCCGCCGTTGAATTTCAGGATATTTGTGCTTGCAATTTGAAGAGTGGCACCGGCATTTACTGTGAAATCATAGGGGAAGAAATAGGGTATTCCAGCGGCGCCTAAGGTCATATTTCCCGTTGTGCTGAAATTCATGTAGATGCCATTATGAGTATTACCGGTCAGACTATTTAAGCCGCTGAATACCAAGGAGGCAGTACCATTATAGTACTCAATCGGCCATGCACAAGAGGATATGCTCGATGAGCTGAAATTGATGGCAGTTCCTCCTGCAAAGTAGAGACCCAAATTTGTCATATTGGAAATACTCGAGTTGGCAAAAGTCAGTGTGCCTGCCCCTACATAAATGCCGTTGGTACTCGAACCTGTAAACGTTGAACCCTCAACATCCGTGTTTCCGTTATAGACATAAAGTTCAGCGGTACCGTTAGACCCGCTGAATTTGATTTGGCACGTGTCAAACGAGGCGCTGACGAGATTGCCGGAATTTCCGATTTGGATCCCTGCCCAATCGCCTTTTTGCGGGTTGCCGCCCGTAGTGTCTTTGATAGAAGTAAAATTAACCCACCGGGCATGAAGGTTCCCATACGAGTACAATCCTGTCCCCGATTGGAACATGATCACGACACCCGAATCGATTGTCAGGGTGTGCGGGTAATTGACGCTAAGATTCCCAATAACTTTGTACGGGTTGCCTGCCAGCGTTAAAGTAGAGTCCGTGGCAATGGCTCCCGACAGGTTTGTCTGGGAAGATGCTATTCCTCCTAAAAGAAAAAGCAGAGCGGTGGTAAACCAATAGCGCATAGTATGCTCCTTTCGTGAAAGCTTTAAACTCCGATGGATTGAGCCAAGAATTAGAAAAAGTCATGTTAGAGAAACATTTGCCCTGAGGCTCATGTTTCTTCAGAATTCTACCGAGAACTTTCGTACGCCTTTAATTTTAGGAAAAATGGCCAACTGCTTTCAGTGGAAGGAAGAACGCCGTCGTTAACAAATAGACAGTTGATCTAAACATGGAAACGTCTATTGCTTTAAACCCATTGAAAAATTGATATGCTCGAACCAATGTATTTGAAAATAATAAACAACAGCCGCTAAGTCTGTATTCTTAATCACACATCTACCGTTCACTGTAAAAAACAATTGCAGCGAACCATTATGATATTACAGTGCTTCTATTCTCATCGTCGCTTGCATGCTGCGTGAAAAGAATCTATTTCGATTTATATACTAAGGACATTCTTCAGTGTAACCATGAAAAAAGAGCTTTCAAAGATTAATTAAATCAAGGCAGGACAAAAAGATAGAACCCTACTAGAATAATTCTACCTGAAATAGATTACAATTTTTATATGAGAGTGTCAAGAGTTTTTATGTTAATAATTTGTTTCCTCTAGAATCAAAGTAACAGTTTATCATCCGTTGGCATAAGACACCTGTGCTGATTGCGATGTGGGCGCGGCAATGGTTCGTTATGACGAAGATCGAATCGAAGCACGCTCATCATGGAACAATGTTGATGTCGTCCTTCCGGTTTTCTATTTGAATCCGATCACTTGATTAGCGATGCCGACTTTCGTATCTTTCATTTTGGGTTTGCTTGGATACGAAACATACGATGTGGCCGCAACTCATTTTTCAAAGAGAATTCGGGTATGTCTCAAGAGGGTTTATTTATAGAGATCATCCCCTGAGTTCACACTCCAATATCACCAAAGCAATTCATACGAACTATGCGCTTTTCTAAGGGCTTTCTCCCAACAGTAAAAGAAGTTCCCGCCGATGCAGTCATTCCAAGCCATCAGCTTATGCTTCGCGCAGGATTGATGCGTCCGTTGGGTGCCGGAATCTACTCTTTTCTTCCGCTCGGTTACGCAGTGATGAAAAAGGTCATTCAGATCATTCGGGAAGAAATGGATGCAATTGGAGGCCAGGAATTTTTTCTCCCCGCGTTGAACCCCGTCGAGTTGTGGGAAGAGACCGGCCGTGTACAAGCGTTCGGCGATACGATGTTTCATATCAAGAACCGTCCGCTTGTCCTTGCACCGACTCACGAGGAAGTGATTACCTCGATCGCGAGGAATCACATCAAATCGTACAAGGAACTTCCTCAGATTTGGTATCAGATACAGACCAAATTCCGGAATGAACCCAGGCCGAAATCGGGCGTGTTGCGGGGGAGACAGTTCTTGATGAAAGATTCGTACAGCCTCGATTCTTCGTGGGAAGGATTGGACGTCAGTTACGATCTTCATGCACAGGCATATAAGAACATTTACTCCCGCTGCGGTTTAGATTTCTTTGTTGTCGGCGCATCGAGCGGTGCGATGGGGGGAAGCGGCTCGCAAGAGTTTATGGTGGAATCCGATGCGGGTGAGGATACGGTAGCATTATGCGACCATTGCCGGTATGCGGCCAATGTCGAAGTTGCGAGTTCCGGAGCCGCGAAGGCATCACGAGTGCCGGACAATAAAACCGTTGAAGAAATTTATACGCCGAACATCAAGACGATCGATGAGCTTGCAAAGTTTCTGAACATCGACGCGAAACGATGTGCAAAATCACTTGTATATATCAGCGAAGGAAAGCCGATCCTTATCTTCATGATGGGAAACGATCAGCTGAATGAAACCAAACTCCGCGCAATTCTCAACGCAGACGTTCGCGCCGCTGAACCGGGTGAATTATCCGCACTAACCGGTGCCGACGCCGGCTCTATCGGCCCGATCGGTTTGAAGGCAAAATTCAGGATCCTTGCAGATAAACGCCTGGAAGGGGCGAACGGTTTGATCAGCGGTGCGAATAAGAATGACTATCACATTACAAATATCGATTTTGCTCGTGACGTGGCAATCGAAAATTATGTCGATGTCCGGACAGTGGAAACCGGTGAACCGTGTCCCAATTGCTCGAATCCTCTCCGGATTGTCAAAGGAATTGAAGCCGGCCATATTTTCAAGCTGGGTACAAAGTATTCGGTGAGCCTGAAGGCGAATTTTCTGGATGACCAGGGGAAAGAGCAGCCGATCATTATGGGGAGTTACGGCATCGGCGTCGATCGCATCATTGCATGCCACATCGAACAGCATCATGACGACAAAGGAATTATTTGGAGTAGGGCCATTGCTCCATACGACGTTCATCTTATCTGCGTCAACGTAAACTCGGAAACAGTAAAGGCGAAATCCGATGAAGTGTACAGCCAATTGACGGAAAAGAAAATTGCCGTCGTGTATGACGATAGGACCAATGTCACGCCGGGATTCAAATTCAACGACGCCGATTTACTCGGAATGCCGCTGCAAGTTGTCGTCGGTGATAAAAATCTCAAGAATGGCCAGATCGAATTGAAAGATCGAGCAACGGGGAAGCGGTGGACGACGCCTGTCGAGAATCTTCTCGATGAGGTGTCCGCCTTTCTTCACAAGGGATAAAAGAAAGCCGGCTCATCGGCGATGTGAAAGATTCCGGGTTTGCCAGAGAAGGTACGCACTGTGCAATTCGGGAAATGACGGAACCGAAACTGCTTGTTCTGGAATTTTGAAAACAGTAAACAGTTAACAGTAAACAGTTATCAGTAAATGAAGCAATTTAGCATATCTTAATGGTTCTTAGCTAATAGCCAGCATCTACTGGCTAATACTGTTTAACCTAAAACTTAGAGCTTAAAAACCCAAAACTCAAAACGTGCCTCAGTTTATTCACCTTCATAATCACACCCATTACAGCTTGCTCGATGGAGCGACAACCGTTGAGTCTCTATTGAATGCTGCCCTTGAGCATAACATGCCGGCCGTGGCGCTTACCGATCACGGCGTCATGTCGGGGGCGATTGAATTCTACAAGAAAGCCAAAAAGAAAGGCATCAAGCCGATCATCGGGTCGGAGTTCTATATCGTCACCAAAGGAAGCCGGTTCGACAGGGGACAGATGGCGCAATCGGACACTCTTCGAGGTGAGGGAAAATCAAGAGGAAGGGGTGTTTACCATCACCTGGTATTGTTGGCCAAGGACGAAAAGGGATACAGAAACCTCCTCAAACTTACGACGCTGGCGCATACCGAAGGGTTCTATTACAAACCGAGAATAGATTTTGACCTCCTTACACAATATCATGAAGGAATTGTCGCTCTTTCTGCCTGCGCGAACGGTGTGGTCGCTGCGCACCTTGTGAGTAAAAATTATTCCGAAGCACGAGATGTGGCCGCGATGTATAAGAACCTCCTGGGCGACGATTTCTATCTTGAGATACAAAACCATAACTCAGAAGTGGAAAAGAATGTTCTGGAGGGAATGCCGCGGCTGTCGAAAGAGCTGGGGATAAAGCTCATCGCAACCAATGACGTGCATTACATTAAACCAGAACATGCCGTCGCACATAATATCATGCTTCTCATTCCGGACGCAAGCAGCACGAATGTTCCGGATATCACGAAACTTCGCTACGGTACCGACCAGATCTATTTTAAGTCGGCAGAGGAAATGGCGGCGCTCTTCAAAGAATATCCTGAAGCGATAGAGAATACGATTGAAGTTGCCGAGAAGTGCAACCTCGAGCTGGACCTCAAGACGAACTTCATGCCCAGGTTTCCGATTCCCCCCGATGCTGGGGTATCAACGCTTGAAGATTATCTGGATAAACTTGCGATGGATGGATTGCGGAAGCGGTTTGCCGAAATCACTCCGGCGATCGAGTCGCGAATGTCGCATGAACTCGCTGTCATTCGAAAGATGGGTTACGCCGGATATTTTTTGATTGTTGCCGACTTCATTCGTGCGGCCCGGGAGATGGGTGTCATGGTCGGTCCGGGGCGGGGGAGCGCCGCAGGGAGCATTGTTTCCTATTCCCTGGGAATTACCAGCGTCGACCCGCTGAAGTACGACTTGCTCTTCGAACGATTTCTTAATCCCGACCGCATCAGCATGCCGGATATCGATGTCGATTTCTCCGACAACAAGCGGGAAAAAGTTATCGACTATGTCCGGAAAAAATACGGCGAAGAATCTGTCTCGCAGATCATCACTTTTGGTACGCTTTCTTCCCGTGCGGTATTGAAGGATGTCGCCCGAGTTCTCGGCATCCCGCTTTCTGTCGTCGAACCGGTGACCAAGCAAATTCCTGTTACTCAGGGAAAAGTGATGCCCATCGCTGAAGCGCTTGAAACTGTGCCGGAATTAAAATCGTTTCGCGACAACAAGGACCCGAAAATCCAGATGCTCATCCAGGTCTCGAAAGTGCTCGAGGGGATGAATCGGAACGCCTCGACTCATGCGGCAGGCGTCGTCATTGCTCCGGCTGCCATCAGCAATTTTGTGCCGATGTATAAATCTCCCTCCACCGAGCTCATGACGCAGTACACCATGAAGGATCTGGAAGATGCCGGGCTGCTGAAGATGGACTTTTTGGGATTGAGGACGTTGACGGTGCTCGAAAATGCACTCGAATTGATCGCGAGGAATCATAGTGTCACACTCGACCTCGATGCCTTGCCCGAAAGCGATCAAAAAACGTTTGAATTGTTCCATAAGGGACAGACGGTCGCTGTGTTCCAGTTTGAAAGCTCGGGGATGCAGGACTGGCTGCGGAAGTTGCGGCCAACGTCGATCAGCGACCTGGTTGCGATGAATGCGCTCTACCGCCCGGGGCCGATGGAGAATATCGGCGATTTTATCAAACGGAAACACGGCCAGCAAAAAATCGAGTATCTCCATCCGAGGCTTGAAGAGACGTTGAAGGAGACATACGGCGTTATCGTCTATCAGGAACAGGTGATGAGGATCGCGAGCGACATCGCTGGGTTCACACTTGCCGAGGCGGACTTGATGCGGAGAGCGATGGGGAAAAAAGACAAGGCTGCCATGGCCGGGCAGAAAAATAAATTCATCGAAGGAGCGAAAAAAACAAATGCTATCGCCCAGAAACTTGCGGAAGAAATATACGACCTAATCGAAAAATTTGCGTCATACGGGTTCAATAAGTCGCACAGCGTTGCCTATTCCGTGGTTGCGTACCAGACCGCATACCTGAAAGCACATTATCCTGCCGAGTACATGGCGGCGACACTCACCTCGGAAATTGGAAACACTGACAAAATCGTTCTGTTGATCGATGACTGCCGAAAGATGGGAATCGAAGTGCTCCCGCCAGATGTCAACGAAAGCGAGCCCAATTTTTCGGTTTCAAAGAACGGAATCCGCTTCGGAATGGCGGGCATCAAAAATGTCGGCGTCAATGCCGTTGAAGCGATGATCCTTGCCCGCGCAGATGGAAAAAAGTTTACGTCTCTCTTCGATTTCTGTAAAGGCGTCGATCTCCGTGTTGTGAACAAGAAAACGATCGAGAGCTTAATTCTCGCCGGAGCGTTCGATTCCTTGAACAAGAACCGGGCGCAGATGTTGAATGCCGTGGAGCAGACGATCGCGGCAGCCCAAAACATTCAAGCGCATTCGGAACGGGGGCAATCGAATCTGTTTGACGGCAGCGGCTCGAAAGATTCGCCGCTTACAGCTCCTCCGCTGCCCGCCATGCCCATGTGGTCAGAATCCGAAAAACTGTCGAACGAAAAAGCCGTCCTCGGTTTTTATGTCTCCGGACACCCGCTGCTAAAATATGAAAACGAGATCAACTCTTTTGCGACACTCCATCTTGGAGACGTTGAGGGGGTGAAAAGCGGAACGGTGCGCGCCGGAGGCATCATTGCGGCAGTGAAAAAGAAAATCGACAAGAACAACAGAACCATGGCTTTTATGACGCTTGAAGATTTCACAGGGAAGGCCGAGTGTGTTGTCTTCTCGAGCTTATACAAAAAGCACGAAGAATTGCTGAAGCCGGAGTCAATGGTGTTTGTTGAAGGAAACGGCGAAGTAAGCGGCGACACGATTAAAATAGTCGCGAACGACATTATTGCAATGGACAAAGTACGCGAAAAATTCGCAAAGAGAGTCTTCTTCCTTCTTAATAGCGATGAAATAGATGAAGGAAAAATGACAACACTGCGGCAAGTGATGGAAAAAAATAAGGGGAACTGCAATTGTTATTTCAATGTTATAGGCAAAGAATTCGCGGAACAACAGGTCTATGTTTCTCGGAAGTATTCGGTGAGTCCGACGGATCAGTTCATTGAAAGTGTCAGGTCGATTCTTGGAAAAAATGCGATAAAAGTGTCAGCGTAATCATTCACAAAGGAGAAGTCTATGAAGGCAGTTGAAGTTAATGATGCTAATTTTCAAACCGAAGTTATAAATTCCACGACGCCGGTTTTAGTCGATTTTTGGGCTTCATGGTGCGGCCCTTGTAAAATGATTGCGCCCTATGTCGAAGAAATGGCAACAGAATACGACGGTAAGCTTAAAGTCGGAAAACTTGATGTTGATGCGAACCCTGCCGTTTCAATGCAGTACGGAATTCGAAGTATCCCAACGCTCTTGGTCTTCAAAGGAGGGAAGGTTGTCGAGCAGATTGTCGGTGCGATGCCGAAGCGAAATCTCGTCGAAAAAGTAAGCCGCCACATGGCGTAGGTTGACCGGCAAGTATAAATGATAAGCCTGTTCTGAATCTCAGGACAGGCTTTTTCATTTTGCCGCCGATGGTTGCCTTACACCAATCTCACAGCCTTTTTTTTGCTCCGGGCTTTTCGAATATCAATCCTTTCGTCCAAACGAAAAGAATGATGAGAAACCCTGCAGCAGCCACCCAGAGCATGTTGATCCAGCCGCCAGTAAGCATCACGACAAAGCCTCCGAAGCGAATCCAGTCTGAGGATTTCGATGCTATGTTCCTTCTGAGATACGTTCCGAAAGGAGAGTCTTTGTATTTTTCCAAATCGATCTTAGCAATGAGGATGAGCGAGACAACGGTCGAAGGGATAAATGCAAGGCATACTGCGACAATGAGGTAATGGTACCAGAGCAGGTATACCGCCCCGAATCCGGTGATGATGTCCGTGAGAAGCTTGACGGGATGTATTTGACTATATATTTTCTTTTCCTCGAGAGTCACTGCCGCACCAATATAAAAAGTTTATAAGGATTTCTTTTTTTTTCTCTATCAGACTCGTCCGGTCCACCAGCCAGGGTCATTTGCTTTGAATGCTGTTCGGATCACCTCGTAAAGTTTAGATGGGAGCGGTCCCTTTTCAATAATTGATAGATTCTTCTTCAAGTGTTCCGGATTTGTTGTGCCGACAATGCATGAATGAACTCCGGGAGTGAACGCCGCGAACCGGAGGGCAACTTCCTGCCATTCAAGGCCGCACGGATCGACATCCATTGTTTTCCAACGCCACCAATATTCTTCGGCGTAATGACTCACCGGGCATTCTGTAAAACGCCAGGGGGCATTTGCGACCGGACGTTTTGCAATGACACCAAGCCCTTTCGCTTTTGCCGCTTCTAAAATATTATCAATGGCTCGCTGGTCGCAGATGTTGAGCGAATGTTCCACGCTGCCGAATCGTCCGGACTCGACGGCCCATTCAAGCGCCTCATTTTCCCCGGAGTAAGCCGCGACCCGTACCTTGTGGTCATGCACTCCTTCTTCCAGCGCTCGGAGAGGTTCGCCCCATTGCAATGTGCCGAGAGGGCACGAATGCAAATGAACAATGTCGATGTAATCCGTTTGCAGTAAACGAAGAGCTTCATCAATACCGGCACGAACGCAATCATATGTCCAATCTTCATACCCTTCGACTCCATAGCCGACTTTTGTAGAAAGGATAAACTCCTTTCGCCGCCGGCTAAGATACTTTCCGATTCTCTGTTCTGATAAGCCATACGCGCGCGCCGTGTCGATCAGTGTGATTCCCGAATCGAGCACTTTATTAAGCAGCGACTCTGCTTCTTTTTCCGGGAAATTTTCACTGCCGATATGTCCGGCGCCAAATCCCAACACAGATACCTTAATTCCGGTGTTGCCAAATTCTCTTTGTTCCATGGGATCCTCGATTGATAGCGGATCTGAATTTGTCGAAAATCTGACTTTTCAAAGCTGTTTGATGTCCCTTCGGGAGCCGGCTGTGTGAACATTGAAAAACGCCGCTAGCCTCTGCATCAGTTTTCCGATTTTAACTAATAATGGTGAATGAGGCGAACTCATGTATGAATATACCCACGGGTAGGTAAAGAAGCAAAAGCAGATGGCAGGAAGCTATCCCCGCGAAAAAAGGGGAAGTAGTTGGTTATCAAATTCATCAGGATTGAAATAACCTACAAACGGCTGGTAAAAATAATTGAAACTTCCGGCGAATTTATCTATATTATGGGAGAGAATTAAGCAAAAATGAACTATGCAATCCCGACACCGGGATTTTTTTTGTTCAGAAATCAAAGATATTATTCAAGGAAACTAAATACTCCATGACGTACAAAAAACGAACACATACGTGCGGCGAATTAAACACGCAATATATCGGCCAAACCGTGACACTTACAGGATGGGTTGACCGCAGGCGCGATTTGGGAGGTGTTATTTTTATTGACCTGCGCGACAGGTACGGCAAAACGCAAGTTGTGTTCGGCCCGCAGCATAATCAGGACGTCTACCAGCTTGCAAAGGATTTGCGCAGCGAATATGTCATTTCGGTAACGGGGAAAGTGGAACGCCGTCCGGAAGGGACAAACAATGCGGATCTCTCAACGGGTGAGATAGACATTCTGACAAATGAACTTACTATTTTGAGCAAAGCTGAGACTCCGCCGTTTCCAATCGAAGAAAGAGTCGAGGCGAGCGAAGACCTTCGGCTTAAGTATCGCTATCTCGACCTTCGCCGTGCACCGATGCAGCAAGCCCTTATCACGCGGCATAAACTGTATCAGATCGCCCGCCGGTATTTTGATGCAAATAAGTTTATTGAAGTCGAGACTCCTGTTTTGATGAGAAGCACTCCCGAAGGAGCGCGCGATTATCTTGTGCCGAGCCGCGTGCATCCGGGAAAGTTTTACGCGCTCCCTCAATCTCCGCAAACATACAAACAGATCCTGATGGTGGCCGGCTTCGACCGGTATTTCCAGATCGTCAAATGTTTCAGGGATGAAGATTTGCGCGCTGACCGTCAGCCCGAATTCACACAAATAGATGTCGAGATGTCGTTTGCCGATGAAGTCGACATTCAGGCCATTACAGAAGGCGTTATCAAAAACTTTTTTTCCGAGATCAAAGGGATTGACGTTGCACCTCCTTTTCCACGCATTACTTACAAGGAGGCGATGGAGGGCTATGGAAGCGACAAACCGGATTTACGATTCGCCTTAAAGTTTGCAAACTTCAGCAATATTGTTGCCGGGTCCGGGTTTAAAGTCTTTGCTGAGAATGTCGCGAAAGGAGGAGTCGTCGCGGGATTTACGGTGCCCGGCGGAGCCAGTTACACACGGAATCAAATGGACAATCTTGTGGACTTCACAAAAACGTTAGGCGTGGGGGGGCTGGCGTATATAAAGGTAACGGAAAAGGGCGCTGAGTCGGCAATCGAGAAATTCCTTGGGAAGGAATTGCTGACGAGGATATGCGAACGGGCGGGGGCAAAATCAGGTGATCTGGTTTTGATGGTATCCGATTCATGGCAGAAGACGTACACAATTCTCGGAACGCTTCGGCTCGAAATGGCGAAAAGACTGAATCTCGTCGACGAATCGAAGAACAGCCTCCTGTGGGTCGTCGATTTTCCAATGTTTGAATATTCCGAAGAAGAAAAGCGCTACGTTGCCATGCATCATCCGTTCACGGCGCCGAAATTAGAGGATATTGATTTTCTGGATACCGACCCGTCGAAGGCGCGCGCCCGCGCATACGATTTGGTTCTCAATGGAAATGAAATCGCCGGCGGGTCCATCCGTATCCATACACCCGAATTGCAAAGCAAAGTATTTGGCTTGCTCGGCATCGGACCGGATGAAGCGAGATCGAAATTCGGTTTCATGCTCGATGCATTTCGCTACGGCGCACCGCCGCACGGAGGTATCGCGTTCGGCCTCGATCGCATTACAATGCTCCTGACCGGTGCAAAATCTATTCGTGATGTTATTGCATTTCCGAAAACGAGCAGCGGCATGTCGTTGATGGACGACTCTCCTTCCGAAGTCGACAAAAAGCAATTGGATGAACTGCACATCCGGTTGAAGTAGGATTTTAAAAAAGCGTGAACAAGGAGTCGTCAGGGCGCTCTCCTGGTGTCTTGGCGGTTTAAATGACAATTCATGAAGCAATCAATTCGCATAGCATGCGGGCAGGGTTTTTGGGGAGATCTTCAAACTGCGCCCGTCAATCAGGTCAGAAATGGACCTGTTGACTATATGATGATGGATTATCTTGCGGAAGTAACGATGTCCATCCTCCAGAAGCAAAAAATGAAGGACCCAAACCTTGGATATGCAAAAGATATTGTGCCGTTGTTTGAGGAGATTCTTCCCGACATTGTAAAAAAAAATATCAGAGTGGTCACCAACGGGGGAGGTGTAAACCCGATTGCATGCCGTGATGCGATTTTCGCTGTTGCCAAAAAGTTGAATATAAAAAATCTTAAAGTGGGCGTTGTGCTCGGCGATGATATTCTTGGAAACATTGACTCCCTCACGGCTCAAGGGATCACGCTCGATAATATGGAAACGAAGAAGAGCCTCGAGTCTATTCGAACGAAAGTTATCAGTGCAAATGTCTACTTTGGCGCGTTCCCGATTGTCGAGGCGTTGAAGCAGGGGGCTCAGATTGTGATTACCGGTAGAACGACAGATACCGGTTTAACGCTTGCGCCGATGATTTATGAGTTCGGCTGGACGAAAACCGATTGGGATAAACTCGCCGCCGGAACGGTTGCCGGACATATCTTAGAATGCGGCGGTCAGGCGAGCGGCGGAAATTTCTCTGCCGACTGGAATTCTGTTCCCGATTTGGCGCATATCGGATTTCCTATTGCTGAAGCCAGTCCGGACGGAACATTCGTCATCACCAAGCATGACAGGACCGGGGGGCTTGTTTCCTGTGCCACAGTTAAAGAACAATTGGTGTACGAGATCGGCGACCCCAAAAACTATATTACTCCCGACTGTATTGCCGACTTCACAACGATTCAATTGAAAGACGCTGCCGTGAACCGGGTGGAGGTAAGCGGCGTGCAGGGAAAACCCGCAACGGAGTTCTACAAAGTATCCATGTCATATTTTGATGGATACACTGCATTCGGAACATTGACGTATGCCTGGCCCGATGCTCTGGAAAAAGCATCAAAGGCTGACGAAATTCTCCGCATCAGGCTCTCCGATTTGCATTTGAAGTTCGATGAAATCCGCACTGAATTTCTTGGCTACGATTCCTGTTTCGGCCCGCTCTCAAGGAATTCGCAAACGATGAACGAGGTAGTGATGCGAGTGGGTGTACGGAGCCGGGACAAAGAAGCGGTCGATCGGTTTTCAAAAGAAATTGCACCTTTGATTCTCACCGGTCCTCCGTCGGCCACCGGTTTTGCCGGCGGAAGGCCGAAGCCAAGCGAAGTGATTGCATATTGGCCGGCGTTGATTCCGAAGGCGGCAGTATCACCGAAAGTCATCGTGGAACAATCTTGAACATTCAGCTTATTCAAATCGCACACGCCCGGTCGGGCGACAAGGGAGACACGGGAAACGTCGGAGTGATAGCCCGCAAACCGGAATATTATCCTCTCCTTGACAAATATTTGACGGCCGAGAGAGTCCAACGCCATTTTGCCGGAATCTGCATGGGAAAAGTCGAGCGCTACGAACTTCCGAATTTAGGGGCGTTGAATTTTCTTCTGCATGAATCGCTCGGCGGCGGCGGAACACGCTCGCTCAAAAACGACGCACAGGGGAAGACGCTGAGCAGCGTCATGCTGCGCATGGAATTAGAAATTACCGAAATTATTTAATATCAGGATATCCGATGTTTGAAGAATCAAAATCTCAGTTGAAATCGTCCGTCGAACGCCTCGCCAAACTCCGGGGGTTCCTTTGACCTTGACACAAAAGAGAAAAAAATTTCTGAATTGCAGGGACAATCCTCTGTAACTGGCTTCTGGAATGATAATGTTGCCGCTCAAAAAGTGCTGCAAGAGATCAACCGGCACAAACAATGGGTTGACCAATGGACGAAAATCAAATTGCTGATTGACGACGCCCAAACGCTGCTTGAACTTGCCGAAGAGTCAAAGGACGAATCCTACCAGAAAGATATTTCCGCTGAAATTTCAGTTATCGGACAAGCTCTCGCAGACCTTGAGTTCAAGAATATGCTGAGCGGCGTGGACGATCATCGCAACGCGATCCTGAATATTCATTCCGGCGCCGGAGGGACGGAGTCGCAGGATTGGGCGGACATGCTTCTACGAATGTATACCCGCTGGTGTGAAAACAAGAAATACAAAGTATCACTCGTCGAGCGTCTTGACGGAGACGGCGCAGGGATCAAAAGCGCGACGCTGGAAGTCGTGGGCGATCATGCATTCGGATATCTTAAAGCGGAAATCGGCGTTCACAGGCTCGTGAGGATTTCTCCGTTCGACGCAAACAAACGACGGCACACTTCGTTTGCGTCGGTGTTCGTCTATCCTGAGATTGATGATGACATTGAGATCGAGGTCAATCCTGCGGATGTTGAGATGGACACATACCGCGCGGGGGGAAAAGGTGGGCAGAATGTGAATAAAGTTGAAACCGCCGTTCGTTTGCGTCATATACCGAGCGGTGTCATCGTCGCCTGCCAGGAAGAGCGGTCGCAATTTCAAAACCGGGAGCGGGCGATGAAAATGCTCAAGTCGCGCCTTTACCAGATACGGCGCGAGGAGGAAGAAGCTCGCCTGGCGGTCATCGAAGGGACGAAAAAGAAAATTGAATGGGGAAGTCAGATCCGCTCGTACGTCTTCCATCCATATAATATGGTGAAGGATCATCGCACGGACGTGGAGACGAGCGACGTTCATGGCGTCATGGACGGCGATCTCGATAAATTCATCAAGGGGTACCTTATGATGTTCGGCGGAAAATAACATCAACAGACAGGAAACCTAACGCTCCGATGCCGTACACCTCATTCATAGCACGACGATATTTAAAGTTTCGGCGCGGATCGGGGGAAAAAGATTTTATTTCCTTCCTCACGTTTATCGCCATCACGGGCATCACCCTCGGCGTTGCAGCTCTCATCATTACCCTCACTATCCTCGCCGGCTTTGAACATGAGATCAAATCCAAAGTCGCCGGATTCACAACGCATATTCAAGTGACGGGATTTCAGAACCAGACTTTTAAGAACTATGACGGCGCTGCCGAACAAATGCGGAGTTCAATAAGTGAAATTGACGCCGTTGCTCCGTTTGCCTCAAAAGAAGGCATGGTGAGCTATGGCAGCGATGTCGAAGGTGTTCTTGTTAAAGGAGTTGAACCCGCCAACGATATTACGACGGCGAAGAATTATATCGTTGAGGGAACATACGATCTTCATCGCGAAGAAACCCACATAGCTGCGTGCATCATCGGGAAAAAGCTGCTGGTAAAATTGCATGCTCATTGCGGGGATACGATCGCAGTATTCGGCTTGACCGGCAGTTACTATGAAATGCATCAACCGAAGATCGTCCCGTTTGTCATTGCCGGAGTGTATGAGTCCGGGATGTCGGAGTACGACGATGTCTATCTCTTCACAGACATTTGCGCAGCCCAGGAGTTGTTCATGCTCGGCCCCGCCGCGACGGGTTTTGACGTTCTTTTGAAAGACGTCGATACGGCGCCGGAGGTTGCCGAAAAAATCCAGGATCTGATGGGCTATCCCTATTATCCGCGGACTCTTTTTCAACTCTATCGAAACCTCTTTACGTGGATTGAACTTCAGAAACAACCGGTTCCAATTATTCTGGGTCTGATCATCCTTGTTGCGACCGTGAATATTATCGGCACGCTGCTGATGGTCGTGATGGAAAAAACGAATCAAATAGGAATCCTCAAGTCGATGGGTGCATCGAATTCCGACATTAAGAAAATATTCCTCTTTGAAGGATTGTTTATTGGCTTGACCGGAACCATTCTCGGAGACTGTTTTGCATTCGTTGTGTGCTGGACTCAGCAGACTTTTCATTACTTTTCGCTTAATTCATCCATTTATTTTATGACTCAGGTTCCGATTCTTTTTCATTGGCAGAATTTTGCCATGGTGTCCGTCATCGCGTTTTTATTATGCATCTTAGCAGCATATATTCCGTCGGCGATTGCGGCACGATTGGACCCAATTCGCTCCATACGGTTTCATTAATGTCATTCAAATCATTCATAGCGAAGCGGTATCTTATTTCCAAAAAGGAAGCGGGGTTTATTACCGTAATCTCCATGATTTCAATTGTGGGTATTACAATCGGCGTTGCGGCTCTTATCGTGGTCCTTTCTGTCTTCAACGGCTTCAACGGACTCGTCACTTCAATTTTGATCGGGTTCGATCCTCATCTTCGCGTGCAGCGGACGGAACGTACTTTGCCGCAGGATTTTGTACGGCTTTCGCAGATGCTTCGATCGGACCGCTCGGTAAGCGGCGTAGGGGCTTTTGTCAGCGGCAAAGCGATGATCGTATCGAGAAGTCAGAGTAAAGTTGTTTTTGTCCGTGGGCTTGAGGCTGCCAGCATCGATAAAGTCACCGGCGTAGAGAAAGATATCGTTCTGGGTAAAATCAATTTTGAGGATTCTGCGGCTCACGATATGATTCTCGGCATGACGCTGGCCGACAGGCTTGGCATCGTAACGGGGGACAGCGTGCTGATGATAAGCCCGGCCGGTTCCCAGCGCGCGCTTCTCGGATTTGGCGCGCCGATTGTCCGATCGTTTCGCGTTGCCGCAATCTACGAATCGAACAATAAAGATTACGATGCGTTGTATGGATATATGTCATTGCCTTCGGCGCAGCAATTATTTCAAGCGGGAAACACTATTCACGGTTACGAGATCCGGTGTAACGACATCAACGACGCGGAATCGATGAAAAGCAAAATTGAAGAGGCTTTTCCATCAGCCTTTCAAGTGATGACTTGGTACGATTTGCATAAAGACCTCTATTCGGTGATGAAGATCGAACGCTGGCTGGCGTACATTATCCTGTGCTTAATTATTGGCGTTGCAACATTCAACTTGCTCGGTTCGCTCACGATGTCGGTGATTGCGAAGACCCGCGACATTGGGATTCTCAAGGCGATGGGTGCGACGAATCGCGATATTATTTCCATCTTCCAATTTGAGGGACTGCTCATCGGGTTTATCGGCACGGTGGCAGGAAGCCTTCTGGGGCTTTTTGTGTGTTATTTGCAAGTGCGGTATCATTTGTTCGCGTTGGACCCGACGGTCTACATTATTCCGGCGATTCCGATTGAAGTACATCCGTTAGATTTTCTTTCAGTAGCTGCCGCGGCTCTTGGGTTGAGTTACGCCGCAACATTGTATCCGGCCAAACGTGCTGCGGCTCTTCTTCCGGCTGAAGCGATTCGGTGGGAATAAAAAGGAGTTATGATGCTTCTCTCAGTCATCAATATTCACCGGCGATTTGAAATTGGAGGCGGCAAGTCCCTCTCGGTTCTAAAGGGTGTTTCGATGGAGGTCAACTCCGGAGAAATCGTCGCCATCGTCGGTCCGTCGGGGGCGGGGAAAAGTACCCTGCTTCATATTCTTGGAATGATCGACCGCCCGAATGAGGGCGAAGTGCTATTGAACGGAAAAAGAGTTTTCGACGTAAAGGATGATGTGCTTGCCTCAATCCGCAATAAGGAGATCGGTTTCGTTTTTCAATTTCATCATTTGCTTCCCGAGTTCACCGCCGCAGAAAATGTTGCCATTCCTGCGCTTATCGCCGGCGAACGCCTTGCGCCTTCATTAGAGAAAGCAAGTGTTTTGCTTGCCGATGTCGGGCTTCAAGGACGGCTTCACCATAAACCGAGCGAACTTTCCGGCGGCGAACAGCAACGCGTTGCCGTCGCCCGAGCTCTTATGAACTCACCGAAATTGATTCTTGCGGATGAGCCATCGGGCAATCTTGATTCCGAAAACGCGGAGGCGCTCCATTCGATGATCCTCCAGCTTCGGGAAAAGCATAATCAAACGTTTGTCATTGTAACTCATAATAAAGAATTTGCAGCGATGGCCGACAGAGTCATTATGCTCGTCGACGGCATCGTCAAGCCTCAGCGGTAAATATATGAGTAAGGAATAATTTCCCTTCAAGCAGTACTTTGAATTTGGCGACCGGGCAAAAAAAATGCGACGCAGTATTTATTGCATCGCATTGCCGATGAAATTATTTTTCGAAAGTGCTTTAGCTCAGCCTTGAATACTCCGCAGCGTTTGGAAGCTGGTAGATTCGTTGGAGCGTCCACTTTACTCCATTATATTGCAGGATTGCAATCGTGGTTACCTGGAACCCGTTGTACGTCCCGGTCGATATTACCCGTATCTGTGTCCCCGAAAGTCCGGCCGGCCGGTCGCCGATGTAAGCCACGGTCCCACCATTGAAATTTACGGTGCTTGAAGGGTAAGCAGCCGACGAATTTCCTCCGACATCTCCCAAGGCAAACTTTACTCCTGCATTGGAAATTTGCCGCGCTTGGTCGTGAAAAGCCTGAGATTGTGCGACATTGTAGATAGCCTGGTCTGTCGAGGTAAACAGCAGCGCATACATACCTATCATTACGTATGCACCAAGACCAACAATCACTTTTGATGTTCCCATGGTATCTTCGACCCGTCTGGTTTTTTACGTAACTAATATTTTAGTGGCACATTGATTATAACTAATTTAACCTTGCGGGAGGAAATTGCAATAAGTACTTACTCGTATTTTCAGATATACGGTCTACAACGGATGGAGCGAAAGATTGTTGCGGATTGGTCGATGGGTACATTAATTTATTAAGCAGACAATACTCCGCGCAAAAGGGTTCATTTTAGAAATACTCCCGGAAACGATGTGCTGAACTTTTTACAGTGCTAAAATTGACTCAAAACATCCCAAAGGCAAAGACCTTGCTGCCGTACAGACTCGTGACTTGAATTCCGTCAATTCATTCGCTAAAATGTTGAATGTATTCAAAGAAATTGAAGATGCGTTATAGGCTGCCAATGACAGCGATGTTTTTTTGCATTGGGCCGACGGTTCTCTGCCAGAGCGTAATGCCGTTCAGTTCCAATCAAACACTTCGGGCCCACAGTTACGCAGTTCTTGAACAATACATGGGGAACGGAAGAGTGATCGCAGGGCATGAAAAGTGTGGATTTCCCGCGATTTCGTTCGCGATCAAAAACAGGGACCGTCTTAGTCCGGAAGTGAGCTCAGCTTTAGCAATTGTTTTGCAGCGTCCAACAAACCAAAAGAGCATTCTGGTGGGAAACATGCGGGTTCATTACGACACGACGGGCGAAAACGCTCCTGCAATGCTCGATTCGTTGTACCAGAAAATTCCCGGCACAGCCGACCAATATGCAGATTCAGTAGCGTCAATTGCGAATTATTGTGAAACGTTTGAGACGCACGTGCTGGGATATCTTCCCATACCGTCGGATGGCGACGCAGGGGGAGGCCCGGAACACGATATCTATGTTACCAACCTCGGCGATTACGGCTTCACGACCCCGGACAGTGCTCTCCTCACCAAGCCAAACGGAGGAGACGGCGGAACATGGACATCGTTCACGACGATTGATAATTCATTCCAATTTGTCAATCCCCAAGCCAACGAAGGAATGCCGGGCCTTCGAGTGACTCTTGCACACGAGCTTCACCACAGCATTCAAATCGGCAATTACGGATACTGGTCGAACGATGTATTTTTCTACGAGATCACTTCCGTATGGATGGAGGATGTTGTATTTCCACAAGTGAAGGATTACCTTCAATATACAAGTTCGAGCGATGGCCATTTCGCAAACCCTCAGGTGCCTTTTAATTCAGATGACTTCATTATGTACAGCAGAGCAATATGGGCGCACTACGTTGCGAAGAGATTCGGCAGAGATGCAATGCTGCAATCATGGGAAGAGATCAGGCTGGCTCCGCCGCTTCAAGCTATCGATATGGCTTTGAGCATGCCGCAGTACAGTTCCAGCTTCAAAAGTGCTTTTGCAGAATGGACCGTCTGGAATTATTTCACCGGCGCAAGGAGCGACTCTGTCTTGTACTATCCGGAAGGTGCGGATTATCCTGAGATCGCATATTCGTCGATAGAATTCGTCCCCCCATCGCAATCTTTAGGCGGGAGCCTGTTGATTCTCTCCTCGGACTACTACAACGTCAGTTTCGGTACGAAGACACTTCCATTTCTGGTCTCCAACATCGAGTTCGACTCTGCAGTTACCGGTTATGCCTCCTCGTTTCCGTATTCATATTCTTTAGTGGAAAATCAGAATTCCACCCTGTCATCGAACCTTATAGTTTCCGATCCCTCAAATTGGTACTCCAAAATTCTTGCCGGCGGAAGTACGACTCGTGATCCGTTTCCGGATCCCTTCCGGGCAAACGGATCAAACGAGATTAGTATTCCTGTGAGCGGTGCAAGTTCCATGACGGGCACGCTCTCTATTTTTTCATCTGATATGAAACTTGTGTATTCAGCAACGCTGACCTCTAAATTATCTACGCTTCTCGGCGGGCAAGTGCTCCAGTGGAATGGCGTCAAGAATAACAATGAGGCGGCTTCGTCGGGGGTCTATATTTATTTTATTCAAATCCAAGGCCAGTCGATAAAGGGGAAGTTCGCGTTGCTGAGGAAATAGGCAGGCTTTTACACTCTTCGTTAGATTCCGACAATTCGGCGGCATCGAACAAATAAATCTTTCCATGGAAAATGAAAATTTATCGAGAATGATAAGACTCGCCGATGAGTTTTTCGAGGCGAAAAGCGATCCGATGCAAATCTCTGTTGATCGCGAGACGATGGATGCGCTGAAGAAAATTCATCCGAGCACGATGGGAGAGGTCGCCAACAAGAAAGGACCGATCGCATGGATTCTTGTTGTACCGACGACACACAAACTTATGAAGGAATTCATTTCTAAAAAGATCAACGAGAAGCAACTACTGGATAACACTCCGCTTGGCTCGAAGTATGAAGCAGTATATCTTTGTTCGGCTCTGGTCCTCCCGGAGGAGAGAGGCAAAGGTTTGGCGAAACGTCTTCTTATCAAGTCAATTAAAGCAATCAAGAAAAAGCATCCCATCAAATTCCTCTTCTATTGGGGCTTCAGCCCTGAGGGGAAAAATTTGGCAGGTGCTACTGCTAAAGAATTGTCCTTGCCTCTATACTCGAGAGAAGCGTAACAGCCTCAATTTTTCTTATAGTTTGAGTTTTCTGAATAATCCCGAAAGTGTGGCTCGCGCAAATCCCAAGGGGGTAGTTTCGCCAGACGCAAAGTCGCAAAATGATTCTAAAACAGATACTTCGCGCCTTAGCGGCTTAGCGCGAAACAATTTTTCAGATGTTTCAGTTTAGTATATGAACTTACTGCGGCGGAAACACAAGGAAAAGCTCAAGTCCTTCGTCCGTAATAAATTCTATCTCATCTGCTTTATATGGAATAAAGAATTTATCGCCCATCCTTATTTTGCACTGCTGTGATGCCGATTTTATTATCCCGCTTCCCATCGTTATGACTCCGATATAAAATGACGCCGCTTTCTTCTTCGTGTAGTGTTTATGTACCTCAAGTTTGTTGACCGAGAAACAGGGGGTCTTTTTCAGATCGATCACTGTTGACTCAACACTTTTGTCTTGAACGGCAATAATTTCCGGCGGGCAAAACAGCTGCCGTTTAATTTCTTCGGAAGATATCTTTTTGAAATTTATCATCTCGAGCGCAAAATCAATGTCTCTTCCCATAAAACGTGATTGCTCAGGCAAAACATAACCACCCCGTTCGAATTCCAGCCGTACAGTAAAATCGGTGGGTTCCATTATTTCAATCATAAATATGCCTTCACCGATTGCATGCGGCAAACCGCCGGGGACGATGAAAACATCGCCGGGGGCGATTGGAATTTTATCGAAGCACGAGAGCAGCAGGGGAATATCCTGTTTTTGAACGGCATCGCCAAAATTTTCTCTGGAAAGAGGATGTTGAAAACCAATGAAGACGTACGGGTTTGCAATTTCTTTTCGAATGCTTACAATGATGTAGGCCTCTGTCTTTCCGGAATTACTGTTCAAATATTTCTTTGAGAAAGAAATCGTTGGATGAGCCTGGAGATGTAATCGGACTGCAGAATCGAGCAGCTTTGTGAGAACTTGTGTGTGAGATCCGAACTTGGCGAAATGCTTCTCTCCTAATAGCTCTTGTGGAAATTGTTGGAAGAGATCTTTGAGCATGAATGATTGTCCTTGAATTTCGACTTTTGAATATCCTTCATCGGCAATATCTTCACGGCCAATGTTGGTCGCTCCTATCGTTGAAGCGATCCAATCTTCGGGGAAATGACTATCCGATGGGGACGACTTACCTTCCAGCACGTCCAAATACTTGCCTCCGGAGTATGTTCTCCAAACTCTATTGGGCTTCAATTGTAGTATGTCAGGAATGAACATTAAGAGCACCTATGCCGAACAGTATTGGGCGCACAACGACGGAATCCCACAATTTCGTCCTGCAGAAAAATCTTCGCGTCTTTGCGGCGTGGCGAGAGACAATATTTCAAGAGTTCAAAACTATTATCTCTTTATTTCTATTCGTTTTATCTCTCCACCAAAAAATATCATTGACATTACTCCCAGAGGAACAAGGAACATGCCCATGACGAAAACAGGCACATAACTCTTTGCGCTAAGGACAGGGATAAGCCAGGTACTGAAGACAAGGACGCCAAGTACCGCGCTCATTCCCCCAAGTCCGGCAAGTGAACCAACGGAGCGTCCGGAGAAAAAATCGCTCGGTAACGTTTGGATATTATTCATTGCAATCTGAAAACCGCCGAGCACGAGTCCCATCATGATAACGGCAAGGAGCGGCGAGTCCGCAAAGGCCGTGAAAACGAAAGCAGGAATCATGACGGCACCGCCAAAAACAACGGACCGCTTGCGTGCTTTATCAACTGACCATCCTTTTTGTATCATATGCCCCGACCACCATCCCCCGCCAATGGCTCCCATTGCTCCGCCGAGGTACGGAACCCACGCGAATAAACCTATCTGTTGTATATCGAATCCGAAACGCTCGACAAGATAAATAGGGAGCCAATTAACAAATAACCACCAGATTGGGTCGAGAAAAAACCTTGAAGCAATCACTGACCAGCTTTGTTTGTACGTTAGGAGCTTTCCCCATGTAGGAACATGTTCAGCGGAAAACTGATCGTCGTTCCCCATTTTCTGTCCCGTCAGAATGTAGCGGCGTTCATCCTCTGTGATCCAGGGATGAGTCGTGGGTCCGGAGTGATACACAATCCACCAGGGTATAATCCAGAGCATTCCGCAGCAGCCGATGGCAACAAATGTTGCTTTCCATCCAAGGAGTAAATACAACCCAGCGACAAGCGGCGCGGAGATGACGGCGCCAATTGACGAGCCGGCATTAAAAATTCCCTGCGCAAGCGCTCGCTCTGTGATTGGAAACCATTCCCCGCTGGCTTTTGTGCCTCCAGGGAAGTTTCCTGCTTCACTTAATCCGAGCAAACTGCGAAATCCTGAGAAGCTGAATACATTCCGGGCGGCACCGTGCAGCATGCAGGCGATCGACCAGACAAGGATGCTCAGCACAAAGCCGAGGCGAATTCCGACCCAATCAAACATCCTGCCGGTTAACGCCTGGCCTACGCCATACGTTATGATGAATGCGGCAACAATCGTCGCATATTGATCCTTCGTCAAATTTAAATCTTTAGAAATGCTTGGCCACATTATCGCGAGCGAGGAACGGTCGATGTAATTAATGATCGTCGCTATCCCGATCAGTCCAATAATGAACCAACGCAATCCTTTCAAATTGTTCATTGCGGGAATTTCATTTTTTTGTTCCCTCTAATCGGAAAGAATATTAATGAAGGATATCTTTTATTGTCCACATTCCTTTTCTTTCGTAACTCAGCGTGAAGGCTCAAACTTGAGAGCTATTGCCATTCCTGCCAAAGCGGGCACCCATAGCGAAGAATAGCCAAAAGGCCTGGATTATCCGAAGGAGTCTTTCGGAAAGGCTTGCGCTGGATTGACTAAGAACAAAAACAAGAGACTACCAGCTGGCTTTTGATCCATAATATAAAAATTCTTAACTTGATGCGGCATTATTTATTGACGGATCGCGCATACAGAAAAGGCTCTCGAAATGGAAAACACAATCGCACACAGGAATTTTCTTCTTAAAACGAAACGCGCGGTGACGTTATACCACGATTATGCAGAAGCACTGCCGATCATCGACTTTCATTGCCACCTCTCACCAAAAGATATTGCAGAGAATAAGCAATTTCAGAACTTAACTCAAGTGTGGCTGAACGGGGACCACTATAAGTGGCGTGCGATGAGGGGGAGCGGCGTTGACGAACGCTTTGTAACCGGGAACGCGAGTGATTGGGAGAAGTTTCAGAAATGGGCTGAAACCGTGCCGAAGACCCTGCGAAACCCTCTCTACCATTGGACTCACCTTGAACTGAAACGTCCGTTTGGAATCTCCGACCGGCTTCTCAACCCTTCGACAGCGAAAGGAATATGGGATGAGTGCAACGGAAAACTTGCAACACCAGAGTTCTCTACGCAGGGAATTCTCAGGAAAATGAACGTTGAAGTGGTATGTACAACGGACGATCCTGTCGACTCACTCGACTTTCATCGGAAGCATTCGAAGAATTTCGATGCCACTAAGATGTTCCCCGCATTCCGGCCGGACAAAGCTCTTGCTGTTGAAAACGGCGAGTTGTTTATCCGTTATGTGAAATCTCTTTCACGCACCGCGCGCATCAACATCACCTCGTTTGATCGCTTTCTCGACGCACTTCGTTCACGGTACGATCATTTTGCAAAACATGGATGCAGAGTTTCCGATCATGGTGTTGAAACAATGTATGCCGAGGATTACAAGGAATCGCAGGTCAAGGCGATTTTCAAAAAATTGTTACAGAAAAGAAAAATAAATCTGGCCGAGGTGAGGATATTCAAGTCAGCCGTGTTGTATGAATTGGCCACCATGAACTGGGAGCACAAGTGGGTTCAGCAATTTCATGTTGGCGCATTACGAAACAACAATACGCGCATGTTGCGCACCATCGGCCCTGACACCGGCTTCGACTCCATTGGCGATGAGCCGGTAGCCAAGCCGATGGCGAAATTTTTTGACCGGCTTGACGCTGAAAATAAGCTCACGAAAACAATCATCTATAATGTCAATCCTCGTGATAACGAGCTATATGCAACGATGATCGGAAATTTTCAAGACGGCACTGTTCCGGGAAAAATGCAGTACGGCGCGGCATGGTGGTTTCTCGATCAGAAGGAGGGCATGACACGTCAAATTGAAGCTCTTTCCAATATGGGATTGCTCGGCCAGTTTGTTGGAATGATCACGGATTCGCGAAGCTTCCTCTCGTACCCCCGTCACGAGTACTTCCGGAGACTAGTCTGCAATATCCTGGGGACAGAAATGGAACAAGGAATGCTACCGGACGATATCGGACTTGTCGGTGCGTTGGTGAAGGACATTTGTTATCACAATGCAAAACGGTACTTCGAATTCAAGTGAAACTGTGAAGGCAATGGGCGCGTTGTCCGGCGGAGATGTTCAATCCGGCTTTCAGCGAATCACCGAGACTCTAAGCACAAATGTTCATTTTTTTGTAACTTGAATTTTTAATTTTGACGGAATTTAATCTTTCACATTTCGTCGCGCACAAATAATAATCGAGTGAAGAATATGTCATACGTAGACAGTCTGTTTAACCTTGAGGATAAAGTCGCGGTCGTGATTGGTGGGAGTGGAGTGCTTGGCGGTAGTATGGCGCAAGCATTAGGGAGGGCATCGGCGAAGGTGGCAGTTTGTTATCATAATAATTTAGCTGGTGCGGAAAGAGCAGTAGAGAATATCAAGCGGACAGAAGGAACCGCAGTAGCAGTCCCGGTTGATACCGCGTCGGAGGCGGGAATTGAGAAAGCAAGAAGTGCGATTATCTCCCGTTGGGGAAAAATAGATATTGTTGTCAACGCACCCGGTATCAATTCTCCGACACCCGTTTTCGATATCTCCGAAGTGGAATGGCACAATATCCTCGATACAAATCTAAGGGGCGTGTTTCTCTCGTGCCGCGTCTTTGCAAAACAGATGATCGAGCAGAAGAGCGGCGGAAGCATTATCAACATTTCATCGGTCTCGTCGGAACTCCCGTTGTCCCGGGTTTTCACGTATTCTATTTCGAAGGCGGGAGTAAACAATATGACCAGATTCCTTGCGCGGGAATGGGCGCGGCATAAGATTCGTGTCAACGCCATCATGCCGGGATTTTTTCCGGCTGAACAGAATAAAAAAATTTTAACGGAAGAACGGCGCACATCGATTTTTTCCCACACTCCCATGGCAAGATATGGTGAACCCGGGGAATTGTCGGGTGCACTTCTCTGGCTCGCCTCCGAAAAAGCTTCCTCATTCGTCACCGGCGCAGTCATTCCCGTCGATGGCGGGTTCACGAGCATGACAATCTAACTACAGTATATTCAATTGTATTTATATTATACTTGACGATGATCGAACTGCGGTAAGCTGTTAGAAGTGAGATGCTATCATGCGTGTTATTGTAGATAAAAATAATCCTCTCGTTGATGAAGCATTTCGTCAATTTGGTGAAGTAGTCCCTTCATTTACTCGCGATTTCACTAAAGATGCTGTCCGCGATACCGACATGATCATTATTCGCTCGGAAACAAAAGTTACGAAGGACTTGTTGGAAGGGAGCAATGTTAAATTCGTTGGAACGGCTACAATTGGGACTGACCATGTGGACATTGAATACCTCAGGTCGCGCGGAATCGGCTTTGCGAGTGCACCGGGCTCAAATGCAAATTCAGTAGCAGAATATTTTGTTGCAGCCCTGCTCACCTTAGCCAAACGTAAAGGACTTACTATCTCAGGGAAAACACTTGGAGTCGTCGGGGTCGGAAGTGTGGGGAGCAAAATTGTCAGGAATGCAAGGGCATTGGGAATGAATGTCCTGCAGAACGATCCTCCGCTTGCCCGTTCAACAGCAAAATCTTCGTTTCTCCCGTTGGATGGATTGATGGAAGCCGACATCATCACACTCCATGTGCCGTTAACGAAGACAGGAAGCGATCCAACATACCATCTTTTCGACGAGTCGCGGATTAATAAGATGAAACAGGGAGCGATTCTGGTTAATACGGCACGCGGTTCGGTGGTCGACGGAGCGGCGTTGAAAAAAGCTATCGAGCACAAACATCTCGGCGGCGCAATTCTTGACGTGTGGGAAAATGAACCGCTCATCGATATTGACCTTGTGAATACGGTTGATATTGGTACACCACATATTGCAGGATATTCCTTCGACGGAAAGCTCGCAGCAGTAAGGATGACATATTCCGCTGCATGCAAATTCTTTGGCCAGCCAGAATCGTGGACGCCGGGAAATTCGCTGCCGAAGCCGATTGTTGAGCGCGTCGCTATACCAAACAGCGCCGAATCTGCTGAAGATGTTGTGCGAACAATTGTGAGCAAATGTTATGATATCGAATATGATGATCAATCGCTCAGATCAATAGCCGGGGTGTCGCAGGAAGATCGCCGGTCGTTTTTTTCACGATTGCGAGCTGAATACCGGATGAGGCGAGAATTTTTTACCACGGTCATTGAATTACCCCTTTCACGGGCTCCGTTGATGGAACCGTTGCGGTCAATAGGTTTTCGAGTTGAAATCAGTCGAGCATAGGAAGAGCATGATCATCGGGAACGGCGAGATTCCGCGCCAGAAGATGGAAGAAGAGATTTACACTCTTAGTGAGCAGGCGCTCTCGCCGCTCCATCTGGATGGAAAACGCATTCTCGTGATTATTCCGGATACCACCAGGCATGCAGAGCTTCCGATATTTTTCCGCACGCTCGGTCGTATTCTTGGTCCTAAGGTGAAGGCTCTCGACTATCTCATAGCAACCGGCACACATCATCTACTCGAGATAGACACGATTCTCCGTCATGTGGGTATTACTGCAGACGAACATCGGTCCAAGTACGCAAAAACAAAATTTTTCAATCATTCACACAACGACTCTGCCCAGATCAGGAACATCGGTCTAATTTCGGCATCTGAAATGTCCGCACTCTCCGAAGGATTGTTCACCGATGCAGTTGACATCACTATTAACAAACGGATATTTGACTACGATCAAATCATCCTCATCAGCCCAGTGGTACCCCACGAAACGGTCGGTTTCGCCGGAGGGAATAAATATTTTTTTCCGGGAATAGCGGGTGAAGAGATTATTCAGACATTTCATTGGATCGGCGCTCTCATTACAAATCCTGTTGTCAACGGCGTGAAGGATACTCCGGTGCGGCGAGTGATCAATAAAGCCGCTTCGTTCATCTCCGTTCCGCGAATCTGTTTTGCGTTTGTCCTTGATGATCACCAAGTCACCTCTCTCTTTATCGGCTCGCCCGAGGAAGCATGGGATAAGGCGGCTGATGTTTCTTCCAGGATCCACATCAGGTATGTTGACTATCCATGTGCTAAAGTTCTCGGTATCGCACCCGCAATCTATGATGACATTTGGGTGGCCGGGAAGGTGATGTATAAACACGAGCCGATCATTGCAGACGGAGGAGAAGTAATTATCTACGCCCCGCATATCAAGGAAATTTCCTATACACACGGGAAAGAAATCCGAAAAGTCGGGTATCATGTCCGCGACTATTTTGTAGGACAATGGGATCGATTCTCGAACATCTCGAAGCTTATTCTTGCTCATTCGACAAACGTGAGGGGCATAGGTACCTTTGAAAATGGAGTGGAAACGCCCCGTATCAACGTCACACTTGCTACGTCTATCCCTCAAGATGTTTGCCGATCGGTGAACCTGGGTTACACGGACTATCGCTCTATCAATATCCCGGAATGGAAAGCAAACCAAAATGACGATCTGCTTGTCGTAGAAAATGCCGGTCAACTGCTGTATCGTCTGAAGTAAAATCGTTGGACATTAGAAATGTCGATACGAAATGTCATTAAGCGGCTTCTAGCAACGTAGAGAAAAAATGAAAATAGAAAAGTATTCGGTCGGCATCGGCGATCGTTTCGGACATCAGGGCGCTGCCCAGCTCTCCGCGTTTGTCAAAGCACGCCAACACGGAGTAGAAGTTGTTCCGGTATGGAACAAGTCGAATCGGGAACATACTCTCATCGGAACGCATCCACAAGATACGCGGGTGGAAGCGGACCGGGCAGTCAAAACGCTGGCTTGGGACTCTTCGTACTACGTCGATGCGGACCACATCGGCCTCAAGACTGTAGACATGTTCATCGGGCCGAGCAATTATTTTACTCTGGATGTCGCCGATTTCATAGGAAAAGAGCCCGATCCTGCCGACCTTGCAGATTTCACAAAGTATTGCGGCAGGTATATTGGTAGACTCACCATTCCCGGACTCGAAGACGGGCTAGAAGTAAGAAAAGAGTCAATTGTTTCTGCTGGGAAGAAATATCTTGTCGCGGTGCGGGAGGCAGCGAAGACCTACCGTTATGTTGCTTCCCGAAAAGGGAATGAGAATTTCGTTACCGAGGTATCAACCGATGAAACGAATACCCCACAGTCGCCGGTGGAGCTTTTTTTTATCCTTGCTGCGCTTGCACATGAACAAGTCCCCCTCCAGACGATCGCTCCGAGATTCACAGGACATTTTCTCAAAGGCATCGATTACGTCGGCGATGTCGCGCAATTTGCACGTGAGTTCGAACACGATGTAGCGGTTGTCGCCCACGCGATCAGAGAATTTGGCTTGCCCGAGACTCTCAAGATCAGCATCCATTCTGGAAGCGATAAATTCTCTTTGTACCCGCTGATCCATACGATCATCAAGAAATTCGATGCCGGTCTTCATCTCAAAACGGCGGGGACAACATGGCTCGAGGAAGTCATCGGTCTCGCAATGCCGGGCAGTGATGGTCTCGGCATCGCAAAAGAAATTTATGAGCAGTCGTATGCCCGCTTCGATGAGCTTGCAAAACCGTACCGTGCAGTTATTGACATTCGGAAGGAGAAACTTCCGATTCCGGCGGAGGTCAATAAATGGGGGAGTGCTGAATTTGTTATGGCGTTGAAACACGATTTTTCGTGCCCACGCTATAACACTTCCTTTCGACAGCTGATCCATATCGGATTCAAGGTTGCAGCGGAGATGGAAGATCGATTCACTGATGCGCTCGACAAATCTGCTTCGGTGATCCATGAAGGTGTGACAGAAAATCTTTTCGAACGCCATCTTCGCCCGATTTTTCTTGGCAGCGATTCATCTGCAAATCCGCTGGCTTGAATTCGGTAAACATTTACAAGAAACAGAAGAAGGAGCAAATGATGAGCAATGGTTTGAAAATTCAATCAGGCGGTGCTTTAGATTTAGTATCGTTAGGAGCGTTGGTGCATAGGCTGGACCCCGGAGTGATTCCTTTCAGGAAAGCAACAGCGTGCCAAATTCACGTGAGCGGCGGAGAATTCAATGTTGCGGCTAATCTGGCAGATTGTTTTCGTTTGAATACCGGTATCGTTACTGCAATGGTTGAGTATCCGATCGGCGATCTTATTGCAGAGCGCGTCCGAGCGATGGGAGTAAAACCATTCTACAAAAAATTTAAACATAATGGCGTCAACGGACCGAACATGGCCACGGTATACAGCGACCGGGGACAGGGCGTTAGAGCTCCCGTTGTCTTTTACAATCGTTCGAACGAAGCTGCCGCACAATTGAAGCCGGGCGATTTCGATTGGAACACAATTTTTGCGGGGGGTATCCGCTGGTTTCACAGCGGCGGAATCTTTGCAGCTCTGTCGCAAACCACCGGAGAGTTGATCATTGAAGGGATGAAGTCGGCGAAGAAGGCTGGGGCGATTGTCAGTTTCGATTTGAATTTCCGCGAGAAGCTTTGGAATATTTGGGGAGGTGAAAAAAAGGGGGTTGAAGTAATCGCTCGGATCGTAGAATATGCCGATGTCCTTGTCGGAAACGAAGAAGACTTGCAGAAGGGACTGGGAATTCCAGGTCCCGAGGTTGCTGCAAAATCGAAACTCGACCCAAGTGCCTTTTTCGGAATGATCGACAAGGTTATCGCAAGGCATCCTCATGTGAAAGTTGTAGCGACGACACTGCGGGATGTTCATTCCACCAACCGCCACAGCTGGAGTGCGGTGGCATGGATTGATGGAAAAACCTATACCGCGCCGACGTGTGAATTGGATGTTTTGGATCGAGTTGGCGGAGGAGATGCTTTCGCCAGCGGATTTTTTTACGGGTTATTGGCTGGAGAATCGCCGGAAGAAGCAGTCAGACTTGGCTGGGCTCATGGGGCGCTCGTGACAACATTTCCCGGCGACACGACGATGGCAACACTTGAGCAGGTCGGTACACTCGCAAAAGGGGGCTCAGCTCGTATACAACGATAAACATAAGCAATGAGAAAGCGAAAATTATCACAATGAATGAAAAAGCAGATTTAGGATTAGTAGGACTTGCGGTGATGGGAGAGAACTTGGTGTTGAATGTCGAGAGCCGCGGCTTCACGGTCGCCGTGTTCAACCGAACGCTGGAAAAAGTAGACAATTTTATCAATGGACGGGCGAAAGGTAAGAAGATCATCGGGACTCATTCCGTTGCCGAGCTTGTCGGTTCTCTTAAGACACCGCGCAAGATCATGTTGATGGTAAAGGCAGGCAACCCCGTGGATGAATTCATCGAACAGATTATTCCGCATCTTCAACAAGGAGACATCATCATCGACGGAGGTAATTCCCATTTTCCCGATACTATTCGGCGGACGAAGTATCTTGAGTCGAAGGGATTCCTGTTTATCGGGACCGGCGTCTCCGGAGGCGAAGAGGGAGCGTTACGCGGGCCGTCCATCATGCCGGGAGGATCAACACCGGCATGGCCATTTGTGAAACCCATTTTTCAAGCGATTGCCGCCAAGGTCGCCGACGGGACCCCGTGCTGTGACTGGGTAGGAGAGAACGGGGCGGGACACTTTGTGAAGATGGTCCATAACGGAATCGAATACGGCGATATGCAGCTCATCTGCGAAGTGTACCAGATCATGAAGGATCTTCTCGGGATGTCGGCGCAGGAAATGCACAATGTATTCGAGGAATGGAACAAAGGCGAACTCGACAGCTACCTTATCGAAATTACGCGGGACATCCTTGCCTTTAAAGATGTGGATGGTGCTCCACTTGTCGATAAAATTCTCGACACCGCCGGACAGAAAGGCACGGGAAAGTGGACGAGCGTTGCATCGCTCGACCTCGGCATTCCCCTGACGATGATCAGTGAAGCAGTGTACGGCCGCTGTCTTTCAGCAACAAAGAAGGAGCGGGTGGAAGCATCAAAGATATTGGTTGGACCCAGGCCAAAATTCATTGGAGACAAGAAGGCCTTTCTCAATGATCTTGCAAAGGCTCTTTATGCATCCAAAATCGTTTCTTATACACAAGGGTACGTCTTGTTGAAATCGGCCGCAGAAGAGTATCAATGGAATTTGAACTACGGCGGCATTGCGCTTTTATGGAGGGGGGGATGCATCATTCGATCTAAATTTCTCGGAAGAATCAAAGATGCTTTCGACAAAAAGCCAGGTCTGACAAATCTTCTCCTCGATCCGTTCTTTACAGAAACGATCGACAGTTCACAGGAAGCATGGCGGCGCGTTCTTTCAACGGCGATTTTGAACGGCATCTGGGTTCCGGCGATGGCGGCTGCTCTCAATTATTATGATGGATTCAGAAATTCCCGCTTGCCTGCGAATCTCCTTCAGGCGCAGCGCGATTATTTTGGCGCGCATATGTACGAGAGAATTGACAAACCCCGCGGAGAATTTTTCCACACAAACTGGACAGGCCGAGGCGGGGAAACAGCTTCGTCGGCGTACGTGGCGTAAGAGATGTCCCGTCGTTTCCATGTTGCACTCTGATCGGGCTGCCGAGTTTATTTTTGGGAGTATGAAAATGAAAGACCTTTTGTCTTTTTCTTTTTTGGCGATTGCATTCCTTCCTCTTTGCACGACTTTCTTTTCCTGCGCACAAAGCCCGCAAGAGCTTCCACCGGGGCAATACGACGAGTCGAAAGTGCCGAAATATTCTCTTCCCGATCCCCTCGTCATGATAGGCGGCGAGCGAGTGTCCAATACAAGCGACTGGACCCGGAAGCGAAGACCGGAGATACTTCAATTGTTCGAGGAGAATGTTTACGGAAAAGCGGCAGTGGAGAGACCGGAAGGGATGCATTGGGAAACAGCTTCAGTGGATAGTACGGCTTTGCATAATTCTGCGGTCAAAAAGACAACGACGATTTACTTTTCAAGAAAAAAAGATTGGCCCAAACTCGAGATTGAGATAGATTTGCCAAAGACCGGGAAAGCTGTCCCTGTATTTGTGGCGTCCACCTGGGTTCCGGATGCAGAACTCGTTGTTAAGAAGGGATTCGGCCTCATAACCTTCGACGCTCGTGATATAGAACCCGACGACAAAGACAACGCATACGTGAAAGGAATCAGAAAGTTCTTTGACCCATCCGATAAGAATTCGCCGGCGCCCGACGAATGGGGAACGATTGCCGCATGGTCATGGACGATGAGGAGAGTTATGGATTACATCGAAACCGACTCTTCAATCGATGCTCGAAAAGTGTGCCTTCTTGGCTTCTCGCGGTTTGGCAAAGCGGCAATGTGGGCAGGCGCGCAAGATCAACGATTTGCTATAGTATTTTCCTGCGAATCGGGGTGCGGCGGCGCAACGATCGTCCGCCGCGGCTTTGGCGAGACTGTCAAACTGATCAACGATCAATTTCCTCACTGGTTCGCCGGGAACTTCAAGAACTTCAACAATCGAGTGAGCGATCTCCCCGTCGATTGGCACATGCTTATCGCTTTGATGGCGCCAAGACCTGTCTATGTATCGACGGCCGAAGAAGATTTGTGGGGCGATCCTCTCGGGACATTTCTGGCAGCAAAGGCCGCAGAGCCGGTGTATGAATTGTTCGGGAAAGCTGGCTTGGGCGTAACTGAAATGCCGGCGGTAGAAACCGCCGTCGGTGATTTTATCGGATATCACAAGCGGAGAGGGAAACATGGTTTACTCGACGATGACACAGAAAAATTTTTAGAGTTTGCCAAGAAGCACTTCGCAAAGGTCGACGCCAATAATTCCCGATAGGATGTTGTTCTCGATAGATATACAAGCTGTGAAATTCTCAAACAACCCAATACGTCGAGGTCAACATGCAGATTAAATTCTCTAGTGTCATGGTTGACAATCAGGATAAGGCACTTCAATTTTATACAGGTATTTTAGGCTTTAAGAAAATGGCCGACATTCCTATGGGGACGTTCCGTTGGCTGACTGTTACTTCGCCGGAAGGTGTCAAGGGGACCGAATTAGTACTCGAACCGATAAATTTCCCTGCGGCACAAGTCTACCACAAGGCGTTGTTTGAAGCAGGGATACCGGCGGCCGCGCTTATCTCCAGCGATATTTTTGCTGATTACCGCCGGCTGAAAAGCTTGGGCGTTGTTTTCCGCGGCGAACCGGTGAGCATGGGCCCAATTACGTCAGTGTTATTTGAAGATACATGCGGCAACCTCATTAATCTGGTTCAACCTTTAGTCTAACCTGTCCCTCCGTCAAGAAACAACAACCCTCGCAATCGGCGGTCGAGAGATTGATGGAAAGTGCTCTCAATTTTCGGGCAAAAAGTGCCTTGAATCAATTACCCATCGAAAGCAATCCTACGTTGTCATCTCAATTCCAAAAAAATCGGAATGAGGATCCAAGCAGGCTATCGGATAAATATAGCATCGCTATCTGGACTCTTCAAGCGGGATTGATCGGGGCGTTGAATTGACTATCCTTAAGCTTGGGTAGCATGGGCATATTTTGTGAATTGAGTTTGCCGCATTTCAATTTCACGGTGCAGCTCATTTAAAAATGCCGGACGCAGAGGCATCCAACACTCGACGCTTTTTAAGAAACGAGCGGAATAAAATTCATGATGACGTGCAGCGGTCTCTAGGATCAGAAAAGAACAGCTTTGTTCAACCATTTCTTTGACTTGATTCGCGTGAGAGTGATTGAGGCTTGACAATTGCATTGCACAGTGCTTAACGAATAAAAGAAGCCGCCGAGCAGCACTGTCAAGGTTGCCCTGTTCCACGATCCGCGAGAAAGGAGTCGAATGTGCATTGACTCTGTCTTCATCAATGTCGCGAAGATCGTCGACAAGCTGAAGCAAAACGCCATACTCAAAAAAGGAATCAGCTTCCGCATTATTCAGCCGACCGGCCGCCAAATAGCCGTCTGCGAGAACTGAAGTTCCTCCTTTTTCCATTGTGATCGCAGTCAGGCTCTCTTCATCGCAGCCGGGTTGTATATTGTGAAGGAGAAGGCTTTTTGATTGAGCCCGATGAATTGCCGACAGGCTTAAATGCACATCGCGGAATTCCTGAGGCGGATAATCTTTTTCTATCATCGCCAATAACTCTGCAGTCTTTCCAGTCCAATTATCTATCGGCCCGTACTTGTTCCCCTGCAACCATTGATCAAGCCAGCAAATGTACGCCCGTTTGTCATCTGATGTCCGTTCATTACTATCCAATCCATTATCCGTGTAAGGATATAACAAGCTGTAAGCGAACGAAGAAGGGGTTAGATCAATCTTAAGTCCCACGATCATCTGGATGCTGTTGAACACCCAGAGATTTCTGAGGGCTTGATGGATGTCGCCCTTCGATAAAGAAGGATCGAAAATCTTTGCTTCTTTCATGAATCGCCTGGTCGCTTTCTCAGACTCTTCGAAGTATTTGTCGCTTAGCCCTTCATGCGACAACAGAGATGATCCGACAACAGTTTTTATCACATCGAACGAGATGGGGGAGTTTTCGGAATCCTGCATATCCCCATCCGTGACGGACCAGATGGGATATCGTTTGAATTGGATTTCCAGTTGTCGTTCATTCTCCCGCTGCTGCCATGGAGTAAATCGACGATTGAATTCAGGTACAACATCAGGAATGTCTCGCCACATCGCTAGGTAATTTTCAGTCAATTGTTTTACGGTAGCATCGAATTGTTCCGCGTGCGAATCTCCGTCCATTTGGACTTTGTCGTATTATGAGTGGAAGTTATCTTCAATAAGTCTACGGATAAAAGGAGGTAAAGATTCGGCGGCGCAAGAATTCTCGAAGCTACAATTGGGGAATAGGATTGCGTATAACGGTGCGGCCGGTCTCAGACGATTTCCTCTATCACTTTTAGTGCATTACAAGTATGGACAATTCTAAAAAAAATGTCAACTTCCAGCAATACTATGTTATCGGTTGCATCTTTATTTACAAAAGACTAATTTTGCGCGATTACAAAAAATGCGGAGTATCCTGAAAGGTTCAAAATATGTATAAATCATCCATTGCTGTAAAAATAATAGTGTGTCTATTGTTGCTGGCGACATTTGCGCAGGCTGATTCGAGGCACAGGGTTGTTATCATTCCCGGCATATTCTCTGACAATATGGTACTACAACAGCAGGCGAATGTCCCATTCTGGGGTAAAGCAACGCCTGGTTCCAAAGTCGCTCTGAAAGCAAGCTGGGGAAAGGTGGTGAGGACGATTGCGAAAGCTGATAGCGTATGGGAAGTTCACCTGACGACGGTGAAAGCGGGCGGCCCCTTTGAAGTGACAATTATTGTTGGTGACTCCGTCATTGTTTATAAAAACGTTATGCTCGGCGAAGTGTGGCTTTGCTCAGGGCAGTCAAACATGGAAATACCTCTTGAAGGTTGGCCGCCTGGGAACCTGATTCAAAATTCTGAGGCAGAAATCCAACAGGCAAACTATCCCGATATCAGGTTGTTTACATCGACGAGAGCGGTTTCGAATACCCCGGAATTCGATTGTGTCGGAAGATGGAGCGAATGTAATCCGAATACGGCGGCAAAATTCAGCGCGGCAGCGTACCTTCTTCGGAAAAAAACTTCACATGGATTTGAAAGTTCCTATCGGCCTTATTTTCTCCGGCTGGGGGGGAACGAAAATACAATCATGGATCAGCGGAACATATCTCGGAGAACTTGCTGAATACAAACCTGTTGTGGAAAAGATTACCAGCGTCAACGGCGAAGTTGCGAAATTGAATGATTGGATACGCAGTCATCCGGCGGTCGATATCAGCATGAAGGATGACGCGCATCAATATGAGAACCTGGACTTCGGCGACAGCGCTTGTTCGATTCCAACTTTTAACGACAGCGCATGGAGAAAAATTGTCCTGCCGGCGTATTGGGAATCTACAGAAATCGCGGACTTCCATGGTACCGTATGGTTCAGGAAGAAAGTGGAAATACCGCGAAAATGGCTGAACAGGCAATTAATAATTGAGTTTGGACCGATAGACGACATGGATGTTTGTTACGCGAATGGAGTACGCGTTGGAGCGATGGAAAATGGGGGAATGGGGCGAACGCCCCGCGTTTATCCCGTTCCAAAAGAAATTGTCAGCGATACAATTGTCACGGTTGCTCTACGCGTGATCCATAACGATGGGGCGGGGGGCATTTGGGGAGGCGGAGTGAAAATGCGGATTCACCCCGAAAATAGCAGCGATACAACGGAAGCTGTCGCTCTCTCGGGGGAATGGAAATATCTCCCGGTTGCTGAATATATGGGAAGCAAATTTTACGTGTACAAAGCTTTGGGGGAAGAATTCTATTCGCGGCCGAAATCCGCAGTGAATATCGGCTCGAGCTCACCCACGATGCTCTACAACGGGATGATTGCTCCGTTGATTCCTTATTACATCAAAGGTGCGATTTGGTATCAGGGTGAATCGAACTCCGGGTCTCCCGACGACTACAAGGATCTTTTCTCATTGATGATCAAGAACTGGAGAAATGATTGGCGGGAAGGAAATTTTCCGTTCTACTACGTGCAGATCGCTCCTTATACCTACGGCATCAATACGAAATCATATATGATCAGGGAAGCGCAGCGCCTCACGCTCGCTGTCCCCAACACTGGCATGGCGGTAACCCTCGATATTGCAAGCATCAACGCAATTCATCCGTCGGATAAGCAGGATGTTGGTTTGCGGCTTGCATTGTGGGCGCTCGCCAAAGATTATCACAAGAGTATGATTTGTTCTGGACCGTTGTACAAATCAATGAAAATTCAGAAAGGGAAAATCATTCTCTCCTTCGATTATGCCGGAAAAGGCATCGTCGTTAAAGAGAGCAATGGAGAAACCAATTTCCTGATCGCTGGAAAAGACAGCATATTCGTGAAAGCAAATGTTGCAGTCGACGGGAAGAAACTTATCGTGTACAATGACGATGTGAAAAATCCGATCGCAGTCAGATACGCCTGGACGAACGAAACAGTTGCAACTCTGTTCAATAAGGAAGGGCTGCCGGCGTCCACATTCAGGACTGACAATTGGAACCCGTGATGATGTAATGATCGTGGAAATCATCGTTTTCCTTAACGCGGTTGAAACCTTTAGGTTTCATCGTTTTTTTTTAAAAGAATGGAAAGGCGGTTGAATTGAAAAATATTATATTGGCAGTTTTCGCATTTAGTATTTTCTCCTTTATGTTGACTGATCAGGTGGCCGGTCAGGATGTTGTGCCGCTTTATGCAGGCAAGGTGCCGAATTCGATCAGTGTGAAGTCAAGTGAGATATTGGGCGGAGGCAGCGGAATAAAATTTGTGAGAAACGTTAGTATCCCCTCAATGGCCGTTTATCTTCCGGACAGCAGTCAATCGGACGGATCGGCGGTCATCATTTTTCCCGGCGGCGGCTATTATCTTGAAGCGTATGAAATTGAAGGAACCCAAATTGCACAGGCACTTGTGGAACATGGGGCCGCTGCGTTTGTCGTTAAGTACAGGCTCCCTACCGACTCGACAATGGTTGATAAATCTATCGGACCGTTGCAAGATGCGCAGCAGGCAATAAAAGTTGTAAGGGAACGTGCAGGACTGTGGAGAATTGACCCCAACAAGATCGGGATCATGGGCTTTTCTGCCGGCGGACATCTAGCTTCAACGGCCGGCACTCACTTTGACAAAACGGTTGTTCCCAATGAAGAAAACGTCAGCCTGCGCCCCGACTTCATGATACTCGTGTATCCTGTAATAAGCATGACGAATGCATTGACTCATGTTGGATCGAGAAATTTCCTTCTCGGGGAACATCCATCTGATTCGCTTATAGATTTTTTTTCCAACGAAAAGAATATTACTAGTAAGACTCCTCCAACTTTCCTGATCCACGCTGAAGACGACAAAGGGGTCGATCCGGATAACAGTATCGAATTCTTCGAGGCTCTTCGTCGTCATGACGTACCCGCAGAGCTTGCGATCCTTCCGAGAGGAGGGCACGGATTTGCCGCGAATGTTCCACCCGAAAAATGGATGCAACCGCTATTGAGTTGGATGAGGGATAACGGCTGGATGAAGTGAAAGATATCGGCTACAGATAACAGTATTCCGAAGCGAGTTGTCTTCACAACGAGGTTTTGCTGTCCGTCGGCGGTTACAATTCACCGCGCAGCTCAACTTTCGGACCGATGGAACGCAGAATTACCTTGTGCCCTTCATCAGCCTCGACCATCCCCCAATGGAGCGCGAATTGCTCGAAGAGATAATCTGCGGGAAATGCCGCCGGCGTACCGAAGACAACCTCCTGAGCTCCAAGCTGGGCCGCTGTGTGTGCAACTGCGTATGAAACATTGTTGGTAGGTACAATGATCGGAAGAACGGTTTTTCCTTCCTTTTCAGCCAATTTAATCACCGCAGAGAAAAGTTCCTCGCCATGGCTGCTCATCGATTCCTCGACATGTAAATTTTCTTCTCCCGACAAGATGCGGGCAGTCATCACGATAATATCGGTGGTCTCGGGGTCCGTTTCTTCAAGAACTTTCTTCAGTTGGTCCAGAAGTCGGGGATTCCTGACCGTTACCAACTTGCGGAGAGTGTGCGTGCATCCAATCGCTTCGGCCGTCAGCTTACTCTGTGCAAGGACGTTAAATTTCTCCAGATTGGGGTCTTTTTTTGCCGCTCCTCTCTTGTTCAGATGTTCCGAAATACCAAACACAATATAAAGAAAGATCGTAAAGGCAATTCCTCCTTTTGTCGCAGTCGGTTTAGTGAACAAATTTACAATGCCCAGGAGGAGCAAGACCAGGAAAATGATGCCGAGCCCGATCGGAATTTCAACCCCTCTCACGGTGATATTCGGTGGAACTTTCCACTCGCGGGGAGCCTTGTTCTTGTACCGGAGCACGATCATGGAAAATGCTTTCATGATAAAGCTCCAGACGACGCCGAAGGCATATGCCTCTCCGAGAAGAAACACATCTCCACGGCTGGCGATGATAATTATCGTTTGCAGGAGACATAGAGTATTGAGAGTCCGATAGGATGTGCCGTATTTCGGATGCGGCCTTCTGAACCAATCATGAAGCACTCCGTCTTCGGCAACGCGGTTCAAAACGCTGTTCGCCCCGATAATTGCGGTGTTGACCGCTCCCGCGAGGATAAGGAATCCTGTGAACACAACAAATGCCTGCAGCCCCAGAAGAACGGTTTTGGAACCGACAAGATGCATGGCAAGACCGCTGAGAGCATTTTCGTTGTACTCGCCAATAAGCTCTCCCTGCGGCACAATCATCGCGGCAAATAATGAATTTACTCCCGTGAAAATGAGAGCAAACACAAAGATGATCATCCCCACCCGTTTCAGGTTCTTTAGCTTGGGGGCCTCAAGTTCGCGGTAGACCTGTGCGAGAGTTTCCTCTCCGCTCACGGCGAGGATTGCATGCCCCATGCCGACAAGGACGCCGACAGCACCGACCGTCTTCAGCCAATCAACGTTTTTGAGCCAGCCGAGAGATTCGTCGGATAGATGGATCGAGAACGGAGGGAGATGAAAGCCCCGGACGCCCAGCGTGACAAGCGACCACACGAAAAGGATAGCCGCAAGAACTGTTGTCACCTGAAAAATCCGCAATGCTTTTTCACTCGATTCTTCAATGCCGATGATATTTTTTCGCCAGAAATAAAACTGGATGGCAAGGGCGGTTGCAACCGAGACATAGTCCACGCGCAAGACGATTGGAATCCCGCCGTAATGCAGAAGTGCATTGAGGAGTCCCGCGATGTATTGGCCGGCAGATACCGCACTGATCGGAGCCGTGATCAGATAGTCGAAGATCAGGGCAGAGACGGAGAACTTTGCAGCTGTTTCACCGAGGGCCTCGTGTACAACACGGTACACACCTCCTCGAACGAACATTCCCGACGACTCGATATAGACGGCCCGGATTCCGTATGCGAAGAGCATGACAAACATGATGAACCAAGGAGCCGATGCCCCGACCGCTTTCTCGGCGATCCCGAGTGCATAGTAGGCGCTGGAGGCAAGGTCGGCCAGAACAATTGCCGAGGCTCGCCAGTACGAAATAAACGACAACATGACGGTCGTAATAATTACGACACGAATACGTTTGGCGTCCGATGAATCGGCTGATTCGGGTACTCGAATGAATGTTTGCTTCATGGATTGGAAGGAGGCAGGGGGGATGCCGATCGAATCGATGGCTCTGTTGGAATAAGCAGGCAATTCAATTTCGAGCGGGCACCGACGGATTCTCGGATCTCCGTAAACCTTACGATGTGATGGGTGAAACTTTCATATAAAGAGGCGATTTTATTCGCGTCGTGTGCGGACATGGATTCCTGTTCGTTTCTGGTACTCGGTAAAAAGTTTTAAAAAGCAAAAGATCTTTTAATAAAATAGCGAAAAGGGAGCAATCTTTCCACTACTATTTACGCTATTACATAGTTAGACACTGTTGCTTTTGTATTTCACTATAAAATGCGGTAGCTCTGCATAAAAGGCAATAGATGTGCAATGGTAAAAATCAAGATTTATAAAACGTCAATTCCTTAGATAACATGACCTTTAGCTTGCGATTTCAAAAACTCCACCCCGCGGAAAGGTTGAAAACTGTCGGCAATTGATAGACCACATTTCCAGTGACATTGTTTATATAAAAAACATTTTTCTTGTCCAATACATTGATCAATGTCCCCTGGATATTGCAGCGCGTCCAGCTCAGATTCAGGTCATACGATGCGCTAATGTCCAAACTCTGATATCCGGGAAGGCGCGCGGAATTCACTTTGCCGAATAGGGCTTGAGCATATAAAGCCTGATTTGCGTACGCCGGCAGATTGGAAGGATCGAATTGAATCACGCCGAAGTATCCATTAATAGGAGTGTACGGCAGGCCGCTTGTCAGTTTCAACCGTGCCCTGACCCAAAGATTTTTTAACGGCTGCAAACCGCAAGAAATGTTCAACTGATTGCGCACATCATAACGGGGAAAATATGTTACGCCGTTAAACGTCCGTGTCGTCCAGCTGTAAGAATATCCCGTCTGCAGGTAGAGGTTTTCACCCGCATCATACTTAAAGCTGACATCCGCGCCATAGGCTTCTCCGAACCCGAAGATGTAATCGCTTTCCCAATCATATACTTTTTCCAGATTAACTGCGGCCAGATTGTTAAGCGTTTTATAGTAGAGTTCGAGCTTGGCCGACGTCAAAATATTGGGATCCAACTTGCATCCGAGAACGTACTGATTCGATTCCTCATCTCCACTGCCTTCCGGGATAGGCGCGATAACGTCGAACGGAGTGAACACCAGATTTTCATCGTTTAAATCCATGACGTGCTGATGATACATTCCATAATTTGCGTACAGTGCGACCGCGTCGGCAGGCTTGTAGGAGAGAGTAAGTCTCGGTTCCGGAGCGTAACCCCCCGGCGTTCCGGAAAGCCATTGAAAAGTTCTCTGAAGATCGGCACGCAGGCCGACTTCGAACGAAAACTTGCCTTGAGGATTGAACCTGTACTTCGACCACACCTGCGGTTCTATGTCTGATACTGATTCTTCAATTGTACTCCCATACTTATTGGTAAATGTGTAGTCGTAACCGGGAAAAGTGAAAAGGAGCCCCAGATCGAACTGATCCCCAGATGAAGTAAACGAGGTTACATCGCCATAGAACGATGGAGTGGTGATATCGTCAAGTTGGTAGCCCAGGTCAGGGGATTGCTTGGGGAGTTGTTCGGCCCGATATTCTGAGTACGAAATCGAAAACCTCAAATCGAATTGATCTCCGACAATGAAGCTTCCGGAAACCGAGCCGGAGTTATTGCTCCATGTGAAATCCGGGTCGGTCGTGCTTTGCTGGCGGATGCGATCGGCGCTCGTTAAAAACTCGGCACTGACATACCCCTCGCCGGGAATATCAATCGTTGCTTTCGCGAAACCGTCGTCATAGTCGAAAGGCAAGCCGAGCGAGTAGAATTTCTGGAGCGCATTTTCAAAAAGAGGGCGGCGATAGAAAGCGACAAAACTACTGTTTCCGTCGGAAAAAAGCGGCCCGGTCACCAGTGCATCGGTGGAGATTAGATCCAAAGTACCTTTCGCTTTAAATTCATTCTTATCGCCGTCAATCGTTTGGATATCAAAGACAGATGATAGTCTGCCGCCGTATTCGGCTTGGAAACCGCCGACACTAAAATCGGCGACCTTCACAATCAACGGGTCGACAAAGCTTAACAGTCCGAACGCGTGGGACAAATTGTATATCTGCATTCCATCCACCAAGACAAGGTTCTCATCCGGGCCGCCCCCCCGCACGTAATATTGGCTGGATATTCCACTTACGGTCACGACTCCGGGGAGTTGTGTCACATATTGAACGACATCATTTTTAAAGATTCCCACATTACTCTGAAGCTGAGCAGGGGTTATCACTGTGCTTCCCGCAGTCCCGGCAACGGTTTTTCCTACAACCTCAACCGTCGGCAATGTCATTAAAGATTCCGGGATTTTCAGATTCATGACGACGGTCTGTTCACCGTTGGATTCTACTTGAAACTCTTTCCCCTGATAGCCGACTGCCGATGCTCTTAATCTCGCACCGAGGACTGCTACATTTTGCAATATAAAATAGCCATTTACATCCGCCATTGTGCCGGCAGATGTACCGACCACAGCCACTGTCGCGTAGGGTATCCGTTCGCCGCTTGCGCTGTCGACGACTGAACCTGTAATGGAGATGGTTTTATCCTGTGCGAGAAGGGGAGAAGAAGTCATTAAGGCGATTATTATACAGAGAGTCTTCAAAACAAAAAAATCCTTGTTGTGTCGATAGATGCGCCCGCGACGATGCCTGTACCGGTGTTATTGAAAATATTGGTGAAGATAATCTTGTCGGTCCGCATGAGGAGGGGATCCGCGGTGTGCGTCGAAGTGATGAAGAACCTGTACAGGTTGTCGTCTATTTGAGTTAAAATGACGTCGACATAGAGATGTGAATGTTTCAGAGTTGATGCAAATTGGCTAGCGAGGTTGAACGCGCTTTTATACTCCGTCGTATCAATCCTCACCGGAAATGTCGTAGCTTCTATTTCCGTAAATGGGTTCAACGAATCCACGGGAATGACGTTAAAAGAAGCCACATTAAAATTTCCCCCACCGTCCAGGCCCCTGCATTCAACGAACATCTGAATGAAAGCGGCACTTGCTAACCCCGAAACATTCACCGTCAAATTTATATCTGTTTTAATATTCTTCGGGTTTTGAAGGGTAGAGTACGTGTCCTGATCCGGTATCGTGGCGTATCCAAAAGGAATTCGTGCGGAGGCTATAACAGTCGGATAACCGTCCCGTGAAACAGAAACCGAATACAATCCTCCCGGGATAATATGAGCGGGTGCGTAATAGAATGAAGCTGTGTTACCATCAATGACGGCCGTGGTGTCGGTCAATGTAATGCGTTGAACCGTTGTATCGTTCACTCCGGTTTCAACTAATTTGACCAAGGCACCATGCACCTGCTGCGACACGCCGGACGTTGACTGTACGACCGGTGTCACCCTTACGTACACAGCTTGTGCATTGGCAAACAACACTGAGTAAACATTCAGCTCCGGCGTGTATTGCTCCTCAGGTTGAAATGGCTGGTTGCAACTCAAAGAGATGAGAGAAATCAGGAAAACGGAAGTGGATAAAAGTGGTCTATGCACAATAAATTCCCAATTCAGGTGTAATAATTTGGAATTCACTTCATGAAAAGCATTTTTCTTGTTCTGACGTAATTTCCGGCAACTAGTTTGTAAAAATAAACTCCGCTTGATAAACCGCTCGCGTTGAATGTAACTGAGTGGGTACCGGCAGTTTGACGGTCATCTATTAATGTCTTCACAAGCCTTCCCAGCACATCATATACTTTCAATGTCGCCACACTGTTGACTGATAATTGATAACTGATGATAGTCGTGGGGTTAAAAGGATTTGGATAATTTTGCAACAGGGAAAACGAAGAAGGAACTTCATTCTTATCGACTATACGGGTTACGGTGCCGGCACTTTTGAATAATCCTTGGCTTGTTCCTGCATACAAATCGCCTTGGTTGTCAACATTGAGAGACAAAATGCTGAAATCCGTCAAGCCGCTATTCTCAGAATGCCAGTTTGATCCGCGGTCTGTCGATACGAAGGCTCCGCTATCGGAAGTCGCGGCAAAGTACATTGAGGGATACTTTACAAGAAAAGAGGCGACGCTTTTTCCCCTAATGGATGGAATGGCATTCCAGTTTACTCCCAGGTCGTCCGAATAATAAGCACCGGACGTATCGGTCCCGGCAAATATTCTCCCCTCATCATCTATGCGTATCGTTTTCACCGAGTAAAATATGAGTGGAGAATAAACCCCCCTTTGCGTCCAGAATGCTCCCCCGTCTGTGCTCACGAAAATGCCGTCAATCGATGTGCCCGCAAAGAGGTCGTTTGATGAATCCAGAGCGAGGCAATAAATGCTTGTAATGGGGAGGCCAATAGGCTGCAGGGTGTTCCAGATATCCTCATTATTTGTCGATTCGAGAATTCCTCCTGCTGTAGCCGTAAATTTATCGCCGTCGGGAGACTCCACAAAATCGTACGTCCATTGCTTCGTAAGAGGAGCCCAGGAATTCCCTCCCAAGGGAAAATACGATAACCCCTCCGATGTTGATGCATAAAGCCTTTTCCCCAATGCAGAAAAGTACAGTTGATAGACAGTCGAGCGGCTTAACCCATCACTTACTCTTAGCCAGGCGCCATCTCCGGATCCCTGCTCAAAAACTCCATCACCTGTGCCGACAAAAAGATTACCCGAACCGTCGAAGCCTATTGATGCGACGGAAGCCGGGTCGATACCGCATTGGGTCCATGCGGATGAAGAGTTATTCATGAAAAACACACCGTCCCCTTCCGTTCCGGCATACGTTTTCCCACTCGGGTTGTAAAAGGCTGATGAGATGGATGATAAGGATATTTCAGGGGCGACACTTTTCCATGTTGCGATAGAGTCGCGATAAACAAAGATGCCCATGTCTGTAGCGGCGACCGCTTCTCCCAGGTTATCCGAAAGTAATGGCCAAATGCTGTTCACCCAATATGGGATCCCCGAATTATCTATTGTCCATGTGCTGCTTTTGGGAGCAACAGACCAGATGACGCCAGTTTGATAGGCGATGATAGGAGGGTCATAAATGAAAATCTTCCCCCGTTTATCCACAGCTATTGATGCAACCGTGGTTGTTTCCATTCCATAAAGGCTCCACGATTTGCCGCTGTCGGAAGAGATGTAAATTCCGCCGCCGTATGCGGGTGTGGGGGGACGTGGATGGTAGGATATGAGTCCGGCAAAGAGGTTTCCTGAATGATCTTCGGCGACCGATAATACCTCTATCGTAGAATCGGTTGTTACTTGCGATGCAGACCAGGATTTTCCGCCGTCGCTAGAAATCGAAACTTTCTGAAGTCCGCCGATACAGATTCTGTTTCCCGATAAGACAGCGGCAGAGTACGCACCACCAGTCAGGTTCGACTTTGCCCATGATGTACCATTGTTCGTGGATTCATATAATCCTCCCGCGCCAATCCCTACATAAACATTATTAGCCGAATCAGCGACAAGGAAGGATGCGCCAAATTCGAAATTAAGACCCAATGCCTGCCAGTTTTCACCTGCGTCGGTTGAGCGGTACAAACCTGAGGAAGTCAAAGTGAAAACGTTTCCCCACGGATCGACCGTTAGAAGTTGTACCGAACCGGAATAGGGTCCTTTAATCTTCGACCATGAAATCGTTTGCGCGTCAAGCTGAACCCAGCAAATTCCAGAAATGAGGAAAATTATTCTACAGAACGAACATGCAATTCTCAACGTCGTTGCCTATGCTCTATCTTTCTTTACTTCTTGTTTGCAACTGTCCAACAGCAATCAATATTGCGAAACATGGTAAAACTTGCAAGAAACTTAATTGGAAGATATGACTATTGCGGTATGGGATGTTGTCGGAAATCATGTTGACTTATCCTGCCAAATATTCTAACGTATCGCGATATCTTGTAGTGTGTCCGACCGCCATGTATGAAAAGCAAAAAGGCTCACAAGATTGAATCGAGAAGAAAGAAAGGGAGATGAGGAAGAAAAGAGTAAATCGTGGTAGCGGAAGTGACGAAGTTCCCGGTTCCTTACAATGAAATATGCAATCGGTTGGTGCAGAGGGAACAACGCCGAAAAAATCCAAAATTCATGCACTGCTTCATTTTCATGAGTTGTAAAGTCAATTCCACCTCAGGCAGATTTTACTATCCTAGTGAATTTTATATATATTCTTCCTAAATCCAACAAGATTAGTAGCAAATTCTAATAAAAATGACCATTTCCGCAGGCACACTGTTTGTGGAATTACATTACTAAGTTTTTTCCCAATTTTTTCGACGGCTCATAACTCGTGAGCATGGTACTCTTAAAATCAGCAATGACCAGAATAGAGTATCGTAATACGAGATCTTCGGAAGTTTTCCGCAGAACTCTTCAATCCAATTATATAACGATCAGGAGTTGTCATGGCAGATAAGGAGAATCATAAAATTTGGGGAACTAGTTCTTCCAGGCGAATATTTTTGAAAAGGTTAGGTGCCGCAACTGCCGGAGTGCTTGTAGCTCCGTATTTGAAACAATCCGGAGTTTTCGCGTACGAATATAAGAATACATCCTCATCTCTTGCACAAGTTGCACTCACTCAAACTCTAAATACTCCGGCCGATAGTTATGATCCCGTTTCCGTAAAGGCAAAAGTACAATATCTTTTCGAAACCCTCGGCGGAATTGGCGACGTTGTAAAAAAGGGGAATAAGGTCGCAATAAAAATAAACTTGACCGGCGGATCGGGAAATGCGACAAGTTCGATGCTTAATGGGCTTTCTATTACTGACACCATGTGGACGCATCCTGCGGTTCTTCAGGCGGTGGGAGAATTACTTATTGACGCCGGCGTGAATGGGAGCGACATCTATATTGTGGATTCCCTGTGGGACACTGGTCCCACAGCACCGTTCGGCGCAAATGACAGCTTTGGATATGCGGCTGTCCAGAAGACCCTGGGCTGCAACATGGTGGATTTGAATTATCCGGCACCGTATTCAGCTTTTGGTACGAGAAATGTCGAACCTACTCCCCTCAATTTCGTGCATTTCACGATGAATCAGATTCTGTCTGACGTTGATGTCTATGTCTCCATTCCAAAACTTAAGCAGCATGCAGAAGCTGGTTTGACCTGCTCGCTCAAAAATCAAGTCGGCACTGTTCCCAAATCGCTCTACACTATAACCAGCAACGCGAGCCGCAGACAGATGCTTCACAATCCGACGGGGGGCTCATCGGCGTCGTATCTTCCCGAATCCATTTGCGATTTAAATGCTGCACGGCCAGTCAACCTCGCTGTTGTCGATGGAATCAAAAATTCGAAGGGAGGAGAAGGCGTGTGGATTCCGACCTTTGTGCCTTATGAAAGTCATGTACTAATTGCGGGAAAAGATCCCGTGGCCACGGACAGCATCGGAGCCTATCTCATGGGCCTCGATTGCGAAGCTGCATCTCTTCCGTTACCCGGCGGAGGAACATGCGACAACTATCTCTATTTGCTAAACAGAAACGGCATCGGTACAAATCAACTGAATGAAATTGAGGTGCTCGGCGACGGAGCAAACTTAATTACGTCGGTACGACCGAATAACGAAGTACGTCAGCCGAGTGGTTTTCAGTTGTGCCCGAATTTCCCTAACCCGTTCAATCCGTCGACCCGAATCATATTCTTTATGCCAAAAGCAGAACATGTTTCAATCAAAGTCTTTGCTATCACGGGACAGGAAATTGAAACTCTGCTGGAAGGTGTAGTCCCCGCGGGAGAACATGATTTGAATTGGAGTGCAACCGGTCTGGCAAGCGGTGTATACATCTGCCGAATGCAAGCGGGGAATTATTCCGAAGCGATAAAAATGGTTTACGCAAAATAATGTGCCGGGAAGGAAGTCGTCCGTCTATGGCAGCATCTCTCGAAGCGCCTTATCAGCCGATCGGCGGCGACTCCCCATCGAAGAGAAACTACGACTTTGCCTTTCTTAAATTAAACTCGCTGACCCTTCCTCTAATTGCCAACGTGTGCTCGGGTGTGCTGCCGCAGCATGAACCAACGATGTTCGCTCCCGCCTGTAGAACCGACGGGACTCCACGCGCCATATCTTCCGGAAGCTGCTTGTATACTGCTTTTCCGTTTTCGAGGATGGGAAGCCCTGCGTTTGGCTGCACCATTATCGGCAAAGTGCAAGCTTTGCGATAACGCTCGACGACCGTGGCTGCTCCCGACATGTCCAGCCCGGTACCGCAATTCAGCCCTACCATGTCAGCGCCCTTCATTTGCATCTGCCGTGCCGCCTCATCAGGAAGCACGCCCATCATTGTTGCACAGAAAGTTTTGTCCGCAGACAGGTCATACGAGAGCGAAGCGATAATGCATGGTGCCCCTGCCGTCATTGCTGCTTCTACGGCGAGGCTAAGTTCTTCGAGCGATGTTTGCGTTTCGATGATGATCGCATCAGCTCCCGCTTCCACAAGAGCGCGCGCCTGCTCTTCATACATCGCTCGAGCTGTTTCCGCCGAAAGATCTCCATACGGGTCGAGGATTGTCCCGAGAGGGCCGATGTCTCCCAGCACATATCCGTCAGTACCGCCAAAGGCTGCGCGGGCGATCTCCACGCCAGCGTGATTGATAACATACACTTGGTCAGCCAGACCGTACCGTTCAAGCATCATTCTGCTTGCACCGAATGTGTTTGTAATAAGACAATCGGTACCGGCCTGTACATAACGCTTCTGGATTTCGAGAATGCGTTCTCTGTTTGTCAAGTTCCAAAGTTCGCCGCAAGTGCCCGGCTCGAGGCCGGCGAGCATCAATTGTGTTCCCATTGCACCATCGCAAACCAGCCGTCGTTCGAGTGCAGCCTCATGGAGAAGCTTTTTCATAGCATAAATATTCGAAAGGTGATAAGTTCGTCTATAAAAAAACTTTAGTAATTAACTGTTTCAAAACAGCCTCTCTAATACAAAATATCACTCCTTCTCCTTTCGTGCAAGTAATTGAGCTAATTTCGCAGCTGGGACCCGCCTCCCATAAACCGGTCCAAAACAAAGTGTGAAATTTTGAGAAACCTGAAAAATCGTCTCTCGCCAAGTCGCACGGAGTATATCTTTAAATCATTTTGCGATTTTGGGTCTGGCGAAGCCATTCCTTTGCGATTTGCGCGAGCCATACTTTTGGAATTATTCAGAAGTCGCAATTTATAAGTGTGAAGTGCGTCTTCCCTTGACCCAATATGTAAAAGTCATTAGCGTGTATTTAGACCATCCTTTTGGGGAGAAGTCACTCTGTAAAGAAGTGTTGTCGAATCAGCAAGATTTGCGTCAAGCTAACTGAGAAGGTGAGCTTTGAATCTTGATAGGGTTCTGCTAGATTTCCAACTCGGTAACCATTGACGTAAGTGATCGAGTAGTAAAACCCGTTAGAACGAATGATAAGGCTTGCTATTAAAAAACTCCGTACAACAAAAAGTGTTAGCTGGACTCTTATCACGTGGCAACAGTAGAGATCGAAAGTGGCGAATTTACGTGGACAGCAAAAGGCCAGAATCTCGAAGATCCCGTTGAGGCTGCAGGCCGAAACGGGAGAACTGGCGACACACACGGCGAGGAACCAGATAAGTGGACAAGGGCAGAATCTCGAAGATCCCGTTGAGGCTGCAGGCCGAAACGGGAGAACTGGCGACACACACGGCGAGGAACCAGATAAGTGGACAAGGGCAGAATCTCGAAGATCCCGTTGAGGCTGCAGGCCGAAACGGGAGAACTGGCGACACACACGGCGAGGAACCAGATAAGTGGACAAGGGCAGAATCTCGAAGATCCCGTTGAGGCTGCAGGCCGAAACGGGAGAACTGGCGACACACACGGCGAGGAACCAGATAAGTGGACAAGGGCAGAATCTCGAAGATCCCGTTGAGGCTGCAGGCCGAAACGGGAGAACTGGCGACACACACGGCGAGGAACCAGATAAGTGGACAAGGGCAGAATCTCGAAGATCCCGTTGAGGCTGCAGGCCGAAACGGGAGAACTGGCGACACACACGGCGAGGAACCAGATAAGTGGACAGGGCCAGAATCGAACTGGCGACACACGGCTTTTCAGGCCGTTGCTCTACCGACTGAGCTACCTGTCCCCAAAATACAACGCAGTCAATATATTAAAAAGTTTTTCCCTTTCAAAAGACTTTTTACAAGTCAAAAAAAAGAATTCAGAATACAAAATTCAGAATGTTTTAAACTCCAGCAGTGTTCAACAACACATTCTGTCTTCTGTATTCTGAATTCTGTATTCTTCTCCTTAAATAAACAGCGGAGCTAACACGAGAGTAAGCGTCGAAAGCAATTTTATCAAGACATGCAATGACGGACCCGCCGTGTCTTTGAACGGATCGCCCACCGTATCTCCGACAACCGAAGCTTTGTGCGGTTCTGATTTCTTTCCGCCGTACGCGCCGGTCTCGATATATTTTTTTGCATTATCCCATGCACCGCCGCCGTTGTTCATGAAGAGAGCCATTAGAATCCCTGTAATCGTCCCAACCATCAGGAACCCGCCGATCACTTCAGCACCGCTCGCCGAGCCGACCGCTTGCCCTCCGGCATAGTAGAGCCATTTGAAGACCAGTCCGACACCAACAGTCATTCCGACAATAAGTAAACCCGGCAACACCATTTTCTGCAGAGCAGCTTTAGTTGCTATGTCCACGCACTGTCCGTAATCGGGCTTCGATGTTCCTTTCATAATGCCCGGATCATTCTTGAATTGCTCCCGAACATTATTGATGATTGCGTATGCTGCTTTGCCTACTGCTTTTATCGCAAGCGAGGAGAAAATAAACACAAGTACCGCTCCGAGCATTGCACCGACAAATACTTCCGGTTTGTCAAGGTTGATCACTCCCTGGAACGAAGGCATGTAATTCCGTACTTCGTCGATATATGCGCCGAACAGGAGGAATGCGGCAAGAGCTGCCGAACCGACAGCATATCCTTTTGTCAGCGCCTTGGTCGTATTGCCGACTGAATCGAGACGGTCGGTCTTATCGCGGACTTCTTTCGGCTGCTGACTCATTTCAACAATTCCGCCTGCATTGTCGGTGATGGGTCCGAACGTATCCATCGCGAGAATGTACGCCGCCGTTCCCAGCATACCCATCGTCGCAACTGCCGTTCCGAAGAGGCCGGCGTGCTGCAATCCCGAATTTTCGCCGAGAAGATAGGCGCTGATAATTGCTATCGCAATAACAAAGATTGGAAAGCCGGTCGATTCCATGCCTACCGCAAGACCGGCAATGATGTTTGTGGCCGGACCGGTTTGCGATGCTTCTGCAATGGAGAGGACGGGGCGGTACCGGGAGTCAGTATAATATTGGGTGATGAACACGAATGCGATGGACGTCAATACTCCAACAACGCCGCACAAGAAGAAATTGAAATAATAATCGGGTCCAAGAAGCCATCGTGATGCGATATAAAACCCTACCATCGCAAGACCCGCAGCGAGGTAGTAGCCGCGGTTGAGCGCGTTCATTGGATCTTCTTTCTCATTCGTCTTCACCGTCATGATCCCAAAAATACAAGCGATAATTCCAAATGCTCGTGCGACAAGAGGGAAGAGAAGCACACCGAGCAATGACAATCCCTGGGCTTGAAACACTGCGGTATTTGAATTGTACAAGCCTGCTGCTAAAATCATTGCTCCGATGTTCTCTGCTGCCGTCGATTCAAAAAGATCGGCTCCACGGCCCGCACAATCGCCGACATTATCGCCAACGAGATCGGCAATCACTGCCGGGTTGCGCGGATCGTCTTCGGGAATTCCAGCTTCGACTTTGCCGACAAGATCTGCGCCGACGTCGGCCGCTTTGGTATAAATTCCGCCCCCGAGCTGGGCAAATAAAGCGACGAAACTTGCGCCGAATCCATAGCCGACAATCATCAACGGTATGTGCGACACATCGCTCGTTATATCAAGATATTTTACGATACTGAAGAGACCCGCGACGCCGAGCAAGCTCATGCAGACAACAAAAAATCCGGAGACGGCGCCGCCGCGGAGAGCGGTTTGTAGAGCACTGTTCATGCTCTTCGTTGCTCCAGCTGCTGTCCGAATATTCGATCGAATCGCAACCCACATTCCCATATATCCGGCTGCGACCGAGCACGCTGCTCCCAACACAAAAGAGAGCGTTGTCCATAAAGCAAGATTAGCTGTGGTTGCAGGATCGTTTACGTTGTGTGCACGAACAAACGCATAGAGAATATAGATAAGTGCGGCAAGTGCCACCGCGAGATATCCGATGGTTCTATTCTGACGGCGAAGAAATGCCTCAGCGCCGGTCTTTATTGCATTGGAGATCTCCTGCATTTTTTCGTTTCCCGAGTCGCGTTTCAGGACATTGCGAACGAGATACAAGGCAAACAAGAGACCGAGTACGCTTATTCCAAAAATTAGAGTGAGTTCCATGCTTCTGAAATTATCCTTTCTTTAGATACGCAAATGACGATATGAATCCTTGGTGATAGTATGTTGTTAGGTTGATGGATCAAAATTCTTCCGTGCATAATGCCACAAATAGTATACCGGGATGCCCAGCAGTACAATGATGAGTCCGGGCCACGTAAAATTCGGCCTAACGAAGAGCAAATCGACGCAAATCAGGCTTGCAACGACCAAATAGACCGATGGTATGACCGGATAGCCAAATGCCCTGTAAGGCCGTTCGGCATCGGGCATCTTCTTTCTGAGAAGGAATATTCCTGAAATTGTGAGAACATAAAATATCAAAACTGCGAAAACCACGTAATCGAGCAGATCGCTATATGTACCCGAAAGGCAAAGAATGCTCGCCCAGAGTCCTTGCGTCACGAGCCCTTTCGACGGCACGCCATGAACATTTAACACGGCAACTTTATTGAAAAAGAGTCTGTCTTTTGCCATGGCATAGTAGACCCTTGCTCCAGCCAGAATCAGACCATTGTTGCAGCCAAACGTCGATACCATGATAAAGGCAGCCATGACGAAAGCACCGCTGGTTCCGAAAATGGCTTGTGCCGCTGCGGTTCCGACTCTGTCTGAGGCGGCAAATTGAATTCCACGTTCGGCTACCGTCGTACCGTTCGGTGAACCCGCCAATGGCAATACGCATAAGTATACGAAGTTCGCCAGGATATAAAGCACTGAAACAACTCCCGTTCCCAGTGCAAGGCTGAGCGGAACGTTTCGTTTCGGATTGATTACCTCTCCAGCAGTGAAAGTAATATTGTTCCATGCGTCGGCTGAGAAAAGAGAACCAACCATAGCCGCACCCAATGTACTATAAAGGGCTAAACCGACAAGCGGCCGCACAGAAAGTTGCCCATTCTGAAATTGAGATATTGATGCGTTCCAGAAATTTGAAAAGTTTGCACTGATCGCAGCTGCATTTGTACCGATCATAAATCCAAGGACAATCAAACCGACGAGGGCTGCCGTTTTTGTGAAGGTGAAAATATTTTGGACAATTTTTCCCCCCTGTATTCCTCTGGTGTTCACCCATGTAAGCAGGCAAATGGAAAAAATCGCCAACAAGTTTTGGGTGTGCAAGCCGACGTTGTATGGTCCCATTGACCCGAACGGCATGTGGTAGGGGCCAAATGTGCCTACCTTCAAAAGCCAGATGGAAGAAGATATCTGGGGGAAAAACACGCCCGCAAATTTTGAAAACGCGATTGCAACAGCTGCAATCGTACCGCTTTGAATGACAAGGAACACGGTCCAACCGTACAGGAATCCGACGAGCGAGCCATATGATTCCCGTAAATAGATGTACTGTCCGCCGGCATGGGGCATCATTGCGGCGAGTTCGCCGTAACTCAAGGCAGCGATGAGGGTGATGAGTCCCGTGAGCACCCACGTGGCCAGAAGCCAACCGGGCGAACCGACAGTGCGAGCGATATCCGCAGAGACGATAAAGATGCCCGAACCGATCATCGATCCAACAACGATCGTCGTTGAATCAAGAAGATTCAGCGCTCGTTTGAATTCATGCTGTCCGGCTGTTGTCATCTTCAGGTTAGCCTGCAATATCTACGTTGCCAAATGAGAATTCTCTCTCGTTACGCAACAAAGATTCTGTTGTAGAATCAATTTGCCGCTTTGTATTTTTGCGCGGCCGCTCTTTTGGGGTTATTCAGAAGTCTCTGTGTATCGAAGGTTCGGAATTATAGAACGAAAAAAGTGCGATAGCGGAAAAGACGAAAAGCGATAATCATGTCTGCCCACGCGCACTTTCACAACCAGAAGGCAGGGCATTCTACCTAAATAACTGGATTCCCCTTTTAGCTACAGCAGGTCCGATCGATTACAGCCAGCCTTTTTCTTCATGACAATAAAATTAAGTGAACAAACATAAGGTATTTTTCTCTTTTTTGCAATCGGAATTTGGGAAACGGATCGCTTGCAAAGACACTGACACTCTCGTATATTTGCACCGAGGCGGTCTATGGCTGAATTAAAGGTTCTAAAAGATATACTTGCGGCTCAAACGAAAGAAGGGGAGCTTTACCAAGCTATGCCGGCCGATTGGGTTCGATGCTTTGCCTGCGGCCACCGATGCAAGATTCCTCCAAACAAAGATGGAATTTGCCGCGTTCGTTTTAATCGAGACGGCAAGCTCTATGTTCCTACCGGATACGTCGGAGCGCTCCAGCTCGATCCTATAGAAAAAAAACCATTCTTCCATGCCTTTCCCGGATCCAAAGCACTGAGCTTTGGAATGCTCGGATGCGATTACCATTGCGGCTACTGCCAGAATTGGATAACATCGCAGGCATTGCGCGATCCGCTTGCCGAATCGAATCCGGAAACCATGACTCCTGAAGACTTTGTCAACCTTGCTCTCTTCCGAGGTGCAAAGGTGGTCACAAGTACATATAACGAACCGCTCATCACCAGCGAATGGGCGATGGAAATTTTCTCGCTTGCAAAGAAATCAGGTCTCATCACTTCCTATGTTTCCAACGGAAACGGAACACGCGAGGTGATCGACTATATCCAGCGATATACCGATCTCTATAAAGTAGACTTGAAAGGTTTCCGGCAGAAATCATACGGTCAATTGGGAGGAGTTCTGCAGAATGTTCTCGATACTATAAAACTGATTCACGACCGGAACATCTGGCTTGAGGTGGTAACATTGATCGTACCCGGTTTCAATGATTCTGCAGCAGAGCTAAAAGATATTGCCGGCTATCTTGTCTCCGTTTCGCCTGACATTCCCTGGCATGTTACGGCGTTCCACCAAGACTATAAGATGACCGACCATGATAATACGAACGCTGATACGCTTCTTCGCGCCAGAGAAATTGGCTATAAAGCAGGGTTGCATTATGTCTATGCAGGAAACAGGCCGGGAGAAGTAGGGGATTCTGAAAACACGTTTTGTCCTTCCTGCAAAGCAACTCTTGTTGAGCGTTGGGGATTTCGAATTCGTTCCAACAATATCATTGACGGAAAATGCTTTAAATGCGGAACAGAGATTGCCGGACGTTGGCAATGATTTCCTTACTTGCGGAACTAATGCGGATACTATGGTTGTTACATTTACACTTAGTTCGGTTACCTATCACCAGCATAACTTAGCCATTTACGCTGCATCGAGTGTTTTGGCAAGAAGACTAGCCAATTAATTCACTGCATAATATCATCTCAGCCCGAAGGAGTTTCATATGACAGAAAAAGAAACGCTCATTAATACATGGAATAATGAATTCCAGACGACGATGCGCGTGTTTAAGGCGTACCCCACGGATAAATTGGATCTGCGGCCTGCTGAAAAATCGCGAACAGCCCGTGAACTTGCCTGGGTTATGTGCGCGGACGAAATGATGATGACGGAAGCTATTGCAGGGAAAATTGATTTTGTCCCCGGACCGCCTCCTCCGCCAACACTTGAGGAATTGATGTCGGTCTATGAGGGAGTCCATAATTCGAATATGCGTAAACTGAAAAAACTTACACCGGCGCAATTCAAGCGAAAAATAAAGTTTCCCGTTGCACCGCGCAAAATGGGAGAAGTTCCGGCGAACAATCTTTTTTGGATGACGGTGTTTGACCATGTTCACCATCGCGGACAATTTTCCATCTATTTACGAATTGCAGGAGGGAAAGTGCCGTCAATTTATGGCCCCACTGCTGACGAACCGTGGAATTAATTTAAGGAACAATCTCTCGTGAAAAGTTCAGCCTCAAAAAAAACGGCACTAAAAACTAAAGTAATAAAACAAAAAGTCGTTATTCCGGCCTCGCCCGGCGAAGTGTATGACGCTTTTATAGATGCCCGAAAGCACTCTGCGTTCACGGGCGGAAAAGCGACGTGCAACCCGAAAGTGGGCGGGAAAATTTCAGCTTGGGATGGATATATCAGCGGAAAGAACCTAAAGCTTGTTGCAGGAAAACGAATTCAACAGGAATGGATTACCACCAACTGGATTGATGGGTATCCCGCCTCAATACTTGACTTATCGTTTACTAAAAAAGGAAGCGGAACAGAGTTGACGATGATTCATTCCGATGTCCCTGCCGCATTGGCTTCTTCGTTTGCTACAGGCTGGAAAGATCATTACTGGACTCTTTTAAAGAAATATTTTCAAGATAAGAAAAAGGAATAAAGTTTACACGAAAGAAGCTTTATTAAAGAGGCAATCCGAAGAAAAAGGATTGCCTCTTTTTTTGTGCAGACAATCTAGCTTTCCCGATTATTCTAAGTCCTTAAGCTCTGGTTTGACTTTCTATCTTCCAGTTGCTAGTTTATTACGGTTTTAAGAAGGAATCGAAAACGCGGAAGAGTGCTCCACTCCGCCAAAATCGAATTTGGATCCAGAGAATGAACGACGCTCGCGATATTCTGAAAAGATTAAGAACTTTAGGAAACGAAAGAAACCGTGCAGGCATGGCTCGGTTTGGAATCGAAACGAAGAATGCGTACGGCATCCCCATTCCCGTACTCAGAAAATTGGCCAGAGAGATTGGCACTAACCGTACACTCGCGTTGAAATTATGGGAAACCGAAATTCATGAAGCCAAATTGCTGGCATGTTTCATCGATGACACTGAGAAAGTTACCCAGCGGCAAATGGAACAGTGGGCGAAAGATTTTACTTCATGGGATATCTGTGATCAGTGTTGCGGGAATCTCTTTGATAAAACGAAATACGCGTATACGAAAGCACGTCAATGGAGCAGCCGAAAAGAAGAGTTCGTTAAGCGTGCTGGGTTCGCCCTCATGGCGGCGCTAGCGATTCACGATAAGCACGCCGGCGATTCTGAGTTCGTGAAGTTCTTGTCCCTTATCCGGAAAGAAAGCTGTGATGAAAGAAATTTTGTCAGAAAAGCTGTCAACTGGGCTTTACGGCAAATCGGGAAACGAAACAGATTCTTGAACGAAAAGGCTATTGAAACAGGAATGAAAATCACCCACACTGACTCGCGGACCGCTAAGTGGATCGCTTCAGACGCATTACGGGAACTGACGAACTATAAGATTCTAAAGCGGTTGAAATAACCTACTGTGATGGTCTGGGCACGACGGCAAAAGGAGCAAGGTCCAACAGGAAAAACAATGGAAAAGAAATTCAATAAAATAATTTCGCTCTCTCACCTTCGAAAAGAATATACATTTGCGGGATTGACAGAAAACGATCTTGAACCGCATCCTATTGAACAGTTTAAAAAGTGGTTTATCCAGGCGGTAGATGCAAACCTTCCGGAACCGACTGCGATGACATTAGCGACCGCGACAAAAGCTGGAAAACCGTCTGCGCGGGTTGTGCTATTAAAACAATTTGATGAAAAGGGGTTTGTCTTCTTTTCCAACTACAAAAGCCGGAAGGGGAAAGAATTGTCCGAAAATCCGAATGCCGCACTCGTTTTCCATTGGGTTGGCCTTGAACGTCAGGTTCGCATTATTGGATCGGTCGCCAAGGTGGCCCGGGAAGAATCCCAAAAATATTTTCAGACGCGCCCGATCGGAAGTCAGCTTGCCGCGTGGGCATCAAAGCAGAGCGAGGTCATCTCGAGTCGAAAAGCCCTTGAACGGCGAGTCGGGGAATTAACGAATGAATACAAGAACGAAGAAATTCCGCTTCCGCCGAATTGGGGAGGTTATAGAGTTACCCCCGTTGAAATTGAATTCTGGCAGGGGAGGCCGAGCCGATTACACGACCGGCTCCGTTATTCCCTAAAGAAAAATAAGATGTGGAAAATTGAGAGACTTTCTCCGTAAAGGGAACGGAAGCCAAGGAGACAGGAGGCAGGAGACAGAATTCAGGAGAATTGCTATTGGCAGTAAATTATTTGTTAAACAATACTGAACCTTTTCGAAAATTTCACAACGGTCATCCCATTGCCTTCTCATGATTTTGAACTAGCGATTGTTGGTGCCGGAGTTGTAGGCCTGGCTATCGCCGCACGATTGTCGGAGCGGCATCATAACATTGTCGTTCTCGAAAAGAATGAAAAATACGGGATGGAAACTTCGAGCCGCAACAGCGAAGTGATTCACGCCGGAATTTACTATAAACCGGCAAGCCTTAAAGCAATGTTGTGCGTTGAAGGCCGCGAAGAACTTTACACCATCTGCAAGAGACATCGAATTCCTCACGCCGAAATCACGAAGATCATAAGTGCTGGTTCGCCGGAAGAGCTGCCTGAGTTGGAAAAAATTCTTAGCAACGCAACGAAAAACGGAGTTGAGTTGCGGATGCTTAATGCTCGTGAGACTCTTAGTCTGGAGCCAAATATAAGAACATGCGGCTCCCTATTTTCTCCACGTACAGGGATTATCAGCGCTCACGGCTTGATGGATTATTTTTTTCATCGCGCGGAAAGCCAAGGCGCAACTCTACAACACAAATGTGAAGTAGTTGAAATCGATCGAACGCGGGGGGGATACGTTCTTACAATTAATGAATCAGGGAGAACCGGCAAATTCACTGCCGAGAAGGTGGTGAATGCTGCAGGATTGTTTTCAGATCGCATAGCCGCAATGGTTGGGATTGACATCGATGAAGCAGGTTATGGTCTCCATTTTTGCAAGGGTTCCTACTTCAGCATTTCATCCTCAAAAGCAAAGTTAATTTCGCGGCTTGTTTATCCTGTTCCAACGAAAGACAGTCTTGGCGTTCACGCACTTCTCGACCTTGGCGGGAGATTGAGGTTCGGCCCGGATGTAGAATATCTTACGCGGAATGAGTTGGACTATTCTGTATCCGACGAAAAGCGATCCCTTTTCTTACATGCCATTCAAAAGATTCTTCCGACAGTTTGCGATGAGGACATCAACCCTGACATGTGCGGGATTCGCCCGAAGCTTCAATTGGAAAACGGCTTGGCTAAAGATTTTCTCATTGTTCATGAAAAAGAGAGGGGGCTTGAAGGGTTCGTGAATTTGATAGGCATAGAATCACCGGGGCTCACTGCATCCCCGGCTATTGCCCGCTATGTCGAAAAGCTGCTTTTCGCATAGGGCAGAATTCAATACTTTGATTTGGAGTTGCTGGGAAGCCTCTCACCTGCGTTGACTTGCCTTTGTAAATTCCGTATCTTTGTAGCACGTGAGATTTACGTTAGAGAAAACAGAATCGTCGGCACGAGCGGGCAGTATCGTAACCGACCATGGCGTTATTGAAACGCCAATTTTTATGCCCGTTGGCACGCAAGGAAGCGTTAAGGCGCTTGAACAGCGTGAACTGGATGAATTAGGCGCCCAAATTATTCTCGGAAATACTTATCATTTGTATCTGAGGCCGGGAGTAGATGTTCTAACGGCAATGGGCGGCCTTCACGGCTTTATGAATTGGAAAAAACCGATTCTCTCCGACAGCGGCGGCTATCAGGTTTTCAGCCTTTCAGAACTGAGGAAGATTTCAGAAGAAGGCGTAATTTTTAAGTCTCATCTTGACGGCTCGACTCACTTTTTTACTCCTGAAAAAGTCGTTGAAATCCAGCGAGCCATCGGTTCAGATATCGTCATGGTGCTGGACGAATGTACGCCCTATCCATGTGAACACGAGTATGCCAAACGTTCGAATCAACTGACAGTACGTTGGGCAAAAAAATGTCAGGAAGCTCTGCAGAAACAGTTGCCGCTCTATGGACATCAACAATCTTTGTTTGGAATAGTGCAGGGGAGCACCTACAGAGATATTCGAGCTGAAAGCGTCAACGCTCTGACAGCAATGAATTTTGACGGATATGCAATTGGGGGACTGGCGGTTGGGGAGCCGATTGAGATGATGTATGAATTTGCGGAATTCAGCGCTTCGCTGCTGCCGCGGGATAAACCGCGCTACTTGATGGGCGTGGGAACTCCGGAAAACCTGCTCGAATGCATAGTACGGGGAGTGGATATGTTTGACTGCGTCATTCCGACACGAAACGGCAGGAACGCAACGCTGTTTACCCGTCGGGGAAAATTGAACATGACGAATGCGCAGTTCAAAAGCGACAAGGAACCCGTCGACGCGGAGTGCTCTTGTTATTGCTGCCGGAATTTCTCTCGTGCTTATATTCGGCATTTGTTTCACGCGAAAGAAATTTTTGCATTACAACTGGCATCGCTCCACAACCTCTCTTTTTATTTATGGCTGGTAAAAGAAGCACGCCGGCATATTCTTCGAAACGATTTCTTGCGTTGGAAGAAAGAATTTCTGTATCAGCTTCAGGTGGATGTCGTTCGCACATAAATCACTAACTCACGGTACGCATTTGCAAGGTTTTCCACTAAGTTCACGAAGTACACGAAGAGAGATTATGTCAGCAGATTTTTTGCTAAAGAGTTTTTTATGAAAGAAAGTGTTGCATCTCGTAGAGTGAATTTAAACCTTCGTATTTTTTCGTGCACGTAGTGGATAATTCAATGTTTTGCGTAACATCAGTCAATAACTAATTTCATATTTATCTATTGGAGAATTTTCACATGAAGTCATTATTACTCGCAATGGCGCCATCGCAGGGAGGGGGAGATTTCACAACCACCATTCTAATGTTTGCCGTAATCATAGGAATTTTTTATTTCATGATCATGCGTCCCCAGCAGAAGAGGCAAAAGGAGCGTCAAAAGCTTCTTGACTCAATGAAGAAGGGAGACAAAGTTATCACGGCAGGGGGACTTCACGGCACGATCGTGGGCATTGAAGACAAGACTCTTTTACTGCAAATTGCTGACAACGTAAAAGTCAAAGTCGAGCGAAGCTCAATCTCCGTTGTGAACAAAGTAGGTGAAATTGAAGCGCCGACCACATAATTGAAGATACGCGTATGAGTAAATTCAATTCAGTAGAAGAAGCTATTGCCGAGCTCAAAGCCGGGAACGTTATCATTGTCGTCGACGACGAAGACCGAGAAAATGAAGGCGACTTCGTTGTTGCCGCAGAATTCATCACGCCCGAGATTGTAAATTTTTTTACGAAAGCAGGGCGTGGAATTCTTTGCACTCCAATTACCGGCAATCGCGCCAGGGATCTCGGGCTCGATCTGATGGTAGATTCGAATACATCCCTTCACGAAACTCCGTTTACAGTTTCAATTGATTACATCCACGGCACGACGACCGGCGTGTCTGCAGCGGACCGCGCTGCGACAGTGAAATCGCTGGTTGATCCCGCAACGAAACCGAGCGACCTGGCTCGTCCCGGGCATATCTTTCCGTTGAAATCCTCTCCGGGAGGCGTTCTTCGCCGCGCAGGACATACGGAAGCCGTGACCGACTTATGTCTTCTTGCAGGATTGCATCCGGTTGGAGCATTAGTGGAAATCATGAACGATGATGGAACTATGGCGCGGGTTCCACAGTTGGAGCACATCGCGAAATCGCATGGGCTTAAAATGATAACCGTGAAATCGGTGATTGAGTACCGCATGCACCGTGAAAAACTGGTTTCCCGCGTTGTCAGCACCACGCTGCCGACGCGATATGGCACTTTTCTCGTTCACATGTACAAGTCCGAAACCGACCAAAAAGAGCACATCGCTCTCGTTAAAGGTACAATCGATGATACAAAACCGACGCTTGTTCGGGTTCACTCAGAATGCCTGACCGGCGATGTCTTTGGCTCTTTACGCTGCGACTGCAGCGACCAGTTAATTTCAGCAATGAAAATGGTTGAGAAAGAGGGGAACGGCATTGTGCTGTACATGCGCCAGGAGGGGCGAGGCATCGGCCTGATGAATAAATTAAAGGCATATAAACTTCAGGACGAAGGAAAGGATACGGTCGAGGCAAACGAAGCGTTGGGTTTCCGTGCGGACCTGAGGGATTATGGAATTGGAGCACAAATCCTGAGGGATCTCGGAGTTTCGCGAATGCGCCTGATGACCAACAATCCAAAAAAAGTCGTAGGACTTGATGCGTACGGTTTGACCATCGTAGAGCGTGTTCCGCTTGAGATTGCCGCGAATTCTAACAATGAACGATATTTAAAAACAAAGAGAGATAAACTGGGGCATCTCATCCTTATAGACCAGTCAGGGAAGAAATAATGAACTGCCGCGGTCGGGCTTTGTAGTTTTTTTTTCTTGCATCTACAAGGAATTTCGTCTACATTTGTGAAGAGAGTTTCAATAGCCATTGTTCATCCGAACGATGGCTTTTATTTTTGCCCTATTCAATAATGGTTGATTTATTTGGGACGTGTGTATGAATGAAGCGAATAACAGCGGAATTGTCTACCTGACGCGCGAGCGGCTGGTCGAGTTAGAACAAGAATTACGCCAGTTGAAAGTGCACGAGCGAGCTGAAATTGCGGCAAAAATTGCTGAAGCGCGCGGGCATGGCGACTTGAGCGAAAATGCAGAATATGATGCGGCAAAAGAAGCTCAACAGCATCTTGAGTTGAAAATTGCAAAACTCGAAATGACGCTCGCACGCGCGAGAATTATTGACAGCAAAGATCTTCCTAACGATAAAATATACATCCTTTCCAACGTCACGCTCAAAGATGTGAAGACAAAGAAGGTACTTACTTATAAACTCGTTTCTCCCGAAGAGGCAAATTTTGATGAGAACAAGATTTCTGTAACATCGCCGATTGGCAAAGGACTTATCGGGAAGAAAGTCAATGATGTTGTGAAAATATCAGTTCCGGCTGGAGAATTATCGTATCAAATAATAGATATTTCTCGGTAAGATTTTCTTTGATATTGTCGCCGCTCAAGTTCTCATCGCTTCGTTTTTTTTCTCCTTCAGATAGAAATCCACAATGCCGGTCAATCTCGAGTTAAAAGCAAAGATCGTCTCTCCTGCAAGAATATTAAAGGCTTTACGAAGAATGGGAAGGCCGTCAGAGACGTTGATTCAAACGGATACTTATTTCCGTATTAAGAGCGGACGGTTAAAGCTGCGGGAATTCGCGAATGGAAAAGCTGAAATGATCTTTTATCATCGGAACGAGAAGAGGGGGAGACGATGGAGTTACTACAGCATCCTTAATATCTCGGAGGCAAAAAATACAAAGGCCTTTTTCAAAGAAGCTTTTGGTATCGATGTCGTTGTAAGGAAAACCAGACATGTCTATTATTATAGAGGAGAAGCCAGAATACACTTAGACAGAGTCAAGGGACTCGGAATGTTTATTGAATTTGAAGTGTTTCGAAAAAAGGATAAGAGAAAGGCGACACTTCTTTATAATGAACTTGTAACAATTTTTGGAATAGATAAGAAAAAGCTAATTCGCTGCTCGTACTCTGACTTAATTCGTCAGTAATTTGAATTGATCATCTTAGATCCATTCCCAGTGTAAGTAACTCGAGACTTCTGAATAATTCCAAAAGTACGGCTCGCGCAAATCCCGAGGGGATGGCTTCGCCAGACGCAAAGTCACAAAATGATTTAAAAATAGACTTGTTGCGCCTTGGCGGCTTGGCGAGAGGCGATTTTTCAGATGTCTCAACTCATGAATTGCTCGTCAATTGAGCGAAACTTCTCATTACGTGACAGCATCACTAGGGGTAAATGAAGTTTTTTTCTTGACTTGCAGAGATTGAAAGGTTATATTTCCAAATCCAAAGCGGGAATAGCTCAGTTGGTAGAGCGCAACCTTGCCAAGGTTGATGTCGCGGGTTCGAGTCCCGTTTCCCGCTCTTAATTACAAGAGAGAGCCTGTTAGTCTCTTGATCAACGAAGTCTATGAGTAGATAAAAGTGGACCGTCCTGTTTTTTGGGGCGCGTTTTTTTTTGTTCGACTTTGAATAGGATATTTGGCGCCGTACCCAAGTGGTAAGGGAGAGGTCTGCAAAACCTTTATGCGACGGTTCGAATCCGCCCGGCGCCTCAAAACGTGAGAAATTGTTGTTAACGAAGGAAATTTAACCTGCCGGGGTGGCGGAATTGGTAGACGCACAGGACTTAAAATCCTGAGGGGCGCAAGCTCCGTGCCGGTTCAAGTCCGGCCCTCGGTACTACGGAATAATTAATCTTGCATAAAGGATGCCGACCCCAAGTCGGCATTTTTCGTTTAGTTGAGACAGAATTCTGCCGACTAGGCCTAATTTGTTACCCATGAATATATATAATAAACATGGTAAATTGTTGTATAAATCGGGGAAAGGATCTTGATGAAGCGCTTCCAAAATGATACGGTATAGCACGTATAGCTAAAAATACGGTGTAAAACAGCAACAAAATAGTGAAAAATGGTTGCTTTTTAAATCCTCGAAAACTATCTTAGTAGTGGAAAAAGGGTAAAACGCTCATTCAGTTTAATATAAGAATTTCGTTTAAAAAGATTTTTTCGATTTCAAACAGCAGGAGAAACAAGACATGACTGAAATACTCTTCAACACCATGGATGTCTCGAAGATGCTTCAGGTCGACAAATCGACGGTGAAGCGGTGGACTGACGAAGGCAAATTGAAATGCTTTCGCACTCCAGGCGGGCACCGAAAATTTCGTGCAGAAGACCTTTATCAATTCATGTCCGATTATAACTACGGCATTTCTCCAATTAATCTGTATCCACAGTTTGCCACCGACGATGCGATCCTCCGCCGCATCATCGCGAAGAGGGAGTTCAATATCTTGGCAAACGTTTGCTTTTCAGGATCAATCAACGGAAGGAAAAGCGAACTTGTGAAATTGTTTACGGAGGTGTACAAAAATGGTTTGACCCTGCCTTTGCTCTTTGACGAAATCCTTTGCCCGACCCTTAAACGAATTTACAATCTCAATATTTCCGGAAAGCTTTCCAGCGGCGAAATGCAGCTGGCCTACAACGCACTCTCAAATACAATCGTCTTATTATCCGACATTATTGTGAAGCCTGCGTTGACTGGAAAAAGAGCGATCTGTGCAGCGGTCGAAGGGGAGACACGCGACATCGAGCTGAAAGCGCTCGCCATCCTTCTCGAGAGTGAAGGGTATGAAGTTCTCAACCTCGGCGCTGGAGCATCAACAGAGACTATCGACCAACTGGTCGCAAGCCGTCGGCCACAGTATGTTTTTCTTTTTGCGTTCCACGTTTCCGACAACGCGTCATTCGCCCAACATCACATGAAAATTTCAAACACAGCGAAAGCATGCGGAGCGAAACTTATTGTTGGAGGCAATGCGTACACGATAACAAACTATCCGGCGGAAACAGCGATCGCTTTCGACAAATACTGCGGCACGTTTAAAGATTTTGCCGACGTTCAACGTGAACCTGTCTCGGCGCATGCAACAACGAATGCTGATAAAAAAAAATGAACTATCAAATTAGGAACAAGCGTATGAAAATTCATAATAACATAGGAGACCCGACCATGGATACATTACCTCCTTAGTTACGATCTCCGGTCAAACGATTTTCTAACAAAACCTTAAACAAAAAAATAAAAGTATCAAGATGAAAACACAAAATAGAAATAAATCAAATAACACCATAATCAACCACAACCCTAACATAGGAGATACAACCATGAGAACGAATAATTTGTTCTCTCGACTTGGATTAGCAATGGTAGCGATACTGTTGTTATCCTCCGTGCAGCATGTGTATGCCTACGGAACATTGGCAGGCACAGTAATTACAAACCAAGCGAGCGTGCAATACAACGCCGGTTCAAACGTTCGCAATGCATCATCCAACACGGTTACGATGACGGTTGGATACAAAGTGTCTCTCAACATGGTCGCAACAAGCTCGACGACGACGACTGTTGACAGCACAATTCTCTACAAAGCATTTTACGTGTCGAACAACGGCAACTATGCCGACAGTATCAACTTGACCGTTAGTCATTTGCCGACGGGATGGGTTGGTCAGCTTTACAGGGACGTAAGCAACAGCGGAGTGTATGTTGGAACCGATCCGGCGATTGCTTCCGGAAGCAATGTCTACACAGACACAACGATCGCAAATCGCATTGGGCTCATCTTAAAGATCGCGATCCCGCAAGGAGCGAACGCGCCTGACGCCATGAGCGACTCAGTGACGGTGTATGCACAGTCGTACGGCGGGCTGCCAGCAGTTGTTCGAGTCGGCGGAGTTGGCCGCCAGGTGTATTTCGCGAACGTAACAATCGCGAAGCCGGTCATTTCGATAACCGGCGCACAGCTTCCTGCTGGACCGACTGCTGCACAGTTAATACCGGGTTCATCGTTTACGTACACTTTATCGCTTCAGAATACCGGACACCTTGCAATTCAGAACGGCGCGACATTCACGTTTAAGTTGGATACAAACTTCAACTTTACCAGCGCAACAAATAGCGGTTCAAATTCCGGAGTCAATGGTTCCGGCGACGGCGGCACGGTATCATGGACATTGAATGCTACCGATCTTCCGGCCACAATGGGCTCACCCATCACACGCCAGGTAGTCGTAACGATCCAGCAAGTGACAAACAACGGTACCGGCGCACATGTCGGAAATACCGTTTATATCATGGACTCAACGCACGCGACAACGACGCAATTAATCTATAACGACGGTTTGCATGCCTACACAAAAGGGACCGCACCGTTGACATCGTTGACCGTTTCCCAGGCATCCGGCGCGTATGTGTCGCAGCTGACAGCGAATCAAAACGGAAATCCGGGCGATTCAGTTGTCTACCAGTTTAGAGTGAAAAACCGTGGCAACGCAGCGATGACCTTCACACTCACACAAGCGCAATCGGGCGGCAATCTCGACACGGTACATTTGTTTACGGCAACATCGGGCGTAGCAGGAAGCCAGCCTTTTACGACTGCCTCCGTCAACGCAGGCGACTCACTCACATTATTTGTCTATTTGCGGGTTAACGTGACAGGTCAAAACGGGAACACGATTATTCGTCTGCTGACCGCAACTCCAGGAACCGCTGGAACACAGCCGGTTGGAGCGGGTAACTATAATCCATCTATTACAATCACCACCACGGTTACTGCACCGAATCTGAGCATCGTCTTATCGCAGGCTTGGATTTACGGTGTAGGCAATATTTCAAATCCGGCCCCTGGCGATACGATCGAGTATACGCTGACGATCACGAACAGCGGCACCGGAAATGCAACCAGCCTTACGACATCGAATGCAATTCCGAGCAATACAACATTCGGCCCGAATTCCTATGGAGTAGGATATGGAATTCTCGTCGACGGCGTTGCGAAAACGAATGCTGTCGATGGTGATGGCGCTTCGTTCAACGCAAACACCGTTACGGTTGGTCCGGCCACCGTGAACGGCGGCGGCGGAACAAAGATAGTCAAGTACCGTGTAGCTGTAAACTAACACAATCTGTACTGGGCTTACCAGGAGTGAAACCTGGTAAGCTCACAAAGAAATAGATAGAAAGACAGAAACACAACCAATGCTCGCAATAATAAAAAAATACGCTCTTCTGATCTTAGGATTTACGGTTCTTGCCGTTTCTCTTGTCGACGCTCAGGTGGTCATCACCGAGCCGAAAGAGGGAACAGCAACGGTTTTCCAAAATCAGTACGTTGCGGGCCAAGCTCCTGCCGGATTGCCCATTCAATTAAAAGTCAATGGAACTCCGGTTGATTCGGGTTCCGTGCGCATTGACGGCGTGTTCGAATTTCTCGGAATCCCGACGCCTGAAGGTCCGGTAACATACACCGTAACAGTGCGCATGCCGAACGGAAACAATATTGTAGTTAATCGGAATATCCATCGCATCGGTTCTCCCGACTCAATTATTGTCAAGATGCCCGAGAACGAAGTTGGCGCCGACGGCCGTACAATGGTAAATGTAACCGCAACGGTCGTGGATAAATGGGGAGTAAAGGTAGGCGACGGATATTTCGTTACTGTTGAGGCTGACAGCATGGAAATGGACGTTCAAGATGTCGACCCGAATACTCCTGGTATTCAACTTCGATTGAAAAATGGAGAGGTCACAATTCCGCTGCGCGCCCCCAAAGAAGCAGGGTCGTATACACTTAAAGTTTCAACATCCAATATCACGACAAGCGTCGTCAAAGAATTCACCACACCTATTGAACCGTTAATGCTGGTTGGGTCTGCTGAAGGATCGGTCAATTCACTGAAGACCGGCGGAGATATATCCGACAGTGCGTTTTCGCAGCTGAAAAGCGCTAACTCAATTTCCGATGGAATACACACGGACGGCAGGCTGGCATTCTACGGGCGCGGCTCCATATGGGACAATTATTTGTTGACCGCATCGTACGACAATCAAAGGAACCAGCAAGATCGTCTCTTCAAAGACCTGGACCCGGACATCCTCTACTCGATTTACGGAGACAACAGTAACGTCGACTACACGGCACAAACGAACAGTCCTCTCTATGTGAAGATTGAGCGCAATCGTTCCTACTTGATGTTCGGAGATTTCAACACGGCATTTACACTCAACGAACTCGCCCGGTACGACCGCAGCTTCAGCGGCGTGAAAGCCCACTATGAAGATAAAACCAGCAAAGCAGACGCGTTCGGGACAGTCACCGACCGCATCGTTGTTCAACTGGATATACGCGGGGAGGGCATTTCCGGATTCTACTTCCTCAATAACAGCAACGTCGTCCAAGGTTCGGAGAAAGTCCGCATAGAAGTCCGCGATAAACTCCATTCTGAGGTTGTGTTAAGCCGCGTCGACAAGACAAGAATTAACGACTATGAGATCGATTACGTTCAAGGAACGTTGTTTTTTACGCAACCCGTTCCGAGCATAGATAACGCGGGAAATCCGGTGTACATTGTCGTAGCGTATGAAGCGCAAACGGGATCTGCAGACAATTATGTGGCTGGTGCACAGGGTGAGAAAGAAATTGCAAAAGGTCTTACAGTCGGCGCATCGGCGGTGACAGAGCAGCGTGAACCGAAAAATTATACACTGCTCGGTCTCAACACAGGATATACGATCGGAAATTCGCTGAAAGCCCTCGGAGAGGTTGCACAAGGTGGAGACGAGACGCAACGGGGCGCAGCATGGGACGTCGAACTTAGCGGTTCACCGGTCGAACAGCTTAATCTGAAGTCGTATTACCGGAAGGTCGATGCGGGATTCCTGAACCCCACAGTCGGCAGCGGCGGACTCAGCGACGGTTTGGGCGGAACCAGGTCCTGAGCGCTATGGCGTGGGAGGATCTCTTAGCCCCTTCGGTTCGACGAAGTTGGAAGGCGACTATTACCACACGGCAGACGAATCGGGGAGCGGATCGGTAACGACAAATTCGGTTTCCGGCGGAATTGAACAGACTTTTGGAAATATCGTCAATACATCCTTAAAAGTTGAAAATGCAGAGTATGAAAGCATCTCAGCGGATTCTCTAAGTTCAGAAGAGAAGCGCCAATCGACGCTCATAGATGCGAAAGCGACAGTGAAAGCCGCAAGCCGTCTTGACGTAACGGGCGAATACGTCGACAACATCAGCTCTTCAAGTCAGGATGCAATTCAACCTTCTGTTGGTACACTTGGAGTAGCGTATCGCATCATTGACCCAATAACGTTATCTTTGCAAGAGAAGATCTATTCAGGAGCCGGAAATTCATCCGTCGTCGGTTTAAGTTCCTCGGTCGGATACGGCACTACGGTGACGGGAAAATATGAACTCGGGAACGGCATCAGCGGAAGGCGTAATGAAGCAAGCATCGGATTAAAGAACACCACAAAAATTACAGACGACCTCACGTCTGAATTGTCATATGAAAGAACGAAAGAGCTCGACCAGAACGTACTCGAAACATCAACACCCGACCATAACGCTTTGTCGATCGGTTTTGAATACTTACCGAAAGCTTCATACAAAGCTACGATTAAAGGTGAAATTGCAAGCGATGGACAAAGCACTAAACGTGATGTGACGTTCGGCGGGGATCTGCGGTTGGCACGGGACTTCACCCTCATCGAAAAATTAACATACTACGAAGAAGTGAGATCACAGGCTCAGGATCCGACAAATAGTTTTGCAGGCGGTACATTGACTGCCGACCCGACCAATATTATTGGTTCGCAACTTTCGGACGGGACATTGAGGAACCTCCACAATACGATCGGCATCGCCTATAGACCGGTTGCGTGGGACTGGTTGAATGCCATCGGCAAATTCGATCAGAGAATGTCGTACAATGGAATGGTTTCGCCGGAGACCTACGATAACGCTTCGATCGTTTCTCTGCACACCTTCATTGAGCCGTTCCGCAGGCTGGAAATGGGTTTGAAATATGCGCTGAAAGTGGACGATGCAACATCGTACGGCCTCGACGCGAAGACACTGACAGATTTTTATCTGCTCCATGCGGAGTACGATTTGAATTGGCACAGTTTCGACGTTGCAGGCGAGTACAGAATTCTGAGCCAGCACGAAGCAAACGACGCGAAGATCGGCTACAGCGCTGAAGTCGGCTACGTTCTGATGCAGAATGTTCACGTTGCGGTCGGCTACAATTTTGTCGGCAATAAAGACCTTGATTTGGTAGATTATACCTACTGGTCAAGGGGGCCATACATAACGATGGGTGTGAAGTTCACTGAAAAAATCTTGAATTACTTTTAATGAAAGTGTTGTTCACTGAACAGAGTTTGACATCATTGTGAAAACAACTATGAATCGATTCGCTCGTTTATATTATCGTTTGAATCGGCAGGCTTCTGTGAAAGTCGCCGTTCTGGCAGGATTGATAATGCTCGCGGGCTCGTCCTTACACGGCCAGAGCATTGCGAACTATGCTCCGGTGACGCTAACAACGGGGATTATCTACGAGTCGGATTCGGCAACCGGCAATGCATTTCCGTCGTGGCGAAACAACGCGAATGGCAATGCCAATATGGATGATAACAGGAGCTATCCCGTCAGCATAGGATTCGATTTCTGGTATAACGGCACACGTTATACGCAATTCAGCGTTTCTACTAATGGATTCATAGACTTCTCCGGGCAGACGTTCGATGGCGGACCTAATTCCCGGCCGTTTGGGCCATATGACGCCGACCTGAGCACGAACGCATTTTCCGGCGGAACGGTTCTGGCTATCGCGCCACTTTACTTCGATTTGACAACGGCAGACACTGTAGATCCGCTCGGCAATAGCATCAAGTATCTCACCACGGGGACAGCCCCCAATAGGGTTTTGACCGTGGAATGGCTCGACATGACTATTTATAGTAACTTTACAGCGAACATCAATTTCCAATTGAAGCTGTTCGAATCGACGGGTGTCATAGAATTCATTTATGGATCAATGTCCCCAGGAACTGCCGGATGGTCGTACACACTCGGGATCAATGATTCGGTGCTGAGCGCGACGCCGACGGCAGCCCAGCTTCTATTACAACAGACGGTGAATTCAACGACATTCAACAACACCGTTCAAAACAATTTGACGACGCTGCCAACCTCTAACACAATGTTAACGTTTGCTCCGCCGACGCCGGCCAATCCAACAAATCTGACATTTTCAAATATCCAGCTGACGTCGATGCAGCTCAACTGGACTGACAATGCCACTAACGAAGTAGGATATGTGGTCTACCGGTCGGATGACGGCGGAGCCACGTATAATTTCATTCATCAACTTGCCGCAAATTCAACCTCCGTGAATGAGACAGGTTTGCTCGCAGGGACTACGTACTATTGGAAAGTCTATGCTGTGACCGAAGGGAGGCTTAGTGCCCCGCTACAGGGAAGTCAAGCAACGAGCCCTGCTCCAAACGTTATTTCAGCGCAAACCGGGCCGTGGAGCGTTGGCTCGACGTGGATAGGCGGAGTTGTTCCCGCCTCGAGTGCAAATGTTACAATCGCTGACAACACCACAGTTACGCTGGACGGTAATGATACCACCAACAGCATTACGGTGGGACAAGGGGGGACCGGAGCTACTTTAGTCATTGGCAGCAGTGCTGTTGCGCGGACATTGACCGTTAACGGCGGCTTTACAGTTAATTCGGGAGCAACCGTTACTGTAAACACTGCATTCTCACAAACGGCGCACGCTCTCAATATAACCGGCGACATAATGAATGCAGGAACATTCAACATGACACCGAGCACTACAAGCGGCTGCGTTGTAACCTTCGGCAGGAACGGTCCTCAAAATATTGAAGGAGGAGGGGCGACAACGCGTTTTGGAAAAATCACGGTGAACATGGGATCCTCCAACTCAAATATTCTGGATGTCTCTGCAACGAATTTTGTCGACACTGTAGCAAATTTCCTCACTCTTTCGAATGGAACATTCAGGCTTTCGACCGGAACGACTGTCACCCCCTTCGTGGGAAACGCTACAATACCATCCTCGGCGGGGCTTTGGCTCTATAGCAATTCCCCAACGGTGACAATTCCAGACAGCCTGATTGTTTCTGGATCGCTGAGAGTGAGCAGCGGGGTTTTGACGATCGGGAATGCTGCCGACAAACGATTGATGTCCAACGGCGGAACTTTTACGATTGAAGGAGGCACAGTCAATATTGCCGGAAGATTCGCCCCCTACAACGGTTTTACGACAACAGTCTTTACTATGTCAGGAGGGACGGTAAATGTCCCTACGATCAGCTCAACGAGCACTACTGATGCTCCCTTCTCGATAAGCGTTCCCGGGTCGTATTTCGAAATGACCGGCGGAACAATCATTATCAAACATTCGAATGGTGTTGCCGGGTCGCGGCTTGGATTCCTTAACACCGGTTCGACGACATATTCGGTCACGGGCGGCATTGTAGAGATAGGCGATGCTTCGACTGCAAGCGGCGACACAATTGCGGTCAAGTCTATTACGCCGCTCTATAATTTCCTTGTTGCCGGTTCCACACCCACAGTAACGGCGCGGCTCGACACATTTCTTGTTGTCAAAAACAATCTTACCATCAACTCAGGGAATAGCCTGAACGCGAATAACAACAACATCAGCGATGCCGGACTCTGGAGCGATGCCGGTTCATTCACGCCGACAACGACAACAGCAACATTTAACGGAACGGCGGCGCAAACGATTACAAGAACTTCGGGCGCCGAAACGTTCAACAAGTTGACGATAAACAATGGCAGCTCAGTCTCGCTTGGTTCAAGCGCCACTGTTGCAGACTCGTTCCAGATTTTGCAGGGGACGTTCGCCGTCGGCACATTTACCTTGACGCTGAACGGCGGCGTCGCAAGCAGCGGAACTTTAACTTCTGCTGTCACTGGGACTGTATCGTACAATAAGAGTTCAGCAGTGCAGGCTGTCCTCGCAGCAAATTATGGAAATCTGACATTCAGCAATTTTACGAAAACTCTGCCGTCAAGCGGAGTCGTGGGAATCGCATCAACGTTCACTCCGGGTACTGCGGCCGGGCACACGATCACTGGGAGTACGGTGGACTTCAACGGCTCTGGAGCACAAACGATACCTTCGTTCTTATTCAATAACCTCAACGTGAGTACCGGCGGAACAAAAACGCTTGCGGTTCCAGCTGCGGATACGGTTCAAGGCAACTTCACTATCAATTCAGGAGTTACTTTTGCGGATGGAGGATTTATCCTTCGGGTTGCCAAAAACGCTACGAATAACGGCGCACACACTGGAGCGGGAAGCGTCACCTTCGTCCCGGGCACTGCCGCACACGTTCTCTCGGGGACCGGCCCATATACAAACCTCGTTATGAATGATGCGAACGGCGCGACGCTCTCCAACAATCTAACGATCAACGGCGTGCTGACCTTCACTTCCGGCATTGTCACTACGTCTTCCGCCGACACTGTCATTATCTCATCTACCGGTAGCGTCAGCAGGACCAGCGGTCACGTGAACGGGAACCTGGAAAAATATTTTCCGACAGGAAGCAACGTCCTTCGGCTCTTTGAAGTCGGCGATGCTACAACCTTTGCTCCGGATACAGTGACCTTCGCCTCGGTGACGACCGGAGGCAATCTCATATCCTCTACAACAGCCGCTGAGCATCCGCAAATTGCTTCTTCAAAGATCAGTTCTTCGAGCGATGTAAACCGGTATTGGACTTTGGCGAACAGCGGGATCGCTTTCACTTCATGCAACATCACTTTTGATTTCGTTGCCGGTGATATCGATGGAGGAGCCACAACCGCCAATTTCGTAGTTGGAAAGTACGACGCAGCGTGGACCTATCCAACAATTGGAACGCGCACGGGAACGAGCACTCAAGCAACCGGAATAACAAGCTTCCTTTCTACAGGCACGGGATTCGCGATCGGCGATACGAACACTATCCTCACAAACTCCTACCAATCCGTTGCGACAGGAAACTGGAATGCTGTTGCGACATGGCAGCGATACAATGGAACGTCCTGGGTAGCAGCAGCAGTAGTGCCTGACAGTACGGTTCAAACAATAACCTTACAAAACGGTTATGCAGTAACTGTTACAGCCAACACGAATGCCGATCAACTTGTGATAAATGCCGGCGGTGTATTGGCCATTAACAGCGGCGTAACGTTTACTCTCCACAAAAGGGGGGGTACCGATCTGGCAATCTCCGGAGCACTGATAAACAGCGGAACCCTGGCACAAGGGACTGCCGTTGCTGCTGTGTCAAGTACGGGTCTTTACATGCACAATACGAACAACACGGCCAACCTGGTCGCAACCTGGGATCCAAACTCTACCTGCCAATTTACGGGCGTGACGACCGCGCTGCCCGCAAATTTAGCCCAGACATTTGGGAATGTTCAATGGAATAACGCGAGCCAGACTGCTACTCTGAATATTGCCGGTGTGCTTACCACCGTAGCTGGAAACTTCACAATGACTTCCACCGGAACCGGGGAATTAGACCTGGCGGCAGCGCAAAGCCAAACAACAACCGTCGGGGGCAGCTATTCTCAAACTGGAGGGACATTCGGCCTATCCACTGGAAATGGCACACCAACATTGAAAATTGCCGGAAATTTTTCTATGAGCGGTGGAACTCTTCGGATGAAAGGGAGCGGGGGAGCGAACACCGGGACGTCGACAATGAGTGTTGCAGGAAATTTTTCTTTTACTGCCGGAGCGATCAGCGAAAATTCCACAAGCAACACCGGAAAAGGGTTGATAGTATTTAACGGTACCGGCGTGCAGACATATACTTCGGGGGGGACGAGAACAGCCACCGATAGTATCGGCTGGACAGTAAACAGCGGCGCCACGCTGTACATGGGAACGAACACAATCAGCGGCGGCGGAACTTTTACGCTTTCCAGCGGCGGAACGCTCGGCATCGGTTCGACGAGCGGAATCACAGCCAGCGGTGCAACGGGAAACATTCAAACCACCGGAAGGTCGTACAACGCCGGGGGACATTATGTCTACAACGGAGTCTCACTCCAGAGTACCGGCAACGGACTCCCAAGCATTGTGAATCAGTTAACGATCAACAACGGCGCCGGAGCCAACCTCACGAACTCGGTTCAAACAGATTCGCTCTATCTTACCGCCGGCGCATTCAATGTGAACACAGCTGTTACACTAACAATCGACAACCTGGTGACTGTCGGCGCCGGCTCGTTGTCAAGCGCGACAACAGGAACGGTAAATTACAGCCATGCAGCCAATGGTCAGACCGTGCTTCCGGCAAGCTACGGCAATTTAACTTTTAGCAATTTCAACAAAATACTTCCGTCGTCGGGAACGGTGGGCATTGCAGGCACATTTACTGCAGGAACGGCGACTGGCCACACAGTAACAGGAAGCACGGTATCGTTTAACGGAACGTCAAGCCAGGTGATCCCAGCTTTCACGTTTAACAATCTGTCCATCAGCAATGGTTGGAAGGGCATTGGAGGGAATGCAACCGTTCAGGGTATCGATTCCATAAACTCCGGCGTTTTCTCTGACAGCGTTTTCATCCTTACGGTCAATGGGAGTATCGTGAACACCGCTCTCCACAGAGGATCCGGGGAGATTTATCTCAACGGCGGATTAACTGCCCACGTTGTTTCGGGGGGGGGTACTTTCGGCAACGTTGAGTTGAACGACGGGAATGGCATCACGATGAGCGCGAATCTCAATATTAGCGGTACGCTCACACTGACGCGTGGAATCATCACGACAGCAAGCGACAGTGTTGTCATCAATTCGGGTGGGAACGTTACACGGGCTGTGAGCGGATTGGCACGACACGTCTATGGGAATATGAAATACTATATAACGACGGGTTCTCCGGTATCGGTGACATTCCATATCGGAGACGCAACAAACTATGCGCCGCTTAATATCACGTTAGCAAGTGTGACAACAGCAGGTTACTTCGTGGCGACGACGGTGGGATCGAACGACCCGTATATTGGCATCTCGGGATTCGACATAACGAAAAACGTAGTTCGTTACTGGACCCTCAAGAATTTAAACGTAGTTTTCACAACGTACTCTGTTACGGCAAATTTCGTGTCGACCGATATTATGTCTGGCGCAAATACAGCAAATTTCTTCCTGAGGCTCTACTCCGGCGGCCTTTGGAACGGACCGACGACGACAACGCGAACTTCCTCCAGCACACAAGCTACCGGCCTGACGGCTTTTGGTGATATAGCCGTTGGGCAACTTCTTGGATATTTCCGGTGGGTTGGTTTAGGGGGTAACCCATACTGGAATACTCCGAACAATTGGTCTCTCAACGCCGTACCGACAACGCTTAACGACGTGATATTAGACACTACGGCGATTATCTATAATATCTCTGCCGATTCATGCAAAAGTCTCACAATTACCAACAGCGGAATCCAACTCACCGACAGCATAGGGAGTTTAGCTGTTATAGGAAATCTGAGCATGACAAACGGAACATTGAACACTCGCCTCGCGTTTCCGACGGTAGGCGGCACCACAACAATGACGGGCGGGAGTGTCGGCTTTACCGGAACTGGTTCTCAAACTGTACCTGCGGTGGGCTATTACAATTTGAATCTCGCCGGAGGAGGAGCGAGGACAGGTAATGTGACGCTCGCAAGCGGCACGATCACTGTCGCAAATAATGCGGTTTTATCAGGTGTCATCCCGGCGGGACAGTGGATCAATACCGGAAACACCTTTCAGTATACCGGATCGGGAGGGCAATCAATTGCCCCGCTTGGTTACAATAACCTCACAATCTCAAATGCTCGCGGTGCAAATAATATCACATTCTCCAGCGGCGATACGATCCGGATCGCGGGCACATTCACTCCATCAGCAACGTTCAGCAGCGGTTACGGGTATGTTCTGACGGGAACGACGGTCGATTTCAACGGTTCCGGTGCACAGACCGTGCCCTGCATGCCGTACAATTCCCTGCGGCTTAGCGGCGCAAGGACAACGAACACCGTGACGCTTTCTTCAAGCGATACAATTCATGTCGCGAATATTTTTAATCCCGTCGCAACATTTACAAGCGGCGGGTATCAATCGGCGGGATCGATAGTTGATTACAATGGAGCGGGGGCGCAAACAGTTGTAGCTTTTAACTATAATAATCTGCTGATTAGCGGAGCGAAGACAACGAACAACGTAACATTTGCAAGTTCCGGAACGGTCGGCATTGCAGGAGCAATGACAACGGCCGCAACATTCACGAGCGGAGGGTATGTTACAACAGGGAGCATCATCAATTACAATGGGGCGGGTGCCCAAACGGTGAATGCATTTTGGTACAATAACTTAACAATCAGCGGGGCCCACACGGCCAATTATATTACACTCGCCTCCAGCGATACGATCCGCATAGCAAATACATTTTCTCCAACTGCAACGTTCACAAGCGGGGGGTATGTCACGAGCGGAAGCACGATAAATTTCAACGGAAGCGGTGCCCAAACGATCCCATCATTTAGCTACAATAATTTGCAGACGGCGACCGGGGGAACAAAAACTGCCGGAGGAGCGATGGTTATCTATGGCAGTATGATCATTGGCTCATCTTCCACGCTCAATGGCTCATCGACCATTGATACCCTCTATGGTAATTGGATAAATAATGGTACATTTACTCCAACAACGTCCGAGATTGTTTTTGCCGGTCCTTCGAGCGCAAGCATTGCGGGAGCGACAAGCTTCAACAATCTAACTATAAATAAAAGTTCTTCGACGACAAATGTGGCGTTGAATAATAGTATCCAGGTTGTCAACGTTTCGATGGCGGGGGGGATGATGGGAACGGGGCCGTCGAACGCAGTGACGATCACAGGTACACGGACCGGCAATGGCATTATCCTTGGTACGATAACCAGGACTCTCGCATTTACGGCCGGGACACCGTATGCGTTTGAAGGACCATACACAACACTCAATTTCAACTCTGGCGGAACGTTGCCCTCATCGATAACAGTATTTGTCGATACGGTATCTCCCGGTGCGAATACATATATGACCCCGATCAACCGATACTACGTAATTTCACAATCCGGCGGTTCCGGGTTTACATATACGATGCAATTGCATTATCGAAGCACTGAAGTAATCTCGCCGAATATGAATTCTTCACTCAAGATATGGCAGCGAACTTCGACCGGACCGGATGTGTGGGCCCGGCTTGGCATGACGTCGGCCGATTCAACGGTAAACGATTGGGTTCAATACAGCGGAGTGACAACCGTGGGGACATGGAGTTTATCGAGTACAACGGTTCCGAATATTGTTTTGACCCTCACGGCCAGCAAGACGAATCCCGTTCCCGGCGACACGGTCACATATTCCATCGCTTATTCAAACACGGGAGACGGGAGCGCTACGAACACTGTTGTGTCAGCAGGCACGCCGATTAATACGTCATATGTCGCCAATAGCGTGACGGTAAATTCCGTTGCAAAAACTGACGCGAACGATGGCGATGGAGTTACAGTTTTGTCAGGAAGTATTACGGTAAATCTTGCTACGATTGTTGGCGCTATCGCTCCGGGCGGGAACGGTACGATAACTTACAAAGTGATTATTAATTGATTGGATACATATATTTTTCAAAGGAGTCAATATGAAAAAATTTTCAGCCATGGTAGTTTTTCTCGTCGTCGGTTCCTCGTTCCTTTTTGGGCAAAAGGCCCAGCAAGGACTCACGATGTCATACGGTCAGTTCAATGTTTCCTATACCGCACAACAACAAAACGATGCTGTCGTATTGCCATTCATCGAAGGGAAATCGTTGACTGGATCGAAAGAGAGATTTGGTATTCTCTTTCGAGCATCGCAAGGGACAAGCGCGCTGATTGAAATTCTTGATGAAACAGGCAAGACCATAAAAACTGTTGCACTGAATGAATTCTTAGGGAAAACCAGTTCAGAGGGAGTAAAACTGCTATCGAACACTATCTCAAGCGGAAATCGTACCGCTGAAACAGTTCATGAAGTAGCATTGCCTACTGGGACGGTGAAATTGATCACGAGAGCACTGGTAACAGGAGACAAGAATAATTCAAAAACTCCGGAACAGCTTGTTGTAACATTTTCGCTCGCGAGCGACAAGGGACAAAATCTTGCGCTTCGTCTCCTGCTTCCATTTGAAGGATCTGCTGGAATAGAAAAAAACGGTGTAATCTTGTCGGGAAAATCTTCAACTTCTGTCATCGCTCTTTCCATTATGCCGGGTGCTGAGAATGTCTCCGTGCTGAAGAACATGATCTCAATTAAAAGCCCTGCCAAAACTCTTTCTGGCGAAACACCGATGTTGTGGCTAATGGCGCGGGGGGCAAACGCTGCATCGCAAAGTGCGTCGCAAGCTCTTGCCGCCGAAATTATTGCAAATTCAGAAAAAGCAAAAGCCGACCCGAATATTGTCGTGGTGAATATGGTCAGTAAGCCTAACGCGCAGCCGGGCGACACGGTTACCTACACGCTGATATGTAAAAATATCGGCGACGGCGACGCGACCAACATTCAGTTGTCCAATCCAGTCCCTAATGGTACTGTATATCTTGAAGGTTCCGCAACGGGGGAAGGGACGGAAATAAGTGTTGACAGAGAAACAGCAACCCCGGCAGAATCAGGTGCGGCTACTTTGCTGCGATGGAAATTAAAGGATGCACTAAAAGGCGGAAAAGAGCTGACGGTTACTTTTAGAGTAGTTGTTCAATAATCTTTAAACGGAGATCGACTTATGAAAAATTTCAGGCTTGCGTTATTGAGTATCATTAGTTTCACTGTGTTTATCAATAATGCTTTTGCGGCAGGAACGCCGGCTGGCACTGTAGTTTCATCTCGCTCGAAGGTTGTGTACACGACGGCGAGCGGTGCGGTAAGCGATACATTGTACTCGAATACCGTCAGCTTTACGGTAGCCCAAATAGCGGCAGTCAACAGGGCACCGGCCACCAATTCGGCTACGACCTCGAGCGACAGCGTGAACGTCGACTATGCTCTTACAATAACAAACTCCGGAAACGGTACTGACAATTTTAACCTTACCAAGAACTCCTCAAAAGGATTTTCGGTAACATTGTATCATGACGCAAACGGAGATGGAATACTCGAAGCCGGTGAAATATCCGCCGGAGCCATCACCGCGACAGGTCCGCTCCCTGAGGATTCGACGTACAAAATTATGGTCAGGATTTTTGTGCCGCACAACCCGTCGTTGAACGGACAGTCAGATACTACCACAGTAACGGCCACTTCGGTTTTCGACAACACGAAGACGGCAAACAGCACTTTCATCACTACCGTGAATACTGTGAATTTCAGCAACCTCGGCACAGGGCTGACGGTCAATAATGCAAGTCCAAACGCCGGGCAAAACGTGATCTACACATTCACTTTTACAAACAACGGCGCCGTACCGGCAACGGGAGTGGGCATCTCCGACTTACTCTCCGGCCTGACCTACGTCTCATCGACCACGACTTCGGGAACAGTCAATTCGTCCGGCAATCCCGTTCTGTTTAACGTCGGCACAATCAACCCGGGTGGGTCGGTGACAGTAACGATCACGCTGGCTGTCCCGAGCGGAGCGACCACGGGGACGGTGTACAACAATACAATGAATGTTACGTACACAGCCGGCCCTAATACCTTTACGTCTTCAAGTAACACACGGTCCGTAACGGTCGGCGTAACGCGCGGAGTAGCAATCAGTCCTACTTCGATAGCTTCGACACATGAACCGGAAGATTCCATCAAGTACTATTTCACGCTGAAGAATACCGGCAACGCAAAGGACGTACTGTTAATGTCATATAGTTCATCGTTGTCGCTCACATGGAAGTTCTACAAAGACGTTAACAACAACGGGATTTATGACATTAATGATACTCCGTTAGCGGTTACCGACTCTGTCAATTTCAGCGACAGCCTGCACGTGATTGCGATCGCAATTACTCCGGTTGTAGGGACAGACCTCACTCAGGATGTTACGACGTTTACGGTTACCTCGAAAGCAGACAATACAAAGTTCCAGAGTTCGATTGCAACGACAACAATCGACATCGCGGTCATCAGCCTGACGAAGGTCGTTGCCCCGATCGGCAATGAACCCCCGGGGACGCAAATGACCTACACAGTCACCTACAATAATACCGGCCACGGGCACGCGTACAATTTCAAAATCATCGACGGTGCCCCGGATAGCACGACGTATGTTCCCAATTCAACGACATTGAACGGCACTGCCATGACTGATGCTGCCGATGCCGATGCGGTGACCGTGACGAACGGCGGTAAAACTATAACCGTGACCATCGGGACTGTGCCTGCTTCAGGGACTGGAACAGTTGCGTTTAAAATCACGGTAAACTAATTGTGATTCGATTCCCCTTATGAGAATTCAATGAAGAATAGACTCAATCATATAAAGAAGGCGCTCCTCCTTGCTCTTCTCCTGTTGGCGTGGTCGAAGAGCGTTTACGCGGTGGGAACTCCCGCTGGGACTGTCATTTCGAGCCGGGCGGTTGCGATGTATACGACAGCCTCGGGTGCGAACGTCGACACCGTCTATTCACCCTTCGTCGTCTTTGTTGTGAAACAGGCGGGGACAGTAAACGTTCTTTTGCCGTCTCTTGCGAAGACTTCCGGCGACGGTGTCAATGCAGATTATTCTCTGACGATTCTCAATTCGGGGAACGGAACCGATAAATTTACGCTGACATATATTTCGTCGCACGGTTGGCAAATCCTCCTGTACCACGATATCAACGGAAACGGTATTTTGGATGCTGCCGACTCCAGTGCGGGTGTCATTGCATCAACAGATTCAGTCAAAGCCGATTCAAGTTTCAAGATTATTGCCCGCGTGGTTGTTCCAAACAATGAAGCGCTGAACGGTCAGACTGATTCAACGACAATAAAGGCATCTTCTCAATTCGATGCGACAAAAAGTGCTCATTCACTTCTTCAAACGAGTGTGCAAACGACCGTTATCGCGACGAATAGCTCTTTGATCGTTGACAATGCGTCGCCTAATCCTCCCGGTCCGATAACGTTTACGTTATCTATTACCAATAGCGGGCAGTCGGCGGCAACAAACGTCGTTATCGCTGATGCGTTCGATCCCAGATTTTCATACGTAACTTCTACAAACGGCGGAATGCATGTGTCCGCTGATTCAGTGCAATGGCTATTTGCGTCCATCGCTTCCGGCGGATCAGCCAGCGTAACCTTAACCGTCAACGTGCAGACAGGTTTGCTTCCTGGGACCGTTATCCCAAATGCTATGACTATCGCGTACAGCGACGGCGTTCTGCGGCGAAACAAGGTTTCGAACACTGTGAACATTAGTGTCGGCGGCAGCTTCGGCGTTTCACTTTCTCCCGATAGCGTTACATCGGCGAAAGAGCCGGGTGATTCAGTGAAATATTATTTTACGGTAAAAAACACGGGCACGATCAAAGATGTGATCGAGTGGTCTTCAACTTCTACACAACCGCTCGCATGGAAATTTCTTAAGGATGTGAACAACAACCGCGTGGTTGACCCTGCTGATGTTCCATTGACAAACACAAACGGCAAAGCGGGTGTCGACCTCGATTCTGTCTCGGCAGGAGACAGCGTCCATGTTTTCGCGATTGCAATTATTCCGATGGTGCAATTCGATCAAACGAAAGATGTTACTACATTCACAGCGGCATCATCGGCAAACGCGCTGAAATTTCAAAGTGCAGTTGCGGTAACGACGACGAACATTCCGGTTGTCGCGGTATCGATTTCCGTTTCACCGCTGCCAAGCCAGCCGCAGCCCCCGGGGGGAGTATTGACATATACGGTTTCATATTCGAACAGCGGACATGCGGATATTGATACCTCATACACAGTTACAGCACGAGTTCCCGACAGTACCTCGTTTATTCCAGGAAGTGTGAAATTGGGGGCACTGTCGCTCCCCGATTCAACTGCAGTTCAAAACGGAAACGTCACTGTAAAAACGGCGGGACTGAAACAATCAACGGCGGGAACTGTGGAATTTAAGGTGAAAATTAAATAACAATGAGCGAGATGTCGAGGTATAAATTATTCATGAAACATTGGATCCCATCATATCGCATGTTTGCGCTCGTTGTCATTGGCATGGCTGCTGTAGCCACCTTAGCGAGCGATTTCTCTTATGCACAAACACCCCCGGGCACTCAAATTTCCATTCAAGCGACGGGAAAATACACCTACAAGAGCGTTGTGTTTTCGGTCCCGAGTCCTGTTGTCACGGTCACCGTTGGAAGCCTGCCAAATTTTGTGGTTCATTATTCAGTTGCGGATTCAAACGTCATCTTCAAGGATGTCGTGAAGGTATGGCTCGGATTTACGAATATCGGCAATGCTGCTGCTGACACGGTTACCATCCAAAGCATTCTGCCTTCCGCTGGGTTGAATATTGTGAGCGTCTCAAACAATGGCAATGTCAGCGGCAACGTCATTACATGGAAAGTATTCAATTTTCCATCTGCTAAACCGGATTCATTTCTTATTCAGCTTAAAATTGACACGACAACGGCGGGGCAGGCGGTTCTCCCGCTAAGTGCTCTTCTTTCGTGGGATGGAAAGTCAGTCAATGCCTCACAAAATCTTCTCGTAGGAAACTTTGCTCGGCTTGCTTTGACGAACACAACGAACGCAGCTTTTGTTGGTTCCGGCCGCCAGATTGTTTATCAGATTCAGGTTGCCAATACAGGAAATGTAAAATCCGATTCAACAATACTTATCGATACGATTTCAGCAAACGGCACTTTTGCGAATGCCAGTGTTACACCGACAATCGTAAGCGCGAATAAGAGAGTTGTACAATGGAACCTGGGTACCCTTCAGGCGGTAGTCGGCGTGCAGAATATAACCCTTACCGTGCTGGCAGCCCCAAACCTCGGCATGAGTCAGTTAAAAAATGATGTCAATGTTCACTCTTCTTCTGTTTCAATGGTGGTGGCCCCCGAAGTGACGACGCCGATTGTCCCCGTGCGCCCTGCATCGATGAATTTATCGTTGTCCGAAAAATATATTTGGGGGAATGCGAATCGGGATAGCGCGGACGTTGTTACGCTTCTCTTCGATTCCCTTGGCACTCCTGTTCCCGATGGAGTTCCAGTCACATTTTCCACGACTCTTGGATTTTTCGACAATGGCACGAAAACAACCACAACGGCCACCAGCGGAGGGAGTGCATCAGTGTACCTGGTGTCAGAAAATGTTTCCAATCTTGTGGAAAAGGGTATCGTGACGGCAGTTGCCGGCGTTGCGCAGTCCGGGATGATAACTGGGACTACGCCGGTGATTATGTATCCGGGAGCAGTCACCGGTGTCGTGCGAGCGTCCGTCCTTGTAGGGTCGAACATTCAGCAGGTCCCTTATAAGGGGGCGATCGCAGAAGTGTTTGACAACAGCCAGCAGATTGTCGGAAGCGACACAACGGGGAGCGACGGTGTTTTCTTCGTTCCGTTGAACAAAGAAGTTATGATGTACACGCTGAAGATTTTTGTCGTCGACCAATTTGGTGATACGCTGTCGACTTCAACCGGCATGTCGTCAGATACATTATTCGACCGCAAGGCGGTCAAGATTCTGAACACGATCGCCGGCAGGCTGCAATATGCGACGGCCAATACACCGATTTCAGTTCAAGGCATCGATGTCTATCTGGATTCACTTTCTTCGGGTTCGGCCGGCAGGGCAGCTTCGAAAAAAATTCAGAATGTAGCCGCGCCATTAATTTACAGCCGTATTCAATCGACAAAGACCGACGCGCTCGGAAGATTCCAATTCGACAATCTTCAACCAGGGATATACGAAGTTAATGTTGACAGTGTGAAATTTCCGAATTATACGGGCGCGACGATTGTCTACGATACAGCCGGCGGGACATTTACAATAAATCTCAACATTCTTATTCGCCCGTCCGTTTCCCTTAATCTTTCAGTGTCGGCCCAGCCAACCGTGTCAGCAGGAGACACTATCAAATACTTAATCAAGTATCAAAACCAAGGAAATACCTACCATACAAACGCGGTCATGGTTGATACGCTACCGCGGTACACTTCGCTCGTTTCGAGCCAAAAAGGCTTGTTCAAGGCGGTGACGATCGATACGACGCAGCGAATTGTCCGCTGGACGATGGACAGCCTGGCGATAGGAATATCAGATTCAGTGAGGGTAGCTGTTGCCGTGGCAAGAAATATTCCCGACAGCACGTCCATCCTGAACCGCGCATGGTTCAGCTCGAGCCAGCTAGCCGCTCAAAGCACCCAGACCAGCACGGTGGTCATATCCGCTCCGATGGTCGCGCTGCAAAACGTCGTGCTGCAGAATAAGGATACCGTTGTTGCAGGGGACAGCGTTCAATTTGCAATCGTGTACCGCAATACAGGAACGGATTCTCTCCGCGGCGTCAAGATCGTCGATTCTGTTTTCAACGGCGGCAGGAGTGTTCTTCGCTACAATCATTGGACAGCGAACAAAGTCGGGAATGACACGACCGTTGTCGACAGTGTCGTTGTGTGGAATATTGGCAGCATCCCTCCGGGACAAGTTGATTCATTATTGCTTTACATGAGAACAGACTACACGCTTGCCTCAGGCCGGAAAATACGAACGAACGCGTCCATTCTTCAGAACGCCACGACGGTGGCATCTTCGTCGGCTTCGGTGCTTCTGAAGAGCAACACTCAATTCTCGACGTTTCTTCAAGTAGTCAAATCAGCCGACAAGAACGTTGCGGAAATTGGAGATATCGTGACGTACGAGGTGACGATTACAAACAATAGCAGTCCTCCCGAGTTGATGAAAGACCTCAAAATCACCGACCAGCTCCCGCATGCATTCAAGTATTATGCTAAATCCGCGCGATACAACGGAGTGGCAGTTGAACCTCTGTCTCTTTCAAACGGAACTATCCTGCAATGGGCGCTGGCAACCGTTTCACGCGATACGCTGAAAGCGGGGAACACGGCAATTCTCGTCTATCAGCTTGTTCTTGGAGCCGATGCTATGGAAAGCCAAGGATTGAATACAGTTTATGCCACGGCCAGAGGTGCGGTCGATTCACTATTGTTCGTTTCTCTTCCTTCTCAAAAACAAATAACGGTTCAGCCGGGAGTGTTCACAGAAAATGGACTGATCATTGGGAAGGTTTTCTACGACGATGACCGTAACGCATACCAAAGTGAAGGAGAACAGGGAATAAAAGGAGTGGAACTATGGATGGAGGACGGCACTCGAATTGTGACGGGAGACGATGGCAAATTTTCACTCCCGAACGTGAAGCCGGGGCAACACGTTCTGCGAGTCAATGAAAGGTCGCTGCCTCCGAAGACGGAGTTGCTTAAGGGAGGACGCGACTTCGCAGGGGATGCAAGTTCACGATTCGTCCGCCTCACGGAAAGCGGGATAGCACGTGCAGATTTCTATGTAAAGCGGATCCTCAAAGACAGCGTTAGTCAAAAGGTAGGAAAGGTGAGCAAGACTGCCGCTGAGAGAATCGGCTCTCCACGGAATCTGTATTTACGAAATTATGAGTCGACGAGTGAATCTAATACGGTGGAGTTTAGCGTTCGCATAAATTATTCCGGAAGTACATGGCTGCAGAGGATACAGATTTTCGATGAACTCCCCGCCGGATTTACATACATTGAGGGTTCCGCGACGTTCAACGGAAGAAAAATTACCCCGTCTGTATCGGGCAATCACTTGACATGGGGATTGGGGCGCGGGTCTTCGCTCTTTGAGGGACTGCTCCAATACAGGGCCGAAATAGACCGATCGATTTTGCAGCAATCAGGCTTGGAGTCCCGGTCATTCGTAGAACTGATGACCTCCGACAGCATCATGATTCGTATGGACACGTTAAGAACCTCAACCACGGTGGCAAAAATTCCGTTTGTTGAAACTTCATACCCCGTGGAAAAGTTAATGTTTACAGCCGGCGAGTCCACTCTTCGAAAAGATGCGCTGAAGATTTTTCAGCCGATCATTAATCTTATCAAAAAATATCATTTTGCAGACATTATCGTCGTAGGCTATCCCGATATCCCCGTCAAACAAGGAACCTCGTTTTCGGATTTGCAGAAACTCGCGACAGAACGGGCGAATGTGGCCGTTGATTTTTTGTCGAGGAGAATCAAACTCGATTCGCTCCGTATTACCGCTTGCAGCGTATTCCGCTGCGATACGACCAAAAATCTCCTCTCCTTGATGACGAAAGACAAGCGAGGTGAGACAATGAAGCCCCGTCATCTGGAAATTCGCGTGCAGAATTATTTCGCAGACGGGCTTGTTTTGCGGGACACGGGTTCAAGTGTTTCCGAGATTTCATTAGTCCGAACTTTTCCTCGTTCAGAAAAAGATTTCTCCGACTCTGTCTACGTTATCCCCGGTGATGACCTTGTCTTTAGATACAAGCTCTTCTCCAATCCCTCGGTTTCAATCCTTGAAGCGAATATTGTCGATTCTACCGCCGGGGATCTCTCAGTCGGGAATGAGGCGCTCACATTAAATCAAATTCCAATTATTTCTGCGGGGCAATTTAACGGCGTCTATTCGTCTACGATTACGCCGTTGGTGAGAAAAGGGAAGAACGAGATGGAGTTTGAAGCGGCAGTACCGGCCGGCGGACAGAATAACCGCATTGGCCACCAGATCTATTACGAAAGGGTGGATGCTTTCGGTGAAACCTCGATTGAGCGTTCTAATCTCGTTGCGTTGTATGTTAAGGGGATAAACCTCTCGCTGCTTGAGAATGCGCTCAAGAGAGAAAAAGAATTTGCTGGAAAAGAAGGAAATCGAAAGGCAACAACTTCAAAATAGGGATTGTCTGCATTCCACACCCCGACACTCGAAGGTATTTCCGTTTTGGTGAAATCTGACGGAGTCAGTGTTGAGTTTCAATACTCATTATCGACTTAACATCGGACGGCTATGTATTGTAACGATGTCAGTCTATCACTTGTTGCTGCATAGAAATTCCTATTTTTTTTAAGAAATCAAAGGGCATCTCTCCGCCGGCACAAATAAAGACGAAATCGTTCCGAAGCCGAACATCGCCGTTTGGGGTCGACAGCAGTACGTCATGTTCTTCAATCTCTTTTATTTGAGAATTGAAGACGACAGAGATATTCTTTTTTGCCACCTGTTCTTCAAGGTGAAACTTATTCCGCTCCTTAACGCGCACAAATTCGTTGCCGCGGTACGAAAGCGTAATGCGATTTCCTTTTTGGATAGCCAAACCGATTGCCGCTTCTAGCGCAGAATCCCCGCCGCCGACGACAATGACATGAGTATCGTTGAATGTTGATGCGTCAATCAAGCGGTACATCACTTTCGATAATTCTTCTCCCCGCACGCCGAGTTTGCGCGGTGTACCGCGTCTGCCGAGTGCTAATACAATTTTTGCCGCCGTAAGTGTTCGTTGTGATGATGTAATCGAAAAACATCCATTCGCCTTCCGCACGTCGATAACCTTTTCATTGACGAACACGTTCAGAGATGTTTTAGCAATGATCTTCTGCCATACATCAAGCAACGTTTCTTTGCTGACATCCGTCAGTTTTAATTTTCCCCACAGCGGAAGTTCTACCGGTGCGGTCATTACGACCTTCGCGCGGGGATAATGAAGAATCGCTCCTCCGATATCGCTTTGTTCAAGAACGATGTATTTCAAATTCTTACTTGCCGCTGTCAAGCCGGATGCAAGCCCGGAAGGTCCTGCACCGATGATTGCAACATCGAATTCCGCGTCGTGTTTCGTTTGTACGGCTGCGATATATTCAACCGCTGCTTTTCCTTGCCGAACGGCATTTTTAATTAATCCAAGTCCGCCGAGCTCGCCAACGATAAAAATACCCTTCACATTCGTCTCGTAATGTTCGTCGATCAACGGCATATCGGCGCTGCGTCCCGGTTTCGCGAGCAACAGTTCAATGGCGCCGACCGGACATGCCTCAACGCACAGGCCATGTCCGACACATTTTGCACCGTGAATAAGCGTCGCTTTCCCTTCGATAACGCCGATAACATCCCCCTCAGGACAGACTCTGGCGCATCCGCCGCAGCCGATGCAAATGGTAACGTCAATGTGCGGATGCATGGTTTTCGATTCATGCAAGCCCGTGATTTTCATTTCACGGAATTTTCTTTCTGCCTTCGCCTCTTTCTTTTTGATTTGTCGTATGTACGGGATGAGTGCAGCTGAGATCAAAATAATGCTGATGAGGATTGTTAATACTGTATCTTGCATGGATGGACGTCTCTTCGTTATGCAGCGATTGTTTACAATGCCCCTAAAATCGGATACCGATTTCTATCAATCCTTGGTAATCTCCCAATGTTGCGTCGATAACATCATCAAGCGTCAGCGATGCATACCACATCTGCGAGATAGTATAATATACATTCGCCGTGATAGTTTTTGTTGTATAGGTTTGGCGAAGCAAGGCGATACTGGCGCTGCTGTAATCATAGCGCAGCGAAACGTCAATATTGTCGTAGAATGTCCGGTCAAGATCAAATGCAAGGTCGCTGCCGGTGGAATATTCGCCGACGATGCTACTGTACCGAATGCCGGGGTTGAATCCGGAATCAAAGATATCTGTAACACGAAATGACGTTGTTAGCGTGTGTGCATCGCGGGTAGTGTCTTGCTTTGCCCGATACGATACATTTTCCGATAATGTCATCGAAAGGGGAAGATGAAATGTTACCGTTGCACGGTATCCCTGTAAGAGGTTTTTATTAAACAACGAGTCGGAAATTGTTTTCATCGTCTCGAATAAATATACCTGACGCGTTGCATCGTATCCAAGATTTGCGGAAAACCATTCTACCGGTAAATAATTTGCCGAAACAATCGTATTGGAAAGATTGAACGCCGGTTTAATTGCACCGTTCGTTCTTTCATCGAGTTCAATTTCGGAACTTTCATAAAACGACAACGTAGGGTCAATTGCAAAAGTATTTTGGAGATACACATACTCCCTGTCTAACTTGTTATCCAGCATTTGACGGCCGTACGCCAGTGTTCCATCATAATAATGAAACAGGTCGGGCCCGGTGCGATAATTGACAAACAACGAACCCTTGATGCCGGTATTGCTCAATACTGAGACTGGATCATTCACTTGAGCTCCTCCCAAGACACCGACAGCGACATCGTTCTGCCGGTAATAGAATTCAAAGCCGTCAAACGTTCCCATCCCTCCGACAAACCGCGACGTCATCCTGCCCACTCCAAAACCGACCGGCGCATCCGGGCGTTCTTGCCTGAGCGACAGTTCAGACAGCCGATGTTCTGCGCCTGGGCTGTTGCCGTATTGTATGTAACTATTCGTCGGGTCATAATAGCTGCGATCGTCCATCGACAATTGCATTCCGGATCCTAAAAGATTCCGTATGCTCAGCTGGAAAAGCCCCGCCGGCTGGGTCAAATTATAATGACTATCGTTTGCTATTATTTCGTTGAGCTGCAGCGCGACACGTCCGGAGACTACATTGTCCATGCTTGTTTGGTCCTGGCGAACAACAGGACTTGCTGCATGAGAAGCACGAATCGTATCGCTCTTCATTATTGTTAGTGTATCTGTTCGTTGAGGAGAAAATGCCATCACAATGACCGCATCATCGCCGACAGCAAAGGGAACGTGCTGAACAAGGATTTGTGCCACGCTGGTACGGCGTGCAACGGCGGTAACAGCGACATTCCCAATCTCTTTCGCGTCGTGAAAAATTTTCAGCGTATCCCCAACGTCGACACGCTGTTCATAACCTGCTGCAATATAGACGGTCGTTGCTGCAACATAGGAAATTGAATAATGATACTCTTTCTTTTCTTGTGAATAAAGATTTAGTGTTACGAGCAGGCAGAGTACGAGAGTGTTCTTCATCTGTGAATTTGCTCTGAATATCCTTCCGTTATTTGTCACGGTGATGGATGACAATTATAGCATTTCGTCGGATCATATCCCGAGACACGCGCATGCGTCGTTTTCATGGTCGACAGAGCATGAGTATGACAATTATAACAAATGTATGACGAATACGAAGAAGGATAATTTGTCGAATTTTGATGACAGTCCGTGCAGCTGTGCCACGTCGAGAGGGGCTGGTGCCTGGCTCCAGTCGAAATCGGGAAATACGGATGCGGGACGAATGAAGGAAGCTGCCAACTCAACGCCGGATGACAGGTTGCGCAATCCGTGCTGAGATTTGTATGGGGGGGATTTGTTGCCGTCAGATACACATTGTGGTGGCAGGCATCGCATTGAATCGGCGTCCCGCGAAAACGGTTGTTCACATGGCACTGCAAGCATGGGACTGCATAGTGCGCCCCTCGAGTCGGAAATTGCGTCTTGTTGTGATCAAAGCCCGTCTGCCAGGATGCTGCGGTTATCGAATGGCATTGGGAGCAATCCGTGTTGAAACCCGCGGTGCGGTGATTGATAACAATCGCATCATCATAATCTCTGGCGTGGCAGGCAAAACATGTCCTTGGCGTGCCGGCGAAGTGCAAATCGATGTGGCAGTTCTTGCACGCGGTCGTGCGATGCTGTCCAATCAATATATAGCCGGTCTCCGAGTGGTTGAATTTCATGGGATCTGCCAATGCTTTCCATCCGTTCGTCGTATGACAATCCGTACACTGGTGCGTCAATTGACCATGCGGAGATTCCTGCGCGAATGTTTGAATGCTGCCCAGGAGAACGACGATAATCAGATATTGAGACACTTGAAAAAATCTTTTACGCCAAGTCGCAAAGGCGCCAAAATTGTGATTTAGCCTCATTGGACGGCTTCGCGCCATTGCGCGAGACGTACTTTCAGGATTATTCAGAAATTTCATATTTTATTTTCTCTCAACGTTTAACCCTGTCTACAAGATTCATCTTTTCTTGTCTATTCGATGGCGGTTTATTTTTCACTTTTGGGTTGTGTGGCAGTCTATACATGCAGTACCTAATGGTTTGTACTTCACCACTATGCGTTGATTCATTGAAACTTTCGGATGACATTTTTCGCATGCAACATCAATGTGTTTTCCCGTCAGTTCATACCGCGACTGCCTATTATGGTCGAAGAGCAACACTTTCCATGAAACGGCGTTATGGCATGGGCTGCAATCGGTGAACACTCTGGCCGCAAATTGGCCTTCGTGCTCATCTTTATGACAGGCGATGCATTCGAGTTGTACACCGGTGTACTGCACCGGCAGTGTTGCCGAGTTGTTGGGACGCGTGTGGCATTTGTCGCAAGCGACACTTGCATGTTTTCCTTTCAATGGAAAACGCGTTTGCTCGTGCGAGAAGAGGAGCTTTTGCCACGATTCAGCGCCATGACAGGTTTCACAGCCGTTCGTCATTTTCTTGTCGAATTGCCCTTTGTGGATATCCTCATGACAGCTCGTGCAGTGTACCGTTCCGTTCCAAAGAAATTGCCGCGTGCTTTTTGCATTGACTTTGTGACCGATGTGGCATGCAAAGCAGGGAACGGCGGCATGAGCACCGAGTAATGGAAAGCGTGTCTTTTTGTGATCGTCTGCCGTAAAGTTCACGCGAAGAAAATCAGCTTCGGAGTGGCACGGTTCACATTGTCCGCCATCGATACGATTGGCAAACTGTCCCGCATGTGCATCGGCGTGGCAATCGGAGCACCGTTGAAATTTTGTTATATGAAATCCGAATTCTCCGCTCGCATTTTTTCTCTTCTCATTATTTTGATGACAGTCTTCACATTTGAGTACTGTATGTTTGCCTTTCAAGGGAAATTTTGTCGCATCATGGTTGAATTCTGTTTTTGTAACGGTATGAAAAGTTTCCGTCGTATGACATGTCGCGCACTGCTGCTTGAATTTTCCTTTATGCGGATCATCATGGCATGAATTGCAGCTGGAAAATTCCATGTGAACGTATCGAATCGTCTTGCCGTCGTCGAGAGTTGTCTTATGGCAACGCTGGCATTCCACGTTTTTGTGCTTGCCGGTAAGCGGATAGTTCGAATGATCGTGAAGAAAGTTCGGTGCAGGTTTCCATTTCTCAACGGAGTGGCATGCCGAACACTCTTTGCTCGAAAACTGCCCGTGATGGATATCTTCGTGGCAAGAGGCGCATGTTTGTGATAAACCTAAGTACGTTCTTCCTTTCCGTTCATCCGCTAATTTTTTAATATCATCCGCGATAATTTTGGCTTTAGTATGGCACTGAGTGCAGCTAATGGATTTATGCTTCCCTTGAAGCGCAAAACCTACAGTCGAATGATTAAATGTTGTGGTGTCGAATCGAACGATCTGGAAAGTTCTTCCGTGGTGTTCTTTATGACATTCCTCGCAAAGCTTTTCGCTGATCGATGCATGATATCCTTTTTTTTGTTTTATCCGTGAATCGATTTCAGCGTGGCATGCCAGACATTTGTCATTAGAAAGCGATTTACCAACTGTATGGCAGGCCGTACAATTTTGAACGCCTTCCCATCGAGCATGACCGGATATGAGTTCTCCCGGGGAAATTTGGGCAAGCGCCGAACTCACATACATGCATGCAGAAAGAGTGCACAAGACCAGTTGTTTCATTGTTTATTACCCAATCATAGCACTCCTATCCCTGACGTATTTTTATTCGTTTCCAACATTAACAGGATGATAAAAAAGTCCATACAGCGTGCCACAAAGACACTAAGAAATTAAGGTGAAACTAATTGTCGCCAATATCATCAACGGTTGAAATAGCGATTTGCGTAAAATGTTTTTGTGACTTCCCGACTTAGTGGCTCATAAAAGTGTTTTTCAGCAACCGGCTAGAGTATTTCTCTTTTCTACCATATCCATGTATAACCGAACGCTACGGCGACTCCAATGTGAATCACAAGTATGGCGAACATCACAAGTGAAAAAGGCAAATGCACGACATGCCAGTAGTGAAACAATCGCTGGATCTTTTCCAATAACAAAATACGTTGACGAAGGACAATGCGCTCGTTGGCAATACGAAGAATACCTTTGGAAGAATGGATATCGATGGAGTATTGATGAAGAATGGCTCGCACCTTGTGAATGCGCTGCGTGTGTGAAAAATCGCCTTGAATCATATACAATAAAAGCTTTAACAGGCCGGCATGAACAATATCGGAATGATGAAGACCAATGTCGTCAATCAAGGCAAGAACGTCGTCGCGTAAGTGGTATTTTATTCGAAGATAATCGGACAAGCGTTTACTTTCCGCTTCGAGTTCCTGCATGCTCAACTCATTTCCCTGAATGTTTTTTGGGATGTGTTGGTACAGATATCTCCCGACAAAGCCGCTTAACACAACAGCGGTCATACTCCAAAACGCTACGGCAACCAACCCTCCAAATTTGAATGTAGTGTGGTAGAGAACGAGAATCGGTCCCAAAAGGCAAAGGAAAATATGGAACTCGAGAAAGTACTTTATACCGCCGACATTGGCGAATGTTTTCACGCGCTTGCGTGTTGAATAGGTAGCGACACCAATGATGATCATTGCCGTGCCTACGACGCCGTAGCCATGGCTCTCCGTACCACTGGGTTTCAATGTCTCATAACGATGATGAAACGGACGCTCTTCGAGCGAAGAAAGGTAGTAATCATTATTGCGGAACCAAATCGCAGATGCCGCACTCAGCGCAGCAATAAAAAGAAAAAGGACAAAAATCGAATGAGAAAAGTCTTTCACAATTCCAAAAAGTATTTTTATTGAGAGATCGTAACTATTGACCTATGCTTCCTCCTCTTTTATTCTAAAAGATTACTATCTTAAATATAGTAAATTCAAAGAAATGTCAAAAATATTGATGGAGCATGTTGGTTCGCATCCATAGCAAGGATTATACCCTACTTTCTCGAATCGCGAGTGCTAACAATTGTAGCGGCCGCTGCAAAGTGCGAATTACCAGACTATTTCAAGACGATGAACGGCAACTCATCGGACTATTGGCTCAAGTCTCGTTGTGTAGTATTAGACACTTCAAGTGTTGTATTTATTCCGTCATTGTACTATTTTCATTATAATCCATTCCGTTTTCAGCATCGGCAAACGGAATAAATTGCGCCATAAGACTGTCTAACACGTTGAATGAAGATTTAAAAAGAATGTCGGACGAGGATCTACTAAAGATCTCTCGCGACGGCAATGTAGCCGCGTTTGGAGAACTGGTGCGGCGGTACGAGTCTAAGGTCGCGGCGACGGTGATCGGAATGCTTGGTCAATGCGACGAGGCAGATGATATCGGGCAAGAGACATTCATTCGATTCTACAACGCTCTGAAGAGTTTCCGCGGCGACTCTTCTATTGGAACATATATAACACGAATCGCAATGAATCTGTCGTTAAACGAAATACGGCGCCGTGAACGCCGCAGGTTCCTTTTTAAGAGAATTGACCCGGAAAATGAAACGGAGGAGCCTGGAGTTGAAACTGGAGCAGATCACTTTGAGGAAAAGGAAATCATTCACCGGGCGATAGAAACGCTCAGTCCAAAATTTCGCGCTGTTGTCAATTTACGCCTCGCGGAAGGATATTCCACTGAAGAGACAGCTAAGATATTGCACATTCCCCTTGGGACGGTATTATCCAGGTTGCAACGGGCTCAAAAAAAATTACAATCTATCCTGCATAAATACAAGGAGGGTTTTTGATGGATGATAATTTTTACAATTTGCTGCTTCGTTCTTTTGACGACCGTTTGACTGACAGCGAACAACGTCGGCTCGAAAGCGCTCTCAGGTCCTCGGAAGAACTCCGCACTGCGAAAGAAGAGATCGTCGCATTGCGCCATAGGCTTCAAGGTATAAAAGGGAATACGTTCAGACCATTTTTCGCCGAACGAGTAATGGAGCGCTTACATGACCCTGAATTGTCGATGGCCGAGTACTTTGTCTCGGTCTTTCGGGACGTAGCAATAGGCGCTGCCGTTCTTGTCATCATCTGCAGCGTATACAACATTAGTCGCGAGAATTCCGTCACTTTTGACTCGGCACTTGGCATTCACCATCAAACACTTGAACAAGTCCTAACTTTGGAGACGCCGTTCGAATGATTACGAAATTAAAAGTTACGATTATCATTATTGCAACTCTTCTCATTGGCATTCTCCTTGGCGTTGTGGGAAGGGGAGCGTTCGTGAAACGCCATCACCAAAAACTCGATTCCATAGAACGAACGGAGTTCTTCCTGTCGCGCGTCGATGAAATAGTCGACCCGGACTCTTCGCAGAAGCCTAAAGTCCAAGAAATTTCTAAGCGAACGGCGCAAAGGATTGAAATACTCTTTGAACGCCACCAAACCGAGATGGCAGTCATTGTAGACTCGATGAAGCAGGAACTTTCCGCCGTTCTTCGCCCGGAACAGAAACAGCGGATAGACCGTGAACTCACGTTCGCGCAGCCGAGCGACACCTCACGTGAGAAATTGGGAGTGTCAATGGCTTTTTCTTATGAATATGCAGAACGGCTGCAGCGCGAACTCGATCTCGACAGCGCTCAAACAGAGAACCTGCTTCTTCTTATTCGCGAATCACACGATAGAATTATGAAACAAGGGAAAAGGGGAATGGAAAACTCTGATGTTGCCCGCAAACGTAGGGAAACGTTTCTGGAGGAGACAAATAAGAAAATTGAAGCACTTTTAAACGCGAAGCAAAAAGAACAATTTCGCCAGTTGCAACACGAACGAGAACGATTTGTGGAACATGAGCTGCGCGAAGAAGAAGATTGAGTGCCGTTATACTACAATCGTAACTTTATTTACCTATACCTGCACTAGTGCCATTTCTAAAAATAGATAGTGTATTTTTTAATAATTAATTCACCGCAAAGGGCTCCAAGGACGCAAGGAATTCTTACTATTTTTCAAAAAACCTCTTTGCGCCCTTAGCGTCTTCAATCCACCGGCTTACGTAAGGAGCTGGATAAGCCCTTTATTCTTTTCGAATTCCGCCATTAACTCTTCTCCCGCTCCAACCGAAGTTCGTTCGCCGAAAGAAGGCGAAGCCGCCACAAGTATTTTCCAACATGCGTCATCCTCAATCAAAAAACCTTGGGGCTGTTCACCGATACCATGTCCCCATTGCTCACACAACAGGTCCGCAAATCGGACGACCGCAGTCAACGTCGGGTCGATAGTTGCCTCGCCGGCATCGTGATGACACTGCATCACTTCAACAAATTCGGGGGGAAGAGCCCACTTGGTGCCGAGATGACCTCCGATTTCCGTATGAGAGATTGCCAGAGTCTGTCGCTCGGCTTCAACATCGCGCATCGACAATTCTTTGATCATTTGGTGCGTCACGCTCAGCGAATCCGGAAAGTACTGAATCAACACAAGCTTACCCATATCATGCAGAAGTCCCGCAGTAAATTCCTTATCGCCGGTTTTCAGTTTGAAGTGAGAAGCGATGACACGCGACAGCGTCGCCGTCGAAATAGAGTGCTTCCACAACGCTTCCAGGTCTCCCCATTGCTGCATATTGAGGAAAATCAGGCGCTGTTTCATGTGATACGCAAGGAGAAGCCGGCTGGTTTCTTCAAGCCCGACAAGAGCGATTGCGCTGTTCACATTCTTCACGTATCCCCGGATTCCGTAGTACGGGGCGTTTGCAGCGCGTAAAATATTTGCCGTGAGGGCCGCGTCGGATTCGATGAGGTGCGTAATTTTCACGGTCGAAATATCGTCGTTGCTGAGCGCTGAAAGGATCTCCGTTATAACGGCAGGGAAAGGTACAATTTCGTTGATCTCGTCTATTTCAGAGCGGATGTCCCGCATCGATTGATACTCACGCTGAGATTCTTGAATAGAAAGGAGCTAACAGGTGAAACGAGAGATGGTAACTACGGCCGGTTTCAATTTATATCAACATCGTCCAATGTTCGTCCGAGGTAACATGCCGAACAAAGCCGAGAAAGCCATTGGTTTTATCGATCCCGACCATCTTCATCAGACATTTCGCAAATCAGCAGTCTGCTCGCATAAATGTAGTTGGAAGAGTGGGAAGAGTCAAGGAGAAAAAGGGGCGTTTCCTCATGTACGGAGTTCAAATATCCTTTCGGCGTCCTTGTAATCCGTAACGGAAAATATTTTTGGATTCAAAATTGCGAGACCTAGACGACCCGGAATCAATTGAAGGTACATGAAGCAGCCTACAGGCCAAGTATTGTTGATAATGCTGCCAAATAGTTACATATTGAGACATCTGAAAAATTTTTTCACGCAAAGGCGAAACAAATCTGTTTTAGAGTCAACGTGCGACTTCGCGTCTGGCGAAGCCATCCCCTCGGGATTTGCGCGATATTTTCAGCACTCTGTAAAAGCTCCCTTGGACTTTGTTCTAATTAGGACACTACCGTATTTTTTGAATTATTCAAAATTTTCATATTATCTTTGTAATAGCGGCTTAACAACGCCCAGGACGTATGGAGAGAAATAATTGAATGAGTGAAAATATCCGTTATTATTACCCACAGAACTTATTAATCGAAAAGAGCAAACAGGAGATTATATGAATCAGCTAATAACTCTTAAATCTCTAGCTAGGATGATCGATCATTCACTCCTCCACCCGACAGTGACCGATGCCGAAATTATACGAGGATGTGAAATTGCCAAAAAGTATAACGTTGCGACTGTGTGTATAAAACCGTATGCAATTGAAATTTGCAAACAACACCTTTCCGGGAGCGAAGTAGGTATTTGCTCCGTTGTGACATTTCCTCACGGCAACAGTACGACAACAATAAAAGTACAAGAGGCGGAAGAAGCCCTTGAACTCGGCGCGACAGAAATTGATATGGTCGTTAATATCGGAAAAGTATTAGGCGGGGACTGGGCGTATGTCTCGGAAGAGGTAAAACGGGTGAACGATGCTGTAACATCGAAGGGCGCCCTTCTTAAAGTAATATTCGAAAACGATTATCTTTCCGATAGACATATCGCTAAACTTTGTGAAATATGTTCTGGACATTCGGTCGCTTTTGTAAAAACATCTACAGGATACGGATTTGTGAAGCAGCCGAACGGAATGTATTCATACAAGGGGGCGACCGATCATCATTTAAAATTAATGAGAGAAACCATCTCCGAGAGCGTCCAAGTAAAAGCCGCCGGCGGCGTTCGTACGATCGATGATGTGCTGCGAGTTCTTTCGCTCGGCGTTACTCGTATTGGCGCCACAGCGACAGTTGAAATAATGGAAGGGGCAAAGGCAAGAGGAATCGCGTAGTTTGTTAATTTTGGTTTTGCGAAAATTGCTATGGCACAAAAAACCATCCTTCTAATTATTATTTTTTCCATTTCTGTTTTTGCCCAGACAAAACAAAATCATGGCAGGCTATTGGTCTCGCCAAACGGCCACTATCTGCAATACGAAGACGGTACGCCGTTCTTTTGGCTCGGCGATACGGCGTGGGAGTTATTCCACAGGCTCAACAGAGAAGAAGCCGCATACTATTTGAAAACGCGGAAGGAACAAGGGTTCAATGTCGTTCAAGGGGTACTTCTTTCTGAGTTTGACGGGTTAACAACTCCAAATGCTTATGGTGCCTTACCATTGATTGATGGCGATCCTACAAAACTTAGAACCACTTCAGGTAATGACACATCGAAAGCCGGAGAATATGATTACTGGGACCATGCGGACTATATTATCGAAAAAGCGGCGGAACTTGGAATGTATATTGGATTACTCCCATGCTGGGGTGAATATGTCATACCCCGTGAAGGGAAAGCCATAATCAACTCTGAAGCACAAGCATACACGTACGGAAACATCGTGGGGAAGAGATATCGTTACCAAAACAACATCATCTGGATTTTAGGCGGCGATCGATTACCGAACGAACGGGCTAATGGATTGAATCTTTGGCGTGCGATGGCAAAAGGGATCGCTGATGGGACGAACGGTGTTGATGATTTTAACAGCAAGACGGATTATTCAACAACGTTAATGACGTACCATTGTTTCGTCTCTTCTTCGGAATGGTTTCAGAACGATGAATGGCTCGATCTCAACATGTGGGGTTCATATCATTCAGATTACAGCTTGAGCCGCGCTTACGAGCAGTCGTTCGCCGATTGGCATCTTCCGAATCCGAAACCTACGATCAACGGAGAACCGGCGTACGAAGAGCATGCTGTCAATTGGATGGAAAATAACGGAACTTTTACTCCCTTTGATGTGCGGCAAATAGCGTATTGGTCGGTATTTGCCGGCGCATGCGGGCATACCTATGGCTGCAACCCGGTTTGGCAATTCTATGATGAAGGAAGAAAGCCCATCACGTTCGTGCATACCTATTGGCAGCAAGCTTTGAAAGACGAAGGAGCATCTGAACTAAAATTTTTGAAACACTTGATCGAATCAAGGCCGATGCTTGAAAGAGAGCCGGACCAATCAATTATTTTTAAAGGAGAAGGTTCAGGGTCAAGGCATTGCGTTGCCACAAAAGGGAATAGCTATCTCTTTGTTTATATACCAACGGGAAATCCGGTCACGATTCGGATGGGAAAAATCTCGGGCGATTCGGTCACAGGATGGTGGTATGATCCAAGAAATGGCCAAGCGACAAGGATTGGAGAATATAAGAATTCTGGAGAACGTGGTTTTGTTCCGCCGGGAATCACAAAAGAACTGGATTGGTTAAAAACCGGACGCGGCTGCGATTGGGTTTTAGTATTAGATGACGTCAAGGCATCTTTTGCATGGCCAGGGTCAGTGAATTAACTTTTATTATATGCGAAAGAATTTCAGGAAACAGCAAAGAAATAATCAGTCGGAGTTTTTCTTCATTGTTCTCCCTCTGATTCTCACCACTGTACTAGCTGCAGGAAACGCAGTGGCGCAACAGCGGGATACAACTAAAACGATAATCATGTTTGGCAATTCAATCACCCATCAAGGGAAATGGGAAGATATTCTGAACCGTAGCGACGTAGTAAATTGGGGAATCCCGGGATTTACAACGGAGCAGTTATCGTGGACAATAAAGGACATTTTGAAACAATATAAACCTGCAATATGCTTTATTGAAGGGGGGATAAATGATTACACATTGGGTATAACCACTGAACGAATCTATCAAAACCAAATAATAGTGATGGATTCTTTGGCGCATAATAAAATCATTCCAGTGTACCAGACTACTCTGTACCAGCTTCATAGCGAAAAAATCAATCGATCTATCGACGCCCTCAATTTTTTAATGCAGAAATTTTGTGAAGAGCGCGGGTATGGATTTATCGACCTTCGCCCGGTACTTGCTAAGGACGGAGACATGATTCCAGAATTAACAACTGACGGCACCCATTTAAAGCCGGAAGCATACATCCCATGGGGCAAAGAAATCGAAAAATTTTTGAAAGGCCATCCATTGTAATTTTCTCACTTCACATTCAATGGATTCCTTTTTGCTTGTGCGCGCAAGGCTGTATGAACAGCACATACTGCGGATGACTCTATGAAGACTATAATTGCGATAGTGATGCTCATCTTTTCAGTGATTGTCAATGCTCAACAAATAAAGACACCGCTGGATTACGTTAATGTCTTTACCGGAACATCAAATTCACGGTGGATGCTTTTTCCCGGCGCGACACTCCCTTTCGGAATGGTAAAACTCAGTCCCGACAATCAAAACAATGTTTGGAACGGCGGATATGAATATACCGTGAGCAGCATATCGGGGTTCAGCCATCTTCATGCCATGAGTCTCAGCGGTGTAAGCCTTATGCCGGCAACCGGAAAACTGGATCTTTACCCGGATTTTGTAAAAGTATTTCCCGGTGAACCCGACGGCCCTTTCGGCGGCATGTGGACTGCCGGCTATCGCTCGCGATTTAAGAAGGAGACAGAGAAAGGAAGTCCCGGATACTATGCTGTGAAGCTGTTGGATTATGACATAAATGTTGAAATCACTTCAACGTTGCGATGCGGCGTGATGCGGCTAACGTATCCTGAATCCCGCCAAGCTCACCTCATTTTGAACAATAATTTCCCTGCCGAAGAACGTTCTTTCATATTTGAATCATATACAAAAAAAGTAAGCCCTGCTGAAATTGAAGGCTATGTCAGACAATCAAATCAGTATGCAGGTAATTACACGGTTTATTATGTTATCGAAATGAGTACACCGTTTACTTCGATGGACGCGTGGATAACAAATGACAAGAAAGCGCTCCAAAGCATCTATGGTACGGAATGGCAGAGGCCGCGAAGATATGTTACCGATATCAAAGAGTTCAAAGATTCGAGCAGCTCTGGAATCGTTTTGAATTTCGAAACTGTCAACAATGAAACAATCGTTGTGAGAACCGGAATTTCTTTTGTCAGCATCGACAATGCGAGGCAGAATCTATCAACCGAAATCAAACCGTTTGGCTGGAATTTCGATGCGGTAGTAAAAAACGCTCAGAAAACATGGGAAGAACTCCTCGGCAAAGTCGAAATTTCGGACAGCAACGAAGTGAACAAAGAAAAATTCTACACATGCTTATACCGATCTTTTACAGGCAAGAGCATCTTTAACGATGTCAACGGAGAATATCCGGATATGTGCGGCAAGATCCAGACGCTTCCCCAAAATACAGATGCTGTGTACAGTGCAGACGGATTTTGGGGAGGGCAATGGGACCTTGCGCCGTTGTGGACGTTGGTAACTCCGAACTATGCAAGCTCATGGACTAAATCATGGCTCGAACTTGCCGACAAAGGGGGGTGGATCCCCGAGGCGCCGACAGGCCTCAAGTACGCACCGATCATGGGTGCACAACATCACAATGCACTTATTATTAGCAGCTACCAAAAAGGGATTCGGGATTTTGATGTCGAAAAAGCATTCAGCGACATTCATCACGACCTCACAACGCAGGGAATCAATTACCCGTGCGGCGGTTTTGCCGGCAATCGACAAATGAAAGCGTATATGGAGTACGGATATGTGCCTGATGAAGATGGGCCGGTTTCAAATACTTTGGAATATGCGTATGATGATTGGTGTGCCGGGCAAATGGCATTGGCATTACACAAAACCGCCGAGTATAAATATTTTAACGAACGTTCACAAAACTACCGCAATGTGTTCGATTCCTCAACCGGTTTTGTAAGGAGAAAACATCGAGACGGTCGATGGGTCGAGCCATTCGATCTTTTTGCATTTGGCACTCAAGGTGGATGGAATGGTGCCGGATATATGGAAGGCGACGCATGGATCTATACTGTTTTTGTTCCGCACGACCTGCCGGGAATTATCAGCCTGATTGGTAAGGAGAGGTTTAATTCTAGGCTTGAAGAAGGTTTTCAAAAACGGTACTTCGATCTTGGAAACGAGCCGAGCCTCGAGTCGCCTTTTCTTTTTAATTATTCAGGTAAACCCTGGCTTACGCAAAAATATGCACGGTACGTATTGGACAATTTTTATGATACTTCACCGTACACCGGCTGGGTCGGCGAAGAAGACGAAGGCCAGCTCAGTGCATATTTTGTTTTGCTATCTATGGGATTGTTTGAAATGGACGGCGGCTGCTCCGTTAAACCTTATTATGATATAAGCAGCCCGTTATTTAGAAAAATAGTGATTCACCTCGACCCCAATTATTATAGAGGGAAAGCATTCACGATAGAAACGATAAACAACTCAGAAAAAAATATTTATATCCAATCTGTAAAACTGAACGGTGCACCGTTGAGCAAACCTTTTGTATGGCATAGCGATATAGTCAATGGGGGAGAACTTATTTTTGAGATGGGGCATGAACCTAATCAGAATTGGGGCACGGAATTGCAGGGAATCAGGTAACAGCTTTAAACGGAGATCCGAGATATTTTTTTACGTGTTTGATGAAGTCTTCAGGCTTGATGGGTTTCGTCAAATAATCGTCCGCACCGGAGGCCTTTGCCTCCTCGATATCAGTTTGACTTTGCAGAGCGCTTACAACGATAACAGGGGTTTTCATTGTTTGTTCGTTATTTCTGATCCGGCGGCACATCTCAAATCCGTTCATATCCGGCATCACTAAATCGACGACGATCAGATCGGGTACCGCTTCCCGTATCTTTTCCATCGCTTCCTGGCCGTTCGAGGCGACCATCACGTCGTACCCTGCAAGAATAATATTGCGCTGCAGAACTGCTCGTGTGAGCCTCTCATCATCAACAATCAGAACTTTCTTACGCTGTTCAGTTGGCATGGTGTGAAAAAAAAATTATACGCTTCAAAGCTACGCCGTTTAATCCTTGTTCGACAGTGATGCATTCGAGAAAATGTATGGGGTTTCGACGCGAAAGTCAACAATGAAAAAGCTGTCACTCATGAAGGGAAAATGCACCCCAAATAGCCGGTTCCATTTTCACATTACGGCTACTGGCCAAAACCAAACTGGTGTAAAAATTCGTAGCGCCCTCGATGCCCATCCGGAGCTGATTCCGGCTTGGCTTTAATATGCATCAATTGGTAACCGTCTTTTGTGTACGCGGGCCACGGCGGCAAACCCGGGCCATTTGGATCGCCCGTTTTTGCAAAATTAGTCCAGTACGAAGAGATGAGTTCCGAGACCTGATAGTCTTCCGGCGTCCAAGGGAGATTCTTCGATGAAAGGACGCAGAACACGTATTCTATTTCACATGCGTGCGATGCCCTTGGAGTAGATCCCGGCTTCGCGTCCGCCGGGAGCGGAAGGGTTTGATCGAACTCGTACCGGAATACGGGAGACTCGCCAGTCTTGAGATGCAGTTCCATCCATTTCCACATAGAATACGCAGTGGATTTGTCGCCGGCGAAATCCTGCGCCGCCCGCTTCGCCTGGGAATCCGTCAACGCCGGGTAAAGTTCTAAAAAAGCCTTCGCGTTGTCGCCAAATAGGGCATTCGCGTGTGCAACATAGTTCTCAACCGTTGGCTTATCATTGGCAAAGAAAGTATCGAAATAACCTTCATCCATATTCCATCCGGCAAGAAGGGGAACGTGGCTTTGCTTTCCTGCAGCATATATTGAAGAACAATTTTCCGGGAGAAAATATCCATCGATGTCCGGCGAGAAGGTTTCCCTGGGCACTTTCAACGCTTCGTCGAGTATTTTTTGGGCGGGTATGGCGCGCAGTGCCTGCAGAGAGGTGGTTCCAAACGCCGACTCCGCAAATTTCATTCCTGCTTTTTCGGCTTCAGCGCGCGACTTCATTGGCGGGATGTCCCTGAAGAACGCTCCGCTCTCGCCAATCGCGCGATGGAAGAGCCCTTTTGCCAAAGGAGATGCCATGAGCGCGCTGACCGAAGACGAACCGGCTGACTCTCCAAAAATTGTGACGTTCTCAGGATCGCCGCCGAACGTTGCAATATTTTTCTTGACCCACTCGAGTGCCGCTACCTGATCCAAAAGCCCGTAGTTTCCCGATGCGTCGTGTCCCGATTCTTTAGCAAGGTCAGGATGAGCAAAGAATCCGAACACTCCCATTCGGTAATTGAGGCTGACCACCATGACTCCTTTTTTTGAGAGATTCCCGGCGTCCTGACGCGACTCGGAAGAAGATCCGGCAACGAAGCCTCCCCCGTGAATCCAAACCATGACGGGAAGTTTCGACTGCGGAGGGTTTTCCGGCATCCACAAATTGAGGTATAAGCAGTCCTCGCTCGGCCCATCGTCGTGGAATACCATATCATCGTAAATATGTCCCTGCATTGCGCGTTTCGGATAATCGACAGCTTTACGGACACCAGTCCAGGACGGGGGCGGCTGCGGCGCCCTCCATCGAAGCGAGTCGACAGGAGGTGCGGCATACGGAATACCTTTGAAGGTGCGCACTTTTCCATCCGGACTTACAACGCCTTCGAGTACGCCATTCGCGGTACGAACCTGCACGTAGCGCAATTGCTGTGCGTTCATTACATTCATTCCGAGAGACATTATCAATACTGCGACACTTTCACGTTGAAAGAACTTCATAGATTCTCCTGTTCTGCAGATATCACGTTTGAGTTAAGCCAATTATCAGCCATCTATGGTTTGGAAATTTTATAGAGGACATGTTTTCTCAACCGGTGACCCCATTCAACATTCGGATGTTCAAATTCACCATCGAACGTCATTCCAATTTTCTTCATGACATTGATAGATTTTGTGTTCAGCAACGAGGTAAACGAAACTATTTCATTGAAGTCGAGGATGGAAAATCCATACTCTAAACAAGCTTTTGCGCCTTCCGTTGCAAACCCCCGGTTCCAGAAGCGCCGATGAAGGCGCCAGCCGATTTCGATACAAGGTGTAAAATATGAGGAGAAGGTCGGTCGGCTAAAACCAATGAAGCCGATATATTCTTGTGTATCTTTTTCCTCTGCTGCAAATAAGCCAAAACCTTTTTGCTCCATGAATGCGTTGATTCTCTTATAGGAATCGGCGGATTCCTCCGGCGAAAGTGTTTCGGGAAAGAACTCCATTACCGATGGATCCTGATTCATCGCTGAGAAGGAGAGAAGATCGGACTCGTGCCACGTTCTTAATATAAGCCGTTCAGTTTCTATAACTTTCAATCGACTGCTTTTGAATGGTGATGCTGTCGTTTGTATTGAGAGATACAATGCGCCACAGGATGCCGATCATCTCCCTTTGTATTGCATCCCCGGCGCGTTGTGCGGCCTCTGTTCAAACCCATGTTTTTCGTAGAACCCATACTTATCCGCTGCCGCAAATAATTGAATATCGCGGATATTTTCTTCCTTGCATTTCTTTACCAATTTTTCCAAAAGGAGAGTGCCTATTCCCTTGTTTTGGTATTGCGGATGGACTATGATATCAACAATCAAAGCGTGATGTACGCCATCGGCGATTACTCGCCCAAACCCGATAAGTTTGTCAGTATCGAACGCCGAGAGAGCATACCAGCTGTTTCCAATTGCTTTTTTCAAATCAGCAGCCGTAAACTTATATTCATCGTTCCAGCCTGTCGTATTGAACAGATCCCAGTATTCATTGATGGAAGGAAGATGCTCCTTATAGTGAATCGAGTTTAGAAGATTCATGTGATTCTCAAGATAAATAGTTACAGCTGCCCGTCAACGCTCTGTTATTATCGGAGAGAAAAAATGGGCTGATGTCTCATGCGATAGGCCATTCTTTACGGATATTAGTGCAGTTTCTCAAAACAAATATTGTATATTTCAACAACTAATTCACCGCAAAGGTCGCTAAGGACGCAGAGATTTCTTAGTATTTTTACAAAAACTTCTTTGCGACCTTAGCGTCCTCTGCGGTTATAATACAAGATTTAATATCGTAGACGGCATTAGTATAATGGAAAAGTTTTCCCGCTAGATTCTTTAACTTTCCCCCCGCTTTTGTTAGTGATGCAAAACTACGGCAATTCGAATCCAAATGCAATATTCGAAACACTGGCTGGTTGTTGAAAAACATTCTTATGAGCCACTAAGCCACGACGGCACTAATAAATTTTTGACAAATCGCTATCTCAACCGTTGATGATATTAGCAATAATGGTTTTTCACCTCAGTCTCTGTGACTTTGTGTCCTTGTGGCAATCTTCATGGACTTTTTCATCCCCCCGCTAGTCAGGAACACAAAGCAACGCTTGGAGCCTCTCAACCGTCAGACGACTGCATTCATGGAATCCGTTTGACAATCCGACAAAATAACTTCATATTTGCGCAGACACAACGACCCCAGCCTCAACGGGGACTCCTATGTGCAGAGAATTGAGAGAGAAGAGAACTTAGAAGCCTCTGTTGGCGAAAGCTGGCAGGGGCTTTACTTTTTTATGCGGATGATTTCTGAAAGGCGCCTATGTTCCGGCGAGTTTTCGCTTTCGTGAAAAAAGAACTGAGGCAAGTTGCGCGCGACAGGAGAACACTCGGCGTACTTGTGGTCATTCCGGCGTTCATGATCGTCATGTTCGGCTACGCCCTGAATTTCGATGTGAAGCATACTTCGATCGGAGTTTATGACGAAGAGAAAAGCAGCGAAAGTAGAGCGTTCATCGAAGAATTTCTTCACTCCGAATACTTCGACTTCAAGTACGTATTGAAAGACAAAAACGAGATCGACGGACTCTTAGGAAAGGAACAATGCAGAATCGTTATCGTCATCCCCAACAATTTTTCTCATCATCTCAAAGAAGGCGTAGATGCACCGATTCAGATCATCGTCGACGGGGCGAATTCAAATGCCGCCACCACGTCCATTGGGTATGTCATGGCTGTCACGCAGGAATATTCCACCAATATCGTCGTTCAATCTTTGCAGCGCGAAGGGAGAACCGACATAGCGATGCCTATCGATTATCGCCCGAGAGTATGGTACAATCCGGAACTCCGCAGCGCCAAGTTCCTCGTTCCCGGTTTGATCGCGTTCATCCTGATGGTAACCGCTGTCATCTCCACTTCGCTTTCCGTGGTTCGTGAAAAGGAAAGGAACACGCTGGAACAGATCATCGTCTCGCAAACGAGGCCGTTCGAATTCATCCTCGGAAAGACAATTCCATTTATGATCATTTCATTTGCGGCCACGCTCATCATACTTATGGTGAGCTTCATCCTTTTCGACGTCGCTGTTAAAGGAAGCCTGCTTCTTCTTCTCGTTATTACACTTATTTTTCTTACGGGATGTCTGGGGCTCGGTCTGCTCATCTCAACGGTCGCTGAAACCCAGCAAGTCGCTTTCATGCTTGCCGTCATTCTCACCATGCTTCCGACGTTTCTCTTATCGGGGTTCGTATTTCCGATTAGAAATATGCCTGTGGTTATTCAGGCAATAACATATTTGATCCCGGCACGGTATTTTCTTGTAGTGCTGCGGAGTATTATTCTGAAAGGTGTCGGTATCGGAGCGATCTATACCGATGTTTTCTTTTTGATCGTCTTTGCCGCTATTGTTATTTCCATCAGTGCGGCGAGGATGAAAAAGCAGAGTTGGTAGCTGCATGAAAACAATTTTTACTTTCATTCAAAAAGAATTTCAACAGCTTCGGCGTGATCCGAAGATGATCGGGATAAACTTTTTTGCTCCTATTTTCCAGCTCATCATCCTGGGCTATGCCGCGTCGCTGGACGTACGGGATATTCCGACGATTGTGTACGACATGGACAACTCCCGAACGAGCCGCGAGTTTGCGACGAAGTTCACGGAATCTGGATATTTTTCGCTTACTCGATACGCGGATTCGTATGCAGATGTCGATCGCGCTATCGATACGAGGGATGCGTCGATCGCCGTCATTATTCCCTATAATTTCAGCGACCGTCTTCTTTCCGGAGACCCGGTGCAGGTTCAGGTCATCGCCGATGGATCAGAAACGAATTCCGCGACCATCGGATTGAATTATGCATCGATGATCGTTGAACAGTATTCTCAGAATATCATTATCAAGAAATTTGAGGCAGCGAAGGGGGAGTGGGCAAAGCCGGCAACGGTTGATCCCGAGGTGCGCGTTTGGTATAACCCGGAACTGAAGAGCCGCAATTTCATGGTTCCGGGGGTTCTCGCATTGCTGCTGATGGTGTTGACAATGATTCTGACATCGTTAGCCATTGTCAAGGAAGTTGAGGGGGGAACAATGGAGCAATTGATCGTCACGCCGATCAAGCCGTACCAACTCGTCGTCGGCAAACTTGCCCCGTTCTTCATGATTGGTATCGTTGACATCGTTCTTGTCCTGTTGGTTGCAACACTCTGGTTTGGAGTTCCCCTGAAAGGAAGCGTGTTGGTTATTTTCACGCTTTGCATGGTGTTCCAGATGACGACCCTCGGCGCAGGGTTATTCGTCTCCACCGTTTCCCGCACACAGCAGCAAGCTATGCTGACTGCAGTCTTCTTTGTCATTTTACCAATGATGTTTCTCTCCGGGTTCGTTTTTCCCATTGAGAACATGCCTGCGCTCATTCAATTCTTCACGTACTTCATCCCACTGAGATATTTTTTTGTCATCATCCGCGGAGTTTTTCTCAAAGGGGTTGGCCTTAGAGAATTGTGGGTGGAAAGTTCTGCCTTGCTCGGTTTCGGCATTCTCATTCTCACAATGAGCATCCTGCGGTTCCAAAAAAGAATCGCAAAATAGGCGCTTCTTGGGCAAGTGCCAATTCTCAAAAAGAATTTTGTGTTTTCGAACCGCGAAGATGCCAAGCCCTCCAAAAGAGGTTTCATAAAATCAATCAAAACAACCTTTGCGATCTTGGCGCCCAGTGCCGACCCAAAGGTCCAAAGGACTCCATTGGAGGTCCCTTCGGAAAGGCATCTCCCAACGGGATCGCTTCGCGAACTTCGTGAGCAGTGCAATACAAGAAGATTCTTAAGAAAGAGCATTAGCAGTTTGCTGAAATACACTTTTATGAGCCACTAAGTCAGGAAGGCACGAAATAATTTTAAACAAATCGCTATCTCAACCGGTGATGATATTGGCGACAATTAGTTTTTTACCTTAATTTCTTAGTGTCGTTGTGTCTTTTGCCAACGGCATCTCCCAACGGGATCGCTTCGCGAACGTTGGGAGTGGTGAAATACAAGAAGATTCTTGAGAAAAAACATTAGCAGGTCGCTGACGTTTCCAGAGCGAGTGAATTCCGTCAGCGCAGAACGGTTTGACGGCGTGCAGTGCTATTTCCTAACAGCTTTGAATGTTCCTTGGTTTGCCATCCCGTCATACGTTATCCATGTCCACTGGCCGGATAATCGACCCATTGCTAATGTTCCGTTGAGCTGGAGATTGTTGTTCCTGACTTCGGGATTCAGCTCTATCCAGATTTTCTCGCCGTTAATCCCGCCAACAAGTTTTCCATCTCCCGTCTGGGGTCCAATTCTTTGGGGATTGCCGATCGGTTCAAAATGCCATTCGCCAGAAACGGCAGTGGAATCTGAAACAACAATGGTAAACCAGCCGCGCACCAACGCCGTGCCGCTGGAATCATAGCTTCCGTAAGCGTATGCACCATCTGGAATAGAATCGGTAGATGCCCGTTTGCATCCGAACCAGAAGAACGTGATCAACACTGAACATACAACGCATGCATATTTCAAAGATTGATCCTCCTAAAGAAGATTTTAATCCCCAACAAACTGTTCGCTGCCGGCGGCTTGCTGCGACGCAAAGAACTATTGATCTCGATGTACAGTAGAAGGGGAGAATGCCGGAAGACAAACAGCGACATACTCGGCGCCCCCTTCGTTCGGCGAACTGTAGCGCACCCACTCACCGGGTCGTGCAACAATGGCTTGGCCGGCTTTCACTTCGATCACTCCATCTTTGTGTTCTACCTTCAAGCATCCGCGCAAGACAAGAGTAATCTCCTCGAATTCGGGCTTCTGGCCGGGTTCAATCCAACCGGTCGGCGATACCATCCTTGCCACACTCACTTGGGTATCTCCGGAATTTACACGGCCTGCGTATTCTTCAATACGCTTGGGTAAATTCCCAGCGGCATTAATGATTGTAGGTTGTGAAATGAGTGTTGGCATAGAAGAGTCTCCTAAATTGAAATTACAGCTTACCGATCTGTCCGCTACAACCGATGACTCGTGTTTTAATTGGCCGGTGTCAACGGTACTGCCTTGACGACAACCTTGACAAGATGAGACTTCTGAATACTCCAAAAAGTGCAGCTCGCGCCAAGACGCAAAGTCGCAAATTGATTCTAAAACAGAATTTTCGCGCCTTTGCGGCTTCGCGCGAGGCGATTTTTCAGTTGTCTCAAGAAATATTCATTCCTATGCAATGAGCACAATTTTGCCTTCGATGCCCCCCGCTTCAAGGCGCTCATTCGCTTTTCGTGCATCCAACAACGGCAGCTTTTCGGCGATGCGGGGAGAGATCTTCTTTTGTGCGAGCAGATCAAAGAGCTTACGAAGGTCCTCACGAAAGGGGCGAGGGTCTTTTCGATATAGCATTGTGATTCCGTAGAATGAGCCGCGGCGGCCGCGAAAACGGCTTCCCACGAACAATGACAATGCTGAGCTCGCCAGTGCAGAAAACTCCCTGGCGCCGACGAAACCGTACCATACGGTTATTCCACCCCGTCGCGTTGAAAACACACATTGCCGCGTTGATGAGCCTCCGACGCCATCGAACGCCGCATCGACGCCCTCGGGTCGAACCCTGTGAACGCCGGCATCAAGCGGTGCCATGCGCCCTTCGATTGGTATTGCTCCATATGATGAAACGATTTCATGGCGTGTCTTGCCTGCCGCACCGATAGCTGAAACGCCGTGCGCGCGCAATAGGTCAAGCAATGCCTGACCTACTCCGCCATTTGCCGCATTCACCAAGGCCGATTGGCCCGGTTGAAGCCGAGCCTTCCGGTGGATCATCTGATACGCAGTAACGTAGTTGAGGATGAGCGAAACCGCCTGTACATCGTCCAGTCCATCGGGTACTTTGACCCAATGTTCTGCCCCACGCACAACGTGCGTTGCATAGCCGCCGTACACCAATAATGCACAGACACGATCACCTTCCTTGAGCGTAGTAACACCTGCACCCAAGGCATCTACTATGCCGATTGATTCGTAACCGGGAATGAACGGGATCGGGGGTGCGTAGAGATACCTGCCGCGTCGCATTGTGATGTCGGTTGCGCCTACTCCGGTGGCGCGTATTTTTACGCGAACCTCACCCGGACCCGGTTCCGGCAAGGGCAAATCAACCTTCTCAAGCACTTCAGGGCCCCCTTTTTTTGTTAACATCACCGCCTGCATCGTTGACATAGTGAGCTTTCATTTATTGCCGCTTAACGGACCGCGGCTGAGCTGATGTGACGGCAGATAGTATCTTCTGTAGAATGTTCGCACAACAAATTCGTCGACGGCTGTCAGTAATTCTAGCATAAGGTTTCTGAAAAATTTCTAAGTAATGTCATCGCCAATTTTTCGGAAGTCTCAACATATTAATGCCGTCGTTTTGCTACGATATAAAGATATCTCAACGGTAGTGAGCTCGTATTGACAACGTCATGTTCCGTATGTGGAGGACAGTACGCAACGGAGTTTGGCTTTAGGTAAAGTGTTTCTCCACCAGTGATTCTCATTTCACCTGAGCCAGAAAGTACAACGACAGCCTCCTCGTAATTTTCAGTCGAATGTATTCCGACTGATTTTGATGGAAGGAGAACGACAAGTCCAGAGCGCATACTTGCTGTTTGAGGATGCCCGCTGAACACTTGCTGATAATCAGAAATTGTATCGCTAAGTTCAACAAGAAAGGCTTTTGGTTTACTCCTCCTCGATTGAGCATTTAGAGAGGAACAAGTAACAGTGCAAATGATAACCATTGTAAGCATTGAATTGTAGATAATGCTGCTTGTCTTTGATGCCACGATTCCTCCATTTATTATTTTCTGTTGTACATTGCTGACGCAACCGCTTGACTAAGAGTAGTTGTCCTGTCTGTTTTACATCGTTTTTATTGATTAAGCTTTCTATAATGCTGGAATATGATAATAGGGGGATTATCCGGCAGGTTTCTGAACAATCCCCATCATAATATTTGAGGTTCAGAGTTGTTTCGTTCTTTCTGTTGCATACTACAGCATTTCAGATTCAGAATCAACCACTTTCGGCGGAACGATAAATGTAGGGAAGTGTCGGATACTTTTTGATTTATCGCAACAAATCTCTCTAGATTCTCCATAATTCGCTTATCCGGTTCTGCAATCTATTTCATGCCCCTGTTCCACGCCACAAATAAAAACAGCCCGTAAAACGTTGCGTGTCCGGGCTGTTGAGTAATACTTCATTGCCTATTTATTTTGCAAGTCCGATCTGCCTCATATATGTTTGGTTATCCCAAAAAAGATATTCTTCAACCATTACACCGTTTTCCCAAACACCGATGGTACACATCGGCAGTTTAAACGCTTTCCCGGTTGGCTGAATAAACTTGCCGTTGCCGATCGGCATCGGTTTGGTAAATGTGCCCTCGAAAACTCCGGTGACAGCGGTATATTTCCCAGAGCCAAACCGGATTGGATGCTGCTTGATTCTTGTGTCCGGAGCATACACAAACATTGCCTTCAAATCCTCAATATGTTTTTCAATCCCAATAGTAAAATGTCCGTCCGGCCAGTTCACCTTTACGTTCTGTGCATGGCTCTCGTGCAATCGTGTCCATTCCTGATTGCTGAAAACGGTGAAATCCAGCGTATCGAATTTCACCAGGCTGGAATCTGTTGCCGCCCGTTCTGCGATAAAGCTTTTCAATTGAGCTTTCATTGCCTGGATGTCCTGATCGTCGCCGCCCGAACAACCCGCAAGCACGAAAACCACCAGACTGAGCGCGAACGATACAAGCCCGCCCGCCAAACTGCGTGATGTCATTTTCATTGGGATATCCTTAAATTAATGTTTATAGTTTTATAACCTCAGCCGTTAATTATTATGCAGCTTTCGACTGTTGTTGAGCTTTATTAAATTCTGCAAGAATTTCGAGCTTCACTTCGTTGCTTACGACAACCCCGCCAGTTTCGGTTAATGCACTCCACTGAAGACCGAAATCAAAGCGATTCAGCCTGCCGTTAATTTCAAATCCCGCAACTTGAGTTCCGCCGAATCCAGCCACGGTTCCGTTGTAAATGACCTCAAGCGTAACTTCTTTTGTGACGCCGCGCAGTGTCAGATCGCCGGCAACTTCCAGTTCAAAATCCGATACTTTCTTGACAGATGTTGAAACGAACGATATTTTCGGATGCTTTGCGGCATCGAAAAAATCGGGCGATTTCAAATGCCCGTCTCGCTGTTCGTTCTTCGTGTTGACACTGTTAACGTCTGCTTCGAACGTAATTTTCGCGTCGCTGAAATCTTCTTTCTCGGATTCGATCGATGCGTCAAATGTGTTGAAATGCCCAGCCACTGTCGAGACGACAAGATGCTTGACTTTGAAGATAACTTCGGAGTGTGTCGGATCGATTTTCCAGAGTGCCATGGTAGAGTTCCTTTCTCTATGATAATGTTTATTATTGAATTAATAACATCACCAATATACTACCACGCAAAGCCTCGGCGCATTCACGTAGGGTAAGAAATGCAATTACCCCATGTTAAGACCGAGCTCGCCGCTTTTGGGAAAGCTCTTTTCTGATACGGCTCAAAGATTGGGGCGTGATTCCGAGATAGGAAGCGATGTCTTGTTGCGGTACCTGTTCAACAAGCGCTGGATAGGTTTTGAGAAATGCAAGGTACCGTTCCTCGGCTGAGGCGGCAAGCGAGTAATGAATACGCCGGTGTGTGGCGAGGTAGTTACTTTCTAAAAGTAGCCGGAAGAAGCGCTCCATCTTCGGAACTATTTCGAGCAATTTATCGCGAGCCTCTCTCTCCAGCGTCAACACCTCGGAGTCTTCCATCGCGTCAATATTGTGTGTCGAATTCAAGCTGCTGAGGAAACTGTTTAAGTCGGAAATCCACCAATCTTTAATTGCGAACTGGATGACATGCTCTTCGCCCTTGTGATCGACAGTGTAATCACGGAGGCAGCCTGAATTCACAAAAGCCAGATGCTTGCAGACATCGCCTTCCTGAAGAAGAAACTGTCGTTTCTTAATCTTCTTTTGCGTAAAGAACTGGCTGCAGAGATCCAACTCCTTCTGGCTTACGTTGATCCTTTTCTTAATATGTGCGTAAAGTAAGTTGAACATCATGGTACTGGAACTTGATTACCACAATGGCAAAATGTTAGCCGAAGAGACGCTTTGTCAATATTTCGCAGAGTTCCTGCTCGACGTGTTCCTTTAATTACTTTTTCCCCTGAATATTTAAAAGCGGTATCAGTTTTTGGTCGAACGGCAAAATGATCGTCGAGTTATTGGGACTGTTCACGACGTCTTTGAGCTGGCTAATATAATACCATTGCAGATAATTCTGCGTTAATCCATTTCCAATTATTTTTTGAGCATTGGAGATGCCCTGAGCCTCAATGGCTTTTCGCTGTGCTTCCTTCTGAGCATACTGTATGGTATACTCCATTTGCTGTGCTTCCTGGGAAGCTTTGAGTTTTGCTGCAATGGCATCGCTGACAGTCGCCGGTGGTTCTACGTTTCTGATAAGCACGTTATCCAGAATTACGCCTTTACCGTTCAGTTCCTGCAGCAATAATTCTGTAACCGTTTTAGTATAGGCGTCTCTCTGCAGAGACATAACATCGCTGGCATCGAACTTTGTGGCGGCATTGACCAAAGAAGTTCTAATGGCCGGCCTCACAATCACTTCTTCATAGTTAAGCCCAATATTACTGTAAACATTATTCGCTTGCGATGGATCTAAATGATACCAAACGCTGACGTCAAATTTTAAAATAAGTTGATCTCGGGATAGTGTGGCAACAGCATCATCACCGGCTTTATTGCCTTCGTTATTGACTGAAGACATAGTGTAATCTTTTGTTTGGATGGACATTTTATACACATCGGTTAAAAAAAAGATCGGATGGATTCCAGCTTGGAGAGACTGTGCACCAACAGTGCCGAATGTAACAGGAACTCCTACAAATCCCGGCTCAATGATAGTAAAAGATGCGGAAATCAACGATAATGCTGCCAACCCAAGGCTGGCGAATCCGAGTTTCTTAAAATTGACCGGATAAGAGACATCCCGTGCTTTGGCAGTCAGCAGAGTAATTCCAATGGCAATAAACAACAGAATAAAGAATGAAGTAGTCATGACGTTCTCCTTTGTTTTTTTCCAAATGATAATTTCCGATATTACAATTTGCGATGTCTGAAACGTCGTTTCCCTTTGGGATTTGCGCGAGCATCACTGTAGAATCGCAGGTTGTGACTCATTGACTCGCATATTTACAACGTGCATCCTCAAGAGTACATTTTTTAAGTGATTAGGCCGCAATGACCGACGAGATCGCCAGCTTGAACCCATCCGGATCCTTCAACCGGAATAAGCGGACACCCCACGGCATGTCGGCGGGTTCCGAGTCGAGTGTACCGCCCAGCTTTTTTATCCGTTGTGCAATCTCATCGACGTTCTGATCCGTCGTGATCCGCAGCGAAAATCCCTCTCCTTTGATCCGGTCCCATCCTTTGGCTCCGTCATCCTGATTGATCGAGAGCCGCACGTCCCCGGCTTTTAGCGCCACCGATCGCAGTTTCCCATCACGTTCAATCTTGCGGTCGATGGTGAATCCCAGTACATCGTGATACCATGCAAGGCTTTTGCTAATATCCTTCACAGTGAGTGAGACGGAGAGCATGTCGGCATGGAATGACCCGGAGTTTGCGTTGCTGACAGCACCGTCAGAAATCGGTGAATTGGTACTCATGGAATATCCTCTCTATGGTTTAGGAACGTTTAGATTTGTGAAGGAACCTATGCCGATGTTATAGTTGTTCCTCCAAGTCCACAACAACACTTCCAATACTCCCTGCTTATGATTATATCGCACGTAAGTCCGCCGCGATTCTGAAAAGTCCCCCCGATGATCTATGAGGTTTAGAATGGTCCCGTGCATTGAAGGGTGAGAAAGTTCTTCCATGCCGGTATGGGTAATTAGGATTCTGCAGCGATTATTCCTTCCTTTACAAGTTCACGCACAATGAGAGGAATAATCTCACCACTCACGTTTTCGTCCTCACCACTTTCGTGCACTTCGCCTACCCCAGACCAGATCAATCGCCCTCCGCCTTGAGTGGTCCGTATCTTGACCTCATCTTTCACGATTTCATTTATTAAAGGATAGCCGGGATAATAATTAGAATTCCATCCGCCCCAAGTCTGAGAAGGGGAATCCGGTGAGGTGATGCTCGAGCTGCCCGTGACGTCGTCCGTGATTTCGGCAGAGACTCTTCCGACAAGCAATATCCCATCGAAATGCCCCTCCATTGCGACCGTATTGATGAGACTCGTGTCGGGGAGATTCGCAGTGATAAGCCGATACGACGGGGTCGCATCCACGCCGTGCCACGACAAAGCTGCCGCGAACCCATCCTCCCAGTTACGCCTCCGTAATTGATCCTTTCTGACGGCGACGACCAGTATTTTTTTCAACGGTCCTGATGTGTATGACGCATCCTTCCATGTGTACGAAAGCCGTGTTGATGCACACGAAAGCAATATGAGCGACGCCATTACTGTGGCAAAAAAATGGAAGCGAATATTCGTGCTCATGGTTTCTCCTCATGATGTAAGAGCTCAGCATCTTCGTACAAATTACTCCATCCACCGCCCAACGCTTTTGTCGAAACAGAAGGCTTCATCTTTTACAGTTCGCCCGTCGGCCACTTATCTGGGTGAATATACCAGTAATGGGGGGGAGAGTCAAGGTATCGCTGTTCGCAACACTCCTTAGAGGTTTCGGGTTATTCAGATTTTCAAGGAAATTCATTTTCTCTTTTTCCCAAGAATTGAACCGAACACCGATGCTGCGCCAAAATATGTTTTCTCCTTCAACGGCAGGAAGATTTCAGAGGGATTGCTTGCACACATATTCAAGAATCCGGTATACGATGCCCGATTGTTGATGAGGTCTTGCGCTTTCATTCATTACGTCATACATTTACTTCATGGCTGGTGCAGGATGTGGTCTCCATAAATGCGGCGAAAGAACTCCACGGACACTCCGATGCAAAAACCACTCAATAATATTCACATTTATAGCCGGAACAATTACACAGCACTCTTAACAGAATCTCCATTGTGCTGACCTGAGGTCACCCAAAATCAAGGACGCTCCCTTGGAGTGCAAAGCCAACAGGCAAACGTATCAAAGAAGAAGGGACTGTTAATGAAGGTGTCACGATGCATCTCTCTCTCGTTATTAACTCTGACATTCGCATCGCAAATGTACTCTCAAAGTTCTTATCTTGAGAAAGGTCAAAGCGGTATAGGAATTTCAGGGGATTTCTCTTCCAATCAGAGTGCGTCAGCAACAGGGGGTTCGCTGGGATATTCTATAAATAGTGTTCTCGACGCTGGTCTCTCTATCTCAAATATCGCTCCTTCACAAAAACTCGACGGTCAGATTCTCTACGCTGCTGCTGTTGCCCTGTCTCTCACCTTTACCGCCATCAAACAAGACCAAACAAATCCTATTTCACTTTCGTTTAGCGCTGCAGACCTTAGTTACAAGTATACTTCCCCTGCATTAGACCAAAATAAATTGCCAACGGAGCCTACCGGATTTTCAATAGGAGCATCGATATATCGGAATATCATAGCATCACCCACAGTGAAGATTCAACCTCAAGTAGGCGTTTCCTACGTAAGCGTAAACGCCGAAGTCAAAGATAACTATGGTAACAATGTCGCATTAAGCAATAAATCGCCGGCTATTGATTTCGGTTTTTCATTATTGTTTCAAACAGGACCAACAACTATCATTGGCATTACTCCATCACTTGGAATAGATAAGAATAATACTACTTTTGACCTAAGCGCCGGTTTTGTGTTCATTCTTTAAAACCTTGCTTATCTGTCATTGAATTTGACTAAGAAAAGTCAACTCCATCATTTTAAGCACGATGCTGAAAATTCAATATTAGTGAACAGCTATTGATGTCAATAATTGCAAATGGCCACTTTTGTTTTTACCCGGCAATCATCCTCCTGATCGGACACTATTAGAATTTGCACGCAATTCCATCGCCCTTTTTTCAGAAAAGATAGGTAAGTCTCAAGCCGAAGTCACGCAATCCCTAGCGCAGGTTGATGGCCTCGACTACCATGATGCTGTTATCGACCTTGCACGCATTCTGGATATTGGTACGATCAGCTTCTGCTTACATTGTTTGTTGTTTGGATATCAAATGGAGCTAACGCGAACCAAGCAAATCAGTTCACTTTAGAAACTAATCAAGCGTTGCACAAAAAATAGAAGCAAACGGTATAGCCGGTCGCTCTTGCTGATGGAACCAGGCATCGAGGAACGTTTTTTTGAACATAGCTTCAGTTTAGTTCCGGTTCGTTAGACAGTTTTTCAATATATATTATGACAATTCAAATATATCCGGTCCAGGCGTATTTAGATCAATCTAGATCATTCATGTACTCATCGATAGATAGAGATTCCGATGATGGCAATCTGACAGTCTTGCCACTGGTATGAAAGTCTTCGGTGTTTAAAAGAATAACCTAAGGATGATTCTAATCGCATATCCGACGGATAAAATTGAACAAACCGCCATCGCAGAAGTCTTGTGGAATTTGGATTCAGAGATCAAGGCATTGGGACGCAAATTGGAGAAATACAAATTACTCAAACAAGGAATGATGCAAGAACTGCTCACAGGGAAAACGAGATTGGTATAATCCTAAATAATGGGAAAAATCGATGAATTGAGGCATTTAAGGAAGCGCAACTATGATATTTTATATTTGCAGTTAGTCTTGTAAATGCAAATAAGTAATATTATATTTGCATTAACAATCTGGTGCAAAAATGGACGTTAGAAACTTCAAATCGGGTAATTTCAAAAGCCAGTACAAGTACAAAAGCTTTAGTCCTAATCCCGTCAATATGGATTGGCAAATGAGCAATCCTGAATTGACACTGCTGCTGAGCCAAGCCGATATCAAGTTAGGCGAATTGAACGCTTTTTCGCAGCTAATCCCTGATGTTGACTATTTTATCAAGATGCACGTTGTGAAAGAGGGAACGAAAAGCAGCCGCATTGAAGGGACGCAAACAAAAATCGATGAAGCGCTTCAGAAACAGGAGTACATCCTTCCCGAGAAGAAAGACGACTGGCAGGAAGTACAAAACTATGTCAGTGCGATGAACCAAGCGATAAAGCAACTGCAAAAACTCCCAATCTCAAACCGGCTGTTGAGGCAAGCACATCATGAATTGCTGCAAGGAGTACGAGGGAAACATAAACTTCCGGGAGAATTTCGTACAAGTCAGAACTGGATCGGCGGAAGTTCACTGAACGATGCGGTATACATACCCCCGCACCACGATGAACTTCCGGAGCTAATGGGTGATCTGGAAAAGTTCATTCACAATGAGAATACCCCTGTTCCGCACTTGGTAAAAATAGGAATAGTCCATTACCAGTTTGAAACGATCCATCCGTTCTTAGATGGCAACGGAAGAATCGGCAGACTCCTCATTACCCTATATCTGGTCAGCAAAGGTCTACTGGTAAAGCCGACACTCTATCTGTCGGATTACTTTGAAAAGAACAAGTCACTGTATTACGACAACCTTACACGAGTTCGAACGCATAACGACCTTGAGCAGTGGCTCAAGTTCTTTCTGGAAGGTGTGCGCAACACGGCAGAGAATTCCATCCAAACATTCCGTTCTATTATTATTTTGCGTGAGGGATGCGAAAAGAAGATCGCAACGCTTGGAAAGAAAGCCGTGTTAGCACATTCATTTCTCCAGATTCTATACGGCAAACCCATCGCCGATAGTCAGGATGTTGCCGATGCGTTGGATGTCAACATCACAACAGCATTGCGTCTGATCGAGGATTTTATACGGCTTGGCATACTGAAAGAAGTAACCGGGTTTAAGCGCAACCGGCTATTCTCATTTGATCGATACATTGCTCTCTTTCGATAATGACACAAGTCGGGCAAATAGAGCGCAAGACACAAAATCGGATCGTAAAATTATTTCACGATCAGTTGCATTACAACTATCTAGGAAACTGGGAAGACCGTGAAGATAATGCCAACATCGAAGAACCATATCTTCGACCCTACCTCAAGAGACAAGGCTACAATGACACGCTCATCGACAAAGCGCTCGACCGCCTACGAATTGCTGCCAACAATGCCGAGCGTAGCCTATACGAGAATAATAAAGAGGTCTATGGCTACTGACGCTTTGTTTTTTATTCTTCTTTTCCAAGACCTCAAGGGCGAAACCTGCAAATAAGTATTAGGGGAAGGAATGTTAATAGGCTGCAAAATATGAGATCGGGTCTTGCATTCGCCTTAAATGTTTTGTAAATTTTGTGTGCAAAATAAATCCTTCGAAACTTCCGAAAGCAACATTTTTGTGAATCGTTCTCTTTCGTATTGCAAGGCATCGGAAGTGCCTGAGAGCGGTTTTTCTATATAGAGTGACTGTAAGAAGAAGTGTAAGAAGAATTGCTTGCTGTATTGAGGGTTTTTCTTGTGGAGTACTGCTTCTTTCAGAGGATTTGTTGATTTGAATCTGTTTTAACAGTATTTATTGGGCTCTTAGCTCAGTCCCAACGGGACTTCGCTTCAGGCCTGCCAGGAAGTAGAATTGGGCTCTTAGCTCAGTTGGTTTAGAGCGCTACCTTGACACGGTAGAGGTCAAAGGTAATCTCCCGCAAATATCTTCAGGTTTCGCCACTTCCTTCTACGTTAGGCACTCAACTAGGCACTCCCAGCCTCAAAGCAGCGAGGCTTCCGATGTTCCTCTCCAAAACTCCTAGTGGAATTTATTACCTCTTCTTCCGCGATACAACCGGCAAAAGGTATAAGGTTTCCACTCAATCCCGCCTAAAAAGTGATGCAACAAAATTCCTGCAATCATTCAAGCTCAGCGAATACAAACAAAAGCAGAACGCACAGAACAGACCTCTCGATGAGTTCACAGTCGAATATCTGACTTATGCTAAGGGGGTATTTGCTTCAGGCACAGCGTACCTACACGAATTGGCACTAAAACAGTTGCGGGAGAGTGTCGGCAACCTTCCCATAAGGGATATATCCCCTCAGCACATCGACAATCTCAAATCAGAACTCATTCAAAAGGTCAACGCAAATCTCGACCCTGTAATGAGCCCTGTCACTGTCAATGAACGCCTCAGCAAACTGAAAGCCGTCTTCAACACGGCTATGCGCTGGAATCTGATAACGAGCAACCCGGTCAAAGGGATTCAATATGCCTCAGTGCCCGAAAAGGCACCATCGTTTTTCAGCCGTGGAGACTTCCAAAAACTCATTTCATTTATCAAAGTCGGGTGGATGAGGGAGGTAGTAATTTTTGCCGTCCTAACGGGAATGAGACGCGGTGAAATTACAAACCTTCGATGGCAGGACGTTGACTTGAGCAAGAAGCTTCTCACCATTCAAAGCAACCCAACATTTAAGACGAAGAGTGGGAAGAGGCGAACCATTCCTTTGAACGAAACAGCCTTTTATATCCTTTCTGCGAGGCACGGCAAGGACTCCTCAGAATATGTATTCTCCCTCAACGGTGGTAAGATTCCAGAAGGGTGGCTTACACACGCTTTCAAAAAGGCAGTATATAAAGCCCGATTGCAGGATGACCGCCTACACTTCCATTCACTCCGGCACACTTTTGCAAGTTGGCTTGTGCAGGATGGCGTTTCGATATACGCGGTAAAGGAATTGCTCGGACACTCGGACGTAAAAACAACGCAAGTATATTCTCACTTACAGCCGGAGCAGCTACACAGCACTGTGAACAGGATACAGGTTTCCCTAAACTAAAAAGATTGATTCTCTGATATTAAAAAGGTATTTTTCTTGTGCAAGCGGCTTGCTGAAAAGGGGAGAGTGTCAAACATTTAATTCTGTTTTTTCCATTCTTGTAATGGAATCATAACCCGTAGGGCAAAGCCTTCAGCAAGCCTTCCTACGGGTTTTTTGTTGTATGCCAGGAGAGGAAACCACTCCAAATCTCTAAACTCACGCTCCAGAGGAAAATGGAAGAAATCTTGAGGATGGGTTGAGGGGAACGGTAGCTTAACATTCAGAAAGGGCACTCCATGAAAAACTTAATTGTGTTCTTGCTTTGTATCCTTTTTACGTCTTGCCAAGTTTCGCGTCAGACGACGACGGCTCCAATTGAACAGAACCATACCTTTAATACCACCTTCGACAAAACATGGACGGCTCTTGTTAGGGTTTTGTCTGAGGATTCCTATCCCTTTAAGATTATGGAGAAAAGTTCTGGAATACTTCAAACCGACAACATGCGCTTAGATGAGGTAACGCTTGAGAAATACTCAACTTCAAAAAGTGCCCCTGGCGCTACGTTTGAAGGTGGCACACTGAACGTGAAATTCTTTGTTCGCTCCGAAGATTCTCTGAGAACCGTCGTTCAAATAACCACCTACATACAGGGCGTTTTCTACGTCTATAAGGTATTTGCAAACGTGAACGAGGTTGATGAGTTGCAATCCAGCGGGGTTCTTGAAAGACATCTGTTTCAAAGGATTGAGACCACGCTAGAGAGCACAAAGTAAAAACGCCGTTTTCGATGGACAACTCCTTTTTTTACTTCTTGGTTCGCACATTTATGAAAATACTATTCCAACTTTCTTTAATTCTGGCACTCCTTATCTCCACATTTTGTGGATGCAAAAAGGAAAGTCCGACAGAAAACACGACTGAAAACACTAGTGTACCAAAAAATGAAGATACCGTCTGGCGACCTACTAAAGAAATGTGGATGACTAGTATAAATAACAATCATCCTGACAGTGGTTTATTTATTACATCAGATTCAGGCTTCAGTGTCAAAATGCTTCCAATATCAACGACATATTGGAGCCCAAGTAAAAACAAATATGTTACCACTACCTCTGATGAAGGCATGGCTTGGCCTGGAGTTGAAATTACATTTATGAACGACACGGCCACACATGCAAAACTCTTTTACAAGATTCAGTTTAATCCTCCCGATACCAATCATACAAATAGTCTCTATGCAATGTTTATAGGTAGCAACCCTAACAACGATTTTTTCAGTATCACTTATCCTCAGTGGGATGACCCAATACACACCGTCCATGATGCTTTTCGTCCGGCTACAGTAGAATTCGATATCCCTCAGGATTGTTTCATAAGAAAATCATTTTTCACTGTTCATGAATATCCTGACCTGAAGGATGGCGAAGTACTAATCTCAGGTTTCCGTTTTCGTTATGCTACTTACGACCCTGATGGATACAATGTTTATACTGGTGCTATTTCAGTAACGGATGTCAGCATACAATTATATTGAAATCGGGAGGGAAGGCATTTTTCTTTTTTCGTGGAGGTAGAAAATGGATAACGAAGAATTGAAGGTCAGTTACAACATGCAATCGAAGGTTATCGACCCAGAAAAACGTGTCAAAGAAAAACTTGTAATAGCTGAAGAAGTGCTCGCTAATACCAACGTGAATGAGAACTTGAAATTCAATTTTCCTTTCAAGAACTACTTTCCGGAAAAGGGAATAGTTGTTTACAAAGATGTGGAAAACCCCAAAGGCGGAGGAATAATCCTAATAGGTATTAATGGAGATTCACAAGGCAGTATGGCTGACCCCTATTATAAGATGCAAGATGCTTTAAAAATGTATTATCAAGATGCTGTGTTCCGGTCAAACCTTCTTGGTAAGCTACAGATGGAGCGGGATATATTGCGTTGGGTAAAAAAGACTCAACTACTCTCAGGAAGACAGGTCAAGGAATTAAGAAAAGAAATGAAAAGGATTTGTCACGGTAAGAAGGTCAATGAGATGAGGCGGGATGTCTTTCAAATTATCAAAATGAAACTCGAAGAAAAGAGGCAGACGACCGGTCGGAAGCCGTCTATTGCTGAAGTATGCCAATTCCTCATGGGAAATCGGGAGGTTGCAGAGGCGTTTGCGAATGAAGGACAGCTGAAAAGGTTTTGTTATCGTAAGATAAAGAAAGGTGAAATATCACCGCAGAAATAATTAAAAAATAGTTTACCGTATAGCTATACGGTACAAGTGTGCTTAATATTTTAATGCTCGAACACAGGAGAATATCCTGTTTCTGGCAATCTAAAAATTTAGCCCTTGTAAGCGGTTCTTGCCAGAACGCTTGCAAGGGTTTTTCATTTTAAGAAGGAGGCTTCCGAATATGGAAACCACACAGCTTAGAGTCTCAGATTCCGGCGAAATTCGCCTTACGTTGCCTAACCAAAAACCTCGCAACATCGGTTGGTTTAATGATAACGGCGACACATTTCATTGTCAACGCAATCCAGCAAAACATCTACACTACAAAAGCGAGAGCTACGGATTTAACTACGAATTGCTTAGAGATGGAATTTTTGTATGGGTCATTGTCCATCTTCCGTTTAATGAACTGCTGGTCACCTCCCGCAATCACATTCTGTCTAAAGGTTCCTTCCTACACTTTGCGAACAAAGGATTTGAACGACAAATCTTCCTTCCTCTTACAGAGTTCGGCATTGATAAGGCACGAGAAACCGAAAAGCAATTGAAGGAGCGACAGGCAGAAGATGCACAACAAAATCTTTTCGGGGAGGCTGCATAATGATAACTCAAATGGATGCCGAAAAACTTCTCGTTGCGTTCTGTTTGCAGGGTAGGGATGCAATCCGCTATGTTGCCGATACCTACGCAGTAGGTGAAGACGACATTAGCGATACACACCTTAAAATGATTTTTGGTTCTTGTGTTGCCCTATACAGCCAACGAAAAGAAGTTGATGCTCTCGCAGTGCAGGGATATTTACGGGAAAGCGTTCATGCCTCACACTTTGCAGGTAAGGACAAACAAATGGAACTTGAGATACTGCAAACACTATGCTCTGATATTGCAGCCGATTTCAATTTTCTGAAGCAACTTGCCTCCCCCATAACTGCCTGCCAATTTCTGAAGAAAGAGGCACAACGCCGACGGGTAATGGAAAAGATTTTTACCCTCAGCGATAAGTTGCAAAGCGGAACGGACGTTGAAGAAACCCTTGACGCGGGAATATCTGATTTAATTTCTTTGTCTCATTCACTGCACAATATAACTCAAAGAAACTACGTCTCGCTGGATGATGCTATTAGAGAAGCTGAGGAAGAAATCAAGAATGAGATTGCCGGAAATATCACTTGGCTTTCGACGGGTTTGCCGGAGGTCGATAAAATGGTACACGGCCTTCACAATGAACGCCTGTATATAATCGGCGCGGAAGCAAAGGTCGGCAAATCACTTTTAAGCAATCAAATTGCTCTCTACAATGCAAACCACAATATTCCCGTTGGCATTGTCTCAATGGAGATGAGTGCAAGGGAAATCGTAAAAAGGTATGCGGGTATATCCCAATGGGGAACGCCACAAGAGAAAATGCAGTCACTTGAGGACTTCAAGACAGTGGCAAAAGGGAAACCGATATACTTCCGGCAGGGGGGTGCTTCAACACGGACACTCTTTTCTATTCTTCAGCATCTTGTTACCGAGAAAAAGTGCAGGTTGATAGTTTTGGATTACCTGCAATTGATTCAGTTATGTGAACGGAACAAAAACACAGTTGATGAAATCAATACCGTGCTTTCAGAATTGAAATGTTTTGCGATTGAAAATCAAATACCGATTATTCTTGTGAGTGCGGTTCTGACAAAGGCGGTGGCCGGTAAGACTGTAAAGAAGCCTTCACGTGCGGACATTGTAGGAACAGGAAGAGCTATCAATGATTGCGACTGCATGTTGATGTTATGGACACCGGAAGAAAACGAGCGAAAGAATATCGAAATCTTTGTTGAGCATGGACGCAACGGAGAGAATGGAAAAGCCGGTTTGTATCTTGCCGATAATCTTCGATTAACACCCGCAACACTGAGAGAAGAAACGCCGTTGAAGGAATATATCCCGAAAAAGTCATCTTTCGGGGGGAAGTGGTAGGCTCTCAATGGCTTCCCCTCAAGTCGAAAATGGCTTCACACGGCTATCTAATGAGCTGTTTGAAGCACTGATACGAAATAAGTTCAACGGGACGCAATACAGCATCATTCTTGCCCTCATTAGAGCTACATACGGCTATCATTTAACGAGCAAGACATTAGGCATTGCATTTTTCAAAGTCCACACAGGAAGGAATAGGAGGCAACTTGCAAAGGAAATTAAAGAGTTAATCGAGATGAACGTCTTGATAGTTAAAACCAAACATTCATTTGGAATAAGCCGGGAGTTAATGTTGAACAAAGATTATGAAAGTTGGCAGTTCGATAGGAAGGGTATGTTGCAAAAGCAACACAGGGGGTATGTTGCAAAAGACTCACTTGCCTGTGTTGCAAATGACTCACTAAATAAATAAAGAAAGAAATCAAAGAAAGGTTTTTTAGAATGAATGAGAGCGAAAAGATAGGGAAGATTGAAGAGGGAATACTGTTTGTCATGCAAGACGTTGATGAACTACTCGACGAACAATTTCAATCCGGCGAAATGAATACGGAACAGTATCTCAACTTGATTCAGCAAATACGGGCTTATGCAGAAGAAAGCAGGAGAATTATTGCCCTACTGCAAATACAATTAACGCACGAAGCCCAATACATCTAAAATAGAAGAAAGTAGACACCAATGAAGGGAAAAAAGACAGGTGGTAGAAAGCCGGGAACGCCAAACAAATCAACTGAATCGGCTAATGAAGCAATGAAACTTGCATTTGAAGGGCTAGACGGGGTTAAGGGTTTGATTGAATGGGCAAAGAAGAACGACGAAAACCGGGGAGCATTCTACCGTTTATACGCTAGGCTCATTCATGCAATCATAGATGGCGGAGAAGAGACTGAGTTCAAATATGAAATAGGGCAACCAAGAAAAGTACAGATTGACGTTGTCTATGCCGGAAACGTCCCGGCGAAAATGCTAGTTGATATACTGACGCCAGAGCAGAGAGAAAAGATTGAGCAGAGAATCCCCGGAGCTTTTAGAATTGAAGAGGGAAAGGACTGAGGCTGAGGCTGGGATAATTCTGTTGCAAATTCAAACTCGACATCGTATATTTGTATTGAACATAAGAGACGGCTTCCGCTATAAGTGAATAAGTTCTTCATCCGCAAGGATGAAACGCACAAGTGTTCAAAGGTCGGAAGCCTCTCGCTTGTGCGTTTTTTATGTTGGCTGGGGTGTCCAAAGTTGGGCACTAAACTCGGCACTGTGACCACAAATTTTCAGTGTCAAAGTTTAGTAAAACGTGCAGAATTGAAACAAAGCCTCGAAATTTGATTGCTATAGCGGGCTCTTAGCTCAGTTGGTTTAGAGCGCTACCTTGACACGGTAGAGGTCAAAGGTTCGAATCCTTTAGGGCCCACGAACCCCTCACAAAGTAATTCTTTCATTATCCTTTCGAAAAAATAAGCGCAGGTTTGGTTTGATTAGTGTGCACGCGTTTCTGTCGTCGCTTATGCAGCAATTTGTTTCGTTGAAAAACTTGCGAAATTAAGGAGCAGGGGAAGGGTTGTGATTACAGTTCGATGCAATCCAACTACGATAGGACTACTGTTGCAGTAGTTTGTATTTATAGAATTCCCCTTTTGCGTTCATCAGCTCGTCGTGAGTTCCCGATTCGACGCACGCGCCGTTTTTCAATACCAAAATACGTCCCGCATTCCGGATCGTTGACAACCGATGCGCCACAATGAACGTCGTCCGCCCTTTGATCAACCGCTGTATCGCTCCCTGGATCAGAGATTCTGACACAACGTCAAGAGAAGAAGTCGCTTCGTCGAGAATAATTACTTTCGGATTTCGCACCAGGGCTCTGGCGATTGATATACGCTGGCGTTGACCTCCGGAAAGCCGCGTGCCCAATTCGCCCAGTTTGCTATCAAGCCCATGGGGCATTTTGGAAACGAACTCTGCCGCATTTGCCATCTCCAGAACTTCCCAAAGGCGGCGATCGTCAACAGCATCGACGCCGTAGATAATATTTTCCCGGATAGATCCGCTAAAGAGAAGCGTGGTTTGTGGTACAACCGCCAGGAACCTGCGGTACTGGCGCAGGTCGAGGTCTCGCATGTCCGTACCGTCCAGCAATATCCGCCCCGCTGTCGGCCTTCGAAAGCCGATCACAAGGCTCATTAACGTTGTTTTCCCCGACCCCGACTCGCCGACACAAGCCACAGATTCTCCTGCAAATATTTCTGCGGAAAGATTCTTTACCGCCGGCTGCTGAGCTTTGTCATACGTGAAACTGACATTCTCAAAAACAAAATGTCCTGCGACCGACGCCACGGCTCGCTTCCCGGTATTCTGTTCAACATCCGGAGATTCGAGAATCTCTCCGATGGACCGAATCGATTCAAACCCCCGCGCAAGGTCCGGGTACGAATTAAGGATCATGTTCACGGCACCAACGATCATCGCAAAAAAACTCTGGAACAACACAACGTCGCCGACACTGATTGTCTTTCTGAATGCAAGGATGGAAGTGAACATCAGGCACACCAACATAACAATTTGGAATGATGTCCACGAACTCGCGCCGAATATCGCACCGATCATTTCAAGCCGGATACCTTTACTCTTCACATTCTCAAGCCGGGTATTCATTTTCGACACTTCGACATCTTCGACACCGTGCGCCCTGGTAATCGGGATCATTTGAATCATCTCAATCACATTGGCGGAGAGGGATTCTATTTCACTCCGGTATTCCTTGTTCCGTGCCGTCATTTTTTTGGAAAACACAAAGACGAGACTCGACGATACGGGAACCGAAATCAAATAAAAAATTGCAACAAGCGGCTGCTTGAAAACCGTAAATGAAAAGGCGAAGAGAATTGTCAGGATTGCCGGCAGCACGGAATTCATAAGATTGCGCGATAGGATTTCAAGAGTTTCGACGTCGCGCAGTACTTTCGTCTGAAGCTTGCCGGATTGATATTTGTCGTGGAATGATATAGACAGTTCTTGAAGCCGCTTGACGATTGACGATCTCAGGCTTAACTGCATCGTATTGACGGCACTGCTGAACACTCTCACGTAGAGTGTATGCATCGGAATATTCTGGATGATGATTAAAAAAAAGATCCCGCCAACCATCCATAAATCATTCATCGAATATTTGGAGGTGTCGCTGATGATGTTGATGATTCGTGCGATAACGACAGGGAGGAACCAGACAGGAGAATGCTTTATCGTGAAGAAAATTATGGCAAGAGTGATCTTTAGATATTGGCCGGTATAGATATGCAAAAAATTCCTAAAGGGATGAGTATGCTTGAACTCAAACTGTGTCAAATCTTTGTCAGGCATCCTGGCCTCATATCCTGCTCGATAGTATTCTGACTATTCCGTCGTTCCTCGCCGGGGAATGAAGCAGCTCTACCTTCTACAAAACGCAAAAACCTCCGTCATCACATCAGGAGGTTCAAGCCGCGAATCCCGGAACTCGGTTTTCTCTAAACGAATGTAACAGGAATCGAGGGGAGAATCAAGCGAAAAAGGATTGTTACAATGTAGTTGCATTTGTTCCTATTTTGCTAAATAAAAGAAATCCCCGAAACATTAGCTGTCTCGGGGATCGTGGACTAAGAAATATTCGTGTTACTATTAGATTAACGACATCTTTTTCACAACACTGAAACTACCCGACCTAAGCGAGTAAAAGTATATCCCGCTTGCAAGACGAGAGGCATTGAATTGTACCGAATAGGGCCGGATTAAGTCTAGTGCACCGATTATAAATTTCGACTGGCTTTGTACGCAGGATGTTGTGAGAACGAATACTGAGATTGCGGTGAATAGATTTTTCATTTTCCCTCCCTTATTTGAGCAGCATGAGTCTCCTTGTTATGCTTAATGCATTATTTATGTAAAGCCTGTAAAAATATGCACCGCTTGCAACTGCGATGCCTCTTCCGTCCTTTGCGTTCCATGAAACCTGGTGTGCCCCGGCATTTTGTTCTTTGTTGTCTACGAGCGTCGTGATTTCTTTTCCCAGCTCATTATAGATCTTCAGTGAAACAGAACTGTTCACCGATAGCTGATAACTGATCACTGTCTCGGGGTTGAACGGATTGGGATAGTTTTGGTTCAACACGTCGGTCGTCGGAGTCTTATCGTTTTTCTGCTTTACCGGGGTTACCCAGTATTTGTTGCCGCTGAAAATGACAAAGTACCCGTTAGTGTCAAAATCATTGGACGGAATTGTCGCGCCAAAATCGTTCACACCGTCTCCGTTCACATCTCCGACGCCGGTCACAATATAGTAGTTAGGACCGCACCGTATTCCTGCGGGTGCAGATGTAGGGTATTTTTGCCCCAGGAATACGTCAATACATTGCCCTCCGGTTGCTTCCATCAGAACAAAATCTCTTTTTCCGTCACCATTGATATCCCCAATATCGCTAGCTGGTGCATCGTATCCATACGATTCCCACTCGGACATCGTGAAATCTGGTTTCGTCGATAACGGGGCATTCTTTTTCCCCAGAAAAAAACTGACGATACCTCCCGGACAAAAGCTTATGTCTGCAATACTATCTGCGTTAACATCCAGCGTCGTAAAATTATAGATGAGATTTAGTCCAGATTGTGTAGTCGAAAGCCGTTGATCATAGTTATCTTTATTGAAAACGAACCCTTTCTTCCCGTAAAAAATGTCCAGCGTCCCCTCCTCTTCTCTTCTTGCACTAACCAACAAGTCTTTTACTCCATCGCCATTGATGTCGGCAATATCGACTTTGTACCCGTATTCTGCCGCAATTGAATCACCAATCTGGACTACGTCCGGAGTCAATGTGGGGGTCTGTTTGCCGAAATAAATCTGAACCCTTCCACGGTCTACATCATACGATGGACTGGCCACCACTATGTCGTCAAAGCCATCATTGTTGATATCGCCGACCGCCAAATCTTCATATATATTGTCTGCCGCTGAAATTTGATACAAAATAAGGTCAGGAATCGTGTCATAAGCGAACCCCTGCGAATGCTTCCAGAAATAGACATCAATTTGTATTGAATCCTTACTATGAAACGAAGGCACCGCAATAATAAGATCTTTCTTTCCATCTCCGTTAATATCACCCATTCTGATCCCCTGCCCCCCCTCAAGAGCTACATCGTAAGTGGCGTGTAGTTTACCCGGCCCTCCGAAATAAATAAATGTTTTTCGAATCCCTTGGGCGCTGACTGCAAAATCATCCCAGCCGTCGTTGTTCACGTCTCCAAGGCCACGCATCCCTGTACCAAGTGCAATAGCAGAGTCCCCATACACTTCAAGAATGTTAGTAAGCGGATCTTGTGAGAATGCGCGTGAAGAGAGTAAGGCTGAAAAGAGAAGGAGAAGATATACTTTGCGCTGGGATTTCATTTTAGCACCGTAGGTAAGTTTTCTTGTCTGTCTCGCAGTGGTCGTCCAGCATACGAATGATATTGTTTTCCTGTGCAGAATCTGATATGAGGATTGTAGGTAATTAAGAAATGCATCCCCGCCAACCCCAGGCCAACATCGGAAAAAAGAAAATGAGTGTCAATGGTTTATCCAAAAATATTTGCATCGGCTAATTAGAATGCGTCTAAGCCACAAGTGCACAAGATCGCGATGCTCAAGTGATTCCTACGTGTATGTATCCACTGGGATGGTCAAAGAGGAGGTTGTAACTGATGAATTTAATTTGCAATTGGCGGATGACTGCAATTCGGTACAATTCAAACGGGCAGAGGCGATATAACCGAGTGGATTACATCCAACCTTGACAGTTCCCAACAGGCATCGAAAATGTCGATCCAACAACTCAACCCTTTCTTGATTCAGGATAAAACAAAAAACCCTTGTCCATCTGCTAAGATCAGCATGTCCTACGGGTCGAAGCTCCCATTTAAATTTAAAAAACGGCGAGACTTATCACCCTGATCCAGCAAACTGTCGCCAATGTATACGATTATCACGGATCATGCAATCATGAGCGCGGTTCGTATCGAGTTTTTGCTTTTTCGCCCTCCAGCTGTACAATGTAGAACGTGGTGTGACGTCCTTTGATTTACCCTGCCAATTCTCTCGGCAAATCGCCCAATGTCCAACAGCTCTCAATAAGAGATGTGATTTGCTTTCGGAGTCATCCCATGGTACATTCTTTGGCATGTTTGTTCGAAGCCGCCCAATTTTCAGACAGATAATTTCTTATACGATACACAGCGCAGTTGAGTTTTTAGATATTTTGCCCTATTTTGGATATTAGATTCTTTGATGACGAAAAATATTTACGATAACGCTATGAAAGAATATACATGACAGAACCTCACACGCTCCGTGTCCTTCTTGTGGATGATGAAGACTCATTCCGTCTGAGCATTGAAATGGGACTAAAAATGACCAGCACGTTCGCGGTGGATTCATGCGGTTCGGGCGAGGAAGCTGTAGATTTATTGAAAAAAGAAACCTTCGATGTCATCCTTCTCGATAATCGCATGGGTGAAATGTCCGGGATGGACGTTTTGGAATGGATGCATTCTCAAAAAATATCGACCCCTGTGATTCTCGTAACCGCCGCCGGTTCCGAGTCGACTGCCATAGAAGCAATGCAGCTTGGCGTCTATGATTATATAAGAAAAGATCATCTCGACATTGAGCGCCTCTCCATCGCCGTCAAAAGCGTCTATGAACGGTATCAATACCGAAAACAAATTATCGAAAACGAAGCGAAAGAACGTATACTGCAGGAAAAACAGGACGAACTCGATTCTCTGCATACCTTTCACGACACCGTCAATTCCGTTGGCCAACTTGTCGAAAAAAGTCTCGCCGACCTTTCATCGAATTTAAAGCGGCATGAGAACGAATTGCTGACCAATGTCAAAGAGGGGAAAGAAGGCCAATGCAGAGAGATCTTCACTGAATTGAAACAGGGCATTGAAGTGATTTCATCGGGAGTGAGTTCAATGCGCAGCCTCTCAACAATGGTCACACGCAAACTGGATGAAATCCACATCGCTCCCCCGCACACACATCGTTGAACTGATATCTCGTAGCGATAATTTCCGGTTATCATTCATTGAGCAAGAATCTCTGAGCCATCGAAACGAGTGTGCTCATTAGCTGTCGGCCTTTTGTTCCAGCAATCAAAACAAATTCGTAACAACGATTTATCATTAAGAGGAAACAAATGCACGCTTTACGGACTCCGTTCAAAATATTTTTCGTGTATTGTATCACCACCATTCTTCTCATTGCGCAAACTGAAAAGAAGGAGTTGACGCTTGATGACATTTTCAACTCAGCCAAGTTTAACGGAAAAACGGTAAACGGCGTTCATTGGCTCAACGATGGATCACACTATTCATACTACGAAAGAGATACGAGCGCGAAAGCGACGAATATTTTTGTGTACGGAGTGCGGGAAAAGTCCGGCACCATGGTGCTGAGCACCGCTGCATTGAAATTGAATCCGGCCGACCCGCCGTTTCGATTCACAACATACCAGTGGGCGCCCGATGAAAAGCAGATTCTTTTTATTTCCGCTCCTCCGGAAAGGGAATACCTCTCACGCCTCACACCTGCAGGAAATATTTTTTTGTACGACCTGCCGTCAAAATCATTCCGGCGGCTGACCAACGTTGCCGACCCCCAGTATAACGTGAAATTTTCGCCGGACGGAAAATTTGTCGGCTTTGTGCGCAACAATAACATCTATACTATCGAAATCGCATCGGGCGCTGAGCATCAATTGACGACGGACGGTGCGGAACACATTATCAACGGAAAGTTCGATTGGGTCTATGAGGAAGAATTCGAAATTTCTGACGGTTGGCAGTGGTCGCCCGACAGCAAACATATTGCGTTCTGGCGTCTGGACGAAAATCGAGTCCCCGAATATACGCTGACTGAGTGGGATTCCCTCCATTTGCAACTGATCCCGATGCGTTATCCAAAAGCGGGGGAGCCCAATTCAATTGTCAAGATCGGCGTCGTCGATATTCAGTCGTTGTCAACGAAATGGATGGATCTCGGCACTAATGACGATATGTATATCCCGAGAATACAATGGACGCTCGACCCGACAGTTTTATCAATTCAACGGATGAACCGGGCACAAAATGTTCTTGAGCTATTGTATGCGGATATTTCTACAGGGACAACACGGACGGTCCTCAGGGAAACTGATGACAAATGGGTCGACGTCACCAACGACCTTACCTTCCTGAAGGATGGAACATTCATTTGGCCTTCGGAACGGGACGGTTACCGTCATCTCTACCTCTTTAACAACGATGGAACACTTCTTTATCAAATTACGAAGGGGAAGTGGGATGTTGAGTCGTTTTACGGTGTTGATGAAAAAGCCGGCGAGGTCTACTATTCTTCAACGGAAGTTTCTCCTCTTGAAAGGCATATCTATAAAATTCAATTAGATGGAAAAAACAAACAGCGATTGACAACAATTCCCGGAACGCATTCAGCAAATTTTTCCCCCTCGCGCCAATATTTTCTCGATACGTACTCGAACATTTTCACGCCTCCAAAAATTGCTCTTGTGAAGAACGATGGAAATACTCTCTCGATGATAGAGGAAAACACTAACCATGCACTTCACGATGTTCAGTTGGGAAAAACCACATTTCTTACTATCATGACATCGGATGGAGTTCAGCTTAACGCCTCGATCATGAAACCGGCAGATTTCGACTCGACAAAAAAATATCCGGTTCTCGTCTATACATACGGGGGACCGGGTTCCCAGGTAGTCCTTAATATGTGGGAAAGAACATCGGATGCCTTATGGTATTCGTACCTCGGTCAACACGGGTATTTGATTTTTATGGTCGACAACCGTGGAACGGGTGCACGCGGCAAGGAATTTAAAGCTGCAAGCTATAGAAACCTTGGCCAGTGGGAGGTCAACGACCAGGTCGAAGGGGCAAAATATCTCTCATCACTCCCGTATGTCGACAAAAACAGAATTGGTATCTGGGGCTGGAGCTATGGCGGCTATCTCACAAGCATGGTAATTTTGAACGGTGCTGATTATTTTAAAACAGCGATTGCTGTTGCGCCCGTCACCAGCTGGAGATATTACGATAATATCTACACCGAGAGGTATATGGGTACTCCACAGAATAACCCCGCCGGATACGTGGAGAGTTCTCCTATCACTCATGCTTCAAAACTGAAAGGAAAGTTCCTGCTGATTCATGGGACAAGCGACGATAATGTTCATTTCCAAAGCACGGCGAATTTTGTTTCAGCCCTCGAGAAAGCGAACAAACAGTTTTCGGTCATGTTCTACCCCGACAAAAATCACGGCATTTACGGCGGTGTGACGCGGCTCAATTTATACACGTTAATGACGAATTTCATATTAGGGAATTTGTAGGAAGTCAAAAGGGGCGTTTTTTATCAAAGCTATCGGACAACTTATCCGAAAAATGATACCACACAGAAATATCTGGTAAGGCAGATGAAGGAGGTGACCGATAGCTCCCAAACTGAAAGAGCGCGGCCAGTTGCGATTGTTTGTTGCATTTCTCTTCTCTTTTTGCTACTTTATAGCTAAACAAGGGAGTAATTACTGGAAGTGATTCATTTCGGAATGCAATGTGAATGAGTTAGTTCGTGCATCGGAGATTGCTCGCTCCGATTTTTTATTTTTTGGGTTATGAAGTGATGAAGAAGATCACAATTACTTTTCCCGATAGCAGCAAAAAAGAATTTGAAAGCGGCATTACGGGATCTCAAATTGCCGAGGGCATCAGCCGCGGTTTGGCGAAAAATGCCCTTTCGGTTACCGTGAACGGCGAAGTGTGGGATTTAAGCCGGCCGATAACTGACGATGCAGGAATAAAAATCAACACGTGGGATGCGCCGGAAGGAAAATCCACGTACTGGCACAGTTCTGCTCATTTGATGGCAGAGGCCGTTGAGACGTTGTTTCCCGGAACAAGATTCGGAATAGGTCCATCTATCGATAACGGGTTCTACTATGACATCGACATGGGAGATCACTCATTAACGAACGAGGATCTGTCAGCGATTGAATCAAAAATGAAAGAGTACGCCAGCCGCGATGTTCCGTATCAACGGGAAGAAGTGCCATGGGAAAAAGCTGTCGACTATTTCACGAAGAAGGGGGACCAGTACAAATTAGAACTGCTGAACGAGTTCAAGGGGCAAACGATCAGCATGTATCATCAGGGAAGTTTTACCGACCTCTGCTACGGCCCTCACATCCCGTCTACAGGAAGAATTAAATTCATCAAATTGATGAGCGTTGCCGGCGCGTATTGGAGAGGCAACGAGAAGAATAAAATGCTTCAGCGGATTTACGGCATAACATTCCCGACGAAGCAGGAATTGGACGAATATCTTTTCAGGATCGAAGAAGCTAAGCGCCGCGATCATCGAAAAATCGGCGCCGAGATGGAATTATTTCTCCTGACTCCCAAAGTGGGGAGCGGCCTGCCGTTGTGGCTGCCGAAGGGAACAATCGTCCGCGAAGCTCTGGAAAAATTCTTGCGCGAAGAACAGCACAAACGAGGGTATTTGCCCGTCGTGACTCCTCATATCGCAAATTTAGAGTTATATAAAACTTCCGGCCACTATCCGTACTATAAAGATTCGCAATTCGCACCGATAACGATGGAAGACGGCGAGCAGTTTCTGTTGAAGCCGATGAACTGCCCACACCATCATCAGATATATTCTGCGAAGCCCAGATCGTACCGAGACCTGCCGATTCGCCTTTCGGAATTCGGCACAGTCTATCGTTATGAGCAATCCGGAGAAATGAGCGGCCTGACACGCGTGCGCGGATTCACGCAAGACGATGCTCACATCTATTGTTCACACGATCAGCTCAAAGAAGAAATTGCACGAACTGTCGAATTGACCCAGTTTGTCTTTCGGACATTCGGGATGGAAGTCACCACACGGCTGTCGTTTCGCGATGACAAAAACGTCGACAAATTTGGCGGCGAGGCGGCGTTTTGGGAACAGGCGCAGCGCGAGATCAAAGAAGTCGCAGACGAGATGAAACTCGATTACTTTATCGGGATCGGCGAAGCATCCTTTTACGGACCGAAGATCGATTTTATGGTCAAAGATGCGATCGGGAGAACATGGCAGCTCGGCACGGTTCAGGTGGATTACGTTATGCCCGAGCGATTTCAGCTCGAATATACCGGCAGCGACGGGCAAAAACATCGCCCCGTGATTATTCACCGTGCGCCGTTCGGTTCATTTGAAAGATTCATAGGCATTCTCATCGAACATTTCGCCGGAGACTTTCCGCTCTGGCTGGCTCCGGTGCAGGCCGTCGTCATTCCTATTACCGACGCGCATGAGGACTATGGCAAATCAATAGTCGAAGAACTGAAGAAGGCTGATATCCGGGTTGAGTATGACGACCGGAACGAAAAAGTGGGCTACAAAATTCGCGACTGGGAGCTGAAGAAATCACCCTACATGCTCGTGGTAGGGGATAAAGAAAAAGCGGCAGGCACTGTATCCGTCCGCCAGCACAAGAAAGGGGATTTAGGAAGTCTCGCGCTCGGAAAATTCATTGAGCAAATCCAAAACGAAGTTCAACAGAAATCTATCACCGCATAGGAGATACCCGCATCAAAAGTAAAGGTCCCCGGATTAATGACGAAATACGCGCAGTGCAGATTCGCGTAATCGACGATAACGGCCAGCAGCTTGGAGTAATGACACCGCGAGATGCGCTGACCATATCGCAGCAAAAGGGTAAAGATCTTATTGAAGTTGTACCAAATGCTGCGCCGCCGGTTTGTAAGATTATGGATTTCGGCAAGTACAAGTACGAGCTTCAGAAGAAAGAGAAAATTCAAAAGAAACATCAGCATATAAGCCTCGTCAAGGAGCTTCGCTTTCATCCCAACACCGACGTTCATGATTTCGAGTTTAAGGCAAAGCATGCGTTACAGTTTATCGCCGACGGACACAAAGTGAAAGCGACGGTCATTTTTAAGGGACGTGAGATCACGTACAAAGACCACGGTGAGAGCCTTCTGAACCGGTTGTCCGAGCGACTCGTCGACGTTGCAAAAATCGACCAGCCTCTGCACATGGAGGGGCGCAATATGATCATCTTTTATGCGCCGGACAAATCTGCCAAGCTCAAGCAGGAGAAATTGCCAACAGAAAATAAACAAGCATAACACAAAGGGAAAACATGCCAAAAATGAAGTCGCACCGGAGTGCTCGCAAGACGTTCAGGATCACCGGAACCGGGAAGATCAAACGTCATAAAATGAACCGGAGACATATTCTCACAAGCAAATCGACAAAACGCAAACGCCATCTTCGCCGCCCGGGATTGATTTCGGCGCCCGATGAAAAAAATATTAAACGTTTGCTGGTCATGTAAATTGTTTACTTAATTCACATTCATTTCACAATCACCAAAGGAGACAAGAGCAACTATGCCACGTTCGCAAAACAAAGTTGCCTCCCATCGCCGTCGCAAAAGAATTCTCAAAGAAGCGAAAGGCTATTGGGGCGCGAGAAGCAAAGTCCTGACGGTAGCCAAACACAGCGTTGATAAAGGCTATCAGTACGCATACCGGGACAGAAAAGCAAAAAAGAGAACGTTCCGCCAATTGTGGATCGCACGCATTAATGCTGCGGCGCGATTGCACGGGATGACGTATTCAACGCTGATTGACGGTATGCACAAAAAACAAGTCGATATCAATCGTAAAGTGCTCGCAGAACTCGCTGCCGGAAACCCGGAAGCATTTGCAGAAGTCGTAAAATTTGTTAAGGCCTAATATTTCGCTTCCCGCCATGCCATGCCATCGGTGTCGGCGGGAAGTTTTGTTTCATTTCAGAAGAACAGAATCACTACAATGCCTGAATCTTCCACGAATCTAGAGCGATCTATCCAATCGGTTCGCGGCAAAGCTCAAACGTCTGCCGGAAGTATCAGTTCGGCCGAGGAGTTGGAAAAGTATCGAATCGAGTTTCTTGCCCGAAAGGGGAGTGTCGGGCAGCTCTTCGACGAACTTAAATCGGTCTCGCCGGACTTGAAACCGGCTTTGGGGAAACAGCTCAACGAGCTTCGTGCTTTCGTCGATTCACTGTATCAAGCGGCGAAACAGCAAATCGAATCCGTTGACTCCGGTAAAGAAAGCTTCATCGATCTGACGCTTCCGGGGAGAATCCCGCCGGCAGGCTCACGCCATCCGATTACTCAAACTCTTGAGGACATCTCTGCTATTTTCACCGCGATGGGCTTCGGAATCGTTGACGGACCGGAAATCGAAGACGATTACCACAATTTTGAAGCTTTGAATTTCCCCCCCAACCATCCGGCTCGGGATATGCAGGACACATTTTTCATAGAAGATGACATTTTACTCCGAACTCATACGTCCCCGGTTCAAATCAGGGTAATGAAAGAACGACGCCCTCCCGTGCGCGTGATCATGCCGGGCCGCGTCTATCGAAATGAAGCGATTAGCGCGAGAAGCTATTGCCTGTTTCATCAAGTGGAAGGGCTGTACGTAGATAGAAATGTAAGCTTCAGCGAACTAAAAGGAACCCTTGTTGCTTTTGCACGTGATTTCTACGGAAGCGATTTAAAATACAAATTCCGCCCAAGTTTTTTCCCTTTTACTGAGCCGAGTCTTGAGATGGATATCACGTGCTTTTTGTGCTCCGGAAAAGGGTGCCGTGTGTGTAAGCATTCTGGGTGGCTGGAGATTCTCGGAGCCGGCATGGTGCATCCCAACGTTTTGAAGAACGTCGGTTACGATCCTGAAGAGTTCACTGGATTCGCATTTGGCATCGGCGTTGAAAGAACAACGCTGTTAAGGCACAACATTTCCGACATCCGCCTTCTGTTTGAAAACGATATTAGATTTCTAAAACAGTTTTAATCTTTACCTTTATGCGCATATCGCTCAATTGGTTACGTCGCTACGTTCAATTTAAAATTAGCCCTGAAGAATTGGCTCAAAAGCTCACCTCAGTCGGACTGGAAGTCGAGGGCATTGAGCAACTCGGCCTCGCACTGCAGAATTTTGTGGTCGGTGAAATCCTCTCGGTGAAGAAACACCCGAATGCAGACAGGTTGTCTGTTTGCGATGTAAAAGCCGGGGAATCCTCGGTGCTTCAAATTGTGTGCGGTGCTCCGAATGTTCTTGCTGGACAAAAAGTCGCTGTGGGCTTAATAAATGCGATCGTTCCGAAGAATCAACACGATCCGGAAGGAAAACCATTCACACTCTCAAAAGTCAAGGTCCGCGGAGAAGAATCGAACGGAATGATATGTTCGGAGTATGAGCTAGGACTCGGCAAAGATGCGAGTGGCATCCTCATTCTTGATCCATCGGCGGAAACCGGAACACCCCTGGCGAAGTATTTGGGGCTGGATGACGTTGCTTTTGAAATTGGGGTTACTCCGAATCGCCCCGATTGCCTGAGTCATATTGGGGTCGCCAGGGAAGCGGCGCCGCTCCTGAAAAAAAAGATACTGATTCCAAAACCGAAATTGCATGAAGAAAAAAACAGCGACATCAAGAAACGCATTTCAATCGAGATACGAGATACAAAGGCGTGTCTCCGCTACTCGGCGCGTTTGATTACAGGTGTCAAAGTTTCTGCATCTCCTCAATGGCTCCAATCTCTTCTTAAAACCTGCAACATCAGGCCGATTAATAACATTGTCGACGTCGCTAATTTCGTGATGTATGAATCGGGTCAGCCCCTGCATGCGTTTGACTATGCAAAGCTTCTTGGTGAAAAAATTATCGTTAAAAATGCTTTGGAAGGAGAACGATTTACGACGCTCGATGGGACGGAGCGCACACTCTCCTCAGCGACGCTGATGATCTGTGATAATGAAAGGCCGGTGGCAATTGCAGGAGTGATGGGCGGTTTAAATTCGGAGATATCGGATTCCACAACATCGGTCCTCATCGAGAGCGCCTGTTTTGAACAATCGAGTATTCGAAGAACTGCAAAGCGGCTCGGCATTGCTTCCGATGCATCGTATAGGTTCGAAAGGGGAACAGATCCTAACGGAACAGTCTTCGCGGCGAATCGTGCAGCTGTGCTACTCGCTGAAATTGCAGGAGGGCGGGTACAAAAAGGAGTTGTTGACGTATATCCTAAAAAGATAAAGGAACGGAGAATCGGCCTGCGGCTTTCCCGATTGAACAAAATACTGGGAACGACCATCTCATCCTCTCGTGTAAAAAAAATGCTGCCGTCGATTGGTATTAAAGTTCGATCCGCTTCAGGCGGAAATTTTGTATGCACTGCGCCTACTTTTCGCCCTGACCTTGAACAAGAAATAGATCTCATTGAGGAAGTCGCAAGGCTCTACGACTATTCTAATATTGCCGACACGATGGCCGCCACTGTCGATTTTTCGCATCACATTTCAAGCCGCACGGTGGTGGACGATATTCGCTGTTCACTTGAAGGCCTGGGTTTTAATGAAGTCGTGGCCAATAGTCTTATCGACGAGAGCGTTGCCAAATTGTTTTCTGATAACATAGTCCAAATCAAAAACCCAATTAGCAAAGACCTCTCGGCGATGCGCCCGAGCCTGGTTTGCAGTATGCTGCAGACCGTGTTCTACAATTCCAACTACGGCACAAATGATATCCGGGCATTTGAAATTGGGAGGACATATAAAAAAGTGGATAAAACCGACAGGGGTGCTGTTGTTCGAGGTTTTTTGGAAAAAAAGACCCTTTCGCTTTGCCTTTCAGGCAGGAAAAATCAGGTTGGATGGTATTCCGATGACCGGATGGTAGACATTTACGATATGAAAGGAGTTGTCGAGGGTCTCCTGAACAAAATTCTACTTGACAAATTTCAATTTATTTGCTATGATAGCCGTAGTGCTTTAACTGAAGAGACTATAGCCGTTGAAAAAAATGGCACTTACATCGGCTTTCTGGGCAAAGTGAAAAGGGAATTGCTCAAGAAATTTTCACTTGAAAATGATGTTTATGTTTCTGAGCTAAGCATTGAAGAATTGACTCAGGAGGAAAAAGGCTTTAAAAGCTACATCCCATCGGCAAAGTTTCCACCTGTTACGCGTGATTTAGCTTTCATCGTCGATAAGAAAATTTTAGTGGAAAGTGTCGAGCGGCTCATACGATCAAGTGGTGCACCGTTGCTGAAAAAGGCGACCTTGTTCGATGTTTTTGAAGGAGAGCCTCTGAAAGAAGGGAAAAAAAGTTTGGCGTTCGCCTTGGAGATGACTTCCTTGGAGAAAACTCTGACAGAAGCCGAAGCGGACGCCGTGATAAAAAAAGTTGTGTCGGATGTCTGCGGCAAATTTGGTGCGGAGTTTCGAAGCTGATAATATTAATGCGATAATGCAATAGGCCCGATGTGCAAGAACAGCTTGAGCAAGAAATAGGCAGCATAGAAAACTCTCTCGAGACTGCACTCAAACAGCTCTGGGAAAGAGCATATGCTGCTTCGACGGCAATTAGTTCTCTGCGTGAAGAGAAGAACGCAATCCAACTGAAAGCAAACGAGCTGGAAGCGAAAATTCTGCAGATGCAGACTGAATTATCGGCGAGGGATAATGAGATCGACAAACTCCGAAATGACCTCGATGCGGCACTGCTCATGTCCGTCTCTAACGGAAGCCTTAATAAAGAAGAGAGGATGCTGCTGCAAGAAAGAGTGAAGGCAATCTTGGATAAAATAAATTCCCATCTATAAACTATACGAGGTCGCGTTATCGCTGACGTTTGCTAAATTTTCCCAACTTACAACTAGATAGCACATTGGAATTAACAATGGACAGGAAAAGCGTGCGAGTTAAGATATTTGGGTCTGAGTATCCGTTACGAGGAGAGAGTGAAGAGTTTACAAAAAAAGTCGCCGGATACGTAGACGCGATGATTAATTCAATTCACGATAAAATTCCTGAACAGCCACCGCTTACAATTTCTGTCTTAGCCGCACTCAACATCACTGAAGACTTGTTGAAGGAGAAGGATAAGAACCGGGAGATGATTGGTAATTTCGAAAACGAGATTATCAAAATTTCGAATTACCTCGATACGAGTCTCCTAAGCAATGGATAGTTCAATATGCCACTTTTCGCAGGAGGCTTTTTACTCTTTTGTTGGGACAAGTTAATCCGCACCGTCAGCCGTAGTCAATCACATTAAAGAACCTGACATTTGTACCATACAGGGAGTTTGACTCATAATCGTCATATTACAGGCCTCATCCGTTCTGCTTCCGGCGGAACGGATTTGCGAAAAGCCTTCGGGCTTCTTGCTTTTGCAGGATAGCAGACAGTGGAAGTAAGAAACGGTTAGGCAAACACCCACCGTTTAAAAGAACGAGGTTCTTTAAACACACTTGCCTAGGGTAGCTGTGCGGATTTTTATTTTCACTCCGCAGCATTAACTTTAACTTAATTTTGAGAGTGGGACATGCAAGTAGTTATTATCATCCCCATGGTTGTCGTTTTGTGCAGCCTTGCAGCATACGTCGGATGGTATCTTAACGCCCGTTCAGGCCAGAATAGAATAATGGGCGCCGAAGAACGTGCAAAAAAAATTATTGCCGATTCCGAAAGGGAGGCTAACTCCGTTATGCGCGAGAAGCTTCTTGAGGTCAAAGATGAATGGTATAAAAAGAAGCAGGAATACGACAACGAATCCAATCAAAAACGGAATAAACTGCAGGCGTATGAGAAACAACTGACTTCTCGGGAAGAGAATATCGACAGGAAAGTGGACCTTCTGAATAAAAAAGAGAGGGAGCTTCATCAGGTTCAGCGCGAAAGCGAGGAGAAGTCAAAAATTTTAGAAACTCGGCAAAGTGAGCTCGATAAGATCATTGCCGAAGAGATCATTCGGCTGGAACGGGCCTCCGGGCTGTCGCGGGATGATGCGAAGAAGATATTGATCGAGACAATGACCAATGCGGCGAAAACCGAAGCGGCACAGACATTGAAAGACCTTCGCGACAAGGTGCGCGAGACCGCAAAGCAGGATGCTCAAAAGATCATCGTTCAAGCGATCCAGCGCTCTGCCGCTGATCATGCCGTTGAGACGACGGTAAGTGTTTTGAATATTCAAAGCGATGAAATGAAAGGGAGGATCATCGGCCGTGAAGGACGAAATATTCGAGCGTTTGAAGCTGCGACAGGGGTAGATGTGATAGTAGATGATACCCCGGAAGCCGTTATTCTATCGGGGTTTGACGCATTTCGCCGTGAAGTCGCTAGAATATCACTAGAGCGGCTTATCGCCGACGGCAGAATTCATCCGGCTCGCATTGAAGAGGTAGTTGGAAAGGTAAAAGGAGAGTTGGAAGAGGAGATTATCCGCGCCGGCGAAAATGCTCTGATCGAGGTTGGCTTACCGGGAGCTCATCAGGAAATAGTGAAACATATCGGTCGAATGAAATACCGTTCGAGCTACGGGCAGAATCTTTTACAGCATAGCATTGAAGTCGCTTATCTGTGTGGAATTATGGCCTCGGAACTTGGAATCGACCCGATCCTTGCCAAACGATCAGGACTTATGCACGACATAGGGAAAACTGTAGATCGGAGTATCGAGGGTCCCCATGCGCTGCTTGGCTATGAATTGGCAAAAAAATACAATGAGCATCCTATCGTCGTCAATGCCATCGGCTCGCATCATGAGGATATCCCGATGGAACATCCCATTGCCGCTATTGTTCAGGCTGCCGACGCCATAAGCGGAGCTCGGCCGGGAGCACGAAGAGAGTCTGTTGAAGGATACGTAAAACGATTGGAAAAACTCGAATCAATGGCTCAGTCATTCCAGGGTGTGGCAAAAACGTATGCGATCCAGGCCGGACGCGAAATCAGGGTTATCGTGGAACATGATAAAGTCGATGATGCGATGGCCGATCAATTAGCTCATGACATTGCGCAAAAAATCCAGCAGGAAATGGAATACCCGGGACAGGTCAAAGTAATCGTCATTCGCGAGGTTCGGTCAATCGCATTTGCAAAATAGCGGCAGGTTTCTGTACTGATGCTGACACGAATAGGTGTTACCGGGGGAATAGGAAGTGGAAAGTCCGAAGTCTGCACGATAATTTCATCCTTTGGGGTCTCTGTCCTTTCTGCAGACCTCATTGCCCGTCGGCTCACCGATTCAGACCCTGCGATCAGGAAAAAGATCGTCTCCATATTCGGAACGGATGCATACAACCCCGCGTCCGGAGCGCTGAACCGAGAGTCCGTAGCATCCATTGTCTTTGGCAATAGGCAGAAACTTCTTGCTCTCAATTCGATCGTTCATCCCGCAGTAGTGAAGGCGGTCAACGAGGAGATTCAAAGCATTGAGAAAGATAAGGACTCGGGATATATTGTCGTTGAAGCTCCTCTCATGTTTGAATCCGGATTGAATAAAAAACTGGATTATGTGCTCACCGTCGCAGCTGAAGATGCTCTCCGGATAGAGCGTGTGCGTCAGCGCTCGAATCTCACCGAAGAACAAATCCGGTTAAGAATGGAAAATCAAATCCCCGTTGAAGAGGCGATGGCAGCGTCGGATTTTGTTCTCCACAATGACGGAACTGCCGATGAGCTGCGCCGAAAGGTAATCTTTTTCCATTCAATATTTTCAGGTACTGAAACCACACACAAAGAGAGACCATGGACATCCTCGATAACGAATCAAGATTATTTTTTAAAACGTACAAACGGCTTCCGCTTCTCATTGAACGGGGGGAAGGCTGTTACCTTTTTACTGCGGACGGTGAAAAATACCTGGATATGTTCTCGGGATTAGCGGTAAATGCATTGGGGTATAACCATCCCGGCGTGATCGCTGCCATCGAAAAACAAGCGAAAAAATATATTCATCTCTCAAATTATTTTATCCAGGAGCCGCAAGTCGAGCTTGCCGAGTGTCTTCTACGGCACTCAAAGTTTCAGAAGATCTTCTTTACCAATTCAGGGACGGAAGCGACGGAGGGAGCGATAAAGCTGGCGCGCAAATGGGGACAAGCAAAGAACAAGACGAAAATATTCGGCATGACAAACGGCTTTAGCGGCCGGTCGATGGGTTCTCTTTCGATTATGGATAAGGATAAATACCGTGAAGGCTACGGACCGTTTCTCGATAATTGCGGACATATCAACTTCAACGATGTTGCGGATCTACAGTCAAAGGTCGACGATACAACGGCAGCCGTTTTCCTAGAATTTATTCAAGGTGAGGGGGGTATCGTTCCCGTCTCAAAAGAATTCGTTACGGCACTCGATTCCCTTCGAAGTCAATACGGTTTCCTCATTGCCGCCGATGAAATTCAATCCGGGATCATGCGAACGGGGAAATTCTTTGCCTTCGAACATTTCAATTTTCACCCCGACATTGTTACAATTGCAAAGCCGATCGGAGGAGGGCTTCCGCTTGGAGCGATCTTAGGGAACGACGCCGTTGCCTGTGTTTGGTCGTATGGCGTACATGGAACGACGTTCGGGGGAAACCCCGTTGCCTGCGCGGCCGGAAAGGTAGTGATCGAGACACTAACGACCGAAGCTATGAAGAATCAAATGAAGGAAACATCTTCGCATTTGTACGCTCAACTTCTATCGCTCAAGGCAAAATTTGCGGTTATCAAAGAGATACGCGGTTCCGGATTCATGATCGGAGTCGATTTATCGACGGATAGCGCTCCGATCGTTGACGAAATGCTCGCCCGTGGAGTTCTCGTGAACTCGACTGCTAAGACTGTTGTGAGAATTCTTCCGCCGCTCATTGCCCAGAAGAAGGAAATCGATACGTTGATTCATGTTTTTGACGGGGTACTTTCGTTAAATTTCAAGGCAACCTGATTAATTCGCAAAAATTAAGTTTTCGTTAATTAATTTCTTGACATTTTGGGGACTCCATCATATATTTGCACTGCAATAAACAGCCCAAATCCATCACCCTATAACTAACTTTTTGAGGTCAGCTATGAAGAAAATCTTTGCGATTGCTGCAGCAACAGCATTAATCTCTTCTTTAAGTTTTGCTCAACTTGCTTTGCATGACATCGGTGGAGGAGTAGGCTACGCCTCGGTCTCATTTACCAACGCAGGCTCTTCATCCCAGTCCCTCGGAGGATTTCTGCTCGCTGCTCATGCGAATTTGGGAGACCTTACGAAAGACCTCAATCTGGTACCTGATATTGAATACTTCTCAACCTCAACAACGGTTAACGGCGGAACATGGAAGGTTAGCGACTTTGCAATTAACGCTAACGTGCACTACAATTTTGAGATGGAAGGGATGATAAAGCCATACGTTGGAGCTGGGCTCGGATTAGATTTCTTCAGCACTACGGCTTCGGCAACAATCCCAGGATATAGCAACGGGTTTTTTACTATTCCTGCGCAAACCGTCAGCGCGACTGGTTCAGCTACCCGACTCGGTATCAACCTGCTTGTGGGAGCGAACTATAAACTGAACGATAAAATGACTCTGTTTCTTGAGCCCCGATATGTCATTGCAAGCGACTTAGACAATTTCCAAATTAAAGTGGGCGTAACTTGGGCATTGAATTAATTAGATTTTAATAAGTTTTTAGAAGGCCTTTCAGTTACTCGAAAGGCCTTTTTTATTTGACCTCAGGCAAATACTCTTCTCATACGAAACAACGATTTCGGCATTTGTTTACATTGGTTCCGCCCGTAAACGATTCTGAAAAACCGTATCCCCTTTTAGCAGAAAAATTCGAATATTAACTAATTATTAAGTTATTGTTAATTAATCGCTTGCTTATTCAAAACCTCAATCCTATATTTGCAAAGTTTTAAAAGCTCCACCGGTGGTGTAGTCGCCATCAATAAATTACACATTCATTAACCCAATCGGAGGTAATTTATGAAGAAGGTTCTAATCCTAGCCTTAGCAAGTGCTATGGTGTTCGGTCTTGCTTCGGCACAAGATGTTGTGCCCGACGTAAAAGCCGGTTCGAAGTCTATGAACTTTACGTTTGGCGGCTTAGGAGCATTTATTCTTAACGGTACAGGCCCCCAGGCCCCTAACGCCGGGATTGGCATGTCATACTTTTTAAACAGCGATGCAGCTCTTCGTCTTGGCCTTCAAATACAATCGACTAGCTCCTCAATACCGGCAAACGCTCCCGCGGGACAGTCCGGAACGGACGGAAGCAGATCAACCTTCGGGTTAGGTATCGGAGCCGATTACCTTATGTATATGAATGCCGGCCGTGTTCGTCCCTACTGGGGCGGCGGTCTCCAGTTCCTCATGAACTCCAACGATTATAAACCGGCAGTTGTCGGCGGCGGATCGCAAGGAGAGGATAAGAATGATCCTGCGTTCGGTCCAACCGGGATAACATTCCAGCTAGCCGGTTTTTTGGGCGCAGAGTTTTTCATTTATTCACAATTGAGCGTTTCAGCCGAATATCAAATCAACATAGTTAACATCAACTCGGCGGCTGATAATGTCGTAACCCAAGGGGGTAATTCCAATACAATAAAGGAAGGAAGCACAACGACCATTCTTGGATTCGGTTCTGCCGGTGCGACTGTGCACATCTATTTTTAATCTGCCGATAGAAACCATTCGATTGGCGTCCCGTGTAGTTTTGCGGGACGCCTTTTTTATTTTAATTTTTATTCGTATCTTACAACTATATGGAAATAAAGACGGACTTTCTTGTTCTCGGGAGCGGCATTGCCGGATTGTTTTACGCGCTGAAGGTTGCAGAGCTTGGGTCGGTGGCGATTGTAACAAAGAAACAAAAGGCCGAATCGAACACCAATTATGCTCAAGGGGGAATCGCGTCCGTCCTTTCGTCTACGGATTCATTCGAATCGCACATCGCCGACACGATGAATTCCGGGGCGCATTTGTGCCATCGCGATGCGGTCGAAGTGCTGGTAAAAGAAGGACCCGAGCGCGTCAAGGAATTGATAAAAATCGGAGTAGAGTTTACGAGGCAGGGAAATCAACTCGACCTTGGAAAAGAAGGGGGCCATTCCCAGCATCGCATTGCCCATGCAGCAGATTTGACCGGAAAGGAAGTTGAACGAGCGTTGCTCGCGAAAGTGGCGGACCATCCGAATATCACGATGTACGAAAATCACATCTCGATCGATCTCATTACCGAGCATCATCTTTTCGAACACGCCAAGAAACAACATTCGGATATCCATTGCTGGGGTGCATACGTCCTCGACGTCGATAACAACGTCGTGAAGACATTCCTTGCACCTGTGACGATGTTATCGACCGGCGGCGCAGGCCACGTTTATCTGTATACGACAAATCCATCGATTGCAACCGGAGACGGAATTGCAATGGCGTTTCGCGCCGGAACTGCAATCGGCAATTTGGAGTTCATACAATTTCACCCGACGGCACTCTATAATTCCGGTTCGCCGGCATTTTTGATCTCGGAAGCAGTCCGCGGATTTGGCGGAATTCTCCGGACGACGGCCGGCGAAGATTTCATGCCGAAATACGACAAGCGCGGCTCGCTGGCAACAAGAGATATCGTTGCCCGTGCGATTGACTCAGAACTCAAGAAAAGCGGCGCAGAGCACGTTTATCTTGATGTGACTCATTTAAATGCAGACGCTGTAAAGAATCATTTCCCCAATATTTATAAACGGTGTCTTGAATTTAAGCTGGACATTACTAAAGAATTAATTCCGGTTGTCCCCGCCGCTCATTTCGTGTGCGGAGGAGTCGTCACCGACCTCCATGGCCGGACATCCATTTCAGGGCTCTATGCCTGCGGCGAGGTGAGCATGACGGGGGTTCATGGAGCCAACCGCCTTGCAAGTAATTCTCTGTTGGAGGCGATTGTCTATTCTCACAGGGCGGCGGTAGATATTCGACAACACCGATCAACAAAGGAATCTATTCCCGAGATTCCTGCATGGGACGACTCAGGAACAATCAATAGTGAAGAATGGGTTCTTATTTCTCACGACCGCCGTGAGATTCAGCAGGTAATGTGGGATTATGTGGGCATCGTCCGTTCAACGCCAAGGCTGGAACGTGCCCAACGCCGTATTCAATTGATCCTCAAAGAAGTGACCGATTTCTACAGGCGAACTAAAGTGACTGAAGGGCTCATAGAGCTGAGAAATTTAGCGTGTGTTGCCGACATTATTATCCGTTCGGCACTTATGCGGCATGAAAGTCGCGGATTACACTATACAACGGATTACCCGGCACTCGACGATAAGCACTGTCTCAATGATACAATTATCACATCAGATATGGTAAATGAGAAAACTGCAACTCGATAAGGACAAACCCCGCTGCGCCTGCGGGATATTTGGGATATATGGACATCCGCAGGCTTCATTGCTTACGTATTACGGTCTCCATGCGCTCCAGCATAGAGGACAGGAAGCGAGCGGCATCGTAACGAGCGATTACGATGCTAGGAAACAGAAACATCATTTCAACATCGTAAAAGGAATGGGACTTGTCACCGACGTCTTCAAGGATTATCGAGTGGTACAAGACCAGCTTAAGGGCAGCTCCGCCATCGGACATAACCGTTACTCCACCGCGGGCTCAGCGAACAACCGTTCGAACATACAGCCTTTTACCGTCAATTACCGGAATGGGAATCTGGCTCTTGCTCACAACGGCAACTTGACCAACTTTCGGACACTGCGCCACGAATTACAGGAAGAGGGAACAATCTTTCAAACAACATCGGACAGCGAAATCGTTCTCCACCTTATCGCACGGAGCAAGCAGAAACAGCAGATCGACCAGATACAAGAGGCATTGGAAAAAATTGATGGAGCCTTTTCGCTTATCATACTCACCGACACATCTCTCGTTGTTGCACGGGACGTTTATGGCATCCGGCCCCTCGCATTGGGCTTGAAGGATGACCGTTTCGTGGTGGCATCCGAATCATGCGCATTTGACATGATAGATGCTACCTACGTGCGGGATGTTGCTCCCGGAGAAATCCTGGTCATCGATGACAACGGAACAAAGGCAAAAAAACTCCATTCCCGCTGGCTGCCGAATAAAGATGCAAAGCCTCATCATTGTATTTTTGAGTTTATTTACTTCTCACGCCCCGACAGCCAGATTTTTGGCGAAAGCGTCGACAAAGTCCGGCGCAAACTAGGGAAAGCATTGGCCCAGGAAGCCCCCATCGCTCCCGACAGTAGCGACACGAAAACGATCGTCATCAGCGTCCCCGACTCAAGCAACACCGCCACCCTCGGCTTTGTCTCTGAAAGCAATAAGCAGGGGATACCGACGAAACTTGAAATCGGCCTCATTCGGAACCATTACGTCGGGAGGACATTTATTCAACCCGAACAGGGCGAACGCGAGATGAAAGTCAGGACCAAATACAACACTGTCAAGGGTGTCCTAAAAGGGAAGAAGGTCATCCTGGTCGACGATTCAATAGTGAGAGGAACAACATCAAAGCAACTCGTTAAGTTATTGAAAGAAGCTGAGCCTAAAGAAATTCATTTTAGAATCACTTCGCCTCCGATTGTCAGTCCCTGCCATTGGGGAATGGACTTTCCGCGCAAAGAGGAATTGGTTGCCGTGCGCTGCAATGCAGATGTCGAGACGATCCGTCGCGAACTCGATGTCGACAGCCTTCATTATCTGTCATTAGAAAAAATGCTCGAGGTTGTTCCTCAAACAGGCGGCAAGAATTATTGCACGGCATGCTTCGGTGGGAAATTTCCGACTAAAGTAGAAACAACAACGGATAAAAACGGCCTTGAATCATAGGTATGGCTGATTTTCGGCTAAAAGGCGTTCGCTCTTTTCTTGCCATCGCTGTTGGGACTCTTTTCCTTACTGCGTTAGTCCAATCACAAAATTTCGTACCCAACGAACTTATAGTAAAATTCCGCAGTGATGCTCCCGATTCTGTTCTCAATCAAGTGCTTATAAATAAAGATTTTTCTGCTGTAGCTTCGCGAAGTTATACCCCATCCATCAAAAAAATTTCTTCTCTCAGTGCTGTAAAGAAAAGCTCACCGTACAGCGTAAGTGCGCCGTCTCAAACCTCACGCCTGCTGAACGCTTCACATATTGCACATATCAGGTTTGCCGATGACGAAACTTCCAGGAGCGCGTTGGCAGAACTTCAGCAAAGTCCCTTTATTGAATACGCCCAGCGGAATTACATCCATAAGATCGACCAACTTCCGAACGACTCCGCCGCATCAAGTCAGTGGGATCTGGACAGGATTGGAATTTTTGAACTCTGGGCGAGCGGTTTTTTTGACCAGCCGCTTCCGCAAGTTGTCGTCGGAGTACTCGATACCGGAGTTGATTATACACATCCTGACATTGCTTCCAGAATTTATATTAATCCGGGGGAAACAGGGCTCGACAAATCCGAAAACGATAAGCGTAATAATGGAATCGATGACGACGGCAACGGTTACATCGACGATTGGCATGGCTATAATTTTGTCACTGCGCAAAATCCCGACAGCGGCGATTGGTCCAGCAGGAACAATGATCCGATGGATGAAAACGGACATGGCACTGCCGTGGCTGGAATCATCGGAGCACAAGTAAATAACAAAATAGGAATTGCAGGTATTTCTCCGATAGCTCAGATCGTCCCCCTCCGTGCATTCGATGCGAACGGCAATGGAACGGATGCTGACATTGCGGCAGCAATAATGTATGCCGCAGATAACGGCGTTCAGGTTCTCAACATGAGTTTCGGCGATGTCATATTATCGCCGGTGATGAGAGATGTCATTCAGTATGCACACGAGAAAAATGTTGTATTGGTTGCTTCAAGCGGCAATGATGGAACAAGTTATCCTCATTACCCTTCCGATTTCAGTGAAGTAATTTCCGTCGGATCACTTTCACAAGCCAATGCGCGTTCGCTCTTTTCTTCCTATGGCCCGTCGCTGGCATTGATGGCTCCCGGAGAATCTATCCCAACATTGGCCCTTGGCTGGGGCTACCAATCATCATTTACAGGTACCTCGGCTGCCGCCCCTCATGTTTCTGCAGTCGCTTCGCTTTTGATAAGCCTCGCCCAAATGAAGTCGGGAAGCAGTTCCAATACTCCTGCTTTGACTAATGACGAGGTTCGGGCAAATCTGCTTGCCGGGGCAATAGATTTGGGAGATAAAGGGTGGGACAATTATTACGGAGCAGGAATGGTCAATGCAAGGGTGCTGCTCTCCTTGCCCCAAAGGAATGTTGTCCAGATCGTCTCCCCATCAGTTGATGCCCAGCTTGGCAATTCTGCCGTGCCAATCATTGGGTCCGCAACGACAGACCAATTGGATTCAGTGTTCGTCTATTTTGGTCAGGGCGATTCACCCAGTTCATGGAATGAAATCACCGGGTATGGAGGACGTAATTTCATCAATGATACACTTGCGGTATGGAATATAAGTACATTATCAGAAGGAACTTATATTCTTCGACTGCAAGTCACAAATATCCAGAGTGGTGATGTTGAAAGCAGAGTAAGGGTTCTCATAACACGGTCAGCGCCGGTAGTTCTGGGATTCACTTTTCAGGATTCCGTCATCATTCAGGAACAGGAGGGAGCGCTTGTAACTTTTAAGGTTGATGAGCCGTGCTCGGCAGGACTTTGGTATCGCCCGCATTCCCCCCAAGGAACGTTTAAAGAAATGGTCTCTTCCGGGATACAACTCGACCATGCATTTCTGTTGCCACAGACCGATTTTCTACCGGGAGCACAGTATGATTTTTATGTCCAGGCGACCGATCAAACGGGAAAATCTGCCAGTTACCCAACTGTCGCATTGAGCGGAACCAATTATTTCACTTTTACTTTCCCCAATCAAAATATTTCGACGACAGGATTCACGGAATTGCCTCCTACTCTGCCGGCAGGCTACATTCTGAATACAAGTCGCGTCATCGGCGGAAAACCTATCGTGATTTTGAATAAGTACGACGCGTCCGGCAGTTTTGGAAAGCTCATGGCATTTCAGTATTCCGGAGGAGCATTCACGCCGGTCGATTCGATCCCACGACAATGGGTTCCGCATGATCTGGAAGATGCGTTCAATGACGGAAGACTCTCTACGCTGGTTCAGGACGAAGGCGTAACAGAGCTTTTCACCTCAAATACAGCGGGGAGTTCGTTCTTCGCAAACACGACGTTTGTCGATTCGGCAGACGTATGGGGAAGTCAGTTGTACGACTTTGACGGCGACGGAAAGCCTGACCTCATCGCACGCACGAGTTCGCAATACTTAGTGTTCAAAAATATGGGGGAGAATAAGTTTCAACAGATGGCTCAACTGATCGATCCGATGCCATCGCCTCCGGGAGAGGCGGCCAATCAATTTGGCCCGCCTCGAAGTTTGGTCGGCGATTTCTCGGGTACGGGAAATGCAGAAATCATCTTCGCAGACTACAACGGCAATGTGATAATGTACCGTCAAGTAAACAAGCTGACGGCGCCGTTTCAATTTCAACTTGTATGGACTGATTCAACCGGCCTGCTTGAAACGAGCGATTATCTCGCTGCCGGAGATTTTAACGGGGATGGACATCTCGATTTTGCAGTTGCGGGGCATTCGAACCTTGACTTAAATGCTGAGCGGGAGTACGATCCTCCGACATGGACTGTACGAATATTCACTCATCGACCGGCTGATTCAGTGAATGCATTTACCAAGATATGGGATCAGTCTTTTTACGGCGTCAACACAGGATTCACGAACGATGATGGAATAGCGTCAGGCAGGATTTTTGCATCTTCAAACGATCAATTATTTCTCAGCTTGAATCCTTATCTCTACATTATTAATTATGATAGTGTGATGCATAGATTTGTTCCGGCGTGGGTACATTCATCGGCATCAAACTCAGTTCTTGTTTCCGATTTCAACGGCAATGGCATTCCGGAGTTTGGTTTCAACACGGATGGAATGGTGAGATTCTTCGAACGTACATCAACCGCATCCAAACCTCAGGCCCCTTGGGGAATTTCAGCGACTCCGCTTTCAGCCCGCGCGGTCGAGGTTCAATGGAACTCCGCCGCTCCTTCTTCCACGCATAAAGTATACCGGGATACCGTAACGCAGCCGCAGATTTTGTTGGCGAGTGTAGTCGGCACAAGTTTTCTCGATACAACAGTCGCGGTTGGAAAGACATATTGGTACGCTGTGTCGGTAGTAAATCCAACGGAAAGCGACCATTCCATATCTGTGTCGACCATGCCGCACAACCCGGCACGCGTCGACTCGATTGCTCAACAGACTCTTACTCAAATTTCTTTATGGTTGTCGGTTCCAGTCGATCAAAACAGATTATCCGTCGCCGTGATATGTGTCGATGATTCACTGAAACCGGCAACGATTGCGGTTCATAGCCCTTCAAAACTCTTGCTCACATTTGCTCAGCCGTTCTCGAAGGACTCGCATTATGTTCGAATTAAAAACCTCTTCGATATTTACGGCATGGAAGCGGATACGCTGCAGCAATCCTCGTTCTTCGCACCGCTTCAGCAGACACATACTTTCTACCTCGAGAAAGCGTCGTTCATTACTCAATCCCTTTTGTTGATTGAATTCAATGACACGCTTTCGGCTTCCGCGCTGGATATAACAAACTACCATTTTTCAAATGCTCTGAGGGCGTTTGCATTGAAAAATGCCAGGCTTGATACCGCTTCGCGGTCAAAAGTCTATCTTTCTCTTCAGGATAACGAACACCTTACTCCCATCGGCCTCAAAATGGATTTGACCGCAAGCGAGAACATCCAGAACATCAATGGAGAAGCGCTTAATGACGGGAAAGGACAATCTGTTTCTCTTGTCATTGATATAAATAATCTCGATAATATTATTGTCTTTCCGGACCCGTTGAGATATTCGAGTGTCGACGCTAATCGGAATCATCTTACGTTCGCGAACCTTCCCCAGTATTGCCGTATTGATATCTTTGAAACGAATGGAATAAAAGTCGCATCTATTGCCGGAGACACTCGTGCTGCAGGACTTGATTGGAATTTAACGGACCAACATGGAAGGTCCGTCGGCTCCGGCGTGTACATTTTCATGGCGACTCAATTGGATGTGAACAACAATGAAGTTAGAACTAAACTCGGAAAATTTGCTATCATCAGGTAATCGATGAAAGAAAATCCCTGGACAATCTCCAACATGTTAAGCGCAAGCCGCATTCTTCTGCTGGCTCCGGTAGTTTATTTTTTTCTTTCACCGATAGAGCATAACAGGGAGTACGCAGTCTTATTCACACTCCTTGCCGTGACTACCGATGCCCTTGACGGGTATTTCGCCCGTCTCTTCCATCAGGAGTCCGAAGTTGGCAAAGTCATTGACCCGCTTGCCGATAAAATCGGCGTCGGCATCGTTGTTGTTTTACTTCTGATTTTTGGTGATATTCCTCTGTGGTTTGCCCTTCTTGTCCTGTGTAGGGATATTGTCATCTTTCTGGGAGGATTATACATCCGAAAACGAACAGGAATTATCCTTCCCTCCAATATGGCCGGAAAATTCGCTGTTTCGTTTGTTGCATTGACCTTAGTACTCTCCATGGTTCATTACCGTATATTTTCGCTTATTCAGATGATTTCGCTATACATCAGTGTAGTCTTGCTCGTTTTTTCATTCATCGTCTATGTAAAACGATTTATGGTAGTCCTTTCGGCAGAAAGGGACAAGACGCAATCATGAGTTTCTTCGACTCGATAAAGCTGACGCGTCTAAAGAACAGCCTCGCGAAAACCCGCGATGCTTTCGTTACTAAAATCAGCAGATTGGTATTTGCCAAAGGGAGTGTCGACGATGAGTTTCTTCGTCAGCTGGAAGAGATTCTCATCGGGGCGGACGTCGGGGTAGAAACAACGCAGCTCATTCTTTCATCGGTGAAACTGCGCGCCAAAGAACAACGCTATGAAAATCCTGAAGAACTTAATGCGCTAATTCGTGCATCGATTTCAGACGTATTTGAAAATGGTTTAACACAAAACAACGCGGATCCATTTGCGACACCCGCAGGTTCGAAGCCGTACGTCATCATGGTTGTCGGCGTGAATGGGGTCGGAAAAACAACGACGATTGGTAAACTTGCTTTCAACTATAAGGCGGCCGGTAAAAACGTACTTATTGGCGCTGCGGACACGTTTCGGGCAGCTGCCAACGAACAACTCGAAATTTGGGCCCAGCGTGCCGGCGTTACGATCGTCCAACAGGTTCAAGGATCGGACCCCGCAGCTGTCGCATTCGATACGGTGAAAGCAGCACAGGCTCGAAATGCAGATGTTGTTATTATTGACACTGCCGGACGGCTGCACACAAAAGTTAATCTGATGGAAGAACTTAAAAAAATCAAACGCGTAATAAAAAAATGCGCCGAAGAAGCACCGCATGAGGTTCTTCTGGTTATTGACGCTTCGACCGGTCAGAACGCGATCCAGCAGGCAAAGCAATTCGATGCTGCAGTGGGAGTTACCGGATTGGTCGTCACCAAGCTTGATGGAACGGCTAAAGGAGGAATTATTATCGCTATCAACCGGGCACTGAAAATTCCCGTCCGGTTTGTGGGTGTCGGGGAAGGGATTGATGACTTGCAGCCGTTTGATTCTCGTGCGTTCATTGATGCATTATTTGAAAAAGAAACCGTGTAAGTTTTTTCTTTTGATAAATCAAATGCTGTACACCTCTTAGTAACATAGGAGATTTTTGGCAGCCACGATCACCATATTACCGGAACAACTCGCGAACAAAATCGCCGCGGGAGAGGTAGTTCAGCGCCCTGAATCAGTTGTAAAAGAATTAGTCGAGAACTCGATCGACGCCGGTGCTACTTTTATTTCGATCGCAATAAAAGAAGGAGGGAAGAGCTTCATTCAAATTTCCGACAATGGCTCGGGGATGAATGATGAAGATGCAGCGATCGCTTTTGGCAGGCACGCAACGAGTAAAATAAAATCATACGAAGACCTCGAAAACATCAGAACTCTCGGCTTTCGTGGAGAAGCACTGGCTTCAATCGCAGCGGTCGCGCATGTAGAACTCAAAACGCGCCGTTTGACAGACGATGTGGGAACAATGGTGCGAATCGAAGGAGGCG
>CAWGZY010000006.1:0-69357 GCA_963827085.1 uncultured Bacteroidota bacterium
TTTTCCACCAAATTTTAAAAATTGATATGGCCTTTCTCGAATCAATTGTGTCGAGAAATATTCCTATCTCGTGTCTTCTTGAAAATGCTTTCTCGGTGAGGTTTGCGGATGTGATAAGACATTTATTATCCGTAATGAATATCTTCGCATGAAGCCCTGCCAAGTGTCTTATTTTGCCGCATCCTATGAACAACTTGATCGTTTCAGAATTGAAATTATTGAATTCGTCCGTGTCGCTAATGAGTCTAATATCTAATTTCGAATTTTCCATCCATATTTTTCCAATAATTTTTCGGAATCGACCTAATGCCTCCAATATATGGAACTGCAATCCAAAGCCTTTCTTTGATTCCGTCTGAACGGTTACGGAGTTCATTTGCCAAATCTTCCCCATAAACGATTTTCATCATCGTCTCCTTTTTTAGTTAGACGAATTTTTCTGTTGCCAAATGTACAACGCTTTCACCGAAGTGGTGAATTCTGAAAATATTGACCGCTCTTTTCAAGATAATTCGATAATGGAGGGATATTGGTAGGTTTATGAACGCCCCCTCGCCTCAATCATTACGAATTAAAGTTTTCCGTAAGATTTGCTGAAAAACTACTGCTTTCCTAACCCAAATGCAACTTGAAAAGGGGGCTTGACATTGCGGATAATATCCTTTTTTTGATAGGTATGGAGGTCAGCCTGAAAACAACACTCTTAACAAACAATCGGGAAAACTTCAAAGGGCTTCTGCTTGAGCTGTCGCCGGAAGAGCGGTCTAAGTTCCCCAAGCTCCCCGCCTTTTCGCGGTCAACTCTAAGAGCGAATGGATTGACTTTTCGGGATTCGAGACTACGCCGGAAGTTGTCGATGCTTCGGGTAGGGTGCTCTCCCGTGAAGAAGCGGCGGTTTTTCTCACTGATATTGCAATGAATTTGCCGGAGTTTGGAGCCTTGAAAAGTCTCTTGAGCACGTTGTCGTAGACTTTTTTAGTCTCGGTGGTGGCTCCCGGCATTCTCTCCAAAATAAGAAAACTGTTATAGCGCAAACATTAAATGCAAACTCCGCCGATTCAAAGCAATCCCATCATATTCAAAAGTGCTAACCCTGAACAAGAAGCGAGTGGATTCATAGCTTTTCTTACGCGGTTTTTCCAAGTCCCATTCGTAAAAAATGAGAAGGATCGTGTTACGGTTAGAATTACTGGGAGAGTGTACGTCTTTGAGAAGGATGACGCTCCAAATTGAGATAATCCCGCAAATACAATCTCCACTGATTAGAACACTATCCGGCCTTTATTACTCCCTTTCCGGTTGTTTTATCCCGACGCCGGTTATGTATTCAAATATCTCTCCGTTAGCGTCTTCGTGCTGGTGCGGTGAGATTCCGAATTCCATCGTTGCAATCCGAATCTCCAAGTAGAATTGCGCGGCGATCCAATTGTGGAACTCCGTACCCATATCGTATTCCTTCTTTATTTCGGAATCCAAACCGAAGAGTTCTTCACCTCCGATGTAATCGGCATAACTCCGGTACTCGTTTGGCGCATAAAGCCGGATCAAATCTTGCAAGTTGTACCAGTACATTCCGAATTCCGTCCAATAATTTTGCCCTTTTTCAAGTAAGTCTTTGGCAAATATCGGTATTACTTTCTGGAGGAATTCAACCTGGGTACATGACTGTTCTCGTAGTACCTTATCCCCTTCTTCTCTGATTAATTTTTTACCGAATCTCATGGTGCTTCCTTTTGGATATTGGTCATAGATCGTTCATAAAGAAAGCGACATTCTGAAAACTTCATCCCAAAGTGAAACGAATGAGAATAAGCAATTTCACAATCTGACATAATGGGCTTTTTTATTCCACTATAATAACGTTAGTCTATTTGTTATTGTTGAGAATTAATCAGTTGCTGGTGTTCTCCCGAATAGATAATCGGTTAAAATCAAAGTTAAGGCTTATCCTTTTACCCTACTCCATGTTGATGCCCCATTTTCCTGCAATTTCTTTGCCTTGTTCTTTGATTCGATGTATTCATCATCTATATTTTTAAGGCGTAACTCATATCTCTGTCCCATTGTCTCGTAATTAATGCGAACTTGGTCAACCAAGTAATATTCATTGGAATCTTTAGGATACTTGGTATGTGGTGAGCCGAATAAGGGCTGTTCTATTTGGAAAACAAATTTAAACTCTCTGTTTAAGGAATCAGTGAAAGCATCTGTACCTTGAAGACCAATCACGAAAAGGCTGTCATTGAAAAACTCAAGGCGTAGCCATTGTTTTCCGGTGCTGTCGTTTATATCGCAATCAAGGGTAACATACGAGTGACTTAAAACACTCAACCAAGCTTCATTATACTCAACTCTTAGTTGAACGAAATGTTTCCTAATTAATTTTTGCAGAATAGAATTGAAAGAACTGCCAAACGTATATTCGCCAAAGCCGCTGTTGAAGTCGGTCTGAGCAACCGTAACATTTGCTAATATTAGTCCGATAAAGATAATCTTTTTCATCCCTGAATCCTTTCCGTTTAGATTAAAAATAAAAAGGGCGCAACATCACTACGTCCATACTGAGGTACTCGCATACCTACGGAACAAACGCAATGAGTGCGCCCATTGGGTGCACTCCAAAGCATTCTGTCCGTTTAGAAAATTGCGAGTTTTCAGTATGGAATGATTGGAATTATTTCACTTCTTATCTCTCTATGTTTCCTCGCTTAATGATATGATCTTTTGAAGTATTTGGCTTCTTTAAATTTGTACAGCATATTCTTTTACAACCTTCCCATCTTTAAGTTCCATGAGAAGATAATGATCATCTGTTCTTATCCTTTTTAACTTAAAGATTCTTCCACATCCGGGTGGGTCAAAGCATTTGTAATAATTCTTGGGCTTTTCTATCTCTCTCAAAGTGTGCTTGCATGTTACAATGGGGCATTTCATAAGTTTTCCTCCCTTGAACTTTTAAGTTATGTAAATCTACACATATTCAGAAGGATCGTCAAGTATTGCCATTTTGAGTGGTTCCTATTGATTGCCACTTTTCTCTGTTCAACCTTAATCGTCTCATCCGGATAAACAATCCTCTTTTCATGAGGAGCCGAAATCTAAGATATTCACAGCGTTGTGGAGATTTGATGGCTCAAGATGAGCGTACATCTGAGTAACCTGTATGTTTGAATGTCCCAGTAGTTTTTGAACCTGATATAGTGAGATCCCTCCTTTTACCAATAAGCTGGCAAAGGTATGCCGTAATGAATGAAAATGAAGCTCCTCGCTAAAGCCTCCCATTCGAATTGATTTCTTAAACTGCCGACTAACAAATGCTAAATATGCTCTCCCTCCGTTCCTTCTCCCTCGAAAAACATAGCCTTGTCGGTCACTTTTAGTCGATAAACATCTCCAAAGGTTTTCGCTGATGGGGATGGCTCGCGCCTTCCCTGATTTTGTTTGATATGAAAGAGAGCTTTGAATGAATATTCGCTTGTTAGCTAAATCAACATCCTTCCATTGGAGGTTTACGATCTCTCCTAATCTTGTCCCTGTGAGCACGGCGAAAATAACTATTTCATAGAGCCAAGAATCGTTTTTTATAGTATTCAGATATTGGTGGAGTTCTTCCTCCGAAAAGTAGGCTGGCATCTTCTCTTCTACTCGAAGCTGTTTAGCCCCTTCCAATGGACTTGCGGATAACACCTTCCATCTCTTCAAACAATTGAAAAAAGCCTTTAGGGCGCGAATCTGGACGTTTGCGGAGACATTACTGATTGTCTTGACTGTTTCTGAGACAAACTTGTCAAAGTGACGTTCGTTTACATCCGAAACAGGTATATCGCCTGTGATCACCAAGAATCGTCGGAGTGCGTGCTCATAAATCTTGCATGTCTTCACGCCTCGTGTGGAACTGACATGGTCAATGAATTCTTTGATCTGGTTCGATAGGAGCGTTTTTCGCCTCGGATCGGAATTCTGAACCACCTTTGCAAATTCGGAGTGAGCTACGAGCCTGTTGCGCGTTTTTAACGTTCTCCAGACTTGCTTTTTGTTTACTCGGTGGATCGCGTAAAAGATTCCTGACTTGGGGTGGCGGAAGAGGGAGGGCATGACGGGTCTCCTTTATCAATGTCTCGGAGACGTGTCACGCTTTCAGGAAAAAAAAGTGTTAGAAATTGTGTTAGACGTGTTTCAAAAGAAGGCTGAAAATAGGCGGTAAATGAAAGGTCGGCATGAAATTAAAAGGCAGATGCTCTACCCCTGAGCTACACGCTCGATAAAAAATTCACATAGATATAAATTTAATATATCATTTTTTACGCCGATATGCAATAGAATGCATCCCGCCGTTGTCGACGCTATTATGGTTTGCGAAAGATTAAATATTCCTCTTCTTCAAAATGCATTTCTTTTTTTGCACCAAAAAATCATTGTATCACAAATACATAATTTGTACCTTTAGGTCGGAAAAAATAATTCCTGCAAACAATCCAGGGTATCCCCTATGAAATTTGACCGACTGATTCAGAAACTTCTGCCAAAGGACGACAAATTTTTTACATTACTGGAAGAGTCCGCTCAGAACCTCGTTAGGGCTGGGGAAGTCATGAAAAAGCTTGCGCATACAAAAAATAGGTCCGAACTCGAGATATTAGTCAATCAGATCCATGACCGTGAGCATGAGGGTGATACTGTCACGCATAAAATCTTCTCTGAATTGAACTCGACGTTCGTCACCCCGCTTGACAGAGAAGACATTCACACCCTTGCTTCCTCGTTAGACGATATATTAGACCACATGGACGGGAGTGCTGGAAGGTTCGTTCTCTACAAATTGAAAAATTGGCCGCCAAGGATGGCGCAATTGGCCGATATCCTTACACTTTCGATCAATGAGCTTCATCGAGGAGTAAGTTTACTCCGAAACATTCAACAATTTGACGAGTTGCAGAAAGTTTTCCTTAAAGTGAACGAATACGAAAACGCCGCCGATGCGGTTTTTGAACAGGCTGTCGCTGAACTTTTCGAAAAAGAAAAAAGCCCGATCCAGATCATTAAGATAAAGGAGATATACGTGGGATTAGAAACGGCAACGGACAAATGCGAAGACGTCGCGAATGTGCTTGAAGGAATTGTGATCAAGCATGCTTAACCACTCAATCCATTTGATATAATGCTGACCTTAATCGTTTTTATTATTTTTGTTGCATTGATTTTCGATTTTCTGAACGGATTTCATGATTCTGCAAACTCAATTGCTACCATCGTATCGACACGCGTTCTGACGCCCCGCAAGGCAGTCGTTTGGGCTGCATTTTTCAATTTGGTAGCAGCATTCCTCTTTGATGTTCGTGTTGCCAAAACGATCGGCGAAGGGCTCGTAAAACTTGAGAGCGTTAATGAATATGTCATTCTTTGTGGGCTGTTGGGCGCGATCGTCTGGAATCTCATCACGTGGTACTCCGGCCTTCCATCAAGTTCATCGCACGCTCTCATGGGGGGATACGCCGGCGCCGCTATTGCTCATGCCGGCTTCGGCTCAATTCTGTACAGCGGTTGGACGATGACACTTATTTTCATCGTGCTCGCGCCCCTGATTGGAATGTTGATCGCCTTCGTTCTGATGGTTATTCTTATGTGGATCTTCAACAAAAAACCATCGTCAAAGATCAATCGCCTCTTTCGTCGGCTTCAATTGTTGTCTGCAGCGCTCTATAGTTTAGGCCATGGCACCAACGACGCGCAGAAAACAATGGGTGTCATTACCGGGTTGCTTGTGTCAGCCGGATACTTAGCAACATTTCACGTTCCATTTTGGGTAATCATATGTTCGCACATAGCGATTGCTACAGGAACATTATTCGGCGGATGGAGAATTGTGAAAACCATGGGACAAAAGGTGACCAAGCTGAAACCGGCCGACGGATTCTGCGCCGAGACAGCCGGGGGAATTACTCTGCTTGCAACGGCATTCGGAGGCATCAGCGTGAGCACGACCCACACGATCACGGGAGCCATTATGGGAGTCGGCGCGACAAAAAGATTGTCCGCCGTTCGGTGGGGAGTTGCGGGGAGAATTGTAATAGCGTGGATACTAACGATCCCGCTTTCTGCTGCAGTTTCCGCCCTGACGTACTTGATTCTTTCCCCCTTGTTCCGGTAAGAAAAATCCTGTTGGGAATACCAAGAGGGTTCTCAAATCCCGCATTACTCAAGTTAGCTTTGCGAAACAACTTCAGGCTGCTGCGCTGACAGAGAGGAAGCAGTTTCCGTTTTCTTCTTTCGGTAGATAATCCCTATCGGGATGATAATGCAATACCCGACGAGAAGCAGTATCGGCGCAACGGTCAATGCCATAAAACCATCCCACGGTTCCATCCCAAGCGCAATATAGCCTAGTACAACAACTACAACGCCGGCAACCAGAATTTTGTAATTGACCGCCTCGAGCGGAAGAATTTCAATTTTCTTGGCTTTTCGTTTCGCAGGTTTCTCTTTTTCTTTGCTTGCCTTAGCCATCGCTTTGCCTCGTGTGACAAAATATAGATTAGTAAAAAAAAAGCCCGGCGTTGGGGGGGAACGCCAGGCTCGACCCTTTCTAGGTGCGACGCTCAGGGGAGGAAGCGTCACACAGGTCTGATACAAATATAAGAGAAAAAATTGAAAAGTCAATAATAAAAAGCATAAAAAAGTTATCTGCGTACTCGCCACTTTTCATGGTATCGAAATCCTCGCCCGTGTTCGATATCTCATGATTCTTCCAGCAACAAATTTTTTCGTAACTTTTCGATATCATATTCAGACCGATCCGAAAGTCTCTCAATTTCATTTATGAAAAAGATTTTCTGCGATGCCTTAAGTGCGTTCGTCCGCTCAGAACCGTCGTCTATCTTCCAATCATGAATGAGCGAGACTAAAAACAACCAATGCATCATATCGGCAAAGCATTCTTTGTTATAGAACCATGTCTCATTGTAAAAATTGACTTTAATAAACTCACGCACGTCATAATCGTCAAAAAGTTGTTCCATCCTTAAGAAACGATTATGTTCATCCGCATCGGTGAGAATGCTCCGATGCTTTGTCATGATACGCAAAAGACAAATATCGCGTTGGCTCTGCTCACGGCTCCTTCCAGCGGCCGAGAGTATTTTTCGAAAAGGTTTTTCAAGATTCAACCTAGCGATCAAACCAACCCTCGCAGAAACGGTAGTCTCGGCCGGGTCAAAATAGGAAAGTTTGTCGGCAACAAGCCAGGCAAGCAAAAGCCCGCAATTGCCCGGCTGATGAAGCGTTCTATAAACTTTCGTTTTACGGAATTCACTTTCCCAGTCGCTCTTTTGACGTATAGCCTTCGTCTTTCGAACAGGTTGCAGAACTTGCCAGATAGTTGCAAGTGCTTCAATATCTCTTTCGAACATCTTCCCCATCGTTCCGACATCATTGTTCACATCGATATATTTTTTCACTTCGTTTGCAAATGCCGTGAAATGATGATGAACTGCATCAACGCGGGCTGCTGTGCCTTTAGGTTTGACGGCGCTCAAGCAGTGCATTGTCACAGCATGAATATTGTCTTGTGAAAGGAGAAGTTTCATGGCGTCATGGATCGGTGCTTGCCGCATCTCGACGAGCGCTTGTCCAATACTCTGCACGCCGCCTCCATGAAGCTTGCGGGCGACGGCATGATACTCCCCCGTTTCATCGTAGATTTCTCTGAAATCCAGGAAAATCTGATATTCAAACGCCTTCAACTCCGCATACATCCCCCGATCGTGAAGTTCTTTTCCGGACCGAATATATTCGAGACCGGACTTGTAGTCTTTGAACAAATAAAAATAATTATTCCCGGAGTTCAATGCTAAGGCTTGACCAAGAGTCAGTTCTCGACTTTTCCTGTCTCCTTCTTCAGATGGCGCTGATTTCAATGCAGCCAATCTGATCCATCCCTGGCATTCCTGGAACTTATTGTGATAGAAAATCAGCGCCCGTTCGCCGCCGGACATATTTGAGTATGCAAAAACATTATGATTGACATGTCCTCGCGAATCGTGAAAATCATACAACTCGAAATTTGCGACGTCGCTGAAAAGGTGCCTCCTCTTCATGATGGGAAACACTTCATGTTCATGCCGCAAAACCAACTGGCCATCCGGGAACTCATCGTAGTATGCGCGTTTATATTCCATCCCGTATTTTTCCGTGTACCCTTCGATCTGCCCGTGGCCGAACATTGGGAGTCCCGGAAGGGTCACCATCATCAACGCAACGCCGAAATACTTATCATCTTTCCCAAACTGCGCGATCGCAGTCTGCTCGTCCGGGTTACTCATGAAATTGACATACCTCTTCAGAATTTCCGGGTTAAACACCAATGTATTCTTGATGAGTTGATGGTACTTTTCATTTTCTTCCTTCATCAGCATGTGCATAAACGCACTGTTGTACACGCGGTGCATCCCCAGCGTGCGGACAAAATATCCTTCCATCAACCAAAACGCTTCGGCCAGCAGCAAAGTGCTCGGCATGTACTGGTTTATCCTGTCGACAACATCCCGCCAAAATTCGCTCGGGAATAATTTGTCGAATTCTTCTTTACTCAACGCGTGGTCTGCTCGAGAGGGGATGTCCCCTCCCGTTCCCGGCTGAGGATACCAGAGCCGTTGAAAATGCTTTTTCGTCAGAGTCATTGCCGCGTCGAATCTGATGATCGAGAACTTTCGGGCTACGTGAAAAATTGTCTGAATGACCGCTTCCCGCACATCTGCACGAAGCAGGTCCAATTGGGCAGTATCGTTCCATGGCATATTTGTCCCGTCATTCCCGTGATACACGTACGTCGTCTTTCCGGTCCTGTTGTCGATCCGTTGAAAGACTACGGCAGCATCTTTTTTCGACCAATAGCCATCCTCGATGCGAAGCTGGACGTCCTGGTTCTCCGATAGGTCTCCCCCCGAAAACCGATAATTCGGGAAAGGACAATACTCCGATTGGACAAAATATTCAGGATGTTCCACAATCCATTTTGAATAAATGCCCATATGGTTCGGCACCATGTCTCCTGCAAGGCGGATTCCCCGCTGCCATGCACGGCTGCTCAAATTTTGGAACGCCTCTTCGCCGCCGATGTCGCGGGCAATCTCATATTCATACAGGGAGTACGCGGACGGCACCGCTTCAGGATTTCCCGTCCACTGCTTTATTTTTCTCGACGCATTACTTCGTTCCCATAAACCGATGAGCCACAATCCGGTAAAATTCCACCTTGCCAGCTGATCCAATTCTTCGTCTGGAATCTCGTTCAACTTGACAATGGAGCGGTGATATTTTTTTGAAAGTTGGTCCAGCCACACGTACGTATTCTTTGCCAGAAGAACAACCTTGGGCATCCACTCCAAATCCGTCGTAAAGCGTTCAGCTTCAAAAGATCCGTATGAATGATGCCCCGATGACCCCGCGGCGTCATACGAAGGAACAACAGCAAAGGAACCGCCGCCGAATACAACTTTATTTTCTTCCTGAAGCAGGTCCAGGCCTCCCATAATTCTGTCTAAGAATTTTGACGAAAGGAGCATTCCCCATTTTGATTTGATATACCCCAGCTGAGCCTCAAGACTGTCAGGATGGGCGAGAATTGGGGCGCGCAGCAGGTCGAAAATAAATTGATTTTCAGGCCCAAACGTCTTTTCCGTCCTAAAAAATTGTTCCAGCACGTTGATAAGCGCCGGGTACTTCGTTTTCGCTGAAAGCGATTTGTCGGAAAACAACTCGTCGAACTTTGCGGCGGCGGGATTGAAATTGGTCAGATACAACAGTATTAATTCTTCAATCGTAATGTGCTGGTTTGACCTTCCCTCGGTTGTTCCTGCCAGGTATTCTGCGGCCGGTGATTCCTTTTTATAGATGCTGAGCGGTGGAAAGAGGGCAACGAAAGAGTCAATTGTCGTTTGGAGTTCATTCTTCCCGAGATTGATGTTGAGATAACTCTGCGCACGTCCAAAAACGCCCGGATTCGCAGTCTCTTCATACACTCGAAGGATGTAATGGTATATCTCATCGATCAACCCTAGCGCGTTCAACTGCCCGGCCTTCACTCCCTTCTCCGGAAACCGGACAAGGTCGCGCACGTCGTTCAGTTTCTTTGCGAACACTCTCGCGGCATGAAAATTCGGAAAGATGACATTGCCGTTGACAGAAAAAAGAGATTGGTCAAATTTATATTTATCTCTTACATCCGCAAGGATGTGAAATTCACATTGTGGAGTGACGTTGTCGGCACTGCGTTGGAGTGATGGAAAGGAGGTGCATCGGATGAACAGCGGAGCAACGTTCATGTGGTAAGATCTTGGAATTTGGCCGGTTGATGGCATCATTGCGCGTTCAGCATCTCCTGCACATGTTGATAATACGCATTTTCCCGGCATACTTCAAATCCATTCTTACATGAACTCCAGTTCCAATGTAGCCTCGGCGTTCCGCGCCGCACTGCGGGGCTTCTTCTGATTGATATTGAATTGTTTTTCAAGCGCCTCGAAAGAATAGCCGAAGGGTTCCAATAAGGTTGCCGCTGCTTTCAGCGCAAATTCGGTATAGATTTCAACGTCGTAACCGTCTTCGAACGCGTATAACGCAAGCGGTTTTGCTTTTTCCGGCTTGTGTTTGCCCGACTGATCGAGAATGATAAACTCGATCGATTCGCCGGCAGAGAGATGAACGCCCATGCTTTCCACAAGCTTTGAGACAACAGCACTGATGCTGTTGTTCGTGTATTCTTCCGCTTCCTTGGTGATGCGGCGCCGTAGCACAAGCTCCATCGGATTCGCTTTTCCGCTGCGCAATAGTGAAACAGACTCACGGACAGTTTCAAGCAAATCGGGGAGCATCGTGCGCAGTTCCTCCACCCTTTTCGCCCCCCCCATCTTCTCCAGCATCGCCGCCTGCATCGCTTTGATAAATTTCGGCGTGTCGTGCCGGCGCGATTCGATGCCGCGCATTTTCATCTCTCCCGTCTGATACCATCCCACGTAGCGGTTGGCGGTTGTGATCTCCGGGTCCTGTTTCGACGCCGGAAAGAGTATCCAGTTATAGATACCTTCGAGCGAAATATCGATACCGACACGTTCTGCGATCGTTTGACAAAGTGATTGGTAATCCTTTTCCGTCGCCCCTTTTTTCTTCAGCCACATACAATCGATGATGGCATGAAGCATCTCAAAACCGTTTGTTTCTGCAATCTCTTTTGCCTCAAGGATCGCATTGCGGGAAAAGGCATTAACCGATTCGTGCGCTTCGATTTTTCCAAACCGGGCATTTTTGTAACCGAGATACCCGAAACAGCTCACCAGCATCCACTTGAGCGCGCTTTGTCTTCCATCGTACCGCCGGAAAAGGGCTTCGTCCTTTCCTTTGTATTTCTTCTTCATCAATTTATAGTATGAACGCTTCTTCACAACGGTGCGGAGCGTTGCGGGAATGATGCCCTCCCGTTTTTCGCAGATCGTGTATTCGAGTTCCGGCACTTTCGTATTTTTGCAGCAGCGGCAATTCACCGTCTCCGGCGAAACATTCTTCTCCACCATGATAGTAGGATACATCGAGACGAAATCGAGCTCGGCGACATCCTCGTGAAAGCCGAGCGGCGGGTTGAAAATGAGTCCCCCCCGATCCGCGAGCAGCAGCGTTGCCGCAGATTTAAATTCCTCCGGCTCACGTTTCTTCGAAGGGATCAAAACATTATTCTGATATGCCCATGAAAGCTGCAGCGACGACATCGACGTGCCGATGCTTGCCCGCCCTTGCCGCTGCGCCGGTATTTGTGTCAACCGGGCCATTTCGAACAATCCGTCCAATTCCGCTTCCGTGACCGTGAAAGAATTCTTCGCGTCGATATGCCAGCGTCCGGCAAGCTCGAACGCGCCATCTTTATGAACAATTTTCCCGTACTGAAAAAAACTCGACTCCTTCGTCGTCATATATCCCGCTGTGTGATCGCGGTTGAGCAATGAGGGAATTCTGTGCTGCTGTGAAAGCGCTGCGATCGTCGGCATGAGGGATGAGTCGCCGTATTCAGTGAGAAGGATATCAGGGTCGCAGCGATGCAGATGCCAGTTAAGCGCCTCAAGCATTTCAACGGGATGCTGCTGCTCAAGTGCGTATATCGTGCCGTCGTACGAAATTTCGATCTGGAAATTGTTCTGATATTTTGGAGGGACAAAATCGTTTGCATTGCGAATCGACATGATCGAGAACGGCGGCAACGTATACTCCAGCGCATCGCCGGAATCGTTAACCTCCCACCGAATCAACTCTCCCTTGTCATCAATTTCGTAGTTGCCAAGTGCCAGCGGAAAAAGCTTCGTTTCATACAAAAACAATTGAGAGACAAGAATGTCGGAATTATAGAACGCGAAATGAGGGAAGAACCGTTCGAAATACCACACCGCTTCCTTGAAACGCGTCGTATCGTGAACGTAGATCTGTACCACATCCCATGTATCGCCGGAATAGATTTCTTTTCGCATTGCACGCCCCAGCGACACTTCGACCGGAGAGCGGGCACTGAGCGCCGCAACGCGCCTGGTGTCGGAATCGTTCACATGAAGAAAAAACGACGGACGATACCTGCGGAAACAGCAATGCTTTATCCCGTTGCGGTCGATGAACCACAACGTGATCCCTTTCGCCGAGGGGTACACGTCGAAAAGCCAGCCGTTTACAATGCTGTGCATTTTGCTCCTTACTGACCGTCATGCGAAGCTGCGAGTCGTTCCTCCAGTTGAAGAATACGCTCGTGGAGACGTTTGATCAATTTACGCTGCTCGACGGCAATCGAGATGGCGATACTTTCGAAAGGAATGGTACGCATGGCGTAAAAATTCTCCGCCAAATGGAGCTTCGCCGAACGGAAGATATCGTCAAAAAGCTCCTGGTCGTCTTTTCGAAGCCCGCGGCGGTACTTTGACCAGCTTGCGATTTCGCTGTCGATAATGTTCGTAAAGGTCGGCACCGTTCGTCCCATCGTCGAGTACTCCTTTCTCAAGAAAAAGTTTCGGCACATCGTCGTCCAATTGCAAACGGTAAATAGTATCGACGCCTGCCTGTAATGTTGCAAATAACTCGTTCCGTTCTTTCGGCAGCACATTCAATTTTCTGGACACAAGGAGCACAGAAATTCCCGCCGCTTTCATCTCCTGAAGCGCTCCGATAACACGGTGAAGGATCTGCCGCACTTCCCGCAATGGAGCCTGCTGGTCGTAGAAAGTATCGAGCAAGCCGAAGATCATGGCGGTACGTGAATTGATTGTGGCGAGAAATGACGGGAGCCGGTGAACGATAGCCTGCTCCATCTGATAACAGGTAAAGCCGCGTGAAACGAAAATGCGATGGAGAAAATCGTCGATGTTCAGTTTCCTTTCCCGCGCAAACTGAGAAAGGAAATGAACATTGAACCTGTTGCAGCCGTCGACGACAGCAACGGAAGAACCGCCGGCTATTCCGTACGCGGCCATTTTCAGCGAGAGCAAGAAGATCGGTTTATCGCCGTATAAAAGATACGTCTTGCCTGGAGGCGCTGCAAAATGCTGCACCATTGTTTGATATGGAACCGGATAAACGGGTAGAGACACAACTGCGTCCATGGTCATTATGATGCTTGTGCAAAAAGAGGATATCTCGAGTCCAGCCATTCAGTATACCGGCAAAAGACGTCGGGCGCATTTACAAAATTGTCCGGCATGGAGACACGTTTTGCACCGTCAAGACGATGCTGAAGTTGAAGGGCATTAACCAAAGCGCTATCGACGACGTTATGAAACGCTACGAACGTTACGTCAGCGGCCGGCTGCACATTTTTGAGGCGTGAATAAAGATTATCAAGATCCTTTTTGGTGTAAAAATAATTGGATCGATCGCCCAATTCGGGATGACCGGGAAAGCTTTTGTTGCGCCCCATCATACGAAAATATGCTGCGCCGTTCGATGCCTCAGCCGTGAACGGCATGTACTCCCCCATCGGCGGCAGATCAACATTGACAAGATGAAGCCCGCTCTCTTGCAACAAATCATACACTAAACGACTATTCCATGAAGCATGCCTCACTTCGATAAACATACGATACGGATAGAATACTCTGCTAAACTGCTGGAGATATTTTCGATGCTCCGGCGTATTGATGAAAGAATGCGGAAACTGCATCACGAGTCCGCCTAATTTTCCTGCTTCGGCAAGAGGTTCGAGGAGATTGCGGACAGAACGAACGTCGTCGTTCGTTGCATTAAATGTATGTGTGAACCCTCGAAAAAGTTTCACCGTAAATATGAAGTTTTTATTCGCTGCAACATTCTCAAGCCAGCGCCGTGAATGCTCTGGAGCGAAAGCGGTGCTATAGAATGTCGCGTTGATCTCGACGTTGTCAAAAAGCCGACTGTAATGCTCCAGCTTGTGAAAGCCTTTTTTTATCTTCGGCGGATAAAAAATCTTATCAAATGCTCCAAACTCCCATCCTCCCAGTCCGACAATAACTTTTGACTGCTCAACGGCAACCATAGTAACCTCCTTCTGCAAGTAAGATCAAAAAGCCCGGTTTCGAGAAAACGCACTACGGCGTTCTTCACAAAACCGGGCTTGAGTATTTCAACAACCCTGTTGCTATGTAGTTACATTTTTTCTAGCGATACGACAATCCACGAAGGACACGAAGAAACACGAAAAAGATAGATGAAAACTACGCTATTTATTATTTGAGAATTCTGAAAAATCAGGGAAACTTGTCTCACGCAAAGCCGCCAAGCCGCGTAAGCTTTATTTTTAATATGTTTTGCGCCTTGGCGGCTTTGCGTGAGGCCATTTTTCTGATATTTCTATTTTTCACTCCATACGGCAAGTTCATTCCCATTCGGGTCCGTGAAATGGAAACGCCGTCCGCCGGGGAAATCGAACGGCGGCTTCGTTATTTTCCCGCCGTTGCGAACGACAGCGTCTTTCGTTTTTTCCAACTCGGACGAATAAATGACCACGAGCACGCCGTTCCCGGAGGTCGACGGAGCCTTCGCGAACCCTCCGCTTATCCGGCCGTCTTCGAAACTGGTGTAGTCAGGCCCATAGTCGGTAAACTTCCAGCCAAAGACGGCCGTGTAAAATTTTTTCGTCGCCGTGATATCCGTGGCGGAAAATTCGATATAATCGATGCGATGATTGTTGTTTTGGGTCGTCACAGCTGATTCCTTTATTGTGGAATGTGATGAATCTTGAGCATGTACTTTCGAATTGAGAAATCCTAAAAAAACAAGCAGAATGATCACTATTAAAACACTAGACCGTTTCATGAGATTACTCCTTGTGAGAAGCTATGCTGCAATTCTATTTTTCAATCAACCCCTTCATCATCTGTAATACTCCCTCCCAATTCTTGCTGGAATGCTCCAACGCTGTTTCATTGGCAATATTATCCTGAGTCAGCAAAAGCTCGGTGCTGTCGCCGTGCGGCGAAAGCTCAAAAGTTATAACAGCGTAGTTTTCCGGAACGTCGGGCAGCGATGAAAAAGAACTCCAATAATCGTATTGAAAAACTCTTCCCTTTTCGAATTTCAGGATCGTTCCTTTGTCTTCGTATTCTTTCCCTTCCCACGTCCCGGTGAAGCGAATTGGACTTCCGACTTTCCAGTCGGCGATAACGTTCGTGCCAAACAAGTATTGTTTTATCCATTCCGGGGAAGTCAACGCTTCCCAGACTTTCGACGCCGGCGCCTTGATGCTCAGCGTCTTTCGCAAAAGGAGCGGGTTCTTCGCCATGATTTTATCTTTCCTTAAAAGTGGCGTTCATTGTAATCGGCAGTCCCTCAATGAGCTTCCTCAATCGTGTACTCAAAATCGTACAAGTGTTTCCCGTCAACGATATTGATTGTCATCCTTCCGACAAGCCCCACCAGCTGGCCTGTCCCGGAATCAGGCACAACAGAGACACTCAGCTGCGCGGCACCGCGCGTCATGGTACCGCTGTGCTGCAATACAAAAGCGCCGCTGCGCCCCTGCAACGTTCCGCTGACCCGTTCAATCGCGACGTATCCAGCCGATCCCTTGATGCCTGTTCCCGCACTGAGCATTTCTCCTTTGCTGACAGCTTCAAGAGCGCCGTGAAACTGTTTGTCGATCGACATCCTCCCAAGGGTTGTGTCGGCAGCTTTGTCCGTCAATTGCTGAGGGTTCAGCTTCACTTCAAATGTTCCTGTTGCACGGTTCATCATCACCTCCTGCTGACAAAATTATCAACAACAAAATTTGTGATCAATCGGCTGTTACTGTACCTTCCCCCGCCGGTGTTTCGACCGCAATTTTATCTCCACTTCACCGGCAATTTTTCCGTTCTGGCGCGGGAATGCAATCTCCACTGTTCCAAAATGATCGTCCGGAATGTGCACGCTCAGCAGGTCCAGTATCTGTTTGAGATAAAAATTGATCTGCCGCTCTTCTTCTATCGAATACGTCGATGTTGCCATAGCTGCCTCGTTCCTCACGACGCCTTTGAATACGTTTTGTATTCATCGGTCAAGGCATCGATTTTCTTCTTGTCGAGAGCACGGATCATTCCGACCACAACGCCGAGCACTTTGAAATTCTCGTCGCTCCTGCTGACGTGAATCGGCTTATATTTTTTATTCTCCGGGCGAAGCACAACGCCGCTGTCTTCTTTGTAATAACGCTTGATCGTCGGCTCCCCTTCCACGGCGGCAACTACGATCTCGCCGTTGCGGGGGTCTTTTTTGGGATCGACGAAAAGCAGGTCGCCGGTAGAAAGCTGCGCATCCTTCATGCTGTCGCCGCGCACGTAAATGCCGAACAAATCGTCGGACGCAGTAATGTAGCGCCGTACCTCGAAGGTATCGACCATGTTTTCCTGTGACGTGAACGGATGCCCCGCCGGCGCGCTCCCGTAAATCGGGATGCCGGACGGCCGTTCATGCAGCAGCTCAATACCTCGCGAGGTGTTCGGAACGTAACGCAACGCTTTCTTCTTTTCCATAAGAAGAAGGTGCATCCGTGCGGCGCTCGGCTGAATTTTCAATTTGTCGGAAATTTCCTGCAGCGTCGGAGGGTAGCTGTTGTCCTCGATGAACTGCTTCACAAAATTATAGACCTTTTGCTGACGGGAGGTGAGCTCGATCAATGGCGATGACATAGTGAAATCCTTTACATAGTATAAATATATTTACTATGGTGGAATATATACTATCGAAAGGAATTTGTCAAGTACAAAATGAAGAATTTTTCGGACGAAGTTCATTTCGTTGACAAATCGGACAATCGTTCGTATATTGATGCACCACGGAACCAAAACAGCATAACGAAATACGGGGCGTGGCTCAGCCCGGCTAGAGCGCTTGGTTCGGGACCAAGAGGTCGGGAGTTCGAATCTCCCCGCCCCGACAATAAAAAAGGGAACAACATTGTTGTTCCCTTTTTTCGTTTAATGTGGACCGTAGCGGGATCGAACCGCTGACCTCGTGAATGCCATTCACGCGCTCTCCCAGCTGAGCTAACGGCCCTTATGAGTCGATCAATAATACAAAATTATTTCAGCAAAATCAAAATACGTTTCGCAATCCGTGGAATCTCGCTCTCCTCTTCAATATCGAACCAACGGATTCTTTCGTCTCTTCTAAACCATGTTAATTGGCGCTTGGCAAACCGCCGGGTGTTCTGCTTCATTAATTCAACCATTCGCTCGTAGCTGATTTCTTTCCGCAGGAAGGCGAACGCCTCTTTGTAACCTACCGTCTGAAGGGCTTTGTAATGGTCGTCATAACCGCGGGAGACTAGTTCCTTCACCTCGTCCAAAAAACCGGCAGCGAGCATCTTCTCAACTCGGAAATTGATCCGGTCGTATAATTTCTTCCTTTCCCACTGCAATCCAACAAAAACAGGGCTGAAGAATTTCTTTTTCTCATGTTCGCCGTGATGCTGCGAGATGGGCTTACCGGTCGCAAAATAGACTTCGAGCGCACGAATAATCCTCCGTTGATTCGACGGGAGCATTCTGGCTGCTGCCTCCGGATCAACACGCCGTAACTCTTCGAAGAGGGAATCGACTCCCTCGGCCTCCAGCCTCCCTTCCAACTCTTCTCGTATATCTTCTTTTCTGCCGGGACCTGAAAACAATCCATCGACCAAGGAGCGGACGTACAATCCTGTTCCACCGACAACAATCGGCAGTTTCTTTCGCTTCACAATTTTATCAATTATTTTTCTACCGTCAGTGCCGAACTCACCGGCGCTGAAATGCTGATCCGGAAGAATTTTATCGACAAAATAATGCTTGACCTCTTTCAGTTCGTCCGGAGTTGGTTTTGCCGTTCCGATGGTGAGCAATTGATAAACCTGACGGGAGTCTGCGGAAATGATTTCGGCCGATGTGTGGCGGGCAATTTCCAGAGCGAAAAAAGTTTTTCCCGATGCCGTAGGACCGATGATAACGAGAATTGTAGGAAGCGGGCTTTTTAACTCCATCCATTTTTTCCAACGAGCGGTACGAATTTGAAGCCGAAGGTTTCTTCGGTTGAAAATGAGTCCCCAGTTCTTTTGATGACCATCACCTTCTGAACCTCCCGATCGCCAACCGGGATCACGAGCCGCCCGCCGTCGGCAAGCTGCTGCTTGAGAGATTCGGGAACATCGGGAGCACCGGCAGTGACGATAATTCCGTCGAACGGGGCAAATTCACTCCATCCAACCGTGCCGTCTCCCCCTTTCGATGCGATACGCAAATTCAATTTATCGAACATTTTTCTCGCCTCAGAGAGAAGACCGAGATGCCGTTCGATCGTGAAGACCCTGCATCCTATCTTCGCGAGAACGACTGCTTGGTACCCGGAACCGGTTCCTACTTCCAGCACTTTGTCTCCCGGTTTGGATGCGAGTGCCTGGGTCATGTACGCAACAGTGTACGGCTGCGAGATTGTCTGTTCATAGCCGATCGGCAAAGCACTGTCCTCGTAGGCACGGTTGACAAATGGAGCTTCTACAAACAGATGCCGCTCGACTTTTGCCATGGCTGCAAGAACGTCGGGGTCGGTAATTCCCTTCGTTTCCAAAAGAGAAATCATTTCTTTTCGATCGGTCTCAAATCGTCCCAAAAGAATCCTGATGTTTTTATTTTTGAGGAACTGTGAAACACTCTGCTTCTCTGTGTCACTCTGTGAAACAGTTCTTTTTACACAGAGTGACACAGAGAAAGGAAAATACATTAATAATCCTGAAACAAGACTCTTACAAAATTTACCGTCGTTGAAAAATTCGTCATATGACTCTTCTCGCCATTATAAACAGTCTCGATCGGAACAAAACCGAAACGAAAACCACGGGCTGCTGCTTTGATTATAAACTCTGTCTCCGCCTCAAACCCGTTCGTCTTCAGACAGACGAACTCCAGTACTTTTCTATCGATAAGGCGGTAGCCCGATTGGCTATCGGAAATTTTTTTCGCAGTCCGCGCGCTGACTAAAAATGTTGTGATCGTGTTGGAAAGAACCCGATGAAACGGCATCCCTCTTTTATTGTGAAGCCTGCTCCCGATGATGACATCGTACTCGCCCGATGAATACAGGCCGGTAAACTGTGGGATGAATTCCGGCGGATGTTGAAGGTCGGCGTCCAGGGTAATGACGGCGTCGAGCGATGTTTGACATATAAAATTAAACCCGGTTTGAAGCGCAGCCCCCTTCCCCCTATTCACCGGATGACTCAACACCCGGGCGCCGAAGGATGAGGCAACCGAGGCAGTCGTGTCCGAAGAACCGTCGTCAACAACGATGATGTTTTCACGATTGATATGTTTCGCAACGCCGACGATAACCGCGCCGACCGTTCCCGCCGCATTGAACGCGGGTATGATAACTCCGAAATTCTCCATTGACTCACAATTCCGTCAGGCTACACTTCGTCATGAACGGCATGCAAAATGTTTTTCCACGAACGCTCCATAGACAGAACGAGGCGTTCGCGCAGTTCTTTCCGAAGTTCCTGTGATTTTAATCCCCGCATCAGCACGCCGTCTTCGGCAAGAGAAATTGTTCCCGTCTCTTCCGATACCACCACGGAAATAACGTCCGCTTGCTCCGATATCCCAAGCGCTGCACGATGGCGCATCCCCAGCACGATGTCTCCAACTCTTGTAGCAGCCGACAACGGCAGCGTGCACCGTGCCGCCTCGATGGTCCTGTCGTTCACAATAACCGCCCCATCGTGGAGAGGAGATTTTGGATTGAATATAGACAACAGCAGCGCTCTGCTCACCCTTGCCTGGAGGATTATGCCCGATTCGCTGACGCTTTTCAAACCCGTCCCCCGCACGATGATGATCAGCGCGCCCTGTTTTTTCTTTGCGAGGTCGACCGCAGCACTCGCTATTTCCTCGATCGATTCATCAACATCAATCCGCAAGAACATCCGCACAATTCTGTTGCGCGCTATCGTGGAGAGCAACCGTCGGATCTCGGGCTGGAATAAAATGACAAATGCGATCACCCATATGTCGGTCAGCGTCCTCAAAAGCCATCCCATCGCTTTTAAATTGATCGCCTGGGCAAGAAATGAGAAACCGATGATAACTACCAGTCCCACAAAGATCTGCGCCGCGATAGTCCCCCGCATGACAATGTAGAGCCGGTAGAATATGAACGACACCACGGCGATATCGAACAGGTCGATGAGAGAAACAGTCACAAAACCGATTTTGAAGAGTTCCATAGAATGAATGTTGAAATGTTTATACAGCTCTCATAATGGCATCAGCGACAACCGCAATCCGTTTCATTTCTTTGACGTCGTGCACCCGCAGAACATTCGCTCCCTGAAAAATAGATGCCGCAACTGCGGCGGCTGTTCCTTCAAGCCGCTGATCGACGGGAAGATTGAGAAGCATTCCGATAAATGCCTTTCTGGAAGGGCCGACGACGATCGGGCAGTGCAGGTCGGCGAGCCGGTGTAAATTCTTAATGAGGGAGAGATTATGTTCGAGTTTCTTCCCGAATCCAATTCCCGGATCGACCCACACGTGTTCGATGCCGGCTCCCCGCGTTTTTTCCACGGATCGAGACAAGCTCTCCTTCACTTCATCAACAACATTTTCGTAGACGGGATTTTGCTGCATCGTTTTCGGCGTCCCCTTGATGTGCATCGCGATCAATACTGCTTCGTGAGAAGCAACCGTTTGAGCCATCGCAGCATCGTAATTCAGTCCGCTGATGTCATTGACGATCGCGGCGCCGGCTTTCAATGCAGCTTCTGCAACAGCAGCTTTGTACGTATCGATTGAGATCAGGACGTCTGACCGCGAAGAAAGCTCTTTGATCACCGGTACAACTCTTCGGATTTCTTCATCAGCGCCGATTTCTTCTGCGCCTTCTCCGTACGGACCTTTCGGTCTTGTCGATTCGCCCCCTACATCGATGATATCCGCTCCATCCGCTGCCATTTGCAGCGCGTGTACCACAGCCTGATCTTTATTGAAGTACTTTCCGCCGTCAGAAAACGAATCGGGCGTGACATTTAAAACGCCCATCAGATACGTACGCGACGAGAGGTCGATGAACTTCCCGCCGCATCGAAACGCGAACGGTGAATGGTGGATGTCTGTTTCTACTGGGGGCATTGTCGTCGGACGTTCATTTCGTCAGAATATATCGAAATGATGAACGATTAGCAATAAATGACCACTGCGCTTATTGACTTTCGTATCATGATGAAGCGGAGCTTCTCGCCATTTCGTTCCCAATACCGAAGGGATCACTTCGTGACGGGACGTTGGGAACGAGGAGAAAGCAGCCAACTACTCAATAAATGAACAACCCTCTCGGTAGAGAGGGTTGTGGATTACGCTGACTGTTTTTTCCTGTGAGAAAGCATTTCTTTCATCTTCGCCTTCTGTTTGCGCTGCCGCTTCCGATGTTTCCTGCTGACTCGTATTCCTTTTTTATTCATTGAAAAGATTTCTCCTTGGATTTGGTTCTATGGTTCGCTGCATGAATGATAAAATCCGCATTTCGGGCAATACAATTTGCACTTACGGCTGTCGAGCTTCGTTCCGCAATTGACGCAATATTGCCAGTAGTGGGTTTCCGCCGCTGCAGGTTGAACGGCAGATTTGAGGATCGATTGTATTTCGGTGATCTTCTGTCCCTTTTCCATCCTCAATCAAAATAAAAAAATGAATGGCGGGAATCAAGGGAACATCTCACGACGGCGAAAGGTATCCGTCGTTCATGACAAACCGTTCGTACTTTTCGCGCGTTGTGAGAAGAGGAAGCATCGACTCGAAATGCCGGTTCAAGGTGCTCAACCGTTCGTTTTCCGATTGGAGGGCAAGAAATTTCTGCCTGTCCTTGAGATCTAGCCCCGCTTTCTGCACAAGGAGAAAGGATATTTTGGTATCGGAAGATGCTTCGTTGGCGGGCATAACGGTCCCTTTAAAAGCGGTCTCGACGAATCGGTTATACAACTCTATCGCTCGCCGCCGGAGGGAATAGTTGACCTTCTCGGCTCTGTCTTCGAAGAAAGAAACTTCACCGACAAAGTATGGAGCGTCGCTGTCGACAAGATGCCCAAGGGTGTAGCGTGTTCTCCCCTCCACCGCAATGTCCAATTGTCCATCGTCGTACTCTTTAACAACGCTTTTGACGATCGCACTGCAGCCCGTCGGATCGATCTTATCGTTCTCGATGAGGTTGATCCCAAATTCCGAGTGGTTCTCAATGCATTCATGGATGAGAGTCTTGTATCGTTCTTCAAAAATATGGAGAGGCAAAAGCGATCCGGGAAAGAGAACGACTTTGAGCGGAAAGAGTGGAAGGTTTCGAGTTCGATGTGAGCTCATAATGCCGATATATGAGCGGAGGACGATGTGGATCGTCCCCCGCTGTGATGATCATTCGTTAACGAGAAGCCGCATCAAACCGGTCGGAAACATCCGACCAATTGACGACATTCCAGAATGCAGTAAGATAGTCTGCCCGGCGGTTCTGGTACTTTAAATAATATGCATGCTCCCATACATCGCAGCCGAGTATCGGCGTTGCACCATCAGTCAACGGATTATCCTGATTCGCCGTCGAGATGATTGCAAGCTTTTTATCTTTGCCAACAACAAGCCATGCCCATCCGGATCCGAATCGTCCGAGGCCGGCTTTATTAAACTGCTCTTTGAATGTCGCCGTCGAACCGAATGCGCTGTTAATCGAAGAGATAAGCTTCCCGGACGTGGGCTCTTTGACTCCGGCCTTTAATTGCTGCCAGAACATCGAATGATTGACATGGCCGCCACCGTTGTTGCGGACTGCCGTCCGTATCGCCTCAGGGAGAGAATTCAAAGATTTTATCAATTCTTCCGCCGATTTGTTCTGCAACTCCGGGTTGTTCGCAAGCGCGTTGTTCAGGTTGGTGACGTATGCAGCGTGGTGCTTGTCGTGATGGATTTCCATCGTCTTGGCATCGATGTACGGTTCGAGAGCATCAAATGCATAAGGAAGTGCGGGGACAGTAAAGGCCATTGCATATTCTCCTTGTATTTATAGTGGTATGAATGTGGTTAAAATTTTGTCTAAATTATTTTTCCAAAAAACTTTTTAATACATATTCAACGCGAGTTTCGCTTCTTCGGACATCATGCTCGGATCCCATCGAGGTTCCCACACGACATCGACCTGTGCAGACGTTACACCTTTTACCGCTTCAACCTTTTGTTTTACTTCCGGCGGTAAACTTTGCGCCGCAGGACACGCCGGCGAAGTGAGTGTCATTTTGATTTGCACGGCGCCTGCTTTGTCGACATCGACGGAATAAATCAACCCCAATTCGTGAATGTTCACAGGGATCTCAGGGTCGAAACATGTTTTCAATGCCTGGATAACCTGATCCTTCACGATCAACAATTCAAATGTATTAAAATCAGAATTTTCCATCGTCCCATCTCGTCATCGTTCAATTGAGTTTTGGATCTTCAGTCGATATAATGGCGCCGTTCGATTTCAGCGCTGAGTGGAGCGCGTGCCATGCCAGGCTTGCACATTTGATCCGCGCCGGGAATTCCGCTACGCCGGCAAGAGCTCCAAGACATCCAAGGTCGTCAAGATCGTCAACTTCTTTATGGATATCTCGCGTTACGACAGAATGAAATTTCTCGAAAAGCTTTTCTGCCTCTTCCTTCTTTGTCCCTTTCACCGCCGTTGTCATCATCGAAGCCGACGCTTTCGAAATTGCGCATCCCGAACCTTGGAAGCTTACATCCTTAATGACGTCTCCATCCATTTCGACAAACACGGTAAAGTGGTCGCCGCACAAAGGATTGTAACCTTCGGCATGATTCGTTGCATGTTTCAGTTCCCCGAAATTTCTCGGGCTTTTGTTGTGGTCGAGAATTAATTGCTGGTACAATTCATTGAGATCGCTGCTCATGTTCCAAAAATCTCCTTAACTTTCAAAAGAGCGCCTGCAAGCGCATCAATTTCCTCCATTGTATTGTAGAACGCAAACGATGCCCGCGCCGTTGCAGGAATTCCAAATCGCTGCATCACCGGCTGTGTGCAATGATGTCCCGTCCGAATTGCGATCCCCTCCCGATCGACAATCGTTCCGACATCGTGCGCGTGAACATTCCCCATAATAAAGGAGATAACGCTCGACTTCTTTTTCGCCGTTCCAATGATGCGCACGCCTTCAATTGCGGAAAGCTTCTCTGTTGCATAGATCAGCAGATCCTGTTCGTATGACGAGATCGCTTTCAGTCCGAGGTTGTGGACATAATCGATAGCAACACCAAGCGCAATGGTATCGGCGATGTTGGGTGTGCCCGCCTCAAATTTGTATGGAAGTGCATTGTAGGTGGTCTTCTCAAACGTTACTGAACTGATCATGTCGCCCCCGCCTTGATACGGCGGCATTGATTCGAGCAAATGACCTTTTCCATACAAGACGCCGATCCCCGTCGGCCCGCACACCTTGTGTCCGGAGAAAGCGTAGAAATCGCAGTCGAGTTCCTGAACATCGACCGCAAGATGAGGAGTCGACTGGGCTCCGTCAACGAGCACCGGGATGCCGAATTCGTGTGCGCGTTTGATAATTTGTTTGATCGGATTGATTGTCCCGAGTGAGTTCGAGAGATAGACAATAGAAACAAACTTCGTCTTTTTGTTCAACAGTTTCTCGTACTCGTCAATCAACAGCTCGCCGTCATCGTTCATCGGGATCACGCGAAGCACTGCACCGGTTTGCTCGCAAAGCAATTGCCACGGAACAATGTTCGAATGATGTTCCATCGCCGAGATGATGACCTCGTCGCCCGCTTTAATGAACTTTCTTCCGTAACTCTGAGCAACAAGGTTAATTCCTTCAGTTGTGCCCCGGACAAAGATAATTTCGCGTGTTTCAGCGGCGTTCAAAAAAAGCTTCACCTTGCCGCGCGCCTTTTCGTACTCGTACGTGGCAAGTTCGCTCAAGGCGTGAACTCCGCGATGGATATTGGCATTCTGCGACGAATAATACTTTGTCAGAGCGTCGATGACGACCCTGGGTTTCTGGCTTGTCGCTGCATTGTCGAGATAGACAAGCGGTTTACCGTGAACTCTCTGTTGAAGGATCGGAAAATCCTCTCGCAGACGCGCGACATCAAATACAGTCTCGCCGTCGCGCCCGGATTCTTTCACTATGGTTTCCGTTGAAGTTTTCATAATGATTTCGTTTCGGAGTGAACAATTTCCGGTAATGCTGTCTTTACGACTTTTTCCTGGAGGCGTTCAATGACAAGCGAATCGACATGCTTGCGAAGCGCTTCGTTGTTGATGTAGTTTGTTACTTCGCCTGCAAATCCGACTGTCAGCAGCGCCCGTGCCGCTTCCCCACTAATGCCTCTGCTTTTTACGTAAAAGAGGGATGCTGCGTCCAATCCGCCGACTGTTGCGCCGTGCGTGCACTTCACATCGTCGGCGAAAATCTCAAGCTGAGGTTTTGTGTCGACGGTTGCAGTATCAGAAAGGAGCAAATTTCTATTTGTCTGTTTGGAATCTGTTTTTTGTGCTTCCTTTCTCACAAAAATCTTACCGTTGAACACAGAGCGTGATTTGCCGGTGATTATTCCTTTGAAGATTTCGCGGCTTGAGCAATTCGGCTGCGTGTGGTCGATAAAAGTATGATGGTCGACCAGCTGATCGTTTGCGGGGAGATACAGGCCGTCGAGCATCGTCTCACATTGCTCGCCGTTGACGGCAATGTTGATATCGTTGCGGGCGATCGACGCACCGAGTGCGAGGCTGAACGCGGTGAACCGGCTTTGACTCCCCTGCTCGATTTGCATCGTTCCTACATGAAATGCCTTCTCGCTTTCACGCTGAATTTTCACATAGTCAACCGCTGCTTCCTTTTCAACAAAAATTTCGGACACCGTATTGGTAAAATAGATGTCTTCCGACAACGATACGTAACTTTCAACGAAGGTCGCCGAAGCATTTTTGTCGGCGATAACAAGATTCCGCGGATACGCAACGGCATGATTGCTGCGATCTCCGACAGAAACATAAAGCAACTGAATTGGCGCCTCAGCCTTTGTTCTTTCAGGCATATAAACAAAAGCGCCGTCATGAATAAAAGCTGAATTCAACGCCGCAAAAGGATGACTCTGAAGGGGAAGGTGTTTGCCGAGATGCCGCCGGATGATATCACCATACTTCTCAAGCGAATCTGCCAATCCACCTGCAATAATTTCCTTTGGAAGAGCAGAGATATTGGAAAGGCCTTTGTTGAAATGGCCATTAATGAAAACCAAAACACTCTTCGAACATCCATCCACAATGTGCTTGTTGATCTCCTCCAACCGAACGCCCGGCAAGCTTGTACCAACCGTCCGCCGAAAATGAGTTCTCGTCAACGGAAGAATATTGGTGAACCGCCAATCTTCCTGTTTGACCGTTGGAAACCCTAGTTCAGAAAATTTTCCAATAGCTGCAAGACGCAACGTCTTCAGCCATGCAGGATCATACGAGGCGCCGTTGTTTTCAAACGCCTGAAAGTCCGAAAGATATTTTTCTATTTCTTGGGATGATTGCATTTTTCTTGTGATTTTTGAAAATCAGCCTGCTACAGATTCTGCTTCTTCCTTCACGTTGTCATAACCGTTTGCCTCGAGTTCGAGCGCAAGTTCTTTACCGCCAGATTTTACAATCCGGCCGTTGACCAGCACGTGGACGAAATCGGGAACAATATAATTCAACAAGCGCTGGTAGTGAGTGACTAAAATGACCGCATTGTCCGGTTTTTTGAGCCGATTGACGCCAGTGGCGACAATCTTCAACGCGTCGATGTCCAGTCCTGAATCCGTTTCATCGAGGATCGCGAGTTTCGGCTCTAGCACCGCCATCTGCAGAATTTCATTGCGCTTCTTTTCGCCGCCGGAAAATCCTTCATTCACGGGACGATTGATGAAACTTGGATCCATCTCGACGAGCTTCATTTTTTCTTTGAGGATTTTAAGAAACTGCATCGCATCGAACGGCTCAAGCCCTTTGTATTTTCTAATTTCGTTTACACCGGCTTTCAGGAAGTAACTGTTGCTCACTCCGGGTATCTCCACCGGATATTGGAACGCGAGGAAAACTCCCTCCTGTGCGCGAACTTCCGGGTCCATCTCCAGAAGATTTTTTCCATCGTAAACAACCGTCCCTTCAGTTACTTCATACGAAGGATGGCCCGCAAGCACTTGGGCAAGCGTGCTTTTTCCCGAACCGTTCGGTCCCATCACGGCATGCACTTCGCCAGCGTTCACCGTCAGGTTGATGCCTTTCAAAATTTCTTTTCCCGCAACATTTGCGTGGAGATTTTTGATTTCTAACATTAGTTTTTTGTTCCTTGAATTGAGTATAAGGTCTTAGTTATCAGCGGTTAGTTCTAATTGTTGATTGTTCATTATTGATTGTCAACCAACGCTTCCTTCGAGACTAATGCCAAGCAGTTTCTGCGCTTCAACAGCAAATTCCATCGGAAGGTTCTTAAAAACTTCTTTCGCAAATCCGTTGACGATCATCGAGATCGCGTTTTCGGTGTCGATGCCGCGCTGCTTGCAATAGAAAAGCTGATCCTCGCCGATCTTTGATGTCGATGCTTCATGCTCCACGCTCGAGGACGTGTTGCGCACCTCGATATACGGAAAAGTATTTGCACTGCACCTGTCTCCGATGAGCATCGAATCGCACTGCGTGTAATTACGCGCGTTCGTTGCATTCGGCAGCACTTTCACCGATCCCCGGTACGTATTGCCGCCAAACCCTGCAGAAATGCCTTTCGAGATAATCGTGCTCTTCGTATTCTTGCCGATATGCGTCATCTTCGTCCCGGTATCCGCCACCTGTCGGTTGTTGACGACAGCAACAGAGTAGAATTCTCCGACCGAATTATCTCCCTGGAGGATCACGCTCGGATATTTCCAGGTGATCGCGGAGCCGGTCTCAACTTGCGTCCACGAAATTTTGGAATTCTTGCCGAGGCATTTTCCCCGCTTTGTGACAAAATTATAGATGCCCCCTTTTCCCTCTTTATCACCGGCATACCAATTCTGAACGGTCGAATATTTTATCTCAGCATCGTCCAGAGCAACCAATTCGACAACCGCCGCATGGAGTTGGTTTGTGTCTCGAATAGGGGCCGTGCAGCCTTCAAGGTAGCTGACGCTCGCCCCTTCTTCTGCCACAATGAGCGTCCGCTCGAACTGACCGGTCTCCGCCGTGTTGATCCTGAAATAGGTCGAGAGCTCCATCGGGCAGCGGACGCCTTTCGGGATAAAGCAGAACGAGCCATCGCTGAATACCGCCGAGTTCAGCGTCGCGAAAAAATTGTCGGTGTACGGAACGACCGATCCCAAATATTTCTTTACAAGGTCGGGGTGATGCTGCACCGCTTCCGAGAAGGAACAAAAAATAATTCCAAGCTCGCCAAGTTTTTCCCTGAATGTCGTCGCAACAGAGACGCTGTCGAAGATGGCGTCAACCGCAACGCCGCTCATCCGCTTTTGTTCGGTTATAGAGATTCCAAGCTTTTCGTACGTTGCCAAAATTTCTTTGTCGACCTCGTCCAAGCTGTTCACTTGCGGCTTCTTCCTCGGGGCGGCGTAGTAGATAATATTCTGGTAGTCGATCGCCGGGTAAGAAAAATTTTGCCAATGCGGTTCATCCTTCAGCGTCAACCAATGGCGATATGCTTTTAAACGCCATTCGAGCATAAATTCCGGTTCATTTTTCTTTGATGAAATCAAGCGGATAATATCTTCGTTCAGACCCTTCGGAATGGCATCGGTATCGATATCGGTGACGAAACCGTACTTGTATTCCTTGTTAACAAGGGTTTCCATTGATTCTTGCATCAGAACTCCAGTCTAAAATTAATCCGTTTCCAAATCATACACCGAACGAACTGCCGCAGCCGCAGGTTTTTGCCGCCTGCGGATTGTTGAACACGAAACCACGTCCGTTCAGTCCATCGGTGAAATCCAAAACGGTTCCCGAAAGATAGAACATGCTTTTCTGATCCACGAAAACTTTGATGCCATGGAGGTCGAGCACGGTATCTTTCTCATTCGCCTTCTCGTCGAACGCGAGAACGTACGTCAGTCCCGAGCATCCGCCGCCTTTCACACCAAGCCGCAAGCCATGCGATTCCGGGATGTTATTCGACGATTTGATATTTCTCACTTCCGCCGCTGCTTTTTCCGTTAATTGGATTTCATCCGGAATTGTCGTCTGCGGCTGTGGTCCCTGCGCTGTAAGTACTTCAGACATGGTTACTACTCCTTGTTGATAGTAAATTCTTATTTCTTAATTTGATCTACGATGCTTTCTTCGCCGTAAACTCGGGATACAACAGCACCCATCCCTGCTGGTTGACCTTCTTGAAAATATTTTGTTTTTCAAAATGCAGCGCTACCTCGCGGGCAACATGTTCCGCGTCGCCGTAGCCAATCTCCAGATTCCTATGTGCAAAAAAACTGATAATGCCGTAATGCAAATCCCGGAAAAAGAAATTTGATAGATGATACAATGGAAATTTCGCCTTCAGAAAATGAAGGAACTCAACCTGGTTATTAATGATTGTTGCTGATTTTTTCATTACGAGAATTCTTTTCTATGCTTAGTGAGTTGATGCCGGTACTGTCTGAGATACCTTTTTCTTATCCATGTGGTACTGTGGCGAAGATCCGAGCAGCTGCAGTACCGCTTCCACGATTTTTTCCCCTGCATATTCGATTTCTTCTTCAGTGTTAAATCTTCCGAGCCCAATTCGAATCGTCGAACGAGCCAGTTCGTCGCCAAGTCCAATTGCCTTTAAGACCTGCGAGACTTTCGCACTGTCAAGATCTGCAGAAGAACATGCCGAGCCGGATGATATTGCAACATCGTTCTTCAATGCCATCATTAGGTCGTCCGCATGAACGTATGGAAACGTTATGTTCAAGTTGTTGTACAAACGATTTATCCGATGACCGTTGCGGCGCGCTCCTTCAACCGAGAGCAATTGCTCTTCTAACTTGTCTCGGAGCGCTGCGATGCGATGAGATTCCTCGGCACGCTGTTGGGCAGCAAGTTGAACGGCTTTTGCGAACCCGACGATCGCCGGCACGTTAAGCGTGCCCGAGCGCATTCCCATCTCATGCCCTCCCCCTTCCATCTGCTGGATGATTTTGACGCGCGGATTCTTGCTCCGGACATACAACGCACCGATTCCTTTCGGACCGTACGTTTTGTGGGCGCTAAACGACATGCAATGGATATTTGACAATTCGACATCGATCGGAATCTTCCCGATGCATTGCGTGGCGTCGGTGTGCAGGAAGATTCCACGTTCAAGGCAGATGCTGCCGATTTCCGCGAGAGGCGCAATCGTTCCGATTTCATTATTAGCCATCATTACCGACACCAGGATAGTTTCCTCGGTCATTGCATCCCGAACATCCTGCGGGCGTACCATTCCAAACTCATCCACACCTAAAACCGTAATCCGGAATCCGGATCGTTCCAGCACAGAACAAACGTCGAGAACTGACCTGTGTTCCGTTTTTGTTGTAATAAGATGTTTGCCTTTCCTGCAGTAGGCTTCGGCAATACCCTTGAGCGCTAGGTTGTTCGATTCCGTCGCCCCGCTCGTAAAAACAATTTCTTTTGCATCCGCGTTAATCTCTCGGGCAATTGTTCTTCGTGCGTTTTCCACCGCTTCTTCCGCAACCCAACCGAACCGATGCTGCCGGCTTGCAGCGTTGCCGTAATGCTCCGTAAAAAATGGAATCATCGCATCGACCACCCGCGGGTCGGTTTGCGTTGTTGCATGATTATCCATGTACACCGGGAGTTTCATCATCACACAATCTCTGAGAGCTTCATTGTCTGGAACACTTGATCAATGTTGAGCTGAATTTTTCCTAGAGGATTCTTTATCGTGCAATTATCGTAGATGGAACAACTGTCCGGACTTTCTGCGATACACTGGGTGAGCGCCGGAAGATGATCTTCTATTGCATTGATGATTGCGGAAATTGAAAGTTCGCTGGCGCCTTTCGCCAATGTATAGCCGCCGTAGACTCCCTGATGGGAGACAATCAATCCTTTTTTTGCCAGTCGCTGCATCACTTTCGCTAACAATTCATACGGAATCTTATAGCGCTCTGCGATTTCTTTTGCTGTCGTAATCCTCCCCGACTCCGCGGCTGCAATATGCCGTATCGCAATCAATCCGTATTCGACTCTTTTGGACAACTTCAGCATCGACACATACCCGACTATTTATGTCTTATTTACCTGCACGCCAATCCCTGATCCATCATCTGTAACAAACCTTATCATGGATTCGTTTCAACTCGCACAAAAACTGTATAAAAATAATCAAATGTCGCCCGAAAGTCAAGCTGAGGAACATCAAAGTCGCGGTATCAGTAACAGCCATATTGACTTGAGTTTCATTTTTGGGTAAGTTGAATCGGGATTTTTGTCAATTTCACAAATCTCAGAGGGGAAAAAGCTTAATTATGGATAGAATACACATTCAAATGACTGGCATTACTTTTGCCTTAAAATATATGTATTTATAACTATCTTTATGAATGGACAACCTTCCAATGGCAACGAATATAAAAATAGAAGATATTCTCAACGATCTGAAGCTTGAAAAAAATGATCAGGACGGAATCAACGCCGTTGCAGTAATCGGACTTGGAGTGATGGGACAAGGCATCGCGCAAACGATTGCCGCGCATGGAATCGAAATTGTTGCAATCGAAAAAAATGAGAAGCAGCTCGAAACGATGATCGGCATCCTGAAGGAGAGCATGGATAGAGAAATCCAGCGCTGGACGATGACGAAGAGCGAAAAGAACTCGACGCTCTCCCGTATTCACGGGTCGGTCGATTTTAAGAATGCCGCACAATGCAATATCATCATTGAGGCTGTGGATGAAAACTTTGAACTGAAGAGAAGGATTTTTTCGGAGCTGGATGAATTGTGCGACTCCGAGACCATCTTCGTCTCTAACACTTCTACACTCACACTCTCGAAACTCGCTGCCGCCACAAAACGTTCCGACAAGGTGATCGGGATGCATTTTCTCAATCCCGTTCCGAAGGTGCCTCTCGTAGAATTGGTGCGAGGCCTCAAAACTTCGGACAAAACGTTCGAGACCGTGAAGAAGTTTGCAGAACGGATCGGAAAGACCGTCGTCGAGGTATTCGAGTATCCCGGCTTCGTCACGACGCGGATCATTGTCCCGCTGTTGAACGAAGCAATGCATGCATTGATGGAAGGCGTTGCGACCGCCGATGGCATCGATACGGCGATGAAGCTTGGCTACAATTTTCAGTACGGGCCGCTTGAGTTAGCCGATATGATGGGATTGGATGAAGTTCTCGCGTGGATGGAATCACTTTTCCATGAATTGGGCGAAGCAAAGTACCGTCCATGCCCCCTCCTTCGCCGAATGGTGCGAGAGGGAAAGCTGGGAAGAAAAAGCGGCGAAGGATTTTTTAAGTATAACGACCAGGCGAAACGCACAACCTGATATTCCATCACCATTGAACCGACTCTCAAAGAACCATGAATATTCTCATCATCAACTGCGGCAGTTCCTCCGTTAAATATCAACTCATCGAAATTGAAAGCCGTCAGGCGCTGGCGAAAGGAATCGTCGACCGCATCGGCATGAACGGTGCGGTCCTCACCAATCTGCGGTCCGACGGGGACGAAATTAAAATAACCGGCGAGATCCTCGACCACACCGCAGCGATCGAATACATTCTTGCGGTGCTCCTCAGCAAAAATCATGGAGTGCTGACCGACAAAAATCAAATCAACGCCGTGGGACATCGCGTCGTGCACGGCGGTGAAGCATTCAGCGCCTCAGTTCTCATTACGGACGACGTCATCAAACGCATTCGCGACAATATCGACATCGCACCGCTCCATAATCCTCACAACCTTCGCGGCATCAACGCATGCCAGGTTCATTTGCCCGATATACCGCAGGTTGCGGTCTTCGATACGGCATTCCATCAAAAAATGCCTCCGCACGCGTACCTCTACGGCATTCCATATTCTCTGTATACACAGCATAAAATCCGCCGTTATGGATTTCACGGAACGAGCCATTCATTCGTCGCTCAACGCACGGCTGAATTGATGCGTGCAGAATACAAATCCTTGAAGCTCATCACCTGCCACCTCGGCAACGGGTGCAGCATGGCAGCAGTCGACAAAGGAGTTTCGGTCGATACGTCGATGGGATTGACTCCGCTTGAGGGTTTGTTGATGGGAACGCGCAGCGGGGACATCGACCCGTACATTATTCTTCATATCATGTCGAAAGAAGGGTTGAATTATTCGGAGGCGAACACGCTCCTCAACAAACACAGCGGCTTGATGGGCATTTCGGGAGTAAGCAGCGATATGCGCGAAATTATTTCGGAAATGAAAGAAGGCAATAAAAAAGCACAATACGCATTCGACGTTTTTAACTACCGGATCAAAAAATATATCGGTGCGTATATGGCGGCAATGGGAGGCGCTGACGCAATTGTGTTTACGGGAGGGATCGGTGAGAACAGCCCGGATGTTCGAAAAGCATGCTGCAGTAATTTGCAATTTCTCGGAATCGAATTGGATGAAGAGAGCAATTTATCAAAGGAGAAAGAGAAGCCGATTCATTCGGCGGCATCACGAGTGAAAGTTTTCGTCGTCCCGACAAACGAAGAACTCATGATAGCTCTCGATACCATGACCATTTGCGAAACGTTAAAAGCGGTATGAGAGGAAAAACTCTTGTTATTTGACGAAACCCCGTTCGGTGGCAACGCTCTTTGAAACTTCAAGTGCCGCGATATTTAACGGCAAGGTTTCCGCGTGTTACATTGACAAGCTCGTCTGCAAGCAATTGCGCAGAACTTTTCCTGATCGAGATACGAAGGGTCACATCATCATCGTAGACGGTGTCGATGATTTTTGCTTTACAGTTTGATAAAGCGTTCATCACTCTGCTTGTTTCATCGTAGGGAAAGGTTATGTGCAGTTCCTCGGCAACAATCTTCCGCACAACGACCGCCTCCGATAAGACCCGGCCTGCAGAATCAAAATATGCACGTCCAAGCCCCCCGGTACCTAATTTTGTTCCCCCGAAGTAGCGAGTAACGACGACCAAGATGTCGGACAGGCCTTTCGATTGAATGGCTGCAAGGATTTTTGGGCCTGCAGTGCCCGACGGCTCACCGCCATCCGAATAACGAAACTCCTTCCCTTCGCTCCCCAATGCGTACGCAAAACAATGATGCGTCGCGTCGAAATATTCCCTGCGTACTTTGGCGAGTGTTTCCTCAGCCTGCACGCGAGAACCAACGGGAAACGCGGAGGAGATGAATTTTGAACCTTCAACTTTTAACGATGCCATCGTCTCAGCCGCAATCGACTGATACTCGTCCTTCATTGAATTCGTGCAGAAAATGAGTACGCGAACGTAAGACGGATTGTGATGTCATCCGTTAATGCCGGGCCGGGCGCAGGACTGACTTTATACATTCGATGAGTGTAGAGTGCATTAGGGATACAATGAACATCCTGCGCCGGCGAATAATCCACGCCGACAACGGAGAAGATTTCACGAACTCCGACGCTTTTCTCCGAAACATTTGCATCATAAAAATCTCCACGAAGCACACCACGTACATTGTCAACGATCTGGAAAGAAGTATACGCTGACCCGCCTGCCAAATTTGAATCGGCGGACGTTGCGGAATTGAACACTCCATTGCGAACGGTACGGAAAAAACCTTCGACTCCCGCCGACACACTAGGCACCTGGTAACCGAGAAGAGCTTTTCCGGTAAGTCTTGATTGTGCGTCGGCGGCGTTCTCGAAATCGGAATACAACTCCACAATCCCATTTTTCATCGGCGCGATATAGAATTCACCGTAATATTTTTTCAACTTGTCGTTCTCGAGTTTGACCCCGGTGCCATTTCCTGCCATCAGCGCATATCCGATACTCCCGTCAGAGACAAATTTCCCTTTGATTCCAACACCCATGTCGTCGATTGCCACCAGGCCGTTGCGGTCGAGAATTACTTTTTCAAGAGATCGGTAGCCCCAAATCTTTTCCGCGAGCGCAATCGAAGGAGTCGCGGAAAGTCCGAAGTAGGTGCTCGATAACGGCACCAGGTTCTTCCACTCGAGATACACTTCCTGGGCGGAGAAATCCATGGCGCCCGATTTTGTCGTGTCTTCATTGTCCGCTTCAATAAGAACCCGGGCTGTGAATTGTTCTGAAATATCCTGATCATAGCCGACATAAATTCGGCGGAATTCAAAAGCATTGGTTCCCTTTTGCGATGGATCCGATGCCTGAGCCGCATACGAATAGTCTGCAAAAGTTTGGCCCCACAGAACTCCCTCATTGGATTTTGGAGCGGAGATGCTTTGAGGAGCAACTTTCTTCGCTTGCGAAAATGCGGGCGACGTCAAAAAAACAACGGTCAACATAATAATTAAAGTTTTCATCATTCCTCCATGTATCATGTTAGTACGGAATTAAAGTAACTAAATAGTTCAATCCTTGCAATTACGATATTTCACGATGGTCAATTGCCCCGATCTTGAAATTCAAGCGAATTAACTGTACGTTATACGTTAGAAGGATAACCCAATGAAAATCGGCATTACATGCTACCCGACATACGGCGGCAGCGGAGTCGTCGCCACCGAACTCGGTAAAGGACTTGCGAAACGAGGGCATCAAATCCATTTCATCAGCTATGCGATGCCGATGCGGTTGGATGGGTTCATGAACAACATTTTTTATCACGAAGTGGAGATGGCGACGTACCCGTTGTTCGAGTTTCCCCTCTACACTCCCGCCCTTGCAAGCAAGATGGTAGAGGTTGCAAAGTTTGAGAAACTCGATTTGATCCACGCACATTATGCCATCCCGCACGCAACAAGCGCCTATATCGCAAAACAGATCCTCAACGACGAACACCTGCGCATCATTACGACATTGCACGGAACCGACATCACGTTGATAGGATTGGAACCAAGTTTTCTTTCCGTCATGAAATTCAGCATCGAAAAAAGCGACGGTGTGACGGCGGTGTCGAGGTTCTTGAAAGAAAAGACAATAACCAACTACGGCATCAATAAAGAGATCGAAGTCATCCCGAACTTTGTGGATACCGAACTCTTCAAACGGATGGCCGACACGAATCTTCGAAAAACGATAGCGCCCAACGGCGAAAAAATTCTCATCCATATTTCCAACTTCCGGATTGTGAAACGCGTTACCGACGTTATCAGAATCTTTAACCTCGTCCTTAAAAAGATCCCGTCGAAACTCGTTCTCGTGGGCGACGGACCGGACAGATCCAATTGCGAAAATCTTTGCCGCGAATTGCAGTTAGGCGACAACGTCAAGTTTTTGGGAAAACAGGCCGAGCTTGTGGAATTGCTTTCGGCTGCCGATTTATTTCTGATGCCGAGCCAATCGGAAAGCTTCGGGCTTTCCGCACTCGAAGCGATGGCATGCGAGGTTCCTGTTATTTCATCGAGCGTTGGAGGGCTGCCCGAACTTGTGGTTCATGGCGAAACGGGCTACATAGCTGAGATTGGCGATGTGGAACGGATGGCAAAGTACGCAACTGAACTGCTGTCGAACAACACGCGGCGGGAAATGTTTGCAAAGGCAGGACGAAAGCGGGCTGTGGAGAACTTTGATATAGACCAAATAGTCGGAGTCTATGAACGCCATTATGAGAGGATTCTCAACACAACTCCGAGCCGCACCCAGCCGTAAAACGGCTCCTTAACCCCCAAAAAAAGCTATGTAGGCAAACCGAATAACGAAGGGAAGCCCGTAGAAAAATGCCTGCGAAAGCATCGGAGTGAGCAGGCTCCGCGTGCGGTAATAAACAATTCCCCCGTACAATCCCATGAGCAGCGCAAGAATGTATTCCACGGCATGTCCACCGTACACAGGGACGTTCGTCCTTCCGGCCGCAAACGCAACACTGGTAAAAAGAATAACGACCGGAAATTCAAAGGACCGGATTACAATTTTTTCCTGCCAATATTTTAGCAAAAGCGTTTGGAACAATCCATGGAATAAAATTTCATCTGCAACGGCCGTCGCCATCCATTGATAGAGAATCCATACCATCATATCGACCCTCCCCATCCGGGAAAAATAATCCGGCAATTTTCCGGATATCAGAAGCGGCGTTACGACAAACCCGATCATAATGACCAATGCAGCTGCGTAGAATTTGAGAAGGACGGACATCGACAGCCGGATGTCGGAGGAATTTATTCCGTAGCTCCACAGATGGCCTCGTGAGAGAATCGTGATGGCGGTGATCCCGATGCCAAACTGCCAGACCTGATGTTCAAAAAGCCATGCGAGGGGGATTGACAGCGATGACGGACGGGGGAACACGTCGGTCAAGATATGGAACGACGATGCCCATTCGATAAGGCCAAAGCAGGCAACAACGGCGATAAGCGAAGCTATTTTCGGGAGGAGCGGGGACCGGCGGTTTTGTCGTTGGTCAGAAGGCGGCATTCGGCTTTTGCATTTCGTTCGTGAAAAAATTATTTTTGCTTATCATGAAAGACAAAACGGCACGGCTCGTCGAAGAATTGTTACACCACTTTGTGTCCGAAAAGTATACCATCGTCGGCGCAAAGGGCATTGAAGGATACCGCACAGCGGATGCACTTCACAACGACGGGTACGGCGACCAGAAAAACAAACGGCCCGATGTTTTTGCCTTTGACGAAATCAATAAACGCTTTGTTATCGGCGTTGTAAAGGCGCCCAACGACAACCTCGAATCACCGCACTCCCTTACTCAATACGATGTTTTCTTCGACCACAAGAATGCGGAAAACGGAAAACCGTCGCAGGTCTGCTTTCTTCTTCCGCCGGATTTGATAGCGCAGTTTACGTCGATCATCACTCATTATATCCATCGCGATTATTGGAATAACATGATGATCATCCGTTCAAAAATTTCGGATGGAGATTCGTGACGTTCGATCGTCACAACAACCGCAGCTTTGCATACTTCAGCATGAGATTCTTCGGACCGACATTCTCGAACAGCACAACCGCCTTTGCTGACTCTCCGGCGCCGGCGAGCTGCAGAATTTTTCCCGTGCCGAATGATTCATGTTCAACTTTTGCCCCCACTCTCAAGGTCATAATTTCTTGAGATTCATTTTCATAATCCGGTTCGCTCTCTCCGTCGAAGCCCGTTTGTATCGGTCCATGCTGCCTCTTTGCATGATTCTCTTTGAAGGAAAAATGGCTCCCCTCTTTTCCGGCGGAATCGCTGCGAGAATGTGCAGGGAACGCAACACGCCGGGATGTTTCTCGCTGAATGAGAGACGGATCGATCTCCTCGGCAAAGCGAGAAAGAACGGGATAGGTGACATCGCCGAAGCGGTAACGCAGGCGCGCATGCGTGAAATACAATTTTTTCATTGCGCGAGTGATACCGACATAGAAGAGGCGGCGTTCTTCTTCCAACTCATTAGGTTCGGGGGCAACCTGGTATAAAGGAAACAGCCCTTCTTCCAATCCTGCGATAAAGATCACGGGGAATTCCAACCCTTTCGCCGAGTGCAGGGTCATCAATGTAATCGCATTGCGCTGGTCTACCACGCTGTCGACTGGAGACACCAGCGAGACTTCCTCAAGAAAACTTTCCAGCGTCGCGTCTGGTGTTTCCGAAGTAAATTCCGTAATCGCTGAGAGCAGTTCCTGGATATTTTCCCACCGGCCGAGCGACTCGGGTGTTGCTTCTTCCTTCAAACTTCGCAAAAAGCCAAGTTCATCCACCAACGCCCGTGCAATTTCGCTGGGAGACATTTGCAACTTAAGCTCGATATATTTCTGGATGAGTTGGGCAAACTGAACAACGGCACTTTTTGACCGATCACCGATTGCTCCTATAATATTAACATCCTTCAGTACGTCGAACAATCCTAGGGATCCCGTCGCATGGTGTTCGGCATGCAGGAATATTTTCTCGATCGTCGTTTCGCCGATGCCTCGGGCAGGAACGTTGATAATCCTCCGGAGACTTTCTTCGTCTTTCGGATTGACGATGACGCGGAGGTAAGCGAGAATGTCTTTGATTTCTTTCCGCTTATAGAATTCCACGCCGCCGACGATGACGTACGGGATTCCGTTTCTCCGCAATCCATCTTCAAGCGACCGCGATTGTGCGTTGGTCCGATAAAGAACTGCGATGTCTTTCAAATCTAATTTTAACTTGCCGCATTGCTCCTGAATATGAAAAACGATTTTCATTCCTTCGTCTTTGTCGTCCTCCGCCTCAATCATCGTAATCAATTCCCCCTGGGGGTTAGACGTCCATAACGTTTTATGAATTTGGTTCCGGTTATTTTTAATAACGGAATCTGCAGCGGCAAGAATCGTTTTCGTCGACCGATAGTTCTGCTCAAGCCTGAAGACTTTACTCTCGGGATAATCACGCTCAAAATCCAGAATATTCCTGATGTCAGCGCCCCGGAAAGCGTAGATACTCTGCGCGTCGTCGCCGACGACACAGATATTCTTAAAGCGTTTCGCAAGGAGATTAATCAGCACGTACTGCGCCCGGTTCGTGTCCTGGTACTCATCGACAAGGAGGTACTGGAAGCGGTATTGATATTTTTCGAGAATGTTTTCATTGTGCTGGAACAGTTCGATGGGCTTCAACAGCAGATCATCGAAATCCATCGAATTGTTCTTGCGCAGCCGATCTTGATATTCTTTAAAGACAAGAGCCGTCCGCTGCTCAAAGGGGTCTTTCGCAATCTCATCATAATGCTCCGGCGAGACAAGGTGGTTCTTGGCACCGCTGATGCGGGACTGTATCCCTTTTGGATTGAACTGCTGGGCGGAAATGTTGAGCGATGACATGATATTTTTGACGAGCCCAAGACTGTCGTCGCTGTCGTAAATAGTAAAATTCCTTTGAAATCCGATCGCTTCACATTCGTGACGGAGAATACGCGCGAAGATGGAATGAAATGTACCGGCCCATACATTCACGGCTTGTTCGCCAACAAGTTGTTCTATGCGGTGCTTCATTTCTTTTGCCGCCTTGTTTGTGAACGTCAGCGCAAGAATTTGGTGCGGTTTAATTCCGTTCTCAATAAGGTGGGCAACTCGAAATGTAAGCACGCGCGTCTTGCCGCTCCCCGCCCCGGCGACAATCATCACCGGACCGTCGGTGGCTGAAACAGCTTGTTGTTGGACGGAATTAAGTTGTTGTGTCAGGTTCATGGGGTGAAAAAAAGAAAATGTGCGTGAAGGAAAAAATACACAAATTACAGAAGGGATGCAAACAAGAGGGGAGGCACTCCTTGAATCTATGTAGAGTACGAGCGATGCACAGAGCAATGGCCCCTTCAACGCCGCCGCGAAAGCTCATCCTGAACGATCAGCACGAAGTCGGAAGCATCGAACCATGGCGCCGCGTCCCGCCGCTTCTCGTCGAGGATCAGGGAAAAAAATTTTTTCGAAGTCCGGAAAGAACAGAAGTGGGAGTGAAACATCCCCCCTACAAAATAATTGCGCCTTCGAGCCGAAGGAGAAATTCTTTGGTCTTTACGCCGGCGGAGTACCCGGCGAGTGATCCGTCATGCCCGACCACGCGGTGGCACGGAACGACAATGGGAAGCGGGTTGCTTCCGTTTGCGGTGCCGACTGCGCGAAAGCCGCGGGGCACACCGACTCTGCGGGCAAGTTGTTTGTACGTAATTGTGGTTCCGTACGGAATCCGCAGCAACTCCTTCCATACCCGCAATTGAAACGTTGTTCCTATCTGATCCACCGGGGCGGAAAATTTTGCGAGCTTGCCGTTAAAATAGCGGTTCAATTGGTCGATGGCTTCTTTGTTTCGGCTTTTGTTTTCAACGACATCGTCATCGTCGAAATGGATGGACAGCCAGTCAAAAAAATCTTTCTTCGATTCTTTTGGAATACTGATCTTGCACACCCCGCTATCAGTGGAAGCAATATAGATGTGGCCGATTTTAGAATCGAATGATGTGCAGTAAACTTTGGGCATAACGTGTGAAGGTGGACGTGGTGATTTCTCCTGCGCTCCCGAAGGACGCTTGAATATAGCAAAGTCGGCAAATTGGCGCAAGTAGAATTTTGAGCACCGGGCAGAGCTATATGATCGCTACCATACAGCAACGTGATTGTTTTTGCGTGCCTAGTCGATAGAATTCAAAAACATAAACAATGATTCCGCGCTGCGCTCAGTAAAAGAGCGGTGCACCGAAATGATCTCAAATGCCACTAATGCTTGCGAATATTGCCGTTATTCCTCGTCTTCGTGATGGCGCAATTTCTCGAGCACAGAGAAGTCTTCGAGCGTTGTCGTGTCGCCGGTAGTTGCGCCCCCGGAAGCTATCTCTCGCAATAAACGGCGCATAATCTTTCCGCTCCTCGTTTTGGGCAAAGCGTCGGTAAATCGAATGTCGTCGGGCTTTGCCATGGCCCCGATTTCTTTTGCGACGTGCAGCCGCAATTCTTCCTTCAGCTGCGGCGTGGGCGATCGTTTCCCCTCAAGAGTAACAAAGGCGCAAATTGCCGAGCCTTTAATTTCATCGGGCTTCCCTACGACCGCGGCTTCGGCGACATACGGATGGCTGACAAGCGCACTCTCAACTTCCATCGTACCAAGCCTGTGTCCTGAAACGTTGATGACATCGTCAACACGGCCCATGATCCAAAAATAACCGTCTTTATCGCGCCGCGCACCGTCGCCGGTAAAGTACACTCCTTTGATATCGCTCCAATAGGTTTTCTTAAATCTCTCCGGATCGCGATACACACCCCGCATCATCGACGGCCACGGTTTTTTTATAACAAGGTACCCTCCTTGATTCGCCGGAACGGATTTTCCTTCCTTGTTGACAACATCGGGCTGAATGCCGAAAAACGGAAGTGTCGCGGTCCCCGGCTTTGTCGGCGTTGCGCCAGGAATCGGCGTGATCATGATTGAACCAGTCTCTGTCTGCCACCACGTGTCGACGATCGGACATTTCCCCTTTCCGATAATCTTGCTGTACCACATCCATGCTTCGGGATTAATCGGCTCCCCTACCGTTCCAAGAAGACGAATCGAGCTCAGGTCATGCTTGAGAGGCCATTGTTCTCCCCACTTTATAAACGCCCTTATCGCAGTCGGAGCCGTGTAAAAAACATTCACTTTGTATTTTTCAACGATATTCCAAAAGCGGTCCGGCTCCGGATGATTCGGGGCCCCCTCGTACATGACAACTGTCGCTCCGTTCGAGAACGGCCCATACACAATGTAGCTGTGGCCCGTTACCCAGCCGATGTCGGCCGTGCACCAATAGGTATCGGTATCTTTGATGTCGAAAACATACTTCATTGTAAGATGACAACCCAGCAGATAACCGGCCGTCGAATGCACGACGCCTTTCGGCTTGCCGGTCGTGCCGCTTGTGTAAAGAATGTACAGGGGATGTTCGGAGTCTAATTTCTCCGGTTCACACTCAGCAGAGGTCGTGGACATCAAACCATCCCACCAGTGGTCGCGCCCCGGGACCATGCCGACGTCCAATCCGACTCTGTTTACGACGATGACGCTCTCCACCGACGGCGTAACTTTCAGCGCCTCATCGATGTTGGCTTTCAGCGGAATGATGCTTCCTCGGCGGTAGCCGCCGTCGGCTGTGACCACAAGTTTAGCCTGGGCGTCGTTGATGCGGTCTTTCAGGGCTTCAGCGCTGAACCCTCCGAAGATGACGCTGTGTGTCGCTCCGATCCTTGCGCATGCGAGCATTGCCACGGGGAGTTCGGGAATCATCGGCATGTAGATAATAACACGGTCTCCTTTGACGACGCCGAGTTTCTTTAACACGTTTGCACACTTGCACACCTCGCGGTGGAGGTCGGCGTACGTCAACGTGCGCGTATCCCCCGGTTCGCCTTCCCAAATGATCGCCGCCTTGTTTTTCCGCCACGTCGTCAAATGCCGGTCCAGACAATTGGTTGAGACATTAATCTTTCCGCCGACAAACCACTCGGCGAACGGGAGTTTCCATCGGAGAACTCTTGTCCACTTTTTGTACCAGGTAAGTTCTTCCGCCATCGCAGCCCAAAATTTTTCCGGCGAATGAATCGATTCGCTGTACATTTTTTTGTACTGCGCGAACGATTTTATGGTTGCCGATTTCGCGAACTTTGTGCTCGGCTTGAACACACGGTATTCTTTGAGAACAGACGTAATGTTCGCCGAGCTGTTCTGTTGAGCCGTTGTGGCCATAGTACTTCTCCTTCAAAAAATGATACGGAATAATTAACAACACAAATGCGTGCGAACTCCCGCTCGATTACGAAATCAACTGGTATCCCATGAACAGACTGATGAGCAGCAGGATAATGCCGAAACCGCGGGTAATTTTTTCTATCAACGCTTTGTCGAGTTTCATTTTTTGCTTTTCAACGAGTTCAAGGAGGATGAAAAACCATCCGGTTGTTCCGAACCCCGTGCCAAGCGAAAAAAATAAATTATTGTATGATGTGGCTGCGAGAATATGGTATCCGTGGACGATGCCTGCGACGGTAATCCAGTAGGCAATGAAGGAAGGATTAGAAAGGTAGAGAACGATGCCGAGAAGAAAATAGCGTTTGAAGCCGGGAGATTCTTCGCTCTTCGACACCTTCGCTTCCCGTATGTTGAAGAACGTCGTTTTGATTCCAAACAAAAAGAAAATTCCGAAGGTAGCAATCCGAAAAATAAGATCAATTTTGGGGTTCGAGTTCAGTGATGAGATGCCGAACATCGCCGCTGCGCAATACACAATATCCATCCACCCGGATCCCGCTCCGATCATCAATCCTTGACCGGTCTTGCCCGCCAACCCTTTCGTCATGACTGCGATGTTGATAGGCCCGATAGGCATAGTGGTGAAAAAACCGACAACAAATCCGACGATGAATGCAATCATCTAAATTCTTAAATTCTGAGGTAGCATTAGGCAATTACGACAAGCACCGCCAAGCAATATCATTCTGCGCGTGCGGCAAAAATTCGTTCTCGAATCGACGTAAGAAGATAAAAGAATTGAAGAAGAATCGCAAAGCGTTTATGCAAAAACAATTCCCGCGGACGGCTCCGGGTTCGCAATAACCTCATCCATAAATCGAAGCAGGCGCTGAACAATCGGTTCAGTTGTTACAAAGGTCATCAGCTCTGCTCGAAGTTTTGCAATGTTCGGCAGACCGCGCAGGTAACCGGAATAGTGTTTGCGCATTTCAAGAACACCGGTTCGTTCCCCCTTGTGTTCCACGGATAATTTCAAGTGTTCGATGCACACTGCAATCCGTTCTTCGAGGGTAACATCTTTTGTGAAAACCCCCGTCGCGAGTAAATTTTTTGCTTGCTGGAATATCCACGGATTATCGATCGCTCCACGGGCGATCATCACGCCGTCGCAACCGGTCTCCGCAAAGACTCTTTGAACGTCAGCCGCTTCAAGAATATTTCCGTTCACAACCACCGGCATCGAAACGACCGCCTTTATTTTAGGTATCCACGTATAATCCGGAACTCCTTTATGCGCCTGCGCCCTAGTTCGGCAATGGACAGTAAGCCCCTGCACGCCAATACCTTCCAACATTTTTGCGACTTCAACAATTCGAATTGAATTTTCGTCCCAGCCAAGCCTCGTTTTGACAGTCACCGGTACGCGAGTCGCTTTAACGACCATCGAGACGATCTTTTCCATTCTTGGAAGGTCTTTCAGGAGTCCAGCGCCTGCGCCGCGCATTGCCACGTCCTTGACCCAGCATCCGCAATTAATGTCGATAATATCAGGATTCATGCTTTCTGCAATTCTTGCAGCCCCTTCCATCGACGCTTCTTCGCCGCCGTAAATCTGGATACCGAACGGGCGTTCCTCTTCCAGGAAAAACATTTTCTTTTTCGTCTTCTCGGATTTCCGTACAAGTCCCTCCGAGTTGACGAATTCCGTATAGACAATATCCGCACCGAGCCGTTTGCAGACAAGACGGAACGGAATATCCGTAACATTTTCCATCGGCGCCAGAAGGATTGGACTTGGTATGTTTATAGACCCAATTTTCATATTCAAAAAATGTAACAACTAAAAAATTGTTTCGCGCTAAGCCGCAAAGGCGCGAAGACTCTGTTTTAGAATCAATTTGCGACTTCGCGTCTTTGCGCGAGCCACGCTTTCGGGATTATTCAGAAGGCTCAATTTACTGTATCTCCCGGAAGAATGTCGGCTACTCTTCCCTTCAATTGCGACGGCAGAAAATTCTTAAGATCGACAGGCGAGCCGGTCAGCGCCGGAAAAGTTCCGTAATGCATGGGGATAATCAATTTCGGATTGAGAAGCTCGCAGGCTTTGGCAGCCTCTTTCGGCCCCATGGTGTAGACTCCGCCGATAGGAATCATTACGATGTCCGGCTTGTAGAGTTCGGCGATCAGTTTCATGTCTCCGAAAAGACCCGTGTCGCCGGCATGATACACAGTAACTCCGTTCTCGCATTGGACGACAAATCCTGCCGCGTTGCCTCCGGCTAATCGTTGCCCGTTATCATCGATGCTGGAACTATGGTCGGCGTGCACCATCGTGATCTTCAGATTGTCAACTTCGTACGTTCCCGAATAATCAAGTACTACGGTCTTTTTGACGCCTTTGGTCGTTAAGTAAGCAGCGATGTCGCCGTTGCAAATAACTGTTGCAGCAAACTTCTGCGCCAGTTCAACGGTATTCCCGATATGGTCAAAATGTCCGTGCGTCACCAAAATCAAATCAGCCCTGTCAATATTGCGGGCGCTGCTTGGAGCTTTTGGATTATCAAGCCAGGGGTCGATAAGGATAACTTTCCCCTTCGTGGTCAAGATTTTAAAAGCGGAGTGGCCGTACCAGGTTACGCTCACTCCTTTGCCCACCTTGTTCGTTTGTGCGGGCAAAGAGAATGATAGGAACATCATTGTTATGGTCAAGAAGATTAAAATTCGATCCGTGCATTTCATTGAGCGTCTCTTATGAAGTTGAACGAATTGTATTGATAATTGCATCCGTCATTTCGACCGTGCCCGTTGTTGAACGGGGGTTCAAATCTTTGGTAACATATTTTCCTTCTTTGAGAATTTTTGCAACGGCATTATGAATTTTCGCAGCCGCATCTTGTTCTCCCAAATAATCGAGCATCATTGCTCCGGCAAGAATGATAGCACATGGATTAGCGAGATTTTTGCCGGCGATATCCGGGGCGCTTCCATGCACCGCTTCAAAGATTGCGGCATTCGCCCCGATATTTGCCCCCGGTGCCAATCCCAACCCTCCGACTAAACCCGAGCAGAGGTCGGACAAAATATCTCCGAACAAGTTCGTCGTTACGATCACGTCAAATTGGTTCGGATTTAGAACAAGCTGCATTGCCATGTTGTCGACGATGCGGTCTTCAGTTGCGATTTCCGGATACTTCTGGGCAACTTCCCGGGCAACGTCAAGAAATAATCCCCCGGAGAATTTCATGATATTCGCTTTGTGAACGATCGTTACTTTTTTCCTGCCGTATTTCCGGGCGTATTCGAATGCAGCATGGACGATCCTTTCAGAACCAAACCGGGTGACAATGCCGATCGTTTCCGCTGCACTCTTTTGCGCATCGACATAGTGCTCGATGCCGGAATAGAACTCTTCGATATTTTCCCTGAACATAACAAGGTCGACGTTCGCATACCGCGATGAGACTCCTTCAAATGATTTCGCGGGGCGCAGATTGATGAACAAGTCAAATTCTTTTCTCAACGCAACATTGATGCTTCGGAATCCTTTGCCGCTCAGCGTCGTCAACGGGCCTTTCAGAGCAACTTTATTCTTTTGAATCGATTGGATAGTCGACTCCGGGATCGGATCCTTGAAGGTCTCGATCGCCGCAATGCCGGCAGGAGCAAGTTCCCATTGTATCTCGACGCCGGTCGCCTCGATGACCCGCTGCGCTGCCTCGGCAATGCTCGGACCGATTCCATCTCCGGGAATGAGGGTAACAGTGTGCATTCTTACTAAACTATTGATTGAGAAAAGACATTTGTAAATATACTAAAACCGGTTCGCACTTCCAAACAGATGCCCCGAAACCGCAAGCTGATGCCGGACACCTTGTTGATTGATTTTTCCAAATATTTCAACATATCGCGATTTTCGAGATAAAGTATTCGACATCTACCCAAACTGCATCCCTCCCTTTCTCCAGCCTTCCTTGACTCGCTGTTTTTTTTTGGGTAAATTTGAATCCACCTGTTGGGAGTTGCCTTGGTGGGAGGCGCACCGAATTCAGAAACATCCCTAATTTTTGCCGCATCCGATTGAAAAGGCTTCTTAGCTTCATCAAAATAGAACATACGCTTTTTACCTTGCCGATGATTTACAGCGGCGTGTTCCTTGCCTCAAAAGAAAAGCCATCGAACGAACTTTTGCTTCTCGTTCTTCTGGCCTCGGTGGGAGCACGCACCGTCGCAATGACACTCAACCGCATTATTGACCGTGAAATCGATAGGAGAAATCCCCGGACGTCGAACCGTGAATTACCGAGCGGAAAGCTTTCACTATGGCAGGTTTGCACTGTGCTTGCGACGGGATTAATGGTCTATTTAACAGCTGCAAAGCTCATATCAGACTTTTGTTTTCGCCTTTCTCCGATTCCTCTCGTCGTCTTCATAATCTATCCTTACTTAAAACGGTTTACACCGCTGGCGCATTTCGGCGTCGGCCTTGGAATGGCGATGGCGCCGCTGGGAGGATGGTTTGCAATCAGCGGCTCTTTCGACGATATCGCCACGGGCCTCATACTTCCTGTGTTCGTGCTTTTTTGGGGATCGGGATTTGACATCATCTACTCCACCCTTGATGAATCGTTCGACCGCAGCGCAAACCTTTTTTCATTCCCATCTCGGTTTGGAAAAGAACGAGCGCTTCAGATATCTGCCGGTCTTCACTTCCTTGCATTTATCGCCCTTGTGGTTCTATTCTTCCATTCGCTCAAAGGCTTTGTTGCGATTCCACCGCTGCTCCTGAGCGGGCTTTTGCTCTATCTTGAACAAAAGAAAGCGGACGACGTCGAGCTGGCCTTTTTTAAGATCAATATCCTGCTCGGCTTCAACATCTTCGCAATGGTCATCCTTCCAAGTGTCCTGCCATGAAAGTCGTTCTCGGAATTACGGGCTCATCGGGCGCCGTCTACGCATTGGATTTTCTTAAACAATCAAAGGCTGAAAAATATCTCGTCATCAGTAAGTGGGGAAAAGCGCTGATGAAAGACGAACTCGACATTACGGAAAAAGAATTGCAGCCGTACGTCAAACGGCAATTTTCGAACGACGACCTGACGGCTCCAATAGCTTCGGGTTCTAATCCTATCGACGCGTGCATCATCCTTCCCTGCTCGACGTCAACGCTCGGTAAAATTGCGTCGGGCATCGGGGACACGCTTATTACGCGGGCGGCACAGGTCGCGATGAAAGAGCGCTTCAAGCTCATTCTTTGCATCCGTGAGACGCCTCTCTCCACCGTTTCTTTGGAACAATGCGCGCGGCTTTCACAGTACGGAGCTGTCATCATGCCGATCTCTTCTCCGCTCTACTTTGTTCCGAAAACCGTCGATGAATACGTTGCTGCCTTCACCGATAAACTTCTCGGGGTCATCGGAGAACGAAAATCAAAAGGCTGGCGAAACGAAGAACTGGAATAAGACGTATGCGTTTTACTGCCCTTCGTGAATTTATCAACCACCTCGAAAAAAACGGCGAACTCCACCGCGTCAGTGTTGAAGTCGACCCCGTACTCGAAATCACCGAGATCGCAGCACGTGCGCTGAAGGAACGGAAGCCCGCACTGCTGTTTGAAAAAGTGAAAGGTGCCAAGTATCCTCTTGTCATCAACACGCTGGCGAGCGAACGGCGTATAGAACTGGCGCTCGGTGAACATCCGGACGCACTTGGCGAGCAGCTTATTTCTTTTTTCGAAGAAGCTGTTCCGCCCTCTGCAAAAACGCTCATCAAGCATCCCGCTATTGTGCGAAGATTTCTTTCTTCGCGGACGAGCGATATTATGGTCGCTCCGTCTCAGGAAGTTGTCGAGAAACCCAATCTTCACGATCTGCCGATCATTCAGTGCTGGCCGCATGACGGCGGGAGGTTCATCACCCTGCCGCAGGTGTTCACGCACGATCCGCGAAACGGCAAACGAAATGTCGGCATGTACCGGATGCAAGTTTTTGATGAAAAGACAACGGGCATGCACTGGCAAATTCAAAAAGGGGGGGGATTCCACTACTACCAAGCAGACAAGTTAAACAAGCCCCTCGAACTCGCTGTTGCGCTCGGCACCGACCCTGCAATGCTTCTTGCAGCGATCGCGCCCCTGCCGGAAGGTATTGATGAAGTCCTTTTCGCCGGCTTCCTCCGCAAAAAAAATACACAGCTCGTCGGAGGACGGTCGATTTCAATCACCGTTCCGGCGAATGCAGAATTTATCCTCGAGGGATATGTGCCGCCGAAGGAACGGCGGAGCGAAGGACCGTTCGGCGATCATTTCGGACATTATTCCGCCGCAGCCGAATTCCCCGTTTTTCATATCACTGCTATTACGCGAAGGAAGGATCCGATATATCCGGCAGCAGTTGTCGGCATTCCTCCGATGGAGGACAAATTTCTCGGCGATGCTACACAAAAAATTCTCGGGCCGCTGGCAAAACTCCTTCACTCGGAGATCAAAAGCATCTGGGCATACTACGAAGCCGGCTTTCACAACCTGCTCGTCGTTTCTATCGAAGAGCGGTACCAGAAGGAAGCGATGAAAACAGCGCTCGGCCTGATGGGAACGCAGCAGCTATCGCTGACGAAATGCTTGATCACGGTTTCGGAAAATGTCGATCCGAGAAATTTTCGCGATGTGCTTCACGCGGTGCGCGATGACTTCGACCCGCATTATGATTTCATTCTCCTGCCAAAAGTTCCGCTCGATACGCTCGACTTCACCTCACACACGATGAACCTTGGCAGCAAAATGATCCTGGACGCTACGAAGAAAAAGAAGCCGCAATCGAAATCGCACGTTTCAAAGCAAACCGAAGCTTTCATTCATCAATTGGCAGCCCACGACCGGAGAATTATCGAGACCAATCTGATTGCAGAAACGCTGCTGCTCGTTAAAGTGAAGCATGATGGCGCTGCGGTGATAAGGAAACTGCTTAAATCAGCTATGCTGGGTGGAATAAAACTCGTGGCTGCGGTGAGCGAAGATGTGGATATTCAAGATCAAGAGAGTTATATTTGGGGTGTCTTCACGCGATTCGACTGCGAGCGGGACGTCATTTTTACTCAGCAGAAACTTGTCGGGATATCCCCTGTTTACAAAGGAACCATGGGAATTGATGCCACATGGAAAGACGGTTATCCAGAACCGCTCATTATGGATGAAAAAATCGTAAAGCTGGTCGATGACCGCTGGGATAGCTACTGGAAATAATATAAACACATAACCACCGTGCTTAACATAAATTTCAGGGATCCGCTGCTTGTACCTGTCTGGAACAAAATCCAGTCCGGCGAACGGCTTTCTCTCGTTGATGGCGTCACGCTGTTCCAATCGAACGACCTTATTTCCATCGGCAAGATGGCACATGCCGTTCAACAGCAAAAGAGCGGCGATGCCGTGTACTTTGTCCTCAACCAAAAAATCGAGCCGACAAACATTTGCGTCCTCTCGTGCAAGTTCTGCGATTTTGCCACGAAGGCTGGAAAGCCGAACGCGTATGAAATGACCGTCGCGGACATTATCGGAAAATTGACACCCGATATTCAGGAAGTACATATCACGGGAGGCTTGCATCCGGATTGGGAATGGAACTATTATCTCGACATGATCCGGGAAATCAAGAAGAATTTCCCGACCGTCGATATAAAAGCGTTCACAGCCGTCGAGATCGATTTTTTCCATAAGAAATTCAAAATGCCGATTGAGGAAGTCCTCCTGCAATTGAAAGACGCCGGCTTGCGCACAATGCCCGGCGGCGGCGCAGAGGTTTTTTCAGAACGCGTACGGAAGCTTCTCTTCAACCAAAAAATCGGCGCAAAGACGTGGTTTGAAGTTCATACGACGGCCCATCGACTCGGCATCCCGACTAATTCGACGATGTTGTACGGCCACATCGAAACATACGAAGAGCGCATTGTTCACATGATGAAACTGCGTGAGGCACAGGATGAAACCGGCGGATTCCTTACGTTTATTCCCCTTGCGTTTCAGCCGGGCGTCACCGGCATCAAACCGAAGAATGAATTCACTTCTGCCATCGATGATCTGAAAACTATCGCCGTTTCCAGATTGATGCTCGATAATTTTCCGCATATCAAAGCATACTGGGTGATGTTGACGGAAGAGGTCGCGTCGGTCGCTTTGAACTTTGGCGCGGACGACATGGACGGCACTGTCGGCGGAGAAAATATTGCGCACGACGCCGGGGCAATCAGCCCGATGAAGCTTGCAAAAGAACAGATCGTCAAGATCATCAGGGACGCAGGTAAAATCCCGGTCGAACGGGACGTCTACTATAATCCTCTAAAGCTGTATGCTGACAATGTTATTGGAAAAATACCGTACCTCAACTCGGTTCCGTTTTATGCTGACTTTGAAAAACGGCAGTTTAAAATTCTGCCCGTCGCGCCGCGCCGGATGGGCGAGCTTTCATCTGCCCACGTCATCGACGCCGGAATATTCTCGTTGATGAATTATTTTTCTCAGGAAGAGAATCTTGAGCTGATGCATTATTGCATCGCAACGCGGGACCAGGTAAAAAGCGTCATGCTATTTTCGAAAGAAGGCTGGGGCGACCTGGAAGGCAAACGCATCGGTATCACGGACGATACTGCGACGTCAATCCGCCTTCTCCAGGTGCTGCTGAAGAAAAAATACGGCGTTCAGGCATCACTCGTCAGGATGCATTCCGGCGTAAACGACCACAGCGAATTTGATGCCGTTCTGCTCATTGGCGATGAGGCATTGCGGCGGAATAAATTCGGACTCCCCGGATTCGAACTCGTCTATGACCTTGCGAAGGAATGGTATGAATGGCAAAAGCTGCCGTTTGTGTTTGCAGTCTGGGCGCTGAAAAAATCATTGCCGCCTGAAAACAAATTAGAGTTGAAACATCTTCTTGAATCAGCACTCGAGCGAAACGAATCGAACCTTGAACGTGTAGGTGCGCTCCACGGAAAACACATCGGATTGACGCCGTCTGAAGTACGAGAATATCTGGAAGGATTTAATTACCGGTTAGGCGACCGTGAACGAACCGCAATGCAAGTATTTCGAAAACTGTATCAGGAAACCGAAATCGCCGTTTAATTATTTTCAATGAAGAGTCATCATGGACGCACCGTTGATCGCTAAATTACAGGAATTGATTCATCAGGGGGATAAACTTGTTCCCGAAGGAGGACTCGAATTTTCCGGGTACAACGCGAAAATGCAAAGCCAGTATTTGCTCTGGCGGAAAAATAGCCTCGATGCATTGAGCAAGTGCGGAGAAAAAGGAACGGCCTTGCGTTCGCAGCTTACCAACGACGAGAACGGAGCCTACTTTTATCAAACATCGGCACAAAGGGTTCACGATGCGCTGAGAGAGGCAATGAAAATTGCGGAAATCATGCAGCCATCGCCGGCACCCCACTTGCCGGCAAAGCCCCTGACCGAACCTGAAAAACCAAAAATTGTCGAACCGCCAAAGCCGCCATCCCCCAACCCGCTACCGCATCCAATAAGCCGCGCTCTGGTTGTTTCTGCGGCGAACAATCCATTGCTCTCACAGTTGACGTCGCTGCTCAAAGAGCTTGGTATTGAAGCATCTGTCTATCAACGTACGGGAGGCGGGAGCGACGCTCTTCTTGCCTACATGGAAAAGCAAACGACGACGCACTACGCCTTTTATCTGATCGGTTCTGATGACATTCCGAGCGCGATGTTCGAATTGGGATATCTGGTGGGAAAGATCGGTGCAAACAAAGTGTGCTGTATTTATCAAAAAGATGCGGTGGTCCCAAAAAATATTCCTGGCGTACATCGGAAAGAGATCATTGTGAAATTGGAAGAGATCAGTTTTAGTCTCGTCAAGGAGCTGAAGGCCGCAGGGTATTCGGTTTCAATTTAGCGGCAGGAGAAGCAGTGCAGTCTGAGTTGTATTCGAAAATACGAAATGGCCAACGCATCACGCACGAAGAGGGGCTTTTTCTTCTTCGCAGCGCCGAGTTGCTCGACCTTGCCGACCTCGCGAATGAGATTCGTTTCAAGAAGAATCCCGCGCCCCAAGTAACGTTCGTTATCGACACAAATCCCAACTACACCAACATTTGCAATGTTGATTGCATCTTCTGCGCTTTTTACCGGCACGCCGGTGAGAAGGATGCATATTCGTACACCGTCGACCACATGATTCAAAACTTCAAAGCGGCAGCGGCAAAAGGAGTCACAACCGTTCTGCTACAAGGCGGAGTGAACCCTTCTCTTCCTTTCGAATATTACCTTGAAATGGTCCGCCGCACCGTTGCAGAAGTGCCTGAGATTTACCCCCACTTTTATTCGACCTCGGAAATCCTGGGTATGAAACAGGTCTCGGGGTTTACACTTCAAGAAGTCTTAACGCGACTATGGGACGCCGGGCTTCGGTCAATTCCCGGTGGGGGCGCTGAAATCCTTTCCGACCGTGTGAAGAAGAAGATCAGCAGCAAAAAAGGAACGTCCGAGGATTGGCTGAATGTAATGCGCGAAGCCCACAAAATCGGGTATAAATCGACAGCAACAATGATGTACGGCCACCTTGAGACCGATGAAGATATTGTCTCCCATCTAGAAAGCATTCGCCAATTACAGGACGAGCATCAGGGCTTCACGGCATTCGTTCCATGGAGCTTCAAGCCGGGCAACACCCCGCTAGAAAAAATTATTCCTCATTACGCGACGCCGACCCGCTATTTGCAAATGATCGCATTTTCGAGAATTTATCTGGACAACTTCCCGCATATTCAGGCATCGTGGTTTTCGGAAGGTAAAAAGACGGGGCAGATCGCGCTTCATTTCGGGGCTGACGATTTTGGCGGAACACTGCTGGAAGAGAATGTCCACGCCGCTGCAAATTTCGTGAACAAGACCAATACCGCCGAATGCATTCAGTTGATCCATGAATCCGGATTCGACGCTGCGCAGCGGGGAACATTATACGATTTGAGGAAGGTCTTCCTTAAAAGCAAAGCTGCATGAAGTGCACTAGCTACCGGACACCGTATCCGAGAAATCCCTAGATGTTAAACTCTTTGGATTTGTAAATTGAAAAGGTGCCCGATAGCTCTGGAACAAACCGCTTTTTCCTCAACTACACATCCCCGCCTAAACATTCTCCGTGGCAAGCCGTTCTGAAATATCCTTTAACGAAGTCCACGACTCCATCAATTCGGGGAGGTACTCGGAGGATGTTACAAACGTCCATAAGTACGCAACGATGGAATAAATATTTCCGGTGCTGAAGTCGTCGAGGTCGATCGCAATGTATAAGACAACGAGGAAAATGAGAAGGAGAAAAATTCTCATGGCGCCAAAATTAAAGGCTCCCCATTTGGCAATGCGCTGTTCAACGCGAGACTGTGCCGTGTAATATGCATGAACCTTTTCGGGGTCTTTGGTTGAAAATACTTCGTACGCTTCTTCGCGGTTATCGTGAAGGTCTTTTTGCAACGTGAGCACCCTCTTGTTATAGACGCGGGAAATCAGAAGAAGAGGAAGAACGATGAAGAGGCATGAAAGGGCAATTCTCCAGTCGAAAAAAAGAAGGGCAAACACGGCTCCGCCGATTGAAATCGTTTGTTCTATAACGTCCGGAATCCTGTACTCCGCAAAAGTGATGAATTCTCGCGAAAGCTCTGCACGCGCCGCCGTTTTAGAAACAGAATGTCCCTTCTCTTTCGCCGTTCGTGCAACATCGGTTGCGATTTCGATGAACATTCGTAAAAAAATCCTGGGATCAAGGGCACGCCGCAGCGCGCCGACGCCCGAGTTCAAAAGAAAAGTGCCTATCCAGATAAGCAGCGGCATCAGGTACGAAACTGGGGTTTCGGACGTTGCCTTCTCAATGAGCGCATCGATGACATTCCCGAAAAGCGCCGGCTCGGCGATCCATGCGACATTTTCGATAACGACAAGCAGCGTCGCGAGGATGATGCCCGACTTAAATCTTCGAAACAGATCAAAAAGATTCATCGATGAACAAGTAGTTGAACATTATTGCAGGAGGTGTATCTCCGCCACGGCAGGTATCAATCCTTTTTCAGCGCCGAGCCTGTACAAAAGTTCCAGCGCCATCTTCCCTTTCTCTCCCATGTCCACGGTCAGTTCGCTGACATACATCTTTACAAACTTTTCGCCCAACTGTTGATTGATGCCTCTCCCCCATTGAAGAGAGTACGGAATGGATTCGCGTTGATGTGTGTATCCGTAATGAATGCTCTGTTTTAACCCGGCCGACAGCCTCTTTGCCAAATCCACTCCCAAATCTTTTCTGACAACATCTAACCCGAGCGGAAGCGGGAGTCCGTTTGACCTTTTTTCCCAGAACTCTCCAAAGTCCAGAATTTTATTGAACCCTTCGGCTTTGTACGTCAGCTGTCCTTCATGGATCAAAACCCCGGCATCATACTCGCCTGAAGTCACCTTCTCCATGATTCTGTCGAACGGTATGTCGACATTGTAGATTCCGTCGGTAAAAGTTTTGAATAGGAGCGTTGCAGTCGTCAGTTTGCCGGGCGTCGCTACCGTCTTCCCTTTGAGTTCTTCGAGCGTTCGATATTTTTTCGAAACAATGACCGGGCCGTAACCTTCCCCCATGCTTGCACCCGTGGCCATGATCCAATACTTGCCGGCAACATAAGGATACGCATGTGCTGAGATCGCGGTGACTTCCAGCTCCGCGTTGATGGCGCGAACATTCAGCGACTGAATGTCTTCAAGCATGTGTTCAACAGTAACCCCGTCAAGCTTTACTTTCCCGCTCGACAATCCATAAAACATGAATGCATCGTCTGGATCCGGGCTGTGGCCAATTGTAATAACCCTGTCAGCCATGATTGTTCTTTTCATTATTTTTCTGTCCGTTATTTTTGACCGCAATAAATTGTTGCAACGCCAAATGTAAGAGGGCGTTGGGTGATCGAAGCAAATCCAACTTTACGGAGAATGCTTGTAAAATCTTCTCCGTCGGGAAATTTCATTACCGTGTCGGGAAGGTATTGATACGCTTCTTTGTCTTTCGAGATCAACCTTCCTACATAAGGGAGAATATTTCTGAAATAAAAAAAGTAGATTTGTTTGAAAAAGAATACCTGCGGCTTCGAAAATTCGAGCACGACGATTTGCCCCCCCTCTTTCAAGACGCGCCTCATTTCCATCAACCCCTTTTCAAGGTCCTCAAAATTGCGAGCGCCAAACGCAACGATTGCGGCGTCGAAACGGCCGTCCGGGAATTGGAGATGTTCTGCTTCTCCCTCCTCAAGCCGAATCTTCGCCCCCAAATTCCGCGCGGCAAGCTTTCGCTTTCCGATTTCCAACATCGGCGCAGATATATCGACACCGACGACTTCGACGGGGTTTAAACGAAGCGCCGTGATCGCAAAATCTCCCGTACCGGTCGCAACATCGAGGATGTGCTTTGGTTTTCGTAATGCAATAGTTTGAATGGCGGCCCGACGCCAATAGAAATCAAAACCCCCGCTCAGAAGGTGATTCAGCAGATCGTAACGATAGGCTATGGAGTCGAAGAGACGGCGAACGTCTACCTTATGCATTTTGGCATTTTTATCTCAAGTTGTCACACAAGATACGAAAAAAAACTGAAGATTAAAATTTGATAGTGTTACAGGTTTACCAGCTGTCGCACACTTCCTTAATTTATCTTACCAAATCTATTATGTTGTAATTTATCGAATAAGCTATCCCACAACGACAAAGACTCGAATAGCCGCTGCTACTTGAGTCCACCCCTTCAATAATTCACAAAAAATTTTTATATTGAAGATGCCCTCAGGATAAAATTCACGCGATCGAATAATGGATATCGAACAACGATACGAAAAGCTGATCAATTATCTCACGGACTACATCTACACCGTTACGATTAAAGACGGCGTCGTCGTAGATACGTTCCACGGTCCCGGCTGCGTTTCCGTTACGGGATACACGTCCGATCATTACAAAAAAGACCCCCAGCTTTGGTATAGAATGGTTCATCACAAAGACCGTGAAAAAGTGCTGGAACAGGCACGGCTGGCTCTCGCCGGAAAAGAAGTGAATCCGCTCGAACACCGGATTATCCATCGCGACGGGACTGTTCGGTGGATTCGAAATAAAATTGTTGTGACAAAAAATGAGGACGGCACTCCCGCTGCATACGACGGACTGATCAACGATATAACAGACCTAAAAAGGGCCGAAGTTGCTGCTGCAATACGAAACCGGCAATTGAAACAAGCCGACAAAATGGCTTCGCTGGGGATCCTGGTCTCCGGCATCGCTCATGAAATCAACAATCCTAATAATTTCATTCTTTTGAACGCGCAGCTTTATTCGAAAATTTGGAAAGACATCACGCCAATCCTTGACGCCTATTATGAAGAAAATGGCGATTTCAGTGTCGCGGGAATGTTGTACAGGTACATCGAAGGAAAAAATCGCACAGTCGCTTGAAGGGATATTCAAAGGCTCCGAGAGAATACAGAACATCACGGCGGGTCTCACAGAATATGCAAAAGCCGACAGCGACACGTTGAATGAACCAGTCGACATCAATAAAGTGGTGGAAATGGCAGTATTGATCACCGGCAATTTGATCAAGAAGTCGACGAATAATTTTAACGTCGAATACGGCAAGGATATTCCGCTGATCAAAGGAAACGCTCAACAACTGGAACAAGTGGTCATCAATCTCATTAACAACGCGTGTCAATCGCTGAACAATCCCTCGGCTGGAATCACGGTTTCCACATACTATAATAAAACACGGAACAAAGTAAGAATAAAAGTGGATGACCAGGGAATCGGCATCAAAGCAGGCGACCTGAAATATATTATGGACCCGTTTTTCACAACCAAAAGAGAGATGGGAGGCACGGGCCTCGGGCTTTCTGTTTCCTACAGTATCGTGAAAAGCCACGGAGGCCTTCTGATTCTCAACAGCAAACCAGAGAAAGGGACAACGGCGCGCGCATCGTTTCCCCCGTTATTGGAAAACAAAGAGGAGCAACCTCAATGAGCTCAAAAATTTTTCCGGCCAGCCCGATCCTGCTTGTTGATGATGAAGAACATTTTTTGCTGAGCGCGGAATTGACGCTCTCTTCCAACGGGATCACCAATATTGAAACGTGCAGAGACAGCAGGCAAGTCATGCAGCTCTTGTCGAACAAGTACTACTCCCTCGTCGCGCTCGATATCAATATGCAGTATGTGTCCGGCATAGAACTTCTCAGGCAAATCACGAGCAGCTATCCTGAAATTCCCATTATCATGATCACTGCTGTCAATGATGTCGATAGCGCAGTGATGTGCATTAAGGAAGGGGCACTCGACTACGTCGTAAAACCGATCAGCGATACAAAGCTTGTGACCACAATCAAGCGGGGATTAGAGCTCGCCGAAATTCGGAATGAAAACGAGATGTTGAAGCAATCCCTCCTGCGGGAAAATGTCGAACATCCGGAGGCATTCAAAGAAATAGTGACACACAGCGCACCGCTCCGGTCGATTTTCAGGTACATCGAAGCAATCGCGAAAACAAATTTGCCGGTGCTCATTACCGGTGAAACCGGAACAGGCAAAGAACTCTTTGCCCAAGCCGTTCATAAAGCGAGCGGAAGAAAAGGGGAACTTGTTTCTGTTAATGTTGCCGGCGTTGACGACGATTTTTTTTCCGACACGCTCTTCGGCCACAAGAAAGGAGCATTTACAGGAGCGGAATCCGAAAGAAAAGGCCTCATTGAAAAAGCGGATAACGGCACGTTGTTTCTCGATGAAATCGGCGATTTAAGTATTGCCTCTCAGGTAAAACTATTGCGGCTTCTGCAAGACGGCAGTTTCTATCCGCTCGGTTCCGATATTGCAAAATTATCCGACGCCAGGATTATCGTTGCAACTCACCGGGACATTAAGACAATGCAAGCGGGGGACACTTTTCGCCAGGACCTTTATTATCGATTAAAGTCACATCACATTGCCATTCCCCCGCTGCGTGAACGAAAGCTCGACGTGCCGTATTTGATCGAACATTTTATTTCGAAAGCAGCAACTGCTCTCAACAAAAAAAGACCGACGGCTCCAAAAGAACTTTACACGCTGCTCACCAACTACCCTTTCCCCGGAAACGTGCGTGAATTGGAAGGAATGATGTTCGAAGCGGTAAGTTTGCATACTTCGGGAATCCTTTCCATGGAATCAATACGCAGGAATATTGCGGACCACAACCAGGAAAGAAATTCAAAGGATGCCGGTTTAACTTTTAATCAACAGACGAATGAGTTTCTCTCTTTTCCCGGCAGGTTCCCGACATTAGAAGAAGCTGAAAATTCTTTAATTGAAGAAGCGCTGAAAAGAGCTGAAGGAAATCAAACGATTGCCGCCGAACTCCTTGGGATATCGCGGCGCGCGCTTAACAACAGACTTCGCCGGACAGAGAAAGAGTAAAAGCTAACCACACGATGATCATGCAAAGCCGCGGAGAGTGCAAAGAAAAATAAATAATTAATATTGGCCCTTAGCGGCTTTGCGGAATACTGTTTTTTCTTCCCGAACGTAATTATGAAACTTATTCCACTCACTCGAACTGCAAACCCAGGATCACTGCCACACTTAAGCATTTAGCCACTTTTAGCGTATTCTCCGTAATCTCTTACACATCAATCAATTACCAACTTTGCATCGCTATCGGCTGCATGTTTGTGGCACTATTTGTTTCAAGTTTAAAGTGATTTATTGCGGTTTTTCCATCCAGAATTGAGGGTTATCAGATTGGCACGCGACGTGTAACTATGTAGCTAACCAAACAAAGGAGGATGTTATGAAGACAGGAACGAGAGCAGCGACAACCACACTAGCTGCCATTGTAATTTTTGCTTTCACGGCGATATCACAGACCAATGCGCCTGAAAACAGAATACTCAACCATCAAAGGAATTTTAAAGAGTTTGATTACTCTTTGCAGAGTGAAATTCCAGGTATCGTTGAATCGACGATCTACACCGTCATTGAGTACAAGAATCGCTTTCCGGATCTGGATTATTCTCGCCTGGGAAGTGAACTCGATGAGGTCGCACGGGATAATAAAGACGTAGCGATCAGTTACAAAGCCCGCCTGGCGAGCATGTATTTAACCTACAGTTCGAATATTCAGATAACGCCGGTTTCCCCCGCGCTCGATCATGAATATCTCTTCAGGCAGATTGCCGAACAGCTGGAGCAGAAGCTCCTCGCTGCACATATCGACTAAATCACAATGCACATAATAACGGTACCCTGTTCACTACAACACTGAAGCCCCGATCAATGGGGCTTTAGTGTTTATATTTTGTTCTCAAATGGACAGACTGTATCTCGTTCCCAACGTCCCGTTGGAAACGACAACCTATGAAACTCAGTTTCATTATGCACAAGGTATGTTCCCAATCTTAACAATGAAGGAGAGCTTCTCATGACCTACGTTCCCCAACGGAGTTTGGGAACGAGATCATATTTGGGAGCAAGATCAAAAGTAGTTAGTTCAATTCATCCACAAATTCCTTTCCAAACTTCGGTATTGAATCGCTTCGCCGAGATGCTCCTGCCGAATATCGTCGCTCCCTGCCAGGCCAGCGATCGTGCGAAACACTTTGAGCATCCTGTCGTATGCTCTTGCCGATAACCCGAGCTTTGTCATCGCCATTTTTAAAAGCACCTCACCGTCGGAATCCGGCGTACAAAACTGGTGGATATCTTTCGATTGCATATCAGCGTTCGAGAAAAGTCTCGCTCGTTTCTTAAAGCGTTTTGCCTGCCGCTCGCGGGCGCAGATAACGCGGGAACGGATCGCATCTGACGGTTTGCCCGGCATCTTCTGACTGAGTTCCGCTACTTTCACTGCGAGGACTTGGAAGTGAATATCGATTCTATTTGAAAAGCGGCGGCTGGAACTGGGGCTTCTCTAAAAGGAGGTGGCAGAGAGATTGGGGGGCACTGAAACCTCGGTTTACGATTGGGAGAAGCACCGGACGGACCGCATGGTGCACCGATCCCCCGGATAACGCAATTCCTCGACTACACCCCTCCTCTCTTCGCCGGACAGACGACCGGACAGAAGATCGTCGCATACGGCACGTCCGGGGAATGAGCCTGCGGGCATTGGCCCTCACTCTGAAAGTGGATCCGGGAACGCTGGGGCGATGGGAAAGAGACGAAAGTTTTCCAACAGGAAGACTCAAATTAAGGCTTGAGCCGTTTTTTTACAGAGATTCTTTCAGGCAACGGAAGGATTAAACAATGACTTGTGTAATCCTTTTTGAAAATGCCCAAAGCTGAGGCAACTCCAATCAAATAGCTAAAAATATCCCCGAAACATCATCTGCTTTGTGGATCGTTTCAATAACAAAAGATAAACTTAGTCACTCAATTAAAGTTAGGAGGTTCATGTATCTTTCAACTCTCCCGATTTTACAGACTTGGAGACAACGAGCAAACCGAGGATACCGAGATCGCAGAAGAGTAATGGCGCGAACACGGGCGCGAAAACAAGTATTCTCTCCAGACTGATTTGTCCCGTGTCGGTCAGGTCTTTGGACAAATGGAATGCAAATCCGAGAACGCCAACGACGACCGCTGCTACCATAGTCCAGAAATATGTCAGCTGATCGCCGTGCGACCAATCCTTCGCGATCGAGAGATAGAGTACGACCGCGGTGGCGAACACGCCGTATGCAACTGCGATAAGCTTGAAAGTCGTGTATCCGTATTGGGCATGATCGATAATCGATGTGATTGCTGAGCCTGCAAAGCCGAGGCCAACCAACCACATGAAATGTCTGTCACGTGAAATTGGCGCTTTAAATATTCCGAGTCCAGGCACTTCGAGCATTCCGGGGTGTTCCTTGACCTCGGTTGTAACTCCGTAAAGCCCTATCAATGAAACACCGGCGAATGAGAGCGGAGCAAGAATCGGTGAGCCGAAAACAATCCATGCCCAACTGAGCCGTCCTGTCGGACTCAGAACCTGATTCAGATGAAATCCTGTTCCGATGACACCAACGAGAACCCCCGCGCACATCATCAAAATGTGGACAAGTGCAACCGCTTTCGATGGCTTCGACTGAAACGCGAGAATGAAACAAGTGACTGCACCCAACGGTGTGAAGTAAACTGGAATCCATTCGTACGGAGGAACGAAGCTGTTGATCGAATGTGCGAGAGCCACATCAAGACCCGTGAAAATGAGATTGACACCGGCAAACATGAGAAGCAACCGGTTCTTCTCCATCGGCAGCTTCACATTAGCGAGGTGGAAAATAGATACGTCGTTCATAACTTGCCGTGGGCTTTATGATTAGCACGCAATTCCGCAGCTTCTTCTTTCACTTTGGTAAGCTCACCAAGGAGCGGATAAATTCCATGCCATTGCGTGTAGTCAGGTCCCTGCATGTATGCCCCGAACTTCGCCGTTCGTCCATAGAAATGCCAGAGATCAAAGGCGTCAAAGCTGATCTGCGTACCAAATGGCGTGGCGGGGATAATGCCATCTTTGACCAATCCGTTCATGATCGCTGAAGCCTCTTTTACTTTCGCAGTGACAAAACTTGTCACACTGTCTGCCTTGGCATATTCATTCTCGACAAACGGCCGGGTATGGCAATTCATACAGATCGAGATCATCGCCTCGCGCCCTTCGAGGGCATTGGGTCGGTCGGTCGTCATGGCAGCAAACAAAAATTTGGAAAGGCGCTGGCCGACATCGTGAGTTGTGCCTTGAGTTCCAAAACCACTCATGTGACATGTTGCGCACGTCGGAGCGGGCATGTCTGCCGTTGTGAGGCGGCCCCGCTTTTGCGCCCAGTTCCACTTGTCACCCTGCGTGTGATACATTACGCCATGAGCGGATTCTGTATAAATTTCTTCCTGCGGATGGTCTGGACCCAAATGACACTGTCCGCAAATCTCCGGCTTTCGAACCTGTTCGAGTGAAAACTCATGACGAAGATGACATTTGTTGCAATTGCCGATACTTCCGTCCGCATTCGGCTTGCCGATTGCATGGCAGCTTTGACATGCCATTTTTGTTACCGAAGGCGACTCGATATCGAAGAGAGAATTCCGTGTCGCGGTGACAATGCCCGCAGCGTCACGGTTGACTTCGGGAATGCGCACAACCCGTCTTTGTTGGTCCGGAGTAAAATCGTCAAGTCCCGAAAGCGCCATCCAGGCTGGACCGCTGTGACGACTGAGTTCAAACTGGTCGGTTTCTGCAGGATGGCAGCGCTGACACTTTAGCGGAGTCGGAGAGTTAGTGATAAAAAATCCTTCGTGTTCCTTGCCGTCGGGGTTGGTCTTGTCGACGACGTGACAATCGACGCACTTGACACCTGCATGTGCCATCGAGCTGGAAGCATACTGGTTAACAATGTCCGGTGAGACCCGCTTGTGGCAAGAGGCGCACTTGTCAGTACCTTCATAGACGGAAGGCTGAACGACCGGGAGCGTCCCTTCAGTTCCCTGTCCGCCTTTCGGAAGCGAAGTAAGGATATAAATGATAGCGAGAACAACCACCGTTGTGGCGATGCCGATGATTAGAGTCTTTGGAATTTGGTTACTCATGAACGTCTAAGAAAGGCTATTTAATTTAGGCAAATGTATGAACTAAACTTCCAAAACTCAAGATGATTCACCCCTTTTGCCAGATGTCAAAACAATCGAAATATTAATCGCCATTTTAATCAGAAATCGAGCTCGCCTGGATGACTGGCCGGATTACTTTCAAAGAAGAGATTCTATGGCAGCATTTCTGATTCTTTCCTTATACACTTGGTGAATTGAGGCATTATAAAACCACGACGAAGCACCAGAGATCAACCTGCCATCTTCTTCCGTCACTCTGTTGTCACTAGTTCTTTCACATAACGTATCCATCCCTGTTCCACTACTTTTTCTTCCTTAATCCGATGCATCCGGGCTTCAAGCACTTCAGTTCTGCCAAGATAACCAATGAGTTTTGTCGGAATAGTTCTTTCGACAACCGGGAGCCTACCAATATTGTTTTGCAGCATTTTCGATAATGCTTCGTGCAGTGTTTCGTCTGGATATGTCAAATTTAATCTAGTGTTGCCTGCCTCCGAAACCGTCGCAGGGTATTCAGAATGAAGTTCGTCGGATCGAAGAACATCCCCTTGGGTGATAATCCCGACCAGTTCATCATTTTCATTTTGGATAAAAACTGCTTTATGTTTTGTTACCGAGGGATCCCCTTTCGCAATGCGATCTGCCAGCTCGGAGAGCAGCATTGTCGAGGATATTGTTTGAGGCTCTTTGTCCATGACTTCTGCGACCGTTGTCTGCTGAAGAATATCCGCTTCATACTCGCCGTGAACGCGCAGGCCGCGCCGTGCAAGCTTTTCCGTCATGATGGAATTCTTCATCAACAACAATCCTACAGTGTCCGCAATGACACATCCAAGCATAAGAGGCAAAATAGCGTTGTAGTCCCGAACAATTTCAAATGCAAAAATAATGAACGTAAAGGTTGCTCGCGATGCCGCACCGAACATGGCCGCCATTCCAACCAATGCAAATGCCGACGGCGAAAGATGAAGACCCGGAAATAATGAATTCATGATTAATGCGAAAGCGCCTCCGAGGGCGGCTCCTACCATGAACATTGGCGCCAGCAACCCTCCCGACGTGCCAGACCCAAGTGAAACGATCAACGCCATGCTTTTGAACAAAACAATTGCTAGCAAGACGACAAGTGTTAACCGCTCGTTGAGAATATCGGAAATTGAGTCATACCCAACGCCGAGCACTCGCGGCATGGCAAGAGCAATGATGCCAAGGCCAAGCCCGCCAATGGCCGGCCACCACATTTCGTCGATCGGAATTCGTAATTTGGACAGCCGCTCGAACTGATCCTCAATCCAATAGAACGCATTGGTGAAGACAACTGCAGCAAGACCGCACAATAACCCGAGAACGACGAACATCGGAAGAGAATTCGGAATTCCGAAATCCACTTCACCCATGCTGAACATCGGGCCGCGACCCATGAAATGGAAATGCACTGCAGTGGCCGTGATTGTCGCAAGCACAAGTGGGATGAACGAGCGTGCTTTGAATTCAAACAGAAGCAGCTCGATTGCGAGGATGACGGCAGCAATCGGCGTACTGAAGGTTGCCGCCATTCCTGCGGCGGCTCCGCATGAAAGCAAAATCTTTCGTTCGGCGGCTGTAGTGTGAATAAATTGACCCACCAAAGACCCCAGAGCGCCGCCGGTCTGAATGATGGGGCCTTCGGCTCCAAACGGACCGCCGGTACCGATTGCGATAGCCGCAGAAACGGGCTTGAGAATTGCGACTTTCGGATCTATGCGGCTGCGGTTCGTGAGAACTGCTTCCATAGCCTCAGGAATTCCATGTCCCTTGATTTTTGACGAACCGTATTTAGCCATCAATCCGACAACAATTCCTCCGAGAACGGGAACGATAACTACCCAATATCCCAGAATGTGCGACTGAAGTTTTGGAATTTCAACTGAAACACGGTGGAAAAAAACAAGATTACTAACAAGTGCGATGAGCGAGTACAGCCCGTATGCCGTAAATCCTGCAGCGATACCAATAATGGAAGCTAACAGCGAGATAAAAAGCATCCGGAAATTCTCGCCCGCCTTGTTTATCGAAGTTAGTGTATTTGGATATTTAATTTTCATTTCCCTTCTCAAAAAGGTGCGACAAAGTAAGAAAAGGAAACCCTCCCTCTTTGTATTTTAGGAGGGCTTCCCTTTCTTGCGCACTTGAGACCTAAGAGTGCTTTTGACTCCAGTATTTCTGCTCTGCACGTTTCTCCGCCGTTGTCAGCCCTCCTTCAGGCGGTATCTTCAGATGTTCGCCGATCCGGATAATATCTGGATCTTTGATTTGATCTCTGTTGGCTTGCCAGATTTTCGGCCACATGAACGGGTTGTCATAAATCTTTTTCTTTTTCGAAATATTCCACAGACAATCGCGATACTTCGACCACGAACGCACGACATAATGTTCTTCCATGGCTGCCACTGTCTTAACGGATGCAAGGGTTGCACGGAGATTGTCGATATTGCTCTGAATTTTCTGAAGACGTTCAAAGTATCGTTCTGCAGCCGCGATTCGCTCCTTCATTAGATTGTCTTTTATCGCCTGTACGGAATCGACCTCAAATCTGCGGACGTAGAGGTCTTGATTTGAAAGATTGAGCAACGAAGCAACGCGATCTTCGAGGGCTTTCAAGCGGGTCTCAAAATCTTTGCGCGTCGCATCACTTGCGCCCGTCATTGCGAGCGTCTCATCCCTCACCGCTTGGATTTGCTTGTCCAAACTGGCGAGAGTTGAACGGAGACCGTCGATGTCCTTCGTCAACGAGGCAAGCCGGCTTTTGAGGTTGTCGCGTTGGGATGTGTATTGAGTGATTTGACTTTGCCACTCTTCTTTCGAAAGTTTCTCCTGTGCGCTTGACACATTCGCAACGACAAGAAGGATAGCAAAGAGGGTAAAAATTCTGTTTTTCATGATATTTTCCTTTTTCATTAGTTGTAATGACGTCATTGCTGGCTCTTGAGTCGTTCTTGCGTCAGCTTCTGATTGTTCTCTGCTGTTGCTAGATCGTCCTTCTTTTGTTTAACTTGGGCTTCAAGCGATGCCTTCTCCGCTTCTTTTGCGGCAACTTCCTTCTTCAGCGATTCAACTTCGGCTTTGAGTTGATCGAGCTGTGCCAATTCATCGGCGCTCGGTCCGCTGCTGCATCCGGAATACACTGCAGCAGAACCTGCAAGGAGAAGGAAAAGCGAAATGTTTCGCAGTCCTTTCATGGTCTGTTCCTTTCATTAAAAATGAATGAATGAATGATCCGATCAATGGATAACTTTTACATCATAAGATCAAAACGAAATTAAGAACTAGTGCCGTTTCTCAAAAATACGCTTGTATTTTTTTAACCACCAAGACGCCAAGCACGCCAAGAAGTTATGAGTATAAAGAACGACAATACTCTTGGCGTTCTCTGCGCCTTGTCCCGAAGGCATCTCCCAAAGGGATCACTTCGCGAACTTCGTGAGCGGTGAAATACAAGATTATTTACTAAGAAATGGCGCTAGGTTGTGAAATTACAAAATAGGAGGTGCGCGAAGAGCGTTTTGGGGAAAGAAACACGCAAGCGTCGGAAGAAATGCTTCCTGAGTTTTGAGGGACAGTGTGGGAGTGATAACGCTGATCCACGGTTTAGCCGTGTTCAGGATATGATCGCCGGAAAACTGCTCTGACGAAATGAGATGTTTGTGAGATGTCCAATAAGGCCGTTCATCAATATCATTACTTCGTTCATTCCGAAATGAAAGAGAGTTGTCGAGTTTAAAATGGAGCGCCTGAACAAGAAGCCCCCTGGGACTAATGACCCCCGTGACCACATAAGCCCCAAGGATAACCCCTGTAATAAGACGACCAAGTCCGGAATTTCTCATGACACGAAATTAGATAAATGGAGATAATAAATGAATCAACAGATTAGACACCCACAAAGTTTCAAAAGTTCAATTTCCCACCCCGATATTGACAAAATAGTCTAATTCTAGGATTATTGCAGGCAAGAAAATGCAGATTTCCGACCCATTTTTAGGTAGTGATGTGGGCAATCTACGATCTTCGGGTCTTCGTCCGATCTGCGTTTCGTGTCGGTTTTTCTTGGTGACTTTTTCTCCCCGGACAAGCTTTTTTTCGGCGGCGTATTGTCCGAAGAGTGCATGGACCATTCCCCCGATTTACTCGCCGACAGCAAGGAGAATATCTCGGCGGCCACGATTCACGTGGAAATGCATGACAATCCAGCTGCAAAACTGATGCTATATGAGATGCTTAATGCCGGGACAGTCAGGCTAATTTTTTGTAAAATTTTCGACCTTTGAAAAATTAATTGATTGTTTTTATCCCATTGCTGCTGTAAAGCCCCAAGATGAAATTTCCAAGTCAATTCATCCACAAATTCCTATCCAAACTTCGGTATTGAATCGCTTCGCCGAGATGCTCCGGGCGAATTTCATCGCTCCCTGCCAGGTCAGCGATCGTGCGAGATACTTTGAGAATCCTGTCGTATGCTCTTGCCGATAGCCCGAGCTTTGTCATCGCCATTTTTAAAAGCACCTCACCGTCGGAATCCAGCGTACAAAACTGATGGATCTCTTTTGACTGCATGTCGGCATTCGAGAAAATGCCCGCTCTTTTCTTAAAGCGTTTCGCTTGTCGCTCGCGGGCGGAGATGACGCGGGCACGGATCGCATCCGACGGCTCGCCCGGCCTCTTCTGACTCAGCTCTGCCACTTTCACCGCCGGTACTTCAATGTGGATATCTATTCTGTCCAGGAGCGGACCGGATATTTTGGCCATGTATTTTTGAATCTGCATCGGCGTGCAGGTGCATTCGTGGTGAGGATTGCCGTAGTTGCCGCAGGGAC
>CAWGZY010000007.1:0-187726 GCA_963827085.1 uncultured Bacteroidota bacterium
AACGATATTGAAAAATTGGGACGAACGCATTGCCCAGACGCAAAATATGATTCGAGGCGCGTTTCCATCATAAATACGAAGAATGAAGAAGATTTCATTATTTTGATAAGGGTTTACTATAACGAAGGCAAGGTTGTTAAAACCCATGAAGGTAAAGCATTTATTCGAAGAGGTGATTCGAAATTTGAGCTAAATACGCAAGAGATAAGAGAATTGGAGATCGATAAGGGGCAAATAGATTTTGAAAACGAATCTTGTGGTTTGCCGTACCCAGCTGAATTCGATATGGATTTGATTAAGCAATATGTGAACAATTACTCTAAAAGCAGGGGACTGACAGACGGGCATTCTTATGAAGACATTCTGAAATTGTCGCATCTTGGAAAATATAAAAATGCGAAATTCCTTCCAAACAATGCGTGCGCCATTTTGTTTGCTAAAGATCCCAGACAATTATTTTCGGGGTGCAAAATTAGGTTCTTAAGATTTGAAGGTGAAGTAGAGGGAACTGGAGACGCTTGGAATACGACAAAAGATATAGCGATTGATAACGGCTCCATACCGCATCAGATACAGCGGGCAGATGAAGTTTTGACAGCCCAGCTTAGAGAATTTAGCCGCTTGGGTAAAGACTCGAAATTCTATTTAGCACCCGAATACCCAAAAGATGCATGGTACGAAGCAATAGTTAATGCTTGTGTTCATCGTTCATACGAACAACGCACAATGAATATATTTGTAAAAATGTTTGACGATAGATTAGAGATAGAAAGTCCGGGCGCATTTCCACCCTTCGTTACACCTGAGAATATTTATGAAATGCACAAACCAAGAAACCCTCGCGTTATGGATGCAATGTTTTATCTCGATTTCGTTAAATGTGCTCACGAAGGAACTCGGAGAATTCGGGACTCAATGGTAAACTTCAATTTACCCAATCCAGAATTCGCAGAAAAAAAACTCCTAACCCCGCTCGTTAGAGTGACATTGCGGAATAATGTAAAGCAGAGAAAAGTGTGGAAGGACAAAGATGCCAGCCATATTGTAACAGATGCAATTTGGAAGACCCTTACGGAACATGAGCGGCATATAATAAACTTCATAGCAGAATATGGTTCAATAGGTGTTAGTCAAGTACAGAGATTAACTGGAAAGAGTTGGCCTGCGTCAAGCAAAATGTTAAAAAATCTAAAAGGAAAGGGCATTATTGTCAACAATAGGAAACCAAATGTTGAGAGAGACCCAGGTTGCCGTTGGGTATTTATAAATCGTGGCAAAAGCTCTTAGTCATTTTCAGTTCAGCCGACGCTCAGATAAACGCAGACATGAAGGAGAGATGGTTCGAGGATTACTAACGAAAAAGAAAGGCAATTTAAGAATTTAAAAAAGTTCTTGACAAACTCATAAAAGATTATAACATTAGTAAAGTCTGAGAGCATTAAGTTTTCAACCAATAATGTTCCTCAAATCGATTCACCCATAGCACAGTATAGAACCCTTAGAATTCCTGGAACAGAAAAGAGTCTATCTTGTCTTATGGGTGATTTTTTTTGTACCCACCGATTTTTACAATCACCCATAAACGAAAATTATCAAGGCCAGAAGAACAGTTGTTAGGCTCATGGCACTAATTTACTAATTTAACTAACCTTGACACGAGATAATCATGGCTGAAAAATCAAAAAATGACATGCAAACACTAATGGAATTGAGGGCTCAAGCTATATCGCAAATAGATGTTGTTAGTCGCTTCGTCATTTCAATGACTAATCGTACGTCTGGAATTGGAGAAGCTGAAGATTTTAAGAGAGACCTTGAGAGAAAACGGCGAATTGCGCCGACAAATCCTACTACCCTCTTCGATGAGCTGGAGCTATACATTGAGACTACAGAGGAACTACTGATTAGACTTCACCAATACCAGGATAAATGCAGAGTTGCCTTGATCGACATCAAAGAGCAAATTCGAAGCGAGACTGAAACCGACGCGTACGTTGATCTTCTTGAACAATTCATAGATGAATTAGAAAAGAATATTAAGAAATGTAAAAAACAAGAAGAGATGCTTTTCGAATTAAACGAAATTCCCACACTTTTATGCGCATTACGAAAGATCTATATGTCTCTCAGCTACGAAGATCGAATGGTATGGGAAAGATTGCTGAGTGAAAAGCACTTGGAGCATTTTCCAATTGGACGAATTGGCATTGAGAGTGTAGAAGGCGCCAAGGAGGTTGATTCTCACCAAGACGACGGAATGAAGAATAAAACTGATAACTAAGTATTATTAACCTAACTGATGGCTTCATATGTCACAAAAAAGACAAATTGATTTGACTGAAAACTCAAAGAGTTGATTGAACAAGACCTTTCGCAGCTTGAAATCGCAACTTATTTCGGAGTGAGCCAATCAGCAGTTTCATCCGCATTGAAAAGGGCGGGATTTAGAAGCATAAAATCAAGGATTAAGCAGGGTATTGCGATGAAGATTTCGAAAAAGATCTTCCAAGAAGTGGATCAGATTGAACAAAAAGAAAAAGACCTAATTCACGCCTTTGTTCAAATGATGTGTGATGCAAGAGCGGTTATGGAGGCCGTAAAAGGGGAAATTGAAAAGGGAGAAGTCTCAGACCAATCGGTTGAGCGTTTAGATAAGGCACAAGATCTTGTCGTAAAGAGAATCAACTCATACCTCAAGTACCAGGAAACAATTAATGATATGTTCGCCTATCATGAGCTTGTACTTGTATTAGGTGAGATCTACCCAACTCTGAAGTACGACGACCGAGTAAGATTCCAGGAAATCTTAGCTAAGCATAATTTACCCCATCTCTCAAAGGAAACCATTCGCCATGATCGAGAAGATGTCAATCAAAGTAACGAAATCCCAAAAAGTGATGCAAATGGAACAGTCGCGCCCCCATTAGCCGCTGAGGCTCCCGCAAATTCGCAGAAACAACTGGCGTAAATTTTAAGTAAATGTATTTATAGAGTGAAAGTGAATTTTGTTTATATCTAAGCAGCTCTAATAACTAACGAAGTTCCAATGAGGAACGATTAAGCGGAGCATGTTGTGTTAGTGCAGAATTTCTTTCCGCGAGAATTATTGTCAGACCATAAACTTGTCGCAATTTTGGTCTATGGGCTAACAACGGCGAAATCGCATAGATCGACCTATGCTCTGGACAACGATGAAGTAATAGAGCTCAATCCGTTCCAAGTTGCCTATCCCTATAGACGCATCGAAAGTGAACTGGGATTGAAAAGAGATGAGCTCGAAGCGAAACTTCAAAAAATTCAACAGCTTAAACAGGGAACAATTACAAAAATGGAGAACGTCGCCTTATTACAATTGTCTGGAATGGACTCACATATGACATCAACAAATTTCACACCGGAAGAGGTTGAGGGGCGATCAATGTCAATATCACAGTGGATTGAAAAGGATTCAGAGACTTACTTGAAAAGTAAATCAAAGAGCTTGCAACGAGACACTCCAAGTTCTATGCGACAGTTTATAGAGGTTATAGGGGACTTAGCCATATCGCAGGTAACAGGAAGAGATTGCCAGAGGTTCATCAGTGCGAAAAAAGGGAAGATTGAGGATCGAAGTATCAATTGCTACATGCGCAATATTAAAGCATCGCTCCGCAGGGCGAGTGCAATGGGTTATATCATCGACGACCCATTTAAGGGCATAAAACAGCTTCCTTAGCCAAGAATGAAACCAATAATCTGGGAGACATCAGAGATTGCATTTTTGCTCGAAAGGACAAAAGGGAATTGTTGGTTGGAGTGGGTAATATGGATCGCATTATTCACTGGTTTGAGACGAGGAGAGCTCATGAATTTGTTTTTAAGTAATATCGATATGGAAGAAAAGCTTATTAATATCAGAAACACTGAGGTGCATAAATTAAAATTCTTGATTGAGCGACAAATTCCGATGTGTCCAAACCTTGTTGACCTTTTAAAAGATATAGACAGATACAAGAGCAGCAAAGGAATCGAGTCACCATTTTTGATTTGTGACGAAAACGGTTCGAAGATCGCTGACGAAAGGCCAACTAAGGAAATTCATCGTATTGTGTTGAGTGGAGGCTTAAGGGATGGATTGAGCTTTCATGGATTTCGGAGGACATGCGCAACGATGCTCAAGGGGCTAAACATACCGAGACGGGTAATCCAGGCTATTCTTGGTCACAAGAATGAGGATACGACTAATCGCTATTTGGGGGTTCCGCAAGAAGAAATTTATGATGCCGTCAAAAATCTATCGATGGCATGTTTCCTACCAAGAGCGTAAAAAAACAATTTGTTTAATCACCGATTTTTCCGTATATTTTTGACGTCAACTATTTCTAACACAACTTCTAACACTTCGGACGACTTGTAGCGCGATAGAAAGTGAAAAATTGTGGGAAAATAGCGGAAAAATTGAGAGTCGAGCGTGTAGCTCAGGGGTAGAGCATCTGCCTTTTAAGCAGAGGGTCGGTGGTTCGAGCCCACCCACGCTCACAAAATAAATAAACGGATTTGAAGAGTATTTCTCTTTAAATCCGTTTATTGTTTTAAGTAATGGACACTTGTCACGGTTTAAGATGCTTCGACGCTATTTTGTAAAAATGGCGTCGAAGTGAAACCTGACCTCGCTGTTCTGACTCTCTTAGTCGGCAGCGCGTTACGTGCCTCAGAGATATCCCTCGATACAGGTTGTATCGAATCCACCTCTTGTGTTGTAGATTGTTGTTACTTTCAGCCGCTTTGTCTCCAGCGACTTCTTGAGGTCGGCGTAAATTCGTTTTGTAACACCTTCTTGAAAAATGCCGACCAATCTAAATGAAATAAGATAATATTTCAGGGACCGAAGCTCGATGCACTTTCCCCCCGTGGGATAGTATTCGATGATGACCTTGCCGATATCAGGGAGACCGCTGAAAGGGCAGACAGCAGAGAATTCTTGCGTTTCTGTCCGAATGTATTGATCCGCGCTGTCGAACGGAAATGTTTCCAAAAAATCCGGACGGATATGGGATTCATCAATGAATTCGAATGACTTTCCTTCGGCGGTGAACAAATTTATCCTCTATAAATGATGTGAGAATGTCGCCGGAGACTTCTTCACGGAAGAACGCATCTAAAAACAGATATTTCGATAAATCCTATCTGTGTGTCCTTCCGATCTGTCCCGGTTTGAAATTTCTTTTTTTTTCAGTACACTAACAATATTAAAATATTCATGAAAGCGCAAGCAATTGAAGGAAAATGACTGAGAATTTAAAAAAAGCTGTCGTATTGCTAAGCGGAGGCCTCGATTCGACGACAACGTTGGCTATCGCAAAGAAGCTGGGATTTAGCATTCTCGCGCTCTCTTTCGACTACGGTCAACGACATGACTATGAGATCAAGGCGGCGAGAAGGATTGCAGCTGCTCACGGCGTTTTGAAGCATGTGGTTGCGAAAATTGACCTCCGGGAGTTTGGCGGATCGGCACTCACGAGTGCTATTGAGATCCCAAAGAATCGAAGCATGGACGAGATGTCGCACGAAATACCGGCGACGTATGTTCCCGCCCGCAATACAATTTTTCTTTCATTCGCACTGGCGTGGGCTGAAGTGGAAGGTTCCAACGATATTTTTATCGGCGTCAACGCGCTCGACTATAGCGGCTATCCCGACTGCCGCCCCGAGTATATTGAAGCGTATCAGGCTATGGCCAATCTTGCGACAAAAGCCGGCGTCGAGAACCGACAACGTCTTACGATTCATGCGCCATTGATCATGCTTTCAAAAGCGCAGATTATCAAAAAGGGTCTTGAGTTGGGTGTCGATTATTCTCTGACAAGCACCTGCTACGACCCTTCCCCGGCTGGTGAAGCATGCGGAAGATGTGATGCTTGCCAACTCCGACTTAAAGGTTTTTCCGAGAACCATTTGAGGGATCCGATCTCTTACGTCAGGAGTCAATAAAAAAAAGCAATGGGATACGCAGTCAAAGAAATTTACTACACCCTTCAGGGTGAGGGAGCCAACGCCGGAAGAGCTGCGGTTTTTTGTCGATTTGCCGGGTGCAACCTTTGGAGCGGGCGTGAGGAGGATCGAGCATCGGCTGTCTGCAAATTCTGTGATACTGATTTTTTCGGCATGGATGGTCCAGGGGGAGGACATTTTGTATCTGCAAAAGACCTGGCTATGGCAGTGAAGGAAAAATGGCCGAAAGGAAAACTTGCCAATGCCCGGCCATTCCTTGTGTGCACTGGAGGTGAACCCCTTCTACAGCTTGATGATGAACTCCTTGAAGCATTTCATGCAGAAGGATTCGTAGTCGCTATAGAAACAAATGGAACCAAGACGTCGCCGCGAGATGTGGATTGGATTTGTGTAAGCCCAAAAGCTGGAGCGGAGTTGATTTTGAAAAGAGGGAACGAACTCAAATTAGTTTTCCCTCAGCCGGGGGCAGAACCGGAGCTGTTTGACGCTCTCCCGTTTGATCATTTTTATCTTCAGCCGATGGACGGACTTCACCGGATTGAAAACACCGCGCTGGTGCGGGATTACTGTTTAGAGCACCCGCGATGGAAAATCAGCTTGCAAACGCACAAGATACTCGGAATACCCTAGGACCCTCTCACATGACAATTTTCAAAGAAATTACTTTTGAAGCGGCTCATCTTCTGCCGCACGTTCCGGAGGGACACAAATGCCGGCGGCTGCATGGCCACTCGTATGTGGTCCAAATATATGTTATTGGAAAGATAGACCCGAATGTCGGATGGGTTATGGATTTTGGCGATCTCAAGGAAGTTGCTGAGCCAATTATTAGTCAGCTCGATCATCACTATCTCAACGAGGTTCCAGGCCTTGAAAATCCAACGTGCGAAATACTTGCTCGTTGGATTTGGACTCGGCTGCGCCCGGCGCTTCCCATGCTCAGCAAACTAATCGTTAAAGAAACTCCTACTTCCGGATGTGTTTACCAGGGAGAGGATGAATAAGACGTGTAGGGCATAGAAAACCAGTATGTCGTTTTTCAATTTCCCATCGTTTTCAGACCGATATATCCACCCAAAAATCTCCCACCTCGATCTCATTGCGCTCCAACACCCGGATGAACATTGTCAAAATTGAGAGTACCTCGCAGGGATTTCTTTATTTTGACAAAATTGTGAGGAATAGGAGACATTTTCAGTGCCTCTTGTTAAAAATCTTTCGGCGCAATTCTTGTATATTTGCACTTGAATGAAAGTTGGCGTTGCTTGCAGATGAGCCGAGATTCGAAAAGTGAATTTTCGGAGTGATGAGATCTGTAACCCTTCCAACTCAACCAACGATAATTGCGACCCAGGTTTTTTATGCATAATTCGATCGTCCTTGTAAAGCAGGTTCCGGACACCTCGAATATTTCAGGACAAGTGATGAAAGAGGATGGCACGGTGAATCGTGCTAAGTTGCCGGCAATCTTTAATTTCGAGGACAAAGTTGCTCTCGAGTTCGCCCTTCAAATCAAGAATCAATGCGGCGGCAAGGTCACCGCTCTGACGATGGGACCTCCGCGCGCGTCCGACGTGCTGCGGGAATGTCTTTACATGGGAGCGGACGAAGCATATCTTATTACCGACAGAAAATTTGCGGGGGCTGATACACTTGCAACATCGTATGTGTTGAGCGAAGCCATAAAAAAAATCGGGAACTACGACTTTATTTTTGCCGGCAGGCAGGCGATCGATGGCGACACGGCGCAAGTCGGACCTCAAACGGCCGAGAAGTTGAACATTCCTCAGGCGACGTACGCGGAACGAATATTGGAAATTAAAGATCACTCCGTGCGTGTACGCAGAAAGATCGATGGCGGATACGAAATTCTCGATTGTGCATTACCGGTATTGATGACCGTTCTTAAAGATGCAGGAGAACCGCGCCCATTCAGCGCAAAAAGGGTGATGGCATACAAAGGGGCAAAGTCGCTTTTGGAATTAGAGAAAATGGCGGAAGGGAATTCACTTCTCTATATCGACAAGCTCGTTTATGAATACACCAGCCGTTCACTGTTTATTCCTACATTAACTGCGGATGACTTGAATATTGACGCCGCGCGATGCGGCGTCAAGGGGTCTCCGACGAAAGTGTATTCCGTGGAATCAGTCGTCCTGAGCGGGAATGAACCTGTGCGGATTGAGAATTCAAAAGCCGGAATGAATTCATTAATTGAGGAACTCTTGAAAGATAGGATTCTCGGGTGATGCAATGAATCAGCTGGACAATAATATTTGGGTTTTTGTAGAACAACGCAGCGGAAAACCTTCCGATGTCAGCCTCGAACTTTTGAGCAAAGGAAGAAAGTTGGCCGATACTATGAACGGAATGCTGATTTCCGTAGTCGTCGGCAGCGACGTAAGGAACATTTCTGTCGAGAGCTTCCGCTACGGGGCTGATGAGTCCTTTCTCATCGATCATCCGGACCTCAATAATTATACGACGCTTGCCTACGCCCGGATTCTCAATGCCTTGGTCGATCAACATAAACCGAGGGTCGTTCTCTTCGGTGCTACCGTGATTGGCAGAGATCTCGCACCCAGGGTGGCTTCTCACACGCGGAGCGGTCTCACCGCGGATTGTACCGACCTTCAGGTATCCAACGTCAGCTATCTCGGGAAGGAATTTAAAAATCTCCTTCTTCAAATCCGCCCTGCGTTCGGAGGCAACATCATTGCAACAATTATTACGCCCGACACCCAGACACAGATGGCGACTGTTCGTGAAGGGGTTATGGAAATGCATCCGTTGCCGAATCCCCACGAAACGAAGATCGTTGAAATTCCTTTCGTACCCGACGATGTTGACCGTCTCGTAACGCTTGTCGAACAGCACCGTGAAGAACGGAAAGTGAACCTGAAGAGCGCGGCGATCATCGTTGCCGGCGGCTACGGGATGAGAACGAAGGAAAGCTTCAGGCTAATCCATGAACTTGCGCATACGATCGGAGGGGAAGTGGCAGGCAGCCGTGCAGCCGTAGATGCCGGATTCATTCCGCATGAGCGGCAGGTTGGGCAGACGGGAGTCACCGTGCGCCCCAAGCTGTATTTTGCGATTGGTATTTCCGGCGCTATCCAGCACCGTGCCGGGATGCAGGAGGCAAAAAAAATTATTGCTATCAATACAGATCCTGATGCCCCTATTTTCGAAGTAGCACATTACTCGATCGTCGGCGACGCACGAGATGTAATTCCCAAATTCATCGAAGCATATAAAAGCAAACTGAAGTGACCGATGCCGAATTTCTTCCTTGACAATCCTGACGTCCAGTTCCATTTCAATGCTCTCGATCTAAAAGAGATCGTGAAGCTTACTGAGGACGATTACACGCAGTCGAGCCGGTTTAATTACGCGCCGGTCGATTATGATGATGCCATGGAAAATTATCGGAAGGTGCTTGAGGTTGTCGGAGACCTTGGGGGCAATCACATCGCTCCGCGCGCCTCCGGTGTCGATCGGGATGGAGCCACGCTGACCGATGGGCATGTTGCTTATGCCGAGGGAACAAGGAAGAATGTGGAAGAACTCTCACAGGCAGACCTGATGGGACTGATTCTTCCTCGGGAATACGGAGGATTGAATTTTCCGTTCACTATTTATATGATGGTCACCGAAGTCCTTGCGCGGGCGGATGCATCGCTTATGAATATCTTCGGGCTTCAGGATATTGGCGATACACTGAAGAAATTCGGCAGTGAGGCTCAACTGCGGGAATTTCTGCCGAGAATCAGTACTGGAGAGTTTACGGGAGCGATGGCATTGACGGAGCCTGATGCGGGCTCCGACCTTCAGGCAGTGAAACTCCACGCGTATCAGAACGAACAAGGCGAGTGGTTTCTTCACGGTGTCAAACGTTTCATTACCAACGGCAACGCCCAGGTTCTTCTCGTTCTCGCCAGGTCGGAAGCCGGAACCAAGGATGGCCGCGGCCTGAGTTTGTTCGTTTGCTACGGAGGTCCGACCGTTATCATTCGGCGCATAGAAAACAAGCTCGGCATTCATGGCTCGCCGACGTGTGAACTTCAATTCAACGACACACCCGCGCAGCTCGTCGGTAGCAGAAGATTCGGACTGATCAAATATGTATTGGATTTAATGTACCGTGCGCGCATGGGCGTCTCTGCCCAAGCCCTCGGCATTTCGCAGGCCGCGTATGAGGAAGCCTACAAGTATGCCCGTGAGCGGCGTCAGTTCGGCAAGCCCATCGTTGAAATTCCTGTTGTCTCCAACATGTTAATCGATATGAAGGTGATGCTGGAAAGCGGCCGCTCCTTGTTCTACTCCGCGGCACAGTGTGTTGACGAAAAAGAGAAGCTGGAAGAGCTTGTCGAAAAGAAAAAGGGGGAAGGTAAACCGGTCAGAGAAGATGTGGAGAGACTAAAACAGGTAACGAAGGTAGCAAATTTACTGACGCCGATCACAAAATACACCCTGGCCGAGGGGGCGAACAAGATTACGTATGACGCTCTGCAGATTCATGGCGGTACGGGATATATGCGCGAATTCCATGTGGAGCAGCTCGCCCGCGATGCACGCATCACGAATATTTACGAGGGGACTTCTCAAATGCAAATTGTCGCAGCCTCGGGGGGCGTTTTGAACGACGTGCTTTCCGAAGTGTTTGAAAAGAACGAAAAGCGGGAGTTCAAAGGGGGATTGATAAAACTTTCCACTCATCTCAAAGAGATCCGGCAATTGTTCATTGCGAGCCTGAAATATGTTTTGGAAAAGAAGGATATTGTTTTTCAGGAAGTCGCTGCTAAGGACCTTGTGGAAATGTACAGCTATCTCCATATCGGCTATCTGCTGCTGGATGAGGCAGAGAAGGAACCCCGGAAAGTCTTTATTGCTAACAGGTATATTGTGAATGCGCTGGCTAATGCCCGCAAGAACGCTGAAGGGATCAGGGACGAGCTGTTTGGTGATTTGCTTCATGCCAGCAAAATACTTTAATAGATGAATATTCTCGGAAGGAAAATGCGATGACAAAGAAAAAACAGTACTACTACTATAGAATCTACGACGACGAGGAAAAATTCAATTACTTTAGAAGTATGTATCAGGCGGAAAAGATTCGAAAGATGCTCAAGAAGTACGAGGTTGCTCACCAGGAGTATCATAATGCCGCGTTCGTCGATTTCCTCAAGAAATACGACCCCAAAGCAGAACTCATCGAAGTTGTCCGCATTTCGTACTAGTGGCTGGAGTACACAATGTTTGATTTAAACCACATGACCAGCAGGCAACAGGTTTCAGCGACCGAGGCCAAGTGCCGTTTCTCAAAAATGTTTTTGTATTCTAACCGCAGAGGACGCTAAGGTCGCAAAGAGGTTTTTTGAAAAAAAGTAAGAATCCCTTGCATCCTTGGCGCCCTTTGCGGTGAATTAATTATTAAAAAATACAATATTTGTTTTTAGAAACAGCCATAGTTTATTGTTTTGGAGTAGTTCGAGACCTATACAGGCGCTTGTTTCCTTCTGACTGGCTTTAGGCCGATTCATCATTCCCGTCATACTCTCATCATATTGTCTCTGTCAAATCTTGCTAACGAAATTCCGCTCGAAACGAAAAATAATGTGGCGATTAAGACGTGAAATTCACTATTTTACGGCAAGACTCTGTTCGTGCACAACCGTCCGGAGGAATTATGCGACCTTCTTCTCTTTTGCACAGATCGAAAAAGAATTTTCTGTTTATCAGTCTTCTATTATCTTCTCCACTCTTCGCTCAAGGTCCCGATACTAAGCCGCTCTATTTGGACTTCACTCAGCCGGTCGAGAAGCGTGTTGACGACCTTGTTTCGAGGATGACGCTGGAAGAAAAAGTCTCCCAGATGGTTAATAGTGCTAAAGCAATTCCGCGTCTGCAAATTCCTGAATACGATTGGTGGAATGAATGCCTGCATGGGGTTGCACGGGCAGGGACCGCAACGGTTTTTCCTCAGGCCATCAGTCTTGCGTCGAGCTGGGACACCGGCATGATGCGGGACGTGGCTGATGTCATATCGACCGAAGCACGGGCAAAGAACAATGAATTTCTGAGGATGGGAGAACGAGACATCTATAAAGGGTTGACATTTTGGAGTCCGAATATCAACATCTTCCGCGACCCACGCTGGGGACGGGGACAGGAAACGTACGGCGAAGATCCGTACCTGACGGCGCGAATGGGCGTCTCTTTTGTGAAAGGGCTGCAAGGAGATGATCCAAAATACTTTAAGATCATTTCCACTCCGAAACATTATGCTGTTCACAGCGGACCCGAGCCGGACAGGCACACGTTCAATGCGATCATAGACAACCACGATTTATACGACACGTATCTGCCCGCATTTGAAGCGTGCATCAGGGAAGCCGGTGCGTTCTCTGTAATGTGTGCGTATAACCGTTTCATAGGCGATGCTTGCTGCGGTTCGCCCGAACTGCTGAAGGAAATTCTTCGGGATAAATGGGGATTCAAAGGTTACGTGGTATCGGACTGCGGAGCTATCAATGATATCTTCGAAAATCACAAAGTGGTAAAGACAGCTCCCGAGGCAGCTGCAAAAGCTGTGAAGTCCGGAACAGACCTGGAGTGTGGGAGTGTGTACACCTCGGCATTGCTCGATGCAGTCAAGCAAGGTTTGATTAGAGAAGATGAAATTGCCGTTTCAGTAAAGCGGCTCTTCACCGCCCGTTTTCGGCTCGGCATGTTCGATCCCCCCGAAGTCGTAAAGTATGCAAAGATTCCAATCTCGGAAAACGACTCAAAAGAACATCGCGCTCTCTCTCTTCGTGCCGCACATGAAGCTATCGTGCTCTTGAAGGATTCAAACAATACTCTTCCGATTAAAAAGGAAGTAAAACGAATAGCAGTGATTGGACCGAATGCCGACAACTATCTCACATTGTTCGGCAACTATAATGGGACACCCTCAAAGTACGTAACGCCACTTCAAGGAATAAAAAACAGATCCGGCGATAGTATTGAAGTGAAGTATGAAGCCGGATGCGACGTCATCGATGCAGGGGGAATCATCAAGGATCTTTCATCAGACATAGCGAGCGTTGGCGGTGAAGCGGGCTTGAGAGCAGAATTTTTTAAAAACAGTGAATTATCAGGCGAGCCTTTTGTCGTGAGACGAGATGAATTGAAAAGCTCGGATTGGTTCTACGGTACACAAGTGCCGTCGTTCAGCGGTTCTTTGGATATTTCCTCTATTCGATGGAGCGGTGCCATCACGGCGCCGGCGACAGGGATATTCGATTTTATGGTCAAGAGCGACGGCGGTTTTCGATTATCGGCTGGAGATAGCACCCTCTTCCAGGAGTGGCCAAATCACGATTTGACTACGAAAGAACATCGTGCTGTGCTGGAGCAGGGAAAGACCTACCGTTTCGTGTTCGAGTTTTCCCGAAAATCGCATTGGCCCCAGCTTTCTGTACAGTGGAAATTATTGAACAGCGATCACGGAACAAAAGCCGTCGAACTTGCAAAGAGTTCCGACCTCGTTATTTTTGTGGGAGGGATTACGCCGCAGCTCGAAGGAGAAGAAATGCAGGTTAATTATGAAGGATTTAAAGGAGGCGACAGGACAAACCTCAATCTCCCGCCTGTGCAAGAAGAGTTATTGAAGAAACTTCATGCCACCGGTACACCCGTTGCCCTTGTTCTTATGAGTGGCAGCGCTTTGGCCGTCAATTGGGAGAAAGAAAACCTTTCGGCCATAGTGCAGCTCTGGTATCCCGGAGAAGAAGGGGGTACGGCGCTGGCTGACGTTTTGTTCGGAGATTATAATCCGGCGGGGAGGCTGCCGGTTACTTTCTATAAATCTGTTGACCAGCTGCCCCCTTTCGAAGATTACAACATGAAGGGGCGAACGTATCGGTACTTTGAAGGAGAGCCGTTGTTTGCATTTGGGTATGGCTTGAGTTATTCAACGTTCACCTATCATAACTTGATTGTTCCTTCCGATATCCGGACAGGAGACTCCGTGACAATTTCCGTTGAGGTTCAGAACAGTGGAAGACTCTCCGGTGATGAAGTCGTAGAGCTCTACGTCAAAAATCTTTCCGCTGCAGTTTCTGTCCCCATCCATTCTTTGCAAGGATTTAAACGAATACATCTTGATGCCGGCGAGAAACGGACTGTCGGATTCACGCTGACGCCGAAGCAGCTGGCAGTGATCAACGCGGATGCAAAGCGCGAAGTTGATGCAGGAGATTTTGAGATTGCAGTTGGCGGAATTCAACCCGGGACCAAAGCCTCTACGACCGAAGTTATCACTCAAAAAATGAAAATTGTCGGCAAGCCTATTATCATTGAATGACTCACGTTACGGATTGTAATGTATCCACGAAGGACACGAAAAAACACGAATGTGGAGAGCCTTTTGCGAGAGGAAAAACTTACTTGAATAAAAATTTTCTTATATAAGCACTTCGTGATCTTAGTGGATAATTTAATGGTTTGTGTAACATCGTGAATAGAATAGAAAGCTGTCATGCTTCACGTTTTCTCATTCTCAACTCTGGAAAGCTTCGGAATCCTTTTTTCCAAATGTGAGAACATTTTTTAAATTCGCAATCAACCCGTGAAGAATTGCTGTAGAGGTTGATTTCGAGGTCAAAAGGAATCCTATTTGTTGGTTCTCGATTGTCAGATTGGCATGAGACTTGCGCTTTTGTAGATGTCGCTCATATCAAAATGGAGGCACGCCATTTACGTCATACGAAATATTCTATTACCGACTGATTTTTCAGAGTGTTCGGCCGCTGCGTTTGAACATGCTTCAACATTTGCCGTCATGTACAACGCGCACCTTCACGTTCTTCATGTCGCAAAAGAACATTCTCTCATCTCGCTAGATTCAAATGATTCTGGAGTGGAAAATATTCAACACTTCAATCGGTCTAATCCTGAAGACGAGGTTAGAAAGTTTGTTGAAAAAATATTACCATATCAAACCAAAGTAATTGAAGCAGTCAGGTACGGTCAGCCGTATAGAGAGATTGTCGACTATGCTTCCTGCGAAGATATTGACCTTATTGTCATTGGGACTCATGGCCGAACCGGATTATCTCACATTGTAATGGGAAGCGTTGCGGAAAGAGTTGTCCGCTTTTCTCCTGTGCCTGTTCTTACGGTTAAACCTACAAAATTTTCTCAAGAAATTGCTTCAAAGAGTGCTCCCCAGTTGGAAATCTCTGAGAAAAATCTGGTGAGTACTCGGATTGATCTGGAACATGAATAACTCCCCTCGCCGCACATGCGTAAGGGGGAGTTCTTTAAAAAGCCATTTCGCGACCTATGACGTCTTGCTTGTTTTTCCCATATTTTACATAAAAGAATTTGGTCAGTGACAGCGGTCATTAACCGAGAGGAAAAGATAATAATCTTGCCTTCTCCAACGAAGTTTTGTATATTTGCCCATATGTAGTTGGTTTAATTATTCTTAGCGGAAGTGGTGGAACTGGCAGACACACCATCTTGAGGGGGTGGCGCCCACAAGGCGTGCGGGTTCAAGTCCCGCCTTCCGCACAATTTTAGTTGACATTGAGGAAAAGCGTCGCTATTATTGGGAAAAGTGAAGGGAAGCTTCTCTTGAAGATTTTAGTCTATTCGATATTGATGCTTGCACTTTGTTTCACTCTGGCGTTTGCGGGTGCGACGTTGATGCTTGGCTCGGTGACAGGGAGTAGCGATGGGGTTGATGTGACAATAAAATGGAGCACCAGCGAGGAGAGTAACACAGTAGGAGATCAATTTGAAATTAGACGGAATGGGACTTCGATTGGTTTTGTTCCTGCGAAGGGAAGCCCCTCTGCCTACACGTACCTCGATCAAGATGTATTCAAGACGTCCGCCACGGCTACCACCTATAATTATCAGATATTTCTTGACGGGACACAGTTTGCGGCAGTGTCTGTTAATCATAGCACTTCAAGCGTTAAGCGTACGTGGGGAAGTTTAAAAGCAATGTTCCGCTAAAGAAATTCTTTTTCGGTCAAAAGCGATACATCACAGAAGTCATGTATCGCTTTTTTTTTGAATGTATGATGAGAACCACCACGCCGATTATCCTTGCGTCGCGTTCACCGCGGCGAATCCATCTGTTGCATCAAATAGGGCTTTCGTTTACTGTCCAGGAAAGCGGCGTTGACGAACAGATCCCGGACGGGATTGCTCCGGAAGAAGCTGTCCGCCGGCTTTCTTTAGAGAAAGCTAACCGGGTTGCCGAACGGCTTGACGAAGGCATCGTTATTGGTGCCGATACTATCGTTGTCCTCGACGGAAAAATACTTGGGAAACCGTCATCGAAGGAAGAGGCGATTTCGATGTTATCGAACCTCGGGGAAAGAACGCACACCGTCTTCACCGGCTTCGCTTTAGTTGACGTCGAATCGAAAAGGTCTTATGTCGATTACGAAAAGACGGAAGTGACGTTTCGCAGATTGAGCAAAGAGGAAATTGAAACCTACGTTGAATCGGGATCACCGATGGATAAGGCCGGTGCGTACGGCATCCAGGATGATTACGGTGCCGTATTTGTCGAACGAATAAACGGCTGCTTTTACACTGTTGTCGGTTTTCCGTTGTCGAAGTTTTATACTGCATGGAATACGTTCCTCGAACAATTGAAGTAATCCAGAGAAAGGTTATCTATGGGCCAGAAGATTCGAGTGTTAATTGCCAAGGCCGGACTGGACGGTCATGACCGAGGTGCAAAGGTCATTGCAGCTGCTCTTCGCGACGGCGGCATGGAAGTCATCTATACCGGCGTTCGCAAATCTCCAGAGGTCATTGTAGAAGCTGCGCTGCAGGAAGACGTGAACGCAATCGGCATCAGCTCATTGAGCGGCGCGCACATGACAATTTTTCCCAAAATATTAAGCTTGATGAAAGAGAAGGGGATGGAAGACGTTCTCCTCTTCGGCGGCGGGATTATTCCACAGCATGATATCGAAACATTGAAAAGCATGGGCATCGGTGAGCTCTTTACGCCGGGGGCTTCGATGATCGAGATTGTAAATTATTTAAAAACATATTTTCATGCCCGCCTTGCGTAGTTAGGTATCGAGACTGATCGAAGGTTCCGGATTGATCCACTCATTATCGCGCTGCAGCTCGGGTGAGACCTTTTTGGTTATGATGGATATCCGTGCAGCGTCAAACCCGAACAGGTCTTCAGATGAAAAGATCGCGTAAAAGTCCTTTTCTGAAAAATAGACTTCAAACTTCTTCGAGAATTCCTCCAATCTTTTCACATAATATTCAACGTTTTCATCGGGAAAGTTCACATCCCATTCGCTTGCTTCCTTTGCGTTTTCGAATCCTTTAATATTTGCGGCGGAGCCGGTATAATAGAACGATATTTTATCGCCGGCGCGGTACGAACGTGAAGATCGGGATGCAAGCTCATAGCTTGCCGATTTGTTTCGCTTCTCTGCTTTGACGTCCTGCTGATACTCCTCGATGGTGTCTTTCAGAGTTTCGGTCCGCGCAAAGTCCTTAATATCCAATCGATGTTCCCGGATCGAACGCTCCATCTCCAAATAGAGTGCGTGCAAATCCTGAATGCGGTTATTGATGATGAAATCGACGCACCGTTGGACATAGGTTCGGCCGAAACGCTCCATGCTTCGTGATATCAGTGAAGAACCCTTTATCGAAATTTTACCGTCGTATCCGGAAAGAGCATAATTTTTTTTCTTGTAACTGATCATTTTCTCGTAGCGCCCGTCGAAACCAAGATTGATGCCTTCAGGAAGTGTTCCTGAAAGCCGTTCGACAAACTGCCTCTCAGCTTTTTCCCCCACGACATTGTCCGGTGGAATGAAATACAATCCGTCGGTATCGACTTCCACAACTTTTCCGTTGTGAAGCTCGATGTCGTGAATCATCTGCCTCAGCAGTTCCTGCCCCGTCGTTGTTACAACGTCAGCTTGAGCATAGTCGTTGAAGAGTGCTCGAGCATAGCCAAGGTACCCGTAAAATGAATTCACGAGAATTTTGAACGACGATTGCATCGCATCAAGCCGGGAACGCTCTATATCGTTTTCCGCATCACGCATTCTCTTCTTTGTTTCGAGGCGCAGTTTTGTCAGGTGTTCAAGCACGGAGTGGAAAACTTTTAGCGTGTCTGTTCGTGGGGCAATATTTTTTGAAATCATGATCGAGGGGTACAGCGATTCGACGTCGGCATGAATGATCGGACCGAGCAGCCCCGTATAAAAAATGTCCGAATACCCTCCGGTCGTTTGAGACCCTGTTTCGGGTTTCGGGAGCGAATACCGCTGCCGTAAATATTCCCGCAGTAACAATGCTTCAATCTTCGACGCGGAACCGAGGCGGGCAACGGTTGTATAATTAAACGGAAGCATTTGAGTGAGGTAAAACGTACTCATTGAAAGGCGATCGCTGAGCGCCCGCGTTTCCCGTACGTCATCCGATGCGTATTTCTTCAACGTCTCCGGTTCATTGTCCCAGTACCACGAAATTTTTTCGCCCGGGATATATGTCCTGCCCGGAGGAGCTATTCCAAAAAATCTGGCGGCATATTTCAAAGAATAACTCTCCATCGAGCGCTTTATCATGTCGTACGCTTGTACGAGAAGCCATGTATCGATAACATGTCTCCCGGGTATTTCATAACTCACATATTCGACTTCATTTTCTGCGAACGCGGTGCGCGACCGCACTCCACGGGGAGAAGAGTTATCTCTACCTATCGATAAATCAATTCGATGAAGTTCACATCGCTTTAAAAGATACGGCAGGTCAAAATTAAAGATATTATGCCCCTCGATGACATCAGGGTCTTTTTTCCGTATGATGTCTATGCATCGCACAATGAGTTCTTTTTCGTCGACTTGTTTGCCGCCAAGCACTGTTTCCCAGCCGCGGTTGTCGGAAAGAGAAATCAGGATGATCCTATCTTCGGGCCGATCGGCGTTGCTGAATTTGTACGACTTCGAATAGGTTTCGATATCGAGTTGCATCCGGTAGATATCTGGGAATTCCATTCCCTTGAAAAGGGTCTTCCCCGACTGCATCAAGAATTGTGTATTCGTGTCCGGACGAAGGAAGATGTGCTCAGTGTCTGTGTATGAATCAATTCTCCGATCCTGTGATTGATTGATTTTTTCCAGTACATACCGTACAGCATCCCACATATCGTGGACTCGCTGAAAAGCACAGACGTATTGGTAAAAATTGCTCCCCTCAAGTTTTTTCAGCCAAAAAGTTTTTGAAAAACCGGAAATAAAACGGCTCTCGGAAAGATGAAAGTATGGGAAGAATTCTTCGTCATCGTGCGTCACCATCATGCCCGTTCGTTTGTATACACGAACAGTAGACTCATCCAGCGTATGAACGGCGACAATATGCTGCTCATCATTATGACCGAAGAGGAGGGTATTCATGGTATAAAAGTAGAAAAGGGAAGAGAGAAAATCAATTCAATCGAGGAAACCAGCAGTTACTGCGCCATCGCGTGCAGTATAGAAGTCCCCCAAACCCGTGTATGGATAAGTATCGCAGCCAATAATCGTCTTGCGGAGAGGGTGGGATTCGAACCCACGATACCGTTGCCGGTATACCACCTTTCCAGGGTGGCCAATTCAACCGCTCTTGCACCTCTCCAAGATGCTTGTGGCCTACATGCGATATGCTTCGTAGTAAGGAATATTTTTAAAAATTTTCAAGCTTCAGAGTTTCTATTCTGCTCGTCATTTCATCAAAAATTGCGCGGGACACATATGTAATATGAATTCCCAATTGTTTGTCTCTTCCCGCGAGGGCCAAGACGATGTATGAATGATCAAATTTCCATAACACGTATTTTTTGGCAAATCCGAGCTGGATACTCTCGATAGTGCTTAAGTACGATTCGTCCTCTTTAGAGAATCCGCTTCGGATTGGATTTCCATATTTTGCCTCGAGGATCGTTCTATAATTGTTAAACGAATCGAGGAAGTCAAATTTGGAAGTTGCTTTCACCATTGGTGTAAATCGGACGATGAATAACCGGTCATTGTCGAATTGGTACGCAACTGCTGCGTTGACTCCTGCGAGAGAGCCTGTATATTCAAAGCCATTCGTCACGTCGCGGATATCCTTTTCGTCCACACTATCGCGGCCGACAATGCACTTGTGGACATCCCGAAGAGTCATTCCCCAATGTGCATCTTTATAGCCGTTTGGATCCAAAGAACTTGCTGTTTCAGACAGGTTCTTTAGTTCGGGAGATGGTAATTCCTTTGCTTGGGTTTCTTGAGAACTCGTGTTTTTTTGAACGGCGGTGCTGTCGCTTGCATTCAAAGTATGCAGCGCTGTCATGTCTTTGTGCGCTGAAACTGCATTAGTTCCATTTATTGATAGGCTGTCTATCGGCGCTTTCGCAGCGATCAGAGTATCTGCTACTGCCGTCTTTTTTGTGGCCGAGTCGTGTCCATATAAAAAGGAAAAAAGAGCTGCACCCAGCAGCATGGCGACAAATATTCTACGCATTGGAGTGATTCTCTGGTGTACGAATGATTAACTTGAATATTTTGCGGAGAGGGTGGGATTCCTCGAAGGAGTCCCTTAGGGAGAACCCACGGTTCCCACCGCCGCATTTTAGAATCTCATGGCGGAGAGGGTGGGATTCCTCCGAAGGAGTCCCTTAGGGAGAACCCACGGTTCCCACCGCCGCATTTTAGAATCTCATGGCGGAGAGGGTGGGATTCCTCCGAAGGAGTCCCTTAGGGAGAACTCATGGTTCCCACCGCCGCATTTTAGAATTTCATGGCGGAGAGGGTGGGATTCCTCCGAAGGAGTCCCTTAGGGAGAACCCATGGTTCCCACCGCCGCATTTCAAAATCTCATGGCGGAGAGGGTGGGATTCCTCCGAAGGAGTCCCTTAGGGAGAACCCACGGTTCCCACCGCCGCATTTTAGAATCTCATGGCGGAGAGGGTGGGATTCCTCCGAAGGAGTCCCTTAGGGAGAACTCATGGTTCCCACCGCCGCATTTCAAAATCTCATGGCGGAGAGGGTGGGATTCGAACCCACGGTCCCACGTAAGCGGGACACCGGTTTTCGAGACCGGCTCTTTCAACCGCTCAGACACCTCTCCGAAAAGTTGCTAACAAATATATTCAATTTTGCTTGAAAAGCAATTTCGCCTTCATTGACTATCGTTCAGTTTTTTGGTAATTTTAATAGTCATTTACCCATTCAAAGCGTTAAAAATGTCCTTCCAACTGGAACTCTCTCGTAAATTTTTGGTTACATACCTGCGAAGGTAATAATTTTATTCGTGCCAGTCACTTTTAAAAAATAAGAAAGGATACAGCAATGTCGGTTACAGTTGGTGCCAAAGCCCCACAATTTACACTTGTCGATACAACAAAAACCCCTCGATCGCCTCTCTCGGAGTTTGCGGGCAAAAAAGTTGTCTTGCTTTTTTACCCCGGCGCATTCACAGGTGTTTGCGACAAAGAGATGTGCAATTTTCGTGATTCCCTGTCTGCGTATAATAGTCTTAATGCACAGGTCATTGGGATCAGCGTTGACAGTCCATGGGCGAACAAAGCATTTGCGGAACACTATAAATTGAACTTCCCGCTCCTTTCCGATTTCGACCGGACCGTCATTAAACAATATGGAATCGTTTTTGAGGGGCTCGGCGGCGTAAAAGGATACACGGTCGCAAAGCGTGCGGTATATGTCATCGATGAAAAAGGGGTAGTGAAATATGAATGGGTCGCCGATGCGCCGGGCATTGAACCGCCGTATGACGATGTTAAGAAAGCGGTTGCGTAGAGGGTGAATATGGCTGAACTAAAAATTGGTTCTATTGCGCCCGATTTTTCTTTGGATGGAGATGACGGCAAAAAGCATTCCCTCAAGGAGTTTCGGGGGAAGAAGATCGTTTTATATTTTTATCCTAAGGATGATACGTCGGGATGTACGAAGGAGGCATGTTCGTTTCGCGACAACCTATCGTCAGTGAAGAAGAAAGGAGCGATTGTTCTTGGGATCAGCGCCGATGGCACAGAGTCGCATAAAAAATTCATATCAAAATATGATTTGAATTTTCCCTTGTTAAGCGACGAAAGCAAATCCGTCCTTGAAGCGTACGGAGTCTGGAAATTGAAAAGCTTCATGGGAAGAAAGTACATGGGTATCGAGCGAACGACCGTGATCATTGATGAAAAAGGAAAAATATCTCACATTTTTCCGAAGGTAAAAGTTGAAGGGCATACGGAAGAAGTTCTGAACGCACTCTCATAGTATCTATCCACATGACCAACGGAGGTGTCCATGGAATCCAATGCCAAAAAATTGTTTGTTGAGTTTTTGGGAACGTGCATTTTCTTTTTCATTGGTGCCGGGGCAATTATCACAAACCAGTTTTCAAACGGCGCCGTCGGATTGCTCGGAATTGCAATAGCTCACGGTGTGATTTTATCGATTATGATATCGGCGTTCGGGGGAATTTCCGGCGGTCATTTCAACCCTGCTGTAACATTCGGCGTGATGATTGCGAAACGTATTAGCATTTTACTCGGTCTGCAATATATCGGAGCGCAGCTTGCAGGAGGTGTACTGGCCGGTTTGCTCTTGCGTATGATTTTTCCCGCCGAGGTATGTTCTGCGGTTCATCTTGGCACGCCAGCAGTTGCTAGCGGAATCTCTCTAGGCACGGCGGTCCTCGTTGAAGCGATTCTCACGTTTGCATTGGTCACTGCAGTTTTTGGAACCGCGATCGATCCTCGCGCTCCGAAAATCGGCGGTTTCGGTATCGGACTGACTGTTATGGTAGATATTCTCGTTGGCGGGCCTCTCACTGGAGCATCGATGAATCCGGCGCGGACATTCGGTCCCGGATTGGTTGCCGGCTTCTGGGAAAATCATTGGGTGTACTGGGTTGGACCTCTCCTCGGCGGCGCGCTTGCCGGCCTTGTGTACGAAAAGTTCATAATGGGGAAAAAATGATGTACGTTACCAGAAAAGCTCATTTTAGCGCTGCCCATCGCTTGTTTAATCCGTCATTTTCTGACGACAAAAATTTTGCAGTGTATGACAAATGCGCCAGCCCGAACGGTCATGGGCATAATTACGAACTTGAGATTACGGTGGCCGGCGAGCCCGACCCGCAAACCGGTTATGTCATCGACTTGAAGGAGCTCAAGAAGATCATTGAGGATCGATTCGTCGGCAGAGTTGATCATAAGCATCTCAATTATGATGTCGATTTTCTTAAAGGCGTCGTCCCGACAGCGGAAAACATTGCCGCTGCCTGTTGGAACCAGATAGCTCCCTATATTAGAAACGGTCGGCTTTTTTCCGTGAAGCTTTATGAAACGCAGAATAATTTTGTGGAATACAAAGGAGAGGCGTAATGGCTGGATCGCAAAAACAGGATATGAAGTTGGAGGAGGCCGTTTACCAATTGTTGCTCGGGGTAGGCGAAGACCCGTCGCGGGAAGGGCTGCAAAAAACACCATCACGAGTCGCCGAATCGATGAAATTTCTTACAAAGGGATACTCAGAGAATGCGCGGACGATTCTCAATGGGGCGGTCTTCAAAGAAAAATATAGCGAAATGGTCATCGTCAAAGATATTGAGTTTTTCAGTTTGTGCGAACATCATTTGCTTCCGTTTTATGGAAAGGTTCACGTCGCGTACATTCCAAAAGGGAGAATCGTCGGTTTAAGTAAAATTCCCCGTCTCGTCGAAATGTTCAGCCGGCGGCTTCAAGTGCAGGAACGAATGACTCAAGAAATTGCACAGACTATTTTTGATGCCTTGCGCCCGGAAGGGGTCGGCGTGGTATGTGAAGCTCGCCATCTCTGCATGATGATGCGGGGAATTGAAAAGCAGAGTTGCAGCGCGACAACAAGCGCAATGCTGGGTGAATTTCGAAGCGATATCAAAACCCGTTCAGAATTTCTCACCCTCATTGGCAGCCAACCTGCTTAGCCGCGATTACATGTCAGCTAAAAAAAATCCCATTGTTTGGATCACAGGAGCCAGCCGCGGTATTGGAGCAGCGATCGCCCGCGCATTTGCATTTTCCGGAGCCCATGTTGTGTTGACCGGGAGGGATGTTCGGGCACTCCGCCAGAATGCTTTAAAGATTAGAGAACTCGGGGGAAAAGCTTCAGCCATTCGATGCGACGTCGAGCGAGAAAAGAGCGTAGCTTTCGCCTGCAAGACAATTCTCAAGAAATTGAAGAGGGTCGACGTGCTTGTCAATAACGCCGGCGTTACATATTTTAAACCATTCGAAAAGACCACCGTGAAGGATTTTGACCATGTAATGGCAACGAATCTGCGGGGCGTATTTCTATGCACGAAGTCGGTCCTTCCCGGTATGTTGAGGCGAGGCAATGGTTTTATTATCAATATTCTCTCAGTGAGCGCGACTACCACATTTAAGAATTCATCAGCGTATGCGGCAACAAAAGCCGGAGCGCTCGCTCTGTCGCGTAGTTTACGAGCCGAGGTAAGAAAAGATGGAGTCCGCGTCATTGACATTTTGCCGGGTGCCGTTGAGACGGATATGTGGGATCGCGATGAACGGAAAAGATATCATAATAAAATGATGCAGCCTGAAGATGTGGCCGAAGTTGTCGTATCAGTGATTCGCCAGCCGAAACGTGTTCTTACGGAAGAAATTGTCATCCGTCCCGTAGAAGGAGACTTGTAAACCATGAGCGAATCGCTAAACAAAAAAACAGCTATTGTCACCGGTGCAAGCAGGGGAATTGGAAAAGCCATTGCACTCTCTTTGGCCAACGCCGGAGTTAAGGTTGTACTGGCAGCGCGCAATCAAGACGATTTGCAGTCAGCGGAGAAAGAAATTCATAAGAACGGCGGAGAGTGCATTGCCGTACGGGCAGATGTTGCAGAAGAAGCTCACATCGAGCGCCTTATAAAAAAGACAACGGACGCATTCGGAACCGTCGACATTCTGGTGAACAACGCCGGATACGGCATTTTTTCCAAGGTTGCCGATACTTCAGTGAAAGATTTTGACGGGATGATGAGTGTGAATTTGCGCGGCGTGTTCTTATGCTGCAAGGGAGTTCTTCCAACAATGATTCGCCAAAAGAGCGGTGCAATCATCAATATTGCATCTTTGGCTGGAAAGAATTCATTCGTCGGCGGCGCGTCCTATTCTGCAACGAAATGGGGCCTTCTTGGCTTCTCACGCTCGTTGATGCTGGAGGTTCGGGATTTTAATATCCGCGTTGTCGCAATTTGTCCCGGCTCAGTCAACACCTCTTTCTCCGATCATTCAAAAGATTCGGATAAAATTATTCAGCCGCAGGATGTTGCCGACACGGTTCTTTTTGCTCTCACCATGCCGGCTCGGAGCAATGTCAGTGAAATAGATATTCGCCCGACAATAAACCCGAAGTAAATTTATTGCAAGCAACTATGGAAATTTTTGACGTAACAATCATCGGCGGCGGGCCGGTGGGGCTTTTTGCCTCGTTTTATGCCGGCCTTCGCCATATGAAAACGAAAATTATCGATGCACTTCCGGAATTGGGGGGGCAGTTGACCGCGCTGTATCCCGAAAAATATATCTATGATGTTGCGGGATTCCCCAAAGTCGTGGCTAAAGAGCTTGCAAAAAATCTCATTGAACAGGGGCTCCATCATAATCCCAGCGTTTGTCTCAATCAAAAGGTCGAATCGCTTCACCCGGACGAAATTGACGGACAGAGAATTCTTAAGTTATCGACACACAACGGAGGAGACCATTATACAAAGGCGTTACTCCTTACCGTCGGCATCGGCGCGTTCGTTCCGCGCCGGCTCGACTTTCCCGGATTAGAAAAATTGGAGAACAAGTGTGTCCATTATTTTGTGAAAGATAAATCCATTTTTAAAGATAAGGAATTATTGATTGTCGGCGGAGGCGACAGCGCCGTCGATTGGGCGCTTAATTTGCAGGATACCGCAAAACATATTACGCTGATACACCGGCGCGATGAATTCCGGGCTCACGAAGACAGCGTGAAAAAACTAATGTCCTCTCGGGCAGAAGTGAAACTTTGGTTCGAAATTGATTCACTCGTCGGCGATTCTTCGATCGAACAGGTTGTCATCAAGAACAATCGGACGAATGAAACCGAAACGCTGAAGATCGACCACCTTCTTCTCAATTTAGGGTTCGTCGCCAGTCTCGGCCCCCTTCGGGATTGGGGATTGGAAATTGAGAAAGGGGATATCAAAGTGACAACAAAAATGGAGACAAATATTTCCGGTATTTATGCTGCCGGAGATATTGCGACCTTTCCGGGGAAACTTAAGCTTATCGCCACAGGGTTTGGAGAGGCGGCAATAGCTGTCAACAATATCAAATCGTTTATCGATCCGAAGGCAAGGTTTTTCCCTGGGCACAGCAGTGATTTGAAATCCAAGAAATAATCAATGAAGACTTCCCATCAGCTTCTTATTACGTACACTCTCACGCCCGGCCAGCTCCAAAGAATTACTGAAGTCTCTTCTCTTATTGATGTTCACTATGCGCCAACGCTCGAAGAAGGGAAGAAACAATTTTCATCGGCGGAGATTCTCTTCGGAGATATTCCGAGGGATCAGTTTCTACTCATGCCGCAGCTTCGCTGGGTACAAATCTCGACGGTCGGGTCGGACCGTTTTTTATACCCGGAATTATTAGAGAGCGATGTTACCCTTTGTTGTTCACGGGGAATGCATAAATCTCAAATGGCCGAACTCCTCTTTGGATTGATGATCAGTATAACCCGGAAATTGTTTTTATACCATGACCATCAAAAAGAAAAAGAGTGGACAACTGCACTCATCAAGGAGTCTGATGTTATTGCGGGTAAGACGCTGGGGATAGTTGGATTAGGTTCTATCGGCAGCATGATGGCAAAGGTTGGAAAGTCATTCGGCATGAAAGTTATCGGCACGAAACGAACGCCTCAGCCGGTGGAATTTGTCGATGAAGTATTGGCTCCGTCTCAAATGGAAAAATTGCTGCGCAATTCCGACCATGTTGTGAACGTTACGCCGCTCACGCCTGAAACGACGAAATTGTTCGGAGAGAAGGAATTTGCCGCGATGAAGCCAACCGCTGTGTTTTACAACTTCGGAAGGGGGGCTTCAGTCGACGGAGACGCTCTCGTAAAAGCGTTGGAACAGGGGAGAATAAAGGCTGCGGCTCTCGACACTTTTGAAGAAGAGCCATTGCCGAAAAATAATCAGCTATGGAATGCCAAAAACATCTTTATCACACCCCACATCGGCGGTCCAATCCCACACTACTACCATTTACTCACAGAAATCTTTATCGACAACTTGAAACAGTATCTCGACGGCAAACCGTTTTTGACCGCCGTCGATAAGGCAAAAGGATATTAGCATCACACCGCTGAAGACACAACAAAATGCATAAGCATTCGGTTGTGTCTCAGCAAAAGGCGGAAGGAGGTATTGTCACTCCTGTTGGTGATGGTCCATTCCTTCAAAGCGCATGTGTCCATCGCGGCGTGCGTGTTCCATCCGCTCCATCGCCTCGGCACGAAGTACTTTGCGCCATTCTTTTTGCTGTTCAGGCGTCAAGAATTTGTTTGCTTCGAACCAAGCGTTGAGCTTGTTGACATGCAGGGCGGTTTCGTTCGCAGCAACTTCATTTATTTTCTTTTCGATAGCCTCTTTATCCGGAGCATCGGAGGTTAGAAGTTTTCCAAGCTCCAGCTTCGAAAGAGCCAATTGTGATCGGAGTTCGATGGCTTTCTTGTCCGTTTCAAACTTTAGATCCTTCATTTGCTTTTTCTGTTCGTCGGTGAGTTTTAGCTTTGCCATGGGATTTTCTTCGCCCGAGTGCGACATAGGGTGCTTCATCGGCGGTTCCGACGGTTTTTCCTGAGCGTTGCTGATGCCGACGAGTGCGACAAGCAGCATTGCCACCAAATATTTTTTCATATGTTCTCCGTAAATGTGTAATGATTATTGTAGCGTTGCGTATTATACTTTATATGACAATCCGCATGAGAAATAAGTTTAACAGCCTTGTCCTTGAATAAGAATTGCCATTTGTCTATCTTACTGCTAACAACGGAACGATGATGCTAAAATATTATTGTCTATTCCTTCTTGGCTTCCTTTTCTTTGCCGAGGGATGCCAGGTGTACGATGAATGTGCTGGTTTTGTGAACCAGCGGTACGTGAATACGGTTTCGTATTTCAACACGTACTACAATGCTCAAACCGCATTCAATGCCGGCGAAAAAGAGATTCTTGACGCTCAAACTCAGTCGCTGGGCAAACCGATTTCGCAAGCACCGGAGATCCCCATTTCTCAAACCGCCAAAGATAAATTCAATCTTGCCATCGAGAAAGCCTCTAAGTTGCTGACGTTTTATCCGACGAGCAAATGGGTGGATGACGCTCTTTTGATGATTGGAAAGTCTTATTTTTATCTTGGAGACGACCTGAAATCTCAACGAAAATTTTTAGAATTATTTGCAAAATTTCCTGACAGTGATCTTCGGTTTGAAGCTGAATTATGGTACGGCCGCTCTCTTCTCCGGGAGAAACGGTACGATGAAGGTGTTCAGTCGCTTGAACGGCTCTACCAGGATGCAGTGGATAAGAAAGAAAAGAGGATTGCCGGACTAGCATCCCTTTCTATTGGACGGTATTACTACCGCAGCCAAGACTACGAAAGAGCAATAACGAATTATCAACGGTCGTTAGAGACGTCGAATGATGGTGCTGTAAACGCGGAAACCCAATTGCAGATTGGTTACTGTTATATTGCGATTGGCGATACGCAGAAAGCGGCGCAGGCGTTCACTGGAGTTGAGGAATTCGACCCTGAGTACGCGACATCGTTTGCTGCAAAATTTGAAAACATTAAAATTCTTATCTCCGCCCATCAATATGAAGAAGCGTTGAGTCGTCTCGAAGGTTTTCTCCGTTACGCAAAAAATTTTGAAAATTTCTCAAGAATTCAACTTGAGATCGGAAGAATGTACCTCGCTCAAAACAGAATAGCGGATGCGATCGCCAAATTCTCGTTTGTCGATACAACATATGCAAAAACCGACGATGCGGCCAAAGCATATTATGACCTCGGGAAAATTTATGAGACAATTCAAATTGACTATGCCAAAGCCGGTTCGAGTTATAGCAAGGCACGCCTTGAATATCCTGCCTCCTTAATAACCCCCGACGCGGCAAAAAAGGCGGATGCCTTTGTAAAATATTTCGTGCTTTATTCGGATATGAGGCGTTGCGACAGCCTTATCGCAGCTATTAAAGCAAATAGAATTAAACGCGATTCATTAGCCCTTGCAGCCGACACCATGCATACGATGGACAGTTCCTCGGCTATTTCACAAAGTGCGAAGGCTCTCTTTGTTTCTAAGGAAATTTCTCAAAAATCGCAGGCGGAGAGGGATTCTTTGGCGCGGCTTGATTCTCTTAAAAGGGAATCCAATGCACGGCTTCTCGCAACGGAAACGCATAATGTTGATACTCTTCGTAAAACAATGGTGAAAGATCACTTCGAACTTGCCGGAGTTTTTTATCTGGAGATCGAACGTGAGGATTCCGCGTTATTCTGGTATCAAAGAGTCATTGATGAAGGGAGGGAGACCGAATATGCACCGCGGGCATTGTTCACCCTCGCTGAAATTTTCAAAGCAAAGGGAGCAAAAGAGAAGGGGAACGCCGATTCGTTGTACTCGGAGGTAATCTCAAGGTATCCAGAATCTCCATATGCACAGGAGTCGCGCCGAATATTAGGAATTCCTTTACTAGTTGCCCGTAAAGATTCTGCAGAAGAATTGTTCCTCCATGCGGAAACGTATTTTGACGGTCCAGACGCGGATAGTGCGTTGCCGATATTGTACAAAATAGTGAAGGAGAATCGATCGTCGCCGTATTGCCCGAAAGCATTGTATACTATCGGCTGGTTGTACGAGAACAAACTGGAAAAAGAAGACAGCGCAAGTGCCGTATACCGGCGCTTAATTAAAATCTATCCCGGTTCTCGATTTGCTCTTGCGGTGCAGCCAAAAGTGCAAGAAGAAGATAATGAAAAGAGAGATGCCGACCGAAAAGCTGCACAAGAATTGGCCGAGAAAAAGAAAAAAGAAGAGGCGGCAAAGAAGGCCGAAACTGAACCTAAAGATACGAAACCCAAACCTTTTCCGGGGAGAGAACAGCCTTGAACGGCCGGCAATCATTACCGCAGAAACGCATGATCCAAGAACACGCACGTATCGCAGCCGTAAAAGAAATCGCGTCCAATATTTTCCAGCTTTCTTTTCTCTCCTCGTCGATTTCTCGCAGCGCTCTTCCTGGGCAATTTGTTAATGTCAAGGCAGAAGAGACTGCGGTTCCGCTTCTCCGGCGCCCGTTTAGCATTTTCTCCGTGGAAGGTGAAACGGTTTCAATCATTTTTAATGTGGTCGGGATCGGTACAAAATTGTTGTCGCAAAAAAGAGCCGGTGAAACTCTCGACGTGCTTGGTCCGCTGGGAAAAGGTGTGTTTCCGTTCAACGATGAAAAGTTTGATACGGCGTTGTTGGTCGCCGGGGGCCTTGGCGTTGCCGCATTTCCTTTTCTGAACTCGCGGCTGCATGCTTCGAAAAAAGTCATATCGTTCCTCGGCGCGCGAACATCGTCATTCGTCGTGCGGAAAGGGTTGGAGAATATCCACGTAGCGACAGACGATGGCAGCGAAGGGTTCCATGGAACGGTTGTCGATATGCTGAAAAATTTTATGAATGAGAATACTGTTCTGCATCCTCGAATTTTTTCCTGCGGTCCCATGCCAATGATGCGAACGCTGGCAAAATATTCCCGCGAAAAGAACATGCCGTGCTATGCAGCGCTGGAATGCGAAATGGCATGCGGTATAGGACTTTGCCAGGGATGTCCGGTTGAAGCCGCAGGCGACGGGAGAAAGTATAAATTGGTGTGCAAGGATGGCCCTGTTTTTGACGTACGCGACATATTATTTTGACTTATGAATGAATCTTTTTCGCTGAAGAACGTCCGGTTTAACAATCGAATTTTTGTCGCTTCAGGCACATTCGGTTACGGCGATGAGGTTGCTGAGTTGGTCGAGCTTGGTGGACTGGGGGGCATTATGACGAAATCGCTCTCTTTGAAACCGCGGGATGGAAATCCTCCCCCCCGAATTACTGAAACGGCAAGCGGGATGTTGAATTCTATCGGGCTTGCAAATATCGGTGTTCATAAATTTATCGAAGAGAAGATTCCGGCTCTTGCACACCACGCATGCGCGATTATCGCGAACATCGCGGCAAGCACCGTTGAAGAATACTGCAGTGTTCTCGAATTACTTGATCCGCATAAACGTGTCGATGGGTTTGAAATCAATGTTTCATGTCCGAACGTCAAAGAGGGGGGGCTTAGTTTCGGTACCGACCCGGTTAAGGTAGCACTCATCACGAAGGAGTTGAGGAAGCGGACTCGAAAACCGCTTATCATTAAACTGACTCCGAACGTCACTCACATTTCCGAGTTCGCGCGTGCCGCAGAAGCCGAAGGTGCCGATGCCGTTTCCGTGATTAACACCCTTATAGGCATGGCGGTAAATATTCATACAAAAAAGCCGAGGCTTTCGACCGTAACCGGAGGATTGTCCGGTCCGGCGATCAAGCCGGTTGCCCTTGCGAAAGTTTTTGAAGTGTATAAGTCAGTAAAGATTCCGGTCTTTGGGATCGGAGGTATCGCAACCTGGGAAGATGCAGTAGAATTTTTTCTCGTTGGAGCGAGCGCTGTTCAGGTCGGCACACAGAATTTTGTCAATCCCGCTTCGGCGGTAAAGATTTCGAAGGGCCTTGCAGAGTATTGCGCCGTCCATTCAATCGATGACATATCGCAATTGGTGGGAAGTCTGAGCGCTGACGCCAACGTTTCTGTCATTCAAAGCTGGCTTTAATTTCCGCAATTTTGTTAATCATCTTTCGTGGCCCTAACCAGTTCAACACTCGAATATCTTTACGGACTGCAGACATTCGGAATGAAGCTCGGATTGCTGAACATTCGCGCGCTGCTTCATTTTTGCCATGATCCTCACAAACAATTTCGGTCTGTTCATGTTGCAGGGACAAATGGAAAGGGATCGACTTCCGCGATGATTGCAGCAGTGCTGCAATCTGCCGGTTACCGGACCGGACTGTATACTTCTCCACATTTGGTGAAATTCAACGAACGGATTCGCGTTAACGGCGAAATGATTTCGGACTCGGACCTCGTTCGATACGCTGCATTGTTCCGTCCCAAAATTGACGCTTTACAAGCTACATTTTTTGAAGCGACAACTGCGATCGCATTTAAGTTCTTCTCAGATAAGAAAGTCGATGTTGCAGTTATTGAGACAGGCTTGGGGGGAAGACTTGACGCGACGAATGTTCTTGTTCCTGAGGTTTCTGTTATCACATCAATCGGAAGGGACCACACACAGCAACTCGGCCGAACGCTGCGGAAAATTGCTTATGAAAAAGGCGGAATTATCAAACGGGGCAAAGCATGCGTCGTTGGACCAATGAACCGGAACGCTTTTTTAGAGCTCAGGAGAATAGCAAAACAGCGGCACTCCCGTCTTATCACAATCGATGCAGCGCGATCCACACGGCTTGCTGCTGAGGAGAATGGCTTTCAACTTGCAGATATCCGCACGGAAAACGCTTCTTATAAAGGCCTCCGGATCCCGTTGCTCGGGAAATATCAATTGAGAAACAGTGCAGTTGCAATTACCGCCCTCGAATTGCTGCAGACAAAAGGATTCTCCGCAACAGTGCCGGCGATTCGCCATGGATTTGAGCATGTACGCCGATTGACGGGAATCCGCGGTCGATTCGAAGTTCTGCAGCATCATCCTTTAATTATTCTTGATGTTGGGCATAATCCGGAAGCCGTTTCCGCAACAGTCGATTCGCTGCATGGGATTGATTACCGGAAACTAATTCTTGTCTTTGGCGTAATGAAGGACAAAGACTACAGGTCTATGATCCGAATTCTTGCAACATTACAACCCACAGTTTTTGCGGTTCAGCCGGCAATGCAGCGGGCGTTATCCGCTGCAATCATCGCCGATATCTTTCGAAAGTCGAATTGTGATGCAACATCAAGTGCGGGTGTCATCGAGGGGGTTCGAGAAGCAATGCGAACTCAAAAGAAAAATGATTTGTTATTAATTTGCGGTTCCCACTATGTTGCCGGCGAGGCATTGCAGATATTCCTAAAAGTGCATCACCGAAAAAGTTCTTGACAATGAAGGCATTTAACTCTATATTTTGACCAATAAAGATGTTTTTGTGACAAGGGTTTTTGTTCTAAGTTCAACACTTCTAGATTACCCCGTTTGTTGCCAATTATCAGACCTTAAGCAATCAAGCATCGGTACTATTTTGAGGCTCATTCAATAAGTGTGATAGTTTCCTCTCCGCGAGTTAAATAATCTTTATTTTTGAAGGGATATTTCCACCATGCCAATGGACATTTCAGAATTGAAGTCCAAGAAAATTGCTGATCTTAATCAGATCGCAAAAGACCTCAGCATTTCTGGCTACAGCGATTTACGTAAACAAGAATTAATATTTAAAATTCTTGAAGCTCAGACCGAGAAGGATGGGTTGACGTTCAGTAAAGGAGTTCTTGAAGTCTTGCCCGACGGATACGGATTCTTGAGGTCTGTCGACTATAATTACCTTCCCTCCCCCGACGATATTTATGTTTCACCATCCCAGATTAAAAAATTCAGTTTACGGACAGGGGATACTGTCAGCGGACAAGTCCGCCCGCCGAAGGAGGGAGAGCGTTTTTTTGCTTTGCTTCGTGTTGAAGCAGTAAACGATGAGAATCCTGATACAATTCGTGACCGAGTCCTTTTTGACAACCTGACGCCGTTATATCCCAACGAACGGATCAAACTTGAGACCGCTCCGGGCGAATATGCCATGCGGATTCTTGACCTGTTGTCGCCGATCGGGAAGGGACAGCGCGGAATGATTGTATCGCCGCCAAAGGCAGGCAAGACAGTCCTACTTCAAAAGATGGCGAACAGCATCACTCGCAATCATCCGGATGTCAAGCTGATGATGCTTCTGATTGATGAGCGCCCGGAAGAGGTAACGGACATGGAGCGATCGGTCAGTGCAGAAGTCGTCGCCTCCACATTCGATGAGCCGCCCGAGCGCCACGTCCAGGTTTCAGACATGGTACTCGAAAAGGCGAAGCGGTTGGTTGAAGCGAAACACGATGTTGTTATCCTGCTTGACAGCATCACGCGTTTGGCGCGCGCTCATAACACGGTCGTTCCGCATTCCGGAAAAATTCTCTCCGGCGGGGTGGACGCAAATGCATTGCATCGTCCAAAGAGATTCTTTGGCGCTGCGCGAAATATCGAAGAAGGGGGAAGTTTGACAATCATTGCGACTGCCCTTGTAGAGACCGGCAGCAGAATGGACGAAGTTATTTTTGAAGAGTTCAAAGGCACCGGCAACATGGAAATAGTGCTCGACCGGAAACTGAGTGATAAACGAATCTTCCCGGCGGTCGATGTCAATAGGTCTGGAACGCGTAAAGAAGAAATTTTGATGGGCGAGGATGAATTGAATCGCGTTTGGATTTTGCGGAAATTCTTAAGCGAGTTTACGCCTGTTGAAGCGATGGAATTTTTGCTGGAAAAAATGCGAGGGACGAAGGAAAATAAAGATTTTCTCAAATCGATGAACAGCTAGTCGTTCCATGTGAATCCTCATCATTGATAAACCATCCCTTAAGAGGGGGATGGTTTTTTTTTAGAAGGCGCTATGGGAAAACATATTCGGACTCGTAGCATCCATTCAGGGGAAGAAAAAGACCGCTCGAACAGGGGCATACCGCCGTCCATCGCCCTGACATCGACATATTTTTTTAAGAACGTCGATGAGCTGCAACATCACAAAGATCAGACGGACCCACGAGAAGAATACGGCCGATATCACAATCCTACACGCGCCGTTGCAGAGCGGAAGCTTGCTGACCTTGAGGGGGCGGACGATGCAATAGTGTGTTCCTCGGGAATGTACGCTCTGACGGTGAGCTTACTTAGAATATTGAAACCCGGCGACCATCTTCTCATTCTGGATGAAATGTATCATAGGACGCAGGACTTGTGCAATTCTGTCCTGACGAGATTCGGCATTGAAGTTTCCGCTGTGAAAAGCTGCAGCCTTGACTCACTCCGATCGTCGATCAAGGATAACACCAGGCTTTTCTTATTCGAGACTCCGACAAATCCGCATCTCTATGTTCAGGATATCGAATCGATCGCTGCGCTCTGCAAGGAACGGAGAGTAAAGACGATGGTGGACTCGACGTTTGCCTCTCCTGTGAACCTTCTTCCTCTCAAGTTCGGTATCGACATCGTCGTTCATAGCTGCACAAAATATCTTGCGGGACATAATGATGTAATGGCGGGTGTTATTCTTTCACGAAAATCCATTATTGAATCTATACGCGAACTTCACTTCACAATCGGAGGGGTGTTGGATGCACATTCGAGTTATTTACTGATCCGTGGACTCAAGACGCTCCCGCTCCGTGTCGCTCACCAAAACACATCGGCCGAGTCGATTGCGAATTTTCTTGCGGCTCAACCTGAGGTCAAGAAGGTTTTTTACCCATCGCTTCCAACTCACCCGAATTGTGAAATTGCGAAACGACAAATGAACGGGTTCGGGGGCGTTATCTCCTTCGACCTCGGTTCCGCCGAATGCGCAAAAGCATTTGTCGATGCGCTCTCAATTCCATACATCGCACCCAGCCTGGGCGGCACGGAAAGTCTCGTTATACCGTATTCAGTCGTCGTTCCGCCCACTGCTCTGGAAATTGAATCAGGGAATTTTAGTATCGAGCCGGGCCTGGTCCGCCTTTCAGTCGGATTAGAAGACCGGGAAGACCTGATTGATGACCTCGCCCATGCTTTAAAGGCACGGTAGAAATTCACCTTTTGCCTTTTCATTCCAAGAGTCGTACCTTACCGAAAAAAGATTCATATGAAAGAAGCAGTTATAGTCAGTGCCTGCAGAACACCCATTGGCTCTTTCGGCGGCGCGCTAAATTCCATTACGGCTCCTAAGCTTGGGGCAATTGTCGTCGAGGAAGCTTTGCGGAGAGCAACAGTTCCTAAGGACATTGTCGATGAAGTGATCATGGGGAATGTTTTGACGGCCGGAGAGGGGCAGGCTCCTGCTCGTCAAGCGGCGATCTTTGCCGGACTTCCGGCATCGGTCGAATGCATGACGGTGAATAAAGTATGCGGTTCGGGAATGAAGGCCATTATGCTCGGCTCGCAGGCGATACAACTTGGCGACGCCGATGTTGTTGTTGCCGGAGGAATGGAGAGCATGTCGAACACTCCGTACCTATTGGAGAAAGCCCGCAACGGCTACAAGATGGGAAATGCAGAGCTTATTGATTCGATGATCAAGGATGGGCTGTGGGATGTGTACAACAATTTCCATATGGGGAATGCAGCAGAACTTTGCGCCAAGGAATGCGCTGTTTCGAGAAATGAACAGGATCAGTTTGCGATCCTCAGTTACAAACGCGCCCAAGAGTCTCAAGCCCAAGGACGCTTCAAGGATGAAATAGTGAAGGTAGGCATTCTCCAAAGAAATGGAGATGTAGTATACATTGAAGAAGACGAGGACCCAAAGAAAACAAATTTTGAAAAAATACCACTTTTGAAACCGGCGTTTCAAAAAGATGGAACCGTGACCGCTGCGAACTCTTCAAAGATCAACGATGGCGCAGCAGCTGTTGTCCTCATGTCTTCCGAAAGGGCGAAATCGTTCGGGCTCAAACCCCTGGCGAAAATTATCTCGACCTCATCGGCAGCGAAGAAACCGGAATGGTTTACGACCGCGCCTGCGGACGTGATTCCAAAAGTATTAAAAAAGGCGGATATGACGCTGGAGCAGATTGATTTGTTCGAGATCAATGAAGCATTTGCAGTTGTGGCTCTTGCAGTAAATAAAATTCTCGGCATCGATGTGAAAAAAGTAAATGTCAACGGCGGCGCAGTGGCACTCGGTCATCCTATCGGCGCCAGCGGCGCGCGAATTGTTGTTACGCTGATCCATGCATTAAAGCAAAGAAATCTACAGCGAGGCCTGGCGGCAATTTGTATCGGCGGCGGAGAGGCCAGTGCGATGGTTGTGGAGATGATGCCGCACTGATTACTCATTTGAAACATCTGAAAAACTGTTTCGTGCTAAGCCGCTGGCGAAGCCATCCCCCTGGATTTGCGCAAGCTCGCACTTTCGGAATTATTCAGAAGGCTCCATTTATAAGTAACACGCAAAGGCTGGACACGATATGAAAGTCAAGAATATTACTGTAGTTGGCGCAGGAACAATGGGGAACGGCATTGCCCACGTTTTCGCGCAATATGGATACAATATTACGCTTAACGACGTCAGCAAGGATTTGAATGAGCGCGGGCTGAAAACAATAACGTCCAACCTCGACCGGCAAGTAAAAAAAGGAATCCTTAGCGAGGAGCAGAAAACGAGAACTCTCGGCAACATCGGAACGTCGGTTTTACTTTCTGATGCCGTCTGCTCTGCCGACCTCGTCATCGAGGCTGCGACCGAGAACAAGAAAATTAAGCTGGATATTTTCAAAACAATTGCAGCTTCTGCGCCTGCCGCCGCAATACTGGCTTCGAATAGTTCATCCATTTCAATTACAGAGATTGCGGCTGCGACAAATCGCCCTGACCGCGTGATTGGGATGCATTTCATGAATCCCGTTCCTGTCATGAAGCTTGTCGAAATCATTCGCGGCCTTTCTACTTCAGACGAGACTTTTCAGACCGTGAAGAATGTAGCCGAATCTCTGGAGAAAACGCCAGTTGAGGTGAATGATTTTCCCGGGTTTGTTTCAAACAGAATTCTCCTTCCCATGTTGAATGAAGCGATGTATTGTGTGATGGAAGGGGTTGCAACGCCTGAATCAATCGATACCGTCATGAAACTCGGTATGAATCATCCGATGGGTCCGCTTGCGTTAGCTGATTTTATTGGTCTCGATGTCTGCTTATCGATCATGAATGTTCTTCATGAGGGACTCGGAGATTCGAAATATCGCCCATGCCCTCTCTTGAAAAAAATGGTCGCCGCCGGACATCTTGGGAGAAAAACGGGAAAAGGGTTCTATGATTATCCGGCTGCAAAGTAATGGTTCGCTGTTGGGTATCAGCTATTAGCTTTTGGTACAAGCCAATAGCCAATAGCTAAAGGCTAACAATTCGCAAATCGACCGACAAATTTTAGGCAAACCAATGAACTTTGGACTCAACGAAACACAAAGAATGATTCGCGAGACTGCCCGTCAATTTGCTCACGATGAATTGGCCGCCACTGCAGAGTCGCGCGATGAAAAAGAAGAGTTTCCGTATGAAGCGGTGAAGAAGCTGGGGGAGTTGGGCTTTATGGGAATGATGGTACCGGAGCAGTACGGCGGTGCCGGACTCGACACCGTGAGCTACTCGCTTGCCGTCGAGGAAATATCCCGTGTGGATGCGTCATGCGGAGTAATTATGTCCGTGAATAATTCCCTTGTCTGTTACGGCATTAACGAGTTCGGGAACGAAGAACAGAAGCAAAAATTCTTGACACCTCTTGCGTCTGGGAAAAAACTGGGCGCGTTTGCACTTTCAGAACCGGAAGCGGGAAGCGACGCAACAAACCAACGGACGATGGCAGTCCGGGACGGCGATTATTATATCCTTAACGGGATCAAAAATTGGATAACAAACGGCTTCAATGCTGATTACGTTCTGGTAATGGCGGCAACCGAGCCGGTGAAAGGAAGCCACGGCATCAGCACGTTTGTTGTTGAAAAGGGAATGACCGGATTTAGCGTTGGCAAGAAAGAGCGAAAGCTTGGAATTCGCAGCTCGGATACAGTCTCCATTGCTTTTCAGGACGTGCGCGTTCCTGCAGCGAACAGAATAGGTGAAGAAGGTTTCGGATTTAAATTCGCCATGAAGACGCTTGATGGCGGACGCATCGGCATTGCATCGCAGGCCGTCGGTATTGGCCGGGCATGTCTTGATGCAGCAGTGAAATATTCAAAAGAACGAAAAGCGTTCGACCAGCCGCTTGCGCATTTACAGGCCATCCAATTCAAGATTGCCGACATGGCAACTGATATCGAGGCTGCTCGCTTATTGACGTTGCAGGCTGCTGCAGCGAAAGACTCGGGAGAAAGGTTTACACAACATGCAGCGATGGCAAAGCTTTTTGCTTCGAAGATTGCTGTCAGGTGTGCTCTCGAAGCTATTCAGATCCACGGCGGGTACGGATATATTCGCGAATACAACGTCGAACGCTATTTGCGTGATGCCAAAATAACGGAAATATACGAAGGGACATCAGAAATCCAGCGCATTGTTATTGCCCGGTCGTTACTGCAGTAAGAAATAGGTAAAAGAGAAAGATGTAGTGTAGAATGCTTTGCCGCGTCGTCGAAGGAGGCGTGTCAAAGAAAGAGGCTGAAGAATTGCATCGGAGAGAGATAGGTGGCTCTCGGTGCAAGGGAATACTTGCCATAATGAATCCATCAGTCGGCCCACCGATTGCCGAAATTCTGTTTTCTACCCCGCACGATCTTGATGACGTAGAAGATGTTGCGGGGAATGTCCCGATCGAATTCTTCATCAAACTAAAGAAGACAAGCAAGTGGATGGGCTGAATCGAAAGGCGATGAGCTCTTTGCTGTTAGCGTTTGGATGAAAATACGATGAGTGCATGTTGCAACAGTTTGGGTGCGTGCGAGCCGACGAACAGGTTTTTTTCTCGATGGTCAAAGCGGTATGCAAAAAGCTTTCGCAAAGGCGGACTCGAGAAAACTCAGCGATATTTGCTGGAAGGCGTGCGCAAAGAGCCGTTCGCCTCGAAAGAAATCCTGGATATCGGTTGCGGTGTGGGAGCTCTTCATTTGACGCTATTACGTGAAGGCGCGGCTGCCGCTACCGGGATTGATATCTCGGAAGGGATGCTGCAACAGGCGAAGAAATTGGCGGAAGAAAATCACTTGGAGGGCAAAACTGATTACGTTCTTGGCGATTTTGTTGGTGTGTCGGGAATGATGAAAGAGGCAGACATAACGTTTTTAGATAAGGTCGTATGTTGTTATGAAGACTACGGTGCGCTTATTGAACGTTCCACCGCAAAGACAAAAACGATCTACGCACTCAGCCATCCGAAGAAGAGTTTGCTGATGGAGTCGATCTTCAAACTCCAAATTTTCATTCTGAAGTTATCCCGCGGTTCGTTTTATCCTTTTTGGCATGACTGGGATGATGTTCATCGAAAAATTCTTGCTCAGGGGTTTCAGGTAATTTATTCAAACTCCACGATCGCCTGGCAAGTGCTAGTCTACAAAAGAGTGAGTTCTTCCCCGACGATGGCTTTGTAATTTCGATCCCGACAGCAGAGAACCTGCTATAACAATTTCAGCACGTTAAGATCATTGATTACATGGCTTCTTCTTTTTCCCAAAGTTTCTTGTGCCACATCGTTAAAATAATTCCGCCGAGAACGAAATTGACAAACTGGTAACCGCTATCGACAGCCCAGAGCGCCCAGGGCTGCATTTGGTAACGGTTTGTGATGCCCATAATCGTCGCTACGAATCCGAACCAATTCCAAAACCCCACCATCGCACCCTCCATTGGCGTTCTTGCTTTCGCGTATGAGAGAGCATGAACAAGCACCCACGACACGGCAAGGTAAGCGATGAATGTCAATCCGTACGCTTCAAACGGACTCACTTTTGATGCCAATTCCATCGTGATACCCGTGAGCTGCATCCACTTGTTTCCAAAGAGAACCGGCGAGTACCAAACCGCTCCGAAAATAAATTGGACGAATGCCACCACCAGCACCGCGACGTAATTAATTTTAGGCCGTTCCATAAGTTTACCTCCGGTTTGAATTAGTGGATGAAGTTGTTAGATGGATTAGAATATGCTCACTTCCAAGCGCCTGCGTACGTGTCTCTTTTAATAAACGAACCGCGCCCTGCTTTACCCAGCCATTGTCCTCTATCGACAACAGTTTCACCGCGTGAGAGAACCGTCTCGGCGTCCCCCTTCACTTTGAATCCCTCGAACATTGAATAGTCTACTCGCATGTGATGCGATTTTGCCGAGACAGTCAACTCTTTGTTCGGGTCCCATACAACAATGTCGGCATCGCTCCCGACTGCGATCGTCCCTTTCCGTGGAAAGAGTCCGAACATCTTCGCCGGCGCGGTCGAAACAATCTCGACCCACCGGTTCAGGCTGATTCGTTTATGATTGACGCCATAGTGATGGATAAGCTGCAGACGGTTTTCCACTCCGGGACCGCCGTTCGGGATTTTCGCAAAGTTATCGCGCCCTAATTCTTTTTGCTCTTTGAAACAGAACGGACAATGATCTGTCGAGACAACTTGCAAAGTATTTTTTTTTAACCCTTCCCATAATTTATCCTGGTGCCATTTCTCTCGAAGAGGAGGCGTAAAAATGTATTTCGCGCCTTCAAAATTCGGGCGGTTCAAATCTTCGATCGAGAGAAGAAGGTATTGCGGGCACGTTTCGGCAAACACGGGAACGCCTTTGTCGCGAGCCTCGGAGACTTTTTCCAGGGCATCGGCTGATGAAAGATGTACGATGTAGACGGGGGTGCCTGCCATTTGAGCGAGTGCTATTGCCCTGTTGACGGCTTCACTTTCGGCGGTTGTCGGACGCGTGAGGGCATGGTAAATAGGGGCGGTTTTTCCTTCCGCGAGGGCTTTTTGAACGAGCAAGTCGATGACTCCGCCATTCTCCGCATGCATACAGACGAGCGCTCCGTTGTTTCCCGTTTGCCGCATTGCGCGAAAGATTGTTGCATCATCGACCATTAGCACGTTCGGGTAGGCCATGAAAAGTTTAAAGCTCGCCACTCCTTCACGTACCATTTCATTCATATCCTCGAGATGGGCTTCTGGTAAGTCGGTGATAATCATATGGAGCCCGAAATCGACGGTCGCTTTTTCTCCCTTTTTCCACCAGACATCGAGCGCATCGCGCATTCGTGTCCCTTTGGATTGTATCGCAAAATCGATGAGGCATGTCGTGCCGCCAAATGCGGCCGCGCGTGTGCCCGTTTCAAAATCATCGCTGGAGGTTGTTCCTCCGAAAGGCATATCCATATGTGTGTGGACGTCGACGCCGCCGGGTATCACGTATTTACCGTTCGCATTAATTGTGTTATCGGCATGCATGGTGAGTGATGCGCCGATGGTCGTGATCGTATTCTTTTCGACATAAATATCAGCGATATAATCCTGATCGGCGGTGATCACACGCCCGTTTTTAATTAACGTTGACACGAGTGGCTCCTGCAATGTTGACAACGTATCATGCTTGATATTCGGTAAACTTGAGCTGCTGCTTCAGGACTGCTTCAATCGATTCTTTTTGGCCAGGGGGTAAAATGATAGTAACAGTTTTTCGCCACAAGCCTTTTACAGCTATCGTCAAGTTACTTTCATCCTGGCCGACCCATCGGTATGAGGACATATTTTTCCATCGAAGGAGGGAATAGGTATCGAGTATTCCGTTTTGCCTCAACTCGACTTTGCCAAAAACAGGAGAGGCAAAATACAAAACCACCGAAACGTAGAAAATAAGTTCGGCAATTGTCTCATGCGAGAAGTTAGCTCGAACAATTGTGAAGACGATAAGAATCAGGAACATTCCTGCTGTTGCGAAGCCGGATATTTTCCGGCTCTGAACACGGGGAACTCCGTAGAGCAACGCTCCAGCGCGTTTTTTAACGAAGGGATAGCCGGCCATCAAACCGACTATGAGCACTGAAAGGAAGATCGAGAGGATCGTGAGCAGGTTGTCCGAATTCAATGCAGGCGCCGTAGGGTGCAGTATGATCCAGCTAGCGCTCGCAAGAAGAGCGAGCCCGGTTCCCACAAACATTCCGCGTTGAGATGGGTATTGGGAGATCGTTTTGCCGCGAAAAGCGTAGGTGAGCGACAATACGCCGAAAATGATTGATGCATAGATTAACCATTGCATATGAAAGTCCTTTTAAGATCGTGCCGACGCCGTTGTATTTTTTTCATAGATACTTGCAACGATCACGCCAGCAATGACCGTCCAAATGATTCCATAGATTGTAGAAAACCAAGCAAATTTATACGAAAATCCTTTCATCAGAAAGTGCAGAAAAACCCATGTCGGGAAGTTCACCAGAATTCCCGCGTACAAGCCGTACATCGCTCCCCCTTGCCATCCGGTGCTGAAACTGCCGCAGACTTTGTCGAACACCCACGCCAGGACGAAAACGCTGACAAAGTCTCCAATAACAAACCAAAGAGGATCGCTTGTCTGAATGAACACATCCGCATGTTTGGAATAATACGCCGGGACCATGACCAATCCCTGGATAAGATAATCAATAACGTTCATTACCACCCCGCCCGCCGCAACTGCCATCCAGAACGTTTTGTTTTTCATAAGATCTCCTTTCATTAGACGTGAGAGACCGAAAGATTCACTCACAGGGTGGAGAGAGATTGTGCTTATGATTCCCGGCTACACCGCGTGCAGTGTTTATTGTCTAGGTGATTTCAATTCCGTGTTTGCGCTGAAATTGCCGCAATGCTTCCCATGTCAGCGGCTGGGGCATCTGCTTCATCAAATCATTCCATGTAAGTTCTTCGGAGTTGCCGTCGACGTGAATCATTGATATACATTGGTCGACCGGACAGACAATAAAACAGAGCCTGCATCCAACGCAATCGGTTTCCCGCACTTTTGGCTGATTTTTTTCATTATGTGGGAGGACGTCGATGCACTGGTGCGCGGCGTCATTACAGGCAATATAACAAAGATTGCATTGAATGCATTTTGATTCGTTGATTCTGGCTACCGTTTTGTAGAGAAGATTTAAATTGCCGAAATCCGAGATGCATTTGAGCGACTTTCCGCGCAGTTCATCAAGATTACTGTATTTTTTTTCTTCCATCCAATGTGTCAATCCTTCTGTCATATCCTCGATGATACGGAAACCGTAGTGCATAACCGCTGTGCATGCTTGCACTGAAGAAGCACCGAGCAGAATAAATTCGAGAGCGTCGCGCCATGTTGAGATTCCTCCGATGGCGGAAATAGGAAGGTTGATCTCCGCGTCGGCAGCAATTTGTGAAACCATGTTCAGTGCAATTGGCTTTACGGCGGGGCCTGCGTACCCGCCATGCCCGCCTTTGCCGTCGACAGATGGGTTCAGTTCGAATGTATCGAGGTCGACACCCATAATTGAGTTGATGGTGTTGATGAGCGAAATGCCGTTTGCTTTTCCTTTTTTTGCCGCGCGCCCGGGAAAACGAATGTCGGAAATATTGGGAGTAAGTTTAACGAGAACAGGAATTGTCGAGACCTCGGTAGCCCATTCAGTGATCATTGTGCAATACTCAGGGACCTGGCCGACAGCCGATCCCATTCCGCGCTCGTTCATTCCATGAGGGCAGCCGTAATTCAATTCGATTCCATCGCAGCCGGTATCGATCGTCCGTTTAACAATGTCATGCCATGTTTCCCGTTTCGATTCCACCATCAACGAAGCGATCACAGCCCGGTCAGGCCAAAGCCTCTTCGTCTCGGCAATTTCTCTTAAGTTGACCTCGACCGGCCGGTCGCTGATGAGTTCAATATTATTCAGGCCGATAATTTTTTGACCGTTATAGTCAATCGAACCGTACCGATTCACCACGTTCATGACCGGTTCGCCGATCGTTTTCCACACGGCACCGCCCCAGCCCGCTTCGAACGCTTTGCAGACCTGATATGCTGAATTTGTCGGCGGGCCGGAAGCAAGCCAAAATGGGTTCGGTGATTTGATCCCGCCGCAATTTATTGATAAGTCGACCATACGTGCCGATGCTCGATTATGTTCTGTTCATTAAGAATTTGTCTATTTCATGCGCGGCTTTTTTCCCATCCGCCGCTGCGTTAACGACTTCTTTTCCACCGTTCACGCAATCCCCGCCGGCGAAAAACTTTGGATTGCTTGTTTGGTATGTCTCGGGGTTTACCCGCACATTGCCGTTTTCCAATTTAAGGTTTTGAATCTGAGAGAAGAATTTTCGTTCGGTTGTCTGGCCGACGGCCGTTATAATCATGTCGACGGGAAGCTGAAACTCGGAATTGGGGATGGCCTCGGGCATTCTCTTTCTGTTGCCATCCGGAACGCTAGGTTTCATCCGAACGCATTCAATCGCTTCGACATGTGTTGAACCAAGAATTTGTTTTGGTGCTGTAAGGAAATGAAAAACCACGCCGTCGCTCTTGGCAAGTTCGTACTCGAATTCATATGCCGACATCTCTTCTTTGCTGCGGCGGTAAATGATCATGACCTGTTGTGCACCGAGGCGTTTCGCTTCGGTAACAGCATCAATTGCCGTGTTGCCCGCACCGATCACAGCAACCCGGTTGCCTATCTCCACCGAGCTCCATTTCCTCGATGTAACTCTTTCGATAAAGTGCATCGCATCGTAAACGCCGGCAAGATTCTCCCCTGGAATTCGTAGCTGCGCAGGAGTTTTCAATCCGACTCCAAGAAAAATTGCATCATGCCTGCGCGACAGCTCATCCACGGAAATGCTTTCACCGATAGACATCCCCGTTTTAATTTTCACGCCAAGGCGTTCAACGATTTTTGCTTCATGAAGACTGTCCTCCCGCTTCATCTTATAGGGAGCAATGCCGAATGTATCGAGCCCGCCGGGTTCGTTCTTGGCTTCGTAAATAGTGGCTTCATATCCCAGCAATGCCAGTTCGGCTGCGCATGACAGGCCTGCTGGCCCTCCTCCGATAACCCCGACCGTTTTTCCGTTCTTTGGGGCAGGTTTGAAAAGCGCGGGCATCCCGCGTTCGACATACCAGTCCATGACATACCGCTGCAATTTCCCGATGTGAATGGGGTCTTCACCCCGCACATTATAGACGCACGCACCTTCGCAGAGCTCATCGACCGGACAGGCTTTTGCGCACGTGAGCGCCACCCAGTTTGAGGCGAGAATAGTCTTTGCCGAGCCTTTTATGTTTCCCGATGCGATTTTCTTTATGAATGTCGAGATGTCAATATGCGTCGGACATGCTTTCATGCACGGGGAATCGAAGCAGTAGAGGCAGCGATTTGCTTCAGCGACGGCTGAGTTTGAAGTGAAGGGGGGATGTAGTTCCGCAAAATTGCTCTCGTATTGTTCGGCCGTGAGTTTCGGTGCGATGTTCTTCATTCAGCAGGCCGTTTTTCAATGCGCAGAATATTCATAATTGGAGCGTTGAGTAACCAGTTTCCGTGGGCGGATCAGAAGACATTGGCGATTTACGAAACCTGTTCATCCGCAAGTCGCAACGCATATTCAAAGACCTCCACTGCTGCGTCGATTTCTTTTTGTGTGATAATAAGAGGAGGAGCGATGACAAAATGGCTGACCCACGCTTGTAGGAATACACCTTTCTTCATCATTTCTGACGTAACTTTATCGACGAGCAGCGGAACGCCGCCCACCTTGTCTTTGTATGAATTGAACGGTTCTTTCGTTGTTCGATTCTTTACAAGTTCAACGCCCCAGAATAAACCAAGGCCGCGCACTTCACCGATCGATGGGTGCCTGGCTATGAGGGCGTTAAGTTTAGACCCCATGTACGCACCCATTTCATTTGCTCGTTCAACGAGGTTAAGGCGTTTGAGCTCGTTGATTGCGGCGATGGCCGGTGCCAGCGTCAAAGGATGTGCCTCGTACGTGTGGCCGTGGGAAAAGTAATGATCGTCAAAATAGTCCGCAATCTTTTTCGTCGTTGCGCAAAGCCCGAGGGGAACATAAGCACTCGTGATTCCTTTTGCTGTCGTGAGAATATCCGGCTCCACACTCCAATGGTCCACCGCGAACCATGACCCCGTTCGGCCCCATCCGCTCATGACTTCATCTGCGATGAGGAGAACACTATGCTTGGCGCAAATTTGCTTGAGGCGCGGCAGATATTCCTTCGGCGGGATCAATACTCCGTTCGTTCCGACCACCGGCTCAATGACGATTGCGGCGACATCGCTCTCGTTTTCAATCATGTGGTCGATGTATTCCACGCAGGCAATTCCGCATTGCGGGTATGTGTGGTGAAGAGGGCAGCGGTAACAGTTAACCTCGGGTCCGAAGATAACGCCCGGGATTTTTCCAGCCGGTTCCATCGCCCATCGGCGCGGGTCGCCCGTGGCGGCTATCGACCCCATGGTTGAGCCATGGTACGAATGATACCGTGCGATTATTTTTGTCTTACCGGTATACATCCGTGCAATTTTAAACGCAGCCTCGTTCGCTTCAGTGCCGGATGTCGTGTAGAAAAATTTTTCCAGACCTTTCGGAAGGACTTGGAGGAGGAGTTTGCTCAATTCGGCCCGCACATCGGTTGCAAAACCGGGGGCTATGTACGGAAGTTTTCGGGCTTGTTCCTCAATCGCTGTAATCACTGCTTGGTTCTTATAACCGAGCGTTACACACATCAGCTGCGAGGATAAATCCAAATATTTCTTCCCGTTTGCATCGATGAAATAGCATCCCTCCGCATCCGTAATGTGGAGAGGCTTCCAGTCCTTTTGAAACCTCCAAGTCCCGAACGTGTTCTTTGCCGTTATATCGATTACTTCTTGTGAAGTCATTGCGCTGGTACGTTGTTTTGCACAGTGAAAGCTCTGAAATCCAAATTCTCTTAGTCTTTAATTTTTAACTTTTCACTTGCCTTCAGTATTCTTCAACAATTTCTCTGTACGTTTCCGGTCTTCGATCCCGGTAGAATTGCCAGACCGACCGGACCTCCTTTATTATGTCTAAATCCAAATCAGCGACTACAAGTTCGGTCTTGTCGCGGCTCGCTTGTGCAATAATTTTTCCCCGCGGATTGCAGAAATAACTTTTCCCGTAAAATTCTCCGATATCCCAGGGGGGCTCCGTACCAACCCGGTTAATCGCCCCGACGAAATATCCGTTTGCAACAGCGTGTGCCGGTTGTTCGAGTTCCCATAAATATTCCGACAATCCTGCAACCGTCGCCGATGGGTTAAAGACGATTTCCGCACCATGCAATCCAAGAATGCGCGCACCTTCTGGAAAGTGCCGGTCGTAGCAAATATAGATGCCAATATCGGCATAACGTGTTTTAAATACAGGGTACCCGAGATTACCCGGCTTAAAGTAGAACTTTTCCCAGAAACCCGGGTCGACTTGCGGAATATGGTGTTTGCGGTATTTCCCGAGATACTTCCCATCAGCGTCAAGTACGGCAGCCGTGTTGTAGTAGATCCCTGTCATTTCCTCTTCATAAATCGGAACAACCATCGCCATTGAATATTTCTTTGCGTACTCCTGCATCAGTTTTACCGTCGGCCCCTCGGGAATTTTTTCGACCATTGCATACCATTTTGTCTTCTGTTCAGCACAGAAATATGGTCCGAAGAAAATTTCCTGAAGGCAGAGTATCTGGACTCCTTTTTTCCCCGCTTCTTCGATAAGTGCAATATGTTTATCGATCATCGATTTTTTTATTACTTCAATCGGCTTTTCCGTCGATTCTGATACGGAACACTGGATCAGTCCCCCCTTTACTATGCGAGGCATGCAGACTCCTTCTTCACACGAGCAATTTTACAATGGCTATCGTCGAAATGGCTGAGTGAAATAGTAATTACAATTTTGTTGATTGTCAAGGATTTAGGGGGGAATTCCCATCGCTTGTTTTTAAAACTACTATTGATTACCTTGTGTTGCAACCTTGTAATCAACCGTGTGTTTAACCAAGGAGAATATTTGCAATGAAATCAAAAGGTCTCGTTATCGCATTGTCAGTTATTGGCGGAATACTTCTGGTCGGAATTTTTACCATAATGTGGGGAGTCGGCGTTTATAACAGATTGGTGGCGATGAACGAGGGAGTAAACAGTCAGTGGTCGCAAGTTCAAAATCAATACCAGCGTCGGTTCGATTTGATCCCGAACCTGGTCGAGACAGTAAAGGGATACGCGAGCCACGAGAAAGAGACGTTGGAAAACGTTGTCGAAGCGCGTGCCAAAGTCGGTCAAATGGTCATTTCCCCCGAAGTGTTGAAGAACCCTCAGGCTTTTCAGATGTTCGAGAAAGCGCAAGGGGAGTTAACATCGGCCTTGTCCCGTCTAATGGTGGTTACCGAAAATTATCCGAACCTCAAGGCGAATGAAAATTTTCTCCAATTGCAGGCGCAGTTGGAAGGTACCGAAAACCGTATAGCGGTCGAACGAAAACATTTTAATGAAGTGGTACAGGCGTACAATACGGCAATTAAGACAATCCCGACATCAATGATTGCAGGTTTCGGTGGATTTGGTCCCAAAGCGTACTTCCAGGCGCAAACGGGAGCCGAGGAAGCGCCGAAAGTCAAATTTTAACCGCAGGTGATACTATCAAAAATCACTTAACACATCGCCTAAGAGTTCTATTTCTCTTATCTATTCTCTCGTCTGCCTGGTTTGTGCTGAAGGCGCAAGATATCCCAGTGCCGCAATTGCACGAACATGTTACCGATTTTACAAACACCCTCGAATTCTCCGAATGGCGTTCGCTCGAAACGCAACTGAAGCGATTTGAGGACAGTACATCCACACAGATCGCGGTTGTTGTGATTCAGTCGTTGCAGGGAGAAGACATTACCGATTACTCGCTAAAAATCGCAGAAGCGAATAAGATCGGGACAAAGGGGAAGGATAATGGCCTTCTTATTCTCATTGCAAAGCAAGATAAGCAAATACGGTTCGAGGTCGGTTATGGACTGGAGGGTTCGCTGCCGGACGCGTTGTGTGATCAAATTATCCGAAACGAGATCCGTCCCCGTTTTCGAGACGGTGATTATTATGGCGGTATCAGTGCAGGCCTCGATGCGGTTATTAAGGCGACCAAGGGTGAATACAAAGCAGAAGGCCGGACGAGAAACAAAGTGACGAATTTTGGGTCAGTGATATTATCAATCATTTTGTTTGTTATTTTCGGAATGTCGATCTTCGGCGGCGGACGGCGCTATGGCATTTCATCGCGCGGACATTATCAGTCGGGATATTGGGGAGGCGGTTTTGGAGGGGGAGGATTTTTTGGGGGAGGAGGTTTCGGCGGCGGAGGCGGTGGGGGATGGTCCGGCGGCGGCGGATCTTTTGGCGGCGGTGGAGCAAGCGGAAGCTGGTAAGTAATCTCATATCCCAAAGTACAGTACAATACGCAGGATAGAATGTTAATCGTGATGAGGCTCGACGCCTCGCGAAAAGAAATTGATGCGGTCAAAGAAAAAATATCGTCCTTTGGTTTTTCCCCCCATGAGATTCCCGGCGTTCAACGGGTCGCAATTGGCGTAACCGGGAACAAGGGAAAGGTGGACCCGGAAAATTTTCTTACTCTTTCCGGTGTCATCGACGTCATTTCCGTTTCAAAACCGTTCAAACTTGTCAGCAGGGATTTTAAGCCTGAATCAACTATTGTTGATGTCGGCGGCGTAAAGTTCGGGGGAGAAGAGATTAACATCATCGCTGGCCCTTGTTCAGTAGAAAGCCGCTCGCAAATCAAAGAAATTGCGGAACTGGTTAAAAGTGCCGGCGCACGATTTCTCAGAGGGGGGGCGTTTAAGCCGAGGACGTCCCCTTATGCATTTCAAGGGTTGAAACTTGAAGGGCTGGGGTATCTCAAGGAAGCGGCGGAAGCGACCGGGCTAAAAATAGTGACGGAAGTGAAGGATACCGAGACTCTTTCCGTTGTTGCAGAACATTCCGACATTCTCCAAATCGGCGCCCGTAACATGTACAATTTTTCATTACTCGAACGGGTCGGCGAGTTACACAAGCCGGTGCTCTTGAAGAGAGGACTTTCTGCAACGATCGAAGAACTGCTCATGGCGGCCGAGTACATCTTGTCAAAGGGAAATTACAATGTTATCCTCTGCGAACGGGGTATTCGGACCTTCGAGACGTACACGCGCAACACGCTTGATTTGAATGCAATCCCCGTGATAAAAAAATTATCACATTTGCCGGTCATCGTCGATCCGAGCCATGGAACGGGTGCATGGGATTTGGTCTCGCCGATGGCGCTTGCGGCAATTGCCGCCGGAGCGGACGGGTTGATGGTGGAGGTACATGCTCATCCCGACCAGGCGATGTCGGACGGCTTTCAGTCGTTGAAACCTGCTGCATTTCTCCATCTTATGAAAAAGCTGAAAGAAATATCTGTCATTGTCGGACGACGAATGTAACGTTCCTTTTTTTATGTCCTCAAAGCGACTTCCGAAACAACGTGCTAAACAGCCAGCAGCTCGTCAAGCGTCCGGTCGAGGTAATACAGCCGCGCAATTGAAGAAACTCTATGGATTCTTCAACCGCCTTGCTGACGGAGTTCTTGAAACCCATCACGTCGAAAAAAAATCAGTTCCATCATTCTTATACCATGTTCTAAAATTCGCCGGCGGAGTTGCTGCCGCTATATATCGTGTCGAAGACAAGACCGTGAGACTTGCAGGGTCTTATTCGTACCCTGTTCAATTGCGTCGTTTTCTGGCGGAGCAAAGCCTCTCTGAATCCCATCTCAAAAACATCGTGCGGAAAAAAACCTCCTTGCTCGTTCATCCCGGCGGCAAAAAATTGTTTCCGGCCAAGGCGGGCAAAACTATTCGCTTTGACAAACTTCCTGTAACACATATCTCCGTAGTTGAGCGTCATCGAGTCGTGGGAGTTGTGGAACTCATCGGCGGTTCATTGACCGAGAACAAGGGGGAAGAAAAGCTTATAGCGAGCAAAGTTGGGCGTTATGCACTTTTTCTTCTGCACGCGGCTCAAAAAGCTTCCTCCCACGCAATGAATGCGGCGGAGTACGAATCGATCATTGAAGCAATGGCCGATGGAGTGACGATCGTTCGTGATTTGAAAATTCTTTACGCAAATACCGCTCTGAAAGAAATGTTTGGCTTTAATGAAAACGACTCGATGAGGGATAAGCATATTGAAACGATCATAGCTCCGGAAGACCGCGAGCGAGTAGTTGAGAGAAGTAAGAGCCGCGTCGATGGAAAAAATGTTCCGAACCGGTATGAGTACAAGGCTATGAGAAAAGACGGAACATTATTTGACGCAGAAGTCGTCGTGAGCATAATTCCTTTTCGAGGAGGGCAGGCGGTCATTGCAGTGCATCGGGATATTTCGCTCAAGCACGCCATTGAAAAGGAATTGCAGCAATCGGAACAGATGTTCCGCAATGTCATCGATGGAGTGCTTACCGTCGGGGATGCGCTCGTCGTCACCAATTTAGAGGGAAAAGTGCTGCAGGTGAACAACGAATTCGAGCGGCTTACCGGCATCAAGAAATCCGACGCAATCGGCAAAGAGTTTCCGTACGAATGGCTTCTCGACGAAGAAATGTCGCGTTATGTCCTCTGGATAAAAGAATTGCGGGAAAAGAAAAGCTTACGTGATTTTGACATCCATTGGAAGAACACCGGCGGGAGATTGATTTCCGTCAGTATGAATACGACGCTGCTCTACAATGCGCTCAACCGTCCCGTCGCAATGATGAATATGGCGCGCGACATTACTGAGCGGAAAAACCTGGAAGAGGTTAACCGCCTTCAATTTGAACGGCTGCGCGTTCTCTACGAACTCAGCCGAACCCTGACATCCCTGCTCAAAATTAATGAAATTGCGGAAGCAGTCTATAAGCATCTTGTCGAGGTGCTCCCCTTTGACGCATTTTTTATCGACCTTTTTGATGAGTCGAAGGGGACAGTGCGAAATGTCGTATGCTATGACACGATCAATAATGCCAAGGTGAAAATCCAGTCTGAATCGGGGGAAAGTTCTCTCCGTGCAGGGACGGGAATTGCAAAAGTGATTGAAGCGAGAAAATCATTGCTTGAAAATCGAGACAAAGATTCACCGGGTGCCATGCAGTATCCTTTCGGCGACAAAGCGCGGCCGTCATTGTCGCTTTTGTATATTCCGATGTTTTCGAGGGAGAAGATTATCGGCGTGCTGTCTATGCAAAGTTATGCGCCGAATCTGTACAAAGCATCTCATATTCGGCTCCTCGAGAGTTTTGCCAACCTTGCCGCCATTGCGTTAGAGAAAGCGAAGCTATACGAAGAAACGATTTCAAAATCAATTCAGCTTCAAAACCGGAACAAGGAGTTGGATGACTTCACCTACGTTGTGTCGCACGATTTAAAAGAACCGCTGATAACGGTCGAAGGCTACAGTCGCGTACTTCTCAAGGACCATGTTCACGAAAAAGATGGCGCTGCATCTGAGTATATTCAATCAATTATTCAATCCTGTACAAGGATGAAGGGCCTGATCGACGACCTGCTTGTGCTTTCCCGTGTTTCGCGATTTTCGGAACTCACGGAAGTTGTTTCCTTGAATGAGATACTAAACGAAGTATTGGATGACCTGAGATTCTCTATACAGGAGAAGCATGTCGCTTTAGTGCTCCCCGACCAGCCTTTATCCTATCAGTGCAATCCAACGCAAATAAAGCTCGTTCTGCGGAACCTCATTTCGAACGCGATAAAATTTAACAAGAATGAGAACCCGGTTATTAAGATCACCTTGGAAGAGAGTGAGAAACGCATTCTCTTTTCCATTCAAGACAACGGTATCGGCATCGAAAAAAGGTATTTTGACAAGATATTCGTTATCTTTCAAAGGTTGAACCCTGAATATGAAGGAAGCGGTGCGGGTCTGGCAATCGTAAAAAAAATCGTAGAACTTTATCAAGGGCAAATTTGGCTGGAATCAGAAATCGGGAAAGGGACGACTTTTTATTTTTCTCTTCCGAGGTGATTGTCAGCGGCCTTACTCATCCACTATCGGCTGACTTCAGCGTGGCGTGTTTTTTTTATAGTATAGAAAATTGAGCACAATGAAAGAACGCATCAATATTTTGATGATAGAGGACAATGATGATTTTGGCAAGCTGGTGGAATTGTACTTGTCCCAGCATCCCGATTACGTGTTCAACCTTGTTTGGAAGAAAAGCGGGGAAGACGGGCTGAAAGAGTTTGAGGCTAACTCGAATTATCATGTCATCTTGATGGACTATAATTTGCCGGGCATGAACGGTGTCGAGGTGACGAGCGCCCTCGTTCAGCGGGGAATTACGATCCCCGTCGTTTTTATAACAGTGAACCGGGATTTTAATCTTGCCGTCGAAACGATGAAACTCGGCGTCGAGGATTTTCTCGTCAAAGAAGAAATTTCCACGCCCGTTTTGCCGAGGACAATCGTCAGTGTCCTGGAACGGGTCAGACTGCGCCAGCAGCTTTCAGCACTCGAAATCAGCAGCCAGCGTGTCGAAGCGATCCAGGAGCTGGTGCTGGGGATAAGCCAGGATTTAGTAACACCGTTGGACTCGATGAAGAAAAACGTAGACGTGCTTTTGCAAAGCCGAATAGCCACCGACATGAAAATGTATCTTCGGATCATTAGCGAGAACGTTGAACGGATGCAGCTGAAGCTGAGCCGGTTGAAGTCGTTAAAAGAAGACAAAACAGTGCAGTACATCAAGAATATCAGAATGATCGATATTTCAGATTAACTGAGGAAACGTATGGCCTTATTTTCGACCCATCCATTGCTGACCGTCGAAGAGCGGAAAAAAATTGCAGACACAATTGCCGAGGTTGAACGAAGGACGAACGGTGAAATTCGAGTCAGCATCCGCAAACGCCGGGCGTGGAATGAGCGGAAACTCACGCTCCATCGCTTTGCGCTGAAGAATTTCTTTGAACTCGGGATGGATAAAACTCGGCACAAGAGCGGCGTGCTCCTCTTCTTTTCGATGAGTGACCGCTCGTTTCAGATCATCGCCGATGAAGGGATACACAAAAAAGTGAGCGACGGGTATTGGGATGACCTTGCAGGGGCGATGACTGCGCATTTTAAGGAAAAAAGGTTTTGCGACGGCATCTGCGAAGTTGTCAAAGAAATTGGAAAGAAACTTGAACAGGAATTTCCTCGCACCACAAACGATGCCGACGAACTGCCGAACGACGTTTCAATAAAATAACAGTGCCAGCAAAGAACGATCTCATGAGAATGAAAGTAGCCGTAGCGCAGATCGATGCCGCAGTCGGCAATGTCGAGAAAAATATCGAGCGCCACATTGCTTCCATAAGGAAAGCGGTTGCAAAGAAGGCGAGCGTGATCGTGTTCCCGGAGCTGAGCCTCACCGGTTATTCTGTGAGAGATTTGAACTGGGATGTAGCAATCAATATTGCCGAGCCCGCCGTGTTGAGCAAACTCTTAAAGCTCAGCAAATCTATCACGATCATCGCCGGCGGAGTTGAAGAACGAGAAAACTTCGGCCTCTATAATTCCGCGTTCGTGCTGGAGGATGGGAAGTTATATTCCGGCCATCGAAAGATTTACCCGCCGACCTATGGTATGTTTGAAGAAATGCGTTACTTCAGCCAGGGGAATGACGTGCGGAACTTCACGTCGAAACACGGCAAGCTCGGGATTCTGATCTGCGAAGATTTATGGCATCTTTCTCTTCCGTACATCCTGGCGAGCGACGGAGCGGATGTACTTATCACCATAGCCGCCAGTCCCACCCGAATCTCTGGATCATCAGAGAATCTTCCATCGGCCACGATCAACAGCGAACATCATAAGGCATACGCTCGTTTGCTCAGCTCATACGTCGTTTTCTGTAATAGAGTAGGGATAGAAGACGGCGTGAATTTTTGGGGAGGCTCCGAGGTTGTCGATCCGTCGGGCGAAATCATTGCATCGGCGAAATTGTTCGATGAGGATTTGATCTATGCGGACATTCATGAAGACGCCGTGCGGCGCGCGCGGCGGTTGTCAAGGCACTTTGTTGATGAGTCGATTGATTTTACGATTGATCAATTGCAGCGGGTGCGCGACAGCAGGAAACGAGACTGAACTGCCGGTTGAAAATGCCCCCAGGTTTTGCTAAATTTAATTGTACTGCTCTTTAAGGAATTGCGCGGCATGAACACGATGAAAACTGTTTTTCTGATGACGCTGATGATGCTGCTCTTGCTGCTCATCGGCGAGGCGTTTGGAGGAGGGCAAGGTTTGGTCATGGCCTTCATCTTTTCGCTGCTTATGAACTTCGGAATGTACTGGTTTTCTGATAAAGTGGTGCTGATGATGTACCATGCACGGGAAGTTACTGAAATGGAAGAGCCGCGCCTGGTTCAAACGGTGCGGAAACTTGCAACCCAGGCCCAGCTTCCGATGCTGAGGGTGTTTATCATTCCGAATGAAACTGCAAACGCATTCGCAACGGGCCGTAACCCGGATCATGCCGCAATTGCCGTGACCTCGGGAATATTAAAAATACTGACCGATGACGAACTCGAGGGAGTGCTCTCGCATGAGTTAGCGCACGTCAAACATCGGGATATCCTCACGGGAACGATCGTTGCGGCGATGGTAGGAACAATAACATTTATTGCGCGAATGGCAGGGTGGGCGATGATGTTTTCCGGGGGACGGCGCAGCGAGAGGGATTCAGGAAACGGGTTATCGGAACTGCTGCTCCTCATTCTTGCGCCAATAGCCGCAGTTTTGCTTCAACTGGCGATTTCGCGGTCGAGGGAATTTGCTGCCGACGCGGGCGGATCGGCAATCAGCGGAAAACCGCTCAGTTTGGCGAACGCATTAAAAAAACTGGAACAGAATTCTGAGCGTGTACCGATGGAAAATGCCGGTCCGGCAACGGCGCACATGTTCATTGTGAACCCGCTGCGCAGCGGAGGAATTATGAAGCTCTTCTCTACCCATCCACCTGTCGAAGATCGAATCGCGCGTTTAGAACAAATTGCTATGCACGGAAGTTGAGCATTGAATAAAGGAGAGAGCATGGAGTCCACCGAAAATCTTAACTACAAAGAACCCGCACCGATTACGGATAAGGAAAATCCGTTCGAATCAATGATGGAGCGGTTCGACGTGGCGGCCGAACTTCTCGGATTAGAAAGAGGAGTCTACGAGTATCTTAAAACACCCGTAAAACAGATCGTCGTTTCTATTCCTATCCAGATGGATAACGGCGAGATTGAAGTATTCGAAGGATACCGCGTTATTCACAACGATATTCTCGGCCCTTCAAAAGGCGGCCTCCGGTTTGCCCCCGATGTCAATCTCAATGAGGTCAAAGCCCTCGCCGCATGGATGACATGGAAGTGTTCTGTCGTGAATATACCTTTTGGCGGTGCGAAGGGAGGCGTTCGATGCGACCCATCGAAGCTGACTCTTGTCGAGCTCGAAAAGGTGACCCGCCGGTATACGGCGAATATGCTCGATATTTTCGGAGAAGACAAAGATATTCCTGCGCCGGATATGGGAACGAACGAACAAATCATGGCATGGATCATGGACACGTACAGCATGCATATGAAGCGGACTGCGACGGGCGTGGTCACTGGAAAGCCCCTCATTATTGGAGGCTCGCTGGGCAGACGTGAAGCGACGGGCCGCGGTGTCATGATGGTGACTATTGGCGCGATGGAAAAAATAAAATTGAAACCGAAAGAGACGACCGTTGTGGTGCAGGGGTTTGGCAATGTCGGCTCCGTGTCGGCACAGCTTCTTCAGCAGCAAGGATGTAAGATCGTCGGGCTCGGCGACGTTACCGGCGGGTACCATAACAGAAGGGGAATCGACGTCGAGAAGGCGATTGAATGGATGAAAACGCACAAAGTGCTGAACGGATTCCCCAATGCGGAAAAGATTACACAATCGGAATTATTGGAGCTTGAATGTGATGTGCTGGTTCCTGCTGCGAAAGAAGATCAGATTACTGCCCGGAATGCTCCAAAAATAAAAGCGAAAATTATTGCCGAAGGTGCAAACGGTCCCACGACCGCCAAAGCAGACCCAATCCTGAAAGACAAAGGAATCATCGTCATTCCCGATATTCTTGCGAACGCAGGCGGGGTCACGGTATCGTATTTCGAATGGGTTCAGGATCGCGTCGGTTATTTCTGGTCGATTGAACGCGTGAATCGCAGGTTGGAGAGGATGATGACGGCGGCGTTCCATTCAGTCTACGAGACGGCGGAGCACTATAAAGTTTCGTTGCGCATCGGCGCATACATTCTGGCAATCGACAAAGTCGCCAAAACATTAAAGGTCCGTGGAATTTACGCGTGAGCGCACAATCGCAGTTTGTCCATGTACTATTCATTACCCTTCTCGTCTCAGGAACACCGGAGCTTCTTCGGGCTGGCGGGAATCCGAGGTCTAACGAAGAAATAATGGTTGATTTGTCGCGCGAGGCGGTGGATATTTTTTGTGCAGATTTGAAAATCTCCGATACGACGTCAATCGCCCTGATCATGGAAAACGGTGAGGTCAACCGTTTTTTCAATCAGCCGGTGCTTGAATCATTTCGTCAGCATTTTGTTTCGCTCTATGCCCGCAGCGGTGCCTCAAGCGTGGATATCCTCGGTTCTGTCTCAGAAGTCGGCGTAATGTACGGCGAGCCCTTCTCGGAGGGAGTTTTCTCGGCCCGAAAGAGCGAACGAACGGTTGAGATTGCGCTGCGGTTTGCGGCAACGCGCAGTGCTGACGGGAAGATCCTTTGCGCTGGAACAGAGAAGCGGTCATTTTCGGATACCGTGTATGTTGATGAAATTCCGAAATTGCAGGAATCCAGCAAACATATTGCGAGCAGCCCGTTACCGGACCGTTCAGCGTTGGAACGGTTCATCGAGCCGCTTATTATTGTGGGGGCGGCGGGCGTTGCAGTGTATTTATTTTTCACAATCAGAAGTTAGGCCGTGCCGCCGGTAGGAGGTCGTGTTAGAATATTTATTGTCTGGACGGGTTGGTGTGCAGTTCTTGTTTTTTGTTTTGTTGTTGTGCCCCCGTATCTGGGAATGCGCAGCAGCGTGAAGAAGGCAGAGACGCCGGTTCACCGTAGTGTAACGGTCCTGGCGTTTGGGGATGTTAATCTCGGACGGATGGTCGGCCAAAAAATCCTGAACGGAGAAGTTGATTTTCCGTTTCAAAAAATCTCTTTCCGGAATGACTCAGCCGATATCATCTTTGGAAACCTCGAAAGCCAGCTTTCAAACCAGAAGGGTGTTACGCAGGACCCGGTTCACAATTTGATTTTCACCGGTCCGCCAAATGGTGCCCAGTCGCTTGTGAAATTCGGGTTCACACTAGTTTCGACTGCGAATAATCATGCGTTTGATTATGGAAAACGCGCTCTGCTCGAAACGCTGGACCATCTGGACGATGAAAATATTGGGCACATTGGCTCAGTGAGATCGGCACAGACGCTCTACGAACCGCTGATGTTTGAGAAAAACGGAATTCGATTCGCGTTCTTTGCGGTAACTGATCTGATGAATTTTAAGCATGGCTGGCATGATTTTGTCGCAACGACTGATACGAGCAAATTGTTTCCGGCCATTCGAGAAGCCGCGGCTTCCGTCGACGTGGTCATCCTGAGTGTCCATGGCGGCGATGAGTATAGCGATCGGCCGGCAAAGCGGCTGGCGGTATTCGAAGAACAGGCTGTTGTGGAGGGGGTCAAAATCGTTCTCGGCCATCACCCGCATGTGCCGTACGGAATAGAGCGCTTCGGAGCCGGTTATATATTTCATTCGCTCGGTAATTTTGTTTTTTATCAGCCCCAGTTGTTTTGGACCCAGCTGAGCTTTGCGGCGAGAATAACGCTGGTAAAGAATGCCGGTGCAACAACAGTGACGTCGATAGAGTGTATTCCAATCCAGGCAGGGTATCAACCGACGGTGTTGTCCGATTCGAGCGAGCTGTGCCAATTGAGGGCACGAGTACAGGCATTATCAAATATTCCAATTACTTTGACAGGCAGAGGCATCATCAATTGAACAAATCATTTGCAATTGCAGCAGTGAGTTATGTATTAATGCTTGGATTTTTCGGCTGTGGTTCGAGTAAAGAAACAGAATCACTTCCTGTCGAGGAGCGTTTCGCCGCCGCCATGACGAAATTTATCCGTGAGAACTATCTGGAAGCGGCGGAAGATTTCAAGACGGTGACCGTCCAATATCCGGGGAGTGCATTTGCCGACAGCGCCCAGTTCTTTATTGGGGAGTGCCGGTATCGCAGGGAGGAATTCATTCTGGCCGGTTCTGAGTACGACCTCCTCGTCCGGACAATGCCGTCGAGTCCGCTCGTCATAAAGGCGCGGTACATGAAGGCGATGTCAAATTACGAGCTTTCACCAAAATCGGAACTCGACCAAAAGTTCACCAAGGAGGCTATCGACGATTTTCAAGCGTTCATTGAGTACTATCCGACCGATTCTCTGGCTAAAGTTGCGGAGGCAAAAATCGTTGAGCTGAATAATAAATTGGCCAAGAAAGAATACGATAACGGGAAGTTGTACCTCCGGCTTGAGTACTACAGATCGGCGATTGCATACTTTGACATTGTTCTGGACCGGTATCATGACAGCGATTATGCGGATGATGCTTTGCTGGGCAAGGCGACGGCGTTGAGGGAACGTCACGATTACACCGCCGCCTTGGATGCCGTCAATCTTTTTTTTCAGAAATATCCGTCGAGCGGTTTGAAAAAAGATGCCGAGACGTTGAAATCAAATATCGAAGAGGATCTTGCCGCTCCCAAGCCGGTTCGTAAAAAATCCGTTGGACTCTCAACAAACGCAGGCCAATGACAGAAGAATCGTATTCGGTCAAACATTCGCAAGTGGAAATGACGCAACTGGTACTGCCGAATGATACCAACCAGCTCGGCAATCTCCTTGGTGGGCAGTTGATGCACTGGATTGACCTGGCAGCGGCCATTGCAGCTTCCCGGCATTCCAGGCGGGTATGTGTGACCGCATCGGTGGATGAATTGAACTTTATTCATCCGATCAAACAGGGTGAGGTTGTTATTTTGCGCGCCTCGGTCAACTGCGTTTTTCGGACTTCGATGGAAGTTGGCGTGACGGTGTTGTGCGAAAATTTGCTCACCGGCAACGTGCTGCATGCAAATACTGCTTATCTGACGTTTGTTTCAATTGATGAAAACGGCGCGCCGGTAGCCTCTCCGCGCTTACGCCCGGAAAATGATGACGAAAAACGGCGGTACGCTGATGCCATGCGGCGGCGTGAAGAACGGCTTCGGCGGCGTTCGAAGCACATTGATGAGTAGACTCTCCGTAGGTATCTCCGGCGGTGCAATGAACTTTTCCTTTTTTTCAACGCTCTCTGTCAGAAAATCTTTCGTCGGGATTCTTTTTCTGGCTGCCATTCATGTTGTTCCTGCCTTTGCTCAGCAAAAAAATGCTGCTACTCTGGGCATGGTGACAACTGCGGTTCTGCCGTTCACTCCGTCGCTCGCCACGCTCGTTCGATTCAACGCTGATCCTCTTCCTGATATCTTATGCTACGACCAAGCAGCGCAGCAGCTTGTTGTTGTCATCAACAAAGGAGACGGTACATCGTTTGAATGTAAAACGATCGGGTCTGCCACGGATGTGACATTTCTTGCGGCAAAAGATTTAAACAACGACGGCAAAGATGACATCGTCATTGTTCATCGGGCGACGAGCCAGGTGGAAGTGTGGTTAAGCACGCCGGACGATACAGTGTTTACTATCGCCAAGTACAGCGTAAATTTTTATCCGGAGAAAGTCCTGCTCGCAGATATCAATAACGACAGCACAACAGACATCTTGTGCTTCGGGAAGTTATCGTCCGGCATTTCAGTTCTCCTCGGCAACAAGGATGGCACATTCAATGAAAAAAAGCTTATCCTTCCCGAGATTCCCGTCGTCGATGCTTCGGTTGTAAAACTCAACGACGACGATTTCCCCGATCTTGTCATTCATAATTGGTTGACGAATGAGATGGTCTTCTACTATGGAATGGGCGAACTACAGTTTGCCGAGCAAAATATTTTGTCGTTCGGGCAGGATACCGTCGCAGTCGTCTTTGGGGATTTCAACAAGGACCATATTCTGGATTATGCGATCGCTTCATCTGCAACGAAGACGCTCCGATTATTTGCCGGGGACGGGATGGCGTCGTACTTTCAATACCAAAGCCTGGATTATAACCATTCAATCGGCGAATTGGTATCGGCATCGATATCGTCGCACACGTCCAGCGATATCGTCGCAGTCGACGACAACGGGGGGACATTCAGCGTTTTCTCAAATCAAGGAGACGGAATGTTTTATGACGATGTGGTGTTTGGCTGCACGTCAAATGCCCGAACGACGCTCATCGGGGACTTTGATAATGACGGATGGAACGATGTACTTGTTGTCGATTCGGGCGACAGCACGATGACATTTTACTGGAATGCAAAGAAGAAGCCATCAGGGTTGAAGGACGATTTCACTCAGAGAGCGGAGGTTTCATTCGCTGTGGGGAAAAAACCTCTCGGCCTTGTTGTCGGCGATTTCAACGACGATGGGTATGACGACGTTGCGGTAGTGGACAATGCTTCGTCGACGCTTTCCCTGTTCTATAGTTCGCCCCTCAACCGAATGACGGGGCAAATCGGGATTCCAACCGTGGAAAATCCTACATCGATTCGCCTGTATTCCAAAAACGATACCTCTCTTACGTTCCTTCTGACTCATGAGTCAATTGCCAAGGTGTCGGTGCTTACTCTCTCTCAATCAAAACAAACAGCGGTTCAAAAAGCAACATTTCCCTACACGTATGCCATTTCTACTGCGGAAAATCCCAGAGTATTACTTCCCGATGCTGCTCTGCAAAACAAGGCGATTGAGTTCTATATCTATTCAAGCTCGAAGCAACGCTCTCTCTCATATTTCAAACAAGTCTCTGGGACGAAATTTGTCGAACGCAATATTAAGCCGATAATCCCGGCGCGCATTCTGGAGGGATCCGTCAACGATTTTAACGATGACGGCCTTCCGGATTTGGCGTATATTTATTTTGATGCCGAGACGCTTCACTATAATCTTGGGATAACCTTTAGTGATTCATCGGGCCAGTACCGAGGCAAAACGTTATCGTACGTTTTTCCCGATTCCGCGATGAAAAAATGTACCATGATGTTTGCCGATGTCAACGGAGACAATATTCCGGACTGTATACTTTATTCGACTCCTCTGAATGCTATACGGATTGCTCTGGGAAAAGGGGGAGGACGTTACGGCGAATTCATTTCAATCGCAGAGAACATCGAAGTAACCAATCCCGAACATATCCAGGTGGTTGATTTCGACGGCGATGGAATCAACGACATCATAGTTTTGGATGATAAAACCTCGGAACTCCTTTTTTTTAAAGGAAAGGGAAACGGCAAGTTTTTGCCCGGAACACTTCTCTTGTATCTTCCAAAAGACGCAATGTTTAGGTTCGGAGACTTTAACAGAGACGGAACTCTCGATATTGTTTATACCAATCCCGCTGAGAATCTGGTAACATTTTATTTTGTCAATCGAAAGTAAAGCCTTGGAACATCATCGCTTAAAAATTGAAAACGGCGTCATCAGCATTCTTGGCACTGGCGCAGCCGCCCAATGAAAAAAATTTCATTATCCGTAGAGTCTCTTTCCAAGGTTTTCAACCGGCGAGTCATTTTTGAGAACATTGCTTTCTCGCTGAGGGAGAAGGAGTCAATGGCAATCACGGGGAAGAATGGATCGGGAAAGTCAACGCTTGCAAAAATATTGTGCGGACTTCTTTCTCCGAGTACAGGACGCATTCTATGTTCGATTGACGGAACGATGATAGACCCGGCAACGATGTATCAGCATGTCGGGTTTGTTTCGCCGTACATCACGATGTATGAAGAATTTTCCGGATTGGAAAACCTCACGGTATTTAGCCGCATTAGAAACTTGCGTAATGGTTCGACAGAAGATCCCGAAAAGTTATTGAAGACATTCGGCATTTATGAACGCCGCAATGACGAAGTGCGTACATACTCCTCAGGTATGAAACAGCGGCTCAAGTACGCCGCAGCTTTGCTCCATCATCCCGAGATTCTTGTCCTCGATGAACCTACCGCAAACCTTGATGAGGAGGGAATTGGCGCGGTGCGCCGCACCATGCAGGCTCAAACTGAAAGCGGCATACTTATTATTGCCACCAACGATAAGGAAGATCTAGAATTCGCCACGAGCTGTATCGATCTGGATCGGAAAGTCATGTGATACTATGACTTTCTCTTTGAAACCCTAAAGAATTGAGTGATAGTGCTACGGTGCTTGCCGACCAGCATCGGTCATGGCATCACTGTACCAAAGCCTTGGTAGTGTTACAGTTTGAGCATATCAAACCGAAAAAATGTGTGTCATGCCAGCGAAAGCTGGCATCCAGGCCGATTAAACTGGATTCCGGCTTTCGCCGGAATGACATTTACTTCGAAATTGTAACACTACCAAAGCCTTGATAGTCGCCCTGTAAAATCGTATGTTACAAGTGCCGTGAAATCCCTTTTTATACCGTCATATTATATCTTTGTAAAAGATTCGCGCTCGGAACTCAGGACGCGGTATGCGCTGAATGCCTTGTTCATGTTCGTGGTGACGGCGCTTTCCATTATTCTCTTTTCACTTGGCAGCGAGTCGATCAGTCCGGATGTACTTGCCGGAATGCTATGGGTGATTATTTTTTTTTCGAGCATGTCAGGGTTGTCGCGGACGTTTGTGAGCGAGGAGGAACGCGGCACCGTTTTGACGCTGCAGCTTATTTCATCTCCGACGCCGGTCTATGTCGGCAAATTGATTTTTAATTTTATTCTGACGCTGTCCCTGAACGTCGTTATCTCGCTCCTCTATATGTTGTTGATCAACAACTTTGTTGTGGCATCGGCGGACATTTTTTGGACAACAATATTCCTCGGGAGCTGCGCTATCGCAAGTTCCTCAACAATAATTGCGGCAATCATCGCGAAAGCGAATACCAGAGGGACACTTTATCCCGTGCTCTCGTTTCCGATCATGCTGCCGATGCTTATGACGGTGATTAAGGCGACACAGCTTTCACTCGAAGGAGCTTTTTTTACCGAAGCGCTCGGAGAATTCCAAATACTCATTTCGTACACAGTCGTGATCGTAGCGGTGTCAGTTATTTTATTCGAATTTGTTTGGAAGGATTAGCGAACGATGACTAAATATTTTATCGGCAAAATCGGGCTTGTCGTCTGGTTGACGATTGTTATTATTGCCGGTTTTGTCATGCCGATGGTGCCGGTTCCTGCGCAGTGGTATGAACTGCCGATCATACCGGCACTTGAAGACAAGGCAAGGATCATTTTTTTCCATGTCCCTATGTCATGGACGACGCTTGTGGCATTCTTTGCTTCCATGGCATACGGTATCATGTATCTCAAAACAAAAAAGTTAGACTATGACCTTAGGTCGGTTTCCGCCGCCGGACTCGGAATGATGTTCTGTATTTTGGCGACAGTGACGGGTTCCATTTGGGCGAAATTCAATTGGGGATCGTTTTGGAATTGGGATCCGCGTGAAACTTCTATCTTCGTTCTTTTGTTAATTTATGGGGCATATTTTGCACTTCGTTCGGCGATCGATGTGGAAGAAAAAAGAGCAACACTTTCTGCTGTATATGCAATCATCGCCGGCGTCACGGCGCCATTTTTCATATTTGTGATGCCGCGGATTATGACCGGCCTGCATCCGGGGGCGAAAGGCGATGAAGGCGGATCGACGCCGGTTGCTCAGCTTCATATGCCGCCGAATATGCGGATTGTTTTCTTTGCATCGATCATCGGGTTCACGTTTTTGTATTTTTGGATGTTCAACATAAAAATTCGTTCCGCTCGCCTGGAAGCGGGATCACATCAATAGCAGGAGTGTCGACAGTGGAATTCTTTGCCGATCATCAACTCTATATCGTCATGAGCATCGTGCTCATTATATGGTTCGGGTTCATTTTTTATTTATTCCGGCTTGATAAGAAGATCAGCAAGCTCGAAAAAAGCTTACGGAAGTGAGGAGGATGTTATGAAAGCAAAAATCATTATAGCGGCGGTTGTCATCGTTGCATTTATTATTTTCGGAGCGGTCTCCTTTTTGGACAGCAACGTTGAATATACCGACTTTGCAAAGGCGGAAAAATCCGCCAAAAAGGTCCAGGTGAAGGGGGCGTGGGTGAAGGAGAAGGAGACTCAATTTGATGCAAAAGCAGGGCAGTTTACTTTCTACATGAGAGACGACAGCCAACGCGAAGCAAAGGTCGTGCTCGATGGCGCGAAGCCGAATAATTTTGAGCTCGCGACGAGTGTCGTGGCGAAAGGAAGATATAAGGACGGGTGTTTTCATGCTACGGAGCTTCTTACAAAATGCCCCTCAAAATACGAAGGCGATGCAACGGCGGTAAAGAAAACATTGTAGTGTAGCCAACTAAGCGAGAGAAGAGAGAATGACCGGCAGCATTATCATAAGGATTGCTTTTGGGGCATCGTTGCTTGCAGTGCTCTTTTATTACTTGGACCACAGAAAGTATTCCAACCGGTTTTTGATGTTTGCGCGTACGGCTTACCTGACGGCGGTGGCCGGAATGATAAGCGCCGCCGCCCTCTTGATCTACCTGATCATGACACATCAATTCAACTATACATATGTGTGGAATTACAGCTCTACAGATCTCCCGGGTCCGCTTCTTTTCTCGACGTTTTACGCGGGACAAGAAGGGAGTTTCTCGCTGTGGGCATTCTACACGAGCATCGTCGGCCTCGCGTTGATGTGGTATTCATCACGCAAAGGATATGAGTCTGAGTTGATGTTGATTTACTCGGCGATCCTCTCCTTCCTTTTCTTGATGCTCATACTGAAAAACCCCTTTACCTATATCTGGGATGTGTTTCCCAAAGATTTGATTCATACCGGACCGATTCCGGCAAGCGTTGTTAATTTTGTTTGGCTCGACCAGGCAAAAGGGATCTGGGCGCAATATCCGAACGAAGGGAAAGGATTAAATCCGCTCCTCCAAAATTATTGGATGGTCATTCACCCGCAGGTTTTATTTATCGGGTTCACTTCAATGTCCGTCCCATTCGCGTACGCAGTGGCAGGAATGCTAAAGCGTGACTACGTCAGCTGGATACGCGTTTCAACGCCGTGGACTGTCTTTGGCGCAATGGTGCTAGGCACGGGAGTCGTCATGGGGGGGTTTTGGGCGTACGAGACCCTTGGATGGGGAGGATATTGGGGATGGGATCCGGTCGAGAATTCCTCGCTTGTACCGTGGCTTTTTTGCGTTGCTTCGATCCATACGATGCTTTCGCAGCGGAGGAGCGGAAGTTTCATCAAAACAAATTTCGTCTTGAGCATTTTGTGTTTTATCATGGTGCTCTATTCCACCTTCTTGACTCGCAGCGGAGTGCTTGGCGATACCTCGGTTCACTCATTCGTTGAACCGGGAATGCTGGTGTACTGGATGCTCCTTGCCGGGCTTTTTCTTTTTACGGCAATCGGGTTCGGACTTTTCTTTGCTCGGATGAAGGAAATGCCGAAAGTTCCAGTGGAACACAGCTTTTTGTCTCGCGAGTTCGCCTTATTTCTCGGCGCATCGGCTATCGTTTTTGCGGCGATGTTCATTGTCATCGGAACTTCGTCTCCCATTATCACCGGAATTCTCAAAGGAAAAGTATCGGCGGTCGATTCGTCCTATTACGTAACGACGACGCTTCCGCTCGGAATATTTATTGCGCTCATGGCTGGAATCGGCCAATTGCTATGGTGGAAGAATTCAGACACGGAATCGCTTCTCAGAAGCCTTCGTTTCCCAGTACTCCTCGCAATAGTCTTCACCGTCGGGACCTATTTTATCGGTGCTCATCAGGCCTCAATGTTGATCTTTATTTTTGCCTCCTCGTTTGCTCTCTTTACCAATGCAGCGGTTGGGTTTAGAATTTTCAAAGGGAATCCGAAAATGGCGGGGGGCTCGATCGCGCACATCGGATTGGCGCTGATGTTTCTCGGTTTTGTTGCTTCAGCAAAGTATGACAACAAAGAAACAGTATCGCTGGAACAGGGAAAAAAGGTTGAGGCTTTGGGATATTCGATGCGATACATCGGATACCATCCGATCGAACGGGGAAGGTTTGCGTTTGATGTAGAGGTCGAAAAAGGGGATCAAAAGTTTATCGTCGCTCCCGTGATGTTCAACAATAAAGAGAGTGAAGGGTTGATGAGAAACCCAGACATTATCAACCTGATGACGAAAGATTTTTATGTTTCGCCTCTTTCACTCGAGAGTCCGGATACGAAAAACGAACAAGAGTTGACAGTCGAGAAGGATGAAGTCCAGAAGTTTCAAGACATGTCGATTACGTATCTCGGATATAATTTCACAACCTCCCCGGAAAAGGGAAACGTTGTAACTGTTTCACTGGACGTTGTTCGCGGCAACGAAACGTTTCACCTTTCGCCGGAGATGCACAATGAAAGGGGAAAAGTAAGTTTCATTCCTGCCGCGCTGCCGAACAGCGGCGTATCGTTCGCGATCAAAGGAATGGGGTTGGGGAATGGCGGCAGGGGAAAGTCGTCTATCACGATCACAGTCAGCACACCGTTGGATGCCGGCCAGGCACAAAAAAACGAAACACTGATTGTTGAGGCAAGTATCAAGCCGTTCATCAATTTGGTGTGGGTTGGGACGATTACTCTGGTCGCGGGATTCTTTATTACAATTCTTCGAAGGGGAAGCGAAGCGAGAAAGAACACAACGTAACGCTTATTCAGGTCTCGCTCCCAATCTCCGATTGGGAGCGCCGTAAGAGTTGAATTGTTCCCAATAAGACGTTGAGAACAAGATGAGGATCAATTTCCCATCGGCACGCCCTTCATTATATTCTCATCTTCCAATCTTCAACAACTTTTTGACTGATTCGAATTTTGCCGGCGAGGATTATCTCGTTCCCAATCTGAGATTGGGAACGCATCCAGGATGAAGCGGAGCTTCTCAGGTTAGCGTTCCCAACGAGACGTTGGGAACGAGATGAACGGATTGGAGAAATTAGCAGTTTTAACATAAGATCTCGTTCCCAATCGGAGATTGGGAACGCATCCAGGATGAAGCGGAGCTTCTCAGGTTAGCGTTCCCAACGAGACGTTGGGAACAAGATGGGGAAGTAGGTTTTTGAATTTTTCAGTGTATTCTTTTATTTGCTTTTGTGTTATTCTGTCTAGAATGTTTGAATCTCGTTCCCAATCTCAGATTGGGAACACATACAGGATGAAGCGGAGCTTCTTGGGTTAGCGTTCCCAACGAGACGTTGGGAACGAGATGAGGATCAACTTCCCATAAGCGCGCTCTTCATTATATTCTCATCTTCCAATCTTCAACAACTTTTTGACTGATTCGAATTTCGCCGGCGACGATTTCGCTTGGAATCGGGTCCGGCGGATATTTCTGGCACGTACCGCTGATTCCCTCAAGATTAGAAAGATTCCATCTCGTGCCGCAATTGTCGCAGACCAATTCCTGTGATTCGGTGTGAAAACTTTTCGAATTGCACGGGTCGCACATAGCGATCGAGGTGACAAGTTTCCCTTGCGGATTGATGTATGCCATTAAATCCACCGTCTTCGTCTTCCCCTCATACGTGAATCCGACCATTTTCTTTTCCATGACATCAGAAAGGGAAATAACGATGAACCCGTTTTCAACCTTCGATGAAACGGGAGCCATCGTCAATTTGATGCCGTCATATCTCTGAGCATCCGATACCGTGGGCTGATTCTTGATGACCGGATGGTCTCCCCCGGGAAGGCTTTTGACGAAAACAATCGCCATTCCCAGCAACAGCAGTAAGCCGGCTGCAAAATAGGCAGCCTTGGCTTTTTCGCTCATGGCTCTTTTCCCTTTAACGGCGGCGGCAGAAGGGAGGGCGTCTTTTGACGGCGCTATTGGAGCAGAATGTGCGGGGACTTTTGTTCCGCAATTCGGGCAAAATAGAGCATCATTCTTTAATTCACTTCCACATTTGGCGCATTTCATGCTTAGACTCTAGACTTAGTATTCTTATTTTGCACACGATTCCTTTTTGGTTGAATCTTTCTTTGCATCCATTTTGACGCACTCATTGTTTTTATTCCCGCTGGCGCTTTTCATGTCGCAGCAACAGCAACTTTTTTTATGATGTTTGTGCGTTGTCGCTGTTGTGGTTTTCGTATCGCCGGCAGATTGTGAAGCAAGAGATGCGGAAGCAGTCATCATAAAGAAGAAAACGGTCAAAATTGATCCGATCTTTTTCATAGATTCCTTTCAAGGTCAGCGTTTAGTTGAATTCAATATGAATAATATACAACACAACGCCATGAAGCAAGTGTAAGTTCCTTCTAAAATACAAATTAGCATTTATTCGTTGCTCGTTCGTAAGTTTTCGACCATCCTTAATTTTCCAACAATCGTCCTTGCGATTTCGCGTCTTTTTTCAAGTTCCAGGACTTCCAGAGGAAGTATATGACGGGATAGATTGCAAGTTCCATGAGCACCGAGGTAACGACACCGCCAACCATGGGTGCTGCAATTCTTTTCATTACGTCCGCGCCGGTTCCATTACTCCACATGATCGGGAGAAGACCGGCGATGATGACGGAAGCCGTCATTATTTTTGGCCTGACCCGCTTGACAGCGCCCTGATGGATGGCATCTTTTAAATCTTTCAGTCCGCGCATCATTCCTTTTTTGCTCCATTCGCCAAATGCCTGGTCGAGATACAAAAGCATAACAACGCCGGTTTCAGCGTCCAATCCCGCCAGTGCGATGATCCCGACCCACACGGCAATGCTGAGATTGTATCCAAGGAAATACAAGAACCAAAATGCGCCGACAAGTGAGAAGGGGACAGCCAGGAAAATAATCGCCACTTTTGCGAAAGACCTCGTGTTCAAATAGATAATCATGACGATGATAAATAACGTCAATGGTATCACAAGCATCAAGCGGTGCTCCGCCCTTGCCATGTTTTCATATTCTCCGCTCCAGACGATATTATAGCCGGCAGGAAGCTTAATCTTTTCTGCCAAAATGTTTTGAGCGGTTTTCACGTAACTGCCGACATCGACATCTTTGATATCGACATAGACCCACGCATTGGGACGAGAATTTTCACTCCGTATCACCATCGGGCCTTTCCGGGTGCTGATCGTAGCCAGTTGACCGATGGGAATTTGTCCACCTCCCGGAGCGGCCACTAGAATACGATTAACAGCTTCAATATTATCGCGTAATTCACGGCTGTATCGTAAGTTCACAGGATATCGTTCAAGCCCTTCGACGGTATTCGTAATGCTCATGCCCCCCATGGCAGTTTGAATCACGTTCTCGACGTCGCCAATCGCGAGTCCGTATCGTGCTGCTTCCTTGCGGTTGATATCGACATCGAGATAATTGCCGCCGACAGCTCGTTCAGCAAAAGCGCTTGATGTTCCAGGGACTCCCCGCATTACGGACTCGATGGATGCTCCCAACTTTTCCAGAACGGCTAGGTCGGGGCCGGAGATTTTAATTCCTACGGGGGTTTTTATTCCTGTGCTCAGCATATCCGTTCGTGTCTTGATCGGCATTGTCCATGCATTTGTCACCCCGGGAAATTGGATGGAACGATCCATTTCGTCGATTAGTTTCTGAATAGTCATCCCCGAACGCCATTCGGCTTCGGGTTTTAGCGTGATGATCGTTTCGATCATGTCCAGGCCGGCGGGGTCGGTAGCCGTTTCAGCCCTGCCAATTTTTCCAAATACATTTTGCACTTCAGGGAATTGACGGAGAATCTTATCAGTCTGCTGCAATAATTCCCTAGCCTTTGTAATTGATATGCCGGGCATCGTTGTCGGCATATATAATATATCCCCTTCGTTCAGCGGCGGCATGAATTCCGACCCAATGCGGTTGAATGGAATAATCGTTACACAGATCAGGAAGAGGGCCGCAGCAATGACCCATTTATTGAACCGGATTACGAAATCGACAACGGGGGAGTAGATTCGAATAAGGAATCGGTTGACGGGGTTTCGTTCTTCGGGAATAATTTTCCCGCGGATCCAATATCCCATAAGGATGGGAACAATGGTGATTGAGAGGACTGCGGCTGCAGCCATTGAATACGTCTTCGTGAATGCAAGCGGACGGAACAATCTCCCTTCTTGATCCTCGAGCGTGAAAACAGGAATGAACGAAACAGTTATGACGAGCAGAGAATAAAAAAGGGCAGGCCCGACTTCCTTCGAAGCGTCCGTGATGATCTGCCAATGGTCCCGCCGCTGTGAAAGCGGCTTTTCATTTTCTTGCTCAATATGTTTGTGCGCGTTCTCTATCATAATGATTGCAGCGTCCACCATGGCTCCGATCGCGATGGCTATTCCGCCGAGCGACATGATATTGGCGTTGATGCCTTGCCACTTCATGACGACGAACGAGATTAAGATAGCAGTAGGAAGAGTGAATATGGCAACGAACGCACTCCGCGCATGCAAGAGGAATATAATGCACACGATTGCCACGATGATGATTTCCTCTATGAGCTTTCCCTGCAGCGTATCGATGGCACGTTCGATCAGCCCCGAACGGTCGTATGCCGTTGTTATTTTCACGTCGTCCGGCAATCCTTGCTTCAGTTCTTCGAGTTTTTTCTTTACGTTGTCAATCACCTGCAACGCATTCTCTCCGTACCGCATAACGATGATTCCCCCCACCACTTCCCCTTGTCCGTTACTCTCAACCAATCCTCTTCGCATCAGGGGGCCGATCGTGACATCGGCGATATCTTGAATATACACGGGCGTTCCGCTTTTCTTATCAACCATGACAGGGATATGCTTAATATCGTCCAATGATTTTATGTATCCCAGACCCCTGACCATAAATTCTGTTTCCCCCATTTCAATGACTTCGCCGCCGACATCATTGTTCGAATTGCTTATGGCCATCTCAACCATTTTGAGCGGAATGTTACAGGCAGAAAGCTTTACCGGGTCGACCGTCACCTGATATTCTTTTACAAACCCGCCGACGCTGGCAACTTCTGCGACGCCGGCGACAGAAGAGAGTTCGTACTTTAAGTACCAATCCTGGTATGAACGCAGCTCTTGCAGTGAATGTTTGTCCGACGAGAGCGTGTATTCAAATACCCAGCCGACACCGGTTGCATCGGGACCGAGTGCCGGAACAACGTCCTTCGGAAGCCGTTTCTGAGCGTAATTTAAATACTCAAGAACGCGGCTTCGGGCCCAATACATATCTGTTCCATCTTCAAAAATTACATAGACGAGGGAGTAACCAAAAAATGAATATCCTCGAACAACTTTAGCGCCGGGGACAGAAACCATTGCCGTTGTTAGCGGATACGTAACTTGGTCTTCTACGATTCTCGGAGATTGCCCTTCATATTCGCTGTAGATGATGACCTGCACGTCGCTTAAATCCGGGATTGCGTCGACGGGGATGTGCAGCATTGCGTACATTCCCCAGCAAGCAAGAAAAATAACGGCGAGGATGACTATGAACTTGTTGCTGATTGATGCTTCAATAATCTTCTGTAACATTTTTTAGTCCTTTGTTCAAATGTGTTCATACAAGCGCAGACTATTGGGCGCCCGCCGGAATGTATTGTTGAGGAGAACGTTTGAACTTTTCCATGTCGGCGGAACCGCAGAAATAGTATTTGTTTCCGTTGTACGTATAAGATAATTCCTCGCTTCCGTCTGCCTCCATGCCGCATACAGGATCAATGAATCGCCGCAGCGGTTTTCATTCTTTGTCATCTTCTTGGGCAGACTCATGTGCCGCGTTTGCATTGGAACCCGTTTCTTGACCATCCATTTTAGTGTGATCAGCGTTCCGCGGTCCGCGCTTCCCGTGAATTTTTTCCTGTTGTGCTCTTTCATTTACTCCCGCTTTTGTTTGGCTTTGTTCCATTGGCTCCTTTTGCATTGCGGCGTTTAAGCTATCATTTCTTGCGTGGCCTAGCATTGAATGTAACGCTGCCTTGAGGTTGCTCTCGGAATCGATGAGAAACTGCGAGGAGGTGACGACTTGTTCGCCCTCCTTTAGACCTTGAAGAATTTCGACATAACCGTCCGCTTCAACCCCCAGTTTCACGTCGCGCGGAGCGAAATAGCCGCCGGCGAGAGCAACAACAAGAATGTTCCGCTCTCCCGAACGAATGATTGCCCGGTCCGGAACCGTGATACCCTTGACCTCTATTGGTGAAAAAATGCTGACCGTTGCATACATCTCCGGTTTGAATTCGGCAACGGCGAATTTAGGAACCGTGATCCGCACCGTTGCTGTTTTCGTTTCCATATTTAGATATGGATAAATATAATCTACAGTCCCCGTGAACGTTTTGCCTGGAATGTAGGAGATATCGATGTCGGCCTTTTGCCCTACCTTCACCCATGGCAGTTCGTATTGATAGATATCGGCGAGAATCCAGAGGGAAGAAACGTCGGCAATTTTGTATAATGTCATTCCCGACATTACATTTTGTCCCTGGAGTACCATTTTATCAGCGACAACCCCGTCTACGGGCGAGACGATCGTCATGGTCTTTTTGGGTATTCCCCGTTCATCAAGCGCTTTGATTTCACTTTCCGGGACGTCCCAGTAGAGAAGCCGCTGCCTCGAACTTTGGACAAGTTCTTCGGCTTCTTTCCGTGCTTCTTCGATGCTGCTGTTTTGCAATTGTTTTTGGTAATGGATCGCCTGAAGATACTCCTGCTGTGTGGCCACAAGCTCCGGGCTGTAGAGATCCATCAACACCTGGCCTTTGCGGACAGTTTGTCCGTTGTAGTCAACATAAAGCCGTTCGACGTACCCCATTACTTTCGTCGACACTGAATAGACTTTTGTCTCATCATAGTCAACTTTGCCTGTTGTACGTATTGTCTTTGTGAGAGTTCTAGTTTTTGCCTCTTCAGTAGCCACGCCCATATTCTGCATCGTCACGGGGTCGATGTGAACAGCACCTGAATCAGATTCACCTTCATACACAGGCACGAGGTCCATTCCGCAGTCGGGGGCCTTCCCCGGTTTGTCGGATGTATACCATGGGTGCATCGGATCTTTGTAATACGCGATCTTTTTTTGGACAGCGTGTGAGGATCCCTCTTCATAGACGGGAACGAAGTCCATTCCGTCGGAGGATTTTTTTTGAGTAGGAGAAGTGAGCTGAGGGTTCATTGGGTCCCGGTAGTAAAGAATCTTCCGCTCATTTGACGCTTTATCCTTGTCAGAAGAATGGAAGACGAACCATCCTGCGCCCAGACCCAATACAATGCTCACGAGTGTTGTCATAATAGTATTCTTCATTTCGAACTCCTTGTCGATAAGGTTACTGAACTTTTTCTGAAATGTGTGCGATATCCAGGCCCACTGCTTGCTCTAATTGTGCCTGACTTGCCATGTAGTTCATCACCGCCATGTGGTAGTCTAATTTTGTCATGAGCTGCATCCTGTAGGCATCAATCACCATAAGGAATTCTGTTTTACCCGTCTCATAGGCAGACAGTGTTGCCTGTAAGGTTTGTTCGGCCTGGGGAATAGTTGTATTCTTGTACAGGAGAACCAAGTTGTAATTGGATTGTACTTTTACCAGTGCATCCTGAACTTCAAACGACACCATGTTTTGCATACTTGCCAGATCATTTTCTGCCTTGCGAACATTGAGTTCATTTTCCTCAACTCTAGAGGTGTATTTTCCACTTGACCAAAAGGCCAAAGGAATATTAACTCCAACCATCGCAGCCCAGAAATCATTTTTTGTGTCGGACATGTTTTTATACGTAACACGTGCCATGATATCCGGAAAATATTCCCGTTGCGACCCGGACAATTCGGCTTTGTTCATTCCGATGTTAAAATTCATACCCTTTAATTCCGGCCGGCTCTCCAAAGCGAGGGGACGAAGCTGCTCGAACGTCCATTGAGGAACTGTTATCTCGACGTCGGGCACAGATCCCAGGGGAGCATTCGCCTGCCTGCTCAGGATTGTGTTAATCATCGATTCAACTACTTTTTTTTCTTCCGAGAGATTGACCCCTTCGTTCATGAGCGAGGAAAGCTCTGTTTGGGCCCGCAAAATATCCGCTTGCTGACCCATTCCGACTTCATATTGCTTGCGCGTGATCTCCGTAAATTTCTTCATCAATTCCTGATTTTCCGCATTCACTTCAATTTTCCGTTGGACGTGGAAGAGCTCGAAATACGCCGATTTCAAATCGCGGATGATTCGCCGTTCAAGGGCTTTATATTGCTGATCAATCATCCCCGCGCTATTTTCAGCTGCTTCCCCCATCGACGAAAGTTTTCCCGGGAATGGAATCATTTGCTGAACGAAGTAGTCTGTCTCCATTCCATTTTTTATCGGATTGGGAAAAGATTGAATCGGTGTTTGATAAAATTCGACACCGATTTGCGGTGCATCCCACGACGTCGCCTGGCTGCCTTTTGTTCTTGCTGCCGACGTTTCATTCCGTGCAGAACGAAGCTGGGGATTATTTTGCAGAGCCTCCGATACAAGGTCTTCAAGACTAAGGACGGGCGAATTTTGTGCATGCAGCGTCGCAGGACCTAATGCAGTTAACGCGATAACAAGTATTCCGATAACTTTCAGCATTTGCTGAACTCCTTTGTTTTTTTGATCGGTTGGAATCAAATTGTGTTCTCGCGCCGCCGTTTAATCCGACAGCACAATGAGTGAGCGGGTTGAGAACAATAGTGCGTGAGTGAAGAGGGAATACAGCACGCCCTTTTAACTTCGCACGAAAGGAGTTTCTATTTAGATGAGAAAAGTGGAATTAAGGACACACTTCTCCGCCGAAAGCGGTAAGAAGGCAAGATGTTGATTGGAGGAGGGGAAAAACTGTTTAGTAATTGTATTGAAGAATGCAGGTCGCTCAGACTGGGGAATCGATGTAATAATTTTTGAAGAATGAATTGTGTTCTCTTTTTCAAGAAGCGCAGGTACGTTCGCCAATCCTCCGACAACAGTGGAAGAAATGCAATTGGGTAGAACTCCGACGACAGCTGTTTCCCCCTGAGAGTGGGGTTTATTGATTGGCATGCTCTCATTCTCACCTGAACCAGCGCAACACTTCATTGGATGGGCCGTTTCCATAGTGCATTGGCGAATGACTGTTGTAAACCCGGAATTCGCCAGTATGAAAAGGATGACGAGAAGCCGCGTGGCGTGAACAATATGTTTGGCTAAGAGGATCATAGTTGCTTGACTTACTGACTCAACAATCATGCCATGAAGGGAGTTCCTGTTTTTCAGCAGAGATTGAAGATTTTTAAAATCGAAAACGAGAACTTCTTTCGTAAAATTAGAAAGAATAATCGGTCGAAAGACTTCTTGTTGAGGAAAAACATGGCTCCTTTAGACCACGAGATCGAAGAATGAATTTATACCTAACGGTTCGATAGAATAAAACGGTTCACCGAACGCTGTGTTGATGAGACTGCCGTGATGCATGTCTCTGGCCTTGATTGATTCAATGAACAGTTTTGAAGACAACAGTGTCTCCCGCTCCTTGCTGTGAGGGTTAAAGAACTGCGACTTAAACGCAGACAAAGCTTTCGTCTTCACCTCATAGAAGTCGGATACATCAACGATGAAAGAGGGGGTGAACTCGTACTTCTGCATGTAGTGGAAATATTTTTTTGGGCGGAATGGCGCTTGTTTTTTTCCGTTCACCCTTGTTGAAATTTTTTCGAGGCCTGCGAGAAACCATGCTTCCTTGCATAATCTGTGCGCGTGTTCATGGTCGGGATGCCGTTCGAGCCAATGCGGGAAGAGGATGACGGTCGGTTGGAATGTACGCAACACTTTCATCACGGCGGTTATATTTTTTTTATTGATTTCAATATTGCCGTCCGGAATCCGCAGGTTGCCGCGGAATTCAACTCCAAGAATTGTTGCTGCGCTCTCCGCTTCCTGCTTTCGAATTGTTTTTGACCCGCGCGTTCCGAGTTCACCCTGCGTCAAATCCACGATAGCAACCTTCTTGCCGTTCTTGACAAGTTTCGCCACAGTTGCAGCACATGATAATTCAATGTCATCGGGATGAGCGCCGATCGCCAACACATCTAATTTCATTGTTCCTCCTTTTGGTATGGAAATATACGCAAAGATGCAGAGTATCGCAAAAAGTGGGAGTGGTGCAGCCTAGGGAGCTGTCGGACACCTTGGGTGATAAATAGTAATATGTCGACAGGTTCTCATAAGGTAAATTAAAAATGGTGTCCGACAGCCTGTAAAAACCTCATCGTCACTCATTTTTGAAATTCAAACAATTAGAGTTATATTATTCAACCATGCCTGAAGAGAAAAATATTGTATCGGTAACCGAAATTACCCGCCGAATCAAAGGAGTTCTTGAACGAGGGTTCAATGAAGTTTGGGTGCAAGGCGAGATTTCCAATTGCAAAGTCCACACTTCGGGCCATATGTATTTCACGTTGAAAGACGAGGGAGCTCAGTTATCGGCCGTGATGTGGCGCAGCCGTGTCGCGCAGATGCTCTTTCGCCCGAATGATGGAATGAAGGTCATCGTACGCGGGAACATTACGGTGTATGAGCCTCGGGGAAATTACCAGATCGATTGTCTTCAGCTTCAACCCGTTGGGATGGGAGAACTACAGCTTGCGTTTGACCGCCTTAAACAAAAATTGAGTGCAGAAGGACTTTTTGATGAAGCTCATAAGAAGCCCCTTCCGTCCTATCCGCAAAAAATCGGAATCGTAACGTCGCCCACCGGGGCAGCAATTCACGATATGCTGAATGTCTTAGCTCGTCGGTTTCCGGCTCTGGAGGTCATCGTAGCGCCAGTGAAGGTCCAGGGAATCGGAGCCGCCGATGAAATTTCGCAGGCTATTCGCGACATGAACACGTTGCCCGGAATCGATGTGATGATCGTCGGAAGAGGGGGGGGCTCGTTAGAAGATCTGTGGGCATTCAACGAGGAAGTTGTTGCCCGTGCGATCTACTCGTCCGGTATTCCAATCATCAGTGCGGTAGGGCACGAGATTGATTTCAGCATCAGTGATTTTGTCGCGGATTTGCGGGCGCCAACCCCTTCTGCGGCCGCAGAACTTGTGGTGAAAGACAGAAATGAGATTATTGATATTCTACGCAATTTTTCCTATACTATTGAAAATCTTGCAGCAAGCAGAATTCAATCGTCAAAAAAGAGGGTGCATACTCTGGTTGGGAGTTATTCCTTCAATAAGCCGTTGGATCTCTTCCGTCAACGGGGTCAAATGGTCGATGATTTAGAGCGGCGGCTGCACCATATCACGGGGCATCGTTTCGGCATGGTCCGGCAGCAAGTTCAGTCCCTCTCCAAGAGGATTCGATCTGTTGATCCCCAGCTGACGCTCAAACGAGGTTATACTATTGTGTATCGCGGTCAAGAAATTATTCCTGCAGCTGCAAACGTTTCGGAAAAAGATCGCCTCACTATACGGTTTCATGATGGCAGCGCCGATTCGATTGTAGAGTTAGTTCAGAAAAAGAAATAAGCAACTACAATGGCTCCTGCAAAAAAAGAAGCATCAAAACGAACATTCGAGCAATCTCTTGCGCGGCTGGAAAAAATTGTGGATTCTTTAGAACAAGGAGAAACTCCTCTGGAGAGTGCAATTGAATTGTACGAAGAGGGAATTGCGCTGTCAAAAGAATGTATGGAGACACTTTCAAAAGCGGAACTGAGAGTCAAAAAGCTCAGTAAAGATATGAACAGCAAAATCGAGTTGATGGATTTTGAATGAATGAGAAGATAATGCCAGACACACCGACCAAGTTCTTTCATAAGATTGATACCCCCTACGATTTACGCCAATTGGAGGTTAAGGACCTTCGGATTCTTTCCAAAGAGATACGGGAATTCCTTGTCGACTCAATTTCGAAAACCGGAGGGCATCTCGGCGCTGGATTGGGAGCGGTCGAACTTGCGGTTGCCCTTCACTACGTTTTCGATACCCCAAAGGATAAATTGGTGTGGGACGTCGGACATCAAGCCTACCCTCACAAGATTCTTACAGGCCGCAAGAGCCGCCTCCATACTATTCGGCAGCTGCACGGCATCAGCGGATTTCTCAAGCGCAGCGAAAGTGAATACGATACTTTTGGCGCCGGACATGCCAGTACGGCAATTTCTTCGGCACTCGGCATTGCCACAGCCCGCGATTTCAATCACGAGAATTACAAAGTCGTTGCCATTGTTGGAGACGGATCGTTAACCGGAGGGATGGCGTACGAAGCGATGAATAATGCCGGTTTGCTCAAGAAGGATATGATTGTTGTGCTTAACGACAATCAAATGGTTTCCCTCTCTTCCGTCGCTCCGAACCTCTGGTCATTCCACAATTACTTCGCAGAGGTTCTAACTCATCCAAGTTACAATAAATTTAAAGCGAATGTTTGGGATCTCACCGGCAAGCTGGATACGTTTGGAGACCGTCTTCGTTCCGTTGCACAGAATGTTGAGAAGGGGCTGAAGGCGGTCATTACGCCGGGAATGTTGTTTGAAGCATTGGGCTTTCGGTACTTCGGGCCGTTTAACGGGCACAATGTCGTAAAATTGGTGGAAATTCTGCGTCACGTAAAGAATCTGAAAGGCCCGATTCTTATCCATGTCATCACAGAAAAAGGGAAGGGATATGGACCGGCGGAGAAGGAAGCAACACGGCTTCATGGTGTGACGCCATTTGATAAGGTCACCGGGATTTCTCCGAAAAATCCTAATACTCCCCCTGCATTTACTACGATTTTCGGGGATGCGCTTGTCGAAATCTGCAAGCAAAATTCAAAAGTCGTTGGCATTACTGCTGCCATGCCGGATGGAACAGGATTGACGGCACTGCAGAGGGCAATGCCCGAACGGTTCTTCGATGTGGGGATTGCCGAGCAGCATGCGGTAACGTTCGCTGCCGGTCTCGCTACCGAAGGGTATATTCCTGTGACGGCAATTTATTCGACTTTTTTACAGAGAGCGTTTGATCAAATTATTCACGATGTTGCTCTCCAGAATTTGCATGTAGTTTTTGTTCTTGATAGAGGAGGACTTGTCGGGGCAGACGGACCGACTCATCATGGAGCTTTTGACTTGTCTTATTTGCGGTGCATTCCCGGCATGGTGATCATGGCGCCGAAAGACGAAAGTGAATTGCGAGATATGTTATTTACTGCGGTTGAATATCGCGGCGGACCGATCGCCATGCGATATCCTCGCGGGAACGCGTTTGGGGTTCCGCTGAAAAAAGGTTTTGAAAAAATAGAGATTGGCAAAGGAGAAGTGCTTCGGAGCGGGAACGACGTCGCAATTCTTACCATCGGAACGATGGTCTATAACTCGCTCGCAGCCGCAGACTTGTTGGCGAAAGAGGGAATTCTGGCAGAAGTTGTGAATATGCGTTTCGTTAAACCGATCGACCGGGGGCTTCTCGAACACCTCCTCGAAAAATTCGACCGAATTGTGACCGTGGAAGAGAACACAGTTGATGGCGGATTTGGAGCGGCAATTTTAGAAACTCTTGCAACAATGAACCATCGCCATGTCAACGTTCATGTCCATGGCATTCCGGATAGTTTTATTGAACACGGCACGCCGAATGAACTCTACCAAATAGTGAAACTTGACCCCAGAGGAATTGCAAGTGTCGTTAAAGAGTTCTGTGAAGCTCATCCTTCGAACGACGGAGCGGCTGAACGCCGGGCGTTGTAGTAATGTCTGTTAAATTGTATTGCCAACAATGGAAAAAGCAAAAATCGGTATTGTTGGGTTAGGTTGGATTGCACAGGTCTTTCACCTTCCTATTCTCACGAAAATTTCCGATGCAACCATACCGTGCGTGTGCGATAAAGACCGATCGCGTGCGCGTGCTCTTGCTGAAAAATACGGCATCAAGCGCTACTATTCCGACGTACAGGAAATGCTTCAATCAGAAGAACTCGATGCCGTCGATATTTGCGCCACGACGAATGCACATAAGGAAATCGCAATTGCTTGTCTCGAGGCTAAGAAGGATCTCTTTATTGAAAAGCCGATCGCACGGAAATATGACGAAGCGGTAGCCATCGCCGATGCTGCAAAGAAGGCAAAGAAAAAAGTGATGGTGGGGATGAACAACCGCTTTCGCCCGGATACGATGATACTGCGGAGCTTCATCGAAAACAATGATTTGGGAGAAGTTTTTTACGTCAAAACAGGATGGCTGAAAAAACTCACCGACCAGAGTAGCTGGATGGGACATAAAGATAAATCCGGCGGCGGTGTATTCCTCGACCTCGGCATCGTCATGCTTGACCTCGCTTTATGGATGACCGGCTACCCCGAACTCAAGCGCGTTGATGCTTCAACGTATTCCCATGCAACGCCGGGCGTCGAAGATTCGGCTGCAGTGTTTTTATTCATGAAAAATGGTGCAACAATCACCATCGAGGTGAGCTGGAGTTTTTATATCGAGAACGAACTCTTTTACTGCAATATCTACGGGGACAAAGGGAGCGCAAAATTGAATCCCTTAAAGATCCATCGTGAAATGCACGGGAGTATCGTGAACGTTACTCCCGGTAAAATTGACGATATTCAAAACCTGTTTCGGCGGTCGTACGAAAATGAATTAAAACACTTTGTCGGCGCTGTTCGCGGCATCCATCAGGTAATATCGACGGCAGATGAGGCAGTCCTCCGCATGAGAATTGTTGACGCGATCTATAAATCGGCGGCAAAGAAAAAAGAGATCTATTTCAAATAGAAACGGGGAAAGGATCATGAAGACATCACGGATTGGCGGCGAATGTATCCGTGATGTCTGTTTAGTTTCACGTTGGTGGGTTGAATGAGCCGCGGTGAGGACGAGAAATGGATGCGCATGTGCCTCACGTTGGCGGCGAAAGGAGCCGGCTACGTGAGCCCAAATCCCCTCGTTGGTGCAGTAATTGTTTTTGACGGAAAAGCGCTGGGGAAAGGGTATCATCGGAAATTCGGGGATTCGCACGCTGAGGTTAATGCAATTAAGAATGCACATGTACGTCATCCAAAACTCCGCGGGGCGACGTTGTACGTAAATCTTGAGCCGTGTGTTCATTACGGCAAGACTCCACCATGTGTGAATGCCATTGTCGATGAAGGAATTGTCAAAGTCGTCGCGGCTATGAGCGATCCAAACCCGCTCGTAGCTGGAAAAGGCTTTGACTATCTTCGCACTGCGGGAGTGAAGGTTGTGTCGGGTGTCCTGGAGTCCGAGGCTGAGACGCTTAATGAGAAGTTTATCAAATATATTACAACGGGAGTTCCATTCGTCGCTTTGAAGGTGGCACAGACAAGCGACGGATTCATTGCGAAGAAGGATGGCACTTCGAAATGGATATCGACAAAAGAATCGCGTACTATCGTGCATAATCTCCGTTCGGAATATGATGCAGTAGTTGTAGGGAGGGGGACAGCGGCACTTGACAATCCGAAGTTGACTGTTCGCGGCGTGAAGGGAAGAAACCCTATCAGAGTTTTGATTGACGGAAAACTTCGCACTCCTGTTGAGGCAGTAATGTTTAATGACAAAGATCGAAGCCGCACAATCGTGTTCCTTGGAAGCGCCAAAACGGAAAAGGCCGGAATTCTTCAAGCCAAGGGAGTTCAACTTATACCGATGAGGAGTAGGAAGGGCGTTATTTCAATTCCTGAAATTCTCACCGTGCTTGCTGGAAAGGGAATAGCCTCCCTTCTTGTGGAAGGAGGGCAATCGATCTATCAGCAATTCCTGAAGGGGAAGGCAGCAGATAAAATATATCTGTTTATATCTCCGAAAAAATTCGGTGAGGGCCTCCCCGCATTTGGCGGCATGAGGCGGTCGTTTACGATTAAACGTAAAAGCATAAGAAATACTGGCGGAGACAGTTTTATTGAAGGACGTTTGTCGTACAAAAAAACACAATAGCCTGAAGATCGTCGTTGTGGTTTTGCTGTGTTGTTTCGTTTCGCACGCCTACGCGAGACCTCGTCGATCGACAATCCAGGATGCTGAAAAAAGAATTGATTCGGTGATTACCGCGGCGGGCGGAAGATTTGCCGTTGCATTTGAAGACCTTCAAACAGGGAAAGGGCTGTACCGGAATGCAAATGAAAAATTTCACGCAGCGAGTACGATTAAAACACCTGTGATGATCGAAGTCTTCAATCAGGCGCGTAAGGGGATGTTCTCTCTCGATGATTCTCTTGATGTCATTAATAGCTTTTCAAGCATCGTTGACGGCAGCACATATGCTCTCCAGTCTTCAAGCGACAGCGATGACAGCCTGTACTTTCGAATCGGGAAAAAGGAACGAATTCGAACTCTTGTGTTCGAGATGATCACGGTAAGCAGTAATCTCGCTGCGAATCTGCTCATTCAAAAAGTGGGTGTGGGGAATGTCCAACGAACGATGTTTATGCTTGGAGTAAATGATATTCATGTATTGAGGTGTGTGGAGGATACCAAGGCCTTTCAGGCTGGAAAGAACAACACGGTAACCGCAAAATCTTTGGCGCTATTGTATGAAAAGTTAGCCCAAAAAAAAGTTTTGAACAAGAAAATCTCTGAAGAGATGCTCGCTATTCTACTGCAGCAAAGATTTACCGATATGATCCCGGCAAGGTTGCCGAAGGTTGTAAACGTTGCCCACAAAACAGGGAGCAGTCCGGGAGTTCAGCACGATTCCGGAATTATCTATCTGCCAGACGGACGCAAATATGTGCTGGTCGTTCTTTCGAAAGATTTGCAGGAACAGAAAACCGGGATTAATGCCATTGCGCAAATCTCTAAAATCATGTTCGACTATGAAATGAACTAATCATGTTTACTGGAATTGTCGAAGAAGTCGGGAGGGTTTGTTCGGTTCGGAAGAGGGACGATGGAATCCAATTTGATATTCAAGCAAAAAAGATATCCTCGGGCCTAAAAGTTGATAACAGCATTGCGGTCAACGGGACGTGCCTGACTATTGTGCACCGAAAACAGAAAATTCTTACATTTGACGCTGTGAAAGAGACGCTGAGCAAGACCAGTTTGGGTGGATTGCACGTCGGCAGCAGCGTTAATTTGGAACGGGCTGTTTCGCTGAGCCAACGGCTGGGCGGACATCTCGTTCAAGGTCACGTCGACACAACGGGAACTGTGATGAAGTGCACTGCTCTAAAAACGAGCTGGATGTTCGCAATTCGCTTCCCTAAAAAATTTCGGAAATACCTTATTCCGGTTGGTTCGATCTCGGTTGACGGAGTAAGCTTGACTGTTGCACGGCTGCACGCCGATTATTTTGAAGTTGCGATCATACCCTACACGTTCGAACAGACTATTTTTCACGATTACAAAGCCGGCTCAAAAGTCAACCTTGAGTTCGACCTCATCGGAAAATACATTGAGTCGTTGCTGCACAATAATTGAGTCGTTCTGCTTTTCCGTTGGATGTATGATTAACTTTTTTTATGAGGAATATGAAGGATCTCTTTCGGTCAAAGATTACGAGGATAGTTTTGTGGAGTGTAGGAGGATTTTTGTTTATCGTTCTCCTGCTGGATAATATTATTCTCCCGTGGTATGTGAATCATGGCGGTACGCTTGTCGTTCCGGACGTCGTTGGTATGCCGGAAGCCGAGGCTTTTCGCGTATTGGATTCGCTGAACCTCGAACCCCGGAAGGGTGAAGTGCATCCGGATAAAGATTATCCCGAAGGATATGTTGATGCACAAAATCCGGTTTCCCAGCAGATAGTAAAACCCCGTCGCCGGGTCTATCTCACCATCAGCGGCGGCGAGCAGCTGGCTGTTGTCCCGGAATTGAAGGGGCGCTCGCTGCGCGACACGAAATTTGCACTGGATCGCTCCGGCTTGAAGCTGGGCGCCGTTCAGCGACAGATTTCGAAAGAATTCCCGGAAGGAACAATCATATCTCAGGACGTTGTGTCCGGAGCAAAAGTAAAACACGGCTCGTATATTGGAGTCACTGAAAGTGCGGGGCAATTAATGGATAGCCTCGTCGTTCCCAATGTCATCGGTAAGACATTGGTCGATGCGCAAAAAATATTAGTTCAAAAAGGATTTAAAACAGGAACTACTACGTATCAACCCAATGCCGATCTCCTTCCGAATACGGTCATCGGACAACTTCCTCGTCCCGGTGACATTGCAAGTTTCGGGAAAACCGTGGATCTTTTTATCGCTCAGGCGCCGGAAAAAAAAGGGGTCGTGCAGGAACACTAATCATGGTCTCAACAAAGAAACCGGTGCTGATCGCGCCGTCGATTCTTGCTGCGAACTTTGGAGAACTTGCGAACCAAATTGCCGCTGTTGAAAAAGCAGGCGCTGACCTCATTCATCTCGATGTTATGGACGGTCATTTTGTTCCAAACATCAGCTTCGGTCCCGGAGTCGTCAAGACAGTTCACGGTCTTACGCGGCTTCCGCTGGACACACATTTGATGATTGAGAATCCGGATTTCTTCCTCGAAGAATTTCAAAAAGCCGGGACCACATATTTGACGGTACACGTCGAAGTATGCCGTCATCTTCGGCGGACAATCTCGGAGATCCGGCAACTTGGAATGAAACCGGGTGTATGTTTGAATCCGGCTACACCCCTCTCAGCCCTTGAGGAAATTTTGCCGGAAGTCGATTTAGTACTGGTGATGTCTGTGACTCCCGGCTTCGGCGGCCAAAAATTTCTTCCTCAAAGCTTCCAAAGAATTAAGGACGTGAAAAAAAATATATCTACACGCGGGCTAAAAGCGATCGTCGAAGTTGATGGGGGGATCGATACGAATAATGCCTCCATGCTGGTCGATGCGGGCGCTGATGTTCTGGTTTCCGGGACTGCGATTTTTGGTTCGAAAGATATATTCAAAGCGATCCATGACCTTAGAACTATTCAAACCTAAAACTCGACTCGACCGAGAAAGAGTACATCGAATGCTCCCTCGTAATGACTGCGAATAGGATGAAGCACCGGGAATGGTTCAGATTGTATTATTGAAGTAACAGACTTCCGATAGTTGTCGGCGAAAGCCGCGTCACGATCTGGCGCGGCTTTTTTGTTGTATGGCGTTAAGCGTCAACTACCTTATTAAATAAGGGTATTTGTAAAATAACATTAAAAAGTACTTGACAAAATGAAAAAACACATTATATTATTATGTCGAGGGACGGAGCGCAGGGAGACGAGTCAAAACGGAGAATGCTGAAGAATTCACGATAAGTTTGTCAGGGGCGGCGACCTGAAAATTATAGACTGGACTAAGAAAAGAGTGACTAATTCAGGTATAACGATAGACGAATAATTGCCGGAGATGCCTATGGATGATTGAAGCAAACGTTTTGAAGCCGGATAGTACAGTTTTTGTTCACATCGTCGAGAATCAATGAAAAAGATCGAGGCCATAATCAGACCGCATAAGCTGGAAGAAGTCCGGGAGGCATTGCACGACAACGGTGTTCACGGAATGACGATTTCTGAGGTTAAGGGAGTCGGCAGGCAAAAGGGTCATGCCGAAGTATACCGTGGCTCGGAGTACAAGATTGATTTTTTGCCGAAAATCAAGCTTGAGGTCGTCGTAAGCGACAAAATGCTCGATGAAGTGGTTTCACTCATCGTGAAAGCTTCAAAGACGGGGAACGTAGGGGACGGGAAATTATTTGTCAGTTCCGTTGAAGAAGTAATTCGTATCCGGACTGAAGAGGTAGGGGAGGATGCGCTGTAATAATGGCCAACGTGCGGTTGGAAAACATAGTAACGCACTAATTTTAATCACATCGAAAAAGGGTTTACTCATGAAACTGACTTATCTTTTTTTAGCAGCATTTACACTATGCACAAGCGCGATGTATGCGGCAGACTCCGCCGCGGCAGCGCCGGCCCCCGCGCCGATCACATGGAGCGGGTTTATTGACGCGTATTACAGCAAGAACTTTAACAGCCCCGTAACGGAGACGAATCAGTTGCGGAATTTTGACATCCAAGAGAATCAGTTTGCACTCAGCCTTGCCGAGCTTGTCATACAGAAACAAGCCTCTCCAGTCGGGTTCCGCATGGATCTCGATTTTGGACCGACGAACGATTTAGTCCAAGGGGGCAACGGAAGCACGTTGAATGTGTTGCAGCAAGCGTATCTTACCGCCGTTCTGCCGGTCGGATCCGGATTGACCGTTGATGTGGGTAAATTCGTTACCCACATGGGGAACGAGGTGATCGAATCGAAAGACAACTGGAACTACAGCCGTTCGTTCCTTTTTGAGTTCGCAATCCCGTACTACCACACTGGAATCCGGCTGACATATCCCCTGTCCAGCGCATTGAGTGGAACGCTGGATATATTGAACGGCTGGAATTCTACCGTTGACAACAATCACTCTCAAACGCTCGGGTTGACGTTGAATTATACGCTTTCCCCGAACACGAGCATCGTTTTCAACGGCATCGACGGTTTCGAACAGCCGTATCTGGCGCCGTATGGAAAGAAGGACGTAGCTGATTTCATTATTACTCAGACGGTTAATGACAATCTCTCGCTTTGCCTTAATGCCGATTACGGTCAGGAGAGGGTAGCAAATTTCTTAAATATATGGAAGGGTATTGACCTTTATGAAAGATATTCACTGAATCCGAAATCGGCCGTTGCATTGCGCGAAGAAGTTTATTCGGATCCGTTCGGATATACAACAGGTGTTTTTGCACCGAAGACAACATTGTCGGAAGTCACTGCAACTTATGAGTATCATGTTTTTGATCCGTTGATGGTTCGTTGCGAATTGCGCGACGATTTTTCGAATACAGTGGGAGCATTTACTACTGCCAGCGCACTCAACACCAGTCCGACGTCCTCGGCGAAATCACAGCCGACGTTGCTCATCGGTGTTGTCGCAACGTTCTAAACCAAAATTTATTCAACACTCATACATTAACTTCTAGAGGTGTCTATGGCTGAAGAAAAAAAGACCACCATGAAAAAAACCCTCGGTCTCACGGGAGTCACCGTGAACGCGATGGCTCTCATCGCTCCGGGTGCGTTTCTATGGATCACATTCCAAGTACAAGCTTCAAACAACGGCGGCGCAACCGATATGTGGACCGGTATCGTTGCTGCTTTAATTGTCGCATTTCTTACCGCGATTGCGTTCTCTGAGCTGGCTCGAAAGTATCCGGAAGCCGGTGCGGGGGGTTCATATTATTTCGCCGAAAAGGCCTTCCTCGAGCGCGACAAGGCTTCCCACCAACGCTTCGCTCGGCTAGCCAAGTTCCTCACTGGTTGGGCAGCCCACTTGTTCTATTGGGTCTATACCGGCGTTATGGTGGCGATGATGGCAATACTCATCACGTATATTTTCGGTCAATTTAATATTAACCTGACAATCCCTGAACAAATCGGAGTGGCGATTCTTTTTGCGGTTTTTATTGGATTGATTGCCGTTCGTGGGATCACCGGTTCGACAAATATTGCAATCGCTATCAATGTAATTCAATTGGTTTCGTTAGTCGGCTTCAGCATTCTGGCAATCATGTTTCGTGTTCAAAATCCGCTTCATGCGACGCAATGGGCTCATCCTGCGGCATCATCGATTATTTTTCCGCACAGCATCGGGGCAATGCTCTTTCAGTCAACCATCGCCATCCTGATTCTTGTCGGATTTGAGTCTTCAACCTCGTTGGCAGGAGAAGCACTCAATCCCAAGAAAGACATCCCGCGCGCTGTCATCATGGCGCTGATCATTCAAGGGCTATTTGCCTATCTGCTCGAATATTTCGCTGCGAATTTTGCAGTTTGCGAAAAACTCACATTTACAAACCCCGATGGAAGCATAGTGACGGGAATGGACGCAATGGCGGCTTCTGGCGCTCCCATCGGAGACATGGTACGTATCATCGGCGATGCAATGCTGGGAGGCAACGGCTTTATTTTGATGATCATTATCGCAATTACGGTAGCCTTGGCCGTTATAGGCACAACGCTGGCAGCAGTTAATACAGCTGTCCGCGTCAGCTATGCTATGGCACAGGACAGTGAGATGCCGTCAATGCTCGGTGCCTTGCATGAGAAACATGCAAGCCCACACGTCGGCGTCTGGATTCTTGTCGTTGTCTCAGCAATTCTTGGAAGCATCGGCGTGCTGAATGTTACTGCCCTTACCGGCATTACCTTGGCCTCGAACATCGGCACATTCGCCCTGTATGCACTCATCTGCTTTATGACGTTTGTGACGTTTGTCGGCCGCGAAGAATTTCACAGCGTGAAGCATGCAATAATTCCATTTCTCGGCTTGATCGGGAACGTCGGATTGCTGGTCGGGGTTGTGTACATCGGACTTACAACACCGGGAGTTTCCGCAGATGGCACGCAAATGGCACTCTACATCACTGGTGGATGGGGGCTTCTGAGTGTCGGCTACCTGATTTGGAACAGCAAGAAACTGGGTAAACGCATAATACCGGCTACTAATGTTTCATGAAAATCTTAGACTCGGAGACTTTTTCTAATTAAAAGGCGGCCTGAAGGGAGGAAAAAAATCTATCTTCTTTTCCTCCCTTTCTGTTTGTACTTGGAGTATCGATGTCGGAAATTGATGTCAATGAAATAAAATCGTACAGTTATACTCACGTTGGGAAAGTGCGCGACGACAATCAAGACGCCGTACGTCTTTGTAACCCTGTCGATGAAGTTACAATTGCCGATGGGCACCTTTATGGAATCGCCGATGGGATGGGGGGATATGCTCACGGAGGTGTCGCAAGTTCTTTGGCGCTCGAGACTTTCTTTGAGACATTTTACGCTGCAAACGGCGTTGCCCCATCTCAAAAACTCCGAGTTGGTATTCAGAATGCAAATTTAAGTGTTTACCAGACCTCCCAACGGCTTAAAGCAGGGAGAATGGGAACGACGCTGACGGCAGTTAATATTGTCGGGAGAAAATTGCATATAGCTCATATAGGGGACAGCCGTGCATATTTGATCAGGGACAGAAAATCCACATGCCTGACAAACGATCACACACAAGTTGGGGAGCTAGTCCGGATGAAAGTGCTCTCCCCAGAAAAAGTGCGGACACACAGCCAACGCTCGAAGCTGGAAAAATGTCTCGGGATGGAGCTCTTTGTGCAGCCTGATATTTTTCAGGTTCCGGTAAAGCCGGGGGACATCGTTGTGCTCTGTTCGGACGGTGTTTGGGGTATGATTCAGGATGATGAATTTGCGCAACTTGTCACAGACTCAAAAGATCCTGAAAATCTTTGCAGGCAAATTGTGGAATTGGCCATGGAGCGCGATAGCGATGATAATCTTTCAATTATTATCCTTTATCTTCACCGGCTCGCGCCATCCAAGGTCGAAGAGAAGACTAATCCATTTTGGCCTTTGCCGGAGGCCATTCGTCGCTTTTTCAAATAAACCAGGAATTTGTAGGATTACGTCTATAAAGAGCGGGCAGAGTTGTATAAAGGAGAGAATTGCATTTGAGGCGATTCTTTAGTACACTCTCTTGCTCGCGAGTAAATTCGCAGTAACACTACCATTAACAGTTGTCGGCAGATTCAAGGAGCGTTAGTCAGACCTAATTCCTCCAACGCCTAAACTTGCGAGAGCTATCATGTCAAGAACATCAATGCTTCAGATTGGCGACCAGTTTGATCACTTTCAGATTCAAGGGCACATCGCTCAAGGCGGAATGAGCGACATATACCGTGCTTTCGACTTATTAACAAGTAAGGACGTAGTGCTTAAGATTCCTGACAAGATGTCCATCGGCGATCCAGCGCAGTACCAGAGGTTCCAACGCGAATTGGAAGTAATGCGGACGCTGCAGCATCCGGCAATTCTTAAGGGATTGGGATCGGGTCGGTTTAACAGCACTCCGTATCTTGTCACTGAGTTAATTGAGGGGGAATCGATGAGGGCTTTTATTGGACGAGCCGCGCCTGTTCCACCAATCGAGTCGGTCGCATTGATTCGAAAAATTGCCGATGGATTAGCTCATTGTCATGACAATCAGATTATTCATCGAGATCTGAAACCTGAAAATATACTGATCGCGGCCGGCGGCCAGCCGGTAATTCTGGATTTCGGTCTCGCGCTTACAAAAAAATCCTTTAGAGTCACGTATGCTAATTTAAGCAGTACCTGCGGGAACGCCGGATTACATGGCGCCCGAGCAGATCGAGGGACAGCGGGGCGACGTGCGTACCGACGTCTACGCCGTAGGCACAATGTTGTTTGAGCTGTTGACGGGGGGGACGCCGTTCAGCGGCGATAGCAATCTTGCGGTAATGGCGCAGCATCTGAGCGGGAGCGTACCACGTTTGGACAAGATTCAACCGAATGTTTCGCCGCAGTTAGCGGCGGTTGTTGCGAAATGTCTTCAACGAGAACCGAAAGACCGCTACACCGACATGCATGCACTCGTGCACGACCTGGACCACCTGGAGCAGGTTGACATGTCGATTCTGGAACGTGTCACAGAGCCGTCGGCATTGCAGGCTTTTTGGCGTTCGCCGGTCTTCAAAGCAGTTGCATCGACTCTGCTTCTACTTGGAACCATAATTTTTCTTGCGATAGTTCTTAAATCCTTACGCTAATGGCAACTACTACTCCAACAGACGTTTCGCTTGAGCGCGTGTTGGCGCTCACTAAAGAGCACGATGTCAAATTTGTGGACCTCCAGTTTACCGATCTGGCCGGTTCGGTGAAAAACATTACCGTACCGGTTACAGAACTCCCTTCGGCCCTCAATCACGGCATTTGGTTCGATGGTTCTTCGATTGAAGGATTCGCCCGGATTGCTGAAAGCGATATGTATCTTATTCCTGATCCATCGACGTTTGCCGTTTTACCATGGCTGAGCGGAAATGAAACGACGGCACGCCTCATTTGCAATGTGCACACGCCCGACGGAAATCAATTTCTCGGAGATCCGCGCGCGGTGCTTTCGCGTGTGCTCGACGAAGCGAACAAAATGGGATTTGTCTATAATACCGGCCCCGAGCTGGAATTTTTCCTTTTGAAACCCGATGCCGACGGCGGAGTAAACCCGCCGCGGCCGCAGGACAGCGCAAGCTATTTCGACCAGCCGACGGATATGGTTGCGACGGGGTTGTGGCGCCAGATGGCAGGCGTGCTTTCCGCTTTCGGAATTGAAACCGAAGCGATGCATCACGAGGTGTCGACGGGACAGCATGAAATTGATTTCCGCTATTCGCATGCTCTGAAAACGGCCGACAACGCAGTTTCGTTTCGGGCGATCCTCAAGATACTTGCTCAGCAAAAGGGCCTCTATGCGACGTTCATGCCTAAACCAATTCGGGGGATCAACGGGAGCGGAATGCATGTGCATCAGAGCTTAGGGTTCAAGGCGAACGGTTCGAACGCCTTTTCCGATGCAGGCGATTCGCATGGCTTGTCGAAAATTGCGAAACATTTTATTGCGGGCCAGCTTGCACACGCCCGCGGAATGTGCGTGGTCCTTGCTCCGCTGGTAAATTCCTATAAGCGGCTGGTGCGCGGATTCGAAGCACCTGTGAATATTTGTTGGGGACGGATTAATCGATCTGCTCTCATCAGAATTCCGCGCGCGCATACGCCGAGCTCTACAAGGATTGAGCTGCGATGTCCCGATCCGAGTTGTAACCCGTACTTGGCATTCGCGGTCATGCTGGCTGCAGGTCTTGATGGAATCCGCCGTGAATTGCCGATACCCGATGCGACCGAAGAAAACGTTTACCTGGCACCAACGTCTCAAAGCGGAACACCGTTCAGTGTTCTTCCCGGCTCGCTGGATGAAGCTGTTTCAGAGTTGGAAGAGGACACCGTTATCCTTGAAGCGCTCGGCGCACATGTGTATGAACGGTTCATCAGCGCAAAGCGATTAGAGTGGGAAGACTATCGCATTGAAGTAACTCCATGGGAATTGAATAAGTACCTTTCGATCTACTAAAACGTTGCGCCGAAGTGTGATTCATTTTTTCCCGCGGTGTCGTTTCCGGTTTGCTTGACATCGGAAGCCCGTATGTCAGTGTCCCGCGGGATCGTCGTTTGATATCTTCCGCCTTTGGTTTTTTCCAATGTTCCCCCCCTCAGCCGACCCAAGAAAATCATGGGAATTCCTCGTTTGTCTCGATCGTCAAAATTAAGACATTCGAAAAAGTGTTTCTTGCCAATCCGTAACGCCGTTTTTTTTGAATCATTCTGCGTTTTGTGTTACTCTCGCCTTTAGGATTGTCCAGAGATCACAATTGCCATAAGACTCGCTTGCATCGGACCCTACAGTTAAGAATTACGGGCGACAAAGCCATTTTTTTAAAAAGAACTTGACAATTCGACATAATTACTTTATATTAGTAAAGTAATTATTAAAAATAAATAACAAAAATAAAGCTAAAACGATATTTTGCGTTAAATATGTATTTACGATGATGCTTCCGGCTCAAGGGAAAAAATCCTTTTCAGGGCATCGGGAAAAATTGCGAAGAAAAAGGAGGAGAGTGATTCCATGATGACAACTCAAACATTTATTTTTCCAGCCGGAGGATTTTTTCTTGGGATCCTCATAGGGTGCGGATTCGGATTGATTCAGAATGCGACGTTTGCAGTCCATAAAATTCTCGGCAAAATCGATAAACTCGCAAGCGGCTGGGCCAGCATTCCGGGCTCATCAGCACGAAGCATTTTTCTCCTTGTGATGCTCACGTTTTTTCAGGCGGCATGTACGCTTTTGTTCGGCAATAACGGCATCCAATGGATAATGTCGGCAGGAGTTGTTTTAGGCTATGTTTGGATATTAATGCGGCAATTCCGCCAAAGAACACACTATAGTTCTTAATTGAATATCCGGATCGGATTCCCATTCATTTGAGATGATCGTAATAAAGAACCCAAAAATCTCTTGACAAAAAGCCCATCATTCCTTATATTTGTCAAGTATTTTTTGAAAAAAACTAAATAATTAAACAAGAATGGCGTATTTGACGGAATATAACGAATTGGATAATGATTTTAGACGACATTGATATTACAATTCTTGAGATACTCCAAAAGGCAGGGCGGACGAGGCGAAACGAACTGGCAGAACTAGTTGGGCTTTCTTTGCCCGCAGCAAGCGAGCGGTTGCGTAAGCTTGAAGAAGCCGGCATCATTACCGGCTATCATGCAAAGCTCGACTATAAATTATTAGGGAAGGATATCACCGCATTTGTTCTGGTGACGATGGATTCGTCGAAGCATTTTTCGGCGTTCGTAGACCATGTGAATGCGACGGATGATATTCTGGAGTGTCATGGGATTACCGGAGAAGGTACTCACTTGCTGAAAGTGAGGGCCGAGAACACAGAGAGCTTAGAAAAACTTTTAGGGAAAGTTCAATCATGGCTTGGGGTTACAAAAACCGCAACGAGCATGGTGCTTTCTACTTCTAAGGAAACTACAAAGATTAAAGTCCACAAGACAAAATCGAGCTAATCACATCATTTCAACTCAATAATAATTAAGAGGAATGCTATGGCCAAAAAAGAAGGTAGCACTGCTGTTGACAGTGTGTTTAAAATAATCAAAGATAACGGCGTGAAGATGGTCGACTTGAAGTTTGTCGATTTTCCCGGCCAGTGGCAGCACTTCACGGTGCCCGTTTCTGAACTCTCGGAGGATGTGTTTGAAAGCGGGTTGGGATTCGATGGCTCAAGTATCAGAGGATGGAAAGCGATCCATGAAAGCGACATGCTTATTGTTCCGGACCCCGCGACTGTGATTATCGATCCCTTTTGTGAAATTCCGACCCTGAGCTTAGTCTGCAATGTGTTCGACCCTCTGACAAAACAGAAATATGACCGCGATCCGCGCAATATCGCGCAGAAGGCTGAAGCATATCTTAAGCAAACCGGAATTGCCGATACGGCATATTTTGGTCCTGAAGCCGAATTTTTTATCTTCGACGACATTCGCTACGACTCGAATGAGTTCTCAAGCTATTACTACCTCGATTCAGCCGAAGGAAAATGGAATTCCGGCCGCGTGGAAAATCCGAACCTTGGCTATAAAATACGGCACAAAGAAGGATACTTCCCGGTTCCTCCAGCGGATTCTATTATGAACCTCAGGAACGAGATGACCCAGAACCTCATCGCCGCCGGTCTCCATGTTGAAGCGCAACATCATGAAGTTGCAACCGCCGGTCAGTCTGAAATTGATTTACGTTATGCGCCGCTGGTCAACGCTGCAGACGGCCTGCTGCTATTCAAATATATTATTAAGAATACGGCCAATAAGCACAACAAGACCGTGACGTATATGCCGAAGCCGATTTTTGGCGACAACGGTTCCGGTATGCATGTTCACCAGAGCCTGTGGAAAGCTGGGAAACCTCTTTTCTTCGGGAACGGGTATGCAAATCTCAGCGATATGGCGATTCACTATATTGCAGGGTTGTTGAAGCACGCACCGGCGCTTTGCGCTTTAACGAATCCGACCACAAATTCGTACAAACGGCTGGTTCCCGGATTTGAGGCGCCTGTAAATCTTGCGTACTCTCAGCGCAACAGAAGCGCATCCGTTCGAATTCCCGCATATTCACAAAGCCCGAAAGCAAAGCGGGTTGAATACCGGACGCCGGATGGATCCTGCAACCCGTATCTTGCTTTTTCCGCTTTGATGATGGCAGGATTAGACGGAATCTTGAACAAGCTTGATCCGGGCGATCCGCTCGATAAGGATATTTATGATTTGAGTCCTGAAGAACTGAAAAATATACCGTCAGCACCGGGATCACTTGAAGATGCACTCAACGCTCTCGAGCGCGACCACGACTTTTTGTTGAAGGGCGACGTATTTACGGAAGACGTTATCGATGCGTGGATTGACTACAAGATGACGAAAGAGGTAAAGCCGATGGCACTCCGTCCGCATCCGTACGAGTTCCATCTCTACTACGACGTCTAACAGTTGATTATTCGCGTGTTGAAGAAACCCTGCCGCCGATATTTGGCCGCAGGGTTTTTCTTTTTTCCCGGATTGCATTTCGGGCGCATTTTTTCTATTTTCATGCAGCATCGAATGTTAAACTTTTTTTGAGATGTATGAGTTTTTCCCGCCTCTCCTACTCAATAGAACAACGAATTTGCCGCATAACCCTTTCCCGTCCTGAAAAACGAAACGCCCTAGATGATCTCCTTGTTGATGAATTGATTCGGGCATTTCTTGATGCCTCGAAAGAGAGTGAAGTGAAAGTTATCGTCCTTGCGGGCGAAGGAAAGGCGTTTTGTGCCGGCGCTGATTTGTCCTATCTCCAGAAACTGTCGGGGTACGATTTCAATCAAAATCTTGAAGATTCAAAAAATCTCATGCGGTTGTTTTACCTTATCTACACGATGCGCAAGCCCGTAATTGCCAAAGTGAACGGTGCCGCCATCGCGGGAGGATGCGGACTCGCTACCGTATGCGACATTGTTGTGGCATCGGAAGACTCCACGTTCGGATACACTGAAGTGTCAATCGGCTTTATTCCAGCGATTGTGATGACTTTTCTAGTGCGAAGGATCGGAGAGGGAAGGGCGCGCGAATTGGCACTGACTGGAAAAATTCTCGACGCTAAACAAGCGCTTATGCTTGGCATCGTCAATGAAATCGTTCCGGTTTCGGAGCTTGATGCACGAGTGCGCGAAATTGCAGAATCGTTATGCATCAACGGAAGCGCATCGTCGATGGGATTGATAAAAGAGATGTTTTCAAAAATGGATGGATTGAATTTTTCCGATCTGATGGACTATGCCGCGAACATGAATGCCGCAATGAGAATGTCGGACGACGGCAAAAAAGGAATAGCCTCATTCGTAAAGAAAGAAAAACTCAAATGGTGACAAGTATGGAAAATTCTCAGGCCCTGGCTTCCGCGATTCGGAGCGTTCCCGATTTTCCGAAGAAGGGAATTATCTTTCGCGACATCACAACGCTATTAAAAGATAAAGATATGTACCGGCTGTATGTCGACATTTTATATGAACGGTATAAAAACCATCGCATCGACAAAATCGTCGGCGTCGAATCGCGGGGGTTCATCGGAGGCAGCGCGCTGGCATACCGTCTCGGGGCCGGTTTCGTGCCTGTTCGCAAGCCGGGGAAACTGCCGGCGGAAAAAATCCGCAAGGAATATCAGCTTGAGTACGGAACCGATGCCGTCGAAATTCACCGCGATGCGATCGCGAAGGGTGAACGAATTCTTCTCCACGACGATTTGCTGGCCACCGGCGGCACCATCGAAGCCGCATGTAAATTGGTCGAGCAGCTTGGAGGAAATATTGTCGGCCTGAGTTTCCTTATCGAGCTATCATTTTTACAGCCAAGGAAACGACTTTCGCAGTACGATATTTTTAGCCTTGTCACGTACGATAGCGAGTGATACAATGACAGGGCAAAAGGAATGTTCTTTAAACGTAGATAAATCACTATTTCCTTTTCCTTCGTGGTCTTCGTGTCCTGTGTGGAGAACATCGTAAATGAAAACAATCATCGAACCATTTAAAATCAAGTCGGTTGAACCGATACGTTTCACTACTATTGAGGAGCGGATTGAGATTCTCCGTGAAGCCGGTTACAATCCTTTTTTCATCCATGCTGAAGATGTCTTGATAGACTTGCTCACCGACAGCGGGACATCGGCGATGAGCGCCAAGCAGTGGGCGGGCATTATGGATGGCGATGAATCGTATGCCGGGGCTCGCAGTTTTTTCCGTTTTGAAAAAGTTGTAAAAGATCTCACCGGGTTTAAATATATCATTCCAACGCACCAAGGCCGTGCAGCAGAAAAAATATTGTTTTCCACCCTGGGTGGGAAGGGAAAGTTTATTCCGAATAATTCCCACTTTGACACGACGCGCGCGAACGTCGAGTTTTCCGGCGCAACTGCGACGGACCTTCCGACGGAGGAAGGGGTTAAACCCGAGGTCATCGCCGATTTTAAAGGCAACATGAATATTCCTGCGCTCGAAAAGTTCATCCGTGAAAAAGGGGCGGAGAATATACCGGTTTGCATGATCACCGTAACGAACAATTCCGGCGGCGGCCAGCCCGTATCGATGGAGAATATCAGAGAGACAAAAAATGTTTTGAAGAAATACGGCATTCCCTTGTTTCTCGACGCGTGCCGGTTTGCCGAAAATGCCTTTTTTATCAAAAAAAGGGAAAAAGGGTATGGCGGCAAAACTGCGAAAGAGATTGCACAAGAAATGTTTTCGTACGCCGATGGCTGTACCATGAGCGCAAAAAAAGATGCTATTGTGAACATGGGGGGATTTTTGGCGATGAATGATGAACAGTTAGCAAACAACTCTCGCAATCTTTTGATCGTGACGGAAGGATTTCCAACCTACGGCGGGCTTGCAGGAAGAGACCTCGAAGCCATCGCACAGGGGCTTGACGAAGTACTTGACGAACATTATTTGACGTACCGGCTCCGCTCGGTCGAGTATTTGGGAAATAAACTGACCGGGATGGGCGTTCCGATTCTTCAGCCCCCGGGAGGTCATGCGATTTACATCGACGCAAAAAGATTTCTTCCACATGTTCCGCAGGAACAATTCCCCGGTCAAGCGATCGTGTCTGAATTGTACGTGGTAGGGGGTATTCGCTCGGTCGAGATTGGGAGCGTCATGTTTGGGAAGTGTGACGCTAACGGGAAACATATTCCACCGCCGATGGAATTGGTCCGTCTTGCGATTCCGCGAAGGGTGTATACGCAAAGCCACATCGATTATGTCATCGAATGCGTTGAGGAAGTTTTCAACAAACGAAAAAACCTTCGCGGATACAAGATTATCTATGAAGCGCCCCAGCTTCGCCATTTTACCGCGCGATTCCAGCCGTTGTAGTAATATCGGATCATTGTTCATTTGAAAAGCAGTGGTGTGACTTTTTCAATTGAGGAAAAGTAATGGCATCACTCCCATTTAGGCACGCTGGACAATTAAGATTTCCGAAAAATTCCCTCTCGCTAAACCGCCGGCGAAGTCATTCCTTCGGGAAAAGACACAAAGATTCTGTTTTAGAATAAATTCGCGACTTTGGGTCTTCGCATAAGCTACACTTTTAGAGTTATTCAAAAATAACACATTATCTAAAATCATTGCAAACAAGGACAAATCTTCGTATTTTACACCGCCGAAAGAATGAAACAGGAACGGATGGGATTCTGTGGCAGGGTTTGAACCGATGATTTCTTGTTCTGTGTGTGCACATCCAAACGACGACCTTGACACGGTTTGCGCTCAATGCGGAAGCTTTATTCAGGACCGCATTCCAAACCTCGATTTCTTTTCGACGATGTGGCAGGTTGTCGAATCTCCGAGAGATGCCTTCCACAAGATCATTGTAGCCGAGCACAAGAATTACGTTCTTTTTCTGATGATGTTTTTGGGCATTGGAGCATCGTTCACATTGCTTTGGGCGCGCCATGCCGGGAATGAATTTGATAACTTGATCTACTTGCTCCTTCTCGGTTATGTCATCGGATTGGCCTTTGCTTTACCAGTCGGTTTCATAATGGCATTGACGATGCATTTTCTGTTAAAGCTTTTTGGCGGCAAAGGAATGATGAAAAATACGTACGCTGTGTTCGGCTGGTCGCTGACTCCAATCATGTTGTCGGTGTCGATTATTTTGCCGATTGAGTTTGCCTCTATAGGATTACGATTGTTTTCCACAAATCCATCGCCCATGGACGTGAAACCTATCGTGTACCTGGTTCTTCTATTTTTCGATGTGTTCGCCTGTGTGTGGTCAATGTATTTAGCAACGGTCGGATTGAGCATCGCACATAAAATTTCCGGATGGAAAGCGCTTGAAGTGGTCCTAGCGGTCTGTTTGTTCTTTTCGGCTGCTCTCTATAAACTGTTCGCATCGCTAATTATTTGATGAAGAGAATGGCGCATGGATCGAGCCCAGTTCGAAGACATTGCCGAAGAAGCATTTAACCATTTACCGGCGTTGTTCAAAAAGAAAATCGAAAATGTCGAAATTGTCGTCGAAGATGTCCCTTTGCTGTCCGGTCAGCATTCATTTTTGCTCGGACTGTATCATGGCGTCCCCTTGACAAAACGGGGGACATGGTATGGCATGTCGCCGGTTCTGCCGGACAGGATATCGTTGTATCGAAAGAACATTGAGAGCGTGTGTTCGTCCGATGAGGAAATCAGAGAAAAAATATATGAAGTGTTGTGCCATGAGATCGGTCATTACTTCGGAATGGATGAGGTGCAGGTGCGGAAGGCGATGAAGGCTTGGTAACACAAAGCTAATAAACAATCACTCTGGAACAAAGCAATGAAAGGGATAGTAGATGGCTAAAGTGATATTAACGATGCAGTACGAGATTGATGAAAAGAAGCGCGACGGATTTTTAGCGACGGTGCAAGAGTTAAAGTCTCACTACGCATCGAACCCTCACATTTCGTATTTAGTCGGGGAACAAAAAGGGAAAAAGAACGTCTTCGCTGAAATGTATATTGCGGATTCGGAAGAAGCGTACGCACAATTCAAAGAGAATGAAGACCAGGCCGCGGACACTATCAGCGAAAAGCTTTCACTGTTCATGAAAAACGGGAAAGCAAAATACACGACGTATCTGGAAACTGCGTAATGGCAGCTTTGAAGGCTATTTTTACCCTCTAATATTGTGAAACGACGTATGGCGATTCGCGATCCGATAGCAATTTTTCTGAAAGAACATGATACAGCCCTTGTGCAGCTGCGCGTCCTAAAAAAGTCCGCCGCCGAAATCAAGAAGAACGGGTATTCGGAAAAAATATTTAGACAATTGTTGAAGGCCACCGAGTTTGTGGACGAAGAAGTGCGGGTTCACAACGGCAAGGAAGAAACAGCGCTTTTTCCCATCGTTGAACAATACGTCGACGGGCCGACGAATGTTCTTCGCGAAGACCATCAGCGGATGGCAAAGATTTACAAGAAACTCCATTACAGTATCGACTCTTTGAAAGAAAATCATGCAGACAAGGTCGCTCGCCAGGAATTAGCGGAGGCGGCGGAGGGGATTGTTCAACTGATGGTCAACCATATTCACAAAGAAAATGAAATTCTTTTTCCCCTCGTGAAAAGATTTTTTACAAAAGAAGAGCTTCGCAAAGTTGCCCGACGGATGTTGTAAAGAAGATGCAGCGCTGTCTTCGAAGTCATGGCATGACGTTGCTCGAACCTAATTTCGTGTCTTAACCTCATTTTCCTCACTACGTTTTCATCCCTGCCTGCACGATCGTCCCTGCTTCATCTACCGGTTTACATTCCTGAAGGGCATACGTATAACCGCAAACATTTTTGATGTCAAACCCAGCACGATAGAGAATGACAGGGGAAAATTCTCTTCACGCGATCAGCCTTTCGTAAAATGTTGTGCGTCAATTGTTTGCCCGGTCACGTGTTTTGAATCATCCGATGCAAGGTAGACGAAGGCATCGAGAATCTCTTCCGGCTTTTTCAGCGTGCGCGGGTCTTCGTCGGGAAATGCCTGATGTCTCATTTCTGTCGCAACAGATCCCGGGTTGACGGCATTGACTCGAATATTTCTCGAGCGCAATTCTTCTGCCAATGCACGGGTGAATCCTTCCGCCGCGAATTTTGAAACGCCGTACGCCCCCCAATTGGCTTTGGCAATTCTTCCGACTGAAGATGACACGTTAATGATTGAGCCGCCGTGCTCGCGAAAAAAGGGGAGGGCATGCTTCGTCATAAAAAAAAGTCCGTTGAGGTTTACGGAGAGGACTTTGTCCCACTCTTGTGAAGCATAGTGAGCGAGAGGAACGCGCGGGCCGAGAACGCCCGCATTGTTTACCAGCACATCGATCGTCCCGAAATTGTCTCCGCATAACGATAGGAATTCTTCCGCCTGGCGCTCATCGGAAATGTCTGTCTGCTCAAAAAAAGATTTTCCACCCGCCGACATGATTTCCAGGCTTACCCCCCGCAGCAGCTCCACGTGGCGGGCGCACATGCAAACAACAGCCCCTTCCTGAGCGAACCGTTTCGCCACCGCTCTGCCGATTCCCCGCGAAGCGCCGCTGATGACCGCAACTTTGTTTGCCAGTTTCACTTTACATTATTTCCAAGCGGTGATGAGTATATTTATTTCTCTGATGGAGGGATTGCAGCCTGAGGCAAAGACGAATTTGTTGTAAAAGTTCTTTTCAACTCACTGAAGAATACGCTTCAGCATTCAAGCCGCGAAAGTTAATCTGTTGATTTTTGCAAAATGCATTTCCTTCTCCGATTGCGCGAAAGAAATCAAAGGAAGGAACCATAACACTGGGAGATGGTGTTTCATTAGGTAACGTCTCTGAATCCCGATATCGGAATGGAGCTCTCTTTGCGCAACGAAGTTCCGATGAATAGTAAACTAAAGTTGTTCAATGATACGGGTTGTTGTTGACATATTCAACAGTTAGGTAAACTCGTGCATGTTTTCGAGGAGAAAAATCCTCTAACTGATTCTTAAATGCATTTTTCTTATTGACAAACGAAACATATTTTACTATATTTTTTTGAGAATTCGATGCGACAAACGCTCGAACACACGACGCCTTGAAGGGTTGCCGTTCTTCAAGGTTCTTACAATGATCACTCCAAAAGTATTCTAGATATCGTTGTGCTATGTCTGACTCTGTTACAGCATCGCAGCAGCCGGTTCCTGTTGCGGCGCCAAAGAAGAAGAAAAAATCACCTCTTGTCGCCATTATTCATCCCGAAGGATGTACGGGATGCGAAGTATGCATTGAATTTTGTCCAGTTGATTGCCTCTATAAAGTCCCCGGTCCGGAAAATCCGAGCGATAACTTCCATGCAAACGTCAACGGCATTGTCATTGTTGATGAGGAAGTTTGTATTGGATGCAAGCTCTGTGCAAAGTATTGTCCGTGGGAGGTGATTGACATGGTGAAGCGTGAAGAAGATGCCTCTGTTGCCGCAGCAGCGTAGTTGGCCTGTTTCATCATTTCCAGTGTGATTTTTTTGAATTACTTTGTCAGAAGGATGTTCTGATGGCAGATGAAATAACACCTCCTGCACCGGCAGGACCGCAACCATCACAACCGGTTCAGCCTGCAAAAGCGTTGCCGGCTGAAATTACTTCGACGCCCATCCCCAAAAAACCGAAGCAAGATCGCGCTCCCGAGAATGACCCCGGAGTATGGAGAATGGGGCGGAAGAGTTTTCTCTCATTTGCCGGATGGCTTTCGTTTCTCGGTTTTCTCGGGATTTCGACGGTAGGATCGCTGCGGTACATGTTTCCCCGCGTACTATTCGAACCGCCGACGAAATTTAAAGCCGGCCTTCCCGGCGATTATATGATAGGTGAAGTGAACGAAAAGTATAAAGACTCCCAGCGAATTTGGATTGTTAGGGAGAAGGAAGGATTCTACGCACTCATCGCTATTTGCACTCATCTGGGATGCACGCCGAACTGGCTTGAAGATGCAAATAAGTTCAAGTGTCCATGTCATGGGAGCGGCTATTACAAAAGCGGAATCAATTTTGAAGGCCCGACGCCGCGCCCGCTCGAACGCGCGCAAATTACACTGAACGACGACGGCGAAATTATCATCGATAAGAGCATCAAGTTCCGATATGAACTCGGTCAATGGGGACTCCCCGGATCGTACCTGAAATACACCGGTTGATTCTTTTGAAAGGAATGCTTCATGATTAGCCCGATGGAAAAATTTCGTAAAACCGAAGTTTACAAATCCATCTTTCGACACAAGTACGACGACACTCCCCGCAATCGAGCGTTGCAGATTGTCGACAACGTTTTTCTCCATCTCCATCCGGTTCGCATCGCGCGGCATGCAACGAATATCGGCTATACCTGGGGAATGGGGGGGATCACATTCCTGCTGTTTCTGGTGTTAACTCTGACCGGCGTCATCTTGATGTTCTATTACAGACCGACGGCGCAGTATGCGTATGAAGACATGAAGTACCTGATGAACGACGTTCCGTTCGGCCCGCTCATACGGAACATGCACCGGTGGGCGGCGCATGCGATGGTCATCACTGTAATGCTCCACATGTTTCGCGTTTTTCTTACCGGTTCGTATAAGCCGCCGAGACAATTCAACTGGGTTATCGGGGTGGTACTTCTCCTCTTGACTTTTCTTCTCAGCTTCTCCGGATATTTACTCCCGTGGGATCAACTTTCTATATGGGCAGTTACTGTTGGAACGAATATGGCGAGAGCGACTCCGCTTCTCGGAAGCGAAGGCCCGTTCGGCGCGCAGCTTGGCATGAGACCCGACGCCGATGTTCGGTTTGTCCTGCTTGGCGGAACGCAGGTCGGCCCGCCAACCCTTCTTCGCTTTTACGTCGGCCATTGCATCTTTCTTCCTCTTATCGCATCGATTTTTATGGTGGTGCATTTTTGGCGCATTAGAAAAGATGGAGGAATATCTGGGCCGGAGACCGGGAAGAAGAATTTCTAAATGACTGATGTTACGCAAACCATTGCTGATCCGCTAAGTTCATGAAGTGCACGAAGAGGGCTTATTTAATTCCTTATGAAAGAAAGTAATGCATTGCATAAAGCGAATCTAAACCTTTGTGTCTTTTCGTGTCCTTCGTGGATACTTCACAAATGCGTAACATGACTAAATAATTTCGAGCGCGAAAACCTTATGAAGCATTTGTTCGAACTCGTCAGCAAGCCGGATAATATTCCGATCGTCGGATTGCTGGTGCTCGTTATATTTTATTCGTGGCTTGCATGGACGAAAGCGCGCAAGAACGATCTTTCCCAAATTCCCGAAGAGGCGAAGCTCGACGATAAAGTGCAGGTCTGGCCATACCTTGTGCGCGTAGAATTTCTTGCAATGCTGCTTGTCCTCCTTATTCTTGTCGTCTGGTCCGTTTTCATCAATGCACCCCTGGAAGCGCCTGCGAATCCTTCGCTGACGCCGAACCCATCGAAGGCTCCATGGTATTTTTTGGGACTGCAGGAGCTACTTGTTTATTTCGACCCGTGGATAGCAGGAGTCGTGCTTCCGTCGATCATCATTGTCGGGTTGATGATTATCCCGTACGTCGACATCAACGAGAAAGGAAACGGATACTACAGCTTTAAAGAGAGAAAATTTGCGATTCTCACATTCTGCTTTGGATTCTTAATTCTTTGGGTTTCCCTGATTGTGCTCGGGACATTCATGCGGGGGCCCGGGTGGAATTTCTTCTTACCCTGGCAGGATTGGGACCTTCATAAAGTTGTCGTTTTGAACAATGTTGATTTATCCGAATACTTTGGAATGCCGACCCATCATCCCGACAATAGTCTGAACATTGCAGCGTCGGTTTTCGGATTTGTGTTTATTGCCGCCTTCTATCTTATATTCGGCGGATGGCATTACATAAAATTCAAGAACTCCGACCTTGTCAAGAAACTCGGACTCGGCCGCTATACTCTTGTGCTGGGACTATTCCTGACAATGATGTTTGTAGTTCTGAAAATAGTGTTGCGCCTGGCACCCCCGGTTTTTGGCGCATACCCGGTAAAGTATATCTGGGTGACGCCGTGGTTTAACGTTTAGCGTAACGCAAGTTCTGTCTATTCTTCTTCATAAGGAGTTCAGATTGATGTTTCAAAAGCGAGCAGAGACACCGGTTGAAAAAAGAAATTATTCTACCTTCTACCTGGTGTTCAGCGGGCTCTTATTTCTTTCGACTCTGTGGGCTGTCGTTGATGAGGTTGTCGTGCGCCGGCCGTGGAAAACATATCAAAGCGAGTATTACAAGCTGAGTGAAGAAAAAGTAGCTGCCCAGTATGCCGATGCTCTCGCCGCCGTGGATAGTTCCGCCGCTGCCGACATCACGAGCCGTCTTGCCGAAGCAAAGAAAAGATTTGAGAGCAAGGAATATCTCGACGCCGTGAAGAAACAGGGCGATCTTCAGCAAAAGCTGTCTGACGCCACGCGGGATTGGAGGTTCGCGCGGAGCAATTCCGACGCCGCATATTATGAATATCAAACCGCACTGCACGAAGGACAACCGACAGAGAAGCTGAAAAAGAAATTGGACGATATAGGCGCCGAAATTGCTGCGCACGCAAAAGAGATGGATGACATCGATAAGGAAATTCAAGCCGGCAACGGAGTGATCGCAGGGTTCACGGACGCAGCGGATAGTCTTGAGGCCGCGTTAAAAGCGCTCTATGCCGACGCAAACAAACTACAAGCGAAACTTGAGGGGATTCGAAGAAGTCCAATAGCGATTCGGCAGGTGCTGCTGAACGATTTTGACAAATCAAATTTTGGCGAAGTGAAAGCGAGGGTCGATCGCTGCCAGACGTGTCATGCCGGCTACAACGATAAAAATATGACGGATGCTCCACAGCCTTTCACAACCCATTCCAACCCCGAATTACTGAAGATCCATAATCCGGAAAAATATGGATGCTCGTCATGCCATCACGGGCAGGCGTTTGCCCTTACTGCGGGCTCCGCTCACGGAGATGAAGACCCTTACTGGGAAACGCCGCTGCTGCGGGGCAAAGACGTGTATGCAGGATGTAACTCTTGCCACCCAAGCCGACAAGCGCTGAAGGGAGCTCCGTATTTTTCAAAAGCAAAACAGACGTTTCTTGAGTCCGGATGTTATGGGTGCCACGACGTTGACGGCTACGCAAATCTTCCCAAAATTGGCCCTCAACTTAATTCTCTTCCCGCCAAAGTGAAGCCGGAGTGGGTGTACCGCTGGGTTCGAAATCCGAAAGAATACAATCCTCACACGCGCATGCCGAATTTCAAATTGAGCGAGGACGAGGCTGGATCGATCACGGCATACTTGTTCAGCATAGGCAAGGAAAGCTCTTTTCAGTTTGAGCATCCCGCCGGGTCGTACGCCGGCGGTTCGGCCGAAAAGGGAAAAGAGCATTTTGAAAACTTTGGCTGCAAAGCGTGCCATGTTATCGGAGACGATGAACGTGTGCGAAATGCACGGGGGTCGAGCTACGATATAGCCCCGGAATTAACGCATGCTGCCGGCAAGCTGCATCCGGATTGGATATTTGATTGGATTAAAAATCCACGCCATTACAATCCGACAACCAAAATGCCGAGTTTACGGTTAACTGACCAGGAAGCTCGCGACCTTGTGGCTTTTATTATGACAATGAAGGACGATCGCCCGAAGGAAGATTTTAGCGGAGACATTACATCTGAAGAAAAAATTGCGAAGGGCGCAAAGCTTATTCGTGAGTACGGATGTTTCGGCTGCCACGAAATTAAAGGAATGGAAAATGCCGGAAAGGTGAGCGTCAACCTTTCCGACTTTGGCAGAAAAGTAGTTGACCAGATGGATTTCGGCGACACGAAGGTCAACCATACATGGTATGATTGGGTGGGAAACAAGCTGAAAAATTCTCGCGTGTTCCAAACAGACCGCATCGTTCAAAAGATGCCGGTGTTTGCATTTTCGGATGATGAGATCGGCGAACTGCGAACGCTCTTACTCAGTTTCCGTTCCGACAATCCACAAGTGAAGTATCAAGAGCAGTCGACTCAACGCGTTGCCGATATCGATGCAGGCGAGAAATTGACTATTCGGTACGGCTGCATCAACTGCCATCAACTTGAAGAACGGGGAGGTTATTTCAGCGCGATCCTCGACGATCCGACAAAGGGGCCGCCCCTCATCACAATAGAAGGAGGGAAGGTACAGGAACCGTGGCTGCAAAATTTCTTAAAAGCACCGTCGCCGATCCGTCCCTGGCTGAAAGTCAGGATGCCGACATTTTCTTTGACCGAAGAAGAAATCAACATCATAGCGAAATATTTCCTCGGCATTTCAAATCTAAATCTTGAGATGCGCGATTACGCTTCGTTTAAACCCGACCCGCATCTTCTGTCGGATGGTACGAAGCTGTTCAACGCCTTTCAGTGCATCAAGTGTCATCAACTTGGAGGTGCCGAAATGGACCCGAAAAGCGTCGCTCCTAATCTCGAGCTGGCGAAGGGGCGATTGAAGCCGGAATGGATCGTTTCGTGGCTGAAAAATCCGGAAGCAATTCAGCCCGGGACCATGATGCCGGGATATTTTCCCGACGGGCAATCGCCGATGCCGGATGTTCTTCAGGGCGACGCCCATCTGCAAATGGAAGCGCTGCGCGACCATTTGTTCACCCTCGGAAAGAAAAAGTAATACTCATCGAATAACTTAATAGGAGAAGCAATGAAAAAAAATACGAGTGTGTTATTGTTGGTTGCGGCGTCGCTGCTGAGCATGACGTCGATGTACGCCGGCGACATCACCGGGAAAATTTCCTTCACCGGCAAGGCACCGGCTGTTGCTCAGATAAAAATGAACGCCGATAAGCAATGCCTTGCGATGCATCCCAATCCGGTGAATTCTGAAGATGTTGTCGTCAACGGCAACGGGACGCTGAAGAATGTTTTTGTGTACGTCAAAGACGGATTAACGAAAAAATACGACCCGCCGGCGGAACCTGTTATCCTTTCCCAGCAGGGCTGCCAGTACCATCCGCATGTGTTCGGTATTCAAGCAGGACAGCCTCTTGAAATCCACAACGACGATCCGCTGCTTCATAACATCCATGCTTTGCCGAAGAACAGCGCGCAGTTCAACAACGCGCAGCCGCTGAAGGGGATGAAGATGACGAAAAAATTCGATAAGCCTGAAATCATGGTGAAGTTCAAATGTGAAGTTCATAACTGGATGAACTGCTATGCTGGTGTCACCGACAATCCATTCTATGCTGTGTCGGACGATAAGGGAACATTCACGATCAAGGGACTTCCTGCCGGGACATACACCCTCGAAGCATGGCATGAAAAATACGGGACGCAGGAGATCAAAGTGACTGTCAGCGATAAGGGCGCAACTGCCGATTTCAAATACGCAGCAAAATAAACAACGGAACACTGAGCGGCACAGAGAAGTCAGAGAGGGACATACAGTAAAGCATTTAGTTTCTTCTCCGTGTAACTCTGTGAAACCTCAGTGCTCTCTGTGTAATTTTTCATTCATCAAACACACTGCAACCATAAGGACAATTCAATGGAGGGCAACCACTCTCACGGTCACGAACTAGGGTTCTGGAGGAAATATGTTTTTTCCCAGGACCATAAAGTGATCGGCATTCAGTACGGGTTCACAAGTCTCCTTTTTCTCCTCTTCGGGTTTACCCTGATGATGATTATGCGTTGGCAGCTTGCGTATCCCGGCCAGCCGATTCCGATCATCGGCTCATGGTTGGGAGAGGATCGCGCTCCGCAAGGGATCATGCTTCCCGAATTCTACAATCAGCTGGGAGCGATGCACGGCACGATCATGGTTTTCCTTGGAATCGTACCGCTCGCCGTCGGCGCTTTCGGCAATTATGTAATGCCGCTGCAGATCGGCGCACCGGATATGGCATTCCCGAAACTCAACATGATGAGTTACTGGGTTTACTTTCTCGGCGGTGTCACGATGCTTTCAAGCTTCATTATGCCCGGAGGCGCGGCGAATTCCGGATGGACTTCGTACCCTCCGTTATCCGACATCGCAACGATCGGCCAAACAGTCTGGCTCATCGGTATGGTTTTTCTTATCACCTCTTCGCTGCTTGGATCAATAAATTTTATCACCACGATAATCCAGCTGCGGGCGAAAGGGCTCACGTTCATGCGCCTGCCGTTCTTCGTATGGGCGCAGCTTGTGACATCGTTTCTCCTTCTTCTTGCTTTTCCACCGCTTGAAGCAGCCGGCGTTCTGCAGCTTATGGATCGTCTTGCCGGAACGAGCTTTTTCCTTCCAAGTGGCTTAGTGGTAACGGGGCAGCCGTTGAATGTCAGCGGTGGCGGCAGCCCGCTTCTCTGGCAACATCTCTTCTGGTTTCTCGCACATCCGGAAGTGTATGTGTTGATTTTGCCGGCCATGGGTATCGTTGCCGAGGTCATTGCGAACAACACACGGAAACCGTTATGGGGATACAAATCGATGGTCTACGCAGCCATCTTTCTTGGGTTCATGTCGTTCATCGTGTGGGCGCATCACATGTTCATGACGGGGATGGGAACAATCATCAGCACTTTTTTCCAGACGACGACGATGATTATTTCCATTCCTTCGATCATTATTTTGACGGCGCTATTCATTTCGTTGTGGGGGGGCTCGATACGATTCACAACGCCGATGCTATTTGCCCTGGCATTTCTTCCGATGTTCGGGATCGGCGGTCTAACAGGGCTGCCGCTCGGATTGTCGGCAACTGATATTCCACTGCACGATACGTATTACGTGATCGGACATTTTCATTACGTTGTCGCGCCGGGTACGATTTTCGCCCTTTTTGCCGGCATCTATTATTGGTTCCCGAAGTTGACTGGAAGAAAGATGAACGAAGTGCTCGGCAGGATACATTTCTTCGGTTCCTTTGTTTGCATGAACGCCATCTTCATGCCGATGTTCATCGTCGGCCTTGCCGGCGTATCGCGGCGTTTGTGGGACGGCGGCGCGCAGTATGCTCATGCACAACCTGTGCTTCATTGGAATGAGTTCATGTCCCACGGCGCATGGGCGCTCGGTGTTTTCCAGCTCTTTTTTATTGTGAACCTTTTCTGGAGTATCCGGAAAGGGAAGAAGGTAGAAGAAAATTATTGGCATGCGACAACGCTTGAGTGGGCCACGCCGACTCCGCCGCCTCACGGAAATTTTGCTACCGTGCCCGAAGTTTTCCGCCCGCCGTACGAATACAGCGTTCCCGGCGCAAAAAAAGATTTTACACCGCAGAACCAACCGATGGAGGCCTAAACAGCAATGGAAATTCCCTACACAATAAAGGCGCGGCCGGATACGGGGCTGATCAACGCAAAACTTGGAATATGGCTGTTTCTTGCATCGGAAGTTATGCTGTTCGGGGCGCTCTTCTCTTCATACATTCTGCTGAGAGTGGGCGCAGTCGAATGGCCTCATCATGTTCTCGACGTTCCTCTTGCGACAGTCAACACGGCTGTCCTCATCACATCGAGCATTACAATGGTGATGTCGTGGGCGTCATTGATGATGAAAGACTTCAAGAAATATAAACTATACATGGGGGCGACCATCCTGCTCGGCTTTGTTTTCCTCACGATCAAATATTTTGAGTATTCGCATCATATTGAGGTTGGGGAAATCCCCAGCAAGAGTACTTTTTTTGCCATCTATTTTACGATGACCGGACTTCACATGCTTCACGTGATCGGCGGAATGATCGTAAACTCTTATTTCTGGGGCACCGGAAGCAAAATGTGGAAAACCAATCCCGAGCGGTTCACGAATCGGGTCGAGGTTGCCGGACTCTATTGGCATTTTGTGGACCTAGTATGGATATTTTTATTTCCCGTCCTTTACTTATTGTAGGAGAAACCATGGAACTCTCGCACGCTGAAGACATCAAGAAACACGTAAGGGTCTATATATCAGTTTTTGCGACGCTGCTGGCGCTGACAATCATCACGGTGACGATCTCGTATTTCAATCTCAGTGTGGTTCCTGCAATTATCGTTGCGCTGATCATCGCCTCGGTGAAAGGCTCGCTCGTGGCCAGTTACTTTATGCACTTGATCTCTGAAAAGAAAATGATCTACGCAGCACTCAGCCTCACGGTCGTTTTTTTCCTCGTCCTCATTTTTATTCCACTTCTCGCCATGTCAGATAGGATACATTGAACTATGTCGCTCAAAGCATTTCATGTCGTCTTTATATCTCTCTCGATTCTCTTGTCCTTGGGTGTCGGGGGATGGGGCATTCAATCGTTCTTTTCGGATTCAAATGACGTCGGCATTCTCGTCGGTCTCTTTTTTATCCTGCTGGGTATAGGCCTGGTTTACTATGAACTGAAATTCATTCGTAAATTTAAACATGTGGGGTATTTATGAAGAGAAGTACGAAACTGGCAGTCGCTTTGGTTTTGTTGATTATGGTTCTATGTTTCCCGGGTTCCGTATTCGCATGCGGATCGTGCTACGGCGCTGCTGACTCGCCTGCGACAAACGGAATGAATTTTGCCATCCTTAGCATGATCGGGATTACCGGAGGCGTTCTTGCTGCGATAACGTCCTTCTTTCTGTATTTACGTAAACGCGCTCAAATGTACCTTGCGCTCGATACCGAACATCCGACTAACGATAATGGAGGCATTCATTAAATGAGAGAATTTTTGAACCTTCCTGTCGACGGTTCTGCGCACGGACCGGCCATCGATAACATGCTGGCAGTCATCCACTGGCTGATGTTAGTGTTGTTTATCGGCTGGGGAGCATTCTTTATCTACACACTCATTCGGTTCCGGCAAAAGAAAAACCCGATTGCAAACTATGCGGGCGTCAAAAGCCACATATCGAGCTATTTGGAAATCGGCGTTGCCCTTTTTGAAGCAGTGCTTCTTATTGGTTTTGCCGTTCCTCTCTGGGCGAAGCGAGTCAATGAATTTCCGAATGAAAAAGATGCGACCGTCATTCGCGTTGTCGCCGAACAGTTTGCCTGGAATATTCATTATCCAGGCGCCGATGGTGTTTTCGGAAGAACCGACATTTCGCTGATCTCTGATGATAATCCGTTAGGTCTAGACCGGAGCGACCCGAACGCGAAGGACGATATTACAGCGATCAACCAATTGCATGTTCCGGTCAACAAACCGGTGATTATCCGTTTGTCGACGAAGGACGTTATCCATAGTTTCAATCTGCCGACAATGCGCATAAAACAGGATGCGATTCCTGGACAGGTTATTCCACTCTGGTTCACGCCGACGAAAACAACAGATCAAATGATTGCTGAGATGGCGGAACCGTTCCAGTTAAAGCAGGAAGGGACATCGCCAAAATTATTTGAACGGATCGCAATTCAGGACTACATCGGCAAGGACAGCACTGTTATCCTGAAGAAAGGGGACGTGTTCACTCAGGACATGGTAAAGCCCCTTCTCGATGCCGGTGTCACTCAAGTGCTTGCCGCTCCGAACGTCACGACGGAAATTGCCTGCGCCCAGCTCTGCGGACTCGGTCATTATCGCATGCGCGGGTACCTGAGTGTCGATACAAAGGAAGCATACGACGCATGGATGAAGGATCAGGTATCACAGTTACCTCACGATTCAGTTGCGGTTGCACCATAGTTTCGGAAGGCAGAATTTCGTGAACTACAATAAGAATCTTCACCGTTTCTCACTGTTTACCGCTCTCTGTACATTCTGTTTGGTGATTGCAGGCGGTTTAGTGACGAGCACCGGTTCCAGCCTTGCTGTGCCTGATTGGCCCCTTGCATACGGGATGGTGATGCCGCCGATGGTTGGCGGTATTCTTTATGAGCACGGCCACAGAATGATTGCGTCGTTTGTCGGATTGTTGACCCTCATTCTCACGGTTTGGCTCTGGAAGAAAGAAGAACGCCGCTGGGTGAAAGTGTTCGGGATCGCTGCGCTCGGCGCTGTGATTACACAAGGGTTGCTGGGCGGGTTGACCGTAGTTTTTCTTTTACCGACAGCGATTTCCGTTTCGCACGCCGCGCTTGCCCAGACTTTTTTTGTGATTGTTTCATCCATTGCGCTCTTCACTTCGCGATGGTGGCAGACAGATTATCCAAAACTATCGCAAACCGCCGATCGTTCGCTTTTTCGGCTTTCGATCGTTACCATCATATGCGTTTATATTCAGTTAATTCTCGGCGCGCTCATGCGCCACACGGGCTCGGGACTTGCTGTTCCTGATTTTCCGCTGGCGTACGGCCAGATATTTCCGTCGCTCTCACCCCAATCGGTTGCACGATACAACCAGGACCTCATCGATTCCAATTTACGCCTTTTCGCCGATGGAGCAGTTACATCTTCACAGATTTTCATTCATATGCTCCATCGTATGTGGGCTGTTGTTGTTGCGGTGATAGTTGTCGTTTTATCGGTCAAGCTGCTGAAAGCGAAGCAACTGCCCGCTCGGATTAAAGGATTCGCCTATATTCTTATTTCCTTGATCGTTGTTCAACTTCTGCTCGGCATGTTTACCATCTTCTCGCAAAAAGCTGTAGACATTACGACTGCGCATGTTGCTACCGGAGCACTGATTTTGGTGATGTCTGTTTTATTGTTGTTGCATCTCGCAAGAGTATACCAGGTACAGGTGAAAAAGTTCTCCTTCGTCTATTCTACTGAAAGAGCGATTGCATGAACGCAGACGCCGAAGTCCTGCATCAAGCTTTTCCGTACTCGAAATCTGCTTGGAGGATTGCTGCGGATTTTATAGAATTGATGAAGCCGGAATTGACTTCGCTTTCGGTTCTTACGGCTATCTGCTCGTTTTATCTGGCACACCTCGGTTCGTGGGTCCCCGAGGATATTTGGCTGCTGGCAAACCTTGCCCTCGGAACAACCCTTGTCGGAGGGGGAGCGGGTGCGCTGAATCAGTATCTGGAGCGAAATTACGATGCGAAAATGAAACGAACCGAAAAGCGGCCGTTGCCGGCGGGACGGCTCATGCCGGGCACGGTACTCGCGTTCGGAATTTTCCTGTCGAGCACTGGCCTTCTGGAATTAACCTTCCTGGTGAATACTCTCACAGGCTTTCTTGGCGTCGTTACGTTAACAACGTATCTCTTTCTGTACACGCCGTTGAAGCGCATTTCCCCCGTCGCCACGACAATCGGGGGGATTCCGGGAGCGCTGCCGCCGCTGATGGGATGGGTTGCTGCCCGAAATGAAATTACATTCGGAGCAATGGTGCTCTTTGTGATTCTTTTTTTGTGGCAGATGCCTCACTTCTTTTCGCTTGCGTGGCTCTACAGAAAAGATTACACGCGCGCCGGCTATCGGCTGCTGACTGTTGTTGATGAGGGGGGAGCGAGAACTTCGCGCCACGTTCTCGGCAACTGTGCCGCCCTTATTCCGCTGAGCCTGATCCCGTCGGTGATCGGCATGACTTCTACGCTCTATTTTATCGGTGCCCTGGCGGCAGGAATTGGTTTTCTCTTTTTCGGAATCATGTTTGCTTCTTCATTCGTCTCCGTTCAACAAGAAAATCTTATTCGTACGAATTTGTTCGCCCGCCGACTTTTTTTTGCCTCGTTGGTGTACCTCCCGGTTCTCTTCTTCCTTATGGTGATCGATAAGGTGTAAGTTGAATTTTCATTTGTGAACCAACGCGTCGTGGAATGCCGAGTGCGGCATAGCGCTCTTGGCTGTTATACATTGTGAACGCGGTTATCTTTTGCTATATTATATTAAATCTTCCTCTGATATTTCAATGAATACTCCAATCATATCCATCTCAAACATTACGCATGAGTATCCGGGCCGCCGGGCGCTCGACAACGTTTCGTTGCAAGTCAGCAAGGGAGAAATCTTTGGCTTTCTCGGACCGAACGGGGGCGGCAAGACTACTATTTTCAAGATACTTTCAACGACGATCGTGCCGACGAGTGGACGGGCTGAAGTCTGCGGCTTTGATGTCGTCTTGAGCTCTTCGGAAGTGAGGAAGCACATCGGCGTCGTCTTCCAATCGCCGAGTCTTGATATTAAGTTGACGGTAAAAGAGAATCTGAGATTTCAGGGACTATTGCAAGGTCTGCATGGTGCTGCTGCGGCAAAAAGAATCGACGATGTGCTGCGGCACCTTAAATTGGAAGACCGCAAAAACGACATCGTTGAAAAACTCTCCGGCGGTTTGCAGCGGCGCGTCGAAATCGGCAAAGGCTTGCTCCATCGCCCAGACGTTTTAATTCTCGATGAACCGAGTACGGGGCTTGATCCCGGCGCCCGGCAGGATTTGTGGGCGTATTTACTTCAACTTCGCGCCGATACAGGCATCACTATTGTCATCACGTCCCATATCCTCGAGGAAGCTGAACACTGCGACCGGCTTGCGATTCTTGATAAGGGGACTCTGGTCGCCCTTGGAACGCCGGAGAAATTGAAACGCGAAGTTGGCGGAGAAGTAATTTCTATCGTAACAAAAGATCCAAAAGAGCTTCAAGGGTTGCTGAAGAAGAAGTTCAGACTTAAGTCCAGTGTGCTGGATGACACCATCCGTGTAGAAAAGTCGAAAGCTCATCAATTTGTCCCTAAGATCATCGAGGCGTTTCCCGGAAAAATCAGTGCTGTTTCCGTCGGTACACCAACACTTGAAGATGTTTTCATCCACAAGACTGGCCACCGGCTGCGAAACGAATCGTTAGACGAGGCCGGCGCATGAAAATCATGAACGAAATTGTTTTCCCGGCATATTCGTTATGGATGCGCGAACTTATCCGTTTTTTTCGACAGCGGACCAGGATGATCGGCGTTATCGGCTCACCAATCCTCTTTTGGTTTTTCATCGGCTCTGGCCTCGGTACATCGTTCAAGACAACATCCCCTCTCGGCGGAGCGAATTATCTCGAGTATTTCTACCCGGGGACACTGCTGTTGATCATGCTCTTCACTGCAATTTTCTCCACGATCTCGATCATCGAAGATAGAAATGAAGGTTTCCTTCAATCAGTCCTTGTCGCACCGGTTTCCAGCGCTAGCATTGTGCTGGGAAAAATTCTCGGCGGGACGACGCTCGCGGTAATTCAAGCAATTATTTTTCTTGCACTTGCCCCGTTGGTCGGGTTTTCATTTACTCTTTTCCAGTTTGTTTCGCTGGTGGTATTATTGATCTTCGTCGGTTTCGGTTTAACCGGGCTCGGGTTCCTGATCGCCTGGCGGATGGAGTCGACCCAGGGATTTCATGCAATTATGAATTTATTTTTGATCCCGCTGTGGCTGCTGTCGGGGTCGCTCTTTCCGATGGAAGGCGCTCCGGCATGGCTGAGGTATGTCATGGCTGTCAACCCGTTGACATATTCGATCTCCGCAACACGCGTGATGTTATATCACCGCGTTCACAGTCAAGAGTCGGATTTTATATTGTCGGTTGTTGTCATTTTCGTGTTTTGCGCCGTTGTTTTTTTGGGATCGATGCTTTCCGTGAGGAAGAAATCATGAAATTTAGGCCCGGCAGCTTTTCATTTCGGTCGGTTTTCCTTTGGGGCTTTTTGGGATTTGTCATCGCCGCAGTTGTTTTTTCGTTTCTCTACACTGAATTTAAAACTCCTGCGAAGAGCGCATTGCCGCGTCTAAGCATCGTTCCCGACCTGACCCTGACGGAGCGGAGCGGAGCGAAACTTCCGCTTTCCGATTTGAAAGGGAAGGCCTGGATTGCCGATTTCATCTTTACAAATTGCGGAGGCAGTTGTCCCATTATGTCCAGCACAATGGCAAGCTTTCAAGAGCAGCTGAAGAATGTGAACAATGTTCTTCTTGTTTCATTCACTGTTGATCCTGTGCGGGACACTCCCGAAGTTCTACGGGATTATGCCGCACTCTATAAAGCATCCCCATCGCGGTGGTTATTTCTTACGGCGGAAAAGGAAAAGATCAACTATTTGACGCGCGAAGGATTCCATCTTGCAGTTGCCGCAGACTCGGGCTCAGCCCTCGAACCGATTATCCATAGCACAATGTTCGTTCTTGTGGACAGGCAGGGAGTGATTCGCGGTTACTACGATTCGAGCGATGACAAGTCGCTCGAACGCATCGTTGCTGACGCCCGTATCCTGGCATCGGAAAAGAACTAAAGTCATGGATGATCTGACGATTTTTCCGACCATAAACGCCCTCCTTAATGGATTGACCGCCGTCCTTCTTCTCATCGGTTACGTTCTTATTCTTCGCAGAAAGCGCGCCCTCCACAAAAAAATAATGTTGTCAGCCTTCACGACTTCGATCGTATTTTTGACCTCGTACCTTTATTACCACGCGCATGTCGGCTCTGTTCCCTTCAAAGGAACCGGTTTTGTGCGTCCCGTCTATTTCACAATTCTCATTTCGCACACAATTCTTGCCGTGGTTATTGTTCCCATGGCAATCGTGACTCTCGTTCGGGGATTATCGTCTCGTTTCGACAAACACAGAAGACTTGCACGCTGGACATTGCCGGTCTGGTTGTATGTCTCAGTAACGGGCGTTGTTGTCTATATGATGTTGTACCACCTTTAACGGAAGATACGAGAGTGAAATACATTTCTTTTTCCCTCAAGCTTGCCGTGATTGTGAATTTGATGACGATGCTGCCGTTAAAGTGTACTTCACAGCTTGCCTTTTTTACAATTAGGTTTACCTGCAGCAGTCAAGTGTTGCATTTTTCTACACTTTGACCTAGTGCCGGATTTGTTAAGAGCATACTTTTCTTTTCCTCTTGACTTTTTTCCAAAGCGATGCTATTTTATTAATACTCCTTCCTTCAAATTTTGCCGATACCATTGATTTTCGTAACAGATTATTCTCGAAAAAGAAGTGTGTAGTAGCGCCAATGCAGGAGCGGGAAGAGATGCTTTTCGCGCCCGAAGTTGTAGGGAACACAGGCGAAGAAAATGTTGTTGTAGAGAGAAGAGTTGATTGTATCATGCATTGGTCAAAAAAGAAAACGCAGCAATACAGTGAACGAATTGCATTTGTTTTATTCTTGATTGTTAATATGGAGAAATCCTCTTCAAAAACTTTTTGCGCCCTCCGCAATTCCTGATTCTTATTTCTTCATTCATTATTGTAAGGAGTATTCAATGAAAAAATTTTTCTGTTTATTGTCATACGTTGCAATTGCTGTGTTCTTTCAGTCCGTGGCGTTTTCCCAAACACAGATTACTACCGGTGATCTGACGAATTACTTTGGTGCAGGAAAATCGTGGTTCCAATATCATTCTACGGATACTGTGACGATGAATGTGGGTTCGGCTTCTGGGACGGCCTCGCAAGCGTGGTCTGCTCCCGCTGTGACCTATCAGGATACATCGCGACTGGATAATGTCCTCCCATCGTCAACTCCGTACGGCTCGGATTTCCCCGGGGCGATGTACGCTCAGGAAGAGAGTATTTCCGAAGGCCCTGTTACACTTCAGAATTATGCATTTTACACTCTCTCAAATGATTCTCTTCTCATTCTTGGATCTGTTGAGCATACGTCAGGGCTAGTTAGCGGCGTGGCAATTGACACGAGCATAATTAGTCATAAGGTCAAGCTTGCCTTCGTTTTTCCGTTACAGACGGGAAACCTCACCAGCGTCGGAGAAGATACAATCTACTCCAATGGAAACGATGTTGAAGTGAACTCTGGGACGAATACGTACGACGCATTTGGCACGCTAACTCTTCCAAACGGCGCCTTCCCGGCACTTCGGGTATCGGGCACGACTGCGACAAAATCCTATCTTAGCGGAACTCTGGTCAATACGAATACAAGTTATACAATTTCATGGTTAACAGAATCAGGAAACCAGTTAGGGGTGCAGGTCGACACGCCGTCATCCGGGACGGTGAAGGTACATTCAGTGTCTTTAATCGTCGTGGGTTCAACGCCTGCAACTCTCGTTAAAGCGGCACCTCGGCTGCCCAGCAGCTTTGCGCTCAGCCAGAATTATCCCAATCCATTCAATCCGTCCACGCAAATTCAGTTTTCTGTTCCACAGGCCGGCTTCGTTTCATTGAAGGTGTACGACGTTCTTGGGAGAGAAGTGGCAACTCTAATAAATCGGGAACTGGCGCCGTCTTCCTATTCTATTACATGGAATGCTGCCAATGTCCCGAGTGGCGTGTATCTTTATAGACTTGACGCGGGGAATTATTCGGTCACGAAGAAGATGGTGTTGTTGAAGTAAGCAGGTTCTAATTTTGGAGTGAAAAACGTGAGGCCGTTATTTTTAGAATGACGGCCTCTTTTTTTGCTATAACTGCAATACTATTTTCGACACTAGCGCTGTGAAATTGTTCTTTACTTTGTTGGCGACTTCCGTTACTTCAGCATGAGCTAATTTTTCCGAGGTCAAGCCGGTCGCAAAATTTGTGATGCAAGAAATTCCCAGCACCTCCATCCCATAGCTTGCCGCGACAATCACTTCAGGAACAGTCGACATTCCTACCGCATCGGCACCCCAGGCTCGCATCATCCGAATTTCTGCGGAGGATTCGTACGACGGTCCCTTTGTCCAGCAATACACCCCTTCCTTAAACGGTATCTTGTTCTCCAATGAGATCGATTTTGCTTTGGCGAGCAATTCCCGGCTGAATTCGGGGCGGCACGTCCTTATTTCATCCGAAACGTTGCCGTTGAGAGGATTCTCGAATGACAAATTCATGTAATCCTTGATGAACATCAAGTCGCCCGGCTTGAATTGCCCGCTGACTCCGCCGGCGGCGTTAGTGACGATTATTTTTTTTATGCCAATTCCATGCGCCACGTGAATTGGGTAGGCAACAGTTGTAGCGTCATTGCTCTCATAAAAATGAATCCTCCCCTGAAAAACCATCAGGTTGGATGATGACTGATTGGGTGATTTAATTTTTCCGAAGAGGAGCCTTCCGGCGTGTCCTTCAACCGAAGAGACAGGATAATGCGGGATGTCTTTTGTGTCGATGGATGTTTTGTCTGCAAGCATCTCCCCGAAATCCCCGAGACCTGAACCAAGAATTACGCCAATTTTAGGATGGATATCGATTTTGGACTTGATGTATTGAACCGAGGCTGCAATTCGGTCATCGTACTCTTTATTCATACGGATAGGCGATTGTCGCAAGGGTTGGGGTGGAGGCTCATGCAGCAAACTCGTGTCGTTGCGGCAATACAGCGTCTCATTCTTTGGGCGGCTCAAAACAGTGGCGGCATCGAGCTTCATACACATCTTTGGCACCCACGACAACACGTTCGTGCGAGTCGGAAGTGCGTTGTGTGCGGTCGGCAGGATTTCCGCAAACGACACATATTGCAAGGGTTTTTGTAATGTACTCGGCGACTGCAAGAAGCTGGGGCATCGGTTCAAAGGGTTTGCCCCGATAGTCTTGGTCGAGTCCGGCAACGATCACCCGTTTTCCCGCGTTCGCGAGTTGTTCGCAGACATCGACAATGTTTGGAGTGAAGAATTGCCCTTCATCAATACCGACGACTTGCGCGTCGGTTGATTGCGCAAGGATTTCATCGCACGTATCAACGACTGTAGAAACGAGCGACTGTTCGCTGTGCGAGACGATATGACTCGAGCTGTATCGATTATCGATTCGCGGCTTGAAAATCATCACCTTTTGGCGCGCGATTTGTGCACGCCGCATGCGCCGGATCAATTCTTCCGTTTTACCGCTGAACATGCATCCGGCAATGACTTCGATCCATCCCGTATTTTTCGGAGATGATTGAGGTGTGTCTTCCATGAATGAGACAATGGTCTGGTGAAAGTGCCTCTGATCTGTGGGGAAAAATATAAAAAAATGAGGATGGAAAAGCAAGGAATGAATCAGCGGTAGCGCATGCTGAAAAGTGATGCCGTGACTCCGGGCAGTTTGGACTTCACTATCACGAAATTGCTTCCCAGCTTAACTCCCTCCATCACCGGGGGGGGATCATTATTGCAGTGTAATTTTTGTGATTTCGGGGGGGCAGTTGATCCGGAATGGGACGCCGACAGTTCCAATGCCGCGTGTGACGTACATTTGTGAGTTTCCGAATTCATACAATCCCCAAACATATTTTGAAAAGAGAGCAGCAGGGCACACGATCAAGTTTCCCACCTTCGCAAACACAATCTGCCCCCCGTGGGTATGTCCTGACAATGTCAGATCGATATTGCGGCTGGCAAATGTTTCAAGATAATACGGTTTGTGGCACAGCAGTATTCTCGGGTTTGAGTTCTGGACGGATGAGAGCGCTCGCTCGAGGTACGGATCTGGCTTTCCGTTTATCGGGATATCGTCGACGCCGACTAGATTGATAAATGAATTCCCTTTCAGAATTTTTACTGCATCGTTTCGGAGGAGCTTAATTCCGCAGCCGTCTACTTCTTTAGCGACGACGTCGACATCCGCATAGTAGTCATGATTGCCAAGGCAGCCATACACACCGTACGGCGCCCGGAGGGAAGAGAACGCTTCGACGAACGGATACACCTCATCGGTCTGACTATTGACAAAATCTCCGGGGACAAAAATAATGTCAGTCTTGAGATTATTAAGGGCGGCTACGTAATCATCCATTTCCGGTTTTGTCATAAAAACGCTCGAATGGATATCGCTCATTAAACCGATGGTGAATCCCTTGAACTCATCCGGCAAATTCTGAATACGGACAATCCGTTCAATGATGTCATAATCGTTTCGATCGATGAGCCCCTTCGTTGCGCCAACGAAGGAATATGCAGAAAGAGCAACTGCTCCCGTCTTCAAAAAAGCCCGGCGGGAATCATCGAACCTCACAAAATTGGCTGTTGATTTCATTACAATAATTTTCTTATTGATTGGAGAGATTCTTTTGCCGATATGAAAGACAGCTTCGAACGGAAGCCGGAGTATCCTTATTATTGATAACACTATGAAAACGAAAAATGTTGCTGCCTCCCAGACATAAATAGGATAAATGATGAAGTACATTATCCATCGTGGAAAATTACGGAAATACGGGTGAATGAATAAGAGCGGTAGGAAAAAAAAATTAAAAAATCCAAAGACCCATGGTAAAGCTCCTTTTATCCAGGAAGGGGATGAAGGGAAGCCTTTTACCAAGCGTACAGTCTGCTTGTAGAGAAACCATTGAGCGGCAAAAATCAGAATTGGAAACACTACTCTGAAGATAAAATAAAGAGGAGTACCGCTCATATTTGACTGCTATGTTTCGGGGAATTGGCTCTTATCACTAGTTGAAATATACTAAAAAATATATTAAAATCCTCTCCAAAATTGAGATTTGCCTAAACACGTAGAATCGGGAATCATGATACTTGTTCGGGAATGATATTAGGTCCGACTAGCCAACACTCGACATTAACATTGCAGGAAATGAGCGAAGCCGTTAATGATGCATCTGCATCCGACACGTCATTTATTTCGATATTGTTGATAAATATTACCGCGAAGGTGCAATGATGGGAGCGAAAATAATCCTTGATTTTCGGATTTGCTTTCGCTATTTTTAGCAAAGATTAAGTGCCCATACGTAGGGCTTTTTTATTTTGGAGGAATTAGACTCATGTACACATTCTTTATTGCGATAGAGATCATCGTATGTATCATTCTCATTGGGGTAATCCTCATGCAAAACAGTAAGGGGGGCGGCCTTGCTGGGGCATTTGGTGGCGGCAATTTTGGAACAGTGTTTGGTGTTCGGAGGACAGCCGATTTTCTTACTCGCGCCACAACAATCTTAGCCACAACCTTTATTGTCCTTGCGCTTCTGATAAATCTATTTTTCTTGCCAGGCAAGAGTGCATCCTCAAAGGAAAGCGTAATTCAAAGCGGACAGACCTCGGTTCCCCCCGCGCAATTGCCTCCGCAAAGTCAGCCTGTGCCTTCAAATTCCTCTCCAAAATAGCAATTGGTGCGTTACGCACCCATGGCTCAATTGGTAGAGCAACTGACTCTTAATCAGTGGGTTCCAGGTTCGAGTCCTGGTGGGTGCACACCAGAAGCCTCAAATTGAAAGATTTGGGGCTTTTTCATTTTTCACCCAATCGTTGTACTCTCCTAAAACAGCAGCTGCGAAGTCAGGTGTGCACACTTGAGGGAAGGCTCTTCTGAAAGGAGTAAAATTCTGTATCACACTAAGCGAAGTAGCAAGCATTGTCTAGGGTACACGGGATCACGGACGGTAAGTGCGCAATGGCTATAAACGGCTGAAAGCAGATTCTTCCTTGCGTGCTGCGGTTGTCTCGATAATTTCTTGAACTTCAACGTTCAGAAACGTGGTCGGCATTTACCGAAGATCCGAACCCGATCCCAATCCTTGTGGATTAGATTAACAGTTTCTATTTAAGGACTTTCATTCAGGGTTCCAGTCTCGAGTTCTGGCGTGTACACACATACGCCCGAATTCGATTAGTGAACCAATCTTCACGTATCTTCTTTCGCCGCTATCTCAAAAAGCCCTTGTACAATATTCTAATGGCAATCGTAAACCGGTTGAAGATAGCTTGTTACTTGTTCGTCCCCAAATTTTGTTTTAGATAGCGTTCCATGATCCGTTTAATGAATTCTTCTTTATTGATTGTCATTAAGATTTCTGCATTTGGGTCTTTTGAATCATCCATTAACGTATAGCCGGAATCATCGACGTGAATATTGGATTTTCGGCTGGTGAACAGTTCAGGCCAAAGGACATATCCAACGGCGACCGCGTCATACAGAGTCGGATCGGAGTTCGCATAACTTTCAGAGAGCCACAATGAATACAAACCGCACAATGCATTCGTTAACGGCGACTGACGCATTAAAAGGCGGTTGCGGTTAGCTTCATTTAATTTTACGAAGGTTGTCACATCCAGACCGGCATAGACGATATTTGCGCCGCTAGCCGCAAACATTTTTGATGCTTCGATATCAGCCCGTACATTCCACTCTGCATCGGGAACAGGACCGCCGTTATACCCCATATAAAAAGAGCCAAACATCGAAACAACTTTTTTTGCGAGCTTTAATGCGTCTTTGTCTTTCTTGATTACCTCTTTGATATTGCAGACTGGTCCAACGGTAAAGACTATTACTTCGTTTGGATATTTTTTAAGATTGCTGATAATAAAATCCGCCGCATTAATGTTCGATGGTTTTAGTTTATCAAAGCCTTCTGACCAATAAAATTGATTGGAACGGCCGGCAATTTCTTTGTCGACGCCGACAATTGTAGGTGTAGGTGCTCCTACGATGACCGGAATATCTTCCCTGCCTGCCTCGTACAGCAACTTCAGGGTCGTTCTTGCTCGAAGAGGCGTATTGCCATGGTCCATCACAAAGCCAAGGACGTCAAACTCCGGGCTGTTGAGAACGAGCGCAACGGCGAAAGCATCGTCAATATCACCACCGAGATCGCAGTCAAAAATTATTTTCTGCTTTTCATTGCCGGATGCAAAAAGCGGAATTAGGAATACTGTCAAAAGCAAAAATGTTTTTTTCATGGAGATTCCTCTTTGTGGTCGCATTGGAAAGCGAACCGGCAGTCCCCTCAAAGTTCGCCGTTGATTTGTTGATTTTTGTTGCAGAAAAAGTAGTTGAAAGAAGGAAAAGAATCAAGAACAAAAAACCCGGTGTTGGGGGGAACACCGGGTTCGACCCTTTCGAGGTGCAACAATGAGGGAGGCATCGTTGCACAGGTCGAAACTAATTTAGAAAATTGGTCGGGGAGTGTCAAGTCTCGCTCCTGAAGATAGGAGAGTGCTTCAATATCAATCTTGATCTCTTTCGTGCGAACGTCCCAAGGGAATTTCTTAAAACTGGTCAAAAGGACTTCTTCGAAGTATGCAGAAACATAATGTCGCCAAGGCGTGATTGATAAAAAATGCTCCTACGGGTGTACTCAAGTTTGGCACGGTGATGGACGCCTTATCAATTTATCTTGCCTAAAATTTTAGCATAATGCGTTTTTGGAGCAAGGTGTCCGTTACCTCTCGCAAGAGTGCAAAATTGATCACTACCTGAGATTGCGTCGAGAAACTTTTAATTACGTGAAATTATTTTAGTGAGAAGCAGAAACCCACCGCCTGTGGCAGTGGTTATATCCAGTTGGGTATGCCTGTTATTCCGGTCGAGTTCCGCTTTCAGGCGGGACGAAGAACCGGAATCCAGTTCCGCTGATTGACTCTGGATTTAATTTTTTCGGGCGTTGTTCGCTATAACTATAGCATTCTCGTTTTTTTTCCACGATTTAACGTTTCACTCCTGCTGAATGTATCTTGAATAGTGTGCCGTCGGCTTTTTTCTTGTTAAATCTCAATTAATTCATGTGCCAACGTTCAGGAATGGCTTAAATCCTTAGTTTTTTCTTGACAAGCCTAAATATTCGGTTATATTACTGTCAAATAGGCGAAAGTCTGCAAGAAGCATTTGAATTGATTGCGATAACTACTTCTGGAACGTACACTGGTTTTTAGGATTGCGTTGTAGGCGTCAATCTGTCTTCTTTTCGAGGCACAATGAGAAGACAGAGATCATGCGATTTGCAGCGATTGTGGTGAAGAATACGCCGCATCAAATAGCCGTGGTATTCCTTTCCGTGCGTTCGTCTAAGTCCGGGATCATCTAAGAAGACAGCTGACGTCGATGAAAGCAGCTTTCGCCAAGCGGCGAGCAAAAGGCGAAGGAGAATGTCAGGTTAACCTGGCAATATATAATACAGCCGGTGTCGTGCAAACGGCTGCGATGGAAACCCGAGAAAAGACTGGAGAATCGCAGATTCAATGAAATAATACTTTTCGAAGGACTGAGAGGAGCACTTGAAAAGGGTGCTCTTTTTTTTGAGAAATTATTTCTCCTCTATATGTGTTGAACCTATAGCGAATGAATGACATCACGACATACATGCCGGAACAATTGTACCAGCTTCCTTTGCTCGAGTATTATCAGCGTTTAAACATTCCGTTGATAGAGCGGGGTGGATGGCTGTTGCCGTCCCGGTTTCATAGCTTGGCTGATGAGCTAGACCTCTTCGAGCGTGGAGATGCTATCGTGGATTTTTCAGACCACGGACTTCTTCGCATAGAGGGAAGAGATGCGGTGGACTTTCTCAATAGAATTTCAACCAATGATTTCAGAAGTGTCAGCCCGGGAGAAGCGGTACAAACTGTTTTAGTTACTGAGAAGGGAAGGATAGTAGATTCGGTCGTCGTTGTGCATAGAGACGATCATTTATTACTGATCGTGAGCTCCGGTGAACAGGCCAACGTCAAACAATGGATCGAGAGATTTATCATCGCTGAAGATCTGAGGATAGCCGATCGAACGGGAAAATATCTTCTTTTTGCGGCGTTCCATCCTGGGAATGTTTTAGAATGTCCGGTTGAAGAAAGCAAAGGCTTCATTTTTCGAGTCAGGTATTTCGATGATGATGTCGTGTTTTATCTTTTTGATGCAACATCCGTTTCTTCGGAAACGATGCGGCCGCTGCTAGACAACCAGGTCGGGAATGACGCTTTGGAAAATTATCGCATCGAGCACGGGATTCCTCGATGTAAGAACGAAATTATGAGAGAGTATAATCCCCTTGAATTGAACCTTTGGAATCAGATTAGTTTTACGAAGGGCTGCTATATCGGCCAGGAAGTGATAGCGCGGCTTGATACATATAAGAAAATTCAGCGAATACTCTGCAGATTTCGGACTGACGGCCGACTTCTCTCGGGGACAGAGTACCGGTTAGTATTGGCGGAGAAGGAGATCGGGACAGTATTGAACTTTAATCACGACGCCGGCGACAAAAAGAGTTTCGCAGGTCTTGCAGTGATCAGAAAAGAATTCGCAATTCTGGGAGCAAGATATTCGCTCACTGACAACTCAAGTTCAATCGTTATTGAGCATATTTTTGAACGGAGCGAATAATCCGATGGAAACAATAACAGTAGTTGCCGACGGGAAAAAAGAAAAGTACGAAGAATTGTTGCCCCAGCTTGAAGCCCTCATTGGCGATGAAAAGGATGTCATTGCAAATATGGCAAACGTCACCGCTGCATTGAAGACAACCTTTGCTTCCTATTCGTGGGTTGGTTTCTATCGGATGGAAAAAAAGGAATTGGTTCTCGGGCCATTTCAAGGTAAAGTCGCATGTGTTCGCATTAAGGTTGGAAACGGCGTTTGCGGAACAGCGGCGAAAGAGAAGAAAACGATTGTCGTTCCCGATGTCAACAGTTTTCCGGGACATATTGCCTGCGACCCTGACTCCAAGTCGGAAATTGTGGTTCCTATGATCTGCGACGGCAATATCTTTGGCGTTATTGATGTTGATAGTGACAGGTTGAATTCGTTCGACGAAATAGATCAGGTTTATTTAGAGAAGATTGCCGAAATCGTAGCGCGAAATTTTTCCCACCATCATAATTACGAGTAATTTGTGGCAAGACAAAAAGGGAAAATTCACCCTCTACGTGCATACAAAAATCCATTTTTTTTGAACAGCAAAGATGCACGAGCGATAAGAATTCTCTCTGAATTTTTGGAGCCGCTGAGCCGATTCAATTATTATGGCGTTAAAGATATCATCGTTTTTTTCGGCTCGGCACGTATACAATCTCCTGCCGCTGCGCGAAAGAAGTTGGCAGAGATTACGTCGAAGCAAAAAAAGAAAAAGAAGACTGATTACAAACGATCGGAGGCATACCTAAAAGCCAAAACAGCAGTCGAAATGTCGGCTTACTATCGAGATGCTGCTGACCTTGCTTTCATGCTGACGAAGTGGTCGCAGTCGTTGAAAGAAAGGGGGCGTTTCGTGGTATGCACCGGCGGAGGACCCGGGATTATGGAAGCGGCTAACAAGGGCGCCACGCTAGCGAAGGGAAGGTCAATCGGCCTAAACATAGGCTTGCCGCTCGAACAATATCCTAACAAATACATCTCACCGGAGTTGAATTTTGAGTTCCATTATTTTTTTATGCGGAAATACTGGTTTATGTATCTTGGAAAAGCCTTAGTGGCGTTCCCCGGCGGTTTCGGGACTCTAGATGAGCTGATGGAATTGCTGACTTTGCTCCAAACAAAAAAAATAAAAAAAAAGATGACCGTAATTCTTTACGGCAGAAAATTCTGGGAACACATTTTAAATTTTTCTCACCTTAAAGAATATGGAATGATTGACGGCAAAGACTTCGAGCTGTTTAATTTTGCGGACACGCCAAGCGAAGCTTTCGAATTACTGAAAAATGGTCTGATCAGGAATTATCCCCATCGGCCGGCCTAATTTTTTGCAGATGAAACAACTAGACAAAAACGATATAAGTAAGTTCAAATCACTGATTTATCTCCTTGACGATGAAGATAATTCTATTTATTCGCTTGCAAAAGAGCATCTGCTCTTAGCCGGAGAGCGGGCATTGCCTGTGTTAGAGGGGTATTTGCAAACGGATGATTCTCTGATGCAGCAACGTATAAGAGAAATTTATGAATTAATTTCTTTGAGCACGTTCAAAGATCAATTGCGCTCTTTTTGCGAAAAGCACAAATCTAAAATAGATTTAGAAGAGGGGGCTTTTTTGATTGCAAAACATGCTTTTCCCAGTGTAGATATGCACATTTATTCTGATCTGTTGAATTTTTTTGCAGCGGAATTTCAACCGCGTTTGGATCCCTCTGACCTTCCTGAGGAGATTGCAGGAAAGATTGGCAATTACTTCTCACACGAAAAGGGATTTTCGGGCAATGAAGCTGACTATTATAATACCGACAACCATTACATCAACAAAGTCATTGAAACCAAACGGGGAGTTCCAATTACTCTCTCGGTTATCTACATGCTTGTTTTGCGCAGGCTAAATTTTCCGATTCAAGGGATTGGGATGCCGGGTCATTTTATACTGAGGTATGAATTCGGAACAAAGTTTATATTTGCCGATCCATTCCACGGCGGGAAGATTCTCTCTGTCGACGATTGTAAAACGTCTTTGGCAAAATTGGGCTATCTGTTTAAAGATGAATATCTTGAACCGGTTACTGACAGGCAAATTCTTGAGAGAATGCTTCGAAACCTAGTCTTGGTGTTCGAAAAACAAAATCAGCCGATAAAGATGGAGGCATTATTGCAATGTATTGATATTCTGAATAGGAATGTTTAGATTCAATGAAGGGGGTGAATGGTTTCGACGGGGTAGAAGATGGTTAGACATAAGCATACCGTGCTCTCCGAGTCGCACGATAATAAAACGGAACCAACTTAAGTGCAGACTACAACTACGCACTCGCTGCTTAATTAAAAATTAAGTGGCGCATCTTCGTGATGCTCTACCTGGCTAGTGTCACGCAAGGTGTCGACTTCAGTCGGGCGTGCTAATATCAACGCTGGAGCGGTATTAGTGAATCTTTATACCAGATAGCCATGAGCATGACGAGTTCATCCATCGGCTCATGGCGAAATTTCACGAGATGAACTGAGTATGGAGAAAGTCTAATGGTCATCACTTCGGACCGGGGTTCGAATCCCCGCACCTCCACTATTTTTGTTTTCAACAACACGTAGTATAATGAAACAGCAGGATGATCGCTGCATCGAGTTCATGAAAATGTCTGGAGCGGGAAACGACTTTGTTGTTTTGGACAATCGGAATGGTGCGGTCTCTGACCCGAAAATTTTTGCTCGCAAAGTATGCGATCGGCGTAATGGGATTGGGGCAGATGGCTTATTGCTACTGGAAACAAGCGCTAAAGCTGATTTTTTAATGAAGTATTACAACTCGGATGGAAGCTACGGGGGAATGTGCGGTAATGGCGGGAGGTGCATAAGCCGGTATGCGTACGTCAAGCAGATAGTAAATCGCCCCGAAATCAACTTTGAAGCGCTGGAGCACGTATACGGCGCCTCTATATTACGAGATGGAGTTAGATTAACAATGAAGGATCCTTCGGACTTTCGTATAGGCCAGGTGATCCCTCTTTCTCGAACTCGTATTCGCTTTCATTTTGTAAATTCTGGATCTCCTCATTGCGTCATTTTTCTCGATGAGAACAAAGATTTAGTTTCCACGTTCGAAGAAATTGATGTTTACGATATCGGCAAGGAAATCAGAAATCATAGCTATTTTTTTCCTGAAGGAACGAACGTAAATTTTGTAGAGCAGAAGGGTGGAAGTAGTTTCTTTGTCAGAACATATGAGAGGGGAGTTGAAGCAGAAACTTTAGCGTGCGGCACAGGATCGGTTGCGGTCGCTTTGATTGCCAACCAAGTGAAAAAGTCATTGTCTCCGGTAACACTGCATGTGCGAAGCGGGGAAACTCTAGCTGTAAATTTTAATACGACAAGCGATGGCAGGTATCTTGATGTCTCGCTAAGCGGAAGCGCGCACATTGTTTTTAGTGGGAAAGTCAATTATCAGTTTTCTTCCCAATCTATTGTCGATATTGTTTAGTGCTCCCAACCTTCCTCATTCTTAACCCTCGTTCAGGCAGCGGGAAAAACGAAAAACTTATTCCCCTCATTCGTGATCATTTCAGAGTGAATAATATCCGCTTCGATCTTCATGTAACAACATTCCCCGATGATGCTAGGAGAGTTGCCGCCGAGGTGATGAAGAACTATCCTATAGTTGTCGCTGGCGGAGGAGACGGAACGGTCAATGAAGTAGTGAACGGAATAGCAGGTTCAGATTGCACACTGGGAATCCTGCCTTTGGGATCCGGCAATGATTTTGCAAACGTTTTAGCTTATCCTAAACAATTTAGAAAATATCTGCAAGTATTGACCAGGCAGCAAATTAGGTCTATTGACTTAGGGTCAATTAAAGCAATAGATTCACGTTCAAAACAGAAAAGTAAATATTTTATTAATGCCGTTGGAATTGGGTTGGATGCAGAAGTAGCGAATGAGGCCGGAAAAATTCACAGGGTTCGTGGATTAGCCAAGTATGCAATAGCAGCGATGAAAGTGCTCTTTCGGTATAAGGCTGAATTTTCAATGGTTGTTGGTTCCGAATTTGAGAGCGAAGGAAAACATCTTTTGATTTCGGTGGGCAACGGAAAAAGTTCTGGCGGGGGCTTTTATTTGACGCCACAAGCCTTGCTGGATGATGGATTGCTCGACGTATGCATGGCAAAAGATCTTTCAACGCCTGAAATTTTAAAAATTTTTCCGTTTGTACTGATTGGGAAGCATGCAAATTTCCAGAAAATTGATATCAAACGCACAAGAAAGCTAGTGGTAAAATCACAGGCAAATTTGCCGGTTCACGTTGACGGTGAGGTAATAGGATTGGACATTCGCGAAATTACTGTTGAAATAATGCCGCTGGGCATCAAAATCATAAGACCTTAATTATAGATTTTGGGGTATCAATTATTGATATAATATGTGTTATGTAAAGTTACGGTCATGAAAAGCAATAGAGATGTTTTCGCTGATTTTAGTCCATTAGCCGTCCAATTGTGTCAAAATAAGCGCTTTCTGCAAGCCCTCTCTCCAAGTTGATTTTGTCTCCGATTTTAATTCTAGATGATGCGGTTACTTTACCTAAGATGGAAAAGTCGACCTTATGTTTTTTAATAACCTTTTCAATGAGAGTTCGGTGTAAAGGATTTGCGGAAACCACTATTCTGCCCTGCTCCTCACCGAAAAGGAGAAAGTCCAATCGAACTTTGCCAGCTATCGGCAGTATTATATCGCAGCCGAGATTTCGCTTTTCTCCGGTAATAACACATTCGATCAAGGAAACTGCAAGGCCGCCTTCAGAAACATCGTGAGCTGAGCTCACAACCCCGTTCTGAATCAGTTCTAAGCAGCAATCATGGAGTCGCTTCTCCTCATCGATATCGAAATATGGAGCGTTATCTCCTGTCTTGCCGTAAAATTCTTTTAGATACTCACTTCCATTGAAATCTCCCCGCAGAGTTCCGAGGAGAATTACGTCATCTCCCACTTTATTAAATGCACTTGTTGTAACGTGACGTTCATTCTCAATTAGTCCTACCATCCCGATCACTGGCGTCGGAAAGATCGCCCCGAGCGGATTCTCATTGTAAAAACTTACATTTCCGCCTGTGACAGGTGTCTCGAATGTTCGGCATGCATGTGCGATACCTTCGACGGCCTCTTTGAACTGCCAGTATGATTCCGGCTTGTAAGGATTTCCAAAGTTCAAGCAATTGGTAATTCCAATTGGCTTAGCGCCTGAACATACGACGTTTCTAGCAGCCTCAGCGACAGCTATTTCTGCTCCTATTTTTGGATTTAGATATACATACCGAGAATTGCAATCAGTTTTCATAGCAAGGAATTTGTCTGTTCCATCCACACGCACTACCGCGGCGTCGGAGCTTGGGCCGACCCTTGTGCTTGTTCTTACCATTGAATCGTATTGTTCGAATACCCAGCGCTTACTGGCAATATTTGGCAATGCGAGCAATTTCAGACATGCTTCGCCTAAGTCAAGAGGTTCTTTTAATAAATCCAATTTCACAGGCATGAGATTAGCAATGTATTCAGGCTTCTTCGATTCCCGATTGTATACCGGAGCACCTCCCCCCAAAACTAATACTTCTGCAGGGACACTTGCCTTTAATTCCCCCTTTTTGGATATCCTCACAAGTCCATCATTTGTTACTTCACCAATAACTACTGAGTGAAGATCCCACTTATTAAAAATTGCAGTGACATTTTCTTCGAATCCCTTTTTTACGGCTAATAACATTCTCTCTTGAGACTCCGACAACATAATTTGATAAGCAGACATGTCTAGTTCCCGTACGGGTACCTTGTCAAGGTCGATGCGCATCCCTGAGTTTCCCTTTGCGCTCATTTCTGTTGTTGAACAAGTAATTCCGGCAGCGCCCATATCTTGTATGCCCACGAGGAAACCAGCCTTAATTACTTCAAGTGTTGCTTCTAGGAGTAATTTTTCCGTAAATGGATCTCCGACCTGAACTGAAGGACGTTTGCTTTCGGACTTTTCTGAAATCTCCTCGGACGCGAACGTTGCTCCATGAATGCCGTCCTTTCCTGTGGATGATCCAACGATCATAACAGGATTGCCGGTCCCTTTCGAGACTGCAGAGGCTACTTCCGAATGCTTCACAATTCCGACAGCCATCGCATTGACCAATGGATTTCCCTGATAGCTCTTATCAAAATAAACTTCCCCTGCGACGGTAGGAACGCCGAAACTATTGCCGTAGTCTCCTATCCCCTTTACTACGCCTCGAAAAAGCTGTCTAGCTTGCTCATCTGTAATCTCCCCAAATCGCAATGAATTGAGCGAAGCTATCGGCCGTGCTCCCATTGTAAAAATATCTCTCATAATTCCCCCCACACCTGTGGCGGCCCCTTGGTACGGTTCAACTGCCGATGGATGATTGTGGCTCTCAATCTTGAAAGCCACAGCTAATCCGTCGCCTATATCAACTAGCCCGGCATTCTCTTCTCCGGCATTCACAAGTAGCCGCCCTCCCGAGCGAGGGAGGGTTTTTAGAAGAGCAATGGAATTCTTGTAGCTGCAGTGTTCGCTCCACATGACGCTGAAAATTCCAAGTTCAGTGTAGGAAGGATTTCTTCCCAGTATTTTTAAAATCCACCCAAATTCTTCTTCTGTAAGACCGTGCTGGATGGCCAAATTTTTTGTAACTTCTGGTTCTTGTTCAGTGATATTTGACATAGCGTTCTGATACCTCTATCCTATAATGAGAAGAACTTCGCCTTTATCGACAACTTGTCCGTCATGCACAAGTATTTTCTTTACTGTTCCGTTTACCGTTGCCCGTATCTCGTTTTCCATTTTCATTGCTTCCAGGAGAAGCAAGCCATCGCCAACCGTAATCCGAGCGCCCTCTTTGACTTCACACCGAACAACCATTCCTGGCATCGGAGATCGCAGTTCTACATCCGGGCGGAGTTTTTGGGCTGCATTGATAAGAAGATTAGTTCCCCTAGTCCTCGAACTTTCCGCATTTATCTTATAGGCTATTCCATTAATTACAACGGTATAGATAAAACCATTTCTATTAATAATCGCCTGGTATGATCGGCCGTTCAAAAGAAGAGTATATCTACCGTTTGAAATTTTCTGCAAATCGGCCTGATATATGTTTCCGTCCAGAGATACTGAACCGCCTTGTTCAAATGACCATCTGAATTGTCTGCTGCCGAAGTTGGAGATAACAGTTGCCATCCCTTATTCTTCTAAGCGATTGTTTTTCCAACGGCCGGAAGCCGAAGCTCGGCCTTTTACTGCTTGGTTCTCAGCACCAAGGACAGAATTATGTATCGATGCCGCAATAAATGAAGCGGCTAACTCTCTATTATTATCGTGATTTAATCGGTCTGGATGAAAATATTTCTCCACGAACTGAATATCGTATTTTCCTTGCAAGAACATCGGATGTGAAACGACGAACGCGCAGAAAGGAATTGTTGTGGCAACTCCTGTGATGACATATTCCGAAAGTGCTCGGGCCATCCTCTGGAGGGCCTCGTCGCGATCCGTTCCCCAAGCCGCCAATTTTGCAAGTAATGGATCGTAGAAGTGCACAACGTTAGTTCCTTTCATCACGCCGGAATCATTCCTGATTCCATAACCTTCGCTCGGAGCATATTCTTCGATGGTTCCAACGGAGGGGAGAAAATTATCAAAAGAATCTTCGGCACAAATGCGGCATTCTACCGCATGTCCTCGTGGAATTACCTCATCTTGTCGAAGCGACAACTTTTCACCTTCTGCAATTCTGATTTGAGCTTTTACCAGATCGATGCCATAGACCAATTCCGTAACAGGATGTTCAACTTGAAGTCGGGTGTTCATCTCGAGAAAGTAAAAGGCATTAGCCGAATCCACTAAAAACTCAACTGTGCCTGCATTTACATAACCGGATTCTCGAGATACATTTACCGCAGCCTTTCCCATTTCAGCTCTCAGCTCTTTCGGTAATTGGGAACTAGGGCACTCTTCCACAACTTTTTGATGTCTCCTCTGAATGGAACATTCTCTTTCCCCTAAAAAAATCACATTACCATGGAAGTCCGCCAGAATTTGAATTTCAATGTGCCTCGGGTTTAACAGGTACTTTTCAATAAAAATATCAGGGCTTCCGAAAGCTTTTAGGGATTCTGATTGTGCTTGCTGCAGTGCTTGCTCGAGGTTTTCTTCACCGTCGACCTTTCTCATCCCCTTTCCACCACCTCCGTGTACTGCCTTGAGCATTACCGGATATCCTATTTCTTTTGCAGCTTTAAGTGCCTCCTTACCATCTCTTATTGCATGGGTAGTTCCAGGTACTATCGAAACGTTTGCTTTTCTCATCAATTCACGTGCTGACGTCTTCCCTCCTAGAGTTTTCATCGCAGAAGCGGGCGGGCCAACGAATGTCATGCCGCTTGACACCGTGGCTTCCACAAAATCAGAGTTTTCGGAAAGAAACCCATATCCGGGATGGATCGCATCGCAGTGTGCCTTTTTAGCGATATTAATAATCTTATCGATGTCGAGGTACGTTTCTTTTGATAAATTCCCATGCAGAGGGTAGGCTTCGCTGGCATTAAGAACGTATGGAGCACATCGATCTACATCTGAGAAGATTGCTACTGTCTGAATTCCCATTTCAGCCGCTGAGCGATGTATTCGCAGGGCAATTTCCCCTCGATTGGCAATTAATAATTTTTGAATCCCTTTTGCCTTCATTCGTTTTTCAAATCGACAATAGTAACTCCCATTCCCCCTTCGTTCCATTCGCCAAACCTATGCGACTTAATTCTTGAATCGGACTGCAAGAATGATGATATTTTTTTCCGCAATGCGCCGGAGCCTTTTCCATGTATAATATCTACTTGATGTAACCCTGTAACTATGGCACTATCAATGAACTTATCCACTATCTGTAATGCTTCATCACCATATAGTCCTCTCACATCGATTTCACGTTTAGGTGTTCCTTCCAAAAAAATAGGCGCGAATGAATGTGTTGGGGCTTTTGGCTTTTTGATTGGAATGATGTCGTTTACATGTATTCTCATTTTCAAGCTGTCGAATGCGACCTGTAAAAGTCCGTTGGCATCCGGAGGCTGCAGTACCTCGCCGATTTGTGAATTTGATTTTAGCCTGATCGTCGTTCCTTTCGAAATGGTGTTGCTGTCTTCAAGGTCGGGAGAATTTGGTGCGATTTCATTCAACGCTATTTCCATAGTGTGAATTTCAGTTTCCAATATCTTGATTTCCTGTTTGCTCTCGACGATGGATACCTTATCGGCTTGTCGTTGCTTGATTTCCTTAATTGACTTTTCAATAACAGAATTAGCCTTGTTGATAATCTCCTTTGCCTCTTCTATCGCTTTTGATTTTATCAATCTAATTTCTTCTCGCAATCCCTTTAACTTAGTTTCGTAGTTCTCAACTAACTCATTGTATTTTAACTTCTCGCTATCGACTATCAGTAGTTGTTTCGAGAGCGACTGTGCACGACTTTCCAGGTCGACTATTAACTTTTCCAGCCGTGATTTTTGTTCCCCTGCCATTTTTTCAGCTTCTGAAATAAGGCTTTGCGAAACGCCGAGGCGTCTGGCTATTTCAAGGGCATAACTGCTTCCGGGGATACCAAATCTAAAATTAAAAGTCGGAGTCAGAGTAGCCTGATCGAATTCCATCGCGCCATTTTCCATTCCCTCTGTTTCATGGACAAATGCTTTAAGCGTGACCTGATGAGTTGTTGCGATGGTGAATGCTCCTGCCCTGGTCAATTCAGCCAAGATAACGGCTGCAAGGGCACCCCCTTCGACCGGGTCAGTTCCTGCGCCGATTTCGTCTATAAGAATTAAGCTGTGGTCGTCGGCTGAGTTTAATATCTGCCGAAGCATAGTGATATGTGAACTGAAGGTGCTAAGGTCGTTTTCGATCGATTGATCGTCCCCGATGTCGACATACAGTTTCTTAAAGACCGGGAACTCCGAATCGGGTGAAGCTGGAATATGTATCCCACACTGCAGCATGAGCACTAAAACCCCGACTGTTTTCATTGCCACACTTTTTCCGCCGGCATTAGGGCCTGTAATAAGCAGAGTATTGTAGCCTTTGCCAATTTCAATTGACAACGGAATTATTTTTTCACGCGGATGGCGAAGCAAAAGAACTGGATGGCGGGCATCGACGATCTTTAGAGAACCAAATTCTTTTAAAAATGGTTTATTTCCTTTAATTTCAATTGAATACTTTGCTTTAGCGTATAGTAAATCTAGGTGCTTCAAAATTTCCAGACTCGACAATAATTCTGAAGAAACTTCTCTCACTTGCATTGTAAGTACTCGAAGAATTTTCTCAATCTCGCGCTGTTCTTTGAAGTGAAGTTCTCGGATTTCGTTATTGAGTGAGAGAGTCTCTGCCGGTTCGATAAAAACAGTGAACCCGCTTGCCGATGAGCTGTGGATAAAGCCGGGAACGCTATGTTTCTGCTCCGCCTTGACCGGAATTACCATTCTGCCGTCTCTCGTTGTAATAATATCTTCTTGTGTGAGCCCTTGTTCAGAAACGTTCTTGAGGATGCGCTCCAACTGTTTGCGTAACATTTCGTACATCGAGACTAAATCATTCCGAATGACTCTCAATTCTTTGCTTGCGGTATCTTTGATATTTCCGTTCTCATCAATAGCTTGAGTAATGTTATACTCAAGTAATTTATTGATATTTACAGCTTCGCAATATGCGTGCAACTCCAGGTAGACATCTTTTCTTTTCTGAATGAAGACCTTGATATTTCTTGCTGCCTGGAGTGTCTGAGCGATAGGTAATAGGTCGGAGGGGCTGAGAATGCTGTTCTCGATGCCGGCCCTCTGGAGCGAATCGCGGATGTCCCGAAGGCCGTCGAGTGGAAATGGATCATCGCTTTCGAGCAGTTTTTTCATTTCGTCGACACGGTTCAGTTCTTGTGCCAAAAGGCTCAGGTCCCCGGTCGGAACAACATGCTCCGCTGCATTTTTGCCTAAATCGGACGAGGCGTAGCTTTCCAGGCGGCCGAGTATTTTTTTAAACTCAAGTTTTTCGGCTGCTGACTGAAATTCGGTCATTTGAGCAGTGGTGCTTCTTTATGGTTGGATGATTTCTTTACCGATTTCATGATTTCCTGGTAGAAATCCTCTGATTCCGGGAAGATGGTATTAACGCTGTCGAAAATGCGGGGAGCGAAATTCTTGACTGGCCTGTACAGGAGCGAATCTGAGCGTGTCTCGGCAGAAGGAAAATGAAAATACATACTGAAGAAAATGAGCATCAGGCTCAAGAAAATTCCTCCTTCCATCAAACCCACGATAAGCCCTCCTACTCTGTTCCATGTTCCTTCAGCTAGTTTTTTGATCGCGATTTTGTAGATGATGGCCTGGGCGATCATGATTCCGAAAACAATGATGAGAAAAGAGAACGTCGTACTCCCCCCGGCGGAAATCCCCATAGGCACGAGAACCATTTCACCAAAGGCAGAGGCATATTTTGTCGCCAGGATAAGAGAGAGAGCCAGACACGCCAAAGCGATCAGCTTTTTAAGAAACCCGCTTCGCCATCCGGCAAACATGAATAATCCAAGGACGGCGATAAGAATTGTGTCAAAGGTATTCATGATGTGGCCTCAAGCTTTTGTTTTACGATCTCTGAGATTACCTTGGAATCAATTTTGCCCTTCAATTCCTTCATTGCGCCCGGCATGACTTTCCCTATATCTTTCATTGATGCGGCTCCGGATTGCTGGATCAGGTTTTCAACAATCCGTTCAGCATCTTCACGCGATAATTGTTTGGGCAAATATTCGGAAATAATCTCAAGTTCCTTTGTCTCTTGCTCGACCAACTCCATTCTTCCTGCTTTTGTAAAAATCTCAATTGCTTCTTTTCTCTTTTTTGCAGCAGCCATGAGAATTGACATCTCATCATCTTCATTCATGGTTCTGTCCAACCCTTTTTTTTCAAACTCTATTATTTGAGCGCGAAGCATCCGGAGTGTTTCAAGCCGCAACTTGTTTCCTGATTTCATTGCAGCTTTTAAATCTTCAGTGATACGTTGTGTCAGGGGCATAAAGAGTTTTGTATGATGAATGTATAATTAGATGCCGCCATAAACTTTTATCGTTTCTCCACTAATCGACGATGCTTCATCGGATGCAAGAAACCCAATAACACTGGCGGCCTGTTCAAGAGTAACCCAGCCCTTTGTCTCTTCTTTTGTCAGGGAGCGCTTGTTAGATTCCGTCAAAAGAATGCTTGGGGCAATTGCATTCACTGTGATATTGGAATCAGCCAGGTTCTTGGCCTCTTCACCGGCAATACGCGTAAATGCTGCAATTGCGGATTTTGAAATACCGTATGCCCCCCGTCCGGCTGAAGGGGAAAGTCCAGCCATCGCCGAAACGTTAACGATCCTTCCGTACTTTCTTGTTTGCATTATCCGTAGTGCGCTTTGCGAGCATAAGAAACACGTTTTCAAATTCAGAGTGAACATGAATTCCCATTCGTTTTCAGTCAGCTCCGTAATATTTTTCTTGGGCATGTAGCCGCCGACAAGATTACAGAGGATATCTATCCCTCCTTTTTTGTCAAGAAGAGATTTGAAAATTTGATCGACATCGTTTTGTTTCGATACATCGCCTTTAAGCGTTAGAACACCCGGAAACAACTTTAAGAATTCCGTCGCTTCAGTATCAGAATGATAGGCGACGACGACCTCTGCTCCCTCGTTCTGAAAGTGTTTCACTACCGCTTTGCCCAGTTCGCCTGTTCCCCCTGTGATTAGGGCTATCCTTCCTCTCAATTTCATATACTAATATATTGTACAGCACGACGAAAATCAATTCGTGGAAATACGACATACATCCCAGCACAAGAATTCAATCACATGCATAATGAATGCGTAGCGCCGGAGAATCAAGTGATAACGTTCTTCATGCGAGGGGTCGGACACGCGATCTCACGATGTCGAAATCTATTGAAGGTAAATCAAGAAGGTGTCCGGCAACTACTCAAACTGGTCACTCTTCCTAAAATTGATTCTTACAACTTTAGCGCGTATATTGAACATAATTTCATTCACTACTTGAGAGAAACGATGGATTGGGTTGATTATAAGCAGATCCAAAATTTTGAAGTTGGCATTACTCCGTTGTTCTTGGATTATCTCAACGAGTTCGAAAAGCTGAAAGATTACTACGCTGCAGATTTTCGCGACCGGAAGAGTTGGAAGAAGCTGATCGACAAGGTGCTTTCGAAACACAATGACCGTTCAACCCTTATTCGCGTTCTTACCGAACAAAACAAGCAGCACCACTGCGGTATACGGACTTTGGCGAATATCGACCTGCTTGGTAATGAGAACACGGTTGCCGTTGTGACCGGTCAACAGGTCGGGATCTGTTCAGGCCCGCTTTACACGATCTATAAAACGGTTACTGCCATTAAACTCGCCGAACAATTATCCGCTCAATTCCCCGATTACAATTTTGTCCCCGTGTTCTGGGTCGAGAACGATGACCATGATTTTGAAGAAATCAATAAGGTCAATGTCCTCAATCCAGGCGGCGATGTTCAGACGATTGAATATCTATTCGGAGGGAAACCTTTTGAAAGAAACCCCGGTCCTGTTGGCAGTATCGTGATTGACAGTTTCATTGACAATTTCTTCGATACTTTACAGGCGCAGCTTCAAGATTCAGAATTCAAATTGCCGTTGTTTGCAGCCTTACGCGGATATTACCGCGCAGGTGTTCCATTAGGAGCCGCGTTCGTTGGGCTTATGAACCAGGTGTTTGAAGATTCCGGTTTGGTATTCCTCGACCCCCGGAATGCGGAACTGAAAAAAATTCTCAAACCGGTGTTCCAAAAAGAAATCGCCGGGATGTCAAAGACCTCGCAAATGGTTATTGACACAAGCGCCGGCCTTGAAGAACACTATCACGCGCAGATCAAAGCAAAGTCCATAAATCTATTCATGCTGCACAAAGGCGGTCGGTATCTTATCGAGCCGCGGGAAAACGATTACAGCCTGAAAGGAACAAGGCAGTTTTTCTCCAAGGAAGAATTGAACGGTATTGTCGAAAATTCCCCTGAATTGATTTCTCCAAACGTTGTTCTTCGGCCGATTTGTCAGGATGCTATTTTGCCGACGCTCGCGTACGTTGGCGGGCCGTCGGAAGTCGCGTATTTCGCGCAATTGAAACCGGTCTATGAATTTTTTGATGTGCATATGCCTGTGGTCTATCCCCGGGCAAGCGCGACCATTGTTGAAGAAAAAGTGAAAAATATTCTGGAAAAATATCAGGTGGATTTTACGGAAATATGGTCGGACATCGATCCCTTGTTGATTCGGATTGCAGAACAGGTTTCTGAAGTGAAAGTCGATGCATTGTTCGACCAGCTGCATCGCCGCATTCATGAAGCTGTTGCGGAATCGCGCTTCGGCATCCAGCAGATCGATCCGACGCTCTCCGGTGTAATAGATTCGACGTTGTCGCGGATTGAATCGCAGCTGAACGTTCTAAAAGAGAAAACGCAATCGGCGCAGCAGCGAAGGCAGGAAGTGACGATAAAGCAGATTCAGAAAGTGGCGGCGAATATTTTTCCTAAATCGAATTTCCAGGAGAGAGAATTCAATGTAGTGTACTACATGAACAAGTACGGACCGGATTTCGTGAAATGGCTCAGCGGAGAGATCATTATCGACCGGTTCCAGCATCAACTGATCGAGCTATAACACAGCGCAGTTTTCAAATTACTTTTTCCGTCTCCTTGTTGAAGAAGTGAGCCTTGGCCATATTGAACGCGAGGTCCATTTCCTTCCCCGCTTTCGGTTCTTCCGTTGCTATGATGCGTGAAACGTACTGCTTGCCGTTGCCCGTGGTAAAGTAGACGAAAATTTCATTTCCCATCGGTTCGACAACTTCGATTTTGGCCTTGCAGAAGGAAAAAGCGGCGCCGCTCGATTTCTTAGCGTCAGAAATATGTTCAGGCCTGATCCCCAGCCAAATTCCTTTGCCGATATATGTCTTCAATTTTGCCTCGGACGCTTTAGGAACCTTGAGCGCAACGCCCGTCGTGTCCTCGGTGAAAACGAGTCCTTTGTGTTTCGAAATCGTTCCTTCCATAAAATTCATTGCGGGGCTTCCGATAAAACCCGCAACAAATTTATTCAGCGGGTTATGGTAAAGGTTCAACGGAGTGTTCGTTTGCTGGACGCTTCCGTTTTTCATCACAACAATCTTGTCCCCCATCGTCATCGCCTCGGTCTGATCGTGTGTCACGTAGACCATGGTCGACTTCAGGCTGTGGTGAAGTTTTGAGATCTCGGTGCGCATCTGGACACGCAGCTTTGCGTCGAGGTTGCTGAGGGGTTCATCGAAAAGAAAAACTTTTGGCTTGCGAACAATTGCCCTGCCCAACGCCACACGCTGGCGTTGTCCGCCCGATAATGCTTTCGGTTTTCGGTCGAGATATTCTTCGATACCGAGAATTTGCGCTGCTTCGCGCACTCGGCTCTCTATTTCTGCTTTCGGATATTTTCGGAGTTTCAAGCCGAATGCCATGTTTTCATACACTGTCATATGCGGATACAAGGCATAATTCTGGAACACCATAGCGATGTCACGGTCTTTGGGGGGAACCTCATTCACAACTGTTCCTCCGATGGAAATTGTCCCGCTGGTGATATCTTCAAGGCCCGCAATCATTCGAAGTGTCGTAGATTTTCCGCAGCCGGAGGGGCCGACGAGCACGACGAATTCCTTGTCGGCGATATCGATGTTCACGTCCTTTACGGCGACGACACCCCCCTCATATTCTTTCCGTATGTTTTCAAGCTTAACACTTGCCACAGCGACCTCGACTAATTTGCCAACGTGTGAAGCGTATCCCAAAATGCAGGGAATGAAATATCAACGCAGCCGGAGTCTTTTATCGTCGACTCACCCTGAAGATTGGCTGCAGCAACACCGAACGCCATGGCGATGCGGTGATCTCCAAAGCTGTCAAAGGTGGACGGAATTAAGAGACTTTTTGAATTAAATGCAAATCCGTCCTCTAGCTCTTCAACGTCAAGCCCCATGAGAGAAAGATTTTCGCACACCGCGCCGATGCGGTCGCTCTCTTTGTTGCGCAGTTCAAACGCGCCGTGCACTTCAAACGTTCCAATCGCGAAGGCAGCAGCAACGGCGAGGATCGGAATTTCATCAATAATGTTTGGGATGATCGCTCCTTGAAGAATCACATTCGATCGAAGATCGGAGCTTTTCACAACGATATCACCGATGGGTTCACCGCCGATGACCCTCTCGTTTTCGATTGAGATATTGCCCCCCATCGAACGAAGTACGTCGAGAAATCCTGTCCGTGTAGGATTGATACCGACATTCCTGATCATGAGTTCAGAATCTTGAGCTACGAGCCCGGCCACGATAAAAAATGCGGCGGATGATGGATCGCCTGGAATGGTGAATTCTTTCGCCGGGATTTTCTTTCTCCCGATTACCGAAACATGAGTTTTACCGTTCGTTCGAGTTGTGGTCAATCCGAGCATTCGTTCGGTGTGGTCCCGGGAACCCTGAGACTCCTCGACCGTCGTTGTTCCTTCCGCAAACAAACCCGCAAGAAGAATTGCCGATTTCACTTGAGCGCTGGGGATAGGAAGCTCGTAGGTAATTCCATGAAGTTTCTCTGAAGGGAAAAATTTTAGCGGTGCGGTGAGTTTGTCGGTTCCGACGACATGGGCACCCATCTCCGTCAACGGGTCGATGATGCGCTTCATCGGTCTTCGCACAAGGTATTGATCGCCTGAAATTTGGCTCGGAAATTTTTGGCCTGCCAATATCCCTGATAAGAGACGGATCGTTGTCCCGGAGTTTCCAGCGTCCAGCTGTTCATTAGGCTGGCGATAACCATGGAGCCCTTTCCCAACGATGCGGAGCGCTTTTGTCGTCAACGTTGTCTCGATACCCAGTGCTTCGATGCATTCGAGTGTGCTTCGTGGATCCGCGGCGTTCAGAAATCCGACAATCTCCGTTGTCCCCTCGGCAAGAGAACCAATCATGACCGCGCGGTGCGATATTGACTTATCTCCCGGGACGGTGATTTCGCCCCGAAGATGTCGGGCCGGTTGGAGTATCTTATCCATGGAAAATACCCGTTCCCGTAATCGCTAAAGGAATAAATTGATCCACGGACCGTTTTTTAGTTGCTTTGTGGAACTTCGTCTTTTTTCTTCTCCGCAAGCAAGACTGCTTTTCGGCTAAGATTGAGCCTTCCCTTGTCGTCAATTTCAAGAAGCTTAACGTCGAAAACATCGCCTACCTTGACAAAATCGGCAACCTTTTCGATTCGCTTCAGGTCAAGCTGAGAGACGTGGACCAACCCTTCTTTGCCGGGGAGGATTTCAACAAAGGCGCCGAAATCCATGATCTTCTTCACTGTCGCTTTGTACGTTTTTCCAACTTCCGGCACTTCGGTAATTCGTCCGATCATGGCACGTGCTTTTTCACTTGCCTCTTTTGATGTTGCGGCGATGACGATTGTGCCGTCATCCTCAATATTAACCTCAGCACCTGATTCCGAGACGATGTTTCGGATATTCTTGCCGCCCGGACCGATGACTGCTCCGATCATGTCGACAGGAATCTTGATCGTCGTTAATCGTGGTGCGTACTGGCTCAAGTCTCCCCGCGGCGCCGAAATCGCGTCGTCCATTATTGCAAGCTTGTGGAGCCTTCCGTCCTTTGCTTGCTGAACGGCTTTTTCAAGTATTTCAAACGAGATTCCCTTGATTTTGATGTCCATTTGAAATGCAGTAATGCCATCCTTCGTTCCTGCGACTTTGAAATCCATATCACCGAGATGATCCTCGTTGCCGAGAATATCGCTGAGAATAGCGACGCGGTCTCCTTCTTTCACCAACCCCATGGCAATTCCCGCGACCGATTTTTTCAGCGGAACGCCTCCGTCGTACAGCGCTAACGATCCGGCGCAGACCGTCGCCATAGAGGAGGATCCGTTCGATTCAAGAATATCGGAAACGATGCGAATGGTATAAGGGAATTCTTTCCCGTCGGGGAGAATATTTTTCAACGCACGCTCGGCAAGGTTGCCGTGTCCGACTTCTCGCCGGCCTGTTGCTAACCTTCCTGTTTCGCCGACGCTGAACGGGGGAAAATTGTAATGCAGCATGAAGCGGCGAGTTGTTTTTGGGAGTAATCCGTCGACCATTTGCTCGTCGAGTTTCGTGCCGAGTGTCACGGTGGTTAATGATTGGGTCTCACCCCGTGTAAAAAGAGCGGAGCCGTGTGCGCGTGGCAGAAGGCCAAGCTCAATGGATATCGGGCGGATGTCCGTCAATCCACGCCCGTCCAGACGCTTTTTCTTTATGAGGATCATTTCCCGCATCTCATACTTTTCGATGTCGTGCAGGATTTGCTTGATGGCATCTTCTTGATCCAGGAATTTTTCGGCAAGAGCAGTATTGACTTCCGCCTCGATCGCAGCATTTGCCTTTGAACGATCGTCCTTTGACAACACGGTGTTTACCGTTGTCCGTATTTTCTCTTCCGCAACCCCCTTTACGGCTGCGAGCAACTCGGGATTGATTTCAGGGAGCGAAATAGGGCGCTTCGGCATTTTAATTTCTGCTGCAAGCTCTCTTTGCAGGGCGCAAATTTTCTTAATGGCCTCATGGGCAAACTTGAGTGCCGCAAGGATATCTGATTCACTGATTTCGCGGGACTCCCCTTCAACCATCACAATCGAATCGTCAGTACCTGCTACGGTGACATCGATGTCGCTCGCTTCCAACTCGTCAAAGGTCGGGTTGATGAGAAATTCTCCATTGGCCCGGCCGATGCGCACCTCGGCGATTGGGCCGTCGAATGGCGAATCCGATATCATCAATGCCGCCGACGCTGCGCACGCTCCGAGAACGTCCGCGTCATTCTGCTGGTCCGACGAGAAGACGTTCACAATGATTTGCGTTTCGCTATGGTAGCCCTCCGGAAACATCGGCCGGATCGGCCGATCGATAAGTCGTGAGGAGAGAATTTCTTTATCGGACGGCCTTCCCTCCCGTTTCAAAAATCCTCCGGGAATTTTCCCCGCAGAAGACATCTTTTCGCGGTATTCCACTTGAAGTGGAAAATAATCCAGATCATCCTCGGATTCTTTCGGTGCGACGACCGTTGCGAGTACCATTGTATCGGCGTACCGTGCCATCACTGCGCCGTCTGCCTGCCTGGCGAATCTGCCGGTTTCAAACGACAGCGTCTTATTTCCTATTTGAATTTCTTTTTTGACTACCATGAGTATTCTTTGCCTTATTTGAATCGATTGACTGCTGAATTATTTCAGCGCGTCTCTTGCGCATTCCCGTTACTTGCGGATTTCGAGTTCTTGAATGATTTTCCGGTACCGTTCTATGTTTTTTTCCATCAGATAATCGAGCAAGCGGCGGCGCTTCCCGACCATCCGCAACAAACCAACCCGCGAGTGGTTATCTTTTTTGTGCGTATCAAAGTGAGATGAGAGCGCGTTGATGTTTGCGGTAAGAATGGCGATTTGGACTTCAGGAGTCCCGGAATCACTCGGAGATTTGCCGTACTTTTTAATGAATTCCGTTTTTTGAGCTTTTGAAATTGACATGAACACTCCTTAGAAATAATAGTATAGTGTGCTGTTAAACATTCTCTAAAATATTTTTCCCGATACGTTTATCATTATTCATTTCTTTTATTAACTCCTCGGAGGACCCGAATTTCTTCTCCCCCCGAATCCGTTGGACACACTCGACCGTTACCGTCCGTCCATAGATATCTTCGCTAAAATTATAGATAAAGACCTCACATACCTGTGCATGATGTTCATAAAATGTCGGCAGAACGCCGATGCTCATAAGCCCATCATGTACTGAACTGTCCACAAAAACCTTCACTGCGTATACGCCGTTTCCGGGAAGAACCTTTCGCGGATCGTTCACGGCAATGTTGGCCGTTGGAAACCCCAGCGTCTTCCCTCGGCCGTCTCCCGCGATCACTGTTCCGGAAAAACTGAAACGCCTCCCGAGCAGGCCGTTCGCTTTGTTGACATCTCCGTCGAGCAGGATCGAACGAATTCGCGAGCTGCTCACAAGTTCACCGTTTGTAATGTATTGCTTTTCCGCAACCACGGAAAAACCGAATTCTCGTCCCAACGCAAGCAGTTGAGCCAGGCCGGCTTCACGGTCTCTGCCGAATCCATGGTCGTATCCTTCAATAACTTCACTTACTCCGACGCCGTTGATGATATAGTCGACATAAAATTCGCGAAAGGGTTTTCGTGAAAACTCGTATGTAAACGGAACGACAAATGTTACATCAACACCAAGCTGAGCAAGCAGCGCGATCTTTTCGTCGTGGGTCGTCAGCAATGCAACCCGGTTCGCTGCTTCGTGCCCATTATCCCGTTCCTTAATCCCTACAACTTCTTTCGGATGTGGGTTGAATGTGACAATAACACTCTGTCCGTTCCTTTCCTTCGCTCTTTGAATCACCTCGCGAATAATTTTTTGATGCGCAAGATGAACGCCGTCAAAAGTTCCGATTGAGATAACGGAATCTTTGTTGCGGGTGATTTCCGAAAGCGATTGAACAATTTTCATACTTCTACACAAGCCCCGCCGGAGTACACCGGTCGCTCAGAGAATGCAAATCTTCAATTTGCAGCGCTTGTCGGAGCGATAAACTCCCGATGCGTGTGCGCCGGAGCTCTTTCAAATATGCCCCGCAGAGTAATTTTTTTCCGCATTCATCCACGATCGACCGAATGTATGTTCCCTTCGAACACACAACGCGGAAATAGACTAACGGCAGTTCCATTTTTATCAACGTGAATTCGGAAACAGTAATTTCCCGGGGCTGGCGCTCCAACGAGCGCCCCTTTCGGGCATACTTGTACAGCGGCTTTCCGCCGTATTTCACTGCTGAATACATCGGCGGTATCTGCAGCTGCATACCGACGAATGTGGAAAAAACATCTAGGACTTGCTTCTCATCGATACGCAAAAAATCTCTTTGATCTTGCTCTGGAGTTTCAGAATCGAAGCTTGCTGTCGTTGCACCAAGCTGCATAACTCCTTCATACTCTTTCTCTTGTCCGGTGAACGTATCGATTTCTTTTGTCTTTTTTCCGGTGCAAAGAATTAATAAGCCCGTCGCTTTCGGGTCGAGCGTTCCGGCATGTCCCACTTTTTTTACATGGAATAAATCTCTTACGCGGTGCACTACGTCGAACGATGTCCAGTTTAACGGCTTATCGACAAGAAGAACCTCCCCTTTCTCAAAATCAAGCGTGCTGACATCCGATGTCATCGCGATCGGTTCACTTTGGTTTATTGTCATTCTCATGGATCTTCTTTATCAAGTTCTCCAAGGTTTCGACCTTGTCCATCGTATTGTCGTGGTAGAATTGCAGCACCGGCGTATATTTCATGTTGACGTGCGATGCAAGAAGTCCGCGAATGCGGGATTTTTCGCTCTCTAACCGCGCCAACGTTTTTTCTCTCACAGGGGGTGCACCCAAAATACTCACATAGATTTTTGCGAGCTTAAGATCGGGCGTCACCCGGACTTCGGTAACGGTACTGAAGCCTAATTCTCCGCCGCTGTATTCACGGCTGATAATAGTTCCAAGTTCATGCCGGATGAGCGATGCAACTCTTTCTGTCCTGACTGACATCGTATACCTTTTGCAGAGGAAAAAACGAACATTCGTAATTCCTATTAGAGCTTACGCTTTGTTTCTATCACCTTGTATGCTTCGAGAATATCGCTGACTTTGATGTCATTGAAATTTTCCAAACCAATGCCGCATTCGAACCCTTGCTCTACTTCGCGCACATCGTCCTTGAATCGTTTTAGTGAAGCAAGAGTTCCGTCGAAAATTGCGATCCCATCGCGAAGCAGGCGCACTTTGTTATTCCGAACAATTTTTCCGTCGGTGACGTAACAACCGGCGATCGTTCCTATTTTAGGGACCTTAAACGTCTCGCGCACTTCGACCGTAGCGGTCACTTCCTCCGAAAGCGTAGGAGCAAGTAATCCTTCGAGGGCATTCCGCACTTCGTTGATAGCGTCGTAGATGATGTTGTAAAGCCGTATGTCGACTTTCTCCTGCTCGGCGAGGCGGCGTGCGTTCAAATTCGGCCGTACGTGGAACCCGATGATGACTGCGTTGGACGCTGCGGCGAGCAGAACATCCGATTCAGAAATCGCACCGACTCCTTTGTGAATAACGTGTATTTTTACTTCCGCTGTGGAAAGTTTCATTAGCGAATCGGCGAGTGCCTCAACCGAGCCGTCAACATCCCCTTTGACAACGATCGAGAGCTCTCTGACTTGCTGACCCGCTTGAATTTGCTCTGAAATTTCGTCAAGCGTAACAAAATGGATTTGCCTGAAATCCTGCTCACGCTTCAGCTGCTGCCGCTTGAGGCTGATTTCGCGCGCTATGCGGTCCGAATCGACCGCAATAAACTGGTCGCCCGCCTGTGGAATGCCGTCGAATCCAAGAAGCTGAACAGGAGTGGACGGTCCGGCAACTTCGGTTCGGCCTCCCCGCTCATCAAACATGGCTTTTACTTTCCCGCTGTAAATTCCGCCGACAAAAGGGTCGCCGATGCGGAGCGTCCCCTTCTGAACGAGGATCGTAGCAAGAATTCCTTTTCCTTTATCGATCTGGGCTTCGACGACAGCACCGCGGGCAGTACGGTTTGGATTAGCTTTCAGGTCGAGAACTTCGGCTTCGAGCAATATCTTCTCCAACAACAGCTCGACATTCAATCCTTTCTTCGCTGAAACTTCAACGCATTGATACTTGCCTCCCCATTCTTCCACCAAAATTCCCTTATCGGCAAGCTGTTGCCGGATCCGGTCGGGGTTCGCTTCAGGCTTATCGATCTTGTTTATTGCGATGATGATGGGGACATTCGCGGCACGTGCATGGCTTATTGCTTCGAGAGTTTGCGGCATCACACTGTCTTCGGCGGCGACCACAAGGACGACGATATCGGTCAACTGAGCGCCGCGTGCCCGCATGGCGGTGAAGGCTTCGTGTCCCGGGGTATCAAGAAACGTTATGCTCTTGCCGGAATCCAAACTTACTTCGTACGCGCCGATATGCTGTGTAATGCCGCCGGCTTCACCCGCCACGACGTTTGTCCGGCGGATATAATCAAGCAAAGAGGTTTTTCCATGGTCGACGTGTCCCATGATCGTAACGACGGGAGAACGCGGCTTCAAGGTCTCTGCTGCATCGGGTTTGTCTTCAAGGAGATCGACAGTGAATTCTTCGTAGAATTCGACCTGCAACCCGAACTCATCGGCGACGAGCATAATATTGTCTTTATCTAATCGCTGATTGATTGATACCATTAACCCCAAGCCGATGCATTTTGCGATGACATCTGCGACGGGGACATTCATGAGGGTGGCAAGTTCGCCAACAGTGACATATTCAGTGACGCGAAGCTTTCCTTCTTCTCCTTGCGATTCCTCAAGCAGCCGCGCCTGTTCTTCTTCTCGCTCCCGTTTTCTCTTTTTCCTGTTGGTGGCGCGGAGGCTGACAACCGATTCGTCCATCCCCGCTAGAGTACGCTTGATTGCTTCATTCACCTGCGTATCATCGATTTCGTGAATTCGCAGTTTCTTCTTCTTTTTCTTCTTTTTGGAAAGATCCTCGACATCGGATTCAGCGACTTCTTTGACTTTTTCGTCTTTGACCTTTTTCTTTTTCTTCTTCCGTTTGCGCTGTTCCTCGGTCTCAACGGCAGGTCCTCCCGCCTTCCCATCTTTTTCGGCGGGTTCAGGAGTCTCCTTCAGTTCCATTTTTCCCCTGATGGTCAGACCGCGCCGCCGTGCGCTAAGCTGGTCCAAGGGCGATGTATATGCCTTATCGCCTTTTTTCTTTTTCGCACCTTGTTCTTCTATGGGCGTTTCCGCGGCAGACGGCAGCTCGCTCTTTGCTTTTTCCGGGGCAGGCTTTTCAACGGGAACAATCTGCGATTCTTCATTAGACGGAGCAATCGCACTTTCCACGACGGCTACCTGGGGAATTGTCGGTTCTACGGTGTGCGTCTCCGGAGCCGTTTCGATTGTTGTAGGTACCGGTGGCGGTACGGCCTCTGCAGTTTCTTCGCCGGTTTTCTTCTTCGACGCTTCCTTTGTTTCCTCTTCGGCCTCTTTCTTCTTCTCAGCTGTTTTTCGCTTTGTTTCTTTGATCTCTGCGATCTTTCGCTGATGCCGGTCTGCGACGTCTTTATCTTTTTTGAAATGGGACATAATATCTTTCATCATGTCATTCTCAACGATAGACATCGGTCCCTTGATCGTGTATCCCTTTTTTGTGAGAAATTCAATAATGGTGCCGCTCGCAAGGTTCAAGTCTTTTGCGAGATTAAATATTTTAACTTTTTTTTCCGTTGCTTCCGTCATTCGAATTCCTTCAGTAAAAAGGAAACACAAACAGTAAGTGAGTAGAGCATCCTGGTATACGAGTTACGGCGTTTCAGTTTTTTCTTCCGCAGCAGGTTCGGAGGCAGTGTCGGGAACGGTTTCTTCTTTTTGATCCTCGCTCCCGGTGGTAGCTTTCACTGCTGCCGCTTTTTTATTTCCTTCTTCATCATCGTCTTCATCAACTTCCGCCTCTTCGAATTCTTTTTTAATGAGAGCGACGATTTCTTTTACTTTCTCTTCTTCTAGGCCTAATTCTCCAACCAGGTCTTCGACGTCAGCTTCCATCACCTGCTGGGCCGTGTCGTAGCCGTTCTCGATAAACTTGTCGTAAATTTCTTTTCCGATTTCGTCGCGGAATTCAATAAGCTCAATGTCGTATTCCGCGCCTTCTTTCACGAGCTGAAGGTCGAAGCCGGAAAGCTTTCCGGCGAGCCGTATGTTTTGGCCTCCTTTTCCGATCGCGAGCGATACCTGATCGTCCGCCACGAGAATTGTCGCCTTTTTAGCTTCCAAATCGAGGTCGATTTTTTTCAGCTTCGCCGGAGCGAGCGCCCGCGTAATCATGACAAGGGGTTCATCGCTGTAATTGATAACGTCGATGTTTTCGTTGTTGAGCTCGCGCACAATTGCGTGAATGCGTACGCCTTTCATCCCGACACACGCGCCGACGGCATCGATACGGTCGTCGTGCGATTCAACAGCAACCTTTGCGCGGTCTCCCGGTTCACGGGCAATATCCTTGATTTCAATAATACCGTCATAGATTTCAGGGATTTCAATTTCAAAGAGCCGTGCCAAAAATTTCGTATCGGAGCGCGACACGATCACTGTCGGGTTGCCCGAATTCTTCCGCACTTCTTTAATGACTGCACGAATCGTGTCCCCTTTCTTGTAGCGCTCCTTTTGGATCTGCTCGCTTTTCGGCAAGACAACTTCATTCTTGTTATGCATGACAAGAATTTCGTTCTTTCTGATTTGATATACTTCTCCGACGAGTATTTCGCCGATCGAATTGCTGTATTCGTTGTAAATGAGCTCTTTCTCAAGCTCCTTTATTCTTTGGTTGAGATTTTGCTTTGCCGTAATGATCAATCTCCGCCCAAAATCAGCGAGGTTGATAATTTCGACGTAGTCCTCACCGACATCGAGCGGTTCGCCGGATTTCTTTCTTGCAGATTCGACGTCAATTTGTGTTACGGGGTCGATGACGGTTTCCACGATTTCTTTCTCGAGATAAATCTCTATGTCCCCCTTTTCCATATTGACAACGACGTCAAATTTGGCCTCCTGCCCGTATTTCTTCCGGACCATCATTCCAAAAATATCTTCCACAATTCCGACAAGAATATCTTTGTCGATAGATTTTTCCCGAACCAGTGAAGAAAATGATTCGACAATCTCATAATTCATTGAATCCTCCGAAGTGAAAATTGTAGTTCATCTGAGCATTTCTCTATTTGAATTGCGGAAGCACGTACGCTTCCCGAATATCGTTTAGTGCAAACGACTTTTCCAGTTTTTCTTTCGTCGTCAATGTCAGGGTTGTATCGTTCACGTTCTGTAAGACCCCTTCACTTTTCTGGTCATCGACGGAAGAGACGATCTTAATTTGGCGGCCTATATTTTTCTTATATTGCCGCACCATTTTGAGAGGCCGGTCGAGGCCCGGCGAAGAGACCTCCAACCTGTACCTTCCTGAAATCAAATTCTGTTTCTCGATTTCTGATGATATATAACGATTAACCTGCCCGCACTCATCAGCTGTGACTCCTTTGTCCGTATCAACAAACACCTCGACAATTGAACCGCCCCTCTCGCCGCGTACTATAACGTCGACAAGATATCCGTCTATGGACTGAAGGATCGTCGATGCTATTTCAGAAATCTTCTCAATCAGCGCCATTTTCAATCTTTTTTTGACATCAAAAAAAAATCCCGCTTGAGGCGGGACTTTATACGATGCAGTGAATAAAATATAGGGAACCAAACAGTTAGAAGCAAGTAAAATCTTACTATTATCCGGTCTTTAAAAGAATGCCCGAACCTCCGCCTTTGCGGTATGAACCGGGTCATGAGATTGTTCTGACCTTCCGGTATATTGCAGCGAAGATTGAAGATTGGTGCTCAATTTATAATCGAATGAAATTCCCCATAAAAATGTCTTTCCCTCTAACCTGCCGGCGGTGAGGTCAAATGGGACAAGGGTGCCTGCCGGATTATTTTCAAGTGTTACCTCCTCCCGCGAAAAATCGATTCTCATCTGACCGCTTCCCTTAAACGAAATAATCGTTCGCAGCGATTGCGCATTCAAATCTGCAAAGATTGGCGCTGCGGTATAATCGTCCTCTGAACGCGATACTTCAATTTTGAAGCCAACTTCAACGTTCTGTTCCGGGCGGTATGAATAATCCGAAGTGATGTCATCTGAATTAATAACTTCTGAACGACCGCTCGCAAGCGAGGCGGCAAGATTATTCTCTTTGTTCGCGTAATCTATTTGATTTGAGATTTCAGAAACAAGCTGCCACCGAATCCGGATCGACCGCTCGCGAGTATAGCTTTGCTCATCGCCTGTACTGTATTGTCCGGATCCATCCTGTTGGAGAAACCTGAATCTGAATGATAGGTCGGGACGATTTTCAAAAAGAAAAAGATCCTGCTGGATGAGCTGGCTGCCGAGTATCGTTGTGGAAGGGTCAAGAAAGTGGCTGAGGTGCAGAAGGTAAATTTGACTCGTCTGCGGGTCGGAGCTTTTTTCTTCTATCTTGACATAGCTTTCCGTCGACAGAGCGGAGAGTGCTTTTTCGAACCAACCTGAAGGTGAAGCGATAAATTTATTTGGGACGAGGCGCAGGCGCGTCGAGGTCTTTAAATCGATCACAGGAATAAGTTGATCGGTTGGGACCGTTATCACTGTGTAGTTGCCGTCGTACCGGCTGAGTTGGAATTCGTTTTCATCAGTAACATCGACATTTCCGGTTCCCACCCAGATATATTGTCCTTGGCCTTGCGGGACTTGGACGAAAACGCGTTGGAGCTGCGCCGACCGCTCCGTCGACGCCTCATAGTATACGTCGGCATCAACTCCCCGCTGAAATGGCGTGTATCTCGTTTCGGTACGCACGAGCGTTGTTTGGACGTCGCTGTTGGTAAGCCTGAATTGGTCATGAAATGTTTTATCTCTAAGAATGACGTCGAGAGACGATGAAATGTTTTGGATTTGAGGCAGGGACCACCCATATGTCTGGGTGATTGACCGCGATTGGGGTTGCAGTTTCCCTTCGTACGCGGCATCATCTTCGCGGAGTTCAAGTTCGGTCGAAAGATTCATTCCATAAATGCCTTTGAACGAGAATTTTGGAGCAAGGGTCGTAAAACTAAAACTCGCGTTGTCGAGAGAATCCATAACGGAAGTCTCGATAGTGCGGTCTTCATGTTCAAAGCGAAAACTTGGGAGGAATTTCTTAATAGCGTAGCTGATAGAGCCTGCTTGTCTAACCCAGTCATTTTCCTCATTAGAAATTCCTTGTGAACTTTTAATTTGCTCAATGGTATAATCAATCTTCGGCAACGAGTCGTCAGCGAGGCGCACGAAGCCCTCTTTGCGATTTGCCGAGAACTGTGATCCCATGTCGTTTGATCCAATCGACCCTCCGAGAGAAAGCGTCCGGATAGGATTGTACGTGAGGTCCGCTTGCCGGATTTCTTCGGATGAAGGCTGAATCGTGACGGTGCTGTCGATGCTCCATTCCCTTCCGAACTCCACGTCGTCTATGCGGTCGAGGGGGGAGAAATTTTTGTTCGTGTACCTGTCGGAAAGAGATAGATTAAATGAACCTATATTAGCACCGCCTACTTTAACATTGGCCGGAGCAAAATTTGCTGAGAATTTAGTGGCGTCGCCGGTAATTTCATCATTGGCGGCGAACCTATTCGGATTGAGGTTGCTGGCGGCAAATTCGCCGCTCACTGACAAATCCTTCATAAGATGGATGGAAGTATTTACGTCGGCAATTTGCTGAAGCTGTGGGGCCGGCAGGATAATGATCGGTGAGTAATTGCCGTTGTGCGGCCCTACATATCGGTAATCGCCCAATAGCACATTGGCATAGTCCCCTGCTCCCGATCCGACGAATGTAAACGTTACATTAAACTGAGCCTGGTATGTTCCCGGTGCGTACTCATAAATCCTTATTGTTGCCCCCTGCACGACAGTGTCGACTGCGGCATATTGTCCATTCCCGATATTCAACGAATCTACCCCTACTGAATCTACCCCCGACCGAGTGGCCAGCTTGCCCCCGCTTTGTGCGAGTGCCGTTTTGTCGCTGTCGCTCAATGAAATGTCAATCGGCGCGTTCGGGTCGTCCCCTTCCTGGGCATACATTATGGAAAACTTCATCGCATCAGAAAAGGTTTTAGCGTCCGCCTCGACTGCGAAAAAATTTCTCGTATATGATTGATCGCTGTACTGAAAGTCCACGACAATACGTGAGACACTGGTTATTAACCTCTTTGAAGAGAAGGTAATTTGGCTGCTTGAATAATCAATTGCATAGTCATTCGCTTCCCCCCTTACCATAAGTACTCCGTCAATGTAAATTTTTTCAGTCCCTGCAATGACAACGATGTTATTTTCGTTGTTTTTGCCGTAGAGCTGATAGGGCCCCTGCACACCATCGATCCCGGGGAACTGATTCGTGTTAAACTTACCGCGTGACGTTGCGCCGGTCACAGTCACTGATCCGGAAATGTCCCTCGAAGAGAAGTTTGCTGTCCCCTCTGCTCCTTCAAGCTTACGGCTCAATTTACCAAACTCCCCATCGGACATATCAAAATAGAAATCGCCTAATGTCGCAGAGTAATTAGCACTCTTAATTTGGACGAAAACGTTGTCTAATTCCTGAATCGTCTGAGTATTTCCTTCGGGTTGAAGAGGCGTGTTTTCATCAGTTAAAGCAGCCTGAATTTCAACGTCTGATGATAGTTTACCGGAAAATTGAAGGCGGAAGCCTGAATTAAGCGTTAAATTGCTATTTGTTCCTACTGTAAATCCACGAAAAATACTTCCGCTTTTTTGAAGTTCATTGCCGAAAATGTTGTCGAAAGGGCCCGATGCGGAGTTTGTATTTACAATTGTGGTTGTGCGGTTGGTAATAGAATCATGGTGTACTATATAAATTTTATGTCGATAAAATGTTTTGAATGAAAATGGTAAAAAATTGTAAAATATGATAATAGCATGTTTATGTAATTTAAATTCTATCTTTTGTCGAAGCGTAATGTGCACTTTGCCCGTTGAGTATTCAATCGAATAATCGGTGAGTTTATTGAGTTTCAGAGAATCCAGATAAACTGACTCAGAGTTAGGAATAATGATATCGTGTAAGAGTTGAAGCGAGGTATCGGGCTGGATTATTCGGTGTTCATCAAAAGCGGGAGCAATCGAAGCAGGAGTTTGCGCTCTTGCTGCTCCCGAAAAAACTGAAAGAAGAAAAAGAGCAAGAGCGAGAAGAGGAAAATGTATTTCGGAAGTCAGTCTCAAAGGAAACAATGATAGATTTCATAAACCTACATCGTAGAAATTTGATGCGCGACCTCCGTATTTATATAGCATCTTTTGTCCAAAGACAAAAAGACCACCACGATTTCTCGTCGGATGGCATTGGTACCAAAGGAGGGACTCGAACCCTCACCTGGGGTAAGCCAGACTGGATTTTGAGTCCAGCGCGTCTACCACTTCCGCCACTTTGGCTTCATTGTGTAGCAAATTCAACCCACATTTTAGAATTTGCACACGAATAAATGTATATATTTTTTTGTTTGGAGTCAAAAGGAAACAACTTCAGAAGATTGGGGGAGAAAGCATCGGTTGGCGCAGCTTGGCTGGCAGCATACACCGAGCCGGCGATGTTCTCCGTGAATCTAATGATTCTCCATTTTTTGCCGATACTATATATAGGCAACTTTTGGCGGGTAGAGACTTTGCGAATTCATGGCCTTTCTCCTCTTATTTTCAAACCTATCGTGGAGGAAATTTCCGCATCCAAGAAAGATGAATTCGCCGCTAAGATGAAGAAAGCGCTCGAATCAGAAAAAGCTGCAGCTCTTCGGGGCATCGATCAATACGCACAATCATTTCAACATGGGCAGCATCATTCTCGCGAAAATGCCCAGAACCAATCCCCTGCTTCTCCCACGGATGAACATGCAATTGATGAAAAAGTAGATATTAACAATTCTACGGTAAAAAAAATTAACGTTCTTATCTAACTCGATCCTCCCTGTCAACATTCTTTGGCGATATCCGTCCAATTCTGTTTTTATACAAGATTCTATTCTGCATAAGCCCTTTTTAATAGGGTTGCAAGGTGTATGACGTCGCCCTCAACATGGTAGAGATTGCAGCCATATTTTATTTGCGACAGACAACCGGGGTTGTTTGCCACAATAATATCCGCATTTGTCTTTCTCACATTCTGCATTTTTCGTTCTAACAATTTCATCGAATGGTCGTACCGGAGGAGATTGTAAATACCGGCGCTACCGCAACACCATGCAGCTTCAGGAAGCTCAACGAGGTCAATTTCTGGCATTGAGTTCAATACGGCCCGGGGTTCTGAGGTAATATGTTGAGCATGCGCCAGATGACATGCATCGTGGTATGCAACACGCACATTCATAGGATGTGAAGGTTTTTTGAAATCGATGGTCAATAGGAATTCGGTCAGGTCCTTGACCTTGGTGGAAAGGAGATTCGCCTTTTCAGCATATTGACTGTCATCAGTAAGATAGTGCACATATTCTTTCATGAACGCACCACATCCGGCGGAGTTCATGATAATTGCCTCAAACTCATAACGCGAAAAAATATCAATGTTACGCCGCGCAAGTGTTCTTGCCGAATCGAGATCTCCGTTGTGAGCCTGCAGCGACCCGCAGCATTCCTGTAATTTTGGGACAATAACTTCGCAGCCGTTGTGCAGGAGGACTTCCACAGTGTCGCGGTTCACCTCGGCAAATGCAACGTTCATGATGCAGCCTGAAAGAAATGCAACGCGATGTTTCACCTCTCCTGCCGGCCTGATAATTTCGGGAAATGATTCATCGAAGAAGTTTTTATCGATTCGGGGAGAGAGTTCTTGAAGCTTTCCCATCTTCGGCATAAAGAAATTTAACATACCCGTCTTGGCCAGGAATGTTTCCAATCCTGATCGTTGATAGAAACGGAGTGCTTTGGCCAGAAATTTCAACCTTCTTTTCGATACAAGCACATATCCAAAGAAAAAGATTTTTAGTGATTTCTCCAGCCAGGAAATTCTCCCCCGCTTGTAGATTTGACCCCGCGCAGCTTCAACCAGTGCCCCATATTTGACTCCCGCCGGGCAAGCCGTTTCGCATGCCTGGCAATCGAGGCAAAAATTCATTTCATCAACAAAGCCGTTTGTAATTTCCATATCACCGTCGGCAACGGCTTTTATCAACCGGATACGCCCGCGCGGCGAAGATTTTTCCAGACCGGTCAGTGCGAATGTGGGGCAGGTCGGGAGACACAAACCGCAATGCATGCAGTTCGTAATAAAATCATAGCTGGGTACATCGACGCCAGAGAACCCAGACTTGGTGTTTACCATTGCAGGATTCTTTTCACTTGGTATAGCCATGTATCGTTATTTCTCTTTCGCGACTACGTCCACGCACCGAGCTCTTCAAATTTCTTTATTTGGTCTTTGTTTCGCGGGAGATTCCCCTCGCATTTGGGTTTGATCGAAAAGATTTTTCCGGGATTCAGTACGGCATTCGGATCAATTGAAGATTTTATGGAGTGCATCATTTCGACAGCTGGAATTCCAGCTACACTCGCAAGGAATTTTTTCTTTGATAAACCTGTGCCATGTTCTCCCGTGATCGTTCCCCCCAATTTGATCGACTCGTTGAAGATGGCCTCAAACGCCGATTCCGCCCGATGGATCTCATCGCTGTCTCGTTCGTCGGTCAGGCACGTGGGATGAAGGTTGCCATCTCCTGCATGCCCGAAAATGCCGAACATAATATTATAATTCTTTGCGATGGATTCGATTCGCTCGAGCATCGCCGCAATTTCGCTTCTCGGTACAGTAACGTCCTCCAAAATTGTTGTCGGCCGTACACGCGCCAGAGCTGAAAATGCAGTCCGACGGGCCGTTTTCAGGCGAATGGCATCGGCTTCAGTATGAGCGACGTTGATTGCAATGCATTGATGACGTTTACATAGATCGGCCACTCTGGCCGCATCTTCTTCTACGATGACCGGGCGGCCGTCCACCTCGATTAACAGCAATGAAGCAATGGATGTCGGCAAACCAAGATGTGCATATTCTTCCACGCACTTGATTGTTGTTTGATCTAAAAATTCGATCGTTGCGGGGATGATATGTGCAGCAATTATTGCAGAGACTGCTTCGGCGGCGTCATTTCGAGTCTGAAAATACGCCAGCATTGTTTTACTTGTCTCAGGCTTTGGAATGAGCTTCAGCAAAATTTTCGTAAAAACGCCAAGCGTTCCTTCAGAACCGACGAAAAAATCTTTTAAGTTGTAGCCCGCGACATCCTTGACTACTTTTCCCCCCGAAAATATTATTTCACCATTTGGAAGAACTGTCTCAAGTCCCAGAACATAATTCTTCGTTACACCATATTTCAGTCCACGCAAGCCGCCGGCATTTTCTGCAACGTTTCCGCCTATTGTGCAAATATTCATGCTCCCCGGGTCAGGCGGATAGAACAAGCCTAATTTTTCTACCTCGGCATGGATATCGGCAGTGATAACACCCGGTTCAACGAGAACGGTGAGATTCTCAGCATCCACTTCCAAAATCTTGTTCCAATGGGACATGAGCAGAACGATTGAATTTTCCACCGGAATCGATCCCCCGCTTAGCCCCGAACCGGAACCGCGAGGAACGACCGCAAAATGTTCTTCGTTCGCCAGAGCGAGAATGCCCGATATTTGCTCTTTCGTTTTAGGGACAACAATCGCATCGGGAAGGGCGTGCAACAACGGTGTGCCGTCATACGAATATGATATCCTGTCTTCTTGAGAATCGAGATAATTATTTTTACCGGCAATCTGAGATATTTTTCGCAGGACAGTCGGATTGATCATTGAAGTCGTTTTATCGTCGAAGAGATGGCGTTGAACATCGGATGGGGAATCAGTATATTAGTACGCTTAATTATGATAGCAAAATCAATTTCTAAAGTCAACGAACTGAATTTGGAGTATCTATGGGAAAATTAGTACGCCGATCATGGGCAGAGCCTTTTAAAATCAAAGTCGTTGAGCCGTTGAAAATGACTACTCGCGACGAACGGCTTGCAGCAATCCGCGAAGCAGGCTATAATACTTTTCTCCTTAAATCGGAAGATGTGTACATCGATTTGCTGACCGATAGCGGAACCAACGCGATGAGCGATTACCAGTGGGCTGGCATGATGCTGGGGGACGAAGCGTATGCCGGGAGTAAAAATTATTATCACCTGGAAGAAAACGTCCAGAAGTATTACGGTTACAAGTATCTCGTTCCGACACATCAAGGCCGCGGGGCGGAACATATCATTTCGAAATTGCTCATCAAGCCGGGAGATTTCGTGCCGGGTAACATGTACTTCACGACAACGCGGCTTCATCAGGAATTAGCGGGCGCCACATTCGTCGACGTCATCATTGATGAAGCGCACGATTCGCAAAGCACGCATCCCTTCAAGGGAAATATCGATCTGCAAAAACTGGAAGACATCATCAAAAAAGTCGGAGAGAAAAAGATTCCATACGTCGCTGTTGCGGCGACCGTGAACATGGCCGGCGGCCAGCCGATATCGATGGATAATTTGCGCCGAGTCCGCGCACTGACGGCTACGTTCAACATTAAAATTATTTTCGATGCAACCCGCGCCGTGGAAAACGCATATTTCATCAAGGTGCGTGAGAAGGGATACGAAAATAAATCAATCGCGGAAATTTTGAAGGAAATGTGCTCGTACACCGACGGGGCGACAATGAGCGGAAAAAAAGATTTGCTCGTCAACATCGGCGGATTTCTTGCGCTTAACGATTATACAATATTCGAGGAAGCGCGCAATATGGTTGTCGTCTATGAGGGGCTGCACACATATGGGGGCATGGCAGGCCGCGATATGGAGGCAATGGCGCGCGGGATCGAAGAAGCCGTTCAGGAATCGCACATCAAAGCACGGATCGGCCAGATCGAATACGTCGGCGAGAAACTTCAAAGCATCGGTGTTCCGATTGTTGTGCCGATCGGCGGCCACGCAATTTTTCTTGACGCGAAAAGATTTCTCCCGCATATTCCACAGATAGAATTCCCAGCGCAGACCCTCGCCGCGGAACTCTATATGGATTCCGGTATTCGTTCGATGGAGCGCGGTATCGTTTCAGCAGGGCGCAAAAGGGAAACCGGCGACCACTACTATCCCAAGCTTGAATTAGTGCGCCTCACGTTCCCCCGCCGCGTGTACACGCAGGCGCATTGCGACGTGACTGCGGAATCGGTAGAGACAGTGTTCGAGCAGCGTGAGAAGATCAAAGGGATGAAAATGGTCTATGAACCGAAGTACTTGCGGTTTTTCCAGGCGAGGTTCGAGCGTTTGTAGTCATTCCTGTTGCAGTATTTAAACATGGATGACTGACCTTTTGATATTTTTCATTAGTAGGTCTGTTTCAATTAAATAATTCTGCATTTTTTTTCCGCCAAGGCGCGGAGAGCAACAAGGGTCTTGTTGTTCTTTATACTGATAACTTTGGCGCCTTGGCGGTGAAATACAAAATTATTTACTGGGAATGGCCTAGTACCGCGGCATGGCCGGGTCGATGGTTTCTGCCCACTCGTCGATTCCCCCTACGAGATTCTTTACTTTTCGGAAACCGGATTGCTTCATAAATTCGACCGCCTGCCGGCTTCTCCCGCCAACCTTGCAATGGACGACAATCTCTTTTGCCGTATCCAGCTCGTTAATTCGCTTTGGCAGCTCTTTTAATGGAATTAAGTAGCCGTTGAGGTTGCAAATCTGATATTCCTGCGGCTCGCGCACATCGAGAATGAAAAGGTCGTCTTTATTGTCGAGGCGCTTCTTTAACTCATCGACGGTGATTTCGTATTGCTCTTCCCTTGTGAAAGAATCCCAGCCGGCTTGGACACCGCAAAATGCTTCATAGTCGATAAGCGACGTTATTGTGCGATGCTGGCCGCACACAGGACAATCGGGATTCTTCCGAAGTTTGAGTTCTCTGAATTTCGTTTTCAGTGCGTCGAAGAGCAGCAGCCGTCCGATCAAAGGCTCCCCTTTTCCAATAATAAGCTTCACCGTTTCATTCGCTTGAATTGTGCCGATAATTCCCGGCAAAATTCCCAGCACGCCTCCTTCTGCGCAGCTTGGAACCAGCCCCGGCGGAGGCGGCTCGGGGTACAAGCATCGATAGCATGGGCCGTCGTCGGTCGCAAAAACAGATACTTGCCCCTCGAACCGGAAAATGCTTCCGTAGACGTTCGGTTTGCCCGTAATGACACAGGCATCGTTAACAAGGTAGCGTGTCGGAAAATTATCCGTTCCATCGACGACGATGTCGTACTCCGCAAATAAAGCCAATGCATTTTCTGAACTGAGAAGCATTTCATGAGTTTCGATTTTCACGAATGGATTAATGCCTTCAAGCCGTTCTTTTGCCGATGCGAGCTTAGGCCGTCCGACATCTTTTGTGGAGTGCAGAACCTGCCGCTGTAAATTTGAATAATCGACGACGTCAAAATCGACGATGCCGATTCTTCCTACTCCGGCGGCCGCAAGGTACAGCCCAAGAGGCGAGCCAAGTCCGCCTGCGCCGATCAGCAGAACACTGGCCGCTTTCAACTTCTTCTGGCCGTCCATTCCGACTTCCGGCATTATCAAATGCCTGCCGTAGCGGCGTATCTCTTCTCCCGACAATTCGACGTTCGCCATTTAAACAGTTCCTCCAGCAATAGAAGGAATGATGCTGAGAATATCCTTTTCCGAAATCGGCGTGGATTCTTTTTGTAAGTAGCGGATGTCTTCATCATTGACATAGACATTCACAAAACTTCGGAGTTTTCCATCGTCCGAATAGAGATGTTTTTGAAGCGGCGAATACGCGCCACACAAATTCTTCAGCGCATCCCCAACAGAACGTCCTTCAACAGCGACGGACTCAAGATTATTTGTAAACTGTCGCAGCGGCGTTGGAATTAGTATTTGGACGGACATTATTGTTCCTTTTGTGATTAAAAGTAATTAATAGAAGTTCTATTCCCCGCCCTTCGACGCGTCCCGATAAAAAACATCGGGACTTGCTCAGGGTGAACGATCGAGCTCTTTTGGGGCAGCTTGTAGTGATTCATTCGATGACAACGTCCTCTTCGTTAAATTTGCTCCGGTCGTCTTCCATAATCCATGAGTGGATGTCGTGATATTTCTTTTTCATGATTGAGACGATGGCGTACGAGAACCATGGAAATGCATGCTCAAGGTCGTATTTCGAGGCAATCGATGGTGAATCAGGATGCGAATGATAGAATCCGATAATGTCGACTTTTTTTGCGCGGGCAGCTTTTTCTGCTTCTCTATAGTCATCGGGCGTAATAAGGAACCGGTGGTACCGTTCTGCTTTCTCGAATTGATTCTCAATCATAAAAACTTCACCGACGACTCTTTGTTCGCCGTCCGTACGGCCAAACAGCACTCCGCAGCATTCATGCGGGAAAGCTTGTTCGCCATGTTTTCGGATTGATTCGAATACGTCTTTCGAAAGCTTAAGCATGCTCTTCCCATATATGTTCGCTCAAGTACCCTCGAACCGTCGTCGCAAAGCACAGTGACGACAACACCCGTGGAAATCGTCTTGGCAATTTTCAACGCAGCCGCAAGATTCGCGCCGGAGGAGATTCCAAGAAATAATCCCTCTTCTCTGGCCAGTCTTTTCATCATCGCGTGTGATTCTTCAGTTGAAATCTCGACAGCGTCATCGGCGATCGACGGGTCATAAATCCCGGGGACGATTGCCGATTGCATATGTTTGAGCCCTTCGACGCCGTGGAGCGGCGAATCGGGCTGCACCGAAATGCACTGAATCTCGCCTCGAAATTCCTTCAGCCGCCGGGACGTTCCGACAAAAGTACCGCTTGTTCCCAATCCCGCGACAAAATGAGTGACTGTGCCGTTTGTCTGGCGGATAATTTCTTCCGCTGTTCCATTGTAGTGGGCTTCCCAGTTTGCCGCGTTGTTGTACTGGTCGGAATAAAAGTACTTTCCCGGATTCTCACTTACTATTTTTTTGACTTCTCGTTGTGCACCGTCGGTGCCTTCCAACGGACTCGTGAGAGTGAGATCTGCTCCAAATGCGGCGATCAATTTTTTTCTCTCATCGGATGCATTTGACGGCATATAAATGTGTACCCGGTAACCGAGCGCGGCTCCGAACATCGCCAATGCGATGCCCGTATTCCCGCTTGTCGCGTCGAGAATTGTTTTCTCATGCGTGAGCAGACCCGACACTTCTCCCTGGCGTATCATGTTGAGGGCAGCACGGTCTTTGACGGAACCGCTGGGATTATACCATTCGGCCTTCCCGTAAATCTCGATGCGCTCAAATTCTGACCCGATGCGGTTCATTTTGACCAGCGGAGTGTTGCCCACCATCTCCAATAACGTTGTAGGGTGCACCGACGGGCGTAATATTGTCTCTATCGCATGCAAAGGTGTAATAGACTTTTTGAGAAATGTATTGTTTTACGGTATAACACAAATTGCATCAGGAAGGTTCGAGCCGGTCACAACCCGAGTCCGGACGCATTCGCCTTTAAAGCATCGATGACGAACTGAATGTGTTCCTCCAGCGGAACGCCAAGTTCTGCCGCGCTTTGAACGATCTCTTCCCTGTTGACGCTTCGTGCGAACGCTTTGTCTTTCAATTTTTTCTTGACCGAGCCGACTTCAAGGCCTTCGATTTTTTTATTCGGCCGCACCAAGGTACACGCGACGATGAAACCGCATAATTCATCGCAGGCAAACAACGCTTTCGCCATAAGCGATTCTCTCGAGACTCCTGAATACGAGGCGTGTCCGAGTATTGCGGTGCGGATTTCGTCGGAATATCCTTTCGCCTTCAGGATTTCCGAGCCTTTCACCGGATGGTCCGGTGCCTGAGGGTACATTTCGTAATCGAAATCGTGAATCAGCCCTGTGATTCCCCATGCTTCTTCATCGGCAGAGAACTTCTTTGCGTAGGCACGCATCGCAGTTTCAACTGCTAATGCATGCTTCCGCAGGCTTTCACTTTTTGTATATTCGTATAACAGTGCAAGAGGTACTGGATCGGTCCATTCAACCAGCCTTTCTTCTTTGATTTTCGGGGGAGTTGTTACTACCTTTTATCAATTCATTAAAGGAATTTTCTATGACATTATCAATTTTGGCGTTTTTTTTTCTTTTGATGCTCATCGCTATAATATTTTATGGCTACGGATTCATCATGAGATCGACCAAGCCCACGCTTCAGAACAATATTGAACCGTGCGCAATTTGTAAAAAGCAATTTGAAAGGCAACAGCTTGTAGAAAGGGAAATCGGCGATTCGAAACTCATGTATTTCTGCAAAGCATGCGTTATTCGTCTCTATGACGATGCCTCAAAAATCTGAAAACTACCCCGTTTCAGGCCTCCGACGATGGGCACAGTGTATTAAGGGGGCATATACTGCATTGCGGTTTTCGCGCACTGCATATTTTTCTTCCGTGCTGGATGAGCGCATTTCCAAAATGAGTCCAATCTCTGTACTCAATTATTTCGCACAGGTCCGATTCGATTTTCTCCGGGTCTGAATTTCTGGTCAGTCCAAGCCGTTGTGATAAACGTGCAACGTGTGTGTCAACGACTATTCCCGAAGTAATGTTGAACGCTCCGCTAAGCACGCAATTTGCGGTTTTGCGTCCGACGCCCGGAAGCTGAATGAGTTCATCCATTGACGACGGAACTTTTCCTTCATATTTTTCGGCAAGCACCCTGCAGCAGTTGGTAATATTCTTTGCCTTATTGCGATAGAATCCTGTCGAATGGATCTCGTGTTCAAGCTCGGAAAGATTGGCGTGAGCGAAAGCGGCAGCTGTCCGATATTTTTTGAAAAGGGACGGTGTCACTATATTGACCCGCGCATCCGTGCATTGGGCAGAAAGGATCACAGAAATTAAAAGTTGAAGAGGGTTAGCATGACGGAGTGTAACAGAAGCGGAAGGATACTGTTGTTGAAGTAATGATTCTATCTTTTTCGCGCGCTTAGCTTTTCTTAGTTTTGATTCATCTCCCTGCCAATTCCTTTCCATGCCTCTCAGATAATCTCCTTCATGATAAGGGCAGCATCTGCCGTCAGCGCTTTCTTTATGTTTTCATTTTCTAACGATCCAAGCCACTTGATAATTTCAAAAAGTAATTTTTGATCCGGTATCATCATAATGCGAACCGTAAAATTATTGTCTTCGCGAAATGGGAATTTATTCTGCCACAACGATAATTGGTGGAGATTAAATTCTTTTGATAACCTCTCAAATATCTTTTCCAATTCTGCAATAAACTCCGCCCCTCTGATTCCCGCCGTTTGAGGGTACAGAGCGGCCTCCCATGGATTTCCCCTTTGTTCCGTTGTTCCGACAGTCGAGAGTACGTTATATATTCCGGTCCAAGTGTTTTCGGCAAACTGCCAGATATCTCCCGCAGCGATGCTTTTGCGGAAGATAAACTCCAGCACGTCGAGGTTAATTCCCGTTTCCAGAAGATATACACTTTCGAAAATATTCGAGGGTGTCTTTCCCCGGGTAAAGCCTAAGCGCTTCAAACTCCGTTTTCCTTCTGAAAGCATCCTTCGTACAAGGACGGACAATTTTGTTTGCGAGTTGACAATTTGTGCATCAGGGAGAATGTGGGATGTCCATGCAGCGTCGATTCCAATATTGACAGTTGGAAGGATTTGGTCGGAATATTTTTCGAGGCTCTCCTTGATAATTCTCCGTACATCGGCGTTGTCGGATTTGATCGGAGTCGACAGATATTGGTTTAGGCTTCCTTGTGCAACCTGCGCAGATTTGTTTCGTGCCTCAACGATCGACGATTGAAACGCATCGCGGATCGCAGCTGCCTCCGCAAGAGTATTGAGAAGAGAGGCTTTCAATTCCTCGTGATACTTCACCTTCCCCAAGGATTCACTGAGCCCTTTTTGAGAATCGGTCAAGTCCGCTGCCGGGCTTGTTTGGTGCACTACGCAGTAGGAAATCTTTCTCGACGGAATTCCAAGTTCGCTAAATAGACTCATTGCTGATGTCCCGTTTAAACGTGTGTAAAGTAAGAATAGAAGTTCTTTTTTTCGGACCAGGCGCCAAGTGACAAGAACTAGGCATTTCGCTTCTTCGGCTTGCCGCTGTGAAGACTGACATTTGTTTCATCGGAAAGCGATTATTCCGTGTGTCGTGGCTATTCCAGTCGCACAAAGTTCATCGCTGCATTGCCGGCCTTAAACCGGCTACCATACCTTCACATCACCGAATACCTGGTGCGAAACAATACGAAGTTTCTTGGATGCAGCGGAATAATTTGGAGATGAATAAGAAATGTCCTGACCGAACCCGCTTTTCATATTTCCCAGGACTCTCACATCGCCAAAAACCGAATGAGTGGTCACGGCGATCTCGATATCCTTCGGCACTAACACATGCAGGTCGCCGAAAACTCCGTTCAATTTAAGAAGTTGTTCGCCTTCCGCTAACGCAATTTCCGAAAGGTCAATATTCATGTCCCCGAACGTATTTGAAATCGAGCCGCCGCGGAAATCCTTCGAACTAATCTTGAGGTCGACATCGCCAAAGACATTTGAATTGTTAATCGCCGAGGCGTTCGATTCCTGCGACGCCCCGGTGTTCACGGAGGCGGATGACGAGGATTGAGTCGAACTCCGGCCATACCGGAAAAAAATCCGTATACCGATAAGGATGAGAATAAGGGGCCAATAGGTAGACATTACAGTGCCGAAATCTGCTATGCCAAGATTGTCAAGCAGAAAGAGGACTCCGAGCGTGATAAGAATTAGTGCGCCGAGATACGGCCGTCGTTGAGCGCTCATGTGTTGCTCCTTTACAGATTACCGTTTGATAGATGCAAAATATTTTTGGACATGGTGCAAGTCCATCGTGTTGAGGACGTCATTTTTCTCCAGCCAACCCTTTCGGGCAATTCCGACGCCGTACCGTACGTCGTGCAATCCATCGGCAACATGTGCGTCAGGATTGATCGATATTTTGACGCCCTTCTCTTTCGCATACTTGCACATCCGCCAGTCTAGGTCCAATCGGGAGGGATGCGCGTTGATTTCAATACACTTTCCATACTCCGCCGCAGCATCGATGATTGCCGTTTGGTTTAACGGATAACCGTCGCGCTGCAGCAGCAATCGCCCCGTCGGGTGGCCCAGGACTGTCACATATTTGTTCTGTATCGCCTTCAAAATTCGTTTCGTCATCTCGGCTTCCGTCATTTTGAAACTGCTGTGCACGGAAGCGACGACGTAATCGAACGTCGAAAGAATTTTGTCGCTGAAGTCGAGTGCGCCGGTCGGCAGGATATCGACTTCCGTTCCACTAAAGATACGGAAGTTCGGCCATTTTTGATTCAACATATTAATTTCTTTTTGCTGCCTTTTTACGCGGTCTTCAGTCAAACCGTTGGCATAGACGGCAATTTTGCTGTGGTCCGCAATGCCGAGATACTCCCATCCTAATTTCTGAGCGGCCTCTGCCATCTCCACGAGTGTATTGATCCCATCGCTGTAATTTGTATGGCAATGGAACGTTCCACGGATGTCATTTTCGGAAACAAGATGAGGAAGTTTGTTCTTTTCTGCAGCTTCAATTTCCCCGAAATCTTCGCGCAATTCCGGCGGCGTATATTCAAGCCCGAGTGCGTTATAGATGTCCTGCTCGTTTTTGCACGGTACCGTTTTTTTCGCTTTTCCCCTTTTTTCTTCCGACCCAAATTTCGAGAAGCCATACTCGTTCAAACTAAGGTCGAATTTTTTTGCGATTGTCCGCAGGCGGACATTATGGTCTTTGCTGCCGGTAAAATAATTCAGAGCAAAAGGGAATTCAGAATCATTGACAACGCGCAGGTCGCAATTGATCCCGGATTTCAGGACGACGCTCGATTTTGTTTCGCCTTGTCCGGTGACGCGTTCGACCTCGGCATGAGAAGTAAACGCCTTCATGATTCCGGGGACCGCCGGAGCTTTTGCACTGGCAACGATATCGATATCTCCAATGATTTCTTTTTTCCGCCTCAAGCTGCCGGCAATTTCTGCGCGAATAATCCCCTTTTGTTTCAGGATTGCGCCATAAATGTTTTGTGCATCTTTTTCCGCTACGGAGTACAAAAATTTGGAGCTGTGTTTCCTCAACGCAGCGATCCCCGCCAATATATTTTCTTCCGTCTTTTTCCCGAAACCCTCTACCTTCTCGAGCTTTCCGGCTTTGCACGCTGCTTCAAGCTCTTCAACGGATTTTATTTTCAGCTTTTCATACAGGAGTTTGACTTTTTTCGGCCCGACACCTGAAATGCGCAGCATCGCCGTCAATCCTTCGGGGAGCGAAGCTTTCATTTCTTCATAATAGATTGACTTTTCTGTCGTAACAAGCTCTGTAATTTTTTCTGCAATTGCCTCGCCGATTCCTTTAATGCTCCGAATATCTCCCGAGCGGACAAGCGTATCCAGATCGACCGTCGTTCCTTCAATCGCACGGGCAGCGTTATGGTATGCACGGCATTTAAACGGATTCTCTCCTTTTAATTCAAGCAGAGTTCCAATTTGGTCTAGTATGTCGGCGACTTTTGCTTTTTCCATCTCAATCTCTAAAAGTTTGGTGCGTGCTCCGTCCCTTTGTAAAAATCAGCTACGATTTGCGCAGAGACTTTAGGGTCATCGGTCATCGAAAATAAGTCTAAGTCTTCTTTTGAAATATTTCCTTCGGCGAGCATTTTCGTTTTCACCCAATCGAACAATCCGCTCCAGTATTCTTTCCCCATAAGAACGATGGGAAACCTGCTGACCTTTTTTGTTTGGACCAGCGTAATGGATTCGAACATTTCATCGAGTGTCCCGAATCCTCCCGGCATCACGATAAACGCCTGGGCGTATTTGACGAACATCACCTTGCGGACGTAAAAGTGGCGAAACGTTGTCAATTTATCTTTGTCAATGTATGGATTCGCACTTTGCTCAAACGGTAAATCGATATTAATGCCTACTGAAACGCCTCCCGCCTCTTTGGCTCCTTTATTTGCGGCTTCCATGATACCCGGACCGCCTCCGGAAATAACGCCGTACCCGATTTTGACAAATTCCTTTGCAACTTCTGTCGTCATCTCATAGTAACGTGAACCCGGCTTCGTTCGAGCGGAACCAAAAATGGTAATGCAAGGGCCGACACGAGAGAATGTTTGGAAGCCTTCTACAAATTCTGCCATTATTCGGAAAACTCGCCACACGTCCTCTTGTGTACGAACAAGTTGATCAAGTTGTTTATCCTGAGCGATATCATGTTCTGTCCTTATTGATGCCATAGCTAAGTTCCTTTTTCGGGTTTTAACTGAATTAATAACGGCGCTGTACGAAGTTTTCCAGAATAATCTTCCCGTACTGTGTTGCGATAGATTCTGGATGGAATTGTACTCCGAACGTCGGGGAATTAATATGCTTCACGCCCATGATGATATTATCATCCGTCCACGCAGTGATTTCCAATTCTTTAGGGGCACTCGCCTTCTTAATGACAAGCGAATGGTACCGAGCGGCGGAAAATTTATCCGGAACGTGCTGAAAAATTCCTTTTCCGGTATGATTAATCGTCGACACTTTTCCATGGACCACTGTCGGCGCTTTCACGATCTCCCCGCCGAAAGCCTGGCCGATGGCCTGATGCCCGAGGCAAACGCCGAGAATTGGAATGGTCTTGTGAAATTTCTTAATGAGTTCGACCGAGATGCCGGCTTCGTTCGGGGTGCATGGTCCGGGGGAAATCACGATGCCCTCCGGGGCCATTTTTTCAATATCCGAGATCGTGAGCGCGTCATTGCGGGCAACACGGATTTCAACGCCGAGCTCGCCAAGGTACTGAACGAGGTTGAAAGTAAACGAATCGTAATTGTCAATGATCAGAATCATGTGTTATTCGTCTGCCTTCCGTAATTTCTGCACTGCGTTCACAGTTGCGGCAACTTTATCCAATGATTCTTGAAATTCCTTTTCGGGAACGGAATCATGGACAATTCCGCCGCCGGCCTGGAAATAGGCGACTCCATCATTCACAACGATTGTCCGGATAGCGATACACGAATCAAGGTTGCCGGAGAAATCCAAATAGCCGACGGCACCTCCGTACACGCCGCGCTTATTCTGTTCGAGTTCCGCAATTATTTCCATCGCCCGAATTTTCGGAGCGCCGCTGAGAGTCCCTGCGGGGAAACAAGAAAAGAGAGCATCGACAGCGGACATGCCTTTGCGCAGTTTCCCGCGGACGTTCGAGACGATGTGCATGACATGCGAATATTTTTCGATCGCCATGAATTGTGTAACCTCGACGCTTCCGTATTCGCTGATGCGTCCGATGTCGTTTCGCCCGAGGTCAACGAGCATGAGATGTTCCGCACACTCTTTTTCGTCCGCTAATAGTTCTTTTTCCAACCGGGCATCTTCTTCCGCCGATGTGCCGCGCCGTCGTGTCCCTGCGATTGGGCGTGTTTCTACAATTCCGTTGTCAAGGCGCACCAAGAGTTCGGGGGAAGATCCGATAATGCACATGCTCTCCATTCTCAGAAAATAGAGATAGGGCGACGGGTTGACGATCCGCAGCATGCGGTACGCGTCGAACGGCTCGCCGGTATACTCCATTTTCATTTGTTGCGAAAGAACGACCTGGAAAATATCCCCTTCAACAATAAATTTCTTTGCCTTTTCGACGTTTGAAAGAAAATCATTTTTGCTCATCGCGTATTGCAATTCGCCGATTGACCCTGCATGATGTACAGCGTACGGAACACTTTTTTGCAGGATTTTTTTCAGCCTCTTGATTTCTATAACGGCTTTATTGTATTCTTCTAATAATTGTCCCTCGGTTGCTCCAGCAGGAATGTACGCGTTTGCAACTGCAGACACATTTCGTTTTACGACATCGAAAACGAGAAGCGTATCAAAGAACATCAAAGTTGCGTCATTGAATCCGAGAGTGTCTAATTTTGCGGAAGGAATGTTCTCTAAGAGTTGAATTGTTTCATATCCAAAATATCCGACTGCGCCTCCCGTAAAACGAGGTAATCCGGCGACCGGTACCGTTTTGCAATGCGCGAGTATTCTCTTTAACGCAACAAGGGGTTCCATGGAGGCATCCACAAGCGTTGGAAGCACTTGCACATCGGGATGACGCGGTTTGATTGTGAACGACTTGCCCCGGATTTCGAACACCATAAACGGATTGTAACCGAGAAACGTGTAACGGCCGATTTTTTCACCCCCCTCGACGCTCTCCAGTAAAAACGAGTATGGACTTTCATCTTTGAGTTTAAGATAGACCGAAACAGGCGTTTCAGTATCGGCTATCAATTCCTCATAGATCGGAATGATATTTCCGCCGCGCGATAGTTTTTTGAACTCTTCAAAAGTAGTCATACCCTATCAAACAATAATTGCCGGCCGCTGAATAACACAATGTTCTCCTTCAAACCGCCGGACGAGTTTACGAAAATCATCGGGAACAGGCGTAGGAAGATTTGTTGTGTGATTCAGCCAAACATGAACGGCGACATTTTCAGCAATGATTTCCCCGTTCGAGCTCCGTTCCAGTAATCCCTCAAAAATAAAGCTTGTGTTCTTGACGGCGGATATCCTGGAATAGACGTTGATGGTATCTCCGTAGCGCGCCGGCGAACGGTAATCGATCTCATTCCGGGCAAGAACGACCTTCGATTCGTTATTGATGGCGTTGATGTCCACTTTCGCGCCGATCGCGTTCAGATATTCTATTCTGCCAACCTCGAAATAGTGAAGGTAGATCGCATTGTGAACGATTCCCTGCCAGTCGATCTCATAGTTCCTGACCTTGACTACAGTCTTGTGTTGAAATACGTGTTTGTCCATTCTTAGCGCAACAATGTCGTGAAAATGTCTGCTGCTTGTTTGACGTGTTCCATCGACACGTCAAGATGCATCACAGCCCGGATACTGTTGTACGAGCCGAGCGAAACAAGCAGTCCTTTCGATTTCAGTGCAGTGATGATGTCATCGGGCAGTCTTTTTGTATTTTCAGTATTGATGATGACGATGTTTGTTTGAACGGCTTCCATGTCGAGAGAAAGTTTCGGCAGCTTGGATATTTTTTCTGCAAAGTATTTCGCTTTCTCATGGTCCTCCTTCAACCGCTCGACGTTGTGCTCGAGTGCATACAACGCCCCGGCGGCGATAATGCCTGCCTGGCGCATTCCTCCGCCGAATACCTTACGCCATTTATGAACCCGTTCGATCATTGCCGCCGACCCGACCACCGCCGAACCGACGGGCGCTCCGAGGCCCTTTGAAAAACAGACCGAGACAGAATCGAAATGCTGTGCATATTCTTTTGGATGGATTCCTGTTGCAACCCAGGCATTCCATAATCGCGCGCCATCGAGATGCATCAGCATTTCATGAGATCGGGCAAACGCAGAAATTTTTTCAATCTCACCGAGAGGATAGATTGTGCCGCCGGATCGATTATGCGTATTTTCCAGACTAATCATTCTCGACCGCGGCATATAATACACCTTCGGCCTCATCGCTGCGGTCAGCTGTTCAGCACGGATGACGCCTCTCAATCCGGGCAGTGTTTTGACCTGGACCGATGAGATAAGAGACGGGGCGGCAGTTTCGTAGTTGAAAATATGAGCGTCCTGTTCGCAAATGATCTCATCGCCCGGCTCGGTCTGTGCTTTAATTGCAAGCTGGTTGCTCATGACGCCGCTTGGTACATACAGCGCTTTTTCTTTTCCAAGAAGTGCCGCAACCTTCTCTTGAAGCTTGACAACGGTCGGGTCTTCACCGAACACGTCGTCCCCGACTTCAGCATTCGCCATCGCCTGCCGCATTGCGGCAGAGGGTTTTGTTACCGTATCACTTCTCAGATCAATGTACGCCATTGTGTTGTCGATTCCGTTTCATGGTTGTTCGGAAAAATAGGAATTGAAGAAGGCTTGCCGCCATCAAGAAGCCGGAGATAATTCCGGCAATGCGGGGAAGCCAATCGCCGTGCCGTGTATAAAACGTTTGCTCCGTTCTCGGTTCAATGACTCGTGTGATGGACGCTTCTGTATACATCTGAGTTTTATCGTACATCCTTCCATAGGGATCGATGAAGCAAGAAATACCGCCGTTCGCACAACGGACGACCCATCTTCTGTTCTCGATCGCACGCAATACTGCAAATTGACAATGCTGCCGCGCTCCCGAAGTATTCCCCCACCAACTGTCGTTGGTTATAAAAACCATAAACTCAGCCCCGCGCTTTACAAACGCGCTCACGAACTCCGGGAAAATAGACTCATAGCAAACCATTGCAAGGAATTTCGAATGAGACCTTGAATCTTCAAACACCGTACTATCCCTCCCAATTCCCCAATTGCTGATGCCGACGCCCCATCGAAGCGGCTCGATCAGGAAAGGGATCGACTCGGCGTACGGAATGCGCTCTGCAAAAGGAACCAGCCGCATTTTTGCGTACGATTGAATGTGTTCGTTTTTCGGTTCAAGATATAAAATGGAGTTATATGAGTCATAGTGGACATTCGTTCCACGAATGACACTGCTGGCCGCCGGCGTTTTGCCTGCCTCGTAATATTTATAATCTATGTACCCGCTTACGATCGATGTGCCGAGCGAATCAAGAATTCCTTGTACCTTCTCACATTCGTCCTTCATAATCGGAAGGTCGAACAAAATTGCAGTTTCAGGCCACACGCTTATTTGCACACCGGCTTTCTTCTGTTCGCCCGTCATTTCCAGAAATTGTTGAACTTGTTTCTCCCTTCCTGCTAGAGTGCTTGCGCCCTCCCATTTCGCCCACGGATCGATGTTTGGCTGCACAATACCCACTTTTAGCGAAGGGTTTTGGAAGGATGAAAATCTCGTCTCGTCGATCGTCAAGCTGTAAAGGCTCGGCAAGAGATAAACGACCGCAATTGCAACCGTCGCAAGGAGATTGACTTTCATCGACATTCTCTCCTTCTCGCGCATCATATTCATCACGAGGGTGAAGAATAATACATTGATGATGAGAAGCCAGAACGAAATTCCGTACACACCCGTAAATTCAGCAAACTGGATTTTTCCAAGTTCATACGTTTGTGTGTTTCCAAGAGTGAGCCACGGAAAAGCGAATTCGCCGAGCGCATACAGCCATTCAAAAGTAATCCAAATGAACGGAAGCGCGACGAGGCCTGCGATCAGACCGAAATTCTTCCTCACAACAAGATATGAAAGAACAATCACGCTGAAGAAAAACGGTTCCCAAACAAGAACCAGCCCTCCCGCGAGCATCAAAAACGGGTCCTTCGCATGAGTGAATCCGCCTACCCAGTACAGTGCGATGCATGATGCAACAAAAAAGGAAAAGTATGAGTAGAGGAATTGTCTGCGAAGAAAGCGAAGCCGCTCGATTAAAAGCAGCAGCGGCACCAGCGAGATGCATGCCAGCGGCCCGAGCGGAAGTGGTGGGAACGAACAACCGAATAAAATGCCCGTCGAGAGTGCAAGAACGATATTGGTTCGTGTTGCGTGATTTGTTTCAATGAAATTATCCACGAAGAATTTAAATCGAAATAATAATAAGAGACATCTGAAAAATTGCCTCTCGCCAAGCCGCTGGCGAAGCCATCCCCTTGGGAAAAGGCGCGAAGATTTTGTGATATGACCAATTTGCGACTTTGCGTCTTTGCACGAGACGTATTTTCGGAATTATTCAGAAGTCTCAATAAATAAATGTAGAAAGAAGAAACGAATTTTGCAAATGGAGTTTATCACTGCATTTTCGCGTCTTTTCGAATAAATCGACCTTCGATAAATTCCCATGCTGCAATCAGGCACGTAGCACAGGCCCAACCGATAACTGCACCGCCAGCTATGTCCGAAGGATAATGAACGCCGATATACGGCCGCGAAAGTGCGATGAGTGAAGCCAGCGAAAACCATCCCCATGCCTGTTTGCGATAGTAGTGCGAAAGAATCGTTGCTCCTGCAAAATTGTTCACGGCATGAGATGAGGGAAACGAGAACCCGCTTCCGCAATCGACCAGAAGGCGAACGCCTTGTAATGCATGACATGGACGAACTCTGCTGAAAAGATTTTTTAACACTGAACTGCTAAACTGGTCGCTTACGATGATGGAAAGCACCAGAAGAATGCCTGCGGTTCTTCCTATCTTCCCTCCTCGGATCATCAGCCAAAGCCAAAGAATAGCAACAACCGCCAGCGCGAGTTTATGTTTGTTAAGGTCGGTCAAAAACGGCATCAGCCAATCAAAGACCGGATTGCTGATGGTATGATTGATGAAGAAAAAAACCGCTTTGTCAATCGAGTAAAGAAATTCAGACATTGGCTGTGCCGCGAGTATAGAACTGGCGAATCCCCCACGCTACAAATGTAGAAATAATGAAATTGCCTACGATTTTGAATTGATCATGGCGACTGCGTATGCGGCTGCGCCCTCTCCGGCGCCGATAAAACCTAATCCCTCGTTGGTTGTTGCTTTTACCGATACGTCGGCAGCATCCAACTGCAGAGTGCGAGCAATGTTATTCCTCATTTGATCAACAAACGGCGCGATCTTCGGCTTTTGAAGTACTATTGTTGAATCGACGTTGATAATTTCAAAATGACGTTCAGTAAGCAGTTTGGCGACGTACTCTAATAATGTGATGCTCGAAATGTCCTTGTACTGCGGATCGGTGTCGGGAAAATGTTTTCCGATATCACCAAGGGCGGCCGCACCAAGAAGCGCATCCGCAATTGCGTGGAGCAGCACATCAGCGTCGGAATGTCCCAAGAGCCCTTTTTCAGATGGAATATCCTCTCCACCGAGAACAAGTTTTCTTCCGGTAACCAGCTTATGGACGTCAAACCCGAAACCTATTCTATTCATGGTTAATACTGTAGGGCCGATTGATTAGTTGATATTTCTGAATACTCCCAAAAGTGCGGCTTGGCGAGAGGCAATTTTTCAAGTTTCTTACGCTGATAGTCGTCGTGATTGTCCGCATTATTTGATTGAGAAACCGATGAATAGATTTTTCGCCTCACTCCATTCAACAAAGACATCTTTTACGTGAGCCGACCGGGGACCGACTTTCAAATGATTGATGAGTTCTTCGATAAGAGAACGATCCCCTTCCACCTCTACATGCACGGTATCATCATAGTTATTTCTTACGAATCCCTTCAAACCAAGTTCGACGGAATGACGATTGACGAACCAGCGGTAGCCAACGCCTTGCACAAGTCCATTTACGGTAATCGTCGCATGAACATCCATAGCCAAACGAACTGTTCAAAGAATACAAGTATTACTCTTCTTCCGCCAACGGCAGATTCCAGTGAAGCTTCTTGATAAACTTGTCCGATAATTCTGAAATCAGGATTCCGATGACAATAAGGAGAGCGCCGAGCATTCCCAACATACCCAAAATTTCACCTAAAATAAAGTATGCCAGCACCGCTGAAATGACCGGCTCGAGCGTGAACAGTATTCCCGCCCTCGTCGGAGTTGTGTCTTTTTGAAATCGCGTCTGCGTATACGTCGTGACGACGGTTGCAAGAAACACGGTATAGAATAAAAGTCGCAGAAGATTCCATGTGAAGTGGATTTGCGTGACCTCAAAAGGGACAAGGATCCATCCCATAATTGCCGTGATGGCGATTTGAAGGAATGCAAGGGGAAGGAGTTCTTCTTCCTTTGAATAGATGTCAAGGTAAACGATGTAAAAGCCAAAGAGGAACGCGGCAACAAGAGTTACTGTGTCGCCAAGATTAAAACCTGAACCGCTGGGGGATGTTAGAAAATACAACCCGGCAGTCACAACCATCACGCCCACGAGATTTCCCGGTTTTGGAATACGGCGGCCGACAAACATTTGTGCTGCAGGAGTAAAAACGACCATCATTCCGGTGATGAAAGCCGATTTCGATGCGGTCGTTATTTGCAGGCCGTATGTCTGGAGAATGAGCCCGGCGCCGAGCAGCACACCGAGAATGATACCCTTCCGAATTGTAGGGGGGCGCATAGAACGCAGGTGCGGAAAAAAAAACGAACCAAAAATGATCGATGCAAGAGTGAATCGAATTGCGACGAACAAAAAAGGGGAGATATCCGCAAACCCCAGTTTCATGACGACAAACGTCCCGCCCCAAATAGCCGTTGTTCCAAGCAGGACAAGTTCCGCTTTTTTCCGGGAAGTCATCCTTGTACGTCGTCCCTCCCGTACTCGTCAAAGAGCTTCGCCCATTTCGATTCGGTGCGCACTTTCCGCATCATGCTCTTCCCTTTCAGCGGCCACCAAAGGTAATCGTGGTACAAATACGACCCGAATACAAAGCCGTAGACCAGAGGCGTATGGAAAAAGAGTTTTTGAATCGATTTAAGCGGACCGAACCAGAAGAAATCCCCCGCTCGGCTCGCCAGATTGTCTCCGACCGTGAACCCAAAATTCACGTTAGAAATATCTTCGCCGACGATCTCGATGTCGTGTGGGTCGGCGCATCCGAGCTTGTCTTCGTGCGCCATCCGAAGGTATTTGATGCTGAGCGGGTCGAACCCCATCATTTTTGCGGCCACGGCATCAATAGCCACCTGGTCTGCGCTTGCGAGGATATAATCTTTTTCCACCGGTATCATCGTCCGCGGTCCCGGACCGTTGCCGCAGAGGGTGCCGTCCATGACGGCAAATATCCCGGTGTGAATCTCTTTTTGAATGGCGAGGAGGTCGACCAGCGTTTCATGAATCCAAGAATGCGTGTAATGCCGGCGGGTATTAAGCAGTCCGCCAAAAGCATTCTTCATCGCTCCCGTTGTCGTCGTATAGATGTGAGTCTTCACCGTCGGCAGATGAACGATGTTTTTCCCGAAGAAATATTCGGGAAGATGAATCCCGTGTGGATAAACTTTATTTAGCGCGTGCATCCGAGCTTTCGGCTCGTAATGGATCCACTTGATTTCATCAGCATTAAAATTGTATTTCTCTTCGATTGCGTATTTTTTATAGATCGGGCTAAGCTTGTTGAGTTTTTCCCCACGGTATGGGTCGGTAACAACCGTGTTATTATGCACGGAGACCAAATCCGAAAACCCGCTGCTCTTCAGCGCTTTTACTGTTCCCTCCAACTGCCACGGGGTTGTATTTGCGCTGAGGTAAGGAAAGTGCCAGCTGATGTTGTCTTTCAGAATTGTTTGGGATGACTTCGAAAGCGCTTGTTCAACTCCTGCAAGCTTAAGAAGCTTTTCATGGTCCGAAAGTATTGTCGTCGGATGAGTCTTGATAACCGCTACGCGGGGGTGAATCATGGTATTGCCCTGAGATTATGAAGAATTTATAGAATAAATATAAAGAATTTTTCGGAAAGCACCAATAGCATGAGTAGTGTCTTAATTTAGAACAAAGTTCAAGGGGCTTTTTACGGAGAGCTGAAAACATCGCGCAAATCCAGGGGGATGGCTTCGCCAGACGCTAAGCCGCAAGGAAAACATATCCATTCTCTTTGCGGCTTAGCGCCTTTGCGTGAGCACGCTTCACACCTATCCTAAATTAAGACACTACCATAGCATGCAAGGATAGATGGGGATCAGTTCGATGTTCAGCTTCGATCTTTATCCATTCGTCGCAGAATGGTTTCGCGAAGTCGGCCGCCGATTTTCGTCGCAGCAACGCCCTGGGAGCACGACGAGAATGATCGGAAATAAATTAATGGTAGATAATTACGACGCAGGAAAGAAACCAGAGACAGAGATTGATGAACATAGACCTGTCTCTGAAAATAATTGCGACAGAATTTTCCCCCATGTTCTTTTTCATAACAAGAAAGAGGTAGCGGAAGATTCCGAAGAGAACAAATATCGTCGTAAAGATGAGATTGTCCGATCCAAAAGCATTGACAGTCCGGTCTGCAACCGTATACAGAGCATACGATATTGCCATTCCAGATGAAGTAATTATCATCATGCTGTCAAGAAAGCTGATATCGTACTGTTGCAGCACTTTACGTTCTGATGTGCTATCCGCAAGCTGGAACAGGACAATCTCTCCCCGGCGTTTTGCCAGTGCCAGGAAGAGCGAGAGGAACATTGTGCAGAGAATGATCCAGTGTGAGATCATCACGTTGATGACCTCTGCACCGGCAAGAACCCGCAGCATAAAGCCGGAAGCGATGATGAAAACGTCGAGGATGACAATTTTCTTCAAGGCCACGGAGTACAGAAGTTGGAGGACAAGATACGAAAGAAGGACGATCTGAAAGCCCTGTGGAAGCGAAAATGCGACGAGAGCAGCTGCACAGAGGAGAACAGCGCTGAAAAAAGAGGCGGCTGGAATCGAAATCGCACCGGACGCGATTGGCCTATTCCTTTTCAGCGGGTGGGCTGCGTCTGCGTCTTTGTCGAAAATGTCGTTGAAAACATAAACGGCACTTGAGACAACGCTAAATGATATGAATCCTTTGAGCGCGAGGATGAACAACTGCGGTTCGAACAGATGTTTTGAAAAGACCAACGGAGCAAAAACAAACGCATTTTTGATCCATTGAGAAGGCCGGAGCAGTCGAAAGTAGTGGTTCATTTTTTTGTATGATGGTTTGTCGTTTGATACATGCGGCTGCCAAGTTCCGTTAAAATACGGCCGGCTCCTCATAAATCCCAAAGTGCTCCGCTAAAGCATTGCACATTTCCCCGAGTGTAACGTACGCGCGCGTTGCTGTGAGCAAAAGCGGCATGAGGTTTGAGCCGTCTACGGCTCCTTGCTGCAACTCAGAAATTGCCTTTTGAACATCATTTGCATTTCTCTCGTGCCGTAATTCCGCGAGACGCCTTTTTTGTTTGACTTCTACCTCGGGTGTGATTGTAAGGATAGGAATCTCAATCTGTTCTTCATTCTCAACATATTCGTTGACGCCGACTATTATTTTTTCTTTCCTGTCAATTTCACTCTGGTAGCGGTATGCCGCTTCCGCTATTTCGCGCTGGAAGAAACCTTCTTCAATGGCAGGGATAACCCCGCCAAGCAAGTCGATCTTCTCAAAATACTGCTCAGCCTCTTCTTCCATTCGAGTCGTCAATGCCTCCACAAAATAACTTCCGGCTAACGGGTCTATCGTGTTGGCGACGCCGACCTCGTGGGCAATAATCTGTTGAGTGCGAAGCGCTATTTTCGCAGCCTTATCGGAAGGGAGCGCCAGGGTTTCATCCATAGAATTAGTATGGAGCGATTGGGTCCCCCCTAACACACCCGCCAGAGCTTCTAAAGCAGTCCGGACAATATTATTCTCGGGTTGTTGCGCGGTGAGCGAGCAGCCCGCGGTCTGCGTATGAAAGCGGAGCATCCATGATTTCGGATTTTTTGCTCCGTACTTATACCGCAGCCTTTTTGCCCAGATGCGCCGAGCGGCGCGAAATTTTGATACCTCTTCAAAAAAATCAAGGTGAGAGTTGAAGAAGAAAGAGAGGCGGGGGGCAAATTCATCGATGTCCATTCCTGCAGCAATTCCGGCTTCCACATATGCAAAACCGTCTGCCAAAGTAAAAGCTAATTCCTGAACTGCGGTTGAACCGGCTTCCCGTATATGATAGCCGCTTATGGAAATAGGATTGAATTGAGGAAGCTCTTTCGTGCAGTATGTGAACATGTCCGTAATGATTCTCATCGACGGAGATGGAGGATAAATCCATTCCTTCTGCGCGATGTACTCTTTCAGGATGTCCGCCTGGATTGTCCCGCGCAACAGACTTGCGGCTACTCCCTGCTTTTCAGCAACGGCGATATAGAATGCCAGCATCATTGCAGCGGGAGCATTGATGGTCATCGACGTCGACGCTTTATCCAACGGAATTCCTTTGAAGAGAATCTCCATATCGGCGAGGGAACTTATCGAAACGCCGCAAATTCCCACCTCGCCTTCTGAAAGAGGATCGTCAGCATCCCGCCCCATTAAGGTTGGCAGGTCAAATGCCGTCGACAATCCTGTCTGACCGTGTTCCAGGAGATACTTGAATCTCTCGTTTGTGTCTTCTGGGGTTCCAAACCCTGCAAATTGCCTCATCGTCCATAATTTCCCCCGGTACATGTTGCGATGGATTCCTCGCGTGTACGGAAATTCGCCGGGAAATCCAATATCAGAAAGGTAATTGATATTCTGGATGTCATCCGGAGTATAAAGAGTTTCGATCAGTTCACCACTGACAGTAGTGAATTTGACATTCTGCCTTTTTCCTACCTTACCGGCATGACCATTCCACTCATCCTTCGCGCGCTTGATTGAATCGAAGCTATTTGCCTCATTCATGCGTTCTTCCCTTCTGTTCTTTCTTTATACTTGAATTTTCTTCTATGAATACGCTATAAGTAACGTTACAATAACCTATTAACAAGTTTAATCTCCAATTGATTCGATACTTCTTCGCTTTATGCGACACGGAATTTTATTTTCACGAAGTCCGCATGAACCTTCTGTCCAGTTCACCTATGGAGATCTTCACTACAACCGGACGGCCGTGCGGACAAACGTACGGCATTGATGTTGCAAAAAGCTGGTCAATGAGGACCCTCATTTCTATTTCGGAAAGTTTATCACCAGCCTTGATAGCTGCTTTACACGAAAACGATTTCGCTACATTATCACGCGAATCAAGTTTCACCCGATGCTGATTATTTTTGAATTCGTCGAGAATATCCTGCAGGATGCTCCCTTCCATACCTGCTTTGACGTCGGTGGGGACGCCTTCAAGCACGATGGTATTCTTTCCGAACAGTTTCAGTTCAAATCCTATTGCCTGCAAATGGGGAATTAACTCTTTTGCAAGCGCAAAATCGCCCGGGGATAATTGGACGGTATGCGGAAACAGCAATTGTTGGGAAACAGGGACGGCATTCTCAAAGGTTGCAAGGGCCCTTTCGTACAAGATCCTTTCGTGAGCAACATGCTGGTCGATAATCATGAGGCCTGTCCTGATTTGCGAAAGAATATATTTATTGTGAAGCTGCCATATCCCTTTTCCTTCCTGAGCCTCGTTCTCTCGCGTGCCGTGTGCAAATTGCTGCGGCCTGGCAGTTTCCGGCAGCGGAATTGTCGGAATATCTGAGAACAATTTATCGAGATTCAACGGATCGCGTTGTGCCGATGCCTGGCTGAAATTGGAAGATGGCGTTGAAAAAATGTTTTTTTCAGAACTGGCGAAATCGCCTGTGAAATGATGCGGAAGCGCGGCATGCCGTAATGAAGCAAATGAACGGTCGAAACTCTTGGCACCGTTCATATCCAGGGAAGGAACAAAGTCGTTTGAACCGAGAGCTTTGCGAACGACAGAAATGACGAAACGGTAGATGCTTTGCTCATCGGCAAACTTTACTTCCATTTTCGATGGATGGACGTTGATGTCAACTTTGTGCGGGTCGAGGTCCAGAAAAACGAGATAAAACGGAAAATTTCCTTTTTCCATTAAATGTTCGTACCCGGAAAAAATTGCATGATTGATCGACCGGTTGACGATGGGGCGTTTGTTTAAGAATAGATACTGATCAACCCGCGACTTTCGAGCGAAATCAGGCTTGCCGATAAAACCTGAAATTGAAAGCAGCTCGGTTTGTTCATCAAATGGAATAAGTGTCTCGAAATGACGTTCCCCGTAAAGATTTTTCAATCGTTCCTCGATGCTGCCGGACTTTAAATCGAGAAGATCTTCTCCGTCGCTTGTAAAGTGGATGGCGATATCCGGGCGCGACAGTGCAACACGCTGGATAACATCGTAAATATGCTTGAATTCCGTATTGTTCGATTTTAGAAAATGACGCCGGGCGGGAGTGTTGTAAAAGAGGTTCCGCACCGATATTATTGTCCCGGGTTGGGCACTCGCTTTCGACTGTTCTTTAAGATCTCTCAATTAACCGGATGGGCGGGATGGTGGGCCTCTTCGGGCCAACGGATCGAGCGAACAATCTGGCCCCGGCAAGGAATGGCCCCGCAATCGCCGCAATTGGCCGTATGGCGAGCCCGGCGGGATTAGGTGGGTTTTGGTGTCTCCCCCTTGACGCCGTGGTCGCTAGGCGAGCGCCCCAAGCACCGCTTGCGGTTATGGTCTTGGCTCTTGACATCCCTCCATGTTCCGGTGTGATCTGGAGACAGTATGCCACGCAAGGGCAAAACTATGGCGATGGACGAAGAACGCATCCGGCGATACCTCGCTCAGGAGCGCCGAAGAACCCAGAGGCCGATTCGCATACCCAAGAAGATGGTCAGTTTGAACCCTAGAAAGGTCAAACGGCGTGGGGACACGGCTGGGCCAGGAGTTTTGAAAGCTAAGAGGCCGGTAATTATTTCGAGTGCGTTTGAAACGAATAAGCGGCGGCATTGACCGGGTGGTCTTGGCACGCCTAGCCGGAGTGCGGCATGGGCGTATCGTGTGCCGTCTCGGGCGAAGGAATCAAGGCGGTATTCTGGCCCTGGCAATGCAATGGCATCTACTCGCCGCCAGTTGTTCTGTGGCGAGGTAGACCGGGCCACCCCGTCTTGAGCCAAATCCAGGACGGAAACGCCCGATTTCCCAAAAACAGGGGGGTAGTCGAAGCCAAGGGTGCCTGCCCGGATCCGAACTTTGGGTGCGCCCGGAATTCTCGACAATATCCGGTGAGGCGAGTGTCGTTCCTACAGTTCCTACATCAAAGCCGCTCTTGAAAACCGTAAACTGTCTGAAGTAATCATTAAAGTATTCGGAAATCCGTTACATTTAACTTCGTTTTGGTTTCCTAAACCGTTGATCCCTGTTCAATTCAGGGTGGGGGTACCAGCCGCATAAACGATTAAGCAGCTCGAATGGGCGGATCGTGCCTTGCAGGGGCGGTTTATCACCGTCGACGCCCGGCACCAGCCGTGGCCTCCCCCAGATCTGCCCGGGCGACCGAGTTCGGTCTGACCGGGACGCACTCGCCCCATCCCGGCCCCTAGAAATGCGCCAGGATCTCGGTTCTTTCCAGTTTGGTCAGATCCGAGGGGACGTTCTTCTGGATCTTCGCGCGCACCAAGGGTTCCAGTTCCTCGAGGAGTTGATGGTTGATCTCCCGGCTGGCGGCGAGCAGGCAGCGTTCAACCTCACTGGGCCGGGCGAGCGTGTTCAGGCGGCGGGCGAGTTGGCGAACCAGGCGCTTGCGCGTCTCCAATTCGATGTTGTGGCGTTCACCATCGGCCATCGCGCCGGCGGCGGCCATCATGCCCCCGCGGGAGAAACGACCGGAGAGGTCGCTGACTTTATCTCCCAGCTTTGAGTGCGCCTCGGGGCTCTCAAATTCCTCCAC
>CAWGZY010000008.1:0-71654 GCA_963827085.1 uncultured Bacteroidota bacterium
AGGGATTCATCGCACATACGAGCATGAAATTTGCCGGAAAATCAAGCGACATCTTCGACCGGCTGATGGTCACTCTTCCGTCTTCGAGAGGCTGGCGCATGACCTCAAGAACGTTTCGGGCAAATTCCGGAAGTTCATCCAGGAAAAGGATGCCGTGATGAGAAAGTGATATTTCGCCTGGATGCGGAATGGTCCCGCCTCCTACAAGTGCGCTGTCCGAAATAGTGTGATGAGGCGAGCGAAAGGGGCGTGACGCCACCAACGCGGAATTTGGAGGGAGGAGGCCGGCAACCGAATGTATTTTCGTCGTCTCAATACTTTCTTCAAAAGTGAGCGGCGGAAGAATTCCCGGGAGCCGGCGCGCAAGCATTGTTTTGCCCGAACCCGGCGGTCCGATCATGATGATGTTGTGTCCTCCCGCAGCCGCCACTTCGAGAGCGCGCTTCACATTCTCCTGCCCCTTGACGTCAGAAAAATCGAGCGGGTATTTTTGTGCGACGGCAAATACCTCGTCGATGTTGATCTTTAACGGCGTCATCGACAGCTCGTCGTTCAGCAGCGAGACTGTTTCGGAAAGATTCTCGACGCCGAACACGTCGAGACCTTCGACCATGGCCGCTTCACGTGCGTTCTCCTTTGGGAGAATGATTCCGCAAAAACCTTTTTTCTTGATCTCAACTGAGATAGGAAGAACTCCATGGACGGGGCGCAGGCTCCCGTCGAGAGCAAGCTCACCAAGAATAACGTATTTTTTCAACATATCTTCGCGCGCTTGTCCGCTCGACGCAAGCATCCCAACCGCAATCGGAAGGTCGTACGACGACCCCTCTTTCTTCACATCCGCCGGAGCTAAATTAATCGTGATGCGCCTATTCGGGTACTCGAGTCCAGAATTCCGTATAGCGGTGGCGACTCGCTCGCGGCTCTCTTTGACGGCATTATCCGGCAGCCCGACCATGAAGAAATTCGGGACGGTGTTTTCGATGTTTGTTTCTATTTCAATGAGATAGGCGTTTATTCCGTAGGTTGCACTGCTAAGAACAACTGATAACATGAAGGCCCCCCTTCTGCAGAAGAAAAATTAGGAATTATGAATTAACAATTAAGAATTAAAGATTGGATCCCCTTAACAGATGCACATTAACAATCAGTTGATGGGAACTCTCTACCGGTGAGCGCGCAGAAAATCGAGCCGGTCCTGAACTTTTTCAATCGGAACGAGAAGTTTATCTTTCCCGAACAGCGCGTCTTTTTGATTTGAAAATGCCAGCTCGTACTCTTTGCTCATGATGATCGCTTCTTCCGGACATACCTCTTCGCAAAATCCACAGAAGATACAACGAAGCATATTGATTTCAAATTTTTCCGGGTACCGTTCCTTCTCGTCCTTTGTTTCGGCTGCTTGCACTTCGATAGCAAGCGAAGGGCAGACACGGCTGCACAACCCGCACGCGACGCATCGTTCGGTACCGTTCTCCTCTACGAGAACAGGCCGGCCTCTGAACGAAGCCGAAGGAGCAAACTTGTGCTCGGGATACTGAATTGTGAACTTCGGCCGGAACATCTGAGCAATGGTCAGCCTCATCCCTTTAACGATTTCCGGGATGTACATCTTTTCCAGAATTGTCAGATCTTTTTTCCGAATGACTTTGCTGTGTTCCATTCTGCTGCTATCCTTTACGGTTCAATTCATCTTCAAAACAAAATACAAGCCGGTCGCCAAAATATTAGCGAGCGAAAGAGGAAGCATCACTTTCCATCCTATGTTCATCAGTTGATCGTACCGGAAACGCGGAATCGTCCATCGTACGAGAATGAAAAAGAGAAGCACCAGCCCAACTTTGACGCCGAACGCCGCGACTTGGAGCAGGCTGACAGTCAATTCTGAAAAGCCTAAATACCCGACAAGCGGCAGCTGCCATCCCCCTAAATACAAAGTTGTGATAACCGCTGACGCTGTGATCATGTTCGCGTATTCCGCCAAAAAGAACAAGCCGAATTTCATTCCCGAATATTCAGTATGATAACCGCCGACGAGTTCCGGCTCTGCTTCCGGGAGGTCGAATGGCAGGCGATTTGTTTCAGCGAACGATGCGATGACAAACGTGATAAAGCTGACCGGCGTCCGCCAAAAATACCACATTCCATGCGCCTGCGACTCGACGATCTTGTTCAACTGCAGAGTTCCGGCGATCATCAGCACTCCGATAATGGCCAGGCCCATCGAAAGTTCGTAGCTGATCATTTGGGCGGAGGAGCGCAGTCCCCCCAGCAACGAATATTTATTGTTGGAAGACCATCCGCTGAGCGTGATGCCATACACACCCATCGACGAAAGTGCCAGGAGGTACAGGATTCCGACATTCACGTCGGCAATCATCAGCTTGATGTCGCGGCCGAATAGGTGGATCGTATTCCCGAAAGGAATGACTGCAAAGGTCGTCATCGCAACAACCAGGGAGATGATCGGGGCAAGGCTGTGAACGAATTTGTTTGCGGCCTTCGGTACGATATCTTCCTTCAAAAATAGCTTGACGATGTCGGCAACAGGCTGGAACAATCCGGCAGGGCCGACCCGGTTCGGACCGATGCGATTTTGAATGAACGCACTTACCCGCCGTTCAACCAAAACGAGGTATGCGACGACGGTAAGGTTGATGATAACGATGAGAACAATTTTTATCAACGGCTCAATGATGTTCATACAGCAGCAATTCTTTTGATGTGAAGTGAAAGAAATCTATACGGCAATGCCTGCTTTTATCTTCAACGGAGCCCCCTTGTTTCCGATTTTAAGGTACGAAAGCCCTTTGAAACTGTCGACTTTTTGGGCGAGATCGGCAAAAACCTCCTCTGAGGAATTATATTTGAATTTTGCCCCCATCAGCGCGGCAAGGGTTGCAACAATTTTCCACGATGGACGGGCATCGCGCCGGGGGCCTTTCCCCCAACTGTCGTTCGGTGCAGCGAATCTGTCCCATCGGCTTGTTTCGAACCCGTCGAGTGCACGATCTTGTTCAAGCGTTGTAACAGCCGGGCGAATCCTTTGAACACGTTCCTGGAAATTCGTCATCGTCCCGTTTTTTTCAGCATACGTAGAGCTTGCAAGAACAACATCGGCGAGGTCGGTTGTCGCGGACTCGTTGGACGCGTGGACCGCGAAGAATTCGAGTCTTGACAGAGCGTCGGCAACGTCCGGGCTTGCTGCAATGTCGTCCTCGAGAGCGTAGAGCGCTTTAATTTTTCCCTCTTTAATTCCACGAATAATTTCCTGGAAACCCATTCCCCCCTCACCTGGAACCACACCGGCCGCTCTCGCTCCGTTACTGTTCGGCGTTTTATCAGCCCGGATTAAAATATTATCCTCGTCCCCTTCAACAACGTGGCGCATGAAGTCGATATTTTTTGTCCCCAACACTTCTTTCGCTAATCTCTGGATCGCGTAGTTATCCTCATTTGTTGCAAAGGCCGAACCAAGAACGGCGATTTCCGATTTCTTAAACGACTTCAATTCCGACGCAATCTTTGCAATCGCTTCGTCCCAATCTACTTGCACCAATGCAGCGTCCCTGCGGACCATAGGGGCCTTGATCCGCGTCTCCGCGTTTACGGGTTTAAATGTGTCTACCCTTCCATGGTCGCACATCCAGTAGCTGTTAACGTCTTCGTTGCGCCGCGGCGTGAGGCGGAGTATTTCATTATTTCGGACGCCGATTTCAATGTTACATCCGCGAGCACATCCCTGACAGACGCTCTCTGTAAAAGACATTTCCCATACGCGCGCCTTGAACCGGAAATCGCGATTGGTAAGCGCACCAACGGGGCAAATGTCGACGACGTTCATCGAATATGGATTGTCGAGCGTCTCGCCGGGAAATGTTTCAATCACCGTATGGTCGCCGCGCTCTACAAACTGCAGCTGGTGAACGCCGGCTACTTCGTCGCAAAAACGAATGCAGCGCGAACAAAGGATGCAGCGTTCAGCGTCGAACATTACACGCGGGCCGATCTCAACACGCTTCGGTTTGTGGACTTTGTCTTCCTGAAATCTGCTGTAACCCGCGCTGTGCTTGTATGCATAATCCTGAAGCTTGCACTCGCCAGCCTCATCGCAGATGGGACAATCGAGCGGATGATTGATGAGAAGGAATTCCATCACCGCTCCACGTGCATGAAGAACACGGTCGGTTTTCGTGTGTACAACCATGCCTTCCGCAACCTGAGTTGAGCATGCGATTGCCAGTTTCGGCATCTTCTCCACCTCGACAAGACACATTCTGCAATTTCCCGAAACGGAGAGTTTCGGATGCCAGCAGAAATGCGGGATGGAGATGCCGTTTTCACGGGCAGCTTCTATAATTGTCCGCTTGTTATCGACCTCGAATTGATTCCCATCTATTGTGATTTTTGCCATCTTGCTCTAAACGTTTATCCTTTTAGATTCCTGAATTGCGTTTTTATGAGACGACTTTTTCTGCTGCGTGTACGGCTTTTTCACAATACATCTCGTGAAACTTCTTCAGCTTAACGACAACTTCTTCAATTTCATCTCTCGGCGGAAGAAACGTCATTCTAAAATGAAGGGTGCCGGCAACTTGACCGAAACCCGAGCCGGGAACAACACAGATACCAGTCTCTTCAAGCAGTGCAAGACAGTAGTCTGTATCACGTTTCGCCTCATATTCACGCCTCTCTTCGGGCGACATCGCGTGAAGATCGGCATTCGGGTCGGGGGGAAGTTCGAACTTTACGAATGCATACATCGCGCCATCAGGGATCGTCACCGACATCCCTTTGATTTTATTGATTCGGCTGCCAAGCAATTCCGCTTTTAATTTTAATTCCGTGTACACTGAATTCAATTCGCTCATGTAGAGTTCAAAGCTTTCATCACCGGGCTGGGGAGGAGAAACCATCACAAATGTTGCAATTTGGCCTGGAACATTGGAACACAGGCTGATCGACTGCAACTTAACGAATTCAGACAATACATCGTCCGGAATATTTCGGAATTCAGCATACCCGCCCCGATGGCCGCATTCACCGAGCAATCCTTTTGACACCGAATGAAAACTGATAAGCGAAACATCTTTCTCGCCGATATCATTCATGACCTTCGCAAAAGAGAAAAACTTGCATCCTTTGCCGTACACATTTTCCTGGTAGACCTCATCGGCCAAAATCGTCAGATGATGTCTGCGCGCAAAAGCAACAATCATTCTGATATTGTCGTACGGAAGAACGGCGCCAGTCGGGTTTCCGGGGTTGATAACGGCAATGGCTACGGGATGTACTCCGAGGCGGATCGCTTCAGTAATGCTTTCCGCCAACGCACTCTCGCTCAATTGCCAACTATTCTCTTCATCAAGGAAATAACCGATCTCCTTTCCGCCGTACAAAGCAATCGTAGCACTGTAGAGGGGATATTGAGGGATAGGAATCATCACTCCGTCATTCGATTCCTTCAGCAGTGCAAGCAACGCAGACTGCACTCCTTTGCTCGCACCATCTGTCAGAATAATGCGATCTTTGTCTGAGGGAATTGCATCACGCCGTTCAATGAACTCTGCGACTGCTTTTCTGATGAATGGGATTCCTGCACTTTGTGTATACGCTCCAGTTCCGTGAGGATGCTGGGCCAGGATCGATTTGGCTTTTTGCAGAACATCAGCCGGATAAAGTTCGGCAGTGTTCTTGTGCTGCAATAATTCGGGGTACTCAACAAGGCTCAAGATCTGACGAAGGTATGTCAACGGCTTTTGTCTCAGCGCTTGCGGGTTCCCGATATTGCAATAGATAACTTTCTTCCCCTGTTCCTCAAGCTGCTGAGCTCTATTCACAATCGGTCCACGAACGGCGTACTCCGCCCTCAACAAATCCGTATTTAAGTTCCGCTTTGCAATCATTATTCCTGTCTCACAATAGGCTAGTTATTTAGCCGGCGCGAAAATTATTGTAAAAAACGAGTCTTCCTTAAGCAGATGATGTGCAACTTCGGCGACGTTCTCGACAGTCACCGAATCGATTTCCCGCGAAATCGTATCCAAATCGGTGAACTCACCAAAATACAATTCTCCGGTTCCCAGACGCATCATCCGAGCCGAAGTGCTTTCCAGGCCAAGCAACATACTTCCTTTTAACTGTGCTTTCGTCCGCTGCAGTTCAGCCTTTGGTATCGGCTTTGTTCTCAATGCACTCAATTCGGCAAACACTAAATCTAGGGCTTGCTGAATGTGCTTCTTGTCTGTGCCGAGGTACACTCCAAACGAACCGGTATCACGCAACATGTTCAGGAACGAATAGACCGAGTACGCAAAACCGTACCGCTCGCGGATATTCTGGAACAATCTCGAACTCATGCCGTCTCCAAGCAGCGTGTTCATCACCAGCGACGGGAAACGATGTTTGCTGTGAACACTGTAGCCGATCGTTCCCGTGCAAATATGTGCCTGCTGGATGGGCTTTTGTACCTCTTGGGTCTGTTTCTTTACACGCGATATCTTCGATTGTTGCGGCCGGGCGGAAGGTTTCCGATGCAGTGTAAAATATTTCTGCACAAGCTCCACAAATTTCAAGTGTGGAAAATTCCCGGCAGCTGCGACGACAATATTACCCGCGCTGTATCGCTCTCGAACGTAGGCGGTCAGATCCTTTCTCTTGAATGAGGAGACATTCTGAGCCGACCCAAGTACGGGAAAACGAAGAGTATGGCCTGAATAAATATTCGTCTCAAAATAATCATGGATAAGGTCGTCCGGATCATCCTCGGCGTTTTTCAATTCCTCAAGAATGACCAGCTTTTCCTTTTCGATTTCCTTTTCCGGAAACAGGGGAAATTGAACGAGGTCGGCAAGGACATCGACGGCAAGTTCTGTGAACTCGTCCAGGACGCGCGCATAGTAGCACGTATGCTCCTTTGTGGTGAATGCATTCAGGTAGCCGCCTACTGACTCAAGGCTCCGCGCTATTTGCTGTGTGGAACGGTGTTCCGTCCCCTTGAACACCATGTGCTCGAGAAAATGGGAAATGCCGTTTGTCGATTCGGTCTCGTTCCGTGAGCCGGTGTCGATCCAGACGCCTATGGAAATAGATTTTACGTGGGGAATTTCTTCACTGACAATTCTGATGCCATTGGAAAGAACAGTCTTTTGATATGTAGCGGAGATTTCTTTTGAAGGAATTTTGTGAGATCTGTTTGGCATTCAATTGTCGACATGATGAGTGGACTTAAAACTGTTCAAATATAACCGTTTTTGAAAAGATAATCAACCTGGTCAACTTGGAAGCTTTCGGACACACTTACCCACCTCCTTCTTTTGCAATGTTGGACCGAAGATTACTTTATTTTCTGATCTTGAGACGATGGAGAGTTTCGCTATTTTTCGAGCAAGCCCGCAAACCAATCAAGTCACAGCAGTACGAACGGAATAAATCGCCGGCAGCCAGAAGATGCTAGGAATTTCCTTCGTTTCAACTAAACAAAATTTGCCCCCCGCTTGTGCCCATGTAAATTCCACTTTTGTCGCAACAATCGGCTGCCACAGAAACATTCCAAAACCTTACCTCAAGATTTTGGTTCAGCTAAAATAGTTTTGTTTCTTGGTTTGAACAAAATTTACGCTGAAGGTGCCTTTGATTCTTTTGCAAGCTGATAGCGTTCACCAAGCCATGCGCCAAAGAGAGTCAGCAGGAATCCCTCGACAATTCCGAATGCAACATAGCCAACCGGAACCGGCAATTGAATTCCATATTGAATGAACAACCACTCGCCGATAACGGCGATAGCTCCGGCAACGGCAGGTTCTTTTAAAGTGACTCCCGGAGATTTATAGCCGATGATAAACCCGAGGAGAACGAAACTCACCGAGAATGCTATATGAATAAGGTTCAAATCGATGTTGAAAAGCGGAGCGAGAAGAAAGACAAATAGCACATTGAGTACCAATCCAAGAGCAAGGCCTGCAAAAACCCATTTCCATTGGAAACCGACGTCGGCCTTTTCGGTGCCGTCTTTCTTATCAAAGCTTCCCTGTAACTTCTCGCCCACCCACGCTCCTGCTTGGGAAAGGATCCCACTGAACAAAAGAAGAAGGATGACCATTTGCGTGTTTTGTCCTGCACCCCACGATGTCGTGCTAAAAATCAGCGCAAAGACAAACATCAAAATGAGGCCGGCGAAGAACGCTTCTTTAATAGTAACACCGGGTGAAAAATAACCGACGACAGCGCCCATTACAACGAAGCCAATCAACAACACCAACGATTGAATCGCTGTACTGTGAAAAGTCGGCGCGACAATAAAGAACGAACCGCCAATGATGACGAGCCCGACGACGACCCCGATGACGACCCACTTCCACTGAGTTGGTGCCGCAGTTTTCGTTATTTCATCAGCCATAGCTTTCTCCTTAAGAAAAGTGTTTAAGAGTGATTATGTTTATTTCGCAACATCGTTCCAATTTTTACAGCAACCATATCGATGGCCACAAGATTATCACCTCCGCGCGGTACGATGATATCTGCCCAATGCTTACTCGGCTCGACAAATTCAAGATGCATCGGTTTAACGGTAGAAGCATATTGGTTCATAACAGAATCGATCGACCGGCCGCGATCCATGATGTCTCGGCGGAGGCGGCGAATCAATCGTTCATCCGCGTCGGTGTCGACAAAAATCTTGATGTCCATCAAATCGCGCAATTCCTTTTCAACAAAAATAAGAATTCCTTCTATAATGATAATATCTTTTGGCTCCAGACGACGAGACTCTTTCATCCGCGAATGCGTCGTGAAGTTGTAGATCGGCTGGTCAACGGGAATTTCCCTTTTCAAATCCCGTATGTGCCGTACCAACAATGACGTTTCCAAGGAATCCGGATGGTCGAAATTGATCTTATCCGGTGTAAGCCCGGGATACGCAGAAATGTCTTTATAGTACGAGTCATGCTGGATCACAACAACATTATCGTGTGCGCGAAGCCGTTCCAGAATTTTTTGCGTTACGGTGGTTTTCCCCGAGCCTGTTCCGCCGGCGATTCCGATAACGAAATGTTCCATGAATGGTTAGGAAATTTTGAAAATATACTTCAAAACAGTCGCAGAAGCAAGGCAATCGCCGGTCAAACATCGCTTGCATTGAAAGTGTGATTTGTGTATTTTCCTAACACTATGAGCTTGGAAATTGGTTTCATCCTGCTATTGAGTTTGCTCTTCATTTGCTATTGTTCCCTTAATTTTCTTATTCTAAAAGGCCTGAAAAAGCTCCTCGTTCTTCAAAAGGCGTCTTCACAGGAAAAGCCGCAGATTTCCATCATCGTCGCGGCAAGGAATGAAGAAACAAACATCGGCCGTTGTCTTCAATCGCTTGTCCAGCAAAATTACCCTATGGGACTTTTTGAAATTGTCATCGCTGACGACCGTTCGACCGATGGGACTTCGGCAATTGTGAGGAACTATCAACAACGATACCCATATATTAAACTGGTAACCGTAAGCCAAATTTCATCCGACTTGCCTTCCAAGAAAAACGCATTGAATGAGGCAATCAAAGAAAGCCGTTTCGACATCCTCGCCTTCACCGATGCCGATTGTGTTGCCCCTTCCATCTGGCTTTCGTCGATTGCCAAAGAATTCCTGCCGGAAGTAGGCGTCGTTGCCGGCTATTGTCCGATCGAACAACGGTTTCCACGAACGTTCTTTGCTCGCTGGTTTGATTTTTTTCTTCGCTATCTTGAAATAAAAAAATGGGTGGGCGCTGCAGCAGGTGTCGGTTTGGGTAACGCATATTTATCCTCCGGTGGAAACCTTACCTATCGCAAAAGAGTTTTCCAGGAGATTAACGGTTATGAAAAAATAAAACATTCCGTAAGCGGCGATGATGACCTTTTTATCCAACTCATCCAAAAAGAGACTCGGTGGAAAATACGGTATATGATTTCAAGAGAAAGCAGTGTCGAGACGGCTCCTCCCCCGTCGCTGGCCTATTTCATAAATCAGCAGCGAAGGCATTTTTCTGCCGCTGCATACTATCCTTTTCGGATGAAAATCGTGTTCGGCCTGATTCATTCATATAACGCACTTGCTGTACTCTTCATCTTTGCTTTTCCGTCGATCGGTACTGCAGCGCTGGCCGCAAAATTTATCATCGATAGTGTGATTTTTTATAAGGGCTCTGCCCTTTTTGGAAACACCGGTTTGCGCCGTTCTGTCGTTCCGCTGGAAATTGCTTCGGTTATCTACAATTCCATTATCGGCCCCCTGGGCTTTTTCGGGACCATCAGTTGGAAAGGAAGCAAGTCATAGAAGGGACGATAAATAAAATAAGAAATGTTCGCGTGCATCCGAGGATAGCGGTCGTCCTGAAAATTTTTATAGGCGTCGGACTGATCGTCGGCCTTGTGTTTTATATCGACGTTGATGCCTTGCGTGCATCCGTTCTTCACGCAAATATCTTCTACCTGATCATTGGCGCAGTGCTGGTCGTGGCAAACACCGGGTTGCAATTCCTGCGCTGGCGCTATTTGGTGAGATTAATCGCGCGCGGGACTTCCGATAAAGATATTTTTTCTTCTCTTTTTATTGGATTCTCCGCAGGATTCTTTACACCAGGACAAGTTGGAGAACATGGCGGAAGGATAGTGACACTTTCTTCTTTGCCGGCGATTCAAGTTTTGGCGGTTAGTATCATCGATAAATTATATGTCCTGGCTTTCACGGTAATTACCGGCGTTATTGCAGCGTGGCTCTATTTTATCATATACTTGCCCCAATATTGGACGCCTTTGCTGACGGCGGTTGTCATAATTGTCGTTATATCATTTCTCATTGTCGTCCTGTATCCCGATCTCCTGAAAACAATTTTGCGCACGCTACTTCATAGATTTCGAAAATACAGAGCCGTATCAGCTTTTCTTTTTATGAAAGACGTTTTTCACCGCCGTCAAGCGCGGGTCTTGCTTTTTCTGACAATAATCTACTATATAGTTATTTTAGTACAGTATCATTTCTTTGTGCGTGCATTCGAACCGGTTTCGATCGGCGTTTCGGCCTTATGCACTTCGAACCTTCTCTTCACAAAGTCCGTCATTCTCCCCATTTCATTCAGCGACCTTGGAATTCGAGAATCTACAGCCATTTTCTTTTTCTCCCGGGCAGGTGTCTCTGCTTCGTCGGCGTTTAATGCGTCGATGTGCATTTTCTTCGTCGACATCTTGTTCCCGAGCCTCCTCGGTTCGCTGTTGATATTTAGAATCAAATCTGCAAAAGAGAAGGTTTCATTGTGAAAGATTGCCTTACTTTTATTTGGTTCGCAATTCTCGTCCTTGGCGCGGTGTACGTCGCCCAAATTCTGGTCTTTATTCGAGGATTATCGCGCTTGCGCAGCGGAATCGGCGATCGCTTGTACTCCGTTGCAGTGGTTGTGGCGGCGAGGAATGAAGAGCTTCATATTGAAAAATGCGTCCGCTCACTGCTGGAGCAAGACTATCCGCCCGACAAATATACAATTACCGTTGTCGACGACCAATCGACCGACCGAACCGCAGATATTGTGAATCACCTGGCGATAGAAAACTCTGCTGTACATCTGCTGCAGCTGCATGGACATCCATCTGGCATTTCCCCAATTATCAACGCGATCAACGAAGCCATCAAAAAAACTTCGAGCGAGATAATCCTCAGAACAGATGCGGATTGCGTTGTCGGCTCTCATTGGATATCATCGATGGTGCGCCATTTTGATGAGACGGTCGGAGTTATTTCCGGGCTGACTCTGATCAAGAACACACAAAACATTTCATCCCTTCTTTTCGGATTTCAACTCATTGATTTGTTCTCACAGACGGCGTGCGGAGCAGGTGCAATAGGAATGAACGCCCCCAATAATTGCAACGGAAGCAACATGGGCTTCCGAAGAATAGCTTTTAATGACGTCGGAGGGTTTGGGTCAATGGCCACGATAAATTCGGGGAGCGATTCATTGCTTGCCCAAAGGATTGCGGCAACTCCTCATTGGAAAATGCGTTTTGCGTACGAGCCGGAGACCCATGTAACAACGTCGCCCGTCGCAAGCTGGAGGCAGCTTCTCCAACAACGGATGCGGTGGGCAGGTCATACTCCGCATTACCGGACTTCAACATTAGTCTTTCTTGTTGCGTCCTTCCTATTTTATTTTTTAGTATTCTTGTTTATGCCGATTTCAATTTTCTATTTCCCGATGGTGTCGGTGCCATTTGCGGTGCTTTTGATAAAATTTATTATTGATTACTGGATCATTTTCAAATTCTCAAGGCTTACGAACGTCGCCGGACTGATGAAATATTTTTTTGTCTCGGAACTGATTCATTTCCCAGTCATTCTCACGGCTGTATTCGGCAGCTTTTTAGGAAGTTTTGAATGGAAAGGGAGACGCATGAAACGGGAAATATCTCAACACGCCTGAACTCATTTGCATAACGACGATGTCATCTCACACAACTACGATTCATCGGTTTCTTTTCCCATCGATCCTTTGGAAAATGGATTCACCGGATATTTTCCTCACTTTCGATGACGGACCGCATCCGGTCGCAACCCCGATAGTGCTTGAACTATTGCAGGCTCATAAAATCAAAGGTACATTTTTCATGAACGGGTTGGCTGTAAAGAAATATCCTTCGCTCTTAAAAGAAGTCGATGCGGAAAAACACAGCATAGGCATTCATGCTTTCAACCATACGCGGTCGACAGCATTTTCTAAGAAAACAGCGATGTCTGAAATACTTCAAACTGAAGAAGCAATCACACAGGCTGGGGTACACCCTGCAAAAATATTTCGTCCTCCCTACGGGTTTTTCTCATGGAACACAATTTCTGCAACCAAAGAGTTAAAGTATAAACTAGTTATGTGGACCACGTCGACGGGGGATTACCGAAAAGACTGGTCCGATGAACAAGTATGCATGACCGCCTTCGGGAAATTGATCCCAGGGGCAATTCTTGTTTTTCACGACAATGAATTAACAAAATCGAGAGTCCGGCAAGTGTTGCCGCGTGTTATTGCAGGCATTCAAGAACGCAGCCTAGCGTTTGGATTGATCCAGTGACAGCCGAAACAACGCTCTTCATTTTTATTCTGTTGTTGTATCTTGCCCAGTGCGCTGTGTTCATCTACGGCCTGTTGAAAGCCCGGTTTGACCTCGATCCCCTTTTCCAACCCAGAGTTTCTGTCGTTACAGCCGCAAGAAACGAAGAGCGAACTATTGCCGCGTGCCTTGAATCGTTGACAAGGCTCGAATATCCGAAGGATAAACTTGAAATTATCATCGTTGATGATGATTCGACGGACGGGACATCGAACATCATTCGCAGTTTCGCAGACAAGCACTCAAATGTCAAAGTGATCGACGGGTATCAAACGGTCGGCAATCTCCGTGGTAAAGCAAACGCCATTGCTCAAGGCATTGATGTGTCATCGGGCGAAATCATTCTCATGACCGACGCCGATTGTATCGTTCCACCATCGTGGGTTCAAACTACCGTACAGCATTATACGGACGACATCGGTGTCGTCGCTGGATTGACTTTGCTTCAACCGGCTGGATGGTTTGCCGGAATGCAGTCTCTCGACTGGGCATACATCCTTGCCGTGGCATCGGCAACCATGTCATTAAAGAACCCTCTTAGCTGTATCGGGAATAATTTTTCATTCAGGAAAAAAGCCTACGACGAAGTCGGGGGCTACCGGGGAATCAAATTCAGTGTGACAGAAGATTTTGCGCTCTTCAAGGCTATTACGCGCAGCGGACGCTGGGGATACAGATATCCACTTGAAAAAGAAAGCCTTGTTTTCAGTACAGCATGCAAAACTATTCGGGAATTATATAGACAGAAACGGAGATGGGGTGTCGGAGGAAAAGATATGCCAATAAGCGGGCTGATGATTATGGCCATTGCATTTTGCATGCATGTTTTATTGCTTGCCGGATATTTCCTTAACCTCAACCTCAACTTTCTGCTGTATGGGTTGGCAACAAAATTTCTGTGCGATTTCGTCTTATTGAGCATCCCCTTAATCAAATCCAAGCAATTCTCTCAACTAAAATATTTTGGCTTTTTTGAAATTTATTATATGGTATATGTGATCATTCTCCCCTTTGCGGTCTTCCTCGGAGGTAAGGTTTTGTGGAAAGGGAGAAAGTATTAACCATGAGCGGGAGAACAAGAATATTGGTCGCTCCTTTGGATTGGGGTTTGGGGCATGCAGCTCGTTGCATACCAATCATCAGAGAATTACTTGAGCACAATACGGAAGTAATCATCGCTGCTGATGGACGACCGTATGAATTATTGAAAAAGGAATTTCCGTCCCTCAGCATCGTTCGACTTCCGGGTTTCACGGTAGTGTATCCAGAGGGCAATCGGATCACGGCAAAGATCGTGAGCCAAATCCCAAGAATCATTAGTGCAATCTTTCGGGAACATCGAGCGTTATCAAATATAATACGAGATTTAAAAGTTGATGCTGTTATTTCAGACAACCGTTTCGGGCTGTTTTCCAAACAAATTCCATGCATCTACGTAACGCATCAAATCGGGATTATGCTGCCGAAGCGGCTCCAATGGGCTTCGCGGATCGTGTTCTATCTGAACAAGGTTCTCATCCAAAAATATACTGCGTGTTGGATACCCGATTATGAGGAAGAAAATAACCTTTCAGGCTGGCTTTCTCATTTTTATCCGCTGCCAGAAAATGCAACGTTCATCGGGCCGTTAACACGATTCAAAAAAATATCAAACATTCCCAAAGAATACGATATCCTCGTCATGTTATCAGGACCTGAACCTCAGCGAACTGTGTTGGAAAATATCATGATGGAGCAATTGAAAATTGTTCCACGCAAGTCATTGGTCGTGCGCGGAATTCCCGAGAAGAGTCAGCATATTAAGCTTTCCGAGTGGGTTTCAGTTGTCTCTTCTCTTGACTCTGAAGCGCTCAATAAAGCAATGCTTGCGTCGGACATTATCATTTCACGCCCCGGCTACAGCACTATCATGGATCTCGATGTATTAGGCAAACGGGCAATCTTCATCCCAACACCAGGACAAACCGAACAGGAATATCTTGCTGTAGAACTTAAAAGGAGTGGAAAGTTTTATATCCAAGATCAGGACAATTTTTCTCTTGTCGATGCACTAGAGCAAGTGAAACATTATCCAGGATTCTCGCCGAGGGAATCCAGCACCTCGACGGTCAAAGTTTCTGTAGGAAAATTGTTGGAGCAAATTCAAGGAGAACAAATAAAGAAAGCTCAATGATAATCCTGCCTATAGTTTCTTTTCCACTTTTGTATGCTGAAACGCATTACCGGTTTAAATATTTCTTCAGTTTTCTCAAGAAATCCGAACCGGAGATTCTTGCTGACATTCCTCATCGCCTTGAACCCGATGCAGCCTTGCCTGTCGTATTGCTTGTAAAAGACAGCAATCTTTATCCGATAGAATTAACCCGTGTGAAGATCGATTTGCAGCATGAAGGAAAGCACATTTATGCAAGCGAAAACGATTTTTCTCTTCAGATAACGAATCGGTTATGGTGGAAAATCATTTCTATTCCTTTTGAGAATGGCTTAAAAGATGTATTAGGTTTCATCGACGTCGATGTGTACTTCGACTATACGGTCGGAGGAGAACACCGATCGGTCAAGAATGATAATTACAAAACTTCATCAAAAACCAGCTTGCGGGTTTATCGTTCGGCGTACCCGCTTCCCTCTTTAACCGGATGGGTCCAGGGAGATACACACACCCATTCATCGTATACCGACGACCAGGTGGAATTTGGCTCTCCGATTGAAGTGTCGGTTGAATTGTCCAAAGCTATGGGGCTTTCTTTTTTCTGCGTTACCGACCATTCATATGATCTTGACGATCGAATTGATAATTATTTGATCAACGATCCCGATGTTCCAAAATGGGAACTGCAGCAAAAACAGATCGAGGAGATAAACTCGCATCATGATGATTTTACAGTTTTGCGGGGCGAAGAAGTTTCTTGTTCTAATCGCGTACAACGGAATGTCCACCTCCTCCTGTGGGGAACAACAAAATATTTTCGGGGATCAGGCGATAGTGCTGAACACTGGTTTCATACCAAGGCCGAACATACGATCGCTGATATTCTTTTACACAAGGAACCCAATGTCGCAGCGTATGCAGGCCATCCGACAGAACCAACCCCTTTCTTCCAATGGCTGCTCATTAAACGCGGGTCATGGGATTTAGACGATATGGATCAAGACGGGCTTGATGGGCTTCAAATTCTCAATGGAGATGCTAATCAAGCCTTTTCAGAAGGGCTGGCATGTTGGAAGACTCTCCTTCTTCGCGGAAAAAGAATTTTCATCGCCGCGGGAAACGATGCTCACGGTAATTTCAATCGTTTTAAACAAATCGGCATTCCATTTTTCACAATTCGAGAACATGAGCGGCAACTATTTGGAAAAATGCGAACTGCCGTCGGATCCGAATCTCTTACAGAAGCAACTCTGCAGGAAGCACTTCAACTCGGCCATACTGTCATTACAAATGGGCCGTTGATCGCCTTAACAATAATAAATGAATCCGGTAAAACGGCAGAAATCGGACAGCACATTTGCGGTGCCCGATTTCAACTTCACATTCGCGGAATAACAACAGAGGAGTTTGGAGAGTTCTGCGAAATGAAGGTAGTTTCCGGAAGGATTGGATACGGAAGTGAAACAGTCAGAATAATAAAGAGTTTCACGGAAGTCTTTGTAATTGACATGATGATTGACTTTGAATTGCATCATTATCAATCACTGTCATACGTTCGGCTTGAAGGTTTCACAAAACACCGGCAAGGCGGCGATGCAATCGGATTCTGTTATACAAACCCTATATGGATTCAGCACCTATGAATAAAACCGTATTATTGAGAAACTTTTTGCTCGCGATACTATTTGCGTCTGTCACAACTTTCTCGGAAGAAAAGGCCGACAGTGTATCCGCAAACCAATTTTCGTTCGTACCGTATGGATTGCTCTTCAAACCATTAGTAGCAGACACATATGAACCGCGCGATGGCATTCTTGCCGAAATAGGCAGGAACAGGCTGCGACTTGACATCGGTAATTCAATCGATTTGCTTCAATATTATTTTGCCGAAGACAGTTCTCTTCTCACCATGGGGGCTGATTTCTTCACGTACACATTACTGCGCGGAGAGAAAGATTTCCATTTCCCCGTAGACGCTTCTGATTATTTTTTCGGTATTAACTTCAACTATAAGAAGACTCTTGATGCGGGAATCGTATCGTCTCGCTTTCGCTTAAGTCACATCAGCTCACATTTCGTGGACGGTCATTACGATAACACTCTACAAGAGTGGAAAGATTCACGATCTCCGATCGTATACAGCCGCGAATTTTTAGACGGCGTCGTCGCCCTTGAGCCATCGTCGTTGAACAACGATGCGAGAATTTACATAGGAGCAACATACCTTTATCACGTTGATCCACATGACCTTGCCAGATTTATGGCCGACGCAGGATTGGAATACCATAGGAAAGTGTGGACCAATACGTACACATACTTCGCGTACCAGGCTACGATCTTAAAGGTCTTGGAAACTTCTGTTCGTCACAATATTCAAGTAGGCGAAAAAATCGGAGCGTGGGAGGGAAGAGGTCTGAATCTGTATGCGAGTTATTTTTCGGGCTACAGTATTCACGGCCAGTATTACAACGTGAAAGACAACTATTTTGCCTTAGGATTTTTGATCGAGTTTTGACAAAAAAAATCCCGTCAACAAGAGACGGGACTGGAATTTATAGACACTTATTATGGATCATACCCTTTGATGAGAGCTTGCTATTCCTAATCGGCGCAATTTATACCGTAGTGTTTGTTCAGTCATCCCAAGAAACTGCGCTGCTTTTGACTGGTTTAATGAAAATCTATCCAATGCCCGTTCGATAATCCCCTTCTCAATTGTATCCAACGATCGGTCGAGAACAAACTCTTGCCCTGCAATGATATTATTGATCATTTTTACAACTTCCGTCTTCTCATCAACTAACTCGGGGGGCAGAGTAAACCTCCCGCCCTGCGAGAAAAGAACAGACTTATCAACAACTGCTTTTAACTCGCGTATGTTTTCCCGCCACGTCTGACGCACAAGCACATCAATTGCATTAATGTCGATAACGATATCACCTAAACCCAGTTCTTTACTGATCTCTCCGATAAAATACTTCACAAGCAACGGTATGTCTTCTGCTCGTTCGCGAAGGGGCGAAACATAAATAGTTTCGAACTCAGCAAGTTTTTCATACAGTTCAGGAATAATTTTTCTCCGTTCGAAAAGGCTTTTGAGTCCATCTTTCAGCGTAATAATCAGACGAATATCGACAGGTGCAGATTTCAGCCCACCAATCCGGCGCGTCTTGCGCTCGTTCAATAACGTCATAATTTTCATCTGATTTCGGAAAGAAGCTTCTTCCAGCTCTTCTATGAGGACTGTGCCTCCATTCGCGATTTCGAAAATACCTCGCTTGGAAGTATACGGCAATCGCTCAGCGCCTCTCTCAAACCCGAAAAGAACGGCTTCCATTTCTTTATCATCGATCACAGAAAGATTAACGGAGACAAACGGGAGGTCAACATTGCCGTTCGAATTCTGGTAATGGATATTCTTTGCGATTGCACCTTTCCCTACACCTTCTTCGCCGACAATAATGATGTCATTTCTTGTTCGAGTAAGCTTTGCAATAAGCTTTCGAACATTCTCCACGGCCTTACTCTTGCCGATAATCGGATAATGTGTGGACATTGTTGGTTCAGACATATTATTGTTCTTCATATCTTGGCACTCCCCCTATCGTATTCGAAAAAAATTTAGAATTTTCACTAAAAAAACACTTGCTTTATTCTTTGGTTCGTTGTGAAAAAAGTACTCCCTTAATCGTTTTCGGGTTAAAAAAATAATGTAGAATAATATTATCAAGCCAATCACGCCAACGAGTAATATGTTGAGCGCTATGAACCAATTCATTCTCATAAAACTCTCCAGCAACCGAAGTAACAAAACGTAAGCGAAGTGCAAAAAACATTGCAATCAATAATAGAATGAATATAGTAACATATTGGCCAATAACAAAGAGTTGAATAAACTCCTCCCACTCTACGGCATGAATATAGCTCCATGCATGAAATATTTCCATGGAACAATACAGAATAAGAAGAAACATGATCTTGTCAACGTACGCTCCCTGAGGGGGATCCTTTCTATATTGATAACCAAAAAACAGAATAATGAAAAAACAAGCCACCACGTTCATTTTAATAATGTATATATTGATTGGCTTGTAAAGCAGGATCAAATAGTTTTCACCGTTAAGATATGGCAAAATTTCCTTTATTCGCAAAATATTGTTTTGTGGAAATAACTTCCCGACGGGCTGATTGTCTCGCCATGCTGGCAAGGTGATCTGCGCCGCAATATCTTCTGGAGTCGGGACTGTACCTTTTGCCTTCTCGAGGATTGAGTATTCTCGATCTACAGAACGAAAATCCTGAACATCTGCGGTAGAATAGCTCGACTTTGGGTCGGCGAGTATATCTCCGAAGTATATGATGAAGAAGCCCCCAACAATCATTATCGTAGCAATATATTTCAGTCTCACGCCAAGGTCTCGGAAAAGCGAATCCAAGACGAGATAAACAATGGCAAATGCTAAAGCAAGATAATTTGCTCCTTTAATCCATTGAACAAGGACAAAAGGCAAATACTTGTCAATTTTTGCCATGACCGGCCCGATGGAATTCGATGCCACCGAGAGAATCCCGATCATGAAAAAAACTGCGAAATTAAGAAAAAGAAACTTGTTCTTACTATTAGGTTCAAACACTACCAGAAAGGCGGAAATAATTCCGACCAAAATGGCGATGGATGTCATAAGGAACGCTGGGACGCCAAATTGTGGCCCAGCAATCAATCCCAGCCCCAACGTAACTGCGCCCCAAACAAATAGTATTTTCACACCTTTTTTCATACAATACTAAATTAATTCTTTTTTATCTTCATGTCAAGCAAATTTTCTTTGTTAAAGATAAGTGAGTGTGAAAAAATGGCGGTTTTTGTGCCAATTTCAGCTATTTCATTTTTCCCTTGACAAACCTTGCTTTTTTTACTATTTTTTTGCGAATAAGCAAGTGATGCACATCACTAAAATCAAGGGACTTTGATACTATCAATGCTAATTTTTTTTAAAGCATCCGTAGTTTCACTTACTACCATTCCCCAATGAGAGAGTCAATTTCTTTTTTTTATTGTCCGACTATACTCAATATTATCCCCTTTTTTTTCCAACAAATCAATTGACTTTAATTATGTTAACCAACAATCATAAACGGAGAAAAACAATGAAAAGTAAAGTGAATGCAAAGAAAGCGCGCGCAGTCGGAGTAACGATCGCGTTAATTATCGTTGCAAATTTTGCTATTTCCCGTGCTGAATCGATATCGCAATACGCTCCGAGGACAATCAAGCCCTTAGCGGCGGATGCAACAATGTTTCAACCTGCTCCTAGACCGAGCAGTTTATTAGCAGCAGATGCGACAATGTTTCAACCGGCTCCCAGACCAAGCAGTCTGTTAGCGGCGGATGCATGTAATTACCAGTGGGCTCCAAGACCAAAGAAATTGTTTGCAGCGGATGCAACAATGTTTCAGCCGGCTCCGAGACCAAGCAGTCTATTAGCAGCGGATGCATGTAATTACCAGTGGGCTCCAAGACCAAAGAAATTGTTTGCAGCGGATGCAACAATGTTTCAGCCGGCTCCGAGACCAAGCAGTCTGTTCGCAGCAGATGCGTGTAATTTCCAGTGGGCTCCAAGACCGACTTCCTCAAAGGTTGGCTAATAAAGTTCGTGAAGTAATAAGTGAGATTACGATGCGATGTATGGAGTAATTATTTCATGCACGCCAAGAAGCCATTCGTAATTCAATAGTGTAACTGCAGGAGCATTCAAGCTGGGAGTGTGAAATGAAGATGACGCTTCAAATTCGTCACGTAATATCTCTTTGGAGATGTATGGTAAGGGGTGAGTATTGGTGCTCGGAGTGTATGTCTTGCTATAATTGAACCGGTTTCTCCTTCGAGAGATTTTATTACTCCAAGTAAAATTTTTTAGGCTTTGGGCCGCAGTGAAACTCACTGTGCACCGTCTCAAAGCCTTTTTTATTCCTTTTCAACGGAAAATTCGCTAACTTTCCAATGTCAAATAACTCTGTTGTATTTCAATTAAATCGAAAAGAATCAGAGACCTCCTGTGAAACCATCAAAGGTCATCATCCATCTCGGTCTTTTTATTATCAGTTTTTTCACGGTCACAGTTGCCGGAGTCCAGTGGCTTAATCGCGACCCGTTTGACCTCACTAATTTCGCTTCCGGAATCCTCTACTCGCTCTCAGTTCTTTTTATTCTAGGCTGTCACGAATTCGGACATTATTTTGCGGCTCGGTATCACGGAGTTGACGCAACCTTGCCGTATTTTATTCCGTTTCCCACACTCCCAGGCGTTATCAATTTTGGAACCCTCGGCGCGGTCATCAGAACAAAGTCGCCAATACCTTCCAAGAAGGTAATGTTTGACATTGGCGTTGCCGGACCAATCGCTGGCTTCATCGCAACGTTGTTGATCCTATCATATGGATTCCTCGCGTTGCCTGGAAAAGAATTTATTCTGTCGATACACCCTCAATATTTCTCGCAGACGCAGCCTGCGGGAGGTGTAGATTTGACATTCGGGAATCCATTGCTGTATCAATTTCTTTCTTTCATTTTTACAAATCCAACAAATCAATTTGTTCCCCCCATGACAGAAATGTATCATTATCCATTCCTGTGCGCAGGCTGGTTTGGATTGTTTGTTACTTCGATGAACTTGCTGCCTGTCGGCCAACTCGATGGCGGACATTTGGCGTACACTATGTTTGGACCAGTCCACAAAATTATCGCCCGCTCAGCGTTTGTTATCATTATCGTTATTGGCCTGCTTGGACTGCTCCCTCTATTAAATATATCTTTTTCTTTCGGATGGACGGGCTGGCTGTTTTGGGGTCTCATTCTTTTTTTTGTCGTCAAGCTTGACCATCCACCAGTAATCGATGAAACTCCATTAGATCAATTCAGAAAGAACGTCGGATGGGCAACATTTGGCATTTTATGTCTCTCATTCATTCCGACTCCATTTACAATCCCTTTGTAACGAAACGTTGGTAGTGTCTTACTTAGAACAGAGTCCAAGGGACTTTTTACGGAGAGTTGAAAATATCGCGCAAATCCAAGGGGATGACTTCGCCAGACGATACGCCGCAAGGGAAACATATCCATGCTCTTTGCGACTTAGCGCGATCAAGCTTCACACCTATCCTAAATTAGACATTACTAAGCGTTGACTTTAAAGTTAACTTTTCGTACAATTCTACAGGAACTTAATACTTTCGCATTCTCTTATCGACACGATTGATACTCTTTTTTATTGTGTTGTTGCTGTAAGGCATTAATCAATAATAAGAGACTGCGCATAACAACCGAGCGGCTGATGCAGTCCTCGGTTTTTTTATGGGTATTGGAATGAAAAATCTGTCTTATTTATTTTTGCTGTGTCTTGCCGGCGGATGTAAGATTCCCGATAAAGGGATCGTCGATACAACAGCGCCCCCCTTCATAAGTCAAGCTACTACATCTCCAAGTTTAATCGACGTCACTCATCTCGCGAGTCAGCCAACCGACCCTGTCGACACAACAATTGCTTTTTCGGTTTCGGTGGATGGAGCAAATGCAAGTACGCTTGTCACATATGCTGTGTTGGATCCTTTCAATAATCTCATCGTTTCCGGTAATTTGACCAACAACAACAGCGGAAAATTTTCTACTAATACCCGCTTCCATATTCTAAAAGAGGATGTTGGGACATACAATGTTCAATTTCAAGCAGTAAATGACGAGGAGTCGAAAGGTAATATTTTGGTTCAGGCCATTGTCGTGAAGAACACCGATCACGCCCCCTTCATTTCCAACCTCGTCATGCCCGATACAGTTATCGTTCCACCGGTGGGCGATACGACATTTGTTAAAATTACCGTTACAGTTTCGGATTTAGACGGCCTTCAAGATATTACGAGCGTAAGTCTTATTTCTCGTCGACCCGATAACAGTGTTGTCGGCATTTATCCGATGTACGACGACGGCGGCCTTACCGTTGTAAATCCATTCGGCCTTAAAAGCGGAGACGCTACCGCTGGGGATGGGATATACACTTTGACAATTCCGCTATTGAGTTCGACAACAGGAAACACATATCGCAATTTTTCATTCGTCGCGACGGATCGGAGCGGAGAATCATCTAATATTTTAACAAAAAATATTTTCATTCAATGAAACCGAAATTGTTTCTTCCCCTTATCTTGCTCTCAAGCCTGTTCTCCGCAGTCATCGCCGAAGGACAATTACTTCGCGAAGGTTCATTCAAACTTGATCGCACGACCTCCATTCCTTCATCGACAACTCCTGTCAGTAATGGTATAACAGATATTGTCGTTTCCGGAACTACCATCTGGTTGGGAACTGGAAAAGGGTTAAGCCGGTCAACCGACGGAGGTTTGACATGGACCAACTACTATGGCCAAGCTGCATTTGGTGACGAAAGTATTTCAGCGATAACAATTCACAACAGCGAGGTTTGGGTTGCAACGGCTCACGACACTACGGTAGTAGATGGCAGCGACCATCCGGTAGGAAGCGGCCTTCGCTACTCATCGGATTGGGGTGAAACGTGGACAGTCATTCCGCAACCGCGGGATTTCCAAAATATCGATACGCTGCACTACGGAAAGAATACCTTATTGGCGCTCGGCGTGACAACAGATGTTGAAAATATTACATTCGATATAGCAGCAACGGACAGTTCCGTGTGGATTGCATCAAAGGCTGGCATGACCCGCAAATCTAATGATAGGGGAAAGACATGGCAGGTCGTTATTCTTCCCCCCGACAATCTTGACAGTATTGCTCCCACAGATTCACTGTCATTTGACATTTCTCCTGTCTCTGGAAATTTACTAACGGGCAGTTACAATCATGAAGCATTTTCTGTGTACGCCGAAAATTGGTCGCATGTGTGGATCGGAACCGCCGGAGGAATCAATAAAACGACAGACGGAGGACAATCGTGGGTAAAGTACAATCATATCAACGAACTCTCCCCCATTTCAGGAGATTTTGTTGTAGCACTTAATAAGCAGACCTACCCCGGGCACGCAATCATGTGGGCTGCAACTGTCAACGCTAACGATTCTACTGAGAAGCGCGGTGTCAGCTTTTCAGCCGACAGCGGGCAAACCTGGAGAACGACGCTCATCGGAGAATTCTGTCATAACTTCGGGTTTAAAGATTCGATCGTGTATGCCGTTGCTGACAACGGAATTTTTCGTTCATCAGACGTTGGTGCAACATGGTCGCAACCGGGAACGATATACGACAATTCCACGAAGCAACAAATTGTTGCGGGAACGCCATTTTATGCCGTTGATACACTAGGAGAAAATGTTTGGTTTGGCGGAGATGACGGGGCTGCCTACACACAGGATGACCCCGCGCACCTGTTTGGAGCTTCCTGGCGAATCCTTCACGCTGCTCAACCTCTCTCATCGAGCCGGTCTACATATGCGTTCCCAAATCCATTTTCACCGGCTAACGAGATTGTGCGGCTGCATTATCCGGTTGATCAGGTTTCGGCAAATGTCACAATTCGTATTTTTGATTTTGGAATGAATTTAGTGCGGACCGTAATTTCGGATGCCAATCGCGGGGGGATCGCAGAGCACGATGAAATCTGGAATGGTAAAAACGACAAAGGTCGACAGGTTTCAAATGGCCCTTATTTTTACGAGGTCGTTGTGGGAACTGAGAAGCCTATCTGGGGAAAAATACTTGTCCTTCAATAATGGTGCGAACATGCGATTTAAATTTTTTGTTCTGATCCTTGCTACGTTTGTTGGAATGCCGGTTAATGCTCAACTTGCAGGAACTCCGGGCGCATTCGTACGACTAGGTTTTGGATCTCGCGGCATGGGAATGGGCAATGCGCTCACGGCCGTTATTGATGGCGACGTTACAAGTTTTTACAATCCAGCCGTAACACCCTTCCTGACAGACAGGGTTGCAGCAGTATCGTACGGCTTGCTTTCACTCGACCGATCGCTGAATACCCTTTCCTACTCACAATCCATTAAACCTACCGCCGGATTTTCAGTGGGCATTATTAATTCCGGCGTAAGCAATATTGATGGGCGCGATGCCGATGGATTTCAAACTGGAGAATTATTTACTTCAGAAAATCAATTTTCGTTCTCGTTTGCTAATAGAATGTCGAAGGTCATTTCGCTGGGGATCGCCTTGAAGATTTATTACTATCGCCTGTACGAAAATATTTCATCCACCGACCTTGGGGTCGATGCCGGCGGCATAGCGCGCCTTTCGGACAACCTCACGCTTGGGATCGCCGTCCAAGATATCGGGTCAAAATACAAATGGGATACTTCAAACCTGTACGGCGACCAAGGGAATTCAACCATTGAGCCTTTCCCTCTTCTCAGGAAAATCGGCCTGAGCTATGCATTCGATGATAATGCAGGGTTGATTTCTGTCGATTTTGAAAACAGCAATAAGAACACGAACATCATTCGCATGGGGGGGGAGTTACCTCTGAGCGAATTCTTTACCGTACGCGCCGGGCTTGACCACTGGGACGTTCAAGATCCGGCTCAGGCAGCTCCGACATTCGGCTTTACCGTCCGGACAAGTTCTGCTAAGTTAACGCCGGTCATTAACTATGCGTATGTTATAGAGCCGTATGGACTCTTCGGCATGCATATTCTTTCTCTTTCTACAAGATTCTAGTGGTGATGCCATGACACGAACGAATGGTTTGTCTATTTTAATTTTGCTTAGCGCAATATCGTTGTCTGCTCAAACTGAAAATGCTTCAACCGGACTTGCATTTTTGAAACTGGGCATAGGGGCACGAGCTATCGGCATGGGTGAAGCATACAGCGCATTGTCGGACGATGCATCCGGAATCTACTACAACCCTGCAGGAATTTCTTTCGGCGCGGGCAATGAAGTGACTTTCATGCACAAACAATGGATATTTGGTACGACAGCAGACTTTCTCGGTTCAACTGTCCACTCTCAGAATTTCACTTTCGGATTCGGGTTCAATTCAACGAATGTCGACGGCATTGAAATTCGACAGCAACCCGGGCCGCCCGAGGGAACATTCGGGCTTCACGACCTTGCAGTGTCCGCCACGGCAAGCTGGCGTATCGACACTTCGCTCAGTATTGGTGCAACCGGAAAATTTCTGTATGAGAAAATCTATCTCGATGAATCAGACGGTGCAGCATTCGATTTTGGTGCGCGCTATCAGTATGATCGGCATTTTGCATTCGCCGCCGTCATAACCAACATCGGGTCCATGAGCACTCTATTGACCGAGCCGATCGTTCTCCCTGCCGGTGTTCGGTTTGGTGCTTCATTCCAGAGTACGCCTGCCGATTATCTCGCTTTTACCCTTGCAACCGATGTTCTCAAGACTTTCCAGGATAATGGCTCACGAATTGACGTTGGGGGGGAACTTGCGTATAACTCATTCCTTGAGTTTCGGACGGGGTATCAATTTGGGTATGATGCAAAAGGATTCTCTGCCGGATTCGGCCTCCGCTACGGCTTGCTCCAGCTCGACTATGCATTTGTTCCGTTTCTGGATCAATTGGGTAACACTAATACGTTTTCGCTCACCTTCAGCCTGTAAATTCAGGAACGACATTTGTTGGCTGGCCGACCTCACATACTTTTCACGGCAACATTCCATTCCTCGTTCATCGACGAAGACATTAAAATTTTGCGGAAGAATTTTAACGTCACAATTGTCATCGCGAAGGGATGGATGGTGCCGATCCTCCTTGTTCCAAGCCTGTTCAGCGCAGATATTACGTTCTCATGGTTTGCCTCTGTCTACTCTTCACTCTTGGTCCTCTTCGCGCACTTCTTCGGAAAGAAGTCGATCCTTGTTCTTGGCGGAGTAGATGTCGCAAAAGAAAAGGATTTCCAATATGGTATCTGGAACAGTTGGTGGAAATCTCCTATTATCCGTTACGGCATCACACACGCAAATATAGTTCTTGCGGTCGATCCATTTTTGAAACGAGAAGCGGTACGGCTGGCCCATTATTCCGGAGACAACATTATAACAGTTCCAACGGGCTACGATGCGAACTTTTGGAAGCCTTCCGGCAATAAAGATGGACTTGTGTTGACCGTCGCCTCGTGTCCCGACCTGGTGCGGGCTAGACTTAAAGGGATTGACACCTTTATCTCAATCGCACGAAAAATGCCCGACGTTCGATTCAGAGTTATCGGAATCGATCCGCGGGTCGCCTCGGCATTTGAAGTCCCACCTAATCTCGAATGCCGTTCCTTTTCTTCGCGAGAAGAAGTGCTTCATTCGTACCAACGGGCAAAAGTCTACTGCCAGTTATCGTATCGTGAGGGATTGCCGAATGCCCTTTGCGAAGCGATGCTGTGTGAATGCATCCCGGTAGGAACAAAAGTCGGCGGCATTCCAACCGCGATCGGGGATGCGGGTTTCCTCGTCGAATACAACGATGAAAAGCATACCGTTGAGGCCATTCGCAAAGGATTAACCCGGCCATCCGATGACGGCATGCGAGCGAGATCGAGAATTGCCTCGCAATTTTCGTTACCCCAAAGAGAAGAATCTCTAAAGGGAATAATAACAAAGATCATGCAGTGAAACCCCATACAAAAAATATCGTCTCGCTGTTCGGATTTGATGCAGTTGCCCGCCTTTTTGGTTTTGCCTCGACTACATATCTCGCAAGAATGCTCGGCAGCGGAACCTTTGGAGTGGTTAATCTCGGTCTTGCTGTATTTTCTTATGGACTCATTATTTCAAGCCCCGGCTTGCACACAATCGGAACGCGAATCGTCTCCCAACGAGTGGTGAATGATGCTGCCGTCATCAAGCACGTTACGGCACTCCGTTTTATACTGGCCATTCTCACGTTCGCGGCAATGACTATTGCTTCTTGTATCTTCGTTCACGATACAACAACGCGATACGTCGTGATTCTCTATTCTGCGTCACTGCTGCCATTTGCTTTTCAAATTGAATGGTTCTATCAGGGAAAACAAAGAGTTGCTGCATTGGGTGCAAGCCGTGCCGCAGGACTCCTTTCGTTTGTCGTACTGCTTTTTCTTATCGTAAAATCGGAGACGGACGTCCTGCTGGTCCCCGTTGCTTATTTTGTGAGCGCCGCTCTGAACGCCGCAATTCTTTATTTTATTTACCGGCAGGGAAAGAGCGACACCAGCGCCGTTAACGACATTCCACCAATGAACCTTCGATGGAAATCACTTCTCCAACAATCACTGCCGGTTGGAGCAGCGGTGATCATAGGCCAGGCTGTCCTCAATCTCCCTGTCATTCTCCTGGGCATTTTCGCAACATCATTCGATATTGGGAATTTTAGTGCAGCATCAAAGCTGGTTTTCTTCCTACTAGCAATCGATAGAGCAGTGTATATCCTTTTCTATCCCCTGGTAGCTCGGACATTCACAATAACACCTGCCGAAATCGGCAAGCAGGTAAGCCGCATTCTTAATTACATCATGATTGCCATCTTGCCAATATGTGCTGGTGGATTTGTGCTTGCCCGCCCCGTCATTATGCTGGTTTTTGGTCCGCAGTATGAAGACTCGGTCATTCTCCTTCAAATCCTTGTTTTCTATTTTCTCTTTACGATATTAAATAGTATTTTTGCATTCGTTATTATTGCCGCCGGCAAGGAGAGGCGGTACTCAACAATTATCGTCGCTGTGTCCAGTCTCCTTCTTGTTTCGCTCGTTCCACTGACCTACTATTGGAAAGGAGCCGGCGCTTCATTCGGGATGGTTGCGGGAGAATTCGTAATGATGATGCTCATGTTTCGCCAATGCCGCAAATCAATTTCCGCGAAATTGGCATTCAATCCGACAAAACCAATTATCGCTTCGGCCATCATGGGGGGAATTCTTTTTGGCCTATCGCACACGGGACTTTATTTGTCTATTCCTATTGGCATCGCGATCTACTCGGCGTCTATTTTCTTTTTGAAAGGGATGGGAAAAGATGACATCGTTTTTCTTAAAGAGAGATTATTGTGAGGCTAACGATCGGCATATTGCGCTATGAGCCCGGATGGGAAATTCTCTTTCGTCAAATTGGCGTCAATTGGAAAGCACTTTCAACTTCGGATGAACTCAACCGCGAAACTTTTTCGGCAATTGTCGTCAATGCTCCGCCGACTTCGTTGCAGGAAAAAGTTCTTGAAGATTACCTCGCGGAAGGCGGTGCCATTCTCGCCCTTGGTAGTTGTGCTCAGCGCCTAGTCACCATGAAGCTGAAAACAAAATATTTCTCATCTCTCCCGCCGTCTCTCTTTGGCAGTTTTGCACAAACTTCAATGATGGATATCTATTCCTCAGGGGTGCTGGACGCGGCTTCCTTCAACCAAAGGCGTCAGCTGCCCTTAATTCATAAAGTCGGTAAAGGAATTTTCGCCTCTATCCCGTTCAACGTTAATGCACTTATCCTTGATGCGCGGTCAAAGAGAAAGAACTTTTATTCCGACAAGGAAAGATTGCCGAATGAAATCGTCGCGGCGGTCTCAAAGGGAAACCTTCGGCGATTCATAACCGAGATACTGCAATTCCTCCACCATGAAAGAGAAATCCCGTTTGTTCATAAGTGGTATTTTCCGGAAAACAAGGAAACCATTTTCACGTTCCGGGTAGACTCCGACCAGGGCTCTCTTGCAGAAGTCAATGATCTTTACGAACTGTGCAAGAACCATTCAATACAGGCAATGTGGTTTATAGACACGAAAAGCCATGAACGGTGGCTGTCTCGTTTCAAGGATTTCGACCGACAGGACGTCGGCATCCATTGTTATGAGCATATGACATTCCCGTCGGAAGAAAAAAATCTCCAGAATATTTTGAAAGCATTGTCGCTCTTGAGGACTCACGGGCTTTATCCGAAAGGAGCTGCCGCACCGTATGGAACATGGAATGTTTCAATTGCATCTGTATTCGAGCAAATCGGTGCCGGCTTTTCATCGGAATTCGGTTTGGATTATGATGACCTTCCATTCTTTCCCTTTGTGGGCGATAAATTCTCTCCAGTCATGCAGCTCCCCATTCATCCAATTTGTGTCGGAAGCATGAGGCGTGCAGGGTACTCAGCAGATGAAATGAAGAAATATTTTCGACGGCTTATTGATACCAAGCTTTTACAGCGCGAGCCTCTATGCCTTTATCACCACCCAACGCATCATCATTTGGATCTCTTTGCAGATGTATTCGACTATGTTCGATCAAAGCGGATCGATAATTATTCTTATGCAGAGTACGCATCGTGGTGGAGAACGCGGGATGAGACTGTATGGACGCATCATCTCGACAGAGAGAGAAACGAGCTGACGGCACACAGCACAGATCCGAATGCTGGAGTGCACTGGCGCATTGTCTTCCCCAACGGTGAAGAATCAATAGTGAACGCTGAAGGGACCGTCTCGCTTCTGTCGTTGCCGCGCACCCGTCCCCAACACAAACAACTTCCCCCAGCAGATATTGCCCGGTCGCGACGGTTCGATTTCCGGCATACCATATTAAATGTGCTTGACGCTTGGTATAAGAGGACGCAATGAAAGTCACAATGGCCTGTTATCAGTCGGTTTCTCTCATTCACGGCGGCCCGCGGGTCCAGATTTTGAGGACAAAGAGTGAGCTTGAAAAACTGGGTGTCGATGTATCGCTTTTCCAACCGTGGGAATCATCTCCACAGTTTCACCCCGATATTTTTCATTTATTTTCCGCGAATCTAGGCACATATCACCTTGCCCGAAATATCGAGCCTCTTTCTATCCCTTTAGTCGCTTCGCCGATCTTTTTCACGCAAAGGTCAGCCCGCTCAATTCGCCTAACCCTCGCACTCGAACATTCACTGAAGCGCATTCGCACAGGCATCTGGACAGACTACGGTTTCACTGAACAAATTTGCAAATGGTCGCGTGCCGTTTTGCCGAACACTGCGGACGAGGCACATTTAATTGAATATGGCTTAAACATTCCTGCAAAGAAAATTTCAGTCATTCCAAACGGGGTTGATCCTCGGTTTGAGTTCGGTAACCCGGCATTATTCAAAAAGAAATATGGCATTGACAAATTCATTTTGAACGTAGGTCATATCGGACCGGCGCGAAAGAATGTATTGGGCCTTATCCGCGCATTACGATCGATTGATCATCCAGCGGTCATCATAGGAAAAGTAATCGGCAGGGATGGAGAGCAGTGTTTGAAGGAAGCAGCAAAAAACAAGAACATTCTCGTCATTCCGGGCCTTGAAAATGAATCGGAGATGCTTGCGTCGGCCTATGCCGCGTGCGATGTTTTTGCCCTTCCCTCATTGTTTGAAACACCCGGTATTGCAGCTCTAGAGGCCGCGCTTGCCGGCTCGAAGATCGTCATCACTCCACATGGAGGAACCCGAGAGTATTTCGGGACAATGGCACACTACGTCGATCCGCATTCAGTTGATTCGATTCATGCCGGAATCCTTGCTGCGTTAAACGAGAATCGAAACGATAAACTAAGGCATCATGTTAAGCAAGAATTCTTATGGAGCAAAGTCGCCGAGAAAACGCTGGCAGTGTACAAAAAGATACTATAGCCGCGTCGGTGAAAAATAAGCGAATTCTTATTATTCGACCTGACCGTATCGGCGACGTTGTCTTGACGACTCCGCTCATCAGGTCAATCCGGAAAGCATTTCCGCAATCGTTCATTGCCGTGATGGTGCACCCGTCGAACGTTCCGCTGCTTGAAAACAATCCTCATATCACAGAAATACTGACGGACAGCCCAGAACAGATTAACTCCGGCAGGAAAGTTTTTTGGAAGCAGGTCAGGCACTTGCGAGGGTTGAAATTCGAAGTAGGGCTGATGCCCTTCCCGCGGGAACGGCATGCCTGGATGATGTTCCTCGCCGGCATACCAACGCGAATCGGCGTCGGGAAAAAACTGTACCAAATGATCACGTTCACAAAAAGCGTCAGCCGGCATAAATATATTCCACTCCGGCATGAAGCCGATTACATGCTGGACCTCGGATTAAGAATAGGAGCGACTTCGCGCGATACGAAACCCGAAGTGTTTCTCACAAAAGAAGAGAAAGAACGGGCGCACCAACACCTTTCATCATTAGGAATTTCGTTTGACAAACCGGTTATCGGTGTCAATCCAATATCGCGCGGCTCTTCGCCGAATTGGAAGCCTGAGAAATACCTTCAGCTGATCGAACGCCTCCTGTCGCGATTCAGCGTTGTTATTAATCTGGGACCGCATGAAATAGAGCAGCAGACATTCTTTGAGTCCCTCGAACACAATGGCGCGATGATCCTCATCCAGCAATTGCGAGAGCACATGGCGAGCATCTCACAACTTGATCTTCTTATTTCTTCATCGACCGGTTCGATGCATATAGCGGCGGCTCTGGGAATACCTACCGTTTCCCTCTTTTGCCCATTAACGGCTTGCTCGCCGCAGTTGTGGGGGCCGCTCGGAAATCGTTCGGAAGTGATCCTGCCTAAACAGGATTACTGTCAAACGCGCTGCCCAGGCGATCCGAAAATATGTCCTCTGGACGATATTGAAATTCCACTGGTTATTGACCGCGTTGAAAATATTTTACGCGACAAGAAAAGCTTTTAATTTCATTCAATGGAACGACTTTTATAGGACGGCTGTTCAATACTTCAATACCATTAGTGGAGAGTACATGAAATATGTAGCTATCGCATTCGCCATCGCCGCTGCGCTTACAAACGGAGTTCTCATCGCCCAGTCAAAGGACGCTTTACCGGCCATACAATGGAATTCTTTTGACGCAGGAATGGAGAAGGCAAAAGCCGACCACAAGAAAGTGCTTGTTGATGTATACACAGAGTGGTGTGGATGGTGTGCGAAGATGGACACCGAAGTCTATACGGAACCAGCAGTTAAGGATTACTTGTCTAAAAACTTTGTGATTATAAAAATGAATGCAGAAGGGAACGGAAAGGTTCATTACAAGGGGCAGGAGTACTCGCCCGGCCAGCTTGCAGCGGCATTCGGAGTAAAAGGGTATCCCTCCACTCTCTTCATGCGAGAGGACAGCGAGCCAATCACGCTGCTCCCGGGATATGCGAAAGCCCCTATGTTTCTTCTCATCCTTTCATTTATCGCAGAGAATCAGTACGAAAAGAAACAGTTCAGCGAATACCTTAAAGAAAAAGGAGTTAAGGAGTAACTGACAGACTTTTTAAGTCCGGCCTTTCTTTTGAGAACCGCTCCACTGCGCGGACAATACCTTCCAGATCAATCATCTGAATACACTCAAGATCGTACGGACAATCTCTTTTCCAGCACGGTGCGCAATGCAGACCTTCTGGGATGAGCTTCACGCCCCGATCGTATAAATCAATCTCACTCCAGCAACTCAATCCAAACCACGCAATCACATATTTCTTTAATCCGATTGCAACGTGCATGCCGAACGAATCACCGGTAATAATAACGTCGCAAATCTTTTCATAACAAATTCCCCGTCTCACTCCCTGCGTAGTTGGAGTGCTGACAACCTTCTTCCCCACACGCCTCGTAATTTCCGCGTTCCGCTCCGTGTCTTCCTGACCTCCAAGCAAAACGAGATCGATTCCTTTCATTGCAGACAGTTTCTCGATGAGCGCGACATGCTGGCCAATGGTCATTTTTTTGTTTGGATAGAGATAAGAACAACCAGTATTGAACCCGACGATCACGTTATTGCCGTTTAATCCCACTTCTTTTGCATACTGTTCACAGTATTTTTTCTCTTCACCAGAAAGGATCAGCGTATACTCGTCGCGGCGAAACGTGAGCTTCATGGCTTCCTGCAGGATTTCCGTGCCGTATTTTTTGTTCACCCTGAATTTTAGATTATCATCTAGGCCGAGAAGATAACTGTACTCTGCCTCCTTGTTAAGCGGAATGATCTGCCCCTCTTTATTCAATCCGAAACCTATCTTCTCTTTCGCATTAAGTGCCTTGCAGAATGCGCAAGATCTTTTCGATTTATCAACGCTGTATACGACGTCGAATTCAACATTCTGGAGAACAAGCCAGCTTTCCGGCTCCCATACGTACGCCGTGTCGATGTACGGATTATTTTCGAGAAGGCGGTACGCGTTCTTCAATGTGATCCACGAAATGTGGCTTTGCGGGTATTTTCTTTTGATGGCTGGAAGCATCGCCGTCGTTTGCAGCACCGCTCCCATCGCATCGAGATTGATGATGAGGATCTTTGTTCCAATAGGGTCCGGGTCAACACAGTCCGTGTAGCACGTCGATCCCGGAAAACAGGGTTTATACCCGGTAAACCGTTTGCAATCCGGGATTCTCATTTGGGGTTGCCGTTTTTTCCGCGGCGTTTTTTTCTTCATGTTTCCTTCGAATGAATGGGCGCTGGCTGCATTCTGTTTTTGGATTGAGCTGCGAGGAAATTGAATGCATTCAAAACGCGCTCTACTTCTAATTGCGTCATGCAAATATTTCCTATGGGGCATGCAGTGAGACTGCATTCGAGGCAATCAAGCTCCTCATTTCTTACCCAGCGATGGTTATCCCCGTAAGGGCCTTGTTGACGCGGATTGGTCGGGCCAAAAATTCCAAGCGTCGGAATGCCTAACGATGCCGCAATATGCATCGGACCCGAGTCGTTGCTTACAATAAATGCACATCGATGGATGATTGCGCCAAGTTGGGAAAGCGTTGTTTTTGGAATAATATGCCCCGGCATTTTCATCTGCTTTTGTATATAACGAACGTCATCCTCTTCCCCGGGTCCCCAGAGCAAAATAATTGAAGCGCTATGGCGTTGGCTAATGAGATCGCCGAGGCGTGCGTAATGTTCAAGCCCCCATCGTTTGGTATACCATCCTCCGCTAGGGTTCAATCCAACAACCGGCTTTCCATCAAGGTTTTCTCCGCGAAACCATTCTGCCGCAAATTGTTTTTCCCGGTCTGCGAGCGGAAAATATGGTTGAAAATGATTTACGGGAATGCCAATTCTGTGCAAGGCATCCAGATTGAAGTCAATGTTGTGAATGTTGCCGGTACGAGGCGGAATAATAATGTTGTAGGCATATTTCCGCCATCGAAACGGGAATCCAGCTCGGAATCGTGCGCCACTTAATCCGGTAATGATCGCAGACCGTGGATTAGAAAAAAGGTCGATGATGAGATCATACTTCTTTTCCCTGACTTGTCGAATTATTCCTACGCTCGAATCACTTTTCCGGTCAAACGTAAGGACGTTCGCCAACCAGGGATTGCCGATGACTACGTCGGCGGCAAATTTATCGGTCAAAAAATCAATCTGCGCAAGAGGGAAATGGTCATGCAAATTCTGAACAACCGGTGTCGATAGCAACACATCTCCGATCGCTCGAAGCTTGATGACGAGAATCCGGTTGATGTTTTCTAAGCGCAAAAGGATATTAAAGTGCTTGATAGACAAGAATAAGTGGATCAAAAATACGAAATTTCACAGGGGATGTCAACGAAGAGGGTTTCGGTCATATTTCATCCAAAAGCATGAAGTTTGAGTTTCGGCGAGAAGATGGCGAAATTTTTTCAGACGCAAATTTTTCTTTTTCCGGGAAAACACATCCGTCGTAGAGAGGGCACTGGCCGCAGCGAGGACGCTGCGCAAGGCACACTGTTCGGCCAAACCTGATAAGATTAGTATGAAACGAATACGATTTCCCCTTCGGTACAAAAGGCCTCATCGCCTCGAATGTTTGATCGGGGGTCTTCGTCTTGACCAAACCGAGTCTGTTGCAAATTCTATGAATGTGCGTGTCGACCGGAAATACATCCCGCCGAAGAGAAAAGAGAAGCACGCAGGCAGCGGTTTTGAATCCGATTCCATGAAAGGCTGTGAGTGTTGAAATCACTTTATCATTATTCATCTCTTCAATCCCTCGAAGGCGATATGATCCGTAGTCCTTATGTATAGATCGAAGCAGAGCTTTGATACGTCCGCTCTTTTGATTCTTCATCCCGCCTACTTTAATTGCCGATGCAATAGCCCTAACCGGAGCTTCGGCTACTTTCTTCCACGTTGGAAAACGCCTTTGCAGTTCGAGGTACGCCCTGTGACTGTTTCGGTCATTTGTGTTTTGCGAAAGCAATGTTCCTATCAACATGTCAAGCGGGTCGGTTCGCTTCTTCTTTTGGCGCGGAGTACCCGAGGTGGAGTTCGAGTAAGTGGACATTGCGGGCTACGGCTTGGTCTTTCGTCATTGCGGGCCTTTATAGGGGATAACGATCAATCCTTTCTCGATGCCTTGAAAATACAATTCATACCATTGAATATCAAACGCCATTAATAGCTGTAGGACACCTATGCGGGAAATCACAAAATATTAAAATTTTTAGTACAGCAAATCAAAAAGGTGTCCTACAGCTATCCACGAATTGATTTGCGCCAAAAAGAACTGTATATTGACAGCAATTGATGCGCGGTATTCAGCAACGCAGTACAATCTTAATTTATGATCGTCATGAAATTTGGCGGGACATCTGTAGAAGATGCTCGCGCTATTGACAATGCAATCGCCCTCGTCGCACGGCAACAAAAACAACATCCGGTCGTAGTCCTCTCCGCAATCGCAGGCGCTACAGATATCCTTCTAAAATCAGCCGAATTGTCCGTCGCCGAACGACTCGACGAAGCAACTCTCCTTTTAAACAATCTGCTTGAACGACACGTTCTTATTGCGGAAAACCTTATCGATTCTCGTTCGGCAGTACAACAACTCATATTCCAATTACGCAGCCGATTCGAAGAACTTAAGAACCTTTCCCAGAGCATTGCCATCCTCGGAGAGCTGACAAAACGATCGCTTGACACTATCGCATCAATGGGCGAGCTTATGTCCTCATTGATTTTTTCAGAAGCGATGAAAGCAAAGAAATACCCCGTTGTGTGGCTTGACGCGCGTGCTTTCATGGTAACGGACGACCATTATGGAAACGCAACTCCGCTTTTCAAAGAAATCGATGAGAAGGCAAACGACGTAATCAGCCCGAATCTCAACGAAAACAATATTGTCGTCACCCAGGGTTTTATCGGCGCAACAACAAGGAAAATTACGACTACGCTTGGGCGGGGAGGATCGGACTATTCTGCCGCAATTATTGGCGCTGCATTAGATGCGGAAGAAATCCAAATTTGGACAGACGTTGACGGAATACTTACTGCCGACCCGCAGATCACTCCGATGGCAAAGAAATTAAAGACAATTTCATACAAAGAAGCATCGGAGTTAGCCTACTTCGGGGCGAAGGTACTCCATCCCAGTACGATTCGCCCTGCCGTTCAAAAGAACATACCGGTCGTCGTATTGAATTCACGCCGGCCGAATTCAACGGGGACTCGCGTCGTAGCAAATCCTCCCCAATCAAACGTCTCGGTGAAATCGATAGCAAATAAGAAAGGGATTACCGTTGTCAATATCCAAGCAACGCGCTTCCTTTCTGCAAATCGATTTATGGAATCGATTCTCGAAGTGTTCGATAGATATCACACCTCCGTCGACTTGGTGAACACTTCGGTCGCATCCGCCTCGTTAACGATTAGCAACACCGAACTGCTGACTGCAATCGTACCGGAACTTGAACAGTTTTCCGACGTCGTCGTTTTCAACAATAAAGCCATTGTCAGTATCATTGGAGAACGCCTTCATTCCACTGTAGGTGTTGCCGATAGAATTTTTCGATCGCTTGACGACATCGATGTTATGATGATCTCGCAGGGAGCCTCAGAGCTGAACATCAGCCTCGTTATCGATAACCACAACGTGGTCAATGCGGTGCAGCGGCTCCACAAGGAATTCTTCGAACCTTTGCCTCAGGAAACACTTTTTGAAAACATTGCCACATCATGAATCACAACTCTCTTGCCATCCCCCACACATCCAACCTGTAAAACATAGTATTTTTATGGCACGTCAAAAGAAATTTCGCGGAACCGGAACTGCACTCGTCACTCCGTTTAAAAAAGACGGAAGCATTGACGAGACGGCACTCCGGAAGTTAGTAGACTATCAGATTGCCGGAGGAGTTGAAGCCATTATCCCTATCGGCACCACTGGAGAAAGTCCGAGCATCTCTTCCGATGAACATCGCCGAATCCTGGAAATTGTTATTGAGCGGTCGCGCGGCCGGATAAAAGTGTTTGCAGGAAGCGGAAGCAACTACACCAAAAGAGCAATAGAGTTAACTCATCTGGCAAAAGATCTCGGAGCTGACGCTGCAATTCTTGTTGCTCCCTATTACAACAAGCCGACGCAGGAGGGTTATTTTCAACACTACCGGGCCGTGGCGGAGGCGGTGGATATTCCTTTGATTGTTTACAACGTTCCGGGCCGGACCGGCGGAAATATTGCAGCTTCAACAACACTGCGGATGGCAGAAGAAATCCCGTCAATTATGGCTGTGAAAGAAGCTTCCGGAAATATTGCGCAGATTATGGAAATTGCACGCAACAGGCCGAAGCATTTTTCGCTCCTCTCCGGCGACGATGCAATTACGCTGCCGATTTTATCGGTCGGGGGCGATGGATGTATTTCGGTGGTGGCAAATCAACTCCCGAAGGATTTTTCGGACATGGTCCGGGCAGGATTGTCAGGAAATTGGAAAAAAGCACTGCAACTGCACAATAAACTTTTGCCCCTGATGAACGCAAACTTTATTGAGACAAATCCAATTCCTGTAAAAGCATCGCTTGCGATGATGGGAATGATCGATGAAGTGTACCGGCTGCCACTCGTTCCAATGGGCTCAAAAAATAGAAAAGTGCTTAAAACAATACTGCATAATCTCCGCTTGATCTAAACGATCGCAAATAATTGGCACAAAGGAATTCCAACAAAAAACCCCGATTTGGTTCCGGGGTTTTTTGTTTTACCCGTTATCTGGTTTTTCTCGTTCCCAATCTCTGATTGGGAAAGCAAGGTCAGAAGCTTCGCTTCGTGATAGTACGTTCCCAAACGGAGTTTGGGAACGAGATGAAAAATAGAAAAGTGCTTAAGACAATACTGCATAATCTCCGCTTGATCTAAACAATCGCAAATAATTAGCACAAAGGAATTCCAACAAAAAACCCCGATTTGGTTCCGGGGTTTTTTGTTTTACCCGTTATCTGGTTTTTCTCGTTCCCAATCTCTGATTGGGAACGCAAGGTCAGAAGCTTCGCTTCGTGTTAGTACGTTCCCAAACGGAGTTTGGGAACGAGATGATTGGGAAGGTAACGTTAGGGTTCCTGTTTGACCTAGTACGTTCCGATGCTGACTTTGGGGACGAGAGGACGAGATGAAATAATAGTGCAAGTACTTTGCACTGTGCGGGTGTTGAAGAAGACGAAACCATTTAACCAGAGTACGGCAGCTTATACTCTTACCTTTGTCGGTTATACATTTGTCGTAATCCAGCGATACATTTCTTTCAGATTCGGGCGCTTGCCAGTAAGTAAAATGCCGATCCGAAATACTTTCGCGGCAACCCACATCATTCCGACAATCGACGCAGACAACGTAACAAGCGATAGCAGAATCTCCCAAAGATCCGGAGCCTGGATTGACAGCCGAAGCGCCATCATTGTCGGAGTCAGGAGAGGTATCTGCGATAATACTTTTACCATTGTCGAATCCGGGTTTTGCATTGCCGGAATCGCAAGGGCAATCGGAAACATGACAAGGATCGTCACGTACGCCGTCATTTGCTGAGCTTCCTGCTCGGTGGAAACGGGAGCACCCGCAGTGATGAAAATTGCGACATACAACAGGTAGCCGAGGACAAAGTACACCAGAAGAAGTGCGATATGGTCGAATGAAACAAACGGAGTCGGCATTGAAAAATTGACCCCGACCAAAATCATTAACCAAAAAGAAATCGTCGTCAAACCGAGAAGTGAAAGGCCCAAAATCTTTCCGACAAGTAATTCCCGAGAAGAGCACGAGGACATCAAGACTTCAACAATCCGGTTTGACTTCTCTTCGATGAGGCTCCGAATCAACATCTGTCCGCTCGTCATCACGAGCATGAACAGCATCATGATAAAAATATACCCCGTGAAAAACGTCTCGAGGAAGCCGGACTCTTTTTCTTCCCCCTTCGACGACACTTTGATCGTTTTGATGTCGACGTCAGTTGAGAGGTCTCGAATGGCTTTCGAGTTATAGCCTCTGGCTTCAAGACGTCGTTCGATAATGACATCTTCGAGGATCTTCGAAAAACGTTCCTGGTCTCTGATATTCCCGACGTTTTCAGACCGATACTCAATTTTTCCTTTCTCCATCACATCGACCGGAAGAAGAAAATATCCTTCGATTTCGTTATCCAGTATCTTCGCCGTTGCAAGGATCTTCAGGTGCTCACGCGAACGGTCATTGTCTGTAATCTTCACAAGCTGATAATTTGCAGAACTGTCCGGAAGTTTGAACTTTGCAATACGCTGGCTGAGATACGGGAGGAGCGAGTCCGTCTCGTCAATAACGCCGATCGTACGCATCTTTTCATCGGCTTTCGACGCGAGTAAACTTGGTATTACCGTAAAAACCGCAATAATCATCGGCATCATAAACAAACCGATGATGAATGCTTTTGTCTTTACACGTTCCAAAAACTCCCATTTGGCGATCCGGAGCGATTTATTTTCCATGTGCAGCCTCCTCTCCTAACAGCTGCAATTCAGCTGTAACGACTTTTCGTATTCTGATATATTTGACGAACGAATAAACTGAGGTTACGAGAAGAACCAACGACACATTCCACGACGGTTCCCCCTTTTTTAACGTGAGAATCGCCAGAACCAATGTTGCAACAGCCGCAAAGACGAAAATGAGCATTTGCTTTCGCACTCTCATATCGCCGGCAACAGTTTTTACTTTGAGAACGGCCGCCGCACTTTCAACCCGCTCCCCTGTTTCTTCCGGCAATCCTACAACATCAAGAAATATTGAATTCAACGACGGCTCCACAAATTCGAATTTTCTGATTTCCACTTTCGATGAGATCGAAGAAAGCAATTCCCGCGAAGAAACAGTCCCGTTTAATTCCAGTTCAGCATAATTCTCGTAGACCGTCGCCTTCTTCACTTGCGGCAACGCCGGAATGAACGATCCATCGCCGACAAACTCAACATGGACGGAATTCTTCCCGAATTTCGCTTTCACCTCTTTCATGCTTCCCTCGAGAACGATTTTTCCCCGATTGATGAGGCAAATCTCGTCGCATAACTTCTCTGCGGAATCCATTTGATGGGTCGAAAAGATGATTGCCTTTCCCTGCTGCTTCAATTCCTGCAAAATATCTTTCAACACGATTTGATTCACCGGGTCGAGGCCGGAGAACGGCTCGTCAAGCACAATGTACTCGGGGTCGTGAAGGATTGATGTGATGAACTGCGCTTTCTGCTGATTTCCTTTGGAAAGTTCTTCCACTTTTCTTTTTGCGTAATCCTCAATGTCAAACCGACGAAGCCATTCGAGCGCTTTCTGTTTGGCCACCACGCCGGTCATTCCGCGCAAACCCGCGAAGTACACTATCGTATCCAACAATTTATTCTTTTTATACAGTCCCCGCTCTTCGGGCAAATATCCTATCCGGTTTTGGACGTTGCGGTCAAACCGTGCGCCGTCGAACGTCACCGTTCCTTTGTCGGGCGTAATGATATTGAGTATCATCCGAATTGTGGTGGTCTTCCCTGCCCCGTTCGGGCCGATAAGACCAAAAATTTTTCCCGCAAACACTTGCAGCGACACGTCATCAACAGCAACGACGTTTGCATATTGCTTTCGAAGATTTTCTGCTTTGATCATCATTATAGGGCTCTTGAAGAATCGTTTATGGTGTCAACCGATAAATCATTCTGGCGAATGGTATGGTTTCCCGCACATGGTCCAAACCGCAGATCCACGAGACGGTCCGTTCAACTCCGAGGCCGAAACCGGCATGCGGAACGGAACCGTAGCGGCGTAAATCGAGGTACCATTCGAAGGCAGACTGAGGCAGGTTGTGTTCCTTCAATCGTGCCACAAGCGTTTCGTAATCGTCTTCACGCTGGCTTCCCCCGATGATTTCTCCGTACCCTTCCGGAGCCAGCACATCAACGGCGAGGGCGAGCTTTTCGTTCTTCGGGTCGCGTTTCATGTAGAACGCTTTCACCTGCGATGGATAGCGATGGACCATCACAGGCCGGTCATATTGCTCGGAAATCGTCGTTTCGTCCGTTCCCCCGAGGTCATTTCCCCATTCAAATGCGATCCCTTTCTTGTGGAGGATGTCGACAGCTTCGTCGTACGTAATCCGCGGCAGAGGACGTTTAACATTTTCCAGAAATTTCGTATTGCGCTCGAGCGTTTTCAGTTCGGGCATACGATTCTTCAACACATTTGTTACGATGTGCTCCAAAAATTCTTCCGCTAAATCCATATCGTCATCCAGGTCATTAAAAGCAACTTCCGGCTCGACCATCCAGAATTCAGCAAGATGCCGGCGCGTCTTAGATTTTTCTGCACGGAATGTTGGACCAAAAACATAGACCTTTCCAAACGACATTGCTCCGGCTTCACCGTACAGCTGGCCGGATTGCGTGAGGTATGCCTTGCCAAGATCGAAATAATCGGTCTCGAAAAGAGTGCTAGTTCCTTCGCATGCAGCCGGAGTAAAGATCGGTGCGTCGAGGAGAAGAAAACCGCGGGTATCAAAAAATTCCCGTATGGAACGAATAATTTCATGCCGAACACGCAGGATCGCGTGCTGCCGCTCGGATCGAAGCCACAAATGCCGGCGGTCCATAAGAAACTCAACGCCATGTTCCTTTGGCGTGATCGGATACTCTTTTGCGATGGAAATAATTTCAAGACCCGAAACATCCATCTCGTATCCGCCGGGAGCGCGATCTTCCTTGCGGATTTTTCCTGTTACGCGGAGAGAAGATTCCTGGGTCAATTCATCAAACCGATTGAAGACATCCTCACTAACGTTTGATTTGACAATGACGGCCTGCATCAATCCAGTGCCGTCTCGGATTACAATAAACCTAATTTTTCCGCTTGACCGTTTGGTGTATACCCATCCCGAAATCGTAACAGTTTCGCCGGCACAATGAGAAAGATTTTCAATGTATATTCGTGAACTCATGAGAAGTTCGCATCCTTTCAAAAATTTACGCAAAAATATACAAAACTTAGGGCACATCTACAAACACGAAATCCCGCACTTTGGCGGGATTTTATCTAGAAGTCATCTCAAAAAAATGTCGCTTGCTCCTTCGATGCGCTCACTCCGTTCGCTTACTCGGGATGAACAAGCCATTTGTTCACCCTGAGCAAGTCCCCCGAAGAGGGACGCGTCGAAGGGCTGACACAAAGCCATTTTTGAGATAGGTTCTATTTACTTCTTACCGATTACTAACTGGTGCTGTTTCTCAAAATTGTTCTTGTATTCTAACCGCAGAGGACGCCAAGGTCGCAAAGAGGTTTTTTGAAAATAGTTAGAATTCCTTGCTTCCTTGGCGCCCTTTGCGGTGAATTAATTATTAAAAAATACGATATTTATTTTTAGAAACAGCACTAGCTCATTTCCATCATCCGTTGAATTGGCAGGAGCGCGCGCCAGATCAGTTCCGGTGCCATTGTGATTTCAGGTGTTTTGTTCTTCATGCAGAGATATAGTTTTTCCATCGTGTTCCTTTTCATGTGCGGGCATTCGTTGCAGGCGCAGTTAGGATCCGGAGGCGCTGGAATGAACTCTTTCTCCGGAGCGCTCTTTTGCATTTGATGTATGATGCCGACTTCGGTGGCGATGATAAATTTCTTTGCCGGACTTGACTGAACATATTTCAGCAAGGCGCTTGTCGAACCAATGAAATCCGCCCGCGATAGAAGAGACGCTTCACATTCGGGGTGGGCAATCAATTTCGCATCTGGATGTTCCATCTGCAATCCGATGATTTTTTTTTCGCTGAATGTCTCGTGAACGATGCAGCTTCCATTCCACAAAAGCATTTGGCGTCCCGTTTTTTTCGCCAGGTACGCACCAAGATTTTTATCCGGTGAAAACAGGATTGGTTTGTCTTTTGGAATTTGATTTATGATTTTCTCTGCGCTGCTCGACGTACAGATAATATCGCTGAGGGCCTTCACTTCTGCGGAGCAGTTGATGTATGTAATTGCGACATGGTCGGGATGCATCTCCCGAAATCTCTTAAACTCCGGTGCCGGACATCCCTCGGCGAGCGAACAGCCGGCCTCAAGGTCCGGAAGCAGGACTAATTTATGCGGATTGAGGATCTTTGCCGTTTCCGCCATAAAATGAACACCGGCGAATACGATAACATCGGCATCGGTCGCCGCAGCCCGCCGGGCCAGCTCAAGGCTGTCGCCGACATAATCTGCGAGGTCCTGAATTTCAGATTCCTGGTAATAATGGGCGAGAACAACGGCGTTCAATTCCTTTTTCAAGCGAAGAATCTCCGCTTCAAGGTCGAGAGGAACTTCGGTTATGGGTAATCTATTATGTTCTCCGATATTGATCATTTCTTTTCAAGAATAGCGCCCGTGATTGCCACAATCAAGAGGCTGGTTTTCCAACATATTTTTTCATCGCGGCACTGACCGCTTCCTCCACTTGTTCGATTGTAATGGACGTTATAAGCGAATCGCCGGCTCGGACGGCGATATGTCTGGGATGCGGCGGTTTCCAAATTGCAGGATCGCTCAAAGAGTGGAATGAAATCGTCGGCACTCGTTGAGATGCAGCAATATGAAGAGTTCCCGTATCGTTGCAGAGTACCAAACTCATGTGCCTCAAAAAAGCAGCCATAATGCGCAAGGGCATAACGGGCGCCGAATGCAGTTTGTGATGTACACCTGACAGAACAACTTTCCTTCGCTCGATTTCATTACGGCTGATGATAAGAACAATTTCAACGTCAAACTTTTCAATCATCCAATCAATGATTGCGACGAGTTTGTCAAGAGGAAAACACTTCGCCGGATTCAACGCGCCGAAATGCACGCCCACCACCATCTTCCCTGGAGCAATTCCCAGCGACTGATAAATTCTTTCTGCTTCATTCACCTCCGCATCGGTTAAAACAAGATCGTATTCGAAATCGTTCTCATCGGCGCCCAGCGCACGGACAATATCAAGATTGCGCTGTATTTCGTGCTTTTGCACTGAAGAACGGGGTATCGGGACGTTGTAAATCTTTTCAGGAAGCGATGAATCGAGGAGAAGATGGTCGGGGCCCACAATATATTTCGCTCCGCTCAATACGGCGATGATGTCGGACGAGAGTGAACGTGAAATCGTGTTGAGGACAATCGCGCACTCGAAATCATTCCGCAACATTTTCCAAAACACAATTAATTTACGAACATTCCAACGCCACAACTTTTCGTAGAACACGATGATGTCGTCGACATACGGATTGTTTTCGACAACGGGTGCAGTATATTCGCGAACGACTAGGGCAATAAACGCTTTCGGGAATTTTCTCCGCACCGCACGAAGAGCGGGCGTGGCAATCAACAAATCGCCGAGCTGGTCATGTTGACGAATAATGAGAATACGGCCGAAGGAGTCAATGGGAAGCTGAGAAGGTGTAACCTGCGTTCCGGAGCGGAAGATGTTGATCAGGCGGAAAAGATATCGCTTGAGGGTAACTTCAAGAGGCTGCATTGAACGATTGCATGGTCAGTAGGTCACTTCTTGTCGGTAATATCTTCGAAATCGGCATCCTGCACGTTGTCAAACTGCTGTCGAGTTTCTTTCTCCCGGACGGTCGGCTGCGATTTACGCGGCGGGTCGAAAAAAGGCCTCGCAGATTGCAATACTATACCTACAATCTTTGCAAGAATATAAATACAAATTATCCAAACAATGAGCCGAAACATAACGTCATTTACACTTTCTTTGAACGCGGATTGTAATATTCGACTGCGGCGCGGTTGGGCCTGAGAATTTCGTTGTACAACTCCTCGAAGTGGTTTTGATCGTTCACAAAATCAATTTCCGTGGAGTTTACAATCAACAGAGGAGCGCTTTTGTAACGGAAGAAAAAATAGTTATACGCTTCATTCAGATCTTTGATGTACTCCTCCGTGATGTTTTCTTCGTACTTTCTGTCGCGTTCTCTAATATTTGACATCAATCGCTCGACGCTGGATTGGAGGTAGACGACCAAATCCGGAACCGGAATATTCTTTTCTATCGAGCCGACAAGCGTTTCGTAAAGCCGTAACTCATCATCCCGCAAGTTGAGATACGCAAAAATTTTATCCTTCTCGAAAATATAATCAGTGACCAGCGCGTTGTGAAAAAGGTCTGCCTGAAACAAATCTTGCTGCTGTTTATACCGGCTCAGTAAAAAGAAAATTTGCGTCTGGAAAGCGTAACGGTCGGAATCTTCATAGAAGCGCTCAAGAAATGGATTCTCTTCGAATTGCTCGAGCACAAGGCGTGCATTGATCCGTTCCGAAACCATTTTTGCAAGCGAAGTTTTTCCCGCTCCGATCACTCCTTCTATGGCGATATAACGAACGTCCGAATGGTGAACAGGCAACATTACTCCTGCAAGGATGTGAAAAACGATTGAGTTAGCTCCGTCGAACACTCGACGGCATTTGGATCTTTACACTCGGCGAGCAAATCCTTTACAGTCTTCTGGATCAGCGGATGGACTGTGTCGGGCGCGATCTCAGCCAGTGGCTGAAGAACAAATCGACGCTTGATCATCTCACTGTGCGGAATAACCACTGCCGCGTCGTTGATCACACAATCTCCAAACAACAAAATATCGATGTCGATTTCGCGCGGGCCCCAACGGTTCCGTTCTACCCGTCCGATTTCTTTTTCGATCCACTTGATTCGCGAATGAAAATCCGCCACTCCGTTCGAAGTGCGGACCATTAGAACAGCGTTAAGAAAATCGTTTTGATTCTTCTCCCCAACAGGTTCGGTCTCATACACACTGGAGAGCTTTACGACCCTCGTCGAGGGAACCGCCCGCAGTTTCCGGACCGCCTCGGCAAGAAAGTGAATTCTATCGCCGACGTTTGAACCTATTCCCAGAAAAACATTTTCCATGGAAGCGTCTATGCCTGTTCATCTCTGGCAGACTCTATCTCAACTTCTACATGGTCGATAATACCGTGAACCGCTGCTCCCGGCTTTCGTATTCGTATCGTTGTCTTTTGAACTTCCGGAAATTCTTTTAAAATTCCTGCCGCGATCGATTGAGCTAGGGCTTCAATAAGGAAGAATTTCTTCCCAATGACTGTCTGCTTCATTACGCCGTACACCTTTTCGTAATTCACCGTCTGGAGTAAACTGTCCTTTTCTTTTGCCCCCGACAGGTCACAATGCAGTTCGACGTCGACTTCGAATTTGCCGCCGAGGTTTTGTTCATCCGACATAACACCGTGGTAGGCATAGAACACTGCATTGTGAAGCCGAATGATGTCCAGTTTTTTCATCAAAATATTTTTTCTTGAGGATTATCGACAGAATCGCTGTGATTTCACGATTTTTTGATCTTTTCCCATGTATCACGCAACGTTACTGCACGATTGAAAACAAGTGATCCCGGTTTTGAATCGGAATCCACACAGAAATAGCCGAGGCGCTCGAACTGAAACCGGTCTTGGGGGGCGGCCGTCGCAAGGCTCGGTTCAATTTTGCACGATTTTAACACTTCGAGCGAAGCTGGGTTAATAAACTCTTTCCACTTCTCCGCGTCGGGATATTCAGCAAGAAACAGACGGTCGTACAGGCGAGTCTCCGCATCCACGGCATGAGCAACGGAGACCCAATGGATGGTCCCCTTTACTTTCCGTGTGCTCTGTGGAGACCCGCTTCGTGTCTCGGGGTCGTACGAACATCGCAATTCAATTACTTCTCCGGTTTTTTCGTCCATCACAACACCGGTACATTTGATAATATACGCATACCGCAAACGGACTTCAGTTCCCGGGGAAAGCCGGAAAAATTTCTTCGGAGGATTCTCTCGAAAGTCATCGTGTTCAATATAGATGACCTTGGTAAAAGGGATCTTTCTCGTTCCCTTCGAAGGATCTTCAGGATTATTCACTGCGTCAAGTTCTTCCACAACTCCTTCAGGGTAGTTCTCGATCACAACTTTAAGCGGACGAAGAACCGCCATCACGCGAGGGGAGCGCTTGTTTAAATCGTCGCGGAGGCAATCCTCTAACCATAAGGCATCGGAGGTATTCTCCCGGCGCGCAACTCCGACCCGGTCGGCAAATGTCCGGAGAGATTCCGGCGTAAAGCCGCGGCGGCGAAGACCGGAAATCGTCGGCATCCGGGGATCGTCCCAACCGCTGACGTAGCCTTCTTCGACGAGCTGCAAAAGCTTTCGCTTGCTCATGACGGTATAGGTCATATTCAGCCGGGCGAACTCGATCTGCTGCGGATGATGCAGTCCCAATTCCTCAAGGAACCAATCGTACAACGGACGGTGATTTTCAAACTCAAGCGTGCAGATCGAATGAGTGATTCCCTCAATCGAATCGCTTTGTCCATGGGCCCAATCATACATCGGATAAATACACCATTTGTCGCCTGTGCGGTGATGTGTCGCGAAAAGAATTCGGTACATCACCGGGTCGCGCATATTAATGTTGGGCGAGGCCATGTCGATCTTTGCGCGGAGAGTCCGCGATCCGTTCGGAAACTCTCCGCTGCGCATCCGCGTAAAGAGATCGAGATTTTCTTCAACGGTTCGATTACGATACGGGCTCTCTTTTCCCGGCTGAGTCAGCGTCCCTCTGTACTCCCGTATCTCATCGGCGCTTAAGTCGCAGACGTACGCCTTTCCTTTTTTTATCAAGCGGACAGCATACTCGTGGAGTTGTTCAAAATAATCGGAAGCATAGTACAGTCTCTCCTGCCAATCGAACCCCAGCCATCGCACGTCCTGTTTTATCGATTCGACGTACTCTTGTTCCTCCTTTGTCGGATTCGTGTCGTCAAAACGTAAATTACAAAATCCGTTGTAATCTTTCGCCAGACCGAAATTGAGGCAAATCGATTTTGCATGTCCGATATGGAGGTATCCGTTCGGTTCTGGAGGGAACCGGGTGTGCACCTTGCCGCCAAATTTATTTGATTTCAAGTCATCGTCAATGATATCACGGACGAAGTTCTTCCGCTCCGGTAGTTCACCGTTCATTCTATTGTCTTTAAAGTCTTGTTGTTTCTCTAACGTTGTCATTGTAATCTTTCTATTGCTGAATTAATTCTCGCGACCGTCTCTTCTATTCCGAGGATGGAAAGAATATCGAATAATCCCGGTCCCGAACCCACCCCCGAAACAGCCAGGCGCAATGGGTGGATCAAATCGCTGTTATTGACCTTCATCGACGCAGCGACACCGTGGAGCGCTGCTTCATAGTCTTCCTTCTTTGGGTTTTGAATCCTAGAGAACTCACCTGCCAACTCCTTTAGCTGAACCGGCGATTCCCGTTTCCACCGTTTCTTTACAACGTCGACATCGTACTGAAGCGGGGCTTGAAAAAAATAGGGACTTTTTTCAACGAAATCTTTTACGAATGTTACCCGTTCCCGCATGACGCCGACGACGCTCATTAAGTACGCGTCCTCGAAATGCTTTCCGTCGAACCCAGATAGCGTCAACTGGTTTCTCAGGCTTTGGAGTACCTCCGCATCGGTTTTCCTGCGAAGGTATTCAAAATTAAGCCAATTAAGTTTTTCGATATTGAAAACCGCGCCTGAATTGCCCACCCGCTCGAGGGAAAATTCTTTGGAAAGCTCTTCAAGCGTAAAGAGTTCTCTCTCTCCCCCCGGGTTCCATCCAAGAAACGCGACAAAGTTAACAAGGGCTTCTTTGAGATAGCCTTTTTTACGGTAATCCTCGACTGCAACATCGCCTTGGCGCTTGCTCAACTTCGATTTATCCGGGTTGAGCAGCAATGGCAAATGAGCGAACTGCGGGATTTCCCATCCAAAATGATTGAACAAAATCACATGCTTGGGCGTGCTCGACAGCCATTCCTCGCCGCGAATAACATGAGTGATTTTCATAAAATGATCGTCGACAACAACCGCTAAATGATACGTTGGATAGCCGTCGGATTTGAGAATGACCTGATCGTCCAAAACTTTATGTGCGATAGTAACACTTCCCCTGATGATGTCGTTAAACGTCAATTCACCTTCAAGGGGAACTTTCATCCGAATGACATGCTGTTCACCTTGTTTCAGCTTTTCCGTAACCTCTTCTTGAGGAAGATTCCGGCAGTGGCGGTCATACGACGTCGTCAATTTTGCGGCGGACTGTTTTTCACGTACTTCTTTGAGCCGCTCGGGGGAACAAAAGCAATAATATGCCTTCCGTTCTTCTACCAGTTGATTTGCATACTTCTGGTACAGATTGATCCGTTGCGATTGAATGTACGGACCGTAATCACCTTCCCGTCCCGGACCTTCGTCATAGTTGATGCCCGCCCACGCAAGAGTGTCGATGATGTTTTGCACTGCCCCTTCTACTTTTCGTGATTGGTCGGTATCTTCGATGCGAAGAACAAACGCACCGCCCTCCTTTTTCGACAATAAATAGTTATACAACGCTGTTCGCAATCCTCCGACATGTAAAAAACCAGTCGGGCTTGGAGCAAATCGCGTACGTACCGTGCTCATAAAGTGTCTTCACCACCATCATAACATCAACATCATGCAGTCAAACGGCAGCGAACGGTGCTCTCGTCAGAGCATGCGCGCAATACCGCAAACTATTGAATAATAACCCGGGAGATCGTCTCTGCGAAATGCCGACGGATCTCCGAAAGAAACTTGTAATTAAAAAGATACCAAACTTTTGATGGGAACGCAAACCTGCGGCGGATCCCAAAGAACAACATGTTCACTCTTTTGATTTCGCTTGCTGCATGAGAAACGTCATCAACCGCGAGGCGGGCACGCGGGGATTGAAAGAAGTATTATCGCTCAGGTACGATACAAACTTACCTTCGCGATACAACGAAGGCGGACTTGGACAACTTTTATTGAATGGACTGAACACTCCGCGTAATCCGCCGTACGGACAATTCGGATTAAATATACTCGTCGGAGAACCTTCAAATCCATACTGTCCCCATGGATTGACAATGGAGTGAGGATGCGATGTGTCAGCCCACACCAATCCCAGATAGGCTCCGTCGGACGCGATAATGCGGCATCCAAGAAACTGGAAAAAGTCTTCGTTCAACGCATGGGCTTCCGATGTATCCGGCTGTATGTATTCTGCTTGTGCACCTGAATCCGCAACCTCAGCATTCATCTGCATCGAGTGTTTTTCGTAAATGTATTTTTCGAGAATCTTAGGTTCGTTCACCTGGTCAAAAACAATCCATTCCTTCTTATTCCCTTTGCGGTCGTATTTGTATAAATTTTTGAAAGGGCGGTCTTTCTCAATGCCGGACTCCTCCACTACATTTCCCCTGTTATCGTATTTATAAATGACGCTATAGCCGACGCGGCCATCGGATAAATAATTTACTTCGGCCACTAAATTTCCGTTCCTATCATACTCAAACGTGGACTTTGCCTTGATACTACAGTCCGGCTTGTAAACATACTCGGATGTCAAATTCTCCAGACTATCGTAAACAAACGCGATCCTGTCGGCAATATTATACACTGCTGAATCGAGGTTATTAAAATCTCTCCCGTACTTTATCATTTCAATCATATTGCCGTCGCCATCATAAGCATACGTGTACCGGGAAATGCTGTTCTTTTGTTCGATCACGTTGCCGTTGGAATCGTACGCATACAATTCTTTCGAGAATAATCGCCCATCCGAAAGATACCCCAAACTCTCGACGAGGTTATTATCGCCGTCATATACATAGATCCCCTTCCGGTCGACAGTTCCATCCTGTTTGTATGAAACCATTTCTTTCTCATTGCCGGCTGAGTCATAGCGATAGATCGTTTTCGTCTTGGCATCCCCTTTTGTCGTGGCTTCCTCAATAAGGTTTCCATCAAGATCGTATCGATACGCAGTCTTGGAGAAAACCGTCCCGTCATTTTTATTATAGATAGTTTCTTCTATTTTATTCCCGTTGGAGTTATACCGGACGGATGATATTTCTATTCCCTTCTTTTCGGGTTTGCCAAAGCTATAATTGTATTTCCACTCAGACATTGAAAGAACTCCCGACGTCTTGATCCTATCCAGTTCTTTCAGTTCAAGGCGTTTATCTTTCAATACCTCCTTCTTGCTTTTTTGCGATAGTCCCCCTTCCGCTAATCCTTCACTCGCGAAAAGAAGAACGGATAGCACAAGAATAAGGCTGGAAAATAAGGGCGGTTTACTGTTCATTTGAACGCTTGCGGATACTTAAAAAGTCAAACGGGGAAAACAAGGTCTCATGAATTTCACTTACGAATTAAAAATCAAGGCTGGCTTTTAAGGTACTAAGCAGATAGTTACTATTCAACTCTATTTTTCTTTGGTTTAATATCAATGGAAATAATGCAGCTTCAGTGTCAGGTTGCATGTCATGCCCACCAGACAGAAATGGATACCAACTCTGTTCTAGAAAACTTCGAAGGCGCAGCGCTACGTAGGGCGAACGCCCGACAGCGGAAAAAAACTACCAATAATGGCGAATAGAAAGCATTTTTGGGTCAGAATCTCCGTTAACGCTAAAGTCAATGTAAAGCAATGAACAATATCTTTCTTGGAGCAGTTTTGTGCATTTTCCGGCATTAACGTAAAATGGCACTGAACGAGTGGAACTAGGAACGGAGAGTTTTTTTCCGCGGAGGGTAAAAGTGGAAATTGCATCGCCAGAAGCGTAGCGGCACAATTTTGATTTCCCCATCCGACCGTCGTCATCTCCACACCGGCGAAACCTTCAGCCAAAAGAATTCAGATCCGGATGGAACTCCCCAAGACAATACTTGGTAACTGCGCCAGCTTCCAAAGTTTTGCTTGTTTTCCCTCAGCTGCTTTTGTACATTTAAGTAGTAGAGGAGAGCTGGCAGAATGGCTATTGCATCCTCCAATGGAGGACGCCCGTAAGCAAATAGAATCGTTTGATGACTTCAATTTGGAGAGCTGGCAGAATGGCTATTGCATCCTCCAATGGAGGACGCCCGTAAGCAAATAGAATCGTTTGATGACTTCAATTTGGAGAGCTGGCAGAATGGCTATTGCACCGGTCTTGAAAACCGGCGCCCGTAAGGGCTTGTAGGTTCGAATCCTACGCTCTCCGCAAATTTGATATAACCTCGCAGTAGACAACAACATAGTGATTGAGCGCCATAAAATGTGTCCAAATAGTGTCCACTATTTTCCAAACTAACGGGATATAGGAGGATATGTATGGCGTCCTACCGAGTAAACTTAAAAAAAATCAAAAGAAAAAACGGATCCGTTTACCAGCTTGATTATCGGATCGGCAATAAACGAATTCGCCGATTCGCTGGGAGCAGTTTCAAAGAAGCTGAAACTCTTCGAGCAAAACTTCAACACGAACTCCTTTTCGAAAGACATAAGCTCGACGTTCCTACGAAAACAGTGAAGTCACTGCGTTCATTAGCGGATGACTTTATAAAGACAAAGCAACGCGAGATCCGCGCAAAGTCGTTAGTCCGATATGAAGACTATATAAACCGATTCGTTAGTTTCTTTGAAAAATACTTCCCGGAAGGTCATGCTAATATTCGGAGAATCTCGAAATCACATATCCAAGAATTCATAGAGGACGTTTCAAACGGAGATAAGCCTTGGGCTAAGAAAACTATGAATGGATTTATTCGTGTAGGCAAATCTTTGTTCAATACAGCAATTGAGGAGAAGTATATTGAAGAGAATCCATTTGAACATGTAAAAGAATTCCGGTTACCAAGTCCAGGGATGGAGAATCATTTTACCAAGGAACAGCTAAATCAGATCTGGAAAAGAGTTGATCCGTTTTGGCGTCCTTCTCTCGAATTTATGTATCACACAGGCTTGCGTAAGGGAGAGATGATAAACCTGACGTGGGAAAACGTAAATCTTGATGCTGAAAATCCATCTATTTCTGTGGTATCGTTAGATGACTGGGAAACAAAGACCGGTGAAAATCGAACAATACCCTTGGATGCGCGTGCGCTTGAAATTTTGAAATCGATGAAGGGTAAGCATTCCAAGTATGTTTTTGTGGGAGTTAATGGAGAAAAAATTCACCCAGATAGACCATATCATGCGTTAAAGAATGCGTTGGAAAAACTCGGCATTGAAGGCGATGTGCATAAACTTCGCCACTCCTTTGCGTCCCACTTAGCGATGGCCGGTAAGGACATTCTTTCTATAATGGAGTTGATGGGCCATAAGGACCTAAAGACTACACAAATTTACGCACGCCCGAACAAACACCACTTGAAAGAAGTAGTGGCGGCACTCGATACGCCACAGGACAAGACTGGAAAAGCCGCGTAAAATATAATACAGTTGTAACTAAAACAAAAGACCCAAAGCACATACACACTCCGTGTAATGAGCCGGGGTAATAAATGACTATTCCGTTGCCCATCTCCGAGCCGTGAACAGTCACTGAAAATGTTCATATTTCCTTCGGAATATCGCCGATTGGCTGTAGTGGCTGTAATGACCGTAGTTTTTCCAAATCTATTCTATATAAATATTACAATACTATATATCTCTATCTCTAAATAATTCTATATAACTTAAAAAAGAACAGTCAATGCAGTCAGTATAGTCAATTGTCAAGAAACATTAGCAAAAAGGGACAAAAAAAATGGCTGTTCCCAATTCGAGAACAGCCACTATGGTCAGTGGTTATTCGTTAGTTAGAAAGGTATGTCATTAGCAATGCTGAAGCCGTATAACAGTATTTCCGTTGTCCTATCATTAGTCTTTTTACATTGTCATCGGTCAGATACCCATTGGATCGAAGTAATTTTATGATCTTGTTCTTGTCGTGCTTAATGACGCTGATACTAGTTTCAAAAAGATCTGAAGGTACATATCCACCCTTGAGAAAATCAGTGTAACCGATAGGATCCCCGTCGTACGCATCTTTCAACTTCAGAAGAAACGTATCCATGACATCCTCTTCCGCAGTTACCGAGCTGGCGAATAATTCCTTCTCGTAATCAGTAATCGGAACCGATATTGAGTAACGATACTTCGTCAGGTCGAGTTTTTCAAATACCGTTTTCAATTCAGTCCGGATATAATGCCCTAAACGAGCACGGAGCTTGTCCGCATAGGTTGCATCGATTTCAGCGTATTGCCGTTCCATCTTGTAAACGAAGAACTGATTATCCTTTTCATCGTTTGGAATCTCGTCCCGTTCTACCTGGATTGGATACCGCGCGTTTGATAGGATGATGATGTTGACGTTGTTCCTTACCTGGTATTCGTGCTTGAACTTCTTGTTCACCGGCAGATATTTCGACCCGCTCTGACGCTTCAGGTCTAAATATTGCTTGTGGTCCTCCGTAACGGTTTCATCCGCGTACAGAAGCTTCTTCTCGTATTCCGGCGTGAACTGCCCGGCTTTAGCTCCCCATGCAATCGATAGCGGCTGGAAAATCTCGCCGACCAATTCTGCAAAGCTGTTCTTCCCGGCCCCGCGTTTACCGGTGAGGATAAGAAAGGGCAGCTTTTTGTAATTGGTGTAGCAATACACGGCAAGATACTGTTTGATAAAATCCTTATACTTGCCGAAGTTCTTTTCCAAATAATCTTCGATAAACTTGTTATCTTCGACTTCGACTTTCATCGGCGCATAATGCACTCGAACCATTGCCTCATCCGGCCTTACCTCAAAGTAGGTTTCCTTTGCAGCCATGTCGCCAATCTGCTCGACGCGGTTCAAGTTCTTGAAGTGGTGATTTTGCATTAACCATTCAAACGCCTTGTCCCGTTCTTCTTTTTCATGCGCACCGGTTAAAGAATAGAACTTCTTTTCTCCTATTTCACTGATTGAAAACTCACCAGCAGTGATACAGATTTGGTGTATACCTGTCCCGATGGAATAAAACTCTTTACAGCTTTCCGCCATAGTAACCGGCTCTTTTATCATCCAAAAGGTATGATTGCATGCTGAGCAGTGAATGAAGTAATTTTTTGATTTATCGCTGTATTCAATAAACGCAGAGGTGTTGGAATCTTCATGGAATGGGCAGTAAATGACTGCCTTTTCTTTTGTTGCTGTGAGGTTGACCTGTTTCTTATCCGCATCGAAAATCCGTAGAGTTCGATCCCATTCTCCGTCCTTGAGATATGGCTCCACATCAAAGTCATTACCGTCCCAACGTGAATAGTATGTTGCCGTATCGGGTGAGCCATAAAGCTGGCGTGCGCCGTCTAATACTTTTTCGTCCGACTGCGGGAATTCTACGCAGATGGCAGCGATTGCGGCCTGATAGACCTTGTAGGAATAGACCGTTCTGCTAAAAGGGATGAAAATACGGAAGTGATGTTTTTTAGGTTTGTGGCTTCTGGTTGTAATCAAGGCATAATTCCATCCAAGGTTCTTGAGTTTCTTCAGGGCCTGTGCGATTGTCATGCCGTGGTCGCTGTCGACACAGAAACCTGTGGCTGATTTGAAATTCGCAATCAGTCGGTAATTGGTATGCCAGGAGATGGGGCTGTAGTTGTGAGATTTGAGGATCGATTCGAGTGAACCGATTTTTACTTGTTGAGGTGTGTAAACAACCGTGTCGCCGTCATAATTCTTATCGGCAAGCGATAACGTTACTTCCCTTTCTTGTTGGTGATTGTTCTGTGTTTCCATTAATAGATAAATTGGTTAATACGATGGACTTGAGTGTCCGGATAGCGTTCGCATAGGTGATCGGATTGACCGTTGCCGTAAATGCGGAGTATGCTTCGACTGCTTTGTCGAGCATGCTATTTTCGATGAAGGCAAATTCGGTGTTGCTGCCTTCGCGTACGTGTGATCTTAGTGGTATATCGCTGGCGACAAAATAAGCCGCCAGATACAGATCTCTGGTTTTATACATTAGGATTTATGGTTTAGGATTTTATTGATTCCGGGTGGGGATCGAATCTCGCCACAACCAATGCCTGGGGCAGGCATTTTCTTGATGGCTTATTATACTTCTAATTTTTGAAAGTTTCAAGCGATTTTTAAAATATATTTGGGGGCAGAGTATTGGGCTCCTCCACCCCCTATTAACGCGGAAGTTTAAGGCAGGGGGCCAGTTTTTCCCTCATCAAACCGTTTGAGGTGTAGAGCTTGAAACATGGCGCTCGCATCTTGAAGTTTTTGAATCAGGTCTTCCATTGCTCTCTGCCTATTCTCAAAGGGCAAATCCAACATCTCCTCCATTCGCAGAATTAGATCCAAATTATTTCTACCAAGATAATTCTGGAAATCGGTCAACGTTTCTATGATGTCGCCAGCGAAATATGAATCGCTTATGGTTGTAAGTAATCCTCCAAAATTCATGGCATCGTTCGCAGTATAGTGCAGAAACACATCGTGGGGTGAGTAATCATTCAACTGCTGGATCACGCGTTTCAATTCGGGATCACTGAGTGATGATATCGGTTCAGCCTGCCAACCGCCGAGCCTAAAATATGATAAGACGAAATACATAAACCCTCCTTGTAATGAATAGAGTGGTCCCGGATTCGAGGCCGGGTAGTATAAGACTGTGATAATAAAAAAGTGGCAAGGTATCCGGCCCTGCCACTCGTTATTAATGGAATGGTTGCAAAATAATTAAATGGCGATTATTTGCTTTCATCGCTGTCCATGTCCCGAAGCGTGGCGGCCAACTCTTCAATTACTCGGCTGAAGAGTTTCGGCTTCTTTTCGAAAAGTTCGGAAGTTTTCGGATCTACATCCTTCATAAACTTTCCGACAGCGCTACGGAACTCTTTCCGGTGACCGCTTTCCGTCAACGGAAAAAGACTCTTAATGATCGGCGATCCACCAGCCTCACCCTTCTTCAGCTGTTCCATGACCACGGCGGTGTATCTCCGCGCGTTGCGATGGGCAAAAACAGTAGCCCGCTCGGAGCTGAGGATTTCCCGGAGAGCGTCTACACTTTCTCCAACGTGTTCCTCGTACAATTGACGATACTTATCGTAATCGCGTTTGGCAGCCATGTATTTCGCCTCTTCTTGCAAACGCTTCATACGAAATTCATAAACTGCCGGTTCGTCAAGCATCATCATTTGCGAGTCGCCGTTTTCTGCTACAGACTGCACAGCTCGCTCGGTGACTATCTTCCGATAATGATCCGCGCGAACTTTATGCGTCGCCATCCGACGCTCGGCGCCTTTCATCTGACGCTTACGTCGTGCGGTTTCCTTCGGATTTGCTGTCGCAGATCCGATTTTTAATTTAAGGAGTTTTTCATTCATGGCTTAAACCTTTCTCATTGATTTATTTAAGTTACAGTGATCCCATCTCGCATTCTGCAGCCGCATAGTTGCTCGATGAAGGGGTAAAGCTATTTTTCTCTCTATTTGTATAGTTTATTTTCTCTCAGCTCCTTCAGGACCTCGCCGAGGTATAGTTTTTTTCCCTGAGCTAATTCCTCAATAAACGGTTCATAGAGTGAAAACTTTAGTGTCAACTTCATGATCGCCTTGAGAAATTCATCCGGGTCGTCCATGTGACGGTATTCCCAAGTATGAAGGTTATAGTGCCCATCCTCCCTCAACTGCCATCGAAATAGCCTTTGGCCTCTAGTGAGATAAGGATTTAAGAGTATGTCGACTTCAGTATACTGCATCGGATCGACGGCTCTCTCAGACTCTATCTCTATCGAACGTATTTCGTCGTCGGAGTGGAGCAGGAGGACCTTAAGGGTTCGTCCATTGCTCTTCACGTCAAGCTCAAGAGCTGGGCCTCGTGGCACTATAATCTGTCGGCATGCCACGTTGTGGGCTTGAAGAACTGGAATTAAATCTTTTACAATGTCCATTTGGAGCCTCCTACTCTTTCGTTGGTCAAGGTGTCCGTGGTTTGTCCGACACGGTCGGTATGGGGATATTTTGTTTTCATTATATTTCTCCAAAAGTTTTTATTGAATTATTAAATAGAACTGTGATTAATTTCGGCAGTTGTTAACTGCCAGATTCAATGAGCATGCCGTTGCTCCCGTCCGTGGGGCTAGCACTTTCGGTTAGGCTTGTCTTTTGAGGTTGTCAAAGAACGTAATTGCTGTATTTTGCTGTAGATAAGATAAGTGTGGAGGTAGAGAGTGCCGGTAGCGAAAAGGGGTATGGAATGGGTATGGAAGAAGGGCGAATTATTCCAGAGGGATTACTTCTGTTTCGAGGAACGGTGAGAACGTTTTTGTTTGAGGCTATTTCGAATGGAATCAATTTTCTTTTGGCGAACATTTGGTCTTAAATCAGGGAAGATCTGATCGACGGCTAGCCGTGCGGCGGTCCTCCATTTCATCTTGGGTTTTTCTCTCTTCAGCTTGTAAGCATAATCAACTGCCTCCTTGGCTTTGGGATCGCGGCGTTTGTGAGCCTTTTCTTCTTCCTCGATAACTCCATCGCCATCAGAACTGATATGATCAAAATTATTTAGCTTTCGTCCCTGGGCTTCGAGGATTTGAAATATTTCATGGAGTTTCTGATCGGATTTTGTAATTCCACGATCAGTGAAAGCGGAAGATATGCTTGGATCGATTTTTATAGCCTCATCAAAATCGTCGATGGCTCCTTGATGGTCACCAATTTCTTTTCTGGCTCTCCCGCGATAATGATAAGCAACAGCATTTTTGGGATCGAGCGAGATAGCTGTAGTTAAATCTTCGATGGCTTCCGGATATTCCTTCGTCAATAATTTGGAATACCCACGATTGACGTAAGCGAGCATTAACTTGCGATCCTTCTCAATAGCTTTGTCATAGTCTTCGATGGCTTCCGGATGTTTTCCCATCGACGCAAGCGCGCTTCCTCGGTTGTTGTAGGCAGCGGCATACTCGGGATTGATGGTGATGACTCTGGTAAAGTCGTCAATTGCCGCTAGGTTTTCGCCAATTGACGCATAAGAGTATCCTCGACAGAGATGTGCAAAGGCATTGCTAGGATCAATTTTGATGGCCTTGTCGAAATCTTCAATGGCCAAACGATCTTCGCTTATGGCTGCTTTGGAATTCCCGCGAGTAATGTAATCATGGGGATTGTTGGAGCCACTCCCGATGGCTTCATCAAGGTCATTGATTGCGCCTGTATAGTCACCTCTGAGTGACTTTGCATAACCCCGCACGCTGTATGCCCGTGCATTCGACGGATCGAACTCGATAGCCCTGTCGAAATCTGCAAATGCGGCGTCATAGTCCCTTTTGCTAAACTTTGACATCGCCTTCTTAATAAAACCATCTGCTTTCTTATTGTCCTGATTTTTGCTCATTAGAAATCCGGATGGGTTTTATTGAAGTGAGACAAATGGCACAAATTGTCGCTCATGCTACCAAACACACATTCACCGCATACCACTCCCCGACATCAATCTCTCCATCTTTCAACGTCGCCTTCGCACTCGTCAGCCCGACGCGGCGATTAGTTTGATCATGCAGCCAGTCGAGTATCAGTCTGGCGTTGCATTCTGCATGAGTATGCGAACTGCAGCAAACAACGTCGTTGATATACTACTCTTCTTGATTTAAACTCTCGTAAATGTATGCGAATCGATTCGCAATTGCAATCCATGTCTTATTTTGATGAATAAAAAATCCCCGAAACATCATCTGCTTCGGGGATCATAAACTAAGGAAGATGAAACTTATTTCAGCAATAACATCTTCTTCACAGCATTGTAATTACCCGACCTGATCGAATAGAAGTAAATCCCGCTTGCAAGACGAGAGGCATCGAATTGTACCGAATATCGCCCCGACGGCTTGAACTCATCTACCAGCGTTGTCACTACTCTGCCAATCGCATCATAGATCTTTATCGTTACTTTGCCATCTTTCGGTAGTTGATAAGCAATTGTCGTTGTTGGATTGAATGGATTCGGATAGTTCTCAATACCGTATTCCGTCACCGGCCCATTTGCGTTCTCAACCTTTGCTTCTCCCTTGGCTTTTTGTGCAACTGACTTATTGGGAGACAAGCTTACGGCTGCGACATCATTCGCTGTGGTCAATGCAGCCATCATGCCTTGGTCTAGTGAAGAACCGTACTTCGCTTTTACATCCTGCAATGCCTGGGCTGAAATCGATTCAGCACTCTTGTCATATGCTCGGAGCGAGGCAAGAAGGAGGAGTGCTCGCTTTTCGATCTCAGTTCCGGGGTTCTTGCTTATCAAGTCATTTGCAAGTGAAACTGCGTTCGAAGTCTTCCCAGTTGCCGTATACGCATTTGCCAGAAGTTCTTCTGCGGTTTGCGAGAGACTGTCAGTGCCAACCATAAACGATTTCAATTCTGAAACTATCGTAGTGTCTCCGGACTGCAAAAGGACGGACAAGAGGCGAACCATCGCCCGTTGTTTATCCGCAACTGAGGCATTACTCTTAAGAATAAATTGACATAGGCTCGACGATGTCGCATAATCTTGAATGAGGAAGGCATTCGTCGCGCGCTGATAGAGTTGCGAAGCTGAACCCGATGAGTCTACACTAGTTGTCGCGGAACTTCCTCCTTGAACAATCACGTCTCCACCCCCTCCTGGACATCCTCCTTGAGACGTTAGCCAATTAAGAGTGTCGATATATGAGCCTGGCACATAATAGATTTTGTTCCAATTCGGAGGTGATTGGTTCCACCAATTATATTCTGCCTCGATTGTCGCACCACCATCTGCGTATGCATCATACAATGTGCCTCCGTAAATATTATTGCATGTGCCAGAGTAATACCTTCCAGAGTAGGAACCAAAGCCCATTGAACTTCCACTACCTCTGCAAATTAAATTGTAACTATTCCCCGTTATCGTGTTCAATCCGTTTTGTCCGCTGCCTGCCGTCACAGATGAACCGCCGTAAGAGCCCACACCGACAAGGCTGCCTGTGATGTAGTTCGATTGGACAGTTCCCCAAGAATACGAGGAGAAGTATAGATTGAAATATTGTTTTGTGCTGCCATGAGTGCCGTTGCCCGAAAATTGGTTCCCTGAAATAAGCGGAACGCCTGTCGTGGGTCCAATAAGAATTATGCCATAATAATAGTTATTGTTAATAAAACAATTTGAAATAGTGGGAGTGGGATTAGGACTCCCCTGAATGACAATTCCATTGCCAGCACCAAGATTTTGGATTGTTGTTTCATTGAGTGTGCCACCTCCGCCATTCGTGTAACGGACTCCGTTGGAAGAACCTGATTGGCCATTGATCTGCACGTTCACAATATTCGGCGTAGAGTTAATGACGTAAATTGCCTGTGTGCCCGAAAACGCCGAATTATTTATTATGCAGGAATTGATTGTTGCTGTGCTGACGTTGGTGATCACGAGCGGTTCGTCCGCACCAGAGATCGTGCAATTGACCAGCGAAGAACCATTCGAATTCATTGATATGCCGGTTGTGTACGGGCTCGATTGAGATTGCACAAAGTTAAATGTTGTTCCGTTCGCGACCAAGGCACCATTGACAACAAGACTTGCACCTGAGGGAAAATTCATCGTTACGCCGGATCTCAACGTAAGTGTTGCACCAGAGTTGATTGTTAAACTGCCAGCCACGTTGTAGGTCCCTGAAGGAATCGTTACGCTAGTTGACACGGTCGAGTAGCTGTAGTTGGCTGTTACCGTTGCATTGGAATTTGTAAACACAACTGCCTTTTGGTCGAAGCCTGTTGGATTGCTGCCTACTTGCGAGAGGGTTGCATTCGTGGAAGACCACCCAGTAAAAAATGCACTGTAACCGCTGATATTTTTAGTGGTTGGACTTTGAACGGAGTAGTAGGTTCCCAAATTGACAGTTTGACCTAAAAACACTCCACCGCCTGATTGGCCATTTGCGCCCGTAGGATGAAATGGTGAAGTAAATGTATCGAAGCTATTCGGCTGCGTCCCGTTCGATTCAACATACCAAGGATCCCTAAATTGAATATTGTCAAGATTGCTACCGTTATCAACAAGAGTTGCTTGAATTGTCGCTGCAGAAAGAGAAATAAAATTAGCAATTTCTTGAAATGGGCTTGACGGCACTGCGACCGTTCGGCTAAGAAGATAGTCAGAGTTGCTTCCATTCCAATCATGGTGTTTTCGATAATCATTGGATCCTCCCACATTCACAATAAATCTCTCATTGTTTGTACCAATGGCACAAGTAGGTTGATTCGGTGTAATGCCATATTGCCCAGAATTTACGTTGTCAGCTCCGACTTCCAACGATCCCCCAGCTTCACCACTGTGATACTGGTTCTGAACGAAAACCGGCGTTCCAAACAAGCTATTGTCCTGTGTAGCGCCCCAAACGCCCCAAATCGTGTATGATCGTCCGGAAGTAAGTGGTAGCTCTAAGCCATCATTGTAAGTCAACATACAAGCGGGGGGATTTACACTTGTTATCACCAAATGAGTGTCGGCGCCGGGATAACTGTCTGCATTCGTGGACCAATTGATATCCCTGAAATCTAATGTGAATTGAAATATTTGAGTCCCATAATTATAAATAGTTATGAGCATAAGTCCCCAAGGCATATATGGGGTACCCACTTTCGGGCCATGCCATGCAGCGTAGGTATGTGAGTATGAAGAAATGTATGTCACATTGGTTCCATCCCATCCGTAACCTATGCTACTGCTAAGTGTAGCGTTTACAGTAACTCCCGTAGGTGCTTCCACTATAAATTCACCTGTTACCGAAGCGACAGCCCACTGCGAAAAGAACATTAAGTACATAACGAAGATACACAATATTCGTTTCATAACTTTTCTCCTAATTCGTTTTAGTTTTGTATTACTTTCTCCTTCCAATCCAGATTATTCCCTGCCAATTTATGCCTGTAGCATCAAAACCAACTGCGGCGATTGTATTTTCGGAAACAGCGATTGAATATAGCGGCTTGAGAAGTTCATCCGGAGTTTCCTCAAACCATGTAGAGCCATTATAATGCCAAATCGATTCATAGTCTGTCGCTACTGCGATGTTGTTATCCGCACTTCCACGTATTAGGTGCGGAACTGAGGGTAGCGCGAGAACTCGTTGCGTAGTATCATCCCCTGTAAGCGGCGTACGAAAGATACCACCCGCAGAGCCAACATAGAAGTATTTTTCGCTTGCCCATTGAGTCAAGACAAGGTCCTCATAGGGAGGTGTTGAACTCCCTTTCTGCAGCCAGATCGTTTTCCAAAGTGTGCCATCATATTGTAATAAGATACTCTGGCTCAGATCGTTACTGTACCCACACGCCCAAACCTCGCTTCCATCGGCAGTCCCCCACACATCATGAAGGTCTATCGTTGTTCCGCTCGAAAGTTTCGTCCACATGTTTCCGTTGTATTGAGCTATCATTCCCTTCTGTCCCACGCCGATAATATTATTGGGACTCATTCCCCAAAGCTTGTCGACTGATTGACCATTTTCTGTGCCTCCGATTAGTGAAATTCGACTAAACGAAGCGCTTGTCTGTCGCGAACTTCCGTTCCAGTTATGTATACCTCCATCGGTGAGCCAAATATTATTTGTTCCGAAAATAAATATGCCTCTAATACTGTAAATAAATTGATTGTCCGTATCAAATACTGCTATTAGCTTCCATTGATTTCCATCCCAATGTGCTGCATTATATATCGAACTATCGGAGTAAATCATACCCACCGCCCAAATATCCGTGTCATTCAAAATAGCGACATCGTTAAATATGCTCGACCCGGCGTTGCCGCCGAATGTATATTGAGTGAACGTAAAGTTGTGGCTCGTCGTATCCGGTCCAGAAGGTGGAGGAGGAACAACCGGCGGCTCCTTCTTGCAGGTAAGTGCACAGAAGGAAAAAAGAACGATCAGAACAAAAGGATTTAATTTCATAGGGGGATTCTGCTATTTGGAGTTGGAATTAAGAAGATGCCCCATCGGCCCCATGAGAAGTTCGCTAACGTCAGGACAAATGTCAATGACTTATGTAAAAATATTTACGCTTTTATTTGGTTCAATCTGAAAGTATTAGGTTCTTTGCGACCGTGCCCTCCATTCATTCACAAACAATCCCCGAAACATCATCTGCTTCGGGGATCGTGTTGGTAGAAGAATGCAAACTTTCGAGTCGATAAAACTACTTTGTAACCAACATCTTTCTAGTCTGATTAACACCTGGAGCAACTAATTGGTAGAAATACATCCCACTCGACAAGTGTGAAGCGTCAAATCTCGCTGTGTAAGTTCCAGACCCTTGCTCCATGTTAACTAAAGTGGCAACTTCGCGACCAAGAACATCAAAAACCTTCAAAGTAACTAGGCCTGGTTGAGTTACGCGATAGCTGATTGTTGTGGTTGGGTTGAAGGGGTTTGGATAGTTTTGAGAAAGTGTGTAATCCGTCACTGGCTGAGGGGAAATAGTTTGTTGACTCTGCCCGCTACTAACACTCGCACTGTCATAGTACCGCATATCCCCAAGTATTCTATGAGCTTCAAAAGATCCAATTGAACCAGGAAACATATTATCCAACTGATTTGATATTGTTCGAGCATTTCCCCTGTCTAGCATATCAAAATAATAGCAGGCGAATTTGTCGAACAGCGCCAATTCTATGACAGGGCTCTCTTGATAATTGCTAATAACGCTGTCAATGAGAACGAGTCTATTTGACCTGTCTATATTGGCCAAGTCTAATCCAGCAATAGCATAAATGGTTCTTTTTGTCTTACCACTGAAAATGCTTTGATAAAGAGCCCTTTCAACGGTGAAGTCACTGGCCGCAAAAGTCTCTTTTAGCAAATTCAATGCGTTGAATGACACACTATAGTCTGGAAAGTTTGTGATGAGATTAAGACACAGCGCCCTGGCACCGCTCAAATTCCCAGCCGCCATGAGGAGATAGGCAGAATCCAAAGTAGACTGCATCGGTAACGTTGATCCCTGAGATGCGAAGATGCTACCATCCGTTTTACTCAACGGCGGTGCAGGAACATTCACCGATGAACTAAGATAAGGATTATAGCCAACACTTCCGGTTCCCGAAATCAGAAAGTTGTTTGAATTAGTGGTTCCCCACCAATTGTTGCATCCATAGATTGCGTAACCTGTCATGTTAACAACATTCCATGTGGTATTTGTCAGATTGTCGTAGCCACCACTAAGCGGAGAATTCTGGCCAAGCATTGGATACGAGTTGTTCCAACAATACACCCCGGTGCTGTTGCTAGTGATGTTGTTTTTGCCCTGTGTACTCCCACTTCCCATTTTAGGGTTGGAGTTGGTTATCGCATAAAGACCAAATTGATTGTTCTGAATGTAGTTGTTATATAGAGTCGGCGAGGATGAAGTCGCATAGATACCCGCGTTGGAGTTATTGTGGACGTTGTTACTCTGCAATGTCGGGCTGGAGTTGGAAAGATAGATACCATTCGTGCAGCCACTTATAGCAGAATTGGATATCCCAACATTCACTCCATTTTCATATACTCCATAATAGCCATTGCGAACTTGACAGTACGATATAGAACCGTTTGAACCCGAGTTGAATTGAATACCGTTTCCAGTCGAACTATTTGGAGATTCAAAATTGAAAGTAATGGGGCTTGTCGAATTGCCATTTGCGTAGAACTGGCTCCCAACAATAAGTGCGGCACCACCTGCAAAGGTCACGTTCACGCCCGGATTGATTCCCAAATTTCCAGAAGCTACCACATTGACATTTCCGACGACAAGACGATTTGCATTCCACGTGACATTGCTTATTATCGTACCAGATACAGTGTTTCCTACGTAGTACCAGTAGTCGTCTGACGGAACGGATGTCTTGTTTTGTGTGTCCGTAGCAATTACATGATATCGGTAGTAAACGTCCACTCCTGTCGGCAATCCAGTCGGTGGAGGGGTGTTATCAGTAAATGTTGTCGTTTGCAAAGCGGACGAATTGAGCATCGTGTAAGTTAGTGAACCGCCGCTATAGTACACAGCCCTATAAACGTTATAGGATCCAACAATTACCCCTCCACTAATCATATCCGGTTCTTGATTTGCCGACCAACTTACATTAACTTGACCGGATCCATTGAATGAAGCTTGAACATTTTCAGGCTTTGAAGGCGAAGCATCTTGTGGATTTGATTGGTACAACTCAATTGAAAAATATCCCGCTGAGGGATTTTCACTCAATACTTCCATACCCACATTCGTGCTGGCCGTTGAAACCGGAACATATAATGTGTTGTAATATGGTGGTGGGCCATTCAATCCATAGGGACTACGACTATCTGACCAAGGTGAAAATACTTTTATTCCTGCATCGCCAGGGAAAGGATCTCCGGCATCTGTCTCAGTTGCAAAATTACCTGGATATGTGAGGTTGAAGCGTCCGCTGGCGTACACAAGCCCATTATCATCATAACCTGTTGGCCCGCCGCCCAAAACCCTCCATACTAACATCCCCTCCGCAATATTGGAGCTACTCGGATCTTGGGCCCACGAGATAGGCATAAAGGCAGTGTTATTGTAATCCGGAACCGACGTCGATCCAATGACCATATTTTGAGTAAACCCGCGATTCTCAAATAGAAAATAATCTCCATTTGCATTGCTGTTAATTTGAAAAACCTCAGGTGATTGAAGATAATAATATGCATTCTCTGGTTGTTCACCGGAAATCGGTTTCGGTGTCACCCATCCTTTCATCATCCTTGCTATTGGATTCAATGGTGCTGGCGCTGCCCCGTTTGAACCGCCACTATTAGGTCCATTTTTCCTTCCAGCATCCATTACATCTGCACGAGAGCCAGTTGTATGTGTAATACCTAATAGGTGGGCAAATTCATGACAGTGTGCACCAATGCGTCCGAACACATCAGTTGAGTTTTCCTGATTTTTTGGATCCCCATTCCTTTCGCTCATGATGTAAATTGTTCCGGGTATACCATTTGCTGCAGGATTCAATCCTCCTCCCCAATAAAGATTTCCGGCGTAGATAATTACCATCATCACAGAAGAATTACTAAGGCCGCCAACGTTTAATCCCTGTGTTGTTGCCGTATTTATCGCATCGTTCACAAAAGTCCAAAAAGAGCCGCTATTGTAATTTGATTTTGTATTCGATAAAGTGACCCAAATCGGAACGTTATTTTGCACGTTATTGACGACATACCCAGATATTAAAAGATTTCCGGACGACATTTGCTGGTAATAATCAGCAAGACTGCCATAAACTAATTCATTGTTATCCGGACCATACATATTCGGTGAAACGTATATCCCACTCGATACGAGTAAATTTTCAAAGTTAGTTTTGGTGTACGCAGACGGAGATGTGCGATGTTTAACATCTGAGAACTCAACCAACAGAATCTTTAATGTCACGCCAGTATTTATGAACTGTTTGGAGGTCCCAACTCCTGTTACCGGGCACTTACACGAATCAACGATTGACCATGCTGTTTCTATAAAAAAGATTAGACAAGAGATCACCAGAAATGAGCATTTCATAACTTCCTCCCTTTTGCTTAGTGATGGATGGTCATTGAACTAGCAACATCTTTTTTGTTGCTAAAAAACCCTGCGAGCGGATCTGGTAAAAATACACACCGCTACTTACGCGAACTCCCGCATCATTTTTGCTATCCCAAACTATGCTTTGCGTATCTCCGTTTCCCTCGCCAGCATACAACATTCGTACCCGCTGCCCCAAAACATTATAAATGAATAATGTAGACGATTCTCCTTTTGGAACACGAAAATAGATAGTAGTGGTTGGATTAAATGGATTGGGGAAATTCTGGAATAATATGAAATCCTTCGGAATGATATCGTTTCTTGCTTTAATACCCATAACAACACCGTACTGGACGCTGTCTATAACTGCCCCCACCAAATAGAGCTCATAACCAGCTTCAATTTCAGAAAATGTTATACCTATACTATCGGTAATCTGGTCAATCCAGAAGAGCGTCGTGGGAAATTCTTTATCATAAAAAGTAATATACTTTCTTAACTTCCCAAAAATGTTTTGCATACCTGTATCTAATACAGTGACAACATTTGTGTCTCCAGGATTTATAGCTCCATAAAAGATAGAAACAGTATCACCCATCCCCTTGGCAAAATCATATATGGGAAACTCTGCTTGCTTAGTTGGAAAATAACGATACACTTTATTACCTGTTTGCCTTTCATATATTACAGGAACGATAGTATCACTGTACCCATAACTCTTGGTCACAAAGCTGTGATAAGTGCATCCGTTGGAAAACATTGTGTCTCTCCCTGTTCTAGTCTCAGTGATGTAAGGCTCATCCGGGGGGGGAGGTTCTTTATATTGCCAAAGATCATCTGTTTTCATTGGGAAGTAAAAAGCGGAATCCGTTTGCGACTCAAGGATACAATAGTTAGTTACAAAAAAAGCTAGAATTAGCATTACCTTCACAGTATCACCTTTGCCATTGATTTAGTCGTTCAAAAACTTTTAAGACGAAATTTACAACCTTTCGAAACAATTCATGGAAACTATTCAGCTAATAACCAACTTCAATTAATCTTGTTTGTATAGGAAATAAAAAAAACACAATAAATTTCAAAGATCCGTGGAGATAGCAAACCTAAATTTACAACTTTTCTATTTTGATTAAAATATCTGTGTGGGTTCCCATATTCCCCGCCCTAAGAGGTCGTTGTAACGTTAGCTCTATTTTCTGATAATGTCAAGGAAAAAATTGCGATTACGCAAATCTTGTACGACTATGCGGAATCCAAAAGAGAAGATTGTAGATCTTTATTTCCAATAAGCGCGTTGCTCTGATTGAAATGTAGTAAATTCGATTGCCTACGCACATATGTATCCCGTGAGATTGTCATAATGGAGTTTTTGATCTGACGAAATTTATTCGAAATAGCCGGTTGACTGGGATTCGGTACAAATCATTGATGCGGCTGGAATAATGTTTGTAGGACTCGTATCCAACGTTGCCACTCCGTAAGCTCCAATTTGCCGCTTGTGCGCCATAATATGGCTCACGTGCGATCTTTGAAATCATTCTTACGCTCCAACGGTCCTATATTACCCTGGAATGAAGCCCACCAATGAAATTTGAAATGAAAAAAGGTGTGAATGCGAACGAATGCAGTCGAGTTGGTCCATCCGCGTTTAAGATTTTAACTCCTTGCCGCTTCTCGCGCGCCAACTTCAATCCACCGAGGCCAGCCAACGAAGAATTTCACGCTGATGTGGTCTGCCGAAAATCGTAAGTGATTCACTTTTAATGAGTTCACATTATGACACAGTTGGTATACTTTCGGCACTCTTTTGTCAGTCTTTTGGATGAATTTATGACACCTCAACTTCACTTTAAGCACACTCTCGACATCAATTTTGACAGTTTGGCTATTGTTTCGGTATAAAAAAATATTACCAAAGCACTTTGTGGCCACAAAAACGCAGAAGGGCTCCAAAAAAATTCTAAATAAAAAATATATAGAAACTTGATGCCTACCAGGATTGGATGTGTCGGGCTGTCTTTAGATCGAAGTAGAAGCAACATCTGAGACTTGAGGTAAGGCTTAAACGTTTGAGGCTCAAAAAGAATGCTTTTTTCGGGTCCTCTTTTCTTGGCAGCGTAAAGAAAAGCGCACACGCGCTCTTCTTCTGCCGTCAAAGGTATGCTACGGCCTTATCTTGAATGGATTTGTGGAGGGAGTTAAGGCGGATGCTCGTAATGCTTTGTCGCTCGCATATTTCTTTTCGTTTGAATCCCGCGTTGAGATCGTTGAGCACGTCTTGCTCCTCAGCGGACAAGGCCTCAATGAAATCATTAACGACTGTATGGTCGTATGGCGTGGCTCGTTCTGACAACAAGAAGTCAGCAACAATTCCGCCGGTATTGGCAGCCGGTTTATCCAGATACACACGCTCCGGTCTGTTCCAAGCATCAATCGTTCTTTTGCCAACTTCTTTCGCGGGAAACGCGCTGCGCTTGTTCAACTCCCTCGAACGGAAGTGCATCATGCTTTTCATAAGCCCGGGTGTGCAGCGATCACCGAGTCTCTCTCCTTCCTTCCATGCCATCGTCAATAATTCACTCCGCTGCAATGGATCCCTCGAAAACTGCTCTGTGTAATGCCAAAGACTGTCGTACAGTGCCTGTGTCATCTGTCCTCCTGTTTTGGATAAGTAGAATTGCCTATAACTACTTATTCCACAAAAGGGGGCATTCTTTATGGCATAAGAACCTTGCAGATAGTTATCGGGGTGTTGTCGGTACTGGGAGCAATATTTTCAGGCAGGGATAAATA